>CAWGTM010000001.1:0-219523 GCA_963825445.1 uncultured Actinomycetota bacterium
CGGCGAGCGCGCGGTGCCGGTCGACGCCGAGCCGCCGCCGGCGCATGCGCCGCGCCGCGCGTCAGCGAGCCGATCAAGACCGGCGTGCGCGTCGATCGATCTGTTCACGCCGCTCTGCGCCGGCCAGCGCATCGGCATCTTCGCCGGCTCCGGCGTCGGCAAATCGACGCTGCTGGCGATGCTCGCGCGCGCGCCGCGGTTTCGACACCGTCGTCGTCGCGCTGGTCGGCGAGCGCGGCCGCGAGGTGCGCGAGTTCCTCGAGGACACGCTCGGCGACAACCGCGACGCGCGCGGTCACCGTCGTCGTCGACCGGCGACGAAAGCCCGATGATGCGCCGCCTGGCGCCGAAGACCGCCATGACCATCGCCGAATATTTCCGCGACCGCGGCGAATCGGTGCTGCTGATCGTCGATTCGGTCACGCGCTTCGCCCATGCGGCGCGCGACGTCGCGCTGGCGGCCGGCGAGCCGGCGGTGGCGCGCGGCTATGCGCCGAGCGTGTTCAGCGACCTGCCGCAGCCTGCTGGAGCGCGCCGGGCCCGGGCGCGGAGGGCGCGCGGCTCGATCACCGGCATCTTCTCCGTGCTGGTCGACGGCGACGATCACAACGACCCGGTCGCCGACAGCATCCGCGGCACGCTCGACGGCCACATCGTGCTCGACCGCGCCATCGCCGACCAGGGCCGCTATCCGGCCGTCAACGTGCTCGCCTCGGTCTCGCGCCTCGCCGCAGCCGTGGACGGCCGAGCAGCGCGCGCTGGTGACGCAGCTCCGCGCCATGATCGCCCGCTTCGAGGACACGCGCGACCTCCGCCTGATGGGCGGCTATCACGCCGGCGCCGATCCCGATGCTCGACCAGGCGGTGAAGATCGTGCCGCGCATCTACGAAGCGATGACGCAGTCGCTCGCCTCGCCGCTCAGCGACGATCCGTTCGTCGATCTCGCCGCCGCGCTGCGCGGCGCGGCCAAGTCCGAGGAGGCCGCCGCATGGCTAGAAGAAATCGCTCGCCGCGCTCGTTGGCGCCGGCCGGCCTGCGGCGGCGCGCCGTCGATCTGGCGCTGATCGGCGGCAGGCTCGCCACCGCCGCCGGCGCGGTCGGTTTCGCGGGCTACATGACGATGGCGGGCGACCAAGAGCCGCTCATCAACGGCATGGAGTATCTCGCGATCTTCGCGCAGCCGAGCCATCGCGCGCGCAGTCGACACGGCCGCCGGGATCGACATCAGCCCCGTGGGCGCGATCCCGCCCGACGTGCAAGGACCACGTCGGCGGCTATGCGCTGGTCGGCGCGCAGGCGCAGCTTCGCTGGCTGCGCGAGGGCGACCACATATTCGCCGTGCGGCCCGGCGACGACGTGCCGCGGCTCGGCCACATCGCGGCATCGAAGAGCGCGACGGCCGCTGGGCGCTGCGTTGACGACAAGGGCGGCGACCTGATCGTCAGCGCCGCCGTTGAGCCGACCACCGACGACGGCGGCCACTTCAGCAAAACCATGATTTTCGGGGACGGGAAGTAACGGCCGCCGGACGGGGGCTCGCCCCCGGCGATCGCCTTGTCGCCGACGCGGCGCCGGTGTCTATTCGTCAGAACTTGCCGCAACGGCGCGACGCCGGCGGCGGCGTCATGACGATATTGATTGGGGCCGGCCGGTGTTTGCGAGATTGCGTAGGTGGTATCTGGAGCCGGACCCTGCGCGGCTCATTCTGCTGCGCTTGCTCGACAAGAAGTTTCGATTTCTCGACTTCGAAACCAGCATCAACATCGGCTCTATCGACCGGCCGGCCTACGCATTTGGCCTGTTGAACGCGGCCAGGCTGGCGCGCAGGCTCGGATATCCGCGCTTTTCGGCGATCGAATTCGGCGTCGCCGGCGGCAACGGATTGCTGGCGCTGGAGCGGCTCGCCGCGCAAGTCACCAAGCTGACTGGGGTCGGCGTAGACATCTACGGCTTCGACGCCGGCGCGGGGATGCCCGCGCCCGTCGACTATCGCGACCTGCCCTATTTGTGGCAGGCCGGATATTTCAAGATGGACGTAGCGGCGCTGCAGGCCCGGCTCGGCGCGGCGAAGCTCGTTCTCGGGCCCGTCAAAGAGACGCTGTCGTCCTTCGCCGAGACCTCGCCGGCGCCGGTCGGCTTCATCGCCTTCGATCTCGACTATTATTCCTCAACCATCGACGCCATGAAGGTGCTGGACTTCGACGAGGCGTTCCTGATGCCGCGCATCGTCTGCTATTTCGACGATCTCGTCGGCGTCGTCGAACACGCCTTCAACGAATTCACAGGCGAATTGTTGGCGATCGCCGACTTCAACGCCGCGCATCCGCACCAAAAGATTTCGCCGGTGCGCGGCATGCGTTTCTTCGACGGCGCCATTCCGCGCGGCTGGCACGAGCAGATCTACATCGCGCACCACTTCCGCCACAGCCAATACGCGACGCCGATCGCCGAGCTGAAGCAACTGCCGCTGGCGTAGGATCGGCCTACAGGCCCGTCCCCTCATATATGTCTGCGATGGAGATCGGTTCGCTTACGCCGAAGACCGACAAGCTCTCGGTGGAATCGACGTTCCTGTGAGTGAGCGCGAGCTTGCCCTCCGCATCTCGAGTCCAAACGAGGACGCGCACACGATCTTGGTGCAAACAGACGTGCTGGCGAACGCTGGCGAGGCTGCCGTAGTCCCAAAGCTTGTCAGTCATGTCCAAGGTCGCTGTTGTCTTGGAAAGTATCTCGAACACCACGACGGGTTCGGACGCGACATGGGATTCGCCGCGGAACGGTCCGCAATCGATGGTCACATCGGGGTAGCGCGAGTTACCGGCGGTCGGGATCGCCACCCGCAAATCCAACCCACACGGGCGACACGGCGAACCGCGCAGCCGGGGACGCAACAACGCGATCAAGTTTGCCGCGATAAGGGCGTGCGCCTGTGAACCGCCCGTCATGAGAGTGATTTCGCCGCTGACGAACTCGTGGCGCTCGTCCTGAGCGTCCTCCCAGATATTGAACTCATCCAGGGTCATCGGCTTTGGTCTGACTTCGGCCACCAGCTGTCTCCTACGGGCAGCGCGTCCAATCATCGTCGGGTTTTATTGACGCCCTCACACGTCCAAATTCGCCACGCTCAGCGCGTTCTCCTGGATGAACTCGCGCCGCGGCTCGACGACGTCGCCCATCAGCTTGACGAAGATGTCGTCGGCGTCGTCGACCTCGCGGATCTTGACCTGCAGCAGCGAGCGCGCCTCGCGGTCGAGCGTCGTCTCCCAGAGCTGGTCCTTGTTCATCTCGCCGAGGCCCTTGTAGCGCTGGACGGCGACGCCCTTGCGGCCGGCGGCGTTGACCGCCTCGAGCAGCTCGACGGGGCCGGAGACCGGCGTTTCGTCGCCGCGGCGGACGAACATCGCGGGCGCCGGCGAAGGCGTCGCGCAACGGCGCGCGCGTGCTCGTCGAGCCGGCGCGCCTCGGCCGAGGCCAGCAGCCCGGCGTCGAGCGTCGATCGCCTGCGCGACGCCGCGCAGCGTGCGCGTCAGCACATAGCCGCCGTTGTCGATGCGGCCGCTCCAGCCGCGCTCGGTCTCCTCGGCGATGGCGTTCATGCCGCTCGGCGAGCGCTGCGGCCCGCGCCGGCGCCGCGTCTTCCTCGGCGGCCGCCATCGGCTTCAGCGCGCCCAGCAGCGCCGCCTGCTCGACCGCGCGCGCGGTCGTAGCGCGAATGCAGTCCGCGCAGCAGCCGCTGCATCGGCGCGCGCCTCCTCGACCAGCGGCGGCGAGATCGGCGCCGGCCCGCTGCTCGCCGCTGCCGAGCCTCAGCAGCGCGCCTTCGAGCCCTGCGTCGACCAGATAATCCTCGAGCGCCCGCTCGTCCTTCAGATATTGCTCGGACTGGCCGCGCTTGACTTTGAACAGCGGCGGCTGCGCGATGTAGAGATGGCCCGTTCTCGATGAGCGACCGCATCTGCCGGAAGAAGAAGGTCAGCAGCAGCGTGCGGATATGCGAGCCGTCGACGTCGGCGTCGGTCATGATGATGATCTTGTGATAGCGCAGCTTGTCGATGATTGAAGTCGTCGCGGCCGATGCCGGTGCCGAGCGCGGTGATCAGCGTGCCGATCTGCTCGCTGCCCAGCATCTTGTCGAAGCGCGCGCGCTCGACGTTGAGGATTTTGCCGCGCAGCGGCAGCACCGCCTGGAACTCGCGGTTGCGGCCCTGCTTGGCGGTGCCGCCGGCGGAGTCGCCCTCGACGATGAAGATCTCGGACTTCGCGGGATCGCGCTCCTGACAATCGGCGAGCTTGCCGGGCAGGCTGGCGATGTCGAGCGCGCCCTTGCGGCGCGTCAGCTCGCGCGCCTTGCGCGCCGCCTCGCGCGCCTGCGCCGCCTCGAACACCTTGCCGGCGACGATCCTGCGCTTCCGGCGGGTGCTCCTCGAACCATTGCGCCGAGCAGTTCGTTGACGAGGCCCTCGACCACCGGCCGCACCTCCGAGGAGACCAGCTTGTCCTTGGTCTGCGACGAGAATTTCGGGTCCGGGCATTTGACGAGAGCACGCAGGTCAGGCCCTCGCGGCAATCGTCGCCGGTGACGTCGACCTTCTCCTTCTTGGCGATGCCCGGAGCGCTCGATATAGCCGGTGACCTGCCGGGTCAGCGCGCTGCGCAGGCCGATCAGATGGGTGCCGCCGTCGCGCTGCGGGATGTTGTTGGTGAACGGCAGCACGCTCTCGTGGTAGCTGTCGTTCCACCACAGCGCGACCTCGACGGCGATGTGGTCGCTTCTCGCCGCTGGATCAGGATCGGCTTGTCGATCAGCGGCGTCTTGGCGCGGTCGAGATAGCGCACGAACGCCTCCAGGCCGCCTTCGTAGTAGAGATCCTCGCGCTTGGGCTCGGCGGGCCGCGCGTCGGTCAGCACGATGCGGACGCCGGAGTTGAGGAACGCCAGTTCGCGCAGCCGGTGCTCGATGGTCTCGTAGTCGAACTCGACCATCGTGAACGTCTCGGTCGAGGGCGATGAACGTCACTTCCGTGCCGCGCTTCGGCTGTGCCGTTCTCGATCGGCGCGGGGCCGACGACCTTCAGCGGCGCCGACCGCGTCGCCGTGGGCGAATTCGATGCTGTGTTCAAGGCCGTCGCGCCAGATCGCGCAGCTTCAGCAGCGTCGACAGCGCGTTGACGACGGAGACGCCGACGCCATGCAGGCCGCCCGAGACCTTGTAGGAGTTCTGGTCGAACTTTCCGCCGGCGTGCAGCTGGGTCATGATGACCTCGGCCGCCGAGACGCCCTCCTCCTCGTGGATGCCGGTCGGGATGCCGCGGCCGTCGTCGGTGACCGTGCACGAGCCGTCGGCGTTGAGCGTCACCGTCACCAGCTTGGCGTGGCCGGCGAGCGCCTCGTCGATGGCGTTGTCGACGACCTCGTAGACCATGTGGTGCAGGCCGGAGCCGTCGTCGGTGTCGCCGATATACATGCCGGGGCGCTTGCGCACGGCGTCGAGGCCGCGCAGCACTTTGATGGAATCGGCGCCATAGGAATCGGGTGCGGGTTCGATATCGTCCGTCAAAGCGTCTCAACTTTCGGCAGGGGTGGAGTCGCGCGCGCGCGATTCTAACTAAAGTTAGACATTATAGCCGGAAATCGGCGCCGGCGGCGAACTTTCTCAGCGCGCCTGCCCCGCAAATTTCGCTTCCCAACAGGGCGGCGCCGCGTGAAAATGCCGCCAAGTGATTCGCGCGGCGCGGCGGAGCCAGGGCTTGCGGGACGAACTCAACGAACCTCTGGGCCAAGCGCGTCCACGAACGCCGCTGCGCACGCGCCTGCGCCCGCTCGGCGCCTGGAGCCGGCGCGCCGCATTCGCGGCGTTTGGCGCTGGCTGCGGCGGCGCTCTACTGGCGGGCCACGGCGCCGCGACCGGCCGAAGTCGCCGTCATGCCGTTCGACGCGATCACCACCGTGCCACGCCATCGCCGTCGCCGACGCCGGCGGCGAGCGCCGCAGGTCCGCGTCTCCGCCGCCCGCCGACGGCGGCCGTCTCCGTCGTGCGCAAGGGCGGTGACGGGCGGCGCGAGCGGCCACGCGGCCGCAGATCATCGAGGTCGGCGAGGCGCTCGGCCGCCCGCTCGGCCGCGGCCGCAGACAGCGCGGCTCGTCGAGACGTCGAAATATGGGTCCGCTGCCGCGCGATCGCCGCCGACGGCGCGCGGCCGTCCGACGTCTACGCCCGGCCGTTCGCCGAGACGCCGCTGACCCACGGCGCGCCGCGAATCGCGGTGTTCGTCGGCGGCGCTCGGGCTCGACCCGCAGACGCACCGAGGCCGCGATCGCGCGACTGCCGCGCCGGCGTCTCGCTCGGGCCTCGCCCCTTATGGCGCCGAACTCGCGAAAGTCGCGACCCGCGCCCGCGCCGCCGGGCACGAGATCTGGCTGCAAGCGCCGATGGAGGGCGTCGCCGGCGCCGATCCCGGGCCGCACACGCTGAAGACGCGAGGCGAGCGACGCGCAGAACCGAGGATTCGTTGCACTGGCTGATGGCGCGCTTCGCCGGCTATGTCGGGATCGAGAATTACCTCGGCGCGAAATTCACCGCCGACGCCGACGCGGTCTCGCCGACGCTGGCGGAAATCGCCCGGCGCGGCCTGCTGTACCTCGACGACGGCAGCTCCGCGCTCAGCAAGGTCGCGCGACCTCGCCGCCGGCCTCGATCTGAAGGCGGCCGAGGCCGACGTCATCGCCGACGGCCGACGCCGCCGCGATCGACGCCGCGCTCGCGCAAGCCGAGGACATCGCGCGACGCGGCGGCGCGGCGATCCTGGTCGCCAGCGCGCTGCCCTCGACGCTCGACCACCTCGCGCCATGGGCGAAGGGTTTGGAGGCCAAGGGCTTCGCGCTCGCCCCGGTCTCGGCGCTGATCGATTGCGCGGCCCGACCGCGCCGCGCGCGCCAATCCGTGAGCCCGACGACGCCGCATCCCGGCTATCGCCCCTGCGCCGGCGTCGCGCTGGTCAATGCGGCGGGCGAGGTGTTCATCGGCCGCCGGCGGCGCGAGCGCGGCGCGCCGCTCGCCGGCCACGAATGGCAGATGCCGCAGGGCGGCATCGACGACGGCGAGGCGCCGCTCGCCGCGGCGCCGTGCGCGAGCTCCACGAGGAGACCAACGTGCGCTCGGCGGCGCTGGTCGCCGAGGCCCCGGAATGGCTGGCCTACGACCTGCCGCGAGGGCGCGCAGGGGCCGCTTTGGCGGGCGCTATCGCGGGCAGACGCAGAAATGGTTCCTGTTCCGCTTCACCGGCGCGGAGGCGGAGATCGACATCGAACGCCCCGCCGGCGGCGCGCACAAGCCGGAATTCGCGGCCTGGCGCTGGGAGCGCTGGGACGCGCTGCCCGACCTCGTCGTGCCGTTCAAGCGCGATGTCTATCTGCAGGTCGCGGAATGGTTCGCGCCGCTGGCGGCTCAGCGGCCGGATTGAAGCTCGGCCATCGCCTCGGCCTCGAACTCGGCGAGCCGGCGGCGGATGCGATGTTGCGAAACGTCGTGCGGCTGCAGAGCCTTGCCGAGGTCGGCGACGAGCGCCTCGTCATCGGCGCCGGCGACGCCGCGCGCCACGAGCGCGCTGGCGTAGTCCGTGAGCGCTGCGCCGGAGAGGCCGAGGGTCTCGCCGGCCCAAAGGCCGAGCTTGCGGTCGCGCCGGGCGCGCGCCTTGAAGCGCGTCTCCTCCTGCTGCGTGAAGGCGCGCTCGAACCCTTCCTCGCGCTGAGAGAAACTATCCATGACGTTGGCTCCTCGGCGATGACAAGCGCCACGGGTTTGCGTCGCTTTCGCGGCGGCCCTGCGTTTTGGCGGGCGCGGCGGCGGCGTGCTAGACGCGAACGCCCGCCGCGGCCCAAGGAGCCGCCGTTGAGCGCCGAAGCCGTCGAAATCTCCAGCATGTCGTTCGAAGTCGCGATGGCGGAGCTGGAGGGGATCGTCAACCGGCTCGAAAAGGGCGAAGTGACGCTGGAGGAATTGATCCAGCTCTACGAGCGCGGCGAAACCCTGAAGGCGCGCTGCGAGGCGTTGCTCAAGGATGCGGAGATGCGGATCGAGAAGATCATGGTCGGCGCCGACGGCAAGCCAAAGGGCGTCGAGCCGCTGGACCCGAAGTAAGCCGCGCAGGAGCGGTCATGCCTAGCTGGAGCCTCGCCCTGTCATTCCCGCGAAAGCGGGAATCCAGGCGGAGCGCACGTCGTCCGGCCTCTGGGTCCCCGCTTTCGCGGGGACGACAGGCGGCGCCAGCGAGATTTCTTGGCCGGCGGGACCCACTACCCGGCGCCCCCGCCTCAGTCCTCATCCTCGTCGGTTTCCTCGACCGGCGCGCCCGGAATCGCGTAGCCGCCCTTCAGCCAGCGCCCGAGGTCGATGTCGGCGCAGCGGGGCGAGCAGAACGGGGCGAATTCCGGCTTGCGCGGCTTGCCGCAGATCGGGCATGGCCGCGCCTGCGGCGGCGCCGGGGTTTCGCTCATGCCGGCCGCCAGCGGCGCGAGACGGGATAGCCCTCGCCCGCCAGCAGGCGCCGCGGTCTCGGCGAGCGGCAGGCCGACGACATTGCGTGTAGGAGCCGACAAGCCGGATCACGAAGGCGCCGGCGAGACCCTGGATCGCATAGGCGCCGGCCTTGCCGCGCCACTCGCCGCTCTCGAGATAGGCGTCGATCTCGGCGCGCGACAGCCGCTTGAACCGCACCCGCGTCTCGACCAGCCGGGTCCGCTTCGCGCCCGTTCGCGGTGATCAGCGTCAGGCCGGTGTAGACGCGGTGCGCGCGGCCCGACAGCAGCGCCAGGCAATCCTCGGCCTCGTCGGCGATCTCCGCCTTCGGCAGGATGCGCCGGCCGACCGAAACGACGGTGTCGGCGGCGAGAGTGAGCGCGCCGGCGCAGTTCATCGCGCTTGCGCGCGATCGCCGCCGAGGCCTCGGCCTTTTCGGTCGCGAGGCGCTGCGCCAGCGCGCGCGGCGATTCGGCGCGGCGCGGCGTTTCGTCGAGATCGGAGGGGATCACCGCGTCCGGCTCGACCCCGATCTGGCGCAGCAGCGCGACCCGCCGCGGCGACCCGGAGGCGAGCACCAGCGAGGGCGCGGCGCCGCTCACGACGCGAAGTCTACTTGAAGCGATAGGTGATGCGACCTTTGGTCAGGTCGTAGGGCGTCATCTCGACCAGCACCTTGTCCCCCGCCAGCACGCGGATGCGGTTCTTGCGCATCTTGCCCGCGGTATGGGCGATGATCTCGTGTTCGTTCTCGAGCTTGACCCGGAAGGTCGCGTTCGGCAGCAATTCGACCACGAAACCCGGAAACTCCAGCAATTCTTCTTTCGACATCTGAACCTTTCTATCTGCGCCCCGCCTGCCTAGGCGAGGCGCGCGGACCCTATAGGATTCCGCAAGCTGCGGAAACCGCTATTCATGCGCGCCTCACGACCGCTCGCGCTCCCGACGATGCTCGGCTTCGAGCCGCCGGAACCGCCGGATCGCGAAGGGGATGCTGCCGAGATAGAAGGCGGCGAGCGCGACCAGCGCCTCCAGCGGGAAATAGGCGATCGACAGCAACGCCGCAACGACGGCGATCAGCGCGACGGCCACATATTCGCGCGGCACCCGCCCGATCGACTTGCCGGAGAAATGCGGCACCCGGCTCGCCATCAGAATGGCGATGGCCAGCACATAGACCGCTTCGAGCCCGACCAGCCGCGCGCCGACGCTCGGCGCGGCGTCCAGCACGCTGAAGGTAGACCGGCAGCAGCCCCACCACCGCGCCCGCCGGCGCCGGCATGCCGACGAAGAATCCCTTGCGCCAGACGGGGATGTCGGGATCGTCGATCATCACGTTGAAGCGCGCCAGCCGCAGCGCGCAGGCGATGCAGAACAGCAGGCAGACCAGCCAGCCGAGCCCGCGCAGCTGCGAGCAGGCCGGAGAAATACAGCAGGATCGCCGGCGCGACGCCGAAATCGACGAAATCGGCGAGCGAATCGAGCTCCGCGCCGAAACGCGAGGTGCCCTTGAGCGCGCGGGCGATGCGCCCGTCGAGGCCGTCGAGCACCGCGGCGGCGGCGATCGCCATCACCGCCCATTCGAGCGAGCCCTCGAAGGTGAAGCGGATCGCGGTGACGCCGGCGCAGAGCGCCATCAGCGTGACGATGTTGGGAACCAGCACGCGCAGCGGCACGCCGCGCGAAGCGCGCGGCGCACGCCGGATCGGCGTCGAGCACGGGGTCCGTCCATCGCCTCAGCCCCGGCTGAACAGGCGCTGCGGCTCGTCGGGCCGCGTCTGCGCGATCACCGTCTCGCCGGCGACGCAGCGAGCTTCCCAAGCCGACGACAGTCGCCGCGCCCGTCGGGCAGATAGACGTCGACGCGCGAGCCGAAGCGGATCAGCCCGAAGCGGTCGCCGGCGCCGAGCCGCGCGCCTTCCTGGGTGAAGCAGACGATCCGCCGCGCCACGAGGCCGGCGATCTGCACGACGCCGAAGCGGCCCGGCGGCGCTCTCGATGACGAGGCCGTTGCGCTCGTTGTCCTCGCTCGCCTTGTCGAGATCGGCGCTGAGGAACAGGCCCGGCCGGTAGGAGATGCGCACGACGCGGCCCTCGACCGGCGCGCGGTTCACGTGGCAATCGAACACGCTCATGAAGATCGAGATCTTCGTCATCGGCATGCCCGCCGAGGCCGAGGTCGGGCGGCGGCGTCGCGGCGCCGACGAAACAGACCCGGCCGTCCGCGGGCGCAACGACGAGATCGGCGCGCAACGGCGTCACCCGCGCGGGATCGCGAAAGAAATAGGCGCACCACAGCGTCACGACGAACAGCGATCCAGCCGAGCGGCGCGTAGAGCCACCACAGCACCAGCGTCGCCACGGCGAAGCCGCCGACGAAGGGGTAGCCTTCGGGATGCAGTGGCGCGAGCTGATCGCGAATTGATTTGATCACCGCCATGCGGACCTCGGCATGCGATTTCAGATTGAGTCGGGTCGCGGCCTTTTGGCGCCGATGACGGGCAAAGTCACGGCGCGAAGGTTACTCCGCGGCCTCGGCGCCCTCCTCGAATGCATGCTCGGCGCGATCGGCTTCGATCAGCTTCTCCTGCGCCTCGTCGACCTGGCGCTGGCGGTTCCACAGCGCGGCGTAGAGCGCCGCCGCGGGCGAGCAGCTGCTCGTGCCGGCCGCGCTCGGCGATCACGCCCTTGTCGAGCACGAGGATTTCGTCGGCGTTGACGACGGTCGAGAGCCGGTGGGCGATGACCAGCGTCGTGCGCCCTTGCGAGACCCGCTCCAGCGCGTCCTGGATTTCGCGCTCGGTGTAGCTGTCGAGCGCCGAGGTCGCCTCGTCGAGCACCAGGATCGGCGGCCCCTTCAGGATCGTGCGGGCGATGGCGACGCGCTGCTTCTCGCCGCCCGAAAGTTTGAGGCCGCGCTCGCCGACCTGGGCGTCGTAGCCCATCGGCAGCGAGCGGATGAAATGGTCGATGCGCGCGTTCTCGCGCCGCCTCGGTCACCTCGGCGTCGTTCGCGCCGTCGCGGCCATAGCGCACGTTGTAGGCGACGGTATCGTTGAACAGCACCGTGTCCTGCGGCACCATGCCGATGGCGGCGCGCAGCGAAGTCTGCGTCACCTTGCCGATATCCTGTCCGTCGATCGTGATGCGGCCGCTGCTCGGCTCGTAGAAACGGAACAGCAGCCTCGATATCGTCGACTTTCCGGCGCCCGAGGGGCCGACGATGGCGACGGTCGAACCCGGCGGCGCCTCGAACGAAACGCCCTTGCAGAATCGGCCGCGCCGCGTCATAGGCGAACACGACATTCTCGAAGCGCACCGCGCCGCGCGGTCACGATGAGATCGCGGGCGCCCGGCAAATCCTTGATCTCGGGATTCTGGCTCAAGAATGTCGAACATCGCACCGATGTCGATGATCGCCTGCTTGATCTCGCGATAGACCATGCCCATGAAGTTGAGCGGCTGATAGAGTTGCAGCATCATCACGTTGAGCAGCGCGAAATCGCCGACCGTGTTGCGCCCGGCGCGGATGCCGGCGACGCACATCAGCAACACCGCGACCATGCCGACCGTGAAGATCACCGCCTGGCCCGCGTTCAGCACCGCCAGCGAGACATAGGTGCGCACGCTGAGCCGCTCGTAGCGCGCCATCGACTTGTCGTAGCGCGCCGTCTCGCGGTTCTCGGCGCCGAAATATTTGACGGTCTCGAAGTTGAGCAGCGAGTCGATCGCCTTGGTGTTGGCGTCGGTGTCGCTCTCGTTCATCGAGCGGCGGATCGAGATGCGCCAGTTGGTCGCCACCGTCGTGAACGACGAGATAGACCGCGATCATCGCGACCAGACGCCGCCACATAGCGCCAGTCGAAGGTGATGAGAAACGCGCCGACGATCAGCGCGAATTCCACGCACGGTCGGGACCGCGGTCAGCATCGAGGTGCGGATGATGGTCTCGATCGCGTTGCGGCCGCGCTCGAGAACGCGGGTGAGGCCGCCGGTCTTGCGCTCGAGATGAAAGCGCAGCGACAGACGATGCAGATGGACGAACACCTCGATCGCCAGCCGACGCACCGCGTTCATCGCCACCGCCGCAAACAACGCGTCGCGGCCCTGCTGGCGTAAGCGCCATCAGGATGCGCAACCCGCCGTAGAGCGCCGTCAACGCGAACATGCCGTTCAGCGCCGCGGGCAAGAAACTGTGGCGGCCGTCGGGCGCGTGCGCCAGCGCGTCGGTGGCGTATTTGAACGCATAGGGCGTGGCGATGGTGACGAGCTTGGAGGCGATCATGCAGACGATCGCCAGCATGACGCGCAGCTTGAGGTCGGCGCGGTCGGTGGGCCAGATATAGGGGGTGAGCAGCTTCACCGTGCCGAGAAACGTGCCGCGCGCCTCGAAATTCAGGGAGTTCGGCGAGGCGTTGGAATTCGTCTGAGGCGGCATTGGCGTCCGGGAAGCGCGGGAATTTCCCGGCATATAGTCGCAACGGCGCCAAATATCACCCCGCCGCGCGACTTCGCCCGAAAACCCCGCCGGCGCATCGCGGCGCGCGCCGGAACGACGTTGCTGCGTTCGGCTTGTCTCGCGATGCAGCACGGCCGCCCAGCAACTCAACTCGTCACTAATATTTAATGCAGCCCAATATTGAATTGTGCCAAAAATCGGGTATACCCAAGACGATCATTCGATCGGGGAAGAAGTTCAACAGTTCGAATTTCAGTTTCCGCATTGCTGCGGATTACCGCCGCCGGATTTGGCGACGCGAGCGCAGCGCAAGCGGTTTGTACAATTCTGGTCAGGAATTTGATATTATGACAGAGGATTCGGGCAACGTCGTCCGCTTGGTTGCGTCAATCGTAGCGGCTTACATCACCAAAAACTCGCTTCCACAGTCCGAACTGGCGAACTTGATATCCGAAGTTCATACGGTGATGGCCAAGCTGGATGAGACTCCGGAGGAAGCCACGAAGGCGGAGCCGCAGCGGCCGGCGGTGCCGATCAAGAAATCCTTCACCTCCGACTACGTGATCTGCCTTGAGGATGGCAAGAAGTTCAAGTCGCTGAAACGACACTTGCGCGTCCGCTACAACATGACCCCTGAGCAATACCGCGCCAAATGGGGGCTCGCCACAGACTATCCGATCGTCGCGCCGGGCTACGCCGAGATCCGCTCGCAGATGGCCAAGGACATGGGCCTGGGTCAGCGCCGACGCGGCAAGGGACGCAAGAAGGCGAACTGATCCGGGGCCTGGTTTTCGCCGTTGCTTTCACGGAAACCGTCGCCTAAGCCGTCCCGAGTTGCCTGAAACGGGAGATGGCGTTTGGTGGCTTACGCTCGCTTTCTCGCCAGCGAGTTGCCCAAAGCGGTGGGGCTCGACGCCGCCGACGGCCGCCGCAAATCCGACGGCCGCGCCGGCCATCTGTGCCACGGCCCCTACATCACGCTCGGCCCCGGCCGCTACACGGCGGGCTTCTACATCCAGCGCGACCCCGGCGACCAGGAGGGCGAGGTGGAGCTTGAAGTGTGCAACGAGCACGGCCGGCGGGTGTTCGCCGCCCGCACCGCGCCGATGAAAGACCTCTTCACCACCATCGACGGGCTCGTCCATGTCGATTTCTCGCTAGAAAACGTCGAGCGCGGCTGCGAGCTTCGCCTGCGCGTTCCCGCCCACGCGCGCCTCGAGGTGAGCCAGGCGGTCGTGTTCCGGCGCGACGTTGAGGCCTGGGGCGGCCTGTGACCAACCTTCAAGGCGGCGCGCGGTCGGAGTTCGAGGACCTGCGTCGCGAGATCGAGCGCTTGCGCGCTTTCGTCGAGTTGCGCGCGCAGATCCAGGAAAATCTGACGCGGGCGATGCTGGCGCAAAGCACGGCGCGCGCCGCCGAGGCGCTCGAGGGACGCATCCAGATCGCGACGCGCGAGGCGATGGCGTTCGCCGCCGAGGGCCTCGAAAAACACGAGGCGACGCTGCGCGCGCTGAGCCGCCGCCTCGCGGAGACGCCCGCGGCGCCGGCGGCTCCGGAGCCGCCGGCAGGAGCGCCGTTCTCGACCGGCGCCTATCTGATCGGCGGCGGCGGCGTCGAGGCGGGCGATTGCCGCTGGCTCGAAGTGCGCGACGACAGCGAGGACGCCTTTCTCGCCGATCTCGCCAACTTGCCGATCCCGCGGGGCGGCGCCGCGAAGCTGGTGGCGGCGCATGTCGCGGAGTTCGTATCCTCCACGGCGCTGAGGCAAAGCATTCTGCCGCATTGGCGCTCGCGGCTCGCGCCGGGCGGCGAGCTCGTGGTCGTCACGCTCGACGGCCCCGCCTGGGCCGCCGCTCTCGCGCGCAACGCCGGCGATTTCGCACGCTTCCGCCGCAGCCTCGGGGTCGAAGGCAAGCCGCCGCGCAGCTTGTTTGACGCCGCGGAGTGGGTGGAGATGCTGCGCGAAGCGGGATTGACTGCGGGCAAGCCAACGACGGCGCCGCCGCACGATCTGACCATCGCCGCGCGAGCCGCGCCGGCATGAGCCGCCCATTCTCGGTCGTCGTTTGCACCGACGACCGTCTGCCGTTCCTGAAGGCGACCGTCGCGGCTTGCCTGGCGCTGGACTATGCGGCCTTCGAACTGATCGTCGTTTGCGGGCCGACGCGCGACGGCGCGCGCGCCTGGCTGAAAACCTTGTCGCCGACAATCAAGATCGCCGATTGCCCGACGCGCAACCTTTCGCAAGCGCGCAACGTCGGCATCGCTCTGGCGGCCGGCGATATCGTCGCGTTCCTCGACGACGACGCGATCCCCGAGCCGGAATGGCTCGCCGATCTGAACGCCGCCTACGACGATGCCGCCGTCGCCGCCGCCGGCGGCCTCGTCTACGAGTTTCCGGCCTGACGTTGCAGGCCCGTTACGTCACGATCGACCGGCGCGGCTACGCCGCCGAATATTGGGCGACGGCGGCGCCGCGCATGAACTTTCCGTTCTCGCCTGAAATTCCTCACCTGCTCGGCGCCAACTGCTCGTTTCGCCGCGATGCGTTGCTGGCGCTCGGCGGCTTCGATGAGGAATACGATTATTTCCTCGACGAGACCGATCTGCTCTTCCGCATCAACGATTCCGGCGGCGGGATCGCGCAGCTGCCGCGGGCCGTGGTCCACCACAAGTTCGCCAAAAGCGCGATGCGCAAGGCCAACCGGGTGGCGCGCCAGTGGCGCTCGCGGATCAAGAACCGCGTCTATTTCGGCCTGCGCAACGGCGCGCGCCATCATGCGTTCTCCGAGGTCTTGCGCTACGCGCTCGACGACGTCGACGGCTGGCGGCGCGACGTCGCGCGCAACGTTGCGCTCGGCGAGCTCGCGCGCGCCGATCTCGCGCGGTTCGAGGCCGAGGCGGAGTCCGGCTTCGCCGCCGGGCTCGCCGCCGCCCGCGAACCGCATCGCAAGCTGATGCGCGCGGTCGCCGACGCCGCCGCCGTTTCTCGCCGTCTCGGTCGCGCCCACGCGGCTTTGCCTGGCGCTGGTGTCGCAGGATTACCCGCCGGAACAGAACGGCGGCATCGCGCGCAACGTCGCCGAGCTCGCCGCCGCTTGGGCGCGCCTCGGCCACCACGTCCACGTGTTCACCCGCGCCGGCGCAGAGCCGAGCCTAGATTTCGAGGACGGCGTCTGGGTCCACCGCGCGGCGGTCGCTTCGGTCGCGCCGCCGCCCGACTTGGTTGCGCCGCATGAGATACCGCGCTCCATCTGGGACCACTCGCGAACGATGTTCGACGAAGTCGCCAAGCTCGATCAGCGGCGGCGCGTCGACCTCGTTTACGCGCCATTGTGGGATTGCGAGCCCGTCGCCTTCCTGACGGAGCCGCGCTTTCCGCTGGTTGTCGCGTTGCAGACGACGATCGATTTTTGGCTCGATTCGCAACCGGCGCTCCGCGAAGACCGCGATTGGATGGCCGCGCGCGGCGCGCCGCTGCTCGCGCTCGAACGCTGGATCCTGGAGAACGCGCCGCGGCTGCACGCCAACAGCCGCGCCATCGTCGAGGACATCGCGCGCCGCTACGCGCTGAACGTCGCCAACGAACGCCTGATCTACGCGGCGCACGGGCTGTCGGACTGGGCCGGGGCCGCCGCCGAGGAAGCCGGCGAGCGCTTCCTGTTCGTCGGCCGGCTCGAATCGCGAAAGGGCGTCGACGTCGTGCTCGCCGCCGCGCCCGAGGTGTTGCGGCGCTTTCCGAACTGGCGGCTCGACATCGTCGGCGACGACGCCATCGACGGCGGCAAATACAAGGCCGAGTTTCAGGCCCGCGCCGATGTCGCCGACATCGCGGGCCGCGTGACTTTCCACGGCCGCGTCGACGAGCCGGAGTTGCGCGCGTTCTATCGCGACTGCGCGGTGTTGCTGGCGCCGTCGCGCTACGAGAGCTTCGGCCTCGTCTATTTGGAAGGCATGATGTTCGGCAAGCCGGTGATTGGCGGCCGCGACGGCGGCGGCCCCGAAGTGATCGCCGACGCCGGCCTGCTCGTCGCCCCCGGCGACGCCGCCGGCCTCGCCCAGGCGATGACGCGACTGGCGTCCGACGCGGACTTGCGTCGTTCGATGGGCCAAGCGGGACGGCGCCGCTACGAGGCGAACTTCACCGCCGAGGCGACGGCGCGGGAGCTGCTGAACGGCATTTTACAGAAGGCGCCCAGCGCCGGCCTCAACCAAACACTTCGTTGATGACAGCGACCTGCGCCGCGCTCAACGCGACCTTGCCGTCGAACCCGTCGGCGTGCGCCGCAACGGCCTCGGCCCGCAAGCCGTCGAGGTCGTCGAGGAGATCGTAAGGCGCGTCGAGCGCCCACACGCCCGCCGCCCGCGCCGCCAGCAGCGTCAGGTCACGCGCGAGACGCAACGGGCCGGCGGCGCGGGAGGGCGAGCGCGCACCGAGCGCCGCATCGAGCGGCGAGACGCTCCAAATCAGGCCCTCCAGCCGACTGGAGGCGCCGCGATAGCTCGGCAGCCCGAATATCGCCTGCGGGCTTTCGGTGGCCATCGCGAGCACGCGGATCGCGCCGTCCGCGGAGCCCGAGCCGCGCTTCCTCGACGGCCAGCCGCGCGCCAAGCCGTTGCACGTCGGCGGCTCCCGTCGAGAGCGGCAACACGACGCCGCGCGGCCGGCGCGCTGCCGCGGCATTGACGGCGGCGAGCGCGTCGGGGTGGTCGAGCGGCGGCAGGCGCAGGTAAAGCGCGGGGCCGGCCTGGGCGGCGACGCGGCGTCCCCGATCAGCGCGTCGGCGCCGCTCGCCAGCGCCGCGGCGTAGTCCCCGGGAACGATGAAGACCGAGCGCACCTAGACCGCGATCGTCGCCGGCGGGCGCCGGCGCATGAACGCGGTGCGCCGACACTCCGCGACCAAGGCGCCATCCTGCTTAAGCGCGCGGTGATGGAACTCGACGAGCCCGGCATCGGGCCGCGACTTCGACTCGCGCGGCGGTGAGCACCTCGGTGGTCGCGTGAACGGTGTCGCCCTCGAACAGCGGATGCGGAAAGCGTACGTCGGTCATGCCCAGATTGGCGATCGTCGTGCCGACGGTGAGGTCGTTGACCGACATGCCGATCATCAGGCCGAGCGTGAACAGCGAATTCATCAGCGGCCGGCCCCATTCGGTCTCCGTGGCGCAGAACTCGGCGTCGATGTGCAGCGGCTGCGGGTTCAGCGTCATGTTGGAGAACAGCATATTGTCCATTTGCGTCACGGTGCGGCGCAATCGGTGGACGAACTGGGCGCCGGGAGCGAAATCCTCGAAATAATAGCCGCCCCGCGCATGCGGCTGACATCCGGCGATCATTTTTTAACTCCCTGGGGCGGGCTCTTAAGCCGTCATTTACCGTAATGGCGAGAAAAGGGAGAGACCTTGTTTCGGGGAATTCCTGTGAACGCCCTCGCCATCGCGCAATCGCCTGTCCTGACCGATGAGGCCAGTCTGGTGCGCCGATTCATCAGCTGGACGACGGGCGCCTTTCCGCACGAACGCGCGGATGCCGTCAATGCGCTGGCGCGCGCCTATCTTCACTGCGAGCTGCCGCCGGAGGCGCGCGCTCACGCCGAGATCGCGCTGACCCTTGCGCTCGACGATCCCGAGCCCGGCGTCCGCCGCGCGCTGGCCGAAGCTTTCGCTAGCGCCCGGAGGGCGCCGCGCCCCATCGTGCTCGCGCTGTGCCACGACATATCCGAGGTCTCGCGCGCGCCGCTCGCCCATTCGCCGCTGCTCGGCGACGCCGATCTCGTGGATTGCGTGGGCATCGGCGACGCGATCGCGCAAACCGCCGTCGCACGCCGTACGGCGTTGAGCGCTCCGGTCGCCGCGGCGCTGGCCGAGATCGGCGAACGCCCCGCTGTGCTGGCGCTGATCGGCAACGTCGATGTCGCGTTGGCGAAAGCCGCGCTGTGGCGGGTGTTCGAGCGTTTCGAGGGCGATCCCGTCGTTCGCGAGCGGCTCGCCGAACGACCGAAGCTGCCGGCGGCGCTGCGCGCTGCGGTGGCCGCTGCGACCGCGGCGGACCTCTCCTGCCTCGCCGCCCGTCAGAATGGCGGCGCGCTGCGCCGCGTCGAGCGGATCGCCCGCGACGGCAGCGAGCAGGCGTTCGTCGCCATCGCCGCCGATTGCGCCGACGACGAGCGCGCGGAACTCGTGACTTGGCTGCGCGGCGCCGGGCGTCTGACCGTGGGGCTGCTCGTGCGGGCGCTCGCCTGCGGCGACGTCGCCCTGTTCACCGCCGCCGTCGCCGACATGGCGCAACTGCCGCCGGCGCGCGTCGCGGGATGGCTGCGCGACCCGCTCGGCCATAGCTTCGGCGCCCTCTACGGCCGCGCCAAGCTGCCGCCGCATCTGCTCCCCGCCTTCCGCATCGCCGTCGCATGCGCCCTCGAGCACGGCGGCGCCGCGGCGCTCGGCGTCGACCATGTGCTGACCATGAAGATGCTGCACGCAGTCGAGGCGCGCAGCGAGCCCGCGCTCGCGTCCATCGTCGCGATGCTGTGGCGGCTCGTGGCCGAAGGGGCGCGCGGACCGAGGCGCGCGAGTTGCGTCAACGCCTCGGCCTGGAGCCGTCCTTCGAGGAGGCGCCGCTCGAGATCGCCGCCGCGCCGCCGGTGCTGATGCTCAATGTCGAGGCGAGCAATGAAAACTTCGCGCCGCCGGTGGAACTGGACCTGCCCGAACCGGAGCTGGTCGCCGCCGCCGTGGCAGCGTAGCCGCTAGCGGAGCCGCGGCCGGGCGCCTATCCCGAGCCCCGGTGCGATCACGCCCGGGTGACGCCCATGACGTTAATGCCGCCGCGCCTGTCGCGCGCCGAAATTGCGGAACTCGCCGACGCCGTGAAGGCGCTGGAAGGCGAAACCTTCGCCATGCGGCTGATGCGGCTGTTCGGCGGCCAGATGCGCGCCATCGGCCGCACGCTGCCGGATTCGGCGCGCAAGGCCGTGGCGCTGGCGACCGACACGGCGCTAAAGGCGGCGCTGAGGGTGGCCCTGCGCTCGCTGGACGCAACGCCGAACGGCAAGCCGCGCAACCGCTGGCATCAGGCCGCCGCGGCGGCGACCGGGGCCGTCGGCGGCGCCTTCGGCATCGCTGCGACCGCCCTCGAACTGCCGGTCTCCACCACGATCCTGTTGCGCTCCATCGCCGAAATCGCCCGCGAGAACGGCGAGGACATGGCGAGCCCCGAGACGGCGCTCGCCTGTCTCAACGTGCTGGCCTTTGGCGGCGAGCGCGCGGGCGGCGCCGGCGACGCGCGGCGGTCGGTCTATTATGCGACCCGCGACCAGCTCGCCGGCGGTTTGGCCGACGTCAATTTCATGCTTCTGAAGCAGGGCCTCGCCGCCGAATTTTCGCCGATGCTGGTGCCCTACCTGTCGCGGCTCGCCGCCCGCTTCGGCGTCGTCGTCACTGAAAAGCTCGCGGCCCAGGCGATCCCGGTCGTCGGCGCGGTCGGCGGCGCCGCCGTCAACGCGGCGTTCGCCAAGCACTTTCAGGCCATGGCGCGCGGGCATTTCCTGGTGCGACGGCTGGAGCGGCTGCACGGGGCCGAGACGGTGCGGTTCGAATACGAGAGGCTCGCCGGCGAAAGCCGCCCGTAGCCCGGCTACAGCGTGGAGCGGGCGATGGCGGCTTCGGCTTCGGCGATCGTCTCGGGGCGGCCGACGTGCAGCCAAAGGCCATCGAGCCTGAGGCCGAACAGCCGCCCCTTCCGCCGCGCGCCAGAAAGAACGGCGCGAGGCGGAAGACGTCCTCCGCGGTCTCGTAGAACCAGTGCCGGCTTCGATGATGCCGACGCCGGTGTAGACGAACGGCGCGACCGACTGCGGCTCGCGCGGCGCGAAGCCGGCCGTCAGGCGTCCATGCACGAAATCGCCGGGCCAGTCGACGCCGACCGCGCCGGCGCGCGCCGGCGACGAGCAGCAGGCGTCCATCGCGCTCGGGATCGAACTGCGCGCCAGCCGCGCCAGATTGGAGCGCGGCCCCTCGATCCAGAACGCGTCGGTGTTGCAGACATAGAACGGCGCGTCGCCGAGCCAGCGGCAGCGCGCGCTTGATGCCGCCGCCCTGGTCGAGCAGCTTCGTCGCGCTCGTCCGAGATGACGATGCGTCGGCGCGTGCGCGCTGGCGAGATGCGCCTCGATCTGATCGGCGAAGCCAATGCACGTTGACGACGGCGCGTCTCGACGCCGCTCTCGGCGAGGCGATCGAGGCAATGGTCGATCAGCGGCCTGCCGGCGACTTCGATCGAGCGGCTTCGGCAGTCGTCTCGCGTGATCGGCCGCATGCGCGTGCCGAGTCCGGCGGCGAACACCATCGCCGTTTTCGGCAGCGGGCCATCGAGCCTCAGTCCGTCCAGTCGGGCGCGCCGAGCGCGCGCGGCAGGTGGGTCTCGAACCAGCGCCGCAGCGGCTCCAGCGTCGGATGCGCGAGGTTGCGCGCGAGATAGTCTGCTCGATGCGCGGCAGGAGCTTCAGATATTGCGGCTTGCCGTCGCGGCGGTCGAGCCGCGCGAACAGGCCGAGGATCTTGGTGGCGCGCTGCGCGCCCATGATCGCGTAGGCGGCGACGAAGGTCTCGGATGTCGAAGGTCGGATCGGCCTGCCGCGCCGCCGGCGCATATAGAGCGCGAGCAGACGCAGCTCGACGTCGCCGGGCACCGACTGCGCGCGTCCTGCAACAGCGAGGCGACGTCATAGGCGGGCGGCCCGAGCACCGCGTCCTGAAAATCGATGAGGCCGAGCCGCGCCAGGCCATTGCGCTCGGCGAGCCAGTGCAGGTTGGGCGAATGATAGTCGCGCAGCGTCCAGGTGAGCGGGCTCGGCGAGCGGCGGCGACAGGATCTCGCGCCAGAGCGCCAGGAACTGCATGCGCGCGCCCGACGGCGGCGCGCCGCGCGCGATCGCCGGCGCGTACCAGTCGAGCGCGAGCTCGACCTCGATCAGCATCGCGTCGAGATCGTAGACCGGCAGCGTATGGACTTCGCCCGTCGAACAGCAGGTCGCGCGGCAGCGTCGCGCCCGTGCAGTGTCGGCGAGCAGCGCCGCCGCCTCGCGCGTAGCGCGAGGGGATTGGACGCCGTTGGCGTCGACGATGGTTTCGGAGCCGAAATCCTCGATCAGCGCCAGCCCGTCGGCGACGATGTGGGCGTAGATGCGCGGCGCGGAATAGCCGAGCGAGCGCAAGCCCTCGTCGATGGCGAGAAGGCGCGGATGTCGGTGGAGAGCTTGGCGATCTCCGCGTAGGATTTGCCGAAGCGCAGCGGCGGCCCGTCCGGCGCGCGCGGCGGCGCGATCATCAGGATCGCCGTGCTCGCCTGTCGGCGTCGGTCAGCCGTTCATAGGCGCGCGTCGAGGCGTCGCCGTAGCATCTGCGTGCGCTTGGCGTCGGTCCAGCCGGCGCGCTCGAGCAAGCGACTCGCGGCGCGGGCGGCCTTGAAGCGCGCGGTCATCGTCGCCGGCCGCGCGGACGAATTCCGCAAGTCGAAAGTCGGGGCCGCGCTTCGCGTCGAACGCGAGGCTCAGATCTCGAGCCGGTCGGCCGGCAGCGCCTGCGCGACGCGCTCGCGCCCATTCGACGAGCGTCACCGCGCCGTCGATCGCCTCGTCCCAGCCGATTGCCGAGGTCCTCGGCGTCGCGCAGCCGGTAGAAATCGGCGTGGACGATCGGCCTGCGCGGCGCCGTCGTAGGCCTGCATCAAGCGTGAAGGTCGGGCTCGGCGCCTCGAGCTCCGGCGTCGCCGGTCGCGTCGCGCAGGAAGGCGCGGGCGAAGCGCGGTCTTGCCGGCGCCGAGATCGCCGCTGAGCACCAGGAAATCGCCGGGCTCGAGCCAAGCCGGCGAGCCGCCGCGCGAGCGCAAGGGTCGTCGCTCTTCGCTCGTCGCAGCTTCGACGTCATCTCTGATGCGGCAGATCGGCGTACGTTCGGCCGATTCGTCTCAGCTGCGCCGCCAGCGGCCGCCGTTTCTGCGGCTTGGGTCGGGAAAACGCAGGTGACCGTCGTGCCCTCCCCTGCCGCGGAATCGATAGTGACGCGGCCGCCGTGCAGTTCGACCAGCGCCCGCACGATCGACAGGCCGAGGCCGGGGCCGCGATGGCGGGAGCCGGCGTTGATGGCTTCGAACCGGTCGAACACTCGCTCCAGCACCTCGGGGGGAATGCCGCGGCCGCGGTCGCTGACCTTGAACACGATCTCGGCTCGGCCGCCGCATCGCCGCCAGCGTCACCGTCTGCCCGGCCTCCGAGAAGCCGATGGCGTTGGAGAGAGAGGTTGAACAGCACCTGCCGCACCCGGCGGCCGTCGGCGCGCAACCGGCCGACGCCGTCGGTGGCGACGATGCGCAATTCGATGCTGGCCTCGCGCAGCCGGTCCTGCACGCCCTCCGCCGCCGCCTTCATCGCATCGGCGACGTCGACGTCGTCGAGCTCGCAGCTCCAAGGCGCCGGCGTCGATCGAGGCGAGATCGAGAATGTCGTTGATGATGGCGAGCAGCGCCGAGCGACGAAGCGCGGATGTAGCCGGCGTATTCGAGCTGCTTGGATTGAGCGCGCCGGCGCCGCCGTCGGCGAGCAGCTGCGTGAAGCCGATGATGTTGGTGAGCGGCGTGCGCAGCTCGTAGGAGACATGGTTGACGAAATCGTTGCGCAGTTTCTCCGCGACGACCAGCGCCTCGTTGCGCTCGGTCAGCGCGCGCTCGAGCTTGACGCTGGCGGTGACGTCGAGCGAAGGTCATGAGCGTGCGCCGTCCGGCAACGGCAGGGCGGCGCAATCGAGGATGTTGCCGTCGTGACGCTCGATGCGCTCGCTGACCGGATGGCGTTCGTCGACGAGGCCGAGCGCGGCGCCGCGCAAAGCCTCCCGAACAGCTCGGGCTCGGCGCGAGCGGCATGCAAGCGCGCGCGATATTTCGTCGACATGCGGTCGCTCGCTCGCCTTCAACGAGGCGAATGCCCCAGATCGCTGCGAAAGGCCGGATTGAGCAGCTGCAAGCGCCCGTCGGCGCCGAACACCGCCACGCCTTCCTTGAGCGCGTCGAGCGTCTCGCCCTGCACGCGGGTCAGCGCGTTGACCTGCGAGGCGAGCGCATAGCTCTGCGTCGCGTCGTCGTAGAGATAGGTGACGCCGCCCTTCGGGTTGGGGCTAGGCGACGACGCGCAAAGCCCGGCCGTCGGGCAGATGCCAGACGGATTCGACGGGCTCGATCGCTTGGTAGGTCGACAGCATGCTGCGCCTTCCAGGCGCGGAAGTCGGCCTGTTCGGGCAAGCGGCGGCGGTTGCGCAGATGATCGAGGATTTCGCTGTCGCTCGGGCGCTTGATCGAGAAACGCCGGATCGAGCGACCAGATCTGGCGATAGGCCGCATTGTGGCACCGGTACCGACGACCACCACGCCGAACGCATTCGCGAAATCGCGTTCCATGTTGAGGATGCTAGGACAGTGGGTTGGTACGGTGCAATGGCGTAGACCTGAAAGGACGTTTCATGTCTCGATCCCAGGAGTGGTACGGCGGGGACTCCCGTGATGGTTACATCCATCGCGCGTGGATGCGGCGCGGTCTGCCTCGCGATGCCTTCGACGGCAAACCGCACATCGCGATCGCCAACACCGCGTCGGATCTGACGCCCTGCAACTCGCATCTGACGGAGGTGGCGAAGAGCGTCTCGGACGGCATCTGGGCGGCCGGGGGTGTGCCGCTGCACCTGCCGGTGGTGTCGCTGGGGGAGACGCTGCTGCGGCCCACGGCCATGCTGTTCCGCAACCTGGCGGCCATGGCCACCGAGGAGATGCTGCGCGGCAATCCCATCGACGGCGTGGTCCTGCTGGGTGGCTGCGACAAGACCATCCCGTCGCTGCTGATGGCCGCGTGCTCGGTGGACCTGCCCGCGCTCGTGGTGCCGGGTGGTCCCATGCTCACCGGCCATTTCCGCGGTACGCCGCTGGGCTGCGGCACGGACGTGTGGCGCCTGTCGGAGGAGGTCCGCGCCGGCACGCTGTCGCGTGAGGAGTTCATGCGGTCGGAGTCGTCGATGATCCGCAGCCGGGGGCACTGCAACACCATGGGGACGGCGTCCACCATGGCGTGCGTGACGGAGGCGCTGGGGATGACGATCCCCGGGTTCGCGGGGACGCCCGCGCCCGACAGCGGTCTGCTGGAGCTGGCGCACCAGTCGGGTCGCCTGGCGGTCTCGCTGGTCGCGGAGGATCGCCGACCGAGCGAGGTGCTCACGCGCGAGTCGTTCCGCAACGCGATCGTGGCGCTGGCCGCGATCGGTGGGTCCACGAACGCGGTGGTGCACCTGCTGGCGATCGCCGGGCGCCTGGGCGTTCCGCTGGAGCTGGAGGACTTCGACCGGTGGGGCTCCACGGTGCCGTTGCTGGTGGACCTGCAACCGGCGGGCCGGCACCTGATGGACGATCTCCATCGGGCGGGCGGTCTGCTGGCGGTCCTGCGTGAGGTGTCGGATCTGCTCTCTTCCTCGGCGATCACGGTCACCGGTCGCCCTCTGACGTCCTATCTGGACTCGGCGCAGATTCACGATTCTTCGGTGATCCGTTCACGGTCTTTGCCGTTGCTCCCGGAGGCCGGCATCGCGGTGCTGCGGGGCAACCTGGCCCCGCGCGGGGCGGTGATCAAGCCGGCGGCCGCGACGGCCGCTCTGCTGACGCACCGGGGCCCGGCGGTGGTGTTCGACTCGATCGAGGACCTGCGGGCGCGGATCGACGAGGTGGACGACCCGGACGCGGTGCTGATCCTGCGGGGCTGCGGCCCGAAGGGCTATCCCGGGATGCCGGAGGTGGGCAACTTCCCGCTCCCGGCCGGCCTCCTGGCCCGCGGCGTGCGGGACATGGTGCGCATCAGCGACGCCCGCATGAGCGGCACGGCCTACGGCACGGTGGTGCTGCACGTGGCTCCGGAAGCCGCGGCCGGCGGCCCGCTGGCCCTGGTCCGGACGGGCGACGTGGTGGTTCTGGACGTCCCGAACCGCTCTCTGTCGGTGGAAGCCGACCTGGCCAGTCGCTCGCCTTCGGAAGCGGCAGCTGTCGCTTACGCGGCCCCCACCCGCGGCTGGCAACGCCTGTACATCGACCACGTCCTCCAGGCCGACGAAGGCGCCGACCTGGACTTCCTCCGCGGCGCCAGCGGCCACCACGTAGACCGCGACTCCCACTAGCCCTCGCACGATGACCATTCCGCGCGCGCATGATGACCGTTCCGCGCGCCCATGACGACCGTTCCCGTCGGCCGGATGCGGTTCCCGGCTCCGGGAGTGGTCAACATGGCCAACGGGAGTGGTCATCATGCGCGACGGGAACGGTCATCATGCGTGGTGGCCCCGAAGTTCCCGAACGTGTTAGCCCGAGTCGACCACGCCGGTCATGGGAGCACCACCTGCCGCAGGGCGGTGGCGTCCGCGAGCGCGTCCATCGCCTCGTTCAGGTCCGCGAGGCCGATTCGGTCGCTGACCAGGCGTTCCACCGGCAGCTTGCCGTCCTGCCACAGCGCGACGAAACGAGGGATGTCCCGTGCCGGCACCGACGACCCCAGGTAGCTCCCGATGATCGAACGCCCGCCCGCCACCAGCGACAGCGGCGACACGGAAGCCCGGGCGTCCGGGTGCGTGAGGCCCACGATCACCGCCCGTCCACCAGGGCCGGTGCAGGCGACCGAAGTCTCGACAGCCGACACCGCCCCGGCCGCCTCCACCGCGCAGTCCACCTGTACCTCGGACGCCTCGGAAGGGTGTAGCACCAGAGTGGCACCCAAAGAGGCAGCCAGAGAACGCTTCGCCGGCATCGGGTCGATCGCCACGATCTCCCGCGCACCCACCGCCGCCGCCGTCAGGACCGCCGCCAGACCGACGCCGCCGAGACCGACCACTGCCACCGACTCGCCGGCCGCGACCCGGCCCGCGTTCAGGATCGCCCCGCCGCCGGTGAGCACCGCGCATCCGAGCAGCGCGGCGACCTCCGCCGGCACCCCCGACACCCGCACCAGCGACCGCCGGTCCACCACCGCGTGCGTCGCGAACCCGGACACCCCGAGGTGGTGGTGCACCGGCGCGCCGTCGAGGGTGAGCCGCCGCTCGCCACTGAACAGCGACCCGGCGTTGTTCGCCGCGCTCCCCGGACCGCACGGGAACCGCCCGCCGGACGCACACCCGGCGCACTCCTCGCACCGCGGCAGGTACGACAGCACCACCTGGTCGCCCACCGCGAAGTCCGGCACCTCCGGCCCGAGCGACTCCACGACACCGGCCGCCTCGTGACCCAGCAGCATCGGCACCGGGCGCGGCCGGTTGCCGTCGATCACCGACAGGTCGGAGTGACACACCCCGGCCGCCTCGATCCGGACCAGCACCTCACCGGGACCCGGCGGCGCCAACTCCAGTTCGACCACGTGCAACGGCGCGGTGTCACGGTAGGGACGGGCCACACCGGACTCGCGCAGGACGGCTCCGTTGATCAACATCAGAGCGGGAAGTCCGCGCGCAGGTTGATCCGCGAGTAGTCGATGTGCTTGGTCACCGGGTCGATGTTCTGCGCGAAGTCCGTCAGCGGCAGGTGCGAGTGGGTCTCGTTGTAGTACCGGCAGAACGCCTCGGCGTAGTTCACGCCCGCCGCCCGGCCGCACTCGCCGTTCCACGACTCGATCAGCTTGCGCGCGAACAGGCCGTGGTAGGCCTGGCTGACGAACTCGTCCATGGCCGCCACCTTGCGCCCCACCACGGGCGTGATGTCCACATAGGTGTCATTGCGAACACCTTGCAGGCTCAGTAGTTCCACCGCCGTGACCGGCAGGCCGGCGAAGAAGATCTGCTTCACCCAGAACTCCTCGCGACCGTCGAGGTTGCGCAGGAACGTCGCCGCCCGGTTCACGCCGTTCAGCGCCATCACGCTGGCCGTGGTGTGCGGATCCGGCACGTTCGGGTTCTTCGGGTAGTCCATGATCACCACGTCGGGGGCGAAGTTCGCCACGTGCGCCGCGATCTGGTCGACCATGTCCTCGTCGATCGTGCAGGTGGCGTCGTCGTGGTCGAGGGTGATGACCTCCTTGATGCCGATGATCTCGGCGGCACGGGCCAGCTCACCCTTCTTCGTGGCGATGACCTCCTCGAGCCCGGCGGCCGTGATCGCCTCGTCGGGTTTGTCCTTGCGCCACTCCTCGGCGTACTTGTTCGCGTGGATCCGGCCGCCGTGGGTGAGGATCAGCGCGACGATCTCGTCGCCGCGGTCGGCGTGCCTGGCCAGCGTGCCGCCACAGTTGGTGATCGTGTCCGCCGGATGGGCGAAGATCGTCATGATTTTCACGGGGTTTCGCTCCCGAGGGTAGATGTGAAATAACGTTCCATGAGCATAGGTAGGCCGGCGCGAAGAGACAACGGGTACGGCACGAAACGCCGTTCCACGGAGGTGTGACGAATGTTGCGGTTGGGTGTGGTCGGGTGGCGACGGGGTGCGAATCTCGCGGCCAGCTGCGCCGAGACGACCGGCGCGCGGGTGGTGGCCCTGTGCGACAACGCGCCGGACGCCGCGCATCCGGACCTGCCGGTCTACCCGGACCTGCCGAGCCTGCTGGACCACGGCCATGACCTGGACGCCGTCCTGCTGGCGAACCACTTCCACGAGCACGCGCCCATGGCCATCCAGTGCCTCGACGCCGGCAAGCACGTGCTCAGCGAGACCACCGCGTGCCTCACCCTCGCCGAGGGCGTCGCGCTGATCGAGGCGGTCGAACGCAGCGGCCGCACCTACATGCTCGCCGAGAACTACCCGTACATGGCGCACAACCAGGAAATGCGCCGCCTGTACCGGGCCGGTGCGATCGGCACCTTCCGCTACGGCGAGGGCGAGTACGTCCACCCGATGAGCGCCGAGGTGCTGAACCGGATCTCCCCGTACCCCGACCACTGGCGCAACTGGCTGCCCGTCACGTACTACTCCACCCACTCGCTGGCGCCGCTGCTGTACGTCACCGGCTGCGAACCCGTGCGGGTCAACGGCTTCGCCATCACCGACGACGGCAACGACCCCAACCGCGCGGCGACCGCCCGCCGGATGGACCTGGCCGGCGCGATCATGGTCACCATGGCCGACGGCGCGGTCGCCAAGCTCCTCCAGTACGACCTGCGCGGCGAGAGCGTGTGGACGCGTGTGCACGGCACGGCCGGCCTCATGGAGAACGCGCGCGCCGGGCGGCGCGAGGTGGTGCGGGTGCGGCGGGAACGGTTCGACAAGGCGCCCGACGTGCCGGAAGAACTGTCCTACCTGCCGGACTTTCCCCGCCACCACGCCGCCGCCTCGGCCACCGGGCACGGTGGTTCCGACTACTTCGTGCTGCTGGAGTTCGCGGAGGCCGTGGCCTCGGGCGCGGCACCGTTCTTCGACGTCCACCGGGGGGTGGCCATGTCCGCGGTGGGCATCCAGGCGTGGCGGTCCTGCCTGGCCGACGGCGCTCCGGTGGTCATCCCGGACCTGCGCGACCCGGCGGTGCGCGCGGCCTACGCGGACGACCACTTCTCGCCGGATCCGCGGGCGAGCGACCCGGCCCCGGTCAGCGTCCGGAGTGGACGGTGAGCCATCTCGATCGGACCAGGGTGATCACGTTCGTGGGCCCGACGGCCGCCTCACCCCGTTTCGTGCACGCGCCGGTCCTGCGGTGGGACCCGGTGGTCGCCGCCACCCGGTTCGACGTGGCGGTCGCCGACCCCGACCGGGTGGTGTGGACGGCGTCGAGCACCGAACCCGCGATCGACCTGGCGCGGGTGTGGCCGGACCTGAAGCTCGGCCCGGTCGACGTGCTGGTCCGCGGCTACGACGACGCCGGCGTGGAGGTGAGCGTCCGGGCGCACCGCAGGTTCTGGCGGGTGCCGGGATATGACGGCCGCCGCCAGGAACCGGGCGACTGGGCGGGCGCCGCCCGGGAAGCGGTCGCCTACCTGCTCGACCCCGCGCGGGACGCGACATCCGACTACGAGGGCGACGCGCCCCGCAGCGCGTGGTCGTCCTACGAGGACAGTCCGACCGGCGTGCGTGCCCGGCTCGGGTTCCCCGCGCTGCACCACCCGAGTTTCGTGCTGGCGCTGCTGGCGTTCGCCGACCGGTTCCCCACCGATCCGCTGGCCAGGCAGGCCCGCGGCCAGGCGCTCGCGTACGGCACCTGGCTGCTCGACAACCCGCTGCCCGAGGGCTGGCGTTGCGCCGGCCTGGCCCCGTCGACCGTCGAGGGCGGCGCGGTGGGCGGCTGGGTCGAGGGCGAGAACATCACGCTGTTCCGCGCGGCCCGGATGGGCGAGGCGATGCTCCGGCTGCATGACCACACGGGCGACGACGCGTACCTGGCGCGGGCGCGGCGCGTGGCCGAGGTGCTGCTGGACCTGCAGAACGACGACGGTTCGTGGCCGTTCCGGGTGGATCCGCGCACGGGTGTGGTGGTCGAGGCGTACACGTCGGCAGCGGTCACGCCGATGCGGCTGTTCGCGATGCTCGAGGATTCGGACCCGCGGCTGCGAGAGGCCCGGTCGCGGGCCGAGGCGTGGCTGGTGGCCGGCCCGATCACCGACGGCCGGTGGGAGGGGATGTACGAGGACATTCCCGGTCTCACGCCGTGGACCAACCTGGAGAACTGGGACACCCTCGAGACGATCCGGTACCTGCTGAGCGGCGTGTGCGACCTGCCGGACCGGGTCGCGCACGCCGAGCGACTGAACGAGTTCGTGGAGGACCAGTTCGTGGTGTGGGGCCCGGAGCAGTCGCCGGTGGCCGTGCGCTGCCCGACGCCGAGCGTGATCGAGCAGTACCGGTGCTACCACCCGATGGAGGTGCACACGGGCAACTGGCTGACGTCGCTGATCGCACTGCACCGGGCGACGGGTGCCGCGCATTACCTGGACAAGGCGGTGGCCGCGGGCAACGCGATCGTCGCCGGCCAACACGACCTGGGTGCCCTGTCCACGTGGGGCTTCGACACCCGGTTCGGGACGCCGCTGCTGACGCTGAACTGGCCGGGCTGCAACGCGGTCGCGGTAAGCGCGCTGCTGCACCTGTCGGCCTACCACCAGGCGCCGGACTCGTACCGGCTCGGCCCGTGGGCCGTCTGACGCCCTCGAGGGCAGGGACCCGCTGGCAAGGTAGCGGAGGACACCGACAAAAACGGTCCGGGGCCCCCTGGATTCAATCTTAGTCGGCGACACCGACAATTTTCGCCGGGTGGCGAGGGCGAGAGACCGGGGGCCCGGTGGTCTGGTGGTCCGGATCCTCCGGCACGTGCGCCCCGCCCGCCGGACGCGAGAACGGCGCCCTCCCCGCCGGGGAAAGGCGCCGTTTCGTGCGGTCAGTGCGCCAGCTGCTTGAGCACGTCCCGGGAGGCCTCGAGCGTGCGGTCGATGTCCTCCTCCGTGTGCGCGAACGACACGTGGTTGCGCTTGAGCGACATGGGCAGCATGAGGAACCCGCGGTCGGTCATCCGGCGGTGGTAGTCCCGGTACAGCTCGTTGTCGTTGCGCATGAGGTCGCGGTAGCCGTGGATCTCACCCTCCACGAAGTACACGCAGAACACCGACCCGTAGCCGCGCACGGTGGCCGGCAGGCCCAGCTCGTTGACGATCCCGGTGAGACCGTCACGCATCCGCTGACCCAGCTCGGCCGTCCGCTCGAACACCTTGGCGTCGCGCAGTTTGTTGATGGTCGCGACGGCCGCCGCGCACGCGGTCGGGTGACCGGTGAACGTGCCGGCCAGCAGCACCGAGCCGCCGGCCGAGTTGAACCGCTGCATGTGCTCGTACTTGCCCGCGAGGCCGGCGATCGGGTGGCCGTTGCCCATGGCCTTGCCGAAGCTCGTGAGGTCCGGGGTGACCCCGGAGATCTCCTGCCAGCCGCCGAGCGCGTGGCGGAAACCGGTGATCACCTCGTCGAAGATCAGCAAGCTGCCCTGCGCCTCGGTGACCTTGCGCAGGCCCTCGAGGTAGCCGGGGTCGGGCAGCAGCGCGCCCACGTTGTGGGGGATCGGCTCCACGATCACCGCGGCGATCTGGTCGGGGTAGCGGGTGTACAGCTCCTCGAGCGAGCCGAGGTCGTTGAACTCGGCGATGAGCGTCGACTCGAGGGTCTCGGGCAGGATGCCGGAACTCATCGGGTCCAGCCCGTAGGCCAGTTCGGGCGGCGAGATGACGTTGCGGGCGACCGCGTCGTGCCATCCGTGGTAGCCACCCTGCACCTTCACCACCATGCGGCGGCCGGTGACCGACCGCGACAGTCGGATCGCGTGGAACGTGGCCTCGCTGCCGCTGGTGCAGCAGATCATCTGGTCGGCCGACGGGATCACCGAGCACACCAGCTCGGCCACCTCCACCTCGGCGCGGCTGATGCCCACACCCATGAGGTCGACGGGCGACAGCGCGTCGGACACGGCCGCGTCGACGTCCGGGTCGTTGTGCCCGAGGACGATCGCGCCGAACGCGGCGTGGTAGTCGATGTAGCGGTTCCCATCGAAATCCCACACGTAGGCACCGGCCGAGCGGGCGAACCCGTACGGCGGGCCGAGGTAGCGGCTGAACGAGTTGAGACCTCCCGGAATCACTCGCTCGGCGCGTTGGGCCCAGTCGGCACCCTGCGGAAACGTCGACTCGGCCATGGACGGCATCACTCCTGTTGCATCGGGGACTCGGTTGGATGGTGCTACATGTGGAATCACGTTTCAAGTAGTACTTGGCTCGGGCAGGAGCAGCGTCACACTATTGACATGAAATGAGGTTCTAAGTACGCAGATCGCATCGGTTACCAAGGAGGTCGCTGTGCGAAGCTCGTCCAATCGGCGCAACGGCGTGTTGTGCGCCTGCGCCCTGTTGGCAGTGGTATCGGGGTTGGCCGGCAGCGCCGTGGCCGATCCGTCACCCAATCCCGAGGACGTGCTGCGCGGCAGCGTCGTCTGGAACGGCGACTTCGACGTGGCCGACGGCGCAGGCCATCCCCTCGGCTGGTCGGTGGAGGGCGACGAGGCCGGCGCGAACGTGGTGAACCTCCAGGCCTACCGAACCTCGGGCCTGACCTCGTTGGAAATCAACGACAAATCGGGCGCGAACGTGGCCGTGCGCAGCGAGCGGGTGCCCGCGCTCCCCGGCGTCCGGTACACGGCGACCGCGAAGGTGAAGGGCCGCGAGGGCACGCCCGCGTCGCTGTACCTGGAGTTCTGGGGCATCGAACGCGGGGCGCCCCGCCTGTTGGAGGTGCACACGGCGCCGGCGTTCACCACCGACTGGCAGGACGTGTCAGCGGCGGCCGTCGCGCCGGAGGGCACGGTCCACACCAACATGTTGATCTACGGCACGCTCGAGGCGGCCGGCGTCTCCTACTGGGAGGAGGCGCGGATCACCGCGGAGTCCGCCCCGTACTCGCCGAAGGTGGGGGCCGGGCGCGAGTTGTTCGTGGACAACTACCGCATCGAGGAACTGGCCGATGTGGACCGTGTGGTGCACCCGGGCGTGACGGACGAGCGGCCGCTGATCGTGGCGGACAAGCCGTGGGAAAAGACGGTGTACTACACCTCGGCCGTCCGTCCGGCGCCGAACCTGTTCCAGCTCTTCTACACCTGTTACAACGACCAGGCGCCCTTCTACCACACGTGCCTGGCCGAGAGCAGGGATTTCGTCCACTGGACCAAGCCGGTGGTCGGACTGGTGGAGTACAAGGGCTCGAAGGAGAACAACATCGTCTACGCGGGCGGTGGGTCGGTCGCCTACAACCCCGACGCACCCGCCGACTCCCGCTATCGCATGCTGACGTACAAGTCGGGCAGCAACCCACCTGTCTACATCGGATTCTCCTCATCGGACGGTCGCAGGTGGACTCCAGTGGCCGGCGGGAACGGGCTGCTGCCCGGCGGTGACGTGATCGCCGTGACCTACGACCAGCTGACCAGGCGGTACATCGCCACGTACAAGGACCGCCTGTTCACGAGTCGCACGCCGGGGACCTACGACCGGTCGGCGTTCGTGTCGACGAGCACGGACTTCGTGTCGTGGACGCCCGGGGTGCTGGCGGTGACGGGCGACGTGGCCGACGACGGTTGGGCGGCCACGTACGGCGGGGTCGAGGGGCAGATCTACGGCATGCCGGTGGTGCGCTACGAGAACCAGTACCTCGGTATCCCGTGGCACTTCCTGCTGACGGACTTCGCGAAGGGCCAGTACAAGACGGCGGCCGACGGTCCGGTGATCCCGGGCATCGTCGCGACGCGGGACCTGCTGCGGTGGGACCGGTCCTCACGCGGGGCGCTGATCGAGCCGGGCCGGCCGGGCGCGTGGAACGACGGTGCGCTCTACACGGGCAACTTCTTCCACGTGACCGACCGCGAGGTGGCGCTGCTGTACGGCGGCTTCAATACGTGGCACGGCGGCATGATCGCCGGCGGGCCCAGCCGCGAGGTGCAGAACGCGTCGATCGGGCGGGCGGTCTGGCGCCGCGACGGGTTCGTGTCCATGACGAACGGCGCGCTTCCCGGTCTCGGCGATCCGGGCACGATCACCACGAAACCGTTGGAGCCCTCGGCTTACCGCCTGCACGTGAACGCGGACCTCGAGGGCGAGTTGAGAGTGGAGGTTCTCGACGCGGCTGGCGTACCCATCCCGGGCTACTCGTCCTACCCGATCCGGGGCGACAAGCTGTCGGAGCAGGTGCGGTGGCGTGGCGGGTCGCTGGATGCGTTGGCCGGTCAGCAGATTAAGCTGCGGTTCCACCTGACGGGCGGCGACCTGTACTCGTTCTGGTTCGCCCGCTGATCTCCGGCGCCCGGCGGTAACCGCATTCCCGCCGGGCGCCGGGCTCTGCTCGCGGAGCCTTGGCCGAAGGTCGCCTTCCGCGAGATCGCGGTTCCCTTTCGCACGCGAGTTCGCGGTTCCGGCACGCGAGTTCGCGGTTCTCGCACGTGAGGTGCCAGCGCGACGTGACGGCACTCTGCCGGACGGGGAGTGGCTGCCACCGCGGGCGAGTTTCTCTCACAGCAGGGAACGAACAGTCCTGCCCGGACTCGCCCTCACCAGCCATAACCCGACTTCTGACGGCGGCGCCCTACCGTGCCCAGACCCCCGCCCATCCCAGGGGGCGGCCCTGTTCCAGTCTATCGGCCCACACCCACGGATCCCGGTCGCCAAGATCCACATCGGGCGAGTTGTCCACAGCGGAGGTGGGCGTCCACAGATGGCGGGGTAGGGGTGGCGCCCGTGGTCGAGGTCAGGTAAGGAGCGACAGGCCGCCGTCCGCCACGAGGGTTGCGCCCGTGATGTGGTGGGCCGTCGGGCCGGCGAGGAACGTGACCAGCGCGGCCACGTCGTCCGCTGTGGACAGGGTGCCCAGTGGTACCTGGGCCACGGCGGCCTCGCGGCGGGGTGGGTCGGCGTCGAAGAGTTGTTTGCTCAGACCCGCGTCGACGTAGCCGGGGGCCACCTCGTTCACCCGGATGCCGTGGGGGGCCAGGTCCAGCGCCAGGCACTGGCACAGCATCCGCAGGCCCGCCTTCGCGACGCTGTACGCGGTGATGCTCGGGTGTGGCCGGTGCGCGGCCCACGACCCGATGAACACCACACTGCCTCGGGTGCCCGCGGCGATCATCCGGCGGGTGGCGGCGGTGGCCAGCAGGTACGGGCCCGTGAGGTCGACATCCAGTTCCCGACGCCACGCCGACGGGTCCAGCGGGCCGGTGGTCACGGTCGCCGCGGCCGGTACCACCACCGTCGGCGTGCCCACCTCGTCCAGCCAGTGCTCGATGGCGTCGGGGTCCGTGACGTCCACCCGGTGATAGCCCACGTTCGGCGGGAGGTCGCCAGGATCGGTTGCCAGGTCGGCGATCGCCACGTCCACACCGGACCGTGCCAAGTGGACGGCGATGGCGGCGCCGATGTCGCCCAGTCCGCCGCTGATCACGGCGGTCACGTCAGTACCTCGTCGATCGCCTCGGCCAGCAGTTCCAGGCTGCCGGGCCGGAGTTCGGTCTGCCAGACCTGGTAGACCTCGCGGGCGTACACGGGTTCGGGCGGCAGATACACGAAACCCGGGCCGTTCGTGCAGTTGAGCACGAACACCGCCAGCTCCGGGTGTCGCCGCCGCAGTTCGGTCTGCAGCCACGAGTACGCCTCACCCGGCTGCGCGACGATCACCGCGTCACCCAGTCGCCAGATCCACACGGGATGCCGCGCGGTCTCGCCGTCGATGTAACCGTCGCGCAGTGCCAGGGCGCGGCGGACCCGCTCGTCGCCCGCGCGCCCCGTGAACCGCTCGCGTAGTTCGGTCTCGGTCGGCGCGGGGCGTGCGGGCAGGTCGACCCGCAGGAGGTGCGTCTCGAGCCGGGTCGACGGTGTCGCCCGCACCGGCCGCCACCGGCCGAGCGTCGCACCGGACTCGACGACGTCGGTCAGCGCGAGATCTTCTCCCGGCCGTGGCATCGACTCGAGGGTGGCGATGGCGGCGTGACCGACGGCCGCGCCGACCCGCGCGGTCAGGAACCGGTCGCCGTACTGCTCGCGGGGGCTCAGCTCGCCGGACGCACCCTGCAGGACCAGGCAGTCGGCGCCCGTGTGGTGCCGGACGACCTGGCTCGCCGTGCCGACCCAGTCGGACGAGATGACCGGCGGCTCCCAGCCGCGGGCGGTGGGATGGCAGGCGTAGTTCACGAGCGTGGCCAGCGTCCGGCCGCCGGTGTCGGCGAACCGCCCGACGAGCAGCGTGTCGTCGGCCGGCGTGTCGGGATCGAACGCGACGACCTCACGCCCGTCGATCGCCAGGTCCCGGTGCACGGCCACCCCGCACCGCCCGGTCCCGAAGGTGGCGATGACGTCGGTCGACTCGCGCTCGGCCTGCCGGCAGGCGTCGACGATCAGCCCCGCCAGCCGCTCGAGGTAGGGCGCCACCAGGTCGCCGCCGGGCAGGTCGGGGTAGGCGGTGGAGAGGGTGGGCCCGGAGTGGGTGTGCACGAGGTGGATGAGCAGGTCCTCCTCGGCGCACCCCAACTCCGCGAGCACCCGGTGACGAACGGCGGCCTCATCGGCGGCGTTGCGCCACCACCCGAGATCGGCGGAGACGAGGTATCGCGTGCGCCCATCGGCGGTGATGGCGAGGGCGGTGGCGAGGAGGTTCAGCTCGACGTCGGTGGCCGTGTCCCGATCCGCGGCACCCCAGTTGCGGGCGAGAATCTCCAGCGGCGGGGTGATGTTCCGCCAGGAAACCCCGGCCCGGACGGCAAAGGATGGCGGCCGCCAAGTCCGATCCATGCGACGATGCTTCGTGGAATACCGTTCCGTGTCAAGCGCGCGGGGCCCCCCGATTTCCACTCTACCGGCGAGGGCCGACAGTTCGGTTGCTCGAAGATCCATGCCGGGCGGGTTGTCCACAGGTGCGAGGCTGTCCACAGGCAAGATCGACATCGGTCCGGGGTGTCGGACCCTGTCGGTACGCTGGAATCCGGGGGCCGGAGGCGTCCGGGTCAGGCGTGGACGGTGAACTCCGCTGCTCGGACGCGCAGTATCGTCAGGCCGTCGTGGGTTGAGATCTCCGCTTCTGGGCAGGTGGCCGGGCCCGCCACCGCCACCACTGCTTCTCCTGAAGGGGCGCGGAACGTCACGGAACCGGGAGACACGGCCACCGCTTCTGCTGTTGCGTACGCGACCTGCAGGCCGCCCAGTCGCAGGTCCAGCGGCAGCATCAGCGCTCGCCGGCCCGGCAGCCGCACTGTCGAACCGCCCAGCAGCGGCGTGCCGTGCTCGGTGATCGTCAACTCCTGGTCGTACCCGGACACGTTCAGCGCGTGCAGCAGTCGCCCGCCGGAGTCCGCCACCGTCGTCAGCAGGACCACGCCGGGAATGGCCGCCGTGTGCGAAAGTCCCGGCGCAAAGCCCACCGCCGCGCGCCACAGCGACAGGTCGCACTCGTAGTCCGTCGCCAGGATGACCGCGCGGCCCGAGCCGACCGGCACGTCGAACCCGCAGCCCTGACCCGTCGACACCTCGCGCAGCACTACGTCCCCGTCAGATGCGTACAGCTCGGCGAACGACGTCCGTGTCTCCGGCCGCGGCGCCGCCCACCCGTGTGCCGTGATCGACGGGTAGAACGTGTGCGACCCCGCCACCGTCCCCAATGGACGAAGACCCAGCGCGTCCCGCAGCACCGTGCACGGCGCCCCGGCCATGTCACGGGACGGCACCCGACCCGCCACCAGCAGGCGGCCCCCCGAGCGCAAGTACTCCACAATGGACTCCTGGACCACGCGAGGCAGATGCGTGGTCCCCGCCAAAGCCAGCACCCCAGCAGAGATCGGGCCGCCCCGCAGAGCCACCGCGTCGTACCGATAACCGCCCAAAAGCAGGGCCCGCGCCAGGATGCCGCGCGGCCCGGCGCCCCGCGTGCCCACCACGTCGTCCAGCACCGCCTGCACCGAAGCGCTCCCCGGATACCGGTACTCCGTCAGATAGTGGTCCGGTACGAAACCCAGCGACACCGGATCGTGCGACGGCCGCATGCCCGCCAGAAAAGGAGCCACCGCACGCGCCGCCGTCAGCACCCGCTGGGTCACCGAGTACACCGGACTCAGCCGGCCCTCCGGATCGACGGGAGCCGCGAAACCGTGCCGCTCACCGGTGAAGGCGATCCGGTCGTTGCCGTCACCCACGGGCGAGTCCAAATGAGGGTTCACCCCACCGGTGAACAGGTAGTAGTTCACCAGCTTGTTCCCCTGCGCCAGACACAACCGCGTCTTCAGGTCCACAGCGGACGGATCGTACTGGCGCGACAGATCCGACCCGTAGTCACCGGTCCCCGCCTCGAACTCCATGGACGTCAACGGCTGGTTCGCGTCGTGCGTCGCGTCGGTGAAGGCGTTCACCAGGTACAGGTCCGCCGCGTTCGCGACGGTCAGCTCGCCCAGGTAGATGTCCGTGCCGGACAGCGTCCCGGGCACACCCGAGTAGCTGTCCATCAACTGGCTGATGCCGATGGGGAACGTCTCGGCCATCCCGCCGTCCGTGCCGTGGATGTTCACGATGAACGGCACGCCCGTGATGCCGAACTCCATGGCGTACTCCCGCAACGCCTGGAAGTACCGCGCGAACCGGTCCCGCATGAACGTCCCGAGATCGCGCATCAACCCGGCGGCCTCGGAATCGGAGGGCGACCGCACCGACGGATAGGACGACCACCGCGCGAAGTCCGCCACCAGATGATCCGTGAGATCCGGGGAGTTGCTCACCCAGGCCAGCATCCCCACCTCGTTGTCCAGCTGCACGGCGATCACCGGCCCGCCCGCGCCCCGCAGCCGCGCCGCGATCACCGGCATCACCGCCCGGTACCACTCCCGCGCCTCCGCGAGGAACGCCGGCGCCAGGTAGTCGACCGTCCTGGTGGGAGCGGGCGCACCGTCCCAACCGGACGGCACGATCTCCGGATGCTCCCGGTAGACCCGGTAGGGCAGGCCCTCGTTCTTCAGCTCGGCCATCACGAACGGGCCGGGCCGGGCGATCACGTGGAAACCGTTCGAGTGGCACAGGTCGAGGAACGCCCCGAGATCGCGCTCCGGCCGGGTGGCGCCGGTGACGTCGACCGTGCCGTCCGGCAGCTCGTGCCACAGCCACGGGATGTACGTGGCGATCGTGTTCAGGCCGGCATCGCGGGCCTTGTCCAGCCGGTCCTGCCACTCGTCGCGCCGCAGCCGGAAGTAGTGGACCTCGCCGGACAACACCAGCGTCTCGACGCCGTCGATGAGGATCCTCTTCCGCTGGTAGGACACGCTGTCGATCACGTTCGCCGCTCCCTGTCGATCGAGCTGCCTATTGCGAGTCGACGCAGGTGAGGGTTAACCTCCGTCGAAATGGAAGCGCATACAGGATGCGCTTACATTCCGGAACGGTACTGGTCGAAGCAGGCCGGGACAAGGTGAGCGGGAGGTGCAAGGTGGCACGACCCTGGCGCTATCTGGTGATGGCGGTCGTGGCGGCGGTCGGGCTGAGTACGGCCTCGTGCGCGGCCGGCCCGACGGACGCCGAAGGGCTCACGGCCGACGGGCTGGTGCCGTTCATCAACCTCGGCGACTACGCGCCCGGCGCGCAGCCACAACGCAACTTCAACCCGTTCTCGCCGAACAAGGCGGTGGTGGGCTACACCTTCGAGACGCTGTACCAGGTGGACGGTTTCAACTGCGGCGAGACGCCGTGGCTCGCCACCGAGTACGCCTGGGAGGGCACCCAGAGGCTCACGTTCACCCTGCGCGAGGGCGTGACATGGCACGACGGCAAGCCGTTCACGGCCGACGACGTGGTGTTCACCTACGAGATGATCAAGAAGTACCCGGCGCTGGACACGAAGGGCGTCGGGCCGGCGCTGACCTCGGTCACCGCGGCCGGCAACCAGGTGACCATGGAGTTCGCGAAGCCCGCCGTGCTGCTGTTCTCCAAGGTGGCCATGATCGAGATCGTGCCGAAGCACATCTGGGCGAACGCCGGTGACCCCGTCCGGTTCACGAACACCGACGCCATCGGCACCGGCCCGTACAAGGTGAAGACGTTCAACGCCAGGCAGATGGTGCTCGAGCGCGACCCCGGCTACTGGCAGGCCGACAAGGTCAAGGTCCAGGAGCTGCGGTTCACGCACTCGCCGGAGGGCCAGGTCGACCAGCTGCGCCTGGAGCGCGGCGAGTACGACATGAACTCCATGTTCGTACCGGAGATCGACGAGGTCTACGTGTCGAAGGACCCCGAGCACAACAAGTACTGGTTCGCACCGGGCGGCGTGATCAGCCTCTACCCGAACCTCACGAAGGCGCCGTTCGACGACGTCGCGTTCCGCCGCGCGCTGGTGTCGGCGTTCGACCGCCAGGGCATCGCCGACAAGGCCCAGTTCGGCTACGTGGAGACCGCCAGCCAGACCGGTCTGATCCTGCCCAACCAGGAGGAATGGCTGGACCCGGAGATCGAGAACGGTGGCCACGTCGAGACCGATGTGGACGCCGCGAAGAGCGCGCTCGACGACGCCGGCTACACAGTGGACGGTGAGGGACGCCGGCTGGGCAAGGACGGACAGCCGCTGTCGTTCGAGTTCAAGGTCCCGGCCGGGTGGAACGACTGGATCCAGGCCGCACAGATCATCCGGTCGGACTTCGACAAGCTGGGCATCCAGGTCGACGTGACCACTCCGCAACAGGCCACGTACGAACAGGACCGCGGGGTCGGCAACTTCGACCTGCTGTTCGGTGTGTACGGCGGCGACTGCAACATCCACAAGGACTTCGCCGACCCGCTGGCCTCCGCGCAGAGCGCCGACGTCGGCAAGGTGGCCGTCTCGAACTTCAACCGCTGGCGCGACCCCGAGACCGACGGCCTGCTCGACGACCTGCAGGTGGCGGGTGACGAGGAGACCCAGCGGTCGGCCGTGCACGAACTTCAGCGCGTGATGATGGAGGACGTGCCGAACATCCCGCTGTGGTACGGCGCCAAGTGGTTCCAGTACCGCACGGCCCGGGTGTCCGGCTGGCCGAGCGCGGAGGACCCGTACGCCGTCTCGACCGACGTGCTGCTGATCATCACCCGGTTGCAGCCGGCCGGGTCGTGAGGTATTTCCTCCGCCGCACCGCGTTCTTCGTCATCACCCTGTGGGCGGCGGTCACGCTCAACTTCCTGATCCCCCGGCTGCAACCGGGGGACCCGGCGGCGGCGATCGTGGGGCAGCTGACCGGGCAGGGTCCGGTCGACCCGGACCAGCTCCGGGCGGTTCGGCTGATGCTCGGCGTGCCCGACACGTCGCTGTTCACGCAGTACTGGGACTATCTGGGCAGCCTGCTGAGCGGTGACTTCGGGATCAGCTACAGCTACTTCCCCTACCCGGTCACGGATCTGATCTCCGAGGCGCTGCCGTGGACGCTCGTGCTCGTGGGCGTCACGCAGATTCTGGGCTTCACGATCGGCACGGTGCTCGGGGCGTTCGCCGCGTGGCGGCGCAACTCCCGGTTCGACTCGGTGGTCACGCTCGGCTCGCAGTTCGTGGGCGCGCTGCCGTTCTTCTGGATCGCGTTGCTGCTGCTGTACGTACTGTCGTTCGTGACCGGCTGGTTCCCCGACGCGGGCGGCCATTCGGCGTCGATCGAGCCGACGTGGTCGTGGGCGTTCGTGGGAGACGCCATCTACCACGGGTTCCTGCCCGCTCTGTCCATTCTGGTCACCGCACCGGCAGGCTGGATCATCGGGATGCGTAACAACATGGTGCAGTCGGTCGGTGAGGACTACACGCGACTGGCGCGCGCCAAGGGGTTGCGGACGCGGCGGATCGCCATGGCCTACGGCGCCCGCGTGGCGATCCTGCCCAACGTGACGGGGTTCGCCCTGGCGCTCGGCGGGATCCTCGGTGGGACGGTGCTCGTGGAGACGATCTTCGACTATCCGGGGCTCGGGCGGCTGCTCATGGAGTCGGTCGGCTCGCGCGACTACCCGTTGATGCAGGCGTTGTTCCTGTTCATCACGGCGGGTGTGCTGCTGGCCAACCTGCTGGCCGACTTCCTCTTGGGCGTGCTCGACCCGCGGGTCCGGAAGGAGGCGGCCGTCCGATGACCACACCCACGGAGTTGTTGACCCGGCAGAGCCGTGTGCCGAAGTGGCTACGGATCCTGTGGGCCAACAACAAGAGCAGGGTCGGCCTCGCGGTGCTCGCGGTGTTCGTGCTGACCGCCCTGCTGGCGCCGTTGATCGCGCCGTACGACCCGACGTCCAAGGAGTTCGGCTCGTCGTTGCCGTCGAGCGGCACCCACTGGATGGGCACCACCACCCAGGGCGAGGACGTGTTCTCCCAGCTGATCCACGGCGCCCGCACGTCACTGCTCGTAGGGCTCGTGGCGGGCACGGCGTCCACGATCATCGCGCTGCTGATCGGCATGACGGCCGGCTACCTGCGTGGCTGGGTGGACGAGTTCCTGTCCGGACTGACGAACTTGGCGCTCGTGATTCCCGTGCTGCCACTGATGATCACGTTGGCCGCGTACGCACCCGTGCGTGGGGTATGGCTGATCATCTTCGTGATCAGCGTGACCGGCTGGGCCTACGGCGCGAAGATCAAACGCGCACAGATCATCACGTTGCGTACCAGGGACTACATCACCGCGGCCAAGCTCGCGGGCGACGGCACCATGCGCATCGTCTTCCGCGAGATCATGCCGAACATGACCTCGCTCGTGGTGGTCGGCTTCATGGGGTCGGCCACCGCGGCCATCGGCGCGGAGGCGGGGCTGTCGTTCCTCGGGCTCGGCGACCTGCAGACCGTCAGTTGGGGAACGATGCTGTACTGGGCCGACAACGGCGGCGCGCTGCTGACCGGCCAGTGGGCGTGGCTGATCGCACCCGGCCTCGCGCTCACCCTGCTGGTGACCGCCATGACCCTCGTCAACTTCGGCGTCGACGCGCTGAGCAACCCGGCGCTGCGGGAGGAATGATGGCACTCCTCGAAGTACGTGACCTGAGCGTCACGTACGACACGAAGCACACGCCGCCCACCAGAGCGGTGCGCGGCGTGTCGTTCTCGGTCGAGGCCGGCGAATGCGTCGGCCTGCTGGGCGAGTCCGGCTGCGGGAAGTCCACTTTGGGCAATGCACTGCTGCGGCTGCTCGACCCGCCGGCGAAGATCACGGGCGGCACGGTCACCTTCGACGGCACCGATCTCACGGCGCTCGACGAGGTGGGGCTGCGGCCGCTGCGCTGGCAGCAACTGTCCACAGTGTTCCAGTCGTCCATGAACTCGCTCAACCCCGTGCTGACGGTCGAGGCGCAGTTCCGCGACGTGTTCCGCACGCACACCTCGTTGTCCGTCAAGGAGATCCGGCAGCGGACGGTCGAGCTGCTGGAGATGGTGCTGATCGACGAGTCGTTCCTGCGGTTCTACCCGCACGAACTGTCGGGCGGGATGAAGCAGCGGGTGGCGCTCGCGCTCGCCCTGGCGCTCGACCCGAAGCTCGTGGTGCTGGACGAACCGACCACCGGGCTGGACGTGGTGGTGCAGCGGTCCATTCTGGACAGCGTGCGGGAACTGCAGCGCGCCAAGGGGTTCGCCGTGCTGCTGATCAGCCACGACCTGGGCTCGGTGCTGGAGGTCGCCGACCGGGTGATGGTCATGTACGCGGGTGAGCTGGTGGAGGTGCGGGGCACGCCCGCCATGCTGGCCGAGCCACTGCACCCGTACTCGCGCGGGCTGCTCGGCAGCTACGCCGATCCCCGCGCGGAGACGGTCGACGTGACCTACATCCCCGGCCGGCCACCGGACCTGGCCCTCGACCGGCCGGGCTGCCTGTTCGTGGACCGCTGCCCGGAGGCACTGTCCAAGTGCGAGACCGTCCGGCCGGAACTGGTGGAGGGCGTGGCCTGTCACGTGGTGACCGACGGTGTGCCGCAGCGCCGGGGGTTCGCCGACTCGACGTTCGTACGACAGGAACGGTCCGGCCCCGCGGGGGATTCAGTGCTGTCGGTGACCGACGTGCACAGGACGTACACCCGGCGACGCAGCACGGTGGCCGCCGTGGCCGGCGTGTCATTCGAGCTGCGGCGTGGCACGGTGACCGCGCTCGTGGGGCAGAGCGGCAGCGGCAAGAGCACGATCGCCAAGTTGGTGACCGGCATCGAACGCCCGGACACCGGGTCCGTGCGGTTCGGCGATCTGGAGGTGAACCGGTTGCGGGGCAAGGCGTTGCGTCGTTACCGCAAGCACGTGCAGCTGGTGTTCCAGGACCCGTTCGCCGCGTTGAATCCTGTTCGGACGATCTCGCAGACGCTCGTTCGGCCGCTGCGCAACCATCTCGGACTGTCCGAACGCGACGCCCGGGACCGGTTGCCGGCGTTGCTGGAGACGGTCGGACTGCCGACCCGGTTCCTCGACCGTTACCCGCATCAGCTCTCCGGCGGGCAGCGCCAGCGCGTGGTGGTGGCCCGCGCGCTGGCGCCGGAACCGGCGGTGCTCGTGGCCGACGAGCCGATCTCCATGCTGGACGTGTCCATCCGCGCGGAGATCGTGGAACTGCTCGACCAGTTGGTGCGCGAACGGGAGCTGGCCATGCTGTACATCACGCATGACCTGCTCTCGGCGCGGTTGCTGGCCGACGAGGTGCTGGTGCTGAACGAGGGCGCGGTGGTGGAGGACGGGCCGGCGCTGCGCGTGATCCGCGAGTCCCGGGCGGACTACACGAAGCTGTTGCTGGACGCGCTGCCGAACCCGTACGCCGCCGACCGTCAGCCGCGATAGACCGCGTAGCTGAAGCGATCCATGTGCAGCCGCCCGTTCTCGTGGGTGGCGCCGCGCCCGAGCACCAGTTCACCCGGCACGGGAATGTCCGCGGTCGCCGGGTGGAAGCCCGGGTTCACGGCCACCGTGTACCGCCCACCGCGACGGTAGACGAACGGGTACGCGGGGTTCAGGATCTCCACCGACCCGCCGGAACCCAGCTCCGGATGCGCCTTGCGCAACGCGATCAGCTCACGCACCAGGTTCAGCAGCGACGCCGGGTCCTCCTGAGCGGAGGCCACGTTCGGGCGTTCCGGCGACGGGTCCGGCGGCAGGTACGTGACCTCCGGGTCCTCGCGGTCCCACTGCATGGGTGTGCGCGAGCCGGCCCGGTTGTTGCCCGGTCCGAGGACGCTGCCCTCGTGGTCGGGCAGGCCCGGCTGGTACTGCATGCCGATCTCGTCGCCGTAGTGGATGGCCGGCAGGGTGGGCCACGTCAGGATGAACACCATGGCCGCGCGGGCCTGGTCGGCCGTGCGCGTGCCGGCCACCAGCCGGGGGAAGTCGTGGTTGGCGGTGGGCAGCACGATGTGTCCACTCCCGCCGATCACGGACGTGGCGGTGGCCCACTCCGCCAGGAACTCCGACACCGTGCCGGCGCCGGCCGCGTCGAAGAACGGCGGGCGGGGACGCCACGAGTCGTCATACACCATGCCGTTGTGGAACAGCGAACGGAACGCCTGACTGCTGCCGAAGTGCAGGAAGAAATCCGCGTGGAACCCGGACGGCACCGCCACGGCGGGTTGGGCCCACTCGCTGAACAGCGCGGCCTCCGGGTGCGCCTTGTCGAGCCAGCCACGCAGGTCGCGCCACAGCTTCGCGGTCTCGGCCTTGCCGGCGTCGTCCTTGATGAGCGACGCCGCCATGTCCACACGGAAGCCGGCGACCCCGGTCTTCAGCCAGAAGTCCAGGATGTCGCGCAGCGCCTGACGATTCTGCTTCGGCCCCTCGGCGTCGATCGGCTGGCGCCACGGCTCGGACTCGTCCATCCGCGCGTAACCGAAGTTCAGCGCCGGCTGAATGGGGAAGAAGTTCGGCAGGTAGAAGCCCTCGCGTCGACCGGGGGACGGTTGGAATCCGGCCGCCTGCCGATCCGACCAGATGTAGCGGTGGTCGGTCGGGTCGTCGATCGAGTGCTGGAACCACGGGTGCTGGTCGGAGGTGTGCCCGGCCACCAGGTCGAGCAGCACCCGGATGCCGCGCTGCCTGGCCGAGTCCACGAGCTTCGCCAGATCGTCACGGCTGCCGTAACGCGGGTCGATCTCGAAGTAGTCGGCCACGTCGTAGCCGGCGTCGCGCATGGGCGAGACGAAACACGGGTTGAGCCAGACGGTGTTGACGCCCAGCCAGGCCAGATAGTCCAGTTTGGACTCGATGCCGTTCAGGTCGCCGATGCCGTCACCGTTGCTGTCGGCGTAACTCTGCGGGTAGATCTGGTAGAGAACGGCGTCAGCCAGCCAGGCGGGGGTCATACACGCTCCTCGCTCGTCAGCGCCGGGTCAGGCGCACGAAACTGATACCCGGCATGGGGATCGTCACGGCGACCGACGCGGTTCCGTCCGCTTCGGCCGTCACCTCCGGACGGTACTCGACCGGCAGGGTGTCGGCGGCACGCAGCGCCGCCCACTGTGACTCGGTCGGCCAGTCGTCGCCGTCCAGGTCCGCCCAGACCCGAGCGATGTTCGCGTGGTCGGCGTCGACCCGCCGCTCGGACACCTCGTAGGTGCCGGGGGCCAGTCCGGACACCGCCACGGTCACCGTCCGGTCCAACACAGCCGCACCGTCTATTTTGGACTGATCGAGGGTGCCGTTCCACACGAGGACGTCGACCGAGTCGGGGGTGGCCGTGGCGATCGCCTCGACCAGCGCCTCGGCACCGTCGCCGCTCGCCTGCGCCGGCACCCGGCCGCCGTTCAGCTCCGACAGCAGCGCCAACGCCCAGAACCGCGGCTTGCGCAGGTTGCCGACCGTCAGCAGGCCGAACCCGCCGTGCAGCAGCCGCGGTGCCCAGCCCAGCTCCTCGAACTGGTCCGAGCAGACCCAGTAGGCGAGACAGTCGGTGGACGCGAGCGCGCTCTTCATGCCCCGCAACACGAACGGCGCGGCGAACACCGTGTCGTTCACCCGGTGGAAGTGCGTGGGCGTGACGCCCCACTCGGTCCACAGGATCTCCGGCTCCGGCTTGCCGGTGGCCTCGGCGAACGACCGGGTGAGCGGGCGCATGTCGAGGGGCGCGTTGCCGTAGGTGTGGGTGGAGACGAAGTCGATGGGCACGTCACCCGCGCGGCAGAACTCCAGCAGCGCCCCGACCCAGCCGGCGGCCGCCGAGGACGGGCCACCGACGCGGATGCGCGGGTCGACGCCCTTCACCGCGCGGGTCGCCACCTCGTAGAGCCGGTGGTAGTCGTCCTGCGTGCCGTTCCAGAACACCTCGAGGTTGGCCTCGTTCCAGACCTCGAACTCCCAGGTGGCCACCTCGTCGACGCCGTAGCGCTCCCGCAGGTGCACGGTCAGGTCGCGGACGAGGTCGCCCCAGCGCTCCCACTCCTTCGGCACGGACACCGTGGCCTTGTACTCGAACACCGTGTAGTCCGGGTCGGCCGTCAGCTCGCGCGGCATGAACGACAGCTCCACCACCGGCTTGAGCCCGGTGCCGAGGAAACGGTCGTACACCTCGTCGAGGCCGGTGAAGTCGAAGCTGCCGTCCTCGCGGACGGTGACCGTCTCGGGCAGGAACGTGCCGTGCGCGCGGACCGACCGGACGCCGATCTCCTCACGCATCACCCGCAGCGCCTCGGCGTACTCGGCCGCCACGTCCGACCCGCCGGGACCGGGCCGGTCCCAGACGAGCAGCGAGAAGTGCTCGGCGCCGATCATCCGGCGCCACACGTCGGGCAGCGGTGCGGGTGTGGCGGCCGCGTCGACCGCCACGGTCACCTCGGCGGGCGTCGGGCCCGCCTCCAGCGGGGTGCCCGACGCGGCGGGGGACAGCGGTCCCGGCCCGGCGTCGGTCCAGGTGGCGACGCGGTAGTGGTAGGTCTCGCCCGGCTCGACCATGGTGTCGGCGTAGGGCGGGTGCGGGACGGCGAGCACGTCGCCACCCAGGTGGTCGAGCGGCTCGAACGGGCCTTCGGCACTGCTCGCGCGGTGGACCAGGTAGCCGAGCGCGCCGTCGACCGGCGACCAGTTGAGCAGCACGAGCCCGGTGCCCGCCTCGGCGGTCAGCCACTCCGGCGCCGGCAGCTCGCCGGTCCCCGTGAGCCCGGAATCGCTGGGGAGCCCGATCCGCTGCTCCCAGTCCTCGCGTGCGGTCGTGTTCGTCACGGCTGCCCCCTCGCGGCAATGTAAGCGCTGTCTGTAAGCGCATACACTAAGTGCCGCGCGCACCCTGACGCAAGAGTCGCGAGTCTTCCTCCCACGACCGCCGAGTTGGCGGTTCGTGACCGGGAGCGAGGGTGTCGCCAAGCGCCGACTCGGGTGTTCCGGGAGGGAGACTCGCGGGTTTGTCGTGTTGCGGCGGTGGGTGGTCGCCCGGGATCGACGTGTGTCGCGGTCGGATCCCAGCAGCGGCGAGTCGCCTTCTCCAGGCAGTCGAGTTGGCGGTTCGTGACCCGGAGTGCGGTTGTCGCCAACCGCCGACTCGGGTGTTCCGGGAGGGAGACTCGCGGGGGTTTCAGCCGCAGCCGCAGCTTTCGCGGCGGGTCTGGGTGACCGGGAGCATCAGTGAACGCGGCTCGCGGGTCGGGTCGGTCAGGCGGTCCACCAGCAGGTCGACGGCCGTCTGGCCGAGTTTGCGCATCGGCTGGCTCACGGTGGTGAGCGCGGGGCGGACCACCCGGCCGAGCGGGATGCCGTCGAACCCGACCACCGCCACGTCGGCCGGCACCCGGATCCCCTGCCGTTCCAGGGTCTGCAGCGCGCCGACGGCCATCTGGTCGTTCGCGAACACGATGCCCTCCGGCAGTTCGCCGCGGGACATGAGCTGCTCGGCCGCCGCTCGGCCGTCGGCCTGGGTGAACGCGCCCGGGAAGTCCGGCGCCGCCGGTTCGGGCAGCCCGGCGACGCGGCAGGCGCGCCGGAAGCCGTGGAAGCGGGCCCGGCCGTCGGGGGAGTCGGTGACGTCGCCGACGAACGCGAGGCGCCGCAGGCCGTGGTCGGCGATCAGGTGCGTGGTCATCTCGAACTCGCCGTCGGAGTTGGCGACCTCGAGGTGGTCGAGGTGGTCGATCTCGCGCGGTCCGGCGATCATCACGACCGGCAGCCGCCGGGAGATCACCTCGAGGTCCTCGGTCGGCACGGTCCGCGCCAGCACGGCGAACCCGTCGACCCGCCCGGCGACCTTCGCCACCAGGCTCTCCGGCCCGCCGCGCAGAGAGGCGGCGATGAGCAGCGCGTAGCCGTGGCGGCGAGCGGCCCGCTCCATGCCGCGGGTGATCTCGTCGGCGTAGAGCGACTGCTCGGCATCGTCCAACTCGTCCGAGTCGGCCTCCAGGTCCGGGTCGGCGTAGTCCGGGAAGCACAGACCCAGCACGCCCGTCACCCGGCTGGCCAGGCCACGCGCGTTGCCGCTCGGTACGTAACCCAGCTCGCGCGCGACCGCCAGCACCCGCGCGCGGGTCTGCTCGCGGACGGTGTCGGGGTTGCGGTAGACCCGCGAGACCGTCGCGATCGACACGTTCGCGCGTTCGGCGACGTCGTACACCGTGGGGGCACTCACGCGGCGAGTGTAAGCGCATCCAACACGTGGAGCTACCGAATCTGACGATCCCCGGTGCCCGTCCAGGCCCGCCACAGCTCGGCGTAACGGCCGCCGGCGCCGACCAGGTCGTCGTGCGATCCGATCTCGACGGTCCGACCGTGGTCCAGCACGAGGATCCGGTCCGCCAGCTGGGCCTGGGTGAGCCGGTGCGCGACGATCAACGTGGTCCGGCCCTCGGTCGCGGCGAGCGCCGCGCGTTCCAGGTCGCGCGCACCCGCGCTGCCGGCCTCGGCGGTAGCCTCGTCGAGGATCGCCACGTCGGGGTCGGCCAGCACGAGCCGGGCGAGCGCCAACTGTTGGGACTGGGCGGCCGTCAGCTGGTGCGCGCTCTCGCCGACCATCGTGTTCATCTCCTCCGGCAGCGCCCGCACCCAGCCGAGCGCGCCGACCACGTCGAGTGCCGCACGGGCCTCGTCCTCCGTGGCGTCCGGCCGGGCGAGCCGCAGGTCGGCCAGCAACGCACCGGAGAACACGTGGATCTCCTGGCTGAGCATGGCGATCCGGTCGGCGCGGTCCAGTTCGCCGACCGGCACGCCACCGAGGTGGACCGAGCCCGCCGCCGGTTCGAGCAGCCCGGCGGCGATGCCGGCGAGCGTGGTCTTGCCGGCCCCGCTCGCGCCGACGATCGCCAGCCGTTCGCCGGGCGCGATCGCGATGGTCACGTCGTCGAGCACGAGCGGGCCGTCGTCGTAGCGGTGGCCGACGCCCTCGATGCGCAGGCCGGCGTCGGCGGGCGCGTGGGTGACGGCGGGCGGACGCGGCGGTTCGAGGTCGGCCACGCCGACCAGCCGGGCGAGGCTCGCGCCGGCCGACTGGATCTCGTCGAACTCGAAGACCAGCGTGCCGATCGGGTTGAACAGACGGTGGAAGTACAGCGCCGCCGCCGTGGTGGCGCCGACCGTGACGATGTCGCCGCGCACCAGCAGGAACCCGACCACGAGGATCGACGCGAGGCCGAAGAACTCCGCCCGGTTGCCCCGCGACGCGAGCCGCGTGACCAGGCGGAACACCCCGATAGACAGGTCCATGGCCGCGCGGGAGCGGTCGTTGACCGCCGCCATCTGCCGGGTCTCCAGCCGGTAGGCCCGCACGGTGGGGCCGGCCTGCAGCGAGCTGACCATGGCCTGCGCGCGCTCACCGATGGCCACGCGTTCCTTCGCGTAGAACGGGCCGGAGATCGGCAGGTACCAGCGCACGCCCAGCACGTACAGCGGCAGCGCCACCAGCCCCGCGAGGCCGAGCCGCCAGTCGAGGGCGAACAGGCCGCCGCCGGTGAGCACGACCGTCAGCAGCGAGGAGACCACCGTGGGACCGGTGGCGCTGAGCGCGGTGGTGACGGCCGCGACGTCGTCGCCGACCCGCGACAGCAGGTCGCCCGCGCTGACCTTGTCGAGCGTGGCGGCCGGCAGGTGCAGGGTGCGGTCGAGCACGCGTTCCCGCAGCCGCGCGAGCACGGTCTCCCCGAGGCGGCTGACGAGCATGGCGGCCAGCCCGGCGAGTGCCCCGGTGGCCAACGCGGCCACCCCGATGATCACCGCGGCCCGGACGACCGCGCCACTGCCGGCGCCATTGGAGATGTCGTCGACCAGCACGCCGAGCACCCAGGGGGCGACCAGCCCACCCGCGCTGGCCGCGATGGCCACCAACAACGTGACGATGCTGAGCGACGGCAGGGCACGCAGATCCGCCCAGAGCGCGGCCCAGGTACGACGAGCGCTGGCGATGGGAAGCAGGTTCGGGCCCGTCATCGGAGCACCGCCTGTCGGTAGCGGTCGTCGGTATCGGCCAGGTCGGCGTGGGTGCCGGTGGCGACCACGCGGCCCTCGTCCAGCACCACCACCCGGTCGGCCGTGGTCAACAGCGCGGGGCTCGCGGTGATCAGCAGCGTGGCCGTGGCGCCGCGCAGGTCGGCGAGACCGGCGGCGATCCGCTCCTCGGTGACCGTGTCGACCGCGGTGGTCGGTTCGTGCAGCACCAGCACCGGCGGGTCCGCGGCGAATGCCCTGGCCAGGCCGATCCGCTGGCGTTGGCCACCCGAGAGCGTGGTGCCCCGGTCGGTGACCGGGTGGTCGAGCCCACCGGGTTGGGCGGCCACGAAGTCGTCGACCGCGGCGGCCATCACGGCGGCGGCCAGCTCGTCGGGTTCCCGCTCGCCGCCGGCCTGCAGGTTCGACCGCAGCGTGCCCTCGAACAGCGCCACGTCGTGCTGCTCGACCAGCACCGTGTGTCGGATGGTCGCGAGGTCCAGGGTCTCGGCCGGCATCCCCCCGATCAGCACCCGACCCTCGTACTCACTCGCCGGCACCCCGCCGGACAGCAGTTCGAGCAGCGCGTCGCAGTCGCGCGGGTCGTAGCCGACCACCCCGACCGTCTCGGCCGTCCCCAGTTCCAGACTCACCCCGGTCAACGTCCGGTAGCTCACGTTCTCGAGTCGCACGCCACCGTCGGGCAGCGCCCCGGTCCACTCGCCGGGCACCACCACGTGCGGCGCGGTCAGCACCTGCACCAGCCGGCCGGCCGACGCCCGCGCGGTGGCGATGGCCTGCCCGCAGTACGCCAGGATGCGCACCGGTTCGGCGATGAACTGCGCCAGCCCCACGACCGTGACCAGCTCACCGATCGTGAGCCGCCCCTCGATCGCGAGATAGCCGGCGAACCCGGAGATGCCGGCCAGGAACAGCCCGCTCGCCGCGGTGGCCGCACCCTGGTAGACGCCGGTCGTGGTCGCCGCGCGCAGGCTCGCCCGCAGCGCCGCCGTGCTGGAGGTCCGGTAGGTGTCGGCCGCGCTGCTCTGCGCGCCGATGCCCCGCAGTGCCCGCACGCCGCGCACCAGGTCGGTGGCCAGCGCGGTGGTCTCCCCGGCGGCCGCTTGTGCCGCGGCCGACCGCTTGGTCATCAGCGGGCTCAGCACCTGGATGCCGCCGACGAGGATCGGCGTGCCGATCAGCACGGCGAGCCCCAGCGGCACGTCGATGGTCAGCAGCGACACGGCCGACACCGCCAGCGCGGTGATCGCCGCGGGCGCCAGCGAGCCCGCCTCGAGGACCTCGGTGGCGCGGTCCGCGTCGGACGTCGCGACCTGCAGCACCTCGCCCGAACGCATCCCCGTGCGTTGCCCGCGCGGGTCGAGCACCCGGTCGACCACCTCGATGCGCAGCTGGTGCATCTCCCGCTGCATGGCGACCACGAGGTTGCGGGCGCCGAACCGCCACGCCATCGACAGGCCGGTGAACAGGGCGGCGAGCACGCCCACCCAGATCAGCAGCTGGGTGACGTCACCCGTGCCGACGGCCTGGTCGATGATCACGCCGATCATCACGGGCACCAGCGCCTCGGACAGCTGGTGGGTGCACAGCAGCAGCACGCCTGCCGACATGCGGCCGCGATTGCGCCGGAACGCGCGCCGAAGCAGGCGGCCACTGGTGAGCGTTGCCAATCGAACCCCCGGTACTCGTGTTAGGTCAGCCTAACTTGAGGACCGGGTGGGACATCAACTCGGTATGACCATCGCATCCGTCATCCGCGACGGGCTGTCGTCGCCGTCGCCGGCGTCGATCACCCGCTGCGCGACCGCGTGTGCCGCACGCAGCACGCCGGTGTCCAGCCCGCGGGTCTCCGCGGCGTGGATGACGTGTGCCATGCCGGCGGCCGCCGACGCCACGCTCGAGAAGTCCCCGTCGTGGCGGTCCTCGTCCATCCGTTGGCCGTGGTCCTCGACGCCGGAGGTGAGCAGCCCGGTGATGCCCGCGGCGAACGGCGCCAGTTCCGCGCCCGTGATCCCCTCGGCCCTGGCCAGCGCGAAGCCGTGGGCGAGCCCGCTCATGGCCGTCCAGAACATGTCGAGCAGCGCCACGTCGAAGGCGGCCGCGCGGCCGGGGTCGGTACCGAGATGGGTGTGCGAACCGCCGAGGCTCGCGAGGTCGTCGCGGTGCCGCTCGTAGAGGTCCTCGGGACCGCTGTAGAGCAGGACCGCGGCGGGCGTGTCGATGGTGACGGTCGGGGACATGATCGAGCCGTCGAGGTAGTCGATGCCGTGCCCGGCGGCCCAGTCCGCCATCTCCCGGGCGCTGTCCGGCGAGTCGGCGGTGAGGTTCACGAGCGTGCGGCCGCGCAACTGGGTCGCCACCGGGTCGACGATCTTGTGCACGGTCGGATAGTCGATCACGCACACGATCACCAGGTCGGCGGCCGTGACGGCGTCGGCCACGGTGTCCGCGCGGGTGGCGCCGGCGGCCACCAGCGTGTCGGCCTTCTCGGGAGTTCGGTTCCACACGGTGGTCGGGTGTCCGTGGGCGAGGAAAGCGGCCGCGAGGGCCTGGCCCATGGGGCCGAGGCCGAGCACGGTCACCGGTGTTGATCTCGTCATGCGAGCTAAGCTAAACCTTGACATCAACGTGAAGGTCAAGGCTTCAGGGGGCATCGTGCGGATCGGCGAACTGGCCAGGAAGACGGGCGTGAGCGAGCGGTCGCTGCGCTACTACGAGGAACAGAGCCTGCTGACGCCGAGGCGGCTGACCAGCGGCTATCGGGACTACGCCGCGGCCGACGTGGAGACCGTGCGCCACGTGCGCATGCTGCTGGCCGCCGGCCTGCCCAGTCATTTCATCGCGAAGGTGCTGCCGTGCATGGTCGATCGCGGCGAAGGATTGGTGCCCGGCTGCCGGTCCCTGCTCCCGCCCCTGGAGGCCGAGCGTGAACGCATCACGGCGGCCATCGACGAGCTGGTCACGGCCCGCGGTCTACTGGTCGACCTGATCGACCGGACGCCGGAGGACGACACCGAGTACGAGGAGTGGAAGGCGCGTCAGGCTAGCTAATAACCCCACAGCGGGGTATATATGGGGGTATGCCAAAAATCAACGTATACCTCCCCGACGACCTGGCCGAGGCCGTGAAGGAGAGCGGCGTGCCGGTCTCCGCCATCTGCCAGCGCGCGCTGGAGCAGTCGGTCAAGCGGCTGAACGCCATCCGCGCCGCCGCGCTCGGCGACATGAGCGGCACCGACCTGACGGTGGGGCTCACCAACTTCACCCAGCGGGCCCGCGACGTGATCACGCTCGCGCTCACCCGGGCCCGCGAACGCGGCGTCGTCGAGATCGGCACCCAGGACTTCCTCCACGGCCTGATCACCGAGGGGGCGAACCTCGCGCTGCACGTGCTGCGGTCGATCGAGGTCGACCCGGCGATCGTGCTGGCCGAGGTGACCCGGTCCGCCCCGGCACCCGGGGACGGGACGCCCGGGCGGATGAGCACCACCGCCGCCGGCGCTCTGGAACTGGCGGTCACCGAGGCGCTGTCGCTCGGCCACAACTACGTCGGCTGCGAGCACCTGCTGCTCGGGCTGGTTGCCGAACCGAACGGCACCGGCGGGCAGGTGTTGCGTGGTCTGGGCGTGGAGTCGCGGGCCGCTCGCCACGCGGTCGGCGCCACGCTCGCCGGGTATGTGCACCTGCGGGCGAACCAGGCGAAGCAGCCCGAGGCGCTGCTGGAGCCGATCCTGCGGCGGTTGGACGCGTTGGAGAAGAAGGTCGGGCTCTAGTCGTCATCCTGACGGATCTCGGGGACCACCGTGTTGTTCTCGCACCGCAGGCGGACCTCGATCTCCAGGTCGCCCGAGGTGAACTTCACCGACGGGTGGTCGTCGACGTCGTCGTCATCGGAGTCGACCTGGTAGCCCTGCGCGGGGATGGCCGTCACGACCTGCACCCCTCCGGGCACACAGCGGGCCAGCACGGTCCCGCCGAGCGACGGGATCGAGGTCGGTTCCGGTGCCTGGCTGGTGGGCGGCGGGGTGGTGGATGACGTGGATGACGTGGATGACGTGGTGGGGGGCTGGGTCTGGGTGGCCAGCATGGCCTCGACCTCGGCCTCGGTCAGCGGGTCGTTGCCGGCGCCGAAGATGTCGGTGCCGATGGCGGCGACCGCCGTCATACCGACCGCGGTCGCGGCCGCCGCGGCCACGAGCCACAGCAGCACCCCGGTGGTGACCCGCCCTTTTCGCACCACCGCAGTATGCCGGCCGACCGGGTTAAGGCCGGCCTAACGCAGCCCTATCGGAGTACTGCCAACCGTCCTGGCCCGCCCGGTTGCCATATCGTTTCCGCACATGGCGCAGGTACTGGTGGTCGAGGACGACGCGACCATCCGCTCGTCGCTCATCCGGGGGCTGACCGACCGCGGGCACGCGGTCACGTCGGCACCCACCGCGATGGCCGGGCTGGAACAGGCGGTGAGCGCGCGGCCGGACGTCGTGGTGCTCGACCTCGGGCTGCCCGACATGGACGGCACGGCCATGCTGCGGATGCTGCGTGGCGTGAGCGAGGTGCCGGTGGTCGTGGCGACCGCCCGCGACGACGAGCCGTCGATCGTGGCGGTGCTCGACGCGGGTGCCGACGACTACGTGGTCAAGCCGTTCGGCGTGGCCCAGCTCGACGCGCGGATCCGCGCGGTGCTGCGGCGCGGCGCCGACGACCAGAAGGACCCGACCGTGACGGTCGGCGGCCTGCGGGTCGACCCCCGCTCGCGCCAGGCCTCGCTCGACGGCACGGCGTTGGAGCTGACGCCCCGCGAGTTCGACCTGCTCCACCACCTGGCCGCGCGGGCCGGCGAGGTGGTCAGCAAACGGGAGCTGCTGACCGAGGTGTGGCAACTGCCCTACGGCGGCGCCGACAAGACGGTCGACGTCCACCTGTCGTGGCTGCGGCGCAAGCTCGGCGAGACCGCGCAGGCGCCGAAGTACCTGCACGCGGTCCGCGGGGTGGGCGTCCGGCTCGCCGATCCGGGGGAGTGAGCGATGCGGCGTCGTGTCCTGCTGCTCGTCGCGGCCGCCACCACGCTCGTGCTGGTGGCGTTCCTCGTGCCGCTCGCCGTGCTCGTGAAGAACGTGGCGGCCGACCGGGCGGTGCAGGGCGCCACGGTCGAGGCACAGGGCCTGACCTCGCTGGTCGCCACGGTTGACGCGGAATCGCTGCGTGGCACGGTCGAACAGTTCGACGCGGCGTCCGCCAACGAGGTGACCGTGTTCCTGGCCGATGGGACCGTGCTGGGTGCGCCGGCCGAACGATCGCCGCTGGTGGAACTGGGTGCGGCGGGCAAGAGCGAGTCGGCCGAGTACGACGGCGGCCAGGAGATCGTGTTCGCGGTCGGTGACCGGGGCGTGATCCGCACGTTCGTGCCGGACGCCCAACTCGCGAGCGGTGTGCCCCGCGCGTGGCTGCTGCTCTCCGGCCTCGGGGTGACGTTGCTGCTGGTCAGCCTGCTGGTGGCCGACCGGCTGGCCCGCACGTTCGTCCGGTCCACTGTGGACCTGGCGGCCGTGTCGCACCGGCTCGGACGCGGTGAGCCGGACGCGCGTGCCGACGAGTCCGCGCCCGGTGAGCTGGGGGTGGTGGCCGGCGCCCTCAACGGGCTCGCCGGACGCATCGACGGGCTGCTGCGCGAGGAACGCGAGACCATCGCCGACCTCTCCCACCGGGTGCGGACCCCGCTGACGTCGTTGCGGCTGGAGGCCGACTCGCTGCCACCCGCCGACGCCGAACGGATCGCCGCGGGCGTGGACGCCGTGAACCGGGCGGTGACCGAGGTGATCCAGCAGGCCCGTCGCCGCGACGCCGCCCCGGAGACCACCGACGCCGCCGAGGTGGTGCGCGGCCGCGTGGCGTTCTGGGCGGTGCTCGCCGAGGACACCGACCGCGAGCTGACCGTCGCGATCGGCCCCGGGCCGCTGACCGTGGCGCTCGGTCGCGGTGACCTCGAGGCGAGCGTGGATGCCCTGCTGGGCAACGTGTTCGCCCACACTCCCGACGGCACGGCCGCTTGGGTGCGTCTCACCGAACGGCCCGGCGGCGGTGCGCGGCTGGTGGTCGAGGACGCCGGTCCGGGGCTCGCTCCCGGACACGCCACGGGCGCGTTGCGGCGTGGGGTGAGCGGATCCGGGTCCAGCGGGCTCGGGCTGGACATCGTGGCGCGGGCGGCCGAACGCACGGGCGGCGAGGTGCGGCTGGAGTCCGCTCCTTCTGGTGGGTTGCGGGTCGTGGTGGACCTCGGCGCGTTAGGTCCGTCTTAACCATCGGGCAGCGCGGCCATAGGTCGCCGACGAGCAGGGTGGGTGGTGTCCGAGAGGAAGAGGGAAAGGACCCACCATGACCAGGAAGCTTCTCGTCGGAGCCATCGCCGTCGGCGCGCTCGCCGTCACCGCGGGCACGGCTGTCGCGCTGTCCAGCCGGCCCGACCCCACGAACACGTCGTCGCAGCCGACGACCTCGTCCACCACCTCGTCCACCACCGGGTCGTCGACGTCCAGTTCGACACCGGAGTCGTCGACTCCCGACACCGGCACGAACAGCCCTTCGTCGACCGTGCCCGTCGATCCCGTGATCAGCCGGGACGACGCCATCCGGATCGCGCAGGAGCGTGTGGGTGGCGGAGACGTGACCGAGGTCGAGAACGAGATGGAGCACGGCCGTCCGGAGTGGAAGATCGAGCTTTACGTGAACGGCGTGGAGCACGACGTCCGGGTGGACGCCCGGACCGGCGACATCACGCGCGTCGACTCGGACGACGACAAGGACGACCGCGATGACCGGGACGATCACGACGACGACAACAGCGGTCACGGCGGCGGCGACGACAAGTACGACGACGACTGATTCAGGGCTAACCTGCCGTTTGTGAGTCTCGGCTTCACGGTCCACACGGTCGGCGCACCCGAGTTGCTCGGGTACGCCGACCGGTTGCATGTCCTGTACGGCCGGTGTTTCGGCGGGCCTCCGTGGCACGAGCCGGCGGACCTGCTCGGCGGATTTCGCGCGAAGTTGGACCGGCACCTGGCCAACGAGGGTGCCCGCGGGCTGGTGGTGCTGGCTGCCGATCGGGTGGCGGGCGCGATCTACGGCTGGCCGTCCGGCACGGAACTGGCGACCGGCTCCCCGTTCGACGACGCCCTGGCCGCGGCCGTGTCACCGCAGGTGGCGCGACGGCTGGTGGCGCCCGCGGTGACGGTGGCCGAGCTGATGGTCGACCCGGACCACCAGCGCCGCGGCCTCGGGCGGGCGATGCTCGGCCGGTTCGTGGAGGAGGCGCCGGCCGCGTGGCTGTGCACGCGCCCGGACGCGCCGGCCGCCGTGTTGTACCGGCAGGAGGGGTGGCGCCAGGAGGTGAGTTTCGAGGTCCGGGACTCGCCACTCGTGCTGTTCACCTGGCAGCGCTGAATCTCCGCTGAGAATTGTCGGTGCCGCCGCGTACGGTCCCCGGCCATGAACACCGTGCCCGATCGGATCAGCTGGGCGGTCTCCGTGGTCGATCCCGGCCCGGCCGACCGGCTGCTGGAGTTCGGCTGCGGCCCCGGGGTGGCGGCCGAACTGATCTGTGCCCGCCTCGATCAGGGCATGCTGCTGGCCGTCGACCGGTCCGCCGTGGCGGTCGACCGAACCCGGCGCCGCAACGCCGACCACGTCCGGGCCGGTCGCCTGGAGGTACGCGAGTGCGCCCTCACCGACCTGCGATTACCGGCCGGCAGCCTCGACCATGCCTTCGGGGTCAACGTGAACGTGTTCTGGACCGGCTCCGCCTCGGGGGAGCTGGCGGTGCTGCACGCGGCTTTGCGCCCGGGTGGGCGGCTGTCCGTGCTGTACGGCGCCGGTCCCACGGGGCCCGACCGGGTCACGGCCGTGGTGGCCGACCACTTACGGACCAGTGGCTTCGCCGATATCGAGATTCTGCGTTCCGCGCGCGGAACAGGAATAGTGGGGACAGTACGATGAATGTGTCGAGCGCATTGTTGCGGGCGCCCGAAAAGCCGGGCGCCCTTTTCGCAACCGGTTGGCTCAGTGTTGATTCAGTGTTGACTCAGTGTTGACTCAGTGACAGTGCCACCAGCCCCAACAGAGTGACAGTCCGACGCACAATCCGATGGTGAGCATGCGGGCCTCCTTGCCTACTGCCGTTGTTTTCGCTGCTGCGAAAGCAATATCAACATAGCGTTGGAGGAATTGAGTTGTCGCTCCCCGGTCAGGTTAGAGAATTGTCGCACCCCGTGAACAAGCCCGAACGATTACACGTGAATGGCCTAGTGGGAGGTCTCGTTCAGGTGGATTCCGGCGGCTCCGGCCGCTGACGCGCGCCGTGACGGTACAGCCACGGCACAGGATCCGGCCGGCATCTTGCCCGGTTCGGCGCGGGTCTGTTTGTCTGGCAGGGGATCTTCGGAGGTGACCATGCGACGTGCGGCGACCCTGCTGGCCTCGCTCGTGTTCGGCCTGACCCTGTTAACCCCTACCGTGACCGCCGCGGCGGCGACCCAGGTGAAGGTGTTGCAGCTCAACATCTGTCACAGCGGCGTCGCCGGCTGCTTCACGGGCGACCGCGTGATGACGAAGGCGATCTCGGTGATCACGTCCACCAGACCGCAGGTGCTGTCGGTGAACGAGGCGTGCTCGGGCGACGTGACCCGGCTGCAGGCGGCCATGGGTCCGTCGAAGGCGTTGTTCGTGGCCGCCGGCCGACCCGACGGTTCGGCCGTGACCTGCAACAACGGCCAGCAGTACGGCAACATCGTGATGGTGGCCGACCCGCTGGGCGGTACCGGCACGGCGAAAGGTCTGTACACCGCGCAGGACACGAGCAGTGAGCGGCGGGCGTGGGCGTGCATCCGCGCCGGGCAGGTGAACGCGTGCACCACGCACCTGTCGGCATACAGCGGCAGCACAGCGTTGGCACAGTGCAAGGAACTCATGGCGTTCGTCACCGGCTTCCCGGGCCCGACCGTGGTGTCGGGCGACATGAACCTGCGCTACCAGGGCAGTCCGAACGTGCAGGACTGCAACCCGAGCGGCTACTACCGCAAGGGCGACGGCGCGCTGCAACACGTGTTCGCGCCCACCAGCCTGGCGTTCGTGAGCAGCCAGAAGATCAGCATGTCGGGCACCACGGATCACCCCGCCTGGGTGGTGGTGACCAGCAAGAACTGATTCTTGTCGGTGCCGTATGCGAACATATGTTCGTGACAGCGGCGACCATCCTCCATGCCGACCTCGACGCGTTCTACGCCTCGGTCGAGCAGCGCGACGACCCGACGCTGCGCGGCCGCCCGGTGATCGTGGGCGGCGGCGTGGTGTTGGCGTGCAGCTACGAGGCCAAGCGCCTGGGCGTGCGCACGGCCATGGGCGGCGGGCGGGCATTACGGCTGTGTCCGCAGGCGGTGGTCGTGCCGCCCCGGATGTCGGCGTACTCGGCGGCCAGCAAGGCGGTGTTCGAGGTCTTCCGCAACACCACGCCGCTGGTGGAGGGCATCTCGATCGACGAGGCGTTCCTCGATGTGGGAGGCCTGCGCAAGATCGCGGGCTCTCCCATGGAGATCGCGGAACGCCTCCGCGCCACGGTCCTGGCGGAGGTAGGCCTCCCGATCACCGTGGGGGTGGCCCGCACGAAGTTCCTGGCAAAGGTGGCGAGCGGCGTGGCGAAACCGGACGGCCTGCTGCTGGTCCCGCCGGAGGGCGAACTGGAGTTCCTGCACCCGCTGCCGGTGGAACGATTGTGGGGCGTGGGCAAGGTGACGGCGGCCAAGCTGCACGACCGCGGCATCCTCACGGTGGGTCAGGTGGCCAAACTGGCCGAGACCTCACTGGTGGCGATGCTGGGCAAAGCGTCGGGCCGCCACCTCCACGCCCTGGCCCACAACCACGACCCCCGCCCGGTCCGCGTAGGCAGACGCCGGGGATCCATCGGCTCACAACGAGCCCTGGGCCGAACCCCACGCACCCACACCGACCTGGAAGCGATGCTGGCAGCGCTGATCGACCGCACCGCCCGCCGCCTACGCACGGCCAAGCGTTGCTGCAGAACGGTGGTGCTACGCCTACGCTTCGCCGACTTCACGAGAGCCACCCGCTCCCACACCCTGCCCCAACCCACAGCGGACACGGCCGAACTCCTCACCGCGGCCCGTCAACTGCTGACCACAGCCATGCCCACCATCGAACAACGCGGCATCACCCTGATCGGCATCTCCCTGGCCAACCTGAACAACGAGGACGCCATCCAACTGATGCTCCCCTTCGACGAACGAGAACCAGGAGGCCTGGACAAAGCCCTGGACACCCTCCGCCACCGCTACGGCACAAAATCCATCACCAGAGCCAACCTCCTATCCCGCGACGACGACCTATCAGTCCCCCTACTCCCAGACTGACAACCACAACCCCCCGCACAATTACCACCCGCGCGCCCGGCAGGGTGCGAGGTGCGCCAAATGCTGAGTCCGCCACTCACGCACGCCGAGTCGGCCACTGGCGCACGCCGAGTTCACCACTCCGGTATGTCGGTTCGGCCACTGGCGCACCCCGTGTCGGGATGAGGATCAGCAGCGGCTCCGGCCGCAAGCTCGGCGAACTGCCCTACGGCACCGGCCTGTCGGACGGCCTGGTGAGCCGCACCGTCAAACGCGCCGACCTGTACCGCGCGCTCCGCGACGAAGCCCGCGAAGCAGGCGCGCGCTTCGAGTTCGGCAAGCGACTGAAGACGGCCGAGACCACCCGTCACGGAGTACGAGCGGAGTTCGCCGACGGCACCTCGACCACGGGCGACCTGCTGATCGGCGCGGACGGGCTGCGCTCGCGCACCCGCGAACTCATCGACCCGGACGCCGCGGGCGCGCTACGCCGGGATGCTCAACACGGGCGGCTACGCGCGCGGCCTCCCGTCGGTCGGTGAGCCGGGCGTCATGCACGCGATCTTCGGCAGGCGCTGCTTCTTCGGCCACACCTCACATCCGAACGGCGAGGTGTGGTGGGTGGCGAACCCCGCGAGCGCCATCGAACCCGCCCCGGCCGAGCTGGCCGCGATCACCCCGCGGGAGTGGCGGGCCCGGCTGACCGACGAGTTCCGGCACGATCGCGGACCGGCCGTGGACATCATCGCGGCCACCGACCAGATCTTCGCCGGCTGGAACACCTACGACATCCCCACGGTGCCGAGGTGGTACCGCGACCACATGATCATCATCGGGGACGCCGCGCACGCCACCGCCCCGTCGATCGGGCAGGGCGCGGCCATGGCCATCGAGGACGCGGTCGTGCTGGCGACATGCCTGCGGGACGCCATCGACCCGACGGCCGCTTTCGCCACGTACGAACGGTTGCGCCGCGCGCGGGTGGAGCGCGTGGTCGAGCAGGGCAGGCGCACCGGCGGGTGGAAGGCACTTGGCCCCGTCGCCCGACTGCCGCGCGACCTGATCATGCGTCTCGCCATGAAACGCATGGCCCGCGCCGGCAACGACCCGAGCCGGTGGATCTACGAACACCACCTCGACGGGGACGAACCGGCACACATCGGCGCGTGAGGATCGCTCGTCGGGCGTGGAGATCAGTTGTGGTGTTTGCTTGTTCCCAGACGTGTCTTTCTGGGAGGTGACTGGCGTTGCAGGTACTGGCTGACGCGAACTTGCGGCTGGATGCCAACGCGGTGGACTACATACTGCTGGCGCTCTACTTCGTGCTCGTGCTGGGCATCGGGTACATGGCCAGAAAGCATGTCTCCAGCAGCATCGACTTCTTCCTCTCCGGCCGTTCGCTGCCGGCGTGGGTGACGGGTCTGGCGTTCATCTCCGCGAACCTCGGCGCCATCGAGGTCATGGGCATGTCCGCCAACGGCGCCGAGTACGGCATGCCGACCGCCCACTACTTCTGGATCGGCGCCGTTCCCGCGATGCTGTTCCTCGGCATCGTGATGATGCCCTTCTACTACGGCTCGAAAGTGCGCAGCGTCCCGGAGTTCATGCGCCGCCGCTTCGGCAACGGCGCCCACCTGGTCAACGGCGTCAGCTTCGCCACCGCCCAGGTCCTGATCGCGGGCGCCAACCTGTTCCTGCTGGCGAGCGTGGTGAACCTCCTGCTCGGCTGGCCCATCTGGGTGTCGGTGATCGTGGCGGCCGCCATCGTGCTGAGCTACACGGCACTCGGCGGCCTGTCCGCCGCGATCTACAACGAGGTGCTGCAGTTCGTGGTGATCGTCGCCGCGCTGCTGCCGCTCACCATCGTCGGCCTGTACAAGGTCGGCGGCTGGCAGGGTCTGGTCGACAAGGTCTCGGCCGGCCCGGGCGGACCCGAGCAGCTCGAGAGCTGGCCGGGCAACCAGCTCACCGGCTTCACCGACAACTTCCTGTCGGTCCTCGGCCTGGTGTTCGGCCTCGGGTTCGTGCTCTCGTTCGGTTACTGGACCACGAACTTCGTCGAGGTGCAGCGCGCCATGGCGGCCAAGAGCATGTCGGCCGCCCGCCGCACACCGATCATCGGCGCGTTCCCGAAGATGCTCATCCCGTTCATCGTGATCATCCCCGGCATGATCGCCGGCGTCGCGGTCACCGAACTCCAGGGCGAGAACAAGGCCGCGTTGATGGCCGGCGAGGACGCACCGAGCGGCGCCACGTTCAACAACGCGCTACTCCTCCTCATGCGGGACCTGTTGCCCAACGGCATGTTGGGCATCGCGATCGCCGGCCTGCTCGCGTCGTTCATGGCCGGCATGGCGGCCAACCTCAGCTCGTTCAACACGGTGTTCACCTACGACATCTGGCAGGCGTATCTCCGCAAGGACCGGCCGGACGGCTACTACCTGAAGGTCGGCCGGGTGGTCACGATCATCGCGACCGTCCTGGCCATCGGCACGGCGTTCATCGCCTCCACCTACGCCAACCTCATGGACTACCTGCAACAGCTGTTCTCGTTCTTCAACGCGCCGCTGTTCGCCACGTTCATCCTCGGTATGTTCTGGAAACGGATGTCTGCGGCGGCTGGCTGGATCGGCCTGGTCAGCGGTACCTCGGCGGCCATCGTGGTGTTCATCCTCACCGAGTCGGGGATCTGGAACCTGCCCGGCCAGGGTGGCGCTTTCGTGGGTGCGGGCGCGGCGTTCGTGGTCGACATCGTGGTGAGCGTCGCGGTCACCATGGTCACCAGGCCGAAACCGGCCGAACAGCTCGTGGGCCTGGTCTACTCGCTGACCCCGAAGGAGTCCCGCCAGCACGAGACCACCGGCGACGACGCCGGCTGGTTCCGCAACCCGGCGATCCTGGCCGGCATCGTGCTGGTCGTGACCATCATCTTCAACATCATCTTCTAGGGAGGGCCGATGAACGAGACACCGACGACCCGCCGCAGTGCCTTCGACGTCCGTCTGATCATCGCCCTGCTGATGGGCCTCTACGGCCTGGTGATCACGATCATGGGCCTCGGCTTCACCACGGACGACGAGCTCGACCGGGCGGCCGGCGTGAACATCAACCTGTGGGCGGGGATCGGCATGCTGGCCGTGGGCGCCGCCTTCCTGACCTGGGCTATGGTTCGCCCGCTGCGGATACCGGAACCAGATCCGGAGCCGGCAGACCGACCGGAGGCCTAGGTGGACGTTGTCGCCGCTGTGCTCGTGGGGCTCGTCGCCCTGTTGCACGTGTACATCATGGTGATGGAGATGTTCCTGTGGCGGACGCCGAGGGTGCGCGCCACCTTCGGCACCACCGAGGAGTTCGCCGAGCAGAGTGCCCCGCTCGCCGCGAACCAGGGACTGTACAACGGGTTTCTCGCCGCCGGGCTGGTGTTCGGGCTGCTGGCGAGTGATCCGGTGGCGTTCCCGGTCACCGTGTTCTTCCTCGCCTGCGTGATCATCGCGGGGATCTACGGCGCGGCCACCGCCAACCGGCGCATCCTGCTCGTGCAGGCCACGCCGGGTGCGGTGGCGCTCGTGTTCGCGATCCTCGCGCACTGACGGCTCTGAAAAGGACGATCCCGCGCGCTGGTGATTCAACTCGCGGGATCTCGACCCAATCGCGCCCGGGCGTGATCATGGCCGTGGAGCCGGTGTACCCGGTCGCGGGCAGGCCAACCCCGTTTCGTGGACGGGCGCCGGGAGCCACGATTCCTGAGCGCCGAGGAGTACGCCCCGAGCGGTGCCGGCCGTCACGGTCCGAGGTGGGGGACCTGCCGATGAGCACGGCGCGGGCGGTGTCCACAGCGCACCAGTCTGCCGTGTCGCGCGCGCCGGACCGCGGGTCGGCCTACCAGGAACTGGTGGCCGACCCGCGGTCCGCGGCGGCTGTGCTTCAGCGCACCACGCGGCGGTAACGCACCTGGCGGCGCGGGCCCGGCAGGGCGAGGCGCCGCACGAGGAAGTTGACGACCCCGCCGATGACCAGCCAGCCGATGGCCGCGACACCGTTGTTCAGGAACGTCCGGAACTTCAGGTTCTCGGGCGTGAACAGGTCACGCAGGCCGAGCGAGACAGCCGACGCGAATTCGTCCACAAAGGACGCGAACCCGTTGGCCATGTTCGCCTCGCCGATCACCAGCACGATGTGGACGGCCAGCACGAGCGCGAACGCACCGGTGATCGCGCTGACCACCGTGCAGACGGTGCGCACGACGCGCCGTTTGCGGTGGTCCGGATCGCTGATTCCTTCCTCGACCACCGGCTCGTTGACGTATTCCGCCTGTGGCTCGTTCACGTACTCCGCCCGTGGTGGCGGAGGCGGCGGCTCGGCGGCGGGATTCATGTCGAGACGGGTTCTGTCCGGGTCCGGCTGGTTGCGCATGGCTCCCTCGACTCTGACTGGGTCCCCGACTTTTCCGGATCGAAGTACCCTGAGATGCCCCCGGGTAAACCCGGTTGTGCCGGGAAGGCTCGGTGGCCGAACCTGGTCGGCGTGACAGCAACTCAAACAGAGCTACCCCATGTCCTGAACCGATCGATGTTCTTCGGCGGCAATGTGCCGGTCGACGGCGTGGTCAACGCCATCGGCATGGAGCCGTTCATCAACGGAACCCAACCCCATTCCCGCTCGGCCGAGATCACCGAGGTGCCGCCCGACGCGACGCTGCTACCGGCCGGCGTCGACCCCGACCTCACCCACGAACACGACGGGCTGCGCTCGCATCTGGCGACCGGCCCCGGCTGGACCCTGGTCGCGTTACGCCGCCGAGCGGGTGCGGCGACCGTCCGGGTCTGCGCGGTGGACGCCGCGCTGGCTTCTCGCGTCCTGGCCGAAGCGGTGGCCACGGCCCGCTTCGGAGAGCCGGCGGAGTCGGAGGTCCCGGTAGGTTTCTGGCAGAACAACACGTGCGGCCCCGGCGGCAATCGTTCGCCCCGCACGGTGGACCTGCCGACGTGGACCTCGATTCGCGCCAACTACCCGGAGTCCACAGTAGACTCGCTGGATCGTCTGATGGCGTTGCGCCCGGACCAGGTGACCGGCCGGCTGCTGCTTCTGCACGGCCCGGCGGGCACCGGCAAGACCACGGCCGTCCGCGCGCTGGCCCGCGAGTGGCGCGACTGGTGCCAGGTGGACAGTGTGATCGACCCGGAGATGTTGTTCACCGACCCGAGCTACCTGACGACGGTCGTGCTGGGCGACCAGGACCGGGCCCGCCGCTGGCGCCTGCTGGTGCTGGAGGACTGCGACGAACTGGTGGGCGCGGACGCCAAACAGGACTCGGGCCAGGCCCTGTCGCGGCTGCTCAACCTGACCGACGGCCTGCTGGGCCAGGGCCTGGACATCCTGGTGTGTCTGACCACGAACGAGAACGTGGCACGCCTGCACCCGGCGGTCGTCCGCCCGGGCCGCTGCCTGGCGGAGATCGAGCTGGGCCCGCTGCCTCGCGCGCAGGCGCAGCGGTGGCTGGGTCACGCGGGGGAGATCGGGCCGGCGGGGGCCACACTGGCGGAGCTGTACCAACAGCGCCGAGCCCTGATCTGAGGACAGGGCTCCGGTTCGAGGCTATCTGCTCACACCGACAAAACCGGTCCGGGGCCCCCTGGATTCAATCCTACCGGTGAGCACCGACAGTTTGGGCGCGTCGGACCGCGAGACCGCTGGTAGGGGACGTCCGGCGGTGGGCGGGCCCGTCGCATAGCGTGGGCTCGTGCGGGTGAGTGGGGCTCGGCTTCGGGCCATGGTTCGAACGCGGCGGCGGCGCCTGCGGTGGATGGCGTTGCCCATTCTTCAGTGTTCCGTGGCCGCGGCCATCGCCTGGCTGGTCGCCACCGAGGTGTTCGGCCATCCTCGACCGTTTTTCGCGCCCATCGCCGTCGTCATCTGCATCGGCGTCGGCATGGGGCAGCAGCGGCTTCGGCGGGTGGTCGAGCTGGTCGTCGGCGTGAGTGTCGGCATCGGGGTCGGGGACCTGCTCATCAGCTGGATCGGCACCGGGCCCTGGCAGATCGCCCTGGTGCTCGGCCTCGCCATGATCATCTCGGTGCTGCTCGGCGGCGGTGCGCTCGTGACGCTCCAGGCCGGGTCCTCCGCCATCCTCGTCGCCACGCTGCTGCCTCCCGGAGGCACCGGCGGGCTCGACCGCATGCTCGACGCGCTCATCGGTGGCGTCCTCGGGCTCGCCGCCATCGCACTGATGCCCGGCGATCCGGCCGAGGTCGCCCGGCAAGCACGGGCGTCAGATGCTCGCCGAACTGGCGGCCGCCCTGCGCAGCGCGGCCGACGCCATCGACGCCCGCGACCGGGCCATCGCCCAGGACGCCCTGCGCCGCGCCCGCACCCAACGCACGGGTGACGAGTTCCGCGACGCGCTGCGCACCGCCCGCGAGATCTCCGCCCTCTCGCCGCTGCACCGCCGCCACCGTCACCGGCTCCGCCGCTACCTGGCCGCCGCCGAGCCCCTGGACCTCGCGCTGCGCAACTCCCGCGTCCTGCTCCGCCGCACCCGCTCCGCCCTCACCGACGACGAACCCTTCCCGCCCGCGCTGACCGAAGGTCTGCGTGCCCTGGCCGACGCGGCCACCGCCTTCGGCGCGGTCCTGGGCGACGAGGAACCCGCGGAAGTCCGTGAGGCCATCAGTGCGGCAGCGAAAAAAGTGAACGCCATCGCCCACACCGGCTTCTCCGCGCAGGTGGTGACCGCCCAACTCCGCTCGATCGCCGTGGACCTGTTGCAGGCCACCGGTCTCGACCACGAGAAGGCCCGCGGCCACCTGCCCACCATGGGCACTAGCTGAGCCCGTTGAACTGCCGGCTCGTGAGAATCCGCGCCGGCGCACCACCACGGGCGAGCGCCAGCATGGCGCGCCCGATCTGGTCGGTGGACGACACGTGCTTCGGCACGAGCACCCGTGCCAACGGGTACAGCACCGCCGAGAACCGCAGGAACACCCGGTACAGCGCCGTCCTCGACCGCGCGCCGTGGCGGGGCTGGATGTAGCCCGGCCGCAGGATGTACGTCTCCAACGGCAGCGCCAGCAACGCGTTCTCCGTCTCGCTCCGCACCCGCGCCCACATCGCGCGCCCGTCGGCACCCACGCCGGACACGTACACGAACGTCGCGCCCGAAGGCATCGCCCGCGCGGCCGCCAGCGTCAGGTCGTAGGTCACCGCGCGATAGGCGTCCTCCTTCATGCCCCGCGACGACACACCGAGACAGAAGAAGCACGCGTCGATCCCCGAGAGGTCCGGCGACTCCGACAGCACCTGCTCGGACAGCTTCGCGTGCGTCACACCCGTGGGGTTGCGGCCGACCGCCACCACCGACTCGACCCCGGGGTCCAGCAGGCACTCCCGCAGCACACCCTGGCCGACCATGCCCGTCGCGCCGAACAACGCCACCTTCATGCCGCGAACCTAGCGGTAGGCGGGCGCGCCGACAGGGTGACGAGCGCGACCACCGCGGCCAGCAGGAACGCCACGGCCACGCCGATCCGGTCGGCGAGCGCGCCGAACACCACCGGCCCGACGATCGTGCCGATCCCCAGGAAGAACACGACCGCGCTGAACCCGGCGGCCGGCCGGCTCGGAAACACCTGGTAGCTCCACACGGCGAGCACGGCCGACGCCGCCATGAACGCCGGCCCGTACAGCACCGCCGACAGTCCGATCGCGACAGTCGCACCGGGAGCGACGCCCAGCAGCGCGATCGCGACGGCCAGCATGGCGAACAGCAGGGTGTGGGTGTGGCGCAGGCCGAGCCGCGCGAGCGTCCTGGCGGTGAGCAGCCCACCGATCCCCGCGACGCCGATGAGCGTCCAGAAGAGCGGCGCGGCCGCGGCGCTGCCGGTGTTCGTGGCGATCAGGTCGGCCGCGAACGTCCAGTAGACCGAGCCCTGCACGCCGAACAGGAACGCGGTCACCAGCAGGGGACCGGCGGCCGGGACGTACCGGATCCTGGTCTCGGCGGGCGCCGGCTCGGGCCGAGGCAGCCCGCGCAGCAGCCACGCGTTGAAGGCGGTGACGCCCAGCGCGCCGACGGCGAACAGGATCCACGCCGGCCGCCACGGCACGGCGAGCGCCAGCATCCCGGCGATCGCCAGGCCGAACGCCGTCCCGTTGGGCACGATGGCCAGCACGCGGTCGCGGCGGTGCTCGGCCACCAGCTCGCGGACCGCGTCGGAGTAGGGCGCCCAGGACCAGCCGGAACTGGTGCCGGCCAACAGCAGTCCGATGACGAGCACCGCCAGGTTCGGCGCGAACGCCACCAGCGCCAGGCCGGTCGTGGCGGCCAGGCCTGACGCGACGATCAGCGGGCGCGGTCCGAGCCGGCCGGCGAGCAGCCCGGCGAGGGTCAGCGCCAGCAGGTAGCCGACGTAGGTACCGCTGCCGATGAGGCCGATGGTGGTCGCGTCGAGGCCGAACGTCGCGCGCATTTCGGGAAGGAAGAGGCCGTAGCCGTAGCGGGCGAAGCCGAAGCTGACGCCGATCGCGCCGATGCCGGCGAGACAGAGGTGACGTTCGCGCTGCTCCATCAGAACCATGTGTCCAGCGTCGCGAGGGGCACCCGAAGCCAACAGTGGCGTAAACGACGCGATGCGATAGATTTACGCCATGCCTCGTGTGGTGGTTCCTCTGCTCGACGAAGCCGCGCTGTTCGAGCTGGCCGTGCCGCTCACCGTGTTCAGCCGGGAGCGCCGCGCCCTCGACGCGGAGTGGTACGACCTGGTGGTGTGCCAGGTGGGGGACGCCCCGTACCGCGGGTCCGGCGGGGTGTTCGTGCAGGCGCAGGCCGGGCTCGAGGTCATGGCGACGGCCGACCTGGTGGTGGTGCCCGCGTGCTTCATGCCGGGCTACCAGGCGCCGGCCGAACTGCTCGACGCGCTGCGCGCCGCCCACGCGCGGGGCGCGCGGATCGCGTCGCTGTGCACCGGGTCGTTCGTACTGGCCGAGGCCGGCCTGCTGGACGGCCGCGAGGCGACGACGCACTGGCAGCACGTGGAAGAGCTGCGCCGCCGCTACCCGGCCGTCCGGGTGAACGAGCATCCGCTGTACATCGACGACGGCGACATCCTCACGAGCGCCGGCACGGCCGCGAGCATCGACCTGTGCCTCCACATCGTGGCCACGGACTTCGGTGCGGCGGTGGCCGCCGAGATCAGTAGGCGCATGGTGGTGGCGCCGCACCGGGAGGGCGGGCAGGCGCAGTACATCCCGCCACGCCCCACCGCGCAGCCGGCCGGGCTGGCTCCGGTACTCGACTGGGCGGTGCGACACCTCGACGAGCCCCTGACGATCGGCCATCTGGCCGATCGGGCGGGGATGAGCGTGCGGACCTTCGGCCGTCACTTCGCCGCGGTGGTCGGTGCCACCCCGCTCGCGTGGTTGAACCAGCAGCGCCTGGCCCGGGCGAGGGAGCTGCTGGAGACCACCGACCTGCCCGTGGAAGTGGTGGCGCAACGCAGCGGCCTGGGCACGGGAGCTGGTCTGCGCCAACACTTCCAGCGCGCCGTGGGTACCACCCCGGCCGCCTACCGCCGCACCTTCCGAGGCGTACCCGCCTGACCCGGCCGAATGTCGGGCAAGCATCATAGCCGCTGTTCCGGCGGCCCGCAGTGTTGAACAATCGAACATGAAAATATGACATCTGCGTGGTCGACCGGTGACGTTCGGCACTGATTCCCCGCGTTCGGATGACGCACGATTGCCTTCGGTTTCATACCGAGGAGCGGAGTGCAAAGGATGGACCAGGAGTACCAACAGTTCTGTATGGCGGACGCCTCTTTCTATGACGCCATGCATTCCGAGAGCACGGCTGGCGAGTCGTTCGCAACCGCCAGTCGGGTACTCCCTCCGGGATGGACGATCGGCGAGCGCGACGACTGGTTCACCGTGAATCCGCCGGTCCGCCAGGAAATCCCGCTCCAGGGCTGGAAGATTCACGCGTCGGCTACTGTCGACAATGCCGACCAGGTGCTCGACACCATCTGGACCTACTGTGTCGCAAGGGGAATCTCGTTCAAGTTCCTGCGCTCGTCGACCGCGCTCATTGCCCGGGTCTCGAAGTACGCGCCGCGTGGTTACAGTGGCAAACTGGTCACCATCTACCCGGAGAGTGAAGCCGCCTGCGAAACGATCCTGCGTGAGTTGGACGTCGAACTCGACGGCGCGGCCAGCCCGTACATTCTGAGCGACCTCCGCTGGAACAAGGGTCCACTGTACGTTCGGTACGGTGCGTTCTCCAATCGGTACACAGTGGACGACACAGGTACCGTTGTAGAGGCCATCTCCGACCCCGAGGGAAATCTCGTGGCGGACCGCCGCGGCCCGGTTTTCTACTTGCCGCCGTGGGTGACGTTGCCCGATTTCCTCCAGCCGCAGCTCGCCTCCCGCAACGCCGTCACCACCACCGATCTGCCGTACACGATCGAGCGAGTGCTGCACTTCTCCAACGGCGGCGGCATCTACGCCGGGCGCGACACCCGCACGGGCGAACAGGTGGTGCTCAAGGAAGCCCGCCCGCACGCCGGTCTGGACACCTGGGGCCACGACGCCGTGCGCCGCCTCGGCCGCGAGTACGACACACTGCGGACGCTGGCCGGGATCCCCGGGATCCCCAAGGTGCACGACATGTTCTGGCTCGGCGAGCACCGGTTCCTGGTGATGGAGTTCATCGACGGTGACGTGCTCAGCAAGTCGCTCGTCATGCAGTACCCGCTGATCGACCCGACCGCCGGTCCCGAGCGCTACGCCGAGTTCACCGCGTGGGCCGTGGAGATCCAGCGTCAGGTGGAGCACACGGTCGCCGAGATCCACGCCCGCGGCATCGTCTACGGCGACCTGCACCTGTTCAACATCATGGTGCGGCCGGACGGAACGGTCGCGCTCATCGACTTCGAGGTGACCTCGCCCGTCGAGGAGGCCACCCGACCCGGGCTCGGCAACCCCGGCTTCGTGGCGCCGCGCAGCGCCACCGGGTTCGACATCGACAAGTACGCGCTGGCCTGTCTGCGGCTCGCGCTGTTCCTGCCGATGACCAACCTGATCGGTCTGCACCGCGTGAAGGCACGGCACTTCGCCGAGATCATCGCCGAGAACTTCCCGGTGGCGCAGGAGTTCCTCGAAGCGGCGGTCGACGTGATCGTGCCGCCGGGCACCCCGGCCCCGCCGAGCCCGAAGCTCGAACCGGAACCCGCCCAGTGGCCGGCACTGCGTGACGAGATCGTCAAGTCCATTGTGGCCAGTGCGACCCCGGACCGCGACGACCGCCTGTTCCCCGGTGACCCGCAACAGTTCGCGGTCGGCGGGCTCGGCCTCGCCTACGGTGCGGCCGGAGTGCTCCACGCGCTGGAGGTCACCGGCGGCGGCCGGTACGAGCAGTTCGAGGAATGGCTGATCCGCCGCGCCACCAACCCGCCTGCCGGCAGCAGGCTCGGCCTCTACGACGGGCTGCACGGCGCCGCGTTCACCCTCGACCACCTCGGCTACCGCCAGGAGGCGCTCGACGTCGTCGACATCTGCCTGCGTGAGAAGTGGGATACCGCACGGTCCGGACCTGACGGCGGGATCCCGGGCTTCGGGTTGAACCTGCTGCACCTGGCCGACCGCACGGGTGAACCCGCGTTGCGCACGGCCGCGTACCGGGCGGCCGAACTGGTGGCCGAAGGTATCCACGAGCCGGACACCAATTCGGACGAACCGGCGATCAGCGGTAGCGGACAGCCACACGCGGGTCTGCTGCGTGGTCGCGCCGGTGCGGCGTTGTTCATGCTGCGTGCCTACGACGACAGCGGCGACGAGTCCTATCTGGACCTCGCGGCCACCGCGCTGCGCGCCGACCTGCACCGCTGTATCTTGCGGGACAACGGTTCCATGGAGGTCAACGAGGGTTGGCGGACCATGCCGTACCTCGACGGCGGCAGCATCGGCATCGGCATGGTGCTCGAGGAGTACCTGGCTCGCCGGCACGACTCGCAGTTCGTGAGCGCCGTCGGCGCCGTCCAACTGGCGTCACGGTCCACCATGTACATCCTGCCCGGGTTGTTCACCGGCCGCGCCGGTGTCCTGCTCTACCTGGCGGGCCGGGCCGGTACGCCATCCACCGATCCCCACGTGGCCAAGCAGGTCCGCGGACTGTCCTGGCACGCGCTGCCCTACGGCGGCGGCATGGCCTTCCCCGGAACCGGCCTGCTGCGCCTCTCGATGGATCTCGCCACCGGCACCGCCGGCGTGCTGCTCGCGCTCGGCGCGGCGCTGCACGACCAGCCGGTGCACGCCCCGCTGCTCGCTCTGTCCCGCGGTGCGGTACCGGGACAGAGCGAGCCCCCACAGACCCCCACGCCGGCCGGCGTGGGCGCTAGAAAACCCCCGACAAAGGAGTCCCGTCATGGCCCTTCTCGACCTGCAGGGTATGGAAACCGCACCGCAGACCGGCGGACACGGTGGCGGGAGCTCGGCCAGTGGCCACAGCTGCCCCAGCAACCTGAGCGTGGCGCTGTGCAACGGCACCAGCGGCCTCAGCGTGCTGATCTGCCACTGATTCTGCAGTTGATCGATCACGGATCGATCTGAAGCGGGACGCGGTCCCGGACGACTGGCGTTCGTCCGGGGCCGCGACCCTGTACAGGAGCCTAACCTTGACCGCATTCGCCGAGACAGCCCGGAAAGCGGGCGGCTGGCTGCCGGTGATCGGCGCCGCCGCGTTGCTCGGCACGCTGAGTATGCTCGCGTTGCCCGCTGTGCTCGGCAAGGCCGTCGACGCCATCGTCGCGGGCACCGGCACCGAGTGGCTGGTGGTCGCCGCACTGCTCATCGCGCTCGGCGTGATCGTGGATCTCGTGGACGCCTTCGCCGGCACCGCTTGTGTCGCCACCACCACCGCCTGGCTGCGCAACCGATTGATCGGCCACCTGCTGGCCATCGGGCCGCGGGGCCGCAAGTTCGAGACGGGCGACCTGGTGAGCCGGGTGTCCGGGAACGCGGCCGAGGCCGCCTACGCGGGACCCGCCGTGGTGACCGTGGCGACCGCGCTGCTGCCGCCGGTCGGGAGCCTCGTGCTGCTGGCCGTGCTGGATCTCTGGTTGGCCGTGGCGTTCCTCGCGGGCGTCGCGCTGGTCGGCGTGGTGCTGCGGCTGTTCACCGTACGGACGGCGGCCGTGGTGGCCGCCTATCTCGGCACCCAGGGCCGCATCGCCGGCCGGCTGGCCGAGTCACTCGCCGGGGTACGCACGATCGCGGCCGCCGGCACCATCGAACGTGAACAGGACCGGATCCTGACGGAGCTGCCCGACCTGCACGAGCAGGGGATGCGGAGCTGGCGGGTGCTGTCCGGCTCGGCCGCGCAGGCCGCGGTGGTCGGTCCGCTCGTGCTGGTGGCCGTGCTCGGCGCGGGCGGGCTCGCCCTGGACGCCGGCCGGATCACCGCGGGGGAACTGTTCGCCGCCGGGCAGTACGCGTTGCTCGGCGCCGGACTCGGAGGATTGACGAGCGTGTTCGGCCGCCTGGCCCGCGCCCGCGCCGGAGCGCGCCGGGCCGACGAGGTGTTGACCGTCGCACCGGTCCGCCACGGGTTCGGCGAGCTGCCCTCCGGCGACGGCCGCCTCGAACTGCGGGGCGTGACCGTCCGCGAGGACGGCGTGGTCCTGCTGGAGGACGTGGATCTGACCGTGCCGGGTGGCACGGCCGCGGCGGTGGTCGGCCGGTCCGGCGCGGGTAAGTCGGTACTGGCCGGGGTGGCCGCCCGGCTGCGCGACCCGGACGACGGCGACGTGCTGCTCGACGGTGTTCCCCTTCGGGCACTGACCCGGTCGTCGCTGCGCACGGCCGTCGGTGTGGCGTTCGAACGTCCGACCCTGGTCGGCACCACCGTGGGCGACGCGATCGGCGGACGGACGTCCCGGGTGGAGGACTCGGCGAGGGCGGTGCACGCCCACGAGTTCGTGTCACGACTGCCCGAGGGCTACGCCACGCCGCTCACCGAGGCGCCCATGTCGGGCGGCGAACTGCAACGGCTCGGCCTGGCCCGCGCCTGGCCGGCCACCAGGCTGCTCGTCCTGGACGACGCGACGTCGAGCCTGGACATGGTGACGGAGATGCGGATCAGCGAGACCCTCACGGCAGCCGGTGGTCGCACCCGGCTGGTGGTGACCCACCGCCGGTCCACCGCCGCCCGCGCGGACCTGGTGGTGTGGCTGGCCGACGGCCGGATCCGGGCGGTGGCACCCCACGAGGAACTGTGGGCCGACCCGGAGTACCGGGCGGTGTTCGGGTGACCCAGACCCGGCGACTCCCCCGCTCATGCACCGCGAGTCTCCCTCACAGGCCATCCGAGTTGGCGGTTCGCGAACCGCCAACTCGTGTGTCTCCAGAGGGGGACTCGCCGGTGTGTATTGCCGAGAACTTCTGGGGAGCTGACTCATGAAACGCGAGCTGCGCTACGCCGTGGGGTCGTTGCGGGCCCGGCCCGTGGTCGGCCTGGTCCTCTGGTCGCTGCCCGAGGCGCTGCCCGCCGCCATCTCCGGGCTCGCCGTCGCCCGCGCGGTCGACCAGGGCTTCCTCGCCGGGTCACCGGCCACGGGGCTCGCCTGGCTCGCCGGGCTCCTCGCCGTGTCCGCGATCGGCGCGGTCGGCACCCGCATGGTGTTCCGCCGCCTGGGTGAGCTGGCCGAACCGCTGCGCGACGACCTCGTCCACCGGGTGGTGGGCGGCGCCCTGCGCAACGGTGCCGCCGGACATCCCGACCGCGGCGCGCTCGCCCGGCTCACCCGCCAGGTGGAGATCGTCCGCGACACCTACGCCGGGCTGGTCATCGTGGTCCGCGGGTTCGTGGTCTCGGTCATCGGCGTGGTGGTCGGACTGTTGTCGCTGGAACCCGCGCTCGCGCTGCTCATCCTGCCGCCGTTCCTCGTGGGTCTCGTCGCTTTCGTGGGCGTGCTGGGGATCGCGGCCGCCCGGCAGCGCGCGAGTGTCCTGGCCGACGAACGGCTGGCCGACGCGGCCGGCACGGTCCTCGCCGGGCGTCGCGACATCACGGCCGCCGGTGCCGAGGACCACGCGGCGGATCTCGTCGCCGGCCCGGTGACCGAGCAGGCCGACGCCGAGCGGGCCCTCGCGTGGGTCGCGGGTCTGCGCACGCTGTGCTTCGCGGTCGGCGGTTGGGCACCTCTGCTGGTGCTGCTGTTCTTCGCCCCCACCGGGATCAGCGCCGGTGCGCTCATGGGCGGGCTCACGTATGTCCTCTTCGGACTCCAACCGGCGTTGCAGAACTTCGTGGCGGGTGTCGGCGGCAGCGGGTTGCGGTTCGTCATCACGCTCGGCCGGCTGCTCGACGCCACCTGTGTGCGTCCGATCCCGGTCATGGCCCACGAGCCGCCGAAGGACCACGAGATCGTGCTGCGTGACGTGGTCTTCGCCTACGGCCCGCACGCCGAGCCCGTGGTCGACGGCCTCACCCTCGTGGTGCCCCAGGGTGAACACCTGGCGGTGGTCGGACCGAGCGGCATCGGCAAGTCCACTGTGGTCAACCTCGTGTGCGGGTTGCTGCGCCCGGACGCCGGCGAGGTGGAGTTGGGCGGGGTCCGCGCGGCGGACCTGTCACCGACGGAGCTGGCCACCCACCGGGTGCTGATCCCGCAGGAGGCCTACGTGTTCGCCGGGACGTTCCACGAGAACGTCACCTACCTCAACCCCGACGCCACCCAGGCCGAGATCGACGAGGCCGTGGCGGCGCTCGGCGCCGAGTCCCTGGCCGGCCGCGATCTGCGACCGAGTGAGCTGTCGGCGGGGGAGCGGCAGCTGGTCGCGCTGGTGCGCGCCTATCTGGCGCCCGCCCCGCTGGTCGTCCTCGACGAGGCGACCTGCCACCTGGACCCGGTGGCCGAACGGCGCGCGGAGCAGGCGTTCGCCGCCCGGCCCGGCACGCTCGTGGTCATCGCGCACCGGGTCAGCTCGGCGTTGCGCGCCGACCGCATCCTCGTGCTGGACGGCACGGGGGTGGCGATCGGCGACCACACCACGCTCGTGTCGACCTCGCCGCTGTACCGCGACCTGCTCGGCCACTGGCAGGGGACCACCGAGCAGGACGGCCTCACAGCCACCCCGACTCGGTAGCGATCCGGATCGCGTCGATCCGCGACCGCGCTCCCGTCTTGTTCATGGCGTTGGACAGGTAGTTGCGGACGGTGCCGGGGGACAGCGACAGCCGTTTGGCGATCTCCGGCCCGCTCGCGCCGTCCGCCGCCAGCTGCAGCACGTGCTGCTCCCGGCGGGTGAACGGGTTCTTGTCGGCCGACATGGCGGCCACCACGAGGTTGGCGTCGATCACCGTGCCACCCTCGGCCACACCGCGGATGGCGTGCAGCAGGCGGGTGGCCGGCGCGTTCTTGTCGATCATGCCGGGCACGTCGGCCGCGAACAGCCGCTTGAGCAGTCCCGGCGGCCGGGTGACCGTCAGCGCCACGATCTGGCACTCGGGTAACCGGCGGCGCAGTTCACGCACAGTCGACAGACCGTGTTTGTCAGGTACGTCCGCGGACACCACGGCCACGTCCGGCCGCAGGCGCAACGCGACGGACACGACGTCCCGGTCGCACTTCAGATCGGCTATCACCTCCATGTCCTCCTCTTCCGACAGCAGACTCACGAGTGCCGTGCGGAGAAGGTCCATGTCCTCCGCCAGCAGCACCCGGATCGATCTCGCCTCGCCATGCTCCACCGAGTCACTGGAGCGACGTCGCGGCATGCATCCTCCCCTGGACGGTGGTCCGGTCGGCAGCTTCGGCGGTCGTCCACCGAAGCCTTCTCATAGGGAGGTCATGGTGAGTTAGATTCGCGTTACACTTCGTCCTTCTCTTGGAGTAACGAAAGTAGGAAAGAAGCCGATTTCGGACTCGTTCCGTCACCGGAATTTCCGGAAGAAATCCCCGATCGGGGTCTAGTTTGTCGTCGATTGGCGGATTGTGCCCGGGATTGAAAAATCCGGCACGGGCACCGCGTGGGCTTCCCGTACCGGACTTGTCATGTTTCTGTCAACTACAGCTCCGCCGGTACCGCGGCGGCGGTCAGGCTGTTCTGCACGAGCGGGGTGTAGCCGGCCGACTGTCCGGCCGCGTTGGGGTGGTAGGACTCGAGAACCGGGTTGGACAGGCCGTTGAGCCACTCCACGTCGTCACACACGGCGTGCCCGGTGAAAGGTCCGCGCACGTCGACGAACGTGAAGCCGTGTGCGCCGGCCCGGCCGCTGATCGTGGTGGCCAGCAGGTCGGCCGTCGCGTTCAGCGAGGACTGTTCGGCCGGGCTGATCCGCGCGGCGAAGTTGCACTGCTCGCCGTTGAACAGCCGGGGGTAGCCGACCACGACGACCTTCGCGTTCGGTGCCCGCGTGCGAATCGTGCTGTACAGGTTGTTCAGCGCACCCGGCAGCGTGTTGCGGATGTAGTTGTTCGCGTTGTTGATCTCGTTGGTGCAGGTCCACGGCCAGGGCAGCGCGCACCGGGTGATCACGTCGGCGAAGCCGGCGTCGTTGCCGCCCACCGACACGGTCACGAACGCGGTCGAGGCGTTCAGGCCGCCGAGCTGGTTCATCACGTCCGGCACCCGCGCGCCGGAGCACGCGGCGAACGTGAGCGGCGCGCCGATCCGTTGCGCCACGAGGACGGGGTAGGCCTGGGGCGAGCGGTAGCAGTTGCCGCTGTCGGGGTAGTAGTTCTTGGTGCCGACGCCGGAGGAGTAGGAGTCGCCGAGCGCGACGTACGGGCCGGCTGCCGCCTGCGCCTGGCCGACGCCGAGCAGGGTGAGCAGGACGGCGAACACGGTGAAGAGGGCTAATCGGGAACGCTGCCGCATGGGGTGCCTCCACACGTTGCGGGGAAGGTCCGCGTGGCGAGGCAGGGCGCACCGCACGCGCACCGGGAAGTCCGGCTGGCCGGACAACCTCAGCGTGCGGTGTGGAACATCCCTGATCAATCGACCAATGCGGTACTAGTTTTCGAACTATCGGATACTGTTTGCAACTTTTTCCCGTTCGCTCGTCGCTCGACTGTCGGTACCACTCCGTAGGCTCGTGGGCATGTGCCGAAACATCACCGCGCTGCGCGGTCTGGAGCCCGCCGCCACTCCCGAGGAGATCGAGGCGGCCGCGCGCCAGTACGTCCGCAAGGTCACCGGCGTCACGTCCGTGTCCGACAAGATCCGCGACCCGTTCGAGGCGGCGGTCGCCGAGGTCACGGCCACCACCACCCGGTTGCTGGCCGAACTGCCGCCGCGCAAGCAGCCGCCCACCACCGTGCCGCCGCTGCGCCGGCCCGAGGTCCAGGCCCGCATCGCGGCCAAGGCGGCCGCCGCCAAGGGCTGAGTGTTCGCTCACTTTCGGGGGACGTGGCGCGGCGGGCGTCGCATCGCGCGGTAAACTCGCAGGTCGCCCGGGTTCTGACGGTCTGGGTACGCTGCTCGCCGCCGGTCGGGGCGCGGTGCGGCCCGATTCCCGGAGGATTCGTTGCGTCTGCGTTCGGCCGGTGTTCGATGACCGCCGTCCATGATCTGGACACTCTGCTCGACACGCTCGTCCCGCCGCTCGGCCGGTTCGACGGTGCCGCCGCGGCACCCGCCCGCACCCTGGTCGACGTGCTGGGCGACACCGCCGCGCGCCACCCCCACGCGCTCGCACTCCACGCCGGGGACAGCGCGCTGACCTACGTCGAGTTGCTCGGCGCGGTCGACCTGCTGGCCCAGAAGCTCACGGCCGAAGGTGTCGGGATCGGTGACCGGGTCGGCATCCGCGTGCCGTCCGGCACCGCCGACCTCTACGTGTCGATCCTCGCCGTGCTGGCCGCGGGCGCGGCGTACGTGCCGGTCGACGCCGAGGACCCCGACGAGCGTGCCGACCTGGTGTTCGGCGAGGCCGGCGTGTGTGCCGTGCTCGGCGCCGACCGCGAACTCACCATGCGGGACCTGCCGCTCGGCCGTGCGGCGCGCCCGGCCCCGACGACGACGCGTGGATCATCTTCACCTCCGGGTCCACCGGCAAGCCCAAGGGCGTGGCGGTCACGCACCGCAACGCCGCGGCGTTCGTCGACGCCGAGGCCGGGCTGTTCCTGGCGGACGACTCGTCGAGCCCATCGGTCCGGACGACCGGGTGCTCGCCGGCCTGTCCGTGGCGTTCGACGCGTCCTGCGAGGAGATGTGGCTGGCGTGGCGCAACGGCGCCTGCCTGGTGCCGGCCCCGCGCTGGCTGGTCCGCACGGGCGTCGACCTCGGTCCGTGGCTGGTCGAGCAGGAGATCACGGTCGTGTCGACCGTCCCGACGCTGGTGGCGCTGTGGCCGGCCGAGGCTCTCGACGACGTGCGGCTGCTCATCCTCGGCGGCGAGGCCTGCCCGGCCGAGCTGGCTGCGCGGCTGGCCGTGGACGGCCGCGAGGTGTGGAACACCTACGGCCCGACCGAGGCGACGGTCGTCGCCTGCGCCGCCCGGCTCGGCGAGGGCCCCGTGCGCATCGGGCTGCCGCTCGACGGCTGGGACCTCGCGGTCGTCGACGCCGCCGGCGAGATCGTGCCCATGGGTGGCACGGGTGAGCTGGTGATCGGCGGCGTCGGACTGGCCCGCTACCTCGACCCGGCGAAGGACGCGGAGAAGTACGCGCCGCTGCCCGCGCTCGGCTGGGACCGCGCCTACCGCAGCGGCGACCTGGTCCGGGCCGAGCCGGAGGGACTCATCTTCCTCGGCCGCGCCGACGAGCAGGTCAAGCTCGGCGGCCGGCGTATCGAGCTCGGCGAGGTCGACGCGGCGCTGCAGGCGCTGCCGGGCGTCACCGGTGCGGCGGCCGCCGTGCGGACCACGGCCGGCGGCACGCAACTGCTGGTCGGCTACGTCGTCGCCCCCGACTTCGACGCCGACGGCGCGCTCACCCGGCTGCGCGAGGCGCTGCCGGCCGCGCTCGTGCCGCGGCTCGCGGTGGTCGACACGCTGCCCACCCGCACGTCCGGCAAGGTCGACCGCGCCGCATTGCCGTGGCCGCTGACCCGGACGCCGGACGTGGTGGAACTGCACGGCACGCAGGCGTGGCTGGCGAGCGCTGGATCGACGTGCTGGGCGCCGCGCCCGCGGGTCCCGGCGCCGACTTCTTCGCTGCCGGCGGCGGCAGCCTCGCGGCGGCCCAGCTGGTGTCGCTGGTCCGCACCGACCACCCGACGGTCTCGGTGAGCGACGTCTACCACCACCCCACGCTCGCGCGCTCGCCGCGCGGCTCGACGACCTGGCGGGTGACCACGCCCCGACCCGCGTGGTCACGCCGGTCCCGCGACGCGCGGCGGTGATCCAGACCCTGTTGATGCTGCCGCTGTTCACACTCGTCGGACTGCGGTGGTCGGTGGCGCTTGCCGCGTTGGGCAACGTCGTCTCGGTCCCGTGGCTGCCCACGGCCTCGTGGTGGCTGGTCGGTCTCGGGTGGCTCGCGCTGTACAGCCCACCCGGCCGGCTCGCGATCGCCGCCGGTGGGGCGCGGCTGCTGTTGCGTGGACTCCGGCCGGGCACCTACCCGCGTGGCGGCGGCGTGCACCTGCGGTTGTGGTTCGCCGAGCAGGTGGCCGAGCGGTCCGGTGCCACCGACCTGTCCGGCTCGTGGCTCACGCACTACGCGCGGGCACTCGGCGCGCGCATCGCCCCCGACGTCGACCTGCACTCCGTCCCGCCGGTCACCGGCATGCTGCGGCTCGGTCGGGGCAGCGCGGTCGAGCCGGAGGTGGACCTGTCCGGGCACTGGGTCGACGGCGACGTGGTGCACATCGGCAAGCTCCGGGTGGGGGCGGGCGCCACGGTCGGCGCGCGCAGCACCCTGTTCCCCGGCGCGCGGGTCGGCAAGCGTGCGGAGATCGCACCCGGTTCGGGCGTGCTCGGCTCGGTCCCGACCGGGCAGCGCTGGGGCGGCGTCCCGGCCACCAAGGAGGGCAAGGCCGCGCACCGCTGGCCGAAGGCCCGCCCGCCGCGGTCGCGCCGCTGGTCGGTCCTCTACGACGCGACGTCCGTGGCGCTCGCGTTGCTGCCCGCCGTGTCCGCGTTGCCGGCGATCTACCTGACCGTGCTGTTCGCGCGGGATGCCGCTTCGTTGGGCGCGGCCCTGGGTGCCGCTCTGGTGGCGGTCCCGCTGGTGACCGTGGTCTGGCTTGTCACGCACGCCTTGCTGATCCTGGTGAGCGTGCGGCTGTTGGGCATCGGTCTGCGTGAGGGCTACCACCCGGTGCGCGGGCGGGTGGCGTGGCAGGCGTGGACCACCACGCGGCTCATGGACTCGGCACGCAGCCGACTGTTTCCGTTGTACGCCAGCCTGTTCACGCCCGTGTGGCTGCGGGCGCTCGGCATGCGGGTGGGTCGCGGGGTGGAGGCGTCGACGGTGGTGGCGCTGCCCGCCATGACCACCATCGGCGATCACGCGTTCCTGGCGGACGACACGATGGTCGCCGGCTACGAACTCGGCGGCGGGTGGCTGCGGATCGCGGCCGTGCGCGTGGGCAAGCGGGCGTTCCTCGGCAACTCCGGCATGGCCGGACCTGGCCGTTCGGTGCCGAAACGCGGTCTCGTCGGGGTGCTGTCCACGGCGCCGAAGCGGGCGAAGACCGGCAGTTCCTACCTGGGCATGCCGCCCATGAAGCTGCCGCGCGTCGCGGAGGACGGCGGTTCGGAGCGCACGTACGACCCGCCGACCCGGCTGCTGGTGGCCCGGGCGCTGGTCGAGCTGTGCCGGGTGGTGCCGGTGATGTGCTCGGTGGCGCTGACCATGCTGATGCTGGCCGGGCTCGCGGTGCTGGGGAGCTTCTGGTGGGCCGGCGGTCTCCTGCTGGCCGGTGCCGGTGTGGTGGCCTGCGTGGTGGCCATCGCCGCGAAGTGGTTGCTGGTGGGCCGGTTCCGCGCGGTGAACCATCCACTGTGGAGCGCTTTTGTGTGGCGCAACGAGTTGGCGGACACGTTCGTCGAGGTGCTGGCGGTGCCGTGGCTGGTCGGTGGCGCCGGCGGCACACCGGTGATGAACGGCTGGCTTCGTTCGCTCGGTGCGCGGATCGGGCGCGGTGTTTGGTGCGAGTCGTACTGGCTGCCGGAGGCGGACCTGGTGCGGCTGGGTGCCGGCGCGACCGTGAACCGGGGGTGCGTTGTGCAGACCCACCTGTTCCATGATCGGATCTTGCGTATGGACCAGGTGACGCTCGGGGCCGGCGCGACGCTCGGCCCGCACGGGATCGTGCTGCCCGGCACCACGATCGGCGCGGACACGACGATCGGCCCGGCGTCGCTCGTGATGCGGGGGGAGAACGTGCCCGCCGGCACGAGGTGGCTGGGCAACCCCGTGTCCGCATGGCGCTGACTTCCGCGGATCTGCAGGACCATGGCGATCCCGGTTACCGGATCGGGCACTACGACCTGGAGTTCGGCTACAAACCGTCGACCGGCCGCCTGACCGCGCGGGCGGTGCTGACGGTCGTGCCGGTGGCCCCGTTGACCGCGGTGGTCCTGGACCTGGGCACGTTCCGGGTGGACCGGGTTCTCCTCGGGGGCAAGCCGGCTCGCTATGTGCACCGCAACGGGAAACTGCGCGTGCGCGGTGTGGTGACCGGCCAGGTGACGGTCGAGGTCCGCTACTCGGGCACCCCGCGCCCGATCCGCACCAGGTACTGGGGCGAGGTGGGCTGGGACGAGCTGACCGACGGGGTGATCGTGGCGGGCCAGCCGATCGGCGCCCCGTCGTGGTTCCCGTGCAACGACCGGGTGGACCAGAAGTCGACGTACCGGATCGCGGTGACCGCGCCGGCGACGTACACGGTGGTGGCGAACGGAGTCCTGGCCTCGCATGAGGTGACGGGCGCGAACGCGACGTGGATCTATCGCCAGGAGGCCCCGATGGCCGCCTACCTGGCGACGGTCCAAATAGGACAGTACGAGCAGCTTTCCCTGCCCGGCAACCAACTGGCGTCGGTCCCTTCCCGACTGGTGCGGGCGGCAAGGCACGACTTCGCCCGGCAACCGGCGATGATGTCGGTGTTCCAGGAACTGTTCGGTCCCTACCCGTTCTCCGGGTACGGGGTGGTGGTGACGGAGGACGCCCTGGAAGTCCCGGTGGAGGCTCAGGGCCTGTCGATCTTCGGCGCGAACCACGTGGATGGTCGGCGCGGCCACGAACGCCTGGTGGCACACGAGTTGGCACACCAGTGGTTCGGCAACAGCGTAGGTTTGGCGTCCTGGGAGGACATCTGGCTGAACGAGGGCTTCGCGGCGTACGCGGAGTGGCTGTGGTCAGAAAACTCAGGCGGCCCTCGAGCGTCGGAGTTGGCGACCCGCTCACACGCGCTGCTGGCCCGGCAGCCGCAAACCCTCCGCATCGGCGCCCCGGTGGCCCGAGACATGTTCGACGACCGCCTGTACCAACGAGGCGCGCTGACCCTGCAGGCGCTACGGGACAGAGTGGGCGACGCGGCTTTCTTCACCATCCTGCGAACGTGGACCCTGACCCACCGCCACACCACAGCGACGACCAGGGACTTCACGGAGCTGGCCCAACGCCACACGGACGCCGACCTGGCCCCGTTGTTCACCGCGTGGCTATATGAACCCGCCCTGCCGACCTGAGCGCAGGGCTCCGGCGCGAGGCTATCACCTCGCACCGACAAAACCGGCCCAGGGACCCCTAGTTCAATTCTAGTCGTCGACACCGACAGTCTCGAATGGACGACCTGCCACCTGCTGACTTAATCCACTGACTCGGTCCCACAACTCGTGTGCGCGACCCGATCGGAAGCGCGGCTCGACCATCCGGCGGCGCAGCTCGCGGCCACCGCTCCCGGCTGAGGACAGGGCTCCGCTGTGAGGCTATCTCGTAGCACCGACAATTCCGCTCCAGGGACCCCTGGATTTAACTCCAGTCCTCGGCACCGACAGTTTTGTCGCCCTCGTCGAGCCCGGCCGCACCCGCCTGTGCTGTGCGTGCACAGTCGTGTTCTCTCGGTGCACAATCGGCGCTCGTGGAATCTCGACAGTCGTAACGTCTACTTCGTCAATCACTCACCCGAAGGCCTCGAAGGGTTCGCGATGACGAAGCTCCTCGCCCTGGCCGCCGCCGTGACCATGGCACTCGCCCCCGGTGTCGCGTCGGCCACCGATCTGACCACTATGGACACTCGCCCGCCCGGTTGTTCCCACCACTTCAAGGATCCGAACCCGCGAGAGCGGACGGTCAACCGCGACACCAACATGCACGAAATGTCCAACCCGCCGGTGTGCGCGCCCCACGGGCCCTACATCGGGGCGCTCCGGGCCGGGTCGACGTTCATCGTCTACTACGCCGATCCCTACGCGCCGCTCTGGTGCTACGGCTACTCCTGGCAGATCGCCCGAACCGGCTACATCCTCTGCGAAGCCTACGACTAGGAGCGCCCGATGATCCGACGAACGACCGCCATCCTGGCCGGACTCATCACAGCGGCCGGACTCCTGCTGCCGACGGGCACCGCGGCGGCCGAGCCCTGCAACGGCACCTACACGCACTGCGAGACCAACCGCTGCGTGACCGGCCACTTCTACCGCAACTACGACCCCGGCACCGACCGCTTCTCCTGGGAGTACGGCACACCCCTGGTGCAGGACGAACAGGGCGACATCCGCGACGAGCCCTACCGCAGGTACGGCCCGCGCGGCGTGCGCGCGATGCACGCCGGCCAGTGGGGCTTCTACAGCACGGCCTGCTTCCCGGGCTGAGCCCGGACAGGGCTCCGGTTCGATAATGTCAGCTGACACCGACAAAACCGGTCGGGGGCCCCTGACTTTAATCCTAGTCGGCCGCACCGACATTTCTCGGTGCGGCCGCCACCATTCGCAGGGCGGAGAGCACCCCCTCGGCCCGGTCCGCGGCCGACGAGTCGCCCACCCGCGCGCCCACCTTCACCCCGAGGTAGTCCACCTCGCCCGCCGCGCGCACGCACTCCGCCACGTGCGCGGCCGTCAGCAGCGACGCCGGGTTGCCCGGCGCGGGCGCCAGATGCGCGTCGGCCCAGGCCGGCATCTCGCCGACCGGCTGGGCGGCCACGCCGGAGAACATCACGCCCGCCAGCAGACCCGCCTCCCGCGCGAGCGTCACGTGCTCGAGCGCGCCGGCCGGCTGCCTGGCCTCGATCACCGAACGACCCCAGTTGATCACCACGCCGATGTCCGCGCCCACCGCACGCACGGCCGTCAGCTCGTCGGCCAGCGGCAGGTAGCCCTTCTCCGGCGGGTGCGCGTCCACCGGCGCGTCGCAGTGCTCGACCACCAGTCGCGCCCCCGACCAGTCCCAGCCGGCCACCTCCTCCAGCGACCGCGCGAACTGGTCGGCCGTGCCCGACCCGAACGGCGGCGAGTGCAGCTCCACCGCCAGGACCAGCGCGCGCCCGGCGCTCTGCGTCACCCGCGCCACCGTGTCCCGCACGGCCCGGGTGAGGACCAGCGCCTCGCGCCGGCCGTCGTCGTCCGTGGACGCCAGCCCGAACGCCGGTTCCGTGCGGGCGCGCAGGGCGGTCGCCGGAATGGCCGTCACCACGTGCACCCAGTGCGCGGGCAACCGGTCGAGCGACCACCGACGCTCGTCGTCGATGAACGGCAGTTCCAGACCGCCGATCAGGTCGGACTCGGCGAGATGGTCGAGGAACTCGGCGGGGTCGGCCGGGGCTGCCGGGTAGGCACCGGCGATGAGTCGCATGATCGCCACCTTAGATGAAACGGGATTTCATGTCATCGGTCTTCGCCACACCCCGACGGGGTTCCCGGACATCGTCGCACCCCGGACATAGACTGCGAGGCCTCCCGCAGGTCCACGAAGAGGAGCACACGTGTCGGAGCCCGCCGGCTCGCCGAACGGTTCGGTCACCGAGGTAGCCAAACCGGTCGGCCTGGTGGTCGGCACGGTGGCGGCCAGCCCGCTCGAGTTCTCCGTCGGCGTGGCGCCCGACCAGTACCTCCAGCTCGACGACGTGGTCGTGACCAGGCGAAAGCTGCCCGACGGGACCGAGGTGCAGCTCGCCGGCGTGGTCACCGGCGTCGAGGCCGGTCACGAGGGCGCGCGGTTCGCCTCCGACGTGTTCCTGATCGAACAGGGCGCGCTGCCCGCCGAGGTCAGCGAGGTCGCCGAGGTCACCGTCACCCGCGTCGAACCCGAGGTCTACGTGCCGCCGCGACCCGGCACGGCCGTACACCGCGCCACCGGCGACGAGCGCGACTCCGCCCTGTACTTCGACACGATGGCCGACGCCAAGGTCCCGGTCGGGCTCGGTCGCGACGGCCAGCCGGTGTTCCTGAACTTCGAGTTCGTGGACGGCACCCGCGGCGGCCACGTGTCGATCTCCGGTGTCTCCGGCATCGCCACGAAGACCAGCTTCGCCACGTTCCTGCTGCACTCGATCTTCAACTCGGGTGTCCTGCACGGCGAGGCCCACAACACCAAGGCGCTCATCTTCAGCGTCAAGGGCGAGGACCTGCTGTTCCTCGACTACGAGAACTCCCGCCTGACCGACGCCGCCCGCCAGAAGTACGGCCTGCTCGGCCTGCCGGCCACCTCGTTCCGCAACGTCCAGGTGTTCGCGCCGCCACGCCCCGGCGACGCCAGCGGCACCCCGGACGTCCGCGCCCGCGACAAGGCGGTCAGCCCGTTCTACTGGACCCTCGCCGAGTTCTGCGAACAGGAACTCATGCCGTTCGTGTTCGCCGACGGCGAGGACGAACGCAGCCAGTACACGATGCTCATCGGCCAGGTGGCCGCCCGGCTGCGGCGCGACTACCAGAAGGTCGGCACCGACGGCGCGATCAGCGTGTCCGGTGTCGAGGCGCGCAACGGCGGCCCGCTGCGCAGCTTCGAGCAGCTGGTCGGGCTGATCGAGGACGAACTGCTCGACGAGGACACCCGCCGCGACTGGGTGGCCGGCAGCACGTCCACCGGCAGCGTGAACGCGTTCCTGCGACGCCTGCGCTCGGCCGTCAAACCGCTGTCGGTGATCATCCGCTCGGACCTGAAGGACCGCGGCGACCGGTCGCTCACCACGTCCGCCGCGCAGGTCACGGTCATCGACCTGCACAACCTGCCCGACCGCGCGCAGCGGTTCGTGGTCGGCGTGAGTCTGCGCCAGGAGTTCCGGCGCAAGGAGGAGCAGGGCACCGCGCGGCCACTCATGTTCATCGTGCTCGACGAGCTGAACAAGTACGCGCCGCGCGACGGTGACAGCCCGATCAAGCAGATCCTGCTCGACGTCGCCGAACGCGGCCGCTCGCTCGGCGTCATCCTGATCGGCGCGCAGCAGACGGCCAGCGAGGTCGAGCGGCGCATCGTGGCCAACTGCTCGATCCGCGTGGCCGGGCGGCTCGACCCGGCGGAGGCGTCGCGCCCCGAGTACGGCTACCTGCCGCCCGCGCAGCGTCAGCGGGCAACGATCGCGAAGCCCGGGACGATGTTCGTGTCGCAGCCCGACATCCCGGTGCCGCTCGCCATCGAGTTCCCGTTCCCCGCTTGGGCCACCCGCCCGGCGGAGAAGGGCGTCTGGACCGGCGTCGACACCGGTCCGGCCGCGCCGGCCGACCCGTTCACCGGTCTCGACGACGACCCGCCCCCGTTCTGAGGACTTTCATGAAGATCCTGCACACGGCCGACTGGCACGTCGGCAAGGTGCTGAAGAACCAGCCACGCTACGACGAGCAGAACGCCGTGCTCGGCCACCTGGTCCGGGTGGCGAACGACGAGGACGTCGACCTGGTGGTCGTGGCGGGCGACCTGTTCGAGACCGCCGCGCCGAACCCCCAGGCCCAGGGCCTGGTCATGCGCACGCTCATGGCGTTGCGGGCCGAGGGCCGCCACGTGGTGGTGCTGGCCGGCAACCACGACAACGCGCGGCTCGTGCAGGACGTCTACCGGCCGGTGCTCGGCGAGCTGGGCATGCACGTGGTCGGCACGCCGCAACGCCCGGACAACGGCGGCACCGTCACCCTCGACACGCGGTCGGGGGAGCGCGCGGTGGTCGCGGCGCTGCCGTTCCTGTCCCACCGCATCGCCGTCCGCGCGGCCGAGGTGCTGCTGCACAACCCCTCGCAGCACAACCAGGACTACGCCAACCGCGTGAAGGCGATCATCGCGACGCTGTGCGCCGGGTTCACGCCCGACAGCGTCAACCTGGTCACCACGCACGCCACGCTGCTCGGCGGCCGGTGGGGCGGCGGCGAACGCGCCGTCCAGTTGCTCGGCTACGAGGTGCCGCCCGACGCGTTCCCCACGAACACGCACTACGCCGCGCTCGGTCATCTGCACCGCTACCAGCAGATCGACGGGCCGTGCCCGATCGCGTACTCCGGTTCACCGCTCGCGCTGGACTTCGGCGAGGAGGACAACGAGCCGGTCGCGCTGATCGTGCACGCCACCCCCGACAGCCGCGCCGCCATCCGGCCGGTGCCGCTGGTCGGCAGCCGCCGGCTCGCCACCCTGCGCGGCACGCTCGACGAGGTCGTGGCCGCCGGCGAGGAGGCCGGCGACGCCTACCTGCGGGTGATCCTCACGCAGAAGGCCAGCGCGGGGCTCGCCGACCTGGTCCGCGAAAAGCTGCCGAACACGCTCGACGTGCAGATCGACGAGAAGTTCCGCGCCCGCGCCGACGCCGGCGGCGCCGTTGCGTCGCGGATCGGCCGCTCGCCGACCGACCTGTTCGCCGACTTCCTGGCGGAGAAGGAGGTCGAGGATCCTCGCCTCGCCGCCATGTTCGCCGAACTGCTCGAAGAATCCACCGGAGGTCACTGAATGCGCCCGCTGCGCCTGATGTTCGAGGGCTTCGGCAGCTACCGCGAGGAAACGGACATCCAACTGTCCGATGTGGACTTCTTCGTGCTCACCGGACCCACCGGCTCGGGCAAGAGCACGGTCATCGACGCGCTCTGCTTCGCCTTGTACGGCACGGTTCCCCGCTGGGGCAAGAAGGACGCCATCCGCAACGCGCTCGCGCCCTCGGTGAACGAGGGCAAGGTGTGCCTGGTCTTCGAAGCCGCCGGCGGCCGATACGCGGCTGTGCGGCTGCTGCGCCGCACGGCACAGGGCACCGTGCAGACCAAGGAGGCGCGGCTCGACCGGATCGACGCCAGCGTGCCGACCGACGCCGACCTCACGAAGATCCTCGAGGTCGCGCAGCCCATGGCGGAGGGCGACAAGGTCACGGGCGCGGTGTCCGAACTGCTCGGCATCGGCTACGAGCAGTTCACCCAGTGCGTGGTCCTGCCACAGGGCCGGTTCGCCGAGTTCCTGCAGGCCAAGCCAGGTGACCGCCAGGATCTGCTGATCCAGCTGCTCGCCTACGCGGTCTATGAAGACGTGGGTCAGCGGGCCCGCGAGCGCGCGAAGGTCGCGGCCAACAAGCTCGCCATGACCGAGAAGCAGCTGAACGAGCTGGGCACGGCCACCGACGAGGTGGTGGCGGTCGCCGAGAAGAAGGTCGGCGCCCTGTCCGGCCTGGTCCCGACGGTGGACGAGGCCGTCGAGGCGATGGCCGAGGTCCGCACCCGCTGGTCCGAGGCCAACGCCGCGGCCGCCGCGGTGAAGGAACAGGTGGCCGACCTCGGTGCGCTGCGCAAACCGGCGGACGTGACCGACCTGTCGACCCGCCTCGCGGTGGCCGACGAGGAGATCGCCGGGCGGGTCGAGGCGCGTACCGCCGCGGAGAAGGCCGAGGCCGAGGCGGAGGCCGCGCGGGCCGACCTGCCCGAACACGCGGTCCTGTCCCGCTGGCGTGACGCGCACGTCCGATCCGCCGCGATGACCGACCGGCTGGTTCGGCTGCGGTCGGCCGCCGACGCCGCGGTGGCCGACGAGGAGAAGACGGCCGGGGCGTACACGGCCGCCGAACAGACGCTCGCCGACGCGGAGACCGCGTCGTCGGCCGCCGACCGGGCACACCGCGCGGTCGCGCTGGCCGCGGACCTGGTTGCCGGGGAACCCTGCCCGGTCTGCCGCCAGCAGGTCCACGACCTGCCCCACCACGCGGTCCCCGCGGACCTCGACGACGCCCGCGCCGCGGTCAAGGCGGCGAAGTCGCAGGTCACGGCCGCGCGCAAGACACACTCGGAGGCCAGCAAGACGGTCGCCGGCGCCCGCGCGGACGTGCTGAACGCGGAGAAGCAGGCTTCTGAACTGGCGGCCGAGCTGCGCGACGCACCGCCGGCCGCCGAGGTCGACGTCGCCCTCACCACCCGGGAGGCCGCCGACACGGCCGCCGACCGGGCACGCACGGCCGCGAAGATGGCCAGGACGGCCGTCGAGCGGGCCCAGCGCGACCGGGCGGACCTGGCCGACGAGGAGAAGAAGGCCTGGTCGGTGCTGCGGGCGAGCCGCGACCGGTTCGTCGCGCTCGGCGTCCCCCCGGTTGACGGCACCGACCTCGCCGCCGCCTGGCAGGCGCTGCTGACCTGGGCCGCCACCCAACGCGGTGAGCTGGACGCCACGGCCGCCGAGCACCAGAAGGTCCTGGCGGACCTGGCGGCCAGGGGCACAGCGGCCCGCGCCGAGCTGGAGTCCCTGCTGGGGGAGCACGGCGTGCCGCTCCCGGACCGCGCGAAACCGGACGTGGTGCTGGCGTCCGCGCTCGCCGACGCCCGTCGCGACCTGGCCGAACTGGTCGACCGGCGGACCCGGTCGGCCGCGCTGGCCGCCGAGGTCGAGGCGTGCCGCGAGGACGAACGGGTGGCCCGCACGCTCGGCAACCTGCTGAAGTCCAACGGCTTCGAGGCATGGCTGTGTGCCGAGGCGCTCGAGTCGCTGGTGACCGAGGCGTCGGAGATCCTCATGCAGCTCTCCGGCGGGCAGTACGAGCTGCACCGCGACGCGCGCAACGAGTTGGTGGTGGTCGACCACAACGACGCCGGCACCACCCGGCCGGTGAACACGCTGTCCGGCGGGGAGACCTTCCAGGCGTCGCTGGCGTTGGCGCTCGCCCTGTCCCACCAGGTGGTGGGCCTGTCCGGTGGGAAGCGGGACCTGAACTCCATGTTCCTCGACGAGGGCTTCGGCACCCTCGACGAGGCCACCCTCGACACGGTGGCCGCCACCCTCGAGAAGCTGGCCGCGGAGACCGACCGGATGGTCGGCATCGTCACCCACGTGCCCGCCCTGGCCGAGCGGGTGCCGGTGCAGTTCGCCGTGACCCGCGACGGCGCGTCGTCGCGGCTGCGGCGGGTCGAGGTGTGAGGCTCCAGCCATGACCGGCCTGCTCTCCTCGACCACCTACACGGTGGACCCCTGGGACCCCGGGTACGGCGTGGCCCGCGGCGACGAGCTGGACGGCCGCGAATCCTCCGCCCACCTGGACCTCGACCTGGAGCTGCCGGCCGCGCAGTGGCGCCCGGTGTCACCCGAGGGCGGCGCGCTGCCCGGCTCGGTGCTCTTCCTCGACGGCGTCCGCCGCATCGACGCCCGCATCTGGGTCCACGGCGAGGACCCCGAACCGCTGCCCGGCGTGGTCGCCTCCCTGGCCGCCGGCCTGGTCTGCTGCGACGGCGAGGCGCGGATCATCGACGTGGCCGTGGACCGCGGCCTGTACGCCGCCACGGGCGAGGACATCAAGACCCGGCACGCGACCTACTCGTTCCACCACACCCCCGGCGGCCTGGACAAGCTGACGCTCGGCGTGCAGCGCAGGCTCTCCGAGCTGGAGGTCGACCTGGCCAACGCGTGGCGCCAGCACAATGACGTCGAGGACGACCTGCTGGTGGTCGACGGCCCACTGCGCGGCCGCACCCACCTGGCCAGGACGGTCGGGTACGTCAAGACGCACCAGAAGTCCTACCTGCAGCCGGAACAGGCGGCGGTGGTGGCGGACCTCGAGCCGGGCCAGCGCAGCCCGGTGTTCGCCATGGGCACGTCGTGGCTGCGCAACTCCTGGTACCTGCGACTGCCCGGCGCTTCGAAGGCCCCGTGGTCGGCCGTGGTGCGCCTGGAGTGCTCGGCGGACCTGACGGTCGAGGACACGGTGGCCCTGGCCGACGTCACCGCCCGGGTCCTGCCCTCACTGGCCAGCTCCCCGCACAAGGACCCCCGGGCCCCACAGAACCTGATCCCCATCGGCGGCCTGGAACGCCAACTACGCCACCGCCTCGGCGACGCGGCCCTGCTGTACCGCTCCCTGCGCGGCGCGCTCGCGGCGTAGCAACCCAGTCGGACGGCCACGGGGGCCAGCAGGCTTCGTACCGGCCCGGTGCTCGAGGTGGCCGCGTGAGGTGGATCCTCATGCCCAGCGAGCGGCCGGTCATCGCGGAGCCCGACACCCTGGTGGGTGAGCGCCCTGCGCGGGGGCTCCAGGAGCGCTCGCCCACGCTTACCTGCGCCCGCGCAGACTCCGCACGGCGCCTGCCTGGTCGGGCAGCCGCTGTATCGCCTGCGTCACCCACCCCGGCGCGCCGACCGTGTCCGCACTCGCCGGTAATGCCCTGCGGCCGAGGCCGCACGCCGCGATGCGGGCAAAGGGCCGATGGCAGCTCGCGCCCTGCCTCGCCCGGATGGCGCACCGACTTGGGCAATGGGCCCGTGGTCACCGTCAACTCGGCCACGCTGGTCGACAAGGCCTCGAGCTGATCTCGCCTGCTTCGCCTGGCCTGGCCCTGCCTGGCCCGGCTTCGCCCGGCCTGGTCCTGCCCCGGGCGTCCGGGGCAGGCGAGTAGCTGCCGCGCCAGGCCGACCGCAGCGACTGCAGGCCCAGGGAAGACCAGGTACGCCACGCCCTGGCCTGGCCCTGCCTGGCCCTGCCTTGCTCCGCCTTGCTCCGCCTTGCTCCGCCTTGCTCCGCCTTGCTCCGCCTTGCTCCGCCTTGCTCCGCCTGGCTCCGCCTTGCTCTGCCTCGCTCCGCCTTGCTCCGCCTGGCCCGGCTTCGCCCGACCTCGGCCGGTCACGCGGGATCCGGCCCGGCCGCTCGCCACATGGCGGGTCACGGCGGGTGTAGCTACTCCACGCCCTGGCCGCTCAGTTCGAAGCGGGCCGTGCCCTCCACCGTGTCGTCGACGTCGAGGGTCTTGTCCTCCACGTAGTCGGCGGTCAGCGAGTCCAGCATCACCCGTGCGCCCGTTGTCTCCTCGGTGATCACCAGGTCGGTGTCGTCCGGGAGTGCGGTGACCGTCATCGCGAAGGCCGGGTCGCCGTGCCGTGCCTCGATGCGCAGGCCGCCCCCGCCCTGGCTGTCCACCAGTCGCTTGATCGCCAGTCCTGCCTCGGGAGTGATGTGCAGCATGGCCGTGGCGTGCCCACCCTGCGGCGCCGCCAAACACCCTGTGCTGTCAAACACCCGCTCGTGGCGTGGTGGTCTGGTAGATCGCGTTCAGCCACACCGTGTGCAGCACCCCCACCACGTCCGACGAGGCGATCGACGGCTGGTCACCGGCGAACGTCGCGTGCAACGACCGCTCGTTCATCGAGCACAGCGCCACCGCCAGGTCACGCGCCGGCAGCCCCGCCGGGGCCGCGCCACGCTCCCGCTCGCACTCGATGGCCGTCGCGGCCCGTTGCGCCCACGCCTCCATCACCGACGCCCACAGTTCCCGCACCTCGGTGTTCGTGCATCGCGCCTCCGCACACGCCAGCGTGACCGCCCGGTGCTCACGGAACGTGTGGAAGAACGCCGAGATGCACTCCCGCCAGAACCGCGCCGGGTCGACCGGCAACTCGCTGTCCGGGACCCGCCCCGAAGCCTCGTCCGCCTCCGACACCACCCGGTCCAGCAACGCCAGCAGCACGGCGTCCTTCGACGGGAAGTAGAAGTAGAACGTCGGCCGCGAGATGCCCGCACCCTTGGCCAGGTCGTCGATGGAGATTTCTCGCAGCGTCCGCTCACCCAGCAACCGCTCGGCGGTCGCGAGGATCGCGAGCTCCCGGTCGTCACCGGTCGGGCGTCCGGCCCGCCGGCCACGCGTGGAACGGGCGGTCGTCATGCCCGCCACGCTATCAACACACTGTTGACTGAGTCGACAGCCTGTCGATAACGTGCCTGGCATGGAACATGTCGATGTCCTGATCGTGGGTGCTGGACTCTCCGGCATCGGAGCGGCGTGTCACCTGCGACAGGAGTCGCCCGGTCGCACGTTCGCGATCCTCGAGGCCCGGGACGCCATCGGCGGCACCTGGGACCTGTTCCGCTATCCCGGCGTGCGCTCGGACTCCGACATGTTCACCCTCGGCTACTCCTTCAGCCCCTGGAAAGAGGCCAAGGCGATCGCCGACGGTGACGCCATCCGCGAGTACGTGCGCCGCACCGCCCGCGAGTACGACGTGGAGCGTCGCATCCGCTTCAACCACAAGGTGGTTCGGGCGGACTGGTCGACCGAGGACGCCCGGTGGACGGTCGAGGCCGAGACCGACGGTAAGACCACACGCATCACCTGTTCCTTCCTGTTCGTCAACTCCGGCTACTACCGCTACGACAAGGGCTACACCCCCGAGTTCGCCGGCACCGACCGCTTCACCGGCCAGATCGTGCATCCGCAGCACTGGCCCGAGGACCTCGACTACACGGGCAAACGGGTGGTGGTGATCGGCAGCGGCGCCACTGCCGTCACCCTCGTCCCGTCGATGGCCGACACAGCCGAGCACGTCACGATGGTGCAGCGTTCACCGAGCTATGTGCTCTCCCTTCCTGGCAAGGACTTCCTGGCCGACAAGCTGATCGGCAAGGTGCCCGCCAAGTTCCTGTTCCCGGCACTGCGGTGGAAGAACGTGCTGGGCGCGTCCCTGCTGTTCAACCTCAGCCGACGGGCTCCGAATCTGATCAAGGCGTTGCTGCGCAAGGGCGTTCGGACGCAGCTGCCGGCGGACTTCGACGTGGACACCCACTTCGCTCCCACCTACAACCCGTGGGACCAGCGCATGTGCTTCGTGCCCAACGGCGACCTGTTCAAGACACTGCGCGAAGGCAAGGCGTCGATCGCGACCGGTCGGATCGACACGTTCACCGAGCGCGGCCTGCGACTCGAGTCCGGTGAGGAACTCGAGGCCGACATCATCGTCACCGCCACCGGGCTGAACGTGCTGGCGGTGGGCGGCATGACGCTGGCCGTGGACGGCACCCGGATCAAGCTCAGCGACACCGTGGCATACAAGGGAATGATGCTGTCCGGGGTGCCGAACTTCGCGCTCACCCTGGGCTACACCAACGCCTCCTGGACACTCAAGGCCGACCTGGTCGCACGGTACGTCTGCCGGCTGCTCAACCACATGGCCGAGCACGACTACCAGATGGTCACCCCCGTTCTGACCGACCCGACCGTGGCGGTGGAGCCGATCATCGATCTGAAGAGCGGTTACGTGCAGCGCAGCGTGAACGAGCTGCCCAAGCAGGGGCCGGCCGCGCCGTGGCGGCTGCACCAGAACTACCCGCGCGACGTGGTCATGATGCGCCACGGCCCCGTCGACGACAGCGTGCGTTTCGACCGCGTGGCGTCCAAGGACCGGCAGCCCGCGTGAGCGAGGTCCGGGTACGCGGTCTGCGGACCCGCTACCGCGTGGACGGTGACGGCGACCCGGTCGTGTTGCTGCACGGCATCAGCCGCAGCCACGCGGACTGGACCGAGCAGCACGAACTGCTGCGTGACCGGTACCGCGTGTACAGCGTCGACCTGGCAGGCTACGGCGGCTCGGATCCGTTGCCGGGCAAGTACTCCCTGCCCGCACTGGCCACGTTCGCCGAGGACTTCCTCGATGCCGTCGACATCACCGAACCCGCCCACCTGGTCGGCAACTCACTAGGTGGGGCAGTGGCGATGCAACTGTCCGTGCAGTCGCCCGAGCGAGTGCGGACCCTCGCGCTGGTGAACAGCGCCGGGTTCGGCAAGGAAGTGACCATCGCGCTGCGGATCCTGGCCGTGCGTGGGCTGGGCAAGCTGTTGCTCCGCCCATCGGTCAAGGGAGCTCGACGGGCTGAGCGGGCGCTGTTCTTCGACTCGGCGTTCGTGACCGACGACCGTGTCGACTACTCCTGGCGGATCGCCACCCGACCCGCACGGTGCGAAGGTCCTGCTCGACACCGCGCGGAGTCTCGGCTCCTTCCGCGGGGTCAAGCAGGCGTGGCGGGACGAGCTGCTTTCGGTGGTGGCGACCCGAAAGGTGCCGACGCTCGTGGTCTGGGGCGACCGCGACCTGATCCTGCCGCACGCCCATCTCGAGGCCGCGCGCACGCTGTTGCCGTACGCTCGCGTGCACCTCTTCTCCGACACCGGCCACATGCCGCAGATCGAGCGGGCCGAGGAGTTCAGCGAGCTGCTGGTCGACTTCTGGGGCTGAGCCGCGGGGCTGGATTCCGAACATGTGTTCACCGTACGGCCGGGGCCGGTAGGGCTGCCAGGAGCTTCACTCGAACGTGTGTTCCCTTCCTGCGGCATTGACAAAAACAGTTTTGACGTACAAAGTGAATTGTAGAACGCAGGCACCGTGCCGGAGGTTGGATGTCCGGGACGAGGTGCCGTCAGGGCCGTACGAAGGAGACCTCGCACGTCATGAATGCCCCACTGAAGCTCCGTTACCGAACCTCGGCGCCGCTGGCGACCGTGCGACAAGCGCTGACCGACGCCGCGGCACTTCGCGTCTGGCTGGCCGAGCACGCGGAGGTCGACCTGCCGGACACCTTCTCTTTCTGGGGCCGCTACACCCCGGAGGGTGCCGGTCCGAACCAGCGGCCACTGTACGCGGACGATCGGACATTCCGGTTCTCCTGGCAGCTGTCCGGTGTGGACACCACGGTCGAGTTCGGACTCGCCGAGGAGTCGGGAGACACGATCATCTCCCTGACACAGAGCGATGTTCCGGACTGGTCGGACGTGGTTTCCGACGTCACCACGCCACGCGGCTTCCTCGGCACCTTCTGGTCGCTCGCCGTCGCCAACCTGATCGACCACGTCGAGGGTCGTGAGACCACACCCCAGTGCGACTACACCGCCACCTCCGAGCTGCGCGCGCAGGTCACGATCGGCGCCACCCCCGGCGAGATCTACGAGTCACTCATGGACCCGGAGCGGTTCCGCCGGTGGTTCGGCGACGCCATGAGCGTCGAACCGCACGTCGGCGGCCGGTGGGGCATGGGCGAGGACTTCACCGATCCGCAGTCGGTCGCCCGCATCATCGACCTGGAGTCGGAGCGACGGGTGGTCCTCCAGTGGCCCGGCATGGTCTCGACCTGGGAACTCGAGGGTTCGGCAGGCGGCACCCGGCTCACGTTCGTCAACAGCGGTTTCGACGAGGAGAACCCGCCGTTCGCCGACTGGACCGGCTGGCTCAGCGGCCTGGCGTCGTTACGGCGCTTCCACGAGCTGCCCGAGTTCCGCCCGTCCTGGATCTCCGTCGAGTGGCCGGGTCTCGGCGACGTCGTGGCCGCGGACAAGTAGGAGTCGGCGATGGAAACCCTGACCACGCCTCGACAAGCGGGCCGCCGCGAGTGGATCGGCCTGGCCGTGCTCGCGCTACCCACCATCCTGGTCGCGCTCGACATGAGCGTGCTCTACCTCGCGTTACCGCACATCGGCGTGAGCCTCGGCGCCAGCGACATCCAGCAGCTGTGGATCACCGACATCTACGGGTTCGTGCTCGCCGGGCTGCTCGTCACCATGGGCACCGTGGGCGACCGGATCGGCCGCAAGAGGTTACTGCTGATCGGTGGCGCCGCGTTCGCCGTCGCGTCGGTGCTCGCCGCGGCCTCGACGTCGCCGGAACTGTTGATCGCCTCTCGCGCGCTGCTCGGCGTCGCGGGCGCCACGATCATGCCGTCCACCATGTCACTGATCCACATGATGTTCCCCGACCGCCAGCAGCACGCCACCGCCATGGCCGTGTGGATGAGCTGTTTCCTCGGCGGCTCGGCGCTGGGACCGGTGCTCGGTGGGGCGGTGCTCGAGTTCTTCTGGTGGGGAGCGGCGTTCCTGCTCGGGGTGCCGGTCATGGTGCTGCTGCTGGCGTTGGGGCCGAAGTGGTTACCCGAGCACCGCACCCCGGAGCCGGCGCGGCTCGACCTGCCGAGCGTCGCGCTGTCGCTGCTGGCCGTCCTGCCGGCCGTGTACGGGCTGAAGGAGCTGTCCCGCAACGGATTCGACGCGGTGCCCGTGTTCGCCGTGCTCGTGGGGATCGCCGCCGGCGTCGTGTTCGTCGCTCGGCAGCGGCGGCTCCCGGTGCCGCTGCTCGACCTCGCGTTGTTCGGCAACCGGGTGTTCCGGGCGGGTCTGTTGCTCACGCTGGTCGCCGGCATCACCGCCGGCAACACCCTGTTCGTGTCGCTCTACCTGCAGCGGGTGGCCGGGTTGTCCACTCTGGACGCCGCGCTGTGGTTGCTGCCGAGCACGCTGGCGATGCTCGTCATGATCCAGGTCGGTCAGCTGCTCGCCAGGCGGGTGCGGCCGCCGCTGGTCATCGCGGGTGGGCTCGCGGTCGCCGCGGTCGGCTTCGCGATGCTCACCCAGGTGGATGGCGGTCTGCCGCTCATGATCACCGGCATGGTCGTGCAGGCCGTCGGGATCGGGCCGATGGGTGGGTTGTGCGCCATCATGGCCATGCAGGCGGTCCGCACCGAACAGGCGGGCTCGGCGGCCGCGTTGACGGAGACCGCGGGGGAGTTCGGGCTCGCCATGGGTGTGGCGGTGCTCGGGGTGATCGGCATGGCTGTCGTCCGCACCGGCGGCGACACGCACCACGCGTTGGCCAGTGGGCTCACCGTGTCCTCGGCGATCTGCGCGGTGACCGTCCTGGTCGCCGCGGCACTGATCGCGCGACTGAGGGGGTAGTCGGATGAAGTGGTCGTCGCCCGAGTGGCTCGACTCCGCTCGGAGCTGGCTGGACGAGCGGCTCGCCACCGCCGGCGTCCGCCGCACCGGCGAGGTCACCCAGCCGCACCTGCGGCCGTGGGGAACGGTGGTGACCGCGCCGACGACCGTGGGACCGGTGTGGCTCAAGGCACCGGGCCCGGAGAACGCGTTCGAGGTGCCGCTCTACGAGCTGATGGCCAAGACGTCACCCACCAGGATCCTCGCGCCCATCGCGGTCGACACCGAACGGGGTTGGGTGTTGCTGCCCGACGGCGGCCGGACGCTCGGTGACCAACTCGGTGACCGGATCGGCGGCACCGACCTGGTCGACGCCCTGGTGGCGGTGCTGCCGCAGTACGCGCGGCTGCAACGGGATCTCATGCCGCACGCCGACGACATGCTGGCGTTCGGGATGACGGACATGCGGGCCGAGATCATGCCGGCCCGGTTCGAGGAGGCACTGGACGCGGTCGGCGCCTATGTGGCCGAGCACGACGACGAGGGTGGCCGGGAGACGCTGCGGCGGGCCACCGCCATGCGTGCCGAGTTCGGCGAGTGGTGCGCGCGGTTGGCCGAGGCGGTCGTCCCGGCCAGCCTCGACCACAACGACCTGCACCCGTGGAACGTGTTCGTGTCCGACGGGCGGGCCACCTTCTACGACTGGGGTGACGGGGTGGTGGCGCACCCGTTCTCCAGCATGTATCTCGCGCTCGGCATCGTGCACCACAAGTTGGAGGTCCCGGTTGACGATCCGGCCATCGTGCGGCCGCGGGACGCCTATCTCGAGGTGTTCTCCGACCTGGCGCCGCGCGCCGAGCTGGTGGCCGAACTGGAGTTGGCCTGCTGGGTCGCGAAGATCACCAGAGTGCTCACCTGGGCCCGCTCACTGCGTCAGTTGGACTACGACGAAGCGGGGGAGTTCGTCACCGCACCACTGGAGAGCCTGACGGGTTTACTCGGGCCCACCTGGGCTGACCTGCGGCTGGACTCCTGAGCACCAGCTCGCTGGGGACAAATGCCGGGGGTTGTCACCCCGGCCGGATACGCTCTCCTACGGTGGTCCACGCCCTCGACGCCACTAGCCGGTCGAGGAGGCGGGCAGGACGCCATGATCCGGGAGACGACCAGAGTGACTGCGGGAACCTTTTACGGGGCCGATGATCTGACCCACCTCGAGGGCCTCGAGGCGGTGCGCAAGCGGCCGGGTATGTACATCGGCTCCACCGACAGCCGGGGTATCAACCACCTCTTCAACGAGATCGTCGACAACTCGACCGACGAGGGCATCGCGTGGCCACGCCACCAGGGTCGTCGTCATCCTGCACGCCGACGGCAGCGTCCAGGTCGACGACGACGGCCGTGGCATCCCCACCGGCGTGCACACCAAGTCCGGATTGTCCGGCGTCGAGCTGGTGCTCACCCGGCTGCACGCCGGCGGCAAGTTCGGCGGCTCCGGCTACAAGACCTCCGGCGGTCTGCACGGCGTCGGCGCCTCGGCGGTCAACGCGCTGTCGCACCGCTTCGACGTCACGGTCAAGCAGGACGGCAAGGTCCACCAGATGTCCTTCGCGCACGGCGTGCCGGGCGAGTTCGACGGTCCGGGGCCCAAGGCCAGGTTCACGAAGCGGTCCGGCCTGCAGGTCACGGGCAAGATGAAGCGCGGCGAGTCCACCGGCACGTCCATCCGCTACTGGCACGACCCGCGCTACTTCGAGAACACGGCGCGCGCTCGACATCGAGGCCGTCCGGACCAAGCTGCGCAACACCGCGTTCCTCGTTCCCGGCGTCACCTACGTCCTGCGCAACGCCACCGAGGGCGCGATCGACGAGGAGACCTTCCACTACCCCAACGGCCTGTCCGACATGGTGGAGTTCCTGACGCCCGTCGGGCGACCGGCCGGTGTCCGGCATGATCCTGATCAACGGCGACGGCACCTACCGGGAGAACGCCGCCGACGAGAACGGCGTCATGCAGTCCAAAGTGGAGCGTCGTGGCCGAGGTCGAGGTCGCGCTGCGCTGGGGCACCGGCTACGAGCGCACGGTCGAGTGCTTCACCAACACCATCCGCAACGTCCACGGCGGCACCCACCGCCGGGGCTTCGACCGCGCGATGGTGAAGTCCGTGCAGGAGGCCATCTCCAAGACACGCGGGCTGCTCAAGCCCAAGGAGGACCCGCCGACCGTCGACGACGTCGTGGAGGGCATGACCGCCGTCGTCCACGTCCGGATCCCCGAGCCGCAGTTCACCTCGCAGACCAAGGACGAACTGTCCACGGCGGGCATCACCAAGGTCATCCAGGCCATCGTGGAGCGCGAGATCAAGGCGTGGACCGAGGACCGCAAGACCAAGACCGAGGCCAAGACCGTGCTGCAGAAGGTGGTCGACGCCTCCCGCGTCCGGCTGACCCAGAAGCAGCAGAAGGACGCCGCCCGCCGCAAGACCGCGCTCGAGGGCGCGGCGATGCCGCCGAAGCTGGTCGACTGCCGCACCACCGGAATCGCGCGCAGCGAGCTGTTCCTCGTCGAGGGTGACAGCGCGCTGGGGTCGGCCCGCATGGCGCGGGTGTCGGAGTACCAGGCGCTGCTTCCGTTGCGGGGCAAGATCCTGAACGTGCAGAAGGCGAGCCTCGCCGACACCCTGCGCAACGTCGAGATCGCGTCGATCGTCCAGGTGCTCGGCGCCGGCACCGGCCGCACGTTCGACCTGTCGACCATGCGCTACGGCCGCGTGATCCTGATGGCCGACGCGGACGTCGACGGCTCCCACATCCGCACGCTGCTGATCACGCTGTTCGCCAAGTACATGCGCCCGGTGATCGAGGACGGCCGGCTCTACGCGGCGATGCCGCCGCTGCACAAGGTCACCACCAAGGGCCGCAACGCCGAGACACACTTCACCTTCACCCAGCGCGAGATGGAGACCAAGCTGGCCGCGCTGGAGAAGGCCGGCAAGCAGGTCGTCACGCCGGTGCCGCGGTTCAAGGGCCTCGGCGAGATGGACGCGGACGAGCTGTGGGACACCACGATGAACCCGGCGACCCGGTCGGTTCGCCGCATCACCCTGGACGACGTCGACGCCGCCGAGGGCGCGCTCGAGCTGTTGATGGGCGAGAAGGTCGAACCGAGGCGTGCGTGGCTGGTCGAGTCATCGGCCCGTGTGGACCAGTCGGCCATCGACATCTGAGAGAGAGCAACAGGAAATGGCACGCCGCAAGGGCCCTTCGACGACCAAGGTCGATCCCAACGCGTTCGACCTGGCCGGCGCCAAGGTCTTCGACAACCCGCTGAAGACCGAGATCGAGGACTCCTACCTGGAGTACGCGTACTCGGTCATCCACTCCCGCGCGCTGCCCGACGCGCGCGACGGGTTGAAGCCGGTGCACCGGCGGATCCTGTACTCGATGAACGAGAACGGGTACCGGCCGACACACGCGTACGTGAAGTCGTCGCGCGTGGTCGGCGACGTGATGGGCAAGTACCACCCCCACGGCGACACGGCGATCTACGACGCCATGGTCCGCCTGGCGCAGGACTTCTCCATGAACGCGCCGCTGGTCGACGGTCACGGCAACTTCGGCAGCCCGGACGACGGCCCGGCCGCCTCGCGGTACACCGAGTCCCGCCTGTCCAACGAGGCCATGCTCCTGGTGGGCGAGCTGGGCGAGGACACGGTCGACTTCCGCCCCAACTACGACGGGTCGCTCGACGAGCCGTCGGTGCTGCCGGCGGCGTTCCCCAACCTGCTGGTGAACGGCACGTCCGGGATCGCGGTCGGCATGGCCACCAACATGATCCCGCACAACCTGGGTGAGGTCATCGGTGCCGCGCGCTGGCTGATCACCCACCCGACCGCGACGCTCGACAAGCTGATGGAGTTCATCCCGGGCCCCGACCTGCCCACCGGCGGGATGCTGCTGGGCCTCGACGAGGTGCGCCGCGCGTACGAGACCGGTCGGGGCGTGGTCCGCATGCGCGCCAAGGTCGAGATCGGTCCGCTGGAAGGCAGCCGCGGTCGCCAGGCGATCACGATCGTCGAACTGCCGTACCAGATCGGGCCCGAGAAGATCATCGAGAAGATCACCGACGAGGTCACGAAGTCCAAGCGCCTCACGGGAATCGCCGACGTCAAGGACCTCACCGACCGCGAGAACGGCACGCGCGTGGTGATCGAGTGCAAGGTGGGTGTCAACCCGCAGGCACTGCTGTCCGACCTGTACCGGCTCACGCCCATGGAGCAGTCGTTCGGCATCAACAACCTGGTGCTGGTCGACGGCCAGCCGCAGACCCTCGGGTTGAAGGCGCTGCTCGAGGTCTTCCTGCGTCACCGCTACGAGGTGGTCACCCGGCGCACGAAGTTCCGGCGCCGCAAGCGCGAGGAGCGGCTGCACCTGGTCGAGGGTCTGCTGATCGCCCTGCTCGACATCGACAAGGTGATCCGGCTGATCCGGGCCAGCGACAACGCGGCGGAGGCCAAGGAAGGCCTGATGAAGCGGTTCAAGCTGTCCGAGATCCAGGCGACGTACATTTTGGACACCCCGCTGCGACGCCTCACCAAGTACGACAAGCTGGAGCTGGAGAACGAGCAGGACAAGCTCCGCGCCGAGATCGCCGAGCTGACCAAGATCCTCGACGACGAGTCGGTGCTGAAGAAGCTGGTGTCGAGCGAGCTGGCCACGGTCGCGAAGGAGCTGGCGGCCGAGCGGCGTACGGCGCTGATCGACGGTGACCTGAAGGAGGTTCTGGCGGCGTCCAAGCCGGCCGGTCCGCTGGAGGTGGCCGACGATCCGTGCCAGGTGATCCTGTCGGCCACGGGTCTGGTGGCGCGCACAGCGGCCGAGTCGGAGGAGGCCACGGAGGCACGCAAGCGCAGCGGCCGCTCCCGCCACGACGCGGTGTCGGCCGTGGTGCACTCCACCGCTCGCGGGCAGATCCTGCTGGTCACCAGCCGGGGACGCGCGTTCAAGACGGAGGTGCTGCCACTGCCGGTGCTGCCCGAGGCGGCCGGCACGGTGTCGCTGCGCGGCGGCATGGCGGCGAGCGAGCTGGTTCCGTTGGAGAAGGGCGAGAAGGTCGTCGGGCTCGCGCCGCTCGGTGAGCGCGCCGAGGGCTCGCCGGGTCTGGCGCTCGGTACCAAGCAGGGCGTGGTGAAGGTGTGCGCGCCCGACTGGCCGGTGCGGTCGGACGAGTTCGAGGTGATCAGCCTCAAGGACGGCGACGAGGTGGTCGGCGCCACCTGGCTGACCGACGGCAGCGAGACGTGCGTGTTCGTGTCGTCCGACTCGTCGCTGCTGCGCTACCCGGCTTCGCTCGTGCGGCCCCAGGGTGTGAAGGGCGGCGGCATGGCGGGCATCAACCTGACTGCCGGTTCCGAGGCCGTGTTCTTCGGCGCGCTCCGCACCGACGACAAGGACCACGGCGACCCGATGGTCGTCACGGCAACGGGTTCGAGCGTGAAGATGACCCCGTTCGAGGAGTACCCGGCGAAGGGCCGCGCGACGGGCGGCGTCCGCACCCACCGCTTCCTGAAGGGCGAGACCCGGCTGATGCTGGCGTGGGTCGGGCTCGCGCCCGGCGGGCTCGGCGACCAACGGCACGGCCGTGGAACTGCCGGAGGTCGACCCACGCCGCGACGGCTCGGGCACCGCCCACCCTGGCCCGGACGTGGTGGGCCACCTGATCGAACGAGGCTGATTCCAGGGCCGGAGCACGGGCGGGCCGGACGCGAAGGTGATCAACGGCGCCTTCGGCCCCCCGAATTTCAGCCTCGGACGCCGACAGTTCTGCGCGGTCGGTGCTGACGGCAGGCCCGGATCAGTGCGGCGGTGGCATCGATGAAGTCGGCGCACGGCTCGAAGACGATCGTCCCGACCGGCAGCGCAGGCTTGTTCACCGACGCCCTCGAACCAGGTGACCCCAGCCGGCGGCTGTCCGGTCGGATGGCTCGCCGGCGGGCTGATGTCAGCATGATCAACGGCGGCCTCCGGCCCTTGAACTCCAGCGTACCGACGAGCACCGACAAGAACGGCGCATCGAGGACAGCCTGGCGGTCGGGTCGTGGCGCTGCCCTGTCGGCCATGATCCATGGCTGCCGTCGGCCACCAATATCCAGCGGGGCGGTAGGACCGACAGACGGTGCGTCCGGAAAGGACTTGGCGGCTTGGTCGTGGCGCTGCTTCGTGGCCCATGATCAACGGCGCTCTTCGGCCTCCTGAGTTCCAGTGTGTCGGTGGGCACCGAAGGAATGGTGCGTCGGGAAGCAGCTCGGCGGCGGGGTCGTGCAGCTGTCACGTCGACCATGATCAACGGCGGCCGTCGGCCCCTCGATATCCAGCGTAGTCGGCGGCACCGACAGAAAACGGTGTGGCGGGGGGCCACAGGTCCTGTGGTCAGGGTGTGGTTGTCCACTCTGGACGGTCGCTGCCCCAGCGGGTCGGGGGCCGGTGCCACGTGGTGGGGGCGCCTGGGTAGTGCACCGGTGGGCGGGCGTGCCGCAGGTGGCCGTGCGGTGACCGGGTTTCCGTCAGCCAGGGGGTTGGGTCGTGTTCGGGGCCTGCCGGTGGCGTGACGTGCAGGTCGTTCAGGAGCCAGGACGCGGTGCCGGCCAGGGATAGCCGGACGTGGTGGGTTTCGCCTGTCCGGTGGCGGGCGTGCAGTGCACGGAGGACGGCGGCCGCCAGCAGGTAGCCCGTGCCGTGGTCCAGGGCCTGTGCCGGCAGCACGCCCGGGTTGTCCGTGTCGCCTTCGATGGTTGCTATGCCGGTGGCCGCCTGCACCAGGCTGTCGAAGCCTCGGCGCGTCGCCCATTCGCCCGTCCAGCCCCACGCGTTCAGTTCGGCCACCACCAGGCCTGGGTGCCGTTCCGACAGGTAGCGGTCCAGGCTGCCTGGACGGTAGCCCGTGACCACCACGTCGGCCGTCGCCAGCAGCGACTCGAAGATGGGCCGGTCCTCCGCCAGGTTGAGCAAAGTCGATCGTTTGCCCTGGCCCGTGTCCGCCAGGACGTCGTCGGGTTCGGGGAGCATCGGGGGGTCGACGCGGAGGACGTCCGCGCCCAGTAACGCCAGGGTTCGGGTCGCCACCGGGCCCGCGATCACCCTGGTCAGGTCCAGGACTCGCACGCCCTCGGCCGGCAGCGCCGCCGGTGGCAACGCCGCGGCGGGCCGGGGGATCGGTGGATCTCCGCCAGTGGGTGCGCGGCCGCTCGAGAGACCGCCACCGCCAGGCCGCCCGCCGCGTACACCGTCTCCTGGACCTCGGCCGCCCGCCGGGTCGCCAGTTCCGCCGCCACCCCCGCCTCGGTCACACCCAGCGCGGCCAGCAGCCGCTCGCGGTGGTGCGGGTAGTTCGCGTGCGTTCGCACCCACCCGTCGGCCGTGCGCCAGAACCGGGACAGCGGTGCGAACGACACCGGGGCCCGGCCGTCGATGCGCAGGTGCCGTTCGCTCACGAACGCCGTCGCCACCGCGCCCTCGTGCACGCGCACCGCGGGTCGGGGCGCGTCGTTGCGGGCGGCCAGCAGCTCTGCGGCCGCCAGTGAACACACGCCCACCGTGGCCCTGGCCAGTTCCCGCACCGGCAGCCGGGCCGGCAGGCCGTCGCGGACGGGCTCGTACGTCACGTCCGCGGGAGAGCCGCCACCCAGCGCGGCCCACGCCTGCGCGGTCGCCGCGTCGACGGTCACGGTGTCAGCGCGAACGTGCCCTCACCGCGTGCCACGGTGATCTGCCCGGTGCACGCGGGATCGGTGACCACCGCGGTGAACGGGCCCACCGAGGCGGGAACCCGCCCGGAGCCCACCCACGTGGCGGCCAGCTGTCGCCCGACGCACTCGCGCGGCAGTTCGGACGCCGGCGCTGTGCCCTCGTGGACCAGCACGGTCGCCGCCAGCCCGGTCGCGTAGACGGGCGGCGCCGGTTCCTCGGCCGCCGGCGGAGGAGAGGCCGACTCCTCCGAAGGAGGCGCCGAACCCGGCAGCGACAACGCGTACGCCGTGCCGCCGACCAGCGTCAGCACGGCCGCCACCGCGAGGATTCGCCTGGCCAGGCGAAAAGTGCCGCGTAGCTGCATCACGCCCGACTCGGCCAGCACCAGGCTCCGGTGGTCGTGGTACATCTTCAGCTGGTCGTCGATCTCCGCGAGCGACGTCACCTTCGCCGCGTGCGCCAGCCGCGCCTCGTCGAGCGCCTCGGCGGCCTCGGTGTACTTGGACCTGGCCTCCTCGGTCGGCACCTTCTCCAGCAGCGCCGTCAGGTCGGCCACCCGCTTCTCCTGCGTCGCGACCCGGACCGCCAGCTTCGCGACGGCCGGCGACAGCGGCGCGTGCTTCGACTCCAGCTCACGCAGCTTCCTGATCAGGTCGGTGACCGTCGGCCGGTCGCCGAGGTTCGGCCCGAGGTGCGCGTCCGACTCGGTGCCGTGCAGGATCTCGGCCAACCGCACCTTCGCGCGCAGCCGCGGGTTCCACCAGCGCCGCAGGGTCGCGAGGCGGTCGGTCGGGAACAGTGGCTTGCCGGCCTCGTCGAACGCGAACTCCCCGTTCTTCTGCCGTTGCACGGCACGCAGGTCGCAGTCCAGTTCACCAAGGCTCGCGTCCTCCGGCTCGCTCACCAGCGACACCGCCATCACGGCGGTCACGATGCCGGCGACCGCCAGCACCAGCCCGCCGATGAGCAGCAGGCCGTCCGGCCACGTCAGCTCGACGTCCGCCACGTCCGCGAACGGCAGCGACCCGAAGATCAGCACCCCGACCGCGGCGAACGCGCCGAGCATCCACCGTGCGGTCTTCTGGTAGCTCTCCCTGGCCTTGCGGGCCATGACGACGGCCGCCGAGTCGCCGGGCACGGCGCCGCCGTCCGCCTTCCCCTCCCCGCCCGCGACCGACTCCGCGAACTTGCGGAGCGCGTCCACTCCTTCGGTCAACTTGGAGATCGCTCCGACGTCGATCGCCATGCCCACTCACCCCAGTTCGTGGTCAACTGCTCGTGCATCGCGATGAGTACCACGGACGTAACGCCCTGCTGAAACGGGGTTCGATCAGAGGTCTGACGTCTGGTGCAAGCCGATGCAAGATTCCGCAAGTCTTTGCACCGTATTGCACAGTATGCAAAGAAGTTCTTGATGATGGTGAATCCTTGACGGGAAATACATCGGATCTCTAATCTTCGACCATGCACGTTCAACGCAGAGCGTCCCGGATCTTCGCCGCCGCGGTGACGGCGGCGACCATCGCCACGTTGGTCAGTACCGGATCGGCGACCGGCGCCGCGCCACCCGTCGGGAGTCCGGTGGCAGAGCCGAGAAGCCCGGCCATGACGCTCTGGTACGACGAGCCGGCCACCGACTGGGAGTCGAAGTCGCTGCCCATCGGCAACGGCGCGCTCGGCATGAGCGTGTTCGGCGGCGTGCAGAACGAACAGTTGCAGTTCAACGAGAAGACGCTGTGGACCGGCGGCCCCGGCTCGCCGAACTACGACTTCGGCAACTGGCGCACGCCCCGCCCCACGGCGATCGGTGACGTGCAGAACCGGATCACCGCCGAAGGGCAGGTCACCCCGGAGTGGGCGGCGGGTGTCCTCGGCCAGGGCAAGACCGGGTTCGGTGCGTATCAGACCTTCGGTGACGTCCGGCTGTCCCAGCCGCAGAACCCGCCGAACGTCACGAACTACCGGCGCAGCCTCACCATCGCCGAGGCCGTCTCGGGTGTCTCCTACACCTCGAACGGCGCGAACTTCACCCGCGAGTACTTCGCCTCGGCGGCCGACGACGTGATCGTCGCGCGGCTGACCGCCAACCAGACCGGCCGGATCGCCTTCACCGCGTCGATCACCGCGCCGGACAACCGGTCGCGCACGTTCACCGCGCAGAACGGCCGCATCACGCTGGCCGGCAACCTCCACGACAACAACATGCGCTTCGAGTCGCAGTTGCAGGTGCTCAACGAGGGCGGTTCGCGCACGGACAACGGCAACGGCACGGTCACCGTCTCCGGTGCCAACGCGGTCACGTTGATCCTGGCGGCGGGCACCAACTACTCCGACGCGTACCCGAACTACCGCACGTCCGATCCGCACACCGGCGTCACCAACCGGGTCAACGCGGCGGCCGCGAAGTCGTTCGCCAGCCTGCGTTCCGCGCACGTGGCGGACTACCGCGGGCTGTTCGACCGGGTCACGCTGAACGTCGGCCAGACGATGCCGAACATCCCGACCGACGACCTGCTGCGCGCCTACCGCGACTCGAGCACACCGCCGGCCACCCGGAAGGCCCTGGAAGTCCTGTACTTCCAGTACGGCCGCTACCTGTTGATCTCCTCGTCGCGGGCCGGCTCGCTGCCGGCGAACCTGCAGGGCGTGTGGAACAACTCGACGTCGCCGCCCTGGAGTGCCGACTACCACGTGAACATCAACCTGCAGATGAACTACTGGCCGGCCGAGACCACGAACCTGAGCGAGACCACGGCGCCGCTGTTCGACTACGTGGACTCGATGGTCGCGCCCGGTCAGGTCACGGCGCGCGACATGTACGGCAACCGCGGCTGGGTGGTCAACAACGAGACCAACCCGTTCGGCTTCACGGGCGTCCACAACTGGGCGACCTCCTTCTGGTTCCCCGAAGCGGGCGCGTGGCTCGCGCAGCACTACTACGAGCACTACCTGTTCACCCGCGACGACACCTTCCTGCGCCAGCGCGCCTACCCGATGCTCAAGTCGCTGTCGCAGTTCTGGTTCGACGAGCTGGTGGCCGACCCGCGCGACGGCAAACTGGTGGTCAGCCCGAGCTTCTCGCCGGAGCAGGGTCCGTTCTCGGCCGGTGCGTCGATGTCGCAGCAGATCGTGTGGGACCTGTTCACCAACGCGGCCGAGGCGGCCACCACGGTGGGCGACACGGCGTTCGCGAACGAGGTGCGTGGGTTCCTCGGCCGGCTCGACCCGGGCCTGCGCGTCGGACGGTGGGGTCAGCTCCAGGAGTGGAAGTCCGACTGGGACGACCAGAACAACGACCACCGGCACGTGTCGCACCTGTTCGCGCTGCACCCCGGGCGGCAGATCATCCCGCAGGAGGACCCCGCGCTCATCGAGGCCGCGCGCACCTCGCTCGAGGCCCGCGGTGACGGCGGCACCGGGTGGAGCAAGGCGTGGAAGATCAACTTCTGGGCACGGCTGCTCGACGGCAACCACTCGCACCTGATGCTGTCCGAGCTGTTGAAGACCAGCACGCTCGACAACCTGTGGGACACCCACCCGCCGTTCCAGATCGACGGCAACTTCGGTGCCACGGCGGGTGTCGCGGAGATGCTCGTGCAGAGCCACCGCGGGGTGGTGGACGTGCTGCCGGCGCTGCCCGACTTCTGGGACACCGGTGCGGTGAAGGGGTTGAAGGCACGCGGGAACGTCACGGTCGACACCGACTGGGTCGGCGGCGTACCGACGCGGATCGCGCTGAAGGCCGGGACCACCGGGCAGCTCAAGGTGTCGAGCGATCTGTTCACCGGCCGGTTCCAGGTGGTCGACCAGCAGACGAACCAGCAGGTGAGCTACCAGCGCGACGGCAAGCAGATCACGTTCGCCGCGACCGCCGGCCGGACGTACGTGGCGACGTCGGCCGTGTCGGTGTCGGTGGACGCGCCGGACCAGGTGGTGGCGGGCACCGCGTTCCCGGCACGGGTCACCGTGACCTCGCGCGGCGTGGAGGTGCCGGCCGCGCAGCTGACCATGGCCGTGCCGAGCGGGTGGACCTCGTCACCGGCGAGTCACTCGTCCGCGACGCTCCCGAGTGGACAGTCCAGGACGTACACCTTCAACGTCACGCCGGCCGGCGGTTCGGCCAGTCAACAGACGATCGAGGCGGTGCTCGCCGGAAGTGGTTGGCGGGCAACGGGCGTGGCGGCCATGCGGATCGAACCGCTGCCGCCGTGCGCCATCCCGCCGCCGACCGCGCCGCTGGTGGCGTGGGACCCCACGTCGGGTGGCACAGTGAACGACGTGTCGACGTTCAACCGCGACGCGACCGTGCAGGGCGGTGGTACGTACGAGACCGCCGCGCCCAGCGGGACGGGGCTGGTGCTGAACGGGCAGAACTACCTGCGCACGGCGGCCACGCGGCTGGGTTTCCTGCGGGAGGCGACGTTCGCGGCGGAGGTGAAGGTCGGCGGGACGGGTTACCGCAGGCTGTTCGACTTCCAGCCGGGCGGCGACCCGGGGACCGACGGGATTCTCATCGACCTGACGCCGACGAACCAGGTGCGGTTCATCGGGTCGAACCAGGGCGTGACCACGAACGCGACCGTGCCGACCGGCCGGTACGTGGACCTGGTGGTGACCATGGCGGACTCGGGTGAGATCACCGTCTACGCCGACGGCAACCGGATCGGCGGCGCTCAGGTGCCGGACGCGGGCATCAACGGCTGTGCGACGCGGGAACTGCGCTTCGCGGCCGACCAGGGCGGCGGGCAACGCCTGACGGGTGCGGTGGACCGGGCGGCGATCTTCGCGGACGCGTTGACGGCCGAGGAGGTGCACACCTGGCGCACACGCGCTTTCGGCTGACCCGGACACGCGGGGGGCCCCCGCACATCCGGGTTGATCTTCGCGAAAACCTGTGGTCGGCGCGGAGCGGGACTCGGTTACAGTCGCGCCACCTGAAGCCGAGACCGCCGGTGGTGCCCTGTGAACGAGTTGCCCGGGTCGGCGCCGTCCGGTGGGCGGATCGTGCTCATCGTGGTGGCGCTGGTGGCCGTCGTCGGTGCCGCGCTGTGGTTGTTGGACGTCGGCTCGATCGGTTCCAGCGACGCGGCGGAGCGAACGGCCCCCGAAACCGAGGTGCCGCCGAGCGTGAGCGCCATGGTGCCCGAGATAAACCGGGCGGTCGTGGGTGACTGCGTGGCGATCGTGAAGGGTGGCGTGGATGCCGAACTCGACGTGGTCGAGTGCGGCACCCCCGAGGCGCGGTACACGATCGCCCACGACGACCTGAAGGTGACCGAGCACTGTCTGGACGGGCCGTACGTCGAGTACAGCCGGATCGGTTTCGGCGGGTGGAAGCTCTGCCTGATGCTCAACGCCACGGTGGGCGAGTGCTTCATGAACAGCGTGGGCGACGGGCCCACACTGGCGGACTGCGCCGCCGCTGACCTCCGGGTCACGGCCGTGCTGCCGGACGCGGCCGACGAGGGCGCGTGTCCGCCGCAGCAGGCGGCCGGCCCGCACTTCGTGTACCAGGATCCGCCGCGCACGATCTGCGTCGACGGGATCTAGCCGGGGTCTAGCCGCGGCCGATGAACGGCATGGCGGTGGCCGTGACCGTCAGGAACTGGACGTTCGCCGTCAGCGGTAGCGAAGCCATGTGCAGCACCAGGTCCGCCGCGTGCTGGGCGTCCATGGTCGGTTCGGCGCGTACCGAGCCGTCCGCCTGGGGCACGCCGGCGGCGAAGCCCGCGGTCAGCTCGGTCGCCGCGTTGCCGATGTCGATCTGGCCGCACGCGATGTCGTGGGCCCGGCCCTCCAGCGACAACGCCTTCGTCAGGCCCGTCATCGCGTGCTTGGTCGCCGTGTAGGCGATCGCGTTCGGGCGGGGTGCGTGTGCCGACACCGAGCCGTTGTTGATGATCCGGCCGCCGCGCGGACTCTGGGTGCTCATCAGCCGGAACGCCGCCCGCGCGCACCGGAAGGCACCCGTCAGGTTGATGTCCACGACCGACTGCCACTCGTCGTCCGTCAGCTCGGTGACCGGCTTGCCGGGGCCGAACACGCCCGCGTTGTTCACCAGCACGTCGAGCCGGCCGTGCTCGGCGGCCACATGAGAGAACAGCGCGTCCACCGAGGAAGCCGACGCCACGTCGGTCACCACGGCCGACGCCGAACCGGCGAGCGCCACCGTCTCCTCGAGACTCGACGCCGTGCGGCCGGCCACCACCACGTGGTAGCCGGCGTCGGCCATCGTCACGGCGATGGCCCGGCCGAGACCGGAACCGCCGCCCGTGACGATCGCGATCCGGGCCATCAGGCCAGCTTGCGCGGCCCGACGAACGCCGCGGCCGCGGCCAGCACGTAACCGGCCGCCGGACCCCACGCGCCGATGCTGAGGTTGCTCAGGTCGGAGGTGAAGTCGTTGAGCGCCCACACGTGCACGCCCGCCAGGACCAGCAGCACGACCCCGGCGATCCGGCGGAACATCGACATGGCCGTCTTCAACATGAAGATCACGGCGACCAGCGCCACCAGCGCGGTGATGGAGAGGGTGATCTCCTTGCGCGACAGGTTCAGCGGCTCGTCGGAGATCAGCACCTCGGCCGCCGGCCACAGGCCGAACCGCAGCACGAGCACGCCGAGACCGATGAGCGTCAGCAGTGCCCAGACCACCTTCATGGCGACCGACTCGAGCACCGCCACGAGTGACAGCAGGAACCCGACGACCGCCAGCGGGTAGCTGAACAGGAACAGGTAGTTGCCGCTGAACCCCTCGGCGCCGAACTCGCGCGCGAAGTCCCAGATGTCCGGCAGCGACATGGAGCCGCCGGGGGCCGACGCGGTGAGCCACGGCAGCAGGAACAGGCTGACCACCTGGACCACGAGACCGATGACGCTGAGCACCAGGCCGAGGCCGAAGCGGGCGATCCCGCCGCCGATCCCGCCGCCGCCTTCGTCACGCGGCGGTGGCTCGGGAGCGGGTCGTTGCGGGCGCTGGTACTGCTGCTGGCCCTGCGGTGCGTACTGCGGTGAGTACTGCTGACCCTGTGGCTGGTACGGCTGCTGCTGCCAGCCGGGCTGCTGGCCCGGGTCGGGCGGGTACGGGCGAGACATGCGGGCACCGTACCCGCCCGGAGGCCCGCCGCAAGCGGTGTCCGAAAAAGACGGTCGGCCCGCCGGTGAGGGGAGCACGGGCGGGCCGACCTTTTGGGGGGAGGTCTTCGACGGACTCGACTACAGTCGCAGAAACGGCGCCCGAGGACGTCCCACGTCCGGATGCTTTCCGGGTACGCCGCCGGGAGTAGTGAGGAGCGGTATGGGGTCCGCGAAGAGTACGGAGTCGCTCGCCGACGTGCCGCTCACGAACCTCGACCAGCCGCTGTTCGACGGCGCCGACGCCACCAAACGCGACCTGGTCGACTACCTCGACGTCGTTCACGAGCGGCTGCTCCCCGAACTGCGCGACCGGCCGCTGTCGGTGCTGCGGGTGCGCTCCGGCCAGGACCCGTTCATGCAGAAGAACGTGCCCAAGTACGCGCCGGACTGGCTGCGAACGGTCACGTACTGGGCGGAGTCGTCGCGTCGCGACGTGCACTACGCGGTCTGTGACGACCGGCGCACGCTCGTCTGGTTCGCCAACCAGCGTGCTGTCGAGTACCACCCGACGCTCGCGCGCATCGACGCCATGGACCGGGCGACCCACCTGGTGCTCGACCTCGACCCGCCGGAGGAGGACGGGGCGTTCTCGCTCGCGGTCGGCGCGGCGCTGCTCGTGCGCCAGGCGCTGGCCGACGTCGGGTTGGCCGGTGCCGTGAAGACCAGCGGTGCCAAGGGCGTGCACGTGTTCGTGCCGATCGACGCCTCGGCCGACATGGCCGACACGGCGGCCGCCACCCGCGCGATCGCCGCGCGCGCCGAGAAACTCGACCCCGACCTCGCGACCACCGCGTACATCAAGGCCGACCGCGGCGGCAAGGTGTTCGTGGATTCCACTCGGGCAGGCGGTGCCACGGTGGTCGCGGCGTTCAGCCCGCGGGTGCGGCCGGGTGCGCCCGTGTCGTTCCCCGTGCCGTGGTCCGACATCGAGAACGTGACTCCCCGCGACTTCACCATCCGCAACGCGGCCGGTCTGCTCGGCGACAAGAACCCGTGGGCGGACGCGTTGCCCGCGCCGCAGAAGATCCCGGACGTGTTGTTGGAGGAGGGCCACGAGATTCCGGTGGCGCGGGTGGTCGCCATGCATGAGGGGAAACGCCGCAAGCGGGCCCAGCGCGCCGCCGAGGAAGGCTGACCCTCACACGCGGGCCTCACCCGCTGGGCCTCACACGGTGACCCCTCACACCTTGGGGTGAACATCGATTGAACGGTCCATTCAATCGGCCCGGGGGCCCCCTGTTTTCAACGCTACCAGCGAGGTCTGACAATTTTGGTGCCCGGCCCCGGGGGCGGGGCCGAGCACGCGCGGTCGGGTGGGAGGGCCGGGCCCATGGTCGGGTGGTGGGCCGAGCGCGCGGCCGGTGGTGGTGCCGGTCGCGCGGTCAGGTGGTGGTGCCGAGCACCCGATCAGGTGGTGGCCGGTTCCGTTTCGGTGGCGCGGGCGAGCAGCGAGGCGTGCGTCGGGGCGTCCGGCACGCCGGGTGCGCGCCGTGACTCGAACTCCTTGCGCAGCACCGGCAGGATCTCGCCGATCTGGTCCAGCTGCTCCAGCACGGTCTTCAGCGGCAGGCCCGCGTGGTCGACCAGGAACAGCTGCCGCTGGTAGTCGCCGAAGTGGTCGCGGAACGTCAGCGTCTTGTCGATGACCTCCTGCGGACTGCCGACGGTCAGCGGCGTCTGCTCGGTGAACTCCTCCAGCGACGGCCCGTGCCCGTACACCGGCGCGTTGTCGAAGTACGGCCGGAACTCGTTCACCGCGTCCTGCGAACGCGGGCGCATGAACACCTGACCACCCAGCCCGACGATCGCCTGCTCCGGCGTGCCGTGCCCATAGTGCGCGTAGCGCTCCCGGTACAGGCCGATCAGGCGCATGAAGTGCTCCTTCGGCCAGAAGATGTGGTTGGCGAAGAAGCCGTCGCCGTAGTACGCGGCCTGCTCGGCGATCTCCGGGCTGCGGATCGACCCGTGCCACACGAACGGCGGCACCCCGTCCAGTGGTCGCGGCGTCGCGGTGAAACCCTGCAGCGGCGAGCGGAACCGGCCTTCCCAGTCGACCACGTCGTTGCGCCACAGCTCGTGCAGCAGCGCGTAGTTCTCGATGGCGAGCGGGATGCCCATCCGGATGTCCTGGCCGAACCACGGATACACCGGACCCGTGTTGCCGCGACCCATCATCAGGTCGACCCGGCCGTCGGCCAGGTGCTGGAGCATCGCGTAGTCCTCGGCGATCTTCACCGGGTCGTTCGTGGTGATCAGCGTGGTGGCGGTCGACAGGATCAGCCGCTCCGTGCGGGCGGCGATGTGGCCGAGCATGGTGGTCGGCGACGACGGCACGAACGGCGGGTTGTGGTGCTCGCCGGTGGCGAACACGTCCAGGCCGACCTCCTCGGCCTTGAGCGCGGTCGCGACCATCGCCTTGATCCGCTCGTGCTCGCTCGGCGTGGTGCCGGTCGTGGGGTCGGGCGTGACGTCCCCGACCGAGAAGATCCCGAACTGCATTGCCATTCCCTTAGATAGTTGCGGACTCAACTACTCCTCGGAACGGTACCGGACACTCCGATATTCCCGATATTCCCCTACGGCGTGGGCCACCGTGAGGCAGATGGTCAGCCACAGCACGCCGATCAGCCAGCCGCCGAGCACGTCCGACGGCCAGTGCACGCCCAGGTAGACCCGGCTGAACCCGACCGTACCGATCAACACCACGCCGGTCAGCAACACGAGCGCGCGCAGGGGTCCGCGCAGGGCGAGCACGGTCAGTATCCCGAAGACGAGCATGGAGTTGAGGCTGTGTCCCGACGGGTAGGACCAGCTGTTCACGAGCATCAGGTGGTCGATGGTGTCCGGCCGGGGCCGCCCGATGACCGCCTTCAGCAGCGGGCCGACGAGCATCCCGGCGGCCGCCGCGATGATCAACACGGACTCCGCCCGCTGCCGCCGCCACGCCAACCAGGCGGCCACGGCCGCCGCGATCACCAGCAGCGACGGGGTGCTGCCGAACCGGCTGGCGCCGATCAGAACGTCGGTCAGTACGGACGTGCGGTGGTCGAGAACCCAGTCCCGCCAGGTGCCGTCCAACCCGCCGAGCGCGCCGCGGCGCACCACCTCGGCGGTCAGGAAGATCGCCACCAGCGCGAGCACCACCACGGCGGCCGCGCCACCGAGCGCCACGCGGCGCCGCACCTGGGGGGACTCGGTCATACCGATCACGCTAGGGCGCCGGAGTCGGTCGCGCTGATCGCCGGGCGGGACCTGGCCGCCGCACCGCGGGTGGCCTCGCGGTCGGTTGCGTACGACTCGCCGGTCCCGGCGGTGCGGCTCGCGGTTGGGGTATGACTGGTCATCGTGGGCGACGGGAGTGGTCATCATGCGTTGCGGGTGTGGTCATCATGCTCGCCCACTCCTGACCGGGTGACCGATCGGCCGACCACCCGGTCGGCCGATCGGCCATTCCCACCGGTGGACAACAGGCCATCTGCCCGAAGTGCTCGACCCGGCCCCGGCGGCAAGGTTCTCCCCAACGCACCGAACAGGGGAAAGGACCGACATGACACCGCTGCTGTCCGGCCGGGGACTGCTGAAGCGCTACGGCTCGCAGTACGCACTCGCCGGCGTCGACATCGACATCGCGGCAGGCGAGGTGCTGGCCATCGTGGGCCCGTCGGGGTCGGGCAAGACCTCGCTGCTGCACGTGCTGGCCGGCATTCTGAAGGCCGACCAGGGACAGATCAGGCTCGCCGGCCAGTCGATCGACCAGCTGAGCGAGACCAAGCGCAGCGAGTTGCGGCGCACGGAGTTCGGCTTCGTGTTCCAGTCGGGGATGCTCGTGTCCGAGCTGACGGCCGAGGAGAACGTGGCCCTGCCGTTGCTGCTCGGCGGCCGGGACAAGGGCATGGCCATCTCCACGGCCCGTACCTGGCTCGGGCGCCTCGGCCTCGAGGGCAAGGAGGCCCGCCGTCCGGGTGAACTGTCCGGTGGCGAGGCACAGCGCGTGGCCATCGCCCGGGCCATCGCCCACCGACCGAAGGTGATCTTCGCGGACGAGCCGACCGGCGCACTCGACACGAAGACCGGCCACGCCACCGTGCACGCGCTCATCGAGGCGGCCCGCGAGACCGGCGCCGCGGTGATCGTGGTGACCCACGACCGGGAACTGGCGGCCAACCTGCCGCGCACGGTCGCCATCCGCGACGGGCGCATCGAGGTGCCGGCTGCGGTTGCGGGGCGGGCCGGCGCATGAATCCCGTGCAACTCGCCTTCCGCGTGCTGCGCGTGGACCGGCGAACCCAGGTGTCCACCGTGCTCACCGCGATGGGGGTCGCGGTGGCCACGGGGCTGGTCATGCTGCTGGTCGCGCTGCCGTTCGCCACGGAGGCACGTGCCGAGCGGGCCGTCTGGCAGGACCCCAGCATCTCCATGTACCAGGGCGGCCCCGACGGTGCGGTCAGCTGGGCCAGCAGCGACGACGTGGTGGACGGCCGCCCCATCACCCGGATCGACGTGGCACCGCTCGCAGACCCGGCCGACCTCCAGCTCCCGGCCGGCATCGACGAGCTGCCCGGGCCGGGGGAGATGCTGCAGTCGCCCGAGCTGGCGCGGCTGTCCGGCGAACTGCCGCCCGAGCTGCTGGCCGACCGGTTCGACGCCGAGCAGGTGGGACTCCTCGGCGACGAGGCGCTCCGCTTTCCCCAGCAGCTGGTCGTGCTGGTCGGCCACTCGCCGGACACCATGCCGGCCTCCGCGATGGAGCTGTCCGGCCTGACCTCCACCGACGCCGAGCCGGACGGGCTGCTGTCGCTGCTCGCCGGGGTCGGCGTGGTGGTGCTGCTGGTGCCGAGCCTGGTGCTGGTGGCGTCCGCGTCGCGGCTGACGGCCGCCCGCCGCGAACGCCGGCTGGCCGCGTTGCGCCTCGCCGGCGCGACACCCAAGCAGGTCATGACCATGGTGGCCGCCGAGACGGGCATCGCGGCGGTGGCCGGCGCGGTCGTCGGCGTGCTCGCGAGCCCCGGGTTGAACGCGCTCGCCACGCTCGTCCCCTGGGACGGCGGCACCTGGTACGCGGACGACTTCTCGTTGCCCGCCGGGATCGTCGCGGTGATCGCCCTGACCATCCCGGTGCTGGTGGTCGGCGCCGCGGTCCTGGGGCTGCGGCGGGTGGTGAACACGCCGCTCATGGCGGCCGGCGGGCACACCCGCAAGCCGTTGTCGATGGTGCGGCTGCTGTTCGTGCCGGCCGCCGCCGCGTTGTTCTTCTACTCGCTCACCCAGGCCGACTCGTCGCTGTCCGTGCTGCCGATCCTCGTGTCGCTCGGCATCCTCATGTGGTCCCCGACCGTCGTGGGGCCCTGGGTCACCTCGGCGCTCGGTGGGCTGTTCGTGCGGACCTGGCGCCGGCCGGCCGCGTTGCTCGCCGGACGCAGGCTGCGTGACGACCCGAAGGCCGCGTACCGCGCGTCGGCCGGGGTGGTGCTCGCGGTGTTCGCCGGTTCGATGGCGCTCACCCTGATGCCCAGCCTCGAGTCGGAGGCCGGCTACTACAGCGAGTTCCGCGCGGACGTGCCCTACGTCTACACCGACGACGAGCGGGCCGGGGAGATCGTGTCCGCCACCGACCAGGCGCTGAGCGGCTACGACCTCGACCAGCGGGCCGTGCAGGTCGGTCAGGTGAACCTGAGCCGGGGCGCCGACGAGTACTTCACGGGCTACGTGGTGGGCTGCGCCGACGCGAAGGCGCTGCTGCCGGAGTTCGCGCGGGTGACGTGCGCGTCGGGGCCGGCCATCTACGCCTCGCCCGGCCTCGACCTCGCCGGGGTCGACGTGGACAACCCGTCGGAGGACGGGTCGGGGGCGGCCGTCCCGCTGCCGACCGACGCGCCGCTCGTGCCGGTCGCGAACGCGAGCACCCTGCTGATCGACCCGACGCTGCTGCCCGACGACGCGACCATGACGCAGGTCGTGGTGGCCGTGCCCGCCGGTGCCGCCGACGCGGAGAAGGCACGCACGGCGCTGCTGGCCGGTGCGGGCGGCGAGCAGGTGGTCAGCAAGGTGATGAAACTCAGTGAGCAGGACACCGAACTGGCTGACCTCCGACGGGTGACGGTCATCGGTCTGGTGACGGCGTCGCTGCTGGCGGGCATCAGCGCGGCCATCGCGACGGCCGGTTCGGTGATGGACCGGCGCCGCACGTTCGGCGCGCTGCTGGCGGCGGGCACCCCGGTGCGCACGCTGTCCCGGGCGCTTCGGGCGGAGGCCGCGTTGCCGGCGCTGGTGTCCACGATCGCTGCCGGTGCACTGGGTACCGCGGTCGGTGTAGGGCTCTTCGGGCTGGTGTCGCAGAGCGTTCCGGTGTTCAGCCCCTGGCTGGCCGCACCGGTGGTGCTCGGCGCGCTGGTTGCCCTGATCGCCGCCTCGGTGTGCACCCCCGCCCTGAAGCGGGTGCGGGCGGAGCCGCTGGCCGACGAGTGATCGACATCGCCGGCTGAGCGCTCCGCGACGAAGCGGTCGGGACCTTCGGGGGGTCCCGACCGCTTCGTCGTGTGCGGGAGTGGCGGACTCGGCGTACCCGAGTGGCCGACTCGGCGTACCTGACCACTGGGCGACGCCGAGTCGGCCGTTGGGGTACGGCGAGTTCGGCGTTCAGGAAAGTTCGGTGCGCACTCTCGTGAGGGCGGTGCGGGCTTCGTCGACAGCGTCGGCGGCGCCGGCGAGGAGGAGGTCGACCACCGCGCGGACCGTCTCGGCCTGGCTGTGCACGCGGCAGGTGTCGCCGCGGGCGGAGGTCCGGGCGAGTGCCGTGCGCAGGTCGTCGGCGAGCGCGGTGCGACTCTGCACGGAGAGCTTCGGCAGGACCGCGTCCACGCCGACCAGCAGGTCGTGGCCCGCGCGGGGCCGGATGTCGGGTACGGGAATCGGTCGCGGTCCGGGGATCCGCGCCACGGGTGCAGCTCGTCTGGCCGGTGGCATCGCCTCGTTGCGTGCCGCCCTGGTCACCATGACAACCGTCCTCCTACCTCTCGTGGGGAGAGTACATTTCGGGTTCCTCCACATCGGACAAACCAAACTGGGCCTACAGCGACGATCCACCATCGAGTGACAGTGGACATCTCTCACTGTGTGGACATCATGGCCGGATCCTGGGCACGATGCTTACGCTCCGGCTAACTGGATTGCTCCGTTGGGGTGACCCATGATGGATCATGGCCCGAAGGGACGTACGCATGCCTCGTAGGTTGCGGTTGGTAGGGGTTCTGGTAGCCGCAGCGGTGGCGGCCGTCGGCTGCAACGCGGCCGCCAACGACGGCGGTGGTGGCGGTGACGGGGCGTCCTTCGTCCTGGTGACGCCGAACCCGGTCGGCGTGAACGACTTCCTGAAGCTCGCGGTGTCGGGCATCGAGCAGGCGGCCGAGGAGCACGACGGCAGCCAGCGCGTGTACGAGAGCACCGACCCGGCGTCGATCCAGCAGAACATGGCGGCGGCCGTGCGGGACAAGCCGGACGTGATCGTGGCCGTCGGGTTCAACTTCGCCGACGTGATCGCCGAGCAGGCCGAGCAGAACCCCGACCAGCAGTTCCTGTTCGTCGACTCGTGCACCGAGCAGGAGTTCCCGAACGTCACCTGCGCGGTGTTCCGCGAGTACGAGGGCGTGTTCCTGGCGGGCGCGGAGGCGGGCCTGCTCAGCGAGTCCGGCAAGGTCGGCGCGGTCGTCGCGCTGGACACCCCGCAGTTCCGCCGCTACTCCGTCCCCTTCGGACTCGGCGCCGAGGAGACCAAGCCGGGCGCCGCGCTGTCCCCGCTGTTCATCGGCGGTGCCAACCCGTTCAACGACCCCGGCCGCGCGAAGGAGCTGACCGCGACCCTCGCCGGTCAGGGCGTGGACTACGTGATGGGCGCGGCGTCCGCGTCGGGCAACCTCGGGGTGTTCGAGGCGGCCAAGGAGCACGGCATCTTCGCGTTCGGCGTCGACGCCAACCAGTGCCCGGCGAGCCCCGGGCAGGTGGTGGACAACGTGATCAAGCGCACCGACGTGGTGATCGGCGACGGGGTCGACGCGATCCTCGACGGCGACGCCGGGCAGCTGCGGTCCTACGGCATCACCGAGAAGGGCATCTCGCTGACCGGGCTGGAGCCGGGCGTCGAGGACTCCGAGTGCGTGATCGCCGAGCACCCGGACGTGCTCGAGCAGGTCGGTGAGCTGCGCGACCAGATCAACGCGGGGACGATCACGGTCGATGACCCAGCAGCAGCCTGACGAGCCCGCCGTCCGACTGCGCGGCATCCTCAAGCGCTATCCCGGCGTGCTGGCGAACGACCACGTCGACCTGACCGCCGCGCCCGGCGAGATCCACGCGGTCATGGGGGAGAACGGCGCCGGCAAGTCGACGCTCATGTCGATCCTCTACGGCCTGACCCGGCCCGACGATGGCACGATCGAGGTCGCCGGCCGACCGGTGGCGTTCTCCTCGGCAGCGCAGGCCATCGCCGCGGGGATCGGCATGGTGCAGCAGGGTTTCGCGTTGTTCGACAGCCTCACGGTGACCGACAACGTGATCTTCGGCGCGGAGCCGACCCGGCGCGGGTTCGTCGACCGGCGGGCCGCGCGGGCGGCGGTGGCCGCGCTGATCGAGCGCCACGAGTTGCGGCTGCGGCCCACCGACCGGGTCGGTGACCTGCCGGTGGGGCTGCGCCAGCAGGTGGAGATCCTGAAGCTGCTGCACCGTCGGGCGCGGGTGTTGATCCTCGACGAGCCGACGGCCGTGCTCACGCCGTCGGAGACCGAGCGGCTGTTCGTGGTGCTGCGTGAGCTGGCGGCGGACGGGCACACGGTGTTGCTGGTGTCGCACAAGCTGCACGAGGTGTTGGCGGTCAGTGACAACGTGACGGTGTTACGGGACGGTCGGGTGACCATGACCGCGCCGACCGCCGGGGTCAGCCGGTCCTCGCTGGCCGAGGCGATGACCGGCCGTGCGGTGGACCTCGACCGGGTGTACCCGTCCGGGGAGGTCGGCGAGGTGTTGCTGTCCGCCACGGCGCTCTCGGTGCACGGGGACGGCAAGCCGCTGCTGGACGACGTGTCGCTGACCGTGCGGGCCGGGGAGATCGTCGGCGTGGCGGCCGTGGCGGGCAACGGGCAGACCGAGCTGGTGGCCGTGCTCGCCGGGCTGCTCACGCCCGACACCGGGTCCGTGGCGTTGGGGGACCGGGACATCACCGGCCTGTCCGGCCGCGACCGGCGGGCGGCCGGGATCGCGCACGTGCCGGAGGACCGCGCGGAGGTCGGGTCCGCTCCGGGGGCGCGGCTGTCGGACAACCTGGCGGTCGGACACCACCGCGGGTTGGCGCGCCGGGGGTGGCTGCGGCCTTCTTCGGTGCGGCAGCACGCGGGCCGCATCATCGAGCGGTTCGGGGTGCGGGCGCCGAGCCCGACCACGCCGATGCGCACGCTGTCGGGCGGCAACCAGCAGAAGGCGATCATCGGCCGCGAGCTGACCCACGACGCGCCGGTGCTGCTGGTGGAGCAACCGACGCGGGGCGTGGACATCGGCGCGGTGGTGAACATCCACACGGAGCTGGTGGCCTACCGCGACGCGGGCCACGCGGTGCTGCTGGTGTCGGCCGAACTGTCGGAGATCCTGGGCCTGGCCGACCGGGTGCTGGTGATGTACGAGGGCCGGATCGTGGCGGAACTGTCGCGCGAAGAAGCCGACGCGACAACCATCGGGCTCGCCATGGCGGGGGTGATTCCGTGATCGGCGGCCTCCGGCCCCCCGGAATCCAGCGTACCGACCGGGACCGACACTTCCGGCCGGCGGTGATCGACAACGGGCGGGTTGTCCACAGCGGGTCGGCCATCCACAGGCAAGATCCACATCGGCCCGGACCGTCGGTGTCGTGCCGTAGCGTGGAAATCGGGGGGCCCCCGGGCGCCTGGGGGCTTCTGGGCGGGCCGCGCCGGGTATCGCGGCCGCGCGGGCGTGGTGTCTCATGACCCGGGTGCCTGCCGCCGCGCGCACCGTGGTGATCGCCATCCTCGCGGCGCTGCTCCTCGGGGCGCTGCTGCTCGCCGCCACCGGGGCCAACCCGCTGACCGCCTACGAGGCGATCCTCGTCGGAGCGTTCGGGCCCGACGGGTTCCAGGACACCCTCGCCTACGCGGTGCCCGTCGTCGGGATGGCCACCGCGCTCGCCATTCCCCTGCGCGCCGGGCTCGTGAACCTCGGCGGTGAGGGACAGCTCGTGCTCGGGGCCATCAGCGCGGTGGCCGTCGGGCTCGCCGTGCCCGGGCCGCTCGGCGTCCTCGCCGCACTGGTAGCCGGGACCGCCGCCGGCGCCGTGTACGCCGCGTTCGCCGCGGTCTGCGAGAACCGGCTCGGTGTGCCGCTGCTCGTCACCACCCTGCTGCTCAGCTACCCGGCCATGTCGCTCGCCGCCTACCTCGTCCGCTTCCCCATGCGTGACGAAGGGTCGAGCCTGCCGCAGAGCGCGCAACTGTCACCGGACACCCGGCTGCCGGCGCTCGGCGGCGCCGGTCTGACCGTCGGGCTCTTCCTCGTCGTGGCGGCCGTCGTCGCGTACGCCGTGATCGACGCCCGCACCCCCGCCGGCTTCGAGTCCCGCGTCACCGGCTGGGGACCCCGCTTCGCCCAGTACGCCGGCATCGACCGGTCCCGGCTGACCGTCCGGCTCCTCGCCTGCTCCGGCGGGCTCGCCGGCCTGGTCGGCGCGATCGTGGTGCTCGGGTTCCCCTTCCGGTTCATCGACGGCGCCCTCATCACCCCGCAGTACACCTGGATCGGGCTGCTCGCGGCGCTCCTGGCCATGGCCAGTCCACTCGGGACACTCGCGGCCGGGATCTTCTTCGCGGCACTCACCAGCGGCGGGTTCGCCATGGAACGCGCCACCCAGGTGCCCCGCGAGCTGACGGCCGTCCTCCAGGCCGTGCTCATCATCTTCCTCGCGGCGGCCACCGGGTTGCTGCGCAAGCGGAAGGGGGCGGCCGGTGGTTGACGCGGCGCTGTTCTCCTCCGCGCTCGGCGCGCTCACCCCGATCCTGTTCGCCGCGCTCGCCGGGGCACTGTGCCAGCGCGCCGGGGTGTTCAACATCTCGCTCGAGGGCACCATGCTGGTCGGCTGCTTCGCGGGCGTGGCCGGAAGCTGGTACACCGGAAGCGTGTGGCTGGGCGTACTCATCGCGATGATCGCGGGAACCGCGTACTCGCTGATCCTCGCGATCGGGCACGTGACCTTCGGCGGCGACGCGATCGTGCTCGGCGTGGCCATCAACCTGCTGGCCGTCGGCCTCACGAGCTTCCTGGTCCGCACGGTGTTCGGCACCCGCGGCACGTTCAGCGACCCCGACCTCGCCGGCCTCGACCCGATCCACCTCCCGGGCCTGAAGGACATCCCGTTCGTCGGCGATGTCCTTTCCGGACACTCGGCCCTGGTGTACGTGTCGTGGCTCGCGGTGGTCGCCCTCGCGATCCTGCTCTACCGCCACCCGTGGGGACTGCGCCTGCGCGGTGTGGGCGAACGCCCGGACGCCGCCGCCAGCCTCGGGGTCAGCGTCACCCGCTACCGCTACGGCGTGATCCTGGCGGGCGGCGCGCTCTGCGGCCTGGCGGGCGCGCAGCTCGCGCTCGGCAACGTCACGCTGTTCTCCGAGAACATGACGGCCGGCCGCGGCTGGATCGCCGTGGTGGCCGTGCTGCTCGGCCGCGCGTTGCCCTACGGGGTGTTCGCGGCGGCCGTCCTGTTCGGACTGGCGGAGGCGTTCGGCTTCCGCCTCCAGGGCGTCGGACTGCCCCAGCAGGCCACCGACGCCGCCCCCTACGTCGTCACGCTGATCGCGTTGTTCGCGGCCAGCGGTCGGCTGCGCAAACGAAGAACTGTCAGGGAGAACACATGAGTACGCCTCTGCCCATCACCGGTATCCCGCGATCCGGGCTGCCGGGCCACGCGCTGGTGGTCGGTGACCCGAAGCGCGCCACGGCGGTCGCCGGACTGCTCACCGACGCCACCCTGGTCGGCGAGAACCGGGAGTACCGCAGCTTCACGGGCACCTGGCGAGGGGTGCCGGTGATCGTGTCGTCGCACGGGGTCGGCGGGCCGGGCGCGCTGTGCCAGTTCCAGGAGTTGGCCGAGGCGGGCGCGCACACGTTCCTGCGGTTCGGCACGGCCGGGTCGCTGCGTGCCGACATCGTGGACGGTGACCTGGTGATCGCCGAGGCCGCCGTGCGCGACGACGGTGTGACCCAGCAGCTGATCCACCCGCAGTACCCGGCGTACTCCTCACCCGAGGCGGTCGTCGCGCTGGCCGCCGCGGCCGGCGTGCACGGCGCGCGGGCACACCGCGGCATCGTGTGGACCAGGGCGGCGTTCAGCCCCATGGCGATCGAGCTGCCCATGCGCGACTACCTGGCCGCGCGGGTGATCGCCATCGAGATGGAACTGGCCACGCTGCTGGTGTTCGCGTCGCTGCGTGGGCTGCGGGCGGGTGGGGTGGTGGTCATCGACGGCAACGCCACGGTCGACAACACCGACCCCACGGGCTATGACCCGCACCGCCAGGTGGTCACGGACGCCGTGGCACTCGGGAGCCAGGTCGCGCTGGACGCTCTGGTGGGGCTCGCATGAACTGGCGGGAGGCGGCCGAGGAACTCGCCACGACACTGCGCAAGGACGCGAGCGCGCGGGACGCGGCCGGCGCGAATCCGGACCGCGAGGTCGAGCTGCTGCGGGAGTCCGGCCTGCTGCGGCTGCTCATCCCGGTCGAGCGCGGCGGAACGGGTGCCGGTTGGCTCGCGGCGAACACGGTCACCCGGATCGTGTCGGCGGCTGATGCGAACATCGGTCACCTGCTTGGCTACCACTATCTGCAGCTGTGGCGCGGGGAGCTGTTCGACCGGCCCGAGCTGATCGAGCGGTTGCACCGGGACACGGTGGCGGGCGACTGGTTCTGGGCGGGAGTGAGCAACCCGCTCGACGCGGCGCTCGAGCTGACCCCGGCGGCGGGCGGCTTCCGGATCAACGGGCGCAAGACGTTCGCCACCGGCGCGGCCGTGGCCGACCGGCTGGTGGTCAGCGCCACCCGGACCGACAACGGCGAGAAACTCACGTTCACGGTGGACGCCGGCGCCCCCGGCATCCGCTACCTGAACGACTGGGACAACATCGGCCAGCGGCTCACGGCGAGCGGCGGCGTGGTCTTCGCCGACGTCGACCTGCCGGACGACGACGTGCTCGGCGTCAACCCCGAGTCGGAGCTGATCCCGCGGCTCTCCCTGGCCGCCATCGGGTTCCAGCTGTTCCTCGCCCAGATCTACGTGGGCCTCGCCGAGGGGGCGTTGACCGAGGCGGCCGACTACACCAGGAAGATCTCCCGGGCGTGGTTCCGGTCCGGTGTGGACGCTGCCACGGCCGACCCGTACATCCTGGTCGGCTACGGAGAGCTGGTGGCCGGCGTCCGCGCGGCCGGCGCGTTGACCGATGTGGCAGCGGAAGCGCTCGGCGCCGCTTTCGACCGGGGTGCCGCGCTGTCCGAAGTGGAGCGGGCGGACGCGGCGATCGCCATCTCGGCCGCCAAGATGGTGGCCACGCGGGCGGCCAACGAGACCACGTCGAAGGTGTTCGAGTTCACCGGAGCCCGCGCCACGGCCACGAAGTACGGATTCGACCGCTTCTGGCGCAACGCCCGCACCCTCACCCTCCACGATCCGGTGGTGTACAAGGCGTCCGAGGTCGGCGCGCACTTCCTCACCGGTGAACGGCCGCCGTACACGGGGTACACCTGATGAGCGGAGCTTGCGGAGCGAATCATCAAGGCTGGGCGACCCGCGAGCGGCCGCTCGGAGCCTGCGAGGAGCGGTCATGAGCGAACTGCCCGTGCTGGCCGACAGCGTGCGGCTGGCCGACGACGGTGTGTACATTCTGGACCGGCGGGTGTTCCCTGACCGGCGCGAATGGGTGCGTTGCGAGGGGGTGGAGGAGGTCGCGCGCGCCATCGAGGACATGGTCACCCAGTCCTCCGGCCCGTACTTCGCGGCGTTGTGGGCGATGGTTCTGGCCGCGCGTGAGGCGATCGACCTCGACGGCCCCGACGCGCAGGAGCACCTGGAACGCGCGGGTGAGCGGCTGATCGCCACCCGCCCCACGAACAACCACCTGCGCAAGGCCGTGCACGCCGTGCTGTCCACTGTGGAGGGCACGGGAGCGGCGCTCGTGGAGTCGGCGTGGCGGGGCGCGGTCGCGGGCGACGAGCGGTACCGCAGCCGCAGCCGCGCGCTCGGCCGGCACACGGCCGCCCTGCTGCCCGACCAGGCCGTCGTGCTCACGCACTGCTGGGCCGACCTGTACCTGGTGGGCCTGGTGACCGGCGCCCGCGAGGCCGGCAAGGAACTCTCCTTCTACTGCACGGAAACCCGGCCGTATCTGCAGGGCGCGCGGCTCACGGCCGAGACGCTCGCCGAGTTGGGCATCGACACCACGGTGATCACCGACAGCATGGGCGCCGCGCTGCTGGCCGACGGCGCGGTGGACGCGCTCGTCACGGCCGCCGACCGGGTGACCATGGACGGCCACGTGGTCAACAAGATCGGCACGCTCGGGCTGGCGGTGGCGGCGCACGCGTTCGAGGTGCCGTTCCACGCCATGGTGCAGGCACCCGACCGGCTCGCGCCGACCGCCGCCGACGTGCCCATCGAGTACCGCTCCGGCAGCGAGGTGCTCGCGGCCGCCGGCGTCGCTCATCCGGCGATCCGCGGCCACTACCCGGCGTTCGACATCACCCCGCCGCGGTTCGTGACGACCGTCGTCACCGACCGCGGCGCCTTCGGCCCGGACGACCTGGCCGACTACTACTTGGAGGACCGATGACCGACTGGGTCGTGCTCGACATCGAGGGCACGCTCACCGCCACCAGCCAGGTGCACGTGGTGCTCTACGACTACGCGCGTCCGCGGCTCGGCCCGTGGATCGACGCGCACGGCGACGATCCCGTGGTGGCGGCGGCGGTCGCCGAGACCCGCGCGCTCGGCGGGCTCGCGGACGATGCCGGCACCGATGAGGTGGTCGCGGTGCTGCACGGCTGGATGAACGCCGACCAGAAGATCGCGCCGCTGAAGACGCTGCAGGGCCTGATCTGGCAGCGCGGGTACGCCGAGGGTGACCTGACCAGCGAGTTCTTCCCGGACGTCGCGCCCGCGCTGCGGGAGTGGCAGGCGTCGGGGCGACGGCTCGCGGTGTTCTCGTCGGGCTCGGTGGCCGGCCAGGTGGCGTCGTTCTCGCGGACCACGGACGGCGACGTGACGGGGTTGTTCACCGCGCACTTCGACACGGTGAACGCCGGCCCGAAGCGCGAGGAGCCGTCGTACCGGAAGATCGCCGCGGCGCTCGAGGCCGAGCCCAGCCGGATCGTGTTCTTCTCCGACGTCCCGGCCGAGTTGGACGCGGCGCGGGCGGCCGGCTGGCAGACGGTGGGCGTGGCCCGGGAGGGCGAGCCGTTCGAGGACGCGGACTTCGGCAAACACCCGACGGTGCGGTCGTTCAGGGAGATCTCGGCATGACAGTGGGTGCCGAGTTGGCGGCCGAGGCGGCGCGGTATTCGGCCATGGGCTGGATGCGTGGCACGTCCGGCAACCTGTCGGTGGTCCTGTCCCGCGACCCGCTGCGCCTGGCGGTCACGGCCAGCGGCCTGGACAAGGGTGAGCTGACCGACACCGACGTGGTCGAAGTGGACGGTGCCGGTGCGGCGGTGAACGGTGGGGTGCCGTCGGCCGAGGCCGGTCTGCACGCGCGGATCGCGGCCGTGGCGAGTGCGGGCGCGGTGGTCCACGTGCACGCCATGGCGCCGGTGCTGGCGGCCGAGCGCTGGCCGGGCGGAGTGCCTCTGGAGAACCTGGAGATGCTGAAGGGGTTCGGCCGCGCGGCACACGACGACCTGGTGACCATCCCGGTGATCGCCAACGGCCAGGACATGCGCGTGCTGGGCGACGCGTTCGAGCGCGGTCACCGGGCCGACACACCCGCGTTGATCGTCGCGCGGCACGGGATCTACGTGTGGGGTGCGACGCTGCGGGAGGCCCGCCACCGTCTCGAATGCCTGGAATGGTTGCTCAGGTTCGCCGTCGGGGTGAGTATCGAGTCATGACACTGCTGACTGTGTGGGCCGACGATCACCCCGAGACCGCGCTGGTCCGGACCGAGGACGGCGAGGAGATCGCGACCGAGCTGAAGCAGCTCGGTGTCCGGTTCGAACGCTGGCCGGTGGTCGAGGGGCTGTCCGCCGAGCCGACGTCGGAGGAGGTGCTGGCCGCCTATGCCGACCGGGTCCAGCGGGTGATCGACCAGGAGGGGTACGTGCTGGTCGACGCGCTGCACATGACCCCGTCCGACGATCCCGAGTGGACGGCGAAGGCGGCCGTGGCCCGGCAGAAGTTCCTGGCCGAACACACCCACGACGACGACGAGGACCGGTTCTTCGCGCGCGGCGCCGGGGCGTTCTACCTGCACGTCGACGGGCGGGTGTACGCGGTGCTGTGCGAGGCGGGCGACCTGTTGTCCGTGCCGGCGAACACCACGCACTGGTTCGACATGGGGACGCGGCCGGACTACGTGTCGGTGCGGTTCTTCCACGACGAGGACGGTTGGGTGGGCAACTTCACGGGGAACCGGTACGCGGAGATCTTCCCGGACTTCGACACGTTGGTTGCGACGCGACCAGCTCCACGGTGACCAACACGGCCACCGCCTCGATGGCCAGCAGGGCGATGAGCACGAGCAGCTGAGTGGCGCCCGCTTCGACGGGGGTGCCGCCGCCGAGCAGCACGCCCACGAAGGTGCCGGGCAGGGTGACGAGCCCGACGGTGCGGGTCTGGTCGATGGCCGGGACGAGCGCCTGGTTGGCGGTGGGCCGGACGATGAGCAGGGCGGCGTCGCGGCGGCCGAGCCCGAGCGCGAGGGCGGCCTCGTACTCGCCGTGGCGGGCGGTCAGCTCGTCGAGCGCGCGCCGTCCGGCCAGCGAGGTGGCGGTCATGGCCCCGCCGATGAGGATCCCGGCGATGGGCACCACGGCCACGGGGGTGAGCGGCACGAGGCCGCTGGCGAGCAGCAGGGCGAGGATGGGCGTCACGCCGGTGGCGATGGCCGCGGCGGCGAGCAGCCCGCGACGCAGGCCGCTGATCCGCCTGGCGGAGGTCAACGCGGCGATCCCGAACATGAGGAGCACGAAGACGGCGGTCAGCCACCCTGACCGCAGCACCACCACGATGACCAGCGAGACGGCGCCCAACTGCGCGACGGCCCGCGCGGCGGCCGTGACCACGGGCAGCCACCCGCCGATTCCCCCGAGCCGGACCACCGCGGCGGCGATGAGTACCAGCAGGAGCAGTAACCCGCCGAGCGCCCACCCGACCTCGACGGTTCCGTTCACCTGATCGCCTCGGCGGCGATCCTCCGCGCCGTCAGCGCGGGCCGGTGGACGGCGCCGACGGCCGCCGAGGAGAGCACGCCCTCGATGAGCAGGTGGATCCGGTCGGCCAGCTCGGCGCCGTCGTCCTTCCCCAGCGCGTCGCACTCGGCGCGCAGGAGCTGGTGGACCTCGGCGCGGTAGGCCGTGGCGACCGCGTGGACCGGGTGGTCGGCGGCGGGCAGGGCGAGATCGGCCGCGAGATACCGGCAGCCGCGGAAGTCCGGGGCGGACGTCACGACGTCGAGGTCGTCGAAGATCGCGAGGAGCCGGTCGCGGGGATCGGTGCCCGCGGCGTCCATGACCTCGCGGTAGCGCTTCAGGTCGGTCTCCGTGGAGCGTCGCAGCACCTCGACGAGCAACCCGTCCTTGCCGCCGAAGTGCTCGTAGAGCGAGCGGCGCGCGACGTCGGCCTCGCGCAGGAGCGCGTCGACCCCCACGGTCATGCCCTCGGCGTAGGTCAGCTGCTCGGCGGCGGCGAGCAGCCGTTCCCGAGGTCCCGCGCGCGTCCCGTCTCTCACGTCCCGGAGATTACCCCCGTTGACATTTAGATAGAACGATCGATATATATGGTGTCCAACTACTTGAGGAGCCCCCATGTCAGCCATCGAGTCGGACACCGTTTCGGACGTCATCCACCGGTTCAACCACGCGTTCGTCGCTCACGACCCCAGCGGATTCGAAGCCCTGATCGGCGACGAGTGCGTCATGGAGGCGATCGAGCCCGCGCCCGACGGGGCTCGCTACGAGGGCAAGGCGGCCTGCGTCGAGTTCTGGCTGCAGTTGATCGAGGACCGGTCGACACAGTTCACCGACGAGCACATCGAGGTCGCCGAGGACACCGCCACGATCAGGTGGCGCTTCCGGTACGGGCCCGGCGCCCAGGACTACGTGCGCGGCGTGAACCTGATGCGGGTCCGCGACGGCCGGATCGTCGAAGCACTCGGCTACGGCAAGACCCCGGCCGCCGCGGACTCCCCGCTGGCGGGCGTAGTCGACGCCTAGCGCGGGGTGAGCAGCACGATCGGGATCACGCGGTCGGTCTTCCGCGCGTACTCGTCGTACAGCGGGAAGATCCCCACCATCTTCGGCCAGAGGACCTCGCGTTCGGCCGGCGTCGCGACCCGGGCGGTGGCGGTGAACCGGCGGGTGCCGACCTGCACCCCGACGCTCGGCTCCGCCCGGAGGTTCTTGAACCACGCGGGATCGTCGTCGGCGCCGCCCTTGGAGGCGACCACCACGAAGTCGTCGCCCGAGGTGCCGTAGATCAGGCAGGTGCGACGGGGCACGCCGCTGCGCCGTCCGGTGGTGGCGAGCACGAGCGTGAACACCCCGTCGGACTCGTGGCCCTCGGTACCGCCCGAGGACAGGTACTTGCGGGCGTGCTCGGCGACCCAATCCCACGTCGAGTCGGCGGCGCGGTCGAGGTCTTCGGCGACGGCCATGGCGGTTCCTCCTAGTTCTTGATCGCGTAGCGAACGATCGCCAGGCCGTGGTCGAAGCCGGTGGCCTCGACCAGTTCCAGGTCCAGCGAGTCGGTGAAGACGCGGGTTCCCCTGCCACGCGAGGCGGGGCAGACCATCATCCGGACCTCGTCGACCAGGCCGGCGCCCATCAGGGAGTGCATGAGCGACAGACTGCCCCACAGCCACAGGTCCTTGCCGGGCCGGGTCTTGAGTTCCCGGATGGTGGCAGCCAGGGACGACATGCGGGTGGTGGCCGAACTCGACCGCGGCGACGAGATCGTGTCGACCGCGATCGCCACCGCGCCCGACGTGGCGGTCGTGGACATCGACCTGCCCGGCATGGACGGCCTGACCGCGGCCGCCGCGCTGCACGAGGCCGTGCCGGACTGCCGGATCCTCGTGCTGACCGGGTTGAGCCAGCCGGGGCCGCTGCTGCGGGCGCTGCAGGCCCACGTGCGCGGGTTCATCGTGAAGGACGCGCCCGCCGAGGCGCTGGCCGCGGGCGTGCGGCGGGTGCACGCGGGGGAACGGGTGATCGACCCGGACCTGATCGCGGCCGCGTTGGAGACCGGCACGTCGCCGCTCACCGCGCGGGAGGCCGACGTGTTGCGCGAGGCGGAGAACGGCCTGCCGACCGACCAGATCGCCACCCGGCTGTCGCTGTCGGGCGCGACGGTCCGCAACTACCTGTCGAACGCGATCAGCAACGTGGGCGCCCACAACCGCATCGACGCCGCCCGGATCGCCCGCAACGCCGGCTGGCTTTGACTAGTTGGTCAGCTCGATGATCGAGATGTCCGGTGGGGCGTCCACCCGGATCGGCGGACCCCAGAAGCCGGCGCCGCGCGTGACGTACAGCTGCGTGTCCTCGACGCGGGACAGGCCGGCGATGTTGCCCTCGATGGCCTTGACCAGGAAGGTGAACGGGGCGAACTGACCGCCGTGCGTGTGGCCGGACAGCTGCAGGTCCACGCCGCGCGCGGCCACCTCCTCGAGCGAGGACGGCTGGTGGGCGAGCATCACCAGCGCCCGCTCGCCGTCCCACCCGGACAGCGTCTTCTCCACGTCCGGGCCGTCGGGCGCGCCCTCCATCGTCGAGTTCGGGTCGATCAGGCCGGCCAGTTCGAACTCGCCGCCGTTGTGCGTGATGGTGGTGCGCTCGTTCAGCAGCACGCGGATGTCGAGCGTCCGGACGTAGTCGATCCACTCGCCGTACCGGTAGAAGTACTCGTGGTTGCCCGTGACGAAGAACGTGCCGTGGGTGCTGCGCAGGTTCCGCAGCGGCTCGGCGGCCTCGGCCAGGTGCTCGACCTGCCCGTCGACCAGGTCACCGGCGATGGCCACCAGGTCCACCCGCTCGGCGTTGATCATCCGACCAGGTCCTCGGTGAAGCCCCGGCCGATCAGAGCGCTCAGGTGGATGTCGCTGACCAGCGCGATCCGGACGCCGGCCGCCCGCGGGGCCAGCCGGGGCAGGGCGATCCGGACGCGCTTGATCTCGGGCGGGCTCAGCGCCGTCGGCACGCCGATGCCGACCGCCACGGCCGCCGTCACGCCGACCACCGTCGCGCTGCCGCGGGCCAGGAACTGCCGGCGGGAGACCTTGCCGTCCTCGCCGGGGTCGCGCTTGACCCACGGGCGGAGCGCCAGGCGGGGCAGTTCGAGCACGAGCGTGGTCAACCCGAGGTAGATGAAGACGGCGAGCCACAGCCAGCCGGGCCACGCGAACCACCGCGAGATGTCCGGGTCGATCTGGGTGCTGAGCAGCAGTGAGCCCACCATGCACACATCGCCCACGACGAACACCACGAGCAGCGCGCGGCGCCACGGGCCGCGCGGCAGGGTGTCGCGCACCAGCCGCTTGTAGATGTACAGGTGGAGCAGGGTCAGCACGATCGACAGCGGGACGTGGTAGAACGGCATGCGGTCATCGTCGCAGGGCACTGTCCACCTGACATCCAGCCTCGAGCGGTTCTCGAGGTACGCCCGGCGGCGTACGTTTGACATGGAATCGTGTTTCACGCAGGGTCGGGCGGGTGTCCATCGAACCCCTCGGCACCCGGCCCGGCTACCTGCTGCGCGGCACCCACGTGGGCTACGCGTTCTCCCTGCACCCCGACGCCGCGCTCGACGAACCCGTGCTGCGCCACCTGCACTGGGGCGCGCCGATCACCGCGGCCGACGCCGCCGTCCTGGCCGACCGTAACCCCGACCGGGCCCGCCCGTCCGGCGCGTGGTCGCGCCCGCGGGCGCACGAGGAGGAACTGGTCACGCTCGGCGGGCTGCGCCGCGACGAGCCGGCGCTGGACGTCGAGTTCGCCGACCGGGTCCGCGGCCTGGCCCCGCGGTTGGCGTCCCACGGTATTGACGGTGACGAGCTGCGGGTGGTGCTCGCCGACACGCACTATCCACTCGAGATCGAGCTGTCCTATCGCGTGCTGGCCGACGTCGACGCGATCGTGCGGGTCACCACGGTGCGCAACACCGGCGCCGAACCCGTGTACCTGCACCGCGCGATGTCCGCAGGCTGGGCGCCGCCGCCGGACGACGGGTACACGCTGACCACCCTGTCCGGGGCGGTGCTCGCGGAGACGCAGCTGACCAGGCGGCCGCTCGAAGTGGGGCGGGTGGTGATCGAGACGCGCGCGGGCATCACCGGCCACGAGCACCAGCCGTGGTTCGCGCTCGACCGCGACGGCACCGAGGTGTGGAGCGCCGCGCTGGAGTGGAGCGGGTCGCACCGCACGGTCGTGCAGACCGCGCAGGACGGTGGGACCCACGTGGTCCACGGGAGCAACTCGTTGGGGCACCGGCAGGTGGTGGAGCCGGGTGCGTCGCTCGAACTGCCGCGCAGTGTCGGCATCTACGCGCCGGACGGGCACGCGGGGTCGTCGCTGCGCTGGCAGCGGTACGAGCGGCGGTACGTGCTGGCGCAGGCGTCGCGTGAGCGGCCGGTGTTGTACAACTCGTGGGAGGCCACGCACTACGACGTGCGGCTGGACCACCAGTTGCGGCTCGCGCGCCGGGCGGCTTCGCTGGGGGTGGAGCTGTTCGTGGTGGACGACGGGTGGTTCCGCGGCGACCCGTCCACCGGCATCGACCATCTGGGCGACTGGGATCCCGCACCCGTGCGGTTCCCTTCCGGACTGCGGGTACTGGCCGACGCGGTGCACTCGCTGGGCATGCGGTTCGGGGTGTGGGCCGAACCGGAGATGGCCAATGTGGACAGTGACGTGTTTCGGGCACACCCGGAGTGGTTCTACCGTTGGCCGACCCGCGAACCGACGCTCGTGCCGCGGCTGCGCCACCAGCTGGTGATGGACTACACGCGGGCCGACGTCCGCGACCACGTGGTCACCACGCTCGACCGGCTGATCTCGGCGGCGGACGTCGATTTCCTCAAGTGGGACATGAACCGGCCGATCACCGAGCTGTACTCGGCCGAGCCCGACCATCCCGTGGCGCTCGCGCACACCCAGGGCCTGTACGAGGTGCTGGACCGGTTGCGTTCGCTGCATCCGGACCTGTTGCTGGAGACCTGTTCGGCCGGCGGTGGCCGGCTGGACCACGGCATGTTCCGGCGGGCGCACTGGGCGTGGGCGAGCGACAACACCGACGTGGTCGACCGGCTGTCCGTTCAGGAGGGTTTCGGTCACCTGCACGCGGCGGCCGCCATGATGTGCTGGGTCACCGACGCGCCGGGCAACCTCAGTCCACGGGCGGTGCCGCTGCGGTTCCGGTTCCACGTGGCGATGTGCGGTGCGCTCGGTCTGGGCGGCGACCTGTTGGCGATGTCCGAAGACGATCTTTCGGTGGCGCGGGAGCTGATCGCGCTGTACCGGGAGCTGCGGCCGGTGGTGCAGGGCGGGGACCGGTACCACCTGGGCTCGGCGGCCGACCCGTTGTTCGGGGTGGAGTACGTCCACGGCGACGACGTGGTGGTGTTCGCCTTCGCGCTGCAGGTGCGGCATCTGGTGCAGCGGCGGGAGTTGCGGTTGGCGGGCCTGGACCCCTCGGCGTCCTATGTGGACGTGGCGACGGGTGCGCGCCTCAGCGGCTCGCTGCTGACGCACCGGGGCCTGTACCTGGAGTTGGCGGGTGACTACGTGAGTTCCGTGACGCGCCTGCGCCGGGTTTAGCTACGCGGCCGTGGGGATCGGCATGGTCGGCAGGGGGAGCGGCGGTGGGCCGCAGATGTGGTCGACCGTGACGGCCGTCGCGTTGTCCGTGGTGCCCATTCGGTGGGCGGCGGCCACGAGGGCGGCCGCCGGGTTGTCCGCGTAGCGCATGATCTCGGCCATCGTGTCGGGCGGCAGGGTCTTGTGGACGCCGTCGCTGGTGAGCAGCAGCCGGCCGGGGCCGAGCAGCCGGGCGCGGCCGAACTCGGTGGGCCGCGCGGTGCGCACGCTCGTGGTGACCAGGTGTTCCATGCGTGGGGCGAACGGCTCGCCGCGGCTGCGGAAGAACTGCGCGAGCGTGTGGTCGGTGGTCAGCTGCCGCAACGCGGAGCCGTCCCAGGCGTAGGCCCGCACGTCGCCCACCCAGCTCAGCTCGTAGCCGTCGACCCGCGGCTGGGCGATCACCACGACGCAGTCGCCGGCGTCCCGGTCGGCCAGGACGGCTCGCTGCGCGGCCAGCAGCGCGGCCGCCGGTCCGCCCGCGGCGGCGGGAGTGCGCACCGCCGCCGCGGCTGCCACCAGGGCGGCCCGAACCGCGCCCTGGTTGTCCCCGATCCCGTCGGCGAGCGCCACGTGCGGCCCGCCGGTCGCCGGGTCGGTGTGGGAGGCGACGGCGTCCGCGTTCACCACGCGACGGCCCTGGTCGCCGGCTACGTGCCAGCTCCACGTGAACGCGGACTGGGTCTCCATGGCGGCCTCCCCGACTCGTGACTCCAGGGTGCGCGCGAAGGCTGAGCGTTTGCTGTGGGCCGGATGAAGGTCGCCTGTGGAAATGGTGGCCCGTTGACATGAAACGGAGTTTCGGGTGTGGTTCCCGTGAACCCACGCACGGAGGTTGGGATGCGGAAGGCACGTTTACTCTGCTCGGCGGTCGTGGTCACCACGGCCGTCGGCCTGCTGATCGGTCCGTCCGGCGCGGCCGGGGTGCCGGTCACCCCGGCGGCAGGCGGTGACCCGAACGGTTACGTCATCGGCCAGCAGCCCCACCGGACGGTCCACGAGCCGGCGCCCGGCGTCATCGCGGGCAACGCCCTGGTGGAGGCGTTCGACGGCGTGGACAAGGCCGGTCTGCCGCAGCGCCAGGTGCAGCTCACCTGGCAGTCCAACGAGGACGTGGCGTCGGCGAACAACGTCTCGTCGATGATGCAGTCCTCCGACGGCGGCTACACGTTCCCCAGCGGCATCAACTCCGACGCCGCGTCCGGGTGGTACGCCAAGCTGCGCGACGGCAGCCGGTTCGGCGTCGAGTTCATCCCGGACAGCGTGATCGACACCCACCGGGTCAAGCTGATCACCCGCCGGTCCACCGACGGCGGCAGGACCTATCGCCGTGAGTTGGCCACCTTCACCACGGACGGCACGTTCGACCCCACGAAGTTCGACCGCGGCGTGCGCATCCACCGCGACCTGTTCTACGCGAACGACGGTTCGCTGCTGCTCGGCTACTACACGACCTACGTCGGCGATCCCGGGTACCGCTCGGAGTTGGCCCGCAGCACCGACAACGGCCGCACCTGGCAGCGGTACGCGACGGTCGCCACGCAGACCGACGGGCGCTGGATGGGCGAGACCGGCATGACCCGCGCCGTCAACGGCGACCTGGTGGCCGTGCACCGCACCGGCCAGGCGGGTGGAGCGAACATCGGCCCGCTCTACACCAACCGGTCGACGGACGACGGTCGCACGTGGACTCCGCCGGTACCGGTCAAGATCACCACGGCGTCCGGTGAACCGGCGCCCACGACCGGCGTGATGCCCGTGCTCCGCCTGCTGCCCAACGGAATCATGACGCTCACCTGGGGCAGGCCGGACAACTGGATCGCCATCTCACCGGACGGCATGGGGACGAGCTTCGAGCAGGCGCAGACCACCTACGTCAACCATCCGACGGTGAACGCCGCGTTCCAGCGCAACCACGGCTCGTCGGGCAACGGCGCGCACGCCGCCGTCGGCTCGAACCGGGTGATCATCGCGGGCGACAACTGCGCGCCGTCGTGGGGCTGCCCGGAGACCGACGCGGGGTTCACGGTCGACGGCGAGTACCGCGTGTGGACGAGGTTCGTGGACGTGGTGGCGCCCGGCGTCGGCAAGATCGACCTGCTCGGCAAGTACCGCGAGGAGAAGATCTCCGTGCGGACCGACCTCGACGCCCACAACCCGAAGCTGCCGGAGATGAGCCCGATCGGCGCCATCGACGGCAGCACCGACTGGGCGTCCTCGGCCGTGGGCCGCGGCCGCACCGGCACCTACACGCTGACCCTCGACCGCACGTACACGCTGACCAGGGCCGGACTCGCCCTGCACCCGGGCGAGAAGTCGAAGGCGACGGTCGAGGTGTCGGTGGACGGTACGACGTGGGAGCCGGTGGTGCGGACCGGTGAGATCACCTCCTACGCGCTGAAGTACTTCGATCTCGACCGCGTGGCCGCCAAGTACGTCCGGGTGAAGGTCGACGACCGGCACAAGGCGTTCCTCAACGAGCTGGAGCTGTACTCCACAGTCGACTCGTTCGAGAACGACCCGGTCGGCCAGGTGCCGCGCGGGTACACGAACGCCGTCGGCGCCACGGTCACCGACTTCGACACCGACGACTCGCGGCGCATGCTGCGGCTGGTCGACCCGTGGATCGACCGGACGGCGGGGCTCACGTGGGAGAGCGCGCCCGCCGCGGAACAGAACCTGGAGTTCCGGGTGAACTCGATCGGCTACGCGCGCAGCTTCTCGTTCGTGACGCGCGGGGCGGACGGTGCGCCGGCGTTCCAGTTCAATGTGGGAAGCGACGGGAGCATCGGCTGGTACGACGCGACGACCCGGCAGTGGACGAAGCTCACGGCCGCCGGGGTGGCGCCGCAGAAGAAGTGGCACACGCTGCGGGTGGAAGCGACGCTCACCAGCGCCGAGGTGTTCCTGAACGGCACGTCGGTGGGCACCGTCGGCCCCACGACGCCCGGGGTGACGGGGTTGGCCGGGCACAGCTTCGCCACCAGCGGCACCACCTCGCAGTACGACCACTTCCTGATCGACGACGTGGAGCAGACCGGCTAGATCTGGTGCCCGCGGATTCGGGCGGCCGTGAGGTGGTCGAAGCAGTCGCGGGAGCTGACGATCTGGCCGTCGCGGACGCGGAGCACGAAGATGCCGGGCAGCGCGAAGGGTTCGCCGGTCTCGACGGGACGAAGGCGGCGTTGCTGGAGGCGGTGCTCGTGCCGCGGTTCGACGGTCTGCGGGAGCAGGCCTCGGCGATGCGCGAGTCGTACAGTCTGGACGCTGAGTCGTACCGATTCGGTACGACTCGCTGTCGAAACGGTACGACTCGCCGGGGGTCAGGAGCGGCGGGACCTCAGCACCATGGCCACCGCCGCCGCGATCACCACCACCGCCACCACGAGCCACACCCACAGCGGCACGCCGCCGCTGTCCTCTGTGGACGCGGCCGGGTCCGCCTCGGGAGGTTCGGTCGTCGTCGGGGGCGGCGCCTCGGTGGTGGTGGTCGTCGTGGTCGTGGGTGGGGCCACCGGCGCGGTGAGCGTGAAGTTCACCGAACCCGCGACCGTGTGCCCGTCGGCCGAGACCACCCGGTAGGCCAGCACGTAGGCGCCCGCCGGTCCGGCGGGCGTGATCGGCGCCGTGATCGTCGGGCCGGCCGCCGTCGGCGCACCCACCTGCCACGTCACGTTGTCCGGGCCGATGATCTCCACGGCCCCCTCGGGCGCCGAGACGGGTTCGCTGAACGTCAGCGTCACCTGCGCGGGCGCGGTCGCCAACGCGGCACCCTCCGCCGGGTCGCTGGACTCCAGACGCGTGTGCGCGTTCGCCACCCCGGCGCTCCCGAGCAACGTGAGCAACCCGACCAGTACCAGCACCGACAGCCGACGAACGATCATGCGCTCATCCTGCCAGACGGGTTCCCGACAAGCCGCACGTAAACATCGGGTATCGGTGGTGCGTCGCGGGGTTGGCGCGCAGGTGTCCTGGACTGGATGATGGGCGTGCATCCCTCTCATCCCCCGTTTCATCCCGTGGTCTCCTCCTGCGATCACGCCTACCTCCTGGAGCCGTGGCTTTGTTCGGCAACCGCAAGAAGGCTCGCGACGCCCGCCGGGTGCTCGACTCCCCGTCGGGTCCGCGGCCGGCCGGCTACGAACCGGGCACCGCCGTGCCCGGCGAGATCGCCGTGTACTTCGCCGACGACCCGCGAAAGCTCTACCAACTCAGACAGTGGCTGCCGGTGCTCGAACTGCTCCACGAGCGGCATCCCGTCGTGCTGATCACCCGCAACGCCGCCACCTACGCCGAACTCGCGGGCGCCACCTACCTGCCGCGCGTGCTCGCGCCGACGTTCCCCGACCTGGTCCAGCTGTACGAGGCCAGCGAGCTGAAGGTCGCGGTCTACGTCAACAACTCGGTGCACAACTTCCACTCGCTCACCCAGCGCCGGATGCTGCACGTCCACGTGAACCACGGCGAGAGCGACAAGGTCTGCATGGTCTCCAACCAGGTGAAGGCCTACGACCGGGTCTTCGTGGCCGGGCCGGCGGCCGTGCGGCGCCACCAGGCCGCGCTGCTGGAGTTCGACACCGGCAGGCTCGTGCCCGTCGGCCGCCCGCAGCTCGACCTGCGGCCCAGCCCGCTGCTCGCGCCGAGCCCGAAGCGCACGATCCTCTACGCGCCCACCTGGGAGGGTGAGAACGAGTCCAACAACTACACCTCGGTCGACGTGTTCGGCCCCGCGATCGTGGCGGCCGCCCTGGCGGTGCCCGACGTGCGGGTGATCTACAAGCCGCACCCGCGGGTGCCGGTCAGCCCGCTACCGGGGATCGCCGCGGCGCACCGCGAGATCGTCCGGATGCTCGGCGGGTACGAGGAAGGCGACATCCTCGCCATGTTCGGCGCCTGCGACCTGATGATCACCGACGTGTCGTCGGTCGGGCTCGACTTCCTGTACCTGCGGGACCGGCCGATGTTCGTGGCCGACCGCCGCGACGACCGTGAGCGGCTGGCGGCCGACGCGCCGGTCAGCCGGTGCGCCGACGTGATCGACTCGGCCACCCTGCCCGCCCTCACCGCGACCCTGGCGCGCCGCCTCGACGACGACGAGTACCGCGCGGCCCGCGCGGCGATCCGCGCCGAGTACTTCGGCGACCTCGCCCCGGGGGAGAGCACCGAACGGTTCCTCGCCGCGATCGAGGAGACCCTGGCCGCCCGCGACGCGGGCCTCGCCGCAGTGATCCACAACCCACAGGGAGCGCCGGCATGAGCCGAAACGTCGTCATTCTGGCCGCCGGCATGGGAACCCGGCTGGGCATGCCGCACCCCAAGCCGCTCACCCCGCTGGCCGACGGCCGCAGCATCCTGTGCCAGCAGCTGGAGAACCTCCACACCGGTCTAGGCGAGGTGGCCGTCACGATCGTGGTCGGCTTCCACGCTGAGGAGGTCATGGCCGCGGCACCCGGCGCGTTGTTCGCCTACAACGAGCGCTACGAGCACACGAACACGTCGAAGAGCCTGCTGCGCGCGTTGCGGCTGGCCCCGGCGGGCGGGGTGCTGTGGCTCAACGGCGACGTGGTGTTCGACCCGCGGCTGCTCGACCGCGTCCTACCGGTTCTCGACGCCGACCACAGCTTCGTGTGTGTCAATACGGAAGCAGTGGGTGACGAAGAGGTGAAGTACACCGCTTCGAGCGACGGTTTGGTGTTCGAGCTGTCAAAATCGGTGGTCGACGGTCTCGGCGAGGCCGTCGGGATCAACTACATCGCGTCGGCCGACCGGGCGACGCTGGTCGAGCACCTGGAGGGCTGTACCGACACCGACTACTTCGAGCGGGGCATCGAGGCCGCGATCGAAGCCGCCGGTATGCGGGTGTTGGCGCTGGACATCTCCGAGTTCTTCGTGGTGGAGGTGGACTTCGCCGGCGATCTCGAGCGTGCGAACGTGGAGGTGGGCAAGACCGTCACCTCGGCCGCCTGAGTTCCTGAGGCGCGCCGGTGAGACGGCGCGCTATGAACGGCATCTTTGGGTCCGAACCGGTCCTGCTGGGACATCGCGGCTGTGGCCGCGGCACGGTCGACGGGCACCTGGAGAACACGCTCGAATCCTTCCTGACGGCGGTGGAACTGGGCATCGACTGGGTCGAGGTCGACGTTCGCCGCACCTCCGACGACCACCTGGTGGTCGCGCACAACCCGGCCGACGACGACGGCGTGTTCTACGCCGACATGGTCGGCACGGGCGGCGCGCTCGACCTGGTCACGCTCCTCGAGGCGCTGCCGGCGCACGTGGGTGTCGACTTCGACGTGAAGACGTCGATGGAGGACGCCACCCGCAGCCGCGACGCCACCACCATGGCCCTGCTCGCCGGCACCGCCCGGCGCGAGGCCCGGAAACGGCCGACGCTGATCAGCTCGTTCGACCCGGGCGCGCTCGACATCGCCCGCGAACTCGCCCCCGGTGTCGCCCGCGGTCTGTTGACCTGGCTGGACTTCCCGATCGGTCAGGCCGTCGCGGCGGCCGGCCACCTCGACGTCCAGGTGCTCGCGCCGCACTGGGGATCGTTGCGCCCCAACGACCGCGAGCCACCGGAACTCCAGCGGCCGCTGGAGTACGTGGTGGACCTGGTGCACGCGAGCGGGCGGGAGTTCCTGGCCTGGTGCCCGACCGTGGCGTTCGCCCAGCAACTGCTGGACGCCGGGGTGGACGCGCTGTGCGTGAACAACGTGCCGAAGGTCCTGGCGGCGCTGCGCACGCCACCAAGGACGGAGCTGGCCGCGGTCTAGCCGCTGTGCCGCGGATGTGCCGCGGTGGTCCATGATGAACGCGCGGGTCAGGTGACGCGCTTCGTCGTGGTGCCCAGGATTTGTACGCGGTTTGTACGTCTTGATGTTGTGGTGTGGTTCCCCTGCGAAGTGAGGAACCACGATGGCACGAAAGCTGAAACGACAGCCCCTTCTCGCGCTGCTCACCGCACTGGTCGCGACCGCCGGACTGGCGCCGGCGGCGTCGGCGGACGTGTCACCGCTGGCCGTCAACCTCCGCACCCCGTTCGACTGCGGACAGGTGTGGAACGCGAACACCCGCACCAACCACAACCCGCAGAACTCCGTGGACTTCCAGCGCGGCGACGCGAACAACAAGAACGTGCGCTCCAGCGCGTCCGGCAAGGTCGAGGTCGTCCGCGACCTCGGCAACACCAGCTACGGCAAGTACATCGTGATCGGGCACGCCGAGGGGTGGAAGACCTACTACGCCCACCTCAACTCCTTCAACGTCTCGGTGGGACAGAACGTCAGCACCGGCACGCTGATCGGCAAGGTCGGCAGCACGGGCGGATCCACCGGCCCGCACCTGCACTACGAACAGCGACGCAACGGCGTGGTGCAGCGCGTGGTCCTGAACGGCGTGGCCGTCAAGTACTTCGGCAACACCACGATCACGAGCAGCACGGGCTGCTGAGAACTCCCGCGGGGCTCCCTCCGCACACCCGGCGCCCGTGACACACCCCCGCCCACGGGCGACGGGCGAGGGAGCCTCGCGGGGCCGGCGCGCTCAGCTGGCCAGTTCCTGGCGCAGCTGTCGCGCGCGGATGTAGTACCGGCGCGCCGGCTCCGGTTGGCCCAGGTTCTCGTGGAGGCGGCCGAGCAGCTCGGCCACCTTGGCCTCCGAGCCGCGGTCGCCCGTGCGGCGGTGGGTGTCGAACGAGTCGGCCAGCAGGTCCTGTGCGTGGGTCAGGTCGCCGCTGTCCAGGCACAGCTCGCCCAGGCTCTGGTTCGCGTAGCCCACACAGTGGTCGTCGTCCAGGTCGGTGAAGATCCGCAGCGCGCGGCGCACGTGGTCGGTGGCCGTGGGGAGGTCGCCGCGCCGGTGGTGCAACAACGCGATCCGGTGCAGTGCGTGGGCTTCGCGGTGCCGGTCCCCGATGTCGGCGCACAGGTCGTACGCGTCGGCGAACCAGCGGCCGGCCGGGCCGAAGCAGCCGAGCGCCAGCCACGCGGAGCCGGCCGCCAGCCGTGCCACCGCCTCGCCGTGCCGGTCGGCCACCGCCGCGAACAGCGGCAACGCGGCGTAGGAGCAGTCCAGCGCCCGCTCGGGTTCGCCGAGCACCCGGAGCACCGTGCCGAGCCCGATCAGCGCGAGTGCCGCACCCCGCTCGTCGCCCGCCGCGCGGAACAGCTCGTGGGACCGGGAGAACGCGGTCCGCGCGTCCTCGTAGGCGTCGCGGTACAGGCGCACCTGCCCGAGGTTGCGCAGCACGATCGCCTCGCCGTGCCGGTCACCCACCCGCCGCGCGGCCTCGAGCGCGATCTCGTGGGTGTGCAGCCAGTCGTCCTGGTGGCCGCGCAGGTCGAAGTACGGGGCGAACGCGGTGGCCAGCCGCCAGGCGAGGTCGTCGAACCCGGCATCCGCGGCCAGCGCGACGGCCGCCACCCCCGTGTGGTGTTCGGCGTCGAACCACGCGGCGGGCGGCTCGTCCGGCTCGGGTGCCGGCCACGGCGCGACCACCCCGAGGAACTGGCTGGGCAGCCGGCCGGCGGCGGACGTGGCGAGCGACAGGTACGCCTCCAGGACCCGCCGGATCGCCGGTCCGGAAGCCGTGCCCAACTCAGAGCCCAGTTCGCTGGCATAGCACCGGATCAGGTCGTGCAGCCGATAGCGGGGCGCGCCCGTGGCGTCGGCGTCCACCAGCTCCACCAGGTGCGCGTCGACGAGCGTGTCGAGGACGTGGTCGGCCGGCTTGTCGAGCAGCGCGGTCACCACCCAGCCCGGCCAGCGGACCGGGCCGAGCAGGCTCACCAGACGCAGTGCCAGCGCGGCGTCCGGCGCCAGCAGCTCGTAGCTCAACCCGACGCTCGCCCGCACGGCCAGGTCGCCGACCCGCAGCTCGTCGAGGCGGCGCCGCTCGTCACGCAGCCGGTCGGCCATGGTCCGCAGCGTCCAGCCGCGCCGGTGGGCCAGGCGCGTGCCGGCCACCCGGATGGCGAGCGGCAGGTAGCCGCAGAACCGCAGGATGGCCGCCGCGCTCTCGGGTTCGGCCCGCATCCGGTCCACACCGACGAGTTCGGCGAGCAGCCGGCCCGCCTCGGTCTCGTCGAGCACGTCGAGCTGCACCGGCCGGGCGCCGGCGAGGTCGGGCAGCATCACCCGGCTGGTCACCAGCACCGCGCAGCCGCCGGCGCCCGGCAGGAGCGGCTGCACCTGCGCGGCGCTGGCCGCGTCGTCCAGCACCACGCACAGACGTCTGCCGGCCAGCCGCGACCGCAGCAGCGCCGCGCGTTCGGCCGGCGCGCGCGGCAGCACCGAGTCGTGCACGCCGAGCGTGCGCAACAGTTCCGCCTGCACGGCCTGCGGCGACCGCGGCTGGGTGGACGTGCCGGCCAGGTCGAAGTACAGCTGGCCGTCGGGGAACTCCGCGCGGACCGCGTGGGCCACCCGCACGGCCACCGCGGACTTGCCGATCCCCGGCGGCCCGGACAGCACCACGACCGTCGGGGTGTCGCGCTGGCGGTGCAGTGCGGTCACCAGCTCGTCGATCACGCCCGTGCGGCCCGTGAAGTCCGGGACGTCCAGGGGCAGGCCACACGGCGGGTTGCCGCGCAGCTCGGCCCGCAGCCGGCGCAGTGCCGGACCGGGCTCGGTGGTGAGTTCCTCCCGCAGCACCCGCTCCGCGTCGGCACACGCCCGCAGCGCCTCGGCGCGCCGCCCGCCCGCGCTGAGCGCGACCACCAGCAGGCGCCACAGTTCCTCGCGCAGCGGGTGCTCGTCGAGCAGCCCGCGGGCCTCGACGGCGACGGCGTCGTGGTGGCCGACCGTGATCCGCAGCGCCATCCGTTCCTCGTGCGCGGTCAGTCGCAGCTCGGTCAGCCGGGTGATGGTGGCCGCCCAGAGGTGGCTCTGCGGCAGGTCCTCCAGCAGCCGCCCGCGCCACAGGCCGCAGGCCTGGTCGTAGAGGGCGAGCGCGGCGGCCGGCTCGTCGGCCGCGCGCGCGGCGCCGACCAGGGACTCGAACAGGTACAGGTCGATCTCGTCCGGCTCGGCGGCCAGCAGGTAGCCGGTACCGCGGCGCTGGATCCGGGCGGACAGCTCGGCCGTGCGGCGCAGCGCGTGGACGTAGGTGCGGAGGTTGGCGGGCGCGGATCGGGGCGCGCCGCGGGGCCACAGGATTTCGGCGAGCGCGTCGGCCGAGACGGAGCTGTTGGGGTGCAACAGGAGAGCGGCCAGGAGCGTGCGAGGTTTGGGCCCGCCGAGTGGCACCGTTCGTTCGTCGATGCCAACTTCGAGCGGCCCCAACGCACGAAAGGCAACCGCCACCGCTACCACCCGCAAGGTATAGGGCTTCGATCGGTTCGGATGGTAAACGCAGCGAGGGCGATCCGTCACCCCACGTGCATGAAATTCAGTTAATTCCCCACCGCCCGACCGGACTAACGGGCGTCCTCCGTGCGCAGGGTCAGGATGCGGACCAGCCGGTCGCCCTCGTGGGGGTCGCGGCCGTGCCAGCAGCGGTAGTTGTCGAGCAGCAGGATGTCGCCCTCGGTCAGCGGGAACCGCGGCAGGTCCGGTTCCAGGGCGTGCACCGCTTCGGTGAACCGGGCGAGCATGGCGGTCACGTGCTCGGTCCGCGGGTCGCGGTGCAGCGGGGTGGCGCCGTCGGTGCGGCGCACGATCCGCCGGCCGGTGCGGGTGTACTCGACGTGGCGGGCGACCGTCGGGGTGGCCGGCAGACCCCGCAGGCCGGCCCACGCGCCGTAGAGGTCGACGTCCACGTCGGTCAGGAACGCCGCCAGTTCCGGGTCGAACTCTCGCATTACTTCGTAGGCGTCCACGGCGAACGAGTCCCCGCCGGCGCTCGGCGCGCGGACGCACTGGACCAGCACGTGGTCCTCGTCCGGGTGCCGGCGCCGGTGCGGCACTCCGCCGATGTCGACCACCACGTCGAAGCTGTCCGCGTGCAGGTGCACGGGCCCGCCGTCGCGGGAACCCCGCTCCCGCACGGGAAACAGCTCACGCAGCCGGTCGCCGAGCACGAGCGCGGCGGCCACCACGGGCGCGTCCGGTGTCGGCTCGAGCCCGGTGAGCACGACCGCGCCGTCGGCGGCCAGCGCCGTGCGAGCCTTGTCCTGGTCGTACGCGTCCACACGAGACGGGATCACCGGGCGAACCTCCTGGTGGTGGGGACCAGCGCGGCGGCCGCGGGCGCGAGGAAGCAGATCACCGCGCACACGCCGAGCACCGGGCCGGCGCCGTAGGTGGCGATGGCCGGCGCGATCACGGCCAGGCCGACGGGGGCGAGGCCGTAGGACATCAGGAAGTCCAAAGAGGACACCCGGGCGAGCTTGTCGGGCGCCACCTCGCGCTGGGTGGCCGTGAACCACGGCACGTTGAACAGTTCGATGCCGAACCCGGCGATCACGTAGGCCACCACGATCACCAGCGGGTCGACCGGGAACAGCAGCGCGAGTGGTGCGAAACCGTAGAGACTCAGGGAGAACAGCGCCGTCCAGCCCTGCGCCTTCGGTCGCCACCGGGACACCACGAGCGCGCCGATCAGGCCGCCGACCGTGTAGGCGGTGAGCGAGGCGGCGAGCACGAACTCCGTGTCGTAGCGGTCGCGGCTGATCAGCGGCAGCGCCACGCCGGTGGCCGAGTAGCCGGTGGCGATCACGGCCGTGAGCGCGGCCAGCCCGGCCACGAACCACGGGTGCCGGCGCGCCTCGGCCACGCCGTCGGCGAACTCGCGGAGGAACGGCACCCGCGCTCGGGACTCGACCGGCGCCCCGGCGCCCTTCGGTGGGACGAGCGCGGCGGCCAGCCACAGCGCGGCCGTGCCGAGCAGCAGCGTGCCGGCGCCCAGGACGGTGCCGAGCAGTGCGGTGAGTCCCGGCGCGACGAGCGTGGTGATCCGGATGGCCAGCGCCATGGCGGCGTTCGCCTGCTGGCGGCGGTCCGGGTCGACCACCTCGGCCGTCAACGCCTGGAACGCCGGCCGGCAGGCGCCCTGCCCGGCGCCGACCACGGCGGCCGCGACCGCCATGAGCAGCACCGACCGGCCGAGTCCGAGGGCGATCACGGGGGTGGCGACCGTGGCCGCGAGTCCGGACCACAGCACCACGCCGCGGCGGGAGTGCCGGTCGGCCAGCACGCCGCCGACGGGGACGGCCGCCAGGAACCCGGCGGTCCGGGCGGCCAGGACGATGCCGAGACCGGAGGCCGACAGCGTGCGGTCGAGGACGGCGAGCCCGAGCACGAACGGCAGCGCCCAGGTCGCGAGGCCCGACGCGGTGGTGCCGGCCCAGAGTCGCAGGAACCGGACCTCGCGCAGCACCGACCTGACAGGTGTGGCCGTGACCATGGTGTACCCCCGTTCCTGCCAGATACTGGCAAATACTAGTTGAGTGCGAGTGAGTGCCCCGCCTAGCTTAATGAAACTGATTATCACTACAATCAGCGGCCACGGTACCCCGACCGGGGTACGCCATCCGGAGGGACGGACATGAGGAAACTGCGCGCCGGAGTCGTGGCGCTCGGACTGCTGGCGCTGGCCGGGTGCGCGGACCCGCACCAGGAAGCCGAGGCCGGGGACGCGGCCGTGACCGTGTCGAGCTGCGGCCAGGAGCTGGCTTTCGAGACCACGCCGGAGCGGGTGGTCACGCTCGACCAGACGTCCACGGAAACCATGCTGGCGCTGGGTCTGGGCGACCGGATGATCGGCACGTCGAACCTGAAGACCAAGGTCGCGCCGGAGTACCAGGAGGCCTACGCGAAGGTGCCGGTGCTCAACCCGAAGCTGCTCACGGGCGAGCAGCTGCGCGCGGCCGCGCCCGATCTGGTGATCGCCTCGTTCGCCGCGCAGTACACCCCCGATCGGGTGGGCACCCGCGAGGAGCTGGCGGAGATCGGGCTGCCGTCGTACGTGAGCGCCGTGGAGTGCCCCTCCGGAGAGGCGTCACCGTTCGACCTGCTGTTCACCGACTTCAAGGTGCTCGGCGAGGTGTTCGGGGTCGAGGACCGGGCGACCGCGCTCATCGAGGAGCAGCAGGCGGTGGTCGACGCGGCGGCCGAGGTCGGCGAGAAGGCGACCGGCGAGCCGTCGATCCTGTGGCTGTACTCCTCGTTCAACGGGATCCCGTACGTGGCCGGCGGCGGCACCGTGCCGAGTGAGATGTCCCGGCTGGTGGGTGGGGTCAACGCGTTCGACGACGTGGCCGAGGACTGGCCGGAGGTGTCGTGGGAGCGGATCGCCGAGCGCGACCCGGACGTCATCGTGGTGGGCGACCTGTCCGAGCGCGGCGCACCCGGCGACAGCGCGGCCGAGAAGATCGAACAGCTGCGCGCCCACCCCGTGCTGTCGCAGCTCGCGGCCGTGAAGAACGACCAGATCATCGAGGTGCTCGGCACGGGCATGGACCCGTCGGTGCGTGCGGTGGAGACCCTCGAAGCGGTGGTCGCCGGCATGCGGGAGCTGGGTCATGTCGGCTGACCTGTTGGCTCCGGGGGCTCCCGCCGTCGTCGTCGACGAGCCGGCCGTGGCGCCCGCCGGGCCGCGGGTGCCCCTCGTCGCGGTATTTCTGTTCGGGCTTCTCGTACTGGCGGGCTCGCTGGCCGTGTGCGTGCTGATCGGCACCGGGGGCGTCGGGTTCGCCGAGCTGGGCCGGGTGTTCGGTGGGCGGCTCGGGCTCGACGTGGAACCGTTGCCGCGGCTGCTCGACTCGCTCGTGTGGGACCTGCGGGTGCCGCGCGTGCTGATGGCGGCCGTGGTGGGCGCGATCCTCGCGATCAGCGGTGCCACGCTGCAGGCGGTGACGCGCAACGCGCTCGCCGAGCCCTACCTGCTGGGGGTGTCGAACGGCGCGTCGGCCGGGGCGGTGCTGGTGGTGGTGCTCGGCGTCGGCGCCGGCTCGATCGGGGTGACCGGGGGCGCGGTGATCGGCGCGCTCGCGTCGTTCGCGCTGCTGCTGTCGCTGCTCGGCCGACGCGGGCTGGGGTCGGTGCGGGTGGTGCTCACGGGCATCGTGGTGGGGCAGTTGTTCGCGGCGATCACGTCGCTGATCCTCATGGCGTCCAGCGACGCGGACACCACTCGCGCGATCACCTACTGGCTGCTCGGGTCGATGGCACCGTCGCGGTGGGACACGGTGGTGGCGGCGGCGATCGTCGGCGGGATCGGGCTCGTGGTGCTGTGGCTGCATTCCGCGGCGCTCGACGGGTTCTCCTTCGGCGCGGACACGGCGGCGTCGCTGGGGATCAACGTGCGGGCCACGCGGCTGCGGCTGCTGGTGGTGACCGCGCTGCTGACGTCGGTGGCGGTCGCGGCGGTCGGGGCCATCGCGTTCGTCGGGCTGATCGTGCCGCACGGGGTGCGGTTCGTGGTCGGGCCGCTGCACCGGGCGCTGCTGCCGTTCAGCGCGTTGGCCGGCGCCATCTTTCTCGTGTGGACGGACGCGTTGGCGCGGGTGGCGTTCGCGCCGAAGGAGGTGCCGGTGGGGGTGTTCACCGCGCTGGTCGGAGTGCCGCTGTTCCTGATGGTGCTGCGGAGACGGGGGGAACTGTGAGGATCACGGCATCCGGTCTCGCGTGGGGTGTGGCCGGAAAGACGATCATCTCGGACGTGTCCCTGGAGGTGCTCCCCGGCGAGACCGTGGGGTTGATCGGTCCGAACGGATCGGGCAAGTCGTCGCTGCTGCGGTGTCTCGCGGGGCTGCGGGCGCCCTCTTCAGGAACTGTTTCCTACGACGGCGAGGACATCGCGTCGTGGGGTCCGCGGCAGGTGGCGCGACGGCTGGCGTTCGTGGAGCAGGCGGCCGAGAGCGACAGCGACCTGCGGGTGGCCGACGTCGTGGCGCTGGGCCGCACCCCGTTCCGCGACCGGTGGCGGGGCCTCGGGGCCACCGACCTGGCGATCGTGGACGCGGCGCTGGCCCGCCTGGACCTGTCCCCGCTGCGGGGCCGCGCCTGGCGAACGCTGTCCGGCGGCGAACGGCAGCGGGCGCACATCGCGCGGGCGCTGGCCCAGCGGCCGTGGGGGATTCTGCTGGACGAGCCCACGAACCACCTGGACGTGCGACACCAGTTCGAACTGATGGCCCTGCTGGCGGACACGTCGCAGACGATCCTCGTGGCGATGCACGACCTCGCGCTGGCCGCCCGCTACTGCGACCGCCTGGTCCTGATGCACGGCGGCCGCGTGGTGGCCAGCGGCGCGCCGGCGGAGGTGCTGACCGCCTCGCGGCTGCGCCAGGTGTACGAGATCGAGGCGGAGATCGGCCAGGACTCGTTGGGACACCTGGCGGTCACCTACCGAGGCGTGGCCCATGATGACCACTCCCGTCGGCCATGATGACCGTTCCGGTCGGCCATGGTGACCACGCCAGCCGCGGCGCCGGCCGGGGAGTGGTCATCACGCGCGACGGGACTGGTCATTGTGCGCGACGGGACTGGTCATTGTGCGCGACGGGAGTGGTCATCATGCGGGGCTAGGCGGCGCGGTGGTGGCCCGCCGGGCGTAACGGGGGGCGGCGGCCCGGCGCGGACTTCGGCGTGGCCGGAGCCGCCGGCGACGACTCCGTACCGGTGGAGAAGTCGCTGCCCACGCCGTCGCGCGGGGCCGGGTCGCCGTGGCGGCGGTGGATGACCACCAGCAGCACCAGGCCCGCCACCAGCAGGCTGTGGCCGACCACCCGCGACACCGGTACCACGCCCGTCACCAGGTCGTAGGCCGAGTACAAGAGCAGCATCGCGATGAACCCGCTCAGCACGGGAATCAGCCCGGCCACCGCGCGCCGCTGGAACACCGCCCAGAACAGACCCACCCCGAGCGCCAGGTTCCACGCGGTGCTCTCGTTGAACAGGTGGCCGTGGCCGGCCATGCTGCTCACCCCGAACACCTGGGCCAGCGCCAGCGCCAACTGGGCGGCCGCCACACCGGCCAGCGCGAGCCGGGGTCCCCAGCCCCGCACCGGCACCGGCGCGTTCTCCATGATCAGCGCGGACAGGTCGGGCACGTCGACCGCCGCCCGCACGCGCAGCGACCGCGACAGGTCGGCAGCCCGCTCGTGCCAGGCGCGGCAGTCGGCGCAGCCGTGCAGGTGCTCGTCGGTGGCCGACGGTGGTACCGGCTCGGTCTCGCCGTCCATCCGGGCCGAGATCGCTTCGCGACAGGTCAGGCAGTCCACATCAGAGTTGGTCGCACGGTCCGGGACCGAAGTTCCCGGTTCGGCTACGCTTTCCCGTGTGACTCCGCGTGGCGACGAGCTGACCACCCTGGCGCTGGCCGCCGGCAAGGGTGACCGCGCCGCGTTGGAGCGGTTCGTGCGGGCCACCCAGCGTGACGTCTGGCGCCTGGTGGCGCACCTGGCAGGCGTGGGCCTGGCCGACGACCTCACCCAGGAGACCTACCTGCGTGCGCTGCCCAGCCTGCCCCGGTTCGCCGGCCGCAGCTCGGCCCGCACGTGGCTGCTGTCCATCGCCCGCCGGGTGGTGGTCGACCACGTCCGCCACGTGACGTCGCGTCCGCGCACCACGGGCGCCGTGGACTGGACCGACGCGGCCGACCGTCAGCAGGCCTCGGCCAACGCCGCCGGGTTCGAGGACCTGGTGGAGGTCACCCTGCTGCTCGAGGGTCTGGAGCCCAAACGCCGCGAGGCGCTCGTGCTCACCCAGGTGCTGGGCCTGCCGTACTCGGAGGTCGCGGAGATCTGCGGCGTCCCGGTCGGCACCATCCGCTCCCGGACCGCCCGTGCCCGCGACGATCTGCAACGCGCTGATCAGCGCCGCGAGGGCACGGGCTAGAGGGCTAGCTCGCCAGGCGCAGCTCGGTGGCCGCGAGGTACTTGGTCAACGTCTCGCGGGACCGCTCCAGCAGGTCGATCTGTTCGGTCACCCCGGCGATGCGTGCCCTCAGGGCGGTGATGGTCTCCGGGCACGGCTTCAGGTCGGGGGTCGCGCCGCTGACGCACGGCTGCAGGTACCCGATCTCCTCGGTCGACAGCCCGGCTTCCAGGAGCTTCCTGATCTGGCCGACGGTCACCACGGCGTCGTCGCCGTACTCGCGGTAGCCGTTGCCGCCACGCTCCGGCGCGAGCAGGCCCTGGGCCTCGTAGTACCGCAGTTGGTGGGTGCCCACGCCGGTCCGCCGAGCCAGTTCACCGATCAACACGACGATTTCCCCCTTGACCTTCATACCGGTGTGAACGTTGAGGATTGTGCCATGAACACAGCCATGCACCCAGTGACCGTTCTCGGACTCGGACAGATGGGCCACGCGCTGGCCGCCGCCTTCCTGCGCGCCGGTCACCCCACGACCGTGTGGAACCGCACGCCCGCGAAGGCCGACGACCTGGTCGCCGCGGGCGCCACCCTCGCCGCCACCCCGGCCGACGCGACCGGGCTCGTGGTGATCTGCGTGGCCGACCACCACGCGGTGCGCTCGGTCCTCGACGCCCTGGGCGACCACAAGGTCGTGGTGAACCTGACGTCGGTCACGCCCACCCACGCTCGGGAGTTCGCGAGCGGCCGCGCCTACCTGGACGGCGGCATCCTGGCCGTCCCGGACGCCGTGGGCACGGCCGACGCGGCGCTCGTGCTGAGCGGACCCCGCGCGGTGTACGACGAGCACGAGGCCACTCTCGCGACCCTCGGCACCTGCCTGCACGTCGGCGACGATCCCGGTCTGTCGGCCACCCACGAGCAGGCCGGGCTCCTGCTCATGTGGAGCATGCTCAACGGCTTCCTCAACGGCGCGGCCATCCTGGGCGCCTCCGGGGTGTCGGCCGCCGCGTCCGTCCCCTTCGCGAAGATGATGATCGACTCGGTGGCGGACTGGCTCCCGCGCTACGCCGACCAGATCGACCAGGGCACCTACCCGGCCGACGACGGCACCATCGACACCCACCTGGTGTCGATGGCGAACGTCGTCGAGGAGAGCGAGGCGCTCGGCGTGCCCACCGAGCTGTCCGGGTTGGTCAAGGCACTGGCCGAGCGGGCGTCGGCCGCCGGCCACGGCGCCAGCGGCTACCCGGCGCTGGTGGAGTTGTTCCGCAAGTCCTAGGCGGCTTCGCTCCACGGGCGGGCGGTGCGGTCCACCAGTTCGGCGAGCCTGTGCAGCCGGTCGAGCGACCGGCTGCGCAGCAGCGGCACCGGGTCCACGAGGGTGTCGCTCCAGATGGCGCGGCCGGCCAGGAACCCGGACGCCCCGCCCTGGCAGGCCAGCTGCACGGCCTTCGGGAACTCGGTGATCGACACGCCCTGGGACACCACCACCCACGGCACCGGCACGGTCGCCGTGATGTGCTCGCACACTGTGGCCACCCCGGCGGGATCGCCCTCCCCGCGGCGGGGGACCTGCGTCTTGTACAGCGTGGGCCGAAGCGTGCCCAGCTCGGCGGCCGCGTCGAGGAGGAGCTTGTCGAAGTCGTGTTCCGCGTGGCGCACCACGCCCTCCAGGATGGACACCACGCCGGCCCGGGCGCAGCGCTGCACGAACTCCTCGGCCATGGCGAGCCGCTTGTCGCGCCGGTCGTCGGGCCGCCACACGATCATCAGCTTCAGCGCCACCACGCCCCGATCGCGCACGGCCTCCGGGCTGATGGTGTCGTCGAGGCTGGTCTCCAGCGCCGGCCCGCCCTCCGGCGGGTGCGTCAGCGAGTCGGCGGCCAGGATGAGCCCCGTGTCGTCAGGCAGCAGGTGGTCGTTCACCACGGTGTCGAAGCCGAACTTCCGGTCGATCAGGAAGCCGCTGGCGTGCGGTGCGACCTCCCTGGCCACCGCCACCTTGAACCGCGTCATGATCTCGTCCGGGACCGGTGAGCCATGGTGCTCGGCGAGCATCGCCCGCAGGCTCTCCCGTTGGTCCATCGCCACCATGGCGAGTCCTCCGGACGGCCGGGCCAACGCGGCCAAGCTCCGCTGACCTACCTTGTTCATGCCACCTCCAGCTCGGGGACGCGCAAGCCGCCCCCGGTAGTTCGAGTCGTACCGGACGGCGTTCTCGTTATCCCGTAGTCGTGTGGCACCAGGCAACTCCGGTTGCGGCAGCCCAACAGGGCCAACCAGCAACGATACCCGCCGAGCCGCTGAGGTGGATGGTCGCCACGGCGGGCCGGTGTGTGTGAAACGTGACATCTCACGGCCGTCCGGTTCCTGCCGCGCAGGCAATGTCGCACGCCTGAAACATCGTCGTAGCCCCCGGTAACACGCGCTACCTAGCGTTTCGCGAGTAGGGACCGAGCACGGGCTGCCCAGCGTTCGCGAGTAGGGCCGAGGAGGTGTGTGGATGACTCTGGTAGCTGCGCCACAGATCGACACACACTGCCCGTACTGCGCGCTGCAGTGCGGCATGCGGCTGACCGGCGGATCGGACGTCACAGTCGCGGCCTCGGGAGTTCCCGACGAGCGGCGGCGGGCTGTGCCAGAAGGGGTGGACGGCCGGCCACGGTGCTCGACTCGCCCGGTCGGCTCACCGAACCACTCGTCCGGCAGGGCGGCGAGTTGCGTCCGGCGAGCTGGGACTTCGCGCTCGACCTGGTGGCCGCGCCGGCTGACCGCGCTGCGGGCCGCGCACGGGGCCGACTCGGTCGCCGTGTTCGGCGGCGGCGGCCTGACCAACGAGAAGGCCTACCTGCTCGGCAAGTTCGCGCGGGTCGCGCTGGGTACGTCGCAGATCGACTACAACGGACGGTTCTGCATGTCCTCGGCCGCGGCCGCCGGGCTGCCGGGCGTTCGGGGTCGACCGGGGCCTGCCGTTCCCGGTCGACCGACCTGGCCGACGCGGACGTGGTGCTGCTGGTCGGCGCCAACCCGGCCGAGACGATGCCGCCGTTCATGCAGCACCTGGCGGCGATCGCGGCGAGCTGATCGTGGTCGACCCACGCCGCACGGCCACGGCCGAGCAGGCCGCGCCTGCACCTGCGTCCCGCGCCCGGCACCGACCTGGCGCTGGCGCTGGGCATCCTGCACGCGGTGGTCGCCGACGGGACCTGTCGACCACGACTACGTCGCCGACGCGCACGAGCGGGTTCGACGAGGCCTGGCGCGCTCGCGGCCGCGTGGTGGCCGGAGCGGGTGGAGCGGGTCACCGGGGTGCCGGCGGCCGACCAGCGCCGCGCGGCCGCGCTGCTCGCCGGGGCGCGGCAACGCCTACGTCCTGACCGCGCGCGGCACCGAGCAGCACGCCACCGGCACGGACACGGTCGGCGCGTGGATCAACCTGGCGCTCGCGCTGGGCCTGCCCGGCCGGCGCGGCTCCGGGTTCGGCTGCCTGACCGGACAGGGCAACGGGCAGGGCGGCCGTGAGCACGGGCAGAAGGCCGACCAGCTGCCCGGCTACCGGCGCATCGACGATCCGGCGGCCCGCGCGCACGTCGCCGGCGTCTGGGGTGTCGCGCCGCGGAGCTGCCCGGGCCCGGCCGGTCGGCCTACGAACTGCTCGACGCGCTCGGCACTCCTGGCGGTCCACGCGCGCTGGTGTTGTTCGGCAGCAACGTCGACGGTGTCCGCGCCGCGCGCCGGCCACGTGGCCGAGCGGCTGTCCGCGTTGGACCTGTTGGTGGTCGCCGATGTCGTGCTGTCCGAGACCGCCCGCGGTGGCCGACGTGGTGCTGCCGGTCACGCAGTGGGCCGAGGAGGACGGCACGATGACCAACCTCGAGGGCCGGGTCCTGTTGCGCCGCAAGGCGGTCGACCCGCCGGCCGAGGTGCGGACCGACCTGGAAGTGCTCCACGGGACTCGCGACCCGGCTCGGGCAGCCGGCCGCGCGCTTCCCGGTCGACGCCGAGGCGGTGTTCGACGAGCTGCGCCGGGCGTCGGCGGGCGGGCCGGCCGACTACTCGGGGGTCACCTACGACCGGCTGCGCGCGGGGGAGGCACTGCACTGGCCGGTGCCCGGCACGCGACACCCCGGCACGCCACGGATGTTCCTCGACGCGTTCGCCCACCCGGACGGCCGCGCCCGGTTCGTCCCGGTCGACCACAGTGGACCGGCCGAGCCGCCGGACGCCGAGTTTCCCGCTGCGGGCCACCACCGGCCGGGTGCTCAGCACTACCAGTCGGGTGCGCAGACCCGGCTGGTCCCCGCGCTGGTCGACGCCGTGCCGGAGGTGTTCGTCGAGGTGCACCCGGACACCGCGCGCCGCGCCGGGCTGGCCGACGGCGACCTGGCGTCGGTGACGTCGCGGCGCGGCTCGGTCCGCGCCAGGGTCCGGTGTGTGGCGTCGCTGCGGCCGGACGTGGTGTTCCTGCCGTTCCACTTCCCCGGGGGTGGGAACGCGTTCACCAACCCCGCGCTCGACCCGACGAGCCGCATGCCGGAGTTCAAGGTGTGCGCCGTGCGGCTTGGAGGCATCGTGACGAGGCGCGTGGTGGTGATCGGGTACGGGATGGCCGGTGCCCGGCTGGCGGAGGAGCTGCGCCGGCGCGACCCGGTGGGTGCGCGGGTGGCGGTCACGGTGCTCGGCGCGAGAAGCACATCCCGCCTACAACCGGGTGTTGCTGTCCGCCGTGGTCGGTGGCTCGCTGACGCCCGGCGCCGTTGCGGTTGCACGACACCGACTGGGCCGCCGGCCACGGCGTGGATCTGCGGCTGGGTGCCACGGTGACCGGCATCGACCGCGCCGCCCGGCAGGTCGTCCTGGCCGACGGATCCACTGTGGACTACGACGCGCTCGTGCTGGCCACGGGCAGCCGGGCTTGGGTGCCGCCGGTCGAAGGGCTGACCACCGAGGACGGTGCGCTCGCCGCGGGTGCCGTGGCGTTCCGCACCCTCGACGACTGCGAACGGATCGTCGCCGCCACCCGGCCGGGTGCTCCGGTGGCCGTGCTCGGCGGCGGTCTGCTGGGACTCGAGGCCGCCCGCGGGCTGGCGGGCCGGGGTGCGCTGGTCACGGTCGTGCACCCGGTCGGCCACCTGATGGAACGCCAGCTCGACCCGGCGGCGGGCCACGCGCTCGCGGGAACGCTGGCCGGGCTGGGCATCGAGGTGCGGCTCGGCGTGCTCGCCGGCCGGTACGTGCCCGGCGACGGGCTGAAGCTCGCGGACGGCGGGCACGTGCCGGCCGACCTGGTGGTGGTGTCGGCGGGCGTCCGGCAGGAGACGGGGCTCGCCGAGGCCGCCGGGCTGACGGTCGACCAGGGGGTGTTGGTCGACGACGCGTTGCGCACGAGCGACCCGCGCATCCACGCGATCGGTGACGTGGCACGGCATCCGGGGACGGTGTCCGGGCTCGTGCAGCCGGCCTGGGAGCAGGCGGCCGTGCTGGCCGACCTGCTCACGGGCACCGACCCGGCGGCCCGCTACCCGGGCACGCCCGTGGTCACCCGGCTCAAGGCCCGGGACATCGACCTGGCGGCCATGGGCGAGGTCCACACCGAAGTAGACAGTCCGGACGCCGAAGTCCTGTGCCTGCAGGACTTCACCCGCGGCCGGTACGCGAAGCTGGTGATCCGCGACGACCGGGTTACCGGCGCCATCGTGCTCGGCTCCCCGGACGCGGCGGCCACCATCACCCAGCACTACGACCGCGGCACCCGCGTGCCGTCCGACCGGCTCGCGCTGCTGCTCGGCCGGTCCCTGCCGGGCACCGTCGCCCCCAGCCCCGCCGACCTCCCGGCATCGGCCACCGTGTGCCGCTGCAACACCGTCAGCAAACGACAGTTGGTCAACGCCTGGCGCGACGGCGCGCGCGGCGTGGCCGACCTGGCCGCGGCGACCCGCGCCACCACCGGATGCGGCGGCTGCCGCGACACGGTGTGCGGGATCGCCGACTGGCTGTCCACTGTAGACCCCTAGAGAGGCCAACAGATGACTGTGACGGTCACCGAACCCGCTCCCCGGCTCGCCCGCCGGGGGCGGTGGATCGACGACTGGAACCCGGACGACGAACAGTTCTGGGAACGCACCGGACGGCGGATCGCCCGCAAGAACCTCGTCTTCTCGATCTTCGCCGAGCACCTGGGGTTCGCCATCTGGGTGTTGTGGTCGGTCGTGGTGATCAACCTGGCGAACGCCGGGCTGGCCATGACGCTGTCGGAGATGTTCTGGCTCACCGCCCTGCCGAACCTCGTCGGATCGGCGCTGCGCATCCCGTACACGTTCGCCGTGCCCCGGTTCGGCGGGCGGGCGTGGACGATGGTCAGCGCGACGCTGCTGCTGATCCCGGCGCTGCTGCTGGCCGTGGTGGTGCCGAGCGGCTGGCTCGCCACTCAGTCCCACGACACGCAGTTCCTGGTGCTGGCGGTCTGTGCGGCCACCGCGGGCTTCGGCGGCGGCAACTTCTCCTCGTCCATGGCGAACATCTCGTTCTTCTACCCGGAACGCAAGAAGGGCTTCGCGCTCGGACTGAACGCGGCGGGCGGCAACCTGGGTGTGGCCGTGGTGCAGTTGGTGGTCCCGCTGGTGATCATCATCGGCGTGCCGGCGGCGGCCGCGCGGCTGCCCCAGCACGAGGTGCATCTTGCCTACGCCGGGCTGATCTGGATGCCGTTCGTGATCCTGGCCGCGGTGTGCGCGTGGCTGTTCATGGACAGCCTCACCCAGGCCCGCGCCGACGCCCGGTCCTACGTGACCGCGTTGCGCCACGGGCAGACCTGGATCATGTCGATCCTCTACATCGGAACGTTCGGCTCGTTCATCGGCTACTCGTTCGCGTTGCCACTGGTCATCAAGAACACCTTCCCCGAGTTCCTGGCGGCCAACCCGTTCATCGCCACCTACCTGGCGGGGCTCGGCTTCGTCGGGGCGCTCATCGGGTCGGTGGCCCGGCCGTTCGGCGGGTGGCTGTCCGACCGGATCGGCGGCGCGCGGGTGACGCTGTGGTGCTTCCTCGGCATGGGCGCGTTCACCGTGCTGGCGATCATCGGGGTCAACGCGCACAGCTTCGGGCTCTTCTTCGGTGCCTACATGGTGATCTTCCTGTTGTCCGGCGCCGGCAACGGCTCCACCTACCGGATGATCCCCGTGATCTTCGGTGAGCTGGGCCGCAAGGAGGCGGCCTCGCTGGGGGTCGACCCGTCGGTCACTGCCCTGCCGTTCAAGCGCGAGGCGGCCGCGGTGATCGGGATCGCCGGCGCCATCGGGGCGTTCGGCGGGTTCCTCATCCAGGTGATCTTCCGTCAGGCCAGCCTCGGGGTGACCGCGCAGGTCGGCGCGGCCGGCACGGTCGAGGAGAAGCTCGCGGTGGCCCGCGCGAACGACGACTGGTCCACCTCGGCGCTGTACGTGTTCCTGGCGGCCTACGCGGTGTTCGCGGCCATGACCTGGTTCTACTACCTGCGGCGGACCTTCGCGGTCGAGCGGGTCCCGAGCCTCGCGCACGCGGGGGTGTGAGCATGAACCGTCTTGTGGTGATCGGCAACGGCATGGCCGGGCACCGGCTGGTGCGAGCGCTGCGCGACCGTGACCCCGCCGGGTCGTGGCGGGTCGACGTGCTCGCCGAGGAACCGCGCCCCGCCTACGACCGGGTGGCGCTGACGTCCTATGTGGACGACTGGGACTTCGACCGGCTGGTGCTCGATCCGGTCGAGCTGGTGTCTGCGCGCCTGGGCGACCCGGTGCGGGCGATCGACCGGGCCGCGCACACGGTGACCACGGCCGCCGGCGCGGTGTACGGCTACGACGCACTCGTGCTGGCCACCGGCTCCTACCCGTTCGTGCCGCCGATTCCCGGCCACGACCTACCGGGCTGTCACGTCTACCGCACGATCGACGACCTCGACGGGATCCGGGCGGCCGCCGGCCGGATCGGCGTGGGTCGACGTTCGGCGCTCGTGGTCGGCGGCGGGCTGCTCGGCCTGGAGGCGGCGAAGGCGTTGCGGGACCTGGGACTCTCGCCGCACGTGGTGGAGATGGCGCCCAGGCTCATGCCCTTGCAGGTGGACGAGGGTGGCGGCGGTCTGCTGCGTCGGCTGATCGCCGAGCTGGACGTCACCGTCCACACGGGAGCGTCCACCCAGGCCATCGCCGAGGATCGCGGGCGGCTGCTGGCCACGCTGTCCAACGGCACCGAGCTGGACGTGGACCTGGTGGTGTTCTCCGCCGGGGTCCGGCCCCGCGACGACCTGGCCCGCTCGGCGGGACTGGCGGTGGGCGAACGCGGCGGCGTGGTGGTCGACGGTGGCTGCCGCACCAGCGATCCGTGCGTGTACGCGATCGGCGAGTGCGCCTGTGTGGACGGTCGGGTCTACGGGCTGGTGGCGCCCGGTTACGCGATGGCCGAGGTGGTGGCCGACCGGCTGCTCGGTGGCAGCGCGGCCTTCCCGGGTGCGGACACCTCGACCAAACTCAAGCTGCTCGGCGTGGACGTGGCGAGCTTCGGCGACGCGCACGCCGCCACCGAAGGCGCCCTCGAGGTCGTGTTCCACGACGCGGTCGCGGGCTCCTACAAGAAGGTGGTGGTGTCCGACGACGCGCGGACCCTGCTCGGCGGCGTGCTGGTGGGTGACGCCTCGGCGTATCCGACACTGCGGGCGTTGGTCGGCGCGGAGGTGCCCGGCGATCCCGCGGCGCTCATCGCACCCGCGGGGTCCGGTGGAGCGGTCGGCATCGCCGCGCTCCCGCCCAGTGCCCAGGTGTGTTCCTGCAACGCCGTCACCCGTGGCGCGATCGACGAGGCGATCGGCGCCGGCTGCGCGGACGTCGCGTGCGTGAAGAAGTGCACGACCGCCGGTACCGGCTGCGGCTCGTGCCTACCGGCGCTCAAACAACTCCTGGCCGTGGCCGGGGTGGCGCAGTCGACGGCGCTGTGTGAGCACTTCGGACAGCGCCGGGTGGACCTGTTCGAGATCCTGCGGGCCACAGGGATCCGCACGTTCAGCGAGTTGATCGAACGCCACGGCACCGGGCGCGGCTGCGACATCTGCAAGCCCGCGGTCGCGTCGATGCTGGCCTCGCTCGGCGCCGGCCACGTGCTCGACGGCGAGCAGGCCGCGTTGCAGGACACGAACGACCACTTCCTGGCGAACATCCAGCGCAACGGCACCTACTCGGTGGTGCCGCGCATCCCCGGCGGCGAGATCACGCCGGCGAAACTGCTGGTGATCGCCGAGGTGGCCCGGGACTTCGGGCTGTACACCAAGATCACCGGTGGGCAGCGCATCGACCTGTTCGGCGCCACGGTCGACCAGCTGCCGCTGATCTGGCGGCGGCTGGTGGACGCCGGGTTCGAGTCCGGTCACGCGTACGGCAAGGCGCTGCGGACGGTCAAGTCCTGTGTGGGCACCACCTGGTGCCGCTACGGGGTGCAGGACTCGGTGGGCATGGCGGTCGAACTGGAGCTGCGTTACCGGGGCTTGCGGTCGCCGCACAAGGTGAAGGCCGCGGTGTCCGGGTGTGCCCGGGAGTGCGCCGAGGCGCGGAGCAAGGACTTCGGGATCATCGCCACCGAGCACGGCTGGAACCTCTACGTGGGCGGGAACGGCGGCTTCACGCCTCGGCACGCCGAGCTGTTGGTGTCCGATGTGGACTCGGTGACCCTGGTCCGGCTGATCGACCGGTTCCTCATGTTCTACGTGCGCACGGCCGACCGGTTGCAGCGCACGGCCGCGTGGATCGAGGCCATGGACGGCGGGATCGACCGTCTGCGAGAGGTGATCGTGGACGACAGCCTGGGGATCTGCGCGGAGTTGGAGGCGGCCATGGAACGGCACGTGGAGTCCTATGCGGACGAGTGGAGCGGGGTGCTCGAGGATCCGGCGAAGCTCGCGCGGTTCCGTTCGTTCGTGAACGCCCCGGGTGTGCCGGACCCGACCGTGTCGTTCCGCGAGGAGCGCGGCCAGCGGGTGCCGGTGTCGCTGGGCATGCCGGGCGGTGGGCGATGACCGCCGTACGGGAGCGCGTCTGGACGACCGTGTGCGCTTTGACCGAGTTGCTGCCGGGCCGTGGCGTGGCCGCGTTGCTCACCGACGGCCGGCAGGTGGCGGTGTTCCGGCCTGGGGAACGGACCGAGGAGGTGTACGGGTTGTCCAATGTGGATCCGTTCAGCGGCGCGGCGGTGCTCTCCCGTGGGGTTGTCGGTGACCTCGGCGGCGTGCCGGTGGTGGCGTCCCCCATGCACAAGCAGCACTTCGACCTGCGGACCGGTGTGTGCGTGGAGGACGGGGAGGTCTCGGTGGTGGTGTTCCCCGTCCGGGTCCACGACGGCGAGGTTCAGGTGGGGTCTCCTTGACGGGGGTGGAACCGCTGGCCGGCTTCTCGGTGGGGGTGACGGCCGCCCGGCGCGCCGAGGAACTGGGTGCGCTGCTGGCCCGGCGGGGTGCGACCGTCCACTACGGACCGGCGATCCGCATCATCCCGCTCGGCGACGACACCGACCTGCTCCACGCGACCCGCGCGCTGGTCGAGAACCCCGTGGACATCGCGATCGCGACCACGGGCATCGGCTTCCGCGGCTGGCTGGAGGCGGCCGACGGTTGGGGGATCGGTGACGACCTGCGTGTGGTGCTCGGCAAGGCGACCGTGCTGACCCGTGGCCCGAAGGCGAAGGGCGCGGTCCGCGCGGCCGGGCTGGTGGAGCAGTGGGCGCCGGACTCCGAGTCGAGCGCCGAGGTGCTCGACCATCTCCTGGAGTCCGGTGTGGACGGCAAGCGGATCGCCGTGCAACTGCACGGGGAACCGCTGTGGGACTTCGTCGACACGCTGCGGGCTGCGGGCGCCGAGGTCGTGGAGATCCCCGTGTACCGGTGGACGGCGCCGGCCGACCCGGCCCCGCTGGAACGGTTGTTGGACACCGTGTTGGCCGGCCAACTGGACGCGCTGACGTTCACGAGCGCGCCGGCCGCGGCGAGCGTGCTGCGCGCGGCGGCGGCCGGTGGTCGCCTGGAACCGTTGTTGGAGGCGTTGCGCTGCCGGGTGCTGGTCATGTGCGTCGGTCCGATCACCGCCGGACCGCTGAGTCGGGTGGGGGTGCCGGTCGTGCAGCCCGAGCGGGCGCGGATCGGCGCCCTCGTCCGCCAACTGGCCGTCGCCCTGCCGGCCCGCGCCACCCGGGTCACGGTCGGCCCTCGCGAACTCGAACTCCGGGGTCAGGCCGTGGTGGTGGACGGGACGGTGCGCCCGGTCCCACCCGCGCCGATGGCCCTGCTCCGTTCCCTGGCGGAGGTTCCGGGACGGGTGCAGTCGCGGGGCGCGCTGGCGGCCGTGCTGCGTCGCCACTCCGGCCGGGAGGACACCGTGGACGCCCACGCGGTGGAGACGGCCGTGGGCCGGCTGCGCTCGGCGCTGGGCTCGCCGGACCTGGTGCAGACGGTGGTCAAGCGGGGCTATCGGCTGGCCACGGACCCGGCCTCGTGACGCTGATCCTGGTGGCGCACGGCACCCGTGACCCGGCCGGTGCGCGGACGATCTCGGAACTGGCGGCGCTGGTGGCGGCCCGGCTCCCGGTCGAGGTCCGGGTGGCCTACGCCGACGTCCGAGCACCCGACGTGACCACCGTCCTGTCCGAAGTGGACGGACCGGTGACCGTCGTGCCGGCGTTCCTGTCGAGCGGTTACCACGTCCGGGTGGACGTGCCGGTCCAGGTGGCGCGCAGCGGCCGTGATGCGGTGGTGACGCCGGCGTTCGGCCCGGCACCGGAACTGGTGTCCGCCGCGCACTCCCGGCTGGTGTCGGCCGGCTGGCGGAGCGGCGACCAGGTGGTGCTGGCGGCCGCGGGCTCGTCGGATCCACGGGCGCAGGCCGACGTCGCCCGGGCGGCACGGCTGTTGGCGTCGCGCGTGGGCAGCCCGGTCCGGATCGGCTATGCCACCGTGTCCCCACGGATCGACGACGTGGTCGCGCGTGCTCGCGGCCGGGTGGCGGTGGCGTCGTGGCTGTTGGCGCCCGGACTGTTCCACCGCGCGGCGGCGGCCAGCGGCGCGGCCGTGGTGGCGGATCCGATCGGCGCGCACCCGGCGGTGGCGGACCTGGTGGTGGCGCGTTATCGGGCGGCGCTGCGCAGTGCGTACGGCTCGGCCATGGTCAGCGCGCGTTCCGGGTCCCGCCACCCCTAACCTCCGCGAGATCGCGGTTCCCGACCCCGAGATCGCGGTTCCCGACCCCGAGATCGTGGTTCCCGACCTCGAAATCGCGGTTCCCGCACGCGAGATCGCGGTTCAGGCCGCGAACCGTCGCTTCGCGAACGCGCCTCGCAGTGCGGCGATGAGGTTCGCCGGCTTGCGAAGGTCGGTCGCTGTGGCACGAATCACCAGCCACCCCCGAGCGCTGAGGTCGGAGTCACGACGGGCGTCCGCAGAGGCACGGCCCTCGTGGGCCTCGTAGCCGTCGTACTCCAGCGCCACCTTCGCGTCCTCCCACGCGAAATCCAACCGATACCGCTCGAATCCGCCGATATCGACCACCGGCACCTGAAGGTCGGGCACCGGCAGACCGGCGTCGAAGAGGGCCAGCAGAAGAAAGCTCTCGGCGGGCGACTCCGTGATACCTGTCCCGAGGTGGAGCAGGGGCTGGGCTCGACGAGTGCCGCGCCGACTGGTGCGTTCCGCGAGCCTCGTCTCGAGGTCGGAGAGGAACGTCTTCCGACATTCCGTGTCGGTCATCGCGAGCGCCTGGTCGAGACAGGCGAGCGCGACCGGCCGATGGGCTGTGCAGAGCAGTTCGACCATCGCCGCCTCCAGCGACAGCGTCCGCAGGTCGTTGAGCACGACCACGTCGTTGTCGTCAATGCGGAGTTGATGATGCAATGCGAGACCGGGCCTGGTCGGAATTCTCCGATCGTAGGGCGACAACACGTGGATGGTTCCGGCGTCGGCAGCGCCGCAGCCGTGGAGCAAGGCGGCGGTATGGCTGTTCAGCACCGCCTGCGGGCCTACCAGGAGGAGTGCGGCCGCCGCTCTGGTGAGCAGGTCGGCTGATCGCCCTCGCGGAATCAGAATGTGCTTGGCGTACTTCGTGAGCTGGCCGTTGTGCAGCATGGACCGCACTCCGTTGTCACCGATCTCGGCCACCAGGTGGTCGCGCAGGTAGGCGTCGTGGAGTCCGGAGGTCAGCTCGGGCATACCTCGACCATGCCGCATTTGTCTGCTCCGCGGCACCGTGAAGGTCGAGCCTGTGGATAACTGGCTGCCGCGGACATCCAGAACCGCGATCTCGCGGTCGGGAAACGCGATCTCGGGTGCGGGAACCGCGATTTCGAGGTTGGGAACCGCGATCTCGCGGGGGTTAGGGGTGTAGCTGTTCGTGGGCTGCGCACATGCGCGACAGGTGAATGGAATGGCGCCAACCATTAAGCTCGACTACATGCTCGATGTGAGGCGGATGCAGATCCTGCGCGCGGTCGTCACCAGCGGCTCGGTGACCGCGGCCGCCACCAACCTCGGCTACACGCCGTCGGCCGTGAGCCAGCAGGTCGCCGCGCTGGAGAAGCAGGCGGGCGTGGCGCTGCTCGAACGGGTCGGCCGCGGCGTGCAGCCCACGGCCGCCGGGCGGCTGCTCACCGAACACGCGGCCATCATCGGCAAGCACGTGGCCGAGGCGGAGACCGCGCTTGCCGACCTGCGGGCCGGGCGTTCCGGTCGGCTGGCCATCCGCTACTTCGCCACGGCAGGCGCCGCGCTCGTGCCGCCCGCGCTGGCCCGGCTGCGCACCGAACACCCGGGCGTGCAGGTCGACCTGAAGCTCGTCGACCCGGAGGACCCGCTGCCCGAGGTCGAGCAGGGCCGTGCCGACCTGGCCATCGTGATCCGGCCGAAGGCGCGCCAACGTCCGGGCGTGCAACTCGTCCACCTGCTGGACGACCCGTACCGCGCGGTGTTGCCGAAGGGCCACCCGCTGGCCGCCAAGCGGGTCCTCGACCTGACCGACCTGGCCGACGAGCCGTGGGTGGGCAACGAGTGGCCGGCGGGCCCGTGCGTCGAGGCGATGCTGGACGCGTGTGCGGCCGCCGGCTTCACGCCGAACTTCGTGGTGGAGAGCGAGGACTACACCACGGCACAGGGCTTCGTGGCCGCCGGCCTGGGCGTGAGCCTCATCCCGCACCTGGGCCTGGGTGGGCGCCACCCGGGCGTGGTCGTGCGGAAGGTCCGCAACCCCGAACCCATTCGCGAGATCTACGCGGCCGTCCGTGAGACCTCCCTGGCCCAGCCGGCGTTGCACGGCCTGCTGGCCGCACTCCGGGACGCGGCCGCCCGATAACCCCGCGAGACAAGTAGCCGGCGGGTCCGCCGGCCGCTTCGGCATGCCCCAAGCAGGTCTCGCCCTGGTAACCACCGTTGACTCTGCGGCGACTTCCAGGTAAACACAGATAGACACAGATGAAACGGCGGTAAATCCACATGTACGCAGAAGAGCGGCAGCAGCACATCGTGGACGTCGCGCGGCGGGTGGGCCGGGTGGACGTCGCGGAGCTGTCGGCGGAGCTGTCGGTCACCGGCGAGACCATCCGCCGCGACCTGTCCGTGCTGGAACGCCAGGGTCTGCTGCGTCGCGTGCACGGCGGTGCGATCCCCGTGGAGCGCCTGGGCTTCGAGCCCGCCCTGGCCGCCCGCGACACCGTGCTCACCGCCGAGAAGGACCGGATCGCCAAGGCGGCGCTGGCCGAGTTGCCGGACGAGGGGTCGATCATCCTCGACGCCGGCACCACCACCGCGCGGCTGGCCGAGATCCTGCCGGTCGACCGGCAGTTGACCGTGCTGACCAACGCGTTGCCGACCGCGTTGTCGCTGGCCACCCGCTCCAACATCACCGTGCTGTTCATCGGCGGGCGGGTGCGCGGGCGCACGCTCGCGTGCGTGGACCCGTGGGCCATCGAGGCGCTGGCACAGAGCTACGTGGACGTCGCCTTCCTGGCCACCAACGGAGTGTCGGTCCAACGTGGACTGACCACACCGGACCAGGCGGAGGCCGCCGTGAAGAAGGCGATGATCACCGCCGCCCGGCGGACCGTGCTGCTGGCCGACCACACGAAGCTCAGCTCCGACCACCTGGCCCGCTTCGGCGAGCTGGCCGACATCGACACGTTCATCACCGACGCCGGCCTCGACGAGCGCACGGCGCTGCGGAGATCGAGTCCCACGGACCGAGAGTGGTGCGGGCATGACCGTCGACGTACCTGTTCCCGCGGAGGCGGCATCGTGATCGTCACGCTCACCCTGAACCCCAGCCTGGACCGCACGATCGAGATCGCGCAGCTGGTCCGGGGGGAGATGGTGCGGGCCACGGCCACCCGTCTCGACCCGGGCGGCAAGGGCGTGAACGTGGCCAGAGCCCTTGCCGCACACCAGATCCCCACGTGTGCGGTGGTGCCCCGCAACGGTCCGGAGGGCAACCAGCTGACCGCGTTGCTGGAGGCCGAGGGCATCGACGTGTGCGCCGTGCCGGTCACCGGCCATACCCGCTCGAACGTGAGCCTGGTGGAGCCGGACGGCGCGGTCACCAAGATCAACGAGCCGGGTGGTCCGCTGAGTTCGGACGACCTGGAACGCATCACGGCGGCCGTGCTGTCCGCGGCGGTCGGCGCCGACTGGGTGGTGGCCAGCGGCAGCCTGCCGCCGGGGGTGCCCGACGCGTTCTACGCCCGGCTCTGCCTGCGGCTCACGGCACTCGGGGTCCGGTTCGCGGTGGACACGTCCGGGCCGGCGCTCACGGCCGCGTTGAACGCCCGGCCGGCGCTGGTGAAGCCGAACCGGGACGAACTCGCCGAGTTGGTGAGCTACCGGATCGACACGGTGGCCGACGCCGTCCGCGCCGCGTCGGCGATGCGGTCGGCAGGGGTGGAAACGGTTCTGGCGAGTCTCGGTGCCGACGGCGCCGTGCTCGTCGACCGTCAGGGGGTGCGTTACGGCGAGTCTCCGGTCGAGGGCAACCGCAGTGCGGTCGGCGCCGGTGACGCGATGCTCGCCGGGTATCTCGCGGCCGGTGCGTCCGGCGGGGATGCCCTCACCGAGGCGCTGTCCTGGGGTGCGGCGGCGGTGGGCTTCCCGGGCAGCAGGATGCCCGGCCCGGCCGACGTGAACCGTGCCGCGGTCCGCGTCCACGACACACCCGACCTCTCGCGAGCCCTGTCCGGCTCGCACCTAGCCAACGGGATGGAACTGCGATGACAACTCCGACGACGACGTCTGATCTCAAGCACTTACAGGGCAACGGTTTCCGCGCCCGGGTCCAGCGCTTCGGCGGCAACCTGGCCGGCATGATCATGCCGAACATCGGCGCGTTCATCGCCTGGGGTCTCATCACCGCGTTGTTCATCCCGACCGGCTGGCTGCCGAACGAGACGCTCGCCGGCCTGGTCGACCCGATGCTCAAGGTGCTGCTGCCGGTCCTGATCGGCTACACCGGCGGTCGCATGGTCCACGGGCAGCGCGGCGCGGTGATCGGCGCCATCGCCACCATGGGTGTGGTGGTGGGTGCCGACATCCCGATGTTCATCGGCGCCATGATCATGGGTCCGCTCGCGGCGTTGCTGCTGAAGGGGTTCGACCGGCTGGTCGACGGCAAGATCAAGCCCGGCTTCGAGATGCTGGTGAACAACTTCAGCTCCGGCATCCTCGGTGGCGGGCTGGCGTTGCTCGGCGTGGTCGGCATCGGGCCGATCGTCGAGGCGCTCACGAACGCCGCCGGCAACGCGGTGGACTTCCTGGTGGACAACAGTCTGCTGCCGCTGGTGTCACTGATCGTGGAGCCGGCGAAGGCGCTGTTCCTGAACAACGCCATCAACCACGGCGTGTTCGGGCCGCTCGCCGCCGACCAGGCCTCGGAGACCGGCCAGTCGATCCTGTACATGATCGAGACGAACCCCGGCCCCGGTCTCGGCGTGCTGGTCGCGTTCTTCCTCTTCGGACCGCGCCGCCTGCGGCCGACCGTGCCCGGCGCGATGATCATCCAGTTCCTCGGCGGTATCCACGAGATCTACTTCCCGTACCTGCTGATGAAGCCGAAGATGATCCTCGCGGCGATGGCGGGCGGCATGGCGGGTGTGGGCACCGCGATGATCACCAACTCCGGTCTGGTCGCCGCCCCGGCGCCGGGCAGCATCTTCGCCTACATGGCGGTCACCCCGCGCGGCGGTCACGTGAGCGTCCTCCTGTCCATCCTGATCGCGGCGGGTGTGTCCTTCGTGGTCGGTGCGGCGTTGCTGAAGTTCGGCCGGGGCGCGGATGACGACGACCAGTCACTGGCCTCGTTCCTGCCTTCCACGCCGGCCCCGGCTGCTGGTACTACGACTGGATCGACCACCACCGCCACCCGCCCGCGGATCTCCGGCAAGGAGGTCACCCGCCTGGTGGTCGCCTGTGACGCCGGCATGGGCAGCAGCGTGATGCTCGCGAGCCAGATGCGGACGCGGCTCAAGCCCTACGGCGTCACGGTCGAACACGTCGCGATCAACGATCTCCCGGCCGAGGAACGGCTCGTGCTCACCCACGTGGACCTGGCCGAGCGGGCCAGGGCGACCGTGCCGCACGCGGTGGTCGTGGAGTTTCAGGCGTTCCTCGGCGACCCGGCGTTCGACCGGGTCGAGACCGCCATCAAGGAAGGCAGCTGAGATCATTGGCTGAGCAAGAGGTACTGCCACTGGCCGGCATCCGACTGGGCCTGACCGCCACCGACAAGTGGGACGCCATCAGGCAGTCCGGCGCGGTACTGTCCGAACTGGACGCCGTCGAACCCGGCTACCCGGAGACCATGCTGGAACGCGAGCGGTCGGTGTCGACCTACATCGGCGAGGGCGTGGCCATTCCCCACGGGACGGACGCCAGCCGGGCGCTGGTGCGCCGCACCACTCTCGGCGTGCTGCAGTTCCCGTCCGGTGTGGACTGGGACGGCCAGTCGGTGCGGATCTGCGTGGCCATCGCGGCGAAGGGCGACGAGCACGTGGCCGTCCTGTCCGGACTCGCGCAGATCCTCATGAACCCCGAGCAGGCCGAGGCACTGCGGTCCTCGACCAGCGCCGAGGAAGTCCACGAACTGCTGTCATCGATCGGAAAGGGCCTGGAAGTATGAGAGTGGCGCGGTTCTACGCCCCCGGCGACATTCGCCTGGAGGACGCCGACGAGCCGTCGCCGGGGCCGAACGAGGTGAAGATCCGGGTGCGGCAGTGCTCGACCTGCGGCACCGACGTGAAGATCTCCAAGCACGGCCACCACCACCTGGTCCCGCCGCGCGTGATCGGCCACGAGATCGCCGGCGAGGTGGTCGAGGCCGGCGCGAACGTGTCCGGCTGGACGGCCGGCGACCGGGTGCAGGTGATCGCGGCCATGCCGTGCGGCACCTGCGCCGACTGCCGCGGGGCCGGCAGACCATCTGTCCCAACCAGACCTCCATCGGCTACCACTACGACGGCGGGTTCGCGGAGTTCCTGGTGGTGCCGCGAGGCCGTCCTGGCGGTCGACGGGCTGAACCGGATCCCCGACGGGGTGAGCTTCGCCGAGGCGTCGGTCGCCGAACCGTTGGCGTGCGTGGTGAACGGACAGGAACTGGCCGGGGTCGGGCAGGGTGACGACGTCGTGGTGGTCGGTGCCGGGCCGATCGGCTGCCTGCACGTGCGGCTGGCCCGCGCCAACGGTGCCCGGCGGGTGTTCCTCGTGGAACTCAACCGGTCCCGGTTGGACATGGCGGCCGCCGCGGTCGAACCGGACGCGGCGATCTGCTCGGCCGAGGTCGACGCGGTCGACGAGGTGCGCAAGCTGACCGACGGCCGCGGCGCCGACGTGGTGATCACCGCGGCGGCTTCCGGTGCGGCACAGGAGGAAGCGCTGCAGATGGCCGCGCGCAGCGGCCGGATCAGCTTCTTCGGCGGCCTGCCGAAGGACAAGCCGACCATCACCCTGGACTCCAACCTGGTGCACTACCGCGAGCTGACCATCGTGGGCGCCAACGGCTCCAGCCCCGCGCACAACAAGCGGGCGCTGGAGCTGATCGCGTCCGGCCAGGTGCCGGTCGCACGACCTGATCACCCACCGGCTGCCGCTGTCGACGGCTGCACGACGCGATCGAGCTGGTGGCGAGCGGCGCGGGCGATCAAGGTGACCATCGAACCGTGATCGGGGCTTTCGTCGAGGAGGACGCATGCCTACCAGAGAAGTCGTTGTCGGGTCGAGGATCGGACTGCACGGCCGGCCGGCCGCCATGGTGGTGCAAGGCCGCCGCCGCGGCAGCCGGTGACCGTCCGGATCAGCAAGTCGGGGCCGCCGGTGGACGCCAGCAGCATCATCGCGGTGCTCGCGCTCGGCGCCGCACGGCGGTGACACGGTCACCATCGAGGCCGAGGGAGAGGGCGCCGACGCGGCGCTCGACGCGATGGCCGAACTGCTGGCGCGCGACCTGGACGCTGCGATGCGGTGAGCAGCGATGCCGAGGGCCTCGGGGTGAGTCCGGGCCGGACGGCGGGGCCCGGTCTACCGGATGGCCGCGCCGCCCGCCCTGCCCGCCGACGGGCCTGCGGCCGGGCCGCGACGACGCCGCGCGGGCCGCTGGCGGCGCTGCGCGTTCGTGGCCGACGACCTGGACGCAGCTCGCGGCCGAGGTGACCGGTCACGGCGGCCGAGGTCCTCGACGCCCAGGTCGATGATCGCGGCGGACCCGACCCTGGCCGACGCGGTGACCGCGAAGGTCGACGCCGGTCGCCCGGCCGCGTGGGCGGTCACCGACGCGATCGCCGATCAGCAGGAGGTGTTCGCCGCGCTGGGCGGCTACTTCGCCGAGCGGGCGGCCGACCTGGCCGACATCCGCGACCGCGCGGTCGCGCGGCTGCTGGACCTGCCGATGCCCGGGCTGCCCCGGCCCGGGCGAGCCGTTCGTGCTGGTGGCCGACGATCTCGCGCCGGCCGACACGGTGCTGCTCGACCCGTCCAGGTGCTGGCGATCGTCACCCGGCGGGGCGGCCCGACCAGCCACACGGCGATCCTCGCCCGGTCGCGCGGCCTGCCGGCCGTGGTGAGCTGCCGGCTCTGGACGTGGCGGACGGGCACGATCGTCGCGGTGGATGGCACGACTGGCGCGGTGGACGAGGTGACGTCGGAGGAGGCCGCGGAGATCCGCGCCGAGCGGCGGACGCTGGCGCGCCGACGCGGCCGACCGGCCCCGGCCGGACCTCCGACGGGCATGCGGTGCCGCTGCTGGGCAACGTCGGCGCGGCGGCCGACGTGTCCGAGCGACACCGAGGGAATCGGCCTGTTCCGCACGGAGTTCCTGTTCCTGGGCCGGACGTCGCGCCCACCGGTCGAGGAGCAGGCGCGCGCGTACGCCGCGGTGTTCCGGCGCGCAGGGCGACCGGGAAGATCGTGGTGCGCACCCTGGACGCGGGCGCGGACAAACCGTTGCCGTTCCTGGGCTTGGCGGACGAGGAGAACCCGGCGCTGGGCGTGCGGGGCGTGCGCGTGGCGCGGTCGCATCCGGCGGTCCTGGCCGACCAACTGGCGGCGGTATCGTTGGCGGCGCGGGAAACCGACGCCGACGTGTGGGTGATGGCCCCGATGGTGGCCACGGCCGGCGGAGGCGGAGTCGTTCGCGGCGGCGGCGCGCGAGCGCGGGCCTGCCGGTGGCGGGCGTGATGATCGAGGTGCCGGCCGCGGCGCTGCGGGCCGCGCAACTGCTGTCGGTGGTGGACTTCGTGTCGATCGGCACGAACGACCTGAGCCAGTACACGATGGCCGCCGACCGGATGAACGGCGACCTGGCGGAGCTGCTGGACCCGTGGCAACCGGCGGTGCTGTCGCTGGTGGCCTCGTGTGCGAGCGCGGGCCGCGCGGCGGGCAAACCGGTGGGCGTGTGCGGCGAGTCGGCGGGCGATCCGTTGCTGGCTCTGGTGTTCGTGGGCCTGGGCGTGACCAGCCTGTCGATGTCGGGCCCGAGCGTGGCCGCCGTGCGGGCCTCGCTGGCCACCCACACCCGCGCGGACTGCGAACGCCTGGCGGCGGCCGCCCTGGCGGCACCCTCGGCGCGGGCGGCTCGCGAGGCGGTGGCCGCGGGATAGGGCGCAGTTTCGAAACTGCCGGTGACAGGACTGTTCGCGGTGCGCCACGCTGTGGACATGGTTCTGCTCGTTGCCGGGTTGCTCGGCGTCGCCGCGGTGGTGTTGACCCTGCCCTGGGGTCGGCGGGATCCCGCGGAGTTCTCGGCAGCGGACATCGGATATGTGCGCGGCGGGCCGGTCGGTGCGGTGCTCGCCGCGCTCAGCGTCCTGTACGTCGAAGGGATGGTCGAGGTTCGCGCCGGCCGGCGAGGGTTTCGGCGCACGCTGCTGCCATTGCCGAACCAGGCCGAGCCACTCGTGCGGGCCGTGCACTCGGCGCTCGACTCGCCGGCGCGGCTGCGGCGGATTCTCGGTCAGTGGGGTGTGCGGCGCGCGGTCGAGACCAGCGCCACCAGGGTGTACGCCGCCCGCCTGCGGACCGGGGAGTGGCGGCGGTTCGCCGGTACGGCCGCGGCGTTCGCGGCCGTCGTGGTCGCGGTGGTGGCGTTGTTCGCCGACGGGGTCGACGTCTTCGGGGTCGCGGTGGTCGTCGTGACCCTCGCCATCGCGGTTCTGTTGTGGCGCGGGCGGTTCGTCACCGTGGCCGGGCGCAGGCTCGTGGCCGGGCTGCGCCGTTCGGTGGTCACCGCGGTGCCCGCACGGCCCGAGCGTCGGGAGGTGATCCACGCGGACACCAACCTCGCCATGAATACGGCCATCTATGCCCACGCCTCCCTGCACCTCGCGGTGGCTGCCGGGCACTCGCGCGACGAAGACTGGCCGACCGATCTGTCCAACACTTCCGGGTTCGGCACCGACGGCGGATACGGCTCGGACTTCGGTGACAGCGGTGGCGGCGACGGTGGCGGCGGGAGCGACTACTAGCGCAGCGCCTGGTCGAGGTCGGCCCACAGGTCCTCGACGTGCTCGCAGCCCACGCTCAGCCGCAACAGGCCCGCCGGCACGTGTTCCTGCCCCACCAGCTTCGCCCGGCGTTCGATCGTGCTCTCCACGCCGCCGAGACTGGTGGCCGCGGTGATCACCCGCACGGCGTCGCACACCGCGTCCGCCGCCGCACCGGAGGCCAGCTCGAACGACAGCACCGCACCGAAACCACTCATCTGCGCGGCCGCGCGCTGGTGACCCGGGATCGGTCGGGCAGCCCGGATACCGCACCCGGACGACCGCCGGGTGGGAGGCCAGTCGCCGCGCCAGCTCACCCGCGTTGTCCTGGCCGCGGTCCAGCCGCACGGCCATCGTGCGCAGCCCACGCAACGCCAGATACGCCTCCAGCCCACCAGGAGTGGCGCCGGCCAGCACGCGCCGGGTCCGCAGCCGCTCGGCCAGCGACGGGTCGGTGGTGACCGTGAGACCGAGCAGCAGGTCGGCGTGCCCGCCGATGAACTTCGTGGCGCTGTGCATGACCACGCTCGCGCCCAGGGCGAGCGGGCGCTGCAGCAGGGGAGTGGCGAAGGTGTTGTCCACCACCACGAGCGTGTCCGCCGCGCACAGCGCCGGCAGGTCGGCCACGTCCATCAGCGGGTTGGTCGGCGACTCGAGCCAGAGCAGGTCCGCGCCGGCGGCGGCGTCGAGGGTCGTGGAGGTGTCGGTGATGTCGACCAACCGGACCGTCCACCGGCCGGCCCGTTCACCGTCGGCCAGCAGGGCGCGGACCGCGCTGTAGGAGTCGGTGGGCGCCACCACCCGCGCGCCGACGGGCAGCAGGTCGACGACGGCCGCGGCGGCGGCCATCCCCGACGCGAACGCCGTGGCAGCACCACCCTCAAGCGCCCCGACGGCGTCTTCCAGGGCCTCCCAGCCGGGGGTGGCGTCGTTGCGGGAGTACTCCCGCGCGCCGGCGTGGAAGCTGGACGCGAGGACCGGCGGGATGTTCAGCGGCTCACCAGGACGCGCGGGTGAGCGGCCCGCGCTCACCACCACCGTCTCGGGACGGGGTTCGCTCACTGGGGCGGGGGATTGAAGGGGTCGCGGCGTAGCGAGTTGAGGATGCGCTGCATGGTCTCGACGTCCACGTTCTCCTCCTCCGGCTCCTCGGCCACCGAGATCTCGCCGGCCGCGGCCTTCGTGGTGCCGCGACGCGGGAGGGGCACGACGGTCGCGTCCATGCCGGTCGGGAGGGGAAGCTCGGCCCACAGCAGCTGACGGCCGCCGGCCAGCGGTTCGACGCCGCTGTTCACCCGGCGCAGCGCGCGCGGCAGGACGACCGTGGGGGCCGTGCGGCGGAAGTCCTCGATCTCGACGGCCAGCACCCCGCCACGCAGCCGCAGGCGCAGCGTGATCATCGACAGGGCGGCCTTCTCATCGACGCTGGTGACGACGGCCTGGACCAACGCCTTGGCGGTGTCCGACACCTCGTCCACCATCGTCGGCACCTGCCACTCGATGAGGGTGAACTTGACGAAGAGGTCTGCGCAGTTCAGGGCACTCGGCGTCGCGACGAGCCGGAGATCGTCCACCTGCGCGGTCTGGTCGTGCACTGGTTCCTTCACACCCCATGGCTGGAAACGTGGTTGATCTTGCCTGCTGCCACGTAGTCGGTGCAATCCCCGAGACGATAGTTCGTCCCAGATTCAAGCACTCCGCCGGGCGGCCCAATTCACGGTGCTGGCAGGTCGACCTGCCAGCCGGCCGCCACCGAGCGGCGGCAGGCGTCGGGCTCGTCGCCGCACGACATGTACAGCGCGACCAGCATGGGGGCGCCGTGGGCGAGGCCCTCGGGTGGCAGGGGGCCGGTGGTCACCAGCGACGCCAGGCCGTGGCCGATGGCCCAGCTCTGGGTCGCCAGGCCGACCGGGTCCACGTCCGCACGAAACCGGCCCGCCGCGCAAGAACGCTCCACGCCCCGGACCAGGCTGAGCAGCGACTCGTCCGCGGCCGCCGGGTCCTCCAGGTCGAACGTGGCGTCGAACATCACCCGGTACAGATCGGGGTGCGCCAGCGCGTTCGAGAGATACGCCGAACCCAGCGCCGCCAGGTCGCGGACCGGGTCGTCCGTCGGGTGGACCGCCGCAAGCTTGGAAGCCAGCCGCGTGAAGCCCTCCTGCCGCATCGCCCGCCACAGGCCGTCCATGCCGCCGAAGTACGTGTACACGGCCATGGTCGACACCCCCGTGCCGTCGACCACCGAACGCAACGTCACCGGCTCGCGCGCCCGCAGCAGTTGCGCCGCCCGCGTGATGAGCAGGGAACGCACGGCCGGATCCTTCGTTCTCGCCATGGCCCTACTATACATGGCATAGCTATGCTATGTTTTGTGCATGGCGATTGAACTCATGAACCCCGAAGGTCTCCCGAAGCCGGACGTGTACCGGCAGATGTCCGTCGCGACCGGGTCGCGATTCGTGTTCCTGGCGGGCCAGGTGGCCCGCGACGCCGACGGGAACCCCGTCGGGCCCGGCGACCTCGCCGCCCAGGTGGAGCAGGCCTACCGCAACATCGGCACCGCGTTGGAGTCCGTGGGCGGCTCGTTCGACGACGTGGCGAAGCTGACCGTCTACGTCGTCGACTGGACGCCCGACAAGCTGGCCGCGCTCGGCGAGGGCGTGGGCCGGGCCGCTGCCGCCATGGGCGTCGACCCGGTCAAACCGATCACCCTGCTGAGCGTCGCCGGGCTGGGCGAGCCCGACCTGCTGGTGGAGGTCGAGGCCACGGCCGTGCTGGACTGAACACGTGACCGAAGATCCCGTCCGCGCACTCGCCGACCACTACTCCCGCGGCGCCCAGGCCTACGAGCGGTTCTGGGCCGGGGTGCTGCACCCGGTGAGCCTGGACCTGCTCGACCGGCTGCCGCTGCGGACCGCGCGTCGCGTGCTCGACGTGGGCACGGGCGTCGGCACCCTGCTGCCCGCGCTGCGGGCGGCGGCACCGGAGGCGACGGTCGTGGGCATGGACCGCGCGGCCGGCATGGTCGCCCGCGCGCCCGCCGGGTTCCCCCTGGCCGTGGCCGACGCGGCGCGGCTGCCGGTCGCCACCGGCGGGATCGACGTGGCCGTGCTCGCGTTCGTGCTGTTCCACCTGCCCGACCCGACGGCCGGGGTACGCGAGGCGCGGCGCGTGCTGCGCCCAGGCGGCACCCTCGGCCTGGCCGTCTGGGGCCGCGACGAGCCGAACCCGGCGGTCGAGATCTGGCACGACGAGCTGGACCGCCACGGCGCCCCGGCCGACGACGCGCTCGTGAGCCGGCACGTGGTGCTCAACACGCGGGAGAAGCTCGCGGCGGTGTGCGCCGACGCGGGGTTCTCCGACGTCGAGGTGGGTCCGGTGCCGTGGTCGCACCGCCCGGAGCTGGACGAGTTCATCGGGCACCACCTCGAGTTGGGCGTCACGGCGCGTCGGCTGGCGCGGATGCCCGACTCGGCCCGGGAGGGCTTCCTCGCGGCGGTACGTGAGCGGCTGGCGGGCCTGGACCCCGAGGACCTCACGGACCGTCGCGAAATTCTCGCGGGGACGGCAACAGCCAGCTGATCAGCGGATTGACTGGTCGCCCGCCCCGGGTGAAAGTGGTTCATGTCACGTCGCAGGATGTTCGCTCTCGTTGCCGCTGTGGTGTTCGCCGGAGTGCTGGGGGTGCCGGGCGCACCGGCGGTCGCGGCCGTGGACGTCACCGACCTGGACGGCGCGTGCGTCGCGTTGCGGGCGCCGTCGGGCAAGTACGTGGTCCGCAACGTCCTCGGCGGCTACCAGGCCACGAGCGCCACGCCCACACAGCCGTTCCGCCTCCAGGCGACCGGTTCCATGGGGGACGCGAGCTACCTGTTCTACGGCACGGGCCAGGACTTCCTGGGCGCCGGACTCGGCACGCTCGGTGTGCTGTCCGCCCGCGCGGCCGGCGGGGACACCGACTGGCGGCTGACGGCCTCCGGAGACGCGGTCACGATCACCACGCCCGGCGGCCGGAAGTTGGCGGTCGACCCGCTGCTGCGCACGCTCGCCCTGCGGTCCACGGCGACGTCGTTCACGCTGGCCCCGGCGTCCGGCTGTGCCACCGCACCCGAGGCGGAGCTGAACATCACGGGCGAACCGTTCACCGGCACCACCCCGAACGGCGAGGTGATGGGCCTCGCCGATCTCCACAACCACCTGACGGCCTACGAGTTCATCGGCGGCGAGATCCACTGTGGACAGCCGTGGAGCCCGTACGGCATCACCGCCGCGCTCACCGACTGCCTCGACCACGAACCGAACGGGCTCGGTGCGTGGTGGGAGAACCTCGCGGGCGGCGGCTACCCCACGTTCACCCACGACACCAAGGGATGGCCGACGTTCGCCGACTGGCCGAAGCACAACTCGTGGACGCACGAGGCCAGCTACTACAAGTGGGTGGAACGCGCGTGGCGTGGCGGCCTTCGGCTCTACACCAACCTGTTCGTGAACAACGCGGCGCTGTGCGAGATCTATCCGCTGAAGACCAACCCGTGTGACGACATGGCGTCGGTCCGGTTGCAGGCGCAGCGGATCCAGGAGCTGGAGGCGTTCATCGACGACCAGCACGGCGGTCCCGGCCAGGGCTGGTTCCGGATCGTGCGGGACCCCGCGCAGGCGCGCGCGGTGATCGAGCAGGGCAAGCTGGCGGTGGTGCTCGGCGTCGAGGTGTCCCAGCCGTTCGGCTGCGGGATCCGCGCCGGGGTGCCGTTGTGTGACCGCGCGGACATCGACGCCGGGCTCACCGAGCTGTACGACCTTGGTGTGCGGCGGATGTTCGTGTGCCACAAGTTCGACAACGCGTTGTGCGGCGTCCGGTTCGACGGCGGCACGGCCGGCATCGTGGTGAACGCCGCGAACTTCTACTCCACCGGCCGGTTCTGGCAGGCCGAGACGTGCACGGGGCCGGCACACGACAACACGATCGCCGTGGCCAACGACCTCACGGACATCCTCGCCGGACCGCTGGCCGCGTTGCTGCCACTCGGGGTCACGCTGCCGCTGTACCCTAACGCGCCGCACTGCAACATCCACGGGCTGACCGATCTCGGCGAGTACGCCATGCGGGGCATGATCGACCGCGGCATGCTCATCGACCTCGACCACATGAGCGTGAAGGCCACCGAGTCGGCGCTGACCCTGTTGGAGGCCAACGACTATCCGGGCGTGGTGTCCAGCCACTCGTGGCTCGATCCCAGCTTCTACCCCCGGCTGTACGCGCTCGGCGGGGTCGTCGGGCCGTACGGGTTCGGCACCAGCGAGTTCGTCGGCGCCTGGCGTGACCTGAAGGCCATGGCCGATCCCGCGCAGCCGTTCGGCATCGGCGCCGGGTTCGACACCGGCGGGTTCGGCCACCAGCCGCCGCCACGCGCCGGCGACCAGCTCGAGTATCCCTTCCGGACCTTCGACGGCGGGTCCACTGTGGACCAGCAGCGGACGGGGGACCGGGTGTACAACCTGAACACCGACGGCATGGCGCACTACGGCCTGCTGCCCGACTGGCTGGAGGACCTGCGCCTCGCGGCCGGCCCGGACGGCGCGGAGATCGTGGCGGACATGGCGCGCGGTGCCGAGGTCTACCTGCGTACGTGGAGTGCTGCGGCTGGCTAGCATGATCGGGTGCGTACGCCCCGGACCGCGCTGGTCGACACCACCGAATACCTGGCCGAACCGCTCGGTCCGGCCGCGACCGCGCACCTGCGGGTGACGCGGCCGGGAGAGCCGGTGCTGTGGGCCGCGTACGCGCGGGCGCACTACTACGACCTCCCCGGACACGACGAGAAGGGGCAGCGGCAGAAGAACCTGCTCGTGCGGGGCGTCGGTGGCGTGCTGGGCGGGCTGGTCGACGCGGCCATCGGCTCGGACGAGGGACCGGACCGGCCGCCGCCCGCGGATGTCATCGTGTTCGGTCCCGGGCCGGACTGCCTGGCCCACCGGTACCTCCCGCCGGGACCGCACCGCCGTCAACTGTGGACACTGACCCCGGATCGGTTGGCGCTGCACGTGGAGACGGCGCCACCGGATCCGGGTGGTTCGTTCCTGACCAAGGCGGCCCGGTTCGGCCGCGACATCGCGAAGATCGTCACGGACAACCGGCAGTCCTTCGGCGCGAACACCGAGGGCGAACCCGTGACCCCGGTGCTGACCGAGCCGGTGTTCGACGTTCCACGGTCGGAGATCGCCGGCATCGCGCCAGGACCGCGGGGCCTGCGACTGACCCTTGTGGACGGTTCGGGCCTGGACTTCCTGGTGGCCATGACCGATCGCGAGGAGATCGAGTACGCGGCGGCCCTGACCAACGGACACCCCCCGAGGCGCGGCGCGCTGGTGGAGTGGGCGGACAAGGCGGCCCGCGGCTCGGCGAAACGGGCCCGCGACCTGGCGGCGGCGGTCTGGCCGGACCGGCTGGCGCTGGCGGGTTCGACCAACTACGGCCACGTGGGCTTGGTGCTGGCCGGTTCACAGCGGCTGCCGCACACCCCGATCGGCGAGGTGCCGGAACTGGCGGTGGGGCCACTGCGCTGGCCGATGCCGGCGACCACCACGACGGCGGACAACTGGACGGAGGACCCGGTGGTGGGCTTCCTCGCGCAGGCCACCGATCCGGCGCAGGACGCCGCGAGGTTCGCCGACCTGCTGGCCCACACCCGCGGCGTCGCCCGCCTGATGGTGACCGACCAGCGCGTCGGCCTGTTGGCAGCGGGCGAACTGGTCCGAAACCCGTCGCCACTGGTGTCGGTGCACGAGGTGCCACGCGCCCGGGTGGCCCGCCTGAGCGCGGAACTACTGGGCCGCGCGATCCCCCCACGCCCGGTCCTGCGGATCGACTTCACCGACGGCTCGGTCCTGTGGCTACGAGACCCGGCAGCGGCCCGCCAGGCGGCCGGCTGACACGGCGGTGACCTGCGGTACTCCGCCAAGCCTGGCGAGTCCCACGTCAGCCCGCGCGAGTCGCCCTCTCGCGACACGCGAGTCGGCGGTTCGCGACACGCGGGGTGGTGACGCGAACCGCCAACTCGGATGTCCTGCGAGGGAGACTCGCGGTGGCTGAACGTGGGACTCGCCGAGCTCTGGAAGCGGGGCCGTGGCCTGCGGTTGATCACGCCGTCCACTCGGGAAGCATGGTCGCCAGCATTCGGTGGCCCGCTGCGGTGATGACCAATTCGCGGCTCTCGGCCACCGGGCGCACCACCTTCTGCGCCAGCAGCGCTCGATACACGGCATTGCCCAGCGCGCCGCCCAGATGCGGCAACCGGTGGCTGCGGTCCAGACACGCGGTGGCGAGCTTGCGCCGCCCGGCGTCCACCTCGGGATCCACGCCCAGCAACCGGAAGGCCTCCCGGCGAGGGCCGAGCGTCACCTCGTCGGTGGCTCCCGTCGGCGCCACCAAACCCTCGTGCCGCACCAGGTGGGCGAACACCGTGACCCCCAGGCGGCCGGCGAGGTGGTCGTAACACGTGTGGGCCACGTCCGCGCGGGTCGGGCTGTGCGTGAACGACACCTCGCCGTGGGCGAACCGGGTCAGGGCGGCCAACACCTCGCCGAGATCGTCGCGCGCCACCCGGTACACCGCGTGGCGGCCGCGGTGTTCGACCGTCACCAGCCCGGCCTCCCGTAGGCGCGCCAGGTGGTTGCCCAGCCGCGGCGCGCTCACCGACAACTCGGTGGCCAGCTGACTCATCGAGTGCGGACCCTCGGCGGCCAGCACCTGCAGCGTGGCCAGCCGGATCGGGTCGGACAGCTCGCGGGCCAGCGCCGTCACCACAGAGAGCACATCGTCAGGCATACTTCAGCATAACCTGAAAGGTGGTTGTATGCGTCTACTGCTGTGGGGCCGGGGCGTCTCCGCGCTCGGCGACGGTCTCTGGTTCACGCTGTGGGCCATCTACTTCACCCGCGTGGTCGGCCTCTCGGCCACCGCCGTGGGCATCGGGATGGCCATCGCCGCCGGCGTCGGCCTCGCGTCGGTCATCCCGCTCGGCGCGCTGGCCGACCGCTACAACGCCCGCACCATCCTGCTGGTCATCACGGTCGCGCAAGCGTTCGCCATGGCCAGTTACCTGCTGGTCGACGCGTTCGCCGGCTTCCTCCTCGCCACCATCGTCTTCGTCGGGCTGACCAACGGCGGGCAGGCCGTCCGCACGGCGCTGGTCGCCGGGCTGGTCACCGACAACGCGGCGCGGGTGACGGCACTCGCGCGGCTCCGCGTCGCCCAGCACGTCGGCTACGCGGCCGGCGCCGGGGCGGGCGCGCTCGTGCTGACGGCCGACCGGCTGCCCGTCTACCAGGGCGCCGTCGTGGTGAACGCCGTGACGTTCGGCGTCCTGGCCGTGCTGACCGCGTTCGTCCCGGCGGGCCGAACCGAGCGGCCGGCCAGGAGGGCCGCCCGCCGGGCACTGCGCGACCGGCCGTACGTGGCGGTGGTGAGTACGACCGCCGTGCTGGCCATGTGCTGGGCCATGCTTTCCACCGGCCTGCCGCTGTGGATCGCCGGGTCGACCAGCCTGCCGCTGGGGCTGAGCGGCATCGTGGTGATCATCAGCTCGGTGGGCATCGCGGCACTGCAGATCCCGGCGTCCCGGTTCGCCCGCACGCCCGAGCAGGCGGCCCGCACGGCCGTGTGGTCGGGCCTGGCGCTGGCCGCCAGTTGCGTGCTCGTGTCGATCACCGGTCCGCTGGCGGGCGCGGTCGGCGTGACGGTCATCGTGGCCGCCGCCGCGCTGCACCTGACGGGCGAACTCGGCTACGTCTCCGCCGGCTGGGGGCTGTCGGTGAACCTGATGGCCGAGGACGCCCGCGGCGCGTACCAGGCGGTCAGCCAGACGGCCACCGCCACCGTGCAGATGTTCGCACCCGCCGTGTTCACCCTCGCGCTCGACGGCCTCGGCGCCGCCGGCTGGCTGCTGATCGGCACGATCTTCGCCCTCGTGGCCACCCCGGTCCCGGCGCTCACCCGCTGGGCGCTGCGCACCCGTTCAGCAGATGCCGGCGTCGTGCACCAGTAGCGCGATCTGGGTGCGGTTGCCGAGCCCGAGCTTCGTGAGGACGCGCGTGATGTGCGCCTTCACGGTGGCCACCGACACGTGCAGCCGCTCGGCGATCTCGGCGTTCGTGTTGCCCTCACCGACCGCCACCGCCACCTCGTGCTCCCGCGCGGACAGCGCGCGCAACGCGCCGCGCGCCCGGTCGTAGGCGCCGGCGTCGGTGGCCGCGCGGTCCATGAGCCGGCGGGTGATCTGCGGCGACAGGATCGGCTCACCGGCCGCCACCCGACGCACGGCCTCGGCGATCTCGCGCGGCGGGGAGTCCTTCAGCAGGAACCCGCTCGCGCCCGCCCGCAACGCGCGCAGCACGTTCTCGTCGGTGTCGAACGTGGTCAGCACGATCACCTCGGGCGGCTCGGCGCGGGCCCGCACCCGCTGGGTGGCGGCGATGCCGTTGACCCTGGGCATGCGGATGTCCATGAGCACCACGTCCGTGGGGTGCGCGTCGAGTGCGGCCGGCACCGCCTCGCCGTCGCTCGCCTCGCCGACCACCGTGAGCCCGTCGGCGCCGTCGAGCATCATGGTGAGCCCGGAACGGACGAGCGCGTCGTCGTCGACCACCAGCACCCGGATGTTCATGCCGGCCACGGTAGCCAGGTCCGCAACCGGAACTCCGACGCCGTCAGGTGGTGGTCGAGCTGCCCGCCCGCCAGGCGGACCCGTTCGGTCAGACCCACCAGGCCGCTGCCCGCGCCCGGGATGCCCGATGCGGTGGTGGACACCGGATTCACCACCTCGATCAGCAACCGCGCGCCGGGGGCACCCTCCAGCGCCACCCGCACCGGCTGGCCGGGCGCGTGCTTGCGGGCGTTGGTCAACGCCTCCTGCAGCACCCGGTACGCGGTGCGGCCCGTCTGGCCCGGCAGCGCCGCCAGGTCGGGGGCCTCGTCGCGGACGCTCACCGGGCTGCCCGCCCCGCGTGCCTCGTCGAGCAGTTCCGGCAGGTCGGTCATCGCGGGGACCGGCTGCGCCAGCCCGTCATCCTCGTGACGCAGCAACGCGATCACGTCCCGCAGCTCATCGAGGGCCTGGTGCGTACTGGACCGGATCACCCCGGCCGCCTCGGACAGCCGGTCGGGCGGCAGGTCCGGCCGGTACTCGAGCGCACCCGCGTAGGTGGCCAGCAGCGACAGCCGGTGCGCCAGCACGTCGTGCATCTCGCGAGCGATGGCCGCCCGCTCGGACGCCCGCGCCTCGGCCACCCGCCTGCCCTGCTCGGCCTCCGCCCGAATCGCCCGTTCCTCCAGGGAGGACAGCAGCGCGTGCCGGGCCTGGGCCAGCGCGCCGATGCCGACGAGCGCCGCGTGTCCCACGAACACCAGCGCCAGCCACCAGGCGAACGACAACCCGCCCATCGGCACCCACAGCCAGCGCACCGCGTGGGCCACGCCGCCGACCCCGCCCACCGCGACCGCCACGGCGAACGACCGGTTGCGCGCCGTCCACATGGTGGCGAACGTCGACACGGGGGTGGCGGCCGGCGCCACGGCGGCCAGCGCGGCCAGTGCCAGCGCCCCGGTCACCGGCCGGCGGAACGCCAGCGGGATCAGCACGCAGGCGAGTGCCCCGACCACCAGGTTGACCACCATCCAGCCGGCGGTCGCCCCCGACGCGTACTCGCCGTACGTGGTGGCGGCCGTGCACACGCTGAGGCCGACGATCCCGAGAATCGTCCGCTTCGAGCAGGTCAGCGGCATGTCCACGCTCGTGAGCGTACGGCCGAACGGCGGGAACGCACAGCGACCAAAGTCGACACGGGCCCCGACCCCGGTTGATCCGAACGCAGCCGAGCGGTTGATGTGCCGACGGTGGGTCGGACCGCAGGCTTGCCGCCATGACCACGAGCTACGCGACCTCCCTCTGCCCGGCGTTGCTCGCCGGGCTGCGGGGCACGGTGCTCGAACTGGGTCCCGGCGCAGGCGGCAACCTGGCGCACTACCACGAGGACGTGCGCTGGATCGGTGTCGAACCGAAGGCCGCCAACCGGGAACGGACCCGCCGCGCGGCGGCCCGGCTCGGGCGGCCTTCCGTGCGGGTGGTGGCCGGCCGGGCCGAACAGTTGGACCTGCCCGACGACAGCGTCGACGCGGTGGCCGCCACGTTCGTCCTGTGCTCGGTCGGTGACCTCGACGCCGCGCTCGCGGAGGTGGTGCGGGTGTTGCGGCCCGGCGGCCGGTACGTGTTCGCCGAACACGTGGCCGCGCCGTCCGGGACCGGGGTGCGCCGCGCCCAGAACGTGTACACGGCGGTCACCCGGCTGTTCGGGGCCGGCTGCCGGTCCAACCGGGAGGCGCTGCCGGCGATCGAACGCGCCGGTCTGGATCTCCTGGACCTGCACCGCTACTCCGTGACCGGGCCGTTCGGCGTCGGCGTTCCCCACATCGCGGGCGCCGCGACCCTCGAGAAAGGACAGATCGCATGACGACAGCGGCACAGACCGCTCAGGTCCAGATCCCCGCGGCTGGCGAATACCGCATCGACGCGGAGGACAGCACCGTCACGTTCCGGACGAGACACGTGTTCGGGATCGCGCCGGTGAGTGGCTCGTTCCGCTTGCGGGAAGGGCACATCCGGGTGGCCGAGGACGTGACCGAGTCCACGGCGCACGCCACGATCTCGGCCGCCAGCTTCCACACGGGAGTGTCCAACCGGGACTCCACGGTCCGGTCGAAGCAGTACCTCGACGCGGAACACCACCCGCACATCACGTTCACGTCCACCCGGCTCGTGCAGCGCGAGGGGCGATGGCTGCTGCAGGGCACGCTGACCGTGCGGGGGCGCGGTTGCCCGGTCGACGTGCTGGTGGAGCAGTCCGAAGTGGACGGGCCGAGGGTTCGGTTGCGTGCCAGCGCGCGGGTCGACCGGTACGAGCACGGCATCACGGCCATGAAGGGGCTGACCGGTCGCTGGCTCAACCTGGCGCTGGAGCTTCGCGCGAACCGGATGTGAGGCCAGGAGATCCGGGTGCCTCGCGGGGTGGCACCCGGATCCCCTGTTTCAGCCGAGCGCGTCGGCGACCGCTACCGCCATGGCGTGGTAGCCGGCGTCGTTGGGGTGCAGCCCGTCGCCGCTGTCGTAGGCGGGGTCGAGCAGGTCCGGGTCGCCGGGCGCGGCCAGGATCCGGTCGAGGTCGGCCACGGCGTCGTACTCACCCGAGGTGCGCATCCACTCGTTGACCGCGTCGCGCACCGCTTCGCCTTCCTCGGTGTAGTAGTAGCTCGCGGCCTTGTACGGCAGGATGGTCGCCCCGATCACCGTGAGATTCCTGGCGCGGGCCTGGCGGATCAGGTCGCGATGCCCGGCGATCAGGTCCGCGGCCGTCACCTCGGGAGCGTCGCCGAAACACGGATTCGGGGGTATCACGGAGCCGCCGATGTCGTTGATGCCCTCGAGCACCACCACCGTGCCGACGCGCGGCTCGTCGAGAACGTCGCGCGCGAACCGGGCGGTCGCCCGCTCACCGAGGCACGGCGAGTCGGTGAGCACGCGGTTGCCGCCGATGCCGGCGTTCAGCACACCGCGCCGGCCTGCGAGAAGTTCGGCCAGCTCGTCGGGGTAACGGTTGTTGCCGTCCACTGTGGACGCCGCGCCGTCGGTGATCGAATCGCCGAAGGTCGCCACCACGTCCCGTCGTGGCGGCGCACCGAGCACGTCGACTCCGGCGAGGTAGTACCAGGAATGCGTGGTCTCGGTGAACGCCGCGGCCCCCGCGTCGGCCCGGTGGTCGCCGTCCGCGCGGTAGGTCGTGGCGGCGGACATCTGATGGTAGGTGGCCGGCCCGGTCGGCTTGGCCAGGTACAGCGTGACGGTCACCGTGTCGAGCGGTGAGACCCGCAGCGGCGCCGGATCGCTGGCCAGTTCGTGGCCCGGTCGCACGCTCACCGACCGGGAACCCCGGAACGTCAGGTGCCACACGGAGTTCGGCCTGATGGTGGCGCCGCCGGCGGACCGCGCGATCGTGGCGCCGGTGATATTCAGCGGTCGCGTCCCGAAGGCGTTGGACAGTCGGATCCTGGCCAGTGCGCCGCCGGCGCTGACCCGGACCACCTGTCGGACGGTGTGGTTGTCGAAGCCTTCCTCCGACCAGTTCGGCTCGAACCCCGGGCTGGGCCGCATCATGGACGCCGCCCAGGTGCCCGTCCAGCCGTGCTCCGCGCTCGCGGGCGTGACCGCTGTCAGCCCGGCCGCCACCAGGACGACGGCGAGCGCGGCTCTCATTCGTGATCTCACTTGACCTACCCCCAGTTCGTTTCGTTTGCAGGCTACGAGACGGGGAGCGTGGCCACCAGCACCGTGGTCTCACCGTCGGACGCGAGGTCCGGTGTGAGCCCGGCCGCCGAGGCGATCGCGGTCGCGGTGGTGGCCTGCCGTTCGCTGGTCTCGACCAGGAGGTGGCCGCCGGGCGCGAGCCATTCCGGTGCGGCGGCGGCCACGCGGCGGTAGATGTCCAGGCCGTCGGCGCCGCCGTCGAGCGCCACCCGTGGCTCGTGGAGTCGCGCTTCCGGTGGGAGCAGGCGGATCTCTTTGGTGGGAACGTAGGGGGTGTTGGCCACTACCACGTCCACCCGGCCCTTTTCTTCGGCCGGCAGCGGGTCGAACAGGTCGCCCAGGTACACCCGCTCGAGGTTGCGGCGCGCGCAACGCACGGCCACGGGGTCGATGTCGGCCGCGAACAACTCGAGGTCGGGGATCATTTGTTGGAGCGCCGCCCCCACAGCCCCCGAGCCGCAACAGAGGTCGAGCGCTCTGCGTGGGGCCAGCGCGACCGCCTGCGCCACCAGGAACTCCGTACGCCGGCGGGGAACGAAGACGCCGGGATCGATCGCGATGCGCAGGCCGCAGAACTCGGCCCAGCCGAGGACGTGTTCGAGTGGTTCACCGGCCGCACGCCGGCCGACGAGGATGGTCAGCTCTTCCTCGGAGGTGGCGGCCTCGGTGAGCAAGCGGGCCTCGTCCTCGGCGAAGACACAGCCGGCGGCCCTCAAGGTGGAGATGATCGTGGACAAGGGTGGAGCGCCTTTCGAAGTGGGGCGCTCCCGCCTCAACCGGCGCAGCGGTGAGACGAACGCACCCGACGTGACCTGGCGTTGATGTGTCTCACCTCCTTGTTCGTGTTTCGTGCCGCCACCCTACTCCGGCGGGGAAGGGCTTGCTGGCGGTTTCACGTGCGGCCGGCTGCTGGGGTGTGGGGCTTGCGGGGGTTCGCGCGCTTCGGGTACGGCGATCGGGGCGTGGGTGGTGCCGGGGGTGTTGCGGGGACGATCGCGTACTTCGGTGGCTGTGCATGGGGTTGGGATGCTCCTATGGTTGTCAAGCGGCTGGTTGAAGATCTTTTGTGGGTGTGTTGGTGCTGGTGAGGATGTTGTAGATCTCGCGGGCGATGTAGCGTTTGAGGCAGCGGATGATGTCCTTTTTGGATAGTCCTTCGGTGGTGCGGCGGGTCATGTAGGCGCGGGTGCGGGGGCAGTTGGCGAGGCGGGCGATGGCGATGATGTGGAGGGCGCGGTTGGCTTGGCGGTCACCGCCGCGGCTGAGGCGGTAGCGGCGGGTTTTGCCGCTGGAGGCGGGTACGGGTGCGGCGCCGCAGAGGGCGGCGAAGCTGGCTTCGGTGGTGATGCGGTCGGGGTTGTCGCCGAGGGTGGTGAGTAGTTGGGCGGCGGTTTCCGGGCCGACACCGCGCCGGGCGAGTAGCTGGGGGCAGGCCCGCTGGAGCAGCGGTGTGAGTTGGTGGTCGAGGTCGGTGATCTCCTCGGACAGGGTGCGGTAGCGGCGGGCCAGGCTGCGCAGCACGTGTTTGGTGACCTGTTCCGGGCCGGTCAGGTTGTCGGCCAGGTCGGGGCCGGGGCGGAGCCTGGCGCAGGCCTGCACGAGTGCGGCCGGGCCGAGGGTGCGGAGTTGGTCGCGTAGCCCGGCGGGGGCGGTGACCAGCAGCGCGCGGAGTTCGTTGATGGCCGCGGTGCGGGCTTTGACCGCACCGGCGCGGGTCAGGTGCACCGCGCGGATGGCCTCCACGATGCCGGTGCCCAGCTTCGGCACCGCGGTCGCACGCCCGGCCAGGACCGCCTCGGCGGCGGCGTAGGCGTCCAGCGGGTCGGACTTGCCCTGCTGGCGGCGCTGCCGCCGGTCTGGGCGGTTCACCTCGACCACCCGCACGCTGGCGGCGTGCAGATGGCGGGCCAACGCGGCACCGTAGGCACCGGTGCCTTCGACTCCGACCGCGTGCAGCCGCCCGAACGAGCGCAGCCAGTCCAGTAGCTGGGCATAGCCGGCCGCGGTGGCGGCGAACTGCGCGTCGGCCAGGCGGGTGCCGTTCATCACCAGCACCGCCGCATGGTGGGTGTCGGCGTGGGTGTCCACACCTCCCACGACCCGCCGCCGGCTCTTCGGCTTCTTCAGTGGTGTCGCTTGTGCATCCTGGGTAGGTCGCCTTCCTCGCTGCATCAACACCCGGGGTCAGGGCGGCGTGTGCCGGAGACGGCCGGGCAGACATACCAGTGAAGAGCGGTCGCAAGCTCCTATCAAGTCACGACCCGGCCCTCCGGCACACACCAATCCCGATGCTCCCGGTGAGGTAGACAGATCCCAACAAGGACACTCCACAGAGGTCCGGCGATCGGAGAGTCAGACCCCACCAGGAACACCAGGCCCCGCTACCTTCCACAAGATCAGCGGGACACGCCAATCCTCACTGGCGATCGGGGCAGTGTCTCGCCAGAGGCTGGGCGTGGGTGTGCGTGGGCGTGGCGAGTCACTGCAACGACCGAATGGCTGAGCGGCTACGGGGTGCGGTGAGCAGTGCCAGTCCCAGCGTGTTCTCGCCTACCAGCGGTGCGCGGGTTGGTGGTTGCACCCTGCGTGTTTTCTTACCCGAGTTATCTCATGGTGTGAAGGTGGTTTCTTCGCGGGACCTGCCCAGAATCAATCCAGCGAGGCGGAATGAATTCCGGGATCCCCACCGCACTCATCCGCACCTCCCACTCGGAATGGTGAATGATCCGGTGGTGTCTTCGGCAGAGGAGCACCATGTTCGCGAGGTCGGTGGCGCCGCCGTCGAGCCAGTGGCGAATGTGATGCGCATCCGCCCACCGCGCCGGACGATCGCAGTTCGGGAACGCACACCCACCATCCCGAGCGTTCAACGCCGCCCGCTGGGCGGGGGTGACCAGGCGGTGGGTGCGGCCCACATCCAGCGGGACCGACGCACCGCTCATCACCACCGGCATGACCCCCGCATCGCAGGCGAGCCGCCGCGCTGCCGCCGCACCCAGCAGCGCACCGCCTTCGAGGGTCGCGGTGCCCACACCCTTACGCAGGACCTCCAGGTCCACGGTCGCGTTCAGGTGGGGCTTCACCCCACCCCGCACCGGCATCTTGTCGCTGGTCAGTGCGTGGTGGACCACGTCACAGAACGCGTCCCCCAGCCGCTGGGTCGGGTGCCGCTCATCCTCCGGGCCACCGGGCTTGGCGAGCGCACCCAGCATCGAGTCCAGTTCTTCGGCGGACTCCGGGTCGATGATGCCGGTGAAGTGCATCCACCCCAACTCATCCCGCCGGTACCGGAACACGTTCTTCGGCGCCGCCAACACCTCCGCCGGCTGATCACCATCAGGGTCGATCCGCGCCAGCAAGGTTTCGCCGTGCTTGGCCAGCACATGGGCGGGGCCGGTTCGAGCCATCGCCACCAGATGCTTCTCCACCACCTCGGCGGTGTCACCCGGTGCCCAGTCCGGGATCTTCTTCACCGTCCGCACAACCGCATCCACCTGCTCAGCATCCAGGTCACCGGCCAACAGAGCTTCGCGCACCACCGGCAACCGCGCCGGCGTCACATGCCCGGTCGGGGTCACCACCTCCGTGATCACCTCAGCGTGGGTGATCAACCGCGTGGCAAACCGGGGATTGAGCCGCGTCACATCTGAGACGAGCAGGCTCAGTCGCTTATACCCCGCCAGATGCGCGACATCAGCATCGCGCATTTCCGATATCACCGACACCAGAGATGCATACACTTCACGGAAAGCGGCAGCAGAGGAATCCAGTTTCTGGATTAGCCCCACCACACGAGAGCTGGACATAACCCAATCCTACGCCCGCCACCCATATTTTCATCGCTCGAAAGAATGAAGCATTTAAAGATCGACACCACAATGAGTAAGCCCATTCACCCCTGCAGGAGGTCGGACCAACAGGCGCTAAAAACCAGCCCCGTGCACGAAGCTCGCCATGAACCGCTGCAGTGGCTCGCCGCACCCAAACACACCACACCCACGAACCGGCGAGACACTGAGGTGATCTGAGGTTCCCCCAAGATCGTGGAGGCATGGACTTGGAGGATCATGAGTCGTGCCTGAGAAGCGAAGGAAGTTCGATCGGGAGTTCCGTCAGGGGGCGGTTCGGATCGTGCGGGAGACGGGTAAGCCGATCCCGCGGGTGGCGCGTGATCTGGGGATTCCCGCGCAGACTCTGCGGAACTGGGTGAACAAGGACAAGGTCGAGCGTGGTGAGGCCGAGGGCTTGTCCGGTGACGAGCGAGCCGAGCTGGCTCGGTTGCGGGCGGAGAACGCTGAGTTGCGGATGGAGCGTGATGTCCTCAAGCGATCCGTGGTCCTGTGGGTGAAGGAGGCGACGCGGTGAGCCTGGCCGTGTTCATCGCCGACCAGAGGACCAGCCACCATGTGCCGCACGCGGTCGCTTGCCGGGCTCTGGGAGTGTCGGAGTCCTGGTTCTACAAGTGGACGCACCGTTCACACCAGCCCTCACCGAGCGAGCGGCGGCGCGCCGAGTTGGACGCGGCGGTCGCCAAGGCGTTCGACGACGCCCGCGGCCTGCACGGTTCCCCGCGTATTCTCGTCGATTTACGCGAGGCGGGGTGGACGGTGAGTGAGAAAACGGTGGCGGCGTCGATGGCCCGTCAGGGATTGGTCGCCAGGCCCAGGAAACGGCGGAAGAACCTCACGCGGCCGGATAAGCGGGCGGTGCCGTTCCCGGACCTGGTGAAACGGGATTTCACTGCGCCGGCGCCGAACGCAAAGTGGGTCGGTGACATGACTGAAATCCCCACCGATGAGGGCAAGTTCTACCTGTCGACGGCGATCGATCTGTTTTCCCGTCGGCTGCTTGGCTACGCCACCAGCAGCCACCCGGACGCCGAACTCGCTTGTGAGACCATCAAGATGGCGGTCACCGCCCGCGGCGGGAAGCACCAGATCGCGGGGGTGATCTTCCATTCCGACCGCGGCTCGACCTACACCGCGCACGACTTCACCACCCTGTGCGACCGGCTCGGCATTGCACAGTCAATGGGCCGAGTTGGTTCGTGTTTCGACAATGCCGCAGCCGAGTCATTCTTCTCCACCTTGGAACACGAGGTGCTTTCTCGGCATCATTTCAACACTCGGAAGGAAGCGCAACAGACTATTGTGGAATGGGTCGTCGACTTCTATAATCGACGACGTCGCCACAGTTTCTGTGGCATGCAATCCCCGATCGACTACGAGAACGGTGCGGCCGACCAGGCCGCATAGTGGAGTCCTCCACGATCAGGGGGGAAGCTCAATCTCAGCAAGATCGTCTTGGGTGTGCTTGGCGTGAGGGCGAGTCGTTGGTGTGGCTGGGTTCCAGCTGTGGACGCCGGGGAGATGTGGGCGGAGAGCTCCTGATAGGACTGGATTTGCGAAGATCAAATCCTAGGTCAGGGGCTCCCCGTGATGCCTATCGTGCCATGCTCGACGTCTCCCGTGAACTCGCCCAGTACCTGTCCCGGCTGCTGGGCGCCGAGCGTCGTCAGCGCGGTACCCGCAAGAACAGCAGGGCGTTGACCTGCTTCAACCAAGCAGTGCTGGGGTTACACTGGTTCCGCCAGGACGCCGACGTGACCGCCTTGGCGCGTGACCACACAGTCTCGCGTGCCACGGGGTACCGCTACCTCGACGAAGTCATCGACGTGCTCGCCACTCAGGCTCCGGACCTGCACGAAGCCCTGGAACACGCCAAGAAACAAGACCTGGCCTACGTCATCCTCGACGGGAAGATCTTCTCCGCCGACCGCTGCAGCGAGAAAACCCTGAGTGTCAAAGAAAAACAGATCGACCTGTGGTACTCCGGGAAAGCCCACGAACACGGCGGCAACATCCAAGCGCTCTCCGGACCGGACGGCTTCCCGCTGGGGTGGCCGACGCAGAACCCGGCTCGATCCACGACCTGACCGTCGCGCGCGAACATGTCCACGGCGCCCTGTACTGGGCCGCCGCCCACCCCGACCTACCGACACAGTCCGACGGCGGCTACGAAGGCGCGGGCATCAGCATGCACACCCCGGCCAAACAACCCCCTGGTGACCAGGTCCTCGTGGCGCGCCTCCCACTTTCCGGACAGTGGACCTAATAAGGTCCGGTCTGGAATGGAGGATGGTTAATGCCGGAACGGCGCAGGAAGTTTTCTCCCGAGTTTCGGGATGAAGCGGTCAAGATGGTGACCGAGGGGAACCGTCCGACCGCTCAGGTGGCTCGAGAACTGGGGATTAACCCGGGCACCCTCGGGAACTGGGTCGCTGCGTATCGCAAGGCGCATCCGGTCGAGGAGGAGCCGTTGTCGGTTTCTGATCGGGCAAGGTTGCGTGAACTAGAACGCGAAAATCAGGAACTCAAGATGCGAAACGAGTTCCTGGGAAAAGCCGCGGCCTTCTTCGCCCAGGAATATCGGTGACCGCGAAGTTCGCTTTCATCGACGGCGAGAAGGACACTTTTCCGATCACCAGGATGTGCGGCTGGTTGGGCGTGTCCACGTCGGGCTACTACGAGTGGCGCGACCGCCCGCCATCGCCGGCGACCCAGCGACGCGAGCGGCTCGCGGCGATGATCACGGCGATCTTCCACGCCAATCACGGCACCTACGGCTACCGGCGCGTCCACGCGGTCCTGCTGCGCTCGGGCGAGCAGGTGTCCGACGAGCTGGTCCGGGACCTGATGCGCGAGCTGGGCTTGGTCGCTTGCCAGCCGCGGCCCTGGCGTCCGACCACCACCGACCCGGACGACCAGCACCGCATCCCCGACCTCGTGGGCCGGGACTTCACCGCCGTCGAGCCCGGCGTCAAGCTGGTCGGTGACATCACCTACATCCCGACCGGTGAAGGCTGGATCTACCTGGCCACGGTGATCGACTGCTATTCGAAAATGGTGATCGGCTGGTCAATGGCCGATCACTACCGAACCTCGCTCATCGCTGCGGCGCTCGATTCCGCCGCCGGCACGATCGACCTGCAGCCGGGCTGCATATTCCACTCCGACCGCGGCTCGAACTACACGTCATACGAGTTCGCAACCAAGATCTCCGGAATGGACATGCGGCAATCGGTCGGCCGCACCGGAATCTGCTGGGACAACGCGATGGCCGAATCGTTCTTCGGTGCCCTGAAGAACGAATGGACTCACCGCATGACATTCACCACACGCGCCGAAGCCCGGCAAGCTGTTGTACACTACATCGAAGGGTTCTATAATCGGCGACGTCTCCACTCGGGACTCGGCTACAAGACCCCAATAGAGGTCCACAACGAGTTCCTACAAGGACAGCTCGCAGCCTGAACTAGATCTTAATAAGCTGTCCGGAAATTTCGGGGCGCCTCATCGACGTGGACAACCACACCAACAACACACTCCTCCGCGAACTGCGCAGCCTGGGCGAACGCGGCTTCGCCGCCCTCACCGGCCGCTGACGCACCCTCCACCACACCACCGCCAGCCCCAGCAAGATCGGCGACATCATCAAAACAGCACTCCTGCCCACCCACTTCGAACACGGCCGACTCAACTGAAAGTCGGTGAGATCACCTCAGTGGCTCGCCGCACCCAAACACACCACACCCACGAACCGGCGAGACACTGCCCCGATCTCCACAACCCCATGCACAGTCACCGAAGCACGCGATCGTCCCAGCAAAACCACAGTCACCTAGTAACTGACAGCATCCACAGCCAGAACCGGATGCACGGCCCGAAGCAAGACCATCCATGCTGGCCCCAGCCTGTTGGCACCAGCGGGAAACACGAGCGGGGGTGGACACCTCATCCAATCAGGTCAAGCACAAGAAGGTTGGCATCCAACTGGTCGAGACGACGATCAACGTGGAGCCCCCGGCCGATGATGCACCCACGACAACGCGACGGAGGCGACAGGGACCCCGATCCGGAGGCCACCGAGTTCACCACATCGATCACCCGGTAGTCGCCATCGCTCGGCGCGCCGATGCCGGCACCACGGGATCCGTCGCAGGGAACGGGGCGATCGCTCCCGTGCCTGCCGGACAGGAAACCGTTACGTAGTGGCTCCACGGCAGTAAGCCGATTCACTCTCGGAAGCCCGCTCCAGCAACGCGGTCATCGGGACCCAGTCACGGAACGCCGACACGGTGGCGGCCTCCGCGACCTGGGCGCGGATCTCAGTCGCTGAGCTGGCGAGGGCGGGGCACGTCCGCGGGGGGTGGGGCCATGCCGGGAGCCGACACCACCCGGTTGCGGCCCAGTTCCTTCGCGCGCAGCAGAGCGTCGTCGGTGGCCAGTAGCAGGGGGCTCAGCTCGTAGGCCGTGTCCGGGTAGACGCCCGCGCCGATGGAGACGGTCAGCCCGTCGATCTGGACCTCGGTGTTCGTGCGGTCCAGTGTGGTGACCTCGAGCGACGCGACCGCCGTGCGGATGCGTTCGGCCGCCGCGTGCACGTCCTCCACCGCCAAGCCTGGCATGAGGACGGCGAACTCCTCACCACCCCACCGGCCGACCAGGTCGTAGCTGCGCACCGCGTGCCGGATGGCCGTGGACACCTCGCACAGCACCCGGTCGCCCGCCAGGTGCCCGTACCGGTCGTTCACCTGCTTGAAGTGGTCGAGGTCGAGCATGAGGACGGCGACCGTGCTGCGCAGCCGGCGTGCCCGTTCCATCTCACGGTCGGCCATCGACTGCCACCACACCGGGTCGACCAGGCCGGTTTTGCTGTCTGTTTGGGACGCCGACCGTAGCTGCGGGATCAGCAGGCCCAGGTGTACGGCCAGCACCGTGAACAGCAGGCCCGGTGTCCACCACGGCACGTACACGACCACCACGGCGATACCGCTGCCCAGCCCGATGCTGCCGGCGATGATCAGCTGGTCGGACGGGTGACCCAGCGCCGTGCGGGCCGGCTTGTCCGGGTTGCTGGCCACGATGGCGCCGACCACCAGCGCGTAGTTCACCAGCCAGTAGAGAAGCCCGGCGCCGATCAGTGCCACCAGGCCCAGCGGGCCGTTCACCATCGACGTGTACAGCGGCTCGTTCGGCACGAACGCCGTGAACACGAGGCTCGCGGCCGCGGCGCCGAGGATGACCGTACTGGCGGAGAACACCTTGCGGTGGGCGAGCGCTCGGCCGCGGAACACCACGTGCCACTCGTGCAGGAAGCTGATCACGATGAGGCCCACGAGCAGGGGCGGCGGCAGCAGCATCAGCCCGGCGAAGAACCAGGTGGACTGCATGTGGACGTACGGACTGCCCTCCGACGCGACCTCGCGCACACGTTCGATTCCGCGCGCGGCTTCGAGGTGCACGATGCTCCCGACCACCAGGATTCCGAACCAGAGCCAGGACTGAGAAGTAACAGGTAACAGCCGGACTGACAGAACTGTTACCAAAACGGCAGCTAGTTCCACCGACAGTACGTAGGCAATTACGGGGCGTGCAAGGGACCATAGACGCCAGCAGCGTGGGTCGAACCGTCTGCGGGGTCGCCCGGGGTTCGGACGAGTCACCTGTCACCCCCATGTCCACCGCATGAAGGTTCTTGACAGTAATCTGCCGCTCGCTCCCTGTCATGACTCCATGCGGGGGATTGTCTCGATCACTTTCCGTTCCAGGAGGTCACGATGATCAACCGTACCCAGACCAAGACGACCAGCCGCCCCAACGAGTGGCGCTCGGCCACTGGACGCCCCAACGAGTGGCGGGCAGGCCGTTGAACACGGATTCAACTCGTTCGTGGGCCGAGCCGCCGGCCCCTTGGCGCCGGCGGCTCGTTCCACTCGTCAGATATCGTGACGGTCACCAAAACTGACCGTCAGGGGTGCTTGGTGACCGAGCGCGACGCGGATCTCGGTGTGCTCGCCGCACGGTTGTCGTTCGCCGTCCAGCGGGAGTTGTTCGCGACGCTGGCCGCCGAGGGTTTCGGCGATCTGCGGTACCGGCACGGCGCCGTGCTCGCCTACCTCGACGTCGACGGGGTGCGCGCCACCGGGCTGTCCCGGCGCTCCGGCCAACACAAGCAGGTGGTCGGCACCATGGTCGACGAGTTGACCGCCCTCGGTTACGTGGAGCGGCGACCCGATCCGGCCGACCGGCGCGCCAAGCTCGTGTGTCCGACCGCGCGCGGCCTCGCCCAGATGGCGGCCGCGCGCCGGATCATGGCGGCCATCGAGACCCGTCACGCCCGGCGCCTCGGCCGCGAGGCGTACGGCCAGTTCAAGGCCGCCTTCGTCGACCTGACCGACCATCAGCGCTATCTTGAAAAGTAGTCACCAATGATGACTACTTGAGGTGGGGCCGATGTCGGTCATCGAACTGACCACGTTCACCGTGCGACCGGAGCGCACGGACGCCATGCTGGCCGCCCGGCCGGGCATGGTGGCGGCGTTCCGGAGCGACCGGCGCGGGTTCGTCTCCGCGCGACTGGTCCGAGTGGGTGACGACACCTGGCTCGATCTTGTCGAGTGGGTCGACGACGCGTCGTGGGACGAGTCGAAGGAGAAGGGCGCCAACCAACCGGGGATCGCGGCGTTCTTCGGTGAGATCGACCGGCTGGTCAGCTCGGAGCGTGGGGTGCCGGTGGAGGGGCCGGCAGGAACCGCGTGATGCCCCGGATCCGGTCGCCGCGCAGGGTGAGCACCATCAGGCCGGCCGGCTCGTCCGGTTCCGTGAGGTAGCACGCGAACGCGGGCTGGGTGTTGGCGCGCGTGGGCTCCATCCGGAAGCCGCGCTCGATACCGAAGGTCACGGTGAAGAACGCCCGGATGGCCGCGATGCCGTGGTACTCGTGCGGGGCGGGCGGCATGGCCAGCCACGCGTCGTCGGTCAGCAGCGCGATCACACCCTCGAGGTCGCCGGCCGTGAACGCGTCGGCGAACCGCCTGGTCAGCGCGCTCGACCCGGGAGCCTCGGAGGGCTCCACCCCCGCCAACGCCGAACGGGCCCGCTGCAGCGCGCCCTTCACGGCGGTCGCCGTGGTGTCCATCAGGTCGGCCACCTCGGCCGTCGAGTAGCCGAGCACGTCACGGAGCACGAGAACGGCCGCCTGGCGCGGCGGCAGGTGCTGCAGTCCCGCGATGAACGCCAGCTCAACGGCCTCCCGCATCCGGTAGCGCGACTCGGGCCCGGGCGCGTTGTCGGGTACCTGTGCCAGCACGGCGTCCGGGTAGGGCTCCAGCCAGGTCGACTCGCTCCGGCGCGTCGGCTCGGGCGGGGTGAACGGAGGCACGGGCTCGGGCCGCCGGCGGGCGTCGCGCCGCGCGTTGAGGCACCGGTTGGTGGCGATGCGGTAGAGCCAGGTCCGCAGCGAGGACCGGCCGGCGAACCCGTCGAGCCCCCGCCACGCGGCCACGAGGGTCTCCTGGACCACGTCCTCGGCGTCGGTGAACGAGCCGAGGAGCCGGTAACAGTGCAGGTGCAACTCCCGCCGATAGGGCTCGATGAGGTCGGCGAACGCGGGGGACCGTTCCGTTTCGGCGGTCGGTGGTGTCTGCACAGATGTCCCTCCCCAATAACTAGGAGACATCATGACGGACGCTCTGGACACCGCGCTGGCCTATCACCGGGCCTGGACCGGCCACGACTTCGACAAGGCCATGACCTACGTCGCCGACGACATCGTCCTCGACGCCCCCTCCGGGCGCATCGAGGGGGCGGCCGCGTTCCGTGCGTTCATGGAGCCGTTCTCGCAGATCGCGAAGGTGGTGGAGCTGATGGCCTCCTTCGGTGACGACCGGAAGGCGGTGCTCATGTACGACACGGAGACCATCCCCGTGCCGGACGCGCCCGGCGCCGAGTGCCTGACCGTCGAGAACGGCACCATCACCCACCTGCGGATCATCTTCGACCGCACGCCGTTCACCGCCGCTCGCGCCAGAACTCCGCAAGCTCCCGCGTGATGGCCGCGCGGGCCGTGGCCCACAGGCCGCCGCCCGCCGAGATCCGCGCGATGCCCAGCTCGGCGAGTGTCGCGAGCGACGGGCCGTCCGGCAGGCGGGTGGCGTTCACCGCGGCCGGGGCGACCGCCTCGGTGAACGCCGCCAGCACGGCCGGGTCGCGGACCAGGATCGGGTAGACGCAGTCGGCGCCGGCCGCCAGGTAGGCCCGCGCTCGCTCGACGGCGTCGGGCAGCGCGGCCTCCTGGCCTTCGGCCCGCAGGAACGAGTCCACGCGGGCGTTGATCACCAGGCCGTCGCCGGCGGCTTCGCGCAGGTCGGCGAGCCGGGCGGCCTGGGCATCGAGGGCGACCAGGCCGCCCGCCCGGTGGTCGGTGTCCTCCAGGTTGGCGCCCACCGCCCCCGACTCCAGGAGCCGTTCGGCCAGTTCGTCCGCGTCCAGGCCGTAGCCGCCCTCCACGTCGACCGTGACCGGCACCGACACCACGCGGGTGATCCGGGCGACGGCCGCGAACACCTCGTCGGGCGGGGTCACGTTGCCGTCCGGGTAGCCGAGCACGTCGGCCACGGCCGACGAACTGGTGGCGACCACCGGGAAGCCGGCGTCGGAGACCAGCCGCGCCGACGCCGCGTCCCACGCGTTCGGCAGGAGCAGCGGCCGCCCCGGCACGTGGAGCGACCGCAGCAGCGCGGCCGTCATGGGAGCGGCATCCGGCTGGTCACGCTCACCCGGTTGAGCCCGTTGATCACGATGACCAGCCACGCCACCGCCTTGTACTGCTCCTCCGTGAACACCGCCAGCGCCCGGTCGTACACGTCGTCCGGCACGTCCTTCGTCTGCGCGAGCAGCGTCATCGACTCGGTGAGCGCCAGTGCCGCCCGCTCCTGTTCGCTGTACAGGTCGGTCTCGCGCCAGGCGTCGAGCACGAAGAGCCGCCGGGGGTTCTCGCCCTTCTCCAGGGCCTCGGCCGAATGCATGTCCAGGCAGAACGCGCAGCCGTTGAGCTGCGACGCGCGGATCTTCACCAGCTCGACCAGCAGCGGGGGGATCCCCGCGGCGCTGGCCGCCGTGGACGCCGCCCTGGACATGGCGATCAGCGCCTCGTACGGCTTCTGCACGCCGTCGGACAGTTGGACTCTCTTCGTCATGCCCTCGACGCTAGCTCGAACCTGTCCACACTCGAGGTCCAGTTCCGACCCAGAAACGTGGTCCAGTTCAACGACGGCGCTTCAGCGTGCGGTCGTAGTCCTGGAAGCGGGCCTTCGCGATGACCGACCGGTCGGCCGACCGCAGCACGATGCCCTCCGCCTGGCCGCCACCCGCCTCGTCGAGCGCGCTGAGCGTGCGCGGCAACCGCTCGCCCAGGAACTCGCGGGTCTTGTCGATCTCCGCGGGCAGTTCGGCCGCGTCCAGCTCGAACAGCCGGGGCGTCAGCTCGAGGGAGTCGCGGCGGGACACCGCCACGAGGTCGGCCTCCGCCAGGTACGGCTGACCACCCGAGTCGCGCCACGTCGACAACTGCTGCGGCGCCATGGCCAGCAGCTTCCGGTAGTCGGGGATGACCGCCACGTCGAACAGACGGGCGCCGACCGCCTGTGCGCCCGTGTACTGCTTGCTGGCCGCCGTGACCTTGCCGCCGTACACCTCGAGGAAGTGGACGCGGACCACGTCGCCGTCGGCCGGCGCCAGTCCCTCGGCCACCGGCCGCAGCGCGGCCACGATGCCCTGCGCGGGGTTGCCGATCAGGTCGCCCTCGGCGTACAGCAGTTCCTCGCGGCTGCCGAGCAGGAAGCTCCCGTCGGGCAACGAGATGATGCGGGCGTTCGTGCCGTCGACCTTTTCCGTGCCGAACACGGTGCCCCGGAACTCCCCGGTGAAATCTACAGTGGACTCGAGAAGGCCACCGTTCTTCGGGTCCAGCGTGTGGAAGGTCGGGATCGACGGGTACTTGGTCATCGAGTTGAGCGCGGCCAGGTCGGTCGCGCGAACGTCGAAAGGTGTCGACATGGCGACGATGTTGCCAGTTGCCCGTTGTACGCGCGCACGGTATTTCGCCGGTAGGTTCGCCGCATGGGTGAGGAAACACTGAGGTCGGTCCGGCTGGACCGGCTCGCGGTCGGCAGGTACGAGATCACCAACCGCCGCGGCGGCACGATCAGGATCGGCGACGGCTCGGACGACGACTTCAGCCCGGTCGAGCTGCTGCTCGCGGCCATCGGCGGCTGCACGGCCGTCGACGCGGACACGGCCACCAGCCGCAAGGCCGAGCCGACGGAGTTCACGGTCACCGTGCGCGGCGACAAGCTCTCCGACAGCGAGAACGGCAGCCGGATGGAGAACCTGGCGGTGACGTTCTCCGTGACGTTCCCGGAGGGCGAGAAGGGCGACGACGCGCGGAAGGTACTGCCCCGCGCGGTGAAGCTGTCGCACGACAAGTTGTGCACGGTAAGCCGTACGGTCGAACGCGGTACTCCGGTGGCAATCACGATCGAGTAGCCCGGCCGGTCGTTCGTCGGATCCCCCATGTCCTGCTATTAGGATGACCGGACCGTATCGACCGTTGGAGGTTGGCACACCGGGAAAGCGAGGACACAGGCGCGCATGGTGGCCCGGGATGTGGTGGCGGAAGGCAAGCCCTACACGGAAAGACCTGGACCGACACCGGTTCTGCTGATCGAGGACGACGACGGCGACGCCCTCCTCGTCGAGGAGCTGCTGCTCGACGGCGGCGCCTCCGTGGAGCTGCGCCGGGCGCGTTCGCTCGCCGAGGCGAAGAACGCGCTGCCGGGCATCGCCTGCGTGCTCCTCGACCTCGGTCTGCCCGACACCCACGAGCTGGACGGCCTGCGGTGGCTCCAGGAACACGTGCCCCAGCTCGCGGTCGTGGTGCTCACGGGCCTGGCCGACGAGTACCTCGGCGAGAAGGCCGTCCGCAGCGGCGCCCAGGACTACCTGGTCAAGGGGCAGGTCAACGGCCACGTCCTCGGTCGGGTGATCCGCTACGCGGTCGAACGCGAGCGTGCCGACGAGCTTCAGCGCCAGCTGCGTGAGGCCCAGATCTACGCCGAGGAGAACGACCGGCTCGAACGCGGTCTGCTGCCCTCGCCGCTGGTGTCCGACCCCACGATCACGCTGACCGCGCGTTATTCGCCCGGTGGGCAGCGGCTGCTGCTGGGCGGCGACTTCTACGACGTGGTGGAGGCGTCCGACGGCTGGATCCACACGGTGGTCGGCGACGTCTGCGGGCACGGCCCGGACGAGGCGGCGCTCGGGGTGTCCATGCGGGTCGCGTGGCGGACCATGGTGCTCGCCGCGCGACCGGCCGAGGAGGTCCTGCGCGTCCTGGACCAGGTCTTCGACCACGAACGCTACGACCCCAACCTGTTCACCACCCTGTGCATGGTCTCGATCGACCCGACCAGGACGGTCGCGCGCATCTACCTGGTGGGCCACCCGCCGCCGCTGCTCATCACTCCCACGGGCGTCCAGGAGCTGTCCGCGCCCGTGCGGACCCCGGTGGGCATCGGTGACCGGACCCGGTGGCCGAGCCGCGAGCTGACGCTGGGCGCGCACTGGACGCTGCTGCTCTACACCGACGGCCTCATCGAGGGCCGGGTCGGCACGCAGCGGCGCCGGCTCGACGTCGACGGGCTGGTCGAGCTGGTGCAGCTCGCCCGGGCCCGCGGGCTCTACGACGAGCCCCTGCTCGACGACGTGATCAACCGGGTGCGCGAGCTGAACGGCGGCGACCTCGACGACGACATGGCCGTGGTGTCGCTCGGCTGGACTGCTCGGAGCGCTCTGTGACCTGGGTGTCCCGCTGGTCGCTGCGCCGGATCATCAACGTCAGCGTCGCGGCGCTCGCGTTCTTCAGCGTGGCGTCGATCATCGTCGGCGTGGTCGCGCTGATCAACCTGTCCGACGCCCGCCAGCGGGTGGTCCAGCACATCGACCCGGCGCTGCAGGAGGCGCTGCGGCTCGAGAGCGCGCTGGTCGACCAGGAGAACGGGGTCCGGGGCTACGCGCTCGGCGCGGCCGAGGACCTGCTCGACCCCTACACCTCGGGGGTCATCCGCCAACGCGCGTCGGTGGCGGCGCTGGAGACGCTGGTGGCCGACCTGCCGGCCGTCGAGGACGACCTCGGCGACGTCGACGACCGGGCGTCCGCCTGGCGCAGCGGCTACGCGCTGCCCACCATCTTCGAGGTCCAGACGACCGGCGAGCCGGCCATCGGCACCGACGTGGCGCTGGGCCAGGACCTGTTCGGCGCGCTGCGGAGGTCCCTGGAATCCCTGCAGTCCGACCTGAACGACGCCCGCGACACCGCGGTCACCCTGCTCAACTCGTCGGCCACCACGGTGAACGTGATCTGCATCGTCATCGGCGGCGGCTTCGTGCTGATCGTCCTCGCGCTGGCGTTCGGCCTGCGGTTCACGGCCATCCGGCCGGTGTCGCGGCTGGCCGAGGAGGTCCGCACGGTGGCGGGCGGCGACTTCCAGCACCGGGTGGAGCAGAGCGGCCCGCGCGAGGTCCGCGAGCTGGGCATCGACGTCAACATGATGCGCGAACGGATCCTGCAGGAGCTGTCGGCGCTGCGCGAGACCCACGACGAGCTGGACGAACGGACCCAGGACCTGGAGCGGTCCAACGCAGAGCTGGAGCAGTTCGCCTACGTCGCCTCCCACGACCTGCAGGAGCCGCTGCGCAAGGTGGCGAGCTTCTGCCAGCTGCTGGAGCGCCGCTACGCCGGGCAGCTCGACGAGCGCGCCGACCAGTACATCGGGTTCGCGGTCGACGGCGCCATGCGGATGCAGGTGCTGATCAACGACCTGTTGGCGTTCAGCCGGGTCGGCCGGATCGTTCGCGAGTCGGTGGTCGTGTCCTGCGACGCGGTGCTCGAGCAGGCCACCGGCAACCTGGCGGCCGCCATCGAGGAGGCGGGCGCGACCATCGAGTCCGGACCGCTGCCGAGCGTGCGGGCCGAGGTGCCGCTGCTGACCGCCGTGTTCCAGAACCTGATCGGCAACGCGCTGAAGTTCCGCGGCGACGAGCCGCCGAAGGTGACGGTCGCGGCCGAACGGGATGGCGACTTCTGGCGGTTCTCCATCACCGACAACGGTATCGGCATCGAAGCCGAGTTCGCCGAGCGCATCTTCGTGATCTTCCAACGACTGCACAACAAAGCGGACTATCCGGGCACGGGCATCGGTCTCGCGATGTGTCGCAAGATCATCGAGTACCACGGTGGCACAATTTGGTTGGATACTGAGAACTCGCACACCGGCACCCGGTTCTGCTTCACGCTGCCCGCACTGCCCGAGACCTCACCCCCCGAGAACCCTGAGAAAGCAGAAACCGATGAGTAGCCACCCCCCGCTCGACGTCGTGGACGTCCTCCTGGTCGAGGACGACGACGGAGACGTGCTCATGACCCGCGAGGCGTTCGAGCACCACAAGATCCGCAACACGCTCCACGTGGTCAACGACGGGGACCAGGCGCTGCAGTTCCTGCGCCGCGAGGGCGAGTACGCGGACGCGCCGAGACCGGGGCTGATCCTGCTCGACCTCAACCTGCCGCGCCGCGACGGCCGTGAGGTGCTGGCCGAGCTGAAGGACGATCCCGAGCTGCGTCTCATCCCGGTGGTCGTCCTGACCACCTCGGAGGCCGAGGACGACATCGTGCGCAGCTACAGCCTCCACGCGAACGCCTACGTGTCCAAGCCCGTGGACTTCGACCGGTTCATCGAGGTCATCCGCCAGATCGACGACTTCTTCGTGACCGTGGTGAAACTGCCCCAGCAGTAAATTCACCTCGCTTTTGGTCACGGGCCGCCTACCGGCCGTAGCGTGCATGAGTGCCCCACCCCCTGCTTTCGGAGGCACTCATGAAGAGGCGCAACTTCCTGCGCGCGGCAATGGTCGGCGCGGGTGTCACCGCGTTCGGCAACACCCTCACCCCGTCGGCCATGGCGGCGCCGGCGCAGAACGGGCCGAGCCCGTACGGTCCGCTGCAGCCGGCGAACGCGAACGGCATCCAGCTGCCCGCCGGGTTCACCAGCCGGATCGTCGCGAGATCCGGCCAGCAGGTCGCCGGCTACACCTGGCACCGCGCCCCGGACGGCGGCGCGGTGTTCGCCGACGGCACCGGCTGGATCTACGTGTCGAACTCGGAGGTCAACCCGAGCGGCGGCGCGAGCGCGCTGCGGTTCGACGCGAGCGGGACCGTCACCAGCGCGTACCGGATCCTCGCGAACACCCGGCAGAACTGCGCGGGCGGCGCCATGCCGTGGGGCCGGTGGCTGTCGTGCGAGGAGGTCGACCGGGGGTTCGTCTACGAGACCGACCCGTGGGGCGGCGCTTCGGTGCAACGCCCGGCGATGGGTCGGTTCGTCCACGAGGCGGCGGCCGCCGACCCCGTGCGCAAGGCGATCTACCAGACGGAGGACACGTCGAACGGCTGCTTCTACCGGTTCGTGCCGACCGTCTGGGGTGACCTGTCGGCCGGCGCGCTGCAGGTGCTGGTGGCGGGGTCGGCCACGTCGGGGAGCTTCACGTGGGCGACCGTGCCCGACCCGGACGGCTCACCCACCGCCACCCGCGACCAGGTGTCGGGTGCGAAGCGGTTCAACGGCGGCGAGGGCCTGCACTACGCGAACGACACGGCCTGGTTCACCACGAAGGGCGACAACCGCGTCTGGCAGCTGAACCTGGCGTCGTCGACGTACGAACTGGCCTACGACGACTCGCTCGTCAGCCCCGGCACGGCGCCGCTGACGGGCGTGGACAACGTGACGGGGACGTCCTACGGCGACCTGTACGTGGCCGAGGACGGCGCCAACATGGAGATCTGCATCATCACCGCGGCCGACATCGTGGCGCCGTTCCTGCGGGTCAACGGTCAGAGCGGCTCGGAGATCACGGGACCGGCGTTCACCCCCGCCGGCGACCGGCTGTACTTCTCCTCGCAGCGCGGCACTTCCGGGTCGTCCAGCGGGGGGATCACCTATGAGGTCCGGGGTCCGTTCCGGAGCTAGTGGCCCGCCAGGTAGCCGAGGAAGAACCCGAGCGCTGTCCCCACCACCGCCACGGGAATCGCCCAGCGGCCGAGCGACCGGTCGCCGAGGGAGAACCCGACGATCGCCAGGATGATCCCGCGATCCCGAAGAGGATCGGGAGGAACAGGATCGCGATGACACCGAACACGATCGCGAGGATGGTGCAGACGCGGGCGCCCGTGGCGGGTCTGCGACTGGTGGGGACGGCCATGATTTCCTCCCAGGGTTCCGAAGTGAACGGTGGACAATTACCAGCTGTTCGCCGACCGGAAACGCCTACTCTGGTGTCATGACCAGGGACCTGGGCATCGAGGGCTTCGGCAACCTTGCCGGCGCCGCGGTGGCCCGGGTCCCTGGTCCGGGCCGCTGGGCGGGTGGCGTGATCATCGCGCTGGGGAGTCTGGTGGCCGCCATCTTCGCCAGCCGGCCCACTTCCGGGCCGGGTGTGGCGGGCGCGGTGATCATGGTGGGTGGCAAGGCGGTCGCGTTCGTCCAGGCGCTGCTGGGGATGCAGTGGCCGCGGCCGCTCACCTCCGACGAGGTGGCGCATCTGTCCACTGTGTACGCCGGGTCGGTCGATCTCTCGCTCGTGCGGCTGGTGCCCGGTCGCGCCGGTGTGTTCGGGCTGAACAAGCGGCCGTTCACGCTGGGCAACACCATCTACCTGAAGAACACCGGCGGGCCGAGCGTGCTCGTGCACGAGTGCGCGCACGTCTGGCAGTACCAGCACCTCGGCGGCCGGTACACGTTCGACGCGCTGTGGGCGCAGCTGACCGTGAAGCCCGACGCGTACCGGTGGGCCGACGAGCTGGGCCGCGGCCGGAGCCACTGGCGCGACTTCAACCGCGAGGCACAGGCCCAGTTCCTCGAGGAGCTGGCGGAGGCGGGACTCGGGCGGTTCGTGGTGGCGGGGGTGGACCATACGGACCTGGCTCGCGAGACGCTGGCCGAGGTGCGGGGCGAGTCGTAGGTCGCCCGGTTCGGGGTTCGCGCGCGCATCCTTGATGTCCTCCCGCGGGGCTTGGGGCGTAAGTCGGTGCGTCAGCGAGACAGCTGCACAACGCTGAGACCCAAAACCCCGAAATCGGGACATCTGTCACGCGTCAGAGTGAGGGTTGTTCACCCCTGTGGGTGGCATCCCTGCGGAGTGTCACGGCCGGAGACCGAGCATCCGTCACCGATTCTAGACGGTCGCTCGGCCGGCCACATGCTTGCCACCGGTGATCGCGCGGGTCAGGATGTGCGCGGCTGTCATCTAGCGAGGGAGTGGCCGTGAAGTCGTTGACCCGTGCGGTGGTCGTGACGGTTCTCGGGTTGGTGGGCACGCTCGTGTCCGTCGCGCCGGCCGCGGCGGCACCGCCACCCCGGACCTGTGCGGATCCCAAAGCGCCGCTCACCGTCGAGGAACAGCGGCTCACCCGGCCCGCGCCCGGGCAGATCCTGGCGCGCAGCGGGTTCGACAAGTTCGGCCGGATCTTCACCCCCGCCCTGTGCGTCGTGCCGAACGCGCGCGTCGCCGAGAAGGTGGTGGAGGTCCAGGGCCGAGCGCTGTGGGCGGCGGCCGTGGCGCGGGCGCAGGGCACACTGCCGGCCGGCACGCTGCCCGTCACCGACGACCGGCCGCTCTACTGGGCCCGGCTGCAGCTCACGAAGGCGCTGCGGCAGTGGACGCCCTCCTTCGACCTGAGCGCCGAGCGGCGCACCGAACTGCTCGCGCTGATCGAGCGGACCTCCCGCGGCCACGACACCGTGCGCTACCCCGGCGGGTTGCCGCGCCTGCTGGTCAGCGGCTTCGATCCGTTCCAGTTGGACATCGACATCCGGCGCAGCAACCCCTCCGGCGTCACGGCCCTGGCCCTCGACGGGACGGTCGTACAAACGGCCACCGGCAGGGCGCGGATCGAGACCGCGATGTTCCCCGTGCTGTGGGGCCCGTTCGCCGAGGGCATGGTGGAGTCGGTGTTCCTGCCGACGCTGCGCGACGGCGTCGACATGTTCACCACCATCAGCCAGGGCCGCGTCGGCCGGTTCGACGTCGAGCGCTACAACGGCCGGTGGCGCGGCGGCTACCCGGACAACGACAACGTCTCCTCCGTCGGCACCGTCCCGATCCCCGACGGCGTGCCCACCGTGACGCCCGCGCCGGAGTTCGTGCCCACCACCCTCCCGTACACCGACATGATCGCCACGCCGTCCGGCCCGTTCCCGGTGTTCGACAACACGTCGGTCGTGGAGATCCCCGCAGGCGCCACCGCTCCCGTGACCCAGCCGCTCGGGCCGACCCCCGGCTCGGTGGCCCGAGCCGGGGGCGGCGGCGACTACCTGTCGAACGAGATCGCCTACCGGGCAACGCTTCTGCGGGACGCGCTCGGGCTGTCCGTCCCAGGCGGACACCTGCACACGCCCGTGCTGCAGTTCGGCCCGGGCAACACCACGGAGCTGACCGACCCGGTCTTCGAGGCCAACCAGCTGGCCATCCTCAACCAGGCCAGGCAGATCCTGACGATCGCCGCGGCCGCCTAACCCCCGATTCCCAGTACCGACACCATGAGCGGGATGCCCGCCAGGATGAGGAACGCGCCGAGGACGTCGAACGACGCGCCCGAACGGATCATCGTGGTGATCGGGACGGCACCCGAGCCGTAGACGATCGCGTTCTGCGGCGTGGACACCGGCAGCATGAACCCGAACGACGCGGCGAACGTCGCGGCCAGCGCCGGCGTGAACGGATCCACGCCGGCGGCCATCGCCACCGGGATGACGATCGGCACCACGACCGCCGCCGAGGCGGTGTTGCTGGTCGTCTCCGACACGATGATCGCCAGGATCACGGCGAACAGCGTGATGGTGAACGACGTGCTCAGCCCGAGCCCCTCGGACGCCGACTCACCGAGCGTCTTCGCGAGCCCGGTGGCCGCCAGCAGCGAGCCGAAGATGATGCCCGTGCCGAACAGCAGGATGGTGCCCCAGTCGATCTCCGCGGCGTCGCGCCAGCGCAGCGTGAACTCGCGCTTGCGCCCAGTCGGTCGGCAGCAGGTACAGCAACGCGGCGCCGAGCACCGCCACGATGCCCTCGTCGAGCCGCTCGCTGACCTCCGCGTAGATGGCCGACTCGGTCGTGAAGATCACCGCGATGACACCCGGGAAGATCCACAGTGTCACCGTGGTGGCGAACGCGATCAGCGTGTTCTTCTCCGCACGCGACAGCGGACCCAACTCCGCGCGCTGCTGCGCCACATAGTCCGCGACGCCGTCGATGCGCTTGATCTCCGGCTTGTTCAGCAGCAGCAGGACGACCGCGAGCACCACGAACATCAGCAGGCAGATCGGCAGCGCGGCGCCCATCCAGGCGGCGAAGGAGATCTTCTCGCCGGTCGCCTCCTCGATGAGGCCGCGGCCGATCAGGTTGGGCGGGCTGCCGACCGGGGTGAGCAGACCGCCGACGCTCGCGCCGTAGGCCAGCATCAGCATGAGCGCCGCGCCGACCCGCAGCCGCAGCGGGTCGAAGTTCGACGCCACCAGCCCGCGTTCCTGCAGCAGCTTCGCGATCACCGACAGGATGCCGAGCGCGGTGGGCAGCAGCATGGCCACGGTGGCGGTGTTCGACACGAACGCCGAGAGCAGGGCAGGTGATCGCGCCGAACGCGATGATCACGCCGGTGGTCGAGGAACCCACCCTGGGCAGCGCCAGGATGCGGAACGCGAACCGCCGCGCGAGACCGTGCTTGAGCATGGCCTGGGCGAGGATGAAAGCGCCGATGAACGTGAAGATCGTGGTGGAGCCGAACGGGGCGAGCACGTCGTCGACCGGCGCCACGTTCAGCACGGCGATCGCACCGACGCCGATGAGTCCACCGATCGGGATGGGCACGGCCTCTGTGATCCACAGAATGATCACGCCGAGCAGCACACCCGCGAGCGTCTGCTGGTTGTCGGCCATGTCGAGCGGGAGCACCAGGAAGACGATGCTCACCAGCGGCGCGAGCCACAGCCCGACCGTGCGCCGGCCGCGTTCGAACCGCTCCTCGGCCGGTGAGAGCTTCTGTTCGCCGAGACTTCGGTAGGTGGCGTGACCCAGCAACGCCTTGTCCACGTCCGTCCGGGTGGAGTGTTGCTCATCCGACATGGGTGCCTCCCGACACGATCGACGTTGATCAGCCTGGGGGATTATTCACGGGATTCGCCCGCTTTGCCTAGGTCGCCGTGTTCGTCTGGCGACCATCGGTTCGCGCGAGGGTCGCCGTTCGGCTGATCGGGCGGACTTTCGGGCGGGTGGGTCACGGGTCGATGACACCGTGCGATACAGCTGGCGTGACCACGACGATAGGCACCACGGACAGCGCATTCCTCGTTCGGTCCGCGTCGCCCGCGACGCTGGGACGGACCCTCGCGGCCGTGGGGCGCGACCGGCCGGTCGTGTTCGACGAGCTGATGGCCGCACCGTTGGTGTTGCGGCACAAGGATGTCTCGGCCGCGCTGCGGAGCCCGGCCATGTTCAGCACCGGGTTCTACGGCGTCGGCCCGATGGCGACCGCCATGATCGCGCAGCACGGCGCCGAGCACAGCCGGCAGCGGCGGATCCAGAACCGGTTCTTCAGCCCGGCGGCCAGCGCCAGGTACGCCGAGCGGGTCCTGCCCGTGGCGCGGCGCGAGTTCGGAACACTCGCCGGAAAGCCGAGCGCGGAGCTGGTCGAGACCGTGATGGCCCGCTACCCGATGGCCGTGTTCCTGGAGCTGCTCGGCATTCCCGACGACCTGGGCGACCAGGGTCTCGCGTGGGTGCGCGCGATCGTCACGTGGATGGGCTCGCCCATGAACCCCGAACTGGTGGCACCGGGGGAGCAGGCGTTCGCCGACCTGAGCGCGTACACCTCCGCGCTGGTCGAGCGGGAGCGCGCCAACCCCGGCGACAACCTGCTCGGCGAGATCATCCGGGCACACCTGGAGGAAGGCGGGTTCTCCGTCGAGGCGTGCTCCATGGCCGTGGTGACGTTGCTGCTCGGCGGGTTCGAGACCACCATCCAGATGTTGTCCGGCACGATCGCCGCGCTGCTGTGCAACCCGGACGCGCTGGCGGCTGTGCGTGCCGACCACACGCTGGTCGACGCGGCGATCGGTGAGGCGTTCCGGTGGGCCAACCCGTCGGCCGGCCTGTACCGGTTGGTCACGCGGGACACCGAGATCGCGGGGACGCCCGTCGCGGCGGGCAGCATGGTGTACCTGTGCATCGCGGCCGCGCACTTCGACGCCGATGCCCACGTCGACCCCGAGCGGTTCGACCTCACCCGACGCGGCGGGCACCTCGGGTTCGGCCTCGGCCCGCACTACTGCGTCGGCGCGCCGCTCGCGAAGATCGAGGTCGGGGCGGCGCTCACCGCGCTGCTCGACGTCGCGCCCGGGCTGCGGTTCGATCCGGAGCGGCCGCCGGAGTTCCACTACGGCGCGCGCGGTTTCGTCCAGCACGGAACGGAAGCCATGCACGTCCTGTTGTCGTAGTGTTCGATCATGGTGCGCGTGGAGATCAGTGTCGAGTCGGTGGCGGGTGCTCGGGCGGCGAAGGCTGGTGGGGCGGATCGGGCGGAGTTGTGTGCCGGGTTGTCCGACGGCGGCCTCACCCCGAGTGCCGCGCTGATCGAGTTGGCGGCCGCCGAGGCCGAGGTCCACGTGCTGATCCGGCCGCGGCCCGGCGACTTCGTGTACTCGGCGGACGACCTGGCCGTGATGCTCCGCGACATCGAGGTGGCGCGGTCGGCCGGCGCCGCCGGAGTGGTGCTCGGCGCGCTGGACGCCTCGGGCGAGTTGGCCGTGGCGCCGCTGGTCGAGGCCGCGTCGGGGCTGGAACTCACGCTGCACCGGGCGATCGACGTCTGCGTGGACTCGCGGCGGGCGCTGGACGAGGCGGTGTCGCTGGGGTTTCACCGGGTGTTGACGTCCGGGCGGCGCAGCTCGGCGCTCGACGGCGCACCACTGATCAAGGAACTCGTGGAGCGGGCGGGTGACCGGCTGGCCGTGATGGCGTGCGGCGGTGTGCGGCCGGACAACGTGGCACGGGTGGTGGAGCTGACCGGGGTGGCCGACGTGCACGCGGGACTGCGCAAGCCGGTGCCGGGCGCGCGACCGGGGGAGATCTCGTATGCGGGCGTCGGCGTGCCCGAGGGCCACGACCACTTCGAGACGGATCTCGACGCGATGGTCGCCCTGCGCGCAGCGCTGACTGATACATCCGACCTATCCCCGGGACTTCGTCGATAAAGCAGCCCGTGACCTGGCCTTGACTGCCAGTAGACCTCAGATGTTAACTGCACGTGTGCGCACCATCGCGAAGCTCGTCGTTGTCCTTGCCGTGCTCGCCTCGTCGCTGGTGGCACCCCTGGGAGTCGCCGCGGCGCCGGTGACCAACGTGCTCGTGTTCTCCAAGACGGCCGGCTTCCGCCACTCGTCGATCGACGAGGGCGTCGCCGCCATCCGGCAGTTGGGCGCGCAGCACGGGTTCACGGTCACCGCCACCGAGGACGCGCGAGCCTTCACCACGGCCAACCTCAACCGGTTCCAGGCCGTGGTCTTCCTCTCCACCACGGGCGACGTGCTGAACAACGCCCAGCAGGGCGCCTTCGAGACCTACATCCAGGGCGGCGGCGGATATGTGGGCGTGCACGCGGCCGCCGACACCGAGTACGGCTGGTCCTGGTACGGCGGCCTCGTGGGCGCGTACTTCGCCTCGCACCCGGCGAACCAGGAGGCGCGCGTCCACGTGGAGGACCGGTCGAACGTGTCCACCGCGCACCTTCCGCAGACGTGGACGCGCACCGACGAGTGGTACAACTACCGGACCAATCCGCGTGCCACCGTGAAGGTCCTGGCGAGCCTCGACGAGTCGTCCTACTCCGGTGGCACCATGGGAGATCACCCCATCACCTGGTGCCACGACTACCGCGGCGGGCGCGCCTGGTACACCGGCCTCGGCCACACCGAACAGTCCTATTCGGACCCCGATTTCACCCGGATGTTGTTGGGCGGCATCCAGATCGCCGGCGGTGAGCGGGCGGCCGACTGCCGTCCCGAGACCGGCTACACCAAGCTGTTCGACGGCACCCAGGCGAGCCTCGACCAGTGGCGCCAGGCCGGGCCCGGCGGATTCACCCTGGCCGACGGCACGCTCACGTCGTTCGGCGGCATGGGCCTGCTGTGGTTCCCCGTGCGGCCGTTCGCGAACTACTCGCTCAAGCTCGACTGGATGATGCCGGGCGACGACAACGGCGGCGTGTTCATCGGATTCCCCGACCCACAGGGCGATCCGTGGAAGCCGGTCGACGCCGGCCACGAGATCCAGGTGGACGCCACCGACGGTGACGTCACCCGCACCACCGGCAGCGTCTACAGCCTCAAGGCGCCCGACCTCGCGCTGCGCGAGCGGGCGCTGAACCCGCCCGGCCAGTGGAACACCTACGAGATCGGCGTCCACGGCCAGCGCGTGGAGATCTGGCTCAACGGCGTGAAGATCAACGACTACACCAGCAACCGCGACATCGCGGTCGGCCACATCGGTGTGCAGAACGACGGCGCCGGGCTGGACATCAACTACCGCGACATCCGCATCCGCGAGGACGCGGCCGTGCCTGCGGATCTGGCGCGCGGCAAGGCGGTCGAGGCGTCCACTGTGGAGCCGGGCAGTAGTCACGTGGCCGCGAACGCGGTCGACGGCGACACCACGACCCGGTGGGGCAGCGCGCATTCCGACCCGCAGTCGATCACCGTGGACCTCGGCGCGGTGCAGCCGCTGCGCCAGGTGCGACTGCACTGGGAGGCCGCCCACGCGCGGGCCTACGAGATCCAGACGTCCACGGACAATGTGACGTGGCAACGGGCGTACTCGACGACGGCCGGTGACGGCGGCGTCGACGAGGTGGCCGTGAAGGCCGTCGGCCGCTACGTCCGGGTGATCGGCACCCAGCGCGCCACGCAGTGGGGCTACTCGCTGTGGGAGCTGTCGGTCTACGGCGCCTGATGGGTCGGCCGGCCCGCCAGCAGGGTCGCGGTGATCGGGACCTCCCGCAGTTCGTCCGGCGACAGGTAAGCAAGGTCCGCGCCCACCAGGACCAGATCGGCCACGTCGCCGACCGACACCGTCACCCGCCCGCCGGTCGACGCGGCCAGCGCGACCTCCAGCGGTAGCGCCTGTTCCGGATGCCAGCCGGAGCGGTGGTCGTCGGTGCGGGTGACGGCCGACGCGATCGCGTCCCACGGATCCAGGGGCGCCACCGGGGCGTCCGAGCCGAACTCCAGCCGCGCGCCCGCCGTCCACAGTGACCGGAACGCGTACGCGCGATCGGTTCGCCCGGCCCAGTGCCGGTCGGCCACGTCCCGGTCGTCCGGCGCGTGGGCCGGCTGCACTCCGGCCACCACCCCGAGTTCCGCGAACCGGGGCAGATCCGCCGGCCGCAACAGTTGCGCGTGTTCGATCCGGCCACCCACCCCGAGCGCGGCGAACGCGTCCAGCGCGATCGTGTTCGCGTGGTCGCCGATCGCGTGCAGCGCCGGGGAGATCCCGTGCTCGACCGCCCGCCGCAGCACCGGCAGCAGCGCGTCCAGGGGTTCCAGCAGCACGCCCGGCGCGTCGTGACAGTGTGCGGTCAGGGTGTTCAGCGATCCGTCGAGGAACACCTTCACCGGGCCCACCGACAGGAACTCGCCGAGCGCGGCGCCCGTCCGGTGTCCGCGCTCGATCGCCGTGTCCAGCAGGAACTTCGCGATGACACAACGGATCCGCGTGCCGGGTGGCCGGGTCGCGACGCGGCGGGTCCAGTCGGCCACCGTGTCGGTGTACTCGTAGTCGGCGATCGTCGTGACACCGCGGGCGGCGGCCGCGTCGGTCGCGTCCAGGACCCAGCGGTCGGACACGGCGAGCGCCGGCGCCGGCAGGGCCGCGGTCAACGCCATGCACTCGTCCTCCACGAACACACCCGTCTCGTGGTCGCGGCCGAGCAGCCGCAGCGCGGCCGAGCTGAGCCACACCGAGTGCAGGTCGTTGCTGAACACCACGGTCGGGCGACCGGGCAGCGCCGCGTCCAGCAGCGTCTTGTGTGGACGGTCGGGCCAGAGTCCCGCGTGGACGTTCGCGCCGTACACCCACTCGGCCGATGGGGCCCGCGCGGCCAACAGCTCCACCGCGTGCGAGGCCGACGTCGCGTCGGCCAGCGACACCCGCTGCCGGGCACTCGCCCACTGCAGCAGGTGGGCGTGGGCGTCGACCAGTCCGGGTAGGAGGGTGCCGCCCCGGAACTCCCCACCGGGCCGGGAACCGGCCGGTTCGATCGCCGCGACCTCGCCGTCCGCCACCAGGACGTCCACGCGGCGGCCGGTCAGTCCGAGGGCGACGTCACTCAGCAGCATGCGGATATCCTCACACGGTGACTCCCGAGCTGGTGCTGTTGTCGCGGGTGGCCTATCGCGACCGGGAGATCACCGGACCCCGGCTGCGACGGCGG
>CAWGTM010000002.1:0-390428 GCA_963825445.1 uncultured Actinomycetota bacterium
GACCGGCGGGACCACGCGGTACTCGAAGTGCCACCACTCGTTGTCGTACGTGCGGTACAGGTCGAACCGCCAGCCGTGGGCCTCGAGCCAGCGTGCGCCCTCGGACGGGCGGACGTCCATGGCGTAGCCGTGGACGTGTGCCGAATGCTCGGGCGGCAGGACCTTCCGCATGGCCGCCTGCTTGAGCCCGTGCGCCGGACCTCGTCGATGAACATCCGGTACTGCACGAACGCGTCGCGGTGGCCGGACGTGAGGCCGATCAGCTGGCGGTCGCGCCAGAACGCCTCCGTGCGGGCCGCGGTGAACGCGGCGACGGCGGCCGGCGACAGGCCGCGCAGGTCCTCGCGCGGGAACCGGGCGGCCAGCGCCCACTGGCAGGCGAGGTAGCGGGCACCACCCGGTGCCCGCAGGAAGGCCACCGGAAGCAGGAGCACGGCGAGCGCTCGGGTCGCGGCGGCGAACAACCGGGTCTTCGTCATGACATCTACGGTGACCGTCGGATGTCCCCACACGTCCACCGTAATTCGATGACTCTGTAACAGAACCGCACGGCGGCGCGCGCGGAACGCCGGACGCCGCGATAGTGGACGCCATGTCCCGGGTGCTCCTGATCGAAGACGACGCCGCCGTGCGCGACGGCCTGCGTCTCGCGCTGAGCCGCCAGGGCCACACGGTGGCCGCCGCCGAGAGCGGCGAACGGGGCCTCGAGCAGCTGGCCGGCACGGATGACCCGGTGGATGTCGTGGTGCTCGACCTCATGCTGCCCGGTATCGACGGGTTCGAGGTGTGCCGCCGCATCCGCGCCAAGGGTGACCTGCCGATCATCATGCTGACCGCCCGCAGCGACGACATGGACGTGGTGGCCGGGCTGGAGGCGGGGGCCGACGACTACGTGGTGAAGCCCGTACAGGCACGCGTGCTGGAGGCCCGCATCCGCGCGGTGCTGCGGCGCACGGGCGACGGGCCGCGGCTCGCGTCGGAGCCGGTGGAACGCCACGGTGACCTGGCCATCGACCGCACCGGGCTGGTGGTCAGCAAGAACGGCGCGCCGATCGCGCTCGCCCCCACGGAGTTGCGGCTGCTGCTGGAGCTGTCCCGCGCGCCGGGACGGGTGCAGAGCCGTCAACAGCTGTTGGAGACCGTGTGGGAGCACGGCTACCTCGGCGACTCGCGGCTGGTGGACGCCTGCGTGCAGCGGCTGCGGGGCAAGATCGAGGACGACCCGGCCGCCCCGGTGTACGTGCAGACGGTGCGGGGTTTCGGCTACCGGTTCGGGCCTCTGTGAGGTCGATACTGTGAGGGGTTCCGGGCTGCGGACGCGGCTGCTGGTCGCGTTCGCGCTGCTCGTGACGGTCACCGCGGCGATCGTGGCCGGCGGGATCTACGTGCAGGCACGCGACGTGATCCTGCAACAGGCCCAGGACGCCGCCGTGCAGAAACTGACCGAGCGGCTCGAGGCGAGCTACCCGATCCCGGAGCTGCCGCCGAGCGACGCCACCATGGACATGATCGTCACCGGGCTGTCGGACCGGGACTACACCGCCATGGTCGTGTACGGGGACCGGCGGGTGGGCCGCGGCATCTCCCCGTCGCCGGAGCTTCGGGAACGGGTGCGCGACGGGTATGTCGGCTGGCAGCGGGTCATCGAGGGCGGCCGGCCCGTGCTGATCATCGGGACCGGGATGAGCTTCACCGGACCGGAGGAGACGGTGTTGCCGACCGGTCTGGAGATCTACACGAAACGCAGCCTGCAACCGGAGCAGAACAGCATCGACCAGTTGGCCACGCAGGCCTGGCTGACCGGCGGGCTGTCGTTGTTGTTCGCGCTGGTGCTGGCGGTCCTGGCCGCCCGGGGGGTGCTGCGGCCGGTGCGAGAGCTGCGCCACGCCGCGCGACGGCTGGGCGAGGGCGAGCTGACCACCCGCCTCGAGGTGCGTGGTTCCGACGAGCTGGCCGGGGTGGCCGACACGTTCAACAACACGGCCGCCGTGCTGGAGTACCAGGTCAACGAGCTGCGCCGGATGGAGGCGGACGCCCGGCGGTTCGTGGCCGACGTGTCCCACGAGCTGCGGACCCCGCTGGCCGCCATGACGGCCGTGACCGACATCCTCGACGAGGAGGCCGACCGGCTGCCGCCGGACTCGGCGGCCGCCGTGCGGCTGGTCAGCCAGGAGACCCACAACCTCACCCGGCTGGTGAACGACCTCATGGAGATCACCCGGTTCGACTCGGGCGCCGCGGCACTCGCGTCCGACGAGGTGGACGTGGCGGAGGCCGTGCGGGCGACGCTGCGGGCGCGTGGCTGGGTGTCGTCGGTGGAGGCGAACCTGCCGTCGGTGACCGCGCGGGTCGACACGCGCCGGCTGGACGTGATCGTGGCGAACCTGGTGGGCAACGCGCTGCGCCACGGCGCGCCGCCGGTGACCGTGACGCTGACGGCTGCCGGCGAGTGGCTGACCATCGAGGTCACCGACCGCGGTCCCGGCCTCGAGCTGACGGCGCTTCCCCACGTGTTCGACCGGTTCTACAAGGCGGACTCCGCGCGGGCCAGGTCCGAGGGCAGCGGCCTCGGGTTGGCCATCGCCTGGGAGAACGCCCGGCTGCACGGCGGCATGCTCACGGCCGGCAACGTGGAGGGAGGAGGCGCGGTGTTCACGCTGCGACTGCCGCGATGAGGGCGGCGGCTCTGGTCTTGCTCCTGGTGTTGGTGGCCGGCTGCGGGGTGCGGCCGACCGACGTCATCGACGGCCTGCCGGCACCATCCGGCAAGGCGGCGGGCACCGTGCTGTTCCTGGTGTCCGACGGCGCCGTGGTCCCGGTGGTGCGGGCACTCGAACCGGCCGGGCAACCGGGTCGACCGCCGGGTCCGCCCGGTGACCCGTTCGTGCTGCTTGCCGCCGGCCCCACGGCCGACGAGCGTGCGTTGGGTCTGACCTCCGAGGTGCCGGCGGAGGCCGTGCCGACGGACGTGCGGTTCGAGGGCGACGACGGCGTGCTCGTGTGGCTGCCCGTCGACGTGACGGCGTTGTCCACACTCGCCGCCGAACAACTCGCCTGCACGACGGCGCCCGGCCGCTCCGTCACCCTGGTGGGTGGCGGAACGAGCCGGGCGCCGGTGAGCTGCGGTGTCTAGGCCCAGCCGGGCATCGGGTAGCTGGCGAGCAGCTCCGAGACCTCGGCGGCGACGGCGCCGATGGCCGCGTCGTCGCCGTTGTTGGCCGCCTGGATCGCGCGGTCCATCCAGTCCGCCACCTGGGGCATCTGCTCGACGCCGAGGCCGCGGGTGGTGATGGCCGCCGTGCCGAGCCGCACGCCGGACGGGTCGAACGGCTTGCGCGGGTCGAACGGCACGGTGTTGTAGTTCAGCTCGATGCCCGCCTGGTCCAGCGCCTTGGCGGCCGGCTTGCCGCCGATGCCCTTGTTCGTGAGGTCGGCCAGGATCAGGTGGTTGTCCGTGCCGCCGGACACCAGGTCGAAGCCGCGCTCGACCAGGGCCTCGGCCAGCGCCTTGGCGTTGGCCACGATGCCGGCCGCGTAGTCGCGGAACTCCGGCCGGGTGGCCTCGTTCAGCGCGACCGCGATGGCGGCGGTCGTGTGGTTGTGCGGGCCGCCCTGCAGACCGGGGAAGACGGCCTTGTCCAGGGCCTTCGCGTGCTCGGCGTCGGACATCAGCATGGCGCCGCGCGGGCCGCGCAGGGTCTTGTGCGTGGTGGTGGAGATGATCTGGGCGTGCCCGACGGGCGACGGGTGCGCGCCACCGGCGACCAGCCCGGCGATGTGCGCGATGTCGGCCACCAGCACGGCGCCGACCTCCTTCGCGATCTCCGCGAAGGCCGGGAAGTCGATGGTGCGCGGGATGGCCGTGCCGCCACAGAAGATCAGCTTCGGGCGCTCGGCCAGCGCCAGCTCACGCACCTCGTCGAGGTCGACGCGGCCGGTGTCCTTGCGCACGCCGTACTGCACCGCGCGGAACCACTTGCCGGTGGCGGAAACACTCCAACCGTGGGTGAGGTGGCCGCCCGCCGGCAGCGCCATGCCCATGATCGTGTCGCCGGGCTCCGCGAGCGCCAGGTAGATGGCCAGGTTGGCCGGCGAGCCGGAGTAGGTCTGCACGTTGGCGTGGTCGACGCCGAACACGGCCTTCGCCCGCTCGATGGCGAGCTGCTCGATCTGGTCGATGAACTGCTGGCCCTCGTAGTAACGCTTGCCGGCGTAGCCCTCGGAGTACTTGTTCGTGAGCACCGTGCCGGTGGCCTCGAGGACGGCCGTGGAGACATAGTTCTCCGAGGCGATCAACCGCACCTTCTGGAACTGGCGCTGCGCCTCGCTCTCGACGAGCTGGGCAAGCTCGGGATCGGCGGCGGCAAGGTGCGGAATCGCCGGCTGGTGCATCTCAGAACCCTCCATCGGGACGTGTCGTCGACCTGCGGGAACACAGTATCGACCACCACCAAAGTCTCCATCGAGTGCCATCGGTCGTGGCGTTCTCGGCCCTGTCCACAGCCCGCCGAGCGAACGGCCCATTCACTCGGCAAAGTTGTCCACACCCCTCGCGAACCCCCTTCCACCGCCCATGCACCGATAGACTGGACAGGGGCCGCCCCCCGGAGTGGGTGGGGGTTTCGGTACAGGTAGGCGGCGCAGAGTTCCCGAAATTTGGGACAGGAGGCGAAGGCGAGTCTCCGAGTTCGGGCTGGACGCGGAGTTCCGCGCCGAACCGCGCGACCGCCGCCGAGGTCGGCGCGAGCACGACAAGTTCGCCTCACGCGTGGAAGCCCGGCTGGCCTGAAAACGAGAACATGCGTGCGGAACCGCGATCTCACCTGCGGGAACCGCGATCTCGGGTGCGGGAACCGCGATCTCACGGGCTCGCGGGCTCGAGAGGTTGGCGAAGCCGAGTTCGGGCTAGACGCGCAGTTCCGCGACGAACCGCGCCACCTCGGTCGCATCGCCCCGTCGGGCGTCTGGCCACTCGTCCAGCCGCAGCCACCAGTACTCCCTCGGCGTGCCCGGGTAGCGCGGGATGAGGTGCAGATGCAGGTGGTCGACCTGGTGACCGATCACCGCCGAGTACACGTGTTCGGCACCCGCGCCGCGCAACGCCCGGGCGCCCCGCGCGGCCCACACCCCCAGTGCGGCCGCCTCCTCGGAGGTGAGGTCCGCCAGTTCCGGTGCGTGCCGGCGCGGTTCGACCACCAGATGTCCCAAGTAGACGGGCGACCCGGACGACGACAGGTGCGAGAGCACCATCAGCTCGTCCGAGCCCACCACCGGCTCCGCGGGATCGCCGTGCTTCTCGCACACGAAACAGGTTGTCATGCACGGAACCTACCGGCGAACTCAATGATCCACTATGGACACTCCCATCGATCGGGCCGTGCCGGACACGATGCGCATCGCCGCGTCGACGTTCGTGGTGTTCAGGTCCGGCAGCTTGCGTTCGGCTATCGCGCGCAGCTGGTCGCGGGTCAGCGTGCCGGCCGACTCGTGGCCCGGACGCGCGGATCCCTTGCCACCCAAGGCTTTGCGGATGAGAAAGGCCGTCGGCGGCGTCTTCAGCAGCAGCTCGAAACTGCGGTCGTCGAACACCGTGACCACGACCGGCACCACGTCGCCGCGCTGCGCGGCCGTGCTCGCGTCGTAGGACCGCTTGACCTCCACCAGGTTCACGCCGGTCTGCCCCAGCATCTTGCCGAGGTCGACCATCGGCGCGTCGCCGGCCGGCATCTCGATGGTGATCCGGAAAGCCTGCTTCTTCGTTGCCATGACCGCGACGCTAAAGATTGACGTAACGGCAAACTCAACTGCGTTTCCGGCCACCGGGCACTACTTTCGAGGCCATGGTGGACGACCAGGTACTCGCCTACTACGAACAGGGCGGCGAGGCGACCCGCCTCGACGGGTCGCTGGAACTGTTGCGTACCAAGGTGTTGCTCGAACGACTCATGCCCGAAGCGCCGGCCTCCGTGCTCGACGTCGGTGGTGCGTTCGGCGTCTACGCCACCTGGCTCGCCGAGCGCGGCTACGACGTCCGACTGGTGGACCCGGTCCCGCTCCATGTGGACACCGTCGCTCGCGAGGGCATCGACGCGGTTCTCGGCGACGCCCGTGATCTCGCCGAGCCGGACGCCAGCCGCGACGTCGTGCTGCTCTTCGGTCCGCTCTACCACCTGCTCGACCGGGCCGACCGGGTCCGCGCGCTCGCCGAGGCCCGCCGAGTGGTGCGGCCCGGCGGGCTGGTGCTCGCCGCCGGTATCAGCCGCTGGGCACCGATCTACGAAGGGCTGCTCAGCCGATCGATCGACATCCCGGGTTTCGTGGGCATGCTCCGCGAGGCCCAGGCCACGGGCGTCCGGCCGGGTCCGTTCGGTCCCGGCGACGGCTTCACCTCCGCGTACTTCCACCGGCCCGACGACCTGGCGGCGGAAGTGACCGACTCCGGCCTGGTGCTGGACGACCTGTACGCGGTCGAGGGCATCGCCCACTGGATGCCGGACATCGCCGCGCGGCTGTCCGATCCGGACGACCGCGCGCTGATTCTGGAACTGGTGGCGAGCACCGAACGCGAACCCGCGGTGCTCGGCGCGACCGCGCACCTGCTCGCGGCGACCCACCGCTAATTCGGTTGCCCGCGCGTGCTCAACTGACCGTATGGACCGACATGCCGCGCTGACCACGTTCGACGCGCAACTGCGCAACACCGTGCACCGAACGGCCGAGGGGCGGTACGAACGCGTCGGGCCGGTGGTTCGCTGCGTCAACGAAACCCCGGGTGACTGGTGCTGGATCGAATGGTCGGATCTCGACGAGAGCAACGCCGACCAGGTGATCGCCGAGCAGTTGGCGTACTTCGGCGACCGGCGGCTCGAGTGGAAGTACTACTCCCACGACCGGCCGGCCGACCTGCCCGACCGGCTGCGTGCGGCCGGTCTCGAGGGGGGCGACGACGAGGCACTGATGGTCGCGGAGATCGCCGAACTGCCGCGAACTCCCGACCCCGGAGGGCATCGAGTTGGTGGCGGTCACCGACGAGGCGGGCATCGACCTGCTCGTCCAGGTGCACGACGAGGCTTTCGGCGGCGAGCACGACACGCTGCGGGCGCGGCTGCTCAGCCAACTGGAAAACGCGCCGGAAACCATGACGCCGGTCCTCGCGCTCGCCGGTGAGCGTGCCGTGTGTGCGTCCAGAGTGGACTTCCACATCGGTACGGAGTTCGCCAGTCTGTGGGGCGGCGGCACGGTTCCCGAATGGCGTGGCCGCGGCATCTACCGGGCGATGGTCGGCTTCCGCGCGCGCCTCGCCGCCGCTCGCGGCTACCGCTACCTGCGTACCGACGCGATGCCGACCAGCGAACCCATCCTGCGGCGTCTGGGTTTCGAGCGGCTGACCACCACCGTGCCGTTCACTCGACCGGCTTGACGCTGTCCCGGTGGCGGCGGGCCAACTCCCGGTAGATGGCCGGGTTGCCGTCCACCCAGGCCCGCGCGGTGTTGCTGAGCGGGAAGAACTTCCGCGCGGGTGACCCCATGGCCATGGTCTCGGCGGGCACGGCCGTGCCGGGAGGGACGGTCGCGCCGGCCGCCACCAGGGCTCGCTCGCCGATCACCGCTCCGTCGAGCACGGTCGCGCCGTTGCCGATCAACGCCTGCGCGCCGACCGTGCAGTCGTGGACCATGCAGAGGTGGCCGATGGTCGCGCCCTCGCCGATCTCGCAGACCCCGTCGCCCACGTGGATCACGGAGTTGTCCTGCACGTTCGCGCCAGCGCGGATGACGATCGCACCGAAATCGGCGCGAATGACCACGCCGTACCAGACGGACGCCTCCGCCTCCACGGTCACGTCACCGATCAGCGTGGCGGTCGGCGCGATCCAGGCATCTGGATGCACCGTAGGGCTCTTGCCCTCGAAGGAGAACAGCGGCATTCGTCCACAGTAGTCATGACTTCGAGGTTTGCCGGGCCGACCAGGGCACCACTTGATCAACTCCGCCGCCACGCGTGCGCCCCCCACCCTGTCCCGGGGGCACCCCTCAGGTCCAGTCTATCGGCGCTACCGACAGAGGCGGCCGCGAAGATCCACAACAGGCGAGTTGTCCACAGCCGGGGGCGTTGTCCACAGGTTCGGTCTGGATAGCCCTCACCCTCGGTGGGCGTCGGTAGGCTTGATTCCGGGGGCCGGAGGCGTCCGGGGTCAGGCGGCCGCGAGTACCGCCTCGATCAGAGCCGACGAGCGTGGGTCGACCATGCCGCCCGGCAACATCTGGTTGACCGTGTAGCCGAACGTGATGCCACGCTCCGGCAGCGCGAAACCGAGCGATCCGCCCAGGCCGTAGTGGCCGAACGAGCCGCCGCCCGCCATCGGGCGCAGTGGGTAGGACAGCTGGAAGCCCAGCCCGAACCGGCTCTCGACACGTAGTACCTGGTCGAGGCCACCGGACTGCTCGGTGGTCGCCGAGCGCAGCGTTTCCGGTGACAGGAGACGCACGCCGTCGACCTCGCCCAGGCACGCCGCGTACATCCGGGCCAGGGCATTGGCCGTGGCGATCCCGTTGGCCGCCGGCATCTGCGCGGCCCACGTGGCGTGGTCGTTGATCGTGGTGAACAGGCCGTTCGGGACGAAGAACGCCCAGTGTGCCAAGGACTTGGGGTCGAACAGGAGCAGCGTCAGCGGGTCGGGCTCCGGAGTGGGCTGCGCCAGGATCAGCGGGGCGACCCTCGGCACCTCCGTGGCCGGCAGGCCCACCCAGAACTCCACTCCCAGCGGTTCGGCGATCTCGTCGCGGATCAGCTCGCCGGGCGTCCGGCCGGTCACCCTGGCCAGCACCTCACCGACCAGCCAGCCGTAGGTCATCGCGTGGTAGCCGTGGCCGGTGCCCGGCTCCCAGACCGGCCGTTGCGCGGCGAGCGCGGCGGCCATCGCGCGCCAGCCGTAGACCTCCGTCATCGGCAGCACGGTGTCCACATAGGGCAGACCGGCCCGGTGACTGAGCAGCCACCGTACGGGCACGGACTCCTTGCCCTCGGCCGCGAACTCCGGCCAGTACTGGGCGACCGGCGCGTCCAGGTCGAGTTCGCCGCGCTCGGCCAGCCGCAACGCGCAGATCGCGAGCGCGCCCTTGGTTGCCGAGGCCACCATCTGCAACGTCTGCCGCGTGTACGGGGCGCCGTCAGGCGCGACCACGCCACCGGCCAGGTCGACCACGTGGCGGCCGTCGACGTAGACACTGCAGGCGGCGCCGACCTCGCCGAACGCTGCGAAGTTCGACTCGAACACCGTGCGCACGCCCTCGAAACCGGGTGCCGCGAAACCTTCCAGCTGGGTCACGCGCGGAGTCTAACCAGCTCGGGCCACCAGTTCGCGCATCAACGACACCACCTCGTCCGACGTGAACTCCATGGCGTTCTCGCCGATGGAGACCTCGAACTTGCACCGCTCGGGCAGCGGCTGGCTCTGCGCCCGCATGAACAGCTGGACGTCGCGCTCTGCCATCAGTTCCTCGCCCGCCCGCTGCAGCGCGTCGGGCGCGCACGGCACGTGGACGTGGAACAACGGGGTCTGCGGTGGGTTCGGGTGCACGGTGACCGTGCCGTCCTCGTTCAGCGCGGCGGCGACGGCGACCGCGTGGTCGCGGAATTCCGCCATTCGGTCGGGCAGGCCGTCCTCCAGCCCGAGCAGGCCGGCCAGGGCGAGCGGCCACGCGTCGGGGATTGCGCCGCCGAGCCGTTGGCGCCACACGGCGGCCTGCTCGATCGTCTCCTCGTCGCCGGCCAACAGTCCACCCCGGACACCACGGAGTCCTTTGTAGATGGACACGTAGACGGTGTCGAACAACGCGGCGATCTCGGCGTGCGGCCGGTCGTAGAACGGTTGTGCCTCAAAGATTCGCGCGCCGTCGAGGTGCGGGGCGGCGCCGCGGTCACGGGCCCAGCCGACCTGCGCCACCAGCTCGTCCCACGTGGGCAGCAGGCCGCCGATCTCCCGCTGCGGCAGCTCGAGCAGCAACGCGGCGGGCGACTCGGCCACGGCCGTCAGGTCGTCTAGGGTGATCAGCCGGTTGGCGTCACCCACCGGCAGGTAGCGCAGGCCGTGCACGACCGCGTAACCCTGTTGCTCCCACAGGGAAAGGTGGTTGGTGGGGTGCGCGGCAAAGGACGGGCGGCCCGTGCGTTCGGCGTGGAGCCGCAGGGCGACCTGCTGGGCCATGGTGCCGCTCGGGAAGAACAACACGCGCGGCTTGCCGAGGAGCTCTGCCATCCGGTGCTCGAGTTGCTCGGTGGGTGAGCCGTCGCCCCGGCCCGGGGTGCCGGGCGCCACGTGGTCGAGCATCCGTTGCAGCACCGCGTGCGGTGCGCGCTGCGGTGCCGCGTGTCCTACCAGCGTGCGTGTCATGCTCGAGATCATGCTGCAGATCTTCGACGCGCGGGAGAGCTGGCCGGCGGAACTCGACGAGGCCGTCGAGTTCGCGACCCGCTGGCACGGCGACCAGCGCCGGCCGGCGGGTGAGCCCTACGTCGAGCACCTGCTGGAAGCGCTGGCGGTGCTCATGGACGGCGTCGGCGTGACCGACGCGGACGTGCTGCGGGCGGCCATCCTCCACGACGTGGTCGAGGACACCGACTGCACGCTCGAGGAGGTGCGCGCTGTGTTCGGTGCGCGGACCGCCACGCTGGTCGACTGGGTCACGAAGGACTCCGACCGGGCGGCCTACCTGGAGCGGCTGCGGACCGCGCCGGCCGACGCGCTGCTGGTGAAGCTGGCCGACCGGCTCAGCAACGTCCAGCGCCTGGACACGCATCCGCGGCCGGCCAAGCAACGCACGTACTACGCGGAGACCGTGCGCTCGATCGTCCCGCTCGCCGAGGCGCATCCCTGGTTCCGGGAGTGGTACGCCACCTGGCAGACCACCTTCGCGCGACTCGCCTGACTCAGTCCTTCGCCTCGGGCTCCTCCGCAGGCGGATCGACCTCGGCAGTCTCCACCGACTCGGCGACCTCGCTCGGCTCTTCGGCTTCGGCTTCGGCTTCGGCTTCGGCTTCGGCTTCGGCTTCGGCTTCGGCTTCGGCTTCGGCTTCGGCTTCGGCTTCGGCTTCGGCTTCGGCTTCGGGCTCAGCGTCTGTTGCCCATTCGGTGGCCCGGGTGGGGGGTTCGACGTCCGGCAGGGTGCCCGCCGGGATGTACGGGCGCAGACGCCGCGGACGGACGCCCGGCAGTGCGGCCACCAGGACCACGCCGATCAGCAGCATCGCCGTGCCCGCCCAGAACATGGGCACCGCCTTGTAGGCGAGCGTCGTGTACGCGAGTCCACCCGGGCCCTTGCCCTGCGGCTCCGGCGTGGGCGGCGGAGCGGGCATCTCGCTGTCCCGACAGACGACGCCGCCCATCGGGGCATACGCGCGGGCCACCTGCTCACCCAACGACACCTGCGCCAGCGCCGACGGCAGGTTCGGCAGGCCGAGCGCCTGGGTCGGCAGCACCTGGACGTCGAGCATCCGCGCGGTCGCGCCGAGCTGGAAGCCCTCGAACGGGTCGGTCATGGCCATCGACTTCTCGTTCAGCTGCGCCACGCCGATGCGCAGCACGCCGAGGTCGAGCTTCTGCAGTCCCTGGCTGATGGCGTCGGCCACCTTCTGCCCGTTGGCGAGCAGGCCACCGATGATCGGCAGGTCGGACGCGCCGGGGACACCCGGCAGCGGGATGCCGATCGGGATGTCGAGCGTCGGGTTGGCCATGTCCAGCCGGCCGAGGCTGGTGCCGCCCTGGACGACCTCGATGATCGGCGCCGTGTAGCGGACGGTCGACGTGGCTTTGTCGCCCGTTGACGTGACCTGCAGCGTCGGCTGGCTGACCACCCGCAGCTCGATGGCGAACGGGGTACCGGCCAGCAGCTTCACTGCCGCGACCTGCATGGTCGACGTGGACCGCACGGCCTTGTTGTCCGAGCCGGGGATGTCGACCAGCTGCACGGTCGAGCGCGCGGAGAGGGTGTTCGGCAGGCTCAGCAGCGAGCCGGTGCCGTCCGCCTTCGGCTTGTCGCCGCCGGACAGGACGCCCCCGAGGGTGCTCAGCGGTCCGGCCAGCTTCTTCAGCCCGTCGATGATCGCCTGGTCGGCGCCGGCCTCGAGACTCGGCGAGTCCATGAGCCCGGTGAGGTCCGTGACGTCGGGCAGCGTGGGGATGACGTTGAGCAGCGACAGGCTGCCGATCTCGGTGGACGAGTCGGAAATGGTGCCGACGCACGGCCCGGCGGTATCGCTCCACCGCGCGTGCACCTGGCCGCTGAGGGCGCTGGCACGGATGAGCGGGTCGAGCGGGGTCTTCGGCAGCGACAGCCCGCCGCTCCTCGGCTCGGGATTGTCGGGCGGTGCCGTCTGCGCGAGCGCGCCGGGCGCCTGCGGGGCGCCTCCCTGGACGGCCAGCCCACCGGGTGCGGCCTGCGCCACGGACCGCTCGAACGCGAGGTAGGCCTCGGAGTTGGCCTGCGCGGTGGCCAGCCCGAACCCGAGTTCGGCGGCCGCCTGCTTGGGCAGCTTGTCCTCGAGCCCCGGCACGATCGCCTTGGTCGGCACGGAGTTGGGCAGGAGCCGGATGATCCCGAGCCCGGTCCCGGCGTCGCCGACAGCCCGCCCGGGCGGCACGGGCCCGATCGGTTCCGACATGGGCGGCGACCCAGGATCGGAAGGCGTGGGAATGGGGGTGGTCGGCTGCGCCGAGGCGGGCGCCGCGGAGAACGCGAGCACCGCCGTGACGAGTGCTGTCGCCGTGACGACCAGCGAACGTCCACGCATCTGCCAGGTCCTTCCTCGCACCGGTCCCCGACCAGTCTCCCGAGGTGTCTAACGATGCCAGTGGGCTGCAGGTGACGCGAAGGGGTTGGTTACACTGTGAGCGCTTCGCCGCCTTAGCTCAGTCGGCTAGAGCGGCTCACTCGTAATGAGCAGGTCGTCGGTTCGATTCCGACAGGCGGCTCCGGCGAAGATGCAGGTCAGGCCCCGTTCCGCGTTCAATGGGACGGGGCCTGATCTGTCTACTGGGTCACCAGTTCGGTGTCCCGGTCACGGTCGGCGGTTCGCAGTGCCAGTGCGCCCGCTGTCAGCAGCACCGCACCGACCAGAACCAGCGCCTCGGCGGTCACGTCCGCCCAGAGACCCGTGGGGATCCGTCCGCCGGTCTCGGCGAGGGTGGGGTAGGAGATCAGGAACGGCACCACGGCCGCCGTCGCGGCGGCCACGCCCCACACCGCCGAGCGGGTGCGCACGGCGGCGGCGGTCAGCACGATCACCGTGGGGACCAGCCAGACCCAGTGGTAGACCCACGACAACGGCGACACCAGCAGCGACACCACACCCACCAGCACCGCGCCCTCCCGCACCAGCCCACGCCGGTGCAGCGCCACACACACCGTGAGCCCGCCGGCCAGCACCACGATCGCGGCCAGCGCCCACGGAACGAACACGTCGGGGTTGTCCAACAGCCGCGCGATCGTGCCGCGCAGGTTCTGGTTCACCAGGATTCTCGGGTCGGCATGCATCCGGTCCACGTCCACGATGAGACCGGTCCAGTACCGCCACGCCTCCCCCGGCATGACCGCGAACCCGATCGCGACGGTCGCGGCGAACCCGGCGATGGCCGTCCGCGCCTCCCGGAACCGCCGGGTGAGCAGGAAGTACACGATGAACAGGCCGGGCGTGAGCTTGATCCCGGCCGCGATGCCGATCAGCAGGCCACGGCCGCGGGCGTCGTCACGCCGGCACAGGTCGGCCAGCACGAGCACGGCGAGGAACACGTTGACGTTGCCGGACCACAACTCCTGGTAGACCGGGGCGAACAACACCCCGGCGGCGGCGATCGCCGGGCACAGCAGCAGCCGAACCCAGCGACGGTTGATGCCGATCCAACCGGTGGCCAGCCACACCAGCCCCTGCAGCGCGACGAAGATCCCGGTGAACCAGACGATCCGCAGCGCCTCCACCGTCAGCAGTGACAGCGGTGCCAGCAGCAGCCCGGCGAACGGCGGGTACACCAGGCTCATCGGGGCCTGCGGCAGCAGGAACTGGTACGGATCCTCGCCGTGCAGGACCGCGTCCCCGCTGACGTGGAAGACCCGCAGGTCCATGGTCGTCCACGGCCCCTCATCGATGATGGGGCGAACCAGGAACGCGAGGATCACCCCGATCCCCACCGCCGGGAGCAGGTACCACCAGTTGCGGCCATCGCGCGCCTGCTCAGAAGGTACGGACATCCTGCGTTTCCCCGATCATCCGATTTGTACGGTCGGATCCGAGTGTTGTGATCAAGACGTCCCGCCGTCTTGAGTCAAAAGTCCCTAATGGTGGACACCAATGGGCGCTCTGTCAGCCATGGTGCATGGCTGTCAGCATCGCTTCTATCGCGATCCTCGGCTTGACGTTCAGTTCCATCGCCTCGCGGCAGGCCAGTACGGCCTCCAGGCGGCGCAGCGTCGAGTCCGCGGGCCACACGGCCGCCGCCTGCTGGGCGTCGGCCGCTCGGTCCGGGTGGTTCAGTACGGCAGGGGCGCGGCTGGCCGTGACCAGCACGTCTCGGTAGAAGCCGGCCAGGTCGACCAGTGCCAGGTCGATCGCGTCTCGCTGGGTCCGAGTCGCCCGGGACTTCTGCCGGCGTTCCAGTTCCTTGATGGCCGCCGCGCTGCCCCGGGTGGCCGACGCCGTGCCCTTGCCCGTGCCGCCGTGGCCCATGGCCGTCTTCAGGGCGTCCTTCTCGGCCTCGTCGCGGGTGCCGCTCACCTGGCTCGCGTCCGCCTCCGCGGCCTTCACCAGGTTGTCGGCGCAGTCGAACACGTCCGACAGTTTGCGCAGGCTCAGCGGGATCCGCAGTACGGCCTCACGCCGCTCGCGGGCCGACGCGTCGGTGGCCAGGCGACGGGCGCGGCCCACGTGGCCGCCGCACACCGAGGCCGCCCACGTGGCCATCTGCTGGTCGATGCCGTCGCGTTCGTGCAGGACGGCGGCGATGGCCGACGCCGCCGGCGTGCGCAGGCCCAGGTGACGGCACCGCGACCGGATGGTCACCGGCACGTCCTCCGGGTGATCCGACGGCGCGCAGAGCAGGAACACCGTGCGCTCCGGTGGCTCCTCCACGGCCTTCAGCAGCGCGTTGGCCGCGCCCTCGGTCAGCCGGTCGGCGTCGGTGATGATCACGACCTGCCAGCGGGCGCCGGTCGGGCGGCGGGCGGAGATCTGGACGAGCGCGCGCATCTCGGCCACGGAGATCGACAGGCCTTCCGGCACGACCACGTGGACGTCCGCGTGGGTACCAGCCATCGCCGTGCGGCAGCCGGGGCAGTGCGCGCAGCCGATGCCCGTCTCACATTGCAACGCAGCAGCGAAAGCCCGAGCCGCCACCGAACGCCCGGAGCCGGGCGGGCCGGTGAACAGCCACGCGTGCGCCACGGCCGACGTGGAGCCGCCGGCGAACGTGCCGTCCACGATCGACGCGGCCATCTCGGCGGACGCCGTGAGTACGCCGACCGCCTCCGGCTGGCCGACCACCTGGTTCCAGATGTCACCGGCCATCAGGTCTCGACCTTCTCCGCTGTCGGCGTGGCAGTGAGGTCGACGGGCGCCAGGCTGTCGCTCGGCACCATGCTGGCCAGCCGTCGGCCGGCGAGCGCCGTCTGCACGGCGATGCGCACCCGCACGGCCACCTGCTCGGGCGTGCCGTCCGCGTCGACCACTATGTAGCGGTCGGGATCGGCCCGCGCCATCTCGGTCAGCACTCGCTGCACGTGCCAATGATGCTCGGTGGACCTGGCGCGCACGCCGTCGGCGTCCGTCGGCAGGGTGCTCGGGTCGCGGTCCAGCAGGATCGTGACGTCCGGGCGCAGCCGCGCGGTGGCCCAGTCGGCCAGCCCTTCCAGCTCGGCCGGGTCGAGCCCGGCCGCCGCGGACAGGTGTGCGAGCGGGCTGTCGACGAACCGTTCCATCACCACCAGCGCGCCCCGGTCGAGCGCCGGGCGGATCTGCCGTTCGACGATGTCGGCCCGCACGGCCGCCGCCACCAGCGCGTGGGCCCGCGCCCCGGCGAGCTGCGCACCGGACAGCACCGACTGCAGCCGCTGGTCGTCGAGCGCGGGGTCGGTGGCCAGCGCCACCTCCTTGAGGCCCGGCCGTCGCAGCCAGTCGGCCAGCAGGTGGGCCTGGGTGGCCGTGTCCTGGACGACGTCACCCTCCATGGCGATCAGCAGCCCGGTGTTGCGACGCGGCTTGCGGCGGATCGCGTTGAGCAGGTCGGCGAGGATCGGCTCGCTGCGCCGGTCGTCCATCTGCCGGTAGGCGATCACGCCGACCAGCGCGGCGATGAGTCCGGCGGCCAGCAGCACCGGCCGGGTGCCGTTGATCGTCATCTCGCGGCCCCACACGATCAGCGTGCGCGGCTGGACCAGCCCGACCAGAACCGGCGTGAGCGCCATGGTGCCGGCCAGGATGATCTTCATGAGGGACTGGTAGATCGCGTTGATCCGGCCCCGGATGGCGTCCTCGACCTGGGTGCCGATGATCGTCACGCCAGTGAGGAACGCGGCGCCGGCGCACGCGCCGACCACCATGACCGTGAGCAGCGAGACCACCAGGTGGGGCGAGAGCGCCACGAGCGACAGCGAGATGCCGGCCAGCACGATGGCGATGCCGAACAGGCGGTTGTGCGGTAACTGCCGCGCGAGCTTCGGCGAGCCCGCCATGCCGGTGGCGAGCCCGATGAACATGGCCACGAACAACAGGCCGAACGTCGAGTCACCACCACGGAGGCTGTCCGCGTACGGGTAGGCCGAGCCGATCAGCGCGCCGGCCGCGGCGAACGCGCCGATCATGCCGATCAGCAGACCTCTGACCAGTGGCGTGGTGCGGACGAACCGGGCGGCGTCGCGCAACATGGCGCCGAAGCCGTCCTTTTTCTTCTTCTCGGCGTCGTCCTTGCGTTCCTTGCGCGGCACGGTCGTGGTGTCGCGCAAGGACAGTTCGGGGATCCGGGTGGCAACGAGGATCGCGCTGGCCAGGTACAACAGGCCGTTGAGCACCAGGATGATCTTGGCGATGCCGAGGCCGGCCGGGTCGGGCTGCACGTTCAGGTTGGTGGTGATGCCGGTGATCGCCGAGTAGAGCCCGGCCGCGCTGATCACCGAGATGCCGTAGGTCATCACCAGGCCGAGCTGGTTCGCCGTCTCCACCTGGTCCGGCCGGCGCAGCAGGTTCGGCACGGCCGAGTCCTTCGACGGGATCCACAGCAGTGCGCAGCAGCCGATGAGGAAGTTGCCGATGAACAGCCACCAGGTGTTCCCCACGACCACGATCGACAGGAACAGCGCGCAGCGACCGACGTCGGCGATGACCATGATCTTGCGCCGGTCGAACCGGTCGGCCAGCAGGCCGCCGAGCGGCGCGAACAGCAGGCCGGGCAGCAGCTGGGTGAGCACCACGCCGGCGAACGCGAAGCTCTGTGCCTGGTAGCCCTCGGTCAGTTTGATGACCAGGCCGGACAGCGCTAGCAGCGACAGCCAGTCGGCCATGCTGCACAGAAAGGTGACGCCCCAGAGTCTGCGGAACGGTCGAATGGCAAGCACGCTCCGCGCCCGGTGCGTGATGGACGCGTTCGACTCGGTCGAGGGTCGTGCCCCGACGTCAGGCTCCGTACTAGCGCCCCCGCTGATACCCGCCACCCCATCTCCACACCGCCCGGGCCCCAGAGTAACCGGGGCGGGTGCACGGCCGGATGGTCGGACCGTAGCTGGTTACCGGCCGTGCCGTCGGCCGGGCGGGTGGAAACGTCAGCTGAACAGCGAAGATATCGTGTCGACGAGGCTCGACGACGAGGATGACGGCGAGCACCGCGAACACGAGGAGTAACGCCACGATCGCGGAAGCGCCGGGGGTGAACCCGCGTCGCCTGCGCCTCGGTGCCGTGTTGGTCACCTCGGCCGGCAAGGGTGCGGGCACGGGCATGCGGGCCGCCGGGATTCGCGGCAGCGTCCGCTCGGCCGGGCTCTCCGGTGGTGCCTTCTGTTCGGCTCTCGGCGAGGGGATCTCGCCGGCCGGTGGATCGTCGGCGATCAACGACGACAGTTCGTCGTCATCGTCGAGAACCGCCTTCATCGCCTCGCGGACCGCGGTCATGTCCGGCATCACCGGTTCGACCACGCGAACGCGCACGGCCTCCGTGTCGTAAGTGCCACCCGTGAGTGCGTCCGGCATCAGCGGCGGCGGACCTGGGTCTTGGGTGCCGTCGTGGGGCATGTCGACTCCTGAGTTACCTTTCGGTCACTGTGTGCGCCTACCAGGCTAGGCGACGCTGTCCCGACGGGCGAGATATACCTGCCGAGCCGCGAGGCTGACTCGAACGTCTTCGAGCAGCGGATCGAAGAAAGCCTCGCGATAGTGCTGGTCAGTGGCTGCCGAGGCCGTGAAGTACAGCCCGGAGAAAACTGAAAGAAACAGCGACACCTGTACCAAGGCGTGGGACAGCGGCAGCTTTATCCCGAAAAGCGTGCCGGCCTTCTCGGACGCACCCTCGCCGAGCCACGAGTCGATGACCGTCCAGTCGATGGCGAGCGCGCCGAGCACGATCAGCACGCAGAACACCAGGAACGTGAGCACGACGATCTGTAGCAGCTGCGCCAGGAACAGCACGAGCGAGATGTTCGCCCGCTCGCCACGGGACAGCTTCCGAGGCTCGATGGGAGCGCCGTCCACGAGCTGCGCGAGCGGCGTGCCACGCAGCACCCCGGCCAGGTCGTCGATGCGGTCGGTCGACACCTTGTCGATCATCTTGCGCAGCTCCTCGTCGAGCCGCGCCACCATGAACAGGACGCCGAGCACCGCGAACAGCGCCACCACCGCCCACAGCCGCCAGCGCTGCAACGCGCTCGCGATCTGCCACATCTCCGTGGAGAAGAACGCGAAGATCACGACCAGCACGAGCAGCGGCAACGCCTTCGTGGCCATCCGACCGACGGCACCCAGCTCGCTCAGCGCCTTGCGCAGGCCCCAGCTGAGGATCGACCCGGCGCCGATGTAGACGGACACCAGCACGAGCAGCGTGGCCACCGCGTTGATGGTGAGGCTCACCCAGAGCTGCGACCGCAGGCCGGTGCGCCAGTCGATGACCGGCAGCACGACCACGTTGAGCACGAGCACGGTGATGGCCATGACCCAGCGGCCGCCCGTGCCGATCCTCGGCATCACCTTCGACGCGAGGAAGCCGAGCAGGATCGGCACCACGAGCGCCGCGACCGTCACCGCGAGCAGCGCGAACACGTAGGCCGTGTTGTTCACGCGGCGGGCGAACTCCGCGTCCGACACGTCGATGAGGAACGTGAGGAAGGACAGCAGCGGATCCAGCGCCAGCAGGAACACCAGCGCCGGCACCGACCGCTGCAGCAGGCGCGAACCCCGCTTGTCGCTGCGCACCATGAGCGGCAGCCCACGGCGCCGGAACCACGTCTCGACCGCTCGCCGGTCGAACTCCGTCTCAGCCATGTCCCCCGAAGTCACGCGGGAACGTTAGCGAATCAGGACTTGGACTTCGCCGTCGACCGCTTCGCCGGTGCCTTCTTGGCGGCCGGAGCCTTGCGCCGCACGGTCTTCTTGGGCGCCGGACCCTTCGCCCGCTTCTCGGCGATCAACTCGGCCGCGCGCTCGTCGGTCAGCGTCTCCACGCTGTCGGACTTGCGCAGGGACGCGTTGTACTCGCCGTCGGTGACGTACGGGCCGAACCGGCCGTCCTTGACCACCATCGGCTTGCCGGAGACCGGGTCGTTGCCCATCTCCTTGAGCGGCGGCGCGGACGCGGCCGACTGCCGGCCGCGGCGCTTGGGCTCCGCGTACAGCTTGAGCGCGTCGTCGAGGGTGACCGTGAAGATCTCCTCCTCGCCGCCGAGCGAGCGGGAGTCGGTGCCCTTCTTCAGGTACGGGCCGTAGCGGCCGTTCTGCGCGGTGATCTCCTCACCGCTCGCCGGGTCCTTGCCGACCACGCGCGGCAGCGTGAGCAGCCGCAGCGCGTCGTCGAGGCTGACGGTCGCGATCTCCATGGACTTGAAGAGCGATCCCGTGCGGGGCTTGACCTTCTTCGCCTTGGAGCCCTCCTCGGGCTCGGGCAGCACCTCGGTGACGTACGGGCCGAAACGGCCCTCCTTGGCCACGATCTCGTGACCGGTCACCGGGTCGTTGCCGAGCGACCGGCCCTCGACGGGCGTGGAGAACAGCTTCTCCGCGATCTCCAGGGTCAGCTCGTCGGGCGGCAGGTCCTCCGGCAGGTTCGCGCGCTGCGGGGTCTCCGCGCCGTCGGGGCCGTCACCGTCGCGCTCGAGGTACGGGCCGTAGCGACCGACGCGGACCACGACCGGGCGCCCGGTCTCGTCGTTGAACAGCGGGATCGAGTTGATCTCGCGGGCGTCGATGGTGTCGACGCCCGAGCCGACCAGCTTCTTCAACCCGCCCGTGCGGCCGACCGACCCCTCGGCGCCGATGTCGCCGCCGAAGTAGAACCCGGTCAGCCACTGGGTGCGCTGCTGCTCGCCGGACGCGATGCGGTCCAGCTCGTCCTCCATGGCCGCCGTGAAGTCGTAGTCGACCAGGCGACCGAAGTGGCGCTCCAACAACCCGACCACGGAGAACGCGATCCAGGAGGGGACGAGCGCGGAACCCTTCTTCCACACGTAGCCGCGGTCCTGGATGGTGTTGATGATCGACGCGTACGTGGACGGGCGGCCGATCCCCAGCTCTTCCAGGGTCTTCACGAGGCTCGGCTCGGTGTAGCGCGGCGGCGGCGACGTGGTGTGGCCGTCGGGGCTCAGCTCGGTGGCCGTGACGATCTGGCCCTTCGTGAGCTGCGGCAGGCGACGCTCGGCGTCGTCGGCCTCGCCACCCTGCTCGGTGTCCACGGTCTCGACGTAGGCCCGCAGGAAGCCGGGGAACGTGATGGTGCGGCCGGACGCGGCGAACGTGCACTCCTCGCCGCTGGCGGCCGTGCCGGTGATCCGGACGCTCATGGTGGTGCCGCGTGCGTCGGCCATCTGGGAGGCGACCGTGCGCTGCCAGATCAGCTCGTAGAGGCGGAACTCGTCGGTCTCCAGCTCACCCGCGACCTGGCCGGGGGTGCGGAACACCTCTCCGGCCGGCCGGATGGCCTCGTGTGCCTCCTGGGCGTTCTTCACCTTGCGGGTGTACTGGCGGGGCTGCGCCGGGACGTACGGGTCGCCGTAGAGCTCCCTGGCCTGCGCACGGGCCGCCGTGATCGCCGTCTCCGACAACGTCGTGGAGTCGGTACGCATGTAGGTGATGTAACCGTTCTCGTACAGCCGCTGCGCGATGCGCATCGTGCGGTCCGAGCCGAACCGGAGCTTGCGACCGGCCTCCTGCTGGAGCGTGGACGTCATGAACGGCGGGTACGGCTTGCGGGTGTACGGCTTCTCCTCGACCGAGGAGACGGTCATCTCGGAGCCGGTCAGCGCGTCGGCGATGCGGCGCGCGTCGGCCTCCTCGAGACGCAGCACGTTGCTCTTGAGCTGACCGTTCGGACCGAAGTCGCGGCCGGTGGCGAGCTTGTTGCCGTCGACCGTGACCAGCCGCGAGGCGAACGAGCGCGGCTCCGCGTCCTCGCCGGCGTCGAGCTTGGCGGAGATGTCCCAGTACGAGGCGGAGACGAACTTCATCCGCTCGCGCTCGCGGTCCACCACGATGCGGGTGGCGACCGACTGCACCCGGCCGGCCGACAGACCGCGGGTGATCTTCTTCCACAGGACCGGGCTGACCTCGTAGCCGTAGAGGCGGTCGAGGATGCGCCGGGTCTCCTGGGCGTCGACCAGGTCCTGGTCGAGCGGACGGGTGTTCTCGGCGGCCGCGCGGATCGCCGACTCGGTGATCTCGTGGAAGACCATCCGGCTGACCGGCACCTTGGGCTTCAGCGCTTCCAGCAGGTGCCACGCGATGGCCTCGCCCTCGCGGTCACCGTCCGTCGCGAGATAGAGCTCGTCGACGGTCTTCAGCGCTTCCTTCAACTCGGTGACCGTGGACTTCTTGTCCGGGGTCACGATGTAGATCGGCTCGAACCCGTTGTCGACGTTCACGCCCAGGTTCGACCAGGTCTCGCCCTTGTACTTGGCCGGCACCTCGGCGGCCTTGCGGGGCAGATCGCGGATGTGACCGCGAGAGGACTCCACGACGAAGTTCCGTCCGAGGTAGGACGCGATCTTGCGCGCCTTCGCCGGCGACTCGACAATCACCAGTCGCCGCGGCTCGGAGTTGCCGCTTCTCGTCCCGTTCGTGCCTGCCACTCTGTCCCGCTCTCTTGTCCAGCTCTCACTCTCAGCCAGACAGTGTGCACGTTGCCCACCGCGTTACCTACCCCCAGGTGCCCTGCAGCACACTTCGCGGCGGGAGTATGACTCTTTACCTGACTAGCACGTCTACGTCGGGTGGAGCCACACCGGCCCCGTCAACGGAGTGGTGTCGCGGGTCGGCCGGCCAGTGCGTTTCGGCCGCCGCGACCGGTGGTCTGCCCACCAGCTCGGCCAGCCGCGCGAGCCGCCGGCGGCCGTATATCCGCAGGCCGGGGCCCTGCTCGCTCTCGAGAATCGTGGTCGGCACGCCGGCGCGGGCCACCCGGTCACGGAGCTGTTCGTGCGTGTCGACCGCCGTTGGATCCAATCCGAGCAGGTAAGCGTTTTCCAGCCATCGTCCAGCGGCGAGCGCCCAAAGCCGGAGCGCCGCTCCATCGAGCCGGAGGGTGGTTGGGACCGCTTTGCCCGAATCGGTGGTCCATTCGGTGGCGAGCCCGATCAGGTCGGTGCGGAAGGCCGTGCGGACGAGCGGGAGGCCGTCCTCGGCCGTGAGGAGCGTGGTGTCGACGCGGCGCTCGGCGAGCGCGGCACGGATCGCCCTGGCTCGCCAGGCCTGGTCGAGCGGCACCGACAGGCGGGCCGCGGTGCGCGCGAAGCTCACCACCTGCCCCTGGCAGCACAGCAGACCGGTGAGGTCCGCGGCGCGCGGTGTGTTCGCCTCGGCGGAGTAGAACGACAGCTGCGCCACCCGAAAGATCATAGAACACGCGTTCGAAGCTTGGAAAGCCGAACGGGCCCGCCGGTTGAACCGACGGGCCCGTTCTGGTTACCGAATGTTACGAAACGCCGTTGGAGACTGTCGCCTCCGCCGGGTTGTCGGCGATGGCCGTGCCACGCCGCTTCGAGATCACGACCGCGCCCACGATCAGCAGGAACGACACGAGCGCGATGGCCACGCGGGCACCGGTGTTCATGTCGTCGCCGACCGAGAAGCTGACGATCGCCGGAGCGATCAACAGCGAGACCAGGTTCATCACCTTGATCAGCGGGTTGATGGCCGGGCCGGCGGTGTCCTTGAACGGGTCACCGACCGTGTCACCGATGATCGTGGCCTCGTGCGCGTCGGAACCCTTACCGCCGTGGTTGCCGTCCTCCACGAGCTTCTTGGCGTTGTCCCAGGCACCACCGGAGTTGGCCAGGAACACCGCCATCAGCGTGCCGGTGGCGATGGCACCGGCCAGGAAGCCGGCCAGCGGGCCGACGCCGAGACCGAAGCCGACGGCGATCGGCGCGAGCACCGCGAGCAGACCAGGAGTGGCCAACTCACGCAGCGAGTCGCGGGTGCAGATGTCCACCACGCGGCCGTACTCCGGGCGAACGGTGCCGTCCATGATCCCGGGGTTCTCGTGGAACTGGCGCCGCACCTCGAACACGACCGCACCGGCCGCTCGGGACACCGCGTTGACCGCGAGACCGGAGAACATGAAGACCACCGCGGCACCGAGCACGATGCCGACCAGCACGTTCGGGCTGAACACCTCGTAGTTGAACTGGTTCGACAGTTCCTCCGCGAGGTCCCCGACATCGACCAGCGCCTGCTGGATGGCGGTCAGGTACGACCCGAACAACGCGGTCGCGGCCAGAACGGCCGTCGCGATCGCGATGCCCTTGGTGATCGCCTTCGTGGTGTTGCCGACCGCGTCGAGCTCGGTCAGGATCGCCGCGCCCTCGCCCTCGACGTCACCGGACATCTCGGCGATGCCCTGCGCGTTGTCGGAGACCGGGCCGAAGGTGTCCATGGCCACGATGACGCCGACCGTGGTGAGCAGACCGCAACCGGCCAGCGCCACCGCGAACAGTGCGACGAACAGCGAACCGGACAGCAGGAACGCGCCGTAGACCGCGGCACCGATGACCAGCGCCGTGTAGACGGCGGACTCGAAGCCGACCGAGATACCCGAGAGGATCACGGTGGCCGCACCGGTCTGGGACGACTTGCCGACGTCCTTGACCGGCTTGTACTCGGTGCCCGTGAAGTAGCCGGTGAGCCAGAGGATCACGCCGGCCAGCACGATGCCGATGATCACCGCGACAGCCGCGATGAGCGCCGGGCTGCCGATCTCGCCCGGGTTGGCCGCGCCGTCGAGCTCGGAGAACGAGGACGGCAGGAAGATGAACGCAGCCGCCGTGCACAGGATCGCCGAGATCAGCGCCGAGATGTAGAAGGAGCGGTTGATGGCGGTCAGGCCACCCTCCCCCGCCTTCGCCTTGGTGATGTAGACACCGATCACCGCGGTGATCACGCCGAGAGCCGGCACGATCAGCGGGAACAGCAGGCCCTGCGCACCGAACGCGGTGGAGCCGAGGATCAGCGCGGCGACCAGGGTCACGGCGTAGGACTCGAACAGGTCCGCTGCCATGCCGGCGCAGTCACCGACGTTGTCACCGACGTTGTCTGCGATGGTGGCGGCGTTGCGGGGGTCGTCCTCGGGGATGCCCTGCTCGACCTTGCCGACCAGGTCGGCGCCCACGTCGGCGGCCTTCGTGAAGATGCCGCCACCGACACGCATGAACATGGCGATCAGCGCGGCGCCGAAGCCGAAGCCCTCGAGCACCTTGGGCGCCTCGCCCGCGTAGACGAGCACGACGACCGCGGCACCGAAGAGGCCGAGACCGACGGTCGCCATGCCGACCACACCACCGGTGCGGAACGCCACGCGCATGGCGATCTCGCGACCGCCCTCCTCACGCGAGGCGGCGGCGACGCGGAGGTTCGCCTGGGTGGCGAGCCACATGCCGAGATAGCCGATGCCGAACGAGAACACGGCGCCGATGACGAAGAAGAGTGATCGGCCGATCCGTTCTCCCCAACCCTCTGCGGGGAGGAAGAACAGCAGCACGAACACGATCGATCCGAAGATCAGGAGCGTGTTGCGCTGTCGCTTGAGGTACGCGCCTGCGCCCTCCTGCACAGCCTTGGCGATGTCCTGCATCTTCGAGGTGCCCTGGCCAGCGGCCAGCACCTCCTTGAGCAGCACATAGCCAACGGCGAGAGCAGCGAGAGCGATCACGGCGACCACGACGACAACGCCGCGATCGCCGCCGGTCAGCGACGGACCGCCTTCCGCTAGGTACTGCCAGGACATCTGTTGTCCTCCTGGTACTTCTGCCTGATATGGGCACGGGCCTGGCGACCGGAAATTGGCCGCGGCGTCGCCCCAGGTGGGACGGGTGCGCCACCAGGTATTGATGGGACGTCGGCGGAGTCTATTGGTAGCCCTCGGACGGTTCGCGGGGCATCCCGCCAACTGGGGTTTCACCCTCTCCAGGGCCGCCGTCCATGATCGATACAGATAATCGATCAAGAATTGCCCGCACGGGCGTCGCATTTGATTGTCGGTGCCGTGTGCGAAGCTCCCCTCCGTGGCTAAGCAACGGGGTCTCCAGCTACTCGACCGGGTGCTCGCCGGCGTGCCGTCGGGTGAGAACCCGTTGCGCCACACCAGAGAACTGCCGGAACGCGCGGCCACCGGTGCGCCGTGGCCGTCGTGGGCGCCCGCTTCGGTGCGTGAGGCCTTCGGTCGCTGCGGGGTGTCCACGCCGTGGGCACACCAGGTCGAGGCGGCCGAGCACGCGCGTTCGGGGCGCCATGTGGTGATCGCCACCGGAACCGCGTCCGGCAAGTCGCTCGCCTACCAACTGCCGGTGCTCACCGCGCTGGCCGAGAACCGGCGGGCGACCGCGCTGTACCTGTCGCCCACCAAGGCCCTGGGGGCCGACCAGCTGCGGTCGGTGTCGGCGCTCTCGCTGCCCGAGGTGCGGGCGGCTTCGTACGACGGCGACACCCCGATGGCCGAACGCGACTGGGTCCGGGCCCACTCGCGGTGGGTGTTCACCAACCCGGACATGCTGCATCGCGGGATCCTGCCCACGCATGCCAAGTGGGCACAGTTCTTCCGGCGGCTCACCTATGTCGTGATCGACGAGTGCCACGGCTATCGCGGGGTGTTCGGTTCGCACGTGGCGCTGCTGATGCGGCGGCTGCGGCGGGTGGCGCAGCGCTACGGGTCGGACCCGGTGTTCGTGCTGGCCTCGGCCACGGTGTCCGACCCGGCGGCGTCGGCGTCGCTGCTGTCGGGGGTGCCGTGCTCGGCCGTGACCGATGACCGTTCGCCGCAGGGCGCGCGGACGGTCGCGTTGTGGGAGCCGCCGCTGCTGCCGGAGTTGTCGGGCGAGAACGGGGCGCCCGTGCGGCGCTCGGCCGGGGCGGAGACCGCGCGGATCCTCACCGACCTGGTGGTGGAGGGCGCCCGGACGCTGGCGTTCGTGCGGTCGCGTCGGGGCGCGGAGCTGACGGCGTTGTCCGCACGGCGTGCGTTGTCCGAAGTGGACCCGTCGCTGCCCTCTCGGGTGGCCGCCTACCGGGCGGGGTTCCTGCCGGAGGAACGGCGGGCGTTGGAGAAGTCGCTGGCCTCGGGTTCGCTGTTGGGGGTCGCGAGCACGAACGCACTCGAGCTGGGGGTCGACATCGCGGGTCTCGACGCGGTTGTGGTGGCCGGCTATCCGGGCACGCTGGCGTCGTTCTGGCAGCAGGCGGGGCGCGCGGGGCGGGCCGGCGACAGCGCGCTCGTGGTGTTCGTGGCGCAGGACAACCCGCTCGACACGTACCTCGTGCACAACCCCACGGCCATGCTGGACAAGCCGGTGGAGGCCACGGTCATCGACCCGACCAACCCGTACGTGCTGGCGCCGCAGCTGGCGTGTGCCGCCATGGAGTTGCCGCTCACCGACGCGTGCCTGTCGGCGTTCGGGTCGGGTGCGGCCCGGCGGGTGGTGGAGGACCTGGTGGCCGACGGGCATCTGCGCCGCCGTCCCACGGGCTGGTTCTGGACGTCACGGGAGCGCCCCCACGCGGGCGTCGACATCCGCGGGTCCGGGGGCGAACAGGTGGCGGTGGTGGAGGGCGACTCCGCGCGGATGCTGGGCACGGTCGACCCGGGTGCGGCGTTCACGACCGTGCACGAGGGGGCCGTGTATCTGCACCAGGGCACGTCGTACGTGGTCGATGAGCTGGACCTGTCGTCCGGCGTGGCGCTCGTGCACCGCGAGGACCCGGAATGGTCCACCCAGCCACGCGAGACGATCGACATCTCGGTGCTGTCGGTGGCGTCGGAGCGTTTGTTCGGCGATGTCGCGGTGTGCCTGGGCGAGGTGGCCGTGACGTCCCACGTGGTCGGCTACCTCCGACGTCTCCCGTCGGGCGAGGTGCTGGACCACGTGCCGCTCGACCTGCCGGAGCAGACCCTCCACACGAGGGCCGTCTGGTACACCGTGAACCAGGACCTGCTGGCGGACGCAGGCCTGACGAAGGCAACGATCCCCGGCGCCCTGCACGCGGCCGAACACGCGGCCATCGGCCTACTCCCCCTGTTCGCGACATGCGATCGCTGGGACATCGGCGGGGTGTCCACAGCCATGCACGCGGACACGGGCGAGGCAACGGTCTTCGTCCACGACGGCCACCCGGGCGGCGCGGGCTTCGCGGACCGAGGCCACGCGGCCCTGGTCCCGTGGCTGACGGCAACCCGCGACGCGATAGAGGCGTGCGAATGCCCGTCGGGCTGCCCGTCCTGCGTGCAGTCCCCCAAGTGCGGCAACGGCAACGAACCACTGCACAAGGCAGGAGCAGTAGCCGTCCTGACAGCGGTGCTGCAGACCCTCGCGAAGGCAGCCCAGTCCCCAGCCGCCTGACGTCAACGGGGCAGGCCACCACCCTGCCCCGCAAGGCCAGCCCTTGTGGCGACCTGCAACCGAACGGCCGACTCGGCGTGCCAGAGCGGCCGACTCGGCGTACCTGGGTGGCCGACCCGACCTACCTGAACGGCCAACTCGGCGTGCCGGAGTGGCCGACTCGGCGTACTTGAACGGCCAACTCGCCACTCGCGCGGCCATCGTGCGCACTGGAATGGTCATCGTGCGCCACGGGAACGGTCATCGTGCGCTACCGGAGTGGTCATCATGGGCGCCGGTGTGGGCGGCGTGCGCGACCGGAGTGGTCGGCGTGCGCTGGGAGTGGGTCTGCCGGGCCAGTCCGGTTGGCCGGGTGCTGTGCGGGTGGTTTGCCAGCAGGGCGCCGGGGCCGGCCTCGGGTGGCCTGGCCCCGGCGCTCCTGGGTTCGCCGGGCGCGCGGGGAGCGGCTGCTACCGCTCGGGTCGCGCGACTGCTGGGACATCGGTGGGGCGCCCGTCGCGGCGGGTGGAGGTTACGGGGAGGCGGAGACCTCCACGTGCGACGGTCGTCCCTGGGGCCAGGTTCTCACCGATGGCGGCATTGCCGCAGTTTTCCCATTGCTGGTCGCTGCGCGGGAGACCTACTCCCCCGTCAAGCGCCCGGCATGCTGCCCGTCCCTGGTCCGGCCACCTGGATGCGGGAGCGGCACCAGACCGTGGGGCGGGTTGGTTGCGGTGAGCGCGCGCAGATACGCGACGCTCGCCGCGGGTTGGCCGGAAGGGTGCTTCCGGCCAGGCTTCTCCGTACGAGAGGACCGGTGCCAATGAGCGCATCCCACTCATCTCCGAAGACCGGTCAGTCCGCGACGACGAGCCGGCCCGCGCTGCGGGCGTACGTCGTCTCGTCGGCAAGGGCATCCATGAGCGCGTCCTGGACGATGTTCGCCTCCGGCATTTCCCAGTTGCAGACCTCCGGGCGAACCCGCCAGTGCACGACACCGTGCTGGACGGGGGTGGGAGGCAGCGGAACCCAGCTGCCGACGCCGTGCTGGATGACCTCATCGTGCTCGGCCAGCGGGCGGGCCAGCGGCTGGCCGGCGCGGGTGAGGAACGTCCACCGGTCGTCGGGGGTGGCGAGGATCGGCACCGGCACACCGATGGTGCGCAGCACGCGGGCGGCGCCGCGGCCCAGGTAACCGGGAACCTCGATGGCGTCCAACGTCACGCCGGTGGCGAGCAGCAGGCTGTACGGCTGACCGGTCCACCACGTGGCGACCTGCTCGGCCTTGGTGCCGATGCGCTCCTGCCAGTCCTTGTGCACGGGCCGCGGCCCTGTTTCCTCGACCCCTTCACGGCCCGCCCACTGCGCGCCAGCCGGATAGGTCCCCGGCAGCACCGGCCATCCGCGCCACGCGAGGCCGATGGCCTGTGCACGCAGCTCAACGCGGAAAGCCCTGCGCCAGCTATCCGACCATTCCATGTCCAACATCTCGGGCTCTTGCCTCCTTGTAAGCGGGCATCCCTGTGCGGTGGAGTGCCCTACGTCTCAATTAACGGCCGGACGCGTGCCGGAGGAAACTTGCAGTCGACAACTGGTCGTCTGCGCACGGTGAACGAAACGCCCGGTAACGGACGGCTGAACTCCAGATCCCCGGTTATCGGCGGTCCAGACCACTCGTGGCGGTCGGGCGTTGCCGTTCACCGTGCGGAGACGACCGCTCGACTTGCGTAATCAGCCTCGTTCACTGGTCCAGCCCGGGAACGGGCATGTGCCGAGCCGAAGCCCGCCAGCACGCCAGGCGGCCGAACGGCGACCTCCACCCGCGCATCCCCACCGTTCAACCGGCAGGAGCTGAGCGTGGCGCCCATTTGATCGGTTACCCACTTGGCCAGTCCGCATGCATCCGTCTCGCCGGTGATCGCCGCCCCGGCGGCCGCGAGCGCTGCCAGGTCGGCCGCACTCTGCGCGCGATGTCTGGCCTCGATGGCGGCGCCGACCCAGACGAGCAGCATGGTCACGGTGAGCAGCACCGCCATGCCGCCGACCGTCAACACGGACGCCGACCCGCGGTCGACGGTCATTCGTCGCTCCCCTCGGCGCCGGGCTCGCGTATGGCATACGCCTCGCCGTGGAGGCGGACGCCGGGCAGCAGCCCGCTGAGCGGTGCGGCACGGACCTCGACGCTGATCGTGTCGCCGGCCACCGCGATTGCGATGTCCGCACCGTCCGGCGCGATCTCCGCGGCGGCTGCCCTGGCTGTGTCGTCCTCACCGCGCGCGACCAGGCGGGCCGCCTCCCGAGCCGCGTCGGTGCAGCGCAGTTGGTCGTTGACCGCCGCGACGGCGCCGAGCGCGAACCCGAGCACCAGGACGAACGCGGTCAGCGCGAACGCCCACTCCACGGTCACGGCCCCGCGGTCGTCCGCCGGTTTTCGGCGAACCCGCCTGGTCGCCCACATCAGAGCCTCACCGACAGGGCGGACTCGATGAGGCCGGTCAGCCCGGCGCGGACGGTGTCACTGCTGATGATCAGGAGCAACAGTCCGGCGAACGCCGCGGCCGCGAGTGCCGTGATGGCGTATTCGACGCTCACCACCCCTGCGTCGTCGGGCAGCATCCTCGGTTGGATCCACATCTCTTTCTCCTTACTTGTCGGGGTCAGATGGCGAGCCGGCCGGCGAGGCCGACGACGACCGGCACGATGCCGAGGCACACGAACGCGGGTAAGAAGCACAGTCCGAGCGGTGCGGTGATCAACACGCCGGCACGCTGGGCGCGTGCCTCGGCCGCGTCGACCGCGCCGTCGCGCACGGTGGCGGCCAGCTCGGCGACGACCTCCGCCAGGGCGGTGCCGGACCGGGTGGTGCGCCGTGCGCCTCGCGCAAGCCCGGCGGTCTCCGGGCAGTCGAGGGCGGGTGCCCAGGCGGCGACCGGGTCGGCGCCGAGCGCGAGCAGGTCGGACACCCGGTGCAACGCCGGCCCCGCGCCGGCCGGCAGGTCGTCGGCGATCGCCGCCACCGCCGTGGGGACGGGCAGGCCGGCACGCAGACAGGCGGCGAGCAGGTCCCAGCTGGCGGCGAGTCCGAGGTCGTCGGTCTGGCGGATGCCGTGGGCGGCCCGGCGGAGGAGCCACCAGGCTCCGGTGGCGGCACCCGCGCCGGCGACAACGCCGACCGGACCGCTCACCACCGCTGCCACGACCACCCCGAGCGAGCCGGTGAGGAGCACCCGCGTTGCCTGGCGGCCGGTGAGGACGCCGCGGAGGCGGGCGGTGGGTGTGGACAGCCCTGCCATCCAGCCGAGCCGCACCCGAGCGGCGGGCGCCCGGGACCACAACGGCACGGCCATCGCGAGCAACACCAGCGCGGCGCTCATCTCGCCACCTCCGGCCGGCAGCCGCACGGACATGCCTTGCGCTCGCTCGGGCGGTCGAGCGCGCGACGAACGGCGCCGCAGGTGCGGCACGTGGTCCGGGCCGGCTCACGGCCACGTTCGGTGGGGCGGGTCATCTGGGGATCACCCGTTCCGTCAGGTGGGCGGACCAGGTGACGCCCGCGCAGAGCAGGACCACGCCGGTGGTCAGGAGCAGGCCTCCTGCTGGTGTGGAGGTCAGGAGGTGCAACGGGCGGGCGCCCATGGCTTCGCCGAGGCCGATGCCCAGTGCCGGCAGCAACGACAGCACGGTGGCGCTCGACTTCGGCCCGGCCAGTCGGGCCAGGACCTGGCGGGTGAAGCGGCCGCGTTGGTCGAGGTCGCGGCTGACGGCGTCGAGGACGTCGGCCAGCGGGAGGCCGTGGCGCTGGGCGAGGAACCACGCTCGCGAGACGCGGGTGAGAACGGCTGTCAGCTCCGGGCCCGTGGTGGTGCCCACGGCCTGCCGGGGGTCGCCGTCCAGTCGGGCGGCCGCGGCGATGGCCCGCATGGCGTCGGCTGCCGGCGGTCGGGCGTCCGCGGCGGCGGATTCCGCTGCTTCGGCCGGGTGGTGTCCGGCACGTAGGCCGGCGACCAGTGCGCGGACCGCTTCGGTCAGCCCGTCCACGGCGGCCAGGGAGCGATGCAGCCGTCGCCGGGACTGCCAGCGGCGCCAGGCCGTCACCGAGAGCAGGGCGGCCGCCACGGCACCGGCGACGCCGGCCAGCAACCAGCCCGCCGCCGCTGACGCGCAGACCACGCTCACGGCGCTCGGCCGGGGCAGCGTCGTCCGGTGGCGGGGTCGGGTTCTGGTGACGACGCCGTGCAACCTGGTGGCCGGGCGGGCGTCCGGCCAGCACAGGATCGCCAGGGCACAGCACAGCAGTGCGATCACCACGGCGGTTCCACCCCTCGGCTGCTCAGGAGGTGGCCCAGCAACTCGGTGCCGGGTAGCCGGTGGTCGGGGTGCCAGGCGGGGACCACGCGGACCCCGTCCGCCAGGCGCTCCAGCACGCCCACCTGGGTGAGTTCGCGGGCACCGCTCGGGCGGCGGCGGAGGTGGAGGACGACGTGGAACGCGGCCGACAGCTGGCTGTGCAGGGCCGATCGGGAGAGGCCGCCGAGCGCGGCGAGTGCCTCCATGCGGGCGGGGACCTCGGCCGGGGAGTTGGCGTGGACGGTGCCGGCGCCGCCGTCGTGGCCGGTGTTCAGCGCGCTGAGCAGATCTACTACTTCGGAGCCACGTACTTCGCCGACCACCAAGCGGTCCGGGCGCATGCGGAGGGCCTGTCGGACCAGGTCGGACAGGGTGACCTCGCCGGCGCCCTCGACGTTCGGCGGGCGGGCGATCAGGCGGACGAACTGCGGGTGGGCGGGGTCCAACTCGCCGGCGTCCTCGACGCACACCACCCGCTCCTGGTCGGGGACCTGGCCGAGGAGGGCGTTGAGCAGCGAGGTCTTGCCCGCGCCGGTGCCGCCGGTGATGAGGAAGGCGAGGCGCGCGGCGACGATCGCCTCGAGGAGGCGGTGGGTGCGGGCGTCGAAGGTGCCGAGTCGTTCGAGTGAGTCGAGGTCGTGGCTGGCCGGGCGCAGCACCCGCAGCGACAGGCAGGTGCCGGCGGCCGCGATGGGCGGGAGGACGGCGTGGAGTCGCACCCGCTGTACCCCGTTCACCCCCAGCCAGCCGTCGACGAACGGTTGCGCGTCGTCGAGGCGGCGGCCGCAGGCGAGGGCGAGTCGTTGGGCGAGACGGCGCACCGAGTCCTCGTCGGGGAAGGAGATCTCGGTGCGCCGCAGCCCGTCCTCGCCGTCGACCCAGACCTGCTCCGGGCCGGTGACGAGGACATCTGTGGTGGCGTCGGCACGCAGGAGCGGCTCGAGCGGGCCGGCACCGACGAACTCCTGGCGCATGAGCCGCATGGCGGCGAGCACGTCGGCGTCACCGACGATCCCGCCGGCCTCTTCGCGGACGGCCCGCGCCACGACGGCGGGGGTGATGTCGTGGCCGCTGCTGGCGAGGCGACCGCGGACGCGCTCGACCAGGTCGGCCTGGAGTGCCGCGCTCACGCGACGCTCCTTTTGGCTCGGTGCGGCTTCGGCCCGGCCGCGACCACCAGCAGTGGGAGGGCGAGCTGGCCCGGTGTCGCTGGTGGGGTTGGTTCGGTGGGTGGGGTGCCGAGGCTCGGGCTGTGGTCGGCGGGTGGTTCGTCAGGCACGGTCGGGATGGGTGGGTCGGGCGCGGTCGGGTCGTCGGGCGGCAGTTCGACCGGTTCCGACGGGGCGATCACGAAGCGCCTCGGACGCCCTCCAGCGTCTGGCCGAGCCGCGGCGCCGGACACATCTTCTTGCGGGACCAGCCGGAGTTCCCGATCAGAGCGCTGGCGGCTCGGTACCGAAGCGTGGTCAGGGATCGGCTCGGCGCCGTCGACGAGCGCGGCGGGCGCCTGGCTTGATGGGATGATCCGGAGCCGCCTCGGCGGACGCTGGTTGACCGGCGATGACACTGCCGTTTCCCGGGACGGTGGGGTGCGCTGGAGTTCCCGGTCAGGGCGCTCACTGCTCGGTTCCGAAGCGCGGGTGGGGATCGGGTTGCTGCCCTCGGGGGGCTCTTCGATCGGTGTCGGACCGGCGGACACAGGCGCAGCTATTGCCTGGCTCGACGGGATGACCCGGAGCCACCTCGGCAGGCGCTCGCTGCCCGGGTTCGGCGCATGGTTGGGGATCGGCTTGGTGCCCTCGGACGGCTCTACGACCGGTGCCGGATCAGCGGACACAGGCACATCTGACGCCTCGCTCGACGGGATGACCCGGAGCCGGCTTGCTGGACGCTGACTGCTCGGGTCCGGCGCGTGGCCGGGGATCGACCGGGTGGCTTCGCGCTCTTGCTCTGGGCGGTGGGCCTCCGGTGCCGAAACTGGCGACGCTGTTGCTTCCCGGATCGGTGGGGTGAGCAGGAGTTCCCGATCAGAGCGCTGGCGGCTCGGTTCCGAAGCGCGGGTGGGGATCGGGTTGGTGCTGTCGGAAGGCTCTTCGATCGGTGTCGGATCGGTGGATACGGGCGTAGCTGTTGCCTGGCTCGATGAGATGACCCGGAGCCGCCTCGCCGGGCGCTGGCTGCTCGGGTCCGGTGCACGGTGGGGGTGCGACTGGGTTGTTTCGAGCTGTGGGTTGTGGGGCTCCGCTGCTGCTTCCCGGATCGGTGGGGTGAGTTGGAGTTCCCGGTCTGGACGTTCGCTGCTCGGGTCTGGCGTGTGGTTCGGGATCTGCCGCCGCGGGGTGGTGGCGGTGGCGGTTTGGGATGAAGGCAGGACGTATCGGTGACCCGTTGGGCGTTTACGCGGAGGGGTTGGGACTGGGCGTAGGGCGGCGGATGGCTGTTCGGTCGACTGGGCTGGGTGAGGCTCGCTGGTCGGGTTGGGTGTGTGGTTGGGGATCTGGGGCGTGGACATGAGATCTCCCTCTAGGCGGTTGGGGTGGAACGAAGGGGTGTGGGCACGGGTGGTCATGACACGGCCCGCTGGTCGGGGCCTGGTTGACCTCGCGACGGCATGGTGGCCAGTTCGGCGAGGGTGGCTCTGGCCGCGGAGGACAGCGGGCCGCGCGGGCGGGGGTGGAACTCGCCTCGTTCCAGGGATTCCGCCAGTTGGGGTTCTGGGCGCATGGTGACCAGGAGGGGGAGGTCCACTGCCTCCGCCACGTCCGCTGCGCGCAGGTCGCCCGGGGACGGGCCTCGGACCACCAGTCGGGCTACCACGCCTCGTTCGGTCAGGCGGGCGGCCAGCAGTTTTGCCGAGACGCAGGCTCTTACCTCGCTCGGGACGACTATCACCGTGAGGTCGGCGCGGTCCAGCGCCGCGCAGGCCGCCGGGCCCAGTTCTCTTGCCACGTCGCAGACGACCGTCTCACCCGATCTGCGGCCTGCTTCGACTATCGCGGCTACCGCGTCCGGGGCCGGGCCAACGCCCTGGCGGGCGCCGGACAGGAAAGTCAGGCGGGCGTCGCCGCGGGTTCGGCCCGGTAGGGCGTTGTGCAGTGCGGACGCCGCTACTCGGCCGCCTCGCAGGCTCATGTCCGGCCAGCGCAGGCCTTCCTCGGTTTCCGCGCCCAGCACGAGATCGAGCCCGCCGCTCATCGGGTCGCAGTCGACCAGTAGCGCGTTATGGCCTGCTCGCAAGGCCGCTACGCCTACCGCTGCGGCGAACACCGAAGCGCCCGCGCCGCCTCGGCCACCGACCACCGCCAGGACCTTGCCCGTTTTGCTGGGTGGGCCCTCCGCGGCGTCGGCCAGGGCGTCGATGAGCCACGGTTCCGCGCCAGGAAGGCCCAGTACGCGTTCGGCGCCCACCTGGACGCCGCGTTCGAACAGGTCGGCAGGCGGTGGGTCGGATGAGACCAGTACGACCATGTCGCGCCTGCTCAGTCCCGCGTCGGCGCAGCTCTTGGCGCCCGCCGCGTCCAGCACCACCATTGGCGCTCGTGACCAGCGCAGTCGTGCCGACGCGACGTCCGGGACGCGTTCGAGTTCGCACCCCGCGGCGGCGGCCAGCTTGAGCACGTCGTCCAGCAGCGTCTCGTCCTCGACGAACGCCACCGGTCGGTTCGAGTTCACCACCATGCCCCCCTCGGGCGATCGGACCGGGCAGCTCCGGCCTCGAAACCACGATCGCCCCACACCGGACCGCCGACAACGGCCGAAGATCGACATGTGGACAACCGGTGCGACTGTGGACAAGTCGGACCGTGAGGGGTCTTGCGAAGGGGTTCTGTCGGACAGGGCGCGTACTATCGCCGGCCGCCCAGAACGAGGTGTTAAGGGACGACCCCCGCCAGGGGGGAGGGACGGGGGTCGTCAGAGGTTCAGTCCCGGGGGGTCGGACTGAACCAAATCCGGCATGACTGCCGGATCTCCCTACTGTATCCCGTCGAATGCGACTCGTGGTTGCAACTTGCTCGAACTGCGACCGAGCGGCTCGGCCGAGCCGCCTGAAGTGCGCGAACCCGCCACCTGGGGCGGAAGTTCGACCTCCGCTTCTATGCTGACGACGTGACCGACCAGCCGTTGCGTGCCGCCGCCTTCTTCGATCTCGACAAGACGGTGATCGCCAAGTCGAGCACGCTGGCGTTCAGCAGGCCGTTCTTCAGAAACGGCCTGATCAACCGCCGTGCGGTCCTCAAGGGCGCGTACGCCCAGTTCGTGTTCGCCGCGTCCGGCGCCGACGCCGACCAGGTCGACCGCATCCGCGCCCACCTGACCGCGCTGTGCACCGGCTGGGACGTCGCCCAGGTGCGGTCGATCGTCGAGGAGACCCTGCACGACATCGTCGACCCGCTGGTCTACGCGGAAGCCACCGAACTGGTGACCGACCACAAGGCGGAAGGCCGCGACGTGGTCATCGTGTCCGCGTCGGGCGCCGAGATCGTTACCCCGATCTCCGAGATGATCGGTGCCACGCACAGCATCGGCACCAGCATGGTGGCCGACGCGGGCCGGTACACCGGCGAGATCGACTTCTACTGCTACGGCGAGAACAAGGCCACGGCCATCAAGAAGCTGGCGGCCGAGCGCGGCTACGACCTCGCCGCCAGCCACGCCTACTCCGACTCGATCACCGATCTACCGATGCTCGAAGCGGTGGGCCATCCGACGGTCGTCAATCCCGACCGCGCGCTGCGGGTACTCGCCACCGAGCGTGGCTGGCCGTTACTCGAATTCACCAAGCCGGTGTCACTGCGCTCACGCTTTCATGCACCCTCAGGTACGACCGTCGCGGTCACGGCCATCGGAATCGGCGCCATCGCGACCGCCGGCGCCACCTGGTACGGCATCCATCGCCGGCGCAAGCGCTGATTTCCTTGCGGTGAAATAAGAAGAGGTTCACTCGGGCGGCGGTACCTCGGCCGGAGAAGCATGGGTATTTCCCGGCGATGAGCCCCGGAGAATACGCTCACAAGGCGTGTTCGTCGACCCTTCTGGACTCTGAAACGGTGCACCCAAAAGTGCTCTTGAAGTGACCTCCATCACGCAGTAGAAAGGGAGGTGCGGACTTCCAGACGGCCAGGGATGAGGCGGAGGAGAAGCCTCATCCACCCCGGTTGGAACTCCGTCGTGAAACACCGGGCACCCACGCGCAGCCAGCCGCGGGAGGCATGTCGTCAAGGGACTGCGTACCGGGACGCCGGACGCCGAGGCCAGGTAGGTACGACACTGTTGCACGCTTGGTAACCCGAGTGTTTCGCGTGGGCGATTGGGCGCTCCCCGTCCGTTACGGCGGACAGGGAGCGCCCAGTTATTTCTCTACCGAGCCGGTCCCGCCGCCAGCGGATACGTTAGGCCGTTCACCTGCTTGCCCATGCGCACAAGACGTGGGTAACTTACCGAGGCTGCTTGCTCTCGGTTAAGAGGTTACGGAGTGATCCTGCTGGCCGGCCAGGGAGGCCGTAGTGCCCATGTCTCGTTTGTTTGCCCGTCGCAGTCTGTCCTTGGCCACCGCCGCGATAGCGAGCACCGCGTTGGTTAGCGGCATGGTGCCCGCCGCCGCGGAGGTCGCTGGTTCGGCAACGCCCCAGCTGAGTCAGGAGGCCGCCGCCACTGCCGCCCTGCAGGCGCAGATGCACGGCATGACTCTGGAACAGAAGATCGCTCAGCTGTTCGTGGTGTCCGTGTGGGGGAAGTCGGCCGACGAGGCGCACCCCACCAACCAGGTCGAGTACGGCGTCGACACACCCGCCCAGGTGGTCGAGAAGTACGGCGTCGGCGGCGTCATCTACTTCAACAACGCCGGCACCGACAACGTCGACAACCCCGCCCAGCTGGCCGCGTTCTCCAACGGCCTGCAGCGGGCGGCGACGCGCAGCGGCACCCGCATCCCCCTGATCGTGGCCATCGACCAGGAGGGCGGCAACGTCACCCGGCTCGAGACGCCGGCCACCGAGTTCCCCGCCAGCATGGCCGTCGGCGCCGGGCGCAGCGCCGCGGACGCCAGGACGATCGCCTCGCTCAACTCCCAAGAGCTGCGCGCCATGGGCGTCAACCAGAACTTCGCGCCGGTGGCGGACGTCAACTCCAACCCCGTGAACCCGGTGATCGGCGCGCGGTCGTTCTCCTCGCGGCCCGAGCTGACCAGCGAGATGGTGACGGCCGAGGTCAAGGGCTACCAGGACTCCGGGCGTCCCAGCCAGACCGTTTCCTCGTCCGCCAAGCACTTCCCCGGCCACGGCGACGCCGAGACCGACAGCCACGACCTGCTCCCCGTGATCGATCGCACCGAGGCCGAGTGGCGCACCATGGACATGCCGCCGTTCAAGGCGGCCATCAAGGCGGGCGTCGACTCGATCATGACGGCGCACATCAAGGTGCCGAGCCTCGACCCGTCCGGCTACCCGGCCACCGTGTCGAAGCCGATCATGACGGGCCTCCTGCGCAACGAGCTGAACTTCAAGGGCGTCATCGTCACCGACGCGCTCGGCATGGGTGGCGCGAACGTGTTCCCCGCCGAGGAGATCCCGGTGATGGTGCTGGAGGCGGGTGTCGACCAGCTGCTGATGCCGCCGGACCTGCCCCTCGCGCTGAACGCGGTCAAGGCGGCCGTGGAGAGCGGCCGGCTGTCCGAGCGCCGCATCGACCAGAGCCTGCTGCGGATCCTGTTGCTCAAGCTCAAGCGCGGCATCCTCACCTCGCCGTTCGTGGACCTGGACAAGGTGGACGACAAGGTCGGCACGCCGGCGAGCATCCAGACCGTGCAGACGATCAGCGACAAGACCACGACCGTCCTGCGCAACGACGCCGACCTGCTCCCGCTGACCTCCCCGGCGGGGAAGGTCCTGGTCACCGGCGTCGGTGACACCGGCCAGTCGGTCCGCAGCCCGCAGTGGCTCGCACAGAGCCTCAACTCGAGAGGCGCGACGGCCACGCCACTGGCGACCGGCAGCAACCCCAACCAGGCGACCATCGACGGCGCCGTCGCGGCGGCCGCACAGAACGACCTGGTGGTCGTGCTGACCAACAACCTGAAGGACCGCACGGCACAGCGAAATCTGGTGAACGCCCTGCTCGCCACGGGCAAACCGGTGATCGCCGTCGCGTCCCAGATCCCCTACGACGCGGGCTATGTGGACGCGCCGACCTGGATCGCCAGCTACGGCTGGCGGGCACACGCCATGGAGTCGCTCGCCAAGGTTCTCCTCGGCGAGAAGTCCCCGACCGGCAAGCTCCCGGTGGACATCCCGGTGGGCGGCCAAGAGGAAATCCTGTACCCCTTCGGCCACGGACTGACCTGGTGAGCGGCATGGATCGGCGCAAGTTCCTGGCGGCAAGCGCACTCGCCGCTCCCCTGCTCAGCACGGCCGCGGCCGTGGCGGAACCCGCGAGCAGCGGACACGGCCACGGCGGCGGAGTCACGAACGGAGCCGACACGCTCGCGAACGACCGGTGGCGCAAGCTCGCCGGCCGCAAGACCGGTGTGCTCACCAACCCGACGGGCGTGCTCCGCGACCAGACCCACATCGTCGACTCGATGGTCGCGGCGAACGTCCGGCCGACCGCCGTGTTCGGCCCGGAGCACGGGTTCCGCGGCACGGCGCAGGCCGGCGGGTCGGAGGGCGACTACCTCGACCCGCGCACCCAGATCCCCGTGTACGACACCTACGGCGCCACGGTCGCGAAGGTGGCCGAGCAGTTCGCCAAGGCCGGCATCGACACCCTGGTGTTCGACATCGCCGACGTGGGTTCGCGGTTCTACACGTACATCTGGAGCATGTACACGGCCATGCAGGCGGCCGTGCTGACCGGCGGCATCGACTTCGTGGTCCTCGACCGGCCCAACCCGGTGGGCGGCCGCGCGTACGGGCCGATGCTCGACCCGGCGTTCGCGTCCGGGGTCGGCCGCAAGCCGATCGTGCAGCAGCACGGCATGACGGTCGGCGAACTGGCCCAGTTCTTCGACGCCGAGTTCCTGACGGCCGACGCGGGTGCCCGGCTCGAGAGCCTGGAGGTCGTGAAGCTGCGTGGCTGGCGCCGCGACGAGCTGTTCTCCGAGACCGGCCAGCAGTGGGTCCTGCCGAGCCCCAACATGCCCACCCCGCACACGGCGCTCGCCTACCCGGGCACCTGCCTGTTCGAGGGCACCGTGTTCTCCGAGGGCCGGGGCACCACGCGACCGTTCGAGATCATGGGCGCACCGGGCGTCGACTGGCGCTGGGCCGAGGCGATCAACCAGGCGAAGCTGCCGGGCGTGCGGTTCCGCGAGCACTACTTCGTGCCGACGTTCGGCAAGTGGGTCAACGTGGCGTGCGGCGGCGTGCAGGTGCACATCACCGACGAGCGCCGCTTCGAGCCCATCCGCACGGCCATCACGATGATCATCGCGGCGAAGCAGACGCATCCGGACGTGTTCGGCTGGCGGCCGGACAACTTCATCGACAAGCTGTCCGGCTCCGCCCGGCTGCGGACGATGATCGACGCCGGCGCGGGCGTGTCCGAGGTCATCGGCGCGTGGCGCGACGAGCTGGCCGCCTTCACGCGGAAGCGGGAGCGGTATCTGATCTACCGGTGATGACTACGAGGTGGCCATGTCCAGGCGTCGCATGTTCGCAGCCCTGCTCGTCACGTTCGGCATGGTCGGGTCGACCATGACCGCCGCGGAGCCGAACGGCTCTCCCGCCGGTCGGTTCGACCTGCCGTGGGAGGGGTTCGCCCCGGCGAACACCGTCTTACGCGACGGTCCGCCCGAGCGGGTCGGGCTCGATCCGGCCCCGATCGAGGCGGCCATCGCGCAGGTCGGCGAGTGGACGAGAAGCCACCCGGACCCGAAGCTCACGCACCCGCTGTACTCGGGTGCGGTGAGCCTGCTGGCGCACAACGGCGTGGTGGTCAGCCGCTCGACCGCGGGCCAGGCCGTGCGCTACGCCGACGCCGCCGGCACGGAGCTGCCGGCGGACCAGCAGGTGCCGATGCGCGACGACACCATCTTCGACATGGCGTCGGTGTCCAAGCTGTTCACCTCGATCGCGGTGATGCAGCTGGTGGAGGCCGGCAAGGTCGACGTGCGCAAGCCGGTGGCCGACTACGTGCCCGAGTTCGGGGTGAACGGCAAAGAGGTCATCACCGTCCAGCAGCTGCTCACGCACACCTCCGGGCTCGTGTCGTGGCTGCCGCTGTGGTCGGCGCACCCGGACATCCCGGCGCGGATCAAGGCCGTGATGGACGTGGCGCCGCGGACCACGCCCGGCACCAACTACGAGTACTCCGACCTGAACCTGATCACGCTCGGCGTGCTGGTCGAGCGGCTGACGGGCGACACGCTGGACGTGGTCGTGCGGGAGCGGATCACCGAGCCGCTGCGCATGGTCGACACCGGCTACAACCCGCCGGCCGACAAGCTCGACCGGATCGCGGCCACCGAGTTCCAGACGACCCCGCCGCGCGGCATGGTCCGCGGGTCGGTCCACGACGAGAACGCCTGGTCGCTCGGCGGGGTCGCCGGGCACGCGGGCGTCTTCTCGACGGCCGGCGACATGGCCGTGCTGGCCCAGACGATCCTCAACGGCGGCACCTACAACGGCAAGCGGATCCTGAAGTCGAAGACCGTGCGGGACATGCTGCGCAACTACACGCAGGACTTCCCGGGGCACGACCACGGACTCGGGTTCGAGCTGAACCAGCGCTGGTACATGGGCGGCCTCACCGGGCCGGGGACCGCCGGGCACACCGGCTACACGGGCACCGACCTGGTGATCGACCCGGCGTCGCGGTCGTTCGCCATCCTGCTGTCCAACCGGGTGCACCCGAGCCGGAACTGGGGCTCGATCAACCTCGCCCGCGAGACGCTGTGCAACGGGCTGGCCAAGGCCCTCGCCGTGCGACCGAAGCACGGCCGTACGTCCTGGTACGCGGGACTCGGGGACGCCTCGTCCGCCACGCTGACGACCGATACGATCACTCCGCGTGGTGCCGTCAAAGTGAACTTCGACGCCTTTGTGGACTCGGAATCCACCGATCCTCTGGTGCTGGAATCGAGCACCGACGGGACCACGTGGACGCCTCTCGCGCTGACCGTGCGCGGGCGCGGCGCACCGGACGAATCGGTCTCCGCGCTGTCCGGCGCCGGTCATCGAGCCTGGTGGCGGGTGCAGGCGCGACTGCCGCACGCAGCGGAGATCACGCTGAGATGGCGGTTCACTACGGATCCTCGGTACACCGGGCGTGGGATCCACCTCGACGGGGTACTCATCACGGACAGTGTCCGAACGCTCCTCAACGGTGAGAAAGAACCCCACAGACTGCAACCAGAAGGCTGGCAGACCACATCACGATGAGGTTGAAAAGTGGTTGAAACGCTAACGACATGCGGTCAACCGTCGATTCCGATGTTGGATCCCAACATCGGTACCTGAACCTTCAGCTTCTCTTGGGTAGCGTTGTCACCAGACGACGACTGCCGCCTTGTCGGGTAACATGCCTGTTAGTAACTTTCCCACGTGAGCGCGAGTGTCATGACCACACAGCACACTGAGTCAAGTCCTCTGGTCCGCATCCGGTCGTTGTTGCCCGGTCTGGCCCGCGCGGAGCAACGCGTCGCGCAGGTCGTCCTGGACAGTCCATCCACCGTGGCGCGTCGCAGCATCACGGAGGTCGCCGAGGCCGCCGGGACGAGCGAGACCACCGTCACCCGGTTCTGCAAGGCCATTGGCGTCGGCGGCTATCCAGAGCTGCGCATCGCCCTGGCAGCGGACACCGCCCGATCCGAGGTACACGCCGAGCGAGACCTCGGCGGCGAGATCGCGCCCGACGACGACCTGGCCACGATCGTCGGCAAGGTCACCTTCGCCGACGCGCGCGCCATCGAGGAGACCGCCGCCCAGGTCGACACGGAGGTCCTGGAGAAGGTCGTGTCCGCGTTGGCCTCGGCCGGCCGGGTCGACGTCTACGGCGTCGCGGCGAGCGCGTACGTGGCCGCCGACCTCCAGCAGAAGCTGCACCGCATCGGCCGGATCTGCTTCGCCTGGAGCGACACCCACATCATGCTGACCTCCGCCGCCGTGCTCGGACCGGGCGACGTGGCGGTCGGCATCTCCCACACGGGTGCGACCGCGGACACCGTGGAAGCGCTGCGCGAGGCGCGGGCGGCCGGAGCCACCACGGTGGCGCTGACCAACTTCCCCACCGCCCCGATCAGCGAGGTGGCCGACCTGGTGCTGACCACCGCCGCGCGTGAGACGACGTTCCGTTCGGGCGCGATGGCAAGCCGCATCGCACAGCTCACGGTGATCGACTGCCTCTTCATCGGCGTGGCCCAGAGGCACCTGGCCGACTCGATGAAGGCGCTGGACAACACCAGGGGCGCGGTGGGCGCGCACCGGCTGGAGACCCGTCACGACGGTCGCCGTAAGACGCGGGAGACCGGTAAATGATCGTTCGGGGAGGCTGGAGATGACAGTGCCGCGCCAGGCCGTACAGGTCGATTCGCCGACGGAGCGCCGTAATCCGCGGACCACGGACCTGGACCAACTGTCCACCCTGGACCTCCTGCGCTCCATCAACGCGGAGGACCGGCTGGTGCCGGACGCGGTGGCCGCCACGCTGCCCGCGCTCGCCACCGCGGTCGACCTCGCCACCGAGGCGTTGCGTGGCGGGCACCGGATCCACTACGTCGGGGCGGGCACGTCCGGACGGATGGCCGCGCTGGACGCCGCCGAGCTTCCCCCGACGTACAACGCGCCGCCCGAGTGGTTCGTCGTGCACCACGCGGGTGGCAACACCGCGCTGCGCAGCGCGGTGGAGGACGCGGAGGACGACGAGGACGGCGGCGCGGCCGAGATGCGCCGCGACGTCGCCTCCGGTGACTTCGTGCTCGGTCTGACCGCGTCCGGCCGCACCCCGTACGTGCTGGGCGCACTGCGGGCGGCTCGAGAGCGGGGTGCCCGGACCGGTCTCGTGTTCAGCAACCCCCACGCGACGGGCCTGCTCGACATCGACGTGCTCATCGAGGTCGACACCGGCCCCGAGGCGGTCGCCGGCTCCACGCGGATGAAGGCGGGCACGGCGCAGAAGATCGTGCTGACGTCGTTCTCGACGGCCGTGATGGTGAAGTTCGGGCGGACGTACTCGAACCTCATGGTGAGCATGCGGGCCACGAACGCCAAGCTGCGGGGGCGGACGCTGCGCATACTGCGGGAGGCCACGGGCCTGGACCAGCAGGAGTGCGAGGTGGCGCTCGACGAGGCTCATGGGGAGCTGAAGGTGGCGCTGGTGCACCTGCTGTCGGGCGTGGAGACCGAGCGGGCGGCAGTGGCTCTGGGCAACGCCGACGGTCACGTGCGCAAGGCACTCATCGCGCTCGGGGTAGCCGCGGTCTGAAGTTGTCTCGAGGAGCCGGCGCTGAGTTCAGTGCCGGCTCTTCTGCTGTGCCTGCCACCAGCGGATCAGCGGATAGCCGAAGGCGATGGTGAGATGAGCCATCGAAGTCACGATCGAAGCTCGGCCCATCACCACGCTGCCGGCAGTGCTCGACCGTCGGGTCGGCGACAAGAACCCGATCATGATCAAACATCCGAATGACAATCGTCCCGACGGAGGCGATAACCCTCCCCGCCATCGACCGCGCCAGCAGCGGCAACCGCGGGCGCGGATCCGATCCCGCCAGCGCCGTCGCAGCGCCAGGAGCGGCACGCCGCCGATGGGCAGCAGCCCGAAGCCGATCCCGACATATGTTCCGTCGCTGGTCGTGCCGGCACGCGGATCGCCGAAGGCGACTCCGATCAGCCCGCTGAGGCCTATGCACAGGAACACCCCGACCCAGGCCCAGAGCACGCCCAGCAGGATGACCATGCCCACGGTGGCTGGCCGCGGCGCCGCAGCCGGCGGAATTGCCGGCTCAGGCCTCGAGATCGGCGGGATGTTGTGGACGGTCGGCGGATCAACTTGTCTCGCGGCGGGCGGCGGTTGCGAGACAGGCGGGCGGGCCACGGGTGCAGCCATAGGTCGGTGAGGAATCTCGAAGCGGCGAACCAGCAGGTCGCCGCTGGTGTCGATTGCTCTCAGGGTTGGTTTCGGGAACTGCTCGTTGACCAACGCCACCGAGACTCGCTTGTAGAGGGTGCTCACAGTGAGCGGTTCTCCCGCCACGGGTGAGCCGCTCTGGAGCAGGTCGATCACCTTGCCGGTGAACGCCGTGTGCCGGTGCCCCTCCGGTGAATGCGACTTGCGGTTCTTCGGTGAGGAAGCCAGTACGGCCGAGCCGCGCACCTCGATCTCCCGGGTGTCCGGGGCCGACATGGTGCCCAACGCCATGCCCGAGTAGCAGCAGTCGAGCACCAGGAGACCCGCTCGCGCCGGGCTGTGCTCGAGTACCTCCCGCACCCATCGGAACTCGACGGCTGTCCCGTACAGCGCGTCGGTGTCCGTTCCGGGCAGCGTCAGAAACAGCTCGTCCCTGGTGTCGTGTCGGACGCCGTGGCCCGCGTAGTACACGAGCAGGAAGTCGTTGGTCCGGTTGACCGTCTGCTGCAGACGGTTCATGAACGTGGCGGGTGAGTCGGGGTTGACGACCACTTCGCAGTTCTCCGGCGCCAAAATGCCGTGGTCCGGGTCGGTCAGGGCGGCACGGAGGTCGGACAGGTTGTTGCGCACGGCCGGTAGGTCCTGCAGCCGGTCGAACTTGCTGGTGCCGATTAGTACGGCGCGGGAGAGATTCCGGTCCGGAAGGGACACCATCTCAGAGGATTTTCTTGCACGCTCGGAGCAGATTGTCCGCATCGGCCGGGGAGGCGCAGCTCAGGTCGATCCGATCCCCCGATGCTGACTCCACTGTGACCGTCACCTTTGTGGATTCGCGGCGCCGGCCCAGCCACGTGAAGAGTGACGTGACCAGTGCGGTGGCCGTGCCGCTCGTGACGATCACCGTCACCATCTCCGCCGTGCCGCCCATGTGACCTGGGGTTATCGGAGCGCCCGACAGATCCACCTTGCCGCGCAGTTCGTCCTCGTCGCGTAGCCAGCGGGCCAGTTGGCGAAGCTCCTCATCGGACTGGTCCGCGGGTTCGATCCGGATTTCGGCGGTTCCGGCGGCCACTGGCGCCTCCACTCCATGGAGAAATCTGAATACCCCTCCATATCGATCTGTGGAGTGATCGTTACGGCTTTCAGCGGCCAATCGGCCGGCGGCGTCCAGGAAATGGGGAAGCGGGCCGAGACGCTAGGAATCTCGGCCCGCCCTGTGGAGATACCCATCGAGCGCGAGGAAGGGGGGACTCGCAGCACCCATGCTCCGCGACGTCGCACGAAATCCCCTGGAGTTTTCCTGGATCTACGTCAGTACGGAGTCCGCGATGCTCGTGGCCTCGCGGGCGCCGGCCTCCATCGCCTCGCAGCACAGGACGATCCAGTCGGCCAGGCCTTCCTCCGTGCCCGTGGCGAAGCCCGCGGCGGCCGCGCGGTAGCGGTCCGCGCGCCGGAGGAAGCCGACCTCGGGCACGGTCAGGCCCTTCGCGTCCAGGCCGGTGTTGATCATGCTGATTCGGGCGGCCGCTCGTGCGACCACGCCGTCCGCGCTGCCGAACGGGGCCAGCGCCAGCAGTTCGCCGTGCACTACCGCCGTCACCACCAGGCCGGGGACCGACGTTCCGCCGGTCACCAGTTCGGCCAGGATGTCGAGCCGTCGGGTCACCGCGCGAGACGGGCGGGGCCGGCCCAGTTCGTCGTCCGGCACGAGGTCGGCCGCGGCCAGCACGTGCAGCCGGGCCAGGGCCTGCATGGGGGCGCGTTGCCACACGGGCAGCAGCGGACCGATCGACTCGGCGATACGCAGGGCACCGACCAGTCGTGGGTCGTCGACCTCGCCGCTGTCCGGGATGTCCGCGGCGGCGCCGGCGAGCGCGGCCGACGCCCGGGCCGCGCGGACCGACGCCTCGGCGGCCGTGGTCGGCCAGCCCCGCCGGTTCGCCTGGTGCCCGTGGACCACATCCACCGCCTCGCGCGCGGCCGCGACCGCGTCGGTGACACCGGGCAGTTCGAGCAGTGGCGCAAGCGGGTCCGTCACGGAACGCGACCCTACCGGGTGATCTCCGTGCGACCCATGTGGTCTGGACCTCTGCTGGTCCTGTTGCGGCAGGCGGGAGCACACTACGGTCGGGGCTGACACCATCAGTCCAGGGTCGAGGAGGATCCGCACCATGACCGAGCAGCCCGGCCAGAGTTCGACTCTGGACAACCTGCTCACCGAGAGCAGGACGTTCCCGCCGAGCGACGAGTTCGCACAGCAGGCCAACGCCAAGGCCGACATGTTCGACGCCGCCGCGGACGACCGGGAGGCCTTCTGGGCCGATCAGGCCGAGAACCTGCTCCACTGGGACACCCCGTGGAACCAGGTGCTCGACTGGACGAACCCGCCGTTCGCGAAGTGGTTCGTCGGCGGCAAGCTCAACGTGGCGTACAACTGTGTCGACCGTCACGTGGAGGCCGGCAACGGCGACCGCGTCGCCATCCACTGGGAGGGCGAGCCGGGCGACGGCCGCACCATCACCTACGCCGAACTGCTGCGCGAGGTCTCGAAGACCGCGAACGCCCTGCAGTCACTGGGTTTGCAGGCGGGCGACCGGGTGGCCATCTACATGCCGATGCTGCCGGAGGCCATCTTCTCGATGCTCGCCTGCGCACGCCTTGGCCTGACCCACAGCGTGGTCTTCGGCGGGTTCTCCGCGGAGGCGCTGCGTTCCCGCATCGACGACGCCGAGGCCAAGCTGGTCATCACGGCCGACGGTCAGTACCGGCGCGGCAAGCCGGCGCCGCTGAAGGCCGCGGTCGACGAGGCCGTGGCCAAGACCCCGAGCATCGAGAAGGTGCTGGTGGTCCGGCGGACCGAGACCGACGTCGAGTGGACCGACGGCCGCGACGTGTGGTGGCACGACCTGGTCGACGGCCAGTCCGACACCCACACCCCCGAGGCGTTCGACGCCGAGCACCCGCTGTTCATCCTCTACACCTCGGGCACCACGGGTAAGCCGAAGGGCATCCTGCACACGTCCGGCGGCTACCTCACCCAGGCCGCGTACACGCACCGCAACGTGTTCGACGTGAAGCCGGAGTCCGACATCTACTGGTGCACGGCCGACATCGGCTGGGTGACCGGCCACAGCTACATCGTGTACGGGCCGCTCGCCAACGGTGTCACCGAAGTGGTCTACGAGGGCACGCCGAACACCCCGCACGAAGGCCGGCACTGGGAGATCGTGCAGAAGTACGGCGTCTCCATCTACTACACGGCACCCACGCTGATCCGCACGTTCATGAAGTGGGGCAAGGAGATCCCCGACAAGTTCGACCTCTCCTCGCTGCGCGTCCTCGGCTCGGTCGGCGAACCGATCAACCCCGAGGCCTGGATGTGGTACCGCGAGCACATCGGTGCGAACAAGGCACCGATCGTGGACACCTGGTGGCAGACGGAGACCGGCGCGATCATGATCTCCCCGCTGCCGGGCGTGACGTCCACGAAGCCCGGTTCGGCACAGGCGGCGCTGCCCGGCATCTCCGCGAAGGTGGTCGACGACCAGGGCAACGAGGTCGGCCCTGGCGGCGGCGGGTACCTGGTGCTCGACGAGCCGTGGCCGGCCATGCTGCGCGGCATCTGGGGCGACGAGGAGCGCTACCGCGACACGTACTGGTCGCGCTTCGCCGACCAGGGCTTCTACTTCGCCGGTGACGGCGCGAAGTACGACGCCGACGGCGACATCTGGCTGCTCGGCCGGGTGGACGACGTGATGAACGTGTCGGGGCACCGGATCTCCACGACCGAGGTGGAGTCGGCGCTCGTGTCGCACCCGACGGTGGCCGAGGCCGCGGTGGTCGGCGCGACCGACCCGACCACGGGCCAGGGCATCGTGGCGTTCGTGATCCTGCGCGGCAACGTCGCACAGGACGAGGCCAAGGGCGAGGAGGCGATCAAGGCGCTGCGCGACCACGTGGCGAAGGAGATCGGCCCGATCGCGAAGCCGCGCCAGATCATGGTGGTTCCGGAGCTGCCGAAGACCCGCTCCGGCAAGATCATGCGCCGGCTGCTGCGGGATGTGGCGGAGAACCGGCAGATCGGTGACGTCACCACGCTGGCCGACTCGTCCGTGATGGACCTGATCTCGTCGGGCCTGAACACCGGTAAGTCGGAGGAATAACGCGCTGTCGGGGAGGGCGGGCACCCCTCCCCGACGGTCCTATTGCGAGCCCGGGCCGAACGGCTGCTGCGGGTACTGCCGCTGGGGCGGCCCGTAGTTCGGGTGCGGCGCCTGGCCCGATTGCTGCTGGGGCGGCTGGTTCTGCTGCGGGGCGTAGTTGGGCTGCGGTTGCGGCGCGTATCCCTGCGGCGGACCCTGCTGCACTGGCGGCAGCGGCGTCATGCCCTGCATGTACTGCCCCACCGGCTGGCCGGGCTGACGCGGCTCGGCCTGGCCTGGCGTGTACCCCGGGCCGAGGTAGGGCTCGTTCTTCCTGGCCCGCTTCACCTTCACGATCCCCCAGATGCCGAGCACCGTGAGGAGCGCGCCGCCGCCGAGCAGCGCCCAGCGGCCCCAGGAGTTGAAGGTCCGCTGCGTCGCCTCCTTGGACTCCTTCATCTCCTCGTAGGTCTCGGTGTCGGTCACGGAGCCGTTCCGCGTCTCCTCGCAGACGTCGCCGGGCCCCATGATCTCGCTGCCGCACCTGATGGTGTTGTCGTTGATTCCGACACCCGAGCTGAGCGACAACAGGCCCAGCCCGATCACCAGGCAGACGATCCACTTCTTCATCTCACACCCCGACCTTGTGACAGATGTCGAAATAGTGCCACAGCTGGTCGACAGGGGTTCAATAAGCGGGTGAGCGATCATCCCGAGCCCCACCACGGCAGCCTGGGCGAACGACTGAACTGGCTGCGGGCCGGCGTCCTCGGCGCCAACGACGGCATCGTGTCGGTCGCCGGGCTCGTGGTCGGCGTGGCGGGCGCGACCACCGACCGCACGGCGATCATGGTGGCCGGGGTGGCCAGCCTGGTGGCGGGCGCGCTGTCGATGGCCGGCGGTGAGTACGTGTCGGTCAGCACCCAGCGCGACACCGAGCAGGCCGCGTTGCGCCTGGAGCGCTACGAGCTGGAGACCATGCCCGAGGAGGAGGAACGTGAACTCGCGGAGATCTACGAGGACCGCGGCCTGTCGCCCCAGCTCGCCACCGAGGTGGCCCGCGAGCTGACGGAGAACGACGCACTCGAGGCCCACGCCGAGGCCGAGCTGGGCATCGACCCGGACGAGCTGACCAGCCCGTGGCACGCGGCGTGGGCGTCGCTGATCGCGTTCACCTGCGGCGGGCTGTTGCCGCTCGTCGCGATCGCGCTGCCGTCGGTCGGGTGGCGGGTGTGGTCGTGTGCGGCCGCCGTGATCGTCGGCCTGGTCCTGACCGGGGTGCTCAGCGCACGCCTGGGCAACGCGCCGATCCGACGGGCGGTGGTCCGCAACGTGGGTGTCGGCGTGCTGACCATGCTGGTCACGTACTTCGTCGGCGCGCTCTTCGGCGTCGCCACCAGCTAGAAGGAACGCCCGTGCTCAGTTCGCCCGCCACCTCCGCACCGAGACCGTCGGTGCCATCGCACTGCTCGGCGCCACGGCCGTGGCGCTGCTGGCGATCTACTGGCTGGCGCAGCGAAAGCGGATTCGCACGCCACTGCTGTACGTGCCGCTCGCGGTCGCCACCTGGTTCGCCGTGCACGAGACCGGGGTGCACGCGACCATCGCCGGCGTCGCGCTCGCCCTGCTCACCCGGGTGCGCGCCGACCCCGGCTTGGACGAGTCGCCGTGTCTTTGGTTGGAACACCGTCTGCGGCCGTGGTCGGCCGGGTTAGCGGTGCCGGTGTTCGCTGCGGGGCATCCCACTCAGCGGCGACGTGTTCGGCCGACTGTTCACCGACCGCATCGCGCTCGCCGTGATCATCGGGCTGGTGGTGGGCAAGCTCGTGGGGATCGTCGGGTCGGCGCTGCCGGCCGTGTGGCTCGGGGCCGCGCGACTACCCGGTGACCTCGGCAAACGCGATCTCGTGGCAGTGGCCATGCTCGGCGGCGTCGGGTTCACGGTCAGTCTGCTGCTGGCCGACCTGACGCCCGACGGGGCGGACATGGAGATCGCGAAGGGCGCGGTGCTGGTCGCCTCGTTGATCGCGTCACTGGTCGCGGCCGTCCTCCTGGTGCGCCGGAGCAAGGCCCACTCGGCGAGTTGAGCCCGCCCGGCCAGCCTCTTTGATCGGGTCATGGCACGATGGCCCGGTGACCAGTGCGCACGACAAGACCAACGGAGCAGGGGCCGGCTTGCCGAGAGTGCCCTCGATCCCGCTGTCCGACGAGGCGAGCGCGTCGGGCGAGCAGTCCATCGGAGGCCTGGTCAAGGACGCGACCACGCACATCTCGACGCTGGTCAGAGCTGAGATCGAGCTGGCGAAGGGCGAAGTCGTCAGCGAGGTGAAGAAGGCCCTCACGGGCAGCGTCTACTTCATCGTCGCGCTGGTCCTCGCCCTTCTTCTGATGCCGTTCCTGCTCACCGCGGCAGCGCTGGGCATCAACAAGGGCCTGTGGTCCTGGGCCGACCCCTGGGGCGGCTTCTTCATCATCGTGATCCTCATGGCGATCACCGCCTTCCTGCTCGCGATGCGCGGCGCCAAGAAGTTCAAGCGGCTGCGTGCTCCCGAGAAGACGATCGAGTCCGCCAAGGACACCATGGCCGCGCTGCGCAACCGGGGCGACAACGGGCAACCACAGCTCGAGCCCCACCGCGACTGACACCGCTCGTGGCGAGCACCACCATCGTGCGACCTGACCCGTCCACCGTTCGGCTGGACGGCCCCTGGGTGCACCGCGACGTCCACGCCAACGGCATTCGGCTGCACGTCACCGAGACCGGCGAGGGCCCGCTCGTCCTGTTCCTGCACGGTTTCACGGGTTTCTGGTGGACCTGGCGCCACCAGCTCGGCGCGCTGGCCGACGCCGGCTACCGCACGGCGGCCGTCGACCTGCGCGGCTACGGCGACTCGGACAAGCCACCGCGCGGCTACGACGCCTGGACGCTCGCCGGTGACGTCGGCGGCCTGGTCAAGGCGCTCGGCGAACCCCGCGCGCACCTCGTGGGTCACGCCTGGGGCGGGATGCTCGCCTGGACGGTGGCCGCCATGCACCCCCGGCTCGTCAGCTCCGTCACGGCCATCTCTGCCGCGCACCCGATGGCGCTGCGCCGCGAGATCCGCCGCACCGTGCTGCACCGCCGCCGCACGAACCAGGCCCGCGCGCTCGGTCACGTCTTCCGCGCGCAGGTTCCCATGGCTCCCGAACGCTGGCTCACCCGCGACAACGCCGCCACCGTCGAGACGCTCATGCGTCGCTGGTCCGGTCCGGAGTGGACGGAGCGTCCGGAGTTCACGCAGATCACCGACCGGCACCGGTCGGCCATGATGGTTCGCGGCGCCGCCCACAGCTCCCTCGAGTACTACCGCTGGGCCGTCCGCGCCCAACTCCGCGGCGAGGGCCGTCGCTACTCCGAGGCCATGCAACGCAAGATCACGGTGCCGGTGCTGCAGTTGGCCGGCGCGGTCGACCCGTGCATCCTCCCCCGCACGATCGACGCCTCCACCAAATGGGCCACCGGCCCCATCGAGACGCGCACCCTCCACAACATCGGCCACTTCCCGCATCAGGAAGCGCCGGCGGACACCAACCGCGCGCTCATCGCGCATCTCTCCCGCCCCTGAGGGGTGCTTTTTCGGGGTCACCTCAGGGAAAGCCCGGAGCCGTCGCTGCCATGACCACCCGATACTCGGGTCCGAGTAACACCGGATCTGGGAGGGAACATGGGGAACACCGTGCGCACGGTCCTCACCGGCGCGCTGGTCGCGGGGTTGGTGCTGACCGGGACGAACGCCGTCAGAGCCGACGCGACACCGCGCCTGGACTGGGGACCGTGTGCGGAGAACGCGGACGTCGAGTGCGCCGAGGTGACCGTTCCCATCGACTGGTCTCGGCCGTCGCAGGGCACCATCGAGGTGGTGGTCGCGCGGCGGGCGGCCACCGGAGCGCGGGTGGGCACGCTCGTGTACATGCCGGGCGGGCCGGGAGGTTCCGGCGTGGACGCCGTCCTGGACGGCGGCCGCTTCCCCGACGAGATGGCCGCACGCTTCGACATCGTGAGCTTCGATCCGCGCGGCACCAACCGGAGCAATCCGGTCGAATGTGACGCCGACCTGGTCAGCGAGATGCCGAACACCGCGCCGGACGCGGGCGCGACGCTGGCCGACGTCCAGTCGTGGACGAAGAACGTCGCCCGGAGTTGTCGAGAGCACACGGGCTCGCTGCTCGACCACCTCGACAACGTCAGCGTGGCTCGGGACATCGAGGCGCTGCGCACCGCGCTCGGCGAGCGGAAGCTGAACCTGTACGGCTCCTCGTACGGCACGCTCGCCGGACAGATGTACGCCGAGCAGTTCCCGAACCGGATCCGCACCATGCTGCTGTCCAGCGTGTTCGACCACAGTCTGTCCACTGAGGACCTGGCGACCACCGAGGCCCGCGCGGCCCAGGACTCGTTCGACCAGTTCGCCGAATGGTGCGCCGAGGACCCGTCCTGCTCGCTGCACGGGCAGGACGTCCACGCGGTGTTCGACGGCCTGTGGGAGCGGGCGGTGCGCGGCGAGCTGCACGTGCCGGGCAATCCCGACCGGCGGATCGACCCGATCACGCTGAACTCGCAGACGGTCAACTTCTTCTACGGCCCGAACTGGCCGGGCGCGGCCGATCACCTGAAGGCGCTGTCCGAGCAGCAATCCCGGGCCACGACGGCATCGGCCGAGGTGGCGGAGTTCCCGATCGCCGCGTTCTGCGCCGACCACAACACCAAGATCCGCTCCGAGCGGGAGTGGAACCGGTTGTGGCGCAAGGGGAACGAGGCCGCGCCGACGGTGCGCACGCACTTCTCCTGGCCGGTCGTGGCGATGTGCTCGGTGTGGCCGGCACAGACGAACAACCCGCAGCACCGCACCGATGTCGACGGCGGGCCGACCATCCTGCTGCTGAACCCGCGGTACGACCCAGCCACCCCGCACGAGTGGGCCACCAGCGTCGCCGACCAGATCGACAACAGCGTGCTGCTGACCTACGAGGGCTGGGGCCACGGTGCGGTCACGGCCAACGAGTGCACGATCTCCGCGTCGGTCGACTACCTGGTCGATCGGGTGGTGCCGGCGGAAGGTGCCAGCTGCGCGGTTTAGGCCGCGCAGTTGCCGGTGCTCACCTGGCGGGACATGTCGGGAGCGGCTTCGACCTCCTCGGCCACCTCAGCCGCGGTGAGGGCGAAGCCGGTCTCCGACGAGTCCACGGCCGCGCCGAAGATCACGCCGATCACGGCTCCGTTCGTGTCGACCAGCGGGCCGCCGGAGTTGCCGCTGCGGACCAGCGCGCGCAGGGTGAAGACCTCACGCTGCACGGTGTTCGCGTCGTAGATGTCCGGGCCACGGAGGTCGATCTGGTCACGCACCCTGGCGGGTGAGGCCGTGTACGGGCCGTCGAGCGGGTAGCCGAGCACGATGCCGTCCTGCCCGGACTCCGCCGGCTGCGGCGCGAACGGCAGGGCGGGTGCGGTCAGGCCGGGGACCGACAGCACGGCGACGTCGGTCTCCGGGTCGTAGTGGACGACCCGGGCGTCGAGCGTGCCGTCGTCGGTCTCCACGGTGACCTCGTTGGTGCCGGCCACGACGTGCGCGTTGGTCATCATGCGCTCGTCGGAGATCACGAACCCGGTGCCCTCGAGTGCCCGCGAGCAGGACGGCGCCCGTGCGTGGATCTTGAGCACGCTCTCGCGGACCCGCTGCACGACCTCGCTGCCCTGCAGGGCCGGGTCGGGTGGGGCCACCTCGCGGTTGGGGGTCTGGTCGAACGGGTCGACGACCGCCGGGAAGCCGGACACGTCGAGCAGCCTGCGCAGCTCGTCCGGCAGGTTCTGGGCGGCCGAGGGCATCACGTTGTTGACCCCGCCGAGCACAACGGAGCCACGGATGGCCGACGCGAGCGACGGCAGTCCACCCACGGTGACCAGCGGCAACGCGATCAGCCAGGCCACCACGAACACGACAGCGCCCTGCACGATGGCGCCGAGCGCGTTGTCCACGCCGACGGCCTTCGGAGACTTGATCTTCTGGCGGATGCTCCGGCCGAGCCACACGCCGAGCGTCTCTCCCAGCGCCACGAGGAGCACGAAGATCGCCACCGCGAACGCCACTCTGGTGGGCGTGGACTCGATGTACTGCACCACGAGCGGCGCGATCTTGATGCCCGCGATGGCACCGAGCAGCACACCGATGAACGCGGGCAGCGCGGTCACCACGCCCTGCCGCGCGCCGGAGACCGCCGCCAGAATGGCGAGTGCGATCACCACCAAGTCGACCCAGTTCACCCGTCAACCTCCCCGACAACTGAGCCAACTGAACGCCACGCCGCGTCAAGGTCGCGTATGTCGGTCTCGTCCCACGGCTGTGCCCAGCCGCCTATCTCCAAGAGCAGCGTCACGAGTGCCGCGGTGAAACCCCAGACCAACATGCCCGGCAGCGCGAAGGCCGGGCTGACGAAACCCGAGTGGTGCCGCAGCACAAAGCGGTTGGCCGGGTCGGCGAGGTCCGCGATCGGCGCTCTGGCCACCGCCGCGCTCTCCGCCGGATCCACGGCCCACACCCTGCTCGGCTTCTCCCAGTGCGCGAGCACCGGCGTGACCTGGAACCCGGACACCGGGATGTGCAGCTTCGGCAACAGTGCCGCAGGCCGCACGCCCGTCGGGTCGAGCCCCGTCTCCTCGACGGCCTCGCGCAACGCGGTCGCGACCGGGCCGTCGTCCTCCGGCTCGGCGCCGCCACCGGGGAACGCGACCTGGCCGGAGTGTGCGCTGGTGCCGTCGGCTCGGAGCTGCAGCAACACGTCCGGGCCGCGCTCCTCGTGCTCGCCTAGCAGGATGAGGACGGCCGCCTCGCGAGTGCTCTCCTGCGGCGCGGCCATGCCGCGGAACAAGGCTGGATCGATGTCGGCGGTCGCCGCGACCACCGGCTCGAGCCAGCCGGGTAAAGACGCCGGATCCACCAGCGGTCCGTAGTCGCTCACCTGGCGCCACCCGCGGCGACGGCCTGGCGAACCTCGTCGACCGAACGGAACACCAACGGCTCGGACACCTTCGCCACGGAGCCGTCGGCCCCGATCAGGTACGACGCCGGCAGGTTCGGGACCCGCAACGCCCGCTCGGCCGCGCCGTTCTCGTCGAACAGGGTGGGCAGCCGCACGTCGAGCGCGGCCAGCAGTTCCAGCGCGTCGGCCGGACGGCTCTGCACGGCCAGGCCGACCACGTCGATGGCGTCCGGCTGCGCCGCGTACTCGGCGAGCACCGGCAGCTCCTCCTTGCACGGCGGGCACCAGGTGGCCCACACGTTGACCAGCACGGGACGTCCGGCGAGCGCGCCCGCCAGGTCGACCGTGGCGCCGTCGGCAAGGCACTGGGCGCCGACGCCGGCCAGCTCGGCCGGACCGTCGGGCGAGGTGGTGCACTCCGGCAGATCGGCCTGCGACCTGGCGGCCGCGAGATCGGGCTCCGGCGGGCCCTGGGGTGTCTCGGGCGGTGCCTCGCTCCTCGGCCAGATCGCGACGATCCCGGCGATCATCAGGATCACCACCACGACCGACCAGCGTGCACCGTTCACGCGCGCCCCGGGGTGTAGCCGTTCCTCGTGCGCTCGGCCAGGTCGATGAGGTGCGGGGCCTCGTCGCCCTTCACCAGCTTGGCGGCGGCCTCGAACTCCGTGGGGCCCGCGCCGAAGGACGGGCAGTCCTTGGCCAGCACGCACGCGCCGCACGCCGGCTTCTTCGCATGGCACACCCGACGGCCGTGGAAGATCACGTAGTGGGACAGCATGGTCCACTGCTTCTTCGGGAAGATCGCGCCGATCGCGTGCTCGACCTTGACCGCGTCCTCCTCGGTCGTCCACTCCCACCGGCGGACCAGCCGGCCGAAGTGCGTGTCGACCGTGATGCCGGGGATGTCGAAGGCGTTGCCGAGGATGACGTTGGCCGTCTTGCGGCCGATGCCGGGCAGCGTGACCAGGTCGTCGAGATTGCCGGGCAGCTCGCCGTCGAACCGTTCGACCAGTGCGGTGCCCAGACCGATGAGCGACGTGGTCTTGTTCCGGTAGAAGCCGGTGGAGCGGACCATCTCCTCCAGCTCGGTCCGGTCGGCACCCGCGTAGTCGGCGGCCGTGCGGTAGCGCTTGAACAGGGCGGGCGTGGTCAGGTTGACCCGCACATCGGTGCTCTGCGCGGACAGGATGGTGGCCACGGCCAGCTCGAGCGGAGTGGTGAAGTCCAGCTCGCAGTGCGCGTCCGGGAACGCCTCGGCCAACACGCGGTTCATGCGGCGGGCACGGCGAACCAGTGCGGCATCCGGCGGAGCCGGCGTTTTGTCCGGCTTGGCCCGGGGTAGTTGTCTGGTGGCGGGAGACACCCCGCTAGCCTACGGGCCCCGGAAAATCTCAGAACAACCTCAGCGGTGCACTGGACGTCCTTACTACGAGACCCCGCAGACACGCCGGACGCAGCGACCGTCCGCGCCGGCCACCCCGACCTGAGCGAGGATCAACGACACCATGGCTGTCTGGTTCGTGTTCGCAGTTCCCTTCGTGGTGATGTTCTTCGCGCTGTTCATGGAGCGGGTGGAGAACCGGCTCCGGCATGTCGCGGTCCAGGAGGACGAGGTCGAGGAGTTCCTGGAGAGCGCGCGGCCGAACGAGGTCCAGGCGCTCTACGGGCACGGCATCGGCCGGGCGCTCGAGCTGTTCCGACTGCGCAGGCGCGGCAAGACGCGCGGGCGCCGTGTCGTCGATCCGATGAACCAGCCGACCGTCCGGATCCCCAGGCCGAAGCGCTGACCCGGGCCTTCCGCGACATACCCGTGGTACGCCCTGCGAGGTGATAACCCGCACACGCCCTACACTCCCCTTAGTGATCAGGGGCGCTGGTGCCCCCGGTCGAGGCTGTGTCTGATTGGGAGGGACGAAGGTGGACGAGACCCTTGCCAGGGCCGGCATCTTCCAGGGCGTCGAGCCGGCTGCCGCCGAAGCACTCGCCCAGACGCTGGAAATGGTCGAGTTTCCGCGTGGGCATGTGATCTTCGCGGAGGGCGAGCCCGGTGATCGCCTTTACATCATCCAGTCGGGCAAGGTGAAGCTCGGCCGCAAGTCACCGGATGGCAGAGAGAACCTGCTGGGCATCATGGGCCCGGCGGACATGTTCGGCGAACTGTCGATCTTCGATCCTGGCCCGCGCACGTCGACCGCTACCACGGTCACCGAGGTCGTGGCGCGATCCATGGACCGTCCGGCGCTGCGGCAGTGGATCGCGACCAGGCCGGAGATCGCCGAACAGTTGCTGCGGGTGCTCGCCCGCCGGCTGCGGCGGACCAACGGCATGCTCGCGGATCTGATCTTCACCGACGTACCCGGCCGGGTGGCCAAGGCGTTGCTGCAGTTCGCACAGCGCTTCGGCAGCCAGGAAGCCGGTCTGCTGCGGGTGATGCACGACCTCACTCAGGAGGAGATCGCCCAGCTGGTCGGCGCGTCGCGGGAGACCGTGAACAAGGCGCTCGCCGACTTCGCACACCGCGGCTGGCTGCGTCTGGAAGGTAAGAGCGTGCTGATCCTGGACCCGGAGCGGCTGGCCCGCCGCGCACGCTGACCCGTACATATAGAGAAGGAGCCGGGCGCCACCCCCGACGTGGCGCACCGGCTCCTTGTCTTTGCGTGAACCATCCCCCGACGGCCCACGCTCCCCGCCCTCCGACCCATCAGGCCCCGAACCATGTCTGGCGGAGGGAGCTTCTCTTCAGTTGGAACGCGCGAGGCCGGGGATCGATACCCGAGTCTCGCGGCTTTCATAGGTGAGGACTCGCTTGAGTACCCACCCGTTGTGCGGGTTCCGCGATTTTCTTGTCACCGTTACCGAATTGAGACCGTTCGCGACCGGTGACCGAGGTCGCCGGTAATTTACTGGTACGGGCGTACCAGATATTGCATACTGGTACTCGTGTCCCACTCCGCTCGCATGTCCGACTACCGCGCCGCGCTGACCACGCCCGGCGCGGGTGTCGCCGTGCTCACGTCGCTGCTGGCCAGGATGCCGATCGCGATGATCGGGCTGTCCCTGTTGCTGTACGTGCAGCGGGAGACCGGGTCGTTCGCCACGGCCGGGCTGGTGTCGGCCGGCACGCTGGTCGGCGTCGCCACCGGCGCGGTCGTGCAGGGCCGGGTGATGGACCGGCTCGGTCCGACGCGTCCGCTGTTGGCCGTGGTCGGCATGTTCGCTCTGTCGATCACCGCGGTGGTGACGGCCGTCGAGACCAGGCAGGCCGACATCGTGATGGTGCTGCTCGGCGCGGCCGTGGGACTGAGTGAGCCACAGGTCGGCGCCGCGTCCCGTGCGTTGTGGACCACGCTGCTGCCGCCCGGGCCGACACGCAACGCCGCCTACGCCTACGAGGCGATCAGCATGGAGACGTTCTTCATCCTGGGGCCGGCGCTGGCCGGCGTGCTGGTCATCGCGCCGTGGGGCGGTACCGGTGTCGCGGCGGGCGCCATCTGCATGGTGATCGGCAGCATCGGCTTCGCGCTCTCCCCCGCGGTGCGCCGGGTGCGGCCCGCCCGCGACGCCTCCGCGCGTGACCTGCTCGGCGCGCTCGCCAGCCCCGGCATGCGCACGGTCGCGCTGGCGTCGTTCGGCTTCGGCCTGACCGTCGGGTTCGTGGAGGTCGCGGTGCCGGCCTCCGCGACCGAGGCCGGGCATCCGTCGCTCGGTGGGCTGATGCTCGCGATGTTCTCGCTCACCTCCGTGGCGTTCGGGCTGTTCTACGCGGTCCACCCGTGGCCCAAGCCCATGCACCTGCGACTGCCGGTGCTGCTCGGGCTGTTCGCGCTGCTCATCGCGCCGATGGCCATTCCGGGCGGGTTGCTGTGGCTCACGATCGCGCTGCTGATGGCCGGCATCTGGATCACCCCGCAGGCCACGGCGCACTCCATGGCGATCGAGCTGGTCGCGCCGCGCGGTACCACCACGGAGGCGTTCGGCTGGATCGTCACGGCCGTGACGCTCGGGCTGGCGGCCGGGCACTCGACCAGTGGGTACCTGGTGGAGCACGTCGGGATTCCGGCGGCGTTCCTCGCGTCGAGCGCTTCGGGTCTGGTGGTCACGGCCGTGCTCTGGGCGCGGCGCGGGACGCTCGTTCCGCGGCCGGCGGCTCAACCGGAAATTGTCGGTGTGCCCGGCTAGGTTGTTCGGCATGGACCTCACCGTCACCACGGCCGACCTCGCCGGTGCCGCATCCGCGCTGGTCAAGCTCGTGCCGGGCAAGCTGATCGACCCGGTGCTGTCGGGGCTGCTGCTCACGGCGTCGCCTTCCGGGGTGGCGCTGGCGGCCAACGATCGCGAGCGGGCGGCCACCATCGGACGGCCGGCTGTGGTCCACACGGAGGGTCGGGTGCTGGTGCCGGCCAAGCCGTTCGCCGACACGTTGCGGGCTCTGGATCTTCCCCAGGTGCGGTTGGTGGTCGAGGGCAGCCATCTGGCCATCCGCGCGCCGGGTGCTCGCTTCGCTCTGCCGCTGCTGGATGCCGACGTGCATCCGGGGGTGGGCGTTGCCCCTCCGGAGGCGGGCACGGTCGACGGCGCACTGTTCGCCTCGGCGCTGTCCACGGTGGTGTCGGCCGCTTCACGTGACGATGCGCTGCCGATGTTCACGGGGGTGCGGGTGCGCTCGGAGGGCTCCCGGTTGGTCCTGTTGGCGACCGACCGCTATCAGATGGCTCTGGCCTCTCTCCCCTGGCAATCGTCTGGATCGGTCGACGCCCTGGTCCCAGCCACCCTGCTCGGCGAGATCGCCAGGCAGGTGGATGCCGGCCGGGTGGCGCTGCACGCCGACCGCGACCGGTTCGGCCTGGTGTGGCAACGCACTGCGGCCGGGCCCACCACGGCCACCACGGCGGTGCTCGACGGGAGCTTCCTGCACGAGTCCAAGATCTCGCTGTCCGGAGTGGACACCACGCTGGAGTTGGACACCGACGCTCTTTCCGGGGCGGTCCGCCGGGTGGGGCTGTACACGGACGCGCGTGGGGTGCTGCTGTTGGAGGTGGGCGACGGGGAGATCCGTCTTCGGGGGGCCGACTCGCGTTCGGGCGAGGCGGAGGAGTCGGTGAAGGCCTCGGTTACTGGTGGGCGGACCGGTCAGGCGTATCAGTCGAAGTTCCTCACGGACGCGCTTCGGCCGTTCGCTGGTGGTTCGGTGCGGGTGGAGATTCAGCCGGGGATGCGCGCGACGGTCTTCAGCTCCCCGGAACCGGGCGACCTGGACCTGCGCTACGTGGTGATGCCCATGCTCCCGCCAAAGCACTAGCTCTCGTTGGGGTCCGGCCGGGGGTGGGTGGGCCGGGGGGAAACGGACGGCCAGGCAGCCAATCGCTACCCGAACCGCCACACAGTCAACCCGCCCAACCCCGCGAGTCGTACGGTTTCGACCGCGAGTCGTACCGAACGAACAGCGAACTCGCTGTCGAAACGGTACGACTCGCCGGGGTCAATGACCGGATGCGCAAGCGAGGCGATCAGCGTCGGCTTCCACCCGCGCATGATGACCATTCCCGTCGCGCATGATGACCACTCCGGCTCGGCATGATGACCATTCCCGGCGCGGATAGCGGCCCCGACGGCCGAGTTGGCCAATCGCGCACGGTGAGTTGACCACACGCCGAGTCCCCACACGGTGAGTCGGCCGTTCGCGTACGTCGAGTTTGTCGCTCGTGTGCGTGGGATCTGTCGTTCGGGTGTGTTGGTGGGGCCAGCGGGTCAGGGGGTGCGGCGGAGGTAGTCCAGTTGGGCTTGGACTGACCACTCCGCGGCGGGCCACAGGGAGCGGTCCACGTCTGCGTACACCCGTTCCACCACCTGTCGTGTGGTGGCGTTCTCGCCCAGTTCGGCCAGGGCGGCTCGCACCTGGTTCAGGCGGGCCTCCCGGTGGGCCAGGTACTCCTGCGCCGTCTTGGACAGGTCCGGCAGTTCTGCGCCATGGCCCGGTAGTGCGACGGTGGCCGGTGGTTCGGCCGCCAGTACGCGCAAGGACGCCAGGTAGTCGCCCAGATCGGTCAGCACCGTGGTGCCTCGGCCCAGGATTGTGTCGCCCGTCAGGGTGGCCGTCTGGCCGTCGTGGGTTGCGCGTAGGCAGATCGAGTCCGGGGTGTGGCCCGGCGTGTGGACGACCGTCAGGGTCAGGCCCGCCGCGTTGATGGTTTCGCCGTCGGTCAGGGGTGGGGCGTCTCGGCACAGGGTTGGGTCGAAGGCTCGCACCGGGGCGTTCACTCTGGTGGACAGCCAAGGGGCGCCCTGAGCGTGGTCCGGGTGTTGGTGCGTGATCAGGATCAGGTCCACCTCGCCCGCCGCCGCTACGCGCGTCAGGTGGGGCTCGTCCTCATAGCCCGGGTCGACCACCACGGACCGCGGGGCGTCGGGGGACTTCAGCAGCCAGGTGTTCGTGCCCTCCAGGGTCATCGAGCCTGGGTTTTCCTCCAGCAGTACCGAGGCGAACGGCAGCACCGGCCGGACCTCGCCGTATGCCGGGTGCGCGGTCACGACCGGCCCAGCTGATCGTCGGGGCGGGCGTCCAGGTGGGCCGGTGACGCGTCGTACAGCGGGTCACCCGGGAGGACTATCCGTAGGACGTCGCCGTCGCGGGCCACCTTTGGCATCAGCTTTTCGATCACTCGCTCGCGAGTCATCGCGTCGGCCACTGAAGTGCACTCCTCCAGTTCGGCCAAAGTGGTCCACGTGGGTGGGAGGAGGCCGCTTCGGCCGGCTTTCCAGTCGTCCAGGGCTTCGGTCGGGCGTTGCCAGCGGGTGTCGGCCGCCTCGGAGGTGTCGCCGTCGGCTCGTTGACCCGACGGGAGCGCGGCCAGGAAGAACCTCGCGTCGAACCTGCGGGTCTCCTCGATCGGCGTGACCCAGTCCGACCACGGGCGCAGCAGGTCGGCGCGCAGCACCAGGCCCGCCTCCGCCAGGAACCCGGCCAGTGACAGGTCGCGGCTCACCAGTTGGGCCCTCGCCTCGGCGAACGGGCGGACGTCGGCCACCACGCTGTGTTCGTCGGGCCCGGCCAGCAGCACGCCGGACTCCTCGAACGTCTCGCGCACGGCCGCGCACACCAGTGCGCGCGCCAGGCCGACGTCGCACGAGAAGCGGTTGGCCCACCACGCCGGCTCGGGGCCGTGCCAGGCCAGCGACGTGTCCGCGTCGCGGCGGTCGACGCCGCCGCCCGGGAACACGGTCATCCCGCCGGCGAACGCCATGCCCATCACGCGGCGCTGGAGGAAGACCTCGAGGCCGGCCGCCGTGTCGCGGACGAGGATGACCGTGGCCGCGTCCTTGGGTACGACGGGCGGGTCGGGAACCTCGGGCGGCACGAAACCCGACGGCAGGGTCAGCTCCTTCGGCAGCTCACGCACACGGGAGAGCCTACGCAGCACCACCGACACCGACAGGCAGGATGTGACCCATGACAGACACGCGGTTGCGAGTTGGCCTGGTCGGCGCCGGCCCCTGGGCACACAAGGTCCACGCGCCGGGCATCGCCGCGCACTCCGGGACCGAGTTGGCCGCCGTGTGGGCGCGCCGGCCGGACGCGGCGGCCTCCGTCGCGGCGCTGGGCGGTGCCACGCCGGTCGACACCTTCGACGACCTGCTGGCCGCGGTCGACGCCGTGACGTTCGCCGTGCCGCCCTCGGTCCAGGGGCCGCTCGCGCTGCGGGCCGCGGAGGCCGGCAAGCACGTGATCCTCGAGAAGCCGATCGCCGCCACGGTCGCCGAGGCCGAAACGCTGGTGAACGCGATCGAGCGCGCCGGGGTGGCCAGCCTGATGATGCTGACGTTCCGCTACGCGCGGGAGACCGTGAAGTGGCTGACGCAGGTGCACCGCACCGGCGGCTGGGACGGCGGCGCGGCCCGCTGGATGTCCGCCACGCTGCTGGACACCAAGTACGCCGACTCCCAGTGGCGCCACGACGGCGGCGCGCTCGCCGACATCGGCCCCCACGTGTTCGACATGCTGGACGCCGCGCTCGGGACGATCACCGACGTCCTGGCCGCGCACCGGACGGGCCCGGACCTGTGGCACGTCCTCCTGGGCCACGAGGGCGGCCGGACCAGCGCGTCGACGCTGACCATGCACACGCCGGCCACGCCACCGGTCAACGACTTCACCGTCCACGGCGCGAACGGCTACCTGACCTTCGACGCCAGCGGCTCGGCGCAGGACCGCTACTCCAACCTGCTGGACGAGTTCGTCGCCCTGATCATCGCCGGCCGGGCCGAGCACCCGCTGGACGCCCGTCGCGGGCTGCACATCCAGCGAGTCCTCGAGAAGATCACCAGCAACCTGCGGACCAGATGAAACGCCGATCGGCCTGTCCCAGAAGCACCAGGGACAGGCCGATCAGGTCGAAATCAGCGGGTGAAACCGTTGTCCGGCCGGTGTGGCGGAACGCCGTTGATGATCATCGGGCCGGTGGTCTGGTTCGGGTGGTCGAACGGGCCGCCGTTCTTGCCGTGGCGACTGCTCCGGTCGACCTGCCAGGAGCCCGACGTGCTGCTCTGCGACTCCTGCTGTTCCCGACGCGCCAGTTCGTCCTGCAGCTCACGCAGTAGGTTGCGCTCCTGGGTGTTCAGGATGTCGTCCACGAACGCCGCCGAGTGCTTGTCCGAGCCGTTCGCCGGGGCGAGGTTCGGGCGGGACGGCGGGTCCTGCTTCTGTTCGTCGGTCGGCTGCTCCGCTCTGGCTCTGCGCGGCGGCGACGGTGCCGAGTCGGTGCGCGTCTCGATGTTCAACGCCGACGGCGGCAGGTCGGCCGGCTTCTCCGGCAGACGCTCTTGCTCGAACTGCGGCGCGGGCTCCGGCGCCGGCGGCGGTTCAGCGGCCACCGGCTCCACGAAGGGCTCGGGCTCCGGCGCGGGCGGCGGCACCGGCGGAGGCGTCACCGAACGCAGCGGCTCACGCAACGGCAGGGGCTCGGCGCGCAGCGGTTCCGCACGCAGCGGCTCCGCCCTGGGCGCCTCGACCCGCGGCGGCTCGGGCTCCGGCTCACGGCGGGGTACCTCCAGCCGCGGCGGCTCCAGCAGCCTGGGCGGTTCGAAGGACTCCTGACGCACCGGCGGATCGAACGACTCCTGACGCGTCGGCTCGAACGGCTCGCGCGCCTCCACCCTCGGCGGGGCGGTACGCATCGGCTCGGCCCGCGGCGCCTCCTCGAAGGCCGCCGCTCTCACCTGCGGCGCCTCGACGGACGGCTCAATCCGCGGACGACTCGAGCCGTGCTCAACGAAAGGGACCTGGCGCGCGTTGCGCATCGCCTCCCGGTGGTACTCGGTCGGCTCGACACCGTCCACGAGCACTTCGACGGACGCCCGGATGCCCGCGCGCCGCAGCGCGTGTTCCACCCGGTACGCCGTGGCAGGCGGGAACCCACCCGGTCCGACGCCCACCAGCACCAGCCGGTGCGGCACGGGTCCGGAGGCCGGGCCGGACGGCGTCAGCCGCCACACACACCACATCGACCGGACGTCCGGCAGCACGTCGAGCACCGGCGTCACCGCGTCCGCCACGCCGCGGTCGGGCTCGCGGCCCTCCACGGCGCCCACGGCGAAGCGGTGCCGGCCCGCGTTGGAGCGGTCGGCGATCTTCACGCGGTCGATCAACGACGGGTCCAGGTAGGTGTCCGTGAACAGCGCCTCGAGTTCACGGCGCTGCTCACGGGTCAGGATCACGTTGCCCGCGGCGATGCAGCCTGCGATGAACTCCAGCGACCGGTCGAGCTCGGCCGAGGCCAGCATCTGCCGGGCATCCGCCAGCGCGTCATCGTCCAGCCTGCCTGCCAGCGTCAGCAGCAGATCATGAATCCGGATCGGCAGTGCGACACCTGAACGGCTCACACCCCCTGGGCCTACCCCCCGGGCGACCTGTGTCACGCCTCGGCTCCCTTCCAGCTCGTTGGCATCGACGGTGCCAGCTGGGGAGCTGTTACCCCTGGCCCACGATCACCCCGGGCAGCAGCGGCTCGGATGCCGCCAGTGCCGCCCGGTGGTACGGCGGCAGGTCGATGCCTTCCGGCATGACCTCGACGCCCGGTTCGTGCGTGCCAAGAGCGCGCAGCACTCGCTGCAGCTCCCCGGTCAATCGCGCGCAGCCCGTCGATGCCGTGACGAGCACGATCCGGGTGGATGGGCCCAAACCCGACCTGTGCCGCCGCCAGCTACCGCGCACGTCGACCAACTCGGGTCGGCCATGGAGGACCGCCCCGAGCACTACCGCTTCGGAGTCACCCGTGTTCACCCGTTCGGGCGACTCCGAGGTGAATGTGTAGTCGACTTCTTCGATTTGGTCCACCCACGGAACCGCGTGCAGGCGGCCGGCGTCGGCCCCCGCGTCCAACAAAGCGGCGTTGAGCAGCATGGACTCGCGTGCGGTGATCGCCACACGTTCGCGGAGCAATGTGAGCGGCAACGCCCGGGCGAGCGCGTCGAGCGCGCCACCGGCGAGCCAGTCGCGCAGTCGCCACAGCTGCCGGTCGGGCAACCGGCCGGCCAGCCGCAGCAGCAGTTCGTGGCAGGACGCGTTGTGGTCGTTGTACTCACTCATGACGTCACCTCGACGATCAGTTCCACCTCGACTGGTACCCCGAGCGGCAGCTCGGCAACCCCGACCGCGGCTCGCGCGTGCTTGCCCGCGTCGCCGAAGATCTCGCCGAACAGCTCGGACGCGCCGTTGAGCACGGCGGGCTGACCGGTGAATCCCTCGGCCGACGCCACGTAGCCGACGACCTTCACGATCCGGACGACCGAGTCGATGCCGGCCACCGAGTCGACGGCGGCCAGCGCGTTCAGCGCGCAGGTGCGCGCGTGCTGCTTGGCCTCCTCGGGACTGATCTCGCGGCCGACCTTGCCGGTGGCGGCCACGGCGCCGTCGACGATCGGCACCTGGCCCGCCGTGTAGACCAGGTTCCCGGTCCGCACGGCCGGCACGTACGCGCCAGCGGGCGCCGGCACCGCCGGAAGCTCGATGTTCAGCTCAGCGAGCCGCTCGCCCCAGCTCACGCCTTGGGCCGCTTCAGGTAGGCAACCATCTGCTCGCCTGTCGGCCCTGGCAGCACCGTGACCAGCTCCCAGCCGTCCTCGCCCCACTGGTCGAGGATCTGCTTGGTCGCGTGGATCAGTAGCGGCACGGTGGCGTACTCCCACTTCGTCATGGTCCGCGACTCTAGATGGCGCGACCGACAGTGCACACAGCGAGTGTGTCGGTACGGTAACGCGGGTGGAGCTCTGGCGAATCGTCGCGGCCGTCCTGCTGGGTGTGGCCGGCATCGTGATCGTGCTGCTCACGATGGCCAAGGTGCGGGAACGCAGGGGGTCGACGAGCGGCACCGTCGCGATCTCCGGCGCGGTCACGTTCACCGTGCTCGCGATCCTGTGTGTCCTGGTCCTCACGGTGTTCGCGCCGTGGCTGGTGTGGACTGTCGTGATCGGAGTGTGCGTGGTGACCAGCGTGATGATGCTCGCTAGCTAGCCCTTTCGCGAGCACAAATCGGACGGCGCCACTTACCCTGAACAAGTGACCATCCCCGTAGCCGGCTGGACCGACCAGGTCGCCCGCGCGCGCCTGCACGTGGTCACCGGCAAGGGCGGCACCGGCAAGACCACGATCGCCGCGTCTCTCGCCCTGGCGCTGGCCACGGGCGGGCGCCGGGTGCTGCTGATCGAGGTCGAGGGCCGCCAGGGCATCGCCCAGATCTTCGACGCCCAGCCGCTGCCCTACGAGGAGGAGCGGATCGCCTCGGCGCCGGGCGGCGGCGAGGTCCGAGCGCTGCACGTGGACGCCGAGGCGGCGCTGCTCGAGTACTTCGCCATGTTCTACAACCTGGGCTTCGCCGGCCGGACGCTGCGCCGCATGGGCGCCATCGAGTTCGCCACCACCCTCGCGCCCGGCCTGCGGGACGTGCTGCTCACCGGCAAGGTCAAGGAGTGCGTGGGACGCACGGACGACACCGGCCGCCACGTCTACGACGCGGTCGTGCTCGACGCCCCGCCGACCGGCCGGATCGTGAAGTTCCTCGACGTCACGAAGGCCATGGCCGACCTGGCGAAGGTCGGCCCGATCAAGGGCCAGAGCGACGGCGTGGTCCGCCTGCTGCACTCGGGAGACACGGCCGTGCACCTGGTGACGCTCCTCGAGGAGATGCCCGTCCGCGAGACCATCGAGGCGGTCGGCGAGCTGGACGGCGCCGACCTGCGCCCCGGCGCGATCTTCCTCAACCGGGTCCGGCCGCCCCGCCTGCCCGCCCGCTCGGTCACGCCGGCCGCCGGTGGTCGCGTCGACGCCTCCCGGGTCCGCAACGGCCTGGCCAGCGCCGGTCTCGACCTGTCCCCCGAGGACCTCGACGGACTGGTGGAGGAGACGGTGGAGCACGCCATCCGCGTGCTGGCCGAGCAGCGCGCGCGCGAGCAGCTGGCGGAGGTGGACCTGCCGACCCTCGAGCTGGACGACCTGACCCACGGCGTCGACACGGCCGCTCTCTACGAGCTGGCCGAGACGCTGGTCGAGCAGGGGGTGCGATGAGCCTCGACGTCGACGCGCTGATCGACAACCCGGAAATCCAGGTGATCGTGTGCTGTGGCTCCGGCGGGGTCGGCAAGACCACCACGGCCGCCGCCATCGCGCTGCGGGCGGCCGAGCGCGGCCGCAAGACGGTCGTGCTGACCATCGACCCGGCCAAGCGCCTCGCCCAGGCACTCGGCCTGCGCGAGCTGGGCAACACCCCGAAGGACGTGGAGGTCGACGGCTTCGAGCCGGCCGGTCAGCTCTCGGCCATGATGCTCGACATGCGTCGCACGTTCGACGACATGGTCCTCGCCCACGCGGGCGAGAAGCGCGCCCAGGAGGTGCTGGCCAACCCGTTCTACAAGACGATCTCCAGCTCGTTCTCCGGCACGCAGGAGTACATGGCCATGGAGAAGCTGGGCCAGCTGGCCGGCGAGGGCCGCTGGGACCTGATCGTGGTGGACACCCCGCCGAGCCGTTCGGCGCTGGACTTCCTCGACGCGCCGCAGCGCATGTCGAGCGCGCTGGACGGCCGGATGATCCGCCTGCTGTCCGGGCCGGCCAAGGCGGGCGGCTGGGGCGTCCGCAAGGTGGTGAGCGCCGGGATCATGCTGTTCGCGAAGGCCGTGTCCACCATCGTGGGTGGGCAGCTGCTGGCCGACGCGTCGGCGTTCGTGCAGGCCTTCGACAGCATGTTCGGCGGGTTCAAGCAGCGTGCGCGCAAGACCTACGAGCTGCTGCGCTCGGGGGGCACGTCGTTCCTGGTGATCTCGTCGCCGGAACCGGACGCGCTGCGCGAGGCGAGCTACTTCGTGGAGCGGCTGGCCGCGGAGTCGATGCCGCTGGCCGGGCTGGTGGTGAACCGGACCCATCCGGTCCTGACCAGGCTGCCGGCCGCCAAGGCCATCGCCGCGGCCGACGGTCTCGAGGCCAAGGGTGAGGCCCCGCTGGCGGCGGCCGTGCTGCGGCTGCACGCCGATCGCGTGGCCGTGCACGAGCGCGAGCGGCGCCTGCTGGCCAGGTTCACGAAAGCACACCCGTCGGTGTCGGTGATCGGCGTGCCGGCCATGCCGTCGGACGTGCACGACATGACCGGCCTACGCACGATCGGGGAACGTCTGGCCGGCGATTAACCGACCCGTACGTCCTCGTCCTCGTCAGCGTGACTCCGTTTGGCCAGCTCGAGTAGCTCCAGCCACGACGTGACGTCCGGGCGCCGACGCAGCAAAGCGCGTCGCTCCCGTTCGGTCATGCCGCCCCAGACCCCGAACTCGATCCGGCCGTCCAGTGCCTCGGCCAGGCATTCCGTGCGCACCGGGCATGCGATGCACACCAACTTGGCCTTGCGCTGCTCCTTGCCCCGCACGAACAGACCATCCGGGTCCTGTTCGCGGCAGGACGCGTTGACTCGCCAGTCCGGCTGCTCCATGTCCACAACCCCCGCCCCTTACGTCGTCGCGACCCACACTCCGGACCCCTCGTTCCGAAGCGCCGGCGGCCTACCACCTTTTGCGGTATGCCGGTCGGCTGATGTCGTTGAGACGTTGACGGACTCTAGGGCCCCTCGGTTCCATGGAGAACGTCTGGGTGCATAGCCGTTACAGAATGTCAATAACTCTGTCGGGTCACCGGGGCTTGATCCGACCGCGCGTACGCTGGTCCGAGTGCGAGTCGGTGACGGTCTGCTCAAGCTCATAGGTCTGTGTCTGCTAGCCGGTGTTCTGATGGCCGGCATGCTGTTCCCCATCGTCGGGGCGTTGGGGGTGGTGTCGAATCGTGCGAGCGACACCATCGACAGCGTGTCCGCCGACCTGGTGGCGACAGACCCTCCCCTGATCACCACGATCACCGACACGAACGGCGCGCCGATCGCGTACCTGTTCGACCAGTACCGGCTGCCGGTCACGAGTGATCAGATCTCGCCCACCATGACCGCCGCCCTCATCTCGATCGAGGACCGCCGCTTCTACGAGCACCACGGCGTTGACTGGAAGGGCACGATCCGTGCGCTGATCAGCAACCAGACGGGTGAGGACGTGCAGGGCGCGTCCACGCTCACCCAGCAGTACGTGAAGAACTACCTGATCAACGTGGTCTACCGCGACCAGACCGGTCAGGAGGGCGAGGACCCGCAGAAGAAGATGGAGCGGCAGCGGGCCCAGGAGCAGTCGATCACCCGCAAGCTGCGTGAGGCCAGGCTCGCCATCCAGCTCGAGCAGAACATGAGCAAGGACGAGATCCTCACCGGCTACCTGAACGTGGTCGAGTTCACGAACGAGATCTTCGGGATCGGCGCGGCCTCGCAGGCCTACTTCACCACCACCCCCGACAAGCTGACCGTGCCCCAGGCGGCGCTGCTGGCCGGCATGGTGAACAACCCGAGCCTGTACAACCCGTGGAAGCGGCCCGAGCAGACGCTCAAGCGGCGCAACCTGGTGATCGACACGATGGTCGAGACCTCGCGCCTGTCCGAGGAGGACGCCGAGGCCGCCAAGAAGGAGCCGCTCGGCGTGCGTGCCGAGGGTGAGCCGCTGAAGCCCGCGGCGAACTGCGTCGGCGCCGGTCCGGAGTACGGGTTCTTCTGCCAGTACGTCGAGGAGTACCTGCGCGAGGTCGGCTTCTCCCGCGACCAGCTGTACACGGGCGGCTACACGATCAAGACCACCTTCGACGCCGGGGCCACGCAGATCGCCAAGCGTGCCGTGGAGGCCCAGGTCCCGAAGGACACCGAGGGCGTCAACAACTCGATGGCCATCGTGCGGCCCGGTGCGGAGAGACACGAGGTCGTCGCGCTGGTCTCCAACCGCGACTACGGGCTGAACGTCGCGGCCGGACAGACCACCCTCGGCTATCCGTACGACGTGATGAACAAGTTCGGCGCCGGGTCGAACTACAAGATCTTCTCGGCGGCCGCCTTCCTGGAAAAGGGCGGTGGCATCATGAACACCATCCAGACACCGAAGACCCACGTGTCGAACATGTTCACCGGTGGTGCCAAGAGTTGTCCCCGTACGGAGAAGTCGGGTGACGCGGATACCCGCAAGTACTGCCTGTCGAACCTGGGCGAGAACACGCCGTCGTCGATGACTCTCCAGACCGCGCTGGCTACCTCCCCGAACACAGGCTTCGTGATCCTGGAGGAACGGACCGGCATGGACGCGGTCGTGGACATGGCGAGCCGACTGGGTCTGCGCAAGACGTTGGCGAGCAACGGTTCCGGGGAAACGCCGGACCCGAACTCCGAAATTGACGTGAACCAGGTCAGCCAGAGCGAATTCTTCCGGAGCAAGCCCAACAACCCGGGCAACGCATCGTTCACGCTGAGCCCGGCGCCGGTGAGCCCTCTGGAGATGGCGAACGTGGGCGCCACCATCATGAGCCGAGGCGTCTGGTGCCCGCCCACGCCGATCGTGGAGGTGCTGGACCGCAACGGCCAGAAGATCGACGTCCGTGAGCAGCCCTGCGAGCAGGCGGTGGATCCGGCGCTGGCCGACGCGCTCGCCGAGGGCATGAGCAAGGACGACCTGCCTGGTGGCACCGCGGCGAACGCGGCCAGGCAGGTCGGCTGGGACCGCCCGATGATCGGCAAGACGGGCACCACCCAGGTGCACCAGTCCTCGGCCTTCCTCGGGGCGACCCCGCAGCTGTCAGCGGCCGTGCACACCTTCGCCGACAGCCCCCAGCCCCGCGGTATCTGCCTCGACCCGGTGCGCCTGTGCGGTGACGGCAACATCTTCGGTGGCACGGTCCCGGCAAGAACGTGGTTCGACACCATGAAACAGATCCACGAGGGCGCCCCCGTGCTCCCGCTGCCCACGGCGAACGACCGATATCGCAACGGCGGCTCGGACACCCAGGTGCCGGACGTGGTCGGCGACAGCGAGCAGGACGCCACGGTGGCGCTGCAGAACGCCGGCTACAAGGTGGACGTCAAGCAGCGCAACGCGGCGGCGGAGAAGGGCACCGTGGTGAGCCAGTCCCCGCGCGGCAACGCGCTGGTCGGCGAGACGATCACCATCCACGTGAGCACCGGCTACGTCCCGCCACCACAGACCGAGGCACCGCCACCGTCCACGCCGCCACCTGGTGGGGAACCGCCACCCGGCGGAGATCCTCCCCCGAACGGTCCTGGCGGCTAGACATAAGAGAAACGCCCTTCGGCACTGCGCCGAAGGGCGTTTCCATGTGGTCATTCGCGGTCGTGGACTAGCTCATGTGTATCCGATCTCGTTCATCCACGCGTCGACGTCGAAGCCCGGTTCGGACAGCGACGCCGCCGTGCGCCACTGGTATCCGTCCTTCGCGTCGGCCACCAGCACGTGGAACCCGCTGGCGTCACCGGCCGTGGTGACCGACCGGTCGGTGGAGGTGGCCCACCCGGTGCCGAGCACCGACGCCCGCTTGTCGGGCGCGACGACCTCGGTGGCGACCACCGCCGACGCGGGTACCCGCAGGTCCTGGTCGGGAGGTGGCGACGGCGGCGCGGCGACCGCCACGAACGACTGCGTGAACGACAATGCCGCGACCATCGATAATATCGACAACGGTCTCAGTATTCGCATGACGTGTGACCCCAGTTTCTCAGTAATATTCGGGAACCCACAGCTGGTTCGCCGTGTTGCCGCACGTGTTCTGCACGAGTGCCGCGCCGTTCGAGTGCGAGGAGGCCCACACGCTCATGCAGAGTCCGGAGAACTCGTTCCGATAACTCCAGAACCCGCTGAACACACCGCCGGACTTCAGCCACAGTTCGCTCTCGTCCCAGTGACATACGCCCTGCACCAGTTTGTGCGCCGACCTGGTGACCACTCCAGGTCTCCAGGCACTTGCCGCTGTGCGCGTTGTAGAGGTACTGGATGGTGAGGCTGCCCTCGGCGTGCGTCTCCCAGACCCACCACTCCTGCTGGGTCCAGGGCGCCATGCAGGTGTACTGAGTCGCCGGCGCACCGTCCCAAGTGGCCTCGTTGCCGATCTCCGCGCACTTGCCGGAGCCGTAGTTCCTCAGGTGGTACGGGCCGTACCAACCGCCCCGCACCGACTTTCCGTGCACCGTGGGGGTCGGCAGATCCGGCATTCCCCGTTCGACGGCCGCCGGTTCGACAGGCGTGGGCGCGGCAGCGGCCGGCACCACGCCGACGAGCGCGAGGCCTGCGATGGCGATGGCGGCCAGCAGCATTCTTGTTCTGGTCATGTTCCGCTCCTCAGCCGTCGTACCGGTACCAGATCTGGTGTGATCCGCCGTGGCAGTCCCAGGTGACAATGCGCGCGAAGTTGTTCGGGCTGCCGCCCTGAATTTCGAGACAGTTGTTGTCGTTTCGGATCAGGCGAGGGCTTTGGGAGTCGGTCAGGAAGTGCTGGTTCTCCAACATGGTGCAGTCGATCTGCTTGACAGGGATGTTCTTGCCGTCCACGTGGAGGCACATGCCGCTGTAGTTGTTGCCCAGCAGTCGGTTGTAGAAGTAGCCGTCCATCTCGAAGATGTAGTCCCACCACAGCTGGGAGAGACCACCCGCGACGCAGTTGTACTGCACGGCCGGGGCCAGTCTTTCCTTCGACGCCCCAAGGATGTCGAGGCACTTGTTGTTGCGCGCGTTGCGGTAGGTGTACGGGCCGTGCCATTCACCCACCGCGCGACTGCCCCGCATGTCCGGTGTCGGGGGCGGCGTGAAGCCGGGCCCGCTGATGGCCACCTTCTCCATGCCGACGGCGGGCGCCGCGATCTCGGGTGACGCGGACGCTGATGGCGGCACGAGGCCCATCAGGGCAGCCGCTACCGCAACCGTGGCGCCCGCCACGGCTCTGAACAGACTTCTCACGAAGTTTCTCCAATTCCAACGACGATTCCGAACAGACCGCGGGCAGCAGTCAGCTCGGCGCGGGTCCCCCCGGACCTTCCTCGCCGGAAAAGAGAATGAAATCAATGTGCGCGCAGCATCGACCCCCGTCGAAAGTGCGCGACTTATGGGTGATTACCCAGAACTGCAAATCGACATGGGGCAGCGCCCGCCGTTCTTTGCTGTTTAGCCGAAGCCCCCAGTGACCACGACTGTGAGCTGGGCGTATGGGCGCTGTTCCCGCCCGTCAACACCCGTTTGGAGCACGGCGATGCCCTCAATGTCAGGCAGTGAGATGCGCGCGCACAGCGGCCGCCACCCGGCCGCCCTCGGCGCGACCCGCGACCTTCGCGTTCGCGGCCTTCATGACCTGACCCATCTGCCGCTGGCCCGGTGCCTCGCCGAGCTGCTCCGTGACCTCCGCCACGGCCGCGGTCACCAGCGACTCCAGTTCCTCGTCACCCAGCTGGGCCGGCAGGTACTCCGAGAGCACGGCCGACTCGTCGCGCTCAGCCTGCGCCTGCTCGGTGCGGCCGGCACCGGCGAACGCCTCGGCCGCCTCCTTGCGCTTCTTCACCTCGCGGGTGAGAACGCGCCGCACCTCGTCGTCGGTCAGCTCACGCGCTGTGTCGCCCGCCACCTCTTCGGTGGTGACAGCGGACAGCGCCATCCGGAGCGACGCCATCCGGACGGTCTCCCGCTGCTTGATCGCCGCGGCGAGGTCCGACCGCAGACGTGCCTTGAGCTCAGCCATGGTGCGCACCCTACTGCCGTTACCGATCACGCCGCGCGCGCATCTAGAGTCGGACACGTGGGTACTTTGGCGCGAAAAATCGGACGAACGGCGCTCGGCGCGACAGCTCTCGGCACGGCCACCGTGGCCTACGCGGCCGGGATCGAACGGCGGCACTGGACGCTGCGACAGGCCACACTGCCCGTGCTCAGCGAGAAGGCGCGCCCACTGAAGGTGCTGCACATCTCCGACCTGCACATGCTGCCCGGTCACAAGTCCAAGCAGCGCTGGGTCGCCGCGCTCAACGAACTCGAGCCGGACCTGGTCGTGAACACCGGCGACAACCTGTCGCACAAGAACGCAGTGCCCGCAGTGCTGCGTGCGCTCGGCCCGCTGCTCGACCGGCCGGGCGTGTTCGTGTTCGGCAGCAACGACTACTACGCGCCGAAGCCGAAGAACCCGGCCCGCTACCTGGTGAAGTCGAAGCGGAGGGTGCACGGCATCCCCCTCCCGTGGCGCGACCTGCGCGCGGCGATGATCGAACGAGGCTGGCACGACCTGACCCACGTCCGGCGCCTGGTGACCGTCGAAGGCCAGACCATCGCGATGGCCGGCGTCGACGATCCCCACCTGCACCGCGACCGCTATTCGGACATAGCGGGCCGCCCCGACCGCACGGCGTCGCTGCGCCTCGGCGTCACCCACTCGCCCGAGCCCCGCGTACTGGACGCCTTCGCCGAGGACGGCTACGACCTGGTCATGGCCGGCCACACCCACGGCGGCCAGCTGCGCCTACCGGGCTACGGCGCCATCGTCACGAACTGCGAACTGGACCGCTCACGCGCGAGAGGCGCCTCTCGCTGGGGCGCCCACATGTGGCTGCACGTGTCGGCGGGCCTAGGCACGTCGCCATACGCCCCGGTCCGCTTCGCGTGCCCCCCGGAAGCCACCCTGCTCACGCTGGTCCCGAGGCCCACCGGAGTGGGCAGCACGTCGAAAGAGGGCGCCCGGTTCGGAGCGGGCGCGGACGTCAGCTAGACTTCGGACCGCACCACCGGGGTGTGGCGCAGCTTGGTAGCGCGCTTCGTTCGGGACGAAGAGGTCGCAGGTTCAAATCCTGTCACCCCGACCGATCTGGCCGATCCATGTCCGCGGAATGCGCGGACATGGATCGGTCGCTTTTTGTCTCTGGGGGCCGAGCCCCCAGACCCCCACGGTGCGAGCTTCTCCCGACCCAGCGTGGGCACGATTGGTGTTGACCAGCCTTTCGGCGGTCATCATTCAGCGTGCAGGTGGGTTGACCAGCCTTCGGCGGTCGGGGGCGTGTGACCTGCCTTTGGCGGTCGGATGTCTTGCGACCTTCCTTCGGCGGTCGCCATTCGGTCGTGTGGGTGGGATGACCTGACCTCGGCGGTTGTGTGTCCATCTTGGACTGGTTCGGGCTGTTGCTCTGTTAGCGTCCGAAAGTATGGACTTCAAGTTGGAGCTTGTGGCTGTGCCGGTTTCCGATGTGGACCGGGCCAAGGCCTTCTACGCCGACCAGGTTGGCTTCGTTGTCGATCATGACCACACTGTTAGCGAGAGCATTCGGTTCGTGCAGCTCACGCCGCCTGGGTCGGCCTGCTCGATTGCCATCGGTAAGGGCATCGGGGACGGGGTGCCCGGCTCGCTGAGTGGGGTGCAGCTGGTCGTGGACGATATTGAGGCTGCTCGGGCTGAGTTGGCTGGTCGTGGGGTCGAGGTCACCGAGGTGCAGCGTGGGCCCGGTGGGGCGTTCGTGTACTTCCAGGACCCCGACGGCAACAGGTGGGCTGTTCAGGACCCTCGCGCCTGACGTCGGGTCTGCTCGCTGACTCAACAAAGTCGTGTTCCGTTGCGTTCTTCCTGCGACCGCCATTTACAGAGAACGGGGTCGGTTGCTTCGGTTCGCTACCGCGCTGACTGCGATCCGCATCTTGCGCAGGACGTTGTGCAGGACGTGTTGTTGCGGGCACAGCAGCGGTGGGAGCGGATCGGGGTCATGGCGGCGCGGGACGCCTACGTGCGTCGGATGGTCGTCAACGAGTACCTGTCGTGGCGGCGGCGGCGTGCGGCGCGCACTGTGGTGGCGCCGCACGCCGCGCTCCTGCTCAGGTACTACGGGGACCGTACGTTCGACGAGATCGCCGAGATCCTCGGCTGTTCGGCAGGAACAGTTCGCAGCCACCTTTCCCGGGCGCTCGGCACTCTGCGCACCAGCCACCACGAGCCCGTGAGGGAGTTCCTGTCACGACCAACGACCGAACCGAACACCTCATCCGGGACGCGTTCGACGCCGAAGCCGAGCGCGCAGTGGACTCGAGTGAGGTTCTCGGATGTCCTCGCCGCGGCCGCTGTAGCTGTGGTCGTCGTGGCGACCGCGGTTGTCATGCCTACCGTGTTCCGCAAGAGTGGCCCGCCGCCGACCAGCCCGTCGCGGCGCAGTCGGTGCTGATCGTCGGTGTCGACACCGCCGGATACACGGACTCGATCGTGCTGGCCAGGATCCTGGACGGCTCAGTCAGTCTCGTGTCCCTGCCCCGCGACCTCCGGGTCCAGGTGCCGGGTGGCCCGACGGGACGGCTGAACAAGGTCTACCTGGCGCACGGAGTCGACGCGCTGCTCGCCACGGTCGGTGACCTGACCGGCGTCACGCCCGATCACTACGCCGTGGTCGACATGGCGGCGATCGGAGCCCTCGCCACCGCGGTCTCCGGGGTGCCCGTCTGCCTGAACGCCCCGTCGAAGGAAGAAGGCGCCGGCACGGACCTGCCGGCCGGCGAACAGTCCCTCGAGGGCGACGCCGCGCTCGGGTTCCTCCGCCAGCGGCGCGAGCTGCCGAACGGTGACCTCGACCGCATCGTCCGCCAACAGGCGTTCCTGAGTTCACTCGCCGTGAAGTTGCGTGGCGCCGACCTGCCGAGCGTGATCGGCGCTCTCGAGGGCCACATCACGACGGACGAGGACCTGGACCCATTGGCGCTGGCCACGGCCGTGGTCGAGGCCAAGGACCTGCGCGTGGGGACCATCCCGGTGAGCGGGGAGGACGACGAGTTCAGGCTCACCGTGAACCCCGCGAAGGTCAAGCGGTTCGTCGAGGGACAGGAAAGCACCCCGCCGGTCAGCGACGACGTGCCCTGCGTGAACTAGCTGCCCAACAATCCGCTGAGACATGTTCGTTCTGTGTCAGGTTCTTGACCGCCGGCTGCCTGAGTCGGGACATGGCGGCTATCGGCAGGATGCTCGTGGGATTGGTACTGCTCGCCCTCGCGTTGGTTGTGGGATTCGTGGTGATGGTTTCGTGTCAGCTGTCATCCCATGGCTGGGGCCCCAGCCGAGGGGATGCCGTCCGTAGGTGAACGCGACCCTCGCCGGCAGGTCGGCCGCTCGCAAAGACGCGATCACCCGGCGAGTGTGCGTCGCCGGGTGATCGCTCGCCAGTCTGTTTCTAGCAGCTGACCAGGAGGCCCGTCAGTGCCGTGCAGCTCCTGGACGCCTTGTCGTTGGCCGCGTTCGGGTCGGCCGGGGTGCTCTGCGTGCGCTGGGAGGTCGTGGTGAACGAGCCCAAAGCCAGCAGGCCGGCGTTCGCCGTGAACCGCAGCGTCTTGCTCGCGCCCGGTGCCAGTGAGGCCACGTCACAGGTGACGTTCCTGGTGCCGGACACCCTCGTGCAGTCGCTCGAGCTGCCGTACGACAGACCCGCCGCGTAGGTGGAGGTCACTCGCACGCCGGTGGCGGTCGAGGGGCCGTTGTTGGCCACGGTGATCGTGTAGGTGATCCGCGAGACCAGGAGGCCGCTCGCGGACGCGTTCAGGCCCACCGACACGTCCGCCGCCTGCGGCGTTCCGGTGATCGTGAGCACCGGGCCGCCCCGGACGTCGAACGCGTAGTTGTCGCCCACGAACTGGTGCTGCAGCGTGAGGTTGCCGGGCGATGCCGTTTCCTTGACGCGCAACGTGAACACCACGGTGCGCGACTCGCCGGCCGGCAGATCTCCCACCGGGCCACGGAAAACGGTGCTCAGTGCGCCACACGGGGCGGTGGTCCCGGTACAGGAAACCAGTTCCGCCACGTCGACCAGTGCGGCCTCCACACTGGAAATCTCGGCCTTCGCGCCGGTGACCGTGAAGTCACGTGGGTTGAACAACTCCACTGTGACGTCGAAAGTCTCGCCCTGTTCCACGCTGCTCGGCGACACGGTGGCAGCACTGGGATCCGGCGGTGCGGCGACCGCGGGTGTCACAGTGAAAACCATGGCCGTCAGCGCCACTACCACAGAGCCGACCACAGTTCTTCGACGATTCACTGACATATTGCTTCCCCAATCGCAGACGCGGAAAAGCCCTCACCCGAAAAAGCGCGTGAACAATTCTGCCTACGACCGTGAGGGCAGGCGATGTTCAGTTTCTAACTCGTCCGGGCGGGACGATTCGTTACCGGGGATGCGACCTCAGTCGTCGAGCTTGCCCGTTCGCTTCGCGCGAGCCACCAGTGCGCGGACCTTCGTGACGTTGCCGCAGTCGTCGTCGATCAGGCGGTTGCGCTCGCGTGCGAACGCCTCGCCCAGGTCGGCGCGCAGGCGATCACCGACGTCCGTGCGGGCCGGGTTGAGGATGGTCAACTCCTCCTCGGCCAGGTGGTGGTTGATGGCGCCGGACAGCTCCTCCACGGCGTCGGCGAAGGCGTCGGTGTCCGTGCCCTTCAGCTCCAACACCTTGAGCAGCGCCTCGTGGCCCTCGGCGTGCTCCTCCTCGCCGTGTTCGGCGTCGTGTTCCGTGACGGCCGAGCGTTTGCGCAGCTTGGGGTACACGAGCTTCTCCTCGGCCTCCGCGTGCGCCACCAGCACGGCGGCCAGCGCGTGACGCACCGCGTCGCGGTCGGCGGAGGAGTCCCGCAGGTCCCGGAGCAGCTTCTCGAACAGCCGGTGGTCGTCCATGATCAGTTCAACCACGTCGCCGGACAGCGGCCGGTGCACGTCAACCACATCGCTCATGCCGGCGGATTACCCGGATCGGCGAAGAGGGAAACCGCGCGGCACCCGAATGAGGCAGGATCGTGGGGTGAGCAACCACCCCGTCGCCGAGGTTCCCGATCCGCTGTTCGCCGACGCCGCCGCCGAGGAGCGCTGGCGCGCTCGGTTCACCGCCGCCCGCGTGTCGCTGCCGCGGTGGGCCCGCGACGCGCCGGACCGCAACCTGTACCTCTCCAACTCGAGCGGGGTGTGGGAGGTCTACGCCTGGGACCGGGCCACCAACACCCACCGTCAGGTCACCGACCGGGCGAACGGCACCTACAACGCCGCCATCGCGCCGGACGGCGAGGACATCTGGTGGTTCGCCGACACCGACGGCGACGAGTTCGGCACCTGGGTGTCCGAGGCGTTCGCCGGTCGACCGGTCAGTGCCACGCCGCAGCCCGCGGTCGACGGCGTCCCGGCCGGCTACCCGGCGGGCCTCGCGCTCGGGAGAAACGTCACGGCCGTGGGTGTCTCCGACGACGACGGCACCACCATCTTCCTCACGAAGGGCGGCGGCCCGGCCGAGGTCGTCTACCGCGACAAGCACGACGGCGGGGTGGCCGCGCTCTCCCGCGACGAGTCCCTGCTGGCCATGGAGCACTCGGAGCACGGCGACAACCGCCACCCGGCGCTGCGGGTGCTCGCCGTGGCCGACGGCCGAACGGTGGCCGAGAAGTGGGACGGGCCGGGCAAGGGCCTCGACGCCATGTCGTTCAGCCCGGTGAACGGTGACCAGCGGATCCTCGTCCAGCACGAGCGCCGCGGCCGCGACGAGCTGCTGCTCTGGGACGTCGCTACCGACTCCGAGACCGAGATCGTGATCGACCTGCCGGGTGAGATCACGGCCGACTGGTACCCCGACGGCCGGTCGCTCATCGTGGTGCACACCCACGAGGCGCGGAACACCCTGTACCGCTACCACATCGAGCGTGGCGAACTGTCCAAGCTGGACACTCCACTCGGGACGATCGGCTCGGTGGACGTCCGGCGGGACGGCACCGTGGAGTACGCCTGGTCCAACGCCGCGCAGCCGCCCGTGGTGCGCGCGCAGTTCAGCGACGGCACCGAGCGGGTGCTGCTGGAACCGCCCGGCCACAAGGCGCCCGCGTCGGCCGAGATCTCCGACGTGTTCGTGCCGAGCGAGGGCGGCCCCGTGCACGCGCTCTACGCGCGGCCCCACGGCGCGCCCGAGGGTCCGCTGCCCACCGTGTTCATCCTGCACGGCGGCCCGCACTCCCACGACGAGGACCGGTTCTCCGCCTACCGCGCCACCTGGCTCGACGCCGGGTTCGCCGTGGTGCACGTCAACTACCGCGGCTCCACCGGCTACGGCTCGCTGTGGCGTGACGCCATCGAGGGGCGGCCCGGCCTGACCGAGCTGGCCGACGTGGCGGCCGTGCACGCGTGGGCCGTGGACAAGCAGCTGGCCGACCCGACGAAGTGCGTGGTCAACGGCGCCTCGTGGGGCGGCTACCTGGCGCTGCTCGCGCTGGGCACCCAGCCCGACCTGTGGGCCGGTGGCGTGGCCGGCGTCCCGGTGGCCGACTACCTGGCGGCCTACGAGGACGAGATGGAGCCGCTGCGCGCGTTCGACCGCGCGCTGTTCGGGGGCTCACCCGACGAGGTCCACGAGCGCTACGTCGAGTGCTCCCCCATGACCTACGTGGACCAGGTGCGGGTGCCCGTGCTGGTGATCGCCGGCGAGAACGACCCGCGCTGCCCCATCCGCCAGATCAACAACTACCTGGGGCGGCTGGCGGAGCGGGACAGCCCGTACGAGGTCTACCTGTACGACGCCGGGCACGGCTCGCTGGTGGTCGCGGAGACCATCAAGCAGACGGCCATCGAGGTGAACTTCGCGCTGCGAGCGGTCAGTTCTAGCTAGCGGTCTGCGCCTGCCACATCCAGTGCTGCTTCTCGAGTTCGGCGGCGATGCCGATGAGCAGGTCCTGGGTGACCAGGTCGGACTTGTCGGTGTCGTCGATGCGCTTGCGCAGCCGCTTGATCAGCTCACCGAGCGCGGCGACGATCGCCTGGACCGTGGCCTCGACGTTCAACCAGTTGTCCGGGTAGCGCGGGATGCCGGAACTCTCGACGACCGTGCGTGCCTGGCCGTTCGGGGAGACACCGATGGCGTTGGCCCGCTCGGCCACGTCGTCGGTGTACTGACGGGCGGCGTCCACCAGCTCGTCGAGCTGCAGGTGGGCGCTGCGGAAGTTCGGGCCGACCACGTTCCAGTGCGCCTGCTTGGCGATGAGGGACAGGTCGATCAGGTCGACGAGGGTCGCCTGGAGGACCGCACCGGTGGCCTCCCGCTCCGCGTCGCCGAGAGGGCTGGTGATGGGTGACTTGCTCATGTCGGGCTCCTTTCCTACATCCAGGAGAACCCCCGGCGTACCCGCGCCGATACCGCTCACACCCGGGTTGTGGCGAACTCCACGACCTGTAACCCGATGGTGCGAAGGCTGGCCGCCACCTGGTCGTCGGAGCAGGCGCCGTCTGATTCGAACATCACCTGGCCGGAGTTGACGGCCGCGCCGAGCGGGGTGGGCCAGCCGCGCAGGGCGTGCACGATCGACCGTAGCGACGTGAGCGTGGTGACCGCCGCCTGCCAGCCGCGGGCGGTGGCCACGCAGCCGACCGCGCGGCCGTCGAGGTAGGGCCGCGAATCGGCGCGCAGGTCCTCGACGTAGTCCAGGGCGTTCTTCACCAGGCCGGAGATCGTGCCGTGGTAGCCGGGCGACACGAGGACCACCCCGTCGGCCTTGCGCAGCAGGTCGACCAGTCGGTCGGCGGCGGGCGAGCGCATCGGTTCGGCCGGGTCGTAGAACGGCAGCACCAGCTCCGTGCCGGAGATGACGGTGGTGGTGGCGCCGGCCGACTCGGCCCCGGACAACGCGATCCGCAGGGCACGTTCGGACTGCGAGTCGTGCCGCAGCGACCCTCCGATGCCCACCACGTTCAGTGTCACCGTGCTCCTCTCGCCACCACCGATCATCCCATCCGGTGAGCCAGTGCACTTAAAGTAGCGTCGGTCCAGCCTGTCGGGGGACGACGTTGTCGTGCGTGCTGGGTAGCCTCCGGTCCGAAACCCCATGGGAGGTGCGTGTGTCCACGCTCATGAGCAGGATTCCGCTGCAGGTCCAGGCAGCCACTCTGCACGCCGTGTTCGCCCTCCCCCAGCCGCTGCGCCGGCTCATCGCCGGGGCGCCGCTGCGCCGTGACGGGCTGGAGCTGGGTCTCGACGCGCAGCTGCTGGTCCGCATGATCGCGCTGACCGACACCAACCTGACCGGCGTCGACGCGGTCACCGCGCGGTCGCGCATGGAGGCGTCGCGGAGCCTGATCGCCACTCCCGTGTTCAGCGGGGTGACCACCCGCGACCTGGACGTGCCGACCAACGACGGCCCGGTGCCGGCGCGGCTGTACGAGCCCGTGAACCTGCGGCCGGGGTCGCCGCTGCTCGTGTACTTCCACGGCGGCGGCTGGGTCATCGGCAGCATCGACAGCCACGACAACAGCCTTCGCTACCTGGCTCGACAGGCCAACGTGCGGATCCTGTCGGTGGCCTACCGGCTGGCTCCCGAGCACCCGTTCCCGGCGGCCGCGGACGACGCGTTCGCCGCGTACGCCTACGCGGCCGCCAACGCCGAGGCCCTGGGCGCCGACCCGGCGGCCGTGGCGGTCGGCGGCGACAGCGCGGGCGCCAACCTGGCCGCGGTCGTGTGCCTCGACGCCGTGCGCACGGGCGGGCCCCGCCCGGTGTTCCAGCTGCTGTTCTACCCGGCCACCGACATGTCCGTGCGGCGCCGCTCGCGCGACCTGTTCGCCAACGGGCTGTTCCTGACCGACGACGACATGACGTGGTTCATCGACCACTACTGCCCGGACATCGCCGCAAGGAAGGACCCCAGGTGCTCGGTGCTGCTGGCCGACGACCTGCGGGGCCTGCCACCCGCCTACATCGCGACCGCCGGGTTCGACCCGCTGCGCGACGAGGGCAACGCGTTCGCCGACCGGCTGCGGGAGGCCGCGGTGCCGGTGGTGAAACGCCAGCACGACGACCTGATTCACGGCTATTTCAGCTTCATCACTCTCGGCTCCCGTTTCCGGGAGGCCGTTTCGGAGGCCGCCGGCGCATTGCGAACCGGCCTCGCACTCCGTTCTCGCGCGAATGTGGTCGACATTTTTCGACCGACCGCATAACGACATATATCGACAAGGCCGCGGTAATCCACACCCCTCGAGGGATTACCGCGACCTTGTCGATGTGCCCTATTTTCAGGGCAGCGGCGCATCCGGCAGCGGCGCCTCCGGAAGCGCGGGGGCCTCCGGCAGCGGTGCCTCCGGAAGCGCGGGGGCCTCCGGGGCTACCGGCGGTGCGGGCACCTCCGGTGCACCCGGAAGCTCCGGCGTCGGCACGCCGGGCAACTCGGGCAGCGGCAGCTCCGGCAATGGGAGCGGCAGCGGCAGCGGAAGTCCGCCGAGCAGGCCGGTTACCAGGTCGAGCAGCGTCGTGAGCAGCGACGTTACGAGTCCGGTGATCGGCGCCAGCAGAGTCAGGCCGGGGAGTTCCCGCTCGACCTGAGCCGCTTTTGCGTCGGTCTGCTCGTTCAGTACCGCCGCGGCGCGCTCCACCGGAGCCTCCGCGACCACGTCGAGCACGGGACGCAGATGCGCGACCGCCGCCTCGACAGCCGCCACGTCATCGGCGGTGACCGCACCTTGGAGATAGGTGTGCAGCTGCTGCAGATATTCAGCAGCGGTGTGTGTGGTCTGGCCGCCGGACTCTTCGATCGCGGAAACAATCGCGGCCTCAGCGGCACGTTCGGTACTGGCATTCGCCACACCGGCGCCGGCCACAGAAACAACGCTCGTCGCGGCAACCGCGACGACAATACGAATTAGTCTGGCGTTCATTCGCAAACTTCTCCTTAGGGTGTTGAGCACTCCCTCCGGAAAACATGGTTACCGGGAACGATCATTCGCGCCAGACGAACGAGCGCAGTTTCGATTATCGATAAGCAATGCGTGAATATGTTCGGCTGAGCGAGCGGTGAGAAGCGCATCAGACGGGTGACGGGAGCCACTGCCGGTTACCGCACTCTCGTTGACCAGCGAAAACGACGCGCCACCAGTGACACGATCGAGTCGGGGGATGACCCGTGTGGTGGATTTACGTCGCAGGCCCCGTGTGCCTGCTTGACCGAGGCGCAGTTTCCCGGCGGGGTCGCCGCTCACTGGAGCGAGTCAAGAAGACGGCCGACTGTCGGTGCTCGGTCGTAAATTGCTTGCGAACCGCGCCCACGAGAGGTCACATCCAGGTATGCAGCTGTACCGCCAGACGCTGGCACTCCCCGGGGTCCGCACCCTCATGGTGCTGGTGTTCCTCGCCAGGATCCCGGCCACGGCGGCCGGCATGGTCCTGACCCTCCACGTGGCCGTCACCCTCGGCCGCGGCTACGGGGCGGCCGGGCTGGTGGGCGCGGCGGCCACCATCGGCATCGCGCTCGGCGCGCCGCTGCTCGGGCGGGTGGTCGACCGCTACGGGCTGCGCCGGATGTTGGTGATCACCACGATCGGCGAGACCACGTTCTGGGTGTTCGGGCCGTACCTCCCGTTCACCGTGCTGCTGATAGCCGGGTTCGTCGGCGGCATGCTCGTACTGCCGGCCATGTCCATCGGCCGCCAGGCGATTGCCGCGTTGGTGCCGCCCGACCTGCGCCGCACGGCGTTCTCCATGGACTCCGTCTCGGCCGAGCTGTCGTTCATGGTCGGGCCGGCGGCGGCCGTGCTGATCACCACGCAGTTCTCCAGCCGCACGGGCATGGCGTCGGTGGCCGTGGGCCTCGTGCTGGCCGGCACGCTGTTGTGGTTGGTCAACCCGGCCGTGCGCAGCGAGGCCGAGAAGGCTGCGGAGGCGACCCCGGTGCCGCGCCGCGAGTGGCTGACGCCCCGCATGATCGGGGTTCTGGCCATCGGCGCCGGTGCCGTGTTCATCCTGGCCGGCACCGAGGTGGCGATCGTCGCCCAGCTGCGGGCGAACGACGAGCTGACGTGGACCGGCCTGGTGGTCGTGGTGTGGGCCGCCGGCTCGGCCATCGGCGGGCTGGTCTACGGCTCGCTGAAGAAGTCGATCCGCCAGGTCACGCTCATGGCGTGGCTCGGCGCGCTGACCATCCCCATCGGGTTGGCCGGCGGGCACTGGTGGCTCCTCATGCTGGCGCTGCTGCCGGCCGCCGCCCTGTGTGCCCCGACCGTGGCGGCCACGGGCGAGGAGGTCAACCAGCTGGCACCCGTCTCGGCCCGCGGCGAGGCCGTGGGTCTGCAGTCGTCGGCGTTCACCGTGGGAGCCGCGGCGGGTGCGCCGCTGGTCGGTTTCGTGGTCGACCACGCGGGGCCCGGCTGGGGCTTCACGCTGGCCGGCGTGGGTGGCGTGCTGGTGGCGGCCGCGGCCGCGCTGGTCACCAGACAGTCGACCCGCCAACCGGCCGAGGTCACCTGACCCCGGCCGGTCGCCGTCAGACCGCGACCCCGTCCAGGATCGGGATCAGGTACTCCTCCTCGTAGGTGAGGTGGGCCTCCAGCTCCGCGATCAGACGGTCCACTTCGGCCAGTGCCTGGTGGCCGTCCCCGGTGATGGCCACCTGGAGCTGTTCGAGCAGCGCGGCGATCCGCTCGTGTTCCTGCTCGAGCCGCGCCACCACGGGCGCCAGCTCCGGGTGGTTCCGCATGAGGAACGGGAAGATCCCGCCGTCCTCCGCCTGGTGGTGGAAGGTCAGACCCCCGCAGAGAGTCAGGCAGTTGACCCGGAGCTGGGCGCCCAGCTCCGGGCCGGACGCCGCGACCTCGCCGCGGATCAACCCCAGTTCACGCCGGAACGCGTCGTGAATGGCCTTCAGGCCGCCACCCGGCGTGTCCGCGTTGACGTTCGGCGGTCCACTGTGGACCGACTCGATGGCGACCACGGGGATCACCCGTGTGGTCTTGGCCTGGTAGTCGGCCCACCCCTGGTCGGCCTCGACCGCGCGGGCCCAGAGTTCGTCGCGCTCCGGGCCCTCCAGCACGACTGCCTTGGCCTCGTAGGTCATGGTGCCGTCCTCGACCGTCAACGACGGGTTGGCACGCAGGTTGTGGAACCACGATGGGTGCTTCGGCGCGCCGCCGGCGGAACCGATGATCACCACCCGGTCGCCGTCCGGCAGGTAGCCGACGGGAGTGGTGTGCGGCGCACCGGAACGGGCGCCCGTGGTGGTGATCAGGAGCAGTCGCGCTCCCTCGAAGTAGCCGCCGACCTTGCCGCCGTTGGCGCGGAACTCCTCGATGACCTGCTTGTTGAAATCCAAACTCTCATCCTCCTGTGTGGGTTTTGGGCATGACGAACCAACACAGGAAAGATGGGGGACCTCGACCTGGCCCGGCACTCAAGCCGTGGCCGGGAACCTCACTCGCTCGTGGCCAATGGCCGACCCGGCAGTCACGTGTTCGAAGCTACCAGCCGGGCTGCCCACACGGCACTCTCCTCGTAGTTGTTGTCGAAGCGCTCCTGCGACTCGGTCAGCTCCTCGACCGACGCGGCGCCCGTGTAGAACCGCTCGAGCAACCGGTAGTAGTCGAACCGCGGCTTGGCCGGTGAGTACACGAACAACACGTCCGCCGTCCGGCCGACCGTCGGCGCGAACGCGTGGCGCAGACCGGCCGGCACGACCAGCAGGTCGTTCGCCGTGACCGTGACGATCTCCTCGTCGAGCAGGACGTCGAGCGAGCCGTCGAGCACGAAGAACAGTTCGGAGGCCTGCGAGTGGGAGTGCGGCGGCGCCCCACTCGACCCTTCCGCGAAGAACGATCGGTTGCTGACCAGACCACCGACGGCGTCGGCGAGCAGCGTCACGCCGCTGGCGGGGAGAACCTCGGCCTCAGCGGCCCGGACGAGAGTAAATTCTGGATGCGTCATATCCTGGATATTACACGTCCATGATTCGACGACAAGGGGTTGCGGCGAATTTTCTGGATACGTAGTGTCCAGGACTATGCGGATGGCCGAGGGTGTCGAGTGGGCGCTGCACAGCTGCCTCAACCTGTCCTGGACGGCCGACCCGGTGCCGGCCGCCCGTCTGGCCGCGTACTTCGACCTGCCGGCGCCCTACCTGAACAAGCAGCTGCAAACGCTTGCGAGGGCCGGCCTCGTCGCGTCGACCCCCGGCCCACGCGGCGGGTTCCGGCTCGACCAGGCGCCCGAGAAGATCACGCTGCTCGACGTGGTGGTGGCCATCGAGGGCCCCGACCCGGCGTTCCGGTGCGCGGAGATCCTGCACGGCTCGCCGTTCGGCAACGCCGAGGCCGACTACCGGGCGGACTGCATCGTGTCGCGGGCCATGTCGAAGGCCGAGTTGTCGTGGCGGCAGGAACTACGCGCGACCACCATCGCCGACCTCGCGGCCGACGTGGAACGAACCTATCCCGGCTCCGCCGAGCAGAGCCGGGACTGGCTTAGAGGCCGCGCAAATAGGGTCGGTGGATGCCCGTCGTGATCGAGGTGGTTCCTGGCGGTGCCGCCAGGGGCCGCCTCGGCGCGGCCTCTTATGCGTGCTCGCGCGTGACCAGGGCCTCGGCGATCTCATAGGTGTTCAGCGCCGCACCCTTGCGCAGGTTGTCGCCGCACACGAAGAAGTCCAGCGCGTTCGGGAAGTCCAGCGCCTGGCGGATGCGGCCGACGTAGGTCGGGTCGCCACCCACCACGTCCGCCGGCATGGGGAACTCGCCGTTCTCCGGGTCGTCGACCAGCACGATCGACTGTTGCGCTCCGAGGATCGAGCGAGCCTGCTCCACCGTGACCGGCGACGCGAACACCGCGTGCACGGCCATCGAGTGCGTGGTCACCACCGGGACCCGCACGCAGGTGGCGGAAACGCGAAGGTCCGGGATGCCCAGGATCTTGCGCGACTCGTTGCGGACCTTCAGCTCCTCGGAGAACCAGCCGTCGCCCTTGTAGGAACCCGCGGACGGGACCACGTTCAGCGCCAGCGGCCCGGGGAACGGGGAGTCCTCGATGGACAGTCCGGCCGCCTCGAGGGCCTCGCGCACGTCACCCGCGCGCATGCCCACCTCCTTGCCCGCCACGGCCGCCAGCTCCGCGTACAGACGCTCCACACCGGACACACCCGCACCGGACACCGCCTGGTAGGACGCCACGACCAGCTCACGCAGGCCGAACTCGCGGTGCAGCGCGCCGAGCGAGGCCATCATGGACAGCGTCGTGCAGTTCGGGTTCGAGATGATCCCGCGCGGCGCGTCGGAGATCTTGTCGAGGTTGCACTCCGGCACGACCAGCGGCACGTCGTCGTCCATGCGGAACGCGCCCGAGTTGTCGACCACCGTGGCGCCGCGCGCGGCCGCGATCGGGCCCCACTCGGCGGAGATCTCGTCCGGCACGTCGAACATCGCCACGTCGACGCCGTCGAACACCTCGGGAGCGAGCGCGACGACCGTGCGCTCCTCGCCGCGCACGGTGATCTTCTTGCCGGCCGAGCGCGGCGACGCGATCAGCCGCACCTCGCCCCACGGCCAGTCGGGCCGACCGTTCAGAATGTCGATCATCACGGAGCCGACGGCGCCCGTGGCGCCGACCAGCGCGAGTGTCGGAGCCATCAGCGACCACTCCCCGCGTAGACGGTCGCGACCTCGTCGCCACCGAGGTCGAACGCCTCGTGGATGGCACGCACGGCGTCGTCCAGCTCGGTGTCGCGGATGAGCACCGAGATGCGGATCTCCGAGGTGTTGATGATGTCGATGTTCACGCCGACCTTGGCGAGCGCCTCGCAGAACGTGGCCGTGACACCCGGGTGGGACCGCATACCGGCGCCGACCAGCGAGACCTTGCCGACGTGGTCGTCGTAGAGCACCGCCTGGAAGCCCAGCTCTTCCTTGATCTTCTCGAGCGCCGCGACCGCCGTGGGCCCGTTGTCCTTCGACAGGGTGAACGTGATGTCCGTGCGACCGGACACCGTGCTCGACACGTTCTGCAGGACCATGTCGATGTCGATCTCGGTGTCGGCGACCGTGCGGAAGATCCGGGCCGCGACGCCCGCCTGGTCGGGCACGCCGGTGACCGTGACCTTGGCCTCGGACCGGTCATGTGCGACGCCGGTGATCATCGCCTGTTCCACGGGTATGTCCTCCACTGAGCCGGACACGAACGTGCCGGGCTTGTTGGTGTACGACGAACGGACGTGGATCGGTACGCCGTAGCGGCGGGCGTACTCCACGCAACGCAGCATCAGCACCTTCGCGCCGGACGCCGCCATCTCGAGCATCTCCTCGTACGGCACCTTGTCGAGCTTCTTGGCGTTCTTCACGATCCGCGGGTCGGCCGTGTAGACGCCGTCGACGTCCGTGTAGATCTCGCAGACGTCGGCGTTCAGTGCCGCGGCCAGCGCGACGGCGGTGGTGTCCGAGCCGCCCCGGCCGAGGGTGGTGATGTCCTTTGTGTCCTGACTCACGCCCTGGAAGCCGGCCACCAGGCAGATGTTGCCCTCGTCCAGCGCCTCCTGCACCCGGCTGGGCGTGACGTCGATGATCCGCGCCTTGCCGTGGGAGGAGTCGGTGATCACGCCGGCCTGCGAGCCGGTGAACGACAGCGCCTCGGCGCCGAGCGCGCCGATGGCCATGGCGACCAGCGAGTTCGAGATGCGCTCACCCGAGGTGAGCAGCATGTCCATCTCACGCGACGGCGGCACGGGGTTGACCTGTTTCGCCAGGTCGAGCAGTTCGTCGGTGGTGTCTCCCATGGCCGAGCACACGACCACCACGTCGTTGCCGGCCTTGCGCGTTGCCACGATGCGCTCCGCGACCCGCTTTATCCGGTCCGCGTTCTCCAGAGAGGAACCGCCGTACTTCTGGACCACGAGCGCCACTGTCCGAAACCTCCTCAGAACGACCAAGCCGAGCCTAACGGAGGAGACCACTTCTTTCCGTGTCCTGTGTGGCAGCCGCCACTCGCGAGCCCTCTGGCCCTACCCTGTAGGGCGACAGCCTGCGACTACGCGCTCAGAAGGGGATCGGGGTGTCTTCGACGGACGTGACGCGGTCCGACTCGGCTGCCGACTCGACGGACGAGGATCCGCCCTCCCCAACGGAGCCGGAAGAGACTGAGCCGGCCGCCCGGCCCTGGCTCCGGCTGCCCGATCCCCAGTCGGTGCGCCGGGTCGGCTCGCTGCTGGCGCCCGCGTTGATCTTCCTGGGGATCCGCGAGTTCGGCCTGCTCGTGCTGATGTGGATGGGTTACGAGAACAACCGGTCGATCAGCGAGGTCCTGCGGTCCTGGGACGGCCAGTGGTTCCTGGCGATCGCCGACAGCGGCTACGCGGGAGTGCCGCCCGAGCTGGTCGACGCGTTCAACCAGCGCAGCGCCGAGACACCGCTCGCGTTCTTCCCCGGCTATCCGTGGCTGATCAAGTTGGTGGCCGCGGTCGACGGCAGCGGCGGGATCGGTCTGGTCACCGCCGCCCTGACCGTGACGATCGTCTCGGGTGTCGTGTGTGCTTACGCACTCGCGCGGCTCGGCCGGCGCATCCGCGGCGGATCCACCCGAACGGGGCTGATCCTGGTCGCGCTGTTCGCGGCCACGCCCATGGCGATCGTCCTGTCGATGGCGTACTCGGAGGCGCTGTTCTGCGCGCTGGCCGCGTGGTCGATGGTCGGCGTGCTGGAGAGGCGGTGGATCCTCGCGGGGGTGTGCTGCTCGCTCGCCGGGTTGGTGCGCTCGACCGGCGCGGCGCTGGTTCTCGCGGTCGGGCTGGCGGTGCTGGTGGCGATCGGGAAGCGGCGCGACGGGTGGCGGCCGTGGCTCGGTGGGATGATCGCCCCGATCGGGCTGATCGGGTACCTCGCTTGGGTGGGGGTGCAGACCGGCGAGTGGAACGGCTGGTTCGCGCTGCAGGAACGCGGTTGGAGCACCGGCTTCGACGGTGGCCGCGCGACGCTGGAGTTCTCCCTCGACGTGCTCGCCAACGGCGCCTCGGTGCTCGAGGTCGGCACGGCCGCGCTGATCGTGGTGGCTCTCGTGCTGCTGGCGATCGCCATCTGGTGTCGCGTCGAGTGGCCGCTGATCGTCTACACGGTCGGCGTGCTCGCCATGAACCTCGCGTCCAACGGCCTCATGTACTCGAAGATCCGGCTGATGGTGCCGGCGTTCGCGCTGCTCATCCCCGTAGCGCTGGCGTTGGCGAAACGACGGCCGTCGACCGTGGTGTTGACCTTGTGCGGGTTGGTCGTGGCAAGCTCCTGGTTCGGGGCCTACTCGATCACCGCCTGGGGATACGCCATCTGATGAAGCACCCGGACAAGACCGCCGACACGAGCGTGCCGGTGCATCCGTTGATCGCCGCCCGTTGGAGTCCCCGCGCGCTCGACCCCGAGGGCGTGGTGTCGGAGAACGCGCTGCGGGCGATGCTCGAGGCCGCGCGCTGGGCGCCGTCGAACGGCAACACCCAGCCGGCGCGGTTCCTGGTCGGCCGGCGCGGCGACGACACCTACGAGCGCATCTTCGCGTTGCTCTCCCAACGCAACCAGGGCTGGGCCCACCCGGCGGGCGCGTTGATGATCGCGTGCGCGGCCACCCGCAACGAGAAGGGCGAGATGCCGATGCCGGACTACGGCGTCGCGCTCGCTGTCGAGAACCTGGTGCTGCAGGCCGTGGGCGAGGGTCTCGTGGCCCACCAGATGGGCGGTTTCAACCGGGAGGGCGCGAAGCTCGTGTTCTCGCTGCCCGACGACATCCGGCCGATCGTGGCGATCGCGATCGGCACGATCGGCTCCCCCGACCAACTGGACGAGGACCGCCGCGCTCGCGAGTTGGCGCCGCGCCGCCGCCTCCCGTTGGAGGAGATCGCCTTCTCGGGCGAGTGGGGAAGTCCGGCCTTCTGAGTCGGGTACGTTTCGCCAGTGCACTTGACGGTGGATCTCGACGGGAGTCGACGGGCGGAGTACCTCTGCCAATGCTGTTCGACGCCGATCCTGCGGACGTGGAACACCGTCCATCGCGACGGCGAGATGTTCGCCGTGTACTTCGCGAACAACTACCACCACTCCGACCAGCCACGCGACACGTGGATCGACGTCATCCTGGGAACCTGGGGCCGGAACAGCAACGCCGACCACGTGACGTTCGGCTGTCGGGTCGGTCCCGTGGACAACAGCACGCAGCCCGCGGCCACCCTGGTCTCGGCCTGCGCCGACCGCTCGGCCAGCCCGCTGCACGGCGTGGTGCTGACCCGCGAGGAGGGCCTCGTCCACCCGCACCTGCCCGACTTCTGGTCGGTGGTCGACCTCGTGCTGGCCATGGATCCGACCGTGCGGGGACACCTCTATCCCCAGTAGTCCGCCGATCCGGACGACCTGACGAACTGCGCACAACAAACCGGGGTGCTCGGGCGTCCAAAAGGTGAGGGTCCGGACGGAGGCTCGCATGACGTTCGACGAGTCCTCGTCGAACTGGACGCCGCACGCCGGCATCGACGGACGCGCCGGACCATCGCCACCACCGTGGCGATCGCCGCCCCTCTCGCGCGACCCGACCCCACCCCCGGTGGCGGGTCCCCCGACCTCGGCCACACCGACCCAGGTCCCCGTTGTCGACATGTTGACCTTCACCTTCGCGGTCGAGCCCGTGCCCGGCTACCAGGTGGCCTACCAGTCGCGCGGTGTCGGCCAGCAGCAGGCGGCGCTGTTCGCGGCCGACGAGCAGCCGTACTACCTCACCGTGTACTCGCGGGCGATGTTCACCGGCGAGATCGCCGGTGACCCCGTCGAGGTCGGCGGGGTGCGGGCGTTCTTCAGTCCGCGCACCGCGGTGGGCTGCACGGGTGACAAGTCGGGCGCCCGGCTGCTCTGGGAGTACGCGCCGGAGTCGTGGGCGCGGATCGAGCAACCGGCCGGGACCGGGTCGGACGAGGACCGGATGGTCCGGCTCGCCGAGGCCGTGAACTTCGGCCGGACCACTCCCGTGCGGCTCCCGCTCAAGGCCGGCTCCCTGCCGTACGGCCTGCGGCCGACGAAGTACGAGGAGTTGACCCGCGGACTGGCCGAACCGTCGGAACCCAGCGCGACGATCACCCTGCAGAACAGCGGAGAAAAGACCGTCTACCTGCGCATCACGGCCTATCGGGGCGAGGACGTCGCGTTCTGTGGGCCGTCGGCGTGGACCTCGAGCCAGCGCGTCGTCCACCACGGCGCCTACACGGTGATCCTCGAGGGCCTGCCGGACCAGTACCTGGAGCAGGTGGCCAACGAGATCGAGTTCGTGGGTGACGGCACCGACCAGCGCACCTGGCCGGTGGCGGCCGAGGCACTGCCGATCATCTAACGCAGTTCGCGTTTCAGCACCTTGCCCGAGGCGTTCCTCGGGAGGGCGTCGCGGAACTCGACCTCGCGCGGGATCTTGTAGTTCGCCAGCTCCTGTCTGCAGTGCGCCAGTACGTCCTCAGTGGACAGTCCGTGGTCGTTGCGGATCACGTACGCCTTGCCCACCTCGCCCATGCGCTCGTCGGCAACGCCGACCACCGCCGACTCCGACACCCCCGGCAGTCGGGCCAGCGCCTGTTCCACCTCGGCGGGGTACACGTTGAAGCCGCCGCTGATGTACATGTCCTTCAGCCGGTCGGTGATCGTGAGGTAGCCGCGCTCGTCGAGCCGGCCGATGTCACCCGTGTGCAGCCAGCCGTCCTCGTCGACCGTGGCGGCCGTGGCCTCCGGGTCGTCGAGGTAGCCGAGCATCACGTTCTCACCGCGCAGCAACACTTCCCCGCTGTCGGCGATGCGCAGTTCGAAGCCGGCGGCCGCGCGACCACACGTGTGGGCGATGGTGTGCGGGTCGTCGGCCGGGCGGCACATGGTCGCCACCACGGCCTCGGTCAGGCCGTACGCCGTGAGGACCGTGTCGAAGCGCAGCTCGGCACGCATGCGTTCGATCAGGACCACCGGCACGGTCGCCGCACCCGTGACCGCCAGGCGCAGGCTCGACAGGTCGAGACGCGCGCGGTCGGGGTGGTCGAGCATGGTCTGGTAGATGGTCGGCGGGCCGGGCAGGACGGTGATCCGCTCGGTCTCGATCAGGCGCATGGCGGCCGGGACGTCGAACGTCGCCTGCGGCACGATCGTCGCGCCGGTCAGTACGCACGCCAGGAGGCCGGCCTTGTAGCCGAAGCTGTTGAAGAACGGGTTGATCACCAGGTAGCGGTCGCTGTCGGTGAGCCCGCCGATGTCGGCCCACGAGCGAGCGACGCCCAGCGCCTGGCGGTGCGCGCTCATCACGCCCTTGCTGCGGCCGGTGGTGCCGGAGGTGAAGAGCACGTCGCTGAGGTCGTCCGGATTCACCTCGACGTCGACCGGCTCGGCCTCGCGGTCCGCCCACGGCACTTCGACGACCACCGGCGGCGTCTCGTCCAGCTCGGCCAGTCGGTCGCGGCCGAGGAAGTTCCGCGCCACGACCAGGGCCTTCGCGTTCGAGCGGGCCAGCAGGTCGGCCGTTTCGGCTGCCGTGAACCGGGTGTTCACCGGGACGAGCGTGGCGCCGGCGTGGAGTGCGCCGAGCGCCGCGATCACCCAGTGGTGCGAGTTCGGTGCGCAGACGGCGACGCGGTCCCCCGTCCGGACTCCGTCGGCGGCCAGCGCGCCCGCGAACGTGCGGACCTGCTGGTGGAGCTGGCGCCAACTCAGGCGAACCGGACCGTCGACCAGAGCCTCGGCGTCACCGAACCGGTGTGCCGCGGCGGCCATCGCCGCGGGGATGGTCTCCATGCGGCAATACTAGAACACGTTCTCGTTTTAGCCGAGCCTCCGGATGAGCTTGGACAGCACCGAGGAGACGATCAGCCAGAACAGTGCGGCCAGCCCGTAGTTCACGAGCACCCGCAGCTCCGGGTTCTCCGGCGTGAACAGGTTCTTGAAAGCGAGGGCGAGCGGCTCGGCCGCGTTCGCGAAGAACGTGGTGATGCCGTTGTCCGGGTTGGCGTGGCCGACCACGAGCAACACGTGCACCACGAGGATCACGGCGAACGCGAGACCGACCCAGCGCACGACACCGGCCAGAACTCCCACCACGGACGCACGAACCTCGGCTGAGCTGCGCCTGGGCCGCGCGGGCGGCTCGGGCTGCTGCCGTTCGGTGGTCCGCTCGATGTCATCGTCGGACTCGGCATGCGCTGCCATGGTGGGAGTCTGGCACGGGCGTCGACGCGTGGCTACCCGCCGGTAGTAACGATCAGCGCGAGATCAGCTTGGCGATCAGACCAGCAAGGACGAGCCAGAAGATGGCGGCCAGTCCGTAGTTGACGATAATCGCCCAGTTGGGATCGGAGATGGGGAACAGCCCAGGCCAGAACAGCGCGAGGGGCTCGGCGAGGGACCGGATGAACTTGAAGAACCCGTTGGCCGCGTTCGCACCGAGAAGGTGCAACAAAATGAAGATGACCTCGATGACCGCGAACAGCGCCCCGATGAGCGTAACGACCCGGGCAGCCGTGTTGCCGGTGTTGGTGACGGCCCACCTGCGTGTTGTCATGAGAGGTGGATGCCCGTCAACCCATGTGACGAAACTCAACTATCGGAGCAATCCAGATAGGCCGAACGGCCCATGATGTGGACGCCTGGGTTTTGTGACGCCGCGCCGGCTGGCTAGGCTGACGGCGTGGCGCGTGCTCTCCTCCTTCGTTGCCGCGACGGGGCCTGACAGACCGGCTCCCCGCCGCGGGGCGAAGCCTGCCGGTCGTTCCTTGAACTGAAGCCCGGCGAGCAGGAGTCTCTTCATGTCCATCCCCGACGTACAGCGTGCGGCCACCAGCAACATCCGCATTCCCTCCCGGCCGGCGCCGGTCGAGCAGCCTGCGTGGAACACCCAGCGCGGCACGTCGATGCCCGTCCACCGCTACAAGCCGTTCCACGAGCTGATCGAGCCGGTCACACTGCCCGACCGCACCTGGCCGGACAACCGGATCACCACGGCGCCGCAGTGGTGCGCGGTCGACCTGCGCGACGGCAACCAGGCACTGATCGACCCGATGTCACCGGCCCGCAAGCGGCGGATGTTCGAACTGCTCGTCCGCATGGGCTACAAGGAGATCGAGGTCGGCTTCCCCGCGGCGTCGCAGACGGACTTCGACTTCGTGCGCGAGATCATCACCGACGGCGCCATCCCGGACGATGTGACCATCCAGGTGCTGTCGCAGTGCCGGCCCGAGCTGATCGAGCGGACGTTCGAGTCGCTGGCCGGCGCGCGCAAGGCGATCGTGCACATCTACAACTCCACGTCGATCCTGCAGCGGCGGGTGGTGTTCCGCGAGGAGCGCGAGGGCATCAAGAAGATCGCCACGTCGGCCGCCGAGATGGTGCTCGAGTACGCGGGCAAGTACGGCGACACCGACTTCCGGTTCGAGTACTCCCCCGAGTCCTACACGGGCACCGAGCTGTCGTACGCGGTCGAGGTGTGCAACGCGGTCACCGAGATCTGGCAGCCGACACCCGAGCGGCCGGTGATCATCAACCTGCCGGCGACCGTGGAGATGGCCACGCCCAACGTGTACGCCGACTCCATCGAGTGGATGCACCGCAACCTGGCGCGCCGCGACGCGGTGGTGCTGTCGCTGCACCCGCACAACGACCGCGGCACCGGTGTGGCGGCCGCCGAACTGGGCTACCAGGCCGGCGCCGACCGGATCGAGGGATGCCTGTTCGGCAACGGCGAGCGCACGGGCAACGTGTGCCTGGTGACGCTGGGAATGAACCTGTTCAGCCAGGGCATCGACCCGCAGATCGACTTCTCGGACATCGACGAGATCCGGCGGACGGTCGAGTACTGCAACCAGCTGCCGGTGGCCGAGCGCCACCCGTGGGGCGGCGACCTGGTGTTCACGGCGTTCTCGGGTTCGCACCAGGACGCGATCAACAAGGGCTTCGACGCGCTGCGGGACGCGGCCGAGCGCGAGGGGCACCCGGTCGAGGCCCACCCGTGGGAGGTCCCGTACCTGCCGATCGACCCGAAGGACGTCGGGCGGACCTACGAGGCCGTGATCCGGGTGAACTCGCAGTCCGGCAAGGGCGGCGTGGCGTACGTGATGAAGACCGAGCACCAGCTGGACCTGCCGCGGCGGCTGCAGATCGAGTTCTCGCAGGCGGTGCAGCGGTACACGGACAACGAGGGCGGCGAGGTGTCGCCGGCGCTCATGTGGTCGACGTTCGCGAGTGAGTACCTGACGTTGTCCTCTCCCCTGGTGCTGCACGAACACCGCCTGACCTCAGGGGAGGACGGTCGCGACGAGCTGACCGCGGTGGTCGAGGTCGAAGGAGACCGCCACGAGATCAGCGGCGCGGGCAACGGCCCGATCGCGGCGTTCGTGGACGCGCTGGCTTCGGTGGGCTACGACGTGCGGGTGCTGGACTACACGGAACACGCTTTGACAGCGGGAGATGACGCTCGCGCGGCGGCGTATGTCGAGACGGCGGTGGGCGACCACGTGCTGTGGGGCGTGGGCGTACACAGCTCGATCGTCACGGCTTCCCTGCGTGCCGTGGTGTCGGCGGTCAACCGATCCGCACGCTGAGCGATCTTGTCGGTGCTCACCGTTACGGTGCGCGCCATGGAAGAACACACTGAAGCGGACCACTTCCGCCGGATCGAGTTGACCTCGCTCGTGGAACGCGCCAACACGATGATCGCGAACTACCGTAACGGCATCGACCACTTCCGCAGAGATCTTGATCAGTACTTCAAGACGCTGGGGCACATCGCAGAGCGCCTCGGCGAACCTGAAGAAGGGGGCACGTGATGCCGACCGTCGAAGAACAGGAAGCCCATCTCGCCTACATGCGGGCGTGGCTCAAGAAGTGCAACGAGGACGCGATCGCCGAGATCGAGGCGCAGCTCAAGACTGAGAGAAATCCGTACACCCGAGAGGACCTGGAGCGCAGGCTCGCTGACTACAAGGAGTCGCTCGCGAACGTGAAGTGACAGGTCTGGCGGTTGGGGCACGTCCGGCAACCCCTTACGGGACGTGCTCCAACCGCCTCGTGGTTCGCTTCCCTGGTCTCGTGTGTGCTCCTTTCAGAGGAGACCTGACCTGCACTGACAGTAAAATCGTCCGTGGCCGGGCTGCAGTCGCGCTCAAGGATCACTCGAGGATCGGCGTGCGCGCTTCATGATCGAGAGCCCCCAAACGATTCCGACCGTTTGGTTTGTCCACAGAAAACCGCGTTGTCCACAGGTGGCTGTGTATACCTGTCACCGCCGCCCGGCGCCGTCAGTCCAGAGTGGACAGTGCGATCCCCACCGGCATCTCACCCGAGCGCAGGTCGAACCCGCGGTTCTCCGTCCTCGGCTCGGACAGGCACCCGAGCACCACGGCCGCCACGTCCTGGCGCGGAACGCGTCCGGCATCGGTGTGGCTGGCCGCCCGCACGCGACCGGTGCCGGGCTCGTCGGTGAGCGTCGCCGCGCGGATGACTGTCCACACCAGACTCGAGCGCCGCAGGACGTTGTCCGAGATCTGCTTGGCGTACAGGATCGAACGCACCAGCCGGTCGCCCTGGTCGGGCGCGTCCGCGTACATGGCGGACAACTGGACGTACCTGCGCACGGCGGCCCGCTCGGCCGCACGGATCGCGGAAATGGCGCCGTCGCGGTCGATCAGGTTCACGGCCGCCGGATCCGGGTCGGCCGCGCCGGCGGCGTTCACCACCACGTCCGACCCCACGAACGCATCCACCAGTTCCGCCTGGTCGGCACACAGGTCCGCCACCACGGGAGTCGCGCCGAGGCCGGCGATGGCGTCCGCGCGCCTTCGGTTACGCAGCCCGGCGCGCACCGTGTGCCCGTGGCGCACCAGAATCCGCACCACGTGCCGGCCCGTGCGACCCGACGCCCCGAGCACCGTGATCACCATGTGCCAATACTGCCGTGTTCCGCTACCTCGGCAAGTCGTCCGATCGACCTAACGTCCACCGGCGAGCGGGCCGTTTTACGGGCCAAGGGTCTCCGTGATCGAGGCGGGGCCGGCGAGTGAGGCGTCGTCCGGGGAGATGTCCCAGCCCTCCTCCACCAGGACCGGCTTCACCTCGTGCGGGCGGATGCGGCCGTCGCGGATGTCCTCCGCGTAGTGGCACGCCGCGCGGTGGCCGGGGGCCAGCTCGCGCAGGACCGGGCGCTCGGTGTCGCAGCGGGTTTCCTGCCGCCACGGGCACCTGGTGTGGAAGCGGCAGCCCTTCGGCGGGTTCGCGGGCGACGGCAGGTCACCGGCCAGCAGGATCCGCTCGCGGCGATCCTCCAGGTCCGGGTTCGGCACCGGCACGGCCGACATCAACGCCCGCGTGTACGGGTGCAGCGGCTCGGCGTACAGCTGGTCCGAAGACGCCTCCTCCACCAGACCACCCAGGTACATCACGCCGACGCGGTCGGAGATGTGTCGCACCACCGCCAGGTCGTGGGCGATCACCAGGTAGGTCAGGCCGAATTCCTTCTGCAGGTCCTCCAGCAGGTTGATCACCTGGGCCTGCACGGAGACGTCCAGCGCGGACACCGGCTCGTCCGCCACGATCAGGTCCGGCTCGACGGTCAGCGCGCGGGCGATGCCGATGCGCTGGCGCTGCCCGCCGGAGAACTCGTGCGGGTACTTGCGCAGCGACGTCGACGGCAGACCGACGGCCGTCAGCAGGTCACGCAGCCGCTTGGCGGTCGACTCCTTGTCCTTGTCGAGGCCGTGGGCACGCATGCCCTCGACCAGCAGGGACTCCACCGACTGCCGCGGGTCGAGCGACGACATGGGGTCCTGGAAGACCATCTGCATGCGCCGCCGCATGGTGCGCAGCTTCTCGCCCTTCAGGCTCGACAGCTCGATGCCGTCGAACACGACCTTGCCGGCCGTCGGCTCGGTGAGCTTCAGCATCGCGCGCCCGAGGGTCGACTTGCCGCAGCCCGACTCGCCGACCAGGCCGTACGTCTCACCGCGACGAATCGACAGGTCGACCCCGTCGACCGCGTAGACGTAGCCGACCGTGCGGTCCAGGATCACTCCCCGCTTGATCGGGAAGTGCACCTTCATGCCCTCGACCTCGACGAGAGTGTCCGCTGGCTCAGCCTGCGGCAATGGCTCGCTGGGCGGCATCAACGGTTCGCTCGCAGGCTCGCTCACGCCGAAACCTCCTGGTTCGCCGGCGCCACCGGGTGGTGACAACGCAGCAGCCGCTCACCGGTCACCGTGGTGTCGGTCTCCATCACCGGTGTCGTCTCGACGCACGTGTTCGTCGCGTTGGGACAGCGGGGCGCGAACGCACACCCCGACGTCCACGGAATGTTGTCGGCCACCGACCCGCGGATCGGCGAGAGCCGCTCGCCCTTCGCCGCGTCCAGCCGGGGAATCGACGCCAGCAGCCCGTGTGTGTACGGGTGGCGGGGCACCCGGAACAGGTCGTGGCGGCCGGCGCGTTCGACCACGCGACCGGCGTAGAGCACGTTGACCTCGTCGCACAGACCGGCTACCACACCCAGGTCGTGCGTGATCATGATCAGCGCGGTCTCCGTGTCACGGACCAGTTCGGCCAGCAACGCGAGGATCTGCGCCTGGATGGTCACGTCGAGCGCGGTGGTCGGCTCGTCGGCGATCAGCAGCCGCGGCCGGCAGGCCAGCGCGATCGCGATCAGCGCACGCTGCCGCATACCGCCGGAGAGCTGGTGGGGGTACTCGTCGAGCCGCCTGCGCGGGTCGGGGATGCCGACCTTCTCGAGCAGGTTGGTGGCCTCCACCCTGGCCTGCTTGCGCGACATGCCCCGGTGGCGCTCCAGCACCTCCGTGACCTGCAGCCCGATCTCGATGACCGGGTTCAGCGACGACAGCGGGTCCTGGAACACCATGGCGATGTCACGACCACGCCGGTCCCGCATCTGCTTGTCCGACAGCGACAGCAGCTCGGTGTCCTCGAACTTCGCGGAGCCGGAGACCTTGGCGCCGCGCTTGGGCAGCAGCCCCATGATCGCGAGCGACGTGACCGACTTGCCGCAGCCGGACTCACCGACCAACCCGACCGTCTGACCGGGTTCGACGTCGAAGCTCACCCCGTCCACCGCGGCGAACGGCTGTTCACCCTTGCGCTGGAAGACCACCGAGAGGTCACGAACCTCAAGCAGTGCCACGAGAAATCACCGCCTGCTCTTGGGATCGAGGGCTTCGCGCAGCGACTCGCCCATCAGCGTGAAACCGAGTGCCACGATCACGATGGCACCGGCCGGGTAGAACGCCAGCTGCGGGTGGCTGTCGAGCACGGTCTGCGCCTGGCCGAGCATGGCGCCCCACTCCGGCGTGCGGTCGTCGGGGTTGCCGAGACCGAGGAACGACAGCGCGGCCGCCTCGATGATCGCGATGGCGAGCACCAGCGTGGACTGCACGATCACGGGCCCGAGCGAGTTGGGCAGCATGTGCCGGAACACGATGGCCCGCTGCTTCACGCCCAGGGACCGCGCGGCGAGCACGTGGTCGCTGTCGCGCTGGGCGAGCATCGAGCCACGCAACAACCGCGCGAACACCGGGATCTGCACGACCGCCACCGCGATGATCACGGTGTACTCGTTGGGTTTCGCGAACAACGCACCGATGGAGACGGCGAGCAGCAGGCCGGGGATCGACAGCATGACGTCGACCGCACGCATGACGAGCGAGTCGACCCAGCCGCCGAACGCGCCGGCGAGAGTGCCGAGCACCATGCCACCGGTCAGCCCGATGAGCGTGGCCAGCACACCCACGAGCAACGTCTGCTGGGACCCGATGAGCATCCGGGACAGCAGGTCGCGACCGACCTGGTCACCACCCAGCGGGTGTCCGTCCTGGGGCGGCGGGATCTGGTTGCGGGCGCGGATGACCTGGTCGCCGAGCATGGGATCGGTCGGGTCGTGCGCCGCGAGCCACGGCGACGCGATCGCGAGGATCACGAACGACGAGATGATCACCGCGCCGACGATGAAGACGGGGTTGCGGCGCAGCCTGCGCCACGCGGCAGCCGTGAGGCTGACCCCGGCGTCGCTGGACGTCGCCTGCTTGCTGAGCGCGTCGATCTTGTCCGAACGGGTGCTCATCACTTACCACCCGACCTGGTCCGGATCCGCGGATCGATCAGTGCGTACGACAGGTCGACCAGCAGGTTGACGAGCACGAACACTCCGGCAGCGCAGAGGATCAGCAACAACAGCACCGGATAGTCCCGGCGTTCGAAGCCGAGCGCCAGCGCCTGCCCGATGCCGGGGAAGGCGAACACCTTCTCGGTCAGCACGGCGCCCGCCAGCAACGCGCCGGTCTGCAGACCGATGGTGGTGACCACCGGCAACATCGCGTTGCGCAGGATGTGCCTGCGCCGGATGACCGGGGTGGTGAGGCCCTTGGACTCGGCCGTGCGGACGTAGTCCTCGTCCACCACGTCGAGCACCGAGGCACGCGTGATCCGGAAGATCACGGAGAACGGGATGCTGGCGAGCGCGACGGCCGGCAGGATCAGGTGGAGCAACGCGTCCCACGCGGCGTCCCATTCCTGGGTGATCACCCCGTCGAGCACGAAGAAGCCGGTGATGCGGGTGGCGTCGATCCCACCCATCTGGCGGCCGGCCGTGGGGAACAGGCCCATGTCCACGGCGAAGACCTGCTTGAGCACGAACGCCAGGAAGAACACCGGCACGGCCACGCCGATGAGCGAGCCGACGATGCTCAGGTTGTCGAGGATGCCGCCCCGACGACGGGCCGCGAGGTAGCCCAGCGGGATACCCACTGCGAGCGCGATGACGATCGCGAGGAACGACAGCTCCAGCGTCGCCGGGAAGCGCTGGAGGAAGAGGTCCATGGCCGAGTCGCCCGGTTGGACGCCGGTCGACACCCCGAAGTCACCGGACGCGGCACGCCCGACGAACTTGAAGTACTGGACGATGATCGGATCGTTGAGCCCAAGTTGCTCGGTGAGCTGGGCACGGGTCTCCGCGGTGGCGCGCTCCCCCAGGAGGGCCGAGACCGGCCCTCCTGGGAGCGAGCGCAGCCACGCGAACAGCAGCAGCGACAGCACCCCGACGACGAGCACAAGCTGCAGCAGCCGCCGAATCGTGTAGCGAAGCACCTAGTTGATTTCCTGTGGTGGGAGCTCAGTCAGGTCAGTGTCAGCCGAGGCTAACGGTGTTGAAGCGCTCGTCCGTGAGCGGGCTGGCAACCAGGCCGGTCACGTTCTCGGCCGTCACCAACGCGGGCGGACCGTGCGAGATCGGAATCGCCGGCAGGTACTCCGCCTTGAGCTTCTTGTTCAGCTCCTCGTACATCGACTTGCGCTTCTCGTCGTCCGGCTCCGAGTCAGCGGCCTGCAGCTCCTGGGTGAGGGTCGCGCCCCACGGGGAGTTGCCGGTGCCGAAGCGGTTCTGCGGGTCGGAGAAGAAGTTGCCGATGAAGTTGTCCGGCGTGTTGTAGTCGCCGTTCCAGCCGAGCAGGAACAGGTCGGCCTTGCCGCTGTCCACGTCCTCGAGGTAGCCACCGTTCCACGGCTTGCTGACCACGTTCAGCGTGATGCCGGCGGCCTCCAGGTTGCCCTGGATGAAGCCGAAGATGTCACGCGGGTTCGGCATGTACGGACGCGAGACCTCGGTGGGCCAGTAGATGGTCACCGTGAGGTTGGGCTGACCGGCCTCGGCGAGCAGTTCCTTGGCCTTGTTCGTGTCGAAGTTGTACTTCTCCACGTCGTCGGTCCAGCCGAACACGGTGTCCGGGTAGAAGTTCTCGGCGACCGTCGAGCCCTCGGGCAGCAGCTGACGGACCAGGCCCTCACGGTCGATCGCGTGGGCGATGGCCTGCCGGACCTTCAGGTCACGCAGCGCCGGGTTGTTCTTCTGGCCGACGCCCAGGTAGAAGACGTTGAAGGCCGGGCGGATGAGCAGCTTGTAGCCGTCGTCCTTCAGGCCCTGCCAGTCGGCGGGCGAGGGCAGGTCGTAGGCCTGGATGTCACCGGACTGCAGCGCCTGCTTGCGAGCGGTCTCGTCCGGGATGGCCTGCAGGATCAGCTTGTCGAGCAGGGCCTTCTCGCCCCAGTAGCCCTCGTTGCGGACCAGCTCGACCGTGCTGTTGGCCTCGTCGTACTTCTCGAAGCTGAACGGGCCGGTGCCGGTCGGGTGCTCTGTGGCGTAGGCCGGGAAGGTGAAGCTGTCACCGGCGGCGACGACGTTGTTGGCGTCGTACTGCTCAAGGGCGGTCGGGCTCTGCATGGCCCACGACGGCAGACCCAGGATGTCCGGGAACTTGCTGGTGGAGCGGGTGAGCTTGACCTCGATGTTCGAGTCGTCCTTGACCGTGCAGGACTCGAACAGCGACTCCTTGGCGCCATCGGCGAAGCCACCGAAGTTGTCCTGCCAGTAACCCGTGACGGCCGGGCTCTGCGCCGCACCCGTCTGGTTGTACCAGCGGTCGAAGTTGGCGCACGCGGCCTCGGCGTTGAAGTCCGTGTCGTCGTGGAACTTGACGCCCGTACGGAGCTTGAACTCCCAGGTCAGGCCGTCTTCGCTTTCGGTCCACTCCTCCGCCAGGGCCGGCTCCACCTCGGCGGTGCCGGGCTTGAACTCGACGAGTCCCTCGAAGATCTGCTGCGAGGTGCGGAACGTGGCACCGTCGGTGGCGTAGAACGGGTCGAAGAGCCTCGGCGCAGTCTCGACACCGAAGGTCATGGTGCCGCCGGCCTTGCCGCCGCCGCTCTCGTCACCTCCCTCGTCGCCTCGCTGGGACTCAGCGCACGCGGTCAGGGCGACCGCGGCGGCTATGCCGATCGCGGCCAAGCGAGCCGTGCGGGTTCGAAGCATCGCGCACCTCAGGAGGGTTGTTGTCTCACGTTTCGGTCGCCGACCTTATCCCGACAGGTGGGCAGCATGAGGAGCCGATGTGGTCACAACTCGGTCACGCATGCCCGCTCTGCGAACTCAGATCAGGTAATCGGCACAATCTCGGGCGCCGTCCACGGCGAACCACCCACGCTCGAAGGACTGCCAGGTCACAAGGTGTTTCCGAGCGGTTACTCCATCCCGCGCGACCGCGCGGTCCAGTCGCTCGGCGGAGTCGGCCAACTCACACCACAGAAGAAAGGACAAACGAGACCGGACCGAGCGGCGACCGGCGGACACTCCCTCGATCACCAGCGTCTCGGGCACCGGCACCTCGACGTGGTCGCCGGGGTGGGGCCGGCCGTCGGTCCACTCGGTGCGCCGGTAGCGGCCCGGCCTTCCCACTGACAGGGGCTCGAGCACGCCGGTCACCAGTCGTGGCCACCAGGAGACGGGGTCGTCCCAGGTGGCGAAGTCGTCGGTGCGGATGAGCGTGGCGCCCAGGTCCTTGACCAACTGGTCGGCGAAGACGGACTTGCCTGAGCCGGACGGCCCGTCGATCGCGACGAGCCGCACCGGCCCCAGTCGTGGCGGTCGGGCAAGGATCTGGGTGATCACACCGCGCGACGGCCGGAGAACGCGCGTCCGAGCGTCAGCTCGTCGGCGAACTCCAGGTCACCGCCCATCGGCAGGCCGGAGGCCAGCCTGGTGACCGTGAGGCCGGGGAAGTCGCGCAGCATCCGGATCAGATAGGTGGCCGTGGCCTCGCCCTCGGTGTTCGGGTCCATGGCGAGAATGACCTCCGTGACCTCCTGCGCGGAGATCCGCGACAGCAGCTCACGCACCCGCAACTGGTCGGGACCGATGCCCGACAACGGGTCGAGCGCGCCGCCGAGCACGTGATAGCGCCCCTTGAACTCCCTGGTCTTCTCGATGGCCAGGACGTCCTTCGGCTCCTCCACCACACACACGGCGCTCGGGTCGCGGCGCGCGTCCCGGCAGATCCGGCACGTGGGCTGCTCGGAGACGTTGCCGCAGACGTCGCAGAACACCACGCCGTCCTTGACCTTCTGCAGCGCCTGCTGCAGACGGGTCATGTCGGCCGGGTCGATGGCGAGCAGGTGGAACGCGATGCGCTGTGCGCTCTTCGGACCGACGCCGGGCAGCCGCCCCAACTCGTCGATCAGGTCCTGGACCGGGCCCTCGTACATCTACATGCCGGGCAGGCCGAGACCGCCGAGACCGCCCGCGAGCGGGCCCATCGCGTCGGAGGCCAGCTTCTGCGCGGCGGCACTGCCGTCACGCACGGCGGCGACCACGAGGTCGGCCAGCGTCTCGGTGTCTTCCGGGTCGACCACCTTGGGGTCGATGGTGAGCGACTTCAGCTCGCCGGACCCGGAGACCACGGCGGTGACGAGGCCGCCGCCCGCGGTGCCGGTGACCTCGGCGTTGGCCAGCTCCTCCTGAGCCGACATCAGCTGTTCCTGCATCTTCTGTGCCTGCTGCAGGATCTGCGACATGTCGGGTACGCCACCGGGTTGCACTAGGGCTCCTCTGTTCTCCTTGACTGCCGTGTCCCAGGGTAGCCGGGTCGTGGTTGTGGCAGGGTGAGCGCCGTGCGGAGACCGGTTGTGGCGTTGACATGTCTGCTCACGCTCGCCGCGTGTGCGTCGCCCGCGGCCGAGCCGGGCCCCACTCCCACCTCGACTCCGACCTCCACGTCGTCATCCACGAGGTCGTCCCCCACTTCGGAGCCGCCGGTCGAGTCGACGCCGGTCCCACCGCCGGCCCCGAAGCGAGTGGTGGTGCTCGACCCGGGCCACAACGGCGGCAACGCGGCCAATCCCGAGCAGATCAACCGTCCGGTGCCGGCCGGCCGGGGGCGGACGAAGGCGTGCAACACGACCGGCACGGCCACCGACGCCGGCTATCCGGAGCACGCGTTCACCTGGGACGTGGCACTGCGGACCAAGGCACTGCTGACGGAGGCCGGTTTCGAGGTCGTGCTGACCAGGCCGGACGACGCGGGTGTCGGTCCCTGCGTGGACGAGCGCGCGGCCATCGGCAACGCGGCGGCGGCCGTGGTGTCGATCCACGCGGACGGCAACACGGGCTCCGGCGCCACCGGCTTCCACGTCGCCTACTCGGCGCCGCCGCTGAACCCGGCGCAGGAGGATCTGACCTTTCCGACCGCCATGCGGGACGCGTTCGGCGCGGCGGGCTTCACCCCGTCCACCTACATCGGCGCCGAGGGCCTCTCCCCACGCGACGACCTGGGCGGGCTGAACCTGTCGGAGGTCCCGGCGGTACTGGTGGAGTGCGGCAACATGCGCGACGCGACCGAGGCCGCGGCCTTCACGAGCGAACCCGGCCGCCAGTCGTACGCGGCGGCCATCGCGGCAGGGGTCGTCGCCTACCTGGGTTAACGCTCGATCGGGCGGGCGCCCAGTTTGTCGGTCAGCAGCTTGACCATGTCGGCTGCCGGGTCGGGTGGTGGGACGTCCGGGGCCGGGCCGCCGCTGTTCTCGTCGCCGTCGAAGTAGTCCTCGTCCGTCGGGGGCTCCGGCGGCGGGGGTTCGTCGGCGCGTGGGGGCGCGGCCGGTGCGGGGGTGGGTGGCGGAGCCGGGGGCTCCGGTTCGCGGGCCGGCTGGTTCGGGCGCTGGTAGGTGGGCGGGTCGGGCTTGGCCGCCGGTTTGGCCGCGGTCGCGCCGCCGCCGCCCGGTTCGGCGTGGACGCAGCGGACCACCCACTTGCCGCCGATCACCGCCTCCAGCGCCTTGGCGATGGCCTCGACGTTGCGGGACTCCCCCAGTCGCCGAGCCAGCGGGGCTGCCGGGTGGGCCACCACCACGGTGTCGCCCTCGATGGACTGCACGGTGGCGTTGGTCAGCATCGCCTCGGTGCTGCGGCTGACCTTGCGGACCTCGCCCAGCAGCGTGGGCCACAGCCTGCGCAGCCCGGCCGCGTCCATCGCGCCCTCGGGGGGCGGCGCCGTGGGTGTGGTGACGGCCGGGGTGACCGGAGGCGGCGGCTCGATCGGCGCGGCCGGTGCCTGGGTCGGCGTCTGTGCCTGAGCCGGCGCCTGTGACTGTGCCGGTGTCTGTGCCGGTGTCTGTTCGACGGGAGCGGGCGGCGCGACCGCGGCCGGTTCCGCCGGCGCGGGGGTCGCGGCGGGAGCGGGACGAGCAGGTGCCTCGGCCGCCGTGCCCCCCACCGCGACCCGGCGTTCCATCCGCTCGAGCCGCTGCAACACCGCGGAGTCGGCGGCCGCGTCGGTGGGCACCGCGCCCGGCAGCAGCATCCGCGCGCACAGCAACTCCAGCAGCAGCCGCGGCGCCGTGGCGCCACGCATGTCCACGAGACCCGTGTGCACGATCTCGGCATACCGGCTGAGCGTGCCCGGACCGATCCGCTCGGCCTGGGCGATCATGCGGTCCAACTCGTCGCTGGGGGCGTTGACCAGGCCACGCGCCCCCGCGTCGGGCACCGCGCGCAGCAACACCAGGTCACGCAGACGGTCGAGCAGGTCGGAGGCGAACCGGCGCGGGTCGTGGCCGGCCTCCACCAGCCGGTCGACCGTGCCGAAGACCGTGGCCGCGTCGCCCGTGGCCAGCCCGTCGACCATGTCGTCGATCAGCGCGACGTCGGTGACCCCGAGCAGCGCGACCGCGCGCTCGTAGGCCACCCCCTCGGGACCGGCACCGGCCAGCAGCTGGTCGAGGATCGACTGGGTGTCTCGCGCGGAACCCCCGCCGGCACGGATGACCAGCGGGAACACGGCCGGCGCGACCGTGACGCCCTCGGCGGCCACGTTGCGCTCGAGCAGGTCACGCATGGCGCTCGGCGGGATCAGCCGGAACGGGTAGTGGTGGGTACGCGAGCGGATGGTGCCGAGCACCTTCTCCGGCTCGGTGGTGGCGAAGATGAAGACCAGGTGCTCCGGCGGCTCTTCCACGATCTTCAGCAGGGCGTTGAAGCCCTGCGTGGTGACCATGTGTGCCTCGTCGATGATGAACACCCGATAGCGCGAGGACGCCGGCGCGTAGAACGCCCGGTCGCGTAGCTCACGGGCGTCGTCGACACCACCGTGGCTGGCCGCGTCGAGTTCGACCACATCGACGTTGCCCGGGCCTTCCGGCGCGAGCGAGATGCACGAGTCGCACTCACCGCACGGGTCGGGTGTCGGGCCCTGTTCACAGTTGAGGGAGCGCGCCAGGATCCGCGCGCTGGACGTCTTGCCGCACCCGCGCGGGCCGGAGAACAGGTACGCGTGGTTGACCCGCTTGGCGGACAGGGCGATCCGCAGCGGTTCGGTGACGTGTTCCTGCCCAACGACCTCGGCGAAGGTTGCCGGACGGTACTTGCGATAGAGGGCGAGCGCCACGCCGCGACCTTACCCGCCGGGTCCGACAGTCGGCCCACCCGCCGGACCACCCTCCGGCCCCGTCTGATCCACCCCGCTACACTGACCGAGGACCCCATGCGGCGTTCATCTCGTGAACCTCCCCAGGGCCGGAAGGCAGCAAGGATAAGCGGGCTCTGTCGGGTGCGTGGGGTCCCCTTGACCTCGGGACCGACCCTGCTCGGCGGCTTTGCCGCCTCGCAGGGTCGGTCTTCGTCGTTATTCTGGGGGACCGAGCCCCCCAAACCCCCCACGGTGCGGTTGTTGCGTTGGGCCGTTTGAGCGATCCCTCGTTCCGAACGAGTGCATCCGGACCTTGGCCTCTGTTCGGCAGGGGCCGGCTTTGGTTGCCTGCATACGGGTCCTCGCCGATGAAGGGGTGCGCATGCAGCCGTTCGAACTTCCCGAGTTCTACATGCCCTATCCGGCTCGTCTGAACTCCAACCTCGAACGCGCTCGTGAGCACAGCAAGGCCTGGGCCTACGAGATGGACATGATCGACGTCCCCCAGAACGGCGTACCCATCTGGGACGAGCACGACTTCGACTCCCACGACTACGCGCTCCTGTGCAGCTACACCCACCCCGACGCGAGCGGACCGGACCTCGATCTGGTGACCGACTGGTACGTCTGGGTCTTCTACTTCGACGACCACTTCGTCGAGCTGTACAAGCGCACGGGTGACCTGCCGGCCGCCCGCGAGTACCTCGACCGGCTGGCGTTGTTCATGCCGGTCGACGGGGAGATCACCGAAGAGGCCACGAACCCCGTCGAGATGGGCCTGGCCGACCTGTGGACCCGCACGGTCCCGTCCCACTCGGCCGACTTCCGCGCCCGGTTCGTGGAGAGCACGAAGAACCTGCTGGACGAGTCGCTGTGGGAACTCGCCAACATCAACGAGGGCCGGCTGTCCAACCCGATCGAGTACGTGGAGATGCGCCGCAAGGTCGGCGGCGCGCCCTGGTCGGCCAACCTGATCGAGCACGTGGTGGGTGCCGAGGTGCCGGCCGAGATCGCGGCCAGCCGGCCGATGACCGTCCTGCGCGACACGTTCGCCGACGGCGTCCACCTGCGCAACGACGTGTTCTCCTACCAGCGCGAGGTCCAGGACGAGGGCGAGCTGTCCAACGGCATCCTCGTGCTCGAGAAGTTCCTGGAGATCAGCACCCAGCAGGCGGCCGACGCGGTCAACGACCTGATCACCTCACGGCTGCAGCAGTTCGAGCACACGGCGCTGACCGAACTGCCCGCGCTGCTCGACGAGCGCGCGGTGCCGGCACACGAGCGGCTCGGTGTGCTCGGCTACGTCAAGGGCATGCAGGACTGGCAGTCCGGCGGGCACGAGTGGCACATGCGGTCCTCGCGTTATATGAACGAGAAGGCCAGGACCGGGCCACTGAGCGGGCCGGCCGGACTGGGCACGCAGGCCGTGCGGATCGCCGCCTCGCTGGCCGCCACCATGCCGCAACGCGCGCGTTCGTTCAGCAACGTGCCGTTCCGCACGGTCGGGCAGTCCACCCTGCCCGACATCTACATGCCGTTCGAGCTGAAGCTGTCCTCCCACCTCGACGGTGCCAGGAAGAACCTCGTCACCTGGACTCGCGAGATGGGCATGCTGTCCGAGGGCATCTGGGACGAGCGGATCCTGCTCGCCGCCGACCTGCCGCTCTGTGCGGCCGGCATCCACCCGGAGGCGTCCGCCGACGAGCTGGACGTCACCTCCAGCTGGCTCGCCTGGGGCACCTACGCCGACGACTACTACCCCGTCCTGTTCAACCGCTCGGGCAACATGGCCGGGGCGAAGGCGTCGAACGAACGGTTGCGGCTGTTCATGCCGGTGGACACGCCGGAGCCGGAGACCGTGCCGGTCAACGCGCTGGAGCGCAGCCTGGCCGACCTGTGGCTGCGCACCACCACCCCCATGACCGACGCCGGCCGCGCCTCACTGCGCACCGCCGTCGGGACCATGCTCGACAGCTGGCTGTGGGAGTTGGACAACCAGCGGCACAACCGGATTCCCGACCCGGTCGACTACGTGGAGATGCGGCGCCACACGTTCGGCTCCGAGCTGACCATGAGCCTCGCCCGGTTCGGCTCCGGCTCGGACATCCCGCCGGAGGTCTATCGCACACGGCCGATCCAGTCGATGGAGAACTCGGCGATGGACTTCGCCTGCCTGGTGAACGACATGTTCTCCTACCAGAAGGAGATCCAGTTCGAGGGCGAGCTGCACAACGGCGTGCTGGTCGTGCAGAACTTCCTCGACTGCGGCAAGGAACGCGGCTACGAGGTCGTGAACAACCTGATGACCGCCAGGGTCCGGCAGTTCGAGCACGTGGTCGACCTCGAACTGCCCGTGCTGTTCGAGGACCTCGACGAGGTGGCCCGCGAGGCACTGCTCGGCTACGCGGGCAAGCTGCGGAACTGGATGTCGGGCATCCTCAACTGGCACCGCGAGGTCGACCGGTACCGCGAGGAGTACCTGCGCTTCCAGCCGACACCGGCCCAACCGGCGAAGTCGTTCGCCGGCCCGTCCGGCCTCGGCACGTCGGCCGCACGGGTGGGTTCACTGCTGACCGCAGGACGCTAAAGGGCGCTGACCTGGTCGTACGCGAAGTTCTAAGATTCTCGCGGAATGTTGTAGAGAACCTGTCGAGAGCTTCGACGTACCCGCGGTTGCGCCCGACGGGGGCGCAGCGGAACCGCGAGGAGACCGACCATGAAGTACATGATCCTGATGCAGTCGAGCGACCGCATCGAGCACCCGCCCATCCACACCTGGGAGCCCGCCGACATCAAGGCCCACATCCAGTTCATGCACGACTTCAACTCCTCGCTCATCGAGTCGGGTGAGTTCGTGGACGCCCAGGGGCTGGCCGGGCCGGAGGAGGCGAAGGTCGTGGTGGCCGTCCAGGACGGGCCGCCCACGGTGACCGACGGGCCGTACCCGGAGTCCAAGGAGTTCCTGGCCGGGTACTGGATCGTCGACTGCGACGGCCTGGAGCGGGCCATCGAGATCGCCGCGACGGTGTCGGCCGCACCCGGGTCGAACGGAGCGAAGGTCAACATGCCGATCGAGGTGCGTCAGGTCATGTCCGCGCCCTCGCAGGACGCATGACCGAACGTATCGAGGACCTGCTGCGCGAACTCGCGCCGCAGGTCCTCGGCGCGTTGATGCGTAAGTACGAGGACATCTACGCGGCCGAGGACGCCGTGCAGGAGTCGCTGGTCGCGGCTGCCGAGCAGTGGCCGATCACCGGGCGGCCGGACTACCCGCTCGGCTGGCTCATCCAGGTGGCGTCCCGGCGGATGATCGACCAGCTGCGCAAGGAGCAGGCCCGGCGGCGGCGCGAAAACACGGTGGCCGCGCAGGCACCGGCCTCCACCGAGCCGGTCGACCAGGACGACTCGCTCGTGCTGCTGTTCATGTGCTGCCACCCGTCGCTGAAGCCGTCGGCCGCCATCCCGCTGACCCTGCGCGCGGTCGGCGGCCTGACCACTCAGGAGATCGCGACCGCGTTCCTCATCCCCGAGGCGACCATGGCGCAGCGCATCACCCGCGCCAAGCAGAAGATCAAGTCGTCGGGGGTGCCGTTCCGCATGCCGACCGGCTCGGACCGGCTGGCGCAGGTGCTCCAGGTCCTGTACCTGATCTTCAACGAGGGCTACACGAGCACCACGGGCCGCGATCTTGCCCGTGTCGAGCTGTCCACCGAGGCCATCCGGCTCGCCCGCGCCCTGCGCCGGCAGCTGCCCGACGACGGTGAGGTGGCCGGTCTGCTGGCGTTGATGCTGCTGACCGACGCCCGGCGGCCGGCCCGCACCGGTCCGACCGGTGAGCTGATCCCGTTGACCGAGCAGGACCGGACGCTGTGGGACGGCACGCTCATCGCCGAGGGCGTCGCGCTGATCACCGCCACGCTGCCCGGCGGTTCCGTGGGCCCGTACCAGGTGCAGGCCGCCATCAGCGCCGTCCACGACGAGGCGGCGACCGCCGAGGACACCGACTGGCCACAGATCCTCGCGCTGTACGGCGTGCTGCTGTCGATCTCCGACAACCCGATGGTCCGACTGAACCACGCGATCGCGACGGCCATGGTGCACGGCCCGTCGGCCGGTCTGGCCGAGTTGTCGGAACTGGACGAGACGCTGGCCGAACACCACCGGCTCCACGCGGTACGCGCTCATCTGCTGGAAATGGCCGGGGACCTGCCGGGCGCGGCCGAGCACTACCGGGCGGCGGCCGCGCGTACGGGGAGTGTGCCGGAACAGCGGTACCTGACCCTGCGGGCGGCGCAGGCGGCGAACTGACTGTTCCCATTGGAACTTATAGCGCACCGGGGGGCTTGCCACAAGACCCCCGTACTGCCGCAGAATTCACGCATTGTCGATTCCGAGGGGAAATTCACGATGCGAGTTCTGCTGTCCACCATCGGTTCCCGTGGCGATGTCCAACCATTGGTGGCACTGGCGACGGAGTTGCGGGCACTCGGCGAGGACGTGCGACTGTGCGTGCCGCCGGACTTCGCCGCGTGGCTCACCGACCTGGGACTTCCGGTCGTCCCCATTGGACCGGAGCTGCGTGGGACCACCGAGAGGGGAAGCATCGAGTCCACTGTGGCCACCCAGTTCACCACGATCGCTTCGGCGGCCGCGGACTGCGATGTCATCGTCGGAGCGAATGCCCTGCAAATCGCCGCGCCCTCCATTGCCGAACGACGGGGAATTCCGTATATCCACGTGAGCTATTGCCCCCGGACGCTTCCGTCGACGCACCACGCGCCGCTCCCGGGAATGCCCGACACCTGGGCGGAGGACGCCTCCCGATGGAACGCCCTCTTCGGGCCCGCGCTGAACGCCCACCGGGAGTCGGCCGGCCTGTCCCCGATCGCCGACGTGCGGGCCCACCTCCTCACCGACCGGCCGTGGCTGGCGACCGATCCGACGCTGGCGCCGTGGCCGGGCGGGGGCAGCGTGTTCCAGACGGGCACGTGGCTGATGCCGGACGACCGGCCACTGTCCCCCGAGCTGACGGACTTCCTCGACGCGGGCGACCCGCCGGTGTTCTTCGGCTTCGGCAGTATGCGGGCGGCACCGGAACTGGCGGCGCAGATGCTGACGGCGGCCCGCGAGGTCGGCCGTCGCGCGGTCATCTCCCGCGGCTGGGCCGACTTGGCGGTGGAGGGTGAGCCCGACTGCCGCACGGTCGGCGAGACCAACCTGTCGGCGCTTTTCCCACGGGTGGCGGCCGTGGTCCACCACGGCGGCGCGGGCACCACGCACGCGGCCGCGCTCGCCGGCGTCCCCCAGGTGGTGATCCCACACCTGTACGACCAGCCCTACTACGCCCAGCGGGTGGTCGACCTCGGGATCGGCGCGACAGCGGATTCCGTGGTCACGGCACTCGACGGCGTCCTGGACCGGGAGATCGCGACCATCGACGTACGAACCGACGGGGCGCGCGTCGCCGCGCTCGCCCTGTCACAGCAGTAGCGCGACCGCCAGCACGGCGATGGTCGCGTCCGCGCACACGTGTGCACATAGGGCGCGACCATCCCGCCGCTGCGGGCCCGCAGCACGCCGAGCGGCAGGCCCCAGCCGCCGGAAAGGACCGCGCCGATCCAGCCGGACGGGAAGCCGTTGACCAGCGAGAACCCGATCATCCCGGCCACCAGCAGCCAGGGGTTGTCTGCCAGCTCGGCCTGGAACGGGGGTGGCGCGGGGTCGTTGAGCTGAACCCAGACGGTGAGCGCCACGGCCGAGCCGACGATCAGCGCGACGAGCAGCCAGACCACGTCGCCGCTGAACCGACCGGCCGTGAGCCAGGTGCCGGTCGGACGCAGCGCCGGGACCCGGCGGAAGACCGGCCACGCGACCAGCAACACCACGCACACGGCGACCGTGGCGGGCGCCGGCGGCAGGTCGAACGTGATCCACACGCGGTAGATCGCCGCGATCACAGCCGTCACGAGCGTGACGCGGATGGCCGACGGCGACCGCAGCCACAGGGCGGCGGCCAGCGTCACCGCGAACCCGACGGCGACCACGATCGTCGACCACGATCGTCGACCAAGGCCAAACGGGGGTGGTGACCAGCAACGCTGCCGCGCTGATCACCACCCCCGTTCGCACGGGTTCGAGATTAGTGCGTGGCGATGGCCTTCAGCTTCGGATCGCCGTCGTCCGCGTGGTAGTCGCTGGCGGCCGTCTGGTCGATGCCGTTGCTGACCTTGCGGGCCCGCAGGACGAAGGTCACCAGCGCGGCGACCACCAGGTTGCCGACCAGCGCCACGAACCCGACGTAGATCTGGACGGTCGAGCCGGCGAACGGCTGCCACCCGAACAGGCTCAGCTTGTCCAGCGCGAGCGCCGACCCACCGAAGTGCGCCCGCGACCCGTCGGCACTCGGAATGGCGTAGAGCATCACGAAGCCCCACGTCATGCCGGCCGCCCAGCCGGTGACCAGCGCCCAGCGGTGGAACCACCGGGTGTAGAGCGAGATCGCGACCGCCGGCAACGTCTGCAGGATGATCACGCCGCCGATGAGCTGCAGATCGATGGAGAACTGCGGGTCGATCAGCACGATGCACAGCACGGCACCGAACTTGACCACCAGCGACGCGAGCTTGGCCTGCTTGGCCTCCTGCGCCGGGGTGGCGTCCTTGTGCATGTACTCCTTGTAGATGTTGCGGGTCCACAGGTTGGCCGCCGCGATCGACATGATCGCCGCCGGCACCAGCGCACCGATGCCGATGGCCGCGAACGCGATGCCCGCGAACCACGACGGGAACTGCTGCTCGAACAGGACCGGGATGATGGTGTTCGAGTCGGGCCGGCCGGTGGCCTCGTTCGTGATCGGCTTGACCGCCGCGGAGATGGCGACGTAACCGAGCAGGGCCAGCAGGCCGAGCAGCAGCGAGTACGCCGGCAGCGCCACCATGTTCCGCTTGATCACGCTGCGGCTCCTGGACGCCAGCGCACCGGTCAGCGAGTGCGGGTACAGGAACAGCGCGAGCGCCGAACCCAGCGCGAGCGTCGCGTACTGGAGCTGGTTGTTCTGGCCGAGGAGCGTGCCGTCACCCGGCGCGGGTGTCTCGGCGAACTTGTCCTCGGCGGCCGAGAAGATCGACTCCCAGCCGCCCAGCTTGGACGGCAGGTAGAACACGGCCACCAGGATGACCACGTAGATCAGGATGTCCTTGACGAACGCGATCAGCGCGGGGGCACGCAGGCCGGACTGGTAGGTGTAGACGGCCAGCACGATGAACGCGATGAGCAGCGGCAGGTGGCCGAGCAGGCCGGAGCCGTTGAAGCCCATGGTGCGCAGGACCGCCTCGAGGCCGACCAGCTGCAGCGCGATGTAGGGCATGGTGGCCACGAGGCCGGTGATCGCGACGAGCAGCGCCAGCGTGCGGGAGCCGTAGCGGCCCTTCACGTAGTCGGCGGGGGTGACGTAGCCGTGTACCCGGGACACCGACCACATGCGGAGCAGCGGCAGGAAGACGATCGGGTAGAGGATCACCGTGTAGGGAAGGGCGAAGAAGCCCATGGCCCCCGCGCCGAAGATCAGCGCCGGCACCGCCACGAAGGTGTACGCCGTGTAGAGGTCGCCGCCGACCAGGAACCACGTGATCCACGAGCCGAACTTGCGACCGCCAAGGCCCCACTCGTCGAGGTGGTCGAGCGTGTCGCCGGCCTGCCAGCGGGCGGCCATGAACCCGAGCACCGTCACCACGCCGAACAGCAGGGCGAAGATGATCGTCTCGGTCCACTGGATGTTGCTCATCAGCGGTTCCCCTCGTCCAGGTCATCCGCGCTGAGCAGATCCGGCTTGTCGGTACGGACGGGCTCGTCCTTGGTCTTGACGTAGACGATGCCGACGCAGAGCACCCCGACGATCACGAACGCGAACTGCGACCAGTAGAAGAACGGCATCCCGAACAGGTGCGGGCCGTCCCGGTTGATGAACGGGGTGATCAACATTGCCAGCGGGACCAGCAACAACAGGTTCCAGGCGTTCCACCGCAGGCCGTTGCCGGCCTGCTCGGGTGTATCAGACATCGGTGTCCTCACATGTCCTCGGCCGGACAGACTGGGGGGATGGTAGGGCCAGACGGCGCTGGCAGGGACCCCCGCGAGGCCAAGATCTATCTATCTGTGTCCTTCGGGCCACTGAGAGTCCGCGAGCGCACGTCACCTCCGGGCGGACGCACCAGCACACAGGAACCGGGCGGTCGGCGTACGTCAGAACTTGTATTGACGGGTGACCACGGCGTCCATAATGTCAGCAGCCTGCCGTGGTCACTGGGGGCCGCGGCTGATAGCAAGAACGGCGGGCATTGCTCCATGTCGATTTGCGATTCTGGATAGTTTCCATTCTCAACGTCGCCTTCGCTGGGGTTCGGCGCCGCGCGTAAGTTGATTCGTTCTCCTGTTTCGGCGAGGAAGGTCCGGGGGACCCGTGCCGAATCGTCCGCCTGCCCGCGGTCGATTCGATCCGTCGTTGAATTGGAGAAAACTCTCTGTGAAAGAACTTATTCATATCTCTGTCCGGAGCCGCGGTCGCGGCGGCCGTCGTCGTGGTGAGTGTCGCGCGGCCCGCCGCCTCGGCGTCGGGCGAGACCGAGGCGCCCGCCGCTTCGGTGGCCCCCTCGCTCGACCGGAAACCCATCAGCGGTCCCGGTTTCACGCCACCACCTCTACCGGAAACGAACGGCAAGCAGTCCCGGGCCGGCCGGGTCGGCCCGTACACCTACCGGAACTACCGCGCCAACAAATGCCTGGACATTCTCAACGCATCGCCCTACACGGGTGCGCCCGCCGTGCACTACACCTGTCTCGCGGGCCGCAGTTCGCAACTGTGGTGGGAATGGATGACCGAGATGAACGAATCTGGATATTCCCGGCTGTTCGGTAACAACCTCAGCGGATACTGCCTCCACACCGACGGCACGAACATTCCCACCAAGCAGTTCAGATGCATCACCCTTCCCAGCAGATCTTCGATACCACCGAGGTCAACCCCGGCCTGATTCAGCAACACCCGCACGGCTGCATGGAAATCGCGGGCGGTGACCCGAACAACAACGCGCGAATCGTCACCTGGCCCTGCCACGGCCAACTCCACCAGATCTGGGCCAAGTGGCACGCCTGAGTCGTGTGCTCGGCAGGGCTGATCCGCGGGTGGCGGTCCGCGGCGGTGAGAGCGGGTGCCGGCGAGGCGTCCGCGCCCTGTGCCAGCTCATCTCCGCACGTACGCGCTGTGCCGACCACCCGTTTTGGGTGGTCAGAGCCACATCCGGTACCCTCGTCGGCGGAGGATTCGCATAGTGGCCTAGTGCGCACGATTGGAAATCGTGTTGGGTGTTAAAACCCTCGCGGGTTCAAATCCCGCATCCTCCGCCCGCCGAAACGCCAGGTGTCCGTGGATGCCTGGCGTTTCGTCGTCTCGGTCTCGTGGAGGTACCGGTGGACATCGAGCCCTACCGTCCCGACCAGCGGGAGGACGTCCTCGCGCTGTCGCTGCGCGCGTGGCGGCCGGTGTTCGCGGACATGCGCGCGGCCGTCCCCGCCTTCGTGTACGACTCCTTCTATCCGCGTGGCTGGGAGGAGCGGCAGCGGAGTGATCTCGCCTCGCTCCTCGACGACGAGCACGTGGTCGTGGCCGTGGACCAGGGCGTCGTCCTCGGGTGGCTCTGCCTGCGCTTCCACCCGGAGGACCGGATGGGTGAGATCTACGTACTCGCCGTCGACCCCGCTCATCAGCGCCGCGGAGTGGCGACGGCGTTGATGGACCACGCCTTCGAACGCGCCCGCGAAGCGGGGATGGCCATGGTGCTGGTCGAGACCGGCGGCGATCCCGGCCATGCCGGGTCACGGGCGACGTACGAGTCCGCGGGTTTCGTGCGCTGGCCCGTGGCCCGGTACTTCAAAAACCTCGACTGAGCCCGGTATGGTACGAGCGTGCCGGATTTCAAGCTGCCGCTCTACGGCCTGGACACCGAACGTGGCGACCTCGCTCCCTAGCTCGCCCGACAGGCCCCAGATCCGTCACTTCTCTTCAGGGAGCTTCCTGCCATGCTGCGCGAGTACATCCATGCCCTGCCCAAGGTCGAACTGCACGTCCACCTGGTCGGCTCGGCCGGCATCGACACCGTTCTCGAGCTGGCCCAACGCCACCCCGAGGCCGGCGTCCCCACCGACCGCGACGAGCTGATCGACTTCTACACCTTCCGCGACTTCAACCACTTTCTGAAGGTCTTCTGGGCCGTCCAGTCGATGCTCACCGAGGCCCGCGACATCACCACGCTCGTCACCGGGCTCGCGGCCGAGCTGGCCAGGCAGAACGTGCGGTACGCCGAGGTCACGGTCACCCCGTACAACCATCACCTGGACGGTCTGCCGGTCGACGAGGTGCTGACCGGCCTGGCCGACGGACGCGCGCTGGCCGCGGCGGAACACGGCGTCGACCTGGCGTGGGTGTTCGACATCCCCGGCGAGAAGGGTGTGAAGGCCGGCCGCGAAACCCTGACGATCGCTCTGCAGGAGCGCCCGGACGGGCTCATTTCGTTCGGCCTCGGCGGCCCGGAGGTAGGTATCGGCCGAGCCCAGTTCGAACCGTTCTTCACCGCGGCACGCGAGGCGGGCCTGCACAGCGTCCCGCACGCGGGCGAGACCACCGGCCCGGCAACCGTCTGGTCAGCGCTGCACGACCTGGGCGCCGAGCGCATCGGACACGGCACGAGCAGCGCGTCCGACCCGGCGCTGCTCGCCTACCTGGCCGAACACCAGATCCCGCTGGAGGTGTGCCCGACGTCCAACGTCCGCACCCAGCAGGTCCCGTCGATCGACGCGCACCCGGTACGCCGGATGCTCGACCACGGCGTGGTGGTCACCCTGAACACCGACGACCCACCGATGTTCGGCGCGACCCTGGAGGGCGAGTACCTGGCGGTGGCTTCGGCGCTGGGCCTGCAGCCGGCGGAGGTGGCGGCCCTGGCCCGCAACGGAGTCCAATCGTCCTTCCTACCGGCTGACCGCAAGGCCGAACTGGTGGCCGAGATCAACTCACTGACCCCGTGAACACCGAACGCCGGGCGCCCCCTGGGGCACCCGGCGTTCGGCTTGCGTCCCTTACTCGTCGGACGCGGCGTGATCGGGCCGCCCAGGGTTGGGATCCCGGGCGAGGTCGATGAGCGGGTGCACTTCGGCACCCTCCGGGGCGGAGTGCCGCCCCCGCTTGGTCTCCTCCACCTCGACCCCCTCCTGCTGCTCAGCGTGCATGACGTCCTCCTCGTTCTCCCACGTCAACTGAACGTGCCGGCGAGTATGCCCCATGGCGCCAGCCGGCTCGACCGTCCGGTAAAGTTCTCGCCGGTAGCGTGTCCGAGCGGCCGAAGGAGCGCGCCTCGAAAGCGCGTGACGGTTCACCCCGTCCGTGGGTTCAAATCCCACCGCTACCGCTCTGAACAGGCGAAACGCCGGTCACCACGATCATGTGGTGGCCGGCGTTTCGGCGTCTGGTTGCACTTCTGGTGGCCTGCGAGTTACCTCTTCACGATGACCACGCCGCGCATGTCCGGGAAAATGCCGCAGTGGTAGCGGTAGACACCCGCCTTCCGGAACTTGACGGAGAAGCTCTCACCGGGGCTCAGGGTTTCGTCCCAGAGGCCGGTGTCGGAGGTGGTCGTGTGGTCGATGGTGTCCGTGTTGACCCAGCGGACCGTGTCGCCTCGCCTGATGACCACCTTGGCCGGGTTGAAGTTGGGTTCCTCGACCTTCACCGTCACTGTGACCCCGGAGATCTCCGGGCTGGGTAACGGGTTGGCGTGGGCGGCTGGGACGGTCATCAACATGGTCGTGGCTGACAGTGCGGCGATTGCGATTCTGATAAAAGTACGCATGCGGGCAATTCTTGTGCGCCAAGCAGTCGCCGTCGATCGGCCGGATGAATGAAGGCCGCGCCGCCGGCCATCCTGTACCTCTACCTCACTCCCGCCGAGGGCCGCTGCACGGTCGAGCGATCCGGTGACGATGGCGCCGCCGTGCTTCTACTTCACGACGATGGCGCCCACTGCCACGATCACACCGGCAACGCTGGCGAGGGCGGAGATGGATGCTGCTACGCCGGTCATCCCGGACAGCACGCGCTTCGTCGACTTTCCCCAGTTGCTTGCGCGCACCGGCTCGGGTTCCTTCTCCAGAACGAGTACCCGAACATCGTGCAGCCGTAGTTCGGCGGCCAGCATCGCACCGGTCGGCCCGCACCCGGCAATGATCACATCGAACATGCACCAACCCCAGTCGCTCGGCCGCCTACTGTGTGGCACCCCGGGTACGGCCGCAAGCGAAATACGTGGTCAGGCGCGCTGGTTCTTGAAGAACTGGTCCATCAGGGACGCGCAGTCCGCTTCCAGCACGCCGCCCACGACCTCTGGTCGGTGGGTCAGCCTGCGGTCGCGCACCACGTCCCACAGGGAGCCTGCCGCGCCCGTGCGTGGCTCCCAGGCGCCGAAGACCACCTTCGCCACCCTGGCCAGGACCAGGGCACCCGCGCACATCGTGCACGGCTCGACCGTCACCACCAGCGTGCAGCCCGTCAGGCGCCAGCCGTCGCCGTGGACGGCCGCCGCCGCGCGTAGGGCCAGGATCTCCGCGTGGGCCGTGGGGTCGCCCGTGGCTTCTCTCGCGTTGCACGCGCTCGCCAGTTCGGTGCCCGACGGGGACAGGACCACGGCGCCGACGGGGACGTCGCCGGTGGCGGGGGCCTGGCGGGCCACGGCCAGTGCCGCGCGGATCAGGTCCTCGTCGGTCACTGGGCGATGCTGTCCATGCTGTCCAGGAGTTTCGCGAACTCGTTGGCGAAGCCGCAGCGCTGCGCGATCATCTGCAGCTGCTCGTCGGGGTACAGGTCCACCTCGCCGACGATGACCTGCAGTTCCTCGCCCGGCAGGCCGATGTCGGCCAGGATGTCCAGGGCACCCTCCGGCCAGATGTCCTCGTCGTCGTCCGGGGGTGGGTCCACGCGGAGCAGGTCCAGCGCGTCGGCGGCCACGTCGTAGTCCAGGGCGGCCGCCGCGTCGGACAGCAGCAGCGAAACTCCCCCCGGACCTGGGCGAACCACCAGGAAGAACTGGTCGTCCACGCCAAGCAGAGCGAACGCCGCGCCCGTGGAACGGAGCTTGCGCAGCTCGGTGATCGCGGCGTCCAGCCCGCCGAGCGCCGAGGCGTCCATGGCGGTGCACCGCCACTTGCCGTCCTCGCGAACGACGGCGATCGCGAAGCCCGGCACCACCGGGTCCTGGTCGGACATGTCGCACACGGTATTCCTGATGCGGGTCGGCAGGAAGCCGCGGGTCCCCATGTGCTGCATCATCGACTTATGACACCCACCGCGACCGCCCTGGCAGATGACCCGAGGTTCTCCGGTCTGTTCGAGGCCGCCAGAGCACTTCAGCCCCGAACGGTCGCACTGCGTCGTCAACTCCACAAGCATCCGGAGATCGGACTCGACCTGCCCGCCTCGCAGGCCGCCGTGCTGCACGCGCTCGAGGGCCTCGACCTCCACGTCACGAAGGGCAAGTCCTGCTCGTCGGTGATCGCCGTGCTCAACGGGGCCCGCCCGGGGCCGTCGGTGTTGCTGCGCGGTGACATGGACGCGCTGCCGCTGCGCGAGGACAGCGGGCTCGCGTTCGCCTCCGAGGTGGACGGCGTGATGCACGCCTGCGGGCACGACACCCACACGGCCATGCTCGCGTCGGCCGCCCGGCTGCTCAACACCAGGCGGGAGGCCCTGTCCGGGCGGGTGATCTTCATGTTCCAGCCGGGCGAGGAGGGCCGCCACGGCGCCCGTCACATGATCGAGGAGGGCGTGCTCGACGCCGGTGGGCGGGCGGTCGAGTCCGCACTCGCCCTGCACATCACGGCGACCGCGGCGTCCGGACTCGTGACCTGCAAGCCCGGGCCGATGATGGCTAGCGCCGACGCGTTCACCGTGACGGTCACCGGCAAGGGTGGGCACGGCGCCATGCCCAACCACGCGATCGACCCGGTGCCCGCGGCGGCGGCCATGGTCGGCGCGTTGCAGACCATGGTGACCAGGCGGTTCAGCGTGTTCGATCCGGCGGTGGTGACGGTCGGACGCATCACGGCCGGCACCACGTCCAACGTGATCCCCGAGACGGCCGAGCTGGAGGGCACCGTCCGCACGCTGTCCGACGCCACCCGGGACGTGATCCTCAAGGAGATCCCGAAGTTGTGCGAGCACATCGGCGCCGCCTACGGGTGCACGGTGCGCTTCACGATCAACATGGGCTACCCGCCCACGAACAACGACGACAAGGTCGCCGGCCGGGTCCTCGAACTGGCCGCCCACGTGGTCGGCGCCCGGCACAGCGCGCCGATGGCCGACCCGCTGATGGCGGCCGAGGACTTCTCGTACGTGCTGCAGAAGGTGCCGGGCGCGCTCGCGTTCCTCGGCGCTTGTCCGCCGGGGGTCGATCCGGCGGACGCGCCGCCGAACCACTCGAACCGCGTCCACTTCGACGAGTCGGCGTTCGCGCACGGAGTAGCGACGTACGCGGCGTTCGCGCTGGACGCGTTGCGGTGAAGGATGTACCCGTGCGAGCGGTATGTGTGATCGGGCTTGGGCTCATCGGCGGTTCGGTGATGCGCGCGGCGGCGCGTGCCGGGCGTGAGGTCTGGGGCGCCACGGCGTCCACGGCCGACGCGGACGCCGCCGCCGGCGACGGCTTCCGCGTCGAGTCCACTGTGGACTCCGCGTTGGCCGAGGCGGCCGACCGGGACGCGCTGGTCGTCCTGGCCGTGCCCCTGCCGGAGGTGGACGGTGTGCTGCGCGCGGTGGCCTCGCAGGCGCCGGACTGCCTGCTCACCGACGTGGTCAGTGTGAAGACCGCGGTGGCCGAGGCGGTCGCGCGGCGGGTGCCGGACGCCCGGTTCGTCGGCGGGCACCCGATGGCCGGCACCGCGGAGTCGGGCTGGGCGGCCGGCTCGGCCGAGCTGTTCGACGGCGCCGCGTGGGTGCTGGCCACCGAGGAGGACACCGATCCCGTGGCCTGGCGGGAGGCGGCGGCGCTGGCGCTGGACTGCGGCGCGAAGGTGGTGCCGACCACGGCGGGCGAGCACGACGCGGCCGTCGCGCGGATCTCGCACCTGCCCCACATCCTGGCGGCCGTGCTGGCCGCCACGGGCGCCGACGGCGGGCCGCTGGCGTTGTCACTGGCGGCCGGCTCGTTCGGCGACGGCACCCGGGTGGCCGGCACGCGTGCGGAGCTGGTGCTGGCCATGTGCGACGGGAACAGGAGTGCGCTGCTGACGGCCGTGGACGACGCGCTGGGCCGGCTGGGTGCGGCTCGCGGGGCGCTGGCGTCGACCGGCGGGCTGGCGGCGACCGTGCGGGCGGGCAACGACGGACGGGCGGCGCTGGACTTCCTGCGCGACGGCCCACGTGACGAGCTGCGGATCGACCTGACGACACCGGACGCCTTCGACCAGCTCCGCGAACTGGGCGCGTCCGGGGGCCGCGTCCTCCGACTGGACGGCGACACGGCCATCGCCGAGCAGCCGGAGTGAGGGGCTACACGCGGTTGGCGATGCCCGGGTAGTCGATCGGGACGCCCTCTCGGTCGACCGTGATGTCGGCCGTGCGGTTCCAGTCCGTGTAGTTGATGACCGCGCCGTCGTCGGAGATCGACACCGTGCGGTAGGTCTGGCGCAGCAGTGACACCGACAGGTCGGGCATCGAAATGTAGATGACCGGCAGCTCGTGTTCACCGGCCTCGCGGTGCAGGCCAAGGCGGCGGATGGGCAGCGAGCTGAAGGTGATGGCGCCGGCCACATCCACATCGATGGCGCCATCGAACTCGTTGCGCTCGGCGCCCTTGCCTTGATCGATCAGCCACATGCCGTCCTCGGTGCGGCCCACGGAGATCTGCTGCTCGGACTCGGCCGTGGTGGTGCGCAGCAGCCCGCGGCCCACGTTGCCGGTCCTGGCGACCGTGAACTCGAAGGAGGCGCTGTAGGCCTGCTCGGACGGGAACGGGCCGGCCGGCCCGGCCGCCACGACTAATCGGCCGGAGGCGCGCAGGCGCCCGTCGGAGACGAGAAGGCGAACCGACTCGAGACTCGGCCTGCTCGTCCCCTGCCAGGTGACGATGGTTGGCTTGGTCACTTCGTGTCTTGCTCGCCGGTCGGCTTCGTGGTGCCCGGCTTGTCGGGGATGGCGTCCTGGACCTTGTCGACGACCTTGTCCACCTGGTCGGCGTGGCCGAACTTCTTCTTGGCCAGGTCACCGGCCTTCTCGACACCCTGTTCGATCTTGTCACCGTGCTCTTTGACGAGGTTCTGAGCCTTGTTCTTCAGGTCATCGAAATTGATGCCCACACCCTGCCCCTTCCACTCGATCAACGGTGGCCCTAATCAAACCTACTACGACCAATGGTGGTCTCCCCCCGGTGAGATCCGGGCGGAGACCACCATCAGTGGACCTTACGACTAGATGATCAGGCGCGCCTGCGGTGACGCTGGAAGAAGATCGCACCGATACCGGCACCGACCAGGACCACACCGATCAGGATCGGCGCGAAGATCGACGCACCGGTCTGGGCCAGGTCGTCCTCGTTGGCCTTCGGCTGCGGGACCGGGGTCTCGCTGGTGGTCTCGGTGACCGGCGGCGTGGTGGTCTCGGTGGTCGGCGTGGTCGTCGGCGTACCGGCCGACCAGTTGGCCGCGCCCCGCGCCACGATCTCGCTGCTCTCCGCCGTGGCGACGATCAGCGACTGGGTCGGGTTCTCCTCGTAGTTCTCACCGACGAACAGGCGGCCGGTGTCGACGCTGGCGGTCGCGGTCAGCTCGAAGCTGCCCTCGCCCTCGGCGGCGTCCGCCGGGACGTCCAGGTAGACCTGGCTGCCGTTCTTGATGGTGCTGGCGTCCAGCTCGACACCGTCGACGTCGGTGATCTTGACACCCTCGGGGAGGTCGCTGGCGATGCCCTCGATCGCACCGTTGGTGTCCACGGTGAACGGTCCGATGCGGGTGCCGGCCTCGCCCTCCAGCTCGGCGGGGCTGACCTGCAGCGCCGGGGTGGGCTGGTCACCGATGCCGATGTTGTCCGCGCCCGTCAGGTACTGGTACAGCGCGACGACGTCGGCCTCAGCCTCGAGGTTGTCATCACCGTTGAGTGCGTCGTCGGCCTCGAGCGGGATGCCGTCGCTGTAGTTCCAGATGGCGGCCTGGGTGGCGGTGATCGCCTCTTTGGCGTCGATGCCGTTGTTGAGGGTGGCGCCCTTGGCGGTCAGCACCTCGGTCAGCTCTTCGCCACTCTTCACCGGGTAACCGTGGTGGAGGACCCAGTTGATCTTCTCGCGACCCTCGTGGAACGGCGAGTTCTCGTCCGGGTAGGCGTCCCAGGGATTCTCGACCATCTTTCCGTCGGTAATCCGCGTGTCGATCTCCACGCAGTACATCTGAAGCTTGGTGCCGTCCGCGAGCTGGAACCCGAACAGCTTCGCTTGAAGATCGCGCTCGCCGAGGTTCAGCGTGTAGCCCTTTTCGCCGTCACCCGCGACGTTGCCCGTGACGGGCTCGGCGCCAGCGGGAATCCCGGCAGCCAACATCAACGCAACAGAGGCGCCCACGACCGCGGATCCGGCGCGGGCGAGCTTCATCCGACTGGCCATGACTCTCCTTGTCTGGTGATCCGATCTCCCACCCCTTCACCCGTTCAGGCGTAGGGCGAGTCGATCAGGCCCGCGCAATATACTGAGAGCTGCGAAACGGTCACTACCCGGGGTGTCGGTTCGGTGTCAGGTCACCCATAAGCGCATTTAGTCGCACTGTGTTATGCCTGCGTTTCACGCACGGCAAGTCGACACGCGGACTATCGTCCGTGCTGTGACCGGATGGCAGGGCAATGACGGGAACCAGGGCTGGCAGCAACAGCCCGAGCCGGACCCCTACGCCTACGACCCCGCGGACCCGTACGGCTACGGCCACGACCCGTACGCCCAGTACCCGCCGCAGTACTCGACCGGCAGCTTCGCCGCGCAGGGCCCGCCGCCACCGCCGCCGAAGCGGTCCAAGCTGCCGATGATCCTGAGCCTGGTGGCCATCGTGATCATCGTGGGCGCCGTGGTGGGCATCGTGCTGTGGCAGCGGAACAAGGACGAGCCGTCCGCCGACCCCGGCGACGACAAGACCAAGGAGACCAGCGAGACCAGGACGTCGCCGTCCGAGCGGCAGCCGTCCGAGCGGAACCCCGAGCCGGCCGACGACTGGACGGTCGTCGACAACAAGGCCGAGGCCGGGCTGACCTACAGCGTGCCGCCCGACTGGATCCTCAGCAACGAGCCGCGTCCCAGCGGCGAGGAGGGCATCGAGTTCGGCGGCGTGGCCGAGTACGGCATCTACAACTGCGAGGGCGCCGACTACGTCCGCTCGTTCGCCGCCAGCGGTGACGTGCAGGGCCGGGGCGGCACGGACGCCGACCCGGCCAAGACGGTCAAGCACTTCGCCGGCACGTTCGCCACCCAGTACTTCGGCGACGACGCCACGGTCGAGATCTCGGAGTCGGCGGAGCGGGACGTGGACGGCAAGAAGGCCATGACGGTCACCGCCACGGTCACGCCCAAGGTCACGAACGACGCCTGCCAGCCGGCGGCCGCCGAGGTGACGATCGTGGGCGTGCCCGTGGAGAAGGAGGGCCAGGCGAACGGCGTGACCATGCTGGCGGTCGTCAACGCGGTCGAGGGTGGCCCCGAAGACCCGAAGCCGACCGCCAGCGAGCTGACCGAACAGATCCTGGCGACCGTCAAGGCCGGCTAGCGACCCCCGCGGTCCAGTCGGTCACCACGTCCTCCAACACGCTCAACGCCAGCGACCCGCTGCCGAGCACCACGTCGTGGAACGCGCTGATGTCGAACCGCGAGCCCAGCGCCTGCTCGGCGTCCGCCCGGATCCGCTGGATCTCCAGCCTGCCGACCATGTACGACAGCGCCTGACCCGCGTACGCGATGTAGCGGTCGATCTCGTTGGCGATCTCGAGGTCCGCCATCGGGCTGTTGTCCCGCAGGAACGTCACCGCCTGGTCGCGGCTCCAGCCCTTGGCGTGCAGGCCCGTGTCGACCACCAGCCGGCCGGCGCGCAACGAGTCCATGGCCAGCATGCCGAGCCGGAACAGGTCGCTCGAGTACAGACCCATCTCGTCGGCCAGGCGCTCGGTGTAGAGACCCCAGCCCTCGACGTAGGCGTTCGGCCCGACCACGCGACGCAGGAGCGGCAGGTGGGTGAGCTCCTGGGCGATGGCCAGTTGGAAGTGGTGACCGGGCACGGCCTCGTGGAACGCGATCACCTCGGAGATGAACCGGTCCCGCTCGTGGGCCTGGTGGGTGTTGGCGAAGTAGATGCCGGGACGCTGCCCGTCCATCGACGGCCACATGTAGTACGCGGCCGGGGCGCCCGGCGCGTCGTTCTCGGCGACGGGCTCGACCTTGCACTGCGTGCTGGCCAGCCTGCCGAACCAGGCCGGTGCCGCCTCCTCGGCCCGGGTCACGGCCTCCCGCGCGGACGTGAGCAGCTCCTCGCCGTCGCGCCAGCGCAGCGCCGGGTCGCTGGTCATCCGCCGGAAGATCTCCGCGAGGTCGCTCGTGCCGAACACCCGCGAGCCCAGCTCGCGGTACTCGTCGGCCAGCTGGGCGACCACGTCGAGCCCGGTCTGGTGCAACTCGTCCGGGGTTCGGTCGGTGGTGGTGTGCACCCGGGACAACCGCCCGTAGATCTCGTCACCCTCGGGCAGCCAGCAGACGCCGGGCTTGTCGTCACCCCGGCCGTGGGCGGCGATCTCGTCGGTCAGCAACGAGCGGTACTTCGCGAAGGCGGGGCGTACGACGTCGGCCAGCACCTTCTCGCGTTCCTGGCCGAGGTCGCCGGTCATCTCCGCACGGGCGAGCGGGTCGTTCGCCGGGTCGGCCAGGTAGCGGCCGAGGTGTGCGACGGACGCGTCCACCAGCCGGGCCACCGGGACCCGGCCCGCCGCCGCGCCCGCGCGGTGCCGCTCGGCCACCTGGTCGAGGTAGCGCGGAATCTCCCGCAGCCTCGCGAGGTAGGCGCGGCCGGCGTCGGCGTCCGGGAGCGTGGTCATGGGCAGCATGGTCAGCAGGTCGGCGGCCGGACCGATGAACAGGTCGGTGACCACGTACTCGACGTTGCGGGTGTCGAGCTGGTCGATCATCGAACGGGCGTGGTCGAGCACGACAGCGTGGGTGACCTTGTCCTCGCCCGACAGCTGGGCCGGGTCCATGGCTGAGTCGATGGCCGAGGCCTGCGCGACCACGTCGGTCAACCTCGCCCGCAGGGTCTGCTCGCCGGCCGCGCCGCGGTCGGGTAGCAGGGGTGCGTAGGCATCGGACCGCCCGGGGACACCGGTGATGGTGGCGAAGACCGGGTCGGCCGTGAAGGTGAGGTCGAGCAACTGGTCGGCGAGCTGGGTGACGGGGTTCACGGCGGCCACGTTACCCAGTCGGCGGGATCAGTCCACGCTCCTTCTGGTAGTCGCGCCAGTGCTGCAGGAGCTTGGGGATCTCACCGCGGAGGAACTCGAAGAACTGCGCGCTCGTGGCCAGGCGGGCACCGGCCGGGCTGTCCGTCCCGAGCGTGTCCGCGCCGTCGTTCATGATCGACGCCCACTCGGCGAACTGCTTGTCCCGGTTGGCGTACATCTCGTACCAGAGGTCGTCGATGACCTCATAGTGGTCGCGCCGCTCGCCGGGGTCCCGCGCCCGCAGCACCAACCCGACCTGTGCCAGGTAGCGGACGGCCCCGGAGATGGCGGCCGGGCTCACCTGCAGGACCTCGGCGAGTTCACTGGCCGTGCGCTTGCCGTTGTCGGCCACCAACAGCGCACCGAAGACCCGCGCCGGCATCCTCGGCAGCCCCGCCTCGTTCATCATCAGGGCGAACCGCTCGACGAACCGGGCGACGTCGTCCTGGCTGGGGCTCGGGCTTTCGGTCACGTTCTGCATCCTCTACTCCGGCCGTGTGATCTCCATTAGATTTATACGTTTTCTTAACTTCACAACTTTGTGAAGTAACTGTACGTTGAGAGTCATGACTACCGCAATCTCCGTGTCCGGCCTGGTCAAGACCTTCGGTCAGACACGCGCGCTGGACGGACTGGACCTCACGGTGCAGACCGGGGAGGTGCACGGGTTCCTCGGTCCCAACGGGGCCGGGAAGTCCACGACCATCCGGGTGCTGCTCGGACTGCTCCGCGCCGACTCGGGCGAGATCCGCCTGCTGGGCGGCGATCCGTGGGCCGACGCCACGAGCCTGCACCGCAGACTCGCCTACGTGCCGGGCGACGTGTCGCTGTGGCCGAACCTGTCCGGGGGCGAGGTGATCGACCTGCTCGGGCGGCTGCGTGGTGGCCTCGACCCGAAGCGGCGGACCGATCTCCTCGAGCGCTTCGACCTCGACCCGAGCAAGAAGGGCCGCACGTACTCGAAGGGCAACCGGCAGAAGGTCGCGCTGGTGGCGGCGCTGTCGTCGAACGTGGAGCTGTTGATCCTGGACGAGCCGACCTCCGGGCTGGACCCGCTGATGGAGGCCGTGTTCCAGGACTGCATCGCCGAGGAGCGCGACCGCGGCCGCACGGTGCTGCTGTCGAGCCACATCCTCGCCGAGGTCGAGACGCCTGTGCCAGCGGGTGAGCATCATCCGACTCGGTCGCACGGTCGAGACGGGCACGCTGGCCGAACTGCGTCACCTCACGCGTACGTCGATCTCCGCCGAGCTGGCCGGCCCGCCGAACGGCATCGCCGACCACGCGGGCGTCCACGACCTGCGTGTGGACGGCAACCAGGTGAAGTTCGACGTCGACACGAAGGAACTGGACTCGATCCTGCGCGAGCTGACCCAGGTGGGCGTGCGCGGCCTGACCAGCCAACCGCCGACGCTCGAGGAGCTGTTCCTGCGCCACTACGAGGCGGACCTGGCGACCGAGTCCGGCCGGCACGCGGCGGCGACGAAATGACCACCACGACCCTCGACCGCCCGGTGCCCGCGACGCGCACCGGTCAGCCGGACAGCCTCGTCGGTACGGGAGCGCTGCTGCGGCTGGCGCTGCGCCGCGACCGCGTGGTCGCGAGCATCTGGATCGCGCTGTTCGTGCTCATGGCGGTCAGCTCGTCGTCGGCGTCCCAGAGCCTGTACACGACCGTGGAGTCGCGGGTCCAGGCCGCGTCCGCCGTGAACAACACGCCGGCCACGCTCGCCCTCTACGGCCGGGTGTTCGACCCGACCTCGCTCGGGGCCGTCTCGCTGTTCAAGCTGGGCGCGCTCGGCGCCGCGCTGGTCGCCCTCGTCGCGATCTTCACGGTGGTGCGCCACACCCGCGCCGAGGAGGAGGCCGGCCGCCACGAGCTGATCGGCGCCACCGTGGTCGGCCGGTACGCCGCGCTGACCGCCGCGCTGCTGCTCGCCGTCGGCACGTCCGTCGCGCTGGCCGCGCTCACGGCGTTGAGCCTCATGGGCACCGGGCTGCCGGCGAGCGGCGCACTCGCGTTCGGTCTGTCGTGGGCGGGTGCGGGGATCGCGTTCGCCGCGGTCGGCGCGCTGGCCGCGCAGGTCACGGAGGGTGCGCGCACGGCGAACGGGATCGGAGCCTCAGTGCTCGCGGCCGCGTACCTGCTGCGGGCGGCGGGCGACGCGTCCGGCGTCGACACCTCGACCTGGCTGTCGTGGCTGTCGCCCATCGGCTGGGCCCAGCAGGTGCGGCCCTTCGCCGGTGACCGCTGGTGGGTGCTGCTCTACCTGCTGGTCTTCGCCGTGCTGGTGTCGGCCGCCGCATACGCCATGGTGGCGCGCCGCGACCACGGTGCCGGCCTGCTGCCGCAGCGACCCGGACGCCCCGCGGCCACGGCCGCGCTCCGCAGCCCGCTGGCGCTCGCGTTGCGGCTGCACCGCGGCGGGCTCACCGGCTGGACGATCGGCATCGCGCTCGGCGGGCTGATCATGGGCAGCATCGCCTCACAGGTCGGCGAGTTCGCCGACACCGACCAGGTCCGGGAAATGATCATGAAGCTGGGCGGCGAACGCGGGCTCACCGACGCGTTCCTGTCGGCCGAGATGTCCATCCTCGCGATCGTGGTGTCCGCCTACGGCATCTCGGCGGCCACCCGGCTGCGTGCCGAGGAGACAGCCGGCCGGGTCGAACCGATCCTGGCTACCAGGACGACACGCCTGCGCTGGGCGGGCAGCCACATCGTGGTCGCGCTGGCCGGCACCACCGTGCTGATGACGGTGGTCGGCCTGTTCGCCGGCTTCGCCCACGGCGCCGCGAGCGGCGACATGGCGGAGATCGGCCGGGTGCTGCCGGCCGCGCTGGCCCAGCTGCCCGCCGTATGGGTGCTGACCGGCATCACGGTGGCCGTCTTCGGGCTGGCGCCGGGTCTGATCATGGCCGGCTGGGGCGCGCTCGTGGTGTTCGTGGTGCTCGGTCAGCTCGGCTCGGTGCTGGGCCTGCCCGAGTGGGTCATGGACATCTCGCCGTTCAGCCACTCGCCGAAGCTGCCCGGCGGTGACGTCAGCGCCACCCCGCTGATCCTGTTGACCGCGATCGCCGCGGTGCTCGTGGTGGCCGGCCTGTCGGCCTTCCGCCGCCGCGACATCGGCTGACCGCCCCGAGAGCGGAGGCCCTGACCGGCGCCGGTCAGGGCCTCTCCAGGTCGCCGGCCTTCCACCCCTGGTCGGTCCTGACCAGGGTGAGCCGCATGCGCCGGACCAACTCCGATGGCTCGGCGGTCGGCTGGGTGACCACGACCTTGACGGCGGCCAACACTTCGGCCTCGCCGTTCTCCCGATCGAACTCGGTGGCCGCGGAGGAGAGCGTCTCGCCCTCCGAACCCGTGCCGGTCGACGTCATCGTCTCGAAGAAGTTCGCCTTGCCGGACTCGAGATCGGTCGGGTCGACCGTGGTGAGCACCTCGACGAGCTTGTCCGCCTCCTCGAGCAGCCGTTCCAGCTGCGTCGCGGCCGACGGCGCCTCCCCGTCCGGCCTGGTCTCCGCCGGGGGACCACGGGTCCTGCTGGTGCAGCCGGCCACCAGCCCCAGCACGGCGATCACCGCGACCACACCCCGCCCGTTCGCCCGGCCTCCAGGACAGTGACGTCGGACAGCAGCCACTCGTCGTCGTGGAGCCACTGCGCCGCTGACGCCGCGGCCGTGCTGGTCACCACGAGCTGCCGGGTCGGCGCCTGTGTCACCACCTGACCGATCAACGCGTCGTAGTCGTCCTGGAACTCGCCGGTCGTCAGCTCGGCCACCGATCGCTCGTGCTGGTCGAGCGTGCGGTGGTCGTAGCTGAACACCTGCTCGATGGAGCACACCGACCATCGCGGTCCTACCCATCCACGATCTTGGCATGCGAGTGTGTACAGCAGCCCCTTCCTGGAATGGATGACGACCGCCGCCGGTTGTGGCCCGGTAGGTGAGGACTGACAAGGGGGACTGTCGTGGGTGTGGCGCCGAGTTCGGTCGCGACGGCGCCGGCGAAGGAACGGTTACCCAGCGAGGTCTGGGTGCTCGTGGCCGCCAACTTCGTCATCGCCGCCGGGTTCGGTCTGGTGGCGCCCGCCCTGCCCACTTTCGCCCGCAGCTTCGACGTGAGCGTCACGGCCGCGTCCATCGTGATCAGCGCGTTCGCCGTGGCGCGACTCGTCTTCGCCCCGCCGGCCGGCAAGCTGGTCACGGCGTTCGGCGAGCGCAAGATCTACCTGGCCGGCATCTCGATCGTCGCGGTCACCACCGGCGCGTGTGCCTTCGCCCAGGAGTACTGGCACCTGGTGCTGTTCCGCTCGATCGGCGGCATCGGCTCCACCATGTTCACGGTCTCCGCGATCGCCCTGCTCATCCGGCTCACGCCCGCGCCCCTGCGTGGCCGCGCGTCCGGCCTGTGGGGCACCGGGTTCCTCATGGGCAGCGTGGCAGGCCCGCTCATGGGGAGCGGGCTGCTCACCATCTCGCTGCGTGCCCCGTTCCTGGTGTACGCGGGCGCGTTGTTCGTGGCCGTGGCCATCGTGTGGTGGTTCCTGCGCAACTCCACGCTCGCCGCGAAGGTCGCCCAGGACGACACCGTGGCGATCACCGTGCGGCAGGCGGTGGGCCACCGCGCCTACCGGGCGGCCCTCAGCTCGAGCTTCGCCAACGGCTGGGCGGTGTTCGGCGTCCGGGTCTCGCTGGTGCCGCTGTTCATCACCGAGGTGTTGCACCGCGAAGACGCGTTCGCCGGCACCGCGCTCGCGGTGTTCGCGGCCGGCAACGTGGTGATGCTGCTGCTGTCCGGGCGGCTGACCGACTCGTGGGGCCGCAAGCCCGTGGCCATCATCGGGTTGGTGGTGTCCGGCGGCGGCACCATCTGGGTCGGCTACACCGAGTCGGTGACCATGTTCCTGGTGGCCACGATCGTCGCCGGTCTCGGCGCCGGGCTGCTGGCGCCGCCGCAGCAGGCGGTGGTGGCCGACGTGATCGGGTCGAAGGGCCGGGGCGGGCCGGTGCTCGCCGGGTTCCAGATGTCCGCGGACATCGGCGCCGTGATCGGCCCTATCGTGGCGGGCGTGCTGGCCGACCAGCTGTCGTTCTCGTCGGCGTTCCTGGTGACCGGGGCGTTCTTCCTGGTGGCCATGCTGGTCTGGCTGCCGGCGCCGGAGACGCTGCCGCGTGGCGACGATGACGACACGCGACAGCATCCGACGCCGGGCGAGGCCGTGTCGACCGAGCTGCCCGGCTGCGAAGAGGTCAGCCGAGAACCAGGAAGTCGAACACGAAGCTCGTGACCTTCCCGTCGGCCGCGCGGCCGATCCACACCGGGTAGTTGTTGTCGCGCCAACCGCTGGTGATGGCCAGCAGGTTCGCGCCCGTCTCGTCCTCCGCGACGCTGACCACGTACTGGTTGTGGTCGGCGAAGTCGTCGTAGCTGTCCTCGATGGTGTCCTCGTACGACTCGGCCACCTCGGCGTCGACCAGCACCAGCCGCCGCAGGTCGGTGGTCACACCGAAGTAGCTGTCGTCGCCGAGCATCCGCATGTCCTCGCCCGGCCGCAGCGCCGCCTCCCAGGTGACGGTCTCGGCGTCGGACACCACCAGTCGGGCGGCGGCGACCACGTCGTCCGAGCCGTCGGAGAGCGCCGCCACCGACAGCACCAGCGGGTACTCGCCCGGCTCCACGCTCTCGACGAACGGCTCGTCCTCGTAGATCCACGGCGTCGGCTCGGACGCGATCAGCTTGCCGCTCGGCAGCCACAACGTGCCGCCCTCGACGACGCTGACCGTCGCCTGCCGGCCGTCGCGCAGCTCGAAGACCTTGCCGACCTCGAAGAACTCGTCGAGCTTCGGGGGCTCCGCCGGCCGCGGCGGACTCCACGGCAGCTCGGTGAGCGCCGGGGCGGCCGGCGGGTCGTCCTGGACCCGCAGCGTGACCCGGGCGCCGAGGGTCTCGTCGAGGTGCGCGAGCGCGGCCCAGTCGCCGAACGCGGGCACCGGGCCGGACGACTTCGCGATCTCCAGCTGCTCCTGGTCGCCCCACGAGAAGCTCGAGTCGAACTGGTCGCCCTCGTTGTTGAACTCCTTCGAGTGGGTGGCCGCGTCCTCGTCGAACTCCGGAGCCTCGGCCGAGCTGTACCGCCACTGCTCGACGGCACGCAGGTAGAGCATGCCCTCGCCGTCGGCGGTCGGCACCCTGCGGAGGTCGAGCGCCCGGTCGCGCCTGCCCTGCTCGTCGAACAGCCAGACACCCGCGAAGTCGGCGTCCCAGCAGACCTGGATCAGCACGAGCGGCCGATCGGCCGAGGTCAGCACGACCGCGTACTGCTCACCGGCGGCGTTGCGGGCCCGCGCGGTGGCCTCGGGCAGCGGGTGAACGATCGAGCGGGACTCGGGATCCCAGCCCTCGCAGTAGACGACCTCGCAGGCGATGGTTTCGTTGGTCACCGGAGGATCCTGGCACTCGCCGGGTCGCGTAGCGTCGCCGGTATGGCGACCCTGGTTTCCTTCCACGCACACCCGGACGACGAGAGCATCGCCTGCGGTGGCGTGATGCGGAAGGCGCACGAGGACGGTCACCGGGTGGTGCTGGTGGTGGCCACCCGCGGTGAGGTGGGCGAAGTGGACGACGGGTTCCTCGACGAGGGCGAGGAACTGTGGGAACGGCGCGTGAAGGAGACACACGCGGCGGCCGAGGTGCTCGGGGTGTCCCGTGTGGAGTTCCTCGGCTATCGCGACTCGGGGATGATGGGCGAGCCCACGAACGACGTGCCCGGCACGTTCTGGACGGCGTCGATCGAGGAGGCCGCCGAGAAGCTGGCGGCCATCCTGCGTGAGGAGAGCGCCGACGTGCTGACCGTGTACGACGACCACGGCAGCTACGGCCACCCCGACCACATCCAGGTGCACCGGGTGGGCGTGCGGGCGGCCGAGCTGGCCGGCACGCCGAAGGTGTACCAGTCGACCATCAACCGGGACCGGGCGATCGCCGGGCGGGCGGCCGCGGGCGTCGAGATGCCGGACTTCCCGCCGGACTTCGGCACGCCGGAGGCCGACATCACGGTGGCTGTCGACGTCACGCCCTGGGTGGCCTACAAGCGCAAGGCCATGCGTGCGCACGCGAGCCAGATCAGCGAGCAGTCGTTCTTCCTTTCCCTGCCGGACGAGGGTTTCGAGTTCGCGTTCGGCACCGAGTGGTTCATCCGCGAGGGCGGCGGTCCGGGCATCACCGAGACGGACCTGATGGGCTGATGACGGTCGACCTGCACCATGAGGTGATCGGCGAAGGTCCGGTGGTGGTGCTGTCCGGTTCGCTGGGCAGCGACCTGCGGATGTGGGATCCCCAGGTCCCGGCGCTGGTGGCCGCCGGCTATCGCGTGGTCCGCTACGACCACCGGGGCCACGGCCGCTCCCCCGCGCCTGCCGGTCCCTACACGCTCGCCGAGCTGGCGTCGGATCTGTTGGCGCTGCTGGACAAGCTGGGCGTGGCGCGGGTGTCGCTGGTCGGTCTGTCCCTGGGTGGCATGGTGGGCATGTGGCTGGCGGAGAACGCGCCGTCGCGGCTGGACCGGCTGGTGCTGTGCTGCACGTCGGCGTCGCTGGGTCCGGCCCAGATGTGGCAGGACCGCGCGCACACCGCGCGGGAGTCCGGAATGGACGTTCTGGCCGACGCCGCGGTGGGGCGCTGGGTGACTCCGTCTTACGGCGACACAGCGTGGCTGCGGAACATGGTCGCGTCCCAGTCACCCGAGGGCTACGCGTCCTGCTGCACGGCGATCGAGACGATGTCCATCGCGGACTCATTGCCGACCGTGACGACCCCCACCCTGGTGATCGCCACCGAGGAGGACAAGGCCACAGCACCAGAACATGCCCGCCGCATAGCCGCCGCGATCCCCGACGCGCGGCTGGCGATCGTGCCCGGCGCGGCCCATCTCGGCAACGTGGAACGCCCGGCGGAGTTCACGGCCCTGATCCTCTCGCACCTCCGTCGAACCATCGGCGAGACGACCCGCCGCGAGGTCCTCGGCGATGCCCACGTGGACGCGGCGGTACCCACGGACTTCACGCGCCCGTTCCAGGAGTACATAACGGAAAGCGCGTGGGGAAGCGTGTGGTCCCGCCCGGGTCTGGACCGCCGAACGAGGAGCGCGATCACCTTGGCGGCGCTCACGGCACTGCGCGCGCACGAGGAAATCCCGATGCACGTCCGTGCCGCCCGCCGCCACGGCCTGACGGAGGCCGAGATCGCGGAGATCCTCCTGCACACGGCCGTCTACACGGGAGCCCCGGCCGCGAACGCGGCGTTCGCCATCGCCAAACGCACCCTCGAGTCAGACGGTGGCGAAGCGCAGGACCAGGACCGCGACTGAGACGGCCAGCAGGATGGTTGCCCCAGGCCAGCCCGGGTCGCGGACGCGCAGGTGAGAGGTCGTGGCGCCCAAGAAGTACAGGATCAGGCCGATGGCCGCGGCCACGCCGAGCGGCCACCAGAACAGGCCGACGACCAGGCCCGCGGCGCCCGCGATCTCGGCGCCCGCCAGCAGCCACAGCTTGTCCAGCGGGAAGCCGACGGTGCGCATGGTCTTGAGCTGCGCCTCCTGTTTCGTCAGCTTGCCGCCGGCCGAGAACAGCAGCACGGCGGCGAACACGATGGCCACGACCAGCAACACTGCGAACACGAGTTACTCCTATCTAGCTTGTCGCTTCTAAAATACTAGCAACAAGCTACACGCGGGTATGCTGGTCGTCATGGAGGGACACGACCCGCACGCCTGCAACCAGGCCTTGGCCAGGGCCTTCGAGTTCCTCGGCAAGCGGTGGAACGGCGTGATCCTCGGCAGCCTGCTCAACGGGCCCGCCACGTTCTCCGAGCTGCGTCGCGCGGTGGCGGGGATCAGCGACTCGGTCCTGTCCGAGCGGCTGAGCGGCCTCACCAGCGCCGGACTCGTGCACCGCTCGGTCGACGAAGGCCCACCGGTGGCCGTCGACTACCGGCTCTCCGACACCGGCCGCGGTCTCCTACCCGCGCTGGCGGAACTGACCGTCTGGGCCGAGAAGCACCTGTGACGCCAGCGCCGCCGGGTCGGGGGTGCCGTCGGCGATGATCACCGAGTAGGTCAGGGTCAGCGTGTCGTCGGGCGCCAGCGGCACTTCCTCGTCGAAGAACGGTGCCGGGCACGCGCAGGCGAACGGCTGGGTCCGCACGAACCACTTGGTCGGGTGCCCCGGATTGGCGGGCGCGTCCACGAACACCACGGTGGACGACGACTGGTACGCGAGCCAAGGCGCCCGCGCACCCATCAGGTCGTCGCCACCGGACTTCCCTGGCAGCACCACCTTGCCGCCCGAGAACTCCTTCGGGCCGCGCCACATCAGGCCGCCGTAGCCCGCGTTCGGCCGGCCCTCGGTGGTCGGGCTGCCGAACACGATCGGCTCGCCACGCACGTTGCGCATGGCCGACGTGAACCCCAACGTCCAGCCACCGTCCATAAGCGACACCCGCAGCGTGCGCTCCTCGGTCACCCACAGCTCGCCCTGCTCGGTGACCCAGTCCAGCGTGTGCGTCACGTGGTCGGCCGAGCGGGCCGTGAACTCCCGGTGCCGCATGGCGCCGTTGTTCGCCAGTTGGCGATAGCCGGCGTCACGTACGAAGGTCGGACCGCCCCAGAAGTTCGCCGGGCCGACGTGGGGCAGCGACCACGAGATTCCCTTGTGCCACACGTGATCGTCCGGCCGGTAGGTCGACACCACCTCACCGCCGAGCGTGCGCACCGGATGCAGGTAGGGCCGCGGCGACTCGACCTGCGACTCCGGCGGCAGGTACACGTACCGGAACAGCTCGACGTCCCCGTGGGCCACGGCCAGCGTCGTCCCGTCGTCGGTCAGTTCCACGGTGCTCCCGTCCCGTTCATCCGTTGGTAGAAGGGCGATCCCGGTCCGATGTCACCGCGCGCGATCCGCGCACCGGTGAACGCCGACGCGTAGGTGGCGGCGATCAGCTCCATGGTCGCCCTGGCGTCCGGCAGGGAAACGGGCGGCGGGGCGCCGCTCTCGATGGCGTCCAACACGGCCGCCACCTGCGCCTTGTGTCCACTCGGGACATCGGACGGCCCGGCCGCCCACGCGGCGGCCACCTCGTCCGCGTGCCCGGGCGCCGCCGTGACCTGCCAGTTCTTGTCCGAGTAGCCGTAGAGATGGTCCAGCTCGACCGTCGCGTGCTCGAAGTCGAACCGCAGGTAGCTTCGCTCGCGCGGCGACACCACGCTGTTCACCACGGTCGCCACCGCGCCGTTCTCGAACGTCACGATCGCGCACGACAGGTCCTCGGTGTCCGTCGGCTTGGTCTGCCGCGCGGCCACCGCCACCACCTCGCGCCACTCCCCGAGGACCGACAGCAGCAGGTCGAACTGGTGGATCCCGTGGCCCATGGTCGGACCGCCGCCCTCGATGTCCCAGTTTCCCCGCCACGGCACGGCGAAGTAGTCGTCCGGCCGGAACCACAGCGTGTGGCACACGGCCGTGGTCGGCCGGCCGAACCGCGGGTCCCCCACCAGGCCGCGCAACGTGGTCGCCCCGCTGCCGAACCGGTGCTGGAACACCGTGGCGAACGTGGCGCCGTCGACAGCGGCCGCCTCGATGGAGTCGAGGTCGGCCAGCCCGAGCACCGGTGGCTTCTCGCACAGCACGGAGATGCCCCGCGACACGCAGGCCACCGCCTGCTCGTGGTGCAGCCCCGGCGGCGTGCACAGGTGCACGAGGTCCGGCTTCCTGTTGTCCAGCAACGTGTCCAGGTCCGGGTAGAGCTTGCGCACCTTCCACCGCTTGCCGAACTCGGCGAGCGCGGGCTCGCGGACGTCCACGGCCGCCACGATCCTGGCCCGACGACCTTGCGCCGCCAGTGCTTCCGCGTGCAACCCGGCGATTCCGCCGGTACCGACTATCGCGACGTCGATCTTCATCGGCTACCCCCTATCGCACGGTAACCGCAACCGGCCGTTCGCGCCGCTGATCCACCTCCCGCACTTCGCCGGTCAGCCGGATCCGAACCGTGTGCCGCACCTCGCTGCTCGACGCGGAAAGCCGCAGTTCCAGCTCACCCGGCTCGACCACCCGGCGACCGGCCAGCCCGGTGAACGCCGCCGCCTCGGCCGGCACCGCGAACTCCACGCGGGCCTCCGCACCGGGTTCGAGACGCACCTTCGCGTAGCCGATCAGCCGCACCACCGGCCGCGTGACCTGGGCGACCGGGTCGTGCAGGTACAGCTGAACGACCTCGGCGCCCTTGCGGGAGCCGGTGTTGCGCACCGTCACGGACACGGTCACGGAGCCGTCCGTGGCGGTCTCCGGCCGGTCCACCCGCGGGTACAGCCACTCGAACGTCGTATAGGACAGCCCATGGCCGAACGGGAACCGCGGCGTCGGGTCGACCGAACTCGAGCCGTTCAGGTGTCCGAGGTGGGGCGCCAGATAGGACGCGGGCTGCGCGAACGGGTCGACCGGCACGCTCGCCGGCAGCCGGCCGCCCGGGTTCACCCGCCCGGTCAGCACGCCCGCGACCGCGGGCCCGCCCTCCTCGCCCGGGAAGAACGCCTGGACGATCGCCGCCAGCCGGTCGGCGTACGGCCCGAGCGCGTACGGCCGTCCGGTCAGCAGCACGAGGACGACAGGCGTGCCGGTGGCCAGCACCTGGTCCAGCACCTCGACGTCGGGTATCCGCAGGTCAGACGCGTCCGTGCCCTCGCCGGAGGTCCCCCGGCCGAAGAGCCCCGACTGGTCGCCGAGCGCCACCACGCACACGTCCGCCCGTTCGGCGGCTTCCACGGCCAACGGACCGTTTTCCGCGTGCTCGAGCGTCACGTCGTCGGCGAGCGCGTCGAGCAGCGTCGGGATGTCCACTCCCGGCGAGGAAGTGGTCGCCACGTGCCGGGGGAACGTGTAGCAACCCAACATGGCGGCCGTGGTGTCCGCGTGCGATCCCACGAGCGCGATCCGCAGACCGGGCCGCAGCGGCAGCGTGCCGTCGTTGGCCAGCAGCACCACCGACTCCTCGGCCAGCCGCCGCGCGAGCAGCCGTGACTCGGACGGGTCCAGGTCCACAGTGGACGGAGGTCGCGGACGCCAGTCGCCGTCGAGCAGCCCGAGTTCGCACTTCTGCGTGAGCACCCTGGTGGCCGCGATGTCCACGAGTGACTCCGGTACCGAACCAGCGGTCACGGCGTCCAGCAGCGGCTCGCCGAAACACCGCACGTTCGGCAGCTCCACGTCCACCCCGGCCGCGAGCGCCAGCCCGGCGGCGGCCGCCGGATCGGCCGCGATCCCGTGCAGGGTCTCGAGAAACGTGACGCCGAAGTAGTCCGACACCACCGTTCCCGTGAATCCCCAGTGATCGCGCAACAACTCGGTGAGCAGCGCCCGGTCCGCGGCCGGCGGCACCCCGTCGACGTCGGCGTAGGAATGCATGACCGACCGCGCACCGGCACGGACGGCCGCGAGGAACGGCGGCAGGTGCACGTCGGCCAGCTCGCGGGAACCTACGCCCACCGGGCCGAAGTTGCGTGCTCCCCGGGACGCCGAGTAGCCCACCAGGTGCTTGAGCGTGGCCACGATTCCCGCCGACTGCAGGCCACGAACATAGGCCACGCCAAGGGTCTCCACCAGGTGCGGGTCCTCGCCGAGCGTCTCTTCCGTGCGCCCCCAACGGATGTCCCTGCTGACGTCCAGCACCGGTGCCAGCCCCTGGTGCACGCCAAGGGATCGCAGCGACTGCCCGATCTGCGCGGCCATGGCTTCCACGAGGTCCGGATCGAACGCCGCTCCCCAGGCCAGCGCCGTCGGATAGATGGTGGCACCCATGGTCATCACGCCGGACAGGCATTCCTCGTGCACCATCGCGGGAATGCCGAACCTGCCGGATTCCACGATCTGCGCCTGTGTTTCCGCGAGTCGCGCGGCCCCGTGCGTCGGGTCGACGGGCGCCGTGCCGAACGGGCGCGTGAGCTGACCGAGCCCGTTCTTGATCACGGTCGGCCAGTCGAGTGCCTTGTCCACCATGTCGTGCTCGAACGGCGCGACCTCGTCGCTGTCCACAGACCTGCCGAGCCACACGCCGTACAGCTGCGCGATCTTCTCCGGCAGTGTCATCCGGCCGAGCAGGTCGGCGACCCGCTCGGGTACCGGGCGCGCGGAATCCCGCCACGGCTCCATGCCGCCCCCATTCCGAAAGTTTCGGTTTACTGACTCTGTTAACACGTCAAGCTAAGCCTGCATTTGGCGTGAATCAAGGGATTGACCGACACACCACTCGTCCGTAATCTGCTGACCAACTTACCGGTCGAGTACCGAAACTTTCAACGCTGAAAGGTACGGCCATGACCCTGCAGCGCCTTCCCAGAAGATCCTTCCTCGGCCTGATGGGCGCTGGTGTCGGCGCCGGCCTGCTCGGCACGAGCGCCTGCGGGACCGACTCCACCAGCGGCGACGGCGCCCGCATGCAGGTGTGGGTCATTCAGGAGGAGGCCCAGAACGTCGCGCACCGCGGCGCGCTCGACCGGTTCAACGCCAAGTCCGAGGTCGAGGCGACGCTCGTGTCCACGAGCAACGACGGCTACCGCGACAAACTGCACGTCTCCATGGGCACCTCTGAGGCACCGGACGTCTTCTACAACTGGGGCGGCGGCAGCATTCGCGCCTACGCGCGCGACGACCTCCTGGTCGACCTCACTCCGCACTTCGACAAGGACCCGGAGTGGAAGAACCAGTTCCTGCCAACGGTTCTCGACGCCGGCACCATCGACGGCAAGTACTACGGCGTCCCCGCCCGCGGCATGCAGCCGATCATCCTGTTCTACAACAAGAAGGTCTTCAGCCAGCTGGGCCTGCAACCGCCGCGCACGTGGGCCGAACTGCTGAGCGTGGTCGACAAGGTGAAGGCCGCCGGCATCATCCCGTTCGCCCTGGCCGGCGGTGACTCCTGGACCGAACTGGTGTGGCCGGAGTACCTGCTCGACCGCATCGGCGGACCCCGGGTGTTCGAGCGGATCGCGGCCGGTGAGAAGGACGCGTGGCGCGACCCGGCTGTGAAGACCACCATCGACATGATCCGTGACCTGGTCGACCGGGGCGGGTTCGGCGACAGCTTCGCCTCCGTGCGATGGGAGGGCGCGGGCGCGTCCACGCTGATCGCGCAGGGCAAGGCGGCCATGCACCTCATGGGTTCGTGGGAGTACACGAACCAGGTGACCGACCAGCCCGAGTACGCGGCGACCGACCTGGGATTCACGGACTTCCCGACGGTCGAGGGCGGCGCGGGCGACCCGAAGGCGATCGTCGGCAACCCCACGAACTACTTCTCCATCACCAAGGCGTCGGACAACGTCGACGCGGCGGTGGAGTTCCTGAAGTCGGAGATGGCCTCCCGCGCCTACATCGACGCCTGGCTGGCGGCCGGCGACGTTCCCGCGGTGACCAACCTCGAGGACCACATGGACAAGGCCACCGACCCGAAGTTCGCGGAGTTGGTCTACGGCATGGTCAACGACGCGCCGAGCTTCCAGCTGTCGTGGGACCAGGCGATCGAACGCAGCCTCGCGCAGCCGATGCTCGACGCGCTCGCCAAGGTGTTCCTCGGCGAACTGGACGCGGAGGGCTTCATCGCGGCGAACGAGGACGCCGCGTAAATGACGGTCACGGTCGCGGCGCCGTCCAGTGCGCCGGAGAAACAGCGGCCCCGGCAGTCCACGCCGGCGCGCGGCAACCGGCCGCGCGCCTGGTACCTGCTGCCGGCGGCGTTGTTCTTCGGCTTCTTCGCGGCGTTCCCGCTGGTACTGGTGGTGTACCTGTCGTTCACCGAATGGCAGGGCATCGGCGATCCGGTGCCGGCGGGGCTCGACAACTGGGTGCGGTTGTTCAGCGACGAACGGATTCTCGATGCCACGAAGACGACGCTCCTGCTGACCGCGCTCGGTTGGGCCACGCAAACGCCGATGGCGTTGCTGCTCGGCGTGTGGGCGGCCGGGCCGCAGCGCAACCGGGCGATCCTGTCGTCGATCTTCTTCCTGCCGCTGCTGTTGTCGAGCGCGGCGGTCGCGTTGATGTGGAACCGGCTGCTCGACCCGTATTTCGGGCTGGCGTCGGAGTTCGGGCCGTTCCAGAACATCCTGGGCACCGCGTCCGGCGCGCTCGCCGCGATCGTGTTCGTGGTCGGCTGGCAGTTCATCCCGTTCCACACGCTGCTGTACCAGGCCGCGGCACGCAACATCCCGAAGACCCTCTACGACGCGGCCACAGTGGACGGTGCGAACCGCTGGCAGACGTTCTGGCACATCACGTTGCCACAGCTGCGGAACACGCTCATCACGTCGTCGACCATCATGATCGTCGGGTCGCTCACGTACTTCGAGACCGTGCTGCTGCTGACCAACGGTGGACCGGGCACGGCCACCTACGTGCTGCCGTTCGAGATGTACATCCGCGGTTTCCGGTCGTTCGAGTTCGGCTACGCGTCGGCCATCGCGTCGGTGCTGGTGATCGTGGCCACGGCGATCTCGCTGGTCATCGTGAAGTTCTCGGGGTTCGCGAAGATGCGGTCCACCCTGGAGGGCATATGACCCGCCCGAACTGGGCAGCCGGGTTGCTGGCCACCGTCTGGCTGGTGATCGTCGGGGTCCCGATCTACACGATGATCTCGTGGAGTCTCCAGTCCCGCGACAACTTCCTGGACAACGGCCCGGTCGCCATCCCCACGGCGCTCACGCTCGAGAACCTGGTGGGGGTGATGAACACCGGGTTCATGCGGTATCTGATGAACACGGTGATCGTGACGGCCGCGTGTGTGGTGCTGACGCTGGTGATCGCCGTGCCGGCCGCGTACGCGATCGTGCGGTCCACCAGCTGGTTCGCCGGGGCGGCGTTCCGGATGTTCCTGCTGGGGCTCGCGATCCCCGCGCAGGCCACGATCATCCCGCTGTTCCTGATCATCAACCGGATGGAGCTGTACGACTCGCTCACCGCGGTCATCCTGCCGACCGTCGCATTCGGACTGCCGCTGGTGATCCTGGTGCTCGCCGGCTCGCTGCGGGACGTGTCGAACGAGTTGTACGACGCGATGACCGTGGACGGCGCCGGGCCGTTCCGCATGCTGTGGCAACTGGTCATTCCCATGTCGCGGGGCGCGCTCGCGGCGGCCGGTACGTACAGCGCGTTGCAGGCGTGGAACCAGTTCCTGTTCCCGCTGATCCTCACGCAGGATCCCGACCAGCGGGTCCTGACGCTCGGGCTGCAGAGTTACCGGCAGGAGTTCCAGATCAACCTGCCGGGGATGATGATGGCGGTCATGTTGACGGCGTTGCCGGTGTTCGTGTTGTACCTGGTGGCCAGGCGCTGGTTGATTGCCGGGCTCGCCGGGGTCGGCAGCAGGTAGCATTCCGAAAGTTTCGGAAACTCGCGAGGGGCACGGTGTGAGCAAGGAACCCAGGGTGACGATCACGGTCATCGCCGAGGAGGCGGGCGTCTCGGTGCCGACCGTGTCCCGCGTGCTCAACGGACGCTCGGACGTGTCGCCGAAGACCCGCGCCAAGGTCGAGGACCTGCTGGCCAGACACGGTTACCAGCGCCGGGGGTCCAAGCGCGGGCAGCGCGCGGGGCTCATCGACCTGGTGTTCAACGACCTGGACAGCCCGTGGGCCGTCGAGATCATCCGTGGCGTCGAGGACGTGGCCCACGCGGCGGCCGTCGGCACGGTGGTCAGTGCCGTGCACCGTCACTCGGCGGCCACCCGGCAGTGGCTGGACAACCTGCGGGCCAGGGCGTCGGACGGGGTCATCCTCGTCACGTCCTCGCTGCAGCCGGCGCACCAGGCGGAACTGCGGCGACTGAACGTGCCCACCGTGGTGATCGACCCCGCTGGCGGGCCCGCGCTGGACGTGCCGACCATCGGCGCCACCAACTGGGCAGGTGGGCGGGCGGCCACCGAGCACCTGGCCGGCCTCGGCCATCGACGGATCGGCTTCATCGCCGGCCCGCCGACGCTGCTGTGCAGCCGGGCCAGGCTCGACGGGTACCGCGCCGCGCTGGACGCCGCGGGCCTGCCGGTGGCCGACGAGCTGATCCGGCCCGGCGACTTCTACCACGAGTCGGGCTTTCGGGGCGCTGGCGCGCTGCTCGACCTGCCCGACCCGCCGACCGCGATCTTCGCGTCGAGCGACCAGATGGCGCTCGGTGTGTACGAGGGCCTGCGGCAACGCAGGCTGCGGGTGCCGGAAGACGTCAGTGTCGTCGGCTTCGACGATCTGCCGGAGGCGCGGTGGTCGTCGCCGCCGCTCACCACCGTGCGCCAGCCGTTGGCCGAGATGGGCACGCTGGCCGCTCGCACGTTGCTGCGCCTGGCGGCCGGTGAGGACACGGAGAGCCCTCGGGTGGAACTCGCGACCGACCTGATCGTCCGGGACAGCACGGCGCCGCTGTAGGTATGTGTGGGGAACCACCATGGCGACCGCCCAGATTATGGGATATGAACGGCTCCATGAGCGAGCCTGCGAGCGAATCGATGTCACAGGGTGACCGCGAGCGGCGGATCCGAGCCTGCGAGGAGACGTCGTGAGTGAGCTGTTGTGGGAACCCGACCCATCCCGCGTCGAGGCGAGCCGGATGGCGGAGTTCCGCCGCTGGCTGGCCGGCCGCGGTGTCGATGTCCCCGACTACCAGGCGTTGTGGGAGTGGTCGACCACCGATCTCGAGGGTTTCTGGGGCTCGATGGCGGAGTTCCTGGACGTTCGATTCCACACTGCTCCCTCCGGCGTGCTGGGTGCGGCGACCATGCCGGGCGCCGAATGGTTCCCCGGCTCGACGCTCAACTACGCGGAGCATGCGCTGCGCGCCGGTGCCGACCCCGACCTGGCGGTGATCTTCGAACGCGAGGACGGCCTCTCCGAGCAACTGACGTTCGGCGAACTGCGGCAACAGGTGGCGTCCGTGCGGGCGGCCATGATCGAGCTGGGTGTGCGGCGGGGTGACCGCGTGGCCGCGCTGGCGCCGAACATGCCACGCACGCTGGTGGCGTTCCTGGCGACCGCGTCGCTGGGGGCCACCTGGTCGTCGTGCTCGCCGGACTTCGGCGCGCGCGCGGTGGCCGACCGGTTCACCCAGATCGAGCCGACCGTCCTGTTCGCGGTCGACGGCTACGTCTACAACGGGCGGTCGTTCGACGTGCGCCCGACGGTCGAGGCGCTGCGGCGGGAGATCCCCTCCCTTCGTGCGACCGTGCTGATCGACTACCTGTCGGCGGAGGCGACCCTGGACGGGACGGTCCCCTGGTCCACGCTGGCGGCGCACTCGGCGCCTCTGGAGTTCGAGGCGGTCCCGTTCGACCACCCGCTGTGGATCCTGTACTCGTCGGGCACGACCGGCTTGCCGAAGGGCATCGTGCAGGGCCACGGCGGCATCGTGCTGGAACACCTGAAAATGCTGGCGCTGCAGAGCGACTTCCGGCCGGGCGACCGGTTCTTCTGGTTCACCACGACCGGCTGGATGATGTGGAACTACCTCATCTCGAGCCTGCTCGTAGGCACCACGATCGTGATGTTCGACGGCAGCCCAGCACACCCCGACCTGGGCGCCTTGTGGCGGCTGGCCGATCGCCATCGCGTGACGTACTTCGGCACGTCGGCCCCGTACATTCAGTCGTGCCTGAAGGCTGGTCTCCAGCCAGCGGCGGACCACGACCTGTCGGCTTTGCGGTCCCTGGGCTCAACAGGCGCCCCCCTGTCCCCGGAGGGCTTCCGCTGGATAGCGGAGAAGGTGGGCGAGGAGGTGCAGATCTGCTCGGTCTCCGGCGGCACCGACCTGTGCACGGCGTTCGTAGGGGCGGCCCCGGATGTCCCGGTCTGGCTGGGCGAACTGTCCTGCCGGGTGCTGGGCGCGAGGGTGGAGTCGTACTCACCGTCCGGCACGACGCTCGTGGACGAGGTAGGCGAACTGGTGATCACCCAGCCGATGCCGTCCATGCCGATCTACCTGTGGAACGACTCCGACGGCACCCGCCTGCACGAGGCCTACTTCGACACGTACCCAGGCATCTGGCGCCACGGCGACTGGATCCGCATCACTCCTCGCGGCTCGGCGGTGATCTACGGCCGCAGCGACTCCACGCTGAACCGAGGCGGCGTCCGAATGGGCACGAGCGAGTTCTACAGCGTGGTCGAGTCCTTCGACGAGGTGACGGACTCCCTGGTGATCGACACGTCGTCCGACACGGAGGGCGAGCTGCTCTGTTATGTGGTCCTGGCCACTGGCTCTTCTTTGGAGTCTCTGGTGCCTTTGTTGCGTTCCACACTGCGGACGGCGCTGTCCCCGAGGCACGTCCCGGACAAGTTCATCCAGGTGGCAGAGGTCCCGAGGACCCTGAACGGCAAGAAGTGCGAGGTCCCGGTGAAGAAGATCCTCGCCGGGACACCCCCGGAGCAGGCAGTGAGCCGAGATGCCCTGGCCAACCCCGCGTCCCTGGCGGCGTTCATCCCCGGTTGACGGGGCGTCCGGGGGGCTGTGTAGGCTAGCGGCCGTGCGACCTGGGGCCCCGGGAGGCTTCGCCTAGTCTGGTCTATGGCGCCGCACTGCTAATGCGGTTGGGGGCAACCCCTCCCGGGTTCAAATCCCGGAGCCTCCGCCATTCGGCTCCGGCCGAGTGACAACTGAACAAGCGCCCGTAGCTCAACGGATAGAGCATCTGACTACGGATCAGAAGGTTAGGGGTTCGAATCCCTTCGGGCGCGCTTCACAAACCGGTAGCGACCCTATCGACCGGGGGTTGTATCTGCCGGAGTCCTGGACGACGGACCGGTGCCGCGCGGCCGGCATCCCGGACGAGGTGGAGTTCGCGACCAAGATTCAGTCGCCCACTGCCTCCGGGTATCTCGTGTGCAGCAGTCCACGGCAGAACCCCGCGTTGCCCTCGATGCTCACGCGCACGGACCTCGCGAACCGCAGCCGCAGCGGAGCTTCCGCCGCGGTGATCGGTTCCCCGCGTTCGTCGAGCAACAGCGGGGATTCACTCGAACATGGCAAACCCAACGCCGCGCGCCGCCGCAGCAGCGACGTCAGTGCTCGTGACGGCGGCACGTCCGCCAGTGTCAGGTCCACCGGCCACCCCGACAGCCGCATGCAGAGCCGGTCGAGGCTGGCCAGATACGCCTTGCGCTGGAACACGAGCCTCAGTTCGTCCAGTTCGGCCACCGCCTCACCGGGGAACGAGCCCGCGAAGCCCGCCGACGCCGCCACGCCCGCGTTGATCTCCTCTGCGGCGAAGTGGTCCTCCAGACGGACATCGGCCGAGACGACGGACGGCAATGCGCGGACCGCCTCGTACGCGTCGGCGACCATCAGATACGCGAAGTTCGGGGCGCAGAAGTACGTCGGCAGGCGCAACCGGACGTGGGCACACCCTTCGACGATCACCGCCTCGCGCACAAAGCCCAGGTCGGTCACCGACTGGTCGAGCTCCGGGTCTATCACCGTCCCGAGCGCGTTCCACAGGTCGTTCATGCCGGAACCTGCGGCGCCGAGCCCACTGCTTCACCGGCGACGGCCGTCGAGGAGGACAGCGCCAGGTCCGGCGGGACCTCGATGTCGTACAGCTTCGCCGCGTTGAGACCGAGGATCTTCTTCTTCATCTCCACGGTGAGCGGGGCGTACTCGCCGAGCATGTCCTCGGGGATCTGGAAGTCGACGAACTTCTCGATCAGCCACTTCGGGGTCCAGACCGCGTAGTCGCTCGCGAACGTGATCCGGTTCTCGTCCAGCCAGTACAGCAGTTCGCCGATGACCTGCGCGAAGTACCTCGGCCGTGAGTGCATGAACGGCAGCGCCGCCGCGAGCCCTCCGTAGACGTTCGGCTCCTGCGCGGCGATCCAGCAGAAGTCCTCGAGCCTGGGCAGACCCACGTGTTCGACGATGAACCTCAGGTCCGGGAACGCCGTCGCCACCTCGTCCACATCGGCCACGTCGAACGCGTCCCGGTTGAGCGGGTAGATCGTCGGTCCCTTGTGAGTGTGGATGTTGCGGATCCCCAGCTCCTGACACTTCTCCAGGTATCGGTACGACCACGGGTCGGTGAGCTTCCAGCCCTTCGAATCGCCCTTCCACTCCGCCGTGTACACCTTCACGCCACGCAGGTTCCACCGCTGCGACAACGCTTCCAACCTGTCCAGGCCCGCCTCGCCGTCACGCGCGTCCCACGAACCGTTCACGATGAACTTGTCGGGGTGCTTCTCGGTGAGCACGCCACCCTGCTCGGTCGTGTTGAACCCGGCTACGTAGAAGTCGGTGAGGTTCGTCGGCTGGAAGATCGCCCTGTCGACGTAGCCGACCTCGAACAGGTCGTGCAGGATCCGCTCCTCGGACTGCTGCCAGAACTCCTCCAGCGGCCACACCTCGGACTCCGGCGACAGGTTGCGGTGATAGTCGTAGAAGCAGTTGATGAAGCCCTCGCCGTAGCGGTTGGCCTGGTTTGACGGGCGGCCGTCCCAGAATTGGATGTGCCCGTCGACGACGAAGTACCTCTGACCGTCCTTTTCATACATTACGCTCAGCTCCGTTCCAACACGAGGATTCCACGGCCCTGCAGCCGTCCACTGTCGAGGTCGTCCATGGCCTCGTTCACCGCGTCGAGTGGGTAATTCTTCGTGTGCAGCGAACCCTTTCCTCGCGCGGCGAGGGTCACCAGCTCGGCGAGGTCGTTGTACCAGCCGACGAGGTTTCCGATCACGTTGATCGCGGTGGAGATGATGTCGATGATCGGGATGTCGACGCGGCCGCCGTAGCCGATCACGCAGTACGACCCCGCGCGGCTCAGCATCGCCAGGCCCTCGGCTTCGGTGCCCTTCTCGCCGACGAAGTCGAACACGATGTGCACGCCCGCGTCGGCGAGCGCCGCCACGTCGGCGGGTCGCAGGGACGGGTCGAGCTTCACCAACGACCGCACGTTGGTGAGCAACAGCTCCGCCATGCCGCCGTCGGAGTCGTTGGCGGGGAACCGCAAGTTCGCGCAGTGCGCGTCGTCCCCCGCACGACACGCACGGCGCCGCCCGCAGGTCGCGATCGGATGCACGACCACGGTGTCGCCCGGGGTCACGGTGGACACCGCGGAACCGACGGCGCGCACCCAGCGGGGCGTTCTCGTGCCCGATCGTGTACGGCAGCGCCACCCCGGACTCTCGGCCCACTGCCCTCGACGGTGTGGAGGTCGGCGCGGCACAGTGGTGCGCAGGGGATCGCAGACCGTCTCCAACGCCGACAGTCGCCGCTCATCGCTCGCCGGGCGTGCCTCACCTGTGCCACCGGGCCTCCGCATAGCTGCCTCCGCCGCGTATCTGCCGGGACGACCGCGATTGAGTAGATGACGGCAGCGCATGCTGCGTCTAGGTGGCGGAGCGGGCGAGATGTTCAACTCTCGCCTCTGTTTAACACAGTGATATAAAAACGCTGATTTTCATACCGGGAACCACTTTGGCGCCCTGGGATGTTCAGCGCTGACACTTTCCGGTGAATTACCGTGAAACCTGGTTCCGTTCGACTGGAACGACACAAACAATGAGTCGATCGAGCATGAAAGGAAGTCTGATGCACAGAACGTTGGAGCGAGGCCATTTTCGGCTTTCCGGAGTGGCGCGCGGAGAGGTGCTCGTCGCCACGGAGTTCATGCACCCGGTTCGAGGACTGGTGGGTTGTCCCGCGGCGCCGGTCGTGGGCGCTGCCATGGCGGCGGAAGGTCTGCCGGTCCGGTACAGATCGGCGCTTTCGCCCGGTTCGGGCGACGCGATCATGCACACCGTGTCCTATGTGGACCCGAGTGGTGCGGTTGTGGGATTGGGGGTGGCGGCGCACCGGCACGACGGGCGGGCCGGGCGCCGCGCCGAGGATGTCGTCCGGTCGTGGGCGGCAGTGATGCGGACCCGACGGGTGCTACTTGAGGACACGGGACCGTGTGCGGGCCTGCAGCGCGAAGCCGCGATGCTCACCCAGGTCGCGGGACCGGTCTACATGCCGGTCGCCGGCCGACGCGATGCCTCGTCTCGGCGGGCACGGCGCGACGTGCACTTTGTCGAGCGGCTCGCGGACGTGCCGGACGGCTCCACTGTGGTACTTCCAGCACACGGTGTGAACCACCGGATCCGAGCTGAGTGCGTGGCCAGAGGGCTGCGTGTCGTGGACGCGACCTGCCCGCTGGTCGCCCGGACCCACGCCACAGCCCGACGGTTCGCGGACGAGGGGGCCACGGTGGTGGTGATCGGGGACGCCGGGCACGCCGCGGTGCCCCCGATCGTCGGTCAGGCGCTCGAGAAGGTCGCTGTGGTCGGCACCATTGACGAGGTCGACGCCCTGTCCCTCGAGGCACGGGAAGGGGTGGCGATAGTCGTGTCACCCGGACTGGCCGTCGAGGACTCGGCCGCGATCGAGGCCCGTCTGAGGTCCCGCTTCGCCCGCACCCGCGGGCAGCACCCGGACGAGTACTGCTACGCGGCGTCGGACCGGCGCGCAGCCGCGCATGCCGTGGCCTCGGGCAGCGAACTGACCCTGGTGCTCGGCAACCACGCCGACGAAACGCGCGCACTCGTCGCCGAGGTCGCGGCGACTGGGTGCGCGGTCGAGCGGCTGGACGACCTCGCGCGACTCCGACCGGAATCGCTCGGATCAGCGGCGGCCGTCGGCCTGGTGGTGGGTGTCTCGGCGCGGCCGGAACTGGCCGATGAGTTCATCGCGGTGCTGTCCGGCCTGGGTCCGCTCAGCGTCATCCGGCGTCGGGTGACCACGGAGATCGCGTCCGCCACGCGGACCGGTGCCCCTGTCAGGCGTGTCAGTTGAGGTCGGGGTGTCTGTACGTTTGGTGTAGCGCGATCACTGCGGAGGTGGTCCGATGGGGGTGCAGGCGGGCACGCATGGAGGTCAGCGCTCGGCTGATCCGGCGCGAACTCAGGTGTGGATAGTCCTGCAGGAACTGATGCCAGGTTCCGCATGCCGCGTCGAGCTGCCCGGTGTCCATCTGTAGCTCGGCCAGCCGGGCGAGCGTGATCGCCCGGGACCGTCTCTCCGCCGGTGGCCGATGGCGGATCGAGGTGGTCAACGCCTTGATCGCGCCGGCACGGTCACCCAGCTTCGCCCGCACCGCGGCCTGCTGGTGCGCCAGCGATGCCGCATGGCAGCCGCCGATGGGTTCTGGCGCGTCCTGCACACGGTCCAGATGCCGTTCCGCCGTGAAGAGGTGCCGGGTCGCCTCTCGGCGGTCACCGGCTTCGGCGTGGGCGACCGCCAGTTGCCCGAGCAGGAATGCGGAGGTCTGCGCCCCCGTCGCGCCGTCCGCCGCCCGCACCGCGGTCGTCGCCAGGTCCACAGCGTGCCGGTGGTGGCCGAGAAGGCGGGCCTGGTTGCTGAGTGCGCACAGCGTTACCGCGTATCCGATCGCGTCTCCGGCTTCGGCCGTAAGTCTCAGATTGGTGAGGTAGTAGTGCTGTGCCGCGCCGTGCTGGTCGTCGTCGAAGTGCATGAATCCGCACAGGTAGATGAGCCGCGAAGCTGTCACGAGCAGCTCACGGCGTACCGCCGGAGTCGCGGCCGCCCGCAGCCACGGCGCGATCGTGGCGGACAGGTAGTCGATCAGCACGAGACGCGAGTGCCCGCCGCCGAACGCGAGATCGACATCGGAGAACATCCCCACCATGCCGGCGGCCGAGCGCAGGTGCCACCGTTCGACCTTCTCGACGGACTCTGCGGTCCAGGACCGGCCGGGTCGCGTGCTGGTCAGCTCGGCCCAGTCGGGAACTGTGAGGTCGTCCAGACGGTACCCGCGGCCTGTCCGCTGTGCGGATGTGCTGGCGGGGACCACCGTCGGGTCGAGCAGGCGGGCCACCACGTCCATCTCCCACCATCGGGTCAGCGGCGCGACCGTACCCGAAGCCACCGACGTGGTCAGACCTGTCATGGTGACCGGGACTGGACGTCGCAGCTTCCGGGAGAACGCCTCCGCCACGAACTCCGGGACCGGCGACCGAGGACACATTCCGGACATCCAGTGGGTCACCGAGGACCGTCCGTACCGCAAGGACATACCTGCCTCTGCACCCACGACGTTGACCGCGCGGGCGAGTGCCTCACCCGTCCAGTCGGCCTCGACCAGCAGCTCCCGGAGCATCGTATTGGGCACCCGTCGCGATACCACGAACTCCCCAATCTGGAAAATGCACGTACATCGGCAGTGTCGGGGTGAATACGCTCTCAACCTCGAACAGTGAGGCGCTCACAAGCCGACACCGGCTCCGACAATAGAAGCTTCCGGCTGCAGCCGCAGGCCCCGATCGGGTGGACAGCACGGCGCGGGCTGTGACGGAACGTGCCCGCATTGCGGGAAATCCGCGCATTGTGGCTGGTCGAGGCATTGCTGGCATTACGTGACAAATGACGGGAGGACCATACTGGCGGACCCCAACGGCTCAGATGTGCTGATCACCGCCATCTTCATACTGCGTCCGCTTGCGCGGTAGGTGAAGGTGGACTACGGCTCAGCACCCGAGCACACGTAAGCGGCTGTCTGTCAGGCACGGACCGCGTCGGCCCGGCATGCTGCCGCGACGCCGTCAACTCGCAGAGGTGACCCAGAATTGGGAGCGGAAGGACCCGGATCTGAGGCCGTGTGGGTGGCGATGACCACCGGTGCCCGCCGGGCTGAGTTGTGTGCGCTGCGGTGTGGCGGCGATCGAGCTGTTTCCCGTCGACTGCTTGGCCACGCCACGAGCTACCATCCGGATGCCGAACTCGCTGGTGAGACCATCAAGATGGCCGTCGCCGCTCGCGGCGGGACCGGGCGGGTGGCCGGTGTGATCCATTTCAGAACCCGGAAAGAATCGCAACAGACTATTGTGGAATGGTTTGTCGACTTCCGCAAACGACGACGTCGCCACAGTTCTTGCGGGATGCAGCCCCAATCGACCACGAGACAGCTGCGGCCAACCGAGCTGCATAGAGGAGGGCAGATTCAGACGGTGGAAGCATCCGTTTCGAGGAGCTCGACGAAGACTTCGCTGGGTGTCTCCAGTCGTGGATCTTACGCGCCGGTCGTTGATCTCAGCGGCGACGGCCGCGAGATAGTGCGGATCGCTGGTGATCTCCACATCCTTCGGGAAGTACTCCCGCACGATCCGGTTGATGTTGTCGTTGCTGCCCGCTCCCATAGTGAGTGCGGGTGAGCGAGGATCACCGGCAGCCCGGTGGCCGTAACATTTTTGTGCAGAGCCATTTCCGGCGCCACAGTCCCACGTCGGCGACCGCTTGATCGTTGGTGGGAGCGGGCCGACCGCGGAGATGACCGCGTCGGACACGGTCAACGGGTCCCGCCCGGTCAACGGCACCAGGATCAGGAACCGGCTGGTGCGCTCGACCAGGGTCGCCACGGCCGGCTTGCCACCCTTGCCGATCACCAGATCACGCTCCCAGTGTCCCGGGATCACGCGGCCCTCGACTCGGCAGGACGTTCATCCAGGTAGCGAGGCTCGCGGATACGGGGTGCGGGTTCACGGCGCGGGCCGCGTCGGGTCGTGCGCCGGGCCCGCAACACGATCAACTCCCCGCGCAGCGTCGTCGACTGCACGGTCAGTCGAATCCAGTTCACCGGACCTGCTGACGAGCGACGTCACCGGCGTCTCCACGCTGACTGGGGCGTAGACCCACTGGTGGCCTCGTGTGACACCCCAAGAATCCCGGCCGGGTGTTCGCGGCAACACCGACCGCGATCGACGCCGGTGACCAGCCTGTTTCAGCACACCTCCTGATACTCCAACGATTCCGCAATGCCTCGGGAGATCTCTTCCCGATCCAGCAAGGTCAACACTCGGCGCACGATGAGTATCCTCACCCGCCGAACCCAAGATCACATGCTACGACCGACTGAACTCGCCTCCTTGTCAACGGAGATCGCAGAGTTCGGGATCGGCTTCGTTTCACCAGCAAGGCTGGCATTCGTTGACGCCGGACTATCGCACGGCAGTAGCGGACAGGCCGCCAGATGATTGCCGAGGCAAGTCGGCAGTCGCTGATACTCCTGCTCTGGCGGCCGAAGCAGCGGAACGCGCCGAGGGCATTGCGCCGAGAGCGCCCGTGGCGAGTCCGGTCGCGATCGAAAGTGCCGTGGACACGTTCAGTGCCAAGGGAACGTCATGGATGCAGCACTGCCGAATCAATGCGCCGACATCGACGGCGTGCGGGTGGGGCACAGAAGGGTCGAGGAAGAAGAACACCGCGGCCACCTGATCGGTGGCCACTGCGGCCGCGATGGTGACATCGCCACCGCTGGGACCGTGCCCGCAGGTGGAGACGGCGAGTCCCGTATCATCCAGTCGCCGCGCGGTGCCGTCCGTCGCAACTACCTCAAAGCCGGACAGAACGACACTATAGTGATGAACAAATTCGATCATTTCCGCTTTCATGTTGTCGTGCGCAATCAAGGCGATGGTGCTACGTCGAGGTTTCACGATTCTCCTGATGTACTGGGGCAGGCTGCGCACGCAGCGGTTGACATGAACGTCCTAGCTCATTCGCGAATGCCGCCAACGACCCTGCGACGAGCCTGCGAAATATAGGAAGATCTTCTGTCAGCTTGCGATGTGAAGCTCGCCACAATCGCGTCCTTGTCGATCACGCGAGGTCATTTGCGACTTCCTTCGGAATTTTGGAAGCGCTATCGACCATACTCCGCGGAATAGGCAAAGCTATCCCCCTGACGAGCGGTCTAGGTACGGACAATCATTACTCGCCGCGAGGAGACGGTACCGGCTGGCCGAATCCGACCCCGTCAGTACGAAACGTGTCGTTACTCAGAGACACAATCTGTACTCACGGTTGCTCCCCGATGCCGGGTAACAAGCTATTGCACTCTGGCACTCCCCCAACGGTGACCTCGAACAACTGACTGGGCAGTACACGGTGGTGCGGTAGACGGACTCAGGATTCAAGGGCAGGATTGTGGACGTCGCGAAGAGCGCAATCGACCAGGAACGCACTGAAGGGTCAGGTGCGGCACGTGGCCAACCGCGAGGGCGATCCGCGCCGCAGACAGCTGACTACGACGCGACCGACTGATCCGCGCGAGCTGCCGCAAGGACGCTGGCCGCGCTGCGCGCCTCGACGCTGCTGGATTTGACCTATGCCTTCGGGTTGCGCTGCGCGGAGACCGTGAGGCGTCGACCCTGCGCGGGCGACCAGCGAAGCGTTCGCCGCTGCGCCAGCCTGATCGCGGGTAGCGGGTGTCGTGCGCGGTGGCCGGACCTGGCGGCACGGGTAACCTGACCGACGAGCCCGGCAGGTTCCCCCGGTACAACGTTGACAGCTCCTGGGCCGCCGCGCGGGTGTCCGAGATCCGCGCCGCCACCTCCGACGACCTCCCGAATCACATCCCGTGCCGTCACCGCTGACCTGGTTTCATCAACACAGCCGCGGTGGTAATGACGAGAGGTCTCGGGCGCCGTCCGCGTAGGGCCGCAAGAGTGTTGAACATGCTCCTGAATGCAACACATTCTGACCTCCACCTCCTTCCGCCAAGGCATGTGGACCTGTCTAATGGAAAGTGAGTCATGTGAACACCTGCCACCTGAGCCAACGGGGAGGAGAGGGTCGGCCGATGACCACCGGCTCTGAGACTGGTCAGTCGGGATCCGTCGCATGTGCCGTCCCAAAAAGAAAAATGCACAAAGTCGTGTCCAGCACCGGTGCAATGTGGTGCGGATGATCGGCCTCGTAGCCTGAACGCATCGTGCCGCCGCCGGCGCGTTCCTCGAAACCGGTTCTGGTCGCGGATACCACACCCCGGCTGGATGTCATGCGACAGCGACGGTGCCAGCTGCGGACGGCCGCACCAACGCGTTCCGACTGTCACTGCACGCGTTCACGATTCGGATATCGATTCCGTCTCCCAACTCTTGCTCATCCGTACGAGTGATTCTTAGATTCGGGTGCGATGGTGTGGCCGCTTGGTGTGCATATGGACCGCTGAACTGGGGAATAACTTTTCTGGTGAGCAACCGGATCGGAGGGCTATATGAGCACTGATGGACCGGCGGACCCAGTCGCCGTGTACGGCCGGTCACTCGCCGAACTGTTCCTGGCTCAGGTGCGTCGCCACGCGGATCGGCCCGCGATCGCCGGAATCGGCGGACGGCTCAGCTATGCGGAACTCGGGTCGCGTGCCGAACGGTTCGCTCGCGGATTGCGGCATCTCGGATTGCGGGAAGGCGCGGTTGTCGCGGTGGCGGGAGGGCGCGGCCGCGACGCCTGTGTCGCGGTGCTGGGTGCGGCATGCGCCGGGCTCACGTACATGCCGCTGGACCCGTCGCTGCCTGCCGACCGGCAACGACGCATGCTGGGCGCCAGCGGCTCTGCGGCGGTGGTTCGGTTACCCGGCGCGAAAGCTGTCGACGGCCAGGTGCTCGAGTTCGCGGACGTGCTCGACGTCGGTCGCTCAGGGGCCGGCGGTCCGTCGTCGAACGCGGCGGTTCCCGCCTACGTGATGTTCACCTCCGGCACGACCGGCCGCCCGAAGGCAGTCGCGGTCCCGCAGCGTGGGGTGGCGAGGCTCGCCATCGACAACGGCTTCGCGGAGGTCGGGCCGAGGGACCGGGTGATGCACGCCGCGTCGCTTTCCTTCGACATCTCGGCTTTCGAGATATGGGCGGCGCTGCTGAACGGCGCCTGCCTGGTACCGACCACTTCGGACGTGCTGCTGTCCGCGCCCGCCCTGCACACGCTGCTCACCCGGGAGCGGATCACCGTGATGTGCCTGGCCACCAGCATCTTCCACAACATGGCCGCCGCGCGGCCTGAGCTGTTCGCTGGCCTGCGGTACGCGATCACCGCGGGAGAGGCGATGCGAGCCGATGCGGCCCGCCGGGTGCTCGAACACGGCCGTCCCGCGTATCTCGTCAACGCCTACGGGTTGACCGAGATCGCCTGCATCTCCACCGCGTACGAGGTCACCGACGTGCCGCCGGACGCGGTCGCCGTGCCGATCGGGACGCCCATCTCGGACACCACCTGCTATGTCGTCCGCTCCGACGGCAACCTCACCGAGGACGGCGAGGAGGGCGAGCTGTGCCTGGCCGGCGGCGGTAACGCGACCGGCTACCTGAACGCACCGGAGGAGAGCGCCGTCCGCTTCGTCAGCCTCCCGTTCGGACCGGACGGCCAGCCTGTTCCGGTCTACCGCACCGGTGACATCGTCCGCCGGCGCGCCGACGGACTGCTGGAGTTCGTCGGCCGCCACGACGACCAGGTCAAAATCCGGGGTTTCCGGGTCGAGCCTGGTGAGATCTCCGCTGTCCTGACCAACCACCCCTGTGTCACGAACGCCGCGGTGGTGGCAAGAGGGGACGGTGGCACGCGCGTGCTGGCCGCGTACGTGGTGACCGACGGTCAGGCGACACCTCGGGAACTGCTCGCCTTCCTGCATGAGCGGCTACCCGAGTACCAGGTGCCGGCCACCATGACAGTGCTCGACCAGCTGCCGCTGACGGCGAGCGGCAAGGTGGACCGCGACGCGCTGCCCTCGCCGGGAACGCCGTCGCCGACTTCCGGTGACGCGGGGTCGGTCGCCGAGACGGTGGCCGGGGCTTGGGCGTCGATCCTGCCGGCCGGCCGGTCCGCACCGGACGACGACTTCTTCGCCGCGGGCGGCAACTCGCTGCTGGCCGTCCAACTGGTCGCCAAGGTCCAGCAAACTTTGGGGATCGACGACGAGCACAACCATCTGCTGATCACGAGCCTGTTGAACGAGCCGACCATACGGACGTTCACCGCGACCGTCGAGGACGTTCGTTGCGCCGGCGCGGCTGAGGAAACCCCGGGCGCATCGGTCGACCGCTGGCGCCCCGACATCGAGTGGGACGCTCCCCAGGTCACCCGTGCCGTTCCCGAGCCGAACTGGCGCGACCCCAGGCAGGTGTTCCTGACCGGCGCCACCGGTTTTCTCGGCGCACACCTGCTCCGTGAGTTGATCGACCGGACCGACGGCCGGATCCACGCTCTGGTCCGGGCCAGCGACGAGGCAAACGCCCACGCGCGTCTCGCCGAAGCACAGCGCCGCTACGGGATTCATCGGGTCCTGTCGAAAGACCGGGTGCGCCCGATACTGGGTGATCTCACCAAACCGGGGCTCGGCATGCGGCAATCCGACTGGGAGCGGGAAGCCGACGGTGCCGACGTCATCCACCACTGCGGAGCCGAGGTCAACTTCCTTTATCCGTACGAGAAACTGCGGGCGGCCAACGTGTACGGCACGCAGGAGGTGCTGCGCCTCGCGGCACGCCGGGCGATTCCCGTGCACCACGTGTCCACCATCTCCGTGGTGCACGGCATGGGCGCGGCCGGTGTCCGGCAGGTGACCGAGGACACCCCGCTGGACAACGTCGAGCTGCTCGGCATGGGCTACTGGGAAAGCAAATGGGTCGCCGAGGAAGTGGTGCGCGGCGCGGCCGACACCGGCCTGCCGGTGGTGATCCACCGGCCGCATGAAATCTCCGGTCACACCAACGGGTTCGTTTGGGGCAGCGGGGTGGCGCTGTGCGAGCTGTTCCGCGTCATCACCGAACTCGAGCTCGCCCCCGACCTTGACCTGACACTGAACCTGGTGCCGGTCGACTACGCGGCGGGTTCAATCGTCCACCTCGGACTGAATCAGCCGGCGAACGGCCAGACCTACCACCTGGTCAATCCCCGGGCGGCGCTGCTCGGCGACATGGTCGACCGCCTGCGCGTACACGGTCACCGAATCCGCACCGTGGACTACAAGTCCTGGATCGAGGCGATGCTCGCCCATCTGGCCGTCCGTCCAGACCACCCGTTCACCCCGCTGACCCAGCTGTACATCCAGCGGATCACCCCGGACATCACCATCCAGGAGCTGTCCTGCGCTGGCATCGAGCCGAAGCTGGACCGCAGCCGGCTGGACGCGGACCTGGCCGGCAGCGGGCTGGTCTGCCCGCCGGTGGACCGAGCGTTGCTTGACGGCTACATCGGATACCTCCACGAGTCAGGGTTCATTCCGGCCCCCGAGGGAGCCGAGCATGTGTGACGTCCAGGTCGACCTGACCGACCCGCGAACCTTCATGCCCGAGTCGCCGTACCAGGCGTGGGCGACGATGCGTGGCCGCGCCGGACTGACGTTCCAGGAGCGCCAAGGGGCGCCTGGGTTCTACTCGGTGACCCGCTACCGCGATGTCGACGTCGTCGTCCGCGATTCCACCAACTACAGCTGCGAGAGCGGAATGACGCTGGACACCGCACTCGGCGCACGAGATCCCGCCGCCGGAAGGATGGTCGAGCTGACCGATCCCCCCCGTCACCGGCGGTTACGCAAGTTGGTCAGCGGCGGCCTGAACCGCGTGGTGGCCCAGAACCTGGCAATCACCCTGCGGGCGAGTGTGGACAGGTGGGTCGCCGACGCCGTACGGGCCGGCGAGGTGGACTTCGTGACCGCGGTCAGCGGGAAGGTTCCTTCCGCGGCCACTGGTTTGCTGCTGGGCCTGCCGCAGCGGGAGTGGGGCAAGCTGGCCGAGCGGGCGTGCCCGGCGCTGTGCGGCTCGCTGAGTCCCCATGACGAACGACTCGGTGACCTGTCGACCCGAAGACAGTCGACGACCACGGCGAACGGCCAGCTGCTGATGCACTTGGCCAGCCTGCTGGACCACGCCGAACTGGCCGAGGACGGTCTGATCAGGCGACTGTTGGACGGGGAGATCGACGGGGACCGGCTGACCCGCGAGGAGGTGCTGCTGAACTGTCTCAACCTGGCCATCGCCGGCAACGAGACCACCAAGAACGCCAGCACCGGCGGCCTGTTGGCGTTCAGCCGAAACCCGGACCAGTGGCAGCTGTTGCGGCGGCAGCCGGAACTGCTGGACTCGGCGGTGGAAGAGATCCTGCGCTACACCTCACCGATCCAGCACGTGACCCGGACCGTCCTGCGTGCACAGACACTGTCCGGCACGGACCTGAAACCTGGTGACCTCATCTGTGTGTGGGTAGCGTCAGCCAATCGTGACGAGGAGGCGTTCGAGGAGCCGGACACTTTCCGTATCGACCGGGATCCCAACCCTCACCTTGCTTTCACCGCCGGCAAGCATTTCTGCCTTGGTGCGTCCCTGTCCCGCCTGGAGATCCGCCTGGTGTTCGAGTCCCTGCTGAGCCGCGTCGAGTCGATCCGTCTGCTCGGCCCCGCCGTCCGCAAGCCGACCAATTTGATCGCCGCATACGAAAGCCTTCCGGTCGCGCTTTCCGGCCGGCTGATACCTGCGACTACTGGATGAGTTGACGAATGAACCTCGATCTCGCACGGGCTCGGGCGGACACGCCTGGCGTGAACCGCGTCGCACACCTGAACAACGCCGGCGCCAGCCTCGCACCACAGCCCGTCATCGACGCGGTGATGGACCACCTGCGGCTGGAGAGCGATGTAGGTCCCTACGAGGCTGCCGAACGTGCCTATGAGGCCGTCGAACACGGGCATGCCGCTGTCAGCGCCCTGCTCAACTGCCACAGCCAGGAAGTCGCCATGTTCGACAACGCCACGCGGGCCTGGGCCATGGCACTGACCAGCGTGCCATTCCGCGCCGGCGACCGCGTTCTCATCTCACCGATGGAGTACGGAAGCTGCTACCTCTCCCTGCTCCACCTGGCCAGACGTCACGGGGTGCGGGTTGAAGTGTTGCCTGTGAACCCCGACGGCCTGGTCCGCATGGAGGAACTGCATGCCCGGCTGGACGAACGTGTGAAGCTGATCGCGATGCCCCACGTGCCGACACACGACGGCCTGATCTACCCAGTGGCGCAGATCGGCAAGGTGGCGCGCCAGCACAAGATCCCGTTCCTGGTCGACGCCTGCCAGTCGGTCGGCCAGATCCCCATTGACGTCAAAGAGATCCGCTGCGACATGCTGGTCGGCAGCGGCCGGAAGTACCTGCGGGGTCCGCGGGGCACCGGATTCCTGTTCGTACGCAGGGAACTCGCCGAGCGGCTCACACCCGCCCTTGTTGGTTTGGATGGCGTCGCGTGGGCCGCGGGAGGTTACCGGTTCGCTCCGGCCGCCCGCCGATTCGACATGTGGGAAACCAATTGCGCCGCTCGCATCGGCCTCGGCGTCGCCATCGACTACGCGTTGTCCTGGGGAGTTGAGCAGACCTGGCCCCGGATACAGCAACTGGCCGCGGGACTGCGTGAGGACATCACCCGTATCCCGGGAGTCCTGGTGCAGGACCGCGGTCAGGAACGGTGCGGCACCGTCGCCATCACCGTGCAGGGCTGGGACGCGGCCTCGGTCAGAGCAGAACTGCATCGGGCCGGCATCAACACGTGGGTGTGCCTGGCGAACTCCGCCTGCGTCGACATGCAGAAGCGCCGGATGACGAGCCTGCTGCGGATCTCGGTGCACTACTACAACTCAGCGGAGGAGCTGGCCCGCCTCTGCGCGGTGCTGGAATCACTTTCCGTCAGCTCACCCATGCACGCGGTCTCATAACCGGGTCGCCGCTACAGCCACAAAGAAGACGTGGTGGAGATTCCGGGTACCGAGACGAGGCCCTTTCTGCTGTTCTGGGCCGTTTCGTCTCACAATTTCTCACGAACGCTTGTACTGCTTGCTTGAGCTTGTAGATCTTCCCCAGCGCGTCTGTGCCGGTCTCGAGATCGTCGTCGCTGGCATGGACGTAGGTCGAGTAGGTGAACGCGGTGTCGTGGTGCCCGGCCCACTTGCTGACGATCGAGATCGGCACGCCGGCCTTCTCCATCAGGCTCAGCGCCGTGTGGCGGCCTTCGTACAGCACGATCGTCTTGACGCCGGAACTCATCGGAGTACCACTCGGGGCGCACCGGCGCACCCAACTCGTCCCCCACCACGTACCCCCGCTGTCGCCGACACCGCTCAGGATGTGTCCACCTCCACAGAGGGTTCTTGATCAAACTCAGGTCGTTGGCAACGTAGCGGCCAGTGGAGAGCACCTCGACGGACAGCAGGAGGCCGATCGGCCACACAGCTGCACCGATCTCTGTGCCGCCAGCCCTGGCGACCACCCGACTGGTTGTCGTGCTGCTGGTAGCCACGTGTGCAGCACGTTCGCCGCGACTGACATGACCCGAACCGAAGCCGCGGGCACGCCACTCGCGGACCCGTACCGGAGCCGCGGTCATTTGCCAGAGCGGGATGTCGTGCCGAACCTGTCGGTGCTTGCCGATAGCTTGGCCGCATGGTGCCCGATGCCCTGCACAACATCGATCTCGCCGATGTCGAGGACTCCACTGGTGCGCCGTCGTACGCGCGCGGTGTTCGGTACGCGCGGCAGGGCGCCGTCGTCAGCATGCGGTGGGACTCGTCACGGAACACGCTGCACGGGAGCGTGGTGGGACGAACCGACCAGTACGAGACGTCGGTGTCCTTCTACCTCGACGACCCGGCGGCGCCCGAGTTCGAACTCGGCGAGTGCAGTTGCCCGGTGGGGTACAACTGCAAGCATGTCGTGGCGCTGGTGCTCACCGCTGTCGACGCCGGGCGCCGCGCCCCCGCACCCAGTCACGCTCCGCGTCTCCCGGCCTGGGAGGAGTCGCTCGGCACGTTGCTCGGCTCCGCTTCGGACGGTCCCCTCCGCGGGTCCGGGGACACTCCGCTGGCCATCGAGCTCACGCTGGCTCCCGGGACGCGGTTCCCCGGTTCGGCGGCCGGGCCGACGTTGCGGGTGTCGGCCCGGCTGGTGCGGCCCGGCAGGAACACCTGGGTGAACTCCGGGCTGAGCTGGAGCCGACTTGGCCACTCGTACTACTTCGACGACTACCTCCCGGCGCACGTGCGCCTGCTGCGCGAGCTGTACGCGCTGTACCGGTCGCACGGCGACCACTTCGGCTACTCGTCCGAGGTGAGGTCGATCGATCTGTCCTCTTTCGACAGTCCGCGGCTCTGGTCGGTGCTGGACGAGGCCGCTGCGATCGGGCTGCGGCTGGTACACGGGCGTAAGCGGCTTGGCGCGGTGGCGCCGTACGGCTCGGCGGAGATCGTCCTGGACGCCACGCGGGAGCGGCCGGCAGCGCCGCTGGTCGTCACCCCAAGGCTCCGCGTCGAAGGGACATTCGTGGACGCCGCGCCCGCTCAGTTCATCGGAGCAGACGGCCATGGAGTCGTCTACGTCGACCGCGCGGAGATCCGCCGGTCCGCCGACCACGGCGACTGGCACCTCGGGCTCGCCAGGCTCACCGCCCCGGTGCCGACGCGGCTGCAACGGATGGCGGTCGACAACGGGCGCCTCGAGATTCCCGTCGCCGAGCAGTCCCGTTTCCGCGAGCGGTACTACCCGCGGCTGCGGAACCTGGCGCAGGTGATCTCCTCCGACGAGTCGTTCACGCCGCCGGCGATCTCGCCACCCACCCTGGTGCTGCGGGCTTCCTACGGCGGCGACCACCGACTCGACCTCGACTGGGAATGGGCCTACCAGGTGGGTGACACTTGGCTGCGGGAACCGCTGGGGCGCGCCGTATCCGAGGTGGGCCACCGGGACCTGGCGGCGGAGCGAGCAGTCGTGACGAGCCTCGACGGCTCGCTCGAACGGTTCGGGCTGCTCGACACCGACCCGGTGCCGGCTCTCGTGTCGCACGCCGAGCTGCGCGGCATCGACACCATGCGGTTCACCACCGAGGTCCTGCCGCTGCTCGAGGACCAGCCGGACGTCGCCGTCGAGTTCGACGGCGACCGGGCCGACTACCGCGAGGCGGGCGACTCGCTGACCATCGGCGTGTCCACCGGCGAGGTGGCGGGCGACTCGGACTGGTTCGACCTCGGCGTCACGATCACCGTCGAGGGGCGGGCCGTGCCGTTCGTCGAAGTGTTCCTGGCCCTGTCCAGGGGGCAGTCGCACATGCTGCTCACCGACGGCGCATTCTTCTCCCTGGAGAAGCCGGAACTGCGGACTCTGCGCACGTTGATCGAGGAGGCGCGGTCGCTGCACGAGTCGTCCGACGGCACGCTGCGGATCAGCCGGTTCCAGGTCGGGCTGTGGGACGAGTTGACCGAACTGGGCGTGGTCGACCACCAGGCGGAGGCCTGGCAGCGGCAGGTGTCGGGGCTGCTCTCGGCCGAGTCGCTCGACCAGGCGCCGGTACCGGCGGCGCTCACCGCGCGGCTGCGTCCCTACCAGGTGGACGGGTACCGCTGGCTCGCGTTCCTGTGGCAGGCCGGGCTCGGCGGGATCCTCGCCGACGACATGGGGCTCGGCAAGACGCTGCAGTCGCTCGCACTGATCTGCCACGCCCGGCAGGCCGACCCCGACGGCGCCCCGTTCCTCATCGTCGCCCCGACGAGCGTCGTGTCGAACTGGGTGGCCGAGTCAGCACGCTTCGCGCCGGGCCTGCGGGTCGTGTCCATCTCCGACACGCTGCGCCGCCGGGGCCAGGACCTGGACGAGGTCGTCGCCGGCGCCGACGTGGTCGTCACCTCGTACACCCTGTTCCGCCTCGACTTCGACGCCTACCAGGCGGCCTCGTGGTCCGGGCTGATCCTGGACGAGGCGCAGTTCACCAAGAACCACCAGTCCAAGATCCACCAGTGCGCACGTCGACTCCCGGCACCGTTCAAGGTCGGGATCACCGGAACGCCGATGGAGAACAACCTGATGGAGCTGTGGTCACTGCTGTCGATCACGGCGCCCGGCCTGTTCCCGAACCCGACCCGCTTTCGCGACTACTATGCCCGCCCGATCGAGAAGGGGAGCGATCCCGAACTGCTCGCGCGGCTGCGGCGGCGGGTCAAGCCACTGGTCAAGCGGCGCACCAAGGAACAGGTGGCCGCCGATCTGCCCGCCAAGCAGGAACAGGTGCTGGAGGTGGAGCTGGCGCCGAAGCACCGCAAGATCTACCAAACCCACCTGCAACGCGAGCGGCAGAAGGTCCTCGGCCTGGTCGAGGACCTGAACCGCAACCGCTTCACGATCCTGCGCTCGCTCACGTTGCTGCGCCAGCTCAGCCTGCACGCCGGCCTCGTCGACGACCGGCACCAGGGCCTGCCGTCCGCCAAGATCGACGCCCTGCTGGAGCAGCTCACCGAGGTGGTCGACGGCGGGCACCGGGCCCTGGTCTTCAGCCAGTTCACCGGCTTCCTCGGCCAGGTCCGCGCCCAACTCGACGCGGCGGGCGTGGAGTACTGCTACCTCGACGGCAGGACGCGAAACCGGAAAGCGGTCCTGGACCGCTTCAAGAACGGGTCGGTTCCGGTGTTCCTGATCAGCCTCAAGGCGGGTGGGTTCGGACTGAACCTGACCGAGGCGGACTACTGCTTCCTGCTCGACCCGTGGTGGAACCCGGCGACGGAGGCGCAGGCGGTCGACCGCACCCACCGCATCGGCCAGACCCGCAACGTCATGGTGTACCGCCTCATCGCCAAGGACACCATCGAGGAGAAGGTGATGGCTCTGAAGGCGAGGAAGGCCGAGCTGTTCACCAACGTCATGGACGAGGGCAACGCCTTCGGCTCTGCCCTGAACGCCGACGACATCCGCGGTCTGTTCGAGTAGCTGTCCCTGGTGTCCCGCGCTGGGCCAGTGGGTACGGTGCAGTTCATGGTGGCGGACAAGCGTCGGAACCGAGTTCCTGGTGAAATCGATGAGCTGGTGCGGCGGTTCGAGGACACGATCGCGGGATTGGATCCGGAAGCGCTCCAGAGTGCGTTGCGGCAGGTGCTCGCCGCCGGGCCGGCGGGCGCCGATCCGTTCGAACGGACACCACCGCCGTCCCAGCGGCGGCCGCGGCGGGAGGACGTGGTCACCTACCGGGTCCGCATCGATCTGGTGGGCACCAAGCCGCCGTTGTGGCGGCGTCTCGAGCTCGCCTCGGACCTGCTGCTGCACGATGTGCACGACATCATCCAAACCGCGTTCGGCTGGACCGACAGCCATCTCCACAGGTTTGCCCGTGGCCGACAGTACTTCCACGAGGACGCCGAGTACTACCTGTGCCCGTTCGAGGTCGAACAGGGCGAGTCGGGCGTGCCCGAGCACGAGGTCCGCCTGGACGAAGTGCTCGTCGAGGCCGGCGACACGCTGTTCTACAACTACGACTTCGGTGACGACTGGCAGCACACCATCAAACTCGAAGCCGTCCTGGACCGATCGGACACCGCACCCCGAGCGATATGCACCGGTGGTCGGCGGCCTGGACCCGCCGAAGACTGTGGCGGCGTCCACGGCTACGAACTGATCGCCGCCGCCACTGATCCGACCCACGCCGACCACTCGGAGGCGACAGCGGAATACGCCCACGTCTTCGGCGATGACGCTGATCCCGGGTCCTTCGAGCCCACGCCGTTCGACCCCGACGACCTCAACATGGCGCTCATTCACGCGGGCACGGCGTCACGACTCGACCTGCCCGACCCCGTCCAGGAACTGGTCAACGCCGTCCGCGACAGCCACTGCCAACGGCGGCTGCGGCAGCTGATCACCGCCGCGGCCCTGGACCAGCCGGTACAACTCGATGCCGACACCGCGAGCCGGATGGTCCATCCCTACACCTGGCTGCTGGACCGTGTCGGCGCCGATGGCATCACGATGACCGGCGCGGGCTACCTGCCACCGGTCCATGTCGAGGCCGCGGTGGCCGCGCTCGGGTTGGCGCAGGAGTGGATCGGTAAGGGAAACCGTGAGGTCCAAACTCTGCCGGTGTTGCACCTGCGGGAGTCGGCGCAGCGAGCGGGGCTGCTGCGCAAGCACCGCGGCAAGTTGATGTTGACTGCGCGCGGGCGCACCGCGCGCACCGATCCCGTGGCGTTGTGGCGGCAGCTCGCCGAGCGGACCCCGCCCCGACCCGCGGCGGCCTGGGAAACGCAGGCCGGGCTCATCCTCCTGCTCCTGACCGCCGCGCAGAACACCTCCGATCTGAACGCGACCATCACCGAACAGCTCGGCGCGATCGGCTGGACGGCTGGCGACGGCACCCCGGTGAACGGCCTGATGGCCAGCCAGGCGGCGTGGGACACCGCGATCGTGCTGCGACGAACGGGCTCGCTCACCACCGAAGGTCGGCACGGGCGAGCGACACCGCAAGGAGCCATGTTCGCCCGCGCGGCACTGACCATGTGGTGAACTTCCTGTCCACGGATTCCCCGTGGGGTGGCGGATCAGCCGGCAAGTAACTCACGCGTGCTGCCATGTCTCGACCGCATGTTCGCGCTTCCCCACACGCACTTCGCATTTCGGGAACGGCCCTGTCCGGCCGGAACCGGGACATACAGTCGAGACATGGCGTCATGCGGTCGAGACATGGTGGCCACCACTCGTGCCACGTTGTCGTGCGGTCCGGCGACATAGAACAGCTGGCCGTCGCGGCCGAAGCGGATGGCACTCGGGCTGGTCCACTCGCATACCGGAGCCGTGAAGCACCTGGTCGACACCGGTGTGCTGACTCGCCTGCCGAACAGCGAGGGGCGTGCGGCGGAACGCCACTGGTGGAGCAGGGTCGGGTTGGCCGGTGCACGATGTCGGATCTGCGCCCGTCCGGGTGGCCCGTTGGCTCCGAGGTCATCGCGTCGGCCACCATCTGAACGGGTCAGGTTCCCGGACCCGTCGCGGGACCCCCAACCAGGGAAGGTCGGGTGACCGCGGACGTCAGGGAGGGCGCGGTCGATGCCATAGTCGCTGGTAGCGGTGGTAGTCACCTGCGCCAGATACGGATCAGAAGGTCAGGGCTTCGAATCCCTTCGGGCGCGCCACACTCCCAGGTCAGCGACTTGGGTCGAGTCACTACGATTCCGTTCGTGTCTCCAGTGTCGCGTGGTCGGAAGCCGAAGAAGTCGAAGAAACGTGCGGGCAAGGGGCGATCCGGGGCACCGGTTGCGGGGCGATCTCCTGCGATCGGCCGTGCGCAGCTGGACTCCCTTGGCCAGGACTTCGCCGGACTGACCCGGTTGATGGGCCCGCGTACGCGACCTACCTGGTTCGACCCGTCGATCAAGGCGGTGCTCGAGGGAGCCGAAGCGATCACCACGGCGCGTGGGCCCCGTGCGGTCGAGGCCGCGGCCGCCGAACTGCTGGGTGCCGAGTTGTTCCGGGTCTTGGATGAGGACCACGACGGTCTGTGGTTCGCCTGGTGGTTCGAGGAACTCGTGGCCGCGGCTGGCGGCCGGATTCAGGAGAAGACGGCCGGTGGGATGCCGGCATTCTGGTTGCTGCACGGCTTGATGTCGATCGGCACTCCCGCGCTCGCCTCGATCGCGTTGGAGGCTCGCGACCAGGCGCCGAAGTTCCTTGCGGATGGTGTGCCTGATTGGCTGAACGACCTTTCGCAGGTAACGGCGACCGGTGAGGTGTACCGGATGCAGGACGACTACGGCACCCGGTTCGCGGTGATCGCCGGCTTCTCCTTCGGCCGTGACACGGACCCGTCGATGTACCTGTTCGACATCGACGCCTCCGGATTCGTGAAGTTGGTCGGGGCGGGCGTTTTCGATGATGTGACTCAGGCTGTCGCTGCGTGGCGAGCAGCTGTCGGTGACACGGCCGAGAACGCACACCCACGACTTGTCGATGACACGCGGGAACTGCTGTGTCTGCGGCATTGCGACATCGGGGACGAGGCTGTCGTCGGTGATGAGAGCCGCGCTGTGATGGACAACTGGTTCCGGGCTCAACGCCGCATCCATGAAGTGGCCGAAGCGTTGCGCAAGCGAGGAAAACCACTGCCCGCCGCCGAATCGCTGTATCACGGAATCGACATCCTTCAGATGACCGAGCCCTTCACCGCCTGGTACGCCGACACCCACGGCACCGACCCCGATCCTGAGGCCGTGGGGGCATTGGTGGAGGAATGGATGGAAGGAGCGCTCCCCGAAACCTGGTATGCGGTGTCGCCGCGACGGATCCGGTTCCAGCGCACGTTGATCAGCGACTGGATCCCGGACAGTCCGGTCACGCTCGCGGTGAAATCGTTGCAGCCCGACTGGGTGCGTTGGCTCAGCGAGCGAGCAGGCCTGCCCGATCATCTCCGCGACCGCGTCATGACGGCGCTGAGGGCCGTGTAGCCGAGCCGGCTTCGCCCGAAGCCCTGTCAGTCGTGCCAGATGGCGCGGATCTCCGCTGCCAGGGTTGTTGCTTGGGCGCGGCCTGCTCTGGCGGCGCCTGCTCGGCGGGCTGGGTCCAGGACGTTGCGGCCGAAGGCTTGTACCGACGCCCGGTTTGGGGTTACCAGGGCTACCTGGGCGTCGGCTCGCAGGGCTTCTACCTGCGAGGCCGCTCCCGGCATCGGGCCTACGCCTCGTGGGATTGGGGCTATGACCACCACTCGGTCGTAGCCCGCTGCCAGGTCGGCGTTCGTGGCTGAGCGGGCGCCGCCGTCCATGTAGCGCTGGTTCTCGATTGTTACCGGTGGCCAGACGCCTGGGACTGCGCAGCTCGCCGCCACTGCTGACACCAGGGGGACGCCTGAGGTGCGGTCGAAGACGCGGAGTTCGCCGGTTGCCGTGTCCACCGCGGTGATGTGCAGGGCGCGGGTGGGCCATTCCTTCACCGGCAGTCTGGACTCGATCACCGCCAGCCTCGTCGACTCGTCGCCCGTGTCCGCGCGTAGGGCCAGGCTGCCGATCCGTTGCCGGGTCCGGGCTCGTGGGCCGATCAGGGCCAGGGCGTAGCGCAGCATCACCTTGGCGCCCAGCGTTGCCGCCAGTTCGCCGTCCGGGGGGACCAGTTGGGCCTCGTAGCGCTGCTCCGGGTCCAGGCCCGTCGCCAGTTGGGCGCCCACCACCGAGCCCGCTGAAGTGCCCACGATCAGGTCCGCCGTGGACAGGTCCACGCCCGCCTCGGCCAGGCCCGACAGGATGCCCCACTCCCAGCCGATGCCCGTCAGGCCGCCACCGCCCAGGACCAGCGCCTTCTTCGTCATGGGTCCTATCTTCGTCGGTCGAGTAGTCCTACTCAATTCCACCGATTTCGGGCCCGAACGACATGAGTGTCCGTCACAGTGACGCTATGACTACCTTCGGTGATGACATGCTCGGCCGGGCGCAGGCCGGGGACCAGCGCGCCTGGCAGGAGCTGGTTGAGCGCTACCTGGCACTCGTGTGGTCCGTGACCAGGGCCTACGGGCTCAACAAGGCCGACGCGGCCGACGTCGCGCAGAACACCTGGATCGCGTTGGCGCGGCACCTGCCCGAGTTGCGGGACCGGTCGCGGCTGGCCGGGTGGCTGGCCTCCACCGCTCGGCACGAGTGTGTTCGGCTGCACCATCAGCGTCGGCACGAGGTGCTGGCCGATCGCATGGACGAGCAGTTCCTGCCGGCCGTCGGGCCAGAGCCGGTGGTGTTGCAGGCCGCGCGGGACAAGGCGTTGTGGCGGGCGTTCGCCGCGCTGCCCGGTCGTTGCCAGCGCCTCCTCGGGTTGCTCGCGCACTCGCCCGAGTTGACCTACGTCCAGTTGGCCAGGGCGCTCGGCCTCAACCCCAACAGCGTCGGCCAGACGAGGAATCGCTGCCTGACCACGCTGCGCCGGCGTCTCGAGCGAGAGGAACTCGTGTGAACCTCGTCGACCGGCTGCTCCTGGCCAGCCTCGCCCGCGTTCTCCGCCTGATCGACCCGGTTCCGGTGCGGGTTCGCGAGGACGCCATGCGTGCCGGGCAACGGCAGTTGGTGGGCATTTAGGAGGCGGCGCCGCCACGCCGCCGTCGCTCTACTTCGTTGCCACGATGATTCCGTGCGGTGTCCATCCTGGACACTCGAAGCGCTGCGGGTCGCGGAATCCCGCTGCCCGCAGGCATTCCTCGTGTTGTGCCCAGGAGTAGATCATGCCGCCTTCCGCCGGCAGCGCGGCGAAGTAGACGCTGTCCAGAGCGGCCACCACCGGGCCGTCACCGGCGTCGTTGGACATCGAGTTGAAGATGACCAGCCGGCCGCCGTCGTTCAGCGCCTCGTACGCCTTGCGCAGCAACATGGTGTTCTCCTCCAGGGTCCAGATGACCAACTGGTGGGCGAACATCACGACGTCGAACCCCGACGGGAAGTCGTCGGCGAACATGTCGCCGGGGAGCACCGACACGCGGTTCTCCAGGCCGGCTTCCGCGATCTTGGCCTCGGCGATCGTCTTGGACGCCGGGATCTCGAACACGGTCACGTCGAGCAGCGGGTTGGCCTCGGCCAGCGCCACCGCGTTCACGGCGTCGCCGCCGCCGCAGTCGAGCAGGCGCCGCACGTTCGTGAGGTCCAGCTCGGCCACCAGGTGCTCGTTCGCCAGCTCGGACCACGACCGCATGTACCGGTAGAAGACCTGTTCCAGCTTCGGATTCTCGGACAGCCGGTGGTACAGGTCGCGGCCGCGGCCGGGTACCCGACGGATGCCCGCATTGCTGTTGGTGCGCAACGACTCGGTGAAGTCGAGCTGGCCCTCGTAGACCACGTACTGCTCGAACGCCACCGTGTCCTGGAACCGTTGCCAGTCGGCCGTTCCGATCATTCCGGCGACGACGTCGGCGTTGCGGTACAGCTCGTCTTCCTTCTCCAGCACGCCGAGCGACGTGCAGCCCAGCAGCAGGATGTCGATGGCCCTCGGCTGCAGGTCGAGCGACGTGCGAATGTCCTCTTTGGACAACTCACCTCGCGTATGCAGTATGTCAAATAGGCCCAGTTCGCAGGCGGCGTTCAGGTATTGGAACGCGGCATGGCCGAACAGGATCCAGGACAAGCCGTCCATGTCCAGTGGACGTTGCTGAGCAGGGGAAACCGTCGAAAATTCGGCGGATGGCGCCATCGGGCAGGGACTCCTCGGTTCGTGGGGAGTGGGACGTCATGCGCGGAGCAGATCCACGTTAGCGGTGGGGATCGGGTGCAGCGCAAGAACCAAACGGAAGCTGTTGCCTGTCAGGTCAGAAGTTTTCCGTGCTGTCAGAGCTGGGACAGCCGGACGGCGTCGGCCATCGCCTGGTAGCCGGCGTCGTTCGGGTGCAGGTGGTCGCCCGTGTCGTAGGCGGGCAGCATCCGCAGCGGGTCAGCCGGGTCGCGGACGGCCTTGTCGAAGTCGATGACGCCGTCGAACTCGCCGCTCGTGCGGATGAACGTGTTGACCGCCTGGCGGGTCTGCTCAAGCGTCTCGGTCCAGACCTGCCAGCCCTTGAACGGCGTGAGGGTGCCGCCGAGCACCCGGATGCCGCGGGCCTTCGCCTGCGCGATGAGCTGTCGGTATGCCGAGATCAGCATCTCCGGGTCGGTCTGGTGCGGCGTCTGCTGGATGTCGTTGATGCCTTCCAGCACGATCAGCGTCCGCACACCGCCGACGCTCAGGACGTCGTCGTCGAAGCGGGCGAGGGCGTTGCGGCCGAAGCCGTGGCCGGGGATGTCGAGCAGCAGGCGATTGCCGCTGATGCCGGCGTTGAGCACGCCGTGGCGGCCGTCCAGCCGGTCGCTGAGGAGGTCGGGCCAGCGGTGGTTGGTGCCCGGAACCGAGCCGACGCCGTCGGTGATCGAGTCGCCGAGCACGACGATCGCGCCCTTCGCCGGGCTGCGGACGTCGACGCCGCTGACGTAGTGCCACACCGACGTCCGCTCGGTGAACGCGGCGCCGGACTCCTCGGCCGCGTGGTCGCCGTTCCTCGTGAAGAACGAGGTCTGCTGGGCGGCCGGGTGGTAGGTGACCGGGCCGGACGGGGTTGGCACATACGTCGTGACCAGCAGGTTCGCGTCGGCCGGGACCCTGAGGTTGGCCGGGTCGCTGAGCACCTCGGCGCCGGCGGGCACGACCACCGTCCGTGCACCACCGAACGTGAGTGTTCGCATGGAGCCCGGCACGGCCTGCGGCGCCTCCGCCGCGACGGCCACCGTGACGTGCCCGAACGTCAGCGGGGACGTGCCGAACGCGTTCGACAGGCGGATGCGTGCCTGGGTGCCGCCGACGCTCGTGTGGACGACGTTGCGGATGGAGAAGTTGGGGTAGCCGTCCGGCGTGTTCGCCACGCCCGCCGCAGGCGCCGCGGCCCACGTGCCGACCCAGCCCACCGATGGCGCCGGCGCGCCGCCGGAGAGTCCGCCGAAAACCAACCCGACCGCTGTCCCGAGAGCAAGTAACCGCCGCATGAAGATCACGGTGACTCTTCGCGGGCGGCCCGCGCAACCGCAGATCGGGTGATCCCCCCGGGCGTCCAGCGAACCCCGCACCCGAAAGGCGATCGGAATACCGGAAGCCCATATAAATGGTTGACCGTCTCGAAATGGCCAGTCATGATGGAAGTCAACAACCAAGAAGGAGCGGGACAATGACGAGCACACGGAAGCGGGCGACGAGCATCTCGCATGCCGCCACGCGTCCGTCGTCCCCGAATACTCCCAGCTCACGACCGGTGAAGGCCACGGCTTCCCCACCATGACCGCAGGGTCATCAACGGGAAGCCGTCCATTGCAAAATGGGCGGCTTCTTTGTTTGGCATGCATTAAATACCGGGTACGAGGGAGACGGAAACCCATCCGCTTTGGGAGCGGGAGACACCGCGTTCGACTCGCGGGTACCCGACGTAATGAAACACGCCTGCCGGGCTCAACAGGACGAGCACCCGTCTCGTAAACGGGAGAAACCGGGTTCGAGTCCCGGGGCAGGCTCGAGAACACATCCTCCGCGGGAGCATGCGGACGGTGACCGAGGCCGAAGGAGTCGGGGCGCCAGCCTGTGACGTTGGTCCACCCCAACTCCTTCGTGGCCCGATCTCAGCAGTACAGGTTGCCGCCCGGCGACACTCCGAGAATCCCGGTGAACTGCTGATACTTGCTCACCCGGCTCTGCACCTGTCCGGGATTGCCACCGTCGCACTCGAGTGAGCCGTTGATGGCGCGGATCGTGTGCCCGAAGCCCTGCTGGTTGACCATCGCGTTGTGCGCGGTCATCCAACCCGGACCGTTCTGCGTGTTCCAGTACCAGAGCGCGGTCTTCCACGAGACGGCCGCGTTGTTCTGCACCTGCCAGGGATCGCCGAGCAGGTTGATGCCCAGCGCGTCACCCGCGGCCTTGTAGTTGAAGTTCCAACTCAGCTGGATCGGACCGCGCCCGTAGTACGCGGCCTGCCCGGCCGGGCATCCGTAGGGCTGACTCCAGTCGCAGTAGTGCGGGTAGTTGTTCTGGTTCTGCTCGACGATGTGCACCAGACCACCGGTCTCGTGCGACACGTTCGCCAGGAAGGCTGCCGCTTCCTGCCGGCGCACGGTGTCCGAGCCCGTGTTCGCGAACGCGGGGAAGGCACCCATGGCCGTGACCAGCCCGCTGTACGAGTAGAAGGGGTTCCTGTTCGGGAACATCTGATTGAACTGCGACTCGGAGACCACGAACGCCGCGGCGCTCGGATCTGCTGTGGACGTCGTGGGGACGGCGCTGACGAGCGCTACCGAAGCAGCGCCCGCCACCAGGGCGGACAGGAGACGGCGTGGCTTCATTGTCACTCCATCGTGCAGGGGACGATTCGGAGAGTAACCACCATCGCAGATTGGTCTAAACCAGTCAAGGCTCATCCGGCGAGCTGGAAGGCCGGCGCATACCGGCCGAGCGCGGCGCCGAGGTCGGCCGGCGGCGTCTCGAACGCGGGCGGCTCGGATTGTCCGGCCGTCCCGCCGGCCAGGAGCTGAGCCACGAACGCGGCCACCACCCGCGGTGGCGGAACGTGGGAGTGACCGAAATAGGAGACGACGATCAGGTCCTCGCCGGACGCCGTCTCCATGGCCAGACACCAGCCGTGCCGCTCGTCCCACAGCAGCGCCAGATCCCGGTTCGGGTGCCGGGACAGCCGCTCCTCCATCGGCAGGTAGGCACTGACCGGCGCCTCCGTCTGCACCCAGAACGCGTCGCCGGAACAGCCGAGTTCCTCGGCGACGAGGTGGACGTACCTGCGGAGACCCCGCGCCGGTCGGCTCCAGGACTCCAGTTCCATCGACCTTCTCCTCGCAGGACTGTGGCCCGGCCCGCGAAAACAGCGGGCCGGGCCAGGAACGGAACGGTCAGGCGTTGAGCTGCTTGCGGTCGTCCGCGTGGCTCGTGATCTCGATCTTGCGCGGCTTGGCCGACTCGAGCACCGGGATGCGCAGGCTCAGCACGCCGGACTCGTAGTCGGCGCGGATGGCGCTCGTGTCGAGGGATTCACCGAGGAACAGCTGGCGGGAGAACACGCCGAGCGGCCGCTCGGAGACCTGCATCTGCACGTCGTCGCCGGCGTGCTTGACCGTGGGGCGGCGTTCCGCGCGCACGGTGAGCACGTTGCGTTCGACGTTCAGCTCGATCGAATCCGCTGCGACACCCGGCAGGTCGAACAGCACGACGAACTCGTCACCGCTGCGGTAGGCGTCCATCGGCATGGCCGTGGGTCGCGACCACGTGCCACTCGCCTGACCGAACACCTGCTGCGCGAACCGGTCCAGCTCGCGGAAGGGATCGGTGCGCATCAACATCTCTACCTCCTCGTTGGTTTGTGGGCCTCGTCAACGCGCACCAAAGTTGTATCATGTCATCGGATCGATGACAAGTACGAAGTCGTCGAAAGGATGACATCATGGGAGACCAGCCCACGGCACGCGCACTCGCGCTGATCCAGGCCGTGCTCAGCGACGTTCGCGGCGAGTCGCCGCTGACCTCGACCGACGTGCTGACCGCACTGGAAACCCTGCGGTACCTGCGTGACGAGATCGCCGCCTGGGAACCGGAGCTGATCACGGCCGCCCGGTCCCAGGGCGCCAGCTGGGTGGAACTGGCACCCGCGCTGGGCGTGACCAGCCGGCAGGCGGCCGAGCGTCGATACCTGCGGCTGCGACCGTCGACCTCCGGCGAGGCCACCGGCGAAGGACGGGTGCGTGCCGAACGCGACAAGCGCGCGGGAGACCGCGCGGTCTCCCGGTGGGCGCGGGACCACTCCGCCGACCTGCGCGAGCTCGCCGGCCAGGTCAGCGCGGCCACCGGGTCGACCATGCGCGAGGCACTCGCCGACGACGACCCGTCCGCCCTGCTGTCACCGCTGGCCGACGCCCAGACCCAACTCGGGACCGACCACTCCGCGCTGGCCGACCGGATCGAGACGATCACCAGTCACACCAACAGGTTGCGGGAGGACGCCCGCGACCGGCACTGAAACGACGGCTGCGCCCTGCTAGTTACCGATACCTCCCAACAGAGTCCCCACCACCAGCTCCGGCGCGTCGAGCGGCGCCAGGCGACCCAGCTGGATCGCCTCCCAGGCGCTGTAGACCAGGCCGGTGAACGTGAGGTTGACCCACCACACGGGTGCGTCGGCGCGGAAGACCCCCGCCTGCTGACCGCGCCGCATCAGGTCCTCGATCGGATCGCCGATCGCTCGGACGCGTGCCACCAGGTCCTCGTCCAGGTCGAGCGACGGCTGGCGCGCCAGGAACTCCAGCCGAGGGCCGAGCGGGATGGACAGCGCCACCAGCCTGCGCAGCGCGTCGACCGCCTGCTCCCCCGGCACGTCGAGCCGCGCCTCGGCGTAGGCCTTCTCTACGCGGTCGACGGCGTCGTAGGCCACCGCCACGAGCATGGCCTGCCTGGTCGGATACCTCTTGATCAACGTGCTGCGGCCGACACCGGCAGCCGCGGCCACGTCGGCCATGGCGGCCGCGGGGTTCGACAGGAGCGTCTCGGTGACCACGTCCAGAAGCGACGGTCGACGAATAACCATGTCCGAAAGTGTATGGCGTTGTACTGATCAGAACTACGGTGATTCTTGACCTCCAGCAAGGTGGAGGTCATACGGTCGCGCCATGCATGCGATCCGCCAGTACGAGTTCGGTCCCGCCGAGAACCTGCGCCACGAGGAGGTTCCCGACCCCGAGCCGGGCGCCGGGCAGGTGCGCATCCGGGTGAGGGCGTCCGGGGTGCACCTGGTGGACACGTTCATCCGCGCTGGCATGACCGGCGGGCCCTTCCCGCAGCCGGACCTGCCGATGACCCCGGGTCGCGAGGTGGCCGGGGTGGTCGACGCGCTGGGCGAGGGAGTCGACGAGGACCTTCGCGGCAGGCGGGTGGTCGCCCACCTGGGGATGGCGAGCGGCGGCTACGCGGAACTCGCGGTGGTGGCGGCCGCGTCGCTGCAGTTCGTGCCGGACGCCGTGAGCGACACGTCCGCCGTGGCCACCATCGGCACCGGACGCACGGCCATGGCCATCCTGAACAGCGCGAAGATCACCGCGACCGACGTGGTCCTGGTGCTCGCGGCCGCCGGCGGGATCGGCAGCTTCGCCGTCCAGGCGGCCCGCAACGCCGGCGCCACGGTCATCGGTCTGGCGAGCGGCTCGAAGCTGTCGGTGGTCCACGCGCTCGGCGCCCACCACGCGATCGACTACGAGGCCGACGGCTGGCCCGAACGGGTACGGGAGGCGCTCGGCGAGCGCGAGGTGACGGTGGCACTCGACGGGGTCGGCGGCAAGCCCGGCCGCCAGGCGCTGGAACTGCTGGGCGCGAGCGGCCGGTTGATCATGTTCGGTACGTCGTCCGGCGAACAGCTCGAGCTGAGCGCGGGCGACCTCTACGGCCGCGGCCTGACGGTGTCGGTCCCCATCGGCCAGAAGCTCGCCCGGGACCTGGACCTCCGGCGCACGCTCGAGACCCAGGCGCTGGCCGAAGTGGCGGCCGGGCGGATCGTGCCGCTGGTGAACGAACCCATCCCGCTGGCGGAGGCGGCCCGCGCCCACTCGGCGCTGGAGAACCGCGCCACCACCGGCAAGGTCGTGCTCGTGCCTTGAGTCTGACGTAGCTGGAAGGTTTACGGTCGCCCGCATGACGATCACGGTCCTGGACACCTACTCGGTCATGCGGGAGATCCTGCGTGCGCCGACCACGGACCGGCCCGCTCTCCTGCAGGCCATGCTGGAACCCGCGGCCGGCATGTACCGGTACTTCCCGGGCGAGGTCGACCTGGTGGCCATGCACGGGATGAGCGCGGGCTTCCCCCTCGACCGCGACGAGGACCAGTGCCTCGACGCGTTGGAGGTGCTCCACGACGCCGACGCGTGGGGCCGGATCGAGCGGGCGATCGACCACGCGCTCACCGTGCAACTGAAGGCCACGCCCGGGATCACCGTGCCCGACCTCACGGTCCTGTTCGTGCTCGGCGATCCGGGCGACGCCCACTTCATGGGCCCGAGCCTGGGCATGACGGCGACCGGCGGCATCTCCGGCTACCTGTTCATCAACTTCTGGCCGTACCCCGAGAACCTCGAGCGCCTCGAGGCGACGACCGTCCACGAGCTGAACCACAACCTGCGCTACAGCCCCGGCGGCGTCGTGTGGGACCCGGCGACCGTCACGGTGGGCGAACAGGTGGTGTCCGAGGGCCTGGCCGACGCGTTCGCCCGCCAGCTGTACGGCGACGAACTCGGCTACGCCCGCCTCGGCGTGCCCCACCTCCACGACGACGCGGTGTTCGCGAAGGTCTCCTCGGGCCTCGATGTGACCGGCATGCAGAACTTCGCGGCCTGGGTGCTCGGCGACGAGATCGCCGCCCGCTTCGGCGGCACGCCCGTGGGGCTGCCGACGGGCGCCGGCTACGCGGCCGGCAATCGGCTGGTCGACGCGTACCTGGCGGCCACGGGCCGCACGGCCGCCGAAGCGCTGCACGTGGACCGCGACGAGGTGCTCAGTCGACCGCGACCTCCCGAGCGGCCGACACCCGGAAGCTGAAGTCGCTGACCGCACCACTGACCTGGACGAGCCAGGTGTCGATCCCGATCTGGAAGACGCGCCTGCCCTTCGGGGACATGGGGTGCATGGGCTTGTGGGTCTGCGCGAGTTCGAAAGCCTGGCGACGGGCGTCGTTCCGGTCGGCAGCCGGGATCACGCGCGTCAGGTTCCAGAAGCGGCTGTCCTGCACCCCACTGGTCGTCTCCTCCACCAGGACGCTCCACTCGGCGGTCTCCTCGCCGAAGTCCTCGCCGATCACGTCTTCGGGATGCGTACCGTCCCAGTGCTCGTTCGACATGGGCGCAATGATCGACCCTCCACCCCTGACCGTCCAAGTCGCGCGAACGTTTGGGACTGTCCACAGTGGGAACGCGATGATCGTTTCCGCAGGACAGGGGTAGTGGTGAGCAGCGAAACAGACGTCCGGACCCAGACCGGATTCTTCGGTCACCCACGTGCACTCGGCAGCCTGTTCGGGCTCGAGATGTGGGAGCGGTTCTCGTTCTACGGCATGCAGGGGATCCTGACGATCTACCTGTACTACGCCGCCACCGACGGTGGACTCGGGCTGCCGAAGGCCACGGCCACCAGCATCGTGGGGGCCTACGGCGGGCTCGTCTACCTGTCGACCGTGGTCGGCGCGTGGCTGGCCGACCGCGTGGTGGGGTCCGAGCGGGTGCTGTTCGGCAGTGCCGTGCTGATCATGTTCGGGCACATCGGGCTGGCCGTGCTGCCGGGGTTCGCGGGCATCGGCACCGGGCTCCTCCTGGTCGCGCTGGGCAGCGGCGGTCTGAAGGCCAACGCCACCTCACTCGTCGGGCGGCTCTACGAGCAGGGCGACGACCGGCGCGAGGCCGGGTTCTCGCTGTTCTACCTGGGCATCAACCTCGGCGGGTTCATCGGCCCGCTGCTCACCGGGCTCGCGCAGGAGGAACTCGGCTTCCACTACGGCTTCGGTCTCGCGGCCATCGGCATGGCGGCAGGGCTGACGCAGTACTTGTTCGGGCGCAGGAACCTGAGCCCCGACTCGAACGTGGTGCCCAACCCGCTGCCGGCCGCGCGCCGACCGGTGATGGCGGGGGCCGCGCTCGCCGGGGTCGCGGTGATCGTCGCGCTCGTGCTGCTCGACGTGATCACCGCGGACAACCTGTCGATCATCACCGTGGTGATCATCGTGGCCGCGTCGGTCGCCTACTTCGCGGTGATCCTCGCGAGCCGCCAGGTCACCACGGTCGAACGCAGGCGCGTGGCGAGCTTCATCCCCATGTACCTGGCGAGCTTCGTGTTCTTCGCCCTGTTCCAGCAGCAGTTCACGGTGGTGGTGCTGTACGTGGACGAGCGGCTCGACCGGTCTCTGTTCGGCTGGGAGATCCCCGTGCCGTGGGCGAACTCCATCAACCCGATCTTCATCATCGTGCTGGCCGGCGTGTTCGCCGCGCTGTGGACCAGGCTCGGGTCGCGCCAGCCGATCACGCCCGTGAAGTTCGCCATGGGCACCACGATCATGGGGCTCGCGTTCTTCGCCTTCCTGCCGTGGGCGGGAAACACGGGCAACACGACGCCGCTGCTCGCGCTGGTCGGCATCCTGTTCCTGTTCACGGTGGCCGAACTGCTGCTCTCACCGGTGGGGCTGTCGCTCGCCACGAAGCTCGCGCCCGAGTCGTTCCGCACGCAGATGGTGGCGTTGAACTTCCTGTCGGTGGCGCTCGGCACGGCCGCCGCCGGCTCGTTCGCGCGGTACTACGACGTGGACCGCGAGACGCCGTACTTCCTGGTGGTGGGCGGGGTCGCCGTGGTGTTCGGCGTGCTGCTGGCGATCGCGGCGCCGGCGATCAGCAAACTGATGAGCGGCGTGCGTTAGAACATGTACTGCCAGGTCGCGGACTGGCCCTGCGGGTAGCAGATCACCGGGCGGTACTTGTCGGTGAAGGCGTAGTCGCCCGGCTGGTCGCACGGGGCGCCCTGCACGGCGAACCGGTCGTCGCGGCCCGGGTCCGTCGGATCGGGGTCCTCGGTCTCCTCCGGCGGGGCCGGCGGTTCGGGGTCCTCGGTCACGGTCGGCACGATCGACGTGGTGGCCGTGTTCGCCACGGGAAGCCGCAGCCTCGGCTCGTCCTGACCCAGTTCGTTCGGGGTCTTGGCGGACGCGGCGGGTGGCGCGTCCGCCGGATCGAGTTCGTCGGTGCCGGCCAGCAACACGATCGCACCGAGCACCCCGACCGCCACCAGGAACGTCGCGGTCTTCAGCGCCAGGACAACGAAGTCACGCTTGCGTTCTGCCTGCCGCCGCGCCAAACGCGTGTCGCGTCGCTGCGGAACAACAAGGCGTGGCATGTCTGTGCTCCGTCCATCGGCCTCGAGCCAGCTCCCAAGGTATCGAGCATGTCAACCTGGGGTACCGGCGAGCCGCGTACGGGCCATTACGTGCTGCAGCAACGTGATCAGCACGAGTTTCGTGGAGTCGCGGTCGCGCGCGTCGCACAGCAGCACGGGCACGTGTTCGTCGAGATCGAGCGCCCCTCGGACCTCCTCGGTGCCGTAGCGGAACGCGTCGTCGAAGCAGTTCACCCCCACCACGAACGGGAGTCCGCGCCGCTCGAAGAAGTCCACGGCGGGGAAGCAGCTGTCGAGCTTGCGGGTGTCGGCGAGCACCACGGCACCGAGCGCGCCGCGTGCCAGCTCGTCCCACATGAACCAGAAGCGGTTCTGGCCGGGCGTGCCGAACAGGTAGAGGATCAGCTCGGGGTTGATGGTGATCCGGCCGAAGTCCAGCGCCACGGTGGTCGTGTGCTTCGTCTCGATGCCCGTGAGGTCGTCGACGCCCGACGACGCCTCGGTGATCAGCTCCTCGGTACGCAGGGGTGGCACCTCACTGACCGAACCGACCATCGTGGTCTTGCCGACGCCGAAGCCGCCCGCCACGACCACCTTGACCGCGGCCGCGAGGCCGCGCTGGTCAGAGATTCCTGATGCCATCGAGAACCGCCTGTAGTACGTGTTGACTCGGCAGCTCGGAGGCCGACACCGCCGAGCGGAAGATCACCAACTGCTGGGAGATCAGGTCGCTCAGCAGCACCTTCACCACCTGGAGGGGCAGGTCCACCCTGGCGGCGACCTCGACAACGGAGATCGGGTTCTGGCACGCCTGGAGGATCCGCGTGCACTCCGGCTCCAGATCGCCGACCTCGGCCGGCGTACGCATGGCGACCACGAGCGTGATCAGGTCGAGGCCGATGGCCTTCGAGATGGTCCGGCCGCCGGTGACCGCGTACGGCCGCACCAGCGGGTCGTCGAGCCACTCTTCCGTGCCGGAGGTGTCGGACGTCTCCGAGATGTCAGGGGTCATAGCACCGGGCGTTCCATCACGTCACGCGGCTTGGCCGTGAGTACCGCGCCCACCTGCTTGACCATCAGGTTCATCTCGTAGGCGATCATGCCGACGTCCGCCTGCTCGTCGGCGAGCAACGCCAGACACGCGCCGTGCCCGGCGGCCGTGACGAACAGGAACGCGTGGTCCATCTCCACGAGCGTCTGGCGGACCTGGCCGCCACCGAAGTGCCGTCCGGTGCCGCGCGCGAGGCTCTGGAACGCCGACGCCACGGCCGACAGGTGCTCGGCGTCGGGCTCGGACAGGTTGCTCGACCTACCGATCAACAGCCCGTCCGCGGAGAGCACCACTGCCCGGTCCGCGCCCGCGACGCGCTTGACCAGCTCGTCGAGCAACCAGTCGAGCTCCTTCAGTGCGGTGTTCGCCATGGCGTGTGCTCCCCCTGAACCTAGAAACCGTTGTCACTGTCGTCCGGCTCTTCTCGAGCCATTTTCGTACCCCGCTGGAACGCCCCGAGTCTGCTCCTCGCCTGTTCCGGCGTGTCCTCCCTGGTCGGCTCGGCCTCTGGCCACGCTGCCGGAGCCTCGTCACGCAGCTGGGGCGCGATGTTCTGCTGGCGCCTGCGCTGCGGAAGCGGCGGCCGGCCCGGTGCGATCGAGCCGTTGTGCTGGACCTGTGGAGCCTGCAGCGTGGCCGGATCGATCGCCTTGTTGATCTCGGTGGGCTGGTCGTGGTTGGCGACCTCGGGCTTGCGGTGGGCGCCGTTCCCGTTGGTGGAGCCGTTCTGGTGACCATCGGCCGGTTCGTCCGCCGTCTCCTCGACCGGACGTTGCGGGCGGAACAGGTCCTCGCCCGGCTGCGGGATGACGATCGGGATCTTCGGCAGCGAACTGAGCAGCGGCAACCCGGGCACCGGGGTGCTGTTCAGCACGCCGTTCGCGTGCCCGTTCCGCTCGGGCTCCGGCTCCGGTGCGGAGTCCGCGGACTCCGGGGACAGCGCCGGGTCGACGGAGGCCGCGGCGTCGATCGACCCGGTCGAGTCCGACGACCGGTCCTGGGTGACCGGCACCTCGCCGAGCAGCTCGGACCGCACGAGCACGATCGCGCGGGTGCCGCCGTACGCGGACTCCCGCAGCGTCACCCCGATGCCGTGGCGGCCGGCCAGCCGGGCGACCACGAACAACCCGAGCCGTGGCTCGGTGGACAGCGCCATGATGCCGAAGTCCGGCGGATTGCGGAGCATGTCGTTGAGTTCGTCGACCCGGTCCGCCGCGATGCCGAGGCCCTGGTCCTCGATCTCCAGCACCACACCACGGCCGACCTTGTTGGCCCGCACCTCCACCCGGGAGTCGGGCGGCGAGAACGACGTGGCGTTGTCGATCAGCTCGGCCAGCAGGTGCACGAGGTCGCCGACCACCTGGCCGTTGACCGCCAGCTTCGGCAGCTTGGCGACCTTCACCCTGGCGAAGTTCTCGGTCTCCGCGGAGGCACCGCGCACCAGTTCCGTGAGGCTCACGGGGTTGCGCCAGCGGCGGCCCGGCTGCCCACCGCCGAGGATGATCAGGTTCTCGGCGTTGCGCCGGGCGCGGGTGGACAGGTGGTCGAGCTGGAACAACATCTCCAGCTGCTCGGGGTCCTCCTGCTTGCGCTCGGCCTCGTCGAGCACCTTCAACTGGCGGTGCACGATCACCTGGCTGCGGTGGGCGATGTTGAGGAACACCGTCTTGGTGCCCTCCCTGGTCTTCGCCTCCTGCACGGCCGCCGCGACGGCCGTGAGCTGCGCCTTGTTGAACGCGTCGGCCACCTCGCCGACCTCGTCTGAGCCGTAGTCGCGGAGCCTGATCTCGTCGTCCACCCGGACGTCGGCACCGGTCCGCACGCGTTCCACCAGCTCGGGCAGCCGGTTGTCCGCGAGGTCCAGCGTCTCGCGCCGCAACCTGATGAGGCGTCCGATGAGCCGGCGGGACAGGCGCAGCGCCACGGTGATGGCCGTGCCGGCGAGGGTCAGCACCACCACGGCCGCGATGATCGCCTGCGTCAGCGTGCTGTTCACCTTGTCGAGCGCCACGGTGTTCGCGTGTCGGCTCTGCGTGGTGAGCAGGCCCATCAGGCCGTTGCCGACGTCGCGGGCCGCGGTGCGCCACAGGTCCTCGCTGATCGGCAGCGTGGTCTCGCCGCCGACCAGCGCGTTCTCCACCTGCGACTGGCGATTCCATTCCGTGGTACCCACGAGCGCGGCGAACTGGTCGCGCACGGTCGTGTCGGCCAGGGGAACGGTGGCGTCCAGCTCCAGGTGGTACGCACTGACCAGACCCTGGTAGGGACGGAAGTCCGTGGCCGTGGCACCGCCGCCCACGAGGTTCGCCGCGGCGAGCGCGTCCGCACGCTGCATGAGGTCGGCCGCGGTCAACAGCGGCGGCACGATCAGCTGCAGGTACGAGGACTCGGCGTCGGGGGCGAACAGCGCGAGGCCCTTCGTGCCCTCGATGAACTGGTCGATGATGTCGTTGTAGAAGGCGAAGGTCTCCGAGATCGACACGGCGCCGCTGTACACCCGCGACCGAAGGTCCGGGAGGTCCCGCATCAGCTGGGTGAACTCCTGGACGTCGCGCTGGACGCTCGCGGGACCGATCTCGCCCAACTCGGCCAGGTTCGAGGTGACCTCTTGGGTGAGAACGTCGGTGCGGTCTCGTTGCGCAATGAGTTCGGACTGAAACGTGCCGTAACTGGCAAGGCGGCGCAGCGACAGCCGACGTTCCTCCTGCAACGAGACAATCAAGGGCAAAGCGGCCCTTTGGGTCTCACTTGCAACGTTATAGTAGTTCTTCGTCTTAACCGCATCGAAGATCAAATAGCCGGCCCCGGCCACACCGGCGACCAGGAAGACGATGCACGGGACGAGGGCGATAGTGAGCACGCGCGTACGGATTGACAGGCCCCGACGCCGCCGAATGGAGATCTTCTTCACCGCGTCACGCATTCCTTCCGGCGCTACTAAGCCTCGGGAACGCTAAACACACACTGGCCAGGAGTCAAATATCGGACATGGGTTAATTGGTAACCAAGATTCCGGCATCAGGAAAGAAGCCAACAATTCCTGTCAGCGATCGTTCGGTTACTGATTGTTGGCGCAGTTAGCGGATCGTTAGTCTAATTCATCCGAATGTCGGCTAGCATTTCTTCCGCCATAGAAGTAAGCCTCGGGACGTCCACCGGCGTGATGGTGAGCCAGTCACCGTGCCGGCGCAGTGCGTAGCGGCCCTCCGGGGTGTCGAGCCAGTTGACCACACTCGCCGTTCGCACGGGACGCCCGGTGCGTGCACGACCCGTCGCGCCGAGTTGGCCGCCACCCTGCCTTGTGGTGAGCGCCTGGGCAAGAGTGCCGGCTTCCGTACCGCGCAGACCGGCGTTGCGCAGCACCCGGATGAAACCGGAAATCCCGTCCTGGGCACCCTCGGCGCACGCCGCGTCGTAGTCGGCGACGCTGACGTTGGCCGGGCGGCCGGCGGCGGCGGCGATCGGGGGAAGCGAGCCGAGGAGTGAGCCGGCGACCGCGGTCGCCCGCACGGCGCCGAGGCGGACCTCGTCACCCACCCTGGCGGCGACCGCCGCACCCCTCGAGCCGACGCCCGCGCACCCGAACAGCGGCGCGCCCGTGCCGTAGACGCGCATGTCGAGCACCACGCCGGCGTCCGCGATCGAACGCACCATGGCAGCGAGGTCGGCCGCCGGGGCGTCGACCGTGCCGAGATCACGCGCCGACAGCGAGTCCGACGCCGAGGCGACGAGTTCCGCGCGGCGTCGCGGAGTCCGGCCGACCTGCAGCACGTCGAGCACCGGAGGGGGCTCACCGAGGCCGATGGTCGTCCAGATCAGGGAGAACTCGACCACGTCGAGCTGGATCCACCCGGACCCCGGATCACGCACGGCGCGGGACCTCCCCGATGACCGGGGGCATGGCGCGCCTCTCGTTGAGGCCCCAGACGTCGTCGTCCTCCTCGAGGTAGGACGGGGCCTTGTGCTCGGTCTCGTCCTCGTTGCGGGCGCCACCCGGCGCGCCCATGGGCATGCCACCCGTGGGAACCGGGCCACCACCCGGCCGTCCGGGCGAAGCCGCGGCGGCTGCCGCGGGTCGCTGGGCGCCCTGCTCATCCGGGCCGGCGCCGATGGAACCACCCGCCGCGAGCCCACCGCCAGGCCCGGCCGTGACGCGTTCGCCGGGCGCGATCGGGGCACCGCCGCCGCTGCCGGATCCACCGCTGGAGCCGGCGCCGCCGCCGGGAACGGGCGTGTTCTCCTGCGGGGTGGTGGGCGGCGGACTGGGGACCTCGGTCTCGGTCGGAACTTCGTAGGGCATGGGGGCACGCAGGTCGGGCGGGCCGAACTGCGGGACGGTGCCGTAGACGTCGCGGGACTCGGCCTGGAACTGGTCCATGGTCCGCGCCGCCTGCTGGTGCAGCGCGCGCTCCTGGTTCGTGTAGATCATCGGGTCGGCCACAACCGACCGAGCGGTACCGAAATCACCGCTGGTGAACGCGTCCACGCTCGAGGCGGGCGGCTCGGCCGGCTGGTTGACCGGATATGGCGGTGCCGGCATGTTGTTGCGGGCGTTCGTGGCGTTGTCGACCTGGATGCTGATGCAGCTGGCCACCTCGGTGGCGCCGCTGCCCGTGTTCCGCGACCAGTCGGACAACGCGGCCACACTGCCGGTGGCCAGCTCGGCCGCCTCGCCCTGCCAGGCGGCGGCCGTGGCATCGAGCAGGCGGGCCAGCTCGTTGGCGATGTCCTCCAGCTCGAGGCCCAGCCGGCCCCACTTGGCCGACATGGCCATCGCGCCGGTGAGATCGAGTCCACTGTGGACCATGTCGTACAGCTCGGGATGCGAGTAGGTCATCCAGTTGACCGGCTCGTCGAGCGAGTCGGGCTCCGGCTCGGGCACTGGCGGCCGCGGCGGGCGCGGCCAGTACGGAGGCAGGCATCCGTCCGGCAGGATCGACGGCTTCATCGCGTCTCACTCTCGATCTCGACACCGAACTGGCCGGCCGCGCGCTTGAGCGACTCGACCGTTTCCTCGTCGGTCGTCTGGTACATCCCCGCGGCGAACCGCACGGTGGCCTCGAGATCCGCCAGCACCTGGTGGAACGTCGCCAGCACGGGCGAGACGCCGCCGTTGTCGGAGTTCGCGACCGTGCGCATCCGCTCGGACATGATCTGGCCGACCCAGCTGTCGCCGAAACGCAGCGGAAGCTCGAGTTCGCCGCTGTCCCGCACCAGGTCGCCCGCCCGGTTCTTGAGCGCCTCGATCTGGCGCAGCAGCACGGGGGCCGCGTCGAGGTCGATGCTCAGGCTGCCGGCGGCCGCCTGCGTCTTGACCGTCTCGACATTGCCGGCGACCGGCGCGAGTGCACCGGCGGCCTGCGCGAGCGGTGGCGGCGGGGCTGAGCGCGGCTCGGCCATGTGCTGCACCTCAATCTGAACGAGAATCGGGCCCAACTGTGACAGTATCCGCGACTCTGACGCGGCCGGCAGGCGATGGGTTCACTCGATCTCCAGACCGTTCACCAGCGCCGCCAACCGCTGCTCGATCCGCCCTCGGTCGGCGGGCGCGACGGTCAACACCTCGGTCCGGTCGCGGCCGACCTCGGTGTGCACGAGGTAGCGGCCCGCCTCGGTGTCGAACCAGTTGAGCACCGGAGAACGTCTTCGCCGTCCCATCCGGTCGACACGGTTGGCGGCGAGCTGACCGCCGCCGTGACGCCCGGACTCGACGAGCGTGATCACCGTCCGCAGCTCGCGACCGGACACCCCGGCGCCGGCGAGCGCCCGCTCGAGCGCCACGTATCCACCCCGGCCGAACTCGTCGACCGCCTCGTCGAACGCGGCCTTCGGTAGCCGGGCGGCGCCGCCCGGTCCCGGTTTCTCGTCGGGCAGCAACGCGATGACGGCGGGCACCACCCGCCCTTCCCGGACGGACGCCACCCGCAGTTCGTCGTCGGTCTGCGCGACGAGCACCCCGCGATCTCCGGCACCGGCCGCGAGAACCTTGAGATGGTCCCCGACCGACAGCTGCCCGTCGACGCTGAAGTCGTTGCGCACCAACATGGCCAGACGTTCCTCGAACCGAGGGGCGACGTCCTGGCCGTTGTGCAGTCCCTTGGCCACCAGGGAATCCCGCACCTGGGCGCGCAGCGCCGCGCGCTCGTCCATGGTCACGCCGTGGGAGGCGACATCGAGCGGATACGGCAGCTCGCCGAGCCCGAGGTGTTCCCAGAGCAGGTCGAACTCCAGGTGGGACAGGCTGGTCACGCGGTCAGCATGCCATTAAGAGGGTGCGCGGGCAGGGTCGGTGGATGCCCGTCGTGATCGAGGTGGTTCCTGGCGGTGCCGCGCGGGCTTCGGCGTACCGGGTTGTACTTCGATGCCTGCGCGGTGCCGCCAGGGGCCGCCTCGGCGCGGCGGGCGCCGCCAGCCCTGTTCGCGCACCTCTGACTTAGCGAAGGTGCGCGTCGAACCAGTTGAGTACCCGCTGCCAGGCCTCGATGGCCGTGTCCGGGTAGATGTCGAACCGGTGGTCGGCGGCGGGAAAGAGCACCACGTCGTTCGCCGTCTCGGACCGTTTCGCGGCCTCCCGCAACAGCGCGACCTCGTCGGCCACCTTGTCGCCGTAGAGCCCGAGCCACGGGCAACGCAGGTCGACGGCCACGTCGACCAGTGCGGGCAGCCCGGCCGACAACGGCTCCAGGATCCCGCCACCTGCCACCGAAACGGCCGCGCCGATGTTCCGGCTGGCGGCCACGTGCAGCGCGACCGAGCCACCGAGTTCGAAGCCGACCACGCCGATCCGGTCGGCGCTGATCCCGTGCTGGGCGAGCCAGCCGAACGCGATGTCGGTGTCGGTCAGCACGGACTCGCCGGACAGCTCGCTGATCCGGTCCCGCGCCGACTCGTGATCGATCTCCGTGGAGTCCCCGTGGTAGATGTGCGGGGCCACCACCAGCCAGCCCTCGGCGGCCAGTCCACTGACCAGGGCTCTCATGGTTTCGGTGATCCCGCGCGACTCGTGGAGGACGACGAGCCCGCCGCGGATGACGCCCTGCGGCTCAGCGATGGTCATCCGTAGCGCGCGACCGTCATTGAGCTGAACGGGTTCCGTGCGGGTGGCTGACATTCCGATACCCAATCACGTGGAGGTGAACATGAGTCAACGTGACCCATCCGAATGGAGTAATCATGTGGCGATCAGTTGACCGACCGCCACCAGGCCGACGACGACGATCGCCGCGCGTAGCCAGGTGGGTGAGAGCCTCCTTCCGATCTTGGCACCGAACAGTCCACCGAGGATCGAGCCGCCGGCCAACAGGCCCACGACCTGCCAGTCGACGTCCGCGATGACCACGAAGACGAGGCCGGACACGAGGTTCGCGATGGCCACGAACACGTTCTTGATGGCGTTCAACCGTTGCAGGCTCTCGGCCATCATGATCCCCATGAGTGCGACGAGGACCACACCTTGTGAGGCGCCGAAGTAACCACCGTAGATGGCCGTGCCGAACACACCGATCAACAGCGGCAGGCCGCCGTGGACGGGTCGGTCGGGCTTGCGTTCGGCCAGTCGGCGGGCGAGCCACGGCTGGATGACCACCAGTACGAGCGCGATGAGGATCAGGACGGGCAGGATCGCCTCGAACGAGTCGGCCGGCAGCGCGAGGAGAAGGAGCGCACCGGTGACCGCGCCCACCACGGTGACCGCGCCGAACCGCAGCAGCCGGCCGCGCTGACCGGCCAGTTCACGCCGGTAGCCGAAGGCCCCGGAGACCGACCCCGGCACCAGGCCGAGGCTGTTGGAGACGTTCGCCACCACGGGCGGGTAGCCGAGCGCGAGCAACACCGGGAAGGTCACGAGGGTGCCGGAGCCGACGACCGCGTTCATGCCCCCGGCGACCAGCCCCGCGAGCACCACGATGCCGCATTCCAGCAGGGTCAAGAACAAGAGGCCGCGCAAGTAGGGTCGGTGGATGCCCGTCGTGATCGAGGTGGTTCCTGGCGGTGCCGCGCGGGCTTCGGCATACCGGGTCGTACTTCGATGCCTGCGCGGTGCCGCCAGGGGCCGCCTCGGCGCGGCGGGCTCCGCCATGCCCTACTTGCGGGGCCTCTAGCTTCAGTCGGCGGGGGCATGCCGGCATCGTCGCACGTGGTGGGGCCTCAGGCGGTCCGATAGCGCACGAAGTCACACAACCCGGTCAGCGCCGCGCGGGCGGGGATCGGGGGCAGTTCGGCCAGCTCGTCGGCGGCCATCGACGCGTACCGGCACACGTCCTCCTTGGCCGCCGCGAGGCCCGGCGAGCGCCGCAGCAACGCGAGCGCCTCGGCGTGCTCGTCCGGGTCGGTCACCGGGCCGGCCGCCACGAGTTCCCGCAGCCGGTGGGCGTCGGCGTCGGCCAGCGCGTGGAGCATCGGCACCGTGACCACGCCTTCGCGCAGGTCCGTGCCGGGGGTCTTGCCCGACTCGGTGCCCGGCGTGCAGATGTCGATCACGTCGTCGGAGATCTGGAACGCGATGCCGAGCTTCTCGCCGTAGCGGGCGAGTGCCGCGCACACGTCCTCTTCGGCACCCGCGACCCGGGCCCCCAGCTCCACGGCCATGGCGATCAGCGCGGCGGACTTGTCGGCCATCACGGCGATGCAGTGCGCCATCGGGTCGGCCGTCCTCGGCGCGCGAACCGTCTCCAGCAACTGCCCGCGGACCAGCCGGGCGAGCGTTGCCGCCTGCAGACGCAGCGGCGCGAGCCCCAGCCCCGCACCGAGTTCGGCGGCGCGGGCCAGCAGCAGGTCACCGAGCAGCACGGCGATGTTGTTGCCCCACAACGCGTTCGCCGAGGCGACGCCGTGGCGCGCGGGCGCTTCGTCCATGACGTCGTCGTGGTAGAGCGTGGCCACGTGCACCAGCTCGGTCACCACGGCCGCGTCGATCACCGCCGGGTCGTGCGGATCGCCGAACTGCGCGCCCAGCAGCGTGAGCCTCGGTCGGACCCGTTTGCCGCCGGCCTCGATCAGGTGGACGGCGCCGGTGGTCACGAACTGGTTCTCGGCGTCGGCCAGTACCTTCCGCAGCCGTTCCTCTACTTCGGACAGTTGGTCGGTCAGCTCGACTTCGAGAGTGCTCCCCATGGATCGAGCGTCTCGCGGAGGACCCCCGCCGCGGCTCCCCCACGAGTCCGGTTGGCCTCACTCTCGAGAGGGAACCGAGTCCAGCACCTTCTCGAGCCAGCCGAAAGGTCCGTCGGCCGGCCGGTCGGGGCACTTGCGATAACCGGCCCGACGAAACAGCGCGAGCGACGCGGCGTTGTCCCGGTGCACGTTGGCGAAGACCGTGACCCCACCGCCCAACGTGGCCTCGCCCGCCGCAAGGATCAGTGCGGCGAGACCGCGGCCCCGGTGCGACGGTGCGACGGTGACGCTGACCTCCCACTCGGTCCCGGTCGCCCGGTCGAAGCGGACCGTGCCCACCGGTCGGTTCTCCTGCTCAGCCACCAGCAGCCGCCGGTCGGGGTCCGCGAGCACGCGGGCGAGCCAGGCACGGTGCTCGGCCGGTTCGACCGCGTCGCCGCGCGACCACGCCCTGGTCTGCTCGTCGTTGCGCCAGGCGAGAAGCAGGTGGGCATCGGCCTCGGTGGCCGCGCGCACGACGGGCGCGGGCTCGAGGACGTCGACGATCCGTCCGGCGCCCCGACCGTCGACCGCAGCCCTCGCGGCGGCACCCAGCGCGTTGCGCCTGTCCGGGTCGAGCAGCAGGTCGCGCAGAACGTCGGCCGCGCCGTCGAGGTCGGCCGGGGTACCCAGGCCGACCACCAGACCGGCACGCACGGCGGCCGCGTAACCGGTCGCCTGGTTGTCGGCGACCTGGACGAGCGCGGTCGGCACACCGACGCAGCACAACTCCAACAGCGTCACCCCGGCCGCGCTGACCACCAGGTCGGCTTCCGCGAACAACGCCGGCAGGCCGGTGACGGGGCCCTGCACGGCGAAGTGCTGGCCCGGCGCCGCGGCGGGCACGGGAACCTCTGTCGCGGTGATCGCCAGAACGGTCATCGGTAGACCCGTGTCCCGCAGTGCGGCCAGCGCCGCACCCACCGCCGCACCGACCGCGCCACCACCCATGACGACCACCACCCTCGGTGGTGTGCCGCCGACGAGCCCGCGGGCATTCCGGGCGACGCGCACCTCGGCCCGCAGCGGGGCGTAGCGAGGCCCACGCAGCACGACTCCCGAGCCGTCGTCCGGGCGCTCACCAGGTGCCAGGTTCGCGTCAATCACCACGTCGGCCACCCGGCGCCCGAACCGGCCGTCCTCCAGGGAGGCGAGGGTGGCCACGGCGCGGACCGCCGGCAGCTCGCCGAGCCCGTAGTGGTCGACCAACACCGTGTCGGCGCCGACCTCCACGGCCAAGGCGGCGAGGTCGGTGGCCGGCGGCAGGACGGTCAGGTCGAGGTGGTCGGTGAGCCAGCCGGCGGTCTCGCCGGACAGCATCACCCGCCAGCCCCGGGTGAGCGCCTCCTCGGCCAGCGCGACACAACGGGCAAGGTGTCCGACCCCGATCCCCGGGCCGGCGTCCGCCCGCAGCAGCAGGAGCGTCATGGGGTGGGCATCGGGTTCTGCTTGGTCTCGGCGTTCAGCGCGACCAGGTCGGGCCGGGCACGCAGCAGCGCGACCACGTCGCGCCAGTTCGGGACCGCGTCGCCGAGCTCGGCGACCATCCCGTCGAGCAACGCCGCGTCCTGCTCCGTGTCCAGGGTGACCCGAAGGTCGGAGTTGTCCTCCCCGACCACGACACCGGCGCAGTGGTAGATGTCGGGTTGCGTGTAGATGTTCGACGTGACGTGCTCGCGGTGACCGCCGGTCGCCGTGCGGTGCTGCTCGGCAAGCACGTCCCGGCGGACCAGCTCGGCGTCGAAGCCCCGCGGGAACCGGCGCACCACGATGTTGCTCACGTACTGCAGGTCGGGATCACCCCGCCAGAGCCCGACCACCTGACCGATGACCGCCGGGTCGTGCAACGGGCAGTCCGCCGTGAGCCGCACTATCGCGTCGCAGGGGTGCTCTCGCGCGGCCAGCTCGTACCGGGCCAACACGTCGTCGAGCGGTCCGCGGACCACCACCGCGCCACACCTGGCCGCCTCCTCGGCGACCGGGTCGTCGTCGGACGAGTCGGACGTCGCGACGATGACCGTACTGAGGCTCGGGACGGTCGCCGCAGCCCGAATCACCCAGCTCAACATGCTGCGGCCGCCCAGCGGCCGCAGCACCTTGCCAGGAAGCCGGGTGGATGACAACCGTGCCTGGATGACCGCGTTGACTCGCACGGGTGCCATGATGGCGCACTGGTAATGGACCAGGACCGCGGAGGTAACAACATGGCGTTGCTCGATGGGGCGAGCATCCTGCTGACGGGCGGGACCGGCTCCTTCGGAAAGGCGTTCATCGCCTACGCCCTGGCCAACCTCAACCCGCGCCGGCTCGTCATCCTGTCCCGCGATGAGCTCAAGCAGTACGAGGCGCGACAGCTGTTCGGCGACGACTCACGGCTGCGCTGGTTCATCGGCGACGTGCGGGACCGGCGGCGGATCGAGCGCGCGATGCACGACGTGGACTACGTGGTGCACGCCGCGGCGCTCAAGCAGGTGGACACGGCCGAGTACAACCCGTTCGAGTTCGTGCAGACCAACGTCACCGGCTCGCAGAACGTGATCGAGGCGGCCATCGACTGCGGCGTGCAGAAGGTCGTCGCGCTGTCCACGGACAAGGCCTCGAGCCCGATCAACCTCTACGGCGCCACCAAGCTGTGCGCGGACCGGCTGTTCATCAGCGGCAACCACTACGCGGCCGGACACCCGACCCGGTTCTCGGTGGTGCGCTACGGAAACGTGATGGGCTCGCGCGGCAGCGTCATCCCGTTCTTCAAGTCGCTGGCCGAACGGGGTGAGGCGCTGCCGATCACCGACCTGCGGATGACCCGGTTCTGGATCACGCTGCCGCAGGCGGTCGAGTTCGTGGTCAACTCGTTCGACCAGATGCACGGCGGCGAGTTGTACGTGCCGCGGATCCCGAGCATGCGGCTGGTGGACCTGGCCAAGGCCATCGCTCCGTCGAGCCCCATGAAGGAGGTCGGCATCCGACCGGGCGAGAAGTTGCACGAGGAGATGATCGCGCCGGACGACTCGCGGCGAACGCTGCTGCTCGACGACCGGTACGTGGTGATGCCGCACATCGCGGGCTGGGGCTACGAACCGCCCGCATCGGGCAAGCCGGTGCCGGAGGGATTCGCGTACCGGTCCGACACCAACGACCTGTGGCTGTCCGACGACGAGCTGCGTTCCCTGGTCGAACAGTATGGGTGACCTGCTGCCCTACGGTCGTCAGTCAATCGTCGAGGAGGACATCGCCGCGGTCGCCGCGGTGCTGCGTGGCGACTGGCTGACCACGGGTCCCTTCGTGGAGCAGTTCGAAGCCGACCTGGCCGCGGTGACCGGCGGGGTGCCGACCGTGTCCGTGACGTCGGGGACGGCCGCACTGCACGTGGCGTACGCGGCGACCGGTATCGGGCCGGGCGACGAGGTGGTGTGCGCACCGATGACGTTCGTCGCGACGGCGGCGACCGCGGTGCTGCAGGGCGCCACGGTGGTGTTCGCCGACGTGGCGCCGGACACCGGGAACGTGCTGGTCGACGCCGTGCGGTCGGCGGTGTCGCCGCGGACGAAGGTCGTGGCGGCGGTCGACTTCGCGGGACACCCGGCTCCGCTGGACGAGCTGGCCGACGTCGCGCACGGCGCGGGCGCGCTGTTGTTGGAGGATGCGGCGCACTCGATCGGTGGTTCGTGGCAGGGCCGTCAGGTCGGCTCGATTGCCGATCTGACCACGTTCTCCTTCTTTCCCACCAAGAACCTGACCACGGCCGAGGGCGGCGCCGTCGCGGTGCGCGACGCGGACCTGTTGCGGCGCGCACAGGAGTTCCGCAACCACGGGCTGGTCCGCGACCGCTCCCGCCAGCGGTTCCCCGACGAGGGCGGGTGGCACCAGGAGGTACATGAGTTCGGCCTGAACTACCGGTTGCCGGACGTGTTGTGCGCCTTGGGTTCCAGCCAGCTCTCCCGGCTGAGGTGGTTCGTCTCGCGGCGGGCCGAGCGACACGCTCGGTACAACGCCGGCCTGTCCGACCTGGACGGTGTGGCGCTCCCGGTGACGCTGCCCGGCGCGGACCCGGCGTGGCACCTGTATCCGCTGCGGGTACTCGACGGCCGCAGGCGGGCGCTGTACGAATTCCTGCGGGAACGTGGGATCGGCGTACAGGTCAACTATGTGCCGGTGTACTGGCATCCGGTGTTCGCCGACCTCGGGTACCGGCGGGGGCTGTGCCCCAACGCCGAGCAGTTCTACGCCGAGGAGCTGTCCCTGCCGTTGTTCCCGGACCTGACCGCCGCCGAGGTGGACCGCGTGATCGGCGAAGTGCGGGAGTTCTTCGGCGCGTCCTGATGGATCTGTTCTCCTGGCTAGTGCTGGACCACAGAGGTTGGCCGGGTTGGTCAGGCAGCGTGGGTGGTGCGTTGTCCCCAGCGGTGGTGGCGTTCGCTGCGGACTCGTGCTCGCTCGAGGCGCTGGGCGGCGAGGATGTCGGGGTGGCGGGCGTTGATGTTGCGCCATCGCAGGTTAGGCGTGCAGGGCGCGGGTCGCGACGGTGTGGTTCGGGTGGTTCGAGCCGGCGACCGCGAACGTTTTCAACGGCCCGAAGTGTGCTTCGATCGGGTTGGCCCAGGAGCAGTAGGTCGGGGTGAAACAGAGTTCGACCTTGCTGCGTGTCGCCCATGCCCGGATGGTGTGGCCTTTGTGGGCCACCATCGCGCGCCGCAGCCGGATCGACGACCCGGACTGGCGCCCGACTGATCAACACCCGAGAACGTTGAGCGGTGTGTCGCCAACCCGGCCAACGTTCATGGCCACAGCACTAGATGAGGTCCCAGGACAGCGGGGTGCCCTTCGTCGCGGCGGTACGGAACTGACGACCAAGGACCGTGGACAGGTCAGCGGGAGCGAGGCCGCCGGAGGGGCGGATCGAGCGAACGTTCTCGGCCGTCACCTCGTCGCCCGCGGCCACATCGGCCACCACGTACAGCGACCGCCGCAGCCGAAGAACCTCGCGCTCACTCTCGCGTGGTCCGATGCGAGCCGCACCCAGCGCCTGCCACGCGCGTTCCGTTTCCGTCACCAACGCGGTGAGCTCGGCCGGTTCCAGAGAGAAATCACTGTCCACGCCGCCGTCCGCGCGCGCCAGCGTCACGTGCTTCTCGATCACACACGCACCGAGAGCGACGGCGGCCACCGGCACGCCGATGCCCATCGTGTGGTCGGACAGCCCCGGGATCACGTCGAAAGCGTCAGCCAGCACGGGGATTCCGCGCAGGTTGCTGTCGGCGGGCGAGGCCGGGTAGGACGCGGTGCAGCCAAGCACGATCAACTGGTCGTTCCCGGCCGCCCGCGCGGTGGCGACCGCAGCGTGGATCTCCGCCACGTTCGCCATGCCGGTCGAGATGACCAGCGGCTTCCCGGTCCTGGCACACAGGTCGATCAGCGGCAGGTCGACGATCTCGGCCGAAGCGATCTTGTACGCCGGGGCCTCCAACGATTCCAGCAACGACACCGCGGTCGGGTCGAACGGGCTCGAGAAGACGGTCAGACCCAGCGAAGCGGCGCGTTCGAAGATCGGGGCATGCCACTCCCACGGTGTGTGAGCCTTTTCGTACAGCGAGTAAAGATTCTCGCCACCCCACAGCGCATGTTCCTCGGAGATCCGGAACGCGGGGGCGTCGACGTCGATCGTGATGGTGTCCGCGCGGTAGGTCTGCAGCTTCAACGCCTGGGCGCCCGACGCGGCCACGGCGTCGACGATGGCCAGCGCGCGGTCGAGGTCACCGTTGTGGTTGCCGGACATCTCGGCGATGACGAACGGCCGGTGTTGCGAGCCGATGGAGTGCTTGCCGATACGGACTTCACGCATAGCCGTCAGACAACCAGAACGGTCACGAGGCGCGCCAAGTGGCCTCTCCGCAGGTGTCGGCCAGCATGTCTCCGAAGATCAGGAGGCAGGCCAGACATCGCGTGCCCTCGTCGGTGCAGGTGATCTTGGAGTTCGGGACGCTGTGTTCACAGAGCGCCTCACCGAACTCGCGACCCGCTTCCTCGCTGCCGAACGCATGCACCCGGTTGTCGTACCCGGACAGCCACCACTGCACGTCGATCATGGCCCCGACCTCCACGCCTGCTGTGCTTTCCGCAAGCGTCCATGAGGTGCGAAGCGAACTGAACCGTTGATACATGAACTCTGGAAGGAAATATTCACAGTTGAAAGTTAAACTGTGAATATTGGTAACGCTCGGTAGATTGGTCTACGCCACCAACTACTCCGAGCGATCCTCGAGCTTGCGGAGCCGGTCCTCGTACTGCGCGACGGCCGTCAGACGTGCGCGGATCTGGCTGTGCTCGCGACGGATCTCGTCGATCAGCGAGCGGGCCTCGTCGACCTGCGGCTGGTCCGACGCCGGCACGGCGGCGATCTTCTGCCGCAGCGCCTCCAACTGGGACTCCTGCGCGGCGATCTGCGGGACGATCCGCTCCAGCTCGTTGTGCGACCAGCGCTGGATCCGCTCGACCTCGCCGAACCGGCGCTCCAGGTCGTCGATGCGCCCCGGTCGCGCGTCGTGGTCGAGGCGGTCGACCCGGCTGAAGAGCTCCGAGAGGTGGTCGAGCCGGACCGTCTCCTGGATCCGGAAGTCGATCAGTCGCTTGATCCGGTCGGATGCCATCCGGCGGGCACCGAAAATCCTGTCAACCACGGAGTTGGACCTGTTGTAGGCCATGTCAACGTTCCATTTCTCAGCGAAGCAACCGGGTGCGGCCGGTCTTGGTCCACGAGTCGAGCAGCCGCGCCTCGGCGGCGATCTGGTGCTCCGGTCCGACCTTGCACGAGGTGCCGTCGGCGTGCATCCAGGACTTCTGGTTGGGGTCGTCGATGAACGAGTACCCGGTGAGGAGCAGTTCAGCGTTCGGGTAGGCGGTCCGCGCGATCCAGGCGGCCATGGTGCCGGTGGTCGCCCAGGTGGACTCCTCGCGGCTCGGCTGGCCGAGCGCGTCGGACAGCGGCAGCGTGACCTCACGGTTGCTCACCGGTACGAATCCCAGATCCGGCGGCCACCAGCCAGGAATGACGTCCGGCTCCCAGTGCAGTCGACCCGGCTCGACCATCAGGTACAAACGCTCGCTGTAGTTCTCGAACACCCACCGTGTCGCCCGCAGCGCCCGGTTGAACACCACGACGTGGCAGTTGCTGCCCACGGTCGGGGGCTGGCCGGGGTCGTCGAGCACGAATCCGTTGACGCGGAACACCAGGTCGGCGTCGTCGACTGCCTTGGCGCGCTCGGCATCCGGCTGCATCGGCATGTTGCCGACAACTGCCACGGTTCGCGGCTCGGGATGCACGGCGTAGACGTCAAGTAGCGAGCGAAGCACGCTGGGTGGGGCGCCGACGTCGACCATGAGCGCAGAAGCTACCAGGGTCACAGCGAGACAAATCCGCCGGACTCTTGCGAGAGCACGGGTTTACGCGCAGGTCGCGGGCGATATCCGGCCCCTGATCGAGCGCCGCGGGCCGCCGGTAGGCTCGGCTCCCGTGCCACTAACCACCCCTGCTGAGCAGGAGCAGGCTCCTCCGCCGCCATCAACCCGCAGTTGGTCGCGTGCCTGGGACGACATCGTCCAGGGCACGAAGCAGAAGGAACTGTGGGGCCACCTCGGGTGGCAGGACATCAAACAGCGCTACCGACGGTCGGTCATCGGACCACTGTGGATCACGCTGTCCATGGCCATCACGGCCATCGGCCTCGGCCTGCTGTACTCACAGCTGCTCGGCCAGGATCTCGAGTACTTCCTGCCATACATCACGGTCGGCTTCATCGTGTGGAACTTCATGAACGGATGCCTGTTGGAGGGCACCGAGACGTTCATCCGCAACGAGGGTCTGATCAAGCACCTGCCGGCGCCACTCACCGTGTACGCGCTGCGCACCGTGTGGCGACTCACGCTGATGTTCGCGCACAACCTGCTGGTGTACGTGATCGTGGTGGCCATCTTCTGGTCGAACCTCAACGAGCCGTACCGGATGTCGGAGATGACGGCACGCTGCACCCGGGCATCGACCTGATCGATCCTGCTGGCGATCCCGGCGTTCGTGCTGCTCGCGTTCAACGGCGGCTGGGTGGCGATCCTGTTCGGCATCATCACCACCCGCTACCGCGACATCCCGCCGGTCATCAGCAGCTTCATCCAGCTGCTGTTCTTCATGACGCCGATCGTGTGGACCACCGACATCCTCACCACCGTCGACCTCGGCGGGGACGCGAGCTGGAAGGTGCTGGTGGCCGAACTCAACCCGCTGTACCACTACGTCCAGATCCTCCGGGCGCCGCTCATCGGCAACGAACAGAGCTGGCACCACTGGGCGGTGGTCGGCGGGTTTACCGTTGTGGGGTGGGCGCTGGCCTTCGTGGCCATGCGCAACTACCGCGCCCGTGTTTCCTACTGGGTCTGATGGAGGCGAGAGAACGACATGGTTGGCATTGACGTCTGGAACGCCTCCGTCGACTTCCCGATCTTCGACGCGAAGACGAGGTCGCTGAAGAAGGCGGTGCTCGGCAAGGTCGGCGGCAAGATCGGCACCGAACAACGGGTGCCGATCATCGAGGCCCTGCACGACATCACGTTGTCGCTCAAGGAAGGCGACCGCGTCGCCCTGGTCGGCCACAACGGCGCCGGCAAGTCCACGCTGCTGCGCCTGCTCGCGGGCATCTACGAGCCGACGAGAGGGTCCTCGCGGATCGTCGGCAAGATCGCGCCCGTGTTCGACCTCGGCGTCGGCATGGATCCGGAGATCTCCGGCCTCGAGAACATCATGATCCGCGGGCTGTTCCTCGGCATGCACCGCAAGCAGATGGAGAAGCGGGTCGACGACATCGCGGAGTTCACCGAACTCGGTGACTACCTGCAGATGCCGCTGCGGACGTACTCCACAGGCATGCGCGTGCGACTCGCGCTCGGCGTGGTCACCTCCATCGACCCGGAGATCCTGCTGCTCGACGAGGGCATCGGCGCGGTCGACGCGGCGTTCCTCGCCAAGGCGCGGACGCGACTGGTCGATCTGGTGAACCGTTCCGGCATGTTGGTGTTCGCCTCGCACCAGGACGACCTATTGTTCGAGCTGTGTAACACGGCCATCTGGATGGACGAGGGTCATGTGAAGCAGCACGGCTCGCTGCGCGAGGTGCTCACCAGCTACAAGGGGCGCGATCCCTTCGCCCACTTGGACAAGGACACGCTGGAGCGGCTCGGCGAGGAGCCCGTGCTCACCACGAAGAGCGGCGAGGTCTGATGAGTGATCGTGAGCAGTTGCCGACGGGCGCGGTGGTGGCCGTGGTGGTCACCCGGCATCGCCGGGAGCTGCTCGCCGACTCACTGAAGATGATCGCCGCGCAGACCCGGCCGCCGGAGCACCTGGTGGTCGTGGACAACGGGCCGGACGAGCCCGTGCGCGACATCGTCGACAGCTGTCCGCTGCCCACCACCTACCTGCTCTCGCAGCGCAACCTCGGTGGCGCGGGCGGGTTCGCGCTCGGCATGCTCCACGCTCTCGCGCTCGGCGCGGAGTGGGTGTGGTGCGCCGACGACGACGGACGGCCGGCCGACGAGACCGTGCTGGAGATCCTGCTCGACGAGGCGACCAAGCGGAACCTCGCGGAGATCTCCCCGGTGGTCAGCAACATCAACGCGCCGGAGAAGCTGGCGTTCCCGCTGCGCCGGGGGCTCACCTGGAAGCGCAGCTCGGCCGAGTTGGGCACCGACTTCCTGCCGGGCATCGCGTCGCTGTTCAACGGCGCGCTGTTCCGGGCGTCGACCCTCGATGTGGTCGGCGTGCCGGACTACCGGCTGTTCTTCCGCGGCGACGAGGTGGAGATCCACCGCAGGCTCACGCGCTCGGGGCTGCCGTTCGGCACCAGCCTGCGCGCGACCTACCTGCACCCGGACGGCTCGGACGAGTTCAAGCCCATGCTCGGCGGCCGACTCCACGCGCAGGACCCGGAGAACGAGGTCAAGCGGTACTACACGTATCGCAACCGCGGATATCTGCTGTCGCAGCCGGGACTGCGCAAGATCGGCATGCTGGAGCTGATCCGGTTCGGCCTGTACTTCATCGGCACGAAGCGCGACCCGAAGGCGTTCATGCAGTGGCTGAAGCTGGTTCGCCAGGGCCGCAAGGAGCGCTTCTTCCGGTTCTAGAGGCCGCGCGAGCAGGGTCGGTGGATGCCCGTCGTGATCGAGGTGCGCCGCCAGCCCTGTTCGCGCGGCCTCTCAGCCCGTAGCGGATCCGCTACGGGTGAACCCGTCTTGCCGTGCGGCTTCGGCGGGTGTGGGGTCGGGGCATGGCTGATTCCAAGCGTGCTCTCGTGCTTCACCTGTCCGGCGGCGGCGAGCCGCTGGTGTTCGCGCTCTCCGAGGAGGGCGCTACAGACCTCGACGCCCGGCTGGCCCAGTTGCTCACCGACGGGCAGGTCTTCGCGCCCGCGTTGGCCGACGGTTCCACGGTGGCCGTGAACTTCGCGCACGTGGTCACCGCGCATCTCGACGAACTGCCGCCGCTCGCGCGGGTCTACGGCAGCGGGCAGCCGAAGCGGCACGGGTTTGCCAACTGACCTTCTCTGACTAAGGTCAGGGAATGGACCAGATCGCTCAGGTTCGCCGGTTCAATCGGCTGGTCACGCAGCGGGTCGGTGCGCTCGACGACCACTACCTCGCCCGCGACCGGCCGCTCGGCGAGGCCCGGCTGCTCTTCGAGATCGGACCCGACGGCGTGGACGTCCGCACGCTGCGGGCCCGGCTCGACCTCGATTCCGGCTACCTCAGCAGGCTGCTGCGCTCGCTGGAGGCGGCCGGACTGATCACCGTGACGGCCAGCGACAACGACCGGCGCGTCCGCGTCGCCCGCCGCACGGAGGCCGGGGTCGCGGAGGCGGCGGAGCTGGACGAGCGGTCGAACGCGCTGGCGTCGTCCTTCCTCGATCCCCTCAACGCCGGCCAGCGCGAGCGGCTGGTCCGGGCCATGGGCGAGGTCGGCCGGCTCCTCACGGCCGGGCTGGTCACCGTCACGCAGACCGACCCCGACCACGACGACGCCGTGTACTGCCGCACCGCCTACTTCGCCGAGCTGGACCGGCGCTTCCCCGAGGGCCACGACCCGGCACGGGCCATCCCCGTGGACAGCGGCGCGCTGCGGCTGCCGAAGGGCCTGATGCTGGTCGCCTACCTGCACGGCGACCCGGTGGGGTGCGGAGCGCTGCGGTTCCTGCCGGGCGAGCCGGCCCACCTGAAGCGGATGTGGGTGGCCGACGCCGTGCGAGGCCTCGGCATCGGCAGGCGACTGCTGGCCGAGCTGGAGGCCAAGGCCGCCGGCCACGGCTGCGACGCCGTCCACCTGGAGACGCACAACGCGCTTCCCGAGGCCATGGGCATGTACCGGGCGGCGGGGTACGTGGAGGTCGAACCGTTCAACGACGAGTACTTCGCGCACCACTGGTTCGAGAAGAAGCTCTAACGCGCGCGGAACACCACGGTGCGGAGCATCACGAAGTTGATCACTGTGGCGGTGCCCTGCGCGATCGCCCAGGCCAGCGTGATCTTCCAGCCGAACTCCGGCAGCAGATGCAGGACCAGCGCGTTCGTGCCGACGTTCACGAAGAACGTGGTGGTGTAGAGCAGCGCGAAACCGCCGACCTGGGCGGCGCCGCCGTTGTTGCCGGCCGCGAACGTGAAGCGCCGGTTGAGGAAGAACGCCGTGGTGGTGCCGGCGATGAAGCTCACGGCCTTGGCCAGGTGAATCCAGGCATCGAGCTGGAGCAGCAGCTGGTAGACGCCGAAGTCGACGAGCGCGCAGAAAGCCCCGATCAGCACGAAGCGGCCGAGCTGGTTCACCAGCCCGAGCTTCGGCGGTCCGGCTTCCACAGCGGTCACCACACAACCCTCCAGGCTCGACGGCGACGCCAGTCTAGGAGCCGACCCCGACCCCCGTACCCTCGGTGCCGTGAAGCCAGAGGATGACGAGCTGGCCAGGCTCACCGGATGGGGACGAACCGCTCCGAGCACGGCACGGGTGGTTCGCACGGCCGACATCGCGGAGATCGCCTCGGTCGTGCGCACGGCGGGTGACCGCGGCGTGATCGCCAGAGGGCTCGGCCGCAGCTACGGCGACCCGTCGCAGAACGCGGGTGGCGTGGTCGTGGACATGACCGCGCTCGACCGCATCCACCGCGTGGACGCCGAGTCCGCCACGGTCGACGTGGACGCCGGTGTCTCGCTCGACACCCTCATGCGCGCGCTGCTGCCTTTCGGGCTGTGGCTGCCCGTGCTGCCCGGCACCCGGCAGGTGACCATCGGTGGCGCCATCGGCAGCGACATCCACGGCAAGGCCCACCACGTGGAGGGCAGCTTCGGCGACCACGTGCGTTCGCTCGACCTGCTCACGGCCGACGGCGAGATCGCGACGCTCACGCCCGACGGCCCGGACGCCGAGCTGTTCTGGGCCACGGTCGGCGGCATGGGGCTCACGGGCATCGTGCTGCGCGCGACGCTGAGCCTCAACCACGTGGAGACCGCGTACTTCCTGGTCGACACCGAGCAGCTGCCCAACCTCGACGAGCTGATGGCCCGCCAGTCGGTCGACGACGACAAGTACGTGGAGTCGGTGTCCTGGTTCGACGTCACGGCCACCGGCCCGAACCTCGGACGGGGCATCCTCACCAGGGCGAACCACGCGAAGCTCGAGGACCTGCCGGCGAAGAAGCGCCGCGCGCCGCTGAAGTTCGACGCGCCCCAGCTGCTGACCGTGCCGAACCTGTTCCCGCCGGGGATGCTGAACAAGCTGACCGCGCGGATCTTCAGCGAGGCCTGGTACCGCAAGTCGCCCACGAAGTTGGGTGCCGTGCAGAACATCACCCAGTTCCTGCACCCGCTGGACGTGTTCGGCGAGTGGAACCGCGGCTACGGCCCGCACGGGTTCCTGCAGTACCAGTTCGTGGTGCCGTTCGGCGCCGAGCAGGTGATCCGGCGGACGGTGGAGCTGGCGGTCGAGACCGGTCACGTGTCCGCGCTGAACGTGCTCAAGCGGTTCGGCGACGGCAACCGCGCACCGCTGTCGTTCCCCATGCCCGGCTGGACGCTGTGCCTGGACTTCCCCATTCGCGACGGGCTCCACGAGCTGTGCGAGGAGCTGGACCGGCTGGTGCTCGACGCCGGCGGGCGCCACTACCTCGCGAAGGAGTCCAGGACCACGCCCGAGGCCATCCAGCGCGGCTACCCGCGCATTGACGAGTGGCGCAAGGTTCGCGCATCCGTTGACCCCCAAGGCGTCTTCGCCTCAGATCTGTCGAGAAGGTTGGCTCTGTGATCGACGCAGTCGGAAACCCCCAGTCCCTGCTGCTGCTCGGCGGCACGTCGGAGATCGGCCTGGCCGTGGCCCTGCGCTACGCCAAGCGCCGGCCGCTGCGGGTGGTGCTCGCCGCTCGGGCGTCGGAGCGGCTGGACAAGGCCGTCACCACGCTGCGCGACGCGGGCGCCACGGTGTCCACGGTGGAGTTCGACGCGCAGGCTTTCGACACCCACGCGGCCGTGCTGGACAAGGCCTTCGGCGACGGCGACATCGACGTGACGGTGGTGGCGTTCGGTCTGCTCGGAGACGCGGAGCAGGCCTGGCAGGACCATGCCCGCGCGATCGAGATGGCGCAGGTGAACTACACGGCCGCCGTGTCGGTCGGTGTCCTGCTGGCCGAGCGCCTGCGCCGCCAGGGGCACGGCCGCGTGGTCGCGCTCTCGTCCGTCGCGGGCGAGCGGGTGCGCCGGACGAACTTCATGTACGGCTCGAACAAGGCCGGCATGGACGGGTTCTACCTGGGTCTCGGCGAAGCACTGCGCGGCGAGGGCATCGCGGTGACGGTCGTCCGCCCGGGTTTCGTGCACTCGCGGATGACCGAGGGCATGAAGCCGGCCCCGCTGGCGGCGACGCCGGAGCAGGTGGCCGAGGTCGTCACGAACGCCGTGGCCAAGCGCAAGGAGCTGGTCTGGGCGCCGGCACCGCTGCGGATCCTGTTCTCGATCCTGCGCCACGTGCCGAGGGTGATCTTCCGCCGCCTGCCGATCTGATCTGCTCACCGGATTTCTGCGGCGGCGCGGGTGGCGCGGGGTGTCGGACACCAGCGGCCCTCGGTGGACGGCGTCGCGGCCGTCTCCTCGAGGGCCTCGAGTACCTGAACGACGCGACTGACCTGCCCCACCACCGATAATCAGCACGTTGTGTACGCCTATGGGAGCTAGGTGTACATTTGTGTACATGATTGAGCAGGTGGGGATTCGAGAGCTGCGCGACAATCTGAAGGACGTTCTCGAGCGCGTCGAGCGTGGCGAGACCATCGAGATCACGAGGAACGGACGGACCATCGGCATGATCGTGCCCAAGCCGGAGGAGGGCGAGAACCCACTCGCTCGACTGATGGCCGAGGGAAAACTGCTCCCCTCTCGCAGTGGTCGCGAAACGGTTCGGCTGCCCAAGCGTGTGCTGCCGTCGCCCGGCGGGCCGTCCACCGCCGAGGTTATCGACGAGCTCCGGGCCGACCACCGATGATCTATCTCGACACGTCGGCGCTGGTCAAGCTCGTCATCGAGGAGAAGGAGTCGGCCGCGCTCGAGCACTGGCTGGTGCGCCAGGAGCAGACGATCACCACCAGTGTGATCGGCCGGGTCGAGCTGGTCCGCGCCTGCCGCCGGGTGCACCCGGACAGCGTGTCGGCCGCGCGGTTGCTGCTGGGTGACCTGCCGCTGGTGCCGCTGACCTCGTGGGTCGTGGAGACCGCCGAGAACATCGGTTCGGCCGAGCTGCGCAGTCTCGACGCACTGCACCTGGCGTCCGCCTTCGAGCTGGACACCGCGCTCACCGGGTTCGTCGCCTACGACAAGCGCCTGCGCGACGCCGCGGCCCACGCGGAGCTGCCGGTCATGTGCCCCGGGATGGCCTAGAGGAACGCTGACAGGGCCACGCAGCCCACCCACGACACGCCGAGCACCTGCAGGACCCGGTCACGGAAGGCGATGTCCTCGGGCTCGCCCGCGTTGCCGCCGTCGACATCCACCGCGTAGCGCAACACGGCCACCACGAACGGGACGATCGAGATGACCACCCACACCGAGTCGGTGCCCGTGCGCTGGCTGAACTCGAACGCCCACTGCGCGTACGTCATGATCATGATGGCGGCCGAGGTGGCCCACACGAACCGCAGATAGCTCGCCGAGTACTTCGACAGCGAGGCGCGGATCTTCGCACCCGTCTTCTCGTAGAGCACGATCTCCGCGTAGCGCTTGCCCGCCACCATGAACAGCGAGCCGAACGCCGTGACCAGCAGGAACCACTGCGACAGGAACAGCTCGGCCGCCGCGCCGCCGGCGATCGCGCGGAGCAGGAACCCCGACGCCACGATGCACAGGTCGATCACCGGCTGGTGCTTCAGGCCCAGGCAGTAGCCGATCTGCACGGCCGCGTACACGCCGATCACCACGAGCAGCCGCCAGCCCGAGACGAGCGACACGGCGAACGAGCCGAGGAACAACACGGTGGCCACCGCGTAGGCCACCCGCACCGGCACCACGCCGGCCGCGATGGGCCGGTTGCGCTTGGTCGGGTGGGCCCGGTCAGCCTCGACGTCGATGGCATCGTTGATCAGGTACACGGCTGACGCGACCAGGCAGAACGCGACGAACGCGACGGCCGTGTCGAACACCACGGCCGTCTCGAACACCGGGTGGGCGGCGAACGCCGCGAACGGCGCGGCCAGCACCAGCACGTTCTTCACCCACTGGCGTGGGCGGGCGGTGCGGACGATCCCCCGCACCATGGCGAGGCCCCCTGGCGACGCGGCTGCCTCGCCAGGGACGCTCTCGGTGGTGCTGCTCACCGCTTCGATTTCCGGTTACGCAGCCGACGTCGGACGAGCCCGCCGACCGCCGCGCCGAGGGCCGACCCCACGAGCACGTCGCTCGGGTAGTGCACGCCGAGGACGAGACGCGACACCAGCATGGGCGGCACGAGCGCCGGCACCAGGTTGCGGCCGGTCAGCCCCGAGTAGATGACCGCGGCCGCGGTGGTCGAAGTGGCGTGCGACGACGGGAACGACAGCGTGCTGGGGGTCTTCACCAGCACCTCGACCGACTCGTCGATCGGCCGCTGCCGCCGCACCACCCGCTTCACGGCGATCGACGTCGCGTGCGCGGCCACCACACCCACCGCGCCGGTCAGCCAGTCGCGCCGCCGCTCGCGGTCGACGACCGCGCCGACCAGCCCGACGGCGAACCAGCCGGCCGCGTGCTCACCGAACAGCGACAGCCCGCGGGCGGCACGCACGACCGGCGGCTTGCCGATCGTGCGCTGCACGGCGGCCAGGGCGTTGACTTCCAGCGACCGCTCCGGCTCCGGGGGAGGCGTGCCGTTTTCGACCACCCTCAGCCGGGCCGGTGCGGTCGTGGTCATCAGACGTCCAGCGAGCCGTCGAGCGGCGAACCGTCGGACAGGTGCGGTGCGACCTTGTTGTCGAACACCGACAGCGCCGAACCGATGGCCATGTGCATGTCCAGGTACTTGTACGTGCCGAGCCGGCCGCCGAAGATCACGTTGCGCTCCTTGGCCTCCGCGTTGGCCAACTCGCGGTAGTGCTCGAGCTTGTCGCGGTTCTCCGGGGTGTTGATCGGGTAGTACGGCTCGTCGTCGTCCTTCGCGAAGCGCGAGAACTCCCGGAACACCACCGTCTTGTCGGTCGGGTAGTGCTTGCGCTCCGGGTGGAAGTGCCGGAACTCGATGATGCGGGTGTAGGGCACTTCCTCGTCGTTGTAGTTCACGACGGAGGCGCCCTGGAAGTCACCGGTCTGCACGACCTCGGACTCGAAGTCGACCGTGCGCCAGGTGAACTTGCCGGCCGAGTAGTCGAAGTAGCGGTCGAGCGGTCCCGTGTAGACGGTGGGCGTGCCGGCCGGGATCTGGTCGCGGACGTCGAAGTAGTCGACGTTCAGGCGGACCTCGATGTTCTCGTGCTCGGCCATCTTCTCGAGCCACGCGGTGTAACCGTTGAGGGGCAGGCCCTCGTAGGTGTCGTTGAAGTACCGGTTGTCGAACGTGTAGCGGACCGGCAGGCGCGTGATGATGTTCGCGCCGAGCTCCTTGGGGTCGTTCTCCCACTGCTTGGCCGTGTAGCCCTTGATGAACGCTTCGTAGAGGGGGCGGCCGACCAGCGAGATCGCCTTCTCCTCGAGGTTCTGCGCGTCCTCGGTCCGGTACTCCGACGCCTGCTTGGCGATCAGCTCGCGGGCCTCGTCCGGGGTGTGTGACTTGCCGAAGAACTGGTTGATCAGCCCCAGGTTCATGGGGAACGAGTAGACCTGGTCCTTGACCTTGGCGAAGACGCGGTGCTGGTAGTTCGTGAACTCGGTGAACTGGTTCACGTAGTCCCACACGCGCTTGTTCGACGTGTGGAACAGGTGCGCACCGTACTTGTGCACCTCGATGCCGGTCTCCGGCTCGGGCTCGGAGTAGGCGTTGCCGCCGATGTGCGACCGACGATCCAGCACGAGCACCCGCTTGTTCAGCTGGGTGGCGACTCGCTCGGCGATGGTCAGCCCGAAGAACCCCGCGCCCACGATGACGAGGTCGTAGCCGGAGTAGATGTCAGATTGGTTTGCTGGCGCGCTCACGGGCCCTGAGGTTACCTGCGCTCCCGCCAACCACTGGAACCAGTGTCTCTCAGTCACGCTGCGCACACGGCCGCGGCGATCTCCTTGTCAAGGCTCGCGCGGATCAGCGCGGCGGCCAGCCGGGGCACCTGCGCGGCGGGCACGAGCCCGGCAAGCGTCTTCGGGGTGGTCGGCAACCCGACCTTCCGCGCACCGTCGATGGCCTTCTTGTCCAGGTAGGGCCGCAGTTCTGGCCACACGTCCTGGACCTCGCGGCAGAAGATGTCCACTCCGACCGGTCCCAGCCGAGGTACTTCCCGCAAACGTTTGCCGAGGTCGTCACCACGGAGTTTGCGTAGGTCGCCGTCGTACTTGTCGAGGAGCAGCTCCGCTCCCTCACCCAGCGCGGTCGCCGTGCTCTCGTCGTAGCGGACGTAGTGGGCCCGGCCCAGCGCGTCGACCCGCTGCTGCCAGGTGGCGTCGAGCATCTTGCGCGGCGTGCCGAAGTCCTTGCCCAGCTCACGCGCGGCGTCCACCGCGATGTCGGCCTTGATGCGGGTGGAGAGCAGCACGCTCAGCACGAGCAACCTGTACAGCGGGGCCGGCTTGTCGGCGAGCTTGATGCCGGCCTGCTCCGCGTAGGTCTGGCCCGCCCGGTCGAGCAGGGCACGCACGGTCTTCTTGTTGTCGGCCACACCCACGGTTACCTCGGCGGGTCCCGGCAAAACAGAAGACCCCCGTACCTCTCGGTACGAGGGTCCTCATCCCCTGAGCTTCCCCAAGCCCTCCGGCTTTGTGCCTCAGTGAATGGACGCGGTGGACCCGGCCGGCGTTCCGTGGTCTGCGTCACTATCTATTCGCGTAGTCGATATCCGTCGACATACGCCTCGACCGACTCCGGGGCGTCGCTGGTCTGGAAGATCGCCCAGTCGTCGCCTCGGGCGATGAACGGCCGGGCAGGTCCTCGTCGACCACCTGGCCGTTGAGGTCGACCGAGCGGTGGTTCCTGCTCCCGGCGACGTAGAGCCGGTCCTCGGTGATCGCGTCCACGGCCGCCACGTCGATCTCCGGGGTCACCATGCGCACCGCGCCGTTCTCCACCTGGAACATCCACAGGTCACCGTCACGCGGGCAGACGATCTGGCGCTGGTCGGACGCGCAGCCGTCGAGGTCGCCGTAGCCCAGCTCCTCCAGCACCACCGCCCGGTCGACCGTGATCACCAGGCCGCGGGGGTGCCGTTTGCCCTCGGCGGCGACCCGGACGAGGGCGACGTCGCCGGCCACCAGGACCAGCTGGGAACGGTCGTACTGGTCGCGGAGGTTCCACAGCGGCTCCCCGGTGTCCGCCGCCAACGCTCCCACCGAGCCCGTCGCGATCCCGCCCGCCCCGATCGTCTGGCTCATGGTGAACGGATGGCCCACGGTCAGCACGGCGTCGCCGGCGATCGCCAGCGGCGTCACGTCGGGCACCTCCCAGAGCACGGCGCCGTCGTCGACGGCAACGGCGATCGTCCGCACCTCGGTCTCGGCCGTTTCAGCCTCGGACGTCACGCCCACCACCGCGATCCGGTCGTCGACCAGAAGCCCGCTGATCCTCGCCTGGTCCTGCGCTTTCCGCCCCGGCAGAACCAGCAGCGTCCGCCACAGCACGTGGCCGTCCTCGCCGGACAGCAGGGCGACACCGAGTTCGGTCGAGACGGACTGCGGGTCCACGTCCGAGCACGGGTCGCACCGTTGGTCGGTGACGAGCGCCGCAAGCCCGTCGTCGTGGCTGACCAGCTGCGGCGGGTCGGCCGAGTCCAGCCACTTGACACCAGGAGCGCCAGGCAGGTCGGCGCCCGGCTCGATGACCCAACGCGGCTCGCCGGAGCCGCCGTCGCGGAGGCTGAGGCCCTTCTCCCGCTCCGGTACCAGCACCAACCCGTCCCGTGCGTCGGCGGCCAGAGCGTCGATCGACGTGACGGTGGTCGACCACGCCGGTTCGACCGTGGGGTTCAGCGGTCGCGGTTCGGCGTCCCTGGTCTCTTCGCCGGTGAAGATGGCGATGGTCGCCACCACCGCGACCACCAGGAACAGACCGAACGCGATGAAGATCGGTTTTCTGCCCATGACGCCCTCACCCCGCGAGCGGTCGGAGGCTGACCACGGGCCCGCTCTCCCCCTGTGACTGGAAGACCACGAGGGTGTCGGAGGCGGCGACCACGCCAGCTGGGAAAGCCTGGTCGATCGGGTTGCCGTGCTGGTCGACCGTCATGAAGCCCTTGGTGGTCGCCAGCACCACCCGGCCCGCCACGATGCCGGCGAGGCTCGCGAAGCTGTCGTCGAGGGTCGCCGTCGTGATCTCGCGGGTGGCCAGGTCGAAGACGCGCACTCCGTCGTGGTCCACGGGACAGGCGACCAGCGTGCTGCCGTCGGAGACGCAACCGCGCTGTTCGCCGAGGACGCCCAGTTCCGCGCCGGCCGCGCCCATCAGGACGTCCTCGTCGCCGGCACGCACCAGCGTGACGTCCCCGGCGGTCAGCTCCACCTCGGACTCGCCCGCCAGGTCCCACCTCGGTTCGCCCGTGGCCTGGTCCAGCGCTGCGAGGTCACCGCCCGGCAGGGACACCGCGCCACGGGGGTCCTCGAGTGACTCGGCCGAGGAGATCGTGAGTGCCGCGTCGCCGGCGATGGCGGCCGGCCACACGTCGGCCTCGTCCCACAGTTGCTCGCCCGTGGCGATGTCGAAGGCGACCGTGGTCAGGGTGTCGTCCGTCGCTACGGACGCCAGTGCCACGCGGTCGTCGACCGCCCAGAGGATGCGGCGGCTCTCGTCGGTCGTCCCGGTCTGCTCCTGCCACACCACGCTGCCGTCCTCCGCCGACAGGAGTGCGATCCCCTCCCGCTCCCGGTCCGGTCGCTCGTACTCGACGGGAACGGCGAGTCCGTCCTGGGTGGCCACCAGCCGGGGCGCGCGATGCCCGGTCGGGGTCCAGCGCGAGTCGCCGGCGCCGCCGTCGAGGTCATCGCCGTCCTCCAGGGACCAGCGGGTCTCGCCGGTCGCCAGGTCGACCACCGCCAGCTGGCTCGGGCCGGTGACCAGCGCCAGCCCGTCCCGGATGACCGCGGCCCGCGCGTCGCCCTCGAAGGTCTCCTCGCTGCTCCACAGCGGCTCCGGCGCGAGCGCCAGAGGCTGGAGCACGGGTGCCGGCCGCTTCGGCTCGGTCTTCTCCTGCGCCGCCGGTTCGACCGGCGGTGACTCGCCGGGTGCCGCGAGCGCCACCATCGACGCTGTCACGCCGACGACGACCGTGGTGCCGACCGCGATCCGCCACGGACGACGCCACTTCGAAGGTTCTGCCACTGTTACCCCAGATATTCGCAGTTGCCAACGCCCAGTTCGGACGCAGCCGCGCAGTCACGGTTCCGTCCGGGATGTCCCTGTTTCAGGGGATGTTCAGCGAGCCGCGCGCAACCCGGGTAGCACGTCGGCCACCACACGCTCGAGCGTGGACTGGCTGCCCGCGTACACGCCGTCCTGACGCGGCCAGTGCGTGATCACGTCGGTGAAGCCCAGTTCGGCCGCCCGACCGACGGCCTCGGTGAAGTAGCCGACGCTCGACAGCGAGAACCTGGGCGCCGAGTCCAGGCTCAGGTAGCGGTCGAGGCCGCCGGAGTCGGGCAGGTCGGTGAACCGCCGCGACAGCTCCGCCACGCCCTCCCACCACTCCTCGATCGTCTCGCCGCCCTTGCCGGTGGTGACCCAGCCCTGCCCGTGCTTCACGGCCAGACCCATGGACCGCGGCCCGTTGCCGGCCACCACGAACGGCGCCCTCGGGTGCTGGGCGCAGCCGGGGGCCGAACGGGCGTCGACCGACGAGTAGTACTCGCCGGAGATCGTGGTGCTGTGCTCGGTGAGCAGCGAGTCGAGCTGGGTGAGGAACTCGCCGAAGCGGTCGACCCTGGCCTTGGCCGGCAGCCCCTCGCCGCCCATCACGTGGTTGTCGTAGCCGCGTGGGGTGCCCGCGCCGACGCCGACCAGCAGCCGGCCGCTGGAGATGTCGTCGATCGACAGCAGGCTCCTGGCGAACGACACCGGGTGGCGGAAGTTGGGTGAGGCCACCAACGTGCCGAGCTTGATGCGGCGGGTGGCCATGGCGGCGGCCGTCAGCGTGGGTACCGCGTCGAACCAGGGCCCGTCGACCAGCGACCGCCAGCCGAGGTGGTCGTAGGTCCAGGCGTGGTCGAAGCCGTAGGACTCCGCGGCCCGCCACTTCTGCTCGGCAAGCAACCACCGGTACTCGGGAAGGATCACGATGCCAACGCGCACGGTCACCAACCGTACTCGCCGGGCTCAGTAGTGCCCGTACGCCTTCCGTTGATAGCCACGCATGGCCCGCGCGGTCATCGGGAGCAGCACCAACACGGTCGACGCGGTCCACAGCACGAAGGCGAGGATCGGCAGCGCGATGACCTCCTCGCCGTCGTTCGACAGCAGCCAGATGATCGCGTAGAGGTAGTACGCGCTGGTCACCGCGCCGACGAAGCCGAGGATCCAGCGGACGAACTCCAGGCGGGCGACCAGCACGAGCGCGAACGTCAGCGTGGTGCACGCCACGCTCATGGCCACGGAGATGGCGAAGTCGACGTTGCCGGTCACGTCCTCGCTGAACGCGATGCCGATGATCGTGGCCATCATGTCCGGACTGTCCGATTCCCCGTTCCAGCCGAGGATCGCGCCGATGAGGGCGAAAGTGCCGCAGAGCAGGAACAACGCCACGCACACGTACGCGATGGCCGTGCTGCTCGGCGGCCGCTGCCCGTACGGAGGCTGCGGAGCCCCGTATCCAGAGCCGTATCCCTGGCCGTAACCCTGCTGGCCGTAACCCTGCTGGCCGTAGCCCTGCGGGTATCCGGGCCCATAACCCGGTGGCTGCCCCTGTGGTGGGTACGTCACGCTCGGAACCGTAGCCCACCCGCCGACAGGGATGATGGAAAACGTGCACCGACCCGAGTTAGTCGCATCCGACGTTGACGGCACCCTCCTGGACCCCATGGAGCGCATCACCGAGCGCACCGGCCGCATGGTCAACGCGGTCGTGGCTGCCGGTGTCCCGTTCGTGCTGGTCAGTGGCCGTCCGCCGCGGTGGATCCCGCCGGTCTCGGAGGCCGCCGGGCTCACCGGTTACGCGGTCTGCGCGAACGGCGCGACCGTTTACGACATCGGCGAGGACGAGGTGCTCTCGGTGCGCGGGCTGGACCCGATCCAGCTCGGCGACATCGTGCACGCGGTGTCGGCCGCGCTGCCGGAGATCGCCGTGTCCACCGAGCGGACGGAGGTCGGCTCGCCGCTGAAGGAGTCCTACGCCATGGAGGCCGAGTTCCAGAACCCCTGGGGCGACCCACACGGCGTCGAGGGCGCGGCGACCGAGCTGACCAGGGCCGAGGTGCTCGGCAAGACGGCCACCAAGCTCCTCATCCGCCACCGGGGCATGACCAGCGACCGGCTGGCGGCAGCCGTCCACGAGGTGGTCGGGGACATGCCGCTGGAACTGACGTACTCGTCCAACCAGGGACTGCTCGAGGTCTCGGCGGCCGGCGTCACGAAGGCCAGCGGGCTCGAGTTGGTCTGCGACCTGGTGGGCGTGCCGGCCGAGCGGGTGGTGGCCTTCGGCGACATGCCGAACGACGTGCCCATGCTGCGGTGGGTCGGCCACGGGGTCGCCATGGCCAACGCCCACCCCGACCTGCTGGCCGTCGCGGACGAGGTCACCGCCCCCAACTCCGAGGACGGCGTGGCCCAGGTGCTCGAAAGGTGGTTCTGACGTGCGAACCCTTGCCGTGGTGCGGCACGCGAAGTCGGACTGGACCCATGACCTGCCGGACGAGGAGCGGCCGCTGAACCCCCGTGGCAGGCGGGACGCACCCGTGCTCGGCGGCTGGCTGGCCGAGCAGCTCACCGGCGGTGTCGACCTGGTGGTCTGCTCCACGGCCACCAGGGCGCGGGAGACCTGGCGACTGGCAGGTCCGGCGCTGGAACCGGCACCCACCGTCCGCCACGACGAACGGGTCTACGCGGCCGGCTACCAGGACCTCATGTCGGTACTTGACGAACTCCCGGACGACGTCCTGACGGCCGTGCTCGTCGGCCACAACCCGGGCCTGTCCGAGCTTGTGGAGATCCTCACCGGCGAGCCGGTGGCGCTCAAGACCTCCGCCGTGGCGCTCGTGCGGTGGCCAGGCGGTTGGGCGGACGTGTGGTCGAGACGGGCGAGTCTGGTCAACCACGCGACGCCGCGCGGCTGACCAGACCTCGAGACGGTCTCAGGGCTTCTCGGCGGCGCGCAGCGCGATGGGCGCGCCCGCCAGGTCCTCCTCGTTGCACAGGAGCTTGACGTCGTAGTACGGCGAACCGTCGGCGTCGTCGTAGTCGAGGTGGATGGCGATCACATCGACCGGTTCGCCGAGCCACTCCTGGGTTCGACGAAGCCAGGCAGCTGACCGCTCCAGAGCGGTGGGCAGGTCGTCGTCGCGGAACTCGACCGGTCGGTAGGGGACTCCGTAGACCTGATCGCGCTGGTGAGGCGGCCGTGGAAGGTCCACTGACACACCGGCCTCGTCCAGGTCAAGGGCTATGGGCTGGGGCTGGTCACTTGCGAGCTCGCTCACTACACGAGCCTCTCTCAGGACCTGAATACCCGCAACCCTTCTAGTGCGGTGATCCGCATCTGTGTGGTTGACTATGGCCGGTCGTTTTTCTTGAGTACGTGATAGATCACGCTCGCGAAATGTTGCGGGCGCGCGGGTTAGCTCGATGTTGAGTCGCCGTCTGGAACCGACCAGGGTTGTCGCAACCGCGGCGGCTTGCACTAACGCTTTTCAGGAGACAGTTGTGGCACAGGGAACTGTGAAGTGGTTCAACTCCGAGAAGGGCTTCGGCTTCATCGCGCCCGACGACGGCAGCGCTGATGTCTTCGTCCACTACTCGGAGATTCAGGGCTCGGGCTTCCGGAGCCTGGACGAGAACCAGCGCGTTGAGTTCGAGATCGGTCAGGGCCAGAAGGGCCCGCAGGCCACCGGCGTCCGCGCCGTCTGATCTCGCCCGAACGTGAAGCAAGGGCCCCCCTCGGGTCGCAAGACCTGAGGGGGGCCCTCGCTTTTGGGGTCTAGGCCTCGAAGACCTTCCGCCATGACTCGACCGAGGTCAGCTCGGGCAGCGCGGCCTTGTACTGCTCCACGAGCTTGGGCCAGTCGGCGATCAGCTTGCGGTAGTTGTGTGCCGCCTGGCGGGCCAGGTCGCGGAACACCTTGGGATCGCGACGCCGGAACGCCACCCCGCTGCCGTCGGCGTTGGACACCGTGGCGCTGTCGAGGTTGCCCAGCAGGAACCACAGGGCGCTGTTGGCCGAGATGTTGACCTGGGGACGTTCCACGGCCGACGCCTCCGGCGGACGCAGGTTGTGCACCAGCGCCTTGCCCGCCCGCAGCGCGATCCTCGCGGGGTTGACCGGCGGGTGCAGCATCTGCTCCGCCTTGACCATGTCGAACGTGGGCGGCGGGAACTCCCTGGCCGACGGCAGGAACTGCGCGTCCGTGTACTGCTTGCGGACCTCCTGCACCTCCGGCAACCCGGTGGACAGCTTGTCGAACAGCCGCTCGGGACCGGCCATGAAGTCCACGACCGCCTTCAGCTCGAGGGCGGCGGTGGAGTACTCCATGGACAGCAGCCGGCGAACCGTCTGCCGCGCACCCTGCTTGAGCAGCGTCTTGCGCATGTCGTACGGGCTGTGCAGCGCGGCCATCACCAGCCGGTTGCGCATGTGGAAGTAGACGGTCCAGTCCTTGGTGTCGTTCTTGTCCGTCCACGGCTCGTGCCACACGGCCGAACCGGGCAGCGACACGGTCGGGATGTCGTGTGCCAGCGCGCGCAGCGAGTACTCGGAGTCGTCGCACTTGATGAACAGCGGCAGCGGCAGCCCGGTGCGCTCGATGACCTCACGCGGGAACAGGCACATCCACCAGCCGTTGTAGGTGGAGTCGATGCGCCGGTGCAGCTCGCGGGTGTCGCGCAGCGAGTGCTCGCCGAAGTCGTGGTCGGTGACCGCGCCGGGAGCGCGCCGCCACGTGCAGGACGCCAGGTCGATGACCTCACCCATGGTGTGCAGCCGCGACTTGGCCTGCAGGTTCAGCATGTGGCTGCCGACGATGACCGGCTTGGCGGCCGCGCGGGCGAACATGTTGGACCGCAGCAGCGAGTCGGGCTCGAGCGCGATGTCGTCGTCCATCAGCAGGATCTGGTCGACCGTGCCGGGCTTCGTGTGCTCGATCGACTCGTACATGGCGCGGGTGAAGCCGCCGGAACCGCCGAGGTTGCCCTGGTCGATGACCTCGAGCCGGTCGCCGAGCACCTTCGCGGCCTCGCCGAACTTCTCGTGGTCGCGGATCTTCTTGCTGCCCTGGTCGGCCACGTAGACCTTGCTGACCACGTCGAGCACCGCCGGGTCCTCACCGATGGCGAACAGCGTGGCGACGCAGTCGTCGAGCCGGTTGAACGTGGTGATGCCCACCGCGACCTTCCGCATGGGCAGCGGCTCGTCGGCCAGCCACACGGCGTCGGTCACCTGCATGGTGGAGGCCTCGGTGAACACGTCGAACCACAGCCAGCCGCCGTCCTCGAACGGCTTGAGCGTGAGCCGGAACTCGAGCGTCTCGGCCTTCTTCTCCGCGTGGACCGGCGCGCCCGTCAGGTGGACGAGGTCGCCGTTCGACTTCGACCGGTACACCTCGACGCGGCCGGCGCCACGCACGGTGAGGCGCAGCGTCACGTCCTCGATGACCGTCCAGCGCTTCCAGTAGCTCGCGGGGAACGCGTTGAAGTACGACGCGAACGACACCCTGGCCGACGGCGGAACGACCACCTCACGACGGGAGGTGACGTGGCTGTGCACGTTCTCCGGTTCGTCCAGGTACAGCGGCCTGACGTCGAGCGGGTCGCGGTCCCTCGGCAGGACGACGCGCTGCAGCACACGGTCCGCGTCGGGGCTGGTGGTGGCCTGCTCGGTCAACGTTCCTCACTCTTCCTGGCTACCAGTACGAACTCGTTGTAGGTGAAGTACTTGCCGGCCGCCCGCGGCAGCGGGAACGAGATCCGGCGGTCGACCTTCAGACCGACCTGGGTGGCCACGTCCGCGAGGCCGTCGAGGTCGGTGAACGCCACGTGCGAGGCGTCCGACGCGTACCCGCGCTCCTGCGGGCAGATCAGCACGACCACCGCACCGGGAGCCAGGTACTCGACGTAGCTGTCGAGGATCTTGACGGCGTCCTCGCGCGGCATGTGCTCGACCAGGTGCGCGGCGAGCATCCCGCCGAACCGGCCGGGCTTCGCGTACTCGCTCTTCTTGAACTCGTCGAGCGTGAAGGCCGTGAGTCCGAGCTTGCGGCAGATGTCCACCGAGTGCTCGTTGTGGTCCACTCCGACGCCACGCGGTGCGAGGTGGGCGAGGTTGCGGCCGATGCCGCAACCGACGTCGAGCACCTCGCGGTCACCGAACAGGCGACGGACGTTCCAGCGGTACGGGGCCTGCACGTCCAGAATCCGCTTCCACCGCGGCCCCTGGAGTCTGGCCAGCCGGTCCGTGTAGTCGGAACCATCAGTCGACGTGGGGGAATCCATAACTTGGGGACCTTCACATCCAGTCGGGGCCAATGTCGGCTGCTCGACAGCAGCTAAAAGCACTCTGGGCCTGGCCCAGTATGCACGGCCGTGATACAGCCGCGGACCATGGCCCAGTACGGTACCGCGCATGAAGATGGCTGCAACCTCAGCTGATTCGCCCGGCAGAACCGCCCGGCTGAGGCTGGTGGTCGTGGGGATCGCCGTCCTGGCGACGGTGTTCAAGCTCTGGGTTGCGGCACACACGTTCGGCACGAACGACGTGCACTCGTGGTACTCGTTCGCCGAGGGTGTCCGGCTGTTCGGTCCGGTCGACATGTACGGGCACCCGTACTTCAGTCTCTACAACCATCCGCCGCTGTCCGGCCGGATGCTGGTGGCCATCAACTGGCTGGTCGACCGTGACGTGGCCAACTTCCTGTTCCTGATCAAGGTTCCGGCCGTGATCGCCGACCTGGTCATGGCCTGGCTGGTCTTCGAACTCGTCCGCCTGCGGCGCCCGGTGGTCGAGGCCACGGTCGCCGCTGTGCTCGTGGTGTGCAGCCCGGTCCTGGTGGTCATCTCCGGCTTCCACGGCAACACCGACCCGCTGTTCGTGATGTTCGCGCTGCTCAGCGTGTACTTCCTGGTGGTGAGGCGGTGGGCGGCCGCGGCCGGTGTGGCGTTCGCGCTGTCGCTGTCGGTCAAGTTGATCCCCATCGTGCTCGTGCCGATGCTGCTGGTGATCCTTTTCCGACTCGGCGTGCGAAAACTGCTCACATTCACGGCCGGCGGCGTTGTGGTGTTCGCATTGCTGTGGGGCCCGGTGATGCTCAACAGGTGGGCCGAGTTCAGCCGCGACGTCATCGGTTACAAGGGCATCTGGGCGCGGGAATGGGGCCTGAACCAGTTCCTCGTGTGGGCCGAGGCGCCGACCGGCGTGACCGAATGGCTGATCGGGCCAGGCCGTTTCGTTGTGCTGGCGCTGTGCGCATTGCTTCCGGCTTATATCGCCTGGCGTCGCCCGATGGTGTTCAGTCCCGCGGCCGCCGGACTCGCGCTGGCCATGTTCCTTCTGTTGAGTCCCGCATTCGGGATGCAGTACCTGGTGTGGCCGCTGGCCGCCCTGTACTTCATCAACTTCTGGGCTGCGACGCTCTACAACGTCGCTGCCAGCACGTTTGTCCTGGTGGTCTACACGTACTGGGCCTCCGCCCCCATCGGTGAGTGGTGGGAGGCAAGGGGCCAGCTGTTCCGCGAGCAGGACACGGTTCTCATGGTCATCACGTGGTCCACGCTGGCCATCGCCATGATCATCGGACTGTTCCTGATGAAGCGCCGAAATGGTGACAGCCGGTACGAAAGTGACGGCGGTGACGAAAGTGGTAGCGATGATACCCCGGACACTCCACCACCGTCGGGTAACGAAGGCCACCCCGGTGACGATAAGCATCAGATCGGCTCGGAACACCATGCGGAAACTGCCGGGTAATTGCAGGTGACGGGCCGTATTTGGCCAGGCCAGCGTGCTCGTCGAAATGGCAATCCGCTAGCCTCCTCCGGTGGCCAACACAAAATCTTCTGGGGGCGTGACCACAGCGACTGAGTCCAGTCGCAGAACGCCTCGCATCGGCATCCTGGTGGTTGCCTACAACGCCGAGTCCACGCTGTCGAAGACGCTGGACCGGATCCCCGCGGACTTCCGGGATCAGATCGCCGAGGTGCTGGTCCTCGACGACGCGAGCAAGGACGACACGTTCTCCTTCGGGCAGAGCTGGGCCGAGCGCGCGGACACGCCGAAGACCATGGTCATCCGCCACACCAAGAACCTGGGGTATGGCGGCAACCAGAAGGCCGGTTACGCGCTGGCCATGGAACGCGGCCTCGACATCATCGTGCTGCTGCACGCCGACGGGCAGTACGCGCCCGAACTGCTGCCGCAGATGGTCGCGCCACTCGTCAACGGTGAGTGCGACGCGGTGTTCGGCTCGCGGATGATGAAGCGTGGCGACGCGCTCAAGGGCGGCATGCCGCTCTACAAGTGGGTCGGCAACCAGATCCTCACCCGCTTCGAGAACAAGATGCTCGGCACGGACCTGACCGAGTTCCACTCGGGCTACCGCGCCTACAACGTCGCCGCGCTGCGTGACATCCCGCTGCAGCACAACACCGACGAGTTCGACTTCGACACCCAGATCATCATCCAGCTCGTCGAGGCCGGGAAGAAGATCGTCGAGATCCCCATCCCGACCTACTACGGCGACGAGATCTGCTACGTCGACGGCATGCGCTACGCCAAGGACGTCGTCAAGGACGTGGTCGAGTCCCGGCTGGCGAACATGGGCTTCGGCACCTCCGACTGGATGCCCACGCCCGACGAGTACGCCTTCAAGGAGGGCGACGGCTCGTCCCACTCCGTCATGCTGGAGATGCTGAAGGACCGCCCGGCGTCGAAGATCCTCGACATCGGCTGCTCCGGCGGCCTGCTGGCCGAGCGCATCCGCGCCGCGGGCCACCACGTGACGGGCGTCGACTACCTGGAGATCCCCGGCGTGCGCGAGCGCACCGACGACTTCTACCAGGCGGACCTCACGACGGGCATTCCGCCGGAGGTCGGCACGGGCTACGACGTGGTGATCGCCGGCGACATCGTCGAGCACCTCCCCCGGCCCAAGGAGACGCTGCGCGAGATCCTGCGCGTCCTGCGTCCCGGCGGCCAGCTGTTGCTCTCGGTGCCGAACTTCGGCCACTGGTACCCGCGGTCCCGGGTCATGTTCGGCCTGTTCGGCTACGACCGCCGCGGCATCCTCGACCAGACCCACCTGCGGTTCTTCACCAGGGCGTCGCTGCGCAGGCTCGTTCGCCGCTGCGGCTTCGACATCATGGAGGAGACGTACACGGGTCTGCCGCTCGGCGTCGTGTCCGACTCCGACGGCTTCAAGCTGAAGATCGTCCGCAAGATCGACGCCTGGCTGGTCCGCCGGCGACCGACCCTGTTCGGCTACCAGTTCATTCTGCGGCTGACCCCTCACGCGGAGGACAGGCTCGTTGTCGAAGGAACTTGATACCGGCCAACTGCCCACGATCACGTTCGACGATCCACCGCCCGATCCCATCAGGAGGCCCCGGGTGACCACCGCCAGCTTGGCGTTCCTTCTCTTCGCCGTCTTCTCGGCGGCCGCCGGGCAGGTGCTGCTCAAGCACGGCATGACGCTGGCGACCGAGCGCGCGAAGCAGGACGACGCGTCGCTGGTCGTCAAGGCCATCACGTCGCCGTGGGTGCTGCTGGGCCTGATGGTCTTCGCCATCTCGGCGGTGGCCTGGCTGACCACGCTCAGCAAGGTTCCGCTGAGCATCGCCTACCCGTTCAACGCGTTGGGCTACATCGGCATCCTGACGGCCAGCGCCGTGCTGCTCGACGAGCGCACGAACATCTGGACCTGGCTCGGCACGTCGTTCGTGGCCGGCGGCCTGCTGCTCGTGGTGCTCACGAAACCCGTGTAGCGCCACACATACGCGAAAGGGCGGGCCACCGAATCGGTAGCCCGCCCTTTCGCGTTCGGTCAGAAGTCGTACAGCCGACGCCAGTTCTCGCGGCTGGTCAGCTCGGGAGCGGCGGCCCGGTACTCCTCACGGAGCCTGGGCAGCTCGGAGTTCAGACGACGCACCAGACGGCCGGTCTCCTTGGCCAGCCTGATGGTCAGCTCCTTGTCGCGCCTGCGCACGCGCACGCCGCCCTGGGAGCCGTCGGTCACGACGACCGTGTCGAACTGCGACACGTGCCACCAGGTGGCGTCCTTCTTCGTCACAGCGCCGATCTGGTGCACCGTGCGGCCCATGGCCAGGAAGATGAGCCGCTTGAGCATCACCATGCGGTTCTTGCTCGGCTCGGGACCGGCCTGGATCATCGGCACCTCACCCGACTTGAGGCCGGGCACGTCCGACGCCGGGTGCATGACCGTGTCCGGGTACTCGGCCCGGATCTTGTGGATCTCCTTGGCGGCCGCCGCGCCGCCGTCATGCAGGATCGACGGGCCCTGCAGGAAGTCCTCGACCGACTTGAGCAGGGTGGCGGCCAGGCCGTACTGCATGGACATCAGGTAACGCGTGATGCGCGAGACGATGACCCGGGCCGTCTGCTTGGGATCGATCTCGGCGTGCAGCGTGGACACGATCATCGCGTTACGAACCGCGAAGTACTCGTTCCACTTGTCGAGGTCCTTCCAGTCGAAGTCGGCGTGCCACAGGCCGGCGCCGGGCAGCGTGACCGTGGCGAACCCGTTGGCCTTGGCGCGGTAGCCGTACTCGACGTCGTCCCACTGGAAGAACAGCGGCAGCGGCAGACCGATCTTCGCCACGACCTCGGCGGGGATCAGGCAGGACCACCAGGCGTTGTAGTCGGCGTCCACGCGGGCGTCGCCACGGTTGGGCTTGCCGGTGGGCACGCCGTCCTCGTCCTCGGCCTCGGCCGTGAGGTCGATGTCGTCGAGGGCGCCCCGCACGACCTTGCCGGGGACCAGCTGCGCGAAGTCGGCGTACTCGGCGCCGGCCAGCAGCATGGTCGGGTGGAGCAGCCGCAGCATCTGGCCACCCACGATGGTGGGCTCGGTGGTGCGGTTGGCGAACGCCGTGAGCCGGATGGCGATCTCGGGCTCGCACAGCACGTCGTCGTCCATGAACAGCAGGTTCGCGTGCTCGGACCCGCGCGCCGTCACCTCGTACATGCCCCGGCCGAAGCCGCCGGCACCGCCGAGGTTGGGCTGACGCAGGTAGCGCAGCCGGCCGTCGAGGCCCTGCTGGATGGCCGGGAACGTCTCCCTGGAGGACACGGGGTCCGTGCCCTGGTCGACCACGTAGATGGCGTCCAGCACGTCGAGGGCCTCGTCGTCGGCCGCGAGGGCCTGGAGGGTCTTGGTGCAGTCGTCGGCGCGGTTGAACGTGCAGATCACCACGGCCGTGGGGCGCAGCATCTTCGGCGCGTTCACCGTCCAGCGCAGACGGTCGACCACCAGATCCTGGTCGTTGGTGCCGAACTGCACCCACAGGAATCCGCCGTCGAGGAACTTGTCCAGCTGGGCGCTCAGCGTGACCTGGCCGCCCTGCTGGTCGGTGACCTCCTGGACGGCGACCGTCCTGGTGTCGCCCTCGGTGTCCGAGGCGATCAGCGAGATCCGGCCGGAGCCGGACACCGTGACCTCCACGTCGACCTCGGTCACCACCGTCCAGCGTTGCCAGTAGCTGGCCGGGAAGCGGCCGAAGTAGGTGTCCATGGACACCTCGGAGCCGGCATGCACCACCAGGCGCTGCCGCTCGCGGACCGCGTTGCCGAAGTTGATCTGTGCGTAGAGGTCCTCCGGGCAGACCGGGTCGGGACCGCGGAACAGGCCTCGCTGGGCCACCAGGCGGCCGTTGGGAGCGTGTTCCACGAGCCGCTCGTCCGGAGCCGACGCCTCGCTCGTTGTCGGGGTACTACCGAGCATTCGAGTTCAGTCCTCCAGGGGGGTCATCAGGCCGCTCAGAGTACCCGCGGACCCTCGTATGGTTACCGTTAGGTCACGGTTGCGAGGTTCAGCACACAGGAAAGGACCGCACCGTCCGCCAACGGTGCGGTCCTTTGCCTGCGGTAGAGCTACCTGACGGCGAACGACGTGGCGCCACCGGAACCGATGGCCGTCACCCCCGTCAGACCGGGCACCTGGACGGGCACCAGGTCGTACGGGTGGCCCAACTGGCCCTGGGAGTCATAGCCCCAGGTCCACACGGACCCGCCGCCCATCGCCATGGCGTAGCCGGCGCCGCCGGCGACGTCCGTGACACCCGTCAGGCCCGAGACCGGCGCCGGCGAGGTCGCGACGCAGTTCGGCTCGGACGGGTCGGTGCAGCCCTCGCCGGTGGTGCCGTTGCCGAGCTGGCCGTCACCGTTGAAGCCCCACGACAGCACGGTGCCGTCGGTCTTGAGCGCGTAGGTCGTCGAGCTGCTGCCGGACGCGATCTTCGCCACGCCCGTGAGACCGGGGATCTGGACGGGCGAGAGCACCGTGCAGTTCGCGGCCTGCGGGTTGTCGTAGCAGGCCCGACCGCCGACCGTGCCGATGCCGAGTTCCGCGTGGGCGTTGTAACCCCACGCCCACACGGTGCCGTCCGACTTCACGGCGAACGCGGCGTTGCGGGTCGAGGAGATCGACGTGACGCCGGTCAGACCGGGCACCTGGATGGGCGTCGCCGCACGGCAGCCGGGGCCGACCGGGGTGGTGTTGCATCCGGTGCCGTAGCTGCCGTTGCCGAGCGAGCCGCCGTTGGAGCCCCAGGCCCACACGGTGCCGTCGTTGCGAAGCGCGTACCCGGTGGTGAAGCCCGCGGCGATCTGCGTCATGCCGCTCGGCAGCTTCACGACCACCGGATTCGCCCTGGTGGCCACGCTGCCGTCGCCGAGCGAACCGTCGCCGTTGTAGCCCCAGCTCCACACCTCGCCGTTGTTGACGAGCGCGTAGCCGCTGTAGGCACCGGCCGCGATCTGGGTGATCCCGGTCAGCGCGCCCACCCGGACGGAGACGGGCGACGAGCCGTAGAGCTTGCCGTTGCCGAGGCCCTGCAGCCCGTTGGCGCCCCACGCCCGCACGGTGCCGCCGTTGCCGAGGGCGTAGCCGTTGAGGTAGCTGCTCGTGACCGACGCGACGTTGGAGAGACCGTCGACGCGACCCGGCTCGGTCGAGTACCCGCCGGTCGTGCCGACCCCCAGCTGGCCCTCCTCGTTGTCACCCCAGCTGTGCACGCAGGCACCGGCACACGGTGCCGGCGGCGGCGCGAAGTAGCCGGCCATGTCCATGAGGAAGTGGGTGTGGCCCTGGGCGTTGTAGATGTTCACGCCCTTGTTCGTGCCGAGCGCGACGGTCACCAGGTTGGCCGCCGACTGCCCGGCCGCCAGGTTCAGGTTCGACGCGTTCGGCAGTGCCGAACCGGTCGGGTAGGCGGTCAGGTAGGTCAGCGCCGACGGTTCGGTGCCCGTCAGGTTGAACGTGACGGCCGTGGCCGACGCCGGCACGTCCGTGTCGAGTGCCACCTCACCCCAGCTGTTCGCGGGCAGCGGCTCGCCGAACCGCGTGTCGATCACCCGGACCGGCGTCACCTGGTAGTACGAGTTGCCACCGCCGCTCGTGTAGTAGCCGGACAGGTCGGCCACCAGCTGGGTGTTGCCAGCGCTGTTGTACAGCGTGACGCTGCGGTTGGTGCCCAGCGCGACGGTCACCAGGTTCGGCGTGGCCTGGTTGGGCGCCAGGTTCAGCACGGACGCCTCCGGCCGCGCCGCGCCCGCGGGGTACGCCCCGATGGCCGTGAGCGTGGACGCGCCGACGCCCGTCAGGTTGAACGTGACGGCCGTGGCGTCCGCCGGGACGCGGCTGGACAGGTTGACGGTCCGGGTGCCGCCCGGGCCGAGCGGACCACCCGACGTGCGGGTGTCCAGCACGCGAACGGGCGACTGGGCGGTGAACCCGGAGCCCGTGGCGGGCGCGTAGTACCCGGCCAGGTCGGCGAGGATGTGGGTGGTGCCGACGTGGTTGCGCACGCCGATCTGACCGTTGGCGCCGAGCGGGACGGTCGCCGCGTTGGCGCGGACCTCCCCCGCACGCAGGTTGAGGCTCGACACCTCCGGCAGGTCCGCGTCCGCCGGCCAGGCGGTCAGGTACGTGGCGAGGCTGGGCGAGACACCCGTCAGGTTGAGGACCACGGCCGTGGCGTTCGCGGGCACCCGGCTCGACAGGTCGAGGTTGATCACTCCACCCGGACCTACCTTGCCGGCGGGTGCGCCGGTGCCGAAGCGGGTGTCCAGCACGCGCACCGGAGTGTTGGCCGTGAACCTCGAACCGGTGGAGTCGACGGGACCGACGGTCGCGGCCGCCGCCTCCGCCGACCTGGCCTGCGTGCCACCGGAGACCTGGCCGGATTCGCGGCGGGCCTCCGGAATGCTGAGCGGCACGAACTCCTCGCCCGCCGTCGCGGCGGGAGCCAGATCCCGCTCCTGTGGCGCCGGGTCGGCGACCGCAGTCCCCTGTGCGCCGAACAACGCGGCCGCGGCCACGCCGATCAGCACTAGATTTCTCTTACGCGTCAACGGTTTCCCTTTCATAAGGACACCCCATGAACTAATAGCGCCGGTCGGTGACCGTGCCGTTGGCCGAGTTGTAGAAGATGTAGCCGTATTCGAAGTCGACGCAGCGAATGAGCCATGGCCGTCCCCCAATCGATCTACCAGCCACTAGGCCGTTCCAGCCGTTCGTGCCCCCTATCGCCCAAACGAGTAACCCCGTTTCACCCAAAAGTGTCCAACATAGATGGCTACGGCTACTGCGCGTCACACTCACGCTGGTACTGGGGCCTCAAGCTCTACCTCGTCTGCACCGGCGACGGGATGCCGATCATGTGGTGTCTGGCCAACCCCAAACTCGGCGAACGCCAGGTGCTGGCCGCCCTGCTCAACCGCAACCACCACCTGATCCGCACCGGCCAGATCCTGCTGGCCGACAAAGGATTCGCCGGCAAAGACTTCAAGACCCACACCACCACGCTGGGCCTGGAACTGCTACGTCCGGACCGCAAAGACGAGACCTACCGCAACGGCAACCTCGGCGGCGTGCGCCAATGGATCGAATCAGTCAACCAAACCCTCAAGAGCCAACTCAGCCTCGAAGACCACGGCGCCCGCACCCCCGCCGGCGTGTTCACCCAGTCGCGCAGCGCCTGCTGGCCCTGGCCGCCGGCATCTGGCACAACTGGACCACCGGCGTGACCAGCAAACGATCACTAACCGCCTACGACACTACACCAACTTCACGGAATCAATCTAGTTGCCGGAAAACTTCGTACAGGGAGTTGCCTTGGCCCTGTCCGGCCTGATCAACGAACCGTTGGGTGATCGAGGACACACCTGTCCCCATCCCTAGAATCACCCCGGCCACGGCGGGGACAACGGCATGAAGAAGAGGTAGCACCTGCGATGAACTGGTTCGAAGCCATCCCGATGGCGCTGGTCACCGTCGCCTGGCTACTCCTTCCGGGTGCCGCCATCAGCTACCTGGTCGGGCTTCGTGGCATCGCCGCGTGGGCACTCGCCCCGATCACTAGCATCGCGCTGATCGCGTCCACGGCCGTGCTCGCCGGGATGGCCGGCATCGACTGGTCGGTGCTCGTTGTGCTGGCCGTGTGCGCCGTCGTGATCGTCGTGGTGGCAGCCATCGCCATCCCGCTGCGTCGCCGGGCGATCTTCGCGCCCACGGCCGACCCCCGGCCCATCTCGCTGGCCGCGTTCCTCGGGCTGGCGCCCGCCTTCGTGCTCGGCGCGTTCACGATCGTCGCGGCCATCGGCGCGCCCGACACCCTGAACCAGACCTACGACGGGCTGTTCCACTACAACGCGCTCGCCTACATCCAGGACTCGCACAACGCGTCCGCGCTGACGCTCTCCACGCTCGGCAACCCGGAGGTGCCGGGCATCTTCTACCCGGCCGCGTGGCACGACCTCGCCTCGCTCGTGATGATGTCGACCGGCACGAGCATCGAGGTGGTGGCCAACCTGGTGCCCGCGGTCTCGGCCGTGGTGCTCTGGCCGCTGTCCTGTCTGCTGCTCGCGAGGCAGCTGTTCGGCCGGAACTTCCCGGCGCTCGTCATCACCGGCACGCTGAGCGTCGCGTTCACCGCGTTCCCGTGGGACCTGCTCGGCTTCGGTGTCCTGTGGCCGAACCTGCTGGGCATGTCGCTCGCGCCGGCCGTACTGGCCGTGGTGTTCACGCTGACCGGCTGGGTGAAGGACGACGCGATCGGTAAGGGACGCGCCTGGCTGGTACTGCCGATCGTGCTGGTGGCCACCGGGCTCACGCACCCGAACGTGCTGTTCTCGGTCGGCGTGCTCTCGCTGTTCCCGATCGCCGCCGCGTTCGGTCTCCGCTCCTGGCGGCTGCACCTCTCGGGGCGCACGGTCCGCGGCGTCGTCGAGTTCGCGGCGTTCGTCGTGTTCCTGGGCGTCGCCTGGTACTGGGCGGCCACCACCCCGGCGTTCGCCGCCACGCGCTCACACCACTGGCCGCCGTTCGAGACGCCGGCCAACGCGTTCGGCGAGGTGGCGCTCAACGCCACGAACCGCCAGGACGCGCTGTGGATCCTGTCGGTCGTCGTGATCGTGGGGATCTTCGCGGCCCGCCGGTACCCGGTGCTGCGGCTGATCGTGGCCGGGCACCTGGCCACCACGTTCCTGTACGTGCTCACCGCGTCGATCAACCGGCCGGACACCGAGAAGTTCACGGGCTACTGGTACAACGACTCGCACCGGCTGGCGGCCATGCTGCCGATCACGGCCGTGCCGCTCGCCGTCGGCGGCATCCTGTTCATCGCAGCGAAGATTCTCGAGAAGAACGAGTCGGCCGAATCGGGCCTGCGCAAGCGTCTCGGTACGACGTCGACCGCGACCATGGTCGTGGGCCTGACCGCGGTGCTCGTGGTGGTCACCGGCGGCCTGTACCCGAAGGACCGGGAAGCGCGGGTGGCCGTGGGCTACGAGCTGCCGATCGCGGGACAGCTGGTGACCGAGGACCTGCGCGACTTCTTCGAGGACGTGAAGGACGAGATCCCTGAGGACGCGCTGGTGGCGGGCAACCCGTTCAACGGCAGCTCCATGCTGTGGACGATCGCCGACCGCGAGGTGCTGTTCCCCCACTTCCGCAGCGAGCAGAGCCCGGAGCAGGACCTGATCGCCGGCCACCTGGACGAGGCGGCCACCGACCCGGAGGTCTGCGAGGCGGTCCGCGACCTGGGCGTGGAGTACCTACTGGTGGGCGGCGTGCGCTTCCGCACCACGGACATCAAGTGGGAGTACTACAGGGGCCTCGACGACCCGGGCGCGACTCCGGGCTTCGAACTGATCGACTTCGAGGGCAACAACAAGCTCTACCGAATCACGGCCTGCGACTAGCGGCCGGAGCCGAACACGTGCTTGACCAGCGGGCCGACACCGGTCCGCTGCTTGAGTGCCTGCGGCAGGTTGGTCAGAGCGAACACCCGTGAGGACAGGTGCAGTCGGGCCACTCGAGCGGCCTTGGTCCAGCCCTGCGCCGCCACCTGGTCGGCCACGTCCATGAAGAACGTGCCCGCCTCGGTGAAGCGGGAGCCGTCGAACGCCGTGGACGAGGACTCGCTCGCGTCGTGGCGGCGGTACTCGAAGCACACGGTGTCGTCGGCCACCAGGCGTTCGCCCAGCTGGACCAGCTCGATCAGCAGCGCCAGGTCCTGGATCACCTTCAGTTCCGGGCGGAAGCGGTGTCCCTTGAGCGCGGCCGTCCGCCAGCAGATCGACGGGAAGTACAGCCAGTCGCCGCGCAGCAGACTTACGGCCAGCGCCTCGCCCACCAGCTCCGTGCGGCCCGTGAACTTCGGCGCGTAGACCCGCCGCTTGGCCTCGTCCACCAGGGTCTTCGTGGGGTTGCCCGCACTGTCGATCACCACGACGCCCGGCTGGATGATGCCGGCGTCCGGGTGGTCGGCGTGCACGTTCTGCACGGTGGCCACGTAGTTCGGGAGCATGCGGTCGTCGCAGCCCATCAGCACGGCCAGCTCGTGTTCGACCAGTTCGAGGCAGCGGTTGAAGTTGCCGGTGAGCCCGAGGTTCGTCGGGTTGCGCAGGTAGCGCACGCGGTCGTCGGCCAGCTCGGCGAACCACTCCGGCACGTCCGGGTCGGTCCCGTCGTCGACCACCGTGAGCCGCCAGCGCGGGTCGGTCTGTGCCTGAACGCTGCGTACCGCGTCCTGCATCATCGCCACATCGCCGTAGAACGGCATCATGATGTCGACGGTGGTCATTCCGACACGTTCTCCTGTCGCGCCTGCATCTGCCCGACCTCGAGCTGCAGGATGGCCAGGTCCTCGGCGAGCTTGCGGGTCTCGTTCTCCAGCCGGGACACCTCCCACGACAGGTGCAGCACGGTGCCCACGAGGAACACGATCCCCACGAAGAACATGAGGTTGGTCGGCACGGCCACGCCGAGCCCGGCGGCCATCGAGGTGAGGATGCTGGGGAACGCCGTGAAGATCAGCAGCAGGATGCCGACCACCAGCCACAAGACCGCGTACTTCTCGCCGAGCTGGCGCCGCCGCAGCAGCTCCACGATGCCGGCGAGGATGAGCACACTGCCCACCAGGGCGACCAGATAGGTGCTGGTCATCAGACACCTTCCTTGATCTGCTTCGCGTACAGCTGCTCGGAGGCCGGGGCGATGTCCCACCGGCGGATCAGCGCGAGCAGTAGGGCGAAGAACGCGCGGAAGAGGTAGATCATCGACTTGATCGGACGGTGGCTCGGGGTGCCGCCGCGCCGGGGCCGCATGTGCGCGGGCACCTGCGTGACCCGGCAGCCCGCGCGGGCCGCGATCACCAGCGACTCGACCGTGTCACCCAGGTACTCCACCGGGTAGTGCTCGGCGAACACCGGCAGCGCCCGCCCGCCGGTCGCCTTGAACCCGGAGGTGGCGTCGGTGAGCTTGGCCTTGGTGATGCGCGACAGCACCTTCGACAGCACGACCATCGCCCACTTGCGGGGTCCCCGGACCTTGTAGGCGTCGTCGCGGTCGGAGAAGCGCGCGCCGATCACCAGGTCGTACTCGGACAGCTTCGCGAGCAGCAGCGGGACCTCGGTCGGGTCGTGCTGGCCGTCGGCGTCGACCTGGACGGCCGCGTCGTAGCCGTGCTTCACCGCGTATCGGAACCCGGCGCGCATGGCGCCGCCGACACCCAGGTTGAAGGGCAACTCGAGCACTAAGGCGCCGGCCTCGCGGGCGACGTGGGCGGTGCGATCGGTGGACCCGTCACTCACTACCAGGACCGGCAGGTCGGGGGTGGCGGCCCGAATCTCGCGAACCGTCTCACCCACCGTGAGCTGTTCGTTCCAGGCGGGGACCACAATGATCGCGCGGGCGGCAGGCACCATGCTTGACACGGGGAACAAGACTAGCCGGGTGTGGTGGCCACTCCGGAACCGGCTGGTGTGGCGGCGGGCGCGCCCCGGCCGTGCAACGCCCTGGACAGCGCGCGAAGCATGATCACCACGGCGATGGTCGCACCGGCCAGCTGAGCGATGACACCCGCGCGGATCGGGTCACCCGGCAACGCCAGCAGCCCCACCAGCACCACGGTGCCCACGAGCCAGGCGCCGGTGACCGACTTGTGCGCACCGAGAGCCACGAGTCCCGGCTGCAGCACCATCGCCACCATGAGCCCGATCGTGCTGACCCCCAGCAGCCCGACGACCACGCCCGACAACTGGACCTTCGCGCCGAACAGCACCTCCACGGCCCACGGGCCGACGGTGAACGACGCGAGCACGCCGGGCAGCCCGATGGCCATCACCGCCAGGAGGATCAGCCGCAGCTTGGCCCGCACGGCCGCGAAGTCGTGGGTCTCGGCGGCCCTGGTGAGCGACGGCAGCAGCATCGCCTGCACGGGTGCGAACAGGAACAGCGGAATCCGAGCGAGCACGAACGCCGACGCGAACGCGGCCGCCAGGGCGGCGTCCGCCTCGGTCAGCCGTCCGGTCACGACGATCGGCGCCACGTTCATCACCACGAGCATCAGCAGCGTGCCGCCCACCAGGAACGACAGCGAGCGGGCCATCTGCTTGACCGTGTTGGCGGGCGGCACGTCGACCGCCACCGGCGCGACAGTCTCCAGGGGAGCGGTGACCTCGCGGCGCAGCCAGAACAGCCCGGCCACCGCCCCGAACCCCGAACCCGCCGCGAAGATCAACGCGTAGCCGACGGTGTTCGGCAGGCCGATCACCATGATCAGCAGGCACGGCAGGATCCGCGCCAGGCCCTCGGCGGCGAGCGTGGCCGAGTATCCGGTGAAGCGTTGGGTGCCGCCGAGCAGGCCGCGGACCACGTAGACGGCGGCCGAGGTCACCACGCTGAGCAGCACGGCCAGCAGGAGTCCCCACTGCCCGGCGAACGCGCTGTTCGTGAGGATCGGCGAGATGGCCAGCAGCACCACGAGCAGCGCGGCCAGCAGCCCGGAAGCGAGCAGCCACGCGTGCCGGCCGACCGAGCCGATCCCCCGCCCGGCCGCAGCCTCGGCACTCACCGCGCGGCTGGTCTCCTGCTCGAGCGCGGAGAACACCCCCGGCCCGATGATGTTGACCATGAGGTAGAGGCTGGCCAGCGCCGCGGCGTCGGCGGGCGGCAGCGTGTGCCCGGCGAGGGCCACGAAGCCGTAGCCGGCGGCGCCGACGAGCGCGAGCCCGCCCCCCATGTAGATGGCGGGTCCGAATCGCTCACGCAGGCTGACCACGCGACAACCGTAGAGAACTGGCCACGGCGTCCTGGCCAGGGGTGCGGACATGCCGGTGGGGACGATCCGCCGTGCGAATCGTCCCCACCGGCACACCCCCGGTAGTGGCTATGCGGCTACCGCCTGCACGGCCGGTGTACGGATCGCCCGCGAGGCCGCGCCCAGGCTGGCCGCGAAGGTCAGCACCGCCGCCACCGCGATGATGCCCAGGTAGAGGGCAATGGACTCGTCCGGCAGCACCGCCCCCGTCCTGGCGATGCTGTAGGGCACGACCGCGATGACCGCGGCGATCGAACCGAACAGCACGCCCGTCACGGTGAGCACCGCGCCCTCGATGCCGACCATGCCGAGCACCTGCGGCGGGGTGGAACCGATCAGCCGCTGCTGACCGAACTCGCGACGGCGGTGCACGGTGGCCGCCACCAGGGTGTTGATCAGCATGATGGCGGCGAACACGGCGATCATGCCGACCACCACGAAGTTCAGTGTCTCGACGTTGTGCGCGTCGGCGTCCTTCACCACGCCCACGGTCGCCGAGTTCTCGATGGTCTGCAGGTAGAGCGTGCCGGTGGCAGTGCCCGTGAGCAGGATGATCGGCACCAGCGCGCCGGCCACCTGCAGGCTGCGCTGCCGCACGTGCTCCACCGTCAGGTGGCCGCCGACGCCGGCGAGACGCAGCGGTACGCGCAGCACGGCGATCGCGGCCCTGGCCAGCACGGGTGCCAGCACGGCAAGCCCGATGGAGGACAGGATCATCGCCTGGCCGGCGACAGCCATCACCTCGAGCGCGTCCACGTCCTTCAGCACGGTCGCCGTGACCACCCCGCAGCTCGTGCCGAGCCCCAGCAGGACGAGCCCCGCCGCGATCCGCTTCTTCGACAGCCGCGGGTTGTCGACGGCCGCCGAGGCCATGGCCTCCCGAGCGGCGACCTTGGTGGCGCGCCGTGCGGTGAGGCCCGCGCCGGCCATCGCCGCGACCAGCGTGATGCCGACGCCGATCGAGAGGGCGAACATCCCGAACTCGTGACCGACGCCCTGAGCGACCTGACCGGTGTCCTTCAGCAGCGAGATCAGCAGCTGACCGCTGAACATGGCGGGCACGACCGCGAGACCGGCGGCCAGCACGGCCACGACCGCGGCCTCGCCGACGATCAGCCGCCCGACCTGGGCCGGGGTGGCGCCGATGCTCTTGAGCACCGCCATCTCGGTGTTGCGTTGGCTGACCAGCAGGCTCAGCGTCGACATCACGGCGAAACCGACGATCAGCAGTCCCCAGCCACCGACCACCGAGGCCATGAGGAACAGCGACTCCTCGGTGATCGGGTCGACCCCGGGACCGGCCGCCGTGTCCATGAGGGACGCGAAGCTCATGAGGATGATCGCGCCGAGGAACATGGCGAGGAAGCTGGCGCCGAACGCGGACGTCCGGTAGCGCAGCGTGCGGAGGGCGAGCCCGAAGATGCTCATCGCGCAACCGCCGCTCGACGCTTGTCGACCATCTCGCCCAGGTGCGTCATGCGCTCGGCCACCAGCTCGGCCGTCGGGTCGCGCAGCTCCCCCACGAACTGCCCGTCGGCCAGGAACAGCACGGAGCCCGCGTAGGAGGCGGCCACCGGGTCGTGGGTCACCATCACCACGGTCTGCCCGAGCGCGCGCACCGACTCGGCGAGCAGGCCGAGCACGTCACGGGCGCTGCGGGTGTCGAGCGCACCGGTCGGCTCGTCCGCGAAGATCACGTTCGGCCGCATGGCGAGTGCCCTGGCGATGGCCACCCGCTGCTGCTGACCGCCGGACAGCTCGGCCGGACGGTGGTCGAGCCGGTCGGCCAGCCCGACCCTGGCGAGCACCGACCTGCACGCGGCGGTGTCCACCGTGCGGCCAGCGAGTCGCAGCGGCAGCACGACGTTCTGCCACACGGTCAACGTCGGCAGCAGGTTGAAGTGCTGGAACACGAACCCGACCCGCTGCCGGCGGAACTTGGTGAGCGCCGCCTCGCTCGTCTGGTCCAGCTCGGTGCCGTTGATGTACACCCGGCCGCCGTCGGGCCGGTCGAGCCCGGCGGCGCACTGAAGGAACGTGCTCTTGCCGGAGCCCGACGGCCCCATGACGGCCGTGAACGTGCCGGCCGGCAGGCGCACCGAGACGCCGTCGAGTGCGGTGACCTGGTTGCCGGGCGTTCCGTAGACCCGGCGAACCCCATCAAGTCGTAGTGCCTCGTTACCACTTCCGGTGGTCATCGCTTTACCCCTTTTCGACAGCGCCCGGTGCGCCCGAAAAGAACGCTATTGCTGGGAAAGCGCCGAAACGATGGGGCGGCCACCCGAACCAGGGGTGGGGCTTGCCCTACCCCCGCCCGCCGCAGGCGGTGATCCGGTAGAGCTTCGTCTGCCCGGCCGAATCGATCAGCTCGAAGCCCTTCTTCCGTTGTACGGGAGCGATTCCGCCGTAGAGCCCGTTCGGCGTGGTGGCCTTCGCCTTGCCGATCAGCACGTACTCCGCCCCCAGCCGGTCGACCGCGCGGCACACCTTCGGATCGGACGCCGCGTCGTCGAGGTTGCGGGACAGGTACTCCTGGTCGGGGCTGAGCGCGGCCAGGAAGTGGGGGAACACCACCTCGCGGTCGGCCAGCGCCCAGAACATGACGCTGCCGTCGAACGGGTTGCCGATCACCTTGGCGTCCTCGGGCACCTCGTCCTGGATCCGGGCGTAGAACGCGCGCATCTCATCGGTCACCAGCTTGGGTTCCTCGCTCCGCGGGTAGGTGAACATGAGCCGCACCGAGCGGTCGGTGTGGTACATCCCGCCGGTCACGGCCACCAGCGCGGCGGTGAGCGCCACGGCGAGCACGGCCGGCCGCGCGCGCAGCCGGTGGCGGAGCAGACCCGCCAGGAACACGACGCCCGCTATCGCGAGCGGCACCCCGGTGATGGGCAGCATGGCGGCGAGGCGGTGCGAGTCGTTGTACCAATAGCCGGTGAGCAGTCGGGTGTCCGGCCGGTTGAACGCCGCGGTCAGCACGTAGAGGAACGCGGTGGCCGCGTGGGCCGCCAGGATCCAGCGCAGCGCCGGATGCCGTCGGACGGTGCACATCCCCACGATGACGACGGCCGACAGCACCCACAGGGCCTCGTGCAGGTTGGTGGCGTTGAGCAGTGTCTCGCCGACCGCGTTGGCCGGCGTCTCGAACGGCCGCCAGTTCCAGTTCCGGGCGGCGGCGAGTGCCGACGAGGTGGCCGTGAACAGCCACCCGCCGATCACGACCGCCATGAACACCGCGGGCTCGGCGAAGCTCCGGGCCTTCCGCCCGTCGCGGTGGAGCCGGCGGGCACGCAGGAACAGCGCGGCGGCCGCCGGGAAGACCGACAGGACCACGAGCGAGAACAACACGTTGGGGTGCGCGAACCCGGCAGCGGGCACCGCCACGGCCAGCAGGAGCCAGCCGCGGCCACGACCGATGGCGTCGTCCTTCGCCCAGCCGGTCACGGTGAGCACGACCGCGAGGACGGCCGGCGCGATCGACATCCCGAACAGGTTCGGCCACAGCACGCCCCAGCCGAACAGGTCCCACGGGAACGCCGGGAAGGCGATGCTCAACACGCCGGTGATCGCCAGCGCGGCGGTGTTTCGACCGAAGAGTTGGCGAGCGAGAAGCAGGCAGGAAAGCGGCCAGAGCACCAGTGCGATCACCGCACAGAGAACGTTGGCGGCGAGCGGAATCTCGGCACCGGTGGACATCATCACGAGCGAGCCGAAGTCGTGCCAGGCGGCCGGGTAGAAGGCGCCGGGTAAATCGGGGTTGCCGAGCGAACTGAGGCTCAACGCGGACGCCTCGTGGGTGTCGCGGATGAAAGCGAGCGCGTTGTAGTGGAAGGGCGTGTCGAACACCTGGGAGATGGCGTCCGGCGCGCCCAGGGTGCGCACGATGGTCACGGCACCGATGGCCACCGCCGGCAGCAGCCCGGCGAAGGCGAAGGCCGTGAGTCTTCGCGGGTCGGGGTCGGCGGCCACGAACGTGCCGCGCCGCAGGAGAAACGCGACCAGTCCGACGATCGCGGTGGCGACCACGCAGGCCACCAGCACCACCGGTATCGACCAGTCGATTCCGGCCAGTTGCACGACCACGGCCGTGGACGCGATCAACGCGATGCTCGTCACCGGCGCGATCGCCCAGGCGGCGATACCGCGCAGCCCGAGGAGATAACTGATAGGCAATCCGGGCAATAACAACCAGGAAATCGCAACCAGCGCGATCGGCACAGCGGAAAACCAGGACATGACAGGTAGACCCCCAGAACTATTTGTCAAAAATCAACAGTGGACATTCGAATGAGGACGTGCTTGAGCACCCGATGTCAGTCGGGTTATTCGTTGGCCACTGCCCCAGGCAGATATCTAAATGACTGTCGGCGACCCACCGGCGTTGTCTCCGTGGCCGATCCGTTACCTATGGCGCTGAGCTGTGGCGCCGTACCCTTCTGCCTCGTGCGACACGTTGTGGTGATTGGCGGCGGCATCCTCGGCCTGGCGACCGCGCGGGAACTGACCGCGCGGGGCGACCGGGTCACCGTGCTGGAGAAGGAGGACCACTGGGCGGGGCACCAGACGGGGCACAACTCGAACGTCGTGCACGCCGGGCTGTACTACGCGCCTGGCTCCTTCAAGGCACGTATGTCTGTTGCCGGCAACCGGTCGATCGTTGCGTTCGCGCGCGAACAGGGCGTGCCCGTGGAGGTCTGCGGCAAGCTGGTGGTGGCGACGTCCGAGGCGGAGCTGCCCGGGCTGCGGGCGTTGGCCGCGCGTGCCGAGGCGAACGGTGTGCCGGCCAAGCTCGTCGAGCCGGCCGAGGCCCACGAGTACGAGCCCGAGGTGGCCTGCGTGGCGGCGCTGCGCGTGGAGTCCACGGGGATCATCGACTTCCCGGCCGTGTGCGCCGCACTCGCGCGGCTGCTCGCCGAGGCGGGCGCCGACCTGCGGTTGTCCACGCCGGCACTGGCCATCCGACCGGGGCGTAACGGCGGGGTGGAGATCGCCACGGGCACCGAGGTGCTCCGCGCCGACGCGCTGGTGAACTGCGCGGGCCTGCACTCCGACCGGGTGGCGCGGCTCGCCGGCCTGACCCCGGCCGCGACCATCGTCCCGTTCCGCGGCGAGTACTTCACGCTGCGCCCGGAGTCGGCCCACCTGGTGCGCGGGTTGATCTACCCGGTACCCGACCCGACGCTGCCCTTCCTGGGCGTGCACCTGACCCGGATGCTCGACGGCAGCGTGCACGCCGGCCCGAACGCCGTGCTGGCGCTACGCCGGGAGGGCTACCGCTGGCGGGACTTCTCGTTCGCCGACGTGGCGGAGGTGGCCCGCTTCCGCGGCATCTGGAAGCTGGCCCGCAAGTACCCCCGCACGGCCGCGGACGAGGTGACCCGCTCGCTGTCTCGCCGCCGGTTCGCGCGCAGCCTGGCCCGACTGGTGCCGGCGGTCGGCAAGGAGGACCTGGTCCGCGCGGGCGCCGGCGTCCGCGCGCAGGCCCTCCTGCCGGACGGGACCCTGGTGCAGGACTTCATCATCGAATCCGCACCGCACCAGGTCCACGTCCTCAACGCGCCCTCTCCTGGAGCGACCTGCGCACTGGAGATCGCGAAACACGTGGCCGACCAGGTGGCCTGATCAGCCGGGGACACCACCGAGGGCCACGGCGCACAGGAAGCCGGCCGTGGTCACGAGTGCGGTGAACGGGCCGCCGCGTTCGTGGGCCTCCGGCAGCATGGTCGACGCGACCATGGTGAGCACCGCGCCCGCCGCGAAGCCCTTGATGGCGCCGACCACCTCGTGGGGCGAGTGCGCCACCAGCAGGTGGCCCAGCCCGGCGGCGACGGCCGACACGGCCGCGATGATCAGCCACAGCGTGGTGATCGCCGCCGGGCTGCGGCCCGCCCGCCGCAGCCCGGCCGACGACGACAGCGACTCGGGGATGTTGCTCAGGAACACGGCCGCCACGAACGTCACGCTGATGCCGCCGGCGCTCGTGAGTGTGGCCCCGATGGCCGCCGACTCCGGGATGCCGTCGAGCGCGGCGCCCGCCACGATGACCATGGCAGCAGTGGTGGCGCTGTCGGTGGCCGCGCGCCGTCGGCGGGGCACGCCCGTCCGGCTGATCGCCAGGTCGGCGCCGAAGAACACGAGCGCTCCCGCCGCCACCGAGGCCGCGGCGAGGCCGCTGCCCGACTCCGGCCACGCCTCCGCCACCAGGTCGAACGCCACCGCGCTGATCAGCACGCCGGAGCCGAAGGCCATCACCAGGGCGATGACCTTCGGCGACCAGTTCACGACGAGCGCGAGCACCCCGCCGACCACCAGCGACGAACCGCCGAGCAGGCCCCACAGGAACGCCTCGATCACCGACTCAAACTACGACGCCGGCCGCAGGTAGTGCAGCGCGAGCGCACCCGCGATCAGCGCCGCGCCAAGCACTCCCGCTGCCGTCAACTCCTCGCCGTACCAGCCGACGGCCAGGAGGGTCGCGGTCAGCGGCTCGAGCATGGTGGCAAGCGCGGCGGCCGTGGGGTGGGCGTGGCGCAGGCCCACGAAGTACGCGCCGTACGCGATGGCCGTCGGCACGATGCCCAGGTAGGCGACCGTGAGCAGGACCTCGCCGGTGAGCGGTACGGCCATCCCCTGGGCAAGCGCGACCGGCAGCAGCAGGACGCCGCCGAGCAGCAGACCGACCGAGGTGACCGCCCCGCGGCCGGCGATCGGCCCGCTGGTGACCAGGGTGAGCGCGGCGAACCCGGCACCGGCCGCCACGGACATGGCCACACCGGACACGGCCGTCCATCCGCCGGCCTCGGGCATCGACGCGCCGCACAGCAGGACGAGTCCGCCGACCGCGACCGTCACGGCCGTCGCCGTGCGGGGATCGGGGAGCCGGCCGTCGCGCAGGGCCGTGACCCCAGCGACGAACACCGGCACGCAGCCGATGGTGATGAGCGTGGCCAGGCTGACGGAGATCTGCACGACGGCCACCTGGTATGCGGCCTGGAACTGGGCGAGCAGGACGGCCGTGACCACGAGCCGGCCGAGGGTGGCCCGGCCGCGCAGGTATCGCAGCCCACCGGTGGCGGCCGTGGCGGCCACGGCGAACACGCCGCCGACCAGCAGCCGATATGCGGCCACCGGCACGGCGCCGATGTTCGCGATGTCCTGCAGGATCACGCCGGCCAGGCCGCCGGTGCCCCAGAGCACTCCGGCCAGCACGAGCAGCGCCGCCGAGATCCGGGCAGGGTTGGACGACAGAGTTGTTGATGACAAGGGGAACGCTCCACGCGTCGAAGGATCGGGATCTTCGTTCGCGGGGCGATCGCCCTGAATGCAGCGTCAGTCCGGCGAGGCTCTCGGCCACGCCGTCAGTTCGACACCCCGCTCAGGCGCGAGGGGGTGGAAGGATGAGAAACAGCCGGTGCACGGACTGCACCCTACGGGCACACCGACCGTGCCAGCGAGCGGTTAAGAGGCCGCGCGAGCAGGGTCGGTGGATGCCCTGCTCGTGCGGCCTCTAGATCGGCGTCAGGACGTCGCGGCCGAGGAACGGCTGCAGCGCCTCCGGTACCCGTACCGAGCCGTCGGCCTGCTGGTGGTTCTCGAGGATGGCGACGATCCAGCGGGTGGTGGCGAGCGTGCCGTTGAGCGTGGCCGCGATCTGTGACTTGTTGTTCTCGTCGCGGTAGCGCACCGACAGGCGCCTGGCCTGGAACGTCGTGCAGTTCGACGTCGAGGTCAGCTCGCGGTAGCGGCCCTGGGTCGGTACCCATGCCTCGCAGTCGAACTTGCGCGCGGCACTCGTGCCCAGGTCGCCGCCCGCCACGTCGATCACCCGGTAGGGCACCTCGATCTTGGCGAGCATCTCCTCTTCCCAGGCCAGCAGCCGGGCGTGCTCGGCCTCGGCGTCCTCCGGGCGGCAGTAGACGAACATCTCGACCTTGTCGAACTGGTGCACGCGGATGATGCCGCGGGTGTCCTTGCCGTAGCTGCCGGCCTCGCGGCGGAAGCACGACGACCAGCCGGCGTAGCGGCGCGGGCCGGCGGTCAGGTCGAGGATCTCGTCGGAGTGGTAGCCGGCGAGCGGCACCTCGGACGTGCCGACCAGGTAGAGGTCGTCCTCGGCCAGCTTGTAGACCTCGCTGGCGTGGGCGCCCAGGAAGCCGGTGCCGGCCATGATCTCCGGTCGGACGAGCACCGGCGGGATCATCAGCGTGAAGCCGTTGGCCGTGGCCTGGGCGGCGGCCAGGTTGAGCATGGCGAGCTGGAGCTGTGCGCCGACGCCGGTGAGGAAGTAGAACCGGGAGCCGGAAACCTTGGCGCCACGCTCGATGTCGAGCGCGCCGAGGCGCACCCCGAGGTCGAGGTGGTCGACCGGTTCGAAGTCGAACGTCGGCGGGGTGCCGACCTCCTTGAGGACCACGTAGTCGTCCTCACCGCCGGCCGGGGCCTCGGGGTGGACGACGTTGGGCACGGCCCGGTGCAGCTCGGCCAGCGTGGCGTCGGCGTCGGCCTGCTCGGCCTCGGACGCTCTGACCTGCGCGGCCAGGTCCTTGCCTCTGGCCAGCAGCGCGTCACGCTCCTCGCCACGCGCCTTGCCCACCTGCTTGCCGAGCTGCTTCTGCTCGGCACGCAACCCGTCGGCCGCGGCGACCGCCGACCTGCGGCGTTCGTCCGCGGACAGGAGGGCGTCCACCAGGGCGACGTCCTCGCCGCGGGCGCGTTGCGAGGCTCGGACGGCCTCCGGGTCCTCACGCAAAGTCCTCAGGTCGATCACGGCGGGAGCGTAGTCGCACGGCCAAACCGGTCTAACAGTGATTCGACACCTCGGGACCGGGCGGACGCTGGCATCATGGACGCCGTTATGAACGGAAGGTCTGAACGCGCGAGCACCCTGCGCACACGGCTAGTGATGGCGGGCGCCTTCATCGGGGCGTTGGCCGTGCTCAGCATGAGCATGCTGTTCTCGTGGCCCGTGTCGGTGAAGACCGCCGCGTCCACGGCAGCGGACGAAGCGGCGGCGGCTTTCGACTCGCCGAGCGGCACCTGCCTGAACTGGCCGGCCGACAATCCCCGCAACATGCGCCGAATCTCGTGTGACGAGCCCCACATCTTCGAGGTGGCCAACAACGTCGACATCGGCAAGGACTTCGGCCCGAACACGCCGGCCCCGGACGTCGAGGGCTGGCAGCAGATCGTCACCGAGCAGTGCACCCCCGTCGTAGCGGAGTATCTGGGCGGCAAGCTGGACCCGGCCGGCAAGTACACGGCCGGCGCGCTGAAACCCACGGCCGACCAGTGGCGCGGCGGCGACCGCAAGCTGCGCTGTGGGCTGCAGCGGGTCACCCCGTCCGGTGAGCGGCTGCTGCCCACCACCGGAGCGGCAGCCGACCAGGACCAGTCGAACGTCCACGAGCCGGGCACCTGCTTCGCCCTGGTCGAGGGCCAGGTCGGCGACCCGATCGACTGCACGGAGAAGCACTCCTTCGAGGTCGTTGGTTACATAGACCTGGCGGAGGCGCTCGGTGCGGACTACCAGTCGGAACAGGTGCAGACGGAAAAGCTGATCGACCTGTGCCTGCCGGTGGCGAACGAGTTCACGGGGGCGAAGAACCTGACGGAGATGGGTCTGTCGCTGTACGCGGACACGCTGCGCCCGGAGAGCTGGGATGCCGGTTCCTTCCGGGTGAACTGCAAGGTCGGTTCCCTGGAGGCCGACGGCGTGACGCTGAGGCCCATCCAGGGCAGCGTGAAGGGGGAAGCGGAACCGGAGACCCCGCCGCCGTCAACCACGCCCAGCGGGTGAGCGTGAGCATGAGCCGCCAGCGCTTCGAGGAGCTGGTGGGCGACGCACTGGACCTGATCCCCAAAGATTTCGCGAAGGCCATGGACAACGTGGTCATCCTGGTGGAGGACAGAGATCCGGAGCACCCCTCGCTGTTGGGCCTGTACCACGGCGTAGCCCTGACCGAGCGAACAACGAACTACGGCGGCGTTCTACCGGACCGGATCTTCATCTACCGAGAAGCAATCCTCGACATCTGCCACGACGAGGAAGACGTGGTGGAGGAGGTAGCCATCACGGTGGTCCACGAAATAGCCCACCACTTCGGCATAGACGACGCCCGCCTACACGAACTGGGCTGGGGCTGAGCCCGGCGCGACTTCCGGCACACGGAGCGGGCGAATGGGATGGCCCGCCCCGCGACCAGAGGGCAACCCGTGCGGCCGCAACCACAGCGCGGCTCCCGGGAATGGGTGACCATTGCGTGCGCGGGGTTCGGCGGCGGACACGGGTGGGCGGGCGCCGCCCCGCGCGGCGGGCCCGAGTGTCGGTAGCGCGCTGGCGTGGGAACCGCGAACTCGCGTGCGAGAAGTGCGCACACGCGTGCCCCTGGTGGGGACATGCGGTCGAGACTGAGGACACGCGGTCGAGACATGGGGACATGCGGCCGGATGGCAAAACCGCCCGCAACCCCAAGGCACGGGTTCCCGGCGAGGGTGAACCTCGCGCGGAACGGGTTCGGGGGTGGCGGCGGAGGCTCGCGGGTCAAGGGTTGAGCGAAGCGAAATCGGCGAAGCCGACGCGACGAAGGAGCGCCCTGAGGCAGGCGGATGATGCTGCCTTGGATGGTCGGCAGTGGAGCCGGTGTGGTGTTTCCAGCCGTCCCGGCGGGCCAGGAGCGGAGAGAGCCGGGTCCAGCCGTGCGCGTGAGCAGAGCCGTAGCGGTTGGTGGCGGTGACGGTCGTGGTCTCGGGTTCGGGATGAGTGGCTGGGTCAGGCAGTTTGAACTCCGGTCCGTGTTTGCGGGGTCGCCCAACGTCCCTGCCGGGGGTGCCGTCCCGGCGAGATGGTGGTGGCGGCGGGAACCGGAACGTGCGATCCGACCGCAACCGCCCCAGCACCTCGACCTGCTGGTCGGTGAGGAGATGAGCGAGTCGGGGCAGGTCATACCCGGCGTCACACACCACCAGCACAGGCGGATCACCCTCCCGCCAGTGCCCGGCCCGCGTCAGTCGTTCGAGCACGTCCCGGACCTGCCCGGCGGTCACCACCGTCGCATCATCACCCGGACGCAGTCGCTGGGCATCCAGCAACGCCGTCCACGATGTGCGACCCGGTTCCAGCGCGGCGACGAACGAGTAAGGCCAGCCAGGGATCATCTGCGCCTGGCCTTTGCCGCGGGCGGACATGACAGTAGGAGCGGTCCGGGCTGGTCGGAGCATCGGGCCGCAACCACGCGGACACGTCGACCGCGAGAACGATCCGGCCCTGCCGGTCGCGGGGTAGCGCCTGAGAGGCGGTGACCGTGCGGAGCCTGCCGATGTCCACCCGTCCCTGGCCCAGGCCGTCATACAAAGCGCCGTGACCACGCCGATGCACCGCGGCCAGGGACAACTCCACCAACGACCAGACCGGCCCATCAGCACACAACACCGAGTCACACACCTCGAACAACGCATCCGCCCGGGCGGTCAGACACCGGTAAAATTCCCGCCGGAACCCGTCAAGGTCCCCGCTCACACCAGCCACGCCGGTGTCGTGCACACTGATCATCGAAGCCCTTGGTGAGATCGTCCTTCTGTCGCAAGAGGAATGATCAACCAAGGGCTTCAGCGAGGGGCCGCCCGTACAATCCGCCGCCACCCCCGAACCCACCGGTGACCAGCGACAACACCCAGAGGGAAACACCCGGCCAGAGACAACACGCGAGCGCAACCCCGTCCAGAGACTCGGGCGAGCGCCCGCCCTGACCAGGGACAGCGCGGGCACCCGACCAGAGACGCCAGGCGAGCCCGACCTCCGCACCCAGAGACCCCGCAGGCGAGACATCCCGGCCAGAGACCCCGGGCGGACGCGGCCTCCGCACCCAGGGACCCCGAGCGGGCGCGACCTCTGCCCCGGAGACCTCGGCGAGCGCGACCTCCGCACCCAGGACCCGGGCGGGCGTGATCTCCGCACCCGAGACTTCCCGCAGGCGGGAGAGCCGAGAGCCGGTCGGGCTGTCACCGTCGACCGGGTCGCGGGGTATGGGCGGCAGTTGTCAGCGCTTCCAGAAGGCTCGTCGGGGGGTTTTCGTGGTTAGGGACTCCAGGGTCTTGAGGGTCTTTTGCCAGCGGATTTCTACCTCTGTGGGGTCTGAGGTCTGCTGGGAGAGTTCTGCCGCGAGTGCGGTCAGGGATGGCAGGGCGCGGTCGCCGGTTTGTTGCCATGCCTGGAGGTAGACGCGGATCTGTTCTGCCAGAGCGGTGAGCAGGCCGGCACGGATCCAGATGTCCTGGGTGGCGTTCGTCCGCAGTTGCTGGAGCTGGTCGGTGGCGAACTTCGTCGGGCTGGGGGCGTCGCCTGTTGGTGGGGTCGTGGTCGGGTACGGCGTGTGCGGCGGTGCGCCCGGAGCGGGCGGGACCGCTGGCCAACCGCCTGGCTGACCACCCTGGTGACCCGGCAGGCCGCCCTGCAGACCGCCGCCGCCGTAGCCGCCCTGGGCGTAGCTCTCGCCGGAGCCGTAGCCCGCCTGCATGTAGTTGGCGCTGCTGTCGAAGCTGGCCGCCGCGCCGAAGGCCGGCATCGCGCGGCCTGCTCGGGCCACCGGGGCCGAGGCCGGTGCTGTTGGGGTGTCCCAGCCGCTTGGGAGATCCACTGGCTGGGTCACGCGGTGGACGTTGCCGCCCTCGTTGACCACTCGTTGGTCCACCGCCACGAAGGCGGTGAACCTCGACAGCACGCCGAACTTCAGGGACGTGTCGATGATCTGTTGTTCCAGGTCGCCCGAGTGACCCGAGTTGCCGATGACGTAGCGGTCTTCCAGGTCTCGGATCCTCGCGCGGCCCCACAGGGCGGCCAGGCTTGGGTTGTCGCTCGGGGTGGCGTTGACTTCCGCGCGCCAGCCGGAGCCCGCGGCCCCCAGGACCGTCACCGCGCCCGCTGCCTGACCCGTGAAGCGGCCCGTGACCACCACCGGGGCGCCCGGGTAGAGATCGGGGACCGGAGTGGGGGCGATGCTCTCCTGGTCGATCGCCAGGCCGGCCGGGGTGACCCGCAGGTCGGTCACCAGCGGGGTGCCGATGCGTCGGTGGATGTGCTGCATCGCATCGTCCAGGCGGTCCTCCGACTCCACCAGCTCGCATCGGCCGGTGCTGCCCGCCAGCCGCTGCAGGAAGCCCTCGTTGACCGAGCGGTCGATGCCGACCGTGTGTACCCGGACGCCGGTGAGACCGGGAGCCAGTTGCTCGAGGATCTGGTCCTCGTTGCCCACCTGGCCGTCGGTGACCAGCACCAGGATGCGTTCGCGGCCACTGGTGTCGGCCAGCAGGTCGGTGGCTCGGCGCAGCGGGGTGAGCATCTCGGTGCCGCCTCGGGCATCGAGGCCCGCCAGGAACTCCACCGCGCGGAAGCGGTTGCGGTCGTTGGCATCGGACAGGCCGGCGGGCAGGCCCGGCGGGGTGGACGTGTCGTAGTCGAACGCCAGCACCGCGAACCGGTCGTCGCCGCTCAGGGTGTCGACGATGCGGGCTGCCGCTCGTCGGGCGGCCACCATCTTCCAGCCGTGCATGGAGCCCGACCGGTCGAGGACGAGCACCACGTCGCGCGGCAGCGGCGGCGCGCCGGCCGACGGTGGCAGGACGGTCAACGCGAACGTGCCCCCCTGCTCGTCGGCGTCGGGCAGCACGGCTAGCGACGTGGAGATCGCCTGCTCGTCGCCGATCTTCAGGCGCAGCAGGAAGTCGCGGTCGGCGCGCTCCCCCGGGTTGAGCCGGACCCGCATGCCGGTGGGCGCGTCCTCGGTGGCCGTGGAGTGCAGGCTGGTGGCCACCCCGGAGATCGGCAGGCCCTGTGCGTCGATGTCGACCTCGAGCGACAGCTGCACGGGGTTGGGGAAGCCGGGCAGCAGCACGGGTGGGGTGATCCGGGAGGCGTCGGGCACGTCGTCGGTGTCGAGCGCCGTGCCGTCGCCCACCTGGCCGCCGCCGATGGGGGCGCCCGGGATGTAGCGGGGAGCCACGACCAACGGGAACCGGAACGTGGCCTCACCGTCCGCATAGGACAGTGCGCCCGCCAGAGTGAGATGCACGGTCACCCGCTCGCCCGGCATCACGTTGCCGACCCGCATGGTGAACACGCCCGGACGCTCCTCCTCGGCGATCGACGCGCGCTGGCCGCTCTGGATCGCCTGGTCGTAGTCGGCCCTGGCCTGTCCGCGCTCCTTGAGCACGCCGTCGACCACGCGCCCGTCGGCCTCCATGCGCAGGGCCGTGACCGCCGCCCGCGGTGGCAGCGGGAAGATGTAGGTGGCCTCGAGCGGCTGGTCGTGGGTGTTGCGGAAGCCCTGGGTCAGCTCGACGTGGGTGGCGAGGCCGGTGATCCTGGTCCGCACGTCGATCGACTCGAGCGGCAGGTTGCCGCGCGCGGTGCTGAGGCACCCGAGACCGTCGTCCTCGCTCGGACGGGCCTGGTCCTCCGTCGCGGGAAGCAGGTCGACGTGCATCATCAGCGTTCCTTTCGTGGGGACAGGCCAAGCCGCTCGATGGCGGCGAGCAGTGGTGCGGCGGCGGATTCCAGCTCGGCCAACTCCGCGGCGGTGGGTGGCCGGTCGGCACCATCGAGCATGACAGTGACACTGTCATCGATACGAAACCCGAACACGGCCTTGCTGACAGTATGAGGAACACTGTCAGCGTCGGAGCGGGACGGGTGCCGGTGCCAGAACGGCTCGACCGGAATCGGCTGCTGCGGGAACACGATGTCGATGGACGCGACCTTGGCGAGTTCGGCCAGCCGGCCGTCGGTGACACCGACCAGCTCCTGCTGGATCTCGGCAAGCGTGCGCCCGGCCGCCTGCAGCCGCTTGACCGCGGCGAGTTGCAGCACGTGACGGGGCCCGTAGAGCGCCGTTCGGCCACGGGAGATCGGACGGTCGACAAGCCCGATGGTGGTGTACCACCGGATGGTTCGACCGTTGGGCAGCTCCCGGACCCGCCCGTTCTGCTGGCCGGAGTAGTCCTCGGCCAACAGCTCGGCAACGCGGTCCGGGAGCTGCTCGATGGTCCACAGCTCGTCGGTCATGCTGCAAGAGTAACACTGTCACGCTTGCAGTGTCATCCCTTGACGCACACGACCTGCTTCAGCTTGGCCACGACCTCCACCAGGTCCTCCTGGTTGCGGATGACCTCGTCGATGTCCTTGTAGGCCGCGGGGATCTCGTCGACCACCCCACGGTCCTTCCGGCACTCCACACCGGCCGTCTGCTCGGCCAGGTCCTCTTCGGTGAACTGCTTCCGTGCCTTGTTCCGCGACATCCGCCGCCCGGCGCCGTGTGACGCCGACTCGAACGAGTCGGGGTTGCCCAGCCCGCGCACGATGTACGAACCCGTGCCCATGGAACCCGGAATGATGCCCAGATCCCCACGGCCGGCACGAATCGCACCCTTGCGCGTGACCATCACGTCCTCGCCGAAATGCGTCTCCTCGGCGACGTAATTGTGATGAGCACTGATCGGGTCCTCGAAAGTCACCTGCGGGAATTCCCTGCGCAGCACGTCGCAGATCAGCCGCAGCATGACGCCACGGTTGCGCCGCGCGTAGTCCTGGGCCCAGAACAGGTCGTGGCGGTACGCGGCCATCTGTGGCGTGTGCGCGAGGAACACGGCCAGGTCCTGGTCGGGCAGCGACTGGTTGTGCGCCAGCCCCCGAGCCACTTCGATGTGGTGCTGCGCAAGGAGATTCCCGATGCCACGAGAACCCGAGTGCAGCATCACCCAGACCTGCTTGGTGGTGTCCAGGCAGATCTCGATGAAGTGGTTGCCGCCGCCGAGCGTGCCCATCTGGTGCAGTGCCTTGGCGGAGTTGGCCTTCACGACCGGTGTCAGGTCGTCGAACGCACGCCAGAACGGGTCCCAGTCCTGGGCGTCACGAGAGGTGAACGCCGTCGCCTTGTGCTGGTTGAACCCCACGGGCACGGCGCGCTCGAGGTTCGTGCGCAGCCGGCGCAGGCTCTCGGGCAGGTCCTCGGCACGCAGCGACGTGCGCACGGCCGTCATGCCGCAACCGATGTCCACGCCGACCGCGGCCGGCGACACGGCGTCGCGCATGGCGATCACCGAACCGACGGTCGCACCCTTGCCGTAGTGCACGTCCGGCATGACCGCCACGTGCTTGAAAGTCCACGGCAGCGCGGCGATGTTCTGCAGTTGACGCATGGCCTCGGACTCGACCGATTCCGGCTGAGTCCACATGCGAATGTCAACATTGCGCCCTGGGATCGTGGTTGCTGCCATGAAACAAGATTAGGCGCGAAAACGGCCGAGCACGACGCAATTACAGCAGGTGCGCCCGCCGCCAGATCGCCTTCGACGGCCCACCGATCATGCCGACCTCGGCGAGGAATCCCATGATCTTCTCGGCAAGCCACCGCCGGGTCTCGTGGTTGTGCGGGTTGTCCTTCGCGATCATGCGCGCGTGCCTCGGGTCGAGCCCCACGGCCGCGTACACGCGAGGATGCACGAGGATGTCGAGCACCTGGTGTGCGACCACGGCGGTGACCAGACGGTGCACCTCGAGCGCCGGACGGCTGAGCTTTTCCATACCCCGCACCAGTTCCTCACGCGCGTAACGCACGTGCCTGGCCTCCTCGACCACGTGGATGCGGTTGATCATCCGGATGATCGGCTGGATGCTCTCGTCGTCGAGCATCGACCGCTGCAGCCGGTCGGTGACCTCCTCGACCACCAGCACGGAGGCGAACATCGCGGGTCCGCCGATCACCGCGCTGAACACCCTGGCGAGCTTGCGAACCACGGACGGCGGGCCGTACGCGGGCAGTCCGAACCGGGCGAGCCCCTTGCCGAACATGATCGCGTGGCGGGTCTCGTCGCCGATCTCGGTGAGCGCGTAGTGGGTGTGCGGGCTGCGCGGGTCGAGGTCGGCCGCGTACCGCGCGAGCAGTTGCATCAGCACGATCTCGGTCCACAGGCCGACGCTCGTGATGCTGCCGAGTTCGTGCTTCGCCAACTCGGCCTGCTGCTCGGACGACAGCGAGTCCCACAGGTCGGTGCCGTAGATCGACACCCGCTCGGGAGGCATGAACCCCTTGCCCTCGACCAGCGGCGCGTCCCAGTCGACGTCCACCTCGGGGTCGTAGGAGTTGCGCATCGACGAGTCGAGCAACCGCTCGGCCGTGACGTCTCGATCCTTGGGCTGCAGCGCTCGCGCCATTGCGGAACCTCCCGACCGTACATGTTACTAGTCGTAACAGGTACTTAGAGTCCCGCCTACCGCTTGCTCTGTCAAGCGTTCGGGGTGACATCCGGCCGGGTCAGCGCGCCGATCAACTCCACGATCTCGCGCGTGACCGGCCGGAGCAGCCGCAGCCGGGACAGCCCGATCACCCGGTCGAGCAGCGGGACCGTCCGCTCGATCAGCATCCGGGTACGCCGGCGGTCGGGCGAGCGGTCGTGGACCCAGAACAGCACCACGCCCATCTCGTAGAGCCACAGCAGCTCGGGCAGCTCCGGCCTCAGCTCCGGGTCGACCTTCGCGGTCGAGCCCTCCAGCACCCGCCGGTGCAGCGCGATCTGCGCGTCGCGGGCCGGGCTCGACTCCGTGGAGAACGGACTCAACGGACTCTCCGGATCGGCCGCGTTCACGAAGAACTGCTTGCCGAACTCGTGGTACGGCGCCGCCACCTCGAGCCAGTTGAGCATGACCGTGCGCAGCCGGGTGGCGAAGTCACGCTCGGTGGCCAACACCTCGACGCAACTCTGCTCGTGCAGCTCGGCTATCCGGTCGTAGAAACCCTGGACCAGCTGTTCCTTCGAGCTGAAGTAGTAGTACGCGTTGCCGACCGAGACGCCCGCTTCCTTCGCGATGGCCCGCATGGTGGTCTTGTCGTAGCCGTTCTCCTGGAACAGGCGCAGCGCGGTCTCCACGATCAGCGTGCGCGTCGCCTCGCTCTTGGGCGTTCTGATCACAGCTCCGGGAGAGTCCGACACTCGTTCACCGTATCCCCGGTGCACTGTTCACGCGGGCATGTCAGGGTGGTCCGCCCGAGAAGAGGAGATACCCGTGCGCACGTCCCGCCTGTATCACCTGGTCGCTCCCGCGACTTCGCTAAGACGCCGTCTTCCCTCCTCACGTGCTCGGCGCTGGCGCGCCTGCGCGCGATCGTCAGTCCAGACGGCGTCCGCTACGTCGCTCCCGCTCCGGTTGTTACTGCCCGTCCTCGCGCTCGCCGCCGGAGTGGTGGCCGCTCCCGCCGCCCAGGCCACCGGCGCCGATCCCGTGCGGTTCGCGACGTTCAACGCCTCGCTCAACCGCGGCGCGGCCGGCCAGCTGGTCGCCGACCTGTCCACGCCGGACAACGCCCAGGCCCGCGAGGTCGCCGAGGTCATCCAGCGCAACCGGCCGGATGTGCTGCTGATCAACGAGTTCGACTACGCACCGCCGGCCGTCGACCTCTTCCGGGACAACTACCTCGAGCACGGCCAGAACGGCGCCCGCCCGATCGACTACCCGTACGCGTTCATCGCGCCGTCCAACACCGGCGTGCTGACCGGCTTCGACCTCGACCGCAACGGCAGCACCGACACCGGCAACGACGCCCACGGCTTCGGGCTCTTCGAGGGCCAGTACGGGATGCTCGTGCTGTCGAAGTACCCGATCGACACGCGTGCCGTGCGCACGTTCCAGAACTTCCTCTGGGCGGACATGCCGAACGCGCTGCTGCCGGACGACCCGGCCACCTCCGCGCCGCGCGACTGGTACTCACCGGAGATCCTCGAAGTGCTCCGCCTGTCGTCCAAATCGCACTGGGACGTGCCGATCAAGGTGGGCCGCCGGACCGTGCACTTCCTGGTGTCGCACCCGACCCCGCCCACGTTCGACGGCGCCGAGGACCGTAACGGCACGCGCAATCACGACGAGATTCGGTTCTGGGCGGATTACCTCTCGCCCGGCAGGAGCGGCTATGTCTACGACGACGCCGGCAAGCGCGGCGGGCTCAAGCCCGGCGAGCGGTTCGTGGTGGCCGGCGACAACAACTCCGACCCGAAGGACGGTGACAGCGTGCCTGGCGCGATCCAGCAGTTGCTGACCGCACCGCGGGTCATCGACCCCCACCCGGGCAGCGTCGGCGGCTACCTCGCGGCGCGCGAGCAGGGAGGCGCCAACGTCGGCCACCGGACGAACCCGTTCTTCGACACGGCCGACTTCAACGACAACGCGCCGGGCAACCTGCGCGTCGACTACGTGCTCCCGTCCCACGGTCTGGCACCGATCGGTAGCGCCGTGTACTGGCCGACCGGCGAGCTGGCCAGGCTGAACGACGCGTCGGACCACCACCTGGTTCGGGTCGACGTACTGGTCTGGTGATCGGCCGATCACGTCGCGTCGATCTCGCGCGCCCGAAAGGGCATCAACTTGGTTCCTCCGGGAGGAACCTGCGCCGCTGACGTATTTGCGCGGCCGATCGGTGCTCTCTTGGTGTGGAAACACCGCCGGGGGGCACCAGGAGGCGCGCGACGATGACCGTGTTGTGCACTGTCGAGCCAGATCTGGCCGAGCTCGAAGCCGAGCTGGCCCACATTTCCCTTTCGCCCAGTTGGACCCGGCCGATCACCCGGGGAAACCTGGACGAGGTGGCCGCGGCCGCGTCGGCCGGTGACCAGAGAGCCGTCGACGAGCTGATCGGGTACCTGCGGCCGATCATGGTCCGCTACTGCCGGTCGAAGCTGGGCCGGGTCCGCCCGATCAGCTCGGCCGACGACGTGGCGCAGGAGGTGTGCCTCGCGGTCTACCGCGCGCTGCCCACCTACCGGCACCTCGGGCGTCCGTTCCTGTCCTTCGTGTTCGGCGTGGCCGCGCACAAGGTGGCCGACGTGCACCGGGCCGCCGCGCGCGACCGGTCGATGCCGACCGCGGAGACCCCGGACACGCTGACCGTGGCCGAGAACCCGGAGCAGATCGCGCTGCGGCGCGAGCTGTCGGAGCAGACCGGGGGGCTGCTCCGCACCCTGCTCCCCCGCCAACGCGAGATCCTGATCATGCGAGTGGTCCTCGGCATGTCGGCGCAGGAAACCGCCGAGGCCGTGGGCACCACCGCGGACGCCGTGCGCGTGGCACAGCACCGCGCCCTTTGTCGCCTGCGCCGCACCGTTCGGCGCTGACCAGGGACAGGCAGCGCGGGGGGTCGCAGGGGTACCGCCCGCGCTGCCGACTGGGTCAGGGCTGTGAGGTGCTGCCTTCGGTCAGGGTCTTCTGGCCCGTCACGTAGTGGCTCCAGATGCCCAGGTTCAGCTGCCCGCCGGTCGGGGCGTGCGACTCAACGAAGTCGCGGCCCTGCCAGCTGGCGCCGAACGTCACGAGGAACCGGGTGGTGGAGCCGCGCAGTTCCGGCGGCGTCGCGTCCGGGGGAACGATCTCGTGCAGGCCCCACGTGTAGTCGCGCTGGTACGTGCCGACCACCGGTTCGAGGGTGTTGTCCAGGACGGTGCCCGTGGCGGGGATGGTGATCAGGACGCCACGCAGGCCGTTCGGGAACTTCGTGTTGTACACGGCCACCTCGGCCGTGCCGGCCGGGTAGAACTCCGCAAGGCCGGTGCCAACCTTCGAGCCCGTGGGGCACGCGGCCGCCGTCAGTTGCGTGCGTGAGCAGGTAGGGAAGGCCAGCGGGTTGAACCGGATGGTCCGGTCGAACAGGAACACGAATTCGCGTGGTGCGGCGGGCTTCTCGCCGGACGCCGTATGACGCGTGCCGTCGAAGGTGACCGACAGGCCGGTGCCCAGTCGCGCGACCTCGATGTAGCCACCCTCGATGTTCACCGGCCCGTCGACGCGCGCCTCGTACGGGCGCTGCGGACCGAGTGGAGCCGGGTGCGGTGGGTTGTTGGCGGCGGTGGCGGGCGTGGCCATGGTCAGGGCCAACGCGGCGCCGGCCAGGCCGGCTGCCATCAGGCGGACCTTCATGTGCACCTCCGGGGTAGGTGTTTTCGATGTGTGTCGAATACACCGGGCCGAAGGTAGAATCTTCGTTAGTCGTCGAATAGATCTGAGAGGGCTGTCAGGAATGCCGCTGGGCCGTTGGGCGCCGCTCACTCATCCCGAAGTCGAGAAGGTCGACTTCGACGACGTGCTGCGTGCGCTGGCCGATCCCACCCGCCGGGCCATCGTGCGACTGCTGATCGCCGAGGGCGACCGGCCGTGCGGCACGTTCGGCCTGCCGGTTGCCAACTCCACGCTCAGCCACCATTTCCGGGCCCTGCGCAACGCCGGCATCCTGCGTCAGTACGACGACGGTCGGCAGCGGATGAACACCCTCCGGATCGACGAGCTGGACGCTCGCTTCCCCGGGCTGGTGCGCACGGTGCTCGACCAGGCCGACTGACTCCCTTCAGGCCGCGCGGTGCGCCAGCAGCGGCTGCGCGGTCGCGGCCGGCTGCTCCTGCTTGATGGCCTTCACGGGAGCCTTGCCGTGCTTGCGCTCGTACCACCACGAGTCGACCTCGACGATGACCGGGCCGAGGGCCATCAGCAGCAGCACCGAGACCCCGACGACCGCTCCGCTCCACACGAGAATTGCCTGCAACATTTTCTCCTCCTCCGGTAAACGTCCTGGTCATAGCTTCGCTCCGGAGGGGCACCCGGCGGATCGGTCGAACAGACAGCCCGTACCGGTCAACCGGTCACCGCCGGAACCCGGTCCATTGGCCGATCGGCCGACCCGCGAGCGCCGGTCGGCCGAGGCGCCGGGGCCGCCGGTCCAATACGTTTCACGTCATGACACCGACCCCGGTGCCGCATCGCTGGCTGGCCGCGCTGCTCGGCGTCGTCGTGCTGCTCGATCTCCTGCTGATCATCGAAGCCGGCAGCCCGCCCAAGAGCCTCCTGGTACTGCCCGGTGCCGTGGCCATGGCGCTGTGCGCGTACTTCGGCGTGGACCGGCCGGAGATCTTCGCGCCCGTTGGCGCCGCCGTGCTCACGGCGACCTCGATACCGATCGGGTACTACGACATCGTCGTGCCGTCCGTGGGCATCGACAACGTGATGCTGACCGAGCTGGTGTCGGGGACCGTGCTCACCGTTCTGGTGGTGTGGCGATGCGTGCCGATGGTGGCCACCGCCTGCACGACCGCGCTGGTCGCCGCGTGTTTCGCGGCAATCCTGGTCCGCGAGCCGGGTTGCTACTACGACGAGTACTGCGGCTACGACCTCGGCCTGCAGACCTCGGCCGACCTGGCCCAGTCCGGCGTTCTCGGGTTCTTCCTGCTGGTGGGCAGCGTGGGTGCCGGGGCATACCTGCGCCGGTCGTCCAAGCAGCGCATCGAGACCGAGATGAGCGCGCTGGTCCGCAAGCAGTGGCCGCTCGGCGCCGCGCTCGCCATCCTCGGCATGCTCCAACTGGCCCAGGCCCCCACCAGCGTGCTGGAACTCGCCGGCGCGATCGTCGCGTCGATCTGTGCGTTCTTCGGCCCCCGGTATCCGCTGCGCAATGCACTCGTCGCGGCCGGCGCGATCGCCGTGACATCACTGGTGTCGAACAACTTGTTCGGCGTGAACAGCAATGTGCCGATCTCGTTCACGGCCCTCGCGGCCAGCATGGCGTTGATCGCCTACGGGGTCCGCCAGCTGCCGCCGAAGATGGCCGCACTGGGCACCGGCGCGCTGGTCGCCGGCATGACCGTGTCGCTCGGCGCGCGGTCGCGCAGCGTTCTCGACGACAGCAGCACGTCGCTCATCATGTTGTTCCTGCTCGGCCTCTCGATCGCCGCCGGCTGGTACTTCCGCGCGCGGGACCGGGAACGCAACCAGACGGTCCAGGCGGCCGTCACGTCGGCGCAGCAGGGTGAGCGGATGGCTCTGGCCCGCGAACTGCACGACGTGGTCGCCCACCACGTGACAGGCATCGTGGTGCAGGCGCAGGCCGCGTTGTTGGTCGCCGCGAAGAACCCGGCGGTGGCGGTCACCGCGCTGGAGAAGATCGAGTACAGCGGCACCGAGGCGCTCACCGCCATGCGGACGCTGGTCGGCAGCCTGCGCGACGGCACGGCCATGGCGGGCAGCGCCGACTCGACCGACCAGGCCACCACCGACGTGGCCGCGGACATCCGCGCAGTGGTCGACAACTTCACCGGCCCGCCCGTCGCGCTCGACCTGTCGCTGCCGGACCAACTGCCCGTCGAGGTCGGCCGGTCGGTGCTGCGCCTGGTGCAGGAATCACTGACCAACGTCGGCAAGCACGCGCCGAACGCCGACGACGTGCAGGTCCGGGTCGTGGCATTGGGCGACGAGCTACACATTCGGGTCGTCGACAACGGCTCCGGTCGACCGCTCAGTCCGGTCGGCGGGTCCGGCGGCTACGGTCTGGTCGGCATGCGCGAGCGGGTGGAACTGCTGGGGGGCCGGTTCGATGCCGGCCCGAACGGTTTCGTCGGCTGGTCGGTCGAGGCGTGGCTACCACTCACGAAGCTGAAGTAGGGGGATTCATCCGGTGATCAGGGTGTTGATCGCGGACGACCAGGAGATGGTGCGTGCCGGGTTCCGGATGATCCTGGAGACCCAGGACGACATCGAGGTCGTCGCCGATGTGGCGGACGGGATCTCCGCCGTGTCGAAGGCCCGCGAGCTGCGGCCGGACGTGTGCCTGCTGGACATCCGCATGCCGGGGATGGACGGGCTCGAGGTCACGAAGGCGCTGGCCGGGCCGGGGGTGACCGACCCGCTGAAGGTCGTGGTGGTCACCACGTTCGACCTGGACGAGTACGTGCATGCCGCGCTTGCCAACGGCGCCAACGGGTTCCTGCTGAAGGACGCGGGCCCGGCGCTGCTGCTCGAGGCGGTGCGGGCTGCCGATCGCGGCGACGCGCTGGTCTCGCCGCAGATCACCGTGCGGCTGCTGAAGCACTTCTCGACGGCGAATCAGGTCGCGGCGCCCACGACCGGGCCGGCCGAGCCGCTGACCGACCGCGAGTTGGACGTGCTGAAGGCCGCCGCCCGCGGACTCACGAACACCGAGATCGGCGCCGAGCTCTTCATGTCGCTGTCGACCGTGAAGACACACCTCGCCGCGGTGCAGGCCAAGATCGGGGCCCGCAACCGCGTCGAGAGTGCCGCCTGGGCGTGGCGCACCGGCTTGATGAACTAGGCCCCCGCGCCCGGCTCCATGGTCTTGACGACCAGCTGGTTGCCCGGCGGGGTGCCGGCGCAGCCGGTGCCCGCGTTCTCCACGAACATCGAGTCGTACTCGTGGGGCGGGTAGATCCGCAGGCCACGCACGTCGGTCGGCTGGCACACGGCCGGGTCGTAGTTGCGCACCTGGACGAACCCGATGTCCGCGTGGGCCACCTCGCCCGGCTTCAGCGTGATCGGCGCACCCTTGGAGCCGTCACGCTTGGCCGCCGGGCCGACCTGGCGGCCGTCGTTGCCCGTCACGTACGAGACTCCGGGAAAGCCCTGGATGGTGCAGGTGCGGGCGCCCGAGTTGGTGAACCGCAGCGAGCGGTAGGTCGTGCCGGCCGCCGTGTCGCCGCCGCCGAGGCTGAGCGTCAGATCAGCCACTTTGCACTCGCCGGACGCCGCCGGGTTCTGTTCCGGCGCGGGCGTTCCGGCCGCGTTGGACGCGGGCGGAACCGGTGTTGGCGGCAGGGAACTGGTCGGCGGCGGGGTGGCCGACGACGACGTTTCCAACGAGGGAACTTCCGGATTGTCGGCGGCTCCCTGGCCGGCCGACTGGCAGCCGGTCAGGAACAGCAGAACCGCTGCTCCGCCACTCACGACCGCGGCTGTCCTTGTCCTGGTACGCAGCATGTCTATCGCCTCCACCTGGCCCCGACACCTATGGACGCTCTCCACTTATAGAGACGGATGAACCCGTCCCAGGTTGCTCGGTGGGACGGGTTCCCCGCGGATCGCGACCACAAACAGTCAGGCGACCGGCACGGTGTGCCACTCAGGCGATGGTGGCGTCGCGGCCTGCCGGTGCGTACGCGGTCAGCATGCGGATGATCCTGTCGCGCTTGCGCCTGGTGTCGAGGTACGAGCGCGGGCGCAGGAACATCACGGTGTCCGCCCAGCGATACCTCGTCCAGATCTTGACCGTGCAGTGGCCCGCTCGCGCGTGATCGGAGATCGCCACGTGAATGACGTTGTTGACGCGAATGTGTCGCGTCCGCAGACCGTTCTGGGTGAAGTCCACCTGCCACAACACGCCGCGGGCCGCGCTCGCCGCGACCGTCAATGCCCGCTCGCGCGTGCAGGAAACCTCGATCGAGAAATCACGGTCGAGCTCGCGGGTCCGGTTGCGTCCGATGAGGAACTTCATGACGAAACCAAGAGCGACCAGTGCGCCGGTGATGATGAGTAATGCGCCCATGATGCCCGCACCTCCTGCCAACTTCTGTTACCGAGTAACGGCACCTGGGCAGCAGTGGGCGCGACGGGAGACCCGGCAGCGCCGACGGGTCATCAGGTCATCCGAACACCACTCATTTCCTGGCCGTTACGAAACCGTTGTATTTCACCCGGCTGGGCTAGTACTTAAATTAGCGCTCACCATCAAGGATTCGTCAAGTCTTACGGCAAAACTGGATTACTACCGCAAGTCTTCCCGTTGGTACCGCCACTTGACCTATCCCGGGGTCGATGGAGCAAGGTGTCCGCATTGATCACGAGACCGTCGGGGCGTACCTGGAGCGGATCGGCGCCGAGCGGCCGGCGAGTCCCACGGTCGAGACACTGCGCGACCTGCAGCTACGGCATCTGCGCACGGTCCCGTTCGAGAACCTGAGCATCTGGCTCGACGAGCCGATGGTCCTCGACGAGGTCGCCCTGGCCGACAAAATCGTGCGGCGCCGGCGGGGCGGGATCTGTTACGAGCTCAACGGACTGTTCGCCGAACTGCTGCGGGCCCTCGGTTTCACGGTGTCGGTGCTCGCGGCCAGGACGGTCACCGACGACGGCTGGCTGACCCCGCCGTTCACCCCCCTCGCGTTGGTGGTCGATCTCGACGACCGCTATCTGGTCGACCTCGGAGCGGGTACCTACCCGTGGTACCCGCTGCGGCTGGACAGCCGGGAGTCGCGGCAGGACCCGGCCGGTGAGTTCCTGGTGGTGGACGTGCCGGTGGCACGAGCACTCGCCGCGGTCGCAGTTCACGCGCGGCCTGGTGTGCTCGATCCTGACCGAGACCGGCCGGGTGACGCTCAGCGGCAGCCGTCTGTTCGTGACCGAGGCCGGTAAGCGGACCGAGACCACCCTGGACGGCGACGACGCGATCCTGGCCGCCTACCGGAAGTACTTCGGCATGGAGTTGGCGCGGCCGCCCGTCAGCCCGCCGACGGTCACGGTCATCTGAGCCGTCACTTGCTGGCCACCCGGCGGTACTTGGCCACGGACAGCGGGATGAAGATCGCCAGGATGAGCACGGACGTGGCTATCGCGTAGACCACCGCGTTGTCGGCGGGCCAGCCGGACGGCGCCACCATGCCCGTGGGGGTCTCGTTGCCGAACAGGTCGCGCGCCGACTGGATGACCGCGGTGAACGGGTTCCACTCGGCGATGGCACGCAGCGGGCCGGGCATGGTGCCCGCCGCCACGAAGGCCGACGAGATGAACGACAGCGGGAACAGCCACATGATGCCCGCGCTCTGGGCCACCTCGACGCTGGGCGCCGACAGGCCGATCAGCGCGCCGATCCACGACATGGCGAAGCCGAACAGCAACAGCAGCAGGTAGGCGAGGACCGCGTCGACGAAGCTCCCCCGGATGCGCCAGCCGACCAGCAGCCCGCACAGCGACATGACCACCAGGGCCAACGCGCTGACCACCAGGTCGGACACCGTGCGGCCGAGCAGCACGGCGAGCCGCGACATGGGCAGCGACCGGAACCTGTCGATGATGCCCTTCTGCAGGTCGTTGCACAGGCCGATCACCGTGAACGCCGAGTTGAACGCGATGGTCTGGACGAAGATGCCGGCGATCAGGAACTCGCGGTACTCGCCGCCGCCGAGCGCGCCACCGAAGACGTAGGCGAACAGCAGCACGAACATGATGGGCTGAATGACCGCGGCGAACAGCCAGTCGACGTTGCGCCGCACGTTGAGCAGGTTGCGCCAGGCGACGATGCCGCCGTCGCGGATGCCCTGGGTCAGCACGGTCATTTCGCCGCCTCCTCGGGGCGCGGGGCGTCCTCGGCCGCGTGCCCGGTCAGCGACAGGAACACGTCGTCGAGAGTGGGCCGGTGGAGTCCGACATCGAGCACCACCACGTTCTCGGCGTCGAGCCGGCGCAACGCCTCGATGAGCGACTTGGGCCCGCCGTCCACGACCACCTGGATGCGCCGACCGTGCTGGTCGACCGTGGGCTCGCCGGTGCCGACCTCGGCCAGCACCCGCTTGGCCACCTCGACCTCCTCGGCCTGGGCCACCACGATCTCCAGCCGCTCGCCGCCGACCTCGCTCTTCAGGTTGTCGGCCGTGCCCTGGGCGATGACCCGGCCGTGGTCGATGACCAGGATCCGGTCGGCCAACTGGTCGGCCTCTTCCAGATATTGCGTGGTGAGCAGCACGGTCGCGCCGTCGGCCACCAGCTCGCCGATGACCTCCCACGTGTCGAGCCGGCCGCGCGGGTCGAGCCCGGTGGTGGGCTCGTCGAGCAGCACCACGGCCGGCTCGGCCACCAGCGCGCCCGCCAGGTCGAGGCGCCGCCGCATGCCGCCGGAGTACGTCTTGGACGGGCGGTCGGCCGCGTCCTCCAGTCGGAACCGCCCGATCAGCTCCCGGGACCTGGCTCGGGCGTCGGCCTTGTTCTTGCCGTAGAGCCGGCCGACCATGTACAGGTTCTCGAAGCCCGTGAGATTCTCGTCGACCGCCGCGTACTGCCCGGACAACCCGATCGACCTGCGCACGGCATCCGGCTCGGCCACCACGTCGTGCCCCGCCACCCACGCGCGCCCGGAGTCGGGTCGCAGCAACGTGGTGAGGATGCGGACGGCCGTGGTCTTGCCGGCCCCGTTCGGGCCGAGCAGGCCGAGGACCGTTCCGGTGGGGATCTCGAGGTTGATGCCGTCGAGCGCGCGGGTGGCGCCGAAGGTCTTGACCAGATCCTCGGCACGAACCGCGACATCGGACGCGATATCGGCCACTGCCATGACTGACCCCCACGGGCTGACGTTGAGGGGGCGACCTTAACTCCGGGGTCCGACAATGTCCGTTTTGTTTACCGGTATGCACCCGAAGGGAGTCAGCCGGTCCGGCCGCCACGGACGGCGTTGAGCCAGTCGGCGGCGGCCGAGTAGTCGTCGTCGGTGTTGCCGGACGGGCCGATCGACGGCGTCCCGTCGGCCCTCGGGTACGAGCCGAGGAAGCGGACCAGCTGACAGCGCCGGTGCAACGCGGCGAGGGCGTCGCCCACCCGCTGCTCGGTGATGTGCCCGTCGATGTCCAGGTAGAACCAGTACTCGCCGAGCCGGCCCTTCTGCGGCCGGGACTCGATCCTGCTCAGGTTGATGCCGCGCAGCGCCAGCTCGGTGAGCATCTCGGCGAGCACGCCCGTGCGTTCGGCGGCCGCCACCGCGGCGACCGAGGTGCGGTCGGCGCCGGTGGGTGCCGACAGTTGGCCGGGGCGCTGGAGCAGCAGGAACCGGGTGACCGCGTCGTCGACGTCGGCGACGTCCGTGGCCAGGACCTCGAGCGGGTAGTGCGTGACGGCGACCGGAGCGGTGACGGCCGCGTCGAACTCGCCGTCCCGGACGCCGACCGCGGCGCTCGCCGTGGAGGTGGACGCGTGCTGGACGGCGTGTTCGAGGTTGGCGGCGAGCCAGGCCTGGACCTGGGCGAGCGCGTGGGGGTGGCTGGCCACGGTCTTCACGTCGGCGGCCGTGGTGCCCGGTCGGACGAGCACGGAGAACCGGACGGGCAGCAGCACCTCGGCGACCGCCACGAGCGGCTCGTCGACCACGAGTCCGTCCATGGTGGCCGACACGGCGCCCTCGACGGAGTTCTCCACGGGCACGCAGGCGAGGTCGGCCTCCCCCGCCCGGACGGCGGCCATGGCGGCGGGCACGGTTCGGACCGGCGTGAACGTGTGGGACTCGTCGGCGAACGCGCGCGCGGCCTGCTCGGAGAAGGTCCCCTGCGGTCCGAAGTAGGCGATGCTCGGCACCAGGTCACCCTACGCAGGTCGGTGTTCTGCTCGTGCACCTGCACGTGCGAGCAGAAAGTGGGTTACCGGCAAATGAAGCGGTTACGCCAGGGTGCTCGCAAATGCGATGCTGGAGGCGTGCAAGCCGACTCGGAGGCTGAGACCACACGTACCGCGACCGGAAAGAGGATGGGGCCCACACCACTCACGTTGGTGTTGTGTGCCATCGAGGAACCTTTGGCGCGGGCGTGGGACGCCGCCGTGGGCGATCGCCCCGACGTGAGCGTGCACCGCGGCTCGACGCTGGACACCCATGCCGACGCCGTGGTCAGCCCGGCGAACTCGTACGGCTGGATGCGCGGCGGCGTCGACGCGGTCTACGCGGCGGCGTTCCCCTCGATCGAACAGCAGGTGCGCAGCGCCGTGCTGGCCTACACGGGTGGCGAGCTGCCCGTGGGCCAGGCGCTGATCGTGCCGACCGGGGCGGTCGCGCCGGCCTGGCTGATCAGCTCGCCCACCATGCGTGAGCCGGGTGAGCTGCTGCCGCCGGACACCGTGCACCCGTACCTGGCGGCCCGCGCGGCGTTCCTGCTCTGGCGCGACGGCCACCTGGACGACGACCGCCCGGTGCGCGACGTGGTGCACACGATCGCGCTGCCGGGCCTCGGCACGGGCATCGGGGGCGTGGCCCCGGAGACCTGCGCCAGGCAGGTGATGGCCGCGTGGGACGAGGTGCTCGCTCCGTCCGATAGCGGCAGGTGACGAAATTATCCGGGGAAGTTCACACGTTGGGTGGACGCCAAAAAGGCGCGCGACGGGTTAGCTGAGATGCGACCGGATATTTCGAACTAGGAGGTCGAATGTCGCTAACGGTTTCCCCTGATCTGCTGGAGAAGGCGCAGCAGGGACCGGTGTCGGACGATGATTTCATCGCCTGCATTCGGGACTCGCTGCCCTACGCCTGGTCGGTCGTCACCGACCTGGCCGAGCGGCTCTCCAAGGGGGGCGTGGTCGCCGACAACCAGCAGGAGCCGCCGGACGAACAGGCCCGTGGCCAGCTGTTGCGCCTGGTCGGCAGCGATGCCATGCGGGCGGCGGTCGAGCGGCACTTCAACGTCCGGCTCGCCTTCCAGAACTGCCACAAGCTCGCGTTGTTCGACCCTTCGGCGCACACCGCGCATGCCGAGTTCATCAGCCCTCGGGCCCAACTCCTGAACCAGAGCCCGGAGTTGGTCAACTGCTGATCCCCTGAAAAAGGGAGCCATGCCCCGGCTCCCTTTTTCTCCGCCGAACACATGCATTTATCGCAATTCGAGCATGACGTTCAAGAAAGCCGGAACTCCAGCTCCAGCTCGTCCCTGATGGGGATACCGTCGTGACCGAATTCGGGGGCCGGCGGCATGGAGGGCTGCCAACCGTTGCGGATCTTGGGCCGGAACCGGCCGTGGCGGCAAGTGGGCGATGTATTGCCGGGCTTTGTCGGACCCTCTGGCTAGTGTGATCGTCGTGGCGCACCGTGACCGGCTGACCTGGTTCGGTTTCGAGCACCTGCAAGCGGCTGGCCGCGAACGGGTGCGGGATCGTGGTGCTGGAGGAGCCCGAGACTTCTGATGAGGCCCGTGACGTGATTGAGATATTGGCCTCATTGTGTGCCGCCTGTATGGCAGGCGGGTGGCGTCTGGGGCGTGCCGCCAAGGCGGTCGCGGTGGTCACGAGCGGGCCATGACCGACATGGTGACGCAGGCGTACAGGTTCGCCCTGGACCCGACCCCGGCCCAGGCCCGGGACCTGGAGCGGCATGCGGGGGCGGCGCGGTTCGCCTATAACTGGGCGTTGGGGCAGGTCAAAGCCAATGTCGGGCAGCGTGTCGCCGAGAGGTCGTACGGGTTTGACGGTGACCAACTCACCCCGGCCCTGGGGTGGGGCCTGCCCGCACCGCGTCGGGTTTGGAACCAGGCCAAGGCGGTTGCCGCGCCGTGGTGGGCGGAGTGTTCAAAAGAGGCGCACAACACCGGTCTGGACGGCCTGGCCAGGGCGTTGAGGAACTTCAGCGACTCGCGCTCGGGCAAACGCGCCGGCCGCAAGGTCGGGTTCCCGAGGTTCAAGGCCCGTCGCCGGATCACTCCAAGCGTGCGGTTCACCACAGGGGCGATCCGGGTCGAGACCGGCCGACACCATGTCACCCTGCCGAGAGTGGGTCGGATCAAGACACACGAGTCGACCCGCAAACTCGCCCGCCGTCTGGAGGCCAGCACAGCCCGGATCATGTCCGCCACCGTTCGCCGCCAGGGTAGGCGCTGGTACTGCGCGTTCACTGTCGAAGTCGCCCGGGCACAACGCGTCCCGGTCCGGGCCGATGAGCGGGTCGGGGTGGACGTGGGCATCTCGACTCTGGCGGTGTTGTCCACGGGCGGGTGCGTGCCCAACCCCCGCCACCTGGGCAGATCCCTGCGCAAGCTGCGGAAGGCGTCCCGGACGATGTCGCGACGCCAAGGACCTGACCGGCGCACCGGGCAACGGCCGTCGAAACGCTGGGAGGCAGCCCGGCGAGATGTGTCCCGCCCGCACAGCAAAGTCGCTGACCAGCGCAAAGATGGGCTACACAAGCTCACCACGAACCTAGCCAAGACCTACGGCACAGTGGTGGTCGAGGACCTCAACGTCGCCGGGATGCTCAAGAACAGGAAGCTGGCCCGGCACCTGGCCGACGCCGGCTTCGCCGAGATCCGTCGCCAACTGACCTGCAAGACGCGCTGGAACGGCGGCCAACTCGACATCGCCGACAGGTGGTTCCCCTCTTCCAAGACCTGCTCGGCCCGCCAGACAGTGAAACCCAAACTGTCCCTGGCCACCCGCACGTTCACCTGCCACAACTGCGGCCTGTCCCTGGACAGGGACCTCAACGCCGCGATCAACCTGAAACAGTACGTCGCCCGGAGTGGCCGGGAGACTCAAAACGGACGCGGAGCCGACCAGAAGACCGGGCCTGGCCCGGCAGGTGGCTGTGAACCGTCCACCCCGCACCACCACAATGGACAAGACGGGGACCGCCTGCTGGCAACAGCGAGCTGCGAGCAGAGGACTCATCAGAGTCTCCTCACTCGCAACGGTGTACCTAGTCACAGTGCTCACTCTGGCGGGACCGCCTAACGTTTATCGACGTGCGGGCCTTACACACGCGACCGGTGAAAAACGGCCGCGACCTGAGCCCCTACGTGGAGCTGCGCCGTGATCAGTGGCGCGAACTGCGCCGGGCGACACCACTCACGCTCACCCTCGACGAGCTGGTCAGACTGCGAGGGCTGGGCGATCCGGTCGACCTCGAAGAGGTGGTCGACGTCTACCTGCCCCTGTCACGGCTGATCAGCCTGCAGGTGGCGGCCCGCCAGCGGTTGTACGCGGCGACCACGTCGTTCCTCGGGGAGGACCCGGCGGAGAGCAAGCAGGTGCCGTTCGTGATCGGCATCGCGGGGAGCGTGGCGGTCGGCAAGTCCACGACCGCCCGGCTGCTGCAGACGCTGCTCGCGCGCTGGCCGGACCACCCGAACGTCGACCTGGTGACCACCGACGGGTTCCTGCACTCGAAGGCGGAGCTGACCAAGCGCGGGCTGATGAACCGCAAGGGTTTCCCGGAGAGCTACGACCGGCGCGGGCTGCTGCGGTTCGTGACGGACGTGAAGTCCGGGGTGGCCGAGGTGCGCGCGCCGGTCTACTCGCACCTGGCGTACGACATCCTGCCGGGCGAGGCGCAGGTGGTGCGCAAGCCGGACATCCTCATCATCGAGGGCCTGAACGTGCTGCAGCCGGGCCGGGGTCTGACGGTGGCCGACCTGTTCGACTTCTCGGTCTACGTCGACGCGCACACCGAGGACATCGCCGCCTGGTACGTGGAGCGGTTCGCGAAGCTGCGGGGCACGGCGTTCGCCAACCCGGACTCGCACTTCCACCACTACGCGGCCCTGTCCGACGAGGCGGCCGCCGCCGAGGCGACCCGCCTGTGGCACGAGATCAACGAACCGAACCTGCTGACCAACATCCTGCCGACCCGTCCGAGGGCCACGCTGGTGTTGCGCAAGGACGCCGACCACCGAATCAGCCGCGTCCGCCTGCGCAAGCTCTAATCCGGGTGAGGATCGTCGGGGGCCCGTGGTTGGCTTGTCCGCGTGGACGATTCGCGATACCTGGGCTGTCTGGCCGATGACTACGCGCGGCTGCGTGAGGTGGCCCCCGCGGCGGCCGGCGCCCGGGTGCCGAGCTGCCCCGACTGGACGGGCGACGACCTGGTCCGGCACGTCGCCGAGGTGTACCGGCACAAGACCGAGGCCATGCGCCACGGGCAGTACCCGACGCCGGCCGACCTCGGCGACGAGCCACCGTTGGAGTCGCTCGACCGGACCTACGCCGCGCTGGTCGCCGAGTTCGCCGCTCGCAAGCCCGACGAGCCGTCGCTGACCTGGTACGAACCAGACCAGACGGTCGGTTTCTGGATGCGGCGGATGGCGCAGGAGACCCTGATCCACCGGATCGACGCGGAGCTGGCGGCCGACGTGCCCCACGCGCCCATCCCCGATGACCTGGCGATCGACGGCATCGACGAGGTGCTCGTGCGGTTCCTCGGCTACGAGTCGATCGAGTCGGAAGAGGAGTTCGCCCCGCACCTGTCCGACGAGGAGGGCCGCACGATCCGCGTCGACACCACGCAGGCCAGCTGGATGATCCAGCTGGGACCGCGAGTGGTGACCGTGGAACCGGGCCACGCCGACGCGGAGGCCTCGGTGGGCGGTTCGCCGGAGGCGGTGCTCCGCTGGCTGTGGCGGCGGGCCGGCGACGAGGAGGTCGTGCTGGACGGTTTCCCGTGGGTGATCGGCAAGCTCCGCCAGCTCATGGGGTTGGCGACGCAATAGTCTGGCGGTATGGCCGTGCGGGTGGCGCTCGTCGACGACCACGAGGTGGTGCGGCGCGGGCTGCGGGACCTCCTGGACGGCGAGCCGGGTATCGAGGTGGTGGCCGAGGCCGGCGGTGTCACGGAGGCGCTGACCAGGATCGGCGCCACGAAACCGGACGTGGTGGTGGTCGACGTCCGGCTGCCCGACGGTGACGGCGTCGCGCTGTGCCGCACGTTGCGTTCGTTGGATCCGCCGCCGCAGTGCCTGGTGCTGACGGCGTTCGACGACGAGCGGGCCCTGGTCGAGGCGATCATGGCCGGCGCGTCCGGCTACCTGCTGAAACAGGTTCGCGGCCAGGACCTGGTCGACGCCGTGCGTGAGGTGGCGGCCGGCCGTTCACTGCTCGACCCGGTGACCACGGCCCGCGTGCTGGCCCGCATGCGGCGGGCGGCGGAGACCGACGAGTTGGCGGCCTTGACCGAGCGGGAGCGGACGGTGCTCGAGCTGATGGGCGAGGGCATGACCAACCGCCAGATCGCCGAACGCCTGTTCCTGGCGGAGAAGACAGTGAAGAACTACGTGACGTCCGTGCTGGCGAAGCTGGGCATGGAGCGCCGCACGCAGGCGGTCGCCTGGATCGCCCGCCGAATCCCGGACTCACACCCGCACTCGTGACCGAGCGCGCCACGCGACGACCATCCCGGCCACGGCGATCACGCCCGCGCCGATGAACCCGACGCGGTAGGTGTCCGCGGCCAAAGGTGTCAGGACCGCGAGGCCGGACGCCGTGCCCACCTGCGCGGACGACATGAGCACTCCCCCTGCGACACCCTGCTGCCCCGGCTCGACGGCCTCGGTGCCGGCATGGGTCGAGGCCACGGACGCCACACCCAGCCCGGCGCCCATACCGGCGAACGCCACCAGGAGCTGTCCGATCGGCAGGCCGTCGCTCGGCAACAACGCCAGTACCGCGCAGCACGCGGCCAGCGCGACGAAGCCGATGAGCATGGCGCGACCGGCACCCAGCCGCCGCAGCACCGCCGGGCCGGCGAGCGATCCCGCGATCACCGCCAGGTTGAACGCCGGGAACAGCAGCGACGCCCGCGCGGGAGGCAGCCGCATCACCTCCTGGACGTAGAGGGTCGACAGGTACATGGCCGGTGTGGTGCTGGCGGTCAGGGCGAGTGCCGCCAGGTTCGCGCCCGGCGCGGAGCGCAGGACGGGCAGCACCGGATCGCGCGTGCGCCGGAGATGTCGGACGAGCGGCACCGCCAGCGCGGCGGCGAGAAGCAGCGGAATCCAGTCGTGGTTGTGCAGTCCGTAGACCGCCAGGCCGAGCGTCAGGGTGATCCCCACAGCTCCGGGGACATCGAGCGCGACTCGCTGCCGAACACCCGGCGGCAACGTACGGACCACCAGCAGGATCAGGCCGATCGGCACGTTCACCCAGAACACCGAGCGCCAGCCGAGGAACTCGGTGAGCAGGCCGCCGAGGACCCAGCCACTCGCGCCGCCACCGGCGGCCGCGGCCGTCCACCAGCCGACCGCCCGGCGGCGCACGGCGCCCGGTTCGCTGATCGCCGTGAGCAGCGCCAGTGCCGCCGGCGACAGGAGCGCTGCCCCGAGCCCCTGGACCGCCCGGGCGGCCACCAGGACCGCCGGGTTCCACGCCAGGGCGCAGGCCGCGGAGGCGGCGACGAACACCGCGACACCCAGGCGGAACGTGCGGCGCGGCCCGAACAGGTCGGTCAGCCGGCCACACGGCACGAGCAGTGCGCCGACAACCAGCGTGTACGCGGTGATGACCCACGGCAGCTCCGTCCGGTCCACGCCGAGATCCCGGCCGATCGCGGGAAGGGCGGTGGTCACGATCGTCACGTCCAGCACCACCACGAACTGGGCGGCACACACGACAGCGATGTTTCCGGCTAAACGACTCATGGGGGTAACTCTAAAATGGTTACTGCTAAAGTGCAGATTGATGGAAACACGGGAGCTGCCGATCGTCGCCGGCCACCTGGCGCTCGACTTCGCCAACACGGTGGACGATCCGGGCGGCAAGGCCAGACACGACCACCTCGGCACCCCGGCCGAGCTGGCGGGATGGTCCGCGCGAGTGGGGCTCGCGGTCGACGGGACTCCGGAAGTACTCAAGCGTGCCCACGAGCTGCGCGACGTGCTGAACGCGGTCTTCGGCGCGGTCGCCAGGGATGAGCCGGTGCCCTGGGAGACGTTCCGCCCGTTCGCCGTCGAGGCGCTGGCGCACGCGGAACTGTCGCCCGAATATGCCCTGACCTGGCCGGACGAGCCGATGGCGTTGCTGTGGCAGGTCACCCACGCGGCGGGCGAGCTGCTGACCGGGCCGGACGTGCACCGGGTGAAGCAGTGCGACGGCTGTCCCTGGGTGTTCCTCGACCACTCGAAGAACGGCAGTCGCCGCTGGTGTGCCATGAACGACTGCGGCAAGCACGCGAAGATCCAGCGTTACGTGGCCAAACGTGCGGAAAGGCGCCGCGCGACCTGAGCGCGGCGCCTCTTCGCAGGTCAGGCCGCGGCGGCGGCCACTACCGGTTTCGTGCGCAGGCCCGCCCAGGTGGAGATGAGCGTCGAGCCGAAGGTCAGCGCCCCGATCGCACCGACCACGCTCAGGTAGATCCAGATGGGACCCGACGGGATGAGGGTGTCACCGGCCACCAGCGTGAACGGCACGAGTGTCATGGCCGCCACCACCGTGCCCAGCAGGACACCGATCACCGTGGCCATGCCGGCTTCCACGGTCATCATGCGCATGACCTGCGACTTGGTCGACCCGGTCAGGCGCTGCAGGCCGAACTCGCGCCGCCTCGCGCCGATCGACATCACCAGGCTGTTCACCACGGAGATGGCCGTGTACGCGACGATCATGCCGGCCATCAGGTAGTTGATCCACGCACCGAGTTCCTGGTCCTTCAAGTGGTTGGCGATCAGCGCCTCGCGGTCGGCGATGCCCACCCCCGGGTGGTCGGCCAGCGCCGCGGACAGTGCCGGCGTGACGTCGCCCTCCGCGCGGATCATGATCTGCTGTGGCAGTCCGGCGGTCGTGTGTTCGGCCACCAGCGCCGCCGGCATGAGCAGCGTCTCGAAGCCCTCCTGACCCGGGTAGAGCGCCACGATCCTGACGTCGACGTCCGCGCCGTCACCCATGCGGATGGTGATCGTGTCGCCGATGCCCCGGTCGAGTGTCGCCGCGTGGCTCGCCGGCAGCGCGATGGTCGCACCGGTCAGGTCTGCCAATGAGCCTTGCCGGACGTCCACGGCCATCGTCTCGGCCGCGGCGTCCGCCGTGACGCCCTGGACCGGCCAGCCCTCCTCGGACAGCGACTCGTCGTACGGGTCGGCCACGTACACCGTGCTCGTCACGAACTCCGACGCCGCCGTGACGCCCGGGACCTGCCGGACCTCGTCGAGCACGCCGGGGGCGAGCCCGCCGGTCGACGAGCCGACCACCAGATCGGCACGCAGGTTCTCCACGAACGCCTGCTTGGACAGCTCCACCGACGTGGTCTGCAGGTAGATGTTCGCGGTCGCCATCCCCGTGGCCAGCATGATCGGCACGACCACGGCGGCCATCCGCACGGCCCGCGTCTTGGTCGACAGCACGGCCAGCTGCCCCGCCGTTCCGGTGAACGCCCGGACCGGTCCGCGCAGCACGGCGAGCAGCGTCTTCGTGATGCCCGGTCCGATGAGCGCGAGACCGATGGCCCACAGCAACACCGACGGGCCGGCGGTACTGGCGGCGATCGGGCCGGTCATCACGGCGATCGTCACGATGAACAGCGCGAGCCCGCCGCCGAAGGTCAGCAACGCGAGCGTCAGCCGGGGCCAGCTCAGCCAGCGCCGCTGGATGGCGGCGTCGGCCAGTGCCTCGGTCGGGCGGGTACGGGCCGCGCGACGACCGGCCACGAACGCCGCGATCAGCGAGGTCAGGATGCCGGCGCCCGCCGCCGTGATCATGGGAACCCAGTTCGCGTGGTGGACCATCTCGACCGGAACCACCCCGCCCTCGGCCAGCTGATCGAACAGCCACGGTCCGAAGAGGCTGCCGAGCAGGACGCCGAGCGCGGTGGCGAACACCGACATGAACAGCGCCTCGCCGATCACCATGCGCCGCAGCTGTCCCGGCGTGGTGCCGATGGCCCGCAGCAACGCCAGTTCCCGCTGCCGCTGCTGGACGGACAGACCGAGCGTGGTCGACACCACGAACATCGAGACCATCGTGGCGAGCCCGCCGAACACGGCCGCCAGGACGATCAGGCTCTCGCTGGCCGTGGCCGGCCTCGGGAAGCTCGACCGTTCCCCGGTCGTCGCCGCTGAGGACGGCAGTGTGGTCGCTGTCGGCCACTCGGGTCAGCGCCGCGCCGACCGCGTCGAGGTCGGCGCCGTCGGCCGTGATCACGCCGATCAGGTCGACCTTGCCGGGGTGGCCGGCCAGCCGGGTGGCATCGGCGTCGGCGAAGTACACGCCGGGCCCACCGAGGCCGGACACCGTGAACGTCTCCGTCCGCGCGCCCGCCACCAGTTCGACCTGTGTGCCGACGCCGAAGCCGAGGTCACGACCCAGCACGACCTCGCCGGATGCCGGCGCGCGGCCGGCGGTCAGCTCGTACCCCGAGAGTGCGGCCGAGGCCCAGCCGTGGCCGTCCATCTTCGGGCCGCTCACCTGGCCGTCCCGCAGGACGGTGGCCGCGACCGTCAGGTCGCCGACCACGGTCTCCACGCCCTGGATCTCCTCGATGCGGGAGACGAGACCGTCGTCGACGCGAACCCGCTCGGTCAGGGTTCCGGAGTTGGTGTCCTGGTCCTCGTCGGTGGTCTCGGTGCGCAGCCCGTAGGACTGCTCGCCCGCCACCACGAACTGGGCGCCGGCCAGACGCTGGACCGGAACGTCGCCGCGGATGCCGGTCTCCATGAGACCGCCGCAGGCCATGACGAGCGTGGCGCCGAACGTCATGGCGAGGAACGTCGCGACGAACGCGCCCTTGCGGAAGCGCATGGTGCGTAGAGCTATGCGAATCATCGCCGCACTCCGACCGGCTCGGCCCAGGCACCCAGGTGCGTCATGCGCTCGGCGACGGCCTCGGCCGTCGGGTTGAGCAGCTCGCCCACCAGCCGGCCGTCGGCCAGGAACACGACGCGGTCGGCGTAGGAGGCGGCGACCGGGTCGTGGGTGACCATGACGACCGTCTGCCCACCCACGTCGACCGAGGCACGCAGCAACCCGAGGACCTCACGGGCCGTGCGGGTGTCGAGCGCGCCGGTCGGCTCGTCGGCGAACATCACGGCCGGCTTGGTGATCAACGCGCGGGCGATGGCCACGCGCTGCTGCTGCCCGCCGGACAGTTCGCCGGGCAGGTGCTTGCGCCGGTCGGCGAGTCCCACCTGTTCCAGCACCCGCTGCACGGTGGCGGCCTTGGCACGCTGGCCTGCCAGGCGCAGCGGCAGCGTCACGTTGTCCTGCACGGTCAGCGCCGGCAGCAGGTTGAACGCCTGGAAGATGAAACCGATCCGCGCGCGGCGCAGCTTGGTCAGGTCCACTTCGCTGAGGTTGCTCAGCTCGTCGTCCTCGAGGAACACCTGCCCGCTGGTCGGCTTGTCGAGCCCGGCCGCGCAGTGCAGGAAGGTGCTCTTGCCGGAGCCGGACGGACCCATCACCGCGGTGTAGCTCGCCCGGGGGAAGCCGATGGTCACGCCGTCCAGAGCGGTCACGCTGTTGCGCTTGCCGCCGTAGGTCTTCCGCACGTCGTTCAGCCGCACCACGTGGGTGGTCATGTTGTTCTCCTTCGCCCGTCTCACAGGAGAAGCCTCGCGTGATCGAGCTGCGGAAACACTGGTGCAGGCAGGGAGAACGGGGGTGGGGGTAGCCCTACCCCTCGGCCCTGTCCAACGGCACGGTCCAGCTCACGGTCGTGCCGCGCGGCGACGAGCGGACCTCGCAGCGGCCGCCGGCCTGGGTTGCGCGCTCCTCGAGGTGCTTGAGGCCGCGGTGCGCGACGCCCTCGGGGATGCCGCAGCCGTCGTCGGCCACCGTGAGTCGAAGCGCCCGGTCACGTCCGATGTGGACGGAAACCTGGTGTGCGCCCGAGTGCCGGACCACATTGGACAGTGCTTCGCGCAGCGCTGCGCGGGCGTGGTCGGCCAGGCCGGGCGGGATGTCCGCCAGGTCGCCGGCGATCGCCAGCTTGGGCTCGAAGCCGAGCAGCTCGCCGGCGATGGCGACCTCGGTGGCCGCCGACTCGGCCAGGTCGGTGGCCGTGTCCTCCGGCTCGGGGTTGCGCAGCGTGCGGACCACCGCGCGGACGTCGGCGATGGAGGCGTCGAGCTGGTCGACCGCCTCGGACAGACGGGTGGCGTCGCGTCGGGCGAGCTTGCGGGTGGGCCTTCTGGCCAGCAGGTCGAGCTGCATGCCGGCCGCGTAGAGCCGCTGGATGATCACGTCGTGGAGATCGCGGGCGATGCGTTCGCGCTCCTGGTAGAGGGACAGGCGGGCGCGGGCGGTGGCACCTTCGGCGAGCACGAGGACCAGGCCGGCCTGGGCGGCGAACGCGGAGAGCATCTCGACGGTGGCCGGCTCGAACGGGCTGGCGCCGCGGTTGCGGTACACGGTCAACGCGCCGAGCCTCCGTTGCGCCGTCCCGAACGGCGCGGCCGCGAACGGGCCGTAGTGGCGCAGCTCGCGGGGCACGAACGGTGCGGTCCTCGGGTCGCTCGCGACGTCGTCCACCGTGATCGCCACACCGCTGCGGGCCACCCTCGCGGCCGAGCTGCGGGCGGACAGGACGAGCCCGACGGGGTCGACGACGTTCGGGACGCTCGGTGCGCCGTGGGCGGCCTCGACGGTGAGCGAACCGTCCTCCGCGCGGGCCATGACCAGCCCGAGGTCGGCCTGGGCGAGATCGGCCGCCCGTCGCACGACGAGACCCAGCACCGCTTCCGGGTCCTCCCCGGAGAGCGCCGCTGTGGCTATCTCGGTCGACGCGCCGAGTGCTTGTGCCGCGAGTGCAGGTTCCATGAGCCTCATGTCGAGGCTAGCGCCCTGACCCGGCCGGTCCCGTCGATCTCCAGGACGAGGTCGGCGTGCTGGGTCTCCTCCGGTCGGTGGGTGATGTGGATGACCGTGCGGTCGAGGTCCCGGATCGTCTGGAGGACGGCGTTCGCGGTCGGCTCGTCCAGGTGCGCGGTCGGCTCGTCGAGCAGCAACACGTCAGCTTTCGCGAGCAGCGCCCTGGCGAGCGCGATCCGCTGGGCCTCGCCGCCGGAGGTCGTCGCCGCGCCGCCGGTCAGGAGGGTGTCGAGGTCCCAGCCGTCGAGCCCGGCCCGGTGGAGGGCGTCGGTCAGCTCCTGATCGGTCGCGTCGGGGTCGCCGACGCGGAGGTTCTCGCGCAGGGTGGTCGACGACGAGCATGGGTTCCTGCGGGCACCAGGCGATCCGGGCGGGGAGGGTCGCGGTGCCGTTCTCCGGCGGAAGGAAGCCGAGCAGGAGCGCGAAGAGCGTCGACTTGCCGGCGCCGGAAGGTCCGACCACGGCGACGTGTGTCCCATGTGGAACGTCGAGGTCGATGTTCTGCAGCACCGGCTCGCCGCCGGGCCAGCGAGCGTCGACGTCACGCAGAACGATGTCCCGCCCGGCGCGTTCTCGGGGCTCCTCGTACTGGTCGATCGCGAGGCGGCCGCGGGCGGCACGCAGCGGCTCGCGGTGCTGGACGGCGGGCGGGAGCTGCGCGAGCGTCTCGGCGAGGGCGAGCGGAACCAATGCGACAACGGGCGCGAGCAGGGGGCTGAGGGTGCCGGCGACCACGGCGTTCGCGGCGAGCCAGGTCCCGGCGACGGCCGCGGCACCGGTCGCGAGGGTGACGACGAAACCGGCGGCCCCGGCGCCGAAGGCCTCCCTGCGCGCGGTCCTGGACAGGTCGGCGTCGATCCGCTTGAGTTCGGCCCGCGCCTTCGCGTCCGCACCGAACGCGAGCAACTCGGCGACGGTGTCGAAGAGCGCGAAGACCTTGCTGTTCAGCCGACGCCGGCCGTCGGCGAGTGCGGCGGCCGCGTGCCGATCGACCGCGAGCGCGACGGCCGGTGCACCCAGACCGGCCGCCGCGACCGCGATGACGAGCGCGACCGCCGCCGGTGGGAGGACCACCAGCTGCACGGCCACGGCCGCCACGCTCACGAGCAGTGCCACCGCGGGTGGCAGGAGGACGCGGGGGGTGAGGTCGCGAACGGTGTCGACATCGTGTGCCAGGCGTTCGGTGCCCTCGGTGTGGGCGGGCCCGCGGCGGACCAGGTCCCGCCAGAGCCTCACGCGAAGTTCGCCGGCTGTTCTGAATGCGGCGTCGTGGGTGACGAGACGTTCGGCGTATCGCAGCCCGGCGCGCGCGAGCCCGAAGGTACGAACACCGACGACCGCGACGGAGAGCGTGAGGATCGGCGGCTGCTGCGAGGCCTTGGCGATGAGCCAGGCGCTGAGCGCGGTGAGCGCGATGCCGGCGATCAGCGCGGCGGCCCCGAGCGCGGCTCCGGCGAGGAGACGGGGTGTCCACAGTGGAGCCTTCTGGTTGGCCCGCTGCGGGGTGGCGCCTCTGGTCTTCGGCGCAGCGGGCGTGTCGCTGTCGGCTGCGGTGGTCCGGCGATGGCTGGCGAGGACGACAGCGGCCCCGGCGTCGGCCGCTTGCTGAACGGCGGCCATGACCCGAGCGGCGGTGGGCGGGTCGAGGTGGGCGGTGGGCTCGTCGAGCAGAAGGATGTCGGCGCCACGCTCGAGCCGGAGCAACGCCCGCGCGACGGCGACGCGCTGACGCTCCCCTGTGGACAGTTCGCCGACGGGTCGGTCGAGCAGGTGGTCGGCCGCCACACGCGCGGCGACTTCACGGGCTCCGGCGCCAAGCTCGTCGGCCACGGTGTGTTCGGTGAACCGGGGATGCTGCGGCACCCAGGCGATGCGGCGGCGCCACTGGGCGAGGTCCAGGTCGGTGAGGGCAGTGGCACCGACCCGGACCTCTCCCCCAGCCTGCGGGACAAACCCGAGAAGCACGGCGAACGTGGAAGACTTTCCACTGCCACTGGGCGAATCGAGCCGGACGATGGCTCCAGGATGCGCGGTGAATGAGACCCCGTCGGGCGCAAACCCACTACGGCGCGCGACCTTTAACTCATGAACGCGAAGAACGCCATCACACGATGGGCTGACGACCGATTGAAAGTCCCATTCAATCGATAGGGGGCCCCCTTGTTTTAATTCTACCGGCGAGGTCTGACAGTTTGTGGAGGTAGTCGCCGTGGTCAGGTCGGTTACTCGGCGAGCCGCTTCCAGGCCGTCTTCTGCTGCGTGGTGGGCGGCGCCCGCCGCGCGTAGTGGGAGGTAGCACTCCGGGGCCAGTAGCAGCACGAACAGGCCCACTCCCAGGGCCAGGTCGCCGGAGACCAGGCGTAGGCCGATCACCACTGCCACCAGGGCTACCGACAGTGTGGCGATCAGTTCCAGTGCCAGAGCCGAGGCGAAGGCCACGCGGAGAGTGCCCATGCTCGCTCGGCGGTGGGCGTCGGAGCTGCGTCGGACCGCTTCCGTTTGGGCTGAGGCGCGGCCGAAGGCGCTCAGTACCGGTAGCGCGCGGACCAATTCCAGCAGGTGGCCGGCCAGGCGTTCCGTTGTATCCGCCGATTCTTTCACCCGGTCCTGGGTGTGCAGGCCGATGAGGATCGCGAACAGCGGGATCAGAGGAAGGGTCACCGCCACGATCACCGCCGACGGCCAGTCCGCCACCAGGATCACCGCGCCCACTCCCAGTGGCAGGACCGCCGCGTTCACCAGGGCCGGTAGGTAGCCCGTGAAGTACGCGTCCAACGCGTCGAGACCGCGAGTTGCCACCGTGGTCAGTTCGGCTGGGCCGTGCGCTACCGTCCACTCTGGACCTGCCGCCAGAGCGTGATCCAGCAGGCGGGACCGCAGTTCCTCCTTCGCGCCTGTTGCCGCCCTGGCCGCCACCACCTGGGTCGCCCAGCCGAACACGGCTCGCGCGAGCACCGCACCGGCGAGCACCCCCAGTCGCTCGCCGGTCGGCGCCCCCGCTCCCCCTACCAGGTCCGCCAGGATGGTGGCCAGCACCAGACCCTGGACCACCACCGCAGCCCCGCCGGCTGCCGCCAAAACCGCGCAGCCAGCCAGTGCCCGGCGCGAGCCCAGCCTCATGGTGCGTGCACCTCCGGGATGTGTCGGGTGCCGATTCGCCTGCGGAACACCCAGTACGTCCAGCCCTGGTAGACCAGCACGGCCGGTGCGCCGAACGCCGCCACCCACGTGATCACCTGCAGCGTGTACGGGCTCGACGCCGTGTCCGCTATGGACAGTGAGAACGTCGGATCCACCGTGGACGGCAGGACGTTCGGGTGCAGTGCGCCGAACAGCGTGGTGACCGCCGCCGCGATCGTCACGCCCAGCAGCGCGAACGCCTGGCCCTCCCGATGCAGAGCCAGTCGCAGCCAGGAGAAGACAGCGGCAAGCAGGGCCGCGCCCAGAGCGAACCACGTCCACTCCGAGCCCTCGCGTAACTGCACCACCATCAGCAACGCCAGCAGCGGGGCCAGTGCCACCGGATAGAGACCCAGAGCCAGTCGTCGGGCTCGCGCCCGGATCGGGTCCTCCGTCTTCAAAGCGATGAACACCGCGCCGTGCACCAGTGCGAAACCCGCGATCGCCAGCGCCCCCAGAACCGTGCCCCACCCGAGCGCGGCGAAAGGTGAGCCGACCCGGTCGCCGCGTGCGTCGATCGGCAGACCCAGCACGTTCCAAGACAGCAGCAGGCCCACGCCCAGAGCGGCCACCGCCGAACCCGCGGTGATCACCGTGTCCCAGACCGAACGCCAGCGCGCTGAGTCGACCTTGCCCCGGTACTCGAACGCCACGCCGCGACCGATCAACGCCAGCAGGAACAGCAGCAACGGCAGGTACGCCGCGCTGAACAGGCCCGCGTACCAGCCGGGGAACGCGGCGAACGTCGCGCCGGCCGCGACGATCAGCCACACCTCGTTGCCGTCCCACACCGGACCGATGGTGTTCACCAGCACCCGTCGCGTCGGCTCGTCGCGGCCGAGGACGCGCAGCAGCATGCCGACACCGAAGTCGAAGCCCTCGAGGAACAGGTAGCCGAGCCAGAGGCCGGCGATGATCACGAACCACGCGAGTTCCACGACACCTCCTCAGTAGGCGAACGTCAGGACGTCGGGCTTGTCGGTCGGTGGCGGCGCCGGCATCACGGCCGCGACCCCACCGCGCACGTAGCGACGGATCAGGAACACCTCGACCACCGCCAGCGCGCCGTAGACCAGCGTCAACGCGATCAGCGACGTCAGCACCTCGCCGACCGTCAGCCCGGACACGGCCTGCGCTGTGAACATCCACACTCCGTCCACACCGGACGGATTCGGCGCCACCACGAACGGCTGGCGACCCATCTCCGTGAAGATCCAGCCGAAGCTGTTGGCCAGGAACGGCGTCGCGATGCCCATCAGCGCGAGCCGAGGGAACCACCGCGACGACGGCACCCGACGCCGCGTCAGCCACCACACGACCACACCGATCCCCGCCCCGACCGCGCCGAAACCGATCATCAGCCGGAAGCCCCAGTACGTGACCGGCAGGTTCGGCACGTAGTCGATCGGCTGCCCCGACAGTTCGCCGAGCCGCTCGTCGACCGGGTAGAACTCGCCGTACTTCTCGCGGTACTCCACCACCAGGTCGGAGATGCCGCGGACCTCCGAGTCGAAATCCCCGTTGGCCAGGAACGAAAGCAGCGCCGGCACGGTCACCGACTTCACGTTCTCGCAGTCCGGACTGGACACGTCGCCGATCGCGAAGATCGAGAACCCGGCCGGCTGCTCGCTGTGGCAGAGCGCCTCGGCCGACGCCATCTTCATCGGCTGTTGCTCGAACATCAGCTTCGACTGCAGGTCGCCGCTGACAGCCAGCCCGGCGAACGCCACCACCCCGACGAGCGTCCCCAGCCGCAGCGACGACCGCCACACGTCCGAGTCCGAAGTGGACCTCCACAGGTGCCACGCGGCGATGCCCACGAGAAAGGCCCCGGCCACGGCGAACGCGCCCGCGATGGCGTGGGGAAACGCGGCCAGCACGGTCGAGTTGCCGAGCAGCGCCCAGATCGACGTGAGCTGCGGCTTCCCGTCCACCAACTCGACCCCGACCGGGTGCTGCATCCACGAGTTGGCCGCCAGGATGAAGTACGCCGACGCGATCGTGGCCAGCGAGAACGCCCACACGCACGCCAGGTGCACCCGGCGCGGCAGCCGGTCCCACCCGAAGATCCACAGCCCGAGGAAAGTGGACTCCACGAAGAACGCGACCAGCCCCTCCATGGCCAGCGGCGCCCCGAACACATCACCCACGAACCGCGAGTACTCGCTCCAGGCCATGCCGAACTGGAACTCCTGGACGATCCCCGTGACCACGCCCATCGCGAAGTTGATCAGCAGCAGCTTGCCCCAGAACTTGGTCATCCTGAGGTAACGCTCGTTGCCGGTCCGCACCCAGGCCGTCTGCATGCCCGCGACCAGCAGCGACAGGCCGATGGTCAGCGGCACCATCAAGAAGTGGTAGACGGTCGTGATGCCGAACTGCCACCTGGCGAGATCGAGTACGTCCACGGGTCAACCGTGCCCCCAGAGAGCCGGCACCGGCAGGTCCCCGGGTCCCGTCCGGACAGGACCAAGGTCCCGTTACATCTGGTCGCTCCGCCCCTCCGCTAAGAGCCGTCTTCCCTCCTCACGTGCTCGGCGCTGGCGCGCCTGCGCGCGCTCGTCAGTCCAGACGGCGTCCGCTCCGGCGCTCCGCTCCGGCAGGTATGCTGAACGGGCCTGAGGGGAGTAGTTCCCGCGATGAGCCGCAAAGCTCATCCGGCGAGAGCATCGACATACTGACTCGCTCGCGAGTCCGGTGCCTCACCCGCGCGAGCGGGCGAACGAGACCTCCGGCCGGGTTTATTCATGCCCGGTCGGAGTCATGCTGCCTCCGTCCGGGTTGGACGGAGAGGATTTTTCTTGAGCTCCACACTGCTGGCACTCGTCACCGCGTTCGGCCTCGTCTTCGTGGTCGAACTGCCGGACAAGACGATGGTGGCCACGCTCATCCTGACCACGCGGTATCGCGCCCTGCCGGTGTTCGTGGGCGTGAGCACGGCGTTCGCCATCCAGTGCGTGATCGCCGCGTCGTTCGGCGGCGTGCTCACGTTGCTACCGGACACGGCGGTCGCCGCGGTGGTCGCCGTGCTGTTCGGGCTGGGTGCGGTGCTGCTCCTGCGTGAGGGGTTCGCGAAGGACGCGGGCGAGGAGGACGAGTCCGCCGGCTCCGGCCCGACGAAGGTGACCTTCCTCCGGGCCGCGCTGACGTCGTTCGGCGTGCTGTTCGCCGCCGAGTGGGGTGACGCGTCCCAGTTCGCCACGGCCGCGCTGTCCGCGCGGTTCGCCTCGCCCGTGTGGGTGGGGCTCGGCGCGTGGCTCGCGCTGACCGCCGTCGCGGGCATCGCCGTGCTGCTCGGCGCGAAGATCCGGGGCCGGATCAAGCCGCATCTCGTGCAGCGGGTGGCCGGCGTGGTCTTCGCGGGGTTCGCCTTGTTCGCCCTCGCGCAGGTGATCTTCTAGCCACGTTGGCGGCGTAGTGCCTCGGCCAGATCGCCGCTGGTCAGGAGCATGGCCACCAGGAAGTCCTCGAGGTGTTCGCGGCCGACGTCGACCTCGCCACGCAGCCAGCTCGTGAACACCTCCATGGTGCCGCTCACCATGGTCACGGCGCCGAGGGTCCGGTCGGGTTCGGCTGCCGCCCGGTCGCCCAGCAGCTCGGTCGACTGGTCGGCCACGATGCCGGCGAGCAGCCGGATCATGTCCTGGCGGCGGCTCCGCAGCTCCTCGCGGGCGGCGAACACCAGGTGGCCGCGGCGGGGATCGGCGACGAAGTAGTCGATCACCGCCACCACCACCGCCCGGACCCGGACATCCAACTCGGGCGAGGATTCCTCGATGGCACGCAGGAACGCCTGGAGCCCACCCTGGGCGACGTCGTCGACCACGGCGAGCAGCAGGGCGTCGCGGTCGGTGAAGCTCTCGTAGAAGTAGCGGTCGTTCAACCGGGCACGCGCACAGACGGCTCGCACGGTCACGCGATCCCAGCCGCCCTCGGTCACCAGGTCGAGCGCGGCCTCGGCGAGCGCGGCCCGGCGCGCCGCCCGGCGTTGCTCGCCGGACACCCCGGCGTACGTGCGGTCCATTGACGAGCCACCTTATCGGGTGTCAATCTGGTGACATGGTTCACCACATTGGTCGTCGGCCGATCGAGCCAGGCTCTCGGCTGTGGGAGGACACCGGCCTCATCACGTTCTCGCTGACCACGGGCGCGGCGTTCGCGCTGCAGGTGATGCACCCGACGGTCGGCGCGGTGGTCGGCGAGCACTCGGTGTTCCGCACCGACGCCATCGGGCGGGCGGAGCGCAGCATCGCGTCGGTCATGACCTGGGTGTACGGCGGCGAGGAGGCGCTGGCCGAGGGCGACCGCCTGCGTGCCATGCACGCGCCGCTGAAGACCACGGACCCCGACGGCACCACCCATCACGCGCTGGCGTCGGGCCCGTGGGCGTGGATCATCCTCACGGCGCCGTACGCGTACACGGTCGGCGCGCGGTACTTCTCCCGCAAACCGTTGTCCCGCGCGGAGGACGAGGAGTTCTACGCCGAGATCCAGCAGCTCATGCGCAACCTGCACGTGGTGGAGAAGGAGATCCCGCCGACCTACGACGACTACCTGGCCACGTTCGACAAGGTCCTGTCCGACACGCTGGTGGCGCACCCGACCACGTACGACTTCCTGCGCACCACCCGGCGAATCCCGCCGCCGCCCGCGTTGCCGGGAGTCCTTCGACCGCTGTGGCGGGTGGCCGCGTACGCACCCGGCCGGCTCCAGCACTTCGTCACCGTCGGCACGCTGCCCGAACGCGCCCGCGCCATCCTCGGCCTGACCTGGACGGCACGCGACGAACGCCGGCTACGAGCGATCGGCCGAGTCGTGGCGACCGTGATGCCGCTGCTGCCCGAGCGGTTGCGCTACTTCCCCGTCGCCTACCGGGCCCGACGGTCTAGGCGCGCCGGTACTGGCCGGGCGCCGCGCCGTACTCCCGCTTGAACGCCTTGGCGAACGCGTACTCCGAGCCGTAGCCACAGCGCTGCGCCACGACCCGCAGGGACAGGTCGGACTCCCGCAACAACCGGGCGGCCGTGGTGAGCCGCCACCAGGTCAGGTAGGCCAACGGCGGCTGGCCCACGATCGACGTGAAGCGTTTCGCGAAGGCGGCCCGCGACAGACCTGCCTGCGCCGCGAGGTCCGCCACGGTCCACGGCTTCTCCGGGTGGCGGTGGATCTGGCGCAGCACGGCCGTGGTCGCCGGGTCGCGCAACGCCGTGGCCCAGCCCCGGGTGGCGTCGGCGGGCTCCTCGTCCAGCCACGCGCGCAGGACGTACAGCAGCAGCATGTCGATCAGCGCGGGCAGTGCGGCGTCCGTGCCGGCGCGCGGGTCGCGCAGCTCGTTGCCCAGCAGATCGACCGCGCTGCGCAGCGACGGGTGCTGCCCTACGCGGGCCGGCACGTGGATGACCGCCGGCAGGTCGGCCATCAGCGGATGAGGCCGCACGGGGTCGAACTCGTAGGAGGCGCACAGCAGCTCGGTGATCCCGCCCGCCCCGGCGATGTGCATCTCGTCGAGCGGCGCGTCCTCGTCCGGCTCCGGGTCGAAGTCGACCAGTGGACTGCCCGGCTGGTCGACCAGCGCGTAGCCGTCGCCGTGCGGGGTGAACAACACGTCACCGAGGCCCAGCGGGACCGGATCGTCGGAGCCGTGGACGAACCAGCACGACCCCTCGAGCACCACATGGCAGCCGGCGGACTTCCCTCTGGCGAACCGCACTCCCCACGGCGCCCGGCTGAACGTGCGCGCGGCGGCCGGGCGACCGGTCCGCATGGCCACCAGTACGTCGCTCAGGACATCCATACCGAAGACTCTAGGACATCTTTTCGAGATCCTGAACCATCCACAGTCTCGCGATTGATCCATAACGTCGATGACATGACATTGCACGTTGTAGTCGGCGCGGGCCCCACGGGCACCGCCACCGCCCTGCTGTTCGCCGAGTCCGGTGACGACGTCCGGGTGATCACCCGGCGCGGCACGGGTCCGGTCCACCCGCGGATCGAGCTGGTGGCCGCGAACGCCTCGGACGCCGACCGGCTGACCGAGCTGACCAGGGGCGCGGCCACCCTCGTGAACTGCGCCAACCCGCCGTACGACCGGTGGCCGGAGGAGACCCCGGCGCTGTCGCACGCGCTGTTGACCGCCGCCGAACGCACGGGTGCCGGCTATGTGAACCTCAGCAACACCTACGGCTACGGCCCGGTCGAGAGCCCCGCGCCCGACGACCTGCCGATGAGCCCCACGACCATCAAGGGCCAGGTCCGGGCCCGGATGTACCTCGACGGGCTTGCCGCCCACGAGGCCGGCCGCATCCGGTTCACCGAGGTCCGGCCGGGCGACTACCTGGGCGTCGGCGCGCTCGCCATGTTCAACCTGATGATCGGGCCGAACGTCCTGGCCGGCCAGGAGGTCGTGTTCCCGGCGAACCTCGACGTCGCCCACAGCTGGAGCTACACGGGCGACGTCGGCGCCACGCTCGTGGCCGCCGCGCGGGACGACCGGTCGTGGGGCCGGGCCTGGCACACGCCGTCGGTGTCGGACCTGTCGATCCGGGAGATCACCCATCGCTTCGCCGCCGTGAACGGCGCACCGGAACCGCGCATCCGGCCGATGACCCCGCAGGAGCTGCACGCGATCGTGGTGTCCGACCCGGTGATGGCCGAGGCGGCGGAGATGCAGTACCTGTACCTGCGCCCGTCGACGCTCGACTGGTCCCGCACGGCCGCCACGTTCGACGTGAAGCCGGCCGACCTCGACGACGTGCTGCGGGAGCTAGCGGAGGGATTCCGCGACGGCGGCAGCTGAGGCGAGCACCAGTGGCCCGACCACGGCGCCGTCGAGTGCCTGGAAACTGACCACGCCCACGCTCGCCCGTAGGCCGGGGACGCCACGCACCGGGGCGGCGATGCCGGAGGCACCCGCCTGGAGTTCGCCCGTGGTGGCGAGCCAGCCCGGGTCCTGTTCACGCAGGCCGATGGCCTTGCCGGCGGCGCCCCGGCCCAGCGGGTGACGGGTGCCGACGCGGTAGGCGACGTGATAGGTGGTCCACGACGGTTCAACGACGGCGATGGCCTGGGCCTCATCGCCGTCGGCGACCGTCAGGTGGGCGGTGGCGCCGACCGCCTCGGCCAGCTCACGCAGTGACGGCAGCGCGGCCAGGCGCAGCTGCGGTGTCACGCGGGCGGCCAGCTGCAGCAGGCCGAGACCGAGCCGCACCTTCGAGCCGTCGCGGCGGACCAGGCCTCGCTCCTGCAGCGGCACCAACAGGCGGTACACGGCCGCCCGACTCGCGCCGATGGCCGTGGCCAGGTCGCTGATCGTGGGTGCCTCGGACTCCGAGTCGGCCACCGCCTGGAGAAGGGCCAGCCCTCGGTCGAGGGTCAGTGAGCTTTCCCGACCGCCCGCCGTCGCCGGGCGTGCCGGCGACGGGATGGGGCGTATCGGTCTGGCCACGGTCAGTCCGAACCGGGCAGGTCGACGGCCGGCAGCACGGTGCCGGCCACTTCGGCGATGCCGACGATCGAGCCGCCCTCACCGGGTGCGGTCGCGGAGATCACGACCGTGTCGCCGTCCTCGAGGAACGTGCGCTCGCTGCCGTCGGCCAGCCGGATCGACTCGCGGCCACCCCACGACAGCTCGAGGAAGCAGCCGCGCTGCTCCTTCTCCGGGCCGGACACGGTGCCCGAGGCGAACAGGTCGCCGGGCCGCACGATGGCGCCGTTCACCGTCATGTGGGCGAGTTGCTGGGCACAGGAGTACGACATGTCCGAGAACTGCGGGCGAGCGACCACGGTTCCGTTCCATTCGACCGACAACCGGAGGTCGAGTCCCCACGGCGAGTCCTCGACCAGGTAGGACACCCTGGGGTGCCCCGGATCGGGAGTCTTTACGCGCGCCACGGCCAACGCTTCGAGCGGCGTGACCCACGCGGAGATCGACGTGGCGAACGACTTGCCGAGGAACGGGCCGAGCGGCTGGTACTCCCAGCCCTGGATGTCCCGCGCCGACCAGTCGTTGACCAGCACGACGCCGAAGATGTGCTCGGCCGCGTTCGAGGTGGGCACCCGGCGCGACACCGGACCGCCGCACACGAAGCCGACCTCGGCCTCGATGTCCAGGCGTCCGGACGGACCGAACTGCGGGATCGGCGTGGCCTTGCGCTGACCGTGGGGCCGCTCCACGTCCGTGCCCGACACGATCACCGTGCTCGACCGGCCGTGGTAGCCGATGGGCAGGTGGGTCCAGTTGGGCGGCAGCGGCTCGGTGTCCGGCCGCATGATCCGGCCGACGTTCTCCGCGTGGAACCGCGAGCTGTAGAAGTCCACGTAGTCGCCGACCGTGAACGGCAGCGCCATGACGACGTCGGCGAGCGGCACGAGCGTCGCACCGGCAGGCGCGGCCGACCACGACACCAGGTCGACCAGCCGGGCCCGCAGCGCGCTCCACTGCGTCCGACCAGCGGCGAGCAGCGGATCGAGCGAGGTGCCGGACACCAGTGAAAAAAGTTCGCCGAGTTCGTCAGATATCGACCGCAGCGGCAGCGCGTGGTCGCCGAGACGCACCGCCACCTGGGGCCCGTCGCCCTTGTCGATCACGCCGTAGGGCAGCGTCTGCGGGCCGAACGGCTTGGTCCGGTCGAACTCCGGGTCCTTCACCCAGCTCACAACAGGCCCAGCTCTTCCAGATCGGCGACCGGGTCGGTGAGCGAGCACGAGCCGTAGGACGCGAAGACGCCACGCACCGACAGCGCCTCGTGCTCGGACAGCGCGGTCGCCTCCTCGGCCAGTGCCTTGCCGTCGGTGGACCCGAGCGCCTCGTGCACGTCGCCGCCCGCGATCAGCCGCGACACGGCGATCAGCAGGTTGAGGAACCCGTGGTGGGTGAACCCGGTCTCCTCGTCGGTGTGGCGCACCGCGTTGTGCAGGCCGGCCGTGGCCTTGAACGACGCGGCACCCGCGTTGATCACCGAGAGGAAGTCGGCCACCTCCTCGATGCTCGGGAAGTTCTCGCCGGACAGCCCGCCGCACCGCAGCTTCGGCCAGCTGCCGTGCTCGATGACCCGCTGGATGCCCTGCAGCCACTCGGCGCCGCCGCGCCGGGGCTCGATCACCCGGATCACGTCCTCCGGCACGAACTCCGAGACCCGTTCCAGCCACACCTCGTCCACATCGGACGGCGCGGGCATCTCGACCATGCGCAGCGCGAGCAGCTCGGCACGCGACTCGACGATCGAGAGGGCCTTGGGCACACCGCCGAGGCCGGTGTCGATGACCAGGGACAACTCCACCGGCTTGGGCGGCTTGACCTTGATCAGTTCGGTGATGAGCTCGGGCAGACGGGATGCCGGGCAAAGGAACACGCCCACCAGATCGGCGTGGTCACTGGTCCGCCCTTCCAGGTGCAGGCGGACCGCGTCGGGCACGGTGGCACTGCCGGGAGGGAACAGGGCGGCGTCGTCGACCAGACGAGCGAGCAGGGAGGGCACGTCCCGCTGACCGGGTGCGGGAATGGGTGCGGCGCTTGACACGGCTGACACGCTAGTAGCGTATCGCCTACTGAACAAATACGTCCGACATGCGAACAGTCTGGAGGGGGCCATGCCTTACTACCGACGCGTGGGGGAGATCCCCCAAAAGAGGCACACACAGTTCCGCACACCGGAGGGCGGGCTTTACGCCGAGGAGCTGATGGGCGTCGAGGGTTTCTCCTCCGACTCGGCACTGCTCTACCACCGCCACCTGCCGACGGCCATCGTGAACGCCGAGGTCGTGGAGGACTTCCGGGGTCCGCTGACACCCAACCACCCGCTCAAGCCGCGTCACTTCCGCACCCAGGAGCTGAAGCCGTCGGACACGCCGGCCGACGCGGTCACCGGGCGCCGCACGCTGTTCGGCAACAACGACGTGACCATCGGGTTCGTGGTGGCCGGCACGCCGAGCCCGCTGTACCGCAACGCCGCGGGCGACGAGCTGATCTACGTGCAGGACGGGTCGGCGACCGTCGAGACCATCTATGGCGCGCTGGAGGTCGGCGAGGGCGACTACCTGGTGCTGCCCACCTCGACCACCTACCGGGTGCTCCCCCACGGTGAGGCCCGGCTGTTCGTCATCGAGGCGATGGGGCACATCGGGCCGCCCAAGCGGTACCTGTCGACGAAGGGCCAGTTCCTGGAGCACGCGCCCTACTGCGAGCGCGACCAGCGCGGGCCGGGCGAACCGATGCTCGCCAGCGATAACGAGGCAGGTGAGGACGTACCGGTGCTCGTGCGCCACCGCGCCGGGCTCACCCGCTTCACCTACGCCAACCACCCGTTCGACGTGGTCGGCTGGGACGGCTGCCTGTACCCGTGGGTGTTCAACATCCGCGACTTCGAGCCGATCACCGGGCGGGTGCACCAGCCGCCGCCCGTGCACCAGACGTTCGAGGGACCGAACTTCGTGGTGTGCTCGTTCTGCCCGCGCAAGGTCGACTACCACCCGCTGTCGATTCCCGTGCCGTACAACCACGCGAACGTCGACTCCGACGAGCTGATGTTCTACGTGGGCGGCAACTACGAGGCACGCAAGGGTTCGGGTATCGGTATCGGCTCGCTGTCGCTTCACCCGTCCGGATTCACGCACGGTCCGCAGCCGGGCGCGGCGGAAGCGTCCATCGGGGTGGACTACTTCGACGAGACGGCCGTCATGGTGGACACCTTCCGGCCGCTTGACCTGGGCGAACTGGCTGTGGACTGCGAAGATCCGGCCTACGCGTGGAGTTGGTCGGGCCGCGGTCCGAAAACCGGGTGAAACGGGGCGGCGGGATCTGCCGACTCTCTTGGCGAGTCACCTGAACGTGTTCGGGGCGCAATTCCTTCAGGTGCGAGGGCCAAGAGGATTGGGGACGTCCCGTGCGCATTCGACGTGCTTTTGCACGCCCGAAAACAGCTATATTGCCCATCGCGGTAGCCGTCGGCGTCGTTGCCGGCGGCCTTTCCGTGCTGTCCGCACCCGATGCGGCGGCGTTGCCGCCCGGCTTCACCGACACGGTGGCGATCGGCGGGCTCACCTCGCCGACGAACGCCGTGTTCGCGCCGGACGGGCGGGTGTTCGTCAGCGAGAAGAGCGGTCTCGTGAAGACGTTCGACTCGCTGTCCGACACCACCGCGACCGTCACGGCAGATCTCCGCACCCAGACGCAGGACTTCTGGGACCGCGGTCTGCTCGGCATGACGCTCGACCCGGCCTACCCCACCAGGCCGTACCTGTACGTGCTCTACACCTACGACGCCGTGCCGGGCGGCACGGCGCCGCGCTGGGGTGACACCTGCCCGACGCCGCCAGGCGCGACCGAGCAGGGCTGCCTGGTCACCGGCAGGTTGTCGCGGCTGACGCTCAACGCGAGCGCCGTGGCGACCGCCGAAACGCCGCTTTTGACCGACTGGTGCCAGCAGTACCCGTCGCACTCCGTCGGCACGGTGACGTTCGGTCCGGACGGCAACCTGTACGTGGGTGGCGGCGACGGCGCGAGCTTCAACTTCGCCGACTGGGGCCAGCGCGGCAACCCTTGTGCCGACCCGCCGAGTCCCGCCGGCACGAACCTGGCTCCGCCGAACGCCGAGGGCGGTGCCCTGCGGTCGCAGTCGCCGAGGCGTGCCGCCGGTTCGCCGACCACGCTCGACGGCACGGTGGCCCGCGTCAACCCGGACACCGGGGCGAAGCAGATCATCGCCTACGGCCTGCGCAACCAGTTCCGGTTCGCGTTCCGGCCGGGCACGCCCGAGGTGTGGGCCGGTGACGTCGGCTGGAACGTGTGGGAGGAGATCAACCGGATCCCGAACGCCACCGACGCGGTCACCGAGAACTTCGGCTGGCCCTGCTACGAGGGCAACGCGCGGCAGTCCGGCTACGACGGCGCGAACCTGAACTCGTGCGAGTCGCTGTACAACGTCGGGCACAACGCGCCGTACTACGCCTACAACCACAGCGCGTCGGTGGCGGCGGGCGACGGCTGCCCGACCGGCGGCTCGTCGATCAGCGGCATCGCGTTCGAGACGACCAGCAACTACCCGGCGGCCTACGACGGCGCGTTGTTCTTCTCCGACAGCTCGCGAGGCTGCATCTGGGCGATGCAGCGCGGCACGAACGGGGAGCCGAACCCGGCGACCATCGTGCCGTTCGTGACGGGCGTGAACGCGCCGGTGCAGGTGCTCAGCGGGCCGGGCGGCGACATCTTCTACGTGGCGCTCGGCGCCGGCCAGCTGCGTCGGGTGAGCTACCCGAGCGGCACCAACCAGCCGCCGACCGCGGTCGCCACGGCCAACCCGACGTCCGGCACCGCGCCGCTCACCGTGCAGTTCACCGGCACCGGGTCGACCGACCCGAACGCCGGGACCACGCTCACCTACGCGTGGGACCTCGACGGTGACGGCCAGTACGACGACTCGACCTCGGCCACGCCGAGCTGGACGTACCTCTCGCAGGCGTTGGTGAACGCCAGCCTGCGGGTGACCGATCCAGGAGGGTTGTCCGACACGGACACCGTGCAGATCTCGGTGAACAACCCGCCGAGCAACAACCCGGTGCCGGTGATCACCAACCCGACGGCGGCCGTGCAGTGGGCGGTCGGCCAGACGGTGCCGTTCTCCGGTGCCGCGTCGGACGCGCAGGACGGTCCGCTGCCGGCGTCCGCGCTGAGCTGGCAACTCACGTTGCAGCACTGCACGACGCCGACGAACTGCCACGCGCACAACGTCCAGTCGTTCAACGGGGTGTCGTCCGGGAGCTTCGTGGCACCCGACCACGAGTATCCGTCCTTCCTGGACCTGACGCTGACGGCCACGGACTCGAACGGCAACGTGGGAACCACGACCGTGCGGCTGAACCCGCGCACCGTGGTGCTGACGTTCCAGTCGAACCCGTCGGGTGCGCAGCTGACGGTGGGCAGCACGACTCAGGTGGCGCCGTTCACGAGGACGGTGATCGTGGGCTCGAACAACTCGATCAGCGCCCCTGCGCGGCAGAACCTGACGCTCGGCATGCGGTTCCGGTTCACCAGCTGGTCGGACGGCGGTGCGGCGACCCACAACATCGTGGCGCCCGCCAGCCCGACCACGTATCGGGCGAACTATCAGCTCTGCTTGCTGGGCTGCTGAGTGACCGTCCCGCTGAGCGCGGCCAACACGGCCGCGACAGCGGGCGGGTCAGGTGGGTCGCCGTAGGTGGCCGCGTGGATCTGACGGTGGAAGCCCGTCAGCCGGGTCGCGTGAATCTCGGGGTTGCGGTGCGCCTCGAGCGCGAGTCCCGGGATGGTGGCGACACCGATCCCCGCGGCCACCAGCGACTGCACGACCACGATGTCGTCGCTGTGTGAGGCGATGCGCGGGGTGAAACCCGCCTGCTGGCACACGGCGACCAGCTCGGCCTCGCAGTGGACGCACCCGCCGATCCACGGCGAGTGGCGGTGGGCGGCGAGGGTGTCGTCCGGTCGGTGGCTGACGAGGTAGAGGGCGTCGTCGCCGATGTGGAGCAGGCGGAGTCCCTCGTCGTCGCTCGGGGCGTGGGGCTTGCGGGACACGAGCGCGATGTCGATCTCACCGTGGCGCAGCATCTGCACGGCTTCGACCGGGTGCTGTTCGTACAGGCTCAGCTCGAGTCCCGGGTGCGCCTCGGCGAGGGCGGCCGCCGCCCTGGGCACGAGCGTGCTGAGCGTGGACGCGCTGGCCGCCAGCCGGACCCGGCCCGCCTGCAGACCGACCTGTGCGGCCAGTTCGTTGGTGGCGGCGTCGACCCGTCCCAGGATCTCGGCCGCGCGGTTGGCCAGCAGCCGGCCCTCGGGCGTCAACCGGATGCCCCGCCCGATCCGCTGGACGAGCTTGACGCCGGTGGCCGCTTCCAGGCGGGACAGGTGATGGCTGACCGACGGCTGGGAGTAGTGCAGTTCCTTTGCCGCGTCGGTGACCGAGCCGTGGCGAGCCACGGCCGCCAGCACCCTCAGGTGGACCAGGTTGAGCATGCATCAAGGTTATCAATGTGTCAGCCATAGATTTGGCATTAGACGTAATGAGTTGATCCGCCCATGATTGGCTCATGACAAAAACCAAGGGCAAAGTGACCTGCGACCTCACGATCTCCCTCGACGGCTACGCGGCCGGGCTCAACCAGTCCGAGGAGCGCCCGTTCGGTGAGGACGGCGGCGACGGCTGGGGCGACAAGCTGCACGCCTGGTTCAGCGAGGGCGCCGAGGAACACCCGGACGAGTTCGCCAGGATGATGACCGCGAAGGCGTTCATCATGGGCCGCAACATGTTCGGCCCCATTCGCGGCGCGTGGGACCGGCCGTGGACGGGCTGGTGGGGCGACAATCCGCCCTACCACGGGGAGGTCTTCGTGCTCACCCACCATGAGCGCGAGCCGCAGCCGATGGACGGCGGCACCACGTTCCACTTCGTCACCGACGGCATCCACGACGCGTTCAAGCGTGCCCGGGAAGCGGCCGGCGACGGCGACATCTCCATTCACGGCGGCGCCGAGACCGTCAACCAGTACCTGGCGGCCGGCCTGATCGACGAGATGCGGCTGCACATCACGCCGCTCATGCTCGGCGCCGGCGTCCGGCTGTTCGACGGCGTTCCGCCGCTGAACATCGAGCAGGTGTCCTCGCGTGGCACGCCCTCAGCCACCCACCTCATCTACCGGGTGCACCACTCGTGAGCCCCCTGCAGGCCTTCATCGACGACGTGCAACACGTGGTCGACACCACTCACGACGAGCACGAGATCACCAAGCTCGTCGGCGAGCGGTTGTCCGCCCTGCTGGACAGCGACTACCGGCTCCCGGACGAACTCACCCAGCCGGCTCCCGACCGCCACGTCAACTACCCGATCCACATCGCTCCCGACGACGGCTGGTGCCTGGTGGCCGTCGTCTGGAACCTGGGGCAGCGCACGCCCGTGCACGGACACGAGACCTGGGGTGTCGTCGGCATCTACTCGGGAGCCGAGCGCGAGTACCGCTTCGCCAAGCCCACGGAGGCGGGCATACCGCTCGCGCCCATGGGCGAGGAACTGTTCGAGCAGGGGCAGGTCACCGTGTGCTGCACCACCGACGACGACGTCCACTGCGTCGCGGCCGTCGGCGACATCCCCACGGTCGGCATTCACGTCTACGGAGCCAACATCGGCACCATCGAGCGGCGGTTGTACGACCCGGAGACCGGAGCGGTCGAGTGGTTCGTCTCCGGCTGGAACGCCCCGGCCGGTCAGTAACGGAAGACCCGCGTCAGGTACCAGCCCGACGCCGCCAGAACCGTGGCCATGAGCACCGGAGGGACCAGGGTCAGTTCCGCCGGTAGGCCCCACAACGCGATCGCGCCGCCCGCCAGGGTGATCACCACTCTGGTCAGGGCGGCGCGGCGGTTCTGGTCCGCGTAGGTGCGCTCGTCGAGTCGTTCGAGGATGGGGCGCTGGTAGATCGTTCGGCACACCTGCACGAGGACCGTGGCCGTGGGCAGGCCCAGCAGCAGGCCGGCCACCACGGCGAACACCGGGGCAGGCTCGACGGACCGGATGGCCAGCGCGGCCAGCAGGTAGCCGATGGCGAACCCGAGCCCACAGGCGAGAGCGGCGCCGCGCCAGCTACTGAACAGCACTACTGAACAGCGATGCGCACGCCGATGGCCACCATCAAGCCGCCGGTGACCGCGTCGATCGCGCGGCGGACCTTCGGCCCGGTGAGGAACCGGCGCATGGCACTCACCATGGTGGCCAGGAGCGTGAACCACACGAGGGAGACCACGGCGGCCGTGGCGGAGAGCGCGATCGTGTCGGCCGCGGTGGCCGAGTGCGGCAGGAACTGCGGCAGCAGCGCCACGAAGAAGACCGCGACCTTCGGGTTGAGCAGGTTGGTGATCAGGCCCTGGCGGAACGCGGCGGCCGCGCCGCGCTGGGCGGGACCGTCGACCGTCATCTCCGCATAACCGCCTCGGCGGGCGGCGATCAGCGCGCGGATACCCAGCAGCACCAGGTACGCGGCGCCGATCAGCTTGACGATCGTGAACGCCACGGCCGACGCGGCCAGCAGCCCGGCCACCCCGACCGAGGTGACCACCGCCCACGCGGCGACCCCGCTGGCGATGCCCGCGGCGGCGGCGATCCCCGCGCGACGGCCGGAGACCATGGCGTTGCGCATCACGACCAGGAAGTCGGGACCCGGGGCCATGGCGGCGATCAGGACGACGCCCCCGAGGGCCAGCGACTGAGTCAGCAGTGTCACCCGGTCAGGCTACCCAGTGAGGATGTCGCAAAGCCGGAAAGTTAGGTTAACCTAACTCCCGGAGGTGCTCCTTGACCGATCGACCGCCGACCCCGAGCCCGGGCGAGCGCGCCAGGACCATCGCCGCGCGTGGGCCAGCCACCCTGCTGCCGCCCGTGCCGATCCTGCCGCCCGCCGCGACCACACAGGACCGTGTGGTCCCGCTGCTGCACCACGTGCACGACACCGGCGCGGTGACCATCCTGCTGCCCGACGATCACGATCTGCCGGCGTCCATCGACATGCTGGACGGCGAGGTCACCACGATGATCGAGCTGGTCGACATCGCCCCCGTGCCCCTGCGGGAGCCCGTTCGCGGACTGCTGTGGATCACCGGCCGCCTGCGGGCGCTGCCCGACCCGGTGGCCAGGTCGATCGCCATCGAGGTCTCCCAGACCCGCCCCGACCCGCGCCTGCTCGACCTCGGTCACGGCGCCACCATGCTGCGGATGACCCCGGTGTCCATGGTCATCGCCGACGGCGACGGCACGCATCCCGTGACGCCAGAGGAGTTCGCGGCGGCCGCGGCCGATCCGTTCTGCCACGAGGAGGCCGGCTGGCTGCGCCACCTCGAGCTGTCGCACACCGAGGTGGTCCACACGCTGCGCCGCCACCTGCCGCCGGCACTGCAGGACGGCTACCTCCGCCCACTGGGCCTCGACCGGTTCGGTCTGCGGCTGCGCGTGGAGGCCATCGAAGGCGACCACGACATCCGGTTGGCTTTCTCCCAGCCGATCACCACTCAGGCGGAGCTGTCGAGCGAGCTGCGGCGCATGGTCGGCTGCCCGTTCATGGCGCTTCGGGGTGCATGAGCTGCTCGAGGTCGAGCTTGTAGTGCGTCCGTTCGCCCAGGATGTGAAGGGTGTCGCCGCGCCCGGTCAAGCTGACGGGACCCTCGGGTAGCGCGAGCGCGGTATCCCGGACGACCGTGAACACGCCGTCGGAGGACAGCTCACCCACCTCGAAGTGTCCGTCACACACCAGCGCACAGTGGCGACCGTCGCTGACCAGCGCGCTCGGTCCGTGTGTGTCGACGGTCGTCCAGCCGGCCACCTGGCCCGCCTCGACCCGCACGATCGGGAAGTCCGCGTAGTAGCAGGCCCACGCAACCTCGCCGGCGATGTTGAGCGCGTAGCAGTCCTCGATCTCATCGAACGGGGTGTCGAAGGGGAATTCCCAGGCGAGGTCGAGGTTCTCGTCAAAGCGGAGCAGCCCGTGGGCGCCGATGGGCACTGGGATCGGATCCAGCGACGAGTCACCCCAGCCGAGGTTCCCGAGGATGCCCTCGTCGAAGTAGCCGACCCAGGTCTGCCCACTGGGCGTGGTCGCCACGTGCTGGATGCCGTCGCCGAACACGGCGGAGGCGACGACCTGACCGGCCTGGTCGAACACGAGGGCGTTGGGGTCGACACCGTCCGGTGACCACCGGCAGCGCGCTCCGACGACGAGCACCCGGCCGTCCGGGAGCGGCTGCACGATCGGATGCTGGAACTCCGGCTCCACCTCGATCACCGAGCCGTGCCCGGTGATCCGCGAGCCGGCGGCGGATTTCCACAGCGCCACCACGTCACCGTGGGGGCCGATGCCCGTGGTCACCAGTTCGTCGTCGGGGGAAACCGGTTCGAGCGTGGCGTGCGCACGCAGTTCGATCACCGGGGAAGCCTAGGCGGACAAGGGCGGAGCTTCCTCGGCAATTTCGAAGCACAGCGACTCGACCGGCAGGCCGACGGCGCCGGCGATGGCCACCACCGTGAAGAACGCGGGGGTCGGGACGCGGCCGTGTTCGATCTTGCGCAGTGTCTCGATCGAGACGCCGGCCGCGGCCGCCACCTCGACGCTCGTCCGGTCGCCCCGGGCCGCGCGCAGGATTTCTCCGAGCCGCACGCCCCGTTCACGGTCCTGCTCGCTCAGCGGAGGTCGCACCATGGCTCCAATAGTAATCCCATGATACAAATACCGGGATAGTTATTGGAGGAGTCATGGTCGAACTGAAGACGAACGGCGAGCTGGCGGTCATGCGTGAGGCCGGTCGCGTCGTGGCGCAGGGTCTGGCAGCGGTCCGCGAACGGGCGGCGGTCGGGGTGTCGCTGCGAGAGTTGGACGAGGTGGCGGCCGACGTGCTCGTGACGGCCGGCGCCAAGTCGCCCTTCCAGCACTACCACCCGCACTTCGCGCCGGTGCCGTTCCCGGCGGTGATCTGCCTGTCGGTGAACGACGCGGTCGTGCACGGCATCCCGAACGACTACCGGCTGCGCGACGGGGACCTGCTGAGCGCCGACTTCGGCGCGGGCGTCGACGGCTTCTTCGGCGACGCGGCCGTGAGCTTCGTCGTGGGCACCCCGCGGCCGGAGGACCTGACCCTGATCGAACGCACCGAGGCGGCGCTGGCGGCGGGCATCGCGGTCACGCGCGTGGGCAACCGGCTCGGCGACGTGTCCCACGCGATCGGTATGATCGGCCGGGAGGCGGGCTACGGAATCCTCGAGGGTTACGGCGGCCACGGCATCGGCCGGAGCATGCACGAGGCACCGTCGGTGCCGAACGAGGGCCGCCGAGGCCGGGGCATGCCACTGCGCGTGGGCCTGGCGATCGCGATCGAGCCGATGTTCCTGGCCGGCGGCGGCGACCCCTTCACCACGGACGCCGACGGCTGGACCCTGCGCACGACCGACGGCAGCCGCGCCGCGCACGCCGAACACACGGTCGCCGTGACGGCCGACGGCCCGGTCATCATGACCGCGCTGTAGTCCACAGGAGGGTGTGGACAACCTGTGGACAACACCCCTTCCCTGTGGATAGCGCTCATCAGCCCAGCTCGGGCGGAAACCCTCCGGTGGCGATCGGCCCCCAGCCGGAGATGGTCACGCGGATCAGGCACTTGCCCTGTCGCCGCATGGCCTCGCGGTACTCGTCCCAGTTCGGGTGTTCTCCCGATATGACACGGAAGTACTCCACCAGCGGTTCCACCGCGTCGGGCAGGTCGAGGACCTCGGCGGTGCCGTCCACCTGGACCCACGCACCGTCCCAGTCGTCGGACAGGACGCACACCGAGACCCCTGGGGATCGACGGGCGTTGCGGACCTTCGCGCGCTGTGGATAAGTCGCGATCACGATCCGCCCGGACGTGTCCAGTCCACACGTCACCGGGGACAGTTGCGGACCGCCGTCGGCCTTCGTGGTGACGAGGATGGCGTGGTGGCGGGGCCGGATGAACTCGGCGAGTGCCGCCTCGTCGACCCGGTCGTTCGTTGCGATCTTTGGCACCCGGCAACGGTAGCGTTTCGCCGTGTCCCTGATCCGAGACTGGCTGAGCCCGGCGCGCCCCGCCACGCCCGTGGCCGTCACCGATCCCCGCGAGCGGCGGGCGATCAAGATCGAGCTGATCCTCGTCTTCACGATCACCCTCGGGTTGTCCGGACTCGGCTCGTTGCTCTCGCTGCTGGACTCGCTGCTCGCGCCGCTGCCGCTGGCCCAGCAGACGGCCAACCTCAACGTGCCGCAGGCCGATCTCGGGCTCATCGACATGCTGCGCCAGCTGCTCAGCGCCGTGCGACTGTTCGCCTGGGGAGCGCTCGGCCTCTTCCTGCTGTGGCGGGGCGGCATCAAGCTGGCGGCCATCGGGCTCGACCGCACGCGGACCGGCCGCGACGCGCTCACCGGCGCCGGGCTCGCCGCGCTCATCGGCATTCCCGGGCTCGGCCTCTACTTCATCGCCCGCGCCATCGGGGCCAACCTCACGGTGGTCCCGTCCTCGCTGGACGACACGTGGTGGCGGCCGATCGTGCTGGTGATCGCCGCGGCGGCCAACGCCTGGGCCGAGGAGATCCTGGTGGTCGGCTACCTGATCACCCGGTTGCGCCAGCTCGGGGTGCGGGAGAACGCGTCGCTGCTGATGGCAGCCGTCCTGCGGGGCTCCTACCACCTCTACCAGGGGTTCGGTGGTTTCGTGGGCAACGTGGTGATGGGTCTGGTCTTCGGGCGGTACTGGCAGCGGACCAACCGGATCTGGCCGCTGGTCATCGCGCACACGTTGCTCGACGTGATCGCGTTCGTGGGCTACGCGTTCCTACGAGACAGGGTGTCCTGGCTGCCGTAAGAATGGTTCCCGATGGGTGACCTCGACGAGTACCGCAAGAAGCGCGATCCGGGCCGCACGCCAGAGCCGGTGCCGGAGAGCGGTCCCCTGCCCACGGGCAACAACGACACGTTCGTCATCCAGGAGCACCACGCCAGCCGGCTGCACTGGGACGTCCGGCTCGAACGCGACGGGGTGCTCGTGTCGTGGGCCGTCCCCAAAGGACTGCCGGACGTGCCCGGTGACATTCGGCTCGCCGTGCACACCGAGGATCACCCGATGGAGTACGCGACGTTCTCCGGGGAGATTCCGAAGGGTGAGTACGGCGGCGGCCGGATGTTCATCTGGGACCGCGGCCACTACGAGACGCTGAAGTGGTCCGACCGCGAGGTCGCGGTGGTCTTCGACGGCGAGCGGGCCCAGGGCCGGTACACGTTCTTCCGCAGCGGCCGCGACTCCAAGGACTGGATGGTCCGCCGCTCGGAACCCGCGCGCGACCCCGGGTTCGTACGGCTGCCCGAGCTGGTCGAGCCGATGCTCGCGTCGCCGGGCACCCTGCCCACGGACAGTGAGGATGCGGCTGAGAACTGGGCCTACGAGTTCAAGTGGGACGGGGTGCGCGCGCTCGCCCGCGTCGAGGGCGGTCGCCTGCAGCTGTACTCCCGCAAGGGAAACGACATCACCGTCACCTATCCGGAGCTGCGCGCGCTCGGCGAGGAGCTGGGCGCCACGCAGGTCTGGCTGGACGGCGAGATCGTGGCCATGGTCGACGGCCGGCCGAGCTTCTCGGCGTTGCAACACCGCATGCACGTCCAGAACGACCGCCAGGCGCGCAGCCTCCAGTCCTCCCATCCCGTCACGTTCCTGCTGTTCGACGTGCTCTACCTCGACGGCAGGTCGTGCCTCGAGCTGCCGTACTCCGAGCGGCGGCAACTGCTCGAGGCCCTCGAACTACGCGGCCCGCACTGGAACACCTCCCCCAGGTTCGTGGGCGACGGCGCGGCGGTCGTGGAGACGGCCGGCGAACAGCAACTCGAGGGCGTGATCGCCAAGCGCCTGACCTCGCGGTACTTCCCCGGCCGTCGCACGAACGACTGGATCAAGATCACCGAGGTGCTGACGATCGAGGTGCTGATCGGCGGCTGGCGCCCCGGCGAGGGTCGTCGCACCGGCATGATCGGCTCGCTCATGCTCGGCGTGCCGACCGACGCGGGTGTGCGTTACGTCGGCCAGGTCGGCACGGGCTTCACCGACGAGGCGCTGCACGCGTTGCAGGAGCGGCTGACCCCGTTGATCCGCCGCGACTCCCCGTTCGTCAACGAGGTACCGCGCGAGCGCGCGAAGGGCGCCACCTGGCTGACGCCGGACGTGGTGGGCGAGGTGGAGTTCCGCAACTGGACCCCCGACGGTCGGCTTCGGGCGCCGTCGTGGCGCGGGCTGCGCTCGGACAAGGACGCCGCGGACCTCGAACCGGAGGCCTCGCCCAGTGCCGATTCCCCAGCCGTACCGGAGGATCCCGCCATGCCGGCCGATTCCGACGCCGAACCGCAGCCCCAGAACGTGTTGGTGGAGGTCGAGGGCCGCCGGCTGCGACTGTCCAACCTGGACAAGGTGCTGTACCCGGAGACGGGTTTCAGCAAGGCGCAGGTGATCGACTACTACAGCCGGATCGCGCCCGTGCTGCTCCCCCACCTGGCCGACCGGCCGGTGACGCTGCGGCGGTGGCCGGACGGAGTGACGGCGCAACCGTTCTACGAGAAGAACGCCTCGCGGCACGCGCCGGAGTGGATCCGCAAGGTTCGGGTGGAGACGCCGGGCAGCACGCGCGGCTACGAGACGCTCGACTTCGTGGTGCTGAACGACCTGCCCTCGCTCGTGTGGGCGGCGAACATGGCCGCGCTGGAGCTGCACCTTCCCCAGTGGACGGTCGACGACGAGGACGAGCGCCGCACCCCGGACCTGCTGGTGTTCGACCTCGACCCCGGCCCGCCGGCCACGATCGTCGAGTGCTGCACGGTGGCGCTGCGACTGCGTGACGTGCTGGCCGGGCATGGCCTCGAGGCGTACCCGAAGACCAGCGGCTCCAAGGGAATGCAGCTGTACGCGCCGATCACCACGACCGCCGTGGAGCGGACCTCGGAGTACGCGAAGGCCGTGGGCGAGCACCTGGCGAGCGAGGACCCGAAGCTGGTGGTCGCGCGGATGGCCAAGGACCTGCGGCCGCGCAAGGTGTTCATCGACTGGAGCCAGAACAACCAGTACAAGACCACCATCTCGCCGTACTCGCTGCGCGGCCGCGCGGCGCCCACCGTGTCCACGCCCCTCACGTGGGACGAGGTCGAGAGCTGCCGTCACCCGAACGACCTGGTCTTCACCACCGACGACGTGCTGTCCCGTGTGGACGAACACGGCGACCTGTTGAAGGGCCTGCTGATCAAGAAGCGACCCGCCCTGCCGGAGGTCTAGCGCGTGGTCGCGAGCAGGTCGTCCAGCAGTGATCGGCTGTGGGCGAGTTGGTCGATGGTGCCGGTGATCCGGCGGCGCTCTGCTTCGAGTCGTTCGCGGCAGTCGTCCAGCAGCAGGGATTCGCCGGAGAGGCACGCCAGGATCTCGCCGATGAGGGCCATGCCGAGGCCCGCCGCGAGGAGGGTCTGGATGTGCGCCACCTTGCGGACGTCCGGGTCGGCGAAGATCCGGTACCCGCTGTGGGTTCGGTCCGGGGCCAGGACGCCCTTCTCCTCGTAGTAGCGCAACGCTCGCACGCTGACTCCGGTCCGGTCGGCCAACTCTCCGATCTTCACCCGGTTCCCTTCGCCGTTCGACTTGACTCTCACGCCGACGTGAGACTTTAGCGTGCCGGCATGCTTCGACTCGTCATCCTCATGTTCTGCGTTTTCAGCATCACCACCGGAGAGTTCGTGGTGGCCGGAATCCTCCCCGAAGTCGCCGCCGACCTCGGGGTCACCGTCGGTGCCGCGGGCCTGCTGATCACCGCGTACGCCATCGGCATGATCATCGGCGGCCCGGTGCTCACCGCGATCACCGCCGGTGTCGACCGGAAGCGGCTGATGCTGGCGCTGCTGGCTGTCGCGGTGGTCGGCAACGCGGTGTCCGCCCTGGCACCCGACTACACCCTGCTGTTGGCCGCCCGGGTCGTCACGGCGCTGGTGACCTCGACCTTCTTCGCCCAGGCGATCGTCTTCGCCGTGCGGTCCGCGCCACCCGAGCGGGCCGGGACCATGGTTGCCCGGCTGGCGTTCGGGATGAACCTGGCCATGATCCTCGGAGCGCCGATCGGTACCCAGATCGGCAGTCAGTGGGGTTGGCGGGCGACGTTCGCCGCGATCGCCGTGTCGTGTCTGCTCGGGTTGGGCCTGGTTTTCTGGCGCCTCACCTCGCCGAGCGAGGAGGGCCGGACCTCGGCGGTCGCGGAGTTCCGAGTGCTCCGCCGGTCCCCGGTCCTGATGGCGCTGGCCCTCACCGCCATAGGCAACGTCGGGGTGCTCATGGTGTTCGGCTACCTCGCCCCGCTGCTCACGGATCTGGGCGGACATCCCAGCACCCGGCTGCCCGTCCTGCTCCTCGCCTACGGCGTCGGTGCGACGATCGGCAACCTCGTCGGCGGCGCGCTCTACGACCGCAACCCGCGACTGTTCCAACCGGCCCTGCTCGGACTGTTGGCCGCGACCCTGGTGGGCACCTGGTTCGTCGCCGACTCGACCACGCTCACCGTGGTGGCGGTGGTGGCGATCGGCCTCCTCGCCTTCGCGATCATCCCGGGCATGCAGGCACGAGTGATGACGACCGCCGCCGAGGCTCCGACACTGGCCATGGCCGTCAACGCCTCCGGATACCAGGTCGCCGCCGCCTGCGCCGGCCTGTTCGGCGGCCTGATCGCCGACTCGACCACCGGACCCCGGCCCATCTACCTCGTGGCCGCGGGGCTGACCGTGTGCGGCCTGCTCATGACCGTCACGGCCACCCGTGCCCGGCGGAGCTCTACAGAGTCAACGCCGCCGATCCGAACGCCACGTTGAACCGGTCGCACCAGATGACCACGCTCTGCAGGCCCGCGAGGTCGGCATCCGCCGGGATCTCGTAGTTGTGGTTACCGTCCGTGGCCTTGATTTCCCCGAGCGGGACGTACCGGCCGTCGTCGTACTTGTTCCAGTCGCCACCGGCCGTGGCGTCCGAGAGCCAGACGTGGACGTCGGGTCCGTCGGAGGTGGAGAAGCCCTCCAGACGCAGGATCCGCGAGCCGTTCTCCAGCACCAGCACTCGAGCGGTGCCCGAGGTGTCGTGCTCCTGGGTCACGAACGTGCCCTCCGCGAGCACCTGGGGGCCGGCCGGCGCGGGTGGCGGCTGCGGGGCGGTCTGCGGCTGCTCCACCGGCACCGGCGGGGCCTTCTGCTCGGCCGCCACGGGCACGGGTTCGTCCAGATGGCTGCTGGTGAAAGCCCGCCACGGCTCGAACAGGGCGAGCCCGACGACCATCCCCACCACGCCCACGGCGAGCACGACCCAGGTCACCGGCTTTCGAAACAGTTGTCGCATATGTCCATGGTGGCCGAGGTTGGGGCGACAACCTACTTACCGACTTATTACGCTCGGCTCGTGACAGCACACATCGCACCCGAACTGGCCGCGCTCGACCAGCAGGCTCCCCGGGTGGACAGCGAGGTCGGGCCACTGCGGACGGTGATGTTGCACCGCCCTGGGGACGAACTCAAGAGGCTCACTCCGCGTAACAACGACCAGTTGCTGTTCGACAGCATCCCGTGGGTCGACCGCGCCCAGGAGGAGCACGACGCGTTCTCCGCGCTGCTCGCCTCGCGGGGCGTGGAGGTGATGCTGCTGGCCGACGCGCTCGTCGTCGCGCTCACCGACGAACGTGCCCACGCGGCCGCCGCGGACACGGCCGTGGACCGCCGGCGGGTGGGCCACGAGCTGGCCGACTCGCTCAGCTCGCACCTGTCCTCGCTGTCCGCCGCGACGCTCGCGGACGTGCTGATGGCCGGCATGACGTTCGAGGAACTGCCGGCCGCCGAGGGCGCGTCGCTCGTGCGCAAGATGCACCACCCCCACGACTTCGTGGTCGACCCCCTGCCGAACCTGCTGTTCACCAGGGACTCGTCGGTGTGGATCGGCAACCGGGTGGCCATCGCGTCGCTCGCCATGCCGGCCCGCAACCGGGAGACCGCGCTGCTGGACCTGATCTACGCCTACCACCCGCGCTTCCGCTCGGCCGGCCGCGCGTACGGCGCGCACTCCGCCCCGGTCGAGGGTGGCGACGTGCTGCTGCTCGCCCCCGGCGTGTTGGCCATCGGGGTCGGCGAGCGCACCACACCGGCGGGTGCCGAATCGCTCGCCCGCTCCGCCTTCGCCGACGGCCTCGCGCACACCGTGTTGGCCGTGCCGATCGCCCAGGACCGCGCCACCATGCACCTGGACACCGTCTGCACGATGGTCGACCGTGACGCGGTGGTCATGTACCCGGCGGTGCGCGACACGCTGCTGGCCTATCCGCTGCGCCCGGACGACGCCAAGGGCGTGCACGTGTCCGGCCCGGTCCCGTTCCTGCGGGCCGCGGCCGAGGCGATGGGCATCGACCGCCTCCGGGTGATCGACACCGGCCTGGACCCGGTGACCGCGGAACGCGAGCAGTGGGACGACGGCAACAACACGCTGGCCGTCGCGCCGGGCGTGGTGGTCGCCTACGAACGCAACGCCGAGACCAACGAACGCCTGGAGGACGCCGGCATCGAGGTGCTGAAGATCAGCGGTTCCGAACTGGGCAGCGGTCGGGGTGGCCCGAGGTGCATGTCCTGCCCGGTGACGCGGGACGCGCTGCTCTAGGGCGTCCACTGCGCGTTCAGCTGGTGGTAGGTCATCGAGGTCCCGAAGCCCGACTCCCCCATGGGGAAGTCCGCGGGTTCGGTGGCGATGAGCGTGAAGCCCGTCTTCTCGGCCGCGTACCTGGAGGCGGTGTTGGCCTCGTCGGTGCGCAGGATCAGCCTGCGGTAACCGCCGTCCAGGAACGCCCAGTCGACCACGCGGTCCAGTGCCTCGGTGAGCACGCCTCGGCCGCGCGCGTCCGGATGCACGCTGTAGCCGAACTCGGTTGTCGTGGGGTCGGTGTCGCCGATGCCGCGGAGACTGATCAGCCCGACGAGCCGGTCGGTCTCCCGGTCGGCGATGCACCAGCTCCACCGCTCGCCACACGCACTCGATTCCCGCAGTCGCATGATCAGCGCGGCGCCGTCCTGGGGCGGGAGGTAGCGGCTGACGGTCGCCTTGGTGCGCTCGTCGGAGAGGATGCCATCGACCCGGTCCGCGTCGGAGTCACGCAGCGGGCGCAGGCGCAGCCGGTCGGTCTCCAGCACGGGTGCGGTGTTCCAGACGTTCTTCGGCTCGCGGGTGTCGTCCTTGTGCAGCGAGGCGAACCACGAGTCACGCCGCTCGCCGCGTTGGAGCAGCAGCTTGGGGACCGTGCCGGTGAAGGTGAAGCCGTTGGCCCACGCCACCCGTCGTGAGCCCCAGTTGCCGACGTAGGCGTACCAGACCACCACGTCGATGTCGTTCTGCGTGAAACCCCAGTCCAGCAACAACTTCACGGCACGAGTGCAGACACCGCGGCCGCGGGCCGCCGGGTGCAGTCCGAACGCGACCTCCACGGTGCCCTCGCCCATGGTGCGCAGACTGCAGGTGCCGGAGAACCCCGAGCCGATGTCGATGGCGAACATCATGTCCGACCGGGTGGTCCAGCCTTCCGAAGCGGACTTCGTGACGAACTCGACCGCCATGTCCCGCGTGTACGGCGTCGGCACGGTGGTCCACCGGATGCTCCACGGATCGGTGCACTGCTCCACCACCTGGTCCACATCGGACAGTCGGTGCGCGCGCAGGGTCACCTCGCCGTCGGTCAGCGTGGGAACGTCGTCGGGAAACGTGAACGTCATCTACGGAGTCCAATCCGGGTTCAGCCGGTGGTAGGTCACCAGGTCCTCGAAGCCGGACTCCCCGGTCGGGAAGCCCGATGGCTCGCTGGCGATGTGGGTGAAGCCGGCCTTCTCGGCCGCGTGCCGGGAGGCCGCGTTGCTGGCGGCCGTACCGAGGAACACCCGACGGAAACCACCCGAGAGGAACGCCCAGTCCACCACCAGACCGAGCGACGCGGTGAGCACGCCACGACCACGCGCGTCCGGGTGCACGCCGTAGCCGAGCTGCGCGGACGTCGGGTCGAAGCCGCCGAGGTCCCACAGGTGGATGTGCCCGATCAGCTGGTCGGTCTCCCGGTCGGCGATGCACCAGTTGTATCCCTGGCCACGCGCGTTCAGGTCCAACTGTTTCCTGATCTTCCTGACCGGGTCGACCTTGTCGCCGGCCAGGTAGCGGCCGACGAACGCCTGGGTCCGCTCGTCGGCGAGCATCTCGCCCATGCGGTCGGCGTCGGTCTCGCGCAACGGACGAAGGCGGAGCCGGTCGGTCTCCAGCACCGGCGCGATGTGCCACGGGGTCTTCGGTTCGCGGGTGTCGTCCGCGCGCAGGGTGCCGAACCAGGTGTCCGTCCACTCGCCGCGCTGAGTCACGAACCGGGCCAGGGTGGCGTCGATGGAGAACCCGTTGGACCACACGACCCGGCGCGAACCCCAGTCGCCCACAGGCGCGAACCAGACGACCACGTCGATTCCGGGCTGCTGGAAACCCCAGTCCAGCAACAGTTTCACGGCACGCGTGCCGGTTCCTCGGCTACGCGCATCGGGATGCAGACCGAATGTGATCTCCGCCTTGCCTTCGCCAAGGAGCCGTAGTCCACACGAGCCGGCGAACCGCCGCACCCCGTCGGCGTGGGGTGCCTCGATCGCGAACCCGTACTCCGGGTCGGTGCGCTGCACCACCATCTCGTCCACATCGGACGGACGATGCGCCCGCAGCGTCACTTCGCCGTCGGTGAGCGTCGGGACATCATCGGGGAAGACGAACGTGCCGGCCATCGCCCCATGATCGATGGCCGACACGGGTCATCGCAAACGCGTTATGGCGTCCAGCGCGGGTTCAGCCGGTGGTAGATCAGGGAGTCCTCGAAGCCCGACGCACCCGTCGGGAAGGCCTCCGGCTCGGTGGCCACGTGAACGAAGCCCGCCCGTTCGGCCGCGTATCGCGAGGCCATGTTGGAGCCGGCCGTTCGCATGCTCAGCCTGCGCTTGCCCAGCCCGCCTTCCTCGACCGGCCGGAACGCCCACTCCGCCACCAGCTTCAGGGCGTCGGTCATGACTCCGCGCCCGCGCGAGTCCGGGTGCACGGCATAGCCGAGGGTGGCCGCCGTGTCGTCCAGACCGGTCAGACCGCCCAGGTTCACGTGCCCGATGAGCTGGTCGTGCTCCGTGATGGCCCAGTCGAACCCCTCGCCCCGGGCGTCGCGGTCCATCATGCGTCGGACGGTCGAGGCGCCGTCGGTGAACTTGGCCGCCCACGAGCGGCCGATGAAGTTCCTGGTGCGCTCGTCGCGGTCCAGGTCGTCCATGCGCGCCGCGTCGGTCTCGCGCAGCGGGCGCAGCCGGAGCCGGTCGTTCGCCAGCACCGGCGGGACCGTGTCGGCCATCCACCCATGGTCGATGGCCGACACGTGTCACCGCAAGGTGTTACTCCTGCAGGCCCGGCTGACCGTCGAGGACGGTGAACCGTTTGGCCACCGACAGCGTCACGTTCGCCGGGTTCGGGTCCCGCACGGTCGACACCCGCATGAACTCGGCCGACAGCTGGGTCCCGTTGGCCGTCACCCGGACGTAGCCGCGGTGATTGCCCACGTAGTTCAGGTGCGGGCCCTTCGACACCTCCGGCGGCGTCGGGTCGCTGCTGCCCGGGTTGCTGCCCGAGGTGACCGACGTGGTCACCAGCTCGGCACCGATCAGCGGCGAGTTGTGGTCGAAGTAGTTCAACCGCAAGCTGTTCGCCCAGTGCCGGTGCACGTCGCCGGTCAACACCACCGGGTTGCGCACCTGCCGGTCGACCCAGCCCTGGGTGATCCGCTGCCGGCTGGCCTGGTACCCGTCCCACGAGTCCTCGCTGACGTCGCAGGTCGACGTGCTGCCGTCGACGTCGCGCGACGCGAAGAACACCTGCTGGCCCAGCAGGTCCCACTTGGTGCCGGGCACCGCCAGCCCGTCGAGCAGCCACTTCTCCTGCGCCGCGCCGGTGAGCGTGCGGTCCGCCCGCTTGATCTCCGTGCAGTTGTTGTTCGGCGCCTGCTGCCAGCGGTACTGCCGGGTGTCCATCATGTGGAAGCGCGCGAGCGAACCCCACTGCGTGCGCCGGTACAACGAGATGGCCGACGACCCGGGCTTCATGGCCTTGGGCAGCGGCATGTTCTCCCAGAACGCCTGGAACGCCGCCTGTTTGCGGGTGGCGGGCCAGCCGGATCCGCTGCCCCACCAGTTGTTCGCCAGCTCATGATCGTCGAACACCACGAGCCACGGCGCCGCCGCGTGTGCGGCCTTCAGTCCGGGGTCGAGCTTGGTCTGGGCGTAGCGCAGCCGGTACTCGTCGAGGTTGTCCACCTCGTCGAAGTCGACGTAACCACGCACCGGGTCGGCGATCCCCGACTGCTTCTCGTACATGTAGTCGCCGAGGAACAGCACGAGGTCCGGGTCGTCGGCCGCGATGAACCGGTGCGCGTGGTACCAGCCCTCCTCGAAGTGTTGGCAGGACGCCATCGCGAACTTCACCGAACCCGGGTCGGTGCCGGCGGCCGGCGCGGTCCTGGTTCGGCCGATCGGGGAGATGAACCCGTCGGCGCGGAACCGGTAGAAGAACTCCGCGCCGGGAGCGAGCCCACGCGGTTCGGCGTGGACGCTGTGGCCCTCGCCGGAGATGGCCGACTCGGTGCCGGACGCCACCACGTTGGCGAACGCCTGGTCGGTGGCCACCTCCCACTCGACCGGAACGGTGCGGGTGCCCATGCCGCCACCGATGTCGAGTGGTTTCGCTGCCAGCCGGGTCCACAGCACCATGCCGTCCGGACGCGGCTCACCGGAGGCCACGCCGAGGCCGAACGGGTCGGCCGCGACCCTGCGAGCGGCGCCCGCGAGGCCGGGTGCGGCGATCGCGCCACCCACCGCGAGACCGGAGACGATGAACAGGCGTCGATTGAGCTTGGTCATGCCGCCTCCTAGGCGAGATCGGTGATGGTGGGACCGCAGGTGCTGGTGAGGACCTCCTTCGGTCCGTGCTCGCCGAGGCAGGCCCGGTAGGTGACCCAGCTGCCCTCGGCGAACTCGAGGTTCGCCGTGACGCTGGTGCCGTTGCCGTTCGGGTTCCAGACCAGGTGCGGTCCGGAACCGTCCGGCAGCCAGTAGAGAGCGACGGCCGAATGCCCGTCGCCGCTCTGGTCGTAGACCTTGAACACCTCCCCGTAGGAGGCGAAGGTGACGCGGCCGGCACAGCCGCTTCCCGAGGTACACCGCTCGCTGTCCGCGCTCGCGGTGGCCCCGCCGGTCAGCAGGAGTGCGCCGACCGCCGAAGCGATCAGCGCAGACCGACGAATAACTCTCATGTGTGCGCCCTCCCAGTCGTCGTTGCTCATTCACGGACAGGTCCGATCCTGAGTGGAAGACCAACATCCCGAGCGTACGACAGATGAGGCTCGTTAGGAATGCCTTACCTGAATTGCATTTCGATTAGGCTTACCTAAATTTTGGTAACCCATTCCTAAATAGCGCAGGACACGCACTTATCGTATTATCGAATTTATGGCGAAGACAGGCAACCTCACGAAGTTCCACTCCATGCTCCAGGAGCAGGTGCGGCACGAGTTCACGGCATCACAGCAGTACGTCGCGCTGGCGGTCTGGTTCGACGGCCAGGACCTGCCTCGCCTGGCGAAGCACTTCTACCGTCAGTCGCTCGAAGAGCGAAACCACGCGATGATGATCGTGCAGTACTTGTTGGACAACGATATTCCGCCCGTCATTCCTGGCGTTGACAACGTCCAGAACGATTTCTCGGCGGCGGCGGACCTCATCACGTTGGCCCTCAAGCAGGAGAAGGACGTCACCGACGAGATCATCAACCTGGCCAAGATCGCCAGGGACGAGGACGACTACAAGGGCGAGCAGTTCATGCAGTGGTTCCTCAAGGAGCAGGTCGAGGAGGTGGCGCAGATGACCACGCTGCTGAACGTGGTCAAGCGCGCCAACGGCAACCTGTTCGACGTGGAGAACTACCTGGCCCGCGAGTCCGTGGGCGACGAGGGCGACGACCCGCTCGCACCCCGCGCGGCAGGCGGCACGCTCTAGCAGACAGACCCACGAACGGCCCCTCGGCGAATCGTCGGGGGGCCGTTCGGTTCAGGGGCAGCCACGCGCGTAAATCCGCAGGCCGATCATCGAGACCGTGCCCGTCCCGTGGTGGTCGATGCGGTACTCGGCCCCCGAGTTGCCGACCGCCGGAATGGTCACGGAGCCGCCTTGCGCCACCTCGTCGGCCTTCTCGGGGTACAGCTCCAGGAACTGCTCGATGGGCATTCCTTCCCATACACCTTCCGGAGTGCGCACCTTGGCGTACGGCGCGATGAACTCCAGGCCGTTATACGAGAAGGTCAACGCGCCGCCATGGCTCCCGTCAGCCGTGGCGATCGTGTAGCTGGTGCAGCCATCACCGGGTGGCGACCCTGTTTCGACCACCAGCCCGGTCGCCACGGCTTCGTCGTAGGTCATGCCCAGTCGCAGCTCGCGCCACCCGAAGGGGCCGATCAGTTCACCGGTCACCTCGGGCTCCGGCGGCGGTTCCTCGGTGTTCTCGCTGGTACCCGGGGGGTTGTCGCCGCCGGTGGCCGGCGGTGCGGCCGGCGGGATCGCGGTGCCGGTTCCCTCCCCCGGGGGCGGGGCGGGCGTCGACGACGGCGGGGTGGGAGTGCTGCTGGTGGAGGTCGGCACATGCGCCGGAGGCATGGCCTCCGGAGTGGGGTTGGCCAATGCGATACCCACGGCCACCACCACGACCACGGCCGCCGCACCGCTCGACGACATGACGGCCAGGCGCCGCTTGCGAACCCGCTGCGCGCCCGCCACGATCCTCTGTTCGGCGTCCGGCCGCACCGGGATGTCCAGCTGGTCCCCGGAGTTGGCGAACATCCGCCGCAGCTCGTCATCGAGATCCATGCTCAGACACCCCCCACCGATGTACCCAGGCGTTCCCGCAACGTAGCCATGGCCTTGCTGGCCTGGCTCTTCACTGTTCCCCGGCTGACGCCGAGCGTGTCCGCGATCTCCGCTTCGGACAGTTCCTCGTAGTACCTCAACACCATCACCGCACGCTGCCTCGGCGGCAGCAGCCGCAGCGCCTCCCACAAGGGCTCGTTGTCGAACGGGTCCTTGTCCGCCACCGCCGAGACGTCCGGCAGGTCGGCGATCAGGTTCTCCCGACGGTGGCGCCGCCACCGACTGATGTGACCGTTGGCCATGGCCTTGCGCGTGTACGCCACCGGGTCGCCAGTGTTGCGCACGACCGAGGTCCAGCGCGAACCGATCTTCTCCAGCGCGGTCTGCACCAGGTCGGCGGCGTCGTGGGGGTTGCCGGTCAGCGCGTGGCCGTACCTCAGCAGACCCGGCAGGGCCTCCCGCACGAACTCACCGAAGTCGTCGGAGACGTTCGCGACCACGGCACTCCCTCCCCAGTGCAGCTCGGCGCGCCACGCACCGATCTGACCCGGATCGAGCGTGACCATGATCGTGTCTCCTCCCGTGGCAGCCCATGCCGCCAACGCTCGAAACACGCATTGGAGACGTCGGGGGTTGCCTCGCCGTTGCCCCCGAATATCGGGCACATGCCGCGAACCGCTGATCCGGCTCGTCGGGTGGAGTTGATCGATTCGATTATCTCGCAGCTGGCAGAGACGGGTAGCGCTGGGTGCGACCTGGCCGACAGTTGGCGTTAGCGCCGCGCCAGCCCCGCCGGCAGCTCATACACACCGTCCGCATTGCGCGGGAAGTCGTGCACCGCGACCACGGCCTGCGGGTTGATCGGGCCGTACACGTGGGGGAACCACGGACCGTCCGGGATCGGCGGCGACCCCGGCTCCCAACGCACCGGCACGTCGAGTGCCGCCGGATCGATCTCCAGCAGCACCAGGTCGTCCTGGTCGGCGTAGAACCGGTTGGCCGGCAGGTGGACACTGCCCGGGTCGGAGCAGTGGATGAACCCCTCGGTGTCGAGGGAGTCCACCCGGTACAGCTCGTCCGACCGCCACGCACCGCGGGCGCAGATGTGCAGAATCATCAGCGGATGGTGACCTGGCGGCCGATCAGCCCGTCGCGGGCGCGGCGCTCCTCACCGGTCAGCGGCTTCTTCTCGAGCGAGGCCAGCGACTCGTCCAGACGCGCACCCAGCTCCTCGGCCGGCTTCTCCCACTCACGGGCGTGGGACTCGCGGTCGAGGTCCCACACGGGGACCAGCAGACCGTGGGCACGGAACGAACCGGCGTAGCGGGAGCCCTCACCGAGGCCCAGCTCGCCACGGGCGTGCAGCCTGGCCAGCGCGAACAGCAGCTTCTCCTCGGGCTCCGGGCGCACCCAACGCAGGTGCGCGCGGTCGCCGGCGTCGACCCAGTAGCCGGCCGGACCGATCCGCTCGGTCGGCATGATCGCGGCGTTGGCCCGCTCGAGCGACAGGGCGACCTCACCGGTCGGCTCCTCGCCCTCGGGCATCCACCACGTGAAGTCCTTGTGCAGCTCGGGCTCGAGCACCTGCTTGACGTCCACCAGGTCCTGGAGACGCTCGCGCTCGCCCTCTTCCTTGTCGGGGCCGACCACCGGCAGCACGTCGCCCGGCTTGGCGTCGAGCACCCAGCGCAACGCCCTGGCCAGGTCGCGGCTCACGTCCAGCGAGCGGGTCTGCACCTGGAGCCCGAGAAACGCGGCGCCGTCGGCGCGCACCAGCCCGGCGGCCGCCATGGGCAGCACGGTCGCGAGGGTCACCTCACGGTCGGTCTTGACCGAGAGCTTCAGCGGCACGGTGGCGGAGGGCACGAACTCACGCAGCGCGATCAGCTCGCACTCGCCGGCCAGCCCCTCGAACGGCCGAGCCACCGCAACCTCGATCGCGCCGCCGTCGAGCCCGTGGCACGCCTTGTAGCGCTTGCCGGAGCCACACGGGCAGGCCTGACGCGGGTTGATGCCCGAGTCATCGGTGGTCTTCTTGCGCGGTTGCTTCACGGCGGATCGCTTGGCCATGGCGTCAGACGCTACCGGTTGAGCAGCGTGCGGGTGGCGGCCGGGGAGTTGGTCGCCAGGTAGCGCACGCCGAGACGCTGGCACAGCTCGATGTCGGCGGCCTCGTCGACCGTCCACGTGTAGGTCTCGTTGCCGAACGCCCGCGCCCGCTCGACGTACTCGGGATCCGCGCGCAGCAGGTGCACGCCCGGCCCCGTGTAGTCGACAGAGCGCGGCAGCGTGCCGTCCCAGCGCAGGACGGAGAGCTGCTCGAGCAGCAACACGGTCGGCAGCAGCGGCGCCATCTGACGCACTCGGCGCACGGCCGCCGAGGAGAACGACATCACCACGATCGGCGAGTCCTCTTTGGACGCCGGCTTGGCCAGGCCGTAGCGCGACAGCAGGGCCACCAGCTTGGTCTCGACGAGCGCGCCGTAGCGGACCGGGTGTTTGGTCTCCACGAACAGCTTCACCGGCGGGTGGTCCACCACCAGGTCCAGAAGGGACTCGAGCGTCAGCACGCCGCGTTCGTGTGGATCGGGAGTCCACACCGGACGGCGCACGAACTCGTCGGCGCTCTCGGGCAGCCCGTCGTCGTAGAGGCCGTAGTCCAGTGCGGACAGCCGGTCGAGCGTGAGCGTGCTGACCACGCCACGGCCGGTGGACGTGCGATCGACCCGTCTGTCGTGCACGCAGACCAGGTGGCCGTCTCTGGTGAGCCGGACGTCGCACTCGAGCGCACCCGCGCCCTGCTCGATGGCGAGCGCGTAGGCCGCCACCGTGTGTTCGGCTTTGTGTGCTGAGGCGCCTCGGTGGGCCACGACAACTGGCTGCACGGCCGCGATCATCGCACAGCGGGATACCGTCTGACCGTGACGTTCGACCCAACCGATCAGGTGTTTCTCGACGACCCGTATCCGGCGTTCGCCTCGCTGCGCTCCGAGGCCGACGTGCACTGGCATCCGCGGCTGGGGCTCGCGGTGGCCGTGTCCCACGCCGCGTGCTCGGAGGTGCTGCGCAGCCGGGCGGCCGGTCGCATCTGGACGGACAAGACACCCGTGTCTTCCTTTCCGGCCTTCAACCTGCTGCACCGCAACTCGCTGCTGGAGAACGAGCCGCCCACGCACACCCGGCTGCGCCGGTTGATCTCGGCGGCGTTCGCGCGGGGACACACCGAGCGGCTGCGGCCGTGGGTGCGGTCGATGGCCGGCGAGATGGTCTCCTCGATGGCCGCGGCTATCGAACGGGACGGCTCGGCCGACCTGCTGTCGCACCTGGCGGCACCGCTACCGGTGGAGGTGATCGCCGAGCTGCTGGGCGTACCGGCAGCTGACCGGTCGCGCCTGCAACCGTGGTCGAACGCCATCGTGAAGATGTACGAGTACGACCTGGCGCCCGAGCTGGCCGCCGATGCGGAGGCCGCGTCCGCCGAGTTCGTCTCCTATCTGCGCGCACTGGCCGCCGACCGGGCCGCCAACCCGGGCGACGACCTGGTGAGCGACCTGGTCTCCGAACGCGACGGCTCCGACCGCCTCTCCGACGACGAGCTGGTGGCCACCGCCGTCCTGCTCCTCATGGCCGGCCACGAGGCCACGGTCAACGTGATCGGCAACGGCGTCCTGGCGCTGCTCACCCACCGCGCGCAGTGGGACCGCCTGGTGGCCGACCCCGCCCTGCTGCCCACGGCGGTCGAGGAGCTGATCCGCTACGACGCGCCGCTCCAGCTCTTCGAACGCACGGCCGTCGCGGCCACCACGGTCGCCGGCTACCAGCTGGAGCCCGGCGACAAGATCGCCGCGCTGCTGGGGGCCGCCGCCCGCGACCCGCTGGTGTTCCCCGATGCCGACACCCTCGACATCGGCCGCTCACCCAACCCGCACCTCGGCTTCGGTGGCGGCATCCACTACTGCGTGGGCGCGCCGCTCGCGAGGGTGGAGATAGCGGCAGCCCTGGAGGCGCTGGCGACGCGCCTACCAGGGCTGCGACTGGCGGCGGAACCGGAGCGACGCGGCGAGTTCGTGATCCGCGGGCTACGGACGCTGCCGGTTACGACCTGATACAGACCTTTTTCAGAAGGTGAACACTCGTGTTCACCCCTCAGGCATTCGGATCGAACGGAATGCCCGACGGCTTGGCCTTGGTCAGGTTGCCGTTGAACGCGCTGTCCTTGATCGCGAAGCTGGCGCTGCCGAAGTCGGCGTTCATCAGGCGGTCGCGGATGCCCGACGGGTAGTTGTCCCAGCTCACGAGGTCCGGGTACTGCCACGTGCCGTAGTGGTTCTCCGGCTGTTCGCCCGCGTTCGCCCGACGGAAGCAGTGCGTGCTGACTCCGTCCTTGTGGTAGATCACCTTGGCGTGCGTGCCGTCCCACTGGACCTGGGAGCGCGGGAAGGTCGAGTAGTTGCCGTGGGCCGACACTGAGACGTATTCGGCCTGGTCAGCGGCCTGGTTCACCCAGATCACCACGTGCTCGATGTCGTGGCGGTGGCCGCAGCAGTCCCAGCCCGGGACGGCCTGGTCCTTCTCGAAGTACAGGTCGTAGATGTAGGCGCACCAGCCGTTGTTGCACTTCGAGCGGGAGTAGGAGTTGGTGTTGTCCAGGTCCCACTGGTCGTGGCAGTTGCCGTTCAGCGCGCCCGAGTTCTTCAGGCCCGGGTTCAGCGTGCCGTCGGGGCCGATGGCCGGGGTCGGGTAGCAGCCGTCGCCGTCGTAGTCGAACGCCGGCTGCCACTTGGCGTCGGCGGCCGCGCTGCTTGCGGGAAGCGCGGTGGGTGGGTCGGCCCACGCGATGGCCGGTGCGGCGACCATCAGCAGGACCGCGCCGACGAGTGCGGACGTGAATCGAGTAGTCAGTTTCACTGCAGGGAGCCCTTCGTCGCGGACTATGAAACGGACTCCCTGATTGTCGGTGAATCGATCAACGCCCACCTACGGCCGAACGACGGGAAAACCAACACGAAAGGTCGAGTCAGCGCCGTGACGGAACGGCACGCGCCTCACGCAGCGGCGGCTCCGGGGCGTTCGACACCTTCAGCACCCGCATGAAGCGGACCCGCTGCGGATCGATCGGCGCCAGCAGCGTGGTCAGCCTGCGGATCAGGAGTGCCGTGAGGACGGCGACCGCCACGGCCGCCAGATCGGTCAGCGCGCTCAGCACCACGCCGTCGGCCCGGGCCTGGACGCCGTCGCGGAACCGCCACACGATGGCCGCCGTGAACAGCAGGCCACTCACCACCCAGACGGCCCACCAGATGGCCAACTGGCGGCTGGGCACCGGGTGTTTGCCGACCGGGCGGCGCACCACGTCGTTCTCCAGCTCGGCCAGGATCACCCCTGCCATCGCCAGGTTCAGGCCGGGGATCAGCAGGTAGATCAGCGCTTGGCGGTCGGACCTGGCCAGCTCGCGCCCGGCCGATTCGGCGGCCACGCGCCGGGCCAGGTGCAGCCACCAGAGCGTGACGACGACGGTCAGCACGGCAAACGCCATCGCCAGGACCGCAGCCACGGTGACCACCGCGTCCGAGGTCGCCACCAGAGTGTCGGACAGCGCGCCGTTGCGACTCTGCAGGAGCAGGACGTAGCGCCAGATCTCACCGCCGCCGGCCAGCAGCGCCAGTCCGGCGACCGTGAACAACATGGCCGACGCGTGACGCGAGACGGCCCGCACGCGGTCGATGGTGATCGGCTGGTCGCCGGGCTTGCTCGTGCCGGGAACAGTCGTGGGCCAGCGCCACGCCAGCGCCGGGAAACCCCATCGCGGGGTCGAGCCGTACGCGGGCGGGCCGAGATAAGGAAGCTTGCGACGCGGCCGGGCCGGTCGAGCCACGCCCTGCGGAACCGACGCGACCCAACGGGTGCGCGGTTGGGCCGGGGGTGGCTGGTGCACGGTCAGATGACCTGCGGGTTTCCGGCGTCGTTGACCACCGGGCGACCGGTCGACTCCCACGACTGCATGCCGCCGTCGACGTTCGTGGCGTCCCAGCCGTTGGCGTTCAGGTAGGCGGTGACCCGTGCGGACCGGCCGCCGCTGCGGCAGATCACGTAGACGGGGTTGTCCGCCGGCAGGTCACCCAGCCGTTCGGACAGTTCGCCCATGGGGATGTGGAGGGCTTCCGGCGCGTGGCCGGCGTCCCACTCGTCCTGCTCACGCACGTCGAGGAGGGTCCCTTCGGCGGGAAGCTCCGGGACGGACACGCTGGGCACCTGCTGTGGCATCACACCGACGATGGTGCCACGTGCTCCCGTAGGACGCCCGTGAACTGGGCCCAACCGTTCGCCGAGAACGCGAGAGCGCCCTCGGCCGGGCTCTTGGAGTCACGCACAGCGATCGCCGGGCCGGTGAAAGCCACCTCGACACAGTTGCCGTTGTTGCCCTGCCCGCTGCGGCTGCTCTTGCGCCACGCGACTGCCTCAGCGAAAGCGATCTCGACACAGTTGTCGTTATTGCCTTGCCCGCTACGACTGCTCTTGCGCCAGCTCAGTCCAGCGAGGTCCACAGTGGACACGTTCCATCGCCTCTCTCGTCACGGGCCGTACTGCTCGGTGATGATCCGCTCGATGAGCGCCACCGAGTCGACCGGACTCAGCGCCTCGGTGCGGAGCTGGTCGAATTTGAGTCTAGCCTCCCGCACCTCGCCTGCGTCCTCGATGTGCAGCGCACCGGTCGCGTACTCGACGTAGAGCAGCTCCGCGTCCTCCGGCTCCGGGAACGACAGCAGGGTGAACGAGCCGTCCATCGCGCTGTGCGCACCCTCCCGCAGTGGAAGCACCTGCAGGGTCACAGTGCCCAGGCCGCGACATCTCGACGAGGTGGCGAAGTTGCGCACGCATCGATCTCCGGCCCGCCGACCTCGCGGCGAAGCGCCGCCTCATCGACGATCGCCACCAGCTCCAGCGGATTCTCGTCGTCCAGTCAGTCGCTGCTGGCGTATCAGCCGCACCGAGATCTGGTTGTTCAGCTCCGCCCGGGTCCGCCGCAGGAGGTGGCGTTCGAAGCAGTGCGCGGATGTAGCGCCTCCGTCTGGAGCAGACCCGGAAGGTTCAGGCCGGAGAACTCCTTCACCGAGGCGGCGTAGGTCTCCACATCCACGTAGCCCAGGTCTTCCACCCCGTAGGAGCGGAACCACTGGGGCTTCAACGCTTCCCTCGTCTCGGCTATCAGATCCTCGACGAACTGGTCGTAGAGATCCATGCACGACCGGACAAAGTGCACATCCGCCCTGGTAACGCCCTTCTCGATGCGTCCAAGCGCACTACGGGTCTTGTCGAGCAGGGGCGCGGCCTGCTCGATGGTGAGGCCCGCCTCCTCCCGGAGTGCCCTCAACCGCCGACCGAGCCGGCGACGCAGGAACGGCGCCTTGTTGTGCGTGTTCACGAGAACTCCCCGCAGGTGACCCAGAGTACACACATGATCGCACGCGGGAACGACAAGACTGGGTTTCCCAGTCTTGCCATTGCCAGGCCCGATAGCCCCATGTGAACACTCAGAGGCCCAACTAACAGCGGGAGGGCGCATGGACGCGCGACTGTTCACCCTGGTCAACGCCGAGGACAGCTCAGAGGTCTTCGCGGTGGGCATGGAGATAGCCGACGAGGACCAGCTGGAGGCGGTGGTCTACCGCCGCGAGGACAACGGTCACTCGATGATCGGTACGCACACGTCGGCGGCGTCGGCACTCGAGCGCTACAACACGCTCGCGCCCATGGACCTGATCTGGGCCGAGGAAGAGACGATCGACCTGGACGAACTGTTCAAGACCCTCCGGAATTGACCTCGACAATACTGGAGGTATGAGACTGGCCGGGTGACCGAGAACGAGCAGGACGTGGCTGCCATCCGACAGATCGTGGCGGACGTGGAAGCGGGCTTCAACACCAACGACGCGGACCTGATGAACCGGCACTTCACGGAGAACGCGGCGGTCGTGAACGCGATGGGGATCCGCACTGTCGGCCGTGAAGCCCTTCTGGCGGCGAGCGAGGCGGGCCTGGCCGGCTTCCTGAAGGACCAGTACGCGAGGTACGAGGTGCGGGACGTGACGTTCCTGCGGGAGGACGTGGCGCTGGCCCACAAGGAGGCCTACGCGACCACCGCCGAGGGCGCGGACGTGGAGGTCGGCCACGCGATGAACGCCCTGTACGTCCTGGTGAAGGCAGCCGGCCGCTGGCAGATCGCCGCGAGGCAGAACACGCTGGTGCAGCGGTGATCGTCAGCGTTGGAGTTCGGCGACGGCGCGGGTGAGCCATTCGGTCAGGAGGGCTCGTTCCGCGTCGCTGAGCGTGGGGAACTTCGGAAGCGCGGCCCGGAACGCGACGGCGATGGCTATGGGATCGGAGGCGGGCGGCGCCGGCACGGAGGTGAGGATGTGGCCGAGCGTGGCGTCCAACAGCGCGTCGGCGAGCCCCGTGTCCCCGCGCTCGCCGCGGCTCAGCAGCGCGAGGACGGCGCCGCTGCCGGCGGCGTGGATCATGTCGACCGCGCGTGCTTCCGACACCTTCAGCAGTCCGGCGGCCGCCACTCGCGCGACCCGGGCCTGGAGCACGTCGATTCCGGTGGCCGTACTCCCTGGCTGGAGGAGGCGCAGGAACACATCGGGGTTGGCGAGGCCGAAGGCGATGTGGGTGTGCCAGGCGGCCCGCAGGTCGGCGACCGGATCACCGTTCTCGTCGGCGGCTCTTGTTGCCTTGTCGGCGACGTAGTCGGCCATCACGTGCTCGGCGACCGCCTCGAGGAGGCCGTCCTTGTCGCCGAAGATCCGGAAGATCGTGGGTGGCGGCACGCCGGCTTCCTGGGCGACCGCGCGGGTGGTCACGGCTCGGGCGCCGCCCTCGCGGAGTAGGCGAGCGGCGGCGACGACGATCCCGGCGCGGGTGTCCGACATGGATCGATGATATCAGTCGAGCGATACCATCGATCCGAACCAGTGATACCTTCTTTCGTGAATCACTGATTCACCCGAAGGGAAGCCATGATCATCGTCACCGGAGCCACCGGCCGTCTCGGATCCCAGATCGTCGAGAAACTGCTGGACCGCGTTCCCGCCGAGGCGGTAGGCGTGAGCGTGCGCGACACGAACAAGGCGGCGGCGCTTGCCGCGCGCGGAGTCCGCGTCCGCGTAGGCGACTTCACCGACCCGGCGACCCTGGATCACGCGTTCGAGGGCGCCGACCAGGTGCTGGTCGTCTCAGCGGCGATCCGCGGACCGCAGGCGGCCGAGGCGAGCAGGGCCGCGATCGACGCCGCAGCGCGAGCCGGCGCCGCGCGCGTGCTCTACACCAGCCACCAGGCGGCGTCGCCCAACTCTTTGTTCGATCCGGGCCGACAGCACGCGATGGCCGAATCACACCTGACTGGGCTGGGTATCGCCCACACAGCGCTGCGCCACGGCTTCTACGCGAGCACATTCGAGTACTACCTGCCCGCCGCCATGCAGACCGGCGAGCTGCGACTACCGGAGGACGGCCCGTTCTCCTGGACGGCCCACGAAGATCTGGCGGAGGTCGACGCCGTGGCCCTGACCCACCCGGGCGCACTGGACGGGCGCACCCCTCCCCTGACCGCTCCCGACCTTCTGGATTTCACCGACGTGGCGCACATCCTCAACGACGTCACCGACCGCACGATCAAGCGAATCGTGGTGGACGACGAGGAGTGGAAGGCGACGGTGACCGCCCAGGGCATGCCAGCCGCAGCGGCCGACTTCACGCTGGGCATGTTCCGCGCCGCACGAGCCGGCGAGTTCGCGGTCACCGACCCGACCCTGGAAACCCTTCTCGAGCGGCCAGCACTCCCGGCGCACACCGTGATCGAGGACATCCTGCAGAGGCGTTAACCGCCAGATCACGAGCCTCGCGCACGACGCAGGCCCCACCCCGAGCGGGAACCGCGAACTCGCCTGCGGGAACCGCGATCTCGCGTGCCAGAACCGCGATCTCGCAGGGGGTCGCGCGCAGCGTCCGGATGGCTTAACCGCTGGTCAGAACGCTGCAAGATCGCAGCCACACGCGCGACGCAGGCCCCACCCCATCCCGGGGGCGGCCCTGTTCCAGTCTACCCGCGGGGTCTGACAGTCACGGGGTTGTGGATCTTGACTGTGGACAACTCTGCGGGTGTGGACAACTCGCCCGCAGGAAGCGGGCCCCGGCGGATCCGGGGCCCGTCTCACTCTCCTGCGCTGGCCGACTTGACCTCGACGAGGACCACGTTCACTTCGCCCGCTACCAACTCCCAGGCGTGATCGAAAGCGTCCTCCTGCCAGACGACGGCGCCGGGGTTCAGGTCCACGATCTGCGTAGTCCCGTCGCCCATGGTCACCTTCTGTCTGCCGGTACCGAGGTTGACCACCACCATCGGCGGGTGCGAGTGCATCGCGCTCTCCCAACCGTGCGAGGCGCGGGCCTGGATCACTCGGACGTGCTCGTTCTCGAACAGGACGTGGTGCGCGTCGGGATCCACGACCGTGGCATGACTACTCATTGCGGGCTCCTCTCTGCCAGGGCGATCACGTAACCACATGTGGTTGTTAAAAACAACTGATACGAGTGGTAGAGTTACACTCATGCCGACCAGCCGTAGCTACCGGGACTCGTGTGGGATCGCTCGGGCTCTCGACGTCGTCGGGGAGCGCTGGGCGCTGTTGGTCGTCCGGGAGCTGCTCCTGGTGCCGCAACGCTTCTCCGAGCTTCGCCACGCGCTGCCCAACGCGAGTTCGAACCTGCTCGCCGATCGGCTTCGGGAACTCGAACATCACGGGGTGGTCCGTCGCCGCAAGCTGGCAGGCTCACAGGTCTACGAGCTGACCGAGCGGGGCCGGAAGCTGGAGCCGATCGTCCTGGGTCTCAGCGACTGGGGGCTCGACGTGTCCCCTCCCCCGGAGCCCGCGTCACTCAGCGCCACGTCAGTGCTGATCTTCCTGCGCGGCAACGTTCGTCCCGACCCGAAGGCCCCGCCGATCGTGTGCCGCCTCGATCTCGCCGGTTCGGTGTGGACGGTCTCCGCGGACTCCGGAGAGGTTCAGGTGCAGAGCGGCGAACCCGCCACGGCCGACATCTCACTTCGTACGGACCCCAAGACGCTCGGCGGCCTGCTGGCCGATCCCGCGTCGCTCGATGCCGCGCTCGCTGAAGGAACCGTGGCTCTCGTGGGCGACAAGAAGGCCCTCAACCGGCTGCTGTTCGCCGGTTGAGGGCCTTCTTGGTCGTTGGTACCTAGTGAGCGACTGCCTTTTCGGCGCCCGCGCCGGTCAGGGAGCGGACCTCCATCTCGGCGAACTTGTCGCTGTCGCGCTCCTTGGACAGGACCGTGCCCAGGTAGCCCAGCAGGAACGACACGGGGATCGACACGATGCCCGGGTTGGACAGCGGGAACCAGTGGAAGTCGACGCCCGAGAACATCGGCGTCTTACCACCGGACACGGCCGGCGAGAAGATGATCAGCACGACGCAGGTGATGAGACCGCCGTAGATGCTGAACAGCGCGCCCATCGTGTTGAACCGCTTCCAGAACAGCGAGTAGAGGATGGTCGGCAGGTTCGCCGACGCCGCCACCGCGAACGCCAAAGCCACCAGGAACGCGATGTTCTGGCCGGTCGCGGCGATGCCGCCACCGATCGCCACCGCGCCGATGACCACGGCCGTGCGGCGGGCGACCTTGACCTCCGCCTCCTTGTCGTCGGCCTTGCCCTTCTTGATGATGTTGGCGTAGATGTCGTGGGCGAACGACGCCGAGGCGGTAATGGTCAAGCCGGCTACCACCGCGAGGATCGTCGCGAAGGCCACGGCTGCGATCAGTCCCAGCAGGACGGTCCCGCCCAGTTCGTAGGCGAGCAGCGGTGCGGCCGAGTTCTGTCCGCCCGGTGCCTCGAGAATCGCCTCGGAGCCGACCAGCGCGCCCGCGCCGTAGCCGAGCACCAGCGTGAACAGGTAGAAGATGCCGATCAGCCAGATCGCCCACACGACGGAACGACGGGCTTCCTTGGCGGTCGGCACCGTGTAGAACCGCATGAGGATGTGGGGCAGACCGGCCGTGCCGAGCACCAGTGCGAGCGCCAGCGACACGAAGTCGAGCCTGCTCGTGCCGGTCGCGCCGTACTGGGCACCCGGGGGAAGCAGCTTCTCGCCAGCGTCGCCGGCCTTGTCGACCGCCGCGCCGAGCAGCCCGGACAGGTTGAAGCCGTAGTTGGCGAGGACCCAGATGGTCATGACCGCCGCGCCGGCGATCAGCAGGGTCGCCTTGATGATCTGCACCCAGGTCGTTCCGCGCATCCCGCCGATGATCACGTAGGCGATCATGATGACGCCGACCACGATCACCGTCAGCGCCTGACCGCCCTTGCCCTCCACCCCGAGCAGCAGCGCGACGAGTCCGCCGGCGCCGGCCATCTGGGCGAGCAGGTAGAAGAACGAGACCGCGAGGGTCGAGGTGGCGGCCGCGGCCCGCACCGGACGCTGACGCATCCGGAAGGCCAGCACGTCACCCATCGTGTACTTGCCGGTGTTGCGGAGCAGCTCCGCCACCAGCAGCAACGCGATCAGCCACGCGACCAGGAAGCCGATGGAGTAGAGGAAGCCGTCGTAGCCGTAGACCGCGATGGCGCCCGCGATGCCGAGGAACGACGCGGCCGACAGGTAGTCACCCGCGATGGCGACGCCGTTCTGGGGACCGGTGAACGCGTGGCCGGCCGCGTAGTAGTCGACGGCCGTCTTGTTCGTGCGGCTGGCGCGGAACACCACGAACAGCGTGATGATCACGAAGAGGGCGAAGATGCCGATGTTGAGGGCGACGTTGCTGCCCTCGATACCTGCTGCGACGTTCATTCGGCACCACCCTCGACGTCGTTGCGGATCTTCTCGGAGACCGGGTCGAGCTTCTTGTTGGCGTGCCGGACATACAGGCTGGTGATCACGAAGGTCGACACGAACTGCAGCAGGCCGAAGATCAGCCCGATGTTGATGTTGCCGATGACCTTGGTGCCCATGAAGTCATGCGCGTAGTCGGACAGCAGCACGTAGAGCAGGTACCAGAGAAGGAAGGCGACGGTCATGGGGAACACGAAGTTCCGCAACCGGCGCCGCAGCTCGGTGAACTCGGCGCTCTGCTGGATTTTCACCCAATCGGGTTCCGTCATCGGTGGCGGATCCTGCTCGGAGCTACTCACGGTGCCTCCTGGGCGACCAAAAAGTGTGAAGTCGTTTCAAAGACCCTAGGAACGCGCTACTCCGAGCAAAATCACCTGAAGTCCAAGCGCGCGGTACTGCGACGAACGGTCGACCAGCGGCGGGTCGAACACGTCGAGTGGCGTAGGTCACAAAGTGATGTCAGTGCTCCTCGCGCAGCGCTCGCAGCCGGTCGGCGGGTGTCGTCGGCCGGTCCTCGTTCAGATGCAGTCGCAGCATGGCGGTTCGCGCCCACGACGGTGGTCGGCCCCGCAGCGATACGCCGATCATCGTGGCGAACGCCAGGGGCACCGACCACGGCGCCGGCTGCGCGACAAGGATGGCGAGCCAGCCGGACACCGGCAACCCGAACAGGGTCGCCGCGATGGCGCCCGACGAGGCGAACAGCCCGACGAGCACCCCGGTCATGGCGCCCGCGACCGTGAGCCGGGACCACCAGATGCCGAGCACGAGCAGCGGGCAGAAGGTGGAGGCGGCGACCGTGAAGCCCCAGGTGACGAGGACGCCGGCGTCGAGCCGAATCGCTTGGAGCGCAAGGAGAACGACCACTCCGGACACGGCGACCACGGTGATCCGCAGTCTGCTCAGGCCGCCGGGCAGGAGGTCGTAGGAGATGGCCCCGGAGACCACGAGCACCAACCCGAGCGAGGTCGCGAGGAAGGCCGCGAACGCGCCGCCGGTGAGCAGCGCGGTGAAGGTGGCGCCGGGCCACCCACTGTCCACTTGGGCCGGTAGCGCGACGACGGCGGTGTCGGTGGCGCCGGAGAGGTAGAGCTGTGGGACAAGCACGCGGCCGAGGACCCCGTAGATGCCGGGGAAGAGGTAGAAGATGCTGAGCAGTCCGACGGTGAAGGCCGCCGTGCGACGGGCGGAACGGCCGTCGGGGCTGGTGTGGAAGCGCATGATCACGTGCGGCAGGCCCATGGTCCCGAGCGCCAACGCCACGACGAGTGCCCAGGTGCCGAGGAGCGGATGCCCGGCGTCGCGGAGGTCGAGCAGGGGGCGGGCCCAGTCGTCGCCGCCGGGCCGGGCCTCGCCGCTGATCCTGGGCACGGCCGCGCCTTCGGGGAAGGTGACGGTGCTGCCTTCGGGGACGTCCCAGGTGCCTTCGAGCGCCCGCTCGTCGTCGCCGATCCGGACGGTCATGGGCTCTGCGAGGTCGAGCGTGGTGCCGACGCGGAAGTGGACCTCGGTGTCGGTCTCGAAGCGGGTGAACTCCACGGGATGCACGGCCTCGTGGCGCACGGCCGGTCCGACCTGGAGGAGCAACCAGATGGCCGGCACGATGAAGAGTACGAGCTTGAGCACGAACTGGAACGCCTGCACGTAGGTGGCCGCGCGCATGCCGCCGAGCGCGAGCGTGATGGCGACACCGGCGCCCGCGATGACGACGCCGACCCAGTAGGGCGTGTCGCTGACCGCGCTGAGCACGAGCCCGGCCGTGCGGAACTGCGGCACGAGGTAGAGCCCGCCGATCACAAGAATCACGACGGCCGTGACTCTCCTGAGCGCAGGCGAGGCAAGTCTGGCCTCGGCGAAGTCGGGCACGGTCAGCGCACCGGACCGCCGCATGGGCGCGGCGACGAGCACGAGCATGGCGATGTAGCCGGCCGTGAACCCGACGGGATACCAGAGCGACCCGATCCCGTCCTTGACCACGAGTCCGGCGACCCCGAGGAAGGACGCGGCGGAGAGATACTCACCGGAAACGGCGGCGGAGTTGAGCAGCGGCGACACCCGCCGCGAGGCGACGAGAAAATCGGAGGTTGTGCGCATGGCCGCAACCCCGCGCAACCCGATGAGCAGGGTGATCAGCACAACGGGCGCCACCGCGAACGCGATGATCACGGCGAGTTGTCCACAGGTGCCGACCTGTCCACAGGCAAGATCGACATCGGGGGTTCCGTCAGGGGGCCCCGGTAGACTGGAACTGGGCCGCCCCCCGGGATGGGTGGGGGTATGTGTACGTACTGGGGGCCGCTGTTGATCTTGGTGGGGTCCTCGATGGCTTCGCTCGATCGGCCGGCCGATACCGAGGTGCGGAACGCTGTCTGGTCCCGAGCCGGGACCGCGTGTGTGGCCACCGCGAACTCGTGTACCGGAACCGAGGACGTGCGTTCCAGCCGTGGGGACATGCGGTCGGGACGTGGGGACATGCGTGCTGGAACCGAGGACATGCGGTCGCTACGTGGGGACATGCGGTCCGGACATGGGGACATGCGTGCTGGAACTATGCACATGCGTGCCGGTGGCGAGGACATGCGGTCCGGAACCGCGATCTCGCGTGTGGCAACCGCGAACTCGTGCCGGGACCGTTGTGTGGCCACCGAGGACATGCGGGCCGGAACCGAGGACATGCGGGCGGGGGCATTGGACTTGTGGAGGGTCACGGGTGGGTGTCCTCCGCGCGTTCGGCGCGGCGGAGTTGCCAGCCCGCCAGCAACGTGAGCGCCGGGTACGGCAGGAACGCCAGGGCCAGCCACGAGACCGGGATGCCCACCAGGCGCACGTCGTCAAGCGAAGGGAACGCCGCGAACACCAGCGGTAGACCCAGGATGCCCAGGAACAGGAAAACCAGCGGTGCGACCGCCAGGCGGCGTTGGGCTCGGTAGAGCACCTCCGCGCGTTCGGCGCCCGCCGGGTCGAGGTTCGGGACTCGCCAGCGGCCGCGCAGCCGACGACGCGAGTGGGCCAGGCGGGTCTGCGGGCTCATCACGGCCACGCGCTTGTGACCCGGCATCAGGTTCGGCCCAGCTCGCCGCGTTTGGCCGCCGACAGCAGGCGTTCGCGTAGCTCGCGGGCGTGGCGGCGGCTCACCGGGACGTCGCCCAGCGCCGTGTGGGCCAGCAGCCCGCCCACCGAGTCGCTGCGCAGCTCTCGCACCGCCTCCAGGGCCACCAGGTAGCTCCGGTGCACCCGCACGAAACCCGCGGGCGCCCAGTACTCCTCCAGCCGCGAGATCGGCATGCGCACCACGTGGACGCCCGTCGCCGTGTGGAGCCGCACGTAGTCGCCGTGAGCCTCCACGAAGCTCACCTCCGTGCGCCGCACATAGCGAGTCCGCCCGGCCGTCTCCACGGGCAGGGCGGCCATCGCGTCCGGGGCCGCCGGGGTTTCCGGCGCCGGGCGGGCACCCGGGATCACGCGCTGGACCCTCGCCAGGGCATCGGCCAGGCGTTCCGCGCGGACCGGCTTCAGCAGGTAGTCGACCGCGCCGATGCCGAACGCCGCCACCGCGTGCTGTTCGTAGGCCGTGACGAACACGATCGCCGGCGGCTCCGACAGTTTCGCCAGCAGGGACGCCAGTTCCAGGCCGTCGAGACCGGGCATGGAGATGTCCAGGAACACCGCGTCGAACCGGCCGCTCTGGATCATCCGCAGCGCCGAGAGCGGGTCGCCGGCACCGGACACCTCGGCTATGTCCGGCTGCTCGCCTAACAACCGGCACAGCTCGGTCAGGGCCGGCGGCACATCGTCGACCGCCAGCACGTTCAATCCGTTCACGACGTCTCCTCGCAGGCTCGGATCCGCCGTTCACGGTCGCCCTGTGACATTGGTTCGCTCGCAAGCTCGCTCACGGCATCACTCCTGGCTGGAACCGCGGAATCCGCACGACCACACGAGTTCCCTCACCCGGCGCGGTCTCCACCACCAGCCCGAACCACGGGCCGTAGACATTACGCAGTCGTCTGTCCACATTGGCCAGACCCACGCTGTCCGAGCCGCCGCGCCCGGCCAGGATCTCCTCGGCCAGCACGGGATCCATGCCGACGCCGTCGTCCTCTACGCTGATCACGCAGTCGTTGCCCTCCGCCTCGCCGCGCACCAGCACGTGGCCGGTACCGGTGCGAGGCTCGACGCCATGCCGGATCGCGTTCTCCACCAGCGGTTGCAGCACGAGATACGGGAGCGCCACCGCCAGGACCTCCGGGGCCACCCGCACCTGCACGGCCAGCCGCTCCCCCAGCACCGCCCGCTGCAACGCCAGGTAGGTCTCGATCGCGTGGAACTCGTCAGCCACGGTCGTGTACTCGCCGTGGCGCGCCAGGCTGTAGCGGATGTAGTCCGCGAAGTCGAGCATCAGCTCGCGGGAACGGTCCGGCTCCGAGCTGACCAGCGACGCGATCACGGTCAGCGCGTTGTAGACGAAGTGCGGCGAGATCTCCGCGCGCAGTGCCCGCAGTTCGGCCTGTGCCGCCTGCTCGGCCGACGCCTCCAGACGCCCCCGTTCGAGCGCCTCGACCACCCAGCCGGCCGCCTCCCGCACGGCGCCCCGGCGCACCGAGCCGCCGACCACCAGCACCCCGGCCAGCTCGTGGTGAACATGCAGCGGCACGGCCATGAGTGGAGCGCGGCCGCTGCGCGACTCCGAATGCAGGCACTCCTCGACCAACGCCGACGCCTCCGGTCCGAGCGGCGCGGCCGGCGCCCACACCGGACGGCCGGACAGGTCGGCCAGGCCAACGAGGTCCACATCCAGGAGGCGGCGCAGCCCGCGAGCCGCCGCTCGGACACCCGCGCCGGTCAGCCCGTCACGCAGGTCGTCGGCGATGTGCCTGGCCATGCCGAGCACGGCCACCGGATCGGTGCGCTGCCACGGCCGCCACGACCGCGTGGGCTCGCGATCGTCGGACACGGCCATGCTGGCTCCCATCCTCGGCGATCGGGCTGGGCTAGATGTTAATGGTGGAAATGCCCGATCTTCACTTTCGATGCCGTCCGTCCGCCATCCGGGCACGTTCCTCGGCCGTACCGAACCGCGCGACCGCCCGGTCGCGGATGAAGCCCAGACCGTCGGGCGCGTGCATCCGCAGCCGCACCTGGGCGACGTCCGTGGGCAGCTTCGCCTGCGTCGCCTTGCTCACCATGATCACCGTGAGGAACGCGATCGGCACGGTGATCAGCGCCGGCTGACTGAACAAGCTCGGTGCCCACCCGCCGGTGAACCCGCTGACCGTGTTCACCACGAGCGCGGTCAGCACCAGGCCGCCGCCCACCACCATCCCCGCGGCCGCACCCACCCACGTGAGCTTGCGCCACCACACGCCGAGCAGCAGGACCGGACAGAACGTGGACGCCGCCAGCGCGAACGACATGCCCACCGACAGCGAGATGTCCGACGGCCGCAGCACGATCGCCAGCGCCAACGGCACTCCGCCCGCGATGGCCGTGGCGAACCGGAAGTCGCGGACCCGCCCACGCAACACGTCGGTCGACAGCACCCCGGACACGCTCACCACGAGCCCGGACGACGTGGACAGGAACGCGGCGAACGCGCCGGCCGTGAGCACCGCGCCGAGCACCTCGCCGAGCACCCCCGGCGCGATCTTCGATGGCAACGCCAGCACTGCCGCGTCGGTCGTGCCCGTGACCAGCAGCTCCGGCACGTACAGCCGCGAGAGCGCGCCGATCAGGATCGGGAACAGGTAGAACAGCGACAGCAGCAGCAGGACGTGGAGGGTGGTTCGCCTGGCCGCGCGGCCGTCGGGGTTCGTGTAGAAGCGGACCAGCACGTGGGGCAGACCCATGGTGCCCAGGAACAGCGCGAGCATCAGCGAGTACGTGGTGAACAGGTCGCTGCCCTCGGACGCCGGCGCGAGCCAGCTCGCGTTGTCCGCCGGGGCGCCGGCCACCACGGGCACCGACGAGCCCTCGAAGAAGTGCAGCTCGGTACCCGCGCCGACCTCGTGCTCGCCCGGTCCCCAGTAGACCGAGCCCATGGCCTCCTCGCCGTCGACCGTGCCCTCGGCCGTCAGCCACACGTGCTCGGAGACCTGGAGGATCACGGGCGTCTCGACGTCGACCGTGGTGGCCGTGGTGAACGTCGGCGGCAGCGGCTCGGTCAGCCCGGTCACCGCGCCGCCACGCGGCCCGCCGTTGCCGATGAACAGCACGCACATCACGAACGTCGGCGCCGCGATGGCGAACAGCTTGAGCCAGTACTGGAACGCCTGGACCACGGTGATCGCACGCATCCCGCCGCCGAACACGTTGGCGATCACCACGAGCGTGACGAGCGCGGCACCCACCCAGTTGGGCACCGGCAGGATGTTCGACACCGAGATGCCGGCCGCCTGCAGCTGCGGCACCACGTACAGGATCCCGATGAACACCACGAACGCCGCGGCGAGGCCACGCAGCGCCCGGGACCCCAGCCGGGCCTCGCAGAAGTCGGGCAACGTGTAGGCGCCCGAGCGGCGAAGGGGCGCGGCCACGAACAGCATCAGCGCCAGGTAGCCGGCCGTGAAGCCCACGGGGTACCAGAGCGCGTCGGCGCCGTCCTTGAGCACGAGCCCGGCGACGCCGAGGAACGAAGCGGCCGACAGGTACTCACCGGAGACGGCGGCCGCGTTGCGCCGGGACCGCACGGTGCGCCTGGCCACCAGGAAGTCCTGGGTGGTGCTGGCTGTGCGGGAGGACCGGAAGCCGATGTAGAACGTGGCCACGGTGACGACCAGAACCCCCGAGAGGGCCCACACTTTTGAGTCCACCGATAGCCCCGGTTCTCGACCTGCCTACTTCTCCACCATCGCGACGAAGTCCTGTTCGTGCCGCTCGGCTTTCACGTTGTACCAGTACGCGACACCGAACAACAGCGGCCACGGCGCGATGCCCAGGACCCACCACGGAAGTGCGACACCGGCCAGCGCGACCTCGGACAACTGTGGCAGGAAGAAGAACAGGACCGGCAGGCAGGCCATGGGGATCACCGCGAAGGCCCACAACCGACTGGCCGTGCGGAGCTGTGCGCGGACGAGCTGACTCACCAGTTCCTCACCGTAGCTCGTCTGCTCCTCCAGCTCCACGACCGTGCGGAGCACCGTGACCGGCGCACGGGAGTCGGCGAGCACCACGCGCTTGCGGCGCGGCTTGGTCGGCGGGTCCTCATAGGACTTCCCCGGGCGGGACTGGCGCTCTTCCCGTCCGGGGCCCGCTGCGTGCTTGCCCGTGCCGGCCAAGTCAGAGGCCGCCGCGTCGCACGATCTTGTCCTTCAGCTCACGGGTGTGCCGGCGGCTGACCGGCAGCTTGCGCTCGTCCTCGCCGATCACCACGTGGTAGCCGTTGCCGCCGAGCTGCAGCTCGGTGATCAACCCGATGGGCACCAGGTAGGACCGGTGGATGCGGACGAACCCCGCCTTCTCCCAACGTTCCTCGAGCTGCGCGAGCGGAATCCGCACCAGGTGCGACCCGTCGGTGGTGAACAGCCGGGCGTAGTCGCCCTGCGCTTCCACCCACCGCACCGACGAGCGCGGGATCAGCTTGGTGTTGCCGGCCAGTTCGACCGGGATCACCTCGTCGTCGCTCGGTTCGGGGCCGGCCGCCGACGCCGCGTCGGTGGTCAGCCCGTCGCCGCGCAGCTTGGAGATGACCCGCTGGACCGCGCGGTCCATGCGGGGCTGGTCGCACGGCTTCGGGATGAAGTCGACGGCGCCAAGCTCGAACGCCTCGACCGCGTCGTTGCCCTCGCCGTGGCCGGTGATGAACACCAGGACCGGCGAAGGCTTGAAGCCGGCCAACACCTTCGCCATCTCCATGCCGGTGAGTCCGGGCATCTTCAGGTCGGAGAACACGGCGTCCACGATCGGCCTGCCGGTGTTTCGGCGCGCGTTCAGTTCGGGGTCGTCGCCGCCGAGGTGACGCAACGCCTCGGTCGCGTCGAAGGCGGTGATGACCCGGCGGACGTATCGGTTGGCCTCCAGCCGCTCCAGCAGGATGTCCATACCGTCTTTTTCGTCGTCGACGGCCAGCACGACGAGCCCAGGGGTGTTTGCTGAGGTAGTCACGGTGAGGTGCATCTTGCCGATCGGGAGAACCAAATGTCCATGGGTGGAGCCGGGCTTACCCCGGCTGGGTGACTCAGAAGATCACCTTTACCGGTGGACAACACGGAGAGCATCGAACTTCGACCCCGATCCGGCGGTTCATAGCCCAAACCGGGACCAGGTCGCCCGAACCTCTACAGCCTCGACGGCCGCCATCAGCCGGTCGCCCGGCCCGCTGAACATCGCGCCACCCGACGGACCGCCGATGCCGAGACGGGCCAGCAGCGGCCGCTTCGGCTCGGTCACGTTGATCTCGGCGTCCGGGAAGCGCTTCGCCACCACGCTCCGGAGGCTGCCGACCCCGTCGACCAGACCCAGCTCCGCGGCCTTCGTGCCCGTCCACACCTCGCCCGTGAACAGGTCGGCGTCCTCGGGCAGGCGGTCACCACGCCGCTCACGCACCCAACCGACGAACTGGTCGTGCAGCTGCGCCTGCAGGCCCTTCACCCACGCGACGTCCTCGTCCTTCTCCGGCTGGAACGGATCGAGCCGCACCTTGTTCGCGCCCGCCGTGTAGACCCGCCGCTCGACGCCGATCCGGTCGATCAGCCCGGTCAGGCCGAACCCCGTGGTCACCACGCCGATCGAGCCGACCAGCGACGACGAGTGCGCGTAGATCTCGTCGGCCGCGCAGGCCAGCCAGTAGCCGCCGGACGCGGCCACGTCCTCGCAGAACGCCAGCACCGGCACCTTCTTGCGGTCGGCGAGTTCCCTGATCCGCTCGGCCACCAGCGCCGACTGGGTCGGCGCGCCGCCCGGTGAGTTGATGGCGATCGCGACGGCCGCCAGCTTCTCGTGGTCGAAAGCCCTGGTCAGCGCGGACTCGACAGTGCTGACGTTGATCGTGCCCCGACTCAGCGGTGACGGCGTCGGCGTGATCACGCCGTGCAGTTTGACCACGGCGACCACGGGTGACCCGTGGTTCCGGTCGCCGATACGCGGGAGCCTGGCAGCCAACTTCTCCGTGACGCTCATGGCAACCAACAGTAGAGCCAAATGCGGTGAGACCGACCGGTTGGCGGTATCCACAACCCGGTGACCGCTTCCTATTCTCTATGGGTCCCATGGGCGGGGGTTTGTACATGTCCCACGGGAAGGGGCACGGATGTTGGCCAATGCACAGGTGATCTGGCGGGCGTGGTTGGGCATGGGGGATGCCGACCACATGAACGAGCTGGGGGTCGCCGAGTTCTGCACGGTGGAAGACGCGCGTGCCTGGGTGGAACGTGGACTGGCCGCGGCTGGGGCGCTGCCCGGCATGAACCTGTACGGCTCGGTCGACCCGGGAAGCTACGTGGAGTACGACGGTGAGCCACCACGGTGGGAACCCGATCCGTACGCCGGCTCGGACGCGCACCTGGTCAACGGCCGCGTGAACTGGCAGCGTCCCGGCAGCTAGCGGGCCATGCCGTTGTGGTCGGACCCGTTCGGCGAGTCGCCCTCGTCGGTGGCCGAGAACTGGGGCAGGTCCGGCCGCACGCCAGGGAAGAACTTCGGCACGCGCAGGATCACCTTCATGCCCGCGCCCGGCGCGGTCTCGGCCATCAGCGCGTACTCGTCGCCGAACACCTGGCGCATGCGCTGGTTGATGTTGCCGATGCCGACGTGGGAACCCGTCTTGTGCGCGTCACGCAGGTCGGCGAACAGGCGGTCGGCGTCCATGCCGACCCCGTCGTCCTCCACGCTGATGAGCGCCTCGTTGCCGTTGTCCTGGGCGACCACCGTGACCGTGCCGCCGCCCGGCTTCGGGGACAGCCCGTGCTGCACGGCGTTCTCCACGAGCGGCTGGAGCACCAGGAACGGCACCACCACCGACAGCACCTCCGGCGCGATCTTGATCCGCACGTTGAGACGGTCGGCGTAGCGCTGGGCCTGGATGGTCAGGTAGCGGTCGATGTTGCGCAGTTCCTCGGCCAGCGTCGTGAACTGGCCCGACGTCCGGAACGAGTAGCGGGTGAAGTCGGCGAACTCCTGCAGCAGGTCACGCGCCCGTTCGGGGTCCGTGCGGATGAGCGAGGAGATCGAGTTCAGCGCGTTGTACAGGAAGTGCGGCGAGATCTGGGCCCGCAGCATCCGCACCTCGGCCTTGGCCAACTGCTGCTTCGACTCGTCGAGCTTGGCCAGCTCGAGCTGGATGCAGACGAACTTCGCCACCTCGTCGGCCGCGCGGATCAACCGCTTGGAGTTGACGCCGCCGACCACGATCAGCGTGCCCTCCACCTGGCCGTCGGAGATCAACGGCACGATCACGGCCGTGCGCATGGGGCACCGGCCGCGGTGGTCGCAGCTCAGGTTCGTGTGGTCGATGTGGGCGCGCTGACCGTTGCGGATCGCCAGGTCGACCGCGCCCGTGAGGTCCACGTGGTGCTCGTTCGCGCCGCCGTCCCAGGACAGCAGGTGCCCCGAGGAGTCGGTGATGCCGATGGCCACGCACTTCAGCATCTCCACCAGATGCTTGGTGGCCTGGTCGGCCGCCTCCTCCGTGAGGCCGCTGCGCATGGCGGGCGCGGCCTTGGACAGGCGTTGCACGGCGTCGAGCACAGCGTCGTCTACCGAGCCGTCGGACTTGCGCCGGCGGAGGAGCAGCGCGAACACGCCCGCGACGAGCAGTGTGGCGAGCACGGTCACCACGGCTCGCTCGGTCAGCAGGTCGGTCACCGGTCAATGCTCGACCGTGTACCGCCCGTGTGGCAAGCGGCCACTACTTGAGCAGCCGCGACAGCCGCCGGTCGGCGAGTGGTTTCCCGCCGGTCTGGCAGGTCGCGCAGTACTGGAACGACTTGTCCGCGAATGACACCTCACGGATCTTGTCACCACACACGGGACACGGCATCCCGGTACGGGCGTGGACCCGCAACCCGGACCGTTTCTCGCCCTTCAGCAGCGCCGCGTGCTGGCCCACCGACCGCTCGACGGCGGAGGTGAGCACCATCCGCATGGCCTCGTACAGGCGGTCGATGGCCTCGTCGGAGAGCTTGCCGGCCGTGGCGAACGGCGACAGCCGGGCCGCGTGCATGATCTCGTCGGAGTAGGCGTTGCCGACGCCCGCCAGGATCTTCTGCGTGGTCAGGGCCCTCTTCAGCCGCTCGGTGCGACCGGCCAGCACCTCGGCGAACTCGTCGCGGGTCACGGCCATGGCGTCGGGACCGAGCGCGGCGATGGCCGGCACTTCCGACGGGTCGGACACGATCCAGGCGGCCAGGCCCTTCTTCGTGCCGGCCTCCGTCAGGTCGAAGCCGGGACCCTCGCCGGGCGGCCCCAGGTGCACGCGCATCGCCAGCGGCCCCTTGCCGCCGGGCCGCGGCGGGGCGGCCGCCATCTTCTCCGCCCACCGCAGCCAGCCGGCCCTGGCCAGGTGAATGACCAGGTGCAGGCCGTCGCAGTCGAGGTCGAGGAACTTGCCGTACCGACCGGTGGCCGTGGCTTCCCGTCCGTGCAGATCGGTCCACGGCGGGGTGACGGTCTTCAGCACGGACAGCGACGCGACATCGACCCTGGTCACGGTACGGCCGACACCGTGCTCGCGCAGGTGCTGGGCGAGCGCCTCGACCTCGGGTAGTTCTGGCACGCCACCAGTCTCACCCGACTCCGCCGGTTACGCCACGAGTTGGAGTGGACCTTCTTGGCCCGGATCGGAGTCGGTGGTGATGTTGCGGGCCACTCTGGCGACCTGCTGACGGACGGTCAGCATGCCGCGCACCGTGCCCACCCACCGCTCCATGGGGGCGCCCTCACCCTCGCCGCCGGTCTCCGCGACCACGCGCCAGGGCCGCCGCAACGCCCAGCGGGTGGGGAAGAACAGGATGACCAGCAGCACGGCGAGCACCACCCAGAGCGGCACCACCACGTCCTCGGGCGTCCACAGGATCAGGACCGCCCCCAGGCCGAGCACCAGCACGAGCAGGACGATCGCGGCGGCACTGCCCACGCTCACGTCGTGCTCGAAGTCGTCGCCGACCGCTGGTGGACGCCACTCCATCTGGCTTCGCAGCGTCCACAGCCGTCCATCTGCGCCGCGCACTACGCGCGTCATCAATCGCCTCCCGGCGCCGGGATCATCAAGTCAATGATGGCCTAAACCGGGTGGCGCTGTCAGCGGCCGTCGGGGGTGATCATTTTGGGGCTGGTGCTGGCTGCGTGTAGCTGGTGGTCGTGGTAGTGGTCCGCTCCTGGTCGAGCGAGTTGATCTCCCGGACCGTCGTGGTCTCGTAAATCATCGTGTAGGTGTCGTACTGCTCGGTGTAGGTCTCGACCGTGGTCTCGCGGTACACGACCGGCGCGGACTCGTCGTAGGGCGTGTTCTCACCCGACTCGGCCACCGGGGTGCCCTCGTGGGTCTCGGACCGGTCGACAGAGGGCGTGGATGTCGGCACCACCGGGACCTCCGGCTGGGCCGGGTCCTGCTCGGCGGTCCCGTCGTCGGCCCTGGCCTGCTCGGAGTTCGTGCCCTCCACGGCGGAGGTGGCGGAACCCGTGTTCACGTCGACCGACGAGGGCGGCACGGCCGCCTGATCTTTGCCGATCTCCATCTCCACGATCCGCCGACCGTTCAGGTCGACCGGAAGAGCCTTGTCGTCGTCGGTGGCGCCCCACGGGGTGACCACGAACCCGAGCACGCCGACCGCCGCCGCGGACGTCGCGGCCAGGCTGATCTGGACCTTGGCGCTGGCGAACAGGCCCTTCAGCGCCGCGCCCAGCTGCCAGCCGGCCACCGCGACCACCGGCACCGCGCTGATGCCGGCGTGGGCACGCAGGCCGGAGCAGACGTCACGCAGCTCGGCCTGCACGGTCGCGCACGACGCACAGCTCGCCAGGTGGGCCTGGATGCGGCGACGTTCGATGCCCGAGGTGCTGCCGGCCGTGTACGCGCCGAGCTTCTCCAGAATCGACCGGCACGCGGTGGCACCGCCCTCGTCCGCCAGATGGGCCTGGAGGTAGGCGGCACGCAGGCCCTGCCGTGCGCGGCGGGCCAACGCGGCCGTGGCGTTGGGGCTGAGGCCGAAGTTGGTGGCGACCGCGGCGGGCCGCTCTCCCTCGACCTCCATCTTCCAGAGCACCTTGCGCCAACGCTCCGGAAGGCTGCGGAACGCGCGACGGATGAGGTTGCGCTCGGGGAGGGCGCCGACCGTGTCGAAACTCGCCGGCGCGCGGTGGGTCAGCTCCTCGTCGCTGACCGGCACGTCGCGGCGGCGCATGCTCCACTCCCACGCCACGCGTCGAGCCACGATCAGCAGGTAGCCACGCACGTTGTCCACCGGTCCGGAGCCCCGGCGGATCGCCTGGAGCACGCGGAAGAAGGCCTCCGCCGTGAGGTCGTCGGCCTCGGACCGGTCGTTCACCAGTCCCAGGGCAAGCCTGTACACGGCTGATGAATGCCGAGAAAACAGCTCGCCGAAAGCCGAGTTCTCGCCGGCACGAAGCCGTACGAGCAAAGCCTGATCCTCTGCCAGTCGGTCATCGATCGCTGGCAGAACGTCACCGGTCATAAGGTCCGGCACCTCCTCCCGGCCGCCACGGGATGTGGCTCAACATGCCACAGGAGTGTCTGAGGTGGACGGCAAACGTTAAGAACGTGAAGGTGGTACCAACTAAAGTATTAGGCCGTTCGGCGCAGCGCATGACTACGGGACGATCATCAGTGGGTGCCATGACGTAAGCCCTTGGCTCTATCCGCTAGACTCGCTCACGCAATGCGGACGTGGCGCAGCTGGTAGCGCATCACCTTGCCAAGGTGAGGGTCGCGAGTTCGAATCTCGTCGTCCGCTCGCTTCGGGCGCCGTGTGCCTGCGGATAGCGCAGGCCACGGCGCTCGCCTTTGTTTCCGGGGGCCGAGCCCCCAGCCCCCCACGGTGCGGCATCTTCCGACCCAGCGTGGTTCTGTTGGCCGCGTTGGGTCAGTCGGCCATGGCTTGCAGGTAGCGGACCAGCATGGTGTGAGCCGGGACCGTGCGGCCCATCTCGAACAGGGCCACGTCCGCGTGATTCGTACCCGCCCGGAGGGCCAGCTGGTTGCGTGACCAGCCACGTTCCTCACGCATGAGCTGCACCAGGCGGCCCGAGTCCTCCGCGTCCGCGCGGGCCCGGTCGTCCTCCGTCTGGTCCACCGCGCGGAACCACGTGGTCATGATCGAGCCCCCTTCGTCGCAGGTGGGGACATCACACACCACGAAGGGTTCAAGATCCAGAGGCCACGTCGATCGTGTAGTCACCTCGCCGGTGACGCATCCAGACGTTACGGCTGCCGGCCGTTGGTGAAGGCGGTCCAGAGATCAACAGCTTGCTCAAGGTCGAGCGAGGCGACCTTCTCGGGAGGGATCCCCGCGGTGTGGACGAGTCGCTGAGCGAGCCAGTCGGGAACTGGGTCGCCTGGCGGCGCGTCGTCGACGGCGACATTGCCAGCCAGGCGGCCGAGTCGTTCGATCACAGCCGCGAGCCGCGTCACCTCGGGGTTTCGGCCTGCCGCATCCGCAACCCTCGACGACGCCTCTTCGTAAACCTCTGAATCAGACCTGGCACCGACACACCAGATCTCGCAGATCTCCACCGACCCGGACTCAGTGACTCGATAGACGATCCGCCAATGGTTTCGCCCGACAACCAGCTTTCGAAAACTCGTCAACTCCCCGCCGAGCGGGTGGCCCGCTTGAGGATCGTCGAGCAGGATCAACACTTTCCTGAGGACCTCGGGCACGACATCGCGACCCAAGCGACGCAGGTCGTCGATGGCCGCGTCAGTGAAGACGACCTCCGTCATCGCCTATTCGTCGTCCTCGATCGCGGCGAGAGACTCGCGGGTGTGGCCGAAGGCGGAGATGACATCGTCGAGCGAGGTGCGCCGCCCGGTATCAGTCACCGCACGCGAGAGAACCAGCGCCAAGTCCCGAAGGTCGGCGGCTGCCTCGTCAAGCTCAGCAAGCCGACGAACCCCAACGACTGCCGCGACCGGCTGTTGACGCCTGGTCACGACAAGATCAGCGCCACCCTCCGCATCGGCGACCAACCCCGCTACCCCGCGCTTCGTCGCATCCGTGACGCTCAGCTCGCGGGCATCCCTCAACGTGACCATGACCTAACTGTACAGGAAATCTATACAGATAGGCCGGTCGTCAGCTGGGGTTCGTGACTCCCAGGCCGATCGGGCAGGAAACGCCCGTACCGCCCAGTCCGCAGTAGCCGTTCGGGTTCTTGGCGTCCGAGAGGTACTGCTGGTGGTAGTCCTCGGCGTAGTAGAACTCGCCCAGCGGGGCCACCTCGGTGGTGATCTTGCCGTAGCCGTCGCGGGCCAGGGCTGCCTCGTAGCTCGCGCGGGTCTGTTCGATGGCCGTGCGCTGGGCATCGTCGGCGTAGTACGCCGTGGAGCGGTACTGGGTGCCCATGTCGTTGCCCTGGCGGTTGCCCTGGGTCGGGTCGTGGCCTTCCCAGAAGACCTTCAGCACGGCCTCGTACGAGATGACCTGGGGGTCGAACACCACGAGCACCACCTCGGCGTGCCCGGTGGCACCGCTGCAGACGTGCTCGTAGGAGGGGTTGGGCGTGTGCCCGCCCGCGTAGCCGACCGCGGTCGAGTACACACCGGGCGTCTGCCAGAAGAGCCGCTCCGCGCCCCAGAAGCAGCCCATGCCGAACACCGCCGTCCGCAGGCCCTCGGGGAACGGCGGGGCGATCGGCCGATCGGTGAACACAGCGTGCTTCAACACCATGCTTCCAGCTTACGTAGCTCCGCCGGCCGGTCCACGGATCGAGAACGGACGTGAGAACGTGGTAACAAATCCACCGGAGGCCACAGGGGGTCAGATGGGTTGGCAGGAGGACCTGAAGCAGCTCGGGGAGCAGCTCACGTCCGGGGAGATCACCACCGACGAGTACCGGAAGCGCAGCGAATCCGTGCTGGCCGAGGCCGATCAGGAGGCGGCCGACGAGACGCAGCCGACGGAGAAGCCGAAGCCGCACATTCCGGTGTCGGCCGCGTGGGAGGCGCCCTCCGGGGAGATGACCCAGATCGTCGGCATGAAGGACGAGACGACGCTGGTCAGCAACTCGATCGCCGACAAGCTGGCCCGACCCGACACGTGATCGTTGACCCGGCCCGTCCCGTGGTGTAAATGACGCGCCGGCAGGGCCGCCTCCGCCGGTCAGTAACATCGGCCGCGGCCTGCGGACGATGGCGGAGGAACCTGACGTGACGAGCAGTACGGCGACGACGGCGGAAAAGCCGGAGCCCGACGAGCCGGATGCTCGGCCGGAGGACGACGCCACCGACGCGCCGGCCAGTGAGCCCCGTCTGGTCACCGCCGCCAAACGCTTCGGCTCCAGGCTCGACATCGCCAGGCTGGTCGAACTGCTCGCGCTGGTCCCCGTGCTCGCCATGGTGGTCGAGGTGTCGCGCTCCGGGAAGCTCCAGTGGCTCGACTACTGGTACGTCCTGATCCGCATCACCAACCCCGACGGCTCGTTCCGCTTCCAGGGCATCTTCACCCCGCAGAACGAGCACCCGCTGGTCATCCCGTCGCTGCTGTACTGGCTCGACGCGCGCCTGGCCGACGGTGACAACCGCGTGCTCGGCTACCTGGTGTGCGTGGTCGCCGCGGGCATGGTGCTGCTGCTGCGTGCCGCGTTGCCGAAGACCATGCCGCCGCTCATGCGTGCCGGCCTCGTGGTCGCCGCGTCCGCGCTGATCTTCAGCTTCCAGGGCATGCACATGTTCGTCCGCTCGATGAGCGGCTCGGCCTGGCTGACCGCCAACCTGATCGTGATCGCGTCGCTGGTGCTCGCCAACAAGGGCAAGTGGGTGGCCGCGTGGATCGTGGCGATCGTGGCGTCGGAGACCTACGGCACGGCGTTCGCCGTGTGGCCGGCGCTCGCGCTGCTCGCCACCATGCGCGGCGAGCGCTGGTCGCGGCGGCTGATCCCGCTCGGGCTCGGGGCCGTGGTGGTCGGCATCTGGTACATCCTCAAGCCGAACACCTGGGTGGGCGGCACGCCGGCCAGCGACGTCGGCACGCTGCTGTACCAGTTCCTGACGATCGTCGGGAAGATGTGGACGGCCAACGTCTCGGGCTTCGCGGTCCTGGCCGGCGCGCTCACGCTGGTGATCTACGCGGTCCTGATGACCAACAAGACCGCCCGCGAGCCAGGCCTGCGGTTCTGGTGGGCGCTCGGCACCTACGGCGTGCTCGCCTGCGGCATGATCGGCGCCGCCCGCATGGACTTCGGCTCGGAGTTCGGTCTCACCAGCCGCTACTCCTCGCTGGCCGTGATGGCCGCCATTCCGCTGCTGGTCATCCTGGCGGCCGTGCTCCACAAGGGCATCGCCCGCAACGCCCAGAAGATCGCGATCACGGTGATCGGCATCGGCGTCGTGGGGTTCACCCTCGGCATCCCCACCGCCCAGAGCCTGCGTGACCAGATCAAGGAACACCCGCTCGAGGCGATCGCCATCCGTGCGGGCTTCGGCGACACGCTGGGCCCGGTGCTGCCCAAGGAGAAGGAACTCGAGCCCGATCTCCGGGTGCTGCAGCACTATCCGTTCAACGGGACGTTCTCGCTCGGCTGCGGCGGGCCGGAACTCGGCTCCACGGTCGACATGTCCGACGCGACCCCGTTGACCGCGCCGGGCACGCGCAGCCCCGACAAGCCGGCGGGCATGGTCGAGGAGGTCGACCCGCGCGGCGAGGCCGACCTGATCACCGGTTGGGCCACGGGCGGCACGAACCGCAACGCCGACCAGGTGCGCTGCACGCTGGTCGTGGACGGCGACGGCAAGGTCGTGGGTGCCGGCGTCAGCCGGATCGCCCGTGCCGACGTCACCGGTCGCTACTGGGGTCTACCGCCCGACGTAGGCTTCAAGGCGATCGGACCGGTCACCGACGACACACGCATCGTGATCGTCTATGAAAGCGGCGCCATTCGGTGGCTGCCGGCAGAGGTCACCGACACCGGAGACGAACAGTGAGTATTGAGGTAGCGGTCAGCGTCCTGATCCCCGTGAAGGACGAGGAGGCGACGCTGGGCACGCTGGTCTCCGAGATCAACGCCGCGTTCGCCACCATGCCGGACACCGGCTACGAGGTCATCTTCGTGGACGACGGCAGCACCGACACCAGCTGGCAGGTCATGCAGGAGCTGGCGGCCGCCGACCCCCGGGTCCGCGCCATCCGCCTGCGCCGCAACTTCGGCAAGGCCGCCGCGCTGGCCGCGGCCGTCGACGAGGCGCGTGGCGACCGCGTGGTCACCATGGACGCCGACCTGCAGGACGACCCGGCCGAGGTGCCGCGGCTCCTGGCGGAGCTCGACGCGGGTGCCGACCTGGTGTCCGGTCACAAGGCCGACCGCAAGGACCCGCTGGGCAAGCGGATCCCGTCGAAGTTCTTCAACAAGATGACCGGCGTGATCACCGGGCTGAAGCTCAACGACCACAACTGCGGGCTCAAGGCCGCGCGGACCGAGGTGTACCGGCGGGTGCCGCTCTACGGCGAGCTGCACCGCTACATCCCGGCGCTCGCGCACCAGAGCGGCTACAAGGTCGCCGAGCTGGCGGTGAACCACCGCGCTCGCGAGCACGGCAAGTCGAAGTACGGCTTCGAGCGCTACGTGCGTGGCGCGATCGACCTGCTGACCGTCATGACCATCACGAAGTACGGCAGGCGTCCCGCGCACCTGTTCGGTGGTCTCGGCCTGGCGTCGAGCATGCTCGGCTTCCTCATCCTGGCCTACCTGGCGGTCGTGAAGATCTTCTTCGGCGCCGGGATCGGCGACCGGCCGCTGCTGATGCTCGGCATTCTGCTGGTCATCCTCGGCGTGCAGCTGATCTCCATCGGGTTGATCGCGGAGATCGTGCTGCACCGCACGGCCAACCGGCGCGAGGCGACCGACCTGATCTCCGAACAGACACCGGCAGCACCCAAGGCGAGCGACGCGGCTGCGGCTGCGCCTGCCACGAAGGCGAAGGTCCAGGCATGAGTGGGTTGCGCGGCGCGTACGTCGCAGGGGTCAAGACGGTCCGGAAGGCGGCGGACAAGTCCGGCCTGCTCGGAAAGCTCGCGAACAGCGACTCGCCGCGGCTCCGGCACCTGCGCACGCTGTTCTCCATCCACGACGTGGATGACATGTCCGCCCTGGACGTCGCCTGGTGGAGCTACCCGGCCATGAAGCGGGTCGAGGAGTTCCTGTCCGGGCGTCCCGAGGCGCGGGTGTTCGAGTACGGCGCCGGCGCGAGCACCGCGTGGCTGTCGCGCCGGGCCGGCCAGATCGACAGCGTCGAGCACGACGCCGAGTTCGTGGTGTACGTGCAGGAGATGCTGGCCGACACCCCGGGCGTGAAGCTGCACGCCGTACCGGCCACGCCGGCCACCGCCGACACGGTCATCCGCTCGGAGCGGCACGGCCACGAGAACCTGGACTTCGGCGAGTACGTGTCCACCATCGACCGGGTGGGCGGCATGTTCGACCTGGTGGTGGTCGACGGCCGGGCGCGCGTCGACGCGTTGCGCCGTTCGCTGGACCACCTGGCCGACGGCGGTGTGATCGTGTTCGACAACATCCGCCGCAAGCGCTACTGGGACGTCGTGTCCAAGCTGCCGGGGCTGCGGATCGAGCTGTTCAAGGGCGCGACGCCCTCGCTGCCCTACCCCACCACCACCGGGTTGATCTGGCGTGACTGAGGAACCGGCGGCCAAAGCCCCCCGACCGAGCCGGCGAGCGGACCTGCTCGCCATCGTGTTCGTGGTGCTGGCCGTCGGAATCGCCGTCTGGGCGTGGCGTGACCAGCTTCCGGACGTGGTCGACGCGTTCAAGAAGATCGCGTGGTGGCGGGCGCTGCTCGCGCTCGCGTGCGTGGTGGTCGGCCTGATGGCCACGGCCGAGGTGTGGAAGCACTGCCTCGCCGCACTCGGCTCGAAGGTGACGTCCGGAGCGGCGCGGCAGATCTTCTTCCCGGCTCAGGTCGGCAAGTACCTGCCAGGTTCGATCTGGCCGTTCCTCGCGCAGATGCGCTTCGCCCGCGAGCACGGCGTACCCGGCGGCATGGCGCTGCTCGCGGGTTCGGTGTTCCTGGTGATCCACACGGTGACGTCCGTGCTCGTGGGGGCACTGCTGTTGATCAGCCAGCCGGAGTTGGTGAGCCGGTTCGGTTGGGCGGGTGTGTTCATCCCGCTGGCGCTGGTTTTGTTGCACCCGAAGGTGGTCAACCTTCTGGCTCGCAAGCTGGCCAAGCGGTCGGGCGCTGAGCCGCCCGTGCTGCGGTGGCGCAACCTGGTGGCCCCGATGGCTTGGATGCTGCCGGCGTGGCTCGGCTACGGCGCGGCGGGCTACCTGCTGGCCGACCCGTTCACCGACTCGGTCCTGCAGCTGGCGCTGGTGTGCACGGGTTCGTTCGCGCTGGGCTGGATCGTGGGCCTGCTGGTCTTCATCGCCCCGGCGGGCGTGGGCGCCCGGGAGGCGGTGCTGATCGTGGCGCTGACCCCGTTGGTGGGCGGCGCACCCGCGGGCGCGATCAGCCTGATGCTGCGAGTGGCCCACACGCTGGCCGACGTGCTGCTGGCGCTGCGCTACGGCCTGGCCCGAGCCCGCCGAAGCCGCAAGCAGGAGGACGCGGTCTCCGCATAGGGCGCCGAGCGTTGCCCGGGGAGTGTCACGGTGATGGCCGCCACTGCGGAAATTCTTCCCAACGGGGCCATTTCACATCACCCCATTCCGCATCCCGCTAACGTAGCGCGCATGTCCCTGGACAATTCGCGGTCAGCTCCTGGGCTGCCGCCTGTCCATGAGGCCTGGCTGCCCCGGGAGCATTCGCTTCACCGGCCGCGGCATGCCCGTCGTCAGTTGACGGCGTTGGTCTGTGCGCTCGTGTTCTTCACGACGCCCACGGTCATGTGGTTGTTCGGGATGCGGCCGGTCGAGTTGGAGAACCACGAACTCGCGAGTTTCCCCAACCCGTTGTCGGGCTGGGGTTTCTTCACGGGCATGGACTTGTGGGCCACGGACAACCTGGTGTTCCGCGCCGACGCCATTGAGGCGGCAGACTGGGCGAGCCGCACGTTCTTCGGTGAGTCCGCGCCCTTCGACCAGGGCAACACGACGCCGAGCGGGCCACTGCCCGGCAGTCCCGAGGAGCCTGCCCGCCCCGGGGCTCCCACCGAGGAGGACCCCGACACCGCCGGCTATCGCCGCGTGATCGAGGGCAAGGACGGCTGGTTGTTCCTCGGCCAGGACGTGATCGGCAAGTGCCAGCCGGATCAGCCGGTCGACCAGACCGTTCAGCGGCTCGCGGAGCTGCGGTCGGCGGTCGAGGCGTCCGGCCGCAAGTTCATGCTGGTCGCGGTGCCCGACAAGACGACCATGAACCCCGAGTTCCTGCCCGACCGCTACCCGGGTCAGAGCTGCGTGCGGAGCGCGACTCCCCAGCTGTGGCGGGAACTGGTCCGCGTGGCCAAGGCCATCGACATGCGTCCGCCGCTCTACGCGGCCAGCGAGTTGCTCGAACGGCCCGTGTACCACCCGCTCGACTCGCACTGGACCAGCGAGGGCGCGCTCGAGATGGTGCGCCAGCTGGCGGAGCGCGTCGAGCCGGGGGTTTCCGAGGACTGGCGCATCAACCGGCAGGGCACGCACACCTCGCCCGCCGACCTTCCGCCGCTGATCGGACGCGACGGCGACAACAAGGCGACCAGCTACCGGTTGTTGCCCGACGGACGCAACGACCGGACCGGAAGCCGCATCCCGGACCCGCGTGAGCCGGTCCACCGAACGTCCGAGGCGGTCGACGGTATGGTCGAGCGGTCCACGCTGGTGTTGGGCGACTCGTTCATGTTGCCGGCATCCGCGTACCTGCCGGCGGCCTTCGCCGATGTCACCCAGCTGTACTACAGCACGATCGCGGGTGACGCCGGTCTGGTCGTGGATGCGATGGCGGACAACGAGGTGGTCGTGGTCGAGATCGTCGAGCGCAACGTCGCACGAGGGCACGTCGAGTTGTTCGATCCGGCGTTCATCGAACTCGTGCGGCAGGAACTACAGAAACGCCCGATTCGCTAGTGCCACAGGGAGACGGATCATGACCTGGCAGGAGGACCTCCGCCAGCTGGACGCGCGACTCGCGAACGGCGACATCGGCGCGGCCGACTACCGCAGGACCCGCGACGAGATTCTCGCCGAGGCGTCCAGCGGGAACCAGGCGAACGGTACGGAGTCCCCGAAGGAAGGGCTCTGGACGTCGGCCAACCCCTCGGCACAGGACGAGAAGACCACCGAGTCCCCGGCCCCTGGCGAGACCACGGTCGTGGTTCGCGTGGACGCGCCGGACGAGGAGAAGACCCAGATCGTCACGGCCGACCAGCTGGAGCAGCCCACCCGGCCGGTGGGTCCGGCCGGGCCGCCTCCTCCGCCGCAGTCGTGGCCGGCCCCGACGCCGGGTCAGTTCCCCCAGCGACCCGCGCCGATCCAGGGCCAGGAGGTCTTCGCGGCCTCCGGCGGATCCGGCAGGTGGCTGCGCTGGGTGATCCCCGTAGTGATCGTCGCGCTGGTGGCCGCCGGGCTGTGGTGGTTCGTCTTCCGCGACGACTCGACGCAGCCCCAGGCTGAGAACCCGCCGCCGTCGAGCACCTCCCAGACCGAGGAGCCGGAGGAGCCGGCCGCCCCCTCGATCGACGAGGTCGCCGGCTCGGTTCCCGCGCTTCCCGGTACGCCCAAGGCGGACAACGGGCCGATGACCACGGCCGAGGCGCTGCAGGTCGGACTGCTGAACGAGGCGTACGCGACGCTGCTCCAGGACAACGGCGTGAGCGAGCTGGTCTACCAGAAGTCGACTCGTGACAACCTCGGCTTCCAGGTGGCCGCGGCTCCGGTGGAGAAGCCGGGCGACGCCGCCCAGCTGACCGAGCTGATGACCGCCTACCTGGAGGAAGCCGGTTTCGCGGCGGCCGAACCCGCCGAGTCCGGGGGGCTGCCGGTGATCACCCGGACCGACCAGTTCTTCCGGACGTTCGTGGTCACCTACGCCTCCGGCGGCGTCTGGGTCCAGCTCAACGTGTCCGGCCCGCCGGACGGCGACCAGGCCGCCCTGCGTGCCGAGTTCGAGACGGTCCTGACCGCGCTGACGGAACGCCTGCCCGCCGACTGACGGTCGGTGCCAGGAACGGGAAGACCTCGGCCACCAGCCGTGGCGCCATCCCGTGCACAATATGCGCGTTCGGGGTTTGCCGGAGCTACACAAGCGGTGTCGCAGCCGGTCTTAGGTGAAGGGAGACCAGGGGTGTCCTGGCAGGACGAACTCCGCAGGCTCGACGAAGAGCTCGCCACCGGGCGAATCTCGGCCGACGACTATCGGGCGCGCCGCGACCAGATCATGTCGGCGGCGGTCTCCCCCGGCGGCGAACCCGCCCCTGCGGCACCACAGCCCAACGAGTCGACCACGATCATGCAGCCGGTCAAGCCCCCGCAGCAGGACAGCGGCGACGCGGACAAGACGCAGATCGTGCCCGGACAGAACGTGAACCAGTCGGACCGCACCCAGGTGGTCGGCGGCGGCTGGCAGGCGCAGGCACCCGGCGGTGACGACGCCGCTCGCACGCAGGTCGTGCCCGGTGTGCCGCCCCAGTCCGGGTCGTTCCGCCCCGCTCCGCCACAGCCGGGCCCCGGCGGCTTCCCGCCGCCGAACCAGCCGCCGTGGCAGCAGGAGCAGCAGTACAACGAGGAGCTGAGCCCACCGTGGGGCGGCCAGGAGTTCCTGCCGCTCGCCGCTGCCGGCACCCCGGACTGGGCGAGACAGGGCCCCGAGGTCTTCGAGAACGAGAAGAAGTCCGGCACCGGCAAGGTCATCGGCATCATCGCCATCGTGGTGGTGCTGCTCGGTGTCGCGGCCGGCGCGTACTTCATGTTCAAGCCGGACAACACCGCGGGCGGTGGTGGCCCGGAGGAGACGAAGACCTCCGAGCAGAAGACCTCCGAGGCGCCGCCGGAGCCGGAAGGCCCGATCGCCGAGCTTCCCGGTGAGTCGGTCGACATGTCCGACGTCGACGACTTCGAGAAGGTCGTCGCCCTCAACTACCTGACCGAGCAGGAAATCGCGATCTACCAGGCCGGCACCGCCGGCGAGGCCACGATCGCGCGGTCGAAGGTCGGCGAGAACAACGTCATCGTGCTGATCGTCGAGGTGGCGGACGCCGCGTCGGCCGTCACCGCACGGGACGGCCTGGACACCCAGCAGCTCGACTTCGGTCTGGTCGCACGGGAGCCCGCCGCGCCGGCCGGCGTACTCGCCTCGGTCAACGAGGCCGCGAGCCGCGGTCCGCTGATCCGGGCGCACTACGCGTCCGGCAACTTCGTGGTCCGCATCGAGGTGCAGGGCCCCGACCTCGAGTCGGTCAACTCGACGTTCGACGAACTGCTCGAGGCGCAGCTCGAACGGACTCCGGTAGATGGCTGAGCCGACGCGGCACAGCACGAGCACCATCGCGGCGACGATCGTCGCGCGCAACTATGTGCCGGCGGCTCGGGTACTTGCCGAGTCGTTCCGGCGGGAGCACCCCGGCACGGACTTCGCCGTGCTGGTGATCGACGCGCAGGCCGAGGAGCTGGCCGGGCTGTCGGCCGGGGCGCCGGGCATCCGGTTCCTCGGTCCGGACGACATCGACCTCGACGCGAGCGAGTTCGGCCGGATGGCGCTCGCCTACACGGTCACCGAGCTGTGCACGGCCGTGAAGCCATGGCTGCTGCGCACCCTGCTCGGCGACCACGACGTCGCCATCTACCTCGACCCGGACATCGAAGTGTTCGCCCCGTTCGCCGGGTCGGTGGGTGAGCTGGCGGCCGAACACGGCGTGGTGCTGACGCCGCACGTGCTCGAGCCGATGCCCCGCGACGGGCTGCGGCCGAGCGAGGCGGACATCATGGCGTCCGGGGTGTTCAACCTCGGGTTCATCGCGGTGTCCGGTGCGGCCGCGCCGTTCCTGCAGTTCTGGGCCGACCGGCTGCGCCAGGACGCGATCTCGTCGGTCACCGAACAGCTCTTCACCGACCAGCGCTGGGTGGACAACGTGCCGGCGCTGTTCGGGCACACGGTGATCGGCGATCCCGGCTACAACATCGCCTACTGGAACATCTACCAGCGGCCCCTCGAGCGGCGGGCCGACGGTGTGGTCACGGCTGCCGGCGAGCCCGTGCGGTTCGCACACTTCAGCGGCTACCGGCCGGAGAAGCCGTGGCTGACCTCCACGCACTACGCCGACAAGCCGAGGGTTCTGCTGTCGGAGTACCCGCTGTTCGCCGAGCTGCTGGCCAGCTACCGAACCAAGCTGATCGTCGCCGGCTACCGCGAGGCGCTCGACGACATCCCCTACCGGTGGAACAAGCTGCCCGACGGCACCCCCGTGCCCATGTCGCTGCGCCGCGCGTACCGCCAGGCGTGGGTGGACTCCGAACGCAAGGGCACGCCCGTCCCGCCCAACCCGTTCCGTGACGACTCGGCCGACGAGTTGCTGCGCTGGGCGACCACGCCGGCCACGCCCGAGCAGGAGCGCGCGGGGCTGAGCCGCTGGGCCATGGCGCTCTGGACGTCGCGTGAAGACCTGCGACAGGTGTATCCCGATCCGCTGCACGCCGACGCCGAGGGCTACCGGCACTGGTGCCTGACGTCGGGGTTCAACGAGCGTGAGCTGCCGGCGAACGCCGTGTCCGACAAGCCGAGGCGCGAGCCGGTGCCCGTGGTGGCCGAGCTGGGCGCGAACGTCCTGGGTTACCTGACGGCAGAGCTGGGCGTCGGCGAGATGGGCCGGCTGGTCCACCAGGCCGTCGTGACGAGCGGTGTGCCGGTGGCGACCGCCGTCGAGGAGTTCACGGTCGCCAACCGCACCTCGCACCCGTTGCCGGCGGACGCCCTGCCGGGCGATCCCCGCTACGGCGTCAGCGTGCTGGTGGTCAACGCCGACATGACCGGCCAGACGCTGCGGCTGCACCCGGACCTCAACCGCGACCGGTACGTGATCGGCGTCTGGTCCTGGGAGCTGGACACGTTTCCGCCCGCCATGCACCCGGCGTTCGGCCAGGTCGACGAGGTGTGGACGATCAGCGACTTCTGCGCGAACGCGATTCGCGAGGTGTCGCCGGTCCCCGTGCACCGCTTCCCCGTGCCGGTCCGCGACCCGTTCGACGGGCAGCCGTCCGAGCGCACCCCGAGCACCGACGGCGTGACCCGGTTCCTGTTCGTGTTCGACCACAACAGCGTGTTCGGTCGCAAGAACCCGATCGCCGCGATCACCGCGTTCGGCGAGGCGTTCTCCGACCGCACCGACGTGCGGCTGATCATCAAGGCGATCAACGGCGACAAGCACCCTGGCGACCGCGAACGGCTGCGGATGGCGGCCGCCGCGGACGACCGCGTCGAGCTGGTCGAGCAGTACCTGAGCGGCGACGAGCTGGCCAAGCTGTTCGCGGCGGCCGACTGCTATGTGTCGCTGCACCGCAGCGAGGGCTTCGGGCTCACGGTGGCCGAGGCGATGGCCCACGGCCTGCCGGTCGTGGCCACCGACTACAGCGGCACCAGCGAGTTCCTCGACCACGAGACCGGCTGGCCGATCCCGTACCGCATGGTGCCAGTCGGCGCCGGCAACGAGCCGTACCCGCGTGACGCGCGGTGGGCCGAGCCCGATCTCAAGGCGGCAGCCGCGGCGCTGCGGGAGGTCGCGGACAACCCCGAGCAGGCGTTGCGCCGGGGAGCGGCCGCGCGTCGCCACGTGCTGGCCAGCCGGTCGGCGGATGCGGCGGCCGAGTGGGCGCGCGCCCGGCTGGAGGAGGCCCATCAATCGTGGACCTCCCGCCACGCCGGCCGGTCCGAGCCGAGCCAACTGCTTCCGCTCGAACGCAGCCGCGAGGCCCTGAAGTGGCGTGCCGATCCGGCCGCCGCCAGCAAGGTGCCGATGGCCACCGCGTTGCGGCGGGGTGTGCTGCGCCTGGTCGACCACTACGACCACCACCAGCGCCTGGTCCTCAACGAGCTGCTCGACGGGATGTCGGGCAGCATCCGCGAGCTGGCGCACGGACAACAGGAGCTGGCCGAGCGTCTCCAGCGCCTCGAACACGGTGCCGACGCCCAGCGCGCGGTCAACACCGACGTGGGGCGCCAGCTGGAGCGGGCGGCCGAGCTGGAGGACCGCGTCGCCAAGCAGTCCGACGACCTCGGTGGGCTCGAGTACCGGACCACCAGCATGTTCCACGAGCGCGCCGAGTGGATGGCCGCCGTCGAGGCCGCCACCACCGAGCTGGTGAACGAGGTGCCGCGGCTGCGCACCGGGCTGCTGCGCCACCACGACCTGGTGAACCCGGCGCCCGCGTCCGCGAGCGAGACGGTGGTCTGCGACATCGGGCTGCTGCGCCTGCCGGCCGAGGACACGGTGGTGCTTCCCTGGCTGCGCCGCTACGGCACCTGGGAGGCCGACGAGTCGCGGCTGGTCGACCTGCTGCTGCCGAGGAACGGGACCTTCGTCGACATCGGCGCCCACGTCGGCTACTTCACGGTGCGCGCGTTGCGGTTGGTCGGTGAGAACGGCGTGGTGGTGGCCGTCGAACCGTGGGACCGGGTCCGCGACCTGCTGGCGCTCAACGTGGCGGCCAACGTCCCGGCGGACACGGCCGGCGCGCTGACCGTCGTGCCGGGTGCGGCCTGGCACACCGACGGTCCGCTACGGCTCGCGCTGGCCGACGACGGCAACAGTGGCGACAACCGGGTCGATCCGACGGGCGGCATCGAGGTTCCTGGTGTCCGGCTGGACGGTGTCGACGCGCTCGCCGGTCGCCGGATCGACGTGGTCAAGTGCGACGCCCAGGGCCGGGACCACCTGGCGCTTGCCGGGCTGACCGGATCGTTCGGGACGCACCGTCCTCACGTGCTCGTCGAGTTCTGGCCCCAGGCGATCTCCGACACGGGCGAGGACCCGGGCGCGGTGCTCGACGGCTACCGCTCGTGGGGTTACCGCCCGATCCCGGTCACGGCCGAGCTGGTCGACCGGCTGGCGGCGACCGGACGAGCGGCGGCCAGCACGGTCGACGCCGGGCCGGAGGAGTCCAACAGTGCGCTCATCGAGTCGGCCATGGCCACCGAGGAGGGCTTCCTGACGTTGTGGCTGCGCCCGGTATGACCGACACGATCACCACCGAGGGCCAGACGGACGAGGAACCGAAGCCACGCACGTGGCTGAGCAGGCTGCGCGAGCGGGCCACGGACAACCGGCTGGCACGGCTGGTCGAGTTACTGGCCCTCCTGCCGCTGATCGCCACCGTCCTGGACATCCTCCGGGCGCCGCAGCTGCAGTACACGGACTACTGGTACGTGCTGCTGCGGATCACCAACCCGGACGGCTCGCTGCACCTGGCCGGCATGCAGGTGCTGCAGAACGAGCACCCGCTGATGATCCCGGGCCTCCTGTACTGGCTGGACGCCCAGCTCGCGGGCGGCGACAACCGGATCCTCGGTCTGCTGGTGGTGGTCATCGCCGCGGCGACCATCCTGCTGCTGCGCACGGCGCTGCCGAAGACCCTGCCACCGTTGTTCCGGGCGGGGCTGGTGGTCGGCGCGTCCGCGCTGGTGTTCAGCCCCCACGGGCTCCACAACTTCGTGCGGGCCATGAGCGGGTCGGCCTGGCTGACCGCGAACCTGCTGGTGGTGGCCGCGCTGCTGCTCGCGTACCACCGGAAGTGGTGGCCGGCGTGGATCGTCGGGGTGCTCGCCTGCATGAGCTATGGCACGGCGTTCGCCGTGTGGCCGGCGTTCGCGCTGATGGCGACCATCGGCAAGGAGAAGCTCTGGCGACGGCTGCTGCCGCTGGGTTTTGGCCTGCTCGTGGTCCTCACGTGGATGGCGCTCAAGCCGGCCGTCGACCCTGGTGGGCAGCCCGCCAACGACATCGCGTCGCTGCTGTACACGCTGTTCGCCGTGATCGGCCACCTGTGGACCGCCGAGAACGCGGGCTTCGCGGTGTTCGCCGGCGTGATCGTGATGGGGATCTACTTCTGGCTGCTGACCAACCCCGTCGCCCGCTCGCCCCGGCTGCGGTTCTGGTGGGCGCTGGCCGCGCACGCGTTCCTGGCCAGCGGGATGATCGCCGCCGCCCGGATCGACTTCGGCGCGGACTTCGGGCTGTCCAGCCGGTACACGTCGCTGTCGGTGCTGATGGCCATCCCGGCCATGGTGCTGACGGCCGTCGTCGTCCACCGGGCAGGCGCCCGCGCCCAGCACGCGTGGATCGGCGCCGTTCTCGTGGGGCTCCTGGGCTTCACGCTCGGCTCGCCGACCGCGGCCACCATCCGGTCGCAGAACGCGGAGCATCCGCTGCAGGCGGTCGCGCTGCGGGCCGGTCTCGGTGACGCGTACGGCGCCGTGCTGCCGCCGGCCAAGGAGCTGGTGCCCCAGCTCGAGTCGATGGGCCACTACCCGTTCAACGACGACTTCACCCTCGGCTGCAACGGTCCGGAACTCGACGACACGCTCGACCTGGACGAGATGACCCCGCTCCCGCCGGCCGACGAGCGCAACCCACGCATCCCGGCCGGCTCGGTCGACGACGTCGAGGGCAAGAACACGGCGTCGGTCATCCGTGGCTGGGCCACCGGGGTCGACGACCCCGTTCGCTGTGCCGTGGTGGTCGACGATCAGGGTCGGATCACCGGGGGCGGCCTGACCCACATCTCCCGGCCGGACGTGACCGCGAAGCTGTCGGGGATCGCCGCCGACGTGGGTTACGCGGTGATCGCGCCGGCCGCCGAGGCCTCCCGCGTGGTGATCATCCTGGAGAGCGGCGCGATGCGGTGGCTACCTGCGACGGCGCCGGAATCCGGGGAGTAGTTCTCCAACCGAGTACCCGTCGCGGTGGTTGCCTGGGCACAATAGGGCCGTGGTCGGGGACGGCGTTGTGGCGGGCGTGCGGTGACGCGCGCCGTCGAGCCGTGGGTCGCCGACCGCGACCAACGAGACGAGAACCCTTGGTTGGGTGGACTGGATCTTGTCCGCCTGCTGGCCGTGATCCTGGTTCTCTACACCTCGCTGGCCACCTGGTTCCGTGACCACGACCGGCCGCTCGGCGCCAGCTCGCTGGTCGACAGCTACCTCGTGATCCCCTTGCGCATCAACGACGACCTGCGGTTCTTCGGCGCCGCGTTGATCTTCCTGATCAGCGGTTTCCTGGTGGCCAACGCCGCCTCGAGGCAAGGCACCGGCGAGTTCGTCGGCAAGCGGCTGTTGCGTGTCCTGCCGCCGCTGTGGGTGGCGGTGGTGCTGGTCTGGGTGCTGATCGCGCTCGGCCGGCCGGCCGTGTCGGGGGTCGAGGACGCCGGTGCCGGCGAGCTGCTGAGCGGTCTCGTACTCGGCGACTTCTTCGGCTCCGCTCAGCCGTTGGTCGGTCCCGCGTGGGCGCTGCTGCCGATTCTCGGGATCTACGTGCTGGTGGCGGCGTTGCTGCCGGTGTTCCGCAGCATCCCGTGGCTGGCCGTGGCCATCCAGATCACCGTGTGCTCGGTGCTGCTGGCGATCATGCCGAACATCGACTCGGCCGCCGGGTTCGCGGGCGGCACGATCGGCACCTTCGGGGTGGCGATCGTGCTCGGCCAGGCGATCTGGCTGGTGTGGTCGGGCAACAACCCGTTGTGGGCGGCCGCCGGTCTCGGCGTGGCCTGTTGGGTGATCTTCGTCTGGGGTGACCGCCTCGGCTACGAGCCGGGGGTGGCCTACCCGCTGACGCTCGCCTACTCGGTACTCCTGATGATCATCGGACTGCAGATCAGCGACTGGGTGCGTGATCTGGCGGTCATCTCCTACCTGGTCAGCCGCAGCTTCCCGATCCTGCTGGTGCACCAGGCGGTCATGTCGGTGGTGCTGTCCGGCGTGTCCGGGCACGTGTGGTCGGCGATCGCCGTGGTGGCGGCCGTCGCCGCGACGCTCCTCGCCGCCGAGGCCGTGCACCAGGCAGCCGAGCGACCGCTGGCCCGGTACGCGGCCTCTCTCGGGGACCGCCGATGAGTGGGGACAAAGCAACCCAGAACCGGTTCGTCTTCCTGGACGTGCTGCGCGGGGTGGCGCCCGTCCTGGTCATCTACAGCCACGTGGTCGCGCTGTTCCTCGACCCGAACGACATCGACACCGGCGTGGTCGACCTGCTGAACGAGCAGGCCCGCGACCCGCTGCGGCTCGAACAGCACATGGGTCACCTGGCGGTGGTGCTGTTCTTCCTGGTCAGCGGCTTCATCATCACCCAGGTCGGCACGCAGGAGTCGCATCGGGAGTTCGCCATCAAGCGACTCTTCCGGGTCTACCCCCTGCTGATCTTCACGGTCGGGCTGACGGCCGTGCTCAGCATCTTCAACATGGAGGTGCTGCGCACCGGCCAGCACTTCGAGATCACGCTCCAGTCGGTGCTGACCAACTTCTCGCTGGCCAACTACCTGATGGTTCCCCAGATCATCCTGGTCGGGGTGGCGTGGACGCTGGTCATCGAGATCATCTTCTACCTCATCGTGCTGTCGCTGCTCGCCGTGTTGCGCCGCTGGACGTGGCTCGCGATCCTCATCGAGCTGACGCTCGTGCTGTCCACCATGCTGCTGGCGCGCGAGTTCGGGCCGAACTTCTTCCTGCTGGCCATCAACCTGTCGTTCCTGCCGGTGGTGCTGCTCGGGCAGGTCACGTGGGCCGTGTGGAGCGGGCGGATACCGCTGTGGCTGGGCACGCTGTTCGGGTTCGCGTGCTGGATCCTGTACGTGCTGGCCGACATCCGGAACATGGGCCGCCTCGACGAGGCCTACAGTTCCACGTTCGCACTCGGGTTCGCGATCTTCATCGCCGTGCTGCTGGCCGAACATCGGTTGCGGCCCAACAAGTACGTGTCCTACTTCGCGGACCGCAGCTACTCGCTGTACCTGCTGCACGGACCGCTGGCGTTCCCCGTGATGGAGCGGCTGAACGGGGTGCTGCCGCTGCCGCTGGTGATCCTCGCCGGGCTGGCACTGACGGTGGGGGCCACCGAGCTGACGTTCCGGTACATCGAGCAACCGGGTCAGCGCATCGGCCGCAAGCTGAGCAAACGGTTCCGGCTGAAGGAACTCGCCGCGCGCAAGGCTCCTCCGGAACCGGAGTACGAGGACGACTACGACGATTACGAGGACTACGAGGACTACGAGGACGAACCGGCGCCGGTCGGCTCCCGGCGGATAGTGGTCACCGGCGACCTGTGGGATTCGCCGGAGGATGCCTACGGCCCCCCGCGACACCACGAACCACCGAACGGGCAGCCGCACTACGGCTGGCCGCAGGACGGCGAGCGGCAGAACGGTGCCCCTGCGCCCCTCGGCCGCCAGAACAGCGGGTCGCAGGTCCGCGAACCACGGAACGGTGGATCCCGCCACCGCGAACCCACGAACGGCGAACCGCACTACGGCTGGCCACAGGAAGGCGAGCCGCAACACCACGAACCACAACACAGCGGATCGCTGCTCCATGAACGACAGAACGGCGGTTCGCGGCACGGCGAGCTGGAGGACGGCGGGTCACTCCATCACGAACCGCGGACCAGTAGGTCGCAGCTCCGCGAACCCCCAACCAGCGAACCGCGGCACCACGGACCACAGAACGGTGAGTTGCAGCACCGCGAGCGGCGGAACGGTGGATCGCGACATCGCGAACCGCCGGCCAGTGCGCCGCGGAACAGCGAAGCGCGGGGCGATGGGTCGCAGCTGCGTGAACGGCGGAATAGCGAGCCGCGGCACCGCGAACCGCGACACGGCACGCCTCCCCACCACGAACCGCAACTGGGCGAACCGCAGATTGGCGAACCGCGAACCGACACCCCGCCCCACCACGAACCACAGCTAGGCGAATCTCGGCATCGCGAACCGCGAGCCGAAACGCCGGCCCACCACGAACCGCAGCTGGGCGAGTCTCGACGTCGCGAACCGCGGAACGGCACGCCGACACAACACGAACCACGGCTGGGCGAACCGCGGAACGGTGAATCGTCGTACGTCGCGCCGCCGCATCGCGAACCGCCGGTGCGCGAACCGCGGAATGGCGGGTCGCGGCACCGCGAGCCCGCCGGCCGCGAAGCGCGGCGCCCCGAGCCGCAGTACGAGTGGCCGCAGGATGGCGAGCTGCCGAACGGTCGGCCCAACGGTGAGTCTCGGCATCGCGATCCTCAGGACCGCCAGCCGGCGCATCGCGAGCCGCCGCACCGGGAGTCGCCCCATCGCGAGTCCCGGCACGGCGAGTCTCGCCGCGAGTCCCGGCACGGCGAGTTCCAGTACGGCGAGTCTCGCCGCGAATCTCAGCGCGGCGAGGGCCGGCACGGCGAGTCCCGGAATGGTGCGCATCGGCAGCCTGGACAGCAGGACCCGCCGCCGGTTCGGCGGTCGCCCGAGCGGGCGCATCGGTACCGCGACGAGTAGCGGGTAGTCAGCGCCGCTTCGGCTTTTGGCCTGGTCGTGGGGCCACCACCGTTGCCCGGACCTTGGTCGCCTCCTCTCGTGCGGCCGCTCGTTCCACCACGTTCGTGAGCACGTGTTGCTGGCCGAGCGTCCAGATGTTGTGCGCCAGGAAGTACACGAGCACGGCGATCGGCACCGGGAAGAACGACCCGGAGACCAGCACGCCGACCGGCGCCAGATACATCATCGCCTTGGTCAGGCCTGCCATCTGCGGGTTCGCGTCGGCCGTGGAGTGGCGTCGCTGCGACAGCCACATGGTCAGGAAGGTGGCCGCGCCGGCGATCACCATCAGTGGCACGCCCACGCCGATCATGTGGGCCCGATCGGTGCCGAAGGCCGCCAGTTCGGTGGTCGACTGGCTGAGCCAGTTGCCGAGCTTCGCGCCGAAGACGTCGGCGTTGAGAAACGACTCGACGCCCGCGCGGTCGAAGATCTGGTTCGACCGCGCGTCCGGGGTGAATCCGCGTAGCACCCAATAGAGACTGAGGAACACGGGAATCTGCAGCAGCGCGGGCAGGCATCCGCCGAACATGCTGGAGCCGTTGTCGGCGTGCAGTTTCTGGATCTCCTGCGTCAGCTTCTGGCGGTCGTCGCGGTGTTTCTGGCGCAGTTTCGTGATCTGCGGTGCCAGCTTGCGTGCCGCGTGGGCGGCTCGCACCTGGCTGAGCGCCGGTTTGATCAGCAGGACGCGCAGGGTGAAGACGAGGAACACGACCGCCAGGGCCCAGGCGAACCCGTTCTCCGGGCCGAGCGCGGCACCGAAGACCTTGTGCCAGAACCAGAGGATGGCGGACACGGGAAAGAGGATGAAGTCGAACATGGGCAGCACTCCGTCAGGTCACAGGTGTGTGAGGACATGCGGAAGCGGCTGCCGAACAGGGCAGGGTGGATCAGGCAGCCGCGCTGCCGAAAGACGGAGCTCGAGGGCGGGGTCGCCCGGCGGCGTCGGGATCGGTGAGCCGCAGGAACGCGGCCGACCTGGCGATCTCGCGAAGACTGACCGAGCGGACGCGGATCCCCGCCGCGGTGGGCTCGAGCCGGATGTGCAGGGCGACGGCCACCAGGGCCGCGGCCAGGGAGGCGGTCAGCGCGCTGGCGATTCCCAGCGGGCTGGAACCGCCGACCGTGGGCAACGCGATGAACAGGGCAGGCAGGAAGAGCGCGAGCACCAGACGCAGTGCGGCGAACCCCCTCAGACCCATGCGAACCAGCCTACCCGCGGCCCACCGCGCCGATTAGCCCGAACGAGTGATGGGGCTCGGCGTGTCCCACGTCACCTGCCGGGTAACCAGCGGGAACGGGGTGACCATCGGTCGCGTCGCACTCGTGATCCGAACGAACAGGGAGGCGGCGCACCGATGTCGATGCAGATCCTGGTGGTCACGATCGTTGCCATCGTGTTCCTGGTCCGGCTGACCATGGCGCTCTACGACCGTCCGACCCGCAAGCCCGGCAACTGAGCGACTGACTTGCCGCGCTGCTCGGCCAGCACCATCAGCGCGGTCAGGCCGATCACCAGTCCGGCCAGGACCTTCGCCAGGTCGTGCAGGTGCGCGATCGGCTGCGGATCGCCGCCGCGCACGAGCGCCGAGCTGGCCAGCACGTTGACCGTCCCCCACAGTCCCCACGCGAACATCGCGCCCGCGCCGAGCCAGGTGACCGCCAGCGGCACCCAGAACAGCCCGCGACCGCGACCGTGGACCACCGCCAGGATGCCCACCGCGGCGGCCAGCGCCATCAGCCCGGAGATCCCTTCCACCACGTAGGCCGACCAGGTGCGCGCGGCGATCGCGTCGGCGCTCAGGCCGACCGTGCCACCGAACGCCCGCACCAGGTGCAGCGCGGCCACCCCGAACGCGAGCACGGCCGCACCGTTGGCCAGCACCACCTGCACCGGATGGGTCGCGCCGCGGACCACGTCGGCCGTGCGGGAGGTGAACACCGATGTCCACCTGGTCCGCGCGTACAGCACGAACGCGACGATCAGCGTGACGCCCTGCCAGGCGAATCCCGAGTAGACCATGGGCTGCACCCACGGCTCGAGGAACGCGTTCGTGGTGGTCGCCGCGTCCTCCCCGCCCGCGGCGACCACCGACCCGATCCCCGCGACCGGCATGGCCAGCGCGATCGGGGCGAGCAGTCCCGTGCCCACCCAGATCGGCACCAGCACCAGCCAGGCCGGCACGCGCAACCCCCAGCTGTGCGTGAAGGCCAGCGCCACGACGATCGCCACCAGGTCCATCCCGGCGGTCACGGTGTTGAGGACGTACATGCTCGTGCCCTCGAACAGCGACCGGTCGATCACGCCGATGTGGCTGCCCGACAGCCACGCGCTCTTCAACACCAGGTACGGCAGGGTGCCGAGGATGGCCGCGTAGCCGACCACCAGCCGGATGACTCCGGGGCGGTCGAGGGTGAAGTTCGTCGGGGCGTACGTCGTGGTCATACGACTGAGACTGCGCCGCCGACGGCTCGGCCGGGTCCCACCCCGGCACGAACCGGCTCGTCCTCAGGAGGGAGATGTGCCCTTCGGGTCGAGCGGGATGTGCACCCCGGTCAGCTCCTCGGAGATGCTCCACAGCCGCTGTGCCAGCTCGCGGTCGCGTGCCGTGTCGACCGGCGCGACCTGGGTCGGGTAGCCCTTGGCCTCGTTGCGGCCGTCCGGCCCGATGAACTGCCCGGACTCCACGTCCTCGCCGGTCGCCGCGTACAGCTGCGGCAGCGCGCCCATGGCCGCGTCCTGGGCCATGATCCGGTTGCTGACCTTCATGAGGAGCTTGCCGACGCCGGTCGGGCCGGTCGACTGCAGGTTGGTGGCCGCGTAGCCGGGGTGGGCGAGCACGCTCAGCAGCCCGATGCCGTTGGCGCGCAGTCTGCGGTGCAGTTCCAGCCCGAACACGACGTTCGCCAGCTTGGACTGTGCGTAGTACTTGGTGCGGCCGTAGTTCTGCTCGCCGTGCAGGTCCTCGAAGTGGATGCGGCCGCGCTTGTGGAGGCCGGAGCTGACGGTGACCACGCGACCGTCCTCGGCCTGCGCCAGCTGGTTCAGCAGCAGCCCGGTCAGCGCGAAGTGGGCGAGGTGGTTCACGCCGAACTGCAGCTCGTAGCCCTGCTCGGTCGTGTCCCGGGGCGGCATCATCACGCCCGCGTTGTTCACCAGCACGTCCACCTCGGACACACCGGCCGCGAAGGCACGGACCGACTCGAGGTCCGCGAGATCCAGCTCCCGCACCTCGACGTCGGCGTCCGGGTGGTCGGCGAGCACGTCATCCCGCGCGGCATCTCCCTTGGCCAGGTCACGGGCGGTCATGATCACTCGGGCGTCGAGGCCGGCGAGTGCCCTGGCGGTCTCGAGACCGAGGCCGCTGTTCGCGCCGGTGACCACGAAGCTGCGCCCGGACTGGCGCGGAAGGTGCTCCGCGATCCAGCCGGCGGCCGTTGGTCTGTCTCCGTCGGGTGACTTACTCATGCGCACAGCGTGCCTCACAAGGTGTCCGAATCCGCTGTCGACCCGCTAATTCCCCTACGTTCGCGTTTGGCGGTACCCTTTTGAGCGGCGAAAACCAACCGATTGGCAGCTAGATACAGGCCAACACTCTCAGTAGGGTGTCGCCGTGGAACTCCGTCACCTGGGCGAATCCGGACTGGTGGTCAGTGCGGTCGGGCTGGGGTGCAACAACCTCGGCAGGCCGGGTACCGCCGCGGAGTCGCTCGCCGGCTCCCGCGCACTGGTCGCAGCCGCGATCGACGCCGGGGTAAACCTGTTCGATGTCGCCGACGTCTACGGCTCGCCTCGCGGTCGCAGCGAAGAACTACTTGGTCAGGCACTGTCCGGCCGACGCGACCACGCGATCATCTCCACGAAGTTCGGCGTGGACATGCAGGGCACGAACGGCCCCGACTTCGGCGCGCGCGGCTCACGGCGCTACGTGAAACGTGCGGTCGAGGCGTCTCTGCGCCGGCTGGGCACCGACTGGATCGACCTCTACCAGATGCATCGCGGCGATCCGGGCACTCCCATCGAGGAGACGCTCGGCGCGCTGGACGACCTCGTCCGCGAGGGCCTGATCCGCTACGCGGGCGTGTGCAACCTCGCGGGGTGGCAGGTTGCGGACGCGGTTTGGCTGACCAGAACGAACAACCTGAAGAGCCTGGTGGCCGTCGAGAACCACTACTCGCTGCTCGAGCGCGAGGCCGAACGCGAGCTGATTCCCGCCTGCCAGCGATTCGGTCTGAGCCTGCTGCCGTACTTCCCGTTGGGCAACGGCCTGCTGACGGGCAAGTACCACCGCGGTGCCGAACCGCCGGCCAACGCGCGTCTCGCGGGCCGGACCAGGCTGCTGGCCGACGCGCCGTGGGACCGGATCGAGAAGCTGCGTGCCTTCGCCGACGAGCGCGGCCTGCCGATGGCCACGGTCGCCATCGGCTGGCTGTCCGCACAGCAGCACATCGGCTCGGTGATCGCCGGGGCGACCACGCCGGAACAGGCCACGGCCAACGCCGGCGCGTCGCAGTGGCATCCCACGGACGAGGACCTGCGGGCGCTCGACGAGATCTGCCCGCCGGGTCGGCGCTGACGGGGTCATCGCTCTGGGTGACCTGCGCTCATCCCTCGGACGGATGACTAATCGCCCCCGATGGCCGACGCGCGATGACCTGTTTCGCCAGCAGTGTGCAGGTATGGAACTCCTCGCCGCTGCCGGTGTCTTCGTGGGTCTGGCTCTGCTGGCCGCCATCCCGCTGGTCGTGTTGCTCCACGTCACACAACGCCGGCCTGAATAGCCGTTAACCTGCAGTGCATGCAGATCAGCGAGACCGCCGCGATCGTGACGGGCGGCGCTTCCGGGTTGGGCGGCGCGACCGCGCAGGCACTGGCGAAGAACGGCGCGCGGGTCTTCGCGCTCGACCTGCCGTCATCGATCGAGAAGGCGCCGTCGGTGGACGGCGTGACGTACGTAGCGACTGATGTCACCTCGGCCGAGCAGGTCCAGGCCGCCGTCGACACCGCGGCAGGCAGTGGAGTTCCCCTGCGAACGGTGATCAACTGCGCGGGCATCGGCCCCTCGGCACGCATCCTGTCCCGCAAGGGCAGCCACGACCTCGACCTGTTCCGCAAGGTGGTCGAGGTCAACCTGATCGGCACGTTCAACGTGGTCACCCTGGCAGCGGCGGCCATCGCCCAGACGGACGCCGACGAGAACGGCCAGCGCGGCGTCATGATCAACACAGCGTCCATCGCGGCCTTCGACGGCCAGATCGGCCAGGTGGCCTACGCGGCCTCGAAGGGCGGCGTGGTGGGCCTGACCCTGCCGGCGGCCCGCGACCTGTCGACGTCGGGCATCCGCGTGGTGACCATCGCTCCCGGCATCATCGACACCCCGATGCTGGCCACGGTGAGCGACGAGTTCCGCGCCGCACTCGCGGAGGGCATCCCGTTCCCGAAGCGCCTGGGCAAGCCGGAGGAATTCGCCGGCCTAGCGCTGTCGATCATCGCGCAGGACTACCTGAACGGCGAAGTGATCCGCCTGGACGGCGCCCTACGAATGGCTCCGCGCTAGATCACCGCAGGGGGTGGAGGCGGGCTCCGGTGCGCCCTCACGCCCAAGATCAGCAGGGCGGCCGTTGACGCACGCCGAGTCGTACCGTTTCGACGTCGAGTCGTACGACTCGACGTGCGTCAACGGCTGACTCGGCGTGCGTGACGGCTGACTCGCGGGGTGGACGGGGCATGGCCAAAGCTCACCGTGCCTCAAGAGGCGGAGTGCGCTGACCACGCAACCCCGCTTGCCACCTTCGCTCCGCACCCTCCACGGAGGGCCCCGGCCGCGCGTGACCTACAGGTCGCCCACGTACGGGATGTCGTTCACCGCGGGTGAGGACATCCAGCCGCGCAACGTGTACGTGGCCTGTACGTCGTCCTCGTTGTACTCCAGGAGTCGGCGTCGTTGGGCGGCGTCTGCCGGGGCGCCGTCCATGCCCACCGCGTCGCGGTACCAGCGCATGGAGTTCTCGCCGCTCGCCTCCGGGTCGCGCCAGGTGAACCCGGCCGCCGGGGCGATCGTCTTCAGGCCCTTGCCCCGCGAGCAGAGGAAGTAGTCGCGCACGCTGCCGAACAGGTCGAACCACGCGTCGGACGTGATGAACGCCTGCACCTGCCCCGTCGTGGGGATTCCTGGCTTGCCGGCGAAGCGTTTCGCTGACGACAGGAGCCACCGGTTCTCGGCAAGCTCGTTGTAGCAGTAGGCCCGGAAGCTGAGCCCCCGCGCGGTGGCCCGCAACCGGATCATGGTGAGCCACTGCCAGAACTCGGCGAACGAGCGACCCTCGTCGTCGGTGGGCAGCGGCTCCCACGTGGCGAACGCGCGGTATCCGTGTTCCTCGCCCACGTCGGCACCCGAAAGCCACGCACCCCACAGGTAGGCACCCGCGTCGCCGAACGATTCCATGTCGACGTCGATCTCGACGTCGGCTCGAGGCACCGTCACATCGGGAACGCGGCGGACCACCGTGAGGTCGGCCAGCCACGCCTTCGCAAGACCCACCGCGTCGGTCATCGGCATGCCCGTCGGCGGCAGCGACTCGTCCTCGGGATCCACGACCGCCAGATCGTCGACCGTGAGAACGCCCGCCGCACGGAGACTGGCCGCCTCCTCGCCACGCACCACCAGGCTCACGTCGCGACTGGCCCGCAGCTCCACCGAGCACACCGGCCACCACGGGCACGAGCGGCACTCCACGATCCGGGACGGCTGCGCGAGCGCCTCGCCCCCGGCGGCCGCCGTGGTGGCGATGGCCAGCCGGTCGGCGAAGCGGGCGTCGTACTCATCGAGCGCGCCGCGGCCGCCCGGCCAGGTCGGCGCCTGGAGGTCGTGCCACAGCACCACGTCGCCGTCGAGACCCACCACCCCGCCGAGCGCCACCGGATCGGCCTGGCCGCAGGACTGGAGCAGCCGGTAGGCGTGGGCCAGCCGCAGCTGGTCGCGGGGCTGGGGACGAACGCGCCGCTTCTTGTCGACGTCGCGGGCCGACGGCACGGGCGAGGCCAACGGCGACGTCTGCGCACCGGAGCCGGGATCGCTCACCTTGTGGCGCACGATCAGCACCGGCACGTAGCCGTCGGGAGTGGCCACGATCAGGTCGATCCCGCCGCGCCGGCCGGCCGGCTCGTCGCGGGGCAGCTGCGGCGCCCAGATGTACGGCGCGCGCGCCGCCATGGCGTCCATGGTGGCCTGCTCACGGTCGGAGCCGCGCACCTCGGGACCGCGCGGGATCTCGGTCCAACCAGGACCGACCAGCAGGGCGATCTCGTCGGCGATGGACCGCCGGTGGGCCATGGCATCGGCCTTGCGCTGCTCGCCCGTGGGGTCGGGCGGCGCCTTGACCGTGTCCTGCATGGTCGGGTCGTGTTCGAGGTGAACCCGGCGCCGGCAGCGGTTCACCACGCCAGCATCGAGTAGCACCGTGGTCATCACGGTTCGTATTCTAGGCGTCGGCACCGACAGAACTCGGCAGGTCGGCGTGCTGGGCGGGTGCCACACAAGTAGGTTCGTCCCATGGCACTGAGGAAGCGCAAGCCGGAGGCCTCGGAAATCACAGGGTCCGGTCAAGCCGGCCCGCGGTTCACCCCGAAGAAGGCCAAGAACGCCCTCGCGGTGGCGAAGGTGGTCGGCCCGGCGGTGATCCCCGTGGTCCTGCCGCTGGTGATGCGTGGACTGGGTGAGGCGCGCGACCGCATCGACCGGATCCGCGCCCGCAAGCTCGGTGTGCCCGTCGAGGACCTGGCCAAGTTCTCCGGTCGGGGTGGCTCCCTGCACGCCCGGATCTCCGGCGCGGCCGAGGCGGTCGCGGAACTACGCGGCCGCAAGGAGGCCACGGCCGAGGACCGCACGTTCGCCGACACCTCGGAGATCACGTTGCGTCAGCTCGCGGCGGCCGTCCGGGCCGCCGAGCGGATGCCGACCACGCGCCGCAAGGCCGCGCACAAGGCCGCCGCCCACGAGCTGGACCAGCTGGAACAGCGGCTGCTGCACCGTCTCGGCGTCTAGAGCGTCGCGGGAACGGCCGCCTCGCTGAAGAAACCGTCCAGTGTGGACACCAGGCGGGCGAACGTCGGGTGCTCGTCGAACATCCACTCCGTGTGGCCGGCGCCGTCGAGCATCACCAGCCGCTTCGGCTCGGCCGCGTGCTCGTACAGCGACTGCGCCTCGATCGGGTGATGCAGCCGGTTCTCCGCGCCGTGCACCACCAGCAACGGACGCGGCGCGATGCGGTGGGCCACCTGTTCCGGGCGGAACCGCAGCAGCCGGTCGGCGGACTCGAGACTCACCTCGTAGCCGAACCCGGGCGCCCGGTACAGCTCGCTGCCCACATAGCTGTCGGTGTCGGTATCGCGGTCCAGCCGGACGATGTCCCACGGTGAGGTGAGTTCCGAACGGCTGGTGGCGGCCCGCCTGCCCCGGTCGGCCACGATGCGCGAGACCAGTCGCTGCCAGGACTCCTCGTCGTGCATGGCCCGCGTGGAGCGGGCGCCGTCGCCGATGGCGTTCACGGCGGCCACCGCCCGGACCCGGTCGTCGTCGGCTGCCTCGTCGACCACCACGCCGCCGCCGAGGCCCCAACCCAGCAGGAAGATCCGGTCGTGGTCGACACTGTCCACAGTGGTCAGCCGGTCGACGCCGGCACGCACGTCCTGCACCCAGTCCTGCGGTGCCAGCCGGCCGCGTTCGCCCTCACTGTGCCCGAAGCCGCGGTAGTCGAACGACAGCACCGCATAGCCGAGCGGCGTGAGCGCGCGGGCGAACCGCTGCGGGTGGATCACCTTCAGCCCCTGGAAACCGGAGGCCGCGACCACCACCGGGTGCGGGCCGGGTCCGTCCGGCAGGTGCAGGTCGGCGTCGATGCGATGCCCTTCGCTGAAATAGGGCAGCGACAGGGTGATCACAGGCTCCTCCTCAGGTCGGCGTCCCAGCCGAGGTTCTTGGACAGATAGCCGGCCGCCGCCTTCACGTGCCGGCCTGCGGTGTTCAGCTCTCTGGCGATCCGGAACTTCGGACCGGAGATGTTGATGGCGGCCACGATCCGGCCGCGGAAGTCGCGGACCGGCGCGGCGGCCGCCGCGAGATCGGCGTCGAACTCGTCGACGCAGGTGGAGAAGCCCTTGTCGGCGGCGCGGCGGACCCGGCCGATGAAGTCGTCGACGTCACGCGGTGCCTTGGGGCCGCGCGCGACGAGCGGGGCGCCGCTGAGCAGCCCGCGGATGTCGTCGTCGGTGGCGTCGAACAGCAGGGCCTGACCGCACGAGGTGGCGTGCAGCGGAGTCGGCCGGCCGACGAGGTTGGCAGTCTGCACCGAGCGGGTGGGGTTCTCCGACAACAGGGTCAGCGCGTCGCCACCGTCCAGAACGGACAGATGGACGCGCTCGCCGACCGTGCGGACGAGGCCACGCATGATCTCCGGCGCACACGAGAGCAACTGCTGCTCACCGGCGCGGGCGGCGAGCGTGAAGAACCGCCAGCCGAGCCGGTAGCCGAGCGAGTCGGGGTCACGGTCGACGAGGCCCGACTCGGCGAGCGACTTGAGGGTGCGCGACACCTGACTCTTCTCGCGACCCACCGTGCGGGCGACCTCGACGACGCCCATCGTGCGGTGGTCGTCGGTGTCACCGAGCGCGGTCAGGATGGCGATCACGCGTTGGACGCTGGTGGCGGGCTCCTCTGCCATGTCATCCATGGTGGTCGAGCCGCTCGCTCGCGACAACGTGGGTTGTGCATGGAGCAACTATCGCTCGAGGCCCTCGGCCAGCACTTCAGCCAGATGCACGGCCTGCCGGTCGCTGCCCTGGGCGACCTGCGTCCGGCAGCTGAAGCCGTCGGCGATCACCAGCGTCTCCGGCGCGGCGTCGCGGACGGCGGGAAGCAGCGACTGCTCAGCCAGCGCCTGGGACACGTCGTAGTGCTCGCGCTCGAAGCCGAAGTTGCCGGCCAGACCACAACATCCCGCCGGGAGACGGCCCGGGGTGACGCCCGCGGCGGACAGCAGTCGCTCGTCCGCGGCGAAGCCCAGCGTCGCGTGTTGGTGGCAGTGCACCTGGGTGATCGCCGTCCGCGGGGTCGACGGTGGCTGCCAGTCCGGCGCGTGTTCGGCCAGGAAGCCCGCCAGGGTGAACGACCTGGCGGCCAGATCGCGCGCCCGAGGGTCACCGGTCAGTTCCGGAACATCGCCCTTCAACGCGGACAGACAGCTCGGTTCCAGACCGATCACCGGCGTGGAAGGTTCCAGGATCCGCAGCGTTCGGCGCATCACCTTGCGTGCCACCGACAACTGTCCGGTCGATACCCACGTCAGGCCACAGCACACGGAACCCTTGGGCAGCACCGGGTCGAAGCCCGCCGCCCGCAGGACTCGCACAGCCGCGATGCCCACCGACGGGCTGAAGTAGTTGGTGAACGTGTCCGGCCACAGCACCACCCGCTCGCCGCCGGGCGCCGGGTTCTTCCGCATCCATCGCGCCAACGACTCCCGCGCCACGGACGGCAGGTCACGTTCCGGCGCGATCCCACCCACGCGCTTCAGGGCGGGAGCCAGGCGACCGGCCATCACCCGGTTCGCCAGGCCCGGCATGCGGGACGCCAGTCGCAGCCACAACGGCAGCCAGCCCATCGAGTAGTGCGACGCCGGCCGCAGACGCCGCTTGTAGTGCTGGTGCAGGAACTCCGCCTTGTACGTCGCCATGTCCACATTGACCGGACAGTCGCTCGAACATCCCTTGCACGACAGGCAAAGATCCAGCGCGTCGCGGACCTCCGTGGACCGCCAGCCGTCGGTGATCACCTCGCCGGCGAGCATCTCGTACAGCAGCCGGGCGCGGCCCCGCGTGGAGTGCTTCTCCTCGCCCGTCACCTGGAAGCTCGGGCACATGACCGAGCCGGAATGGTTGCGGCACTTGGCAACGCCGACGCAGCGACGCGCGGCCTGGCCGAAGTCGCCCTGGTCGTGCGGGTAGGTGAACGCAGTCGGCCCCAGGGTCAGTGGCACGAACCGCAGGTTCTCGTCGACCCGGTAGGGGCGCACGATCATGCCCGGGTTCATCCTGTCGTCCGGATCCCAGAACGCCTTGAACCGCTCGAAGAGTTTGATCATGGTCGGCGAGTACATGCGCGGGAGCAGCTCCGCGCGCACCTGTCCGTCGCCGTGCTCGCCGGACAGGGTGCCGCCGTGGCGCACCACGAGGTCGGCGCCTTCCTCGATGAACTCGCGGAACTTCGCCACCCCGTCGGCGTGCACCAGGTCGAAGTCGATCCGCATGTGGATGCAGCCCTCGCCGAAATGCCCGTACGGCACGCCACGCAGACCGTGCTTCGCCAGCAGCGCCCGCAGGTCACGCAGATACGCGCCGAGCCGCTCCGGCGGCACCGCGCTGTCCTCCCACCCGGGCCAGGCCTCGGATCCGTCGGCCATCCGCGTCGCCGTGCCGGAGCCCTCCTCGCGCAGCCGCCACAGCTGGCGTTGCCGGGCGGGATCGGTGAGCACGTCGTGCGGCACCCCGACCGCCTCGGCGATGGTGTGTGCCACGGCGAGCCCGTCCACCTCGACGAACAGCCAGGCGCCGCCGACCGGCAACGCGGGTGGCGGCTCGGGATTGCGCGCGGCGCGCAGCGCGACGATCCGCTCGTCCATGCTCTCCACGGTCAGCGGCCGGTGCGGCAGGATCGTCGGCACCGCGTCGGCCGCGGCCACGTCGTCGGCGAACCCGAGCACGAGCAGCACCCGTTCGGCCGGCAACTCGACCAGGCGGACGGTAGCCCCGAGGACGGTCACGCACGTGCCTTCCGTGCCCACCAGGGCTTTCGCGAGGTTGCGACCGTTCTCCGGCAGCAACTGGTGGAGTGGATAGCCGGACACCTGCCGCCCGAACCGACCCAGCTCGGTCCGCAACGCCGCCAGGTTCTCGTCGGCCAGTGTCGCCAGCCCCGGGGGTAGGTCACCAGGTCCCACGGTCATCCGGGTGCCGTCGTAGCGGAGCACGTCCAGCTCCTCGACGTTCTCCAACGTCGTGCCCCAGGCCACCGAGTGGGACCCGCAGGAGTTGTTGCCGATCATGCCGCCGAGCGTGCAGCGGCTGTGGGTCGACGGGTCGGGCCCGAACGTCAGGCCGTGGGGCGCGGCGGCCGCGCGCAGGTCGTCGAGGATCACGCCCGGCTCGACACGCGCCGTGCGAGTCTCGGGGTCGATCGAGATGATCTTGTTCAGCCGGGACAGGTCCAGCACGAGACCTTCGCCGGTCGAGTTGCCGGCGAGGCTCGTGCCGCCGCCGCGCGGGACGATCGGCAGCCCCATCTCGCGAGCCTTCGCCACCGCCTCGAGAACCTCGTCCACGGTCTCGGGCATGGCCACGCCGACCGGGACTCTGCGGTAGTTCGACGCGTCCATCGTGTACAGCGCCCTGGTTCCCACGTCGAACCGGATGTCCACGAGAACGGCCTCCCTAGCTGATCAGGCGAGCAGGAGTCTCCGATGCTGCCGCCACGAGCGCTCCGCGATCAAGCCCGGTGGCGGCCAGCGCATCGATCAGCAGGGCCAGCGCGTCGGGCGGGGACGGCGAGTCGGGCTGACCGGCGTCGGAGGACAGCACCACTCGCGTGATCCCGACCTCGCGCACGAAAGCCGCGAGCCGCGACGCGTCACAGTCCGGCTGGTGCAGCAACTGGTAGGCGGTGATCTCGACGAGCGCTCCCTGGTCGGCCAGCACGCTCGCGGAAGCCCCGGACATGTTCGGCACCGTGTAGCTCGGGTGGGTCAGCAGGAGCCGGCGGACCCCGGCCTCCCGAGCCGCCGCGACCACCCAGGCCGCCTCCGGCGTGCTCAGATGACCGGTGGCCAGCACGGCGTCCGCCTCCGCCACCAGCGTCAACACCAGCCGCAGGGCGGGTTCGACGGTCGGGTCGACGGGTGGCGCGGCAAACGTTTGCGTCCCGATGCGCGGCTCGGCGTGACACAGCCGGGGCAGCCCGGCCGTCGCCTGCGTGTGGGCGTCGGCCGTGGGCAACCACACCACCCGCGCACCGGCGGCCAGCGCGGCGGCCACGGCAGCCGGGTTGATGCCACCCACGTGCTGGTTCAGCGCGATCCCGCCGTACACGGCGAGGCCAGACGCGCGTGCGGCCGCGTGCGCACGGCCGACCGTCGACTCGTAGTGCGCCTTCAGCACGCAGCCGGCATACCCGGCCGCCGCGTAGGCGGCCACCGTGTCGGCGTCGTCGCCGCGCCGGGCGGTCACGTCCGGCGCGGCGTGCACGTGGAGGTCGAAGAAGCTCAGTAGTCGCCGCCCTCCTCGGCCAGGCGGTTGACCTCACGCAACACCAGGCCGAGGCGGGCCTCCGTGACGAGCGGCAGGGTGCGACGGACCCAGCGGGCCATGCTGATGTCCACATCGGCCACCACCACGGCCGACTCACCCATGGGCGCCTGCGCGATCACCGAGCCGACCGGGTCGATCACCCGCGAACCACCCCAGAAGGTGGCGCCGTTCTCCTCCCCCACCCGGTTAACGAAGATCACCCAGGTCTGCTGCATCCGGGCCACGTGGCGCAGCAGGTCCTGCCAGTAGTCGACGTTGTCGAGCGGGCTGCCGCCCTGGCTGGTGGTCACGCTGTTCGTGGGCACGAGCAGCGCGGACGCACCGTCCTGCACGGCCAGCCACGGCAGCATCGGCTGCCAGAAGTCGTTGCACACCAGGGCGGCCATCCGCCCGTACTTCGTGCCGAACGCACGCATGGCCTGCCCCGGCGTGAAGTGCTTGCGTTCCTCCCACGTGAGGTAGGTGGGCAGGAACAGCTTGCGGTGCACGTGGGTGACCTGGCCGCCGCTCAGGTAGAGCGCCGAGTTGTACCGCCGCAGGTCACCGTCCTCGTACAGGCCGACCACCACATCCGGACCCATCTCGGACAACGCCAGCACCCTGGGGTCGGTGGCGGCCACCGACACGTCCCGGTCGAGCCTGCCCAGCGCGTAGCCGTGCAGGTTCAACTCGGGGAACACCACCAGGTCGGCGTTCTGCGCGGCGGCGTCCTTGATCGCCATCCGCGCGGTCTCGAGGTTGGTCTCGAGATCGCCTAGTACGCAGTCAGTCTGCGCGAGAGCCACCCGCATTGGCGCACCGTAGTCACCCCTTCAGCACGCCGGCAATGGCGGTTGCGATCGGCGTGGTCGGGCGGCCGATCAGCTCGCGGAGCGTGCCGGGGGTGTGGGCGAGGGTGCCGGCCGCGATGTTCTGGCCGAGGGCCACCACGAACGCCGCCACCTCGGCCGGCGTGCCGACCGACTCCAGGTACGCCTGGTGTTCCGCCGGGCTCAGGTCGCGATAGGACACCGGCCGGCCGGCGACCGCGGCGATCTCCTCGGCGAACTCCGGGAAGGTCCACGCGGTGTCGCCGGTCAGCTCGTAGACCTTGTTCTCGTGTCCGCTTCCGGTCAGCACGGCGACCGCGGCCGCCGCGAAGTCGGCCCGTGCGGCACTCGCCACCCGGCCGGTCCCGAAGTTGCCGACCAACTCGCCGGAGGTCGCCGCGAGGGCGATCACGTCCTCGTAGTTCTCGTGGTACCAGCCGTTGCGCAGGAACGTGAACGGCAGACCCGAGTCGCGGATCAGCTGCTCGGTGGCCTTGTGCTCGGGCGCGAGCACAAGGTCGGTGGTGTCGGCGTACGGCGCGGACGTGTAGACGATCCGGCTCGCTCCCGCACGCTTGGCGGCGTTGACGGCGGCCTCGTGCTGCGTGATCCGCTTGCCGAGTTCGTTCCCCGAGATCAGCAGGACGGTGTCGGCCCCCACGAACGCCTTGTCGAGGGTCTCGGGCCGGTCGTAGTCGGCCTCCCGCACCTCGACACCCAGGTCAGCGACGTTCTCCGGCGTCCGCGCGGCGGCCACCACCTGGCCGGCCGGCAGGCCACCGATGACGAGTCTGCCGAGCTGTCCCGACGCTCCCGTGACAACGATCATGACTACACTCTCCCATGGTTAGTACTTTCTAATAGTTAGTACTACCATAGATGTATGACCGACGACCTGATCTTCGACGTGTTCGCCCGGTCGTGCCCATCCCGCGAGACGCTTGAGCACGCGACCGGCCGCTGGGGCAAGCTCGCGCTGGTCGCGTTGTTGGAGGGCACGTTCCGGTTCAACGCGCTGCGCCGCCGGGTCGACGGGGTCAGCGAGAAGATGCTCAGCCAGACCCTGCAGGCGCTCGAGCGCGACGGGCTGGTGGTGCGCGAGGCGCGGCCGACCATCCCGCCGCACGTCGAGTACAGCCTCACCCAGCTCGGGCATGACACGGCCCTCAAGCTGATGGAGCTGATCCACCTGCTCGAGGGCCGGATGCCCGAGGTCATGACCGCCCGCGCGGCCTACGACGCCCGTCAGTCGGAGGGGCTCGTCACGAACCCCTGATCCACCATCCAGTCGCGGGCCACCACGGCCGGGTCGTCACCGTCACCGTCGATGCGGACCGACATCTCGATGATCGCCTCGTTGTTCAGCGCCGCCGAGACCGGATCGAGCACGTCCGCGATCTGCGGATACTGCTCCAGCGTCTCCTGGCGCAGGGTCACCGCCGCGTTGTACTGCGGGAACGCCAACTTGTCGTCCTCGAGCACCGTGAGACCCAGCGTCTGGATGCGACCGTCGGTGGTGAAGACCTCGCCGAAGTTGCAGATCCGCCCGGCGTCCAGCACCGCGTAGATCGCGCCGACACCGAACTCCTCGATGTTGTCCTCGTCGACCTCGAAGCCGTAGGTCTGCTCGGCGCCGAGCAGCCCGTCCTGGCGGCTGATGAACTCGGACTCCATGCAGAACGTGCCCAGGTCCGGGTTCTCCTGAATCAGCGCCACCATGTCGGACATGGTCGCGATCCCGTGCTCCTCGGCGAACTCGTTCGGCACGGCGAACGCGTACTTGTCGTTCACCGGCGAGTAGTCCAGCCACGCGATGCCGAAGCGCTCGAGATCGGCCTTCTTCACCGCGTCGTACTGCTCTTCCTCGGTGTCCAGCGGGACGGTCTCCTGCTGGAAGTTGATCCAACTGGTGCCCGTGTACTCCCAGTACAGGTCGACGTCGCCGACCTCCAGCGCCTGACGCACGACCGGCGAGCCCTGGATGTTCGACAGGTCCTGGGCGTCGGCACCCGCGGCGGTCAACGCGACCTGGGCGATGTAGGCGAGCAGGATCTGTTCGGTGAAGTTCTTCGACCCCACCTTGATGGACACGCCCTCGAGTTCGGGCACCGGTTCGATCGTGCCGGGGCCGACCTCGAAGGGCAGGTCGTAGGCCGCGTTCAGGCCACAGCCGGCGGTGAGCAGGGACGCCGCGGCCAACAGCGCGGCGAGGCGGCGCTTCATCGCAGTCCCTTCGGTCCGAGGTAGCGCTCGGCGAGCGCACCCAGCCAGTCGATGATCAGCGCCAGCCCGACGGTCAGCGCGGCACCGGTCACCAGGACGCTCGTGCGCGACACCTTGTAGCCCGTGTCGATGAGGAACCCGAGACCGCCGCCGCTCACGAACAACGCCAGCGTGGCCGTGCCCACCGCCAGCACCAGCGACGTCCGCAGACCCGCCAGCATCAGCGGGATGGCGAGCGGCAACTCCACCCGGCGCAACACGGTGAACGACGACATCCCGATCCCGCGGCCGGCGTCGACGAGTGCCGGGTCCACCTGCTGGATGCCGACCATCGTGTTGCGCAGCACGGGAAGCAGCGACACGAACGCCAGCGGGATCGCCGCCGTCCACATGCCACCCTCGCCGGTCCACAGGAAGTAGAGGACGACCACACCGATGGCCGGCGCCGCCTGGCCGATCGTCGCGATACCGGTGAACACCGGCGCGAACGGCTTGGCCCACTTGCGCGTGAGGATGATCCCGAGCGGGATGGCCACGGCCACCACCAGCACGGTCACGGTGACCGTGATCAGCACATGCTCCCAGGTGGCCCGCGCCAGCGTCTTCGCGTTCAGCGTGGACAGCTCGATGGCGTCGAGGTCGCTCGTGAACACCCAGATGAGCACGGCACCCATCAGCACGACGGCGGCGATCGGCTGGACGAGCAGACGAACCCGCTCGGCACTGCGCGAGCCGGACTCCGTCGTGATCATCGCGGTCATGACGTGTGCTCCTCGCGCAGCTCACGGATGCGCTCGACCACCGCGTCCAGCTGGACGGTGCCCACGTACTCGCCCCGACCGCCGGTCACCACGGCGTCGCCGCCCTCCGTGAGGATCGCCTCGAGCGCGTCCTGGAGGGTGGACTGCACGGTCACGGTGTCGTGGATCGGTGACCCGACATCGGCGAGGGAGCCGCCGCTCAGCTGGCGCAGGTGCACCCACCGCAGCGGCCGGCGTTGGCCGTCGAGGATGAGCGCGAACTTCCGGGTGGCCTTCTCGAGCAGCTGTCGCAGCTCGTCCGGCGAGTCGTCGACCGTGACGGTCGGCGCGTCGGTCCTGATCTCCACGTCCCGCACGCGCTGCAGCGTCAGCTGCTTGAGGGAGGCACCCGCGCCGATGAAGCCGGCGACCGTGTCGTCGGCCGGGTTCGCGAGGATCGCCTCGGGGGTGTCGTACTGGAGGATCCGCGACTGGTCACCGAGCACGGCTATCCGGTCACCCAGCTTCACGGCCTCGCTGAAGTCGTGGGTGACGAACACGATCGTCTTGCGCAGTTCGCCCTGGAGCCGCAGCAACTCGTCCTGCAGGTGGCCTCTGGTGATCGGGTCGACCGCGCCGAACGGCTCGTCCATGAGCAGCACCGGCGGGTCGGCGGCCAGCGCCCGCGCCACGCCGACGCGTTGCTGCTGTCCGCCGGAGAGCTGGCGCGGGTAGCGGTGGAGGAACGTGCCCGGGTCGAGGCCCACCAGGTCGAGCATCTCGGCGACCCGGTCGGAGATCTTCTTCTTGTCCCAGCCGAGCAGCCCCGGCACGACGCCCACGTTCTGCGCGACCGTCTGATGGGGAAGAGCCCGGCCTGCTGGATGGCGTAGCCGATCCGGCGGCGCAGCTCGTCGGGGTTGAGCGACAGGGCGTCGTCGCCGCCGATGGTGATCCGCCCGGACGTCGGCTCGATCAGCCGGTTGATCATCCGCATGGTGGTCGTCTTGCCGCACCCGGACGGCCCCACGAAGATCGTCGTCTCCCCGGGGTTGATCTCCATGGTGAAGCTGTCGACCGCGGGTTCTCCTGCCCTGGATAGCGCTTGGTCACCGCGTCCAGCTCGATGCGCACGCCGGTTTCTTCAGTCACTTCAGGCCCCTTGAGGTCGTGAGACGGCCGATGAGGAGGTAGAGCCCGTCGATGACCAGCGCCATGAGCACGATGCCGATGGTGCCCGCCAGGGCCTGGTTGGTGGAGTTGGCGGCGCCCGCCCGGTTCAGCCCGGAGAAGATCTCGGTACCGAGGCCGGGGCCCTTCACGTAGGCGGCGATGGCCGCGATGCCCATGAGCATCTGGGTGCTCACCCGCATGCCCGTGAGGATGGCCGGCCACGCGAGCCGCAGCTCCACCTTCGTCAACACGGCCACCCGGTTCATGCCGATGCCGCGTGCCGCGTCGGACACCGCGGCGTCCACGCCGTTGAGCCCGACGATCGTGTTCCGCAGGATCGGCAGCAACGCGTAGAGGACGAGTGCCGTGACCGTCGGCCCGACGCCGATCCCCAGGAACGGGATCAGCAGACCGAGCAGTGCGAACGACGGGATGGTGAGAATCGTGCTGGCCAGCGCCTGCGCGAGCATCGAACCCATCGAGCTGCGGTACACGGCTATGCCGATCAACACTCCGATGACCGCCGCGACCAGCGTGCACTGGATCACCAGGCTCGCGTGCTGGTACGCCTCGACCCCCAACCGGGACCAGCGATCACCGATGAAATCCCACAGATTCACCCGCACCACCTCCGACCACGTCGTCTTCGCGCCGAAGCGCCTGATGGATGGGTGCAGCAACCGTGGCGTAAGTGGACCTTGGTAGCAAGCACATGCTCCGGGTGTTGCACGGAGCGCAACCGATACGGCACGAAAGTGCTGTTGAGAAAGATTTTCATGACCTAACGATTCGGTAACCCGACCTGCGGACGTCCCGGTTACCGAGAAGGTTTGGTCACGGCACTAGCGCGCCCGCCTACGCTTGGGAGTCGTGGACCGACGAGCGGGAGCCGAGAGCGAGTACGCCCATGGCGTGCTGTTCGCCGTGTGCTCCGCCGCGCTCAGCGTCTCCGCACACGCCGCCGCGGGCGGCGCCCGCACCGACATCGCCCTGACCGCACTGTTCACCACGTTGGTCGCCTGGGGCGGGGCGTCCCTCGCCCGGCGCGGCGGCCTGTTCGCGTTGACCGGCGTGCTCGGTGCCACCCAACTCGGTCAGCACCTGCTGCTCACGGAGATCGCCACCACCCACGCCCACGCGGTGTCCCCGCCGATCAACGGCTGGGCCATGTTCACCACCCACGCGATCGCCACGGTGGTGACGGCCGCTCTCCTGCGCCGCACCGGCACGGCGTTGAACTGGGTGTACGCGGCGTGGGCCTGGCTCACCGCCCGGCTGCGCACGCTCGTGGCCGGTCCGGTGCCCTCGGTGGCCGGCCCCCGGCCGGTGCCCACCCCCGCGAGGCCTGGACAACTCCTGGAGATCCTGCTGCGCCGGGTGCTCGCCCGGCGCGGTCCCCCGATCGGCTCCTGAAACCCGACTCCCCACACGGCGCCCCCGTTCGGCGCGCCGGTACTCAGTCATCACTCATTCAGGAGCTTCTCGATGTCTACCAGCAAGTTCACGAGGCACGCCGCGCGTGCCGGCGTCGTGGCGGTCGCCGCCGGTGTGGCTGCCGTGCTCAGCAGCGGAACAGCGTCCGCACACGTCACGGCCAAGGTCATCGGCGAGTCGGCCGAGCAGGGTGGCTACACCAAGATCACCTTCCGGGTCCCCAACGAGGACGACGTGGCCGGCACCGTGAAGCTGGAGATCCAGCTGCCCGCGGACGCCCCGATCACCTCGCTCCGCACGTCGCCGATGGCGGGCTGGACCGCGCAGGTCACGAAGACCACTCTCGACGAGCCGATCACCGTGCACGGCGCCGAGGTCACCGAGGCGGTCAGCACGGTCGTGTGGACGGCCGCTCCCGGCGTGCGGATCAACCCCGGCGAGTTCGCGGAGTTCGAGGTCTCGGGTGGTCCGCTGCCGGAGACCGACCAGCTGGTCATCCCCGCCATCCAGACCTACGACAACAACGAGGTGGTCAGCTGGAGCGAGCCGCCGCCCGCCGAGGGTGAGGACGAGCCGTCCCGCCCGGCACCGGTGGTGGCGCTCAGCCCGGAGGGTGAGGACCAGGCGGTCGCGCCCGCGGCGAACGAGTCCAGCGACTCCGGCACCTCCGACGAGGCGACGTCGGTCGACGCCACCGACAACACGGCCCGCTGGCTCGCCGGCGCCGGTCTGCTGGTCGGTGCGCTCGGTGTGGGCTTCGGGGTCGGCGCCACCATGCGCGCCCGCCGGGCGACGGCCGCTCCCCGGCAGGACGGTGGGGCATGAGGCGGGTAGCGGCCGTTCTGCTGCTGACCCTGCTCGGCGTGCTCGGACTGGCCACGCCCGCGTTCGCGCACAACCAGCTCACCAGCAGCAACCCGCAGGACAAGGCCTCGGTCGACGCCGGCCCTGGCGAGATCGTGCTCACCTTCGACCAGCCGGTCCAGGCCGGTGAGGGCCTGAACACGGTGGCCGTCACGAGCGAGAACGGCGACCACTGGGAGGGCGGCGTCGCCGAGGTGGCAAGCAACGTGGTGACCACGCCGGTCCGCGAACTCGGGCCTGCCGGTGTCTACACGATCGCCTACCGCGTCATCTCGGCCGACGGTCATCCGGTGGACGGCAAGCTGACGTTCACGCTCACCGAGGCGAGCGACGGCACGCCGGCACCGAAGCCGGCGGACAGCGCGGCGGACGAGTCCGGCGGTGTGCCGATCTGGGTGTGGATCGGCGGTGCGGTGCTCGTGCTCGGTGCCGGGCTGGTCTTCGCACTCCGCATCGGCGGCAAACCCACCCAGTGACCGATATCCGCACCGCCGCGTCCGGCCGCCTCCACCTCGTCACGGCGATGGTGGCGGCGGCGCTGGCCGGCGTGCTGGTCGGGCTCGCCATCACCGCCACCGAACCGGTGGCCGGGATGGTCGGGCCGGACGCGGCGGTGCGGTTCGGTCTGCCGGTCGTCCGGGTGCTGCTCAACCTGGCGGCCGTGGTGACGGTCGGGCTGAACCTGCTGCCGATCCTCGTGGGCGGTACGCGGCCGAAGCTGGCCGAGCCGGTGCTGGCCGCCGCCCGCCGCATCTCGGCCGTGAGCGCGCTGGTCTGGGCCCTTTGCGCGCTGGTGGCGCTGGTGCTGCAGACGGCGGAACTCCGGGCGGACAACACGGTCTCGCCGGCCGGGGTGATCGACTATGTGTCGAACGTCGGTGCCGGCAAGGCGCTGGTGTTCGTGGCGGGCCTCGCGCTCGCGTCGTTCGTGCTGGCCGTCCTGTCGTTGCGGGCCAGGGACGCGGTGCCGGTCGAGCTGCGGACGGCGGTCGCGTTGTTCGCGCTGCTGCCGCTCCCGGTCACCGGGCATTCGACCGACGTGGAATGGGCCGACTTCACGATGATCTCCATGGAACTCCACGTGCTCGCCGCTGCCACGTGGACCGGCGGACTGGCCGCCATGGTCGTGCTCCTGGCGGCCAACCGCACACTGCTCGCCGGCACCATCCCGAGGTTCTCCCAACTGGCCACCGTCTGCCTGGCGGTCGTGATCGCCACCGGCTTGTTCAACGCCGGCGTGGAACTCATCGGGTCCGGTGACCTGTTCGGCGAGTTGTTCGGCACCGGCTATGGCGTACTGGTGTTGTGCAAGCTCGGCTGCTTCTGTCTGCTGGCCGCTCTCGGCGCGAACATCCGCTGGCGACTGCTGCCGGCCATCGAACGTCACCAGCGGACGGCGCTGGTCGGCTGGGCCGGTCTCGAACTGGCTGTCATGGGACTCGCGTTCGGCTTCGCGGTGGCGCTGAGCCGTACGCCGATCTGACGAGTTTGGTTGCACATGCCCGGTGGTTCAGTCCACCCGAACGGCGAACGGTCCTCGATTGACCGTTCGTCGCGTGATTGACGGTGTGTTCTGCACCACACGAGGCCGAGAGGGCCTCGATTCAGACCAACGGCGAGTGGTCAGTCCTGCTCGGTGAACTGCGTCCGCGAGAGCGAGTGACGCCGGATGACCGACAACCGCTGCATGGTGAACAGTCCGCGCCGTTCGAGCTCGCGGCGGGTGATCCAGCCGGCGGCGTGGTGGCGGTAGGCGTCCGAGAGGAGCACCAGTTCCGCGAGGAAATCGGCGGCTCTGTGCCGGCTCGCCTCAGGCATCCGGGCCACGAGCGGGAGCTGGTTCTCCACGACACGATCAAGCACGCGTGCGGAGTCCAGCGCACGACGTGCGCTGCGGTTCGGCCGAGTTGTAAGCCTGCGCCTAGCCACCAGGATGAACACCTCGTTCGGGGATCGGGAAGAGGCTAGTTCCACTGAGCGTAGCGTGTTTCGCGATCTTGACGTCTTCCGCCTGTCACCCAGAAGTTGATCAAAACCCGGGGACGTGCACTTACATACTGCCGACGTCCACGACACACTCACAACAGGATTCGTTCAATATGCACGCAGCGTTACGGTATTTAGCCCGATCGGGTTACGTGTACCGGGCCCATCGCGACGATGTGTTGCCACTGCGTACATCTCCGATACGTCGGAACAGCTCCGGACGCACCTCGGGGCGGCTGGACAGGATGGGCAGGACGCTGGTGATGAGCTTCAGCTCCCGCACCTCACGCAGCACCTGGAAGCCGTCCAGCTCGGTCACGTCCACGCCGTACGTACGGACCAGCTCGCGATAGCGGCCCACGGGCTCGCCGAACCGCACCACACCCACCGCCAGGGGCGTCAGATCCCACTCAGGCGGCCCGTGGCTGCTCGAATCGAAGTCACAGAGCACCGGACCCGCCGGGCTCGGGATGAGGTTGCCCAGGTGGGCGTCACCGTGCAGCAGCGAGGATGCCGACGGAAGCTCGAGCGTGGCCAACCGACCGGCCACCTCGTCGCATCGTTCCAACAAAAAGGCCAGGTCAGCGGCATCCAAGCCGTCTGCCTCGCCTATTCGTCTACGGACGTCGTCGAGCGGATGCCACGCCGGTAACCAGCTGGCCGGCTCGGGCAGCTCGTGGATGCGGCGGAGGAGTTTGCCCAGCTCACGGCCCCGGGGCGGGCGTCCTCCCTCGGGGACCGCCTCCCAGACGGTGGCCAGGTACTCGCCGACCTGGACGGGCTGCTGGAGGTCGGGAGCCAGGCGAACGGCCGGAACCTCGTTCTCGGCCAGCCAGGTGGCCACCCGGACGACTTTGTTCACCCGGTGGCGTAGTGCGTTGGAGGCGACGATCCGGACCACCAGTGGCGCCGTGGCCAGGCGGAACACCGCGTTGTTCGTGCAGCGCAGCAGCTTGGCGCCCGCCGGGTCGAGGCCGGCGGCGGCGCACACCTGGGTGAGCGCCTCCGCCAGTTTCTCGCGGGAGAACTGGCCGCGGTTCGCGGCCATGTCGGGCGTGGACAACGCGGTCACAGCCCGATCACCCCCAAAGCCCCTGGTCAGACAGCGTCTGCGTCGTAGAACCTGTCGATGGTGTCCGCCAGGTCCCTGGCGTCGCTGTAGTTGCGGCGCTTGTCCGCCTCGATCTTGAGCGGCTTGAGCCGGTCACGCACGCGCTTCGATTTGAGGTGTGCCGCCATCTCGACCGCCTGGTGACCGACCTTCGAGCCGTGGTCGATGTCGCCGTCGAGCAGGTGGTTGGTGGCCAGCGAGCTCAGGTTGAACGCCTTGTTGCGGGCCATCTCCTCACCGTAGGAGTCAAGTGCCCTGCTCAGCGCCGGAATGGCGTACTTCGTGTGCCTCGCGTCGACCGTCTGGGCCAGCACCGTGTGCACGGTGCCGATCATGGCGTAGACGTCGTCCTCGTTGAAGAACTTGACCCAGTCCTCGGCCTCACCCTGGTTCGCCCTGGCGAACTCGTCGCGGGTCCTGCCGATGAGCTTCATGGTCTGGTCCTCGTGGCCCATCATCGAGTAGGCCCAGGCCTGGTTGGCGCAGATGACCGCCACGGCCAGCTCGGAGCCGGACTGCTGGGCGGCGATCTGGCCGAGCTGGAACATCTTCAGCGCGTCGTCCGGAGCCTCCTTGTGCAGGTAGACGCGGCCCATGCGGTACAGGATGTTGGCCACCAGCTGGTCGCTGTCGCCTGCCTTGGCCAGTTCGAGCGCGCGGCCGAAGTGGTTGCGCGCCGAGTCGATGAGGCCGACGTCGAACGACGTCCAACCGGCAAGGTTGTGCAGGTCAGCGAGTGCCACGTGCAATCGTTGGCGGACGACGTCCGTGCCGGACGCGTTGAGCATCTGCTGGCCCCACGACAGCTGCGCCACGACCGCGTCCCGGCAGAAACCCCCGCCGTACTGGTAGTCAAGTGTGCGCAACGCCCTGGTCGCGGCTTCGACCTGGCGGACGTCAGTCATCCCGATCCGGCCAGGAGCGGGGGTCAAAACCGGGTTCGACACCCACGATCCTGAGTCCGCGCCGAGTACATGCGCTCCGACCGCCACCGCGGCGGCGTGCGCAAGAAACTTCCGACGCTTCACGTTCTCCGGCTCCTCAGCCTCCGGGGACTCGCGCGTCTCGGCGACTCTCTGTGCCGTGACTTCGTCGTACGCGAGGCCCATGTATCCCCTGGGGACACCCAGGCCGTCGGCGATCCTCACCAGGACGTCGTAGGCCATGACCTGACGACCCTTGAGGATCTCCGACACCTCGGACTGTGATTGACCGGTCATCGCCGCGATCTGGCGTTGTGACACGCCGTTGCGTCGCAGCAGCTTGTAGATGGTGCTGACCTCCCGCGCGGCCAGCGCGTTCCGCATCTCCTGTTTCTCCCACGCCTCTGGCGTTATGGAAGAGCTCTGAGACCCGATGGAGTTCATTCCGCCCCCTCACAGTCCGCTGGGCGTCACGCGCAGAGTAAGCGCACTTCATAAGCCACGAGAAGTCCAGATCGGTGAACCTGATCGGCCCTGCCGAAGTCCACCGACCGCTTACCGTGAGACGGCCGCCGATCGGCGCTATGACGCACCAATCTGTGTTCCAAGGCCCCAATGTAGTTGGTTGTAAGCGTACGAGCACGGAGGGAATCCGGTGTGACTGTGGAACTGGTCAGGACAGCCTCGACCGCAGTACCCGAGGCCCACGCAGCCCAGCGGGACGATTTCGCTGATCTGCCCGGGTCGGCCCTCGGTCGCCAGGTCTGGCGCATCAACTGCGGAGACGTGGTCAACCGGGAGCGCTGCCTCACCGTGCTCGTCGAGCGGAACCGGGTGGTCCTGGTAGGACCGCCAGGCGAAACCGCGGTACTGAACGCCGGCCAGCTCGGCCAGCTGCGTATCGCGCTTCGCGAAGCCGCCGAACAGGCGGAAAGGTGACGGTGACGGTGGACGAGATCCTTGGGCAGGTACTGCGCAACGCGGTCTGGGAGCGGCTCGACATGCTCGCCGAGCTCGCCAACCGTGCTGATGCGCCCTCCCTGCTCTCCGTGGCTCGCTCGGAGCTTCCCCGGCTGACCGAGGGCTGGCGCTCGATGCTCGCCGCCCACGAGCCGGATGACCGCGGCAACTGTCCTGTGTGTTCGACCAGGTGGCGCCAGCAGAAGGCGCCATGCTCGGTCTGGCAGGCCGCATATGAACACCTGGTGGCCGGAGGGCTGGCGCCGACGCAGCCGCCCGCTCGGCATGCGGCCACTGCGCGGCCGCGACCGGCGAGCCCGCCCGGCAGGCTGGCCGCTGGAACCAGGTGACAGTGGTGACCCCGGCCCCCGCGATCCCGCGCGGAGTGGCGCCGAACGGTCACCGCCCGAGCCGGCGGTCCTGTTCGTCCGTACCCCCGAGCGAGACGACCGCGGCCGCCGGCCATCGGGCCTGTTGGATCCACAACTGAAGACTCCGCGGACCGGTGCTGCTGTATTCCCTCCCCGACCAGCACTGGTTCGCGGCATCACCCCCGGAACGACCCGCATCTGCAACTTGCAGGGCGGGTCGTTCCGCATTGTCCACTTTCTTGTCCTGGCCCGAAGCAATTTCGTATACCAACTCAGTGGTACGACTCCGTGACTGCGGGCAGGATGGTTGTATACAAACCCGCAAGGAGAACATGTGGCGACCCAGGTGCCGTTGCGAAAGCAACCCGTGCAGCAGCGCAGTGCCAAGCGTGTCGAGTTGATGCTCGAGTCATGTGCGGCGCTGATCGACGAACTCGGCTACGACGGCGTGACGACCACGCTCATCGCCGAACGGGCCGGAGTCGCCGTTGGTTCGCTCTACCAGTTCTTCCCGGACAAGCGTGCGGTCGTCCAGGCGCTGACCAAGCGCAACCTCGACCACTTCACGGCCGAGATCGAGCGCAAGCTCGACTGGACGAACCTCGAGTACTGGTGGCACGGGGTCGACACGATCATCGACATCTACGTCGAGATGCCGGACGATCCCCGGGTTCAGCAGCGTCCGCTTCGGTGACGTCATCGACCTGCGGTTCATCGACGACGCGCGTGACAACAACACTGTCATCACCGAGCAGATCGCCCACGTGGTGGCCACCAAGAACAACGTGCCGGTCGAGAGCCTGTTCCGCAGATCACGGTGGCCGCCGACATCGGCGACGCGATCCTGGCGCTGGCGTTCCGCCGCAAGCTGTTCCCCGAGCAGGACATGATCGACGAGGCCAAGCGGGTGGTCCGGGACTATCTGGCCAGTCAGATCTCCCGCAAGGACTAGCCGAAGCCGCGTCCCTCGCCCCGGTAGGTGGGCACGGTCGTGGTGACCCGGTCGCCCTCGATCACGTGGTACTCGGTGAACCGTTCGGCCAGCTCACCGGCCTTCGTGTGCCGGAACCAGACTCGGTCACCGATCCGCAGGTCACGGGCCGCCTTGCCGGTCACCGGGGTCTGCACCTCGCCCGCGCCCTCCGTGCCGATGAGCGAGAGCCCGGCGGGCAGGTACGGCGTCGGTGAGCGGTCCTTGCCGGCCGGTCCGGAGGCGATGTAGCCGCCGGAGAACACGGTGGCCGTCTTTCGTCGGGGCTTGCGGACCACGGACAGCGCGAACACCACGGCCGGGTCCGGGGTGAACCGGCGATAGTTGTCGAACAACGTGGGGCCGATCAGCCCTGATCCGGCGGCGACCTCGGTGACCGACGCGTCCAGCCCGGTGGTCTCGATGCTGCCCGTGCCGCCACCGTTCACGAACTCCAGGTCGGCGTACTCGGCGACCGCCGCCACGGCCTCGGTCCGGCGACCGGCCAGCTCGTGCGATGAGCGGTCCTGCATCCAGCGCAGGACGGCACCGAGTACCGGGCTGCCGGCCGGCTGGTCCCCGAGACCGGCGATCTGTCCCTCGTAACCCATGAGCCCGACCAGCCGGAAACCCGGCCGGTCGCGGATGACCTTCGCGAGCGCGCCGGCCTGGGCGGGGGTGAACACGGGCGAGCGACGAGTGCCGACGTGGGCCAGATCACGTCCGAACAGCGGCCGCCACGACACGTCCAGCTCCAGACAGACCCGAATCTCCGGGTGGCCGGCGCCGAGCGCGGCGTCGACCAGGTCGAGGTGGGCCACCGAGTCGACCATGATCGTGATCAGGCCACGGGCGTGCGTCGTCGGCCGCCAGCGCCCGTAGCGCCGTGTGGTCGACCGTGGGGTAGGCCACCAGGATGTCGGTCCCCGCGAAGTCGGTCTTCTCCCATTCGCCGGCCAGCCACAGCGCCTCGGGCAGGGAGTAACCCATGATTCCCTCGAACCCCGGCCGGGCGAGCACCCGCTCGAGCAGGAACCGACAGCGCACGGACTTGCTGGCCACCCGGATCGGCCGACCGGCGGCGCGACGCAACAAGTCGTCGGCGTTGTGGTCGAATGCGTCCAGGTCGACTACGGCGAGCGGGGCTTCGAGCTGCTTGGTGGCCGCGTCCAGCCGGACGCGCTGCGTTTCCTCGGGCACTCGCTCACCGTACGGCGAAAGCAGCTACCGGGAGGTCCTGTGACACCGTCAACGGCTTGGCGCAACTGGGCGGGCACCGAGGCGTCGGTCGCCGTCGAGGTCACGGCGCCGAGGAACCTCGACGAGCTGACCACGACCGTCACCCGAACGGCCCAATCGGGCCGGACCATCCGCGCCCGCGGCAGCGGCCACTCGTTCACGGCCGTGGGCGCGGCCCACGACGTGGCGCTCGACCTGCGGAACTGGACGGGTGTGGTGCACGCCTCCGACGCCTCAGCCGACGGCAGGGTGACCGTCCGGGCCGGCACCACGTTGCGCACGCTGAACCGCGAACTGGATCGCCTGGGCCTGGCCATGACGAACCTGGGTGACATCGACGCGCAGACGATCGCCGGCGCCATCTCCACGGGCACCCACGGCACGGGCGCGAGGTTCGGCGGCATCTCCACGCAGGTGACGGCCCTGGAACTCGTGCAGCCGAACGGCGAGGTGGTCACCTGCTCGGCCGATGAACGTCCGGACCTGTTCGCCGCCGCCCGCGTCGGCCTCGGCGCACTGGGTGTCATCAGCACGGTGACACTGCAGACGGAACCGGCATTCGTGCTGGCCGCCGAGGAACGGCCGGAACCACTGGAAGACGTGCTCGCGAACCTGGACGCGAACTGCGCGGACAACGACCACTTCGAGTTCTACTGGTTCCCCTACGGCCGCAACGCACTGACGAAGCGGAACAACCGCCAACCGGCGGGCACGACTCCGGAACCACTGTCGAAGACGAGACAGTTCATCGAGTACCGCCTGATGGAGAACACGATCTTCGGCGCCGTCTGCCGAGTGGGCCGCGCGGTACCAAAACTCGTGGCGCCGCTGAATCGCCTGTCCTCTTCGGTCCTGTCCCCGCGGTCCTATCGGGACGTCTCACACAAGGTCTTCGTGACCAACCGCGACGTGCGCTTCGTGGAGTCGGAGTACGCGATCCCGCGAGAGGCGATCGGCGACGTCCTGGGCGAACTGCGAACGCGGGTACCGAAACTGGCGAACCCGGTCATGTTCCCCGTGGAGATCCGGGTGGCGGCGGCCGATGACATCTGGCTTTCCACGGCGTACCAACGGGATTCGGCGTACATCGCGATCCACCAGTTCGTGGGCATGCCCTACCGCGAGTACTTCGACCTGTTCGAGTCAGTGGTGGGAGCGGTGGGTGGTCGCCCCCACTGGGGAAAGATGCACACGCTGGACGCGGCCGTACTACGCGAGCGCTACTCGCGTTTCGACGACTTCACCGCACTGCGGGCCACAGTGGACCCAACGGGAGTGTTCGCGAACCCGTATCTGGACCGCGTACTAGGCAAGCTTCCCTAGCGCGGCGTCGATCGAGTCGGGCCCGGCCACCAACTCCAGCACCAACCCGGCGGTGGCCGGCCGGTCGAGCAACCCGACGAGCACAGCCGCAACGTCGTCCCGGGTAACGGACCCGGGCGAGAATCGGCGCCAACAGAACCTGCCCAGTGCCGGCGTCGTTCGGTGAGGTGCCCGGGCCTCAAGATCGTCCAATCGAGACCGGACCGACCCATCACGTCG
>CAWGTM010000003.1:0-86968 GCA_963825445.1 uncultured Actinomycetota bacterium
TCTCGCGGTCACGAAGTCCGCGCGGCACATCACCGTCCAGGTGATCGACGATCTCGTCGGCCGCACGCTGGCCTCGGCCTCCACGCTGGAGGCGGACATCCGCGCGATGGACGGCGACAAGAAGGCCCGCGCGACCAAGGTCGGCGAGCTGGTCGCGGCCCGCGCGAAGAACGCGGGTATCGACAAGGTCGTGTTCGACCGGGGTGGCAACGACTACCACGGCCGGATCGCGGCGCTCGCCGACGCCGCCCGCGAAGGCGGGCTGGAGTTCTGATCATGAACATGAACACGGGAAGGATCGCCTGATGCCGGGACGTACACGGCAATTCGGCGGCGGCCAGCAACAAGGTGGCGGCCAGGGCGGTGACAACCGCGGAGACCGCGGTGATCGCCGTGGTCGCGGCGACCGTCGCGATGGTGGCCGTGGCGGGGCGGCCCAGGACAAGACCCCGCACCTCGAGCGCGTGGTGGCCATCAACCGGGTCGCCAAGGTCGTGAAGGGTGGTCGTCGCTTCAGCTTCACCGCGCTGGTCGTGGTGGGTGACGGCGACGGCATGGTCGGAGTCGGCTACGGCAAGGCCAAGGAGGTGCCGGCCGCGATCGCCAAGGGTGTCGAGGAAGCGAAGAAGAACTTCTTCCGCGTCCCCCGGATCGCCGGCACCATTCCGCACCCCATCCAGGGTGAGCGGGCCGCCGGCGTCGTGCTGCTTCGTCCGGCCAGTGCCGGTACCGGCGTCATCGCCGGTGGCCCGGTGCGCGCCGTGCTGGAGTGCGCGGGTATCCACGACGTGCTGTCGAAGTCTCTCGGCAGCGACAACGCGATCAACATCGTGCACGCCACGGTGGCCGCGCTGAAGGGTCTCCAGCGTCCCGAGGAGGTCGCGGCTCGTCGCGGCCTGCCCCTCGAGGACGTGGCTCCGGCCGGCATGCTGCGTGCACGGGCCGCTGCGGCCCAGGGGGCGTGAGGACATGGCACAGCTCAAGGTGACCCAGGTCCGTAGCGTCATCGGGACCAAGCGCAACCACCGGGAGTCGCTGCGCACGCTCGGGCTGCGGAAGATCCGCCAGTCCACCGTGCGTGAGGACACCCCGCAGGTTCGCGGCCTGATCCACACGGTTCGCCACCTGGTGACCGTTGAGGAGGTCAACGACTGATGGCCATCAAGATCCATCACCTTCGCCCCGCACCGGGTGCGAAGACTGAGAAGATCCGCGTCGGCCGCGGTGAAGGCGGCAAGCGCGGCAAGACCGCCGGCCGCGGTACGAAGGGCACCAAGGCACGCAAGAACGTGCCGGCGCGCTTCGAGGGTGGTCAGATGCCCATCCACATGCGGCTGCCGAAGCTGCGAGGCTTCAAGAACCGCTTCCGCACCGAGTACCAGCCCGTGAACCTGGGCGACATCGCCCGCCTGTTCCCCGACGGCGGCAAGGTCGGCGTCGAGGAACTGGTTGTCAAGGGTCTGGTGCGCAAGAACCAGCTGGTGAAGGTGCTCGCCGACGGCGACCTTGACGGCGTCAAGCTGGACCTGACGGCGCACAAGTTCTCCAAGAGCGCCACGGAGAAGCTCACCGAGTCGGGCGGCAGCGCCACCGCGCTGTAGTTCCCTCTCGTCGAAACGGCCGGCAGGCTTACCTGCCGGCCGTTTCGCTGTGCCAGGGTGTTCACATGGACGAGCCGCGCGCGATGGTCGGCCCACCGGGGGGAACCGGCCGGCGGGTCCGGCTGCCGGCGGTGGCCGGGCTGGTCTGCCTGTCGGCGTCCGCGCTGACCCTGGTGAGCACGTTCCTGCCGCTGTTCGTGGCCGACCTGGCCCTGGCCGGTCAGACGATGCACATCTCGGTCACCAGTTGGAAGGCGGAGGGCAACGGCCTGTCGAACGGTCCCGCGCCCAACAACGGCTTCCCGCTGGTGTTCGCCACGGTCAGCCTGCTGGGGGCCGCGCTGACCGGCCTCTGGTCGGCCATGGCACCGAACCTGCGCCGCGCGGCGGGCGTGGCCACGGGGATGGCGGCCGCGTTCCTGGCGGCCGCCACGTGGATGGTGATCGTCCAGGTGGACGGCTGGCTCCAGGTCCAGACGGCGACCAGCGTGGGTATCGACGTCGACGTGGCCGCGGGCGGCGGCATGTGGATGCTGCTGGCGGCCACCGTGCTGGCGATTCTCGCGGCCGTGCTCTGGCTGGTGTCCAGCCAACGCCGTACACCGGAACCGGAGCCGGCCGAACAGATCACCCCGCCGACAGGCTTCGCGGTCCCGGTGATCCTCCCGAACACAGGCCACGGCCCCCCGACCGCATGACGCCATGTCTCGACCGCGAGATCGCGCTTCCCGACCGCGAGATCGCGGTTGCCGGCGCCGGCTCGTCACCTGCCGGCGCCAGCCACCGCCTCAGAAGACCGGTACGCCCTCGCGCACCAGGCGCCAGTTCGGCTCGGAGAACGTCGCCGGGTCGATGGTGCCGGCGGCCGACGCGTAGTCGATGAGTGCCTGGCGGATCTCCACCTGCTCGTTGTAGACCACCGGGGCCTGGCTGACGTGGGGGAACCCGCCGCCGCCCGAGCGTCGGTAGTTGTTGACCGCCACCACGAACTCCTGCTCGGGCGTGACCGCCACCCCGTCGTACGCCAGGCCGACGACCCGCGAGCCCACGGGCTTCGAGATGTCGATGTCGTACGTGACCCCGGACAGCACGTCGTAGTTGTAGTCGGGCTCCCCACCGGCGTTGGTCAACGTCTCCGGGTCGACGGGCGCGCCGACGGGCGTCTGGTTGAAGTACTTGGCCGAGTACTCCAGGTACTCCTTCACCTGCGCCCCGGTAAGGGTCACCGCTTCGAGCGTGTTGTCGTAGATGTACAGCCCGGCGATGTCCCGCACGGACACCTCGCCCGCCGGGAACACGGCCGTCCGCGAGAACGGCGCCGCGATCGACAGCACCGGCCGATCCGACCCGAGCGCGGCGGTCACCGCTTCCGTCTGGACGTGCTGGATGTAGTCGAGGATCGCGGTGTCCGTGTAGCGCGACGTGGCGGCCGACAGTTCCTCGGTGGACGTGGCCACCGGCTGGTTCACGTACTCCACGGTCTTCCCGTGCTGTGGGGCCATGAGCGACACGATCGCCGGGTCCTCGGGCACGGTGTTGGTGTTGATGGTCTCCGAGGACTTGGCGGTCACCTTCCACCGGCCGCGGGACTCGGTGAGCGTGAAGTCCACGACCGACAGCCGCTGCCCCCACTTGCCCGGCTCGGTCAGCAGCACCTTCTCGCCCGTCACCTTGTTCGTCACGAACTTCTCCGGCACGTCCTGGTGCGCGTGGCCGAACAACACGGCGTCGATGCCGGGCACCTCCTCGGCCACCATGGCCGACGCGTTCTCCACGGGAATGTCGCCCTGGTAGGAGGACATCCCGTTGTCGCCCGCGTGGGCGGTCACCATCACCACGTCCGCGCCGAGCAGCCGCATGAGCGGCACCCAGAACTTCGCGGACTTCACGAGGTCGGTGAACCTGAGCTTGCCGTCGACGTTCGTCTTGTCCCAGATGGCGATGCCCGGGTTGGTGAGGCCGAGCACGCCGACCTTCACCGGCCGCTTGCCCGGCACCTTCACGGTCTTCATGACGAACGGCTGGTAGGCGGGCAGTCCGGTACGCGCGTCGACCGCGTTCGCGCCGAGCACCGGTGCCTTCAGCTGCTTGATCCACGTGGCGAGCAACGGCAGGCCGTAGTTGAACTCGTGGTTCCCGAGGGTCACGGCGTCGTATCCGATGGCGTTCATGGCCCTGGCCATGGGATGCGTCTCGCCGGTCTCGGTGACCGGCTCGACCTTCGCGTAGTAGTAGGCGAGCGGCGTGCCCTGGATGGTGTCGCCGGAGTCGACGAGCATGGTGTTCGCCCGACCGCGGGAAGCGCGGATCTGGTTCACGAGCGTCGACACCTTGGCGAGACCCACGTCGTTGTGCGCGCTGTCGTCGAACTCCGTGTTGCGGAAGTAGTCCCAGTTCACGGTGTTGCCGTGCAGGTCGGAGGTCTCCATGACGGTGACCGTCACGTCGCGCGGCGCCTGCGCGGCGGTGGCCGGGGCAGCGGCCACGAGTCCGGCGAGCACGGCGCCGGCGAGCACGGCCGTGAGTACTCGGTGTCTACGCATGCGGCCATCCCACCCTGCGCCGGGCGCGGGGTCCACCGTCATTCGGTGTAGGCCGAACGGACGCATGTTGAACGGCAGGAAATCGGACGTGCACCGGGGGTGCAAGTCGCGGTGGCGGTGCTGTTAAAGTCGTGAGCACGCTTCGGGTGGAATGCCCCCCGAAGCGTTCTGGCTTGCCAGTTCCCTGGTGGCCAGGCTCTATTCCGGCCGGTTACCCACCGGCAAAGCCGTTCACCGGCGCGAGAGCCGGTGACGCCGAGGAGGTCCTTGCGTGCTCAGCGCTTTCCGCTCGGCTCTCGCGACGCCGGACTTGCGCCGCAAGATCCTGTTCACGCTCGGCATCATCGCCGTGTACCGGGTCGGTGCCACACTGCCTTCGCCAGGGGTGTCGTACCCGAACATCCAGGCCTGTCTCGAGAGCGGCGACAACTCGGGAGTCTTCGGGCTGCTGAACCTGTTCAGCGGCGGCGCTCTGCTGCAGTTGACGGTGTTCGCGCTCGGGATCATGCCGTACATCACGGCCTCCATCATCATTCAGCTCCTCACCGTGGTCATCCCGCGGTTCGAGCAGCTGAAGAAGGAAGGCCAGTCCGGCCAGGCGAAGCTCACGCAGTACACGCGGTACCTGACGATCGCGCTCGGTGTGCTCCAGGCCACCAGCATCATCGCCATGGCCAACAGCGGTCAGCTGTTCGGCGAGTGCGACGAACCGATCATCCCGCAGTCCAACACCTTCACGCTGGCCATCATCGTGCTCACGATGACCGCCGGTACCGCGCTGATCATGTGGTTCGGTGAGCTGATCACCGAGCGCGGCGTCGGCAACGGCATGTCGCTGCTGATGTTCGTGAACATCGCCGCCCGCCTGCCGTTCGAGGGTGGCAACATCCTCGAGAACAACGGCCCGCTGGTGTTCGCGGCGGTCTGCGCCTTCGGTCTCCTGATCATCGTGGTGGTCGTGTTCCTCGAGCAGGGACAGCGCCGGATCCCGGTCCAGTACGCCAAGCGCATGGTCGGCCGGCGCATGTACGGCGGCACGTCCACGTACCTGCCGATGAAGGTCAACCAGGCCGGCGTCATCCCGATCATCTTCGCGTCGTCGCTGCTGTACCTGCCCGACCTGATCACCAGGCTCACGGGCAACACGGACAGCTGGTGGTCCCGGTTCGTGGCGAACCACCTGGTCAGTCAGTCCGACTGGGTCCACATCCTGATCTACTTCGCGATGATCATCTTCTTCACGTACTTCTACATCGGCATCCAGTTCAACCCGACTGAGCGTGCCGACGACATGAAGAAGTACGGCGGCTTCATCCCGGGTATCCGCCCGGGGCGGCCCACCGCCGAGTACCTCCAGTTCGTACTGAGCCGCATCACGCTGCCCGGTTCGCTCTACCTCGGCATCGTCGCCGTTCTGCCCAACTTCTTCCTGGATCTCACAGGGGAAGGGCAGAACCAGAACTTCCCCTTCGGTGGTACAGCGGTGCTCATCATGGTCGGCGTCGGTCTTGACACGGTCAAGCAGATCGAAAGCCAGCTCATGCAGCGCAACTACGAAGGGTTCCTCAAGTGACAAGACTCGTTCTCGTCGGTCCGCCAGGTGCGGGCAAGGGCACCCAGGCGGCCGCGCTGAGCGAGAAGCTGGAGATTCCCCACATCTCCACGGGCGATCTCTTCCGGGCTCACATCGCCGGCGAGACCGAGCTGGGCCAGCAGGTCAAGCACATCCTCGACGACGGCAAGCTCGTCCCGGACGAGATCACCAACCAGATGCTCGTCGAGCGTCTGCACCAGCCGGACACCGAGGGCGGGTTCCTGCTCGACGGGTTCCCGCGCAACATCGGCCAGGCCGACGTGCTGGCCAAGGAGCTGGCCGACCTCGACCAGAAGCTGGACGCGGTCGTGCAGCTCCAGGTCGACGAGGAAGTGGTGGTCGGCCGGCTGCTGTCCCGCGGTCGCAACGACGACAACGAGGACGTCATCCGGCACCGGCAGCACGTGTACCGGTCGGAGACGGCCCCGCTGCTCGACTACTACCGGGATCTGCTCGTCACGGTCGACGGCGTCGGTGAGGTGGACGAGATCACCGCTCGCGTACTGACCGCGCTGCGCGACCGGACGTGACCCGTGGTGGGCTCGCCAGCACGCTGCGGCTCACGATCTCTTCGTGGCGTGGCCGGATGATCGAGGTCAAGGCCCCCGCCGAACTCGAGGCGATGCGAGCGGCCGGGTTGGTGGTCGCGCGGGCACTCGGTGAGGTGAAGGCCGCGGTCAAACCGGGCGTCAGCACGGCGGAGCTGGACCGGATCGCCGAGCAGGTGATCCGCGACGCGGACGCCGTCCCGTCGTTCCTCGGCTACCAGGACTTCCCGGCCACCATCTGCGCGTCGGTGAACGAGCAGATCGTGCACGGCATCCCGAGCGAGAAGCAGGTGCTGGCCGACGGCGACCTGATCTCCATCGACTGCGGCGCCATCCTCGACGGCTGGCACGGCGACTCGGCCGTCACCGTCCAGGTGGGCACCCCGCGCGCCGAGGACACCGAGCTGTCCGAGGCGACCAGGCAGGCCATGCTGGCCGGCATCGCGGCCGTCCGCCCGGGTGGCCGGCTCACCGACATCTCCCACGCCATCGAGACGTCCGTGCACGAGACCGAACGTGCCCACGGCCGCAAGTACGGCATCATTCGTGAGTACGGCGGCCACGGCATCGGCCGGGCCATGCACATGGAGCCGTTCCTGCCCAACCACGGCAAGCCCGGCAAGGGTCCACGCCTTCGGGTGGGCATGGCGATCGCCATCGAGCCGATGCTCACACTCGGCACCGAGGACACCCTGGAACTGTCCGACAACTGGACGGTCATCACCACGGACGGTTCGCGCGCGGCCCACTGGGAACACACGGTGGCCATCACCGAGGACGGTCCCTGGGTCCTGACGGAGCCGGTCTAACCCCCGTCGTGGTCCCGTAGTCACCCGTTGGGGACCCCTTTTCGAACCCGTCGCCGTAGAGGCGTACACTAGATCGGTGGCGCACTCAGTTGCGCCGGCTCCGTCATGCGTCTCACCCGGTTCTCCGGGTTCATGCAGGGCGGCGCGCGATAGGCAAGAAGTTCACAGTACTGCACGAAACGCGGAGGACATGGGCAAGAAGGACGGGGCCATCGAGGTCGAAGGCCGTGTGGTCGAGCCGCTCCCCAACGCGATGTTCCGTGTCGAGTTGGAGAACGGACACAAGGTCCTCGCACACATCAGCGGCAAGATGCGGCAGCACTACATCCGCATCCTGCCTGAGGACCGCGTGGTCGTGGAGCTGTCGCCCTACGATTTGTCCCGCGGCCGAATCGTCTACCGCTACAAGTGACCGATCCGGCCCGGCCGGACGCATCAGGAGAACCAAGGACGTGAAGGTCCAGCCAAGCGTCAAGAAGATCTGCGACAAGTGCAAGGTGATCCGCCGTCACGGGCGGGTCATGGTGATCTGCGAGAACCTGCGCCACAAGCAGCGCCAGGGCTGAGATCGCCGCCGGCTCGCAGCCGACGCGAACAATTACAGATGCCCTTCCCGAACCTGCCGGATCACTAACGACGGCGCGCACGCGCGCAACGATTCGGTTCACCCCCGGTCTCCAGGCCGGGGCCCGCGCTATCAGAGTCGGCGCGGGACGGTCGGGGAGCAGACCTGGAGCAAGCGAACAGAGGAGACATGGCACGACTCGCTGGCGTCGATCTTCCCCGCGAAAAGCGGATGGAGATCGCGCTGACCTACATCTTCGGCGTTGGCCGAACCCGCTCCAAGGAGCTGCTCACCGCTACGGGGATCAGCCCGGACCTGCGCGCCAAGGACCTGTCCGACGAGGACCTGGTCAAGCTGCGCGAATACATCGAGACCAATTACAAGGTCGAGGGTGACCTTCGCCGCGAGGTTAACGCGGACATTCGCCGGAAGATCGAAATCGGCTGCTACGAGGGCCTGCGCTGGCGTCGTGGTCTGCCAGTCCGCGGTCAGCGGACCAAGACCAACGCCCGCACTCGTAAGGGTCCGAAGAAGACGGTCGCCGGCAAGAAGAAGGCTGGAAAGAAGTGAGCACGGTCGTATCGGTCGTCACTCAGCGGCGACGCAACCGTCAGTTCGTGGCCATGCACGTGGCGCCCAAGAGCGCCCGGCCGCAGGCACTTCGCGACCTGTACCGGGATGCCGGCACGGTCAACCGCAACGCGGACCAGGAGTCCGCGACCGCCCAGTCTTCGCGTTAACAGGAGTAGTACGCCAACATGCCACCCAAGGCTCGTTCCGGCGCCGGTGTCAAGAAGGTCCGGCGCAAGGAAAAGAAGAACATTTCTCACGGACATGCTCACATCAAGAGCACGTTCAACAACACCATCGTCTCGATCACCGATCCCACCGGGAACGTGATCGCCTGGGCTTCCAGCGGTCACGTCGGCTTCAAGGGCTCGCGCAAGTCCACGCCGTTCGCGGCGCAGATGGCCGCGGAGAACTGCGCCCGTAAGGCCGCCGAGCACGGTGTCCGCAAGGTCGACGTCTTCGTGAAGGGCCCCGGCTCCGGCCGGGAGACCGCGATCCGGTCGCTGCAGGCGGCCGGCCTCGAGGTCGGGACCATCCAGGACGTCACGCCGCAGCCCCACAACGGCTGCCGGCCGCCGAAGCGGCGCCGGGTCTAGGGAACGGGGAGGATCAGAGAACCATGGCTCGTTACACCGGACCGGCCACGCGCAAGTCGCGTCGCCTCAAGGTTGACCTCGTCGGCGGCGACCGCGCGTTCGAGCGCCGCCCCTACCCGCCCGGCCAGCACGGCCGCGGTCGGATCAAGGAGAGCGAGTACCTGCTCCAGCTGCAGGAGAAGCAGAAGGCCCGCTTCACCTACGGCATCCTGGAGCGGCAGTTCCGCCGTTACTACGAGCAGGCCGCGCGCACCAAGGGCAAGACCGGTGAGGCGCTGCTGCAGCTGCTCGAGTCCCGGCTGGACAACGTCGTGTACCGGGCGGGCATCGCTCGCACCCGGCGCCAGGCTCGCCAGCTCGTCAGCCACGGTCACTTCATCGTGAACGGCAAGAAGGTCAACATCCCGAGCTTCCAGGTGTCGAAGTTCGACATCATCGATGTGAAGCCGAAGTCGATGGGGACCCTGCCGTTCGTCGCGGCGAAGGAGTCCTACGGCGACCGCCCGATCCCGGGCTGGCTGCAGGTCGTTCAGTCGAACCTGCGCATTCTCGTGCACCAGCTGCCCGAGCGCGCGCAGATCGACGTTCCTGTCACCGAACAGCTGATCGTCGAGTTCTACTCCAAGTGATTCGTGCCCGGGCGGCGGTGCCAGACACCGCCGCCCGGGTTTCATCTCCGGTGGGCGTCAAATAGCGGTCGCCCCTGTAGGTAAAGGAAACAAGAAAGTGCTGATTTCTCAGCGGCCCTCGCTCGGCGAGGAGCCGGTCAACGAAACGCGCTCCCGGTTCACCATCGAGCCGCTGGAGCCGGGCTTCGGCTACACGCTCGGCAACTCCCTGCGCCGGACGCTGCTGTCGTCCATCCCGGGTGCCTCGGTCACGAGCATCCGCATCGACGGCGTGCTGCACGAGTTCACCACCGTGCCCGGCGTGAAGGAAGACGTCACCGACATCATCCTGAACCTCAAGGAGCTGGTCGTCAGCTCCGAGGAGGACGAGCCGGTCACCATGTACCTGCGCAAGCAGGGCCCGGGTGAGGTCACTGCCGGCGACATCGTGCCGCCGGCCGGGGTCACCGTGCACAACCCCGATCTGCACATCGCCACGCTGAACGGCAAGGGCAAGCTGGAGATCGAGCTCGTGGTCGAGCGCGGCCGCGGCTACGTCCCGGCCGTGCAGAACAAGCAGGCCGGTGCCGAGATCGGCCGGATCCCGGTCGACTCGATCTACTCGCCGGTGCTGCGGGTCACGTACAAGGTCGAGGCCACGCGTGTCGAGCAGCGCACGGACTTCGACCGGCTGATCCTCGACGTCGAGACCAAGCCGTCGATCACCCCGCGGGACGCCGTCGCGTCGGCCGGCAAGACGCTGGTCGAGCTGTTCGGTCTCGCGCGTGAACTGAACGTGGACGCCGAGGGCATCGAGATCGGTCCGTCGCCGCAGGAGGCAGACACGATCGCCGCCTACGCGATGCCGATCGAGGACCTCGACCTCACGGTGCGTTCGTACAACTGCCTCAAGCGCGAGGGCATCCACACCGTGGGTGAGCTCGTCTCGCGCAGCGAGGCCGATCTGCTGGACATCCGCAACTTCGGTGCGAAGTCGATCGACGAGGTCAAGATGAAGCTCGTCGGCCTCGGTCTCGCGCTGAAGGACAGCCCGCCCGGGTTCGACCCGACCACCGCCGCCTCGGACTACGCGAGCGAAGGCTGGTCGGACGGTGTTGGCGATGCCGGCAGTGACGATGGTCAGGACTACGCGGAGACGGAGCAGTTGTAATGCCCACGCCAACAAAGGGCGCCCGCCTGGGCGGCTCTCCGGCGCACGAGCGGCTGATGCTGGCGAACCTCGCCACGTCGCTGTTCCAGCACGGCCGGATCACCACCACCCAGGCCAAGGCCAAGAAGCTGCGTCCGTTCGCGGAGCGGCTGATCACCAAGGCCAAGGTCGGTGACCTCCACAACCGCCGAATGATCATGAAGGTCATTCGCGACAAGGATGTCGTGCACAACCTGTGCACCGAGATCGGCCCGGGTTTCGCCGACCGCAACGGTGGCTACACCCGCATCCTCAAGACGATCCCGCGCAAGGGCGACAACGCCCCCATGGCGATCATCGAGCTGGTGGCCGAGAAGACCGTGACGTCCGAGGCCGAGGCGGCCCGCAAGACCAAGTTCGCCTCGGACAAGAAGGCCACCGCGCCGGCCGCCACCGAGTCCACTGTGGACGAGGAGACCGTGCCGGCCGAGGCCACCGACGTCGAGGTCGAGGTCAGCGACGCCGACGAGGACCACCCGTACGGTCCCGGCAGCCACGTCGCGCTGGAGGACGGCTCCGAGCCGGAGGGTTTCCCGGTCAAGGGCAACGCCGACTCGATGCTGTACCACACGGTGGACAGCCAGTACTACGACCGCACGGTCGCCGAGGTCTGGTTCAAGACCGAGGAGGACGCGCAGGAGGCCGGCTTCAGCCTGCCGCCGTCGCAGGACGAGGACTCCGAGTCCTGAGTTCCGTTTCTTCGGATGAGCCCGTCGCCCCCACCGGGGGAGGCGGGCTCATCCGCTTTCGACTGGACATCGCCTACGACGGCACGGACTTCTCCGGCTGGGCCCGTCAGCCCGAGCGGCGCACGGTGTGCGGCGTGCTGGAGGACACGATGGCGATGGTGCTGCGCGAGGACGTGCGGCTGACGGTGGCGGGCCGCACGGACGCCGGCGTGCACGCGAGCGGCCAGGTGGCGCACACGGACCTGCCGGGTCTCCCGGACGGCTTCCTCAATCGACTGGCCCGCGCCCTGCCGGCGGACGTGCGGGTACTTTCCGTCGGCCCGGCCCCCGCGGGCTTCGACGCCAGGTTCTCGGCCGTGCGACGCCACTACGTCTACCGCGTGTGCGACGTCCAGTGGGCCGCGGATCCGTTGCGGCGCCGGGACACGGTCACGTGGCCGCGCCCCCTGGATGTCGATGCCCTGAACGAGGCCGCGGCGGCATTGCTGGGCATGCACGACTTCGCGGCGTTCTGCCGGCGCCGCGAGGGCGCCACCACGATCCGCGACCTCCAACGTCTCGTGTGGACCCGGGTTTCCGAGGGCGTTCTGACCGCGGAGGTCTCGGCGGACGCGTTCTGTCACTCGATGGTCCGCAGCCTGGTGGGCGCCCTGCTGGCCGTGGGCGAGGGCCGCAAACCCCCGCCATGGCCGGCCAGCCTGCTCCCGTCCACCGAACGCACGAGCACGGTCACGGTGGCCCCGGCTCACGGCCTGACCCTGGCCGCGGTGGACTACCCCGCGGACTCGGAACTCGCCGCCCGCGCCGAACAAACCCGCGCGGTCCGCACCCACCCGTAACAGCCGAACGGCGCGCTCCCCGTGGGGAAGCGCGCCGCTCAGGCAGGGTTATTCAGGGGTGCTCAGAGGTCGAGCGTCCAGGTGTCGATGCGGCCGACGTCCGCCGAGGCGGCGTCGCGAACCCGGAGGTTCCAGGTGCCGTTCGCGGCCTCGCTGGAGAGGTTGCGCGAGTAGGTCTGGACCAGGTTGTCAGCACTGCCGCCGGAACGGTTGTGCAGGTTGTAGACGCTGCCGTCCGGGGCCACCAGGTCGACGACCAGGTCACCGCGGTAGGTGTGGACGATGTTCACGGAGACCGACGCCGCGGCGCCACCGTTGCCCGTGCAACCCGAGATCGTGATCGGGCTGTTCACCGTGGCGTTGTCGTTGATGGCGTAGTCGGTGCCGTTGGTGGCCGCCGCACAGCCGGTGGGCGGGTTCGTGCCACCGGCGCCGGTGTAGAGCAGCACGTTCGGCGAGCCGGTGCCCGGGCTGGTGATCTTGCCGGGGGTACCGGCGGCGACCAGCGCGTCACGGACGGCCTGCGGGGACGCCGTGGGGTTGGCCGACAGGTACAGCGCCGCCGCGCCGGCCACGTGCGGCGTGGCCATCGAGGTGCCGCTGATGGTGTTCGTGCCGTTGTTCAGCCAGGTCGAGGTGATGTTCGAGCCGGGCGCGAAGATGTCGGTGCACGTGCCGTAGTTGGAGAACGACGACCGGGCGTCGGTGTTGGTGGAGGAGTTCACCGTGATGGCCTCGGGCACCCGTGCCGGCGAGAAGCTGCAGGCGTTGGTGTTCGAGTTGCCGGACGCGATGGCGTAGGTGACACCGGAGGCGATCGACCGGCTGACGGCCGAGTCGAGCGCCGCGTCGGCGCCGCCGCCGAGGCTCATGTTGGCGGTGGCCGGCTTCACGGCGTTGTTGGTGACCCAGTCGATGCCCGCGACGACCTGCGCCGTGGTGCCCGAGCCGGAGCAGTTCAGCACGCGCACCGCCACGAGCTTGACCTGCTTGGCGATACCGTGCGCCGTGCCGCCGACGGTGCCGGCGACGTGCGTGCCGTGGCCGTGGCAGTCATCGGCCGTGCCGCCGTCGATGGCGTCGAAGCCGCTGGTGGCGCGGCCGCCGAAGTCCGGGTGCCCGACGGACACACCGGTGTCGATGATGTACGCGGAGACGTTGCTGGCCCCGGTGGTGTACGAGTAGTTCTGGTTGAGCGGGAGGTCCCGCTGGTCGACCCGGTCGAGACCCCACGACGGCGGGTTCGGCTGGTCGATGGCGACCGACATGACCTGGTTCTGCTGCACGAACTCGACAGCCGGGTCGGCGGCGAGCCGCTTGGCCGCCGCTTCGCTCATGCTGCCGGCGAACCCGTCGAGCGCGGCGGTGTAGGTCTGCTCGACCGTCGCCCCGTAACGCTCGGCGGTGCTGGCGGCCGTGGCCGCTACGCCGTCCTTGAACACCACGATGTAGCTGCCGTCGATGGCGGTCGCCGAGTCGGCACCGAGGATCTTGCCCTCTGCTGCCGACGCTGTGGCGGTACCCGCCAGGGCGAGCCCGACAGCCGCTGTCGCGGCCAATCCAAGCCCGGCGAGGCGTCTGATCGCCTTCTGCTCCATACCCGCTTCTCCTCTTTTATGCAGGGCGCATCAGATCCCAGCCCTCGATGGGATCTCATGCGTTAGGGAGATGAATTCGTTCGCGAGCGAACAAGCTAAACACTTGTCCGCAGGAGGCGGTCACGCAAGATAGCCGGTCGTGTTCGCTGGGCTACTTATGAACACTTTCGTCCGCATTGGGAACAAGTTGACCCGGACGGTCCATAGAATTACGCCGGATGCCGCGTCCCGTCGGGCCCAGCTGATCCACAACGTTCGGATTCGGGTGTGAGATGCGTCAATCGCCGCGGCGGACGGGCCCCAGGATCTGCTGTTCCTTGGTGGTGGTGAACAGGTTGAGGCGCTGCCACATGCTGCGGCCCAGCGCGATCGCCTGGTCGTCGGCCAGCGTGGTCAGCTCGTGCATCATCGGCGGCGGCAGCCGCCACACCCGGGCCGCCAGCTGCGCCTGCCCGACGGGCAGCCGCTGCAGGATGACCAGGTCGGCCGCGTTGGCCGTGGCACCGGCCTGGGGATGCATGTAGGGCAGCACGTACACCGTGGTCTGCCAGGGCGCCCGCGGCGGGAACAGCTCCTGGGGCGTGGGTCCGCCGTCGTGGATCACCAGCAGCGGCCCGTCCTCCGACGGCCGGGGCAGCTCGACCGGCGAGAGCCGGCGGATCTGCACGAGCGGCGCCGGCCGCCCGTCCGGGCCGTTGCCCGCGGCCTTCTGCAGGACCTGCCACGCGGCCGGCCGACCGGTGGCGATGACCACCCACGCGCCGACCGCCATGGCCCGCAGCGCCACCTGACGCGCCATGTACAGCCCGCCCACGAGCACGAGCCGCGTGGGTGCCGGCCGCAGCGCGGAGATGGTCAGCGGTTCCTTGTTCGGCCCGACCCCGAACACCATGCCGCCGCGGTCGCCCGCCGGGCTGATGGCGTCCAACATGGCCGGGGACACCAGGAACTCCTGGGACAGCCCGTTGCCGCTCTGTGTGTCGAGCAGCCTCGAAGACCCACTCACGACGTCTCCTCGCAGGCTCGGATCCGCCGCTCGCGGTCGCCCTGTGTCATTGGTTCGCTCGCAAGCTCGCTCACGCCCGCCCCCCGAGTGGCAGTGTCGCGGCCAGCCCGGCCACCTGCAGACCCCGCAGCGGGGTGAGCGTGATGCCGAGCCGGTCGGAGATGGTGTTCAGCCGGCCGTCCGCGTACTCCAGCTCGTCCGGCGTCCTGGCGCTGACCCGCACGAGCCCGCGCAGGCCGACCTGGTTGTCCTCGCCACCCGGCGAGATCGACATGGCGACCGTGGACGACAGGGCCCGCACGCCGGTCAGCGCGTTGAGGCTGAGCGCGCCCTTGCCGCGGGACCAGCCGGTGATCGCGTAGCTGGCGTGGCCGACACCGGCCGCCGTGACGCCCGTCCACCGCTCGGTGAGCCGGACCCGTTGCTGTGCCTGCGGCCCGCCCTGCATCCGCGGATCCTGTGCGGGCTGCGGCCTGGCCAGCGCGCCGGTCAGCTCGGCCGCCGAGATGCCGGCCTTCAGCAGCTCGTCCGGGTCGAGCGGACGGGTGGGCACGCCACGCGACTCGAGCGCGTTGCGCACCCGGGACAGCGCGCCGATCAGCGCGCGGTGTGAGCCGATCACGCCGCCGCCACGCTCACGGACCGCGGCCGGGCACCGGCGAGGGTCGAGGCGGACGGCCACCCAGGTGGTGCGGCGCGCGGCCGCCGGCAGCGGTCCGAGCACCTCCATGTACGACGCGAGCGCCGGGGAGTTGGGTGGCAGCGCGGCGCTACCCGGGTAGCAGTGCCAGATGACCTGGATGTTGTCGAGGACCACACCGCGGTCCTCGAGGCACGGCGCGAGCGCGCCGAGCGGCAGGTTGGGGGCGCTGCCGACCTTGCTGACCAGCGCGGGCGCCGGGTCGACCAGCAGTACGGCCGTCCAGGTGCCCTCGTGCCAGGCCAGGCCGAGCGGCCGCCGCTCGTGGTCGGTGCCGTGCGCGACCACCAGGTCCGGCACGGCCAGGCGAAGCAGGCTCACCCTCGGGTCGTCCGGTCCGGTGACCGGCGTGCCCTCCTCGGCCGCGATGCTCTCGATGCTGATGGGGTTCGTCGGCTTGGTGACGCGATCGTGGGACCGGAACGCGTACTTGACGGTCAGGCCGATCCACTGGGTGAACCAGCGGCCGCGCCAGCGGATGGCCGCGACGACCAGGCCGACCACCGCGATGCCGATGGCCACGTACACGAGGTCGAGGTCGATCGCGATCAGCACGAGGCCGATGGCGACCGCCACTTCGAGCACCACGAGGTTGGTGACCGGCAGCAGCCCGAGGCTCGCGCCACGGGTGCGCCTGCGCACGGTCATCGGGGGCCGCGGCGCCGCCGGCGGACCGGCCGGTCGCGGACCACCGGGAGGCGGGCCACCGGGAGGCGGGCCACCGGGAGGCGGGCCACCGGGAGGCGGGCCACCGGGAGGCGGGCCACCGAGGGTCCACCGGGTCCGCCGGGCCCACCAGGAGGCGGGCCACCGGGACCGCCTGGCTTACCGGGACCGTTTGGCCCACCGGGACCGCCAGGGCCCCCAGGCCCACCAGGGCCCCCTGGCCCGTTGCCGCCGCCCCGACCGGGTGGTCTCGGTGGCTGGCCCGGCGGCTGCGGTGGCATTCCGTGCCGTGGAGGTGTGCTCACCGACATCCGTTCGATCTTCCCCTCGATCGTCTACATCCCGCCCAGGACTGCTCCTGCCAGGTCGATTGTGCCGTTAGTGCGGAACCAACTCGCAACCGACGCCGGTAGCGCTATCCTGCGAAACCGTACCGCGAGTGGGGAGCTGCAGAGGCCGGAATGCCATCTACACCGACTACCAAGTCCCAGGTTCAGGCGTATCGCTTCGTGCTGCGCCGGATGCAGTCGGCGCTGGTCCGCAAGGACGCAGTGATGCTGCACGATCCGATGCGCACGCACAGCCGCGCCACGATCGTCGGCGTCTGCATCGCCGCGCTCGGCCTGCTGGGGTTCCTGATCTGGGGGATCCTGTCGCCGAAGCCGAAGGCGCCCACCGACGACGGCATCGTCATCGGTAAGCCGTCCGGCCAGGTGTACGTGCTGATCGCCGAACCGGACAAGAAGCTGATCCCGGTCTTCAACCTGGCCTCGGCCCGACTGCTGCTCTACGCGCAGGCCCAGCAGGGCAAAGAGGGTGAGCAGGCAGGTGCGCAGCAGCAGCCGGTCTCCACGAAGGTCGTCCCTCCGACGGTGGTCGACGACAACGAGTTGCGGGACATCCCGAAGGGACGCAAGGTCGGCATCGCCGACGGTCCCGACCTGCTGCCGAGCGCCGACCAACGGGTCGATCCGTACTGGTCGGTGTGCGACCGGTACCAGCTCGACGAGACGATCAACGATCCGGCGAAACGGAACACGATCGAGACGACCGTGATGGCCGGCGTCACCAATCTCGGTGACCAGCTGAAACCGAACGAGGCGTTGCTCGTGCGGGCGAAGGACGCGCCGGAGTCGGAGGCGTACCTCGTGTACCGCACGCCCGGCACCGCGAACCTGCCGAACACGAGCGCCGTCCGCGCGAAGGTCGACATGTCCAACGAGAAGGTGACGAGCGCGCTGCGGCTCGACGACGAGACACCGCGGGTGATCAGCAACGGCATGCTCAACGCGATCCCCGAGAAGGATCAGCTGCGCGCACCCGATGTACCCGGCCGGGGTGATGCGTCCAACCTCGAACTCGGCAACTCGGAGATGGAGCGGATCGGGGCGGTGTTCAGCGTCGACAGCGCTGGAGCCGGAGTCCTGTACTACGTGGTGCACCGCGACGGCATCGAGGAGATCAAGCGGTCGACAGCCGACCTGATCCTGAACTTCGACAACCCAGGCGCGCCGACCATCGACCCGCTCAGTCCGGACGTGGTGTCCGGCATCGACGAACTCGACATCATCGACGACCGCACCTTCCCCGAAGAGGGGATCGAGGTGTTGACCGCCGAGAACTTTCCGGTCGCCTGCTTCGGCTGGCACGTGGAGGGCTCGGGCGAGACCGAGCGGGAGGTCACGTCCGTGCACGTCGGAAAGCAGCTTCCCGGCGTCGAGTTGGACTCCGCGAACAAGCCCAAGACCGTGCCGATCTCCACGCCGAGCGCCGACGGCACGCGGATCGACTCCTTCTACATGCCGCCCGGCCGGGGCGCGGTGGTCCGCCAGACCACCTCGAAGGCCGACTTCAAGACCGGACAGATCACCTTGGTGTCCGACCGCGGCGTGAAGTACGGCGTGCCGGATCCGGGGACCGCGGCGGTCCTCGGGCTCGACAACCAACGCCCGGCGCCGATCGACATCATCAAGCTGTTGCCCGACGGAGCCTCGCTGAGCGCGAAGGACGTGGTGCAGAGCTACGACTCGACGCCGTTCGGACCGGGCGAGTACCCGACCACCACCCCGGCGGCCGAAGGCGGGGGATGATCGATCGGCGGGGAACCGATCTGCGCCGGCCCACGTCGGAACACTGACGTGTCCCCGCCGAGAGGTGCGCCATGACCGGGATCAGGTTCGACGCCGGCTGGGTAGGCGGCTATGCGAAAGTCGCCGAGTCGAGTGCCGAGGCGCTCGACGAGGGCCTGCGGACCGTGAACGCCGCGCCGCTGACCGAGGAGTCGTTCGGGCAGCTCGGCACCACCGTTCGCACGGACGAGGCGTACGGCCGCGCGGCCGAGCTGCTCCGCGGTCAGCTGTCCAGGGGCGTTGAGGCGCTGCGGTCGGCCGCCGATGGCCTCACGAAGGTCACGGCGGGCTACGAGACCTCCGACGACGACAACCTCGACACCCTCAGGCGCGGGGAGCAGGTGTGAGGCGCGACGGTCAGGACGTCGAGCGCGACGTCGCGAGTCAGCTCGGTGCGCTGTCCACGCTCGCCCGCGATCTCGGGGTGCCCGACCCGGTCGAGGAGTACTTCGGCCCGGTGGTCGGCAGGTGGAGCGATCTGCACGCCGAGGCCGACCGTTGGCGGCTGGTGGGCCAGGCGACCAACGAGGTCACCGAGGCACTGCACCGGCCGCTCGGCAAGCTGGACGCCGCCTGGGACGGCGAGGCGGCCGACTCGTTCATCGCGTACATGCAGAAGGTCGGGCTGGCCGGCCAGGACCTGTCCGACGGCATGGTCGCCATGGCCGACGTGCTCGACCGCACGGGCGACGCGATCCAGGAGATCGTCGAGCAGATGGCGGGCGTGCTGGCCGAGACGGCGGACTCCGCCACGTCGGCCATGACGCTCATCGACCGCGACGACCAGCGCACGCGGGAGTTCCTCGACGTCATGCGCCGGCCGGTCGGCGACCTGTTCGAGCAGGTCCGCAGGGTCCTCGAGGCGTTCGTGGAGCTGTGCGAGGGCGTGGACGGGACCCAGGCGTTCAGCGAGGTGACGATGGCGCACCCGATGCCGGGTGACAACTGGTCGTTCACCCCACCCGCTCCTCCCGCGCCACCTGCCGAACCGCCGGCCGAGGAGGTCCCGTCCGAGGCGGCCTCCGCTGGCGGCGGTGGTGGTGGCGGTGGGGGAGCCGCCGGTGGCGTGCCCTCCCCGCCGGAACCCACGCCGCAGCTGCAGCCGGGCAACACGGTGGCCGGCGAGTCGTTCCCGCGCCCTCCGGCGGAGCCCGCGGCGGCGACCGCCGCCCAGGCGGCCCCGAAGAGCGGCCCGGGTGGCATGGGCGGCGGGATGATGCCGATGATGCCCATGGGTGCCGGGGGCGGTCAGGGCGGCGACGCCGAGCACAAGGGACGCGTGCGGCTGTCCGGCGACCAGGAGGAGCTGTTCGGCAAGCCGGGCAAGGCCTCCGCCCCCGTCATCGGTGCCGAGGACGAGAGGCCCACGAAGAAGAAGTAGCGGGGCACTATCGCATCTGGGCCGGCGTCATGGTGGGTCCCGTGGCGATGAGCACCGTGACGACGGCGATCCAGGTGACGACGAACGCGAGCACCCAGAAGTGGGGGTTGGCGATGAACCGGGACATGGGAACCTCCCTTGCGGGGAATTGGCTGGTTTCCTGGTGTCGCTGGGCAGCCCGGAGGCCGGTCTACCCAGCTACAGCCATCGGTTCCGCCGGAAGATTCGGTAGAGGATCAGACACCCGCCGAAGATGACGCCCATGACCAGCGGATAGCCGAACCGCCAGTGCGTCTCGGGCATGTAGTCGAAGTTCATCCCGTACACACCCACCACCATGGTGGGCACGGCGATGATGGCCGCCCACGCGGTGATCTTGCGCATGTCGGAGTTCTGCTGCAGCGACAGCTTGGCGAGCGTGGCGTCGACCAGCGTGGTGAGCAGCTCGTCGAAGTTGGCCACCCGCTCGGACACGGTGGTCAGGTGGTCGTCGACGTCGCGGAAGTAGGAGCGCACCTGCTCGGGCACCAGCGGCGAGTAGCCCTCGGCCAGGCGCCGCAGCGGCACGGCCAGCGGCATGACCGCCCGGCGCAGCTCGAGGATCTCGCGCTTCATCAGGTACATCTGCTCGGCGCCGATCGGGCTGTTGGGCGCGAACACGCTCGCCTCGATCAGGTCGATGTCGTTCTCGAAGGCCTCGCTGACCACCAGGTAGCTGTCGACCACCCGGTCGGCGATGGCGTGGAGCACGGCCGCCGGACCGATGCGCAGCCGATCGGGCTCGGCCTCCAGTTCCTCGCGCAGCTGCGCGAGGCCGGAATGGCGGCCGTGGCGGACGGTCACGATGAAGTTCCTGCCGAGGAACGCCATGATCTCGCCGGTCTCGACGATCTCGTTGGCCGACGTGGGCGACTCGTGCTCGATGTAGCGGACCGTCTTGAGCACCATGAACAGCGTCTCGTCGTAGCGGTCCAGCTTGGGCCGCTGATGGGCGGTGACCGCGTCCTCCACGGCCAGCTCGTGGAGCCCGAACGTGTCGGCGATGCCCTGGATCTGCTCCTCGTCCGGCTCGTAGAGGCCGATCCAGACGAACCCGTCACGCCTCCTGCGGACCTCGGTCACCGCTTCGACGTGGGTCCACGTGCCCGGCAGACGCTCGCCGTCGACGTACACCGCGCAGTCGATCACGTGGGGCGTGATCTCCGGGGTGGCGGCCGCCGCCGAGCTGCGGCGACGGTTGCCGCGGCCTCTGAGTCCGCCGAGCGAGGGGATGGCAGGCATGTGTGGTCCTCCAGCGAGCTACGTCGTCACGACGCGCCAGAAGAAGTTCTCCGGCGCCGGAGCGTCCGGCCGGGAACCACGGGTCTACCTGCTAGCGGTCGACCCTGCCGGCGGGGACGCGGTTGGTACTGCGACCAGGTGCGCCGTCATGGTTATGCGGATCGCTCACGCGTCCTCACCTCCTCGGGTCGATGGTGCGGGGTCACTCACACACCGGTTGTCGAGAGTACTCCACCTGGCAGACTCGCCTCAGTTCGGACGGCCATCGGGCGATACGGGAGGGCAGCTGTGCAGTTCGGTCGCTACTACGAGGAGTTCGAGGTCGGCGCGGTCTACAAGCACTGGCCCGGTAAGACGGTCACCGAGTACGACGACCACCTGTTCTGCCTGCTCACCATGAACCACCACCCGCTGCACCTCGACGCGAACTACGCGGAGAACACCACGGACTTCGGCAAGAACGTGGTGGTCGGCAACTACATCTACTCGCTGCTTCTCGGCATGTCCGTGCCCGATGTCTCCGGCAAGGCGATAGCGAACCTGGAGATCGAGTCGCTGCGGCACGTGAAGCCGACCTTCCACGGCGACACGCTCTACGGCGAGACCGAGGTGCTCGAGAAGACCCCGTCGAAGTCGAAGGACGACCGGGGCGTGGTCTACGTGGAGACGCGCGGCTACAAGCAGGACGGCACGATCGTGTGCGTGTTCCGGCGCAAGGTGATGGTGCCGAAGCGTTCCTACGGCGACGCCAGGGGTGGCGAACAGCCGGGCCGCCCCGAGCCTCGGGCAGACTAGAGCCATGAGCGGCGCGTCGCTGGACGAGATCCGACGTCACCTGCGGTGGTTCGCCTCCGAGCACGCGGCGACCATTTCCCCGCTCTACAGCCACCTGGCCGCACACGCGGCCGACGACGACGAGGTCGCCGGGCTGCTCGCGGCCGCCTCCTCGGTGCAGGCGGCCAACGCCACGCTGCTGCTGGCCGCCGTCCAGCGGGTGCTGCAGGCCGAGCCCTTCCACGAGCTGACGAACTACTACCCGTCACTCGGGGGCAGCTACGGGCCGGACAACGCTCTGTGGCCGATGTTCCGCGCTTTCACGCTGGAGCGGGCCGAGCGGGTGCGCTCGCTGATCTCCTCCCGAGTGACGCAGACGAACGAGGTCCGGCGCGCCGCGCTGCTGTACCCGGCGGTGGCCATGGTGGCGAAGGCGGCCCGCGGTCCCGTGGCGTTGCTGGAGGTCGGCACGAGCGCCGGGCTGCTGCTCGGCATGGACACGTTCTCCTACCGCTACCAGACCGAGCAGGGTCAGGTGGTGGCCGGACCGACGCGCTCGAGCGTGGGCCTGCACTGCGCGCTGGCCGGGGCCACTTTGCCGACCATCCCGAAGCGCCTGTCCGTGGGCGCCCGGATCGGCCTGGACGCGCACCCGGTAGATCTGGCGGACGAGGACGAGTACGCCTGGCTGGAGGCGTGCATCTGGCCGGACCAGCCGGAGCGGCTGCGGCTGTTCGGCGCCGCCGCGGCGGCCCAACGCAAGTCCCCGCCGACGCTGGTACGCGGCGACGCGGTGACCGACCTGCGTGCGGTGGCCGCTCAGCTGCCCTCTGATCTGCCGGTGGTCGTGATCACGAGCAACGTCCTGTGGCTGTTCGACTCCTCCCGACGAGACGCCTTCCTGGCCGAACTGGGGGCGCTGGCGGGGGAGCGGCCGGTGTGGTGGGTGAGCGCGGAGGGCTACAAGGCCGCTCTGGCTCCTCTCCTCCCGGACCGGTCCGACCTGACGTCCGCGCCGGGGGAGCCCACCTTCGGAGTCCTGGGCCTGGTCTCGTGGAAGAACGGCGTGCCCACGGCCCAAGCACTGGCCCGGACAGCCTGGCACGGCGAACGCATGGAGTGGCTCCCCTAACCCGAGTCGGCCACTCAGACACGCCCTACCATCGCGACGCCTCCGTTGCTCGTGCCAGCGGCAGCTTGTGGATCGGCTCGGTGGTTGTGGACAACTCGCCCGCTGTGGATCTTCGCCCCCGGTCCTGTCGGTGACGCTCGATAGACTGGACTCGGGGCCGCCCCCCGGAGTGGGTGGGGGCTGCGTCATTAGTGGGGGGCTGGCTTTGCGGCTCGGCCGCGGTGTTTCCGGTCGCCACACGTGCCGGCCGTGCTGGCCGAGTTGGTGGCGTTGCGCTGGGTCGTGTGGCGGGCCGAGGTGCACGCCGGGGCCTGACTGGAGCGGTGGCTGCGTACGTGGCCCTGGGCGTTGTGTCGCGCATCCCGGCCAGGAGCCATCCCTGCCCATGCTGTCGCGCCCCGGTCGGGCCGTTGCGGGCTACGGGCGCTAGGCCTGGGGGAGGACGTTCCACTCGCCCAGCGTCTCCGCCAGACCAGCCACCAGATGCCCGGCCTCCCGCAGCGACGCGAACTCCGCCAAAGACGCCCACCGAGCGTCCGAAGCATCGTCGCCCGCGCGCAACACGCCGCCGGCCACTTCGGCGCCGTAGTCGAAGATCAAGTAGATTCCCGTCCGTGCCGGCCGCTCCACGCTTCCGACCAGCTTGCCCGGCACGACTTCGAGGCCGGTTTCCTCGCGTAGCTCGCGGATTACCGCCTCGGCGTCCGTTTCGCCCGGTTCGACCCGACCGCCGGGCAGCGACCACTGACCGCGACCCGGATCGGTGGCTCTGCGGATGAGAAGCAGCCGTCCCGTTGCGTCGTGTACGACCGCGCCGACACACCTGATCATCGGTATTTGCCCCTCGGTCATGGGCACGGAGCGTAGCCGTAATGAGGTTAGGGCGCCCTGCACTGACCCATCAGCAGTACTAGGCTCCCGTTCTGCCGTCCGTTGCGGTAAAACGGTTTTCAGGAACGACCCACTCGCCCCCCATGCGTAGGACACGGAGTAGCCCGCGGTGAATGTCAAGAAGGTCCTGGTTATTTCCGGCGCTGCCTTGCTGGTGTTCTTCCTCGTTACCCAACCGGTCCAGTCCGCAGCCCTGGTGACATCCATCCTCAACACCCTCAAGGACGCGGCCGAAGCGGTGATTACGTTCGTCCGCTCGGTTTTCCAGACCTGATCCGAGTACCGTCGAACCATGTTCGCGCCTCGCGATTCCGACGAGTACCTCCTGGCCTCCGAACGCCGGGTGATTCGGGTGCGCCTGCACTGGGCGTTCCTCGCCTGGGACATCTTCGAGGCGGTCGCGCTCCTCGCGGTCGCCGTGATGGTGTCCGACCTGTTGCCCCAGAGCGACGACACCGTTTTCTGGATGCTGCAGAACATCATCTGGTACGCCGCGCTGTTCGTGGTGCTGCGGTTCGCCTACCTCGTGCTGTCGTGGTGGGTCGAACGGATCGTGGTCACGGACAAACGCGTGATGATGACCACCGGGATCATCACCACGAAGGTCCTGATGATGCCGATCGGCAAGGTCACCGACCTCACGTACAAGCGCACGCTCGGCGGACGTCTCCTCGGCTACGGCACGATGGTCGTCGAGTCGGCCGGCCAGATCCAGGCGCTGAACAAGATCGACTACCTCCCCAAGGCCGAGCAGGTCTACGACGCGATCTCCGAGCTCGTCTTCGGCGACAAGGAGGCGCAGAAGGCCCGCTTCTCGATGAGCCGGGCCCAGCGTCTCGCCACCCGAGGTGGCAAGACCAGGTGACGGGCGTTCAATAGACCCCGTGACGATCGATCTACACACGCACTCCACGGCGTCCGACGGCACCGACACCCCGGCCGAGTTGGTGGCCAACGCCGCCGCCGCCGGGCTGACGGCACTGGCCATCACCGACCACGACACCACGTCCGGGTGGGCGGCGGCGCTGGCCGCCCTGCCACCGGGGCTGCGGCTCGTGCGTGGCGCGGAGCTGTCGTGCGTCAGCCCGGACGGACGCGGCGGCTACTGCACGGTCCACCTGCTGGCGTACCTGTTCGACCCGACGGCCGACGCCGTGGTGCTCGAGTACGCGCGAGCCAGGGCCGAACGGCGGGAACGCCTCGGCCGGATCGCCGAGCTGATGGCGGCCGACGGGTTCCCCATCAACGCCGAGACGCTGCTCGCCGAGGTGCCGGAGGACTCGACGGCCGGCCGGCCGCACCTGGCGCAGGCGCTCATGCGGGCCGGCGTGGTCACGTCGGTCGACGAGGCGTTCGCGAAGTTCCTCAACGACCGCGGCCGCTACTACCTGCCCAGCTCGCGCACGCCCGTCGAGGACTCGATCGAGATGATCGCGCAGGCGGGCGGGGTGACCGTGCTGGCACACGCGTTCGCCGCCCACCGCGGTCCCACCGTCTCCGGTGATGTGATCAAGGACCTGGCCGGCCTCGGGATGGCGGGCGTCGAGGTGAACCACCCCGACCACGACGACGACGCGCGCGCCCGGCTGCGCCGCCTCGCCGACGAGCTGGACCTGGTGACCACCGGCTCCAGCGACTACCACGGCACGAACAAGACGATCCGCCTCGGCCAGGAGACGACCGTGCCGGAGATGCTCGACGAGATCGAGTCCCGCGCGACCGGCATCGAAATCGTCTCCGTCTGATGGACTGGCGGCTGTTCGCGGAGGTCACCATCACCCTCGTGGTGATCATGGACCCGCCCGGCACGGTGCCGGTGTTCCTCAGCCTGGTAGGCCGCAAGGCCCGCGCCGCGCGGCTGCGCGCCGCCCGCCAGGCGGTGCTCGTGTCCCTCGGCGTGATCACGCTCTTCGCGGTCGGCGGCGAGGCGATCCTGTCCTACCTGCACATCGGCATCCCCGCGCTCCAGGGCGCGGGCGGCCTGCTCCTGCTGCTGATCGCGCTCGACCTGCTCACCGGCAAGAACGCGAACCAGCCGGAGGCGGTGGACGACGTGAACGTGGCGCTCGTGCCGCTCGGCACACCGTTGCTCGCCGGGCCGGGTGCCATCGCCGCCACGATCGTGTTCGTCCGACAGGCTGACGGCGAGGGCGGCTCGTACCTGGCGCTCGGGCTCGCCATCCTGAGCGTGCACGTCATCCTGTGGCTGTGCCTGCGGTTCTCGGGCGGGCTGATCCGGGTCATCAAGGACAGTGGCATCACGCTGCTCGCCAAGATCGCCGGTCTGCTGCTGGCCGCGATCGCCGTCCAGCTCATGGCGGACTCGGTCCGGGGGTTCATCGCCGGGTAGTCCGAAAACTGTCGGACCCCTGCTCTAACGTTTCCGTCGTGCAACTCGGGTTCGACGCCATGCCCCGCAAGCTCATCAAGGTCACCCCGTCCAGGCTCGCCACCTGGATGGACTGCCCGCGCCGCTTCCGGATGAACTATCTGGACCGGCCAACGCCGCCGCGCGGCGGCGCGTGGGCACACAGCACGCTGGGCGCGGTGGTGCACAACGCCTTACGGGCGTTCTTCGACCTGCCGGTGAGCAGGAGGACGCCCGAGGCGGCCACCGCGCTGGTCGGCAAGCACTGGCAGGACGAGGGGTTCGCCCATCCGAAGCAGGCGGCCGAGTACCGCGAGCGGGCCCAGGGCTGGGTGGCCGACTACGTGGCCGACATCGACACGTCGATCGAACCGGTCGGGCTGGAGCGGTGGGTGTCGGCCCCGGTCGGCACGATCGTGGCCGAGGGTCGGGTCGACCGGATCGACGAGCGCGACGGCGAGGTCGTGATCATCGACTACAAGACCGGCCGCACGGTGCTGACCACCGACGACGCCCGCTCCTCGCAAGCGCTTGCGCTTTACGTGCTGGCCGCGCGGCGCACGCTGCGCCGGCCGTGCACCCGGGTCGAGCTGCACCACCTGCCGAGCGGCACGGTCGCCGCGTGGGACCACACGGAGGCCTCGCTCGACCGCCACCGGCAGCGGGCGGAGGAGGCAGCCGAGGAGTTCCACCTGGCCACGGATACCCTCAATGCCGGCGGCGACCCCGACGTGCTGTTCCCCGCGCAGGTCGGCCGCCAGTGCACGTGGTGCGACTTCCGGCGCAGCTGCCCCGAGGGACAGGCCTCCGGTCCGGCCGCGGAGCCATGGGCTTTGCTGGCGCCGTGAGCTAGCCTCACGGGGCCTGAGAAGGAGTTGTCCCCTTGACCGAACGCCTGTCCTCTGCCAGCGCCACCACCGTCGAGCTGAGCACGGTGCCCGCCGGGGCGGCCCGCCAGCACCGCGGCGGCTTCGGCCGCGAGCTGGCCGGAGCGCTGGCCATCGGACTGTCGGTGCTCGCGGTGGTCGTGCTGGTCTTCCAGGGACTCGCGTGGATCCGGGACATGCCGGGCCCCGGCGTCGCCATGGTGCTCGGCCACCTGGGCGCGGCGGTGCTGGCCCTGCTGGCACAACGCGTGGTCGACCGCTCTTCGGGCTGGCTGGCCACAGTTGCGGCGGTAGCGGTGGTCGCCATCACGGGCGCCACCATGTGGCTGCTGTGGTGGGCCTGACCAGTCCGCATCCCCGGATCGAGTGTCGTACCGATTCGGAACGAGCGGCGGACCTGCGGCGGTGGCGGCCGAGTTTCGTCACGACTCGCTGTCCATAACGTGACGACTCGACTGTTCGTACCGATACAGACGCGCTAGGGCAGGTCGGCGGCGGCTGTTAGCCAGGAGCGCCACGTCGGTAGGAGCGTGTCCAGCAGGTTTGCCGGGTTCTCCGTGTTCGGGGAGTGGGCCGCCACGGGGATCACCGCGAAGTCGGCGTCCAGGCGGTCGGCCATGTCGCGTTGGGTGGAGACCGACCACGCGTCGTCGAACTCGCCGCACACCACCAGGGCCGGGACGCCCGCCGTGTGGATCGACCGGGCCAGTGCGCTGACCAGGTCCGGCTCCGAACGCAGCGCCGTGGCCTTGCCCAGCAGGGCGGCGGGAGTGGACCGCAGGAAACGCTCCCGCAGGAACGCCGTCAGGGCCGCCGGCTTCGGTGGGCCCATGGCCTCGAACTGGTCCCGCACCTTCTGCACGGCTTCCAGTCCGTGTTGCCGCATGGCCGGCTCGCCGATGTCCAGCACCTGGCGCCGCAGCCCCTCGGGCAGCTCGGCCGGGCCGGAGTCCATGAGCGTGAGCCCCGCGACGGGCGCCCCCGCCAGCACGGCCGCCCGCGCCACGAGACCGCCGAACGAGTGGCCGAGCAACACGACGGGGCTGCCCTCCGCCGCCAGCTTGCCGATCAGCTCGGCCAGCACCTGGCCGAGCGCGGCCGGCTGGTAGGCGGCCTCGTCGTCCGGGCCGCCCGACTCGTACTGGCCGGGCAGGTCCACGGCGATGGCGTCGAAGCCACCCTCGGCGATCGGGTCGAGCATTGGTGCGAAGTCTTCCTTGGAGCCCGTGTACCCGGGCACCAGCAGCGCGATCGGGCGCGGGTCGGCGGCCGTGACCGCTCGCCTGCGCAGGGCGGCCATGGGTCCGTACCGGGCCTGCAACGAGACCCGGTCGGCCCGATGCGGGCTCAACTGCGACGATGGCGTAGCACTCACTCTTCGAGTGTGCCTCACGTGCGCTCGTAAAACTGTCGAGCGCGCGAAGAGTTACTGCTCAGCTCAGTGCCACCAGCGTGTCGCCGCGCTGCTCGTAGACCATGGTGCCGAGCGCCGACGTGGTCACGGTGCCCGTGTGGTCGCCCCGGTCCACGGGGATGGTGCCGATCCGCTCGCCGTCGGTGGGTTGCAGCACGGCCAGCCCGTCGGGCACCGGGATCACGATCTTGCCGGCGAACGCCGTGCCGGGGCCGAGGGTGTCCTCCACCGTCCACAGCGGGCTCAGGTCGGCCTCGGACAACACGATCGTGCGGGACCCGGTGTACCAGTAGAGGGCGCCGGTCGTGCGGTTGGTGACCATCGTGTGGTCGGCGGGTTCGGTACGCAGGTCACCGGGGCCGAGGTCCAGTTCGTGCTCGGCCAGCTGGGTGCCCTTCTGGTCGTACACCACGAGCCGGGCCGGGTTGGGCACGACGATCGCCGTGCACAGTTCGACCTCGGTCTCCTCGGCGTCGTCGGTCCCCCGGCAGTGCTCGGTCATGCCGACGACCTGGGCGCCCTCGTCCACCACCACGCTCGACACGACCACCGGCTTGTCGTCGTCGTTGTCGTCGTGGGTCGCGTTGTAGACGGTCAGCCGGTCGCTCGGGTCGTCCGGGCAGCGCTCGATCACCGCGATCCGCCCGGCCTCCACGGCCACCGTCCCGTAGGTGCAGCCGGTCCTCGGCTGCCGTTCGGCGTTGGTGAGCACCGGGATCGCGCCGTACTCGACGGTCCGGACCAGGTCCGACCGCACGGTGGTCAGCAGCTTGTCGCCCGTGGTGGTGACGTAGGTGCCGTCGAACAGCAGGCGGGTGCCGAGTTCGGCGTCGGAGTTGCGCTGGCCGCCGTCGGGCTTCGTCCGTTCCTCGGTGGGCGACGGCTGGCGGCCGCGCCGGCCCGTGGCGGGGTCGAGCGAGGTGAACTCGCTGCACCCGCCGGCCTTGCGCGGGTCGTCGGCCCGCAGGAGGTTGTCCGGCTTCGAGTACACGGTCAGCGCCATGTCCCACGCCTCGGTGACCGTGCACAACGGCAGGTCACGGGTGTAGTGCCAGCGCTTCTCACCGGTGAGCGGGTCGCGCCCGGCGACCTCGCCGCCCTCGCCGGTCACGATCGTGTCGCCGACCGCCACCGGGACGGGCGTGGCGGAACTCTTCGCTCGCCACGACTCGCCGAGCGACGGCGGGAAGCGGGTGGGCGGCGCCTGGGTGGGCACGGGCCCGTCGTAGGGCTGCGACGACGTGGCGCGGACGTCGCTGGACTGCCACAGGAGCAGCCCGGCGACCAGCGAGACCACCGCGATGCCGACGACGGCCAGCACGTCGCGCTTGCGACGGAACTTCGTCCGCGCGTACGGGAGCAGCGGCTCGTCGCCGGCCAGCACGTCCTCGTCGCCTATGCCAGCGCCGTTGCCATTGCCGAACGCATCGCTGCGTTCGGCATCCGGCCAGCTACCCGACACGTCGTCGCGCGGCGGGGTCTTCTCGTCCTCGCTGTCGCCCATGGGGCGTCAGTCTGCCGAAGGCGCTGTTTCGCTCGCGTTCGGTGTCTCCGCGACCTCGACGCCACCACGACGGCGACGGCGCTGCCTGGTGGAACGGTCGGAGCGGCTGCTGGGCGACGTGGTGGCCGCCGCACCCTGCTCGGGCTGCTCGGCGTTGCCACCCTCGCCACCGGCACGCCGGCGACGACGCCGCTTGCGGGGCTCGTCACCGTCGGAGCTGGCGGTGGTGGTGGCCCTGGCCGGCTCGCGCTCGGTGCTGCGAACCGGACCGCGGGTGCGACGCGTGCGGTTGCGGCCACGCTTCTTGTCGCCGCCCAGGTCCTCCTCGGGCTCGGCCGCGAGGCCGGCCCTGGTCCGCTTGCCCAGCGGCAGGCGGCCGGTGGACCCCTCGGGAATGTCGAGGTCGGCGAACAGGTGGTCGGACGTGGAGTACGTCTCGGCCGGCTCCGGGATGCCGAGGCCGAGCGTGTCGCTGATCAGCTTCCAGCGCGGTTCCTCGTCCCAGTCGACGAGCGTGACCGCGACACCCTCGCGGCCGGCCCGGCCGGTGCGGCCGATCCGGTGCACGTAGGCGCCGTCGTCCTCGGGGCACTGGTAGTTGATGACGTGGGTGACGCCGCCGATGTCGATGCCGCGCCCCGCGACGTCGGTGGCGATCAGCACGTCGACCTTGCCGCTGCGGAACGCCCGCAGCGACTGCTCGCGCGCGCCCTGGCCGAGGTCACCGTGGACGGCGGCCACGGCGAAACCGCGCTCCGCCAGGTCGTCGGCCACCTTCTGCGCCGTGCGCTTGGTGCGGCTGAAGATCATGGTGAGCCCGCGGTCCTTGGCCTGCAGCGCGCGGGCCACGATCTCGATCTTGTCGAGCGAGTGGGCGCGGTAGACGAACTGCTTGGTGCGCTCGTGGATCGCGCCGGCGTCGTTCTCCTCGGCCCGGATGTGCGTGGGCTGGCGCAGGAACGTGCGGGCCAACGTGATGATCGGGCCGGGCATGGTGGCCGAGAACAGCATGGTCTGCCGGTCGTCGGGCACCATCCGCAGGATGCGCTCGATGTCGGGCAGGAAGCCCAGGTCGAGCATCCGGTCGGCCTCGTCGAGGACGAGCGCCTGGACCTTGCCCAGCACCAGGTGGCGCTGTTCGGCCAGGTCGAGCAGACGGCCGGGGGTGCCGACCACGATGTCCACGCCCTTGCGCAGCGCCTCGATCTGGGGCTCGTACGGGCGGCCACCATAGATCGACAGCACGCGTACGCCCATGTGCTTGCCGGCGCCGGTGAGGTCCTGGGTGACCTGGAGGCACAGCTCGCGGGTCGGGACCACCACGAGCACCTGGGGCGTGCCGTCGCCCGGCAGGTCGAGACGGTGGAGCAGCGGAACGCCGAAGCCGAGGGTCTTGCCGGTACCCGTGCGGGCCTGGCCGATGACGTCCTCGCCGGCCATGGCCAGCGGCAGCGTCAGCTCCTGGATGGCGAACGTGCGCTCGATACCGGCGTCGAGCAGCGCCTTGACGATGTCCTCGTGCACGCCGAACTCGGCGAACGTGGGCGAGTCGTCGCGGACCGGTGCGCCACCCTCGAGCGGGTGCGACGGGTCAACGTCCGGAACCCCGGCCTCGCTGTGTTCCAGCGCGACCGGGTCGATGGTTGAGTTGATGTCCTGGTTGTCAGATTCGACGGTGATGAGCCTCTCCCTTTAGTCCAGCGCGCTCCGCCCTGGACGGGCCGCTCGACCGCACCGGCGGTGCGGGAGGGCCGGCGAGGCGCGCACACCCTCTGAACGCGGCTTTGACAAGCACGCGTCCTGGTCAGTCTACCTGCGGGTCTGGCCGGATACGCTCTGCCCCATGAGCGAGGGACCTGTTGGAGCGGAAAAAGGCGCCATTGACCCGGGCGTCGTCGATCTGCTCGGAGTACTCGCGTACGGCGAGTTGTCCGCGTTCGACCGGCTGTCGGAGGACGCGCGCTCCGCGCCGACGCTGACCGGGCGCGCCGCGTTGTCGTCGATGGCGGCCGCCGAGATGGGGCACTACGGCCGCATCGAACGGTTCCTCGCGGGGCACGGAATCGATGTACAGGACGCGATGCGGCCGTTCATCGGACACTTCGACACGTGGCACGCGTCGACCGCGCCGCGGTCGTGGCTGGAGTCGTTGGTCAAGGCGTACGTGGGCGACGGGCTGGCGGCCGACCTGTACCGCGAGATCGCCGCGTGGCTCGACGAGGAGACCAAGCAGCTGGTGACGGACGTCCTGGGTGATACGGGTCACTCCGCGTTCGCCGAGCGCGAAGTGCTGGCCGCGATCGAGCGTGACCGCACGGTCCGTGACCGGCTCACGCTCTGGGGGCGACGGCTGCTCGGCGAGGCACTCACCCAGGCCCAGTACGTGGTGGCCGAGCGCGACGGGCTGGCCGAGCTGATCGTGTCGGGCACGGGCGACCTCGCGGGAATCGCCGCGCTGTTCCGCCGGTTGCAGCAGGCACATGGCAAGCGGATGTCCGCGCTCGGACTCGGCTAGCCTTGGCAGGTCACATTGTGTTGCTGCGAGTCGGAGGTCAGCGTGGAGGTAAAGGTCGGAGTCGCGGACACCGCGCGGGAGATCGTGCTGAACAGCGCCCAGACTCCTGACGAGATCGAGTCCCTGGTGGCGGATGCGCTGAAGGACTCGACCGGCACGCTCAGCCTGGTCGACGACAAGGGTCGTCGCTTCGTTGTGCCATCGACCCGGGTCGCGTACGTGGAGATCGGTTCGGCCGACTCCCGCAAGGTCGGTTTCGTTCACTAGGCGGGTGGTTCAACTCGGCGGATGTCGTCCAGTTGGACCACCTTGTTCACCTCAAGAGGCTTGTTCGGGTCCAGGACGATGCCCTGGGCCCGGGTGAAGCCGTCGATGGCCGACCAGATGATCTGGGTCAGGTACTCGACCACCGCGTCGCGGTTCATGGTGCGCCGTTCGAGCCACCACTCACTCACGTTCTGAACCATGCCCACGATCCCGTGCGCCCACGGTTCTGCGCCGCCCGAGTCCATGTTCAGCGAGCGCAGGTAGTCCCCGAGCAGCGCGGACAGGGCGTTCGCGATCAGCTCCTTGTCCTCGGCCACGATGTCCTGCTCGACCTGCGCCTTGGCGAACGAGCGACGGACCAGCACCCGGTACAGGTGCGGGTGGTCCTCCACGGTCGAGAAGAACGCGTCGAGGCTCTTGCGGATGCGCGGGACCGGGGCCTCTTCGTTGTTCAACGCGGGGATCAACCGGTCGAAGAGGATCTCCGTGCCGCGCTGGCCGAGGGCCACGAACAGGTCGGCCTTGTCGGCGAAGTGCCGGTACAGCACGGGTTTCGTGACGCCGGCCTCGGCCGCGATGTGATCCATGCCGACGTCGGGGCCGTGCTCGGCGAGTGCCCGCATGGCCGCGTCGACGAACTCCGCGCGCCGCGCCGCTCGATGGGAACGCCACCGGTCGCGTCTGGCGTCGCCGGTAGTGCCGTCAGCAGACATCAGCGGAACGTTACTCCCCGTGAGGATGCAACGGGAACCCGCCGCCGATGCCCTTCCACGCGAGGGTGGAGATGAGGCTGACGGCCTCCTCCTTGGTCATCGTCCGGTTGTTCGCCAGCCACGATCGGGCGGCCACCTGGCTGACGCCCACCAGGCCCACGGCCAGCAGTCGCGCCGGCTCCTCCTCGAGGCCCGCGTCGGCCGCGATGGTGGCGGTGATGGCCTTGACGCAGACGTCCGTGCCCCGGTTGATGGCCGCCTGCACGGCGGGCTCGCCACGCAGGTCGGACTCGAAGACCAGCCGGTAGGCCTTGCTCTCACCGTCCACGAAGTCGAAGTACGCGCTGACCGCGTTGTGCACCCGGAGCTTGTTGTCCGTGGTGGAGTCCATGGCGCCGTTGACGCGGGTGATCAGCTCGTCGACGTGCATCTCCAGCAACGCGAGGTACAGCTCGAGCTTGCCGGGGAAGTGTTGGTAGAGGACGGGCTTGCTGACTCCGGCGCGGTCGGCGATCTCGTCCATGGCCGCGGCGTGGTAGCCGTTGGCGGCGAACACGTCCTGAGCGGCGGCGAGCAGCTGGGCGCGCCTGGCGGTGCGGGGGAGCCGCGCCGCGCGGTTGGGCCCTCCGCCCAGCGCGCCGTGCTGGATCGTTTCCGACATACGCCCTCCAGATCCCTTCGGGCCGGGGTCACCAACCCGTGCGGGTGACAACACTACTCGTCGGTAATGGATGTTCGCGATGGTCCGGCCAGGTCTTCGCCCCGTCATGGGACGCCGATTTGATGGACACTGGACGGATGAGCACGAGTTCGCCGGCCTCTCCAGAGACCCGTTCACCCGTCACCCACGTGCCGTTCTCCGACGCCGTGCTGCCGGCCGTGGACATGTCGGTACCGCCGTGGCCGGGGGCCGACCGGGAGTCCGGTGGAGTGAAGCTGCACGTGCGGGAGACCCCGGGCCCCGATGGTGTGACCGCCGTCTACGTGCACGGACTGGGCGGCTCGGCCACCAACTGGACCGATCTCGCCGCCCAGCTCAGCGGCTACGTCCCCGGCATCGCGCTCGATCTGCCGGGTTTCGGGCGCTCGGAGCCGCCGCGTGACTTCGACTACTCGATCCCCAACCACGCCGACGCGGTCGCCCGGTTCATCCGCGGCCTCGATGTGGGCCCGGTGCACCTGTTCGGCAACTCCATGGGCGGCGCCATCAGCATGTACGTGGCGGCCGACCACCCGGACCTGGTCCGCACCCTCACGCTCGTGTCGCCCGCCGTGCCCGACCTGCGGCCACGCACCTCGCGAATGTCCGACCCTCGCCTCGCGCTCGCGTTCCTGCCGCTGATCGGCGCGACGTTCCGCCGCCGGCTGGCCGCCGAGCCCATGGAGACGCGGGTCATGCGTCTGCTCAACCTGTGTTTCGCCGACTCGTCGAAGATCCCCGAGTCGCGACGCGTGGAGGCGGGCGAGGAGTTCGCCGAGCGAGCGCGGCAGGCCTGGTCGAACCCGGCGCTCGCCCGCAGCACCATCGGCCTGTTCCGGTCGTGGCTCGTGCCGCGCTCGAAGTCCATGTGGACGCTCGCCCCCCGGATCGAGGCGCCCACGCTCGTGGTCTGGGGCACGGAGGACAAGCTGGTCACCGTCCGCAAGGCACCCCGCACAGCTCAGCTGATCCCGCGCGGACGGCTGCTCGTCCTGCCCCGCACGGGGCACGTGGCGCAGATGGAACGCCCCGCCACGGTCGCGCGGGCGGTCCTCGGCATGTGGGAGCAGGTCGAGGACGGCAGGTGGTGAACGCCTGTGGCACCCTGGTCGCGTGACAAAGCGGGTACAGGATCGTTATCGAGCGGGTGAACGCCGCACCTCGGCGAAGCCCCTCGAGGCCTCCTGGCACCCCGCCGACGGGCAGCGAAAGAGGAGACCGAAGCGCCCGACCGGCATCCGCGGCGCGCTCGCCAGCTACGGCTGGCGGATCTACGCCCTGCCCGTGCTGGTGGCCGTCACGGTGCTCGTGCTCATCGACACCACAGGCGATGACGGCGGCGGCGCCCAGGCCCAGCAGGGCGACGACACCGCACAGGACGGTCAGACGTCGGAGGCGCCGCCCGACGTGTCCGAGTCGCCGGCGGTGCCACCGGACCTGAACATCCCGTCGGCCGACCTGCCGAACGGCGCCGCGTACCCGGAGCAGGGCAACGGTGAGTTCACCGTGCTGCCCGGCCGCGGTGAGCGGGTCGGCACGGGTGGCGACCTGTACACGTACACGGTCGAGGTCGAGGGCGGCATCGACCTGGCCCCCATCGGCGGGCTCGACTCGTTCACCTCCCTGGTCGATGCCACGCTGGCCGAGCCGCGCGGCTGGGCGGCCAGCGGGCAGGTGTCGGTCCAGCGGGTCGACGGCGACGAGGAGCCGGACATCCGGATGACGCTCGCCACGCCGAAGACCCTGCAGACCCCCGACTACTGCGGCCGGTCGATCCCGTACGAGTCGTCGTGCTGGCGCAACAGCGAGAAGCGCGTGATGATCAACCTGGCGCGCTGGATCCGTGGCGCGGTCGCCTACGCCGGCAACATCGGCGACTACCGGATCTACGCCATCAACCACGAGATCGGCCACGCGTTCCGCCGCGGCCACGTCGGCTGCGCGGCCGAGGGCGAGCTGGCGCCCGTGATGATGCAGCAGTCCTTCGGCGTCTCCAACGACTACGTGGCCCAGCTGAACGACCAGGCGGGCAACTCGGACCCGGTCGACGCGAACGGTCTCACCTGCCGGCCGAACCCCTGGCCCAACCCGCAGGCCCAACCACCGGGCTGATCCCGGGATGTGGGATCCGAGGAAGACCGGGTGGGACGGATGCGTTGTCCTGAGGAGACTGGGGATATCGCAGCAGTAAGTCGAGGAGGAAACCCATGGCAGGCAGCTTGCCGCCGCTGGTGGAGCCGGCCGAGGAGCTGACAAAGGACGAGGTCGCGAGGTACAGCCGCCACCTGATCATCCCGGACGTCGGGGTCGACGGGCAGAAGCGCCTGAAGAACGCGAAGGTCCTGGTGGTCGGCGCCGGCGGGCTCGGCAGTCCGGCGCTGCTGTACCTGGCGGCCGCCGGGGTCGGCACGCTCGGCGTGGTCGACTTCGACATCGTCGACGAGTCCAACCTGCAGCGTCAGGTCATCCACGGGGTGTCGGACGTCGGCAAGCCGAAGGCCCAGTCGGCCAAGGAATCCGTCGCGGAGATCAACCCGTTCGTCACGGTGAATCTCCACCAGGAGCAGCTGACCAGCGACAACGCGCTGGACATCTTCCGCGACTACGACCTGATCCTCGACGGCACCGACAACTTCGCCACGCGCTACCTGGTGAACGACGCGGCCGTGTTGCTCGGCAAGCCGTACGTGTGGGGCTCGATCTTCCGGTTCGAGGGCCAGGTGAGCGTGTTCTGGGAGGACGCGCCGGGCGGCCAGGGCCTGAACTACCGCGACCTCTACCCGGAGCCGCCGCCGCCCGGCATGGTCCCGTCGTGCGCCGAGGGCGGCGTGCTGGGCGTGCTGTGCGCGTCGATCGGGTCGGTCATGGTGACCGAGGCGATCAAGCTGCTCACGGGCATCGGCGAGCCGCTGCTCGGCCGGCTGATGGTGTACGACGCGCTGGAGATGTCGTACCGGACGGTCAAGATCCGCAAGGACCCGGAGACCAAGCCGATCGAGGGCCTCATCGACTACGAGGCGTTCTGCGGCGTGGTGTCCACCGAGGCCTCCGAGGCGGCCGCCGGGCACACGATCACCCCGCGCGAGCTGAAGGACAAGTTCGACCGGGGCGACAACTTCGCGCTGATCGACGTCCGCGAGCCGCACGAGTACGAGATCGTCAAGATCCCGGGCGCCACGCTCATCCCGAAGGACCGGATCCTGTCGGGCGAGGCACTGGCCGAGCTGCCGCAGGACAAGCCGATCGTGTTGCACTGCAAGTCCGGCGGCCGGTCGGCCGAGGCACTCGCGGCGCTGCACAAGGCGGGTTTCGCGGACGCCGTGCACGTGGGTGGCGGCGTGCTCGGTTGGGCCAGGGACGTGGATCCCAGCCTGCCGACGTACTGATCCACCCGGCGGCGGGGTAGCGTGGCTTGTCGTGAGTCCGTCCCCGCCGCCCCAGCACGTGCGTGCCGCGTTCGGCCAGAAGGACAGCGTGCCCGAACTGATCGGCGCGGGCCCCCGCTGGCGCTGCGGAGAGATCGCGGTTCGACCGGCCACCAATCCCGCCGAGGCGTCGTGGGTGGCACAGACGCTGGGTGAGCTGAGCGTGCCGGACGTGCGGATCGCGCGCCCCGTCCGCTCTTCCGACGGCCGCTACGTGGTCGGCGGCTGGACGGCGTTCCGCCACCTCGAGGGCCAGCACGAGCCGCGCTACGACGACATGGTGTCCGTGTCGCTGCGCCTGCACAAGGCCACGGCCGACATGCCGCGACCGCGGTTCCTGCACATGCGTGCCGACGTGTTCGCCATGGCCGACCGCGCGGCGGCCGGCGAGGAGGACGCGCCCCTCGACCCGGCGCTCGGCGGCCGACTGTTCGAGGTGTACGCCGGTGGGCGGTTGCCGCTGACCACGCGTCCCCAGGTGGTGCACGGCGACCTGTTCGGCAACGTGCTGTTCGCCGGTGACGCCGCGCCGGGCATCGTGGACTTCACGGCCTTCTACCGGCCACCCGAGTGGGCGGCCGCCGTGGTCGTGGTCGACGCACTGGCCTGGGGTGGCGCCGACGACGGCATCCTCAAGCGCTGGTCCCACCTGCCGGAGTGGCCCCAGGCCCTGCGCCACGCGCTGCTGTTCCGGCTGGCCGTCCACGCCCTGCATCCGCACTCGACCGACCAGTCGCTGCGCGGCCTGGAGCGGGCGGCCCTGCGGATCAGCGAGCTTTAGAGGTCGCGCAGGTCTTCCGAGGACAGGTGCGCGGCGGGGATCTGGCCCAGCCGGCCGGCCTGGAAGTCCTCGTACGCCTGGATGATCTCCTCGCGCGTGTTCATGACGAACGGGCCGTAGCGCGCCACGGGCTCGTTGATCGACTTCCCGCCGAGCACGAGGATCTCCCACGGTTCGGCCGCTTGCATGACCAGCCCGTCGCCCGGTCCGAACATCGCGAGCTGGCCCTCCCGTAGCGGCCGCTGCTCCGCGCCGACCGTGCCGCGTCCCGACAGGACGTAGACGAGCGCGTTGTAGTCGACCGGCCAGGGCGTGGCCAGCCGGGCGCCCGCGGCCACGGAGGCGTGCACGTAGGTGATCGGCGTGTGCGTGACGCCCGGACCGTCGTGGCCGGCCAGCGATCCGGCGATCAGCCGGACGAGCGCGCCGCCGTCGTCGCTCGACAGCAGTTTCGCGTCGGAGGCGGCGATGTCCTGGTAGCGCGGGGCGGTCATCTTCATGGACCTCGGCAGGTTCACCCACAGCTGCACGCCGTGGAACAGCCCGCCCTTCGCGATCATCTCCTGCGGCGGCATCTCGTTGTGGAGGATCCCGGCGCCCGCGGTCATCCACTGGGTGGAGCCGTCGGTGATCAGCCCGCCGCCACCGATGGAGTCGGTGTGCTGCATGGCGCCGTCGATCATGTAGGTCACGGTCTCGAAGCCGCGGTGCGGGTGCCAGGGCGCGCCCTTGGCCTCGCCGGGTGCGTACTCCACGGCGCCCATGTGGTCGAGCAGCAGGAACGGGTCGGCCAGCGCCAGGTCGACGCCCGGGAACGGGCGGCGGACCTGGAAGCCCTCGCCCTCCATGAAGGTCTGGGCCGTGACGACCTTGTAGACCCCGCGCGAGGCGCCGATGGGCGCCGGCAGGCGGGGCAGCGTGAGCGTGTCAGCGGTGACGGCGGGCATCTCGACCTCCTGATGAGCGAATACTCCCACAACGGTAGTTGCACGCTCAATTATTCCGGCCGGGAGTAGGGTCCTCGCGGTGAGAGCCATCCTCGGACAGCTGGTGGGGGCCTGGGTCGCCGGCTCGGTTCTGCTCGGCACGGTCGCGCTAGTGCTCACCAACGATGTGGCGAACCTGCCCTTCAGCCCACTGGACACGCTGTCGCCCGGCGCGCTGCTGGGAGTGCTCCTGCTGGTGGCGGCGCTGTTCCTGGTGCTGTTCGTCCTGTACTGGCGCACGGCCGAGGCGTCGTGGCTGCCCGACGGCGGCCGTCCGGCCATCCTGTGGTCCGTGCTGGTGGGCGGTGGCGGTCTTATCGGTTGGGGCTTCGCGGCCGCGGTCACCTTCGGCGCGGAGTTCCCCGTCGAGGCGCAACTGGTGCTCGCCTACCTGGGCGGCGGCCTGCCGTTCGCCCTGATCGCCGGCCTGCTCCAACACCCGCCGGTGATCAACGCGACCGCCGCGGCCGTCACGATCGCAGCGCTGGGCATCGGCTACGCGCTGGCCTCCGACAACGACCTGGGCCTCACCCCGCTGCAACTCTGCACGGTCTACCTCCGCCTACTGCTCGGCCCGACCTTCTAGCCCATGTCGCCATGTCCGGCACGCGAGTTCGCGGTTCTTGAGGGCCGAAACACTGGAACATGCGGTCGAGACATGGCGACATGCGGGCTTACGGGCGCCAGCGGTACTCGCGCATGTTGATCTTCTGGCCGTCGGCCAGGACGCCCTCCGCGCGCAGCAGCTCCAGTTGCCGGTGCACGAGTGCGGGCGCGGGGGTGCCGTTCGAGCGCAGGACCCGGTACCACGGCAGGTCGTGGCCGTCCTCGCTCAGGATGCGGCCGACCAGTCGTGGGGTCGATGCCCCTGCCATGGCGGCGATGTCGCCGTAGGAGGCCACCCGGCCCGGCGGGATCGACATGATGAGTTCGCGCACCCGCTCGTGCAGCTCCTCGTTCACGCCGCCAGTATGCCGGCGTGCCGGTGCGGGCGAGCGCCGGCCGACGTGGTTCCATCGTCATCGTGGTCACCCCGGATCTCCGGCTCGTGCGCCGGGCGACAACTTCCTGGGCGGCCCGACCCCCATCGCGCTGGGAGCCGGCCGCCCAGCGGGTGCTGGACGGGGCCGAAGGCTTCGTCCGGGTGCTCGGCGGCCCCGGCACCGGCAAGACCCGCCTGCTCGTCGAGATGGCTGCCGACCGCATCCTGCGCGGTGGCGTCGATCCCGAGCAGCTGCTGGTGGTCACGGCCAACCGACGGGCGGCCGTCGAGGTCCGCGCCGGCATCTCCGCGCTGCTGACCGCCGGGTCGAACGAGCTGAACCCGCGCACCGCCCGCGAGCCGCTGGTCCGCACGGTGCACTCCTACGCGTTCTCCGTGCTGCGCCTGCACGCGGCCATGCGTGACGTCCCCGGGCCGCGACTGCTGTCCGGGCCCGAGCAGGACGCCGTGGTCCGCGAGCTGCTGGCCGGCGACCTCGAGGACGAGGTCGACTACTGGCCCGATCGGCTCTGGCCCGCACTTCCGGTGCCCGGCTTCGCCGAGGAGCTGCGGGACCTGATGCTGCGCGCGGCCGAGCGCGGGCTCGGGCCCGAAGACCTCATCCAGATCGGCCGGGACGCCAAGCGCGAGGAATGGGTCTCGGTCGGCAAGTTCGCGCGCCAGTACGAGCAGGTCACGCTGCTCGCGGGAGTGGCGGACAGCGCGGTGGCGCAGGAGAGCGCGCCCGCGCTGGACGCGGCCGAGCTGGTGGCGAGCGCGCTGCTCGCGTTCGAGACGGACGCCGAGCTGCTGGCCAGCGAGCGGGACCGCGTGCGTTACCTGCTGGTCGACGACGCCCAGCACCTCGACCCGCTCCAGTACCGACTGCTCGCCCGGCTCGGCTTCGCGGCCAAGGAGTTCGTCCTGGCCGGCGACCCCGATCAGGCGGTGTTCTCCTTCCGCGGCGCCGATCCGCGGCTGCTCGGCGACACCGAACCGGACGGCGGCACGGTCGTGCTGCGCGAGACGCACCGGATGGCACCGGTGATCCGCCAGGCGGTCGCCCGGCTGGCCGCGCGCCTGCCGGGCAGCTCGCCGCAGCGGCCGCGGGTGGCGGAGGGGGAGCCGGAGGGCGGTGACGTGACCGTCCGGCTCCACACGACGGACGCGGCCGAGGCCGCCTGGGTGGCCGACCAGTTGCGGCGCGCGCACCTGATCGACGGGGTGCCGTGGTCGGACATGGCGGTGCTCGCCCGCTCGGCCACCAACTCGGTGCCCGTGCTGCAGCGCGCGTTGTCGATCGCCGGCATACCCGTGCTGACCGACGCCGAGGAGTTGCCGCTCGCCCGGCAGCCGGCCGTGCGTCCGTTCCTCGAGTTGTTGCGGTGTGCGGCCACGCCGGCGCTCATCGACCCGTATCGCGCGGAGCTGCTGCTGTCGTGTCACTTCGGTGGCGCGGATCCGTTGGCGCTGCGGCGGTTGCGGCGCGGGCTGCGTCGACTGGAGCTGGCGTCCGGCCACGACCGGCCGTCCGACGAGCTGCTGGTCGAGGTGCTCCGCGACAACGACGTGCTCGCCGCGTTGGAGGATTCCGAGGCGGTCAGCGTGCGGCGGGTGGCCGGGCTGCTGGCCACCGCGCGGCAGGCGATCGCCGAGGGTGTCGGGCTCGAGCAGGTGCTCTGGTTGGTGTGGCAGCAAAGTGGGCTCGAGCCACGATGGACGGCGCAGTCGTCGCGCGGCGGAACCCTTGGCGCACAGGCGGACCGCGACCTCGACGCGATCGTCGGACTGTTCCACGCGGCCGCCCGCTACGCTGACCGGCTGCCGGGTTCCGGCGTCACCGGGTTCGCCGAGTTCCTTGCCGCACAACGGATCGTGGGCGACACGCTGGCGCCGTCCGCCCAGCGCGGTGAGGCCGTCGAGGTGCTCACCGCGCACGCGGCCGTGGGTCGCGAGTGGACGGTGGTGGCCGTCATCGGCGTGCAGGAGGGCACCTGGCCGGACCTGCGGCTGCGGGGTTCCCTTCTGGGCGTGGAACGGTTGGTGGACCGGCTGGCCGGTATCGACGACGTGGAACTGTCGGCCACCGCGCCACTCCTGGCCGAGGAACGCCGGCTGCTGATGGTGGCGGCCAGCCGCGCGCGCCGAACCCTGCTGGTGTCGGCCATCCGCGGCGAGGACGAGCAGCCGTCGCGGTTCCTGGCGGAGCTGACCGGCATGGACATCGAGAACCTGGAGGACGCCGGTCGGGTCATGGGGCTGGGTGGTCCGCGCCGGGCGCTGATCCTGGCCGACCTGGTGGGCGAACTGCGTCGCGCGGTGTGCGACGGCACCGCGCCACCCGACCGTCGTCGCCGCGCCGCCCGCCAACTGGCCCGTCTGGCGGAGGCCGGCGTGCCGGGCGCGAGCCCCGACTACTGGTACGGCCTGCCCGAACTGTCGAGCGTGGAACCGTTGCGCGCCAGGGGAGACCGCGTCTCAGTGTCACCGTCCACAGTGGAAGTGCTGGCCAAGTGTCCACTGCGCTGGATGGTCGAGCGACACGGTGGCTCCGACCCGGCAGAACTGGCGTCGATCACGGGCGTCCTCGTCCACGCGCTGGCACAGGCGGCGGCGAGCGGCGCCGACGAGGTCCGCCTGCGCGCCGAACTGGACCGGGCCTGGGACGCGGTCGACGCCGGCGCCCCGTGGTTCTCGCGCCGCGAACGGGCGAGGGTCCACGCGATGATGGACACGTTCCTGGGCTGGCTGCGGGCCACTCGCGGCGACCTGACCCAGGTGGCCGTGGAACACGACTTCAGCCTGGACCTGCCGGAGTCCGAGCCGCCGGTCCGCATCCGCGGCCGCGTGGACCGCCTGGAAACGGACGCTGCGGGACGCCCGGTGGTGGTGGACGTGAAGACCGGCCGCGCCCCGGTGACGGCCGACGAGGCGAAGGAGCACCCCCAGCTGGCGGTGTACCAACTGGCGGCCGCGTACGGCGCTTTCACCGAGCTGGGCCTGGACACCGAACCGGGCGGCGCGCGCCTGCTGTACGTCTCGAAGGCCAACCGCAAGACGATCGCCACGGAACGCAACCAGGACCCGGTGGACGAGGAGGGCCTGAAACACTGGACGGGGGTGGTGGCCGACGCGGCCGCCGCGAGCACGGGCCCGGAGTACACAGCCAGGCAGAACCCCGACTGCCCCCGCTGCCCGGTCCGCACCGCGTGCCCCATGCAGGCCTCGGGCCGCCAGGTGCCCGAATGAGGGATAATCAGTTAATAACTGATGTCAAATCAGATAGTATCTGACTATGGCCGCGCTGTTCCGCCCGCCTGAACTCGACGACAGCGATCGGCGGGTGATGGACGTGATCCTCGGCAAGCACCGCGAGTTGCGGCACCAGGTCGCCGCTCCGCGCCGGTGGATCGGTCTGCTGCGCAGGGTCGCCATGGCACGCGCCGTCCGTGGCTCCAACACGATCGAGGGCTTCACGGTCAGCGTCGACGACGCGTTCGCCGCGATGGACGACCAGGAACCCCGGGACGCCGACGAGCTGGCCTGGCAGGCGGTGCGTGGCTACCGGGACGCGATGACCTACGTCCTGCAGCTCGCGAAACAGGAGCCGTTCGCCCTGAGCCCGGACACCATCCTGGCGCTGCACTTCATGATGCAGCACTACGACCTCGGCAAGTGGCCGGGCCGCTGGCGCCAGGACCAGGTCTACGTCTTCGACGAGGACAACGAGGCCATGGTGTACGTCAGCCCGGAGGCCGAGCACGTTCGCGAGCTGGTGGCGGAGCTGGCGACCGAGATCAACGGAGCGGATCTCGCGACAGCGCCGCTCGTCACCGCCGCCATGGCACACCTGAGCCTCGTGATGATCCACCCGTTCAAGGACGGCAACGGCCGGATGGCCCGGTGCCTGCAGACCTTGTTGCTGGCCGCGGCCGGAACCACCGCGGCGCCCGAGTTCGCCTCCATCGAGGAGTACCTCGGCTCCCACGGGCAGGACTACTACCGGGTGCTGGCCGAGGTGGGCGGTGGCGTGTGGAGCCCGCACCGGGATACCCGCCCGTGGATCCGCTTCTGCCTGACCGCGCACCACCGGCAGGCGCTGCGCGTGGAGCGTCGGTCGGATTTGGCGGGCAAGCTCTGGGTCCACGCCGAGAAGCTGGTGGCGGACCTGGGGTTCCCCGATCGGTGCGTTCAGCCGTTGACCTACTGCCTGTCCGGTCGGTATCTGCGCAACAGCACGTACCGTCAGCTCGTGCCGGACATCTCCCAGAACGTCGCGAGCCGCGACCTCAACGAGATGGTCAAGGCCGGCTGGCTCGAGGCGCACGGGGAGAAGCGAGGTCGCTGGTACCGGCCGTCTTTGGCCCTGCGGACGAACGCCCACGAGCTTCGGGTGGAGGTGAACAGCCGGTTCCCGACCACCGGTGATCCGTATGCCTGACCTGATCAGTCCGCGGCTCCTGTCCGCTCACCTGGGACTGCCGCCGCCCACCGAGGAGCAGGCGGCCGTCATCGCGGCGCCGAACGAGCCCGCGCTCGTGATCGCCGGGGCAGGGGCCGGTAAGACCGAGACCATGGCCGCCCGCGTGGTGTGGCTGGTGGCCAACGGACTCGTCACGCCCGACCGGGTGCTCGGCCTGACGTTCACCCGCAAGGCCGCCCGCCAGCTGGCCGACCGCGTGCGGTCGCGCCTCAGGCGCCTCGCCGGATCGGGGTTGCTCGAGCGGCTCGATCCCAGCGGGGACCGGCTCGCGGCCGTCTACGCGGGTGAGCCCACCGTGCTCACCTACCACGCCTACGCCGGCCGGCTGGTCGCCGAGCACGGGCTGCGGCTGCCCGTCGAGCCCGGCGCCCGGCTGCTCACCGAGACCGCCTGTTGGCAGCTCGCCCACCGCGTCGTCTCCACCTGGACCCAGGACCTCGACACCGAGCGCGTGCCCGTCACCGTGACCCGCTACCTGCTCGAGTTGGCCGGCGAACTGGCCGAGCACCTGGTCGACGAGGAGGCCCTCGCCCGGTACTCGGAGTCCATCTGCGAGGCCATCGAGTCGGCACCGCGGGGACCGCGCCAGCGCGCGGAGTTGTCCCAGGACCTCAAGGAAATCGTTGCCACGCAACGGTTCCGGGTCGCGCTGCTGCCGCTTGTCCATGCATATTCCGAACGTAAGCGCAAGGAGGGCGCGCTCGACTTCGCCGAGCAGATGGCCCTGGCGGCCCGCCTTGCCAGCACACAACCAGAAGTTGTGCAGTCAGAGCTCGCGCGCTACGGCGCCGTGTTGCTCGACGAATACCAGGACACCGGCCACGCGCAACGCATCCTGCTGCGTTCCCTGTTCGGCGCGGGCGGCAAGCTGCCGGTCACGGCCGTCGGCGACCCCGTGCAGGCGATCTACGGCTGGCGTGGCGCGAGTGCCGCGAACCTGCCGCGCTTCGCCACCGACTTTCCGGCGGGCAAAGGAAAACCCGCCACCCGCTACGGGCTGCTCACCAGCTTCCGCAACCCGCCTGAGGTGCTGGCGTTGGCGAACGCGATCTCCGGGCCGCTGCGCACTGCCGGCCTGGACGTCGACGAGCTGCGTGCCCCGCCGGGCGCCGGACCGGCCGACGTCCGTGTCGCGCTGCACGCGGACGCCGAGGATGAGGTCGCCTGGCTGGCCGACGAGGTGGCCGAGCGCTGGCGGTCCATTGTGGACGAAACCGGCAAGCCGCCGACCGCCGCCGTGCTCGTGCGTCGCCGCGCGGACATGACCGACCTCGCCACCGCGCTGCGCGTCCGGGGGCTGCCGGTCGAGGTGGTGGGCATCGGCGGGCTGCTCGACGAACCCGAGGTGCGCGACCTGGTGTCCGCGCTGCGCGTGCTGATCGACCCGTTGGCCGGCACGGCCGCCGCCCGTCTGCTGACCGGCGCCCGCTGGCGGCTCGGCCCGGCCGACCTGGCGGCCATGTGGCGTCGTGCGGCCGAACTGGGCCAGGCGTTCCGGACCGAGGGCTCGAACATCACAGGAACGTTGACTGACACGGTCCCGGGCGAGGGCGCCGAGCAGGCGGGCCTGGTCGACGCGCTCGACGACCCGGGCGACGCCGAGGCGTACTCCCACGAGGGCTACCGGCGGATCCGCACGCTCGGCATGGAGCTGCGGTCGCTGCGCCGCCGGCTCGACCAGCCGCTGCCCGAGCTGGTGGCCGAGGTCGAGCGGGTGATGCTGCTGGACGTCGAGTCCAAGGCCCGACCGGGCGGCGCGGGTCGCGCGCACCTGAACAAGTTCGCGGACGTGGTGTCCGACTACGCGCAGACCAGCCCGTCGGCCAGCCTGCCGGCGCTGCTCGACTACCTGGCGGCCGCCGAGGCCGCGGAGGACGGTCTCGAGCCGGGCGAGGTCGAGGTGGCCGAGGATCGCGTGCAGATCCTGACCGTCCACTCGGCCAAGGGCCTCGAGTGGGAGATCGTGGCCGTGCCGCACCTGGTGAACGACGTGTTCCCCAGTCGCAAGCGGACTTCGTGCTGGCTGCGTGCGGTGACCGAGCTGCCGGCGCAGCTGCGCGGTGACTCGGCCGACCTGCCGCCGCTGAACCTGGCGGGCGCGGCGAACCGCAAGGAGGTCGAGCTGGAGCTGACGGCCCACGCCGAGGCGTTCGCCGAGCGGGACCTGGTGGAGGAGCGTCGACTCTGTTACGTGGCGCTGACCCGCGCCGAGCGGACGCTGTTGGTGTCGGCGCACTGGTGGGGCCGTACGGGCGCGAAACCCAAGGGCCCGTCCGACTTCTTCAACGAGATCGCCACCGCGACGTCCTCAATGGACGATCAGGTCGCGTCGGTCGCGCACTGGTGCGAGGCCCCGCCGGAGGACGAGGAGAACCCCCTCGCCACGGCCGACCGCACGGCACGCTGGCCTGCCGACCCGCTGGCGATCGGCCGCCCCCACGTGGCCGAGGGTGCCTCACTCGTGCGCGAGGAACTGGCCGTGTTGCACGGCGGCGGCGCCCAGATCCTGCTGGAGGAGGACCCGGAGGGCTGGGAGGCCGACACGGACGTGCTGCTGGCCGAGCGGGCGGCCGCCGCCGCGCGCCGCGAAGAGGTGACGCTGCCCGCGTCGATGTCGGTGGTCCAGCTGGTCGAGCTGGCGGCCGACCCGGCCGCGCTGGCCCGTCGTTTGCGCCGCCCGTTGCCGTTCCCGCCCAACCCGACGGCCCGCCGGGGCACGGCCTTCCACGCCTGGTTGGAGAAGCGGTTCGGCTCGCGGGCGCTGCTCGACCTCGACGAGCTGCCGGGGTCGGCGGACGAGAACGCGGCCCCGGACGAGGACCTGATCCAGCTGCAGGAGGCGTTCCTGGCGTCGCCCTGGGCCGAGCGCACGCCGCACGAGGTGGAGGTTCCGTTCACCTGTGACGTCGCGGGGATCTCGCTGCGTGGCCGGATGGACGCCGTGTTCCTCGACAAGGACGGCACGTGGACGGTGCTCGACTGGAAGACCGGCGCCATCCCTTCAGAGGAGGACCTGCCGGCGCTGACCGTGCAGCTGGCCGCGTACCGCCTGGCGTGGGCGAGCCTGTCGGACACGCCCGTGCACCAGGTGCGTGCCGCGTTCCACTACGTGCGGCACAACCAGACCATCCGCCCGGCCGACCTCATCGACGCGACGGGCCTGAGCGCCCTGCTGAGCGCGGTTCCGCTTGGCTAGCTGAGCAATGGCGCGTGCCGGGCGTGCAGTCCTGGTCCGCGGAATGTCGCGGCGGTGCGACGTTCGCTGGCATGAAGATGCGAGCGGGACTACTCGGCCTGTTACTGGCGGTCGGCGTCGTGGCGGCGCCCGGCTTCGACGCGGAGGCCACCGGCAAGGAGATCTCCCACAAGGCGGCGACCGCGAAGCTGCGGGCCGCCAAGATCACGTGGACGTCGAGCGGTGGGTGCGGCAATCGCGACAACCCCACGTGCACGTCGTTCACCGACATCAAGTCCGGCACCATCGCCGGGATCATCGCGTTCAAGAAGGCCAGCAACTGCAAGATCACGATCACCGGCGGCACGGAGACCGGCCACCAGGGCGGCACCTACAGCCACTGGAACGGCTACAAGGTCGACATCGACCCGCGGGCCTGCGTGAACAACTACATCAAGCGCCACTACACGGCCATCGGCGGCAACCAGTGGCGCTCACCGGCCGGCAACATCTACTACAACGAGGGCAACCACTGGGACATCACCTACTACTGACAGCGGTGTCGGTCGGCCACCCACCGGCCGGCGCCCGGGTGAACGGTCGCCGGCACCGGGGGGTCATTCGGACAGCGGTCATGTTCCGCGGCTAGTCTCGCGCCGTGGCCAGCCCTGATGAGCCTGACCGGCGACTGTCTCGCAAGTTGCGTGCCAAGTTGGCGGCGACGGATCGCCTGACCGACCGTCCGGACCACTCCCTGGTGGGCGTGATCCGCATGCCGGAGAGTTCGGTCAGCCCGATCACCGCGATCGTGCGCCGGGTGATCGGTGCGCTGTTCGCGCTGCTCGCGGCCGTGCTGCTCGTGTACATCGACCGCGACGGCTACCGCGACGGCAACGGCGACGGTCTGTCGCTGCTGGACTGCTTCTACTACGCGACGGTGTCGCTGTCCACCACCGGTTACGGTGACATCACCCCGGTCAGCGAGACCGCCCGGCTGGTCAACATCCTGGTGATCACGCCGCTCCGGGTCATGTTCCTGATCATCCTGGTCGGTACCACCCTGGCGGTACTGACCGAACGGTCCCGCCAGGCGTTCAAGCTGCAACGATGGAGGTCGAAGGTGCGTGATCACGTGGTGGTCATCGGTTACGGCACCAAGGGCCGCTCCGCCGTGACGTCCGTGCTGTCCGACGGCGTGCTGCCGGAGCAGATCGTGGTGGTCGACACCGACCAGGCCATGCTCGAGGCCGCGTCCGCGCTCGGCCTGGTGGTCGTGCACGGCTCCGGCACCCGGTCCGACGTGCTGCGCGTCGCGGGGGTCCCGAGAGCCCGCGCGGTCGTGGTGGCCGCCAACCGCGACGACTCGGCCGTGCTGGTCACCCTCACCGCTCGCGAGCTGGCGCCGAAGGCCCAGATCGTGGCCGCCGTGCGCGAGGCGGAGAACGTGCACCTGCTGCGTCAGTCCGGCGCGAACTCCGTGGTGGTCTCCAGCGAGACGGCCGGCCGGCTGCTCGGTATGGCCACCCACACCCCGACCGTGGTCGACATGGTCGAGGACCTGATCACGCCGGAGTCCGGTCTGGCGATCGCCGAGCGCGACGTCGAGGAGAGCGAGATCGGAGGCTCGCCGAGGCACCTGTCGGACATCGTGCTGGGCGTGGTCCGCGAGGGGAAGCTGTTCCGGGTGGACCACCCGGAGGCGGACGCCATCGAGGTCGGCGACCGGCTGCTGTACGTCAAGAAGGTCACTGCCGCGCACGAGGACTAGACCTATCTCTGAGCACGGCCCATCTGCCACGATCTGCGGGTGCGGATACCACCTGCCTACCTGCGTTGGGCGGCGGTCGGTACCGGGGTCGTGCTGCTCGCCGTGGTCATCGCGGTACTGGCGAACATCCTCGGCCTTCTTGGTGGTGAGGTGGACGACGCGGGCCGCACGGTGTCCGCCTCCGTGGTCACCGGCGTTCCCTGCACGGAGAGCGGCGCCGCCGAGACCGTGAAGTTCACCCTCGACGGCACCGAACGCGAGGCCCGTTTCGACGGCTGCGGTCACCAGGAGGGCGAGCTCGTGGAGATCGCGGTGCCGGAGAACGCCGGCGACGACAACCTCGTGGTGCACGCGGCCGAGGCGACCACCGGCACCGACGGGCCCGGCTCCGGTCTGCCGTTCGTGCTGATCATCCTGAGCGGGATGGCCGGCGCGGGTTACGCGTTCCTCGTCCGCCGAGGTCCCCGCACGGCCAAGCTGCCCGCACCACTGCGTCTGGCCTAGGCAGATCTCAGGCAACGTCCTCCGGCGGCGACAGCCAGGTGTTGCACTGCCACGTCCGATTCTGCTGCGCGCCCTGCTCCCACCAGCCGATCGCGTGGTCGTCGGTGCCGTGGTCACGCGGCAGGCCGGCCGTGTGGTCGCCGCGGTCCTGGGACGTGCGGGCCTCGGTGAGGATGTTGTCGTCGACCGACCCGAGCGAGTACGTGGCCGCGAAGAACATCCCGGAGAAGCACTGCGCCTGCAGCTCGAGCCGCCGCGACAGCTCCAGGCCGGGTTCCGTGTCGGCGCCCGCGTTGTAGCGCTCCTCGGCGTAGGTGGAGAGCACCCCGCTCATCGACTGCACGTGGTGGCCGTACTCGTGGGAGAGCACCGCCAGGTAGACGCCCGGGTGCGCGCCGTACATGTCGGTCTGCAACCCGGCGAAGGGCATGTACAGGGTGTTGTCCTGGCCGCAGTAGAACGCCGCGACCGCCCCGTTCGAGCCGGAGGTCGACCCGCAGGCGCTCGACCACTCGGTGCCCTCGGGGAACTGGAGACCGGGCGTGAAGAACGGCAGTCCCGCCTGCTCCATCACCGGCGCCCACGCGGCGTCCAGGCAGGGGAGCGCGCTCGTGAAGAAGTTGGCGGCGCCGGCCGGGCTGGTGTCCCAGGTGGCGAGGTTGCACGTGACGGCGGGCAGGCCGAGATCCCCGAGGAACAGGGGGTTGTCACCGAGCGCGTAGACCGGCTGCGGACCCGCGGGGGTCGTCTCGGTCTCCGTCTCGTAGGTGGTCTCCTCGGTCTCCGTGGTCGTCTCGGTGGTGGTGGTCGTGACGTCCGTGGTCGTGGTCTCGGACGTGGTGGCGATCGGCTCGTCGTAGTTGGTGTCCGCGACCGTGTCGTTCTTGTCGGAGGCGGCGATCAGGCCGACCATGCCGACCGCGACCACCAGCACGCCCACCAGGATGGTCGTGAGGATGGCGCCGGTGTTGGACTTCGGGCGGCCCTGCGGGTGGCCCGGGTAACCCTCCACCCAGGGCGCGGTGCGCGGCGGCGGCATCTGGTAGCCGGGCGGCGGGTGGCCGGGTGGGCGCTGGCCGTACGGCGGCGGCATGGGCGGACGCTGCGGATACTGCTGCTGCGGATACTGCTGCTGTGGGTACGGCTGCTGCGGGTACTGCCGCGTCGGATACGGCTGCTGCCGCGGGTACTGCTGCGTGGGGTACGGCGGCGGCTGCTGCGGGTATCCGGGCCGGTGCGCGGGCGGGGGAGGGCCGACCGGTCGGGGTGGCAGCGGGCGGGCGGCAGGGGGCGGCAACGGGCCCGTCGGCCGCCACGGACCAGGTGGTGGCTGCGTCATTTCCCCAAGGCTCCCCAGCTTTTCTCGTCGGACCAGCGGTGAGCATATGGGCACTGGACTATCCTCCGCAGGCGTGTTCGCGAAGTGGGGGGCGTCTGCCGCGGTAGTAGCCGCGTGCGCGGTGTTCGGACTGGTCATGCCGGCTGCCGCGCAGCCGTCGATACCGCCGCCATCGCCCGGCGGCCCGACGTTCGACTTCCCCGTCCAGCCCGGGCCGACGGGGCTGGATCCCACGCGCCCGCCCGAGTCCGAGGCGCCGCCAGGACCCCGGCCGATACCGCTGTTGCCCCAGAGCGTCAACCTCGCCATGAAGCTGCAGTCCGACGGCGGCCTGGCCATCTCCGAGCAGGTGTTCGTACAGGCCGACCACACCATGACCCGCCGCGCGCCGCTGCGCATCCAGGCGGGCGACGGGCGGGACCGGGTGTTCACCCTCCGCGACGTCGAGGTGAACGGCGACAGCACCGCCGAGGTCACGGGCGACGAGTTCGTCCTGCGGGTCGGCGAGGGCGTCACCACGGTCAAGTACACGGTCGACGGCGCCGTGGTCGACAGCGTTGATGGCCCAGCCGGCGACCACCAGGAGGTCCGCTGGCAGCTGGCCAGCGGCTGGGACGTGCCCTTGCGGATGCTGCGCGCGTCGTTCATCGCGCCGCGCCAGCCCGATTCCATCGTCTGCCTGGCCGGCGCCCGCAACACCGACTCGCCGTGCCAGTCCGCGCTCACCGACACCGGCCAGGTGCTGCGGGTGGTGCAGCAGGATCTGCCGGCCGGTGAGCGGATCGACCTGTCGCTGCACCTGCCGGCCGGCACGGTCGGCGCGAACGCCGAGTTCGACGGCTCGGCCGAGCCCGGACCGTTCTCGCTCACCACGGCCAGCGCCGTCGGTCTCGGCGTCCTGGCTGTCGTGCTGCTCGGCGGGTTCGTGCTGCTGTGGCTGGCCAGGGGCCGCGACGCCAAGGCGCTCGCCACCGAGGTCGGCCCGGTCGACCTGCTGCTGACCGACCAGGGTCGCGTGGCGTTCGCCTCGCCCGACGGCGTGCTGCCCGGCGAGGTCGGCACGGTGGTCGACGAGCGGGTGGACCTGGCCGACGTGACCGCCACGGTCGTGGACCTCGCGGTGCGCAACTACCTGTCCATCCAGCGGACCCCCGAGGGCGACTGGCGGATCTCGCGCCGCAACGCGCCGGACGAGTCGCTCACCGGCTACGAACGCGCGGTCTACACAGGACTGCTCGCCGGCGGCGACACCATGACGCTCGGCGAGCTGCGCGGCCGGGGCGTGGACCTGGTGGACATCCGCGACGAGCTGTACGCACACGTGGTCTCCCGCGACTGGTTCACCCGGCGCCCCGACCACGAGCGGTCGCTGTGGTCGATGACCGGCGTGCTGCTGGCCGTGCTCGGCGGCGCGGTCACCGTGGTGCTGGCGCTGACCGTCGGGCACGCGCTGCTCGGCCTGGCGCTGGTGGTCGGCGGGCTCGGGCTGGCGCTCGGCGCGCGGCTCATGCCGGCCAGGACCCGGCGCGGCACGGTGCTCGTCCAGCAGATCCGCGGGCTGCGCGGCTACCTGCGGGGCACCGACGCCACGACCATCCCGGCGGCCGACCGCGAGATGGTGCTGTCCCGGTCGCTGCCGTACGCGGTGGTGCTCGGCGAGACCGAAGGTTGGCTCACGAGGTTCGGCGGCCTCGACGCGGCGGCCGACGGCACCCCCGGGCTCTACTGGTACGAGGGCGAGTCCGCCACGTTCGCCGCCGACTTCCCGGGGTTTCTCCGCGCGGTCGACGAGGCGCTCGGGCGGGAGCGGATGGCGTCGGCGTGAACGAGGCGCGCCTGGTGGCGCAGCGTGCGGTCGAGCGGTGGCTCCGGGGCGACGTCATCCAGGCGATGGCGAAGGCCGGCGAACTGGACGTCGAGCGCTACAAGGTGCGTGGCCTGGACGAGAGCGGCGACCCGGCCACCCTGTCCGAGCGGGCGTGGGACGCGGTGTTCGAGGACGGGCCGGGCGGGTACGTGGCCGTGCGCGGCGACCACCCACGCTGCGCCGCGGTCGGCCTCTACCAGGCCGCCGGCCACGACCACGCCTGGTTCGTGATCACCTCCCACCGGATCGCCGTGCTGCGCCTGCGGGACGCCCAGAGCACGGCCGACGCGGCGAAGGCCGAGCTGTCGAACGACCGCTCGCTGCGTGGCCTGGGCCAGTTCATCAAGGCCTCGGCAGCGGACTTCGCGCAGAGCATGCGGCGACCGCCCCTGGCCGAACGCCCGGCGGACGCGGTGCTGGAGTGGCCGTTCGAACTGCCGAGACACGCGTTGCGCGGAGTGGAGCGCTGGAAGCAGCCGCTGGTCCCCCAGTTCGGCGGTGGCCCGCGCTTCGTGCAGATCCACTTCACGGACAAGTCGTGGGCCCGGGTGAAGACCGACGAGGCGGGTCAGGCCGCGCTCACCGGCTCCTCCGACTGATCCACAGCGGTATCCTGGTCGGGTACCGCACCGGTGGCGGGTTCTCGCGTCCGCGCACGCCCACGGAGGTCCATCATGCCGGTACGTCCCTTCCACCGAGCCGACCGCGATCAGGTCACGAGGCTCGTCAACGCTCACGTCGGTGCCGTTGTACCCGGCATCTCCGTGTCGGTGCAGAGCCTGCTCAGCCAGCTCGAACGCAACCCCGGCGAGTACGTGGTCGACCCGTGGGTGACCGACCGGCGCACGCTGGTGGCCGAGCAACGCGGCCGGATCGTGGCGGTCGCCCACCTGCTCCGCTACGGCACCGACGAGTCGGTGGGCGAGCACTACCGCGACACCGGTGAGATCGACTGGCTGCTGTGCTGGCCCGACGCCACGGCGGCCGGCGCGGAGCTGGCCACTGCGTGCCTCGCCCAGCTCGCCGCATGGCGGGTGGGCCGTTCGTACGCGGGCGGCGGGCTGCCCGCACCGGGTGTCTACGGCGTGCCGGCACAGTGGCCGCACATCCGCGACCTGCTCGGGCAGGCCGGATTCACCCACGGCGGCCGGACCGAGACCGTGTACCTGGCTCGGGTGGCCGACCTGCCGAGCGCCGAGTCGGCACCCGGCCGGGTGGTCGCGCGGACCGTGGGGATGAACGGCACCCGGTTCACGGCAGTGGTCGACGGCGTCGCCCTCGGGTACCTCGAGGTCGACACCAACCTGGAGACGGCCAACCGGATGTCGCGGACGGGGGACTGGGCCGACGTCGGGAACCTGCACGTGGAGCCGGATCACCGGCGTCGAGGGGTCGGGACCTGGCTGCTCGGGCAGGCGGCCGAGTGGCTGACCCTGGCCGGCGTGACCAGGCTCCTCGACTATGCCGACGTGACCGCCGACCTGACGGAAGACGGCTACGCGGCGTTCCTTGTCGCACGGGGATTCCGCATGCTGACCACCACCGTTCGGGGTTTGTCCACAGGCTCGATCACCAGCGCGGCGGAGTGAGACCGCTGCCACGTAGGCTGCGAACATGTCCGCAACTGAGCTGACCAGGTTCACGCTGCCCAACGGCCTGCGTGTGGTGCTCGCTCCGGATCCGACCTCCCCCGTGGTCGGCGTGAGCGTGCACTACGACGTGGGATTCCGTTCCGAACCCGAGGGTCGTACCGGCTTCGCGCACCTCTTCGAGCACCTGATGTTCCAGGGCAGCGAAAGCCTGGAGAAGCTCGCGCACTTCCGGCACGTGCAGTCGGCCGGCGGCACGTTCAACGGGTCGACCCACCCGGACTACACGGACTACTTCCAGGTCCTGCCGAGTGCGGGCCTGGAGCTGGCGCTGTTCCTCGAGGCCGACCGCATGCGGGCGCCGAAGCTGACCGAGGAGAACCTGCGCAACCAGGTCGACGTGGTCAAGGAGGAGATCCGCCTCAACGTGCTGAACCGGCCCTACGGCGGGTTCCCCTGGATCCTCCTGCCGCCGGTCCTGTACTCCACCTTCCCCAACGCGCACAACGGCTACGGCGACTTCACCGAGCTGGAGCAGGCCACCCTGGACGACTGCGCGCAGTTCTTCGACACCTACTACGCACCGGCCAACGCCGTGCTCACGGTGGCCGGCGACCTCGACCTGAACCAGGCGCGCGACCTGATCGACCGCCACTTCGGCGACGTGCCGGCCCGGCCGGCGCCGAACCGGCCGTCGTTCGCCGAGCCGCCGCCCGCGGGCGAGCTGCGTTCCGAGCACATCGACGCGCACGCCCCGCTGCCCGCGCTCGCCATCGGCTACCGGATGCCCGACCCGATCGACGAGCTCGACGGCTACCTGGCCAACCTCGTGCTGTCGGCCGTCCTGGCCGAGGGCGACGGTTCCCGCCTCCAGCAGCGTCTGGTCCACCGCGAGCCGCTGGTCACCGACGTGAACGCGGCCTGCGGCCTGTTCGGTCCGTTCGAGGCACGCGACCCCGACACGTTCACCATCACGGCCGTCTACTCGGCCGACGCCGAGCAGAACCGGGTGCTCGCGGCCGTCGACGAGGAGCTGGACAAGCTGGCCACCACGCCGCCGAGCGAGCAGGAGCTGGCCAAGGTGACCGCCCGCTGGGTGGCCGGCCTGCACCGCGAGCACGACCGGCTGATCGCCCGCACGCTCGCCCTCGGCTCGTTCGAGCTGCTCTACGGCGACCCGGGCCTGGTCAACCAGCTGGCCGACCGGATCTCCTCGGTCACGCAGGACGCGGTGTCCGCGGCCGCCAAGGCGTTGCGTCCCGACTCACGCGCGGTGCTGACCGTGTCGCCCGCAGGAGGAAACCAGTGAGCACGTTCCGTTCGGCCGCCGAGATCGGCCGCACCGCGACGGGCCCCCGGCAGCTGCCCACCATCGGCGAGCAGCGCTCGGCCACCAACCTGTCCTCTGTGGACACCGTGTTGGACAACGGCCTGCGCGTGGTGGCCGTCCACCAGCCGACCGTGCCCATGGTCGAGCTGCGGCTGCGCATCCCGTTCGCCGGCGAGGACCCCCGCCACGCGGCGGTGGCCGAGGTACTGGCCGCCACGCTGCTCACGGGCACCGAGCGACGTGACCGCGTGGCCATGGACACCGACCTCGCGCTCGTCGGCGGCGACCTCGGCGCCGGCGTCGACCCCGAACGTCTTGCACTCGGCGGCAACGCGCTGGCCAGCGGGTTCGACACGCTGCTCGACGTCATGGCCGACGCCCTCACGGCGGCCGCCTACCGCGACGAGGAGGTGGCCGGCGAGCGGGCGCGGCTGGTCGAGCGCATCGCGGTCGCCCGTTCGCAGCCGAGCGTGATCGCCCGCGAGGCCCTCCAGCGCCACCGCTACGGCGACCACCCGTTCACCCGCGAGACCCCCGACGCGGCCGACGTCGAGACCGTGACCACCGACGAGGTGCGCGCGCTGCACCAGCGTGCGGTGCTGCCCCGCGGCTCCGTGCTGGTGTTCGTGGGCGACCTCGAGCCGAACCAGGCGGTCGACAAGATCGCGAGCGCGTTCGCCGGCTGGAACTCCGCGGACACGGCCGCCGAGCTGCCGCCGCTGCCGGACGTCACGGGCGGCGACGTGCTGTTCGTGCCGCGCCCGGGTGCCGTGCAGTCGCAGCTGCGGCTGTCCGCCCAGGCCATCTCGCGCACCGACCCGCGCTACGCGGCGCTGCAGCTGGCGAACCTGGTGTTCGGCGGGTTCTTCTCGTCGCGGCTGGTGGAGAACATCCGCGAGGACAAGGGCTACACGTACCACGCGCGGTCCTCGCTCGAGTTCACCCGCCACGGCGCGACGCTGCTGGTCGACGCCGACACGGCCAGCGACGTGACCGCGCCCGCGCTGCTGGAGATGCGCTACGAGCTGGCGCGGCTGGGCGTCGTGCCGCCCACGGCCGAAGAGGTGGAAACCGTTCGGCAGTACGCGATCGGCTCGCTGCTGATCTCCACGTCGTCCCAGACGGGGCTCGCGTCCCAGCTCGCCGCGCTGACCACGCTCGGCCTTGGCACCGAGTGGCTGGTGGAGCACCCGGCGCGGCTCGCGGACGTGACGGCCGAGCAGATCGCCGACGCGGCGCTGGAGTTCTACAGCCCCACGCGCTACACGGGTGTGGTGGTCGGCGACGCCGCACAGCTGCGGCTGCTGGAGTCCCTGGGCGGCGTGTCCGCCGAATGACCCAGCCGTTCCGGCTAGCCGGCCTGCCGACCCTGTCCCGGTCCACTGTGGACCGGAACGAGTCGGTGCGCACCGACCCGGCCCGGCTCGCCAAACTCTGGGCGACCGGCCGGGTCATCGTGCTCGACGACCGCGGCCGCACCCCGGTCGGTTCCGGTGCCACCACGCTGGCCACCCGACCGGCCGTGCGGCTGGCCGACGAACTGCCGGCCGACGCGCTGCTGCTGGGCGAACACGACGGCGTGGGCTACTGGGCCGTGCGGCGGTCGGTGGAGCTGCAGGAGGGCGTGCCGTCACCGGACAGCGCATGGGGCCTGTGGACGGGCGGCGCCGCGGATGGCGAGGAGTGGCACGACCTGCGCACGGTCGGCGCGCTGCTCGACGACACGTCGGCCGGTCTGTACACCACGGCCATGGCGCTGGTGAGCTGGCACGCGAAGGCCGGGTTCTGCGGCAACTGCGGGTCGCCGGTCGAGCGACGCAATGCGGGCTGGGCGACGCACTGCCCGAACTGCGGCCGCGAGGAGTACCCACGCACCGACCCGGCGGTGATCTGCCTGGTCCACGACGACGTGGGCGTGAACGGCGAGTCGGTGTTGTTGGCACGCCAACCGATCTGGCCGCCGGAGCGCTACTCGGTGCTGGCGGGCTTCGTGGAGGCGGGCGAGTCTCTCGAGGCTTGCGTGGCCCGCGAGGTGGCCGAGGAGGTGGGGGTGTCGGTCAGGGACATCCGCTACCTGGGCAGCCAGCCGTGGCCATTCCCGCGTTCGATCATGGTGGGCTTCGCGGCGGTGACCGAACGCGGCGCGCCGCTGGTCCCGGCCGACGGCGAGATCGAGGAAGCCCGCTGGGTCACCAGGGATCTACTGCGCGAGGCGCTCGCGGCCGGCGGAGACCTGCCGGGCCTGAAACTCCCGGGCCCGACGTCCATCGCACGACTGATGCTGGCGGGTTGGGCCGAGGCCGACCAGGGCTAGTGGTGGTTGGTCTCCGTGTAGCGGCCGCCAAGCCAGCCGGCCATTGTGGTCACGTAGACCAGGAACGTCCGCACGGGCAGCGGCAGCTCGGGTGACAGGTCGGCCGTGTACTTCATGAAGCCCGAGCGGATGGTGCCCGCCGGCTCGCCGTTGTGCGTGAGCTCCCACCTGCTCCGCAGCCGCCCGTGCCGGGTCAGCGTGAACCGCGCGGACTGCCACTCGGCCGTGAACTTGCCGGTGCCGATCCACTCGGCCGTCATCACCGGTCCGTAGTCACCGATCAGCGCGAACGAGAACTCCTCGTTGCGCGAGAGCTGGTAGTCCGTCCCCTCGATGGTGATCGAGTTGTTGACGAACTTGCCGACCTCCGCGTAGGGCGTCCCGTTCTCACTGAACTGCCACCGCGCGGCACCCAGCGTCTCAACCGTCAGCACGCCGTCATCCTAGAGAGCGTTGACCTGGTCGCCGAACGGTCCCTTGCCCGGACCCCGCATGAGCGTCGCATAGAGCAGTAACGTCCGGACCGCCAGCGGTATGTCCTCCGGCAGGTCGGCCTTGAACCCACCGAAGCCCACGCGAATGGTGCCGACCAGTGCGCCGTCCCGATGGACCTCCAGCAGGTTCCGCCACCGACTCGGTCGGCTCACCACAAGCTGCGTCGACTGCCACTCGGCGATGACCGTCCACCGGTCCTGGTGAGCTGGTAGGTCGTTCCCTCGACGGTGAGCGAGTTGTTCACGAACTTGCCGACGTCGACGAACGGGATCCCGTTCTCGCCGAACCGCAGCAGAGCGAGGCCTTGGGTTTCCACGGTCAACACACGGCAGCTTAGTCAGCCGCCGCCGCCCGTGACCGCCGCGAAGTGGCCGTCGGCGCGGGACCAGATGGTGAGCACCATGTAGAACGCGAACACCTGGAGGGGCTTGGCCATGTCGCCCGGCAGTTCGGCCTTCGACTTGCGGCCGCTCTCGCGCTTGACCACGCCGATCTTGCGGCCGCCCGCGTGCACTTCCCAGTCGGAACGCCAGAACGACTTCTGCACCAGGTCGAACGAGGCGCCCGACGAGCTGATCGTCCACTGCTTGCCGCTCTTGCGTTCCGCCACGGCCAGGTCGCCGCCGGATCCCTTCAGCACGAACCGCTTGTCGCGCTGCCGGTCGATCCGGAACGAGTGCCCGCCCGCCGTGAAGTCGCACCCTTCCTTCTTGATGTCGGCGATGTCGGTCACCCGACTGCCTTTGTGCGTGATCTCGTACGAGTACTTGAAGAATCCCCGACGCGTCGCATGCATGAGTCGATTGAACCAGTCGGTCTCTGGCGTTACGCCAAACGCGAACGTGCTCAGCCGCCCGAGTTGGCCGCCGCGGCCGCCGCCGCGCGCTCCCACACCATCAGCACCACGTAGAACACGAACACCTGCAGTTCCCTGGGGATCTCGGCCGGCAGCTCCGCCTTCGACAGGCGACCGAAACCGCCGGCGCGCTCGATCCGGCCCACCGGTCGCCCGTTCGCCTGCAGCTCCCACGCCGATCGCCAGAACGACGTCCTGACCAGCTCGTAGGAGCCCACCGGCGAGCTGATCCGCCACCGCTTGCCGCCGTCGCGTTCGGCGACCGCCGCCTCCCCGCCCGGCCCGTTCAGCAGGAACCGCTTGCTGCGTTCCCTGCGGATCCGGTACGAGTGCCCGCCGACCGTGAAGTCGCAGCCCTCGCGCTTGATGTCGGCCAGGTCGGCCACTCGGCTGCCGCGTTCGGTCAGCTCGTAGCTCCGTTTGAAGAATCCCCGCTTCTGCGCCTGCAGCATGTCGTCGATTCAACCAGCAGGGAGCACGAACGCGAGGGACACCCGCGCAGGCTCGGCCGGCATGCCGTCGGCCACGGCGAGCAACGCCGCCCGCCACGCGGCCGCGAGCACCGCGCCACCCGCGGGCAGCTCGTCGGGCAGGAGCCGGCTCAGCTCGGCCTCGATGGGGTCCGCCCGGTCGATCGGCACCGGCTCGGCCAGGATGCGGCACACCCCGAAGTGGACGGCCGCGTCGAACGCCACGAGCAGCGCCGCGCGCACGGCGGTGTCGCCGGCCGCGGCGGCCGCGCCCACCATCCGGTCGGTGATCCGGCGTTCCATCTCGTTGCGTACTACCAGGTAGAGGCCCAGTTTCGAGTCGAAGTGGTGGTAGAGGGAGCCGGTGGTGACGCTCGCCTTGGCCGCCAGCTCCGTGACGTTGGCGGCCTCGTAGCCGGCCATCTCGAACTGGTGGATGGCGGCGTCGATCAACCGCGCCTTGGCGCTTCCGGGGACGGGAATCCATTCTCTCATCGGGCAGGAGCGTAACCCGTTGACCGGTTTCCGTAAACGGATTATGGTCCCGGTCATGAAATTGACGTTCCTGTACCAGCCGGTGGCCGACCTCCCGGCCGCCGTGGCCTTCTATCGAGACGTCCTCGGCTTCGACGAGGCGTGGCGCGAGGGCGAGAGCACCGTCGCGTTCAAGCTGCCCGGAAGCGACGTCGAGGTGATGCTCGACGTGCCGACCTCCGACGGGCCCCAGTCGCGGGCCGGCGGGTTCTACGTGGTCGACAGCGTCGACAAGTTCGTGGCCGAGCACCCGACCATCAACTACGTGGGCGACGTGCTCGACGTTCCCGGCGGGCGCGCGGTGACGTTCCTCGACCCGGCCGGCAACGCGGTCCACCTGGCCGACCAGGAGGACTGACCGCCGCGCTACCGTGTCGACCGGTTCCGGCATCCGGCCGGGGATTCGGTGGGGGTGGAGACGTGGTCAGCGTGGCGCGCGCGGCCGGCTTGTTGCTCGGGGTGGCCGCCGACGGCGCCTTCGGAGATCCCCGGCGCCGGCACCCGGTGGCGGGCTTCGGCCAGGTGGCGAAGAAGGTCGAGCGGGTGCTCTACCGCGACGACAAGCTGTCCGGCGTCGTGCACGCGGCCGTCCTGAGCGGCGGCGCCGTGGCTCTGGGCGTCGTGGTCGAACGAGCCGGCCGGCGCAGGCCGCTGGTGCAACTGCTCGGCACGGCCGCCGCAACGTGGATCGTGCTCGGCGGCCGATCGCTCGCCGTGCAGGGTGCGGCCATCGGGCGGGAACTGGACGCCGGCGAACTACCGGCGGCCCGCGACCGCCTGCCGAGCCTGTGTGGCCGCGACCCTCGTTCGATGGACGCCGACGCCCTGGCCAGGGCCGCCGTGGAGTCGGTGGCTGAGAACACGTCGGACGCGGTGGTCGCCCCGCTGTTGTGGGGTGCGGTCGCCGGTGTGCCGGGCCTGCTGGGCTACCGGGCGGTGAACACGCTGGACGCGATGGTCGGCTACCGCACTTCGAGGTACCGGCGGTTCGGCTGGGCGTCCGCGCGGCTGGACGACGTGGTGAACCTGATCCCGGCCCGCCTGGCGGCGGCCCTCACGGTTCTCGGCGCGCCGGTGGTCGGCGGCTCTTGGCGCGGCGCCTGGCAGGCGTGGCAACGCGACGCGGCGGCCCACCCGAGCCCCAACGCCGGTCGCGTGGAGGCAGCCTTCGCGGGCGCTCTGGAAATCCGCCTGGGCGGCCGAACGGTGTACGAACACGGCGTGGAGGAACGCCCCATCCTGGGCGAGGGCCGAGTCCCGGACGCGGGCCACGTCACCCGCGCGGTAGAACTGTCAAGAGTGGTGGGCGGCCTGACAACAGCAGTAGCCGCCCTAATCGCCCTGTCCCGCAAATAACCCACCCGATCTCCGGCACCCGAGATCGCGCTTCCCAACCGCGAGTTCGCGGTTCCCGACCGCGAGATCCCGGTTCCCACACCCGAGATTCCGGTTCCTCGCGCGCATGTCCCCACCTCAGGTGCGCATGTTCGCCGTTCCGGCACGCATCCGCGATTCCGGCGCCTATGTCCCACGTCCCGACCGCATGTCGCCATGTCCGGACCGCAGGTACCCGGCTCCGGCGTGTAGGTACCTATTTCCAGGACACGAGATCGCTCTTCCGGTGCGCGAGATCGCGGTTCCCGCACGCGAGATCGCGGTTCCGGACCACGAGATCGCGCTTCCCGCACGCGAGATCGCGGTTCCGGAACGTGAGTTCGCGGTTCCGGCAGGCGAGATCGTGGTTCCCCGCGCACGAGTTCCCAGTCACCGGCGTCCTGTCCACAGGCAAGATCCACACCGACCGAAACTGTCGGTGCCAACCACTACGATTAATGCCAGGGGCCCCCGACGCTTGACCGAGTTGATGCGTGTCTCGTGGCGCACGGTGGGACGTATTGTGGATCGTGTGTGGGGGGATGCCGATTGTCGGGTTGATCGGTTCGCTGACTTGCGGCGGATCGGCATCGATGAAATCAGCTACAAGAAAGGCCACAAATATCTCACGGTGGTGGTCGACCACGACACCGGTCGGCTGCTCTGGGCTGCGGATGGGCATGACGCGGCCACTCTTGAGACGTTCTTCGACCAGCTCGGATCCCAGCGATCCGCGCAGCTCACTCACGTGTCGTCCGACGCTGCCCGGTGGATCATCAAGGTGGTTGACCAGCGCTGCCCGGACGCGGTGCGCTGCGCTGACCCGTTTCACGTGGTCAAGTGGGCCACCGACGCGTTGGACGTGGTGCGGCGCGAGTCCTGGAACCGGGCCCGGCGCCGCGCCGGCCAGAGCGCCTATGACGAACGTGGCCGGCGTGTCTCGCGCCGGGAAGCAGAGAAGCTGAAATGGTCACGATGGGCACTCTGGAAAAACCCAGAGAATCTCACAGTTAAGCAACACGCGAAGCTGGCCTGGATCGCGCTCACCGACCCGCGTCTCCATCGCGCCTACCTCCTCAAAGAAGGCCTCCGCTACGTCTTCAAAGTCAAAGGCGATGAAGGAAAAGAAGCACTCGACCGATGGATATCATGGGCTCGCCGCTGCCGCATCGGAGCATTCATCCAGCTGCAACGCACCATCGTCAAACACCGCCAGGCCATCGAAGCCACACTCGATCACCATCTGTCCAACGCACTGATCGAGTCCATGAATACCAAGATCAGAGTCATCACCCGCCAAGCCTACGGATTCCACGCCGCACCCCCGCTCATCGCCCTCGCCATGCTCGCCCTCTCCGGCCACCAACCACCCCTACCCGGACGAACCTGACCCACACATCAGGCAGGAGCGCCTATTTGTCGGTGCTTGCCGCTACCTTGCCAGCGGGTCCCTGCCCTCACGACGCGAGAACGCACCTCGCGCTCCCACCCGCCTCTCCGCAGCAACCGCGATCTCGGGTCCGGAATCGCGATCTCGGGTGCGGGAACCGAGATCTCGTGGTCGGGAACCGCGATCTCGTGGTGCGGGAACCGCGAACTCGCGTGCCGGATACCGCGAGACATGCGTGCGGGAAGTGGGACATGCGGCCGAGACATGGCGACATGCGTGCGGGACGTGGGGACATGCGCGGGATGCGAGCCCGTCAGGACGGGGTCGGTGCGTTTTCGCGTGCCTCGTCGTCCGCGATGCGTTGGGCCACCGACTGTTTGGTCGGGCGCTCGGCGGTCAGGGCGCCGCCCGGGCGGATCTCCCGCACCGTGAAGTACAGCCACGCCAGCAGGGTCATCACCCCGAACGTGATCCACTGGAGCGCGTAGCCCAGGAACGGCCCCGCGTCGAGGTCCGGCAGCGGCAGCGCGCCGAGCACGCCGGGGGTGTCCTCGTTCAACTGGACGTACCCGCCGCGGATGTCCAGCCCCGTCTCCCGAGCGACCGCCCGCGAGTCGACCGCGTACACCTGCCGGTGGCCGTCCGCGTCCGTCTGGACCGGGCGGTTCGCCGGGTCACGCTCGTCGGAGCGCATCCGCGCGGTCACGTCCACCGTGCCGGTCGGCGGGGCCGCGTAGTCCGGCACCCGCACCCCCCGCGGCCCTTGCTCCGGTCGCAGGTAACCCCGGTCGACCAGCACGATCGACCCGTCGGTCAGTTCGAACGGGGTGAGCACCTCGAACGCCGGCTGCCCGAGCACCGTCCGCAGCCGCGCGACGACCTCGTCGTCGGAAAGGAACGTCCCGGTGAGCCGCACCTGCCGCCACTCGGCGGGGGACGCCCCCTCGATGGGAACCGGCGTCGCACCCATGGACCGCGTGACGGCCTCGTTGGTGGTCGACCGTTCCGTGTGCCGGCCGAACTGCCATGGCGCGAGCACGGCGAAACACGCGATGGCGAACACGAACACCACCAGCGTCAACGCCAGCCACCCCGGCCGGAGCAGGAACCGCAACCGCACCCCCCAACGGTAGGCCAACGTCAGCGACCCAACACCGCCCGGGCCGCCTCCTCGGCCTGCCGCCCGTACCCGCCGCCGAACAACACCGTGTGGACCAGCAGCGGGAACAACTGATGCAGCGGCACCCGCGACCGCCAGCCCGAAGCCAGCGGGGTGATCTCCTCGTACGCCGCGATGATCCGGTCCAGGTGGGGACACCCGAACAGCGCGAGCATCGCGAGATCGGTCTCGCGGTGCCCGCCGTGCGCCGCCGGGTCGATCAGTCGCGTGCGGCCGGAGGTCCACAGAACGTTGCCGCTCCACAGGTCGCCGTGCAGTCGCGCGGGCGGCTCGGGCGGCCCGGCGAACTCCGCGATCCGCTCGCACACCTCGGCGACCGAGTCGATGGACGACCGGTAGGGGAGCAGACGATGCGACGCGTACCAGGACGGCCAGTCCGCACCGACCACGTTGCGCATGGGCGCCAGCCCGATCCACGCGTCGACCGGGCCGCCGGGCGGCGGCGAGCCGAACGCCGGCGCTCCCGAAGCGTGCATCCGGGCCAGGGCGCGGCCGAACTCCTCGGCCGCCCAGGCGGTGGGCGCGCCGGGTTCGACGTACTCCACGGTCAAACTGTCGTCGGAGTGCTCGAGGACGTCCGCCGCCAGCGCGCCCAGCCACCGCAGTCCGGCGACCTCCGCGAGCACGGCACTCGAATGGGAGTGCCGCTTCACCACGGCCACCCGGCCGTCGGCCAGCACGACCCGCTTCACAGCCGCTCGCGCACCCAGTCCAGCAGGCCGGGCGTGGCGGCCTCGATCATGGCGAGCACCTCGGCGAAACCGTCGTTCGCGCCGTAGTACGGGTCGGGAACGTCCAGGTCGCCGGTGGCCGCCGGGTCGAACGAGCGGTACATCCGCACCCGGTCGGGGTCGTCGCCCTGATGGGTCAGCAGATCGCGCAGCGCCGCCTCGTGGCCGGCGTCCATGGCCAGCAGCAGGTCGGCCGACAGGTGGTCCGCGCCGACCTGGGCCGCCACGTGCGTCGTCGAGTAGCCGGCCGCCTTCAGCGTGGCGCGCGCCCGCGAGTCGGCACCCTCGCCGACGTGCCACGGGCCGATGCCCGCGCTCGTCACCTGGACCCGGTCGGACAGGCCCGCCCGCTCCAGGTGATCGGCGAACACGAGCGCGGCCATGGGGGAGCGGCAGATGTTGCCGGAGCAGACGAACGTCAGGTGCACGCGCCGAGTCTGCCCGATCACGGCCACGCGGTGAGCGCCAGCTCGGCCACCTCGGACAGTTCCTCGGTGGTCGCGCCGTCGCAGGCCTGCACGGACATGCCCTGGATGGTCGCGCCGAAGTGGCGTGCCAGCGCCTCCGGGTTGACCGACGCCGCCAGCGCGCCGTTCTCCTGCGCGCGGCGCAGGTAGTCGGCGACCATGGCCATGGTGGTCGCCCGGTACTTCGCCGGCGCCGCGCCGACGGTGGACACGTCGGGGCCGAGGTTCAGCGCGGCCGTGGAGATCATGCAGCCCTTCGGCCGGCCGGGCTGGGTGAACTCCCGCGCGGCCGACAGCAGGAACTCCCGCACGCCGTCCTTGCCCGGCGGGCTCTCGCGCAGCGGCGCCACCGGCAGTGCGCCCGGGCCGGTCGCGTAGTGCTCCAGGCAGGCCAGGTACAGGCCCTCCTTCGAGTCGAACGCGTTGTAGATGCTCGGCGGCGTGAGGCCGGTGGCCGCCTGGAGCTGGACGAGCGAAGCACCCTCGTAGCCGTGTCGCCAGAACACCGCCATGGCCGCCGACAGCACTTCGGCGGTGTCGAACGATCTGGGTCTTCCGGATTTCATAGTGTCCACTATAGTATGTAGTGACCACTACAAAAGGAGTGAACATGAAGGCACTGGTGACCGGGGCGTCCAGGGGAATCGGGCGGGCCATCGCGGTGGGTCTGGCCGAGGACGGCGCCGAGCTGGTCGGCATCCACTACGCCAGCAACCAGGAGGCCGCCGAGCAGACGGCCAAGCTCGTGGCGGACGCCGGTGCCACCCCCGTGCTCATCGATGCCCCGCTCGACCGGGACGGCGTCGGCGCCGCGCGGTCGGTGGCCGCCAGATTCCTCGACCAGGCCGGCGCCATCGACGTGCTCGTGAACAACGCCGGCACCAACGGCAACCAGGCCCTCGGCGAGATCGACGAGGAGACGTATCGCCGGGTGATCGAGCTGAACCTGACGGCGCCGCTGTTCCTCATTCAGGAGTTGGCCCCGGCGTTCCGCGACAACGGCCGGATCGTCAACATCAGCACCGGCTTCACGCGCGTGGCCGCGCCGACGCACCCGGTCTACGCGGCCACGAAGGGCGCGATCAACACGCTGGGACTTGCGCTGGCCCCGACGTTCGGACCCCGTGGCATCACGATCAACGCGGTCATGCCGGGCATCATCGACACGGACATGAACGCCTGGCTCGACGACCCCGAGGCTCGCGCGGGCGCCGCCGCCCTTTCGGTGTTCAACCGAATCGGTACGGTCGACGACGTCGCCGACCTGGTCCGCCACCTGGCCTCGGACGCCGGCCGCTGGACCACCGGCCAGGTAATAGATGCGACCGGCGGTTCCGCCCTCTGACGAACTGTGGGCAACCGACTCGCCTGTGGACAACTCGGCAGCAGTGGATCTTCGCGCCCCGGTTCCGTGGGCGCGGGCCGATAGACTGGAACAGGGCCGCCCCCTGGGATGGGCGGGGGTGTGCCAACAGTAGGGGGCGCCTCCGCGATCTTGGTTTTGTGCGCTGGTGCCGCTCGGTGGGTGGTGTCGGTTGCGGGCTCTCGGCTGACTGGTGGTTTGTCGGAAGGTGGACCGTTGGTCAGGTGCTCGAAGCGCGTGCGGATTCCGCGCTCTGGAGCGGGCCGGCGCCCTCGCCGCCAGGGGTGAGGACGCCGATCACGCGCGCGGGGGCGACAAGCGCGTGAAGCTCGCCGTCCGACATCAGCCGGGTCAGGCGCCCGACGCCGGGTGCACTCCGCCAGTCGCCCCGGCTGGGGGTTCGCGTTCGGTGAGGTTCGTTGCCGCGTGCTGGGCGCTGCTCCCAGACGCCGGGTGTCACTTCGCCAGTCATCCCGGCGGGGGGCGCTCGGCCGGGGGCAGCGCGTGCCGAGCGCCGCCCCCGGGTCAGGTGCCGGGTGTCGCTCGCCAGTCCCGGAGGGCGGCGGGGCAGCGCCCAGCGCGGGTCAGGCGACCGAAGCCGGGTGCCACTCCTCGAGGCGGGCGGCTTGAGAGCCCTCCTCCGTGGCTCGCAGCCAGTGTGGGTGCGTGATGTACACCAGTTCGGCGTCCTCGTCTGCCTGGTACACGATCTCCTCTCCGTCGCGCAGGAAGATCACCTCGCCGGGCCGCGCGGTGACCGAGTCGGTGGCCGATCGCACGGTGAACACGCCGCGGGTGATCACCAGGGCCTCGTCGTAGCTCATCGTCCACTCGTTGTGCTCGCCCGCCGCATAGCGGGCGAAGCCGACGGACATGGCGGCGTCGCTCGTGTGGTCCAGCGCGTCGGCCAGGAAGATCCGTCGCTCGCCCGGCTGGTGCCAGGTCAGCGGCATGCCCGAAGTGATGAGGTCCATGATCCAACTCCTTTAAGTGGAAACTTCTCCACTTAGGATAACCGGAAACCTCTCCGCTACGCTAGGAGGAGTGGAACGGGCCGACGCCGCGCGCAACCGGCGCAGGATCCTGGCCGCCGCGGCCGAACTGCTGGCCACGCGCGGCGTCGACAGCCTGACCATGGACGAGGTCGCGGCCGCGGCGGGCGTCGGCGTCGGCACCGTCTACCGGCGCTTCGCCGATCGGGGCGTCCTCGCCCAGGCGCTGCTCGACGACCAGGAGCGCGACTTCCAACAACAGTTCCTCAACGGCCCGCCGCCGCTCGGGCCCGGAGCGCCGCCACAAGAGCGGCTCCGCGCGTTCGTGCACGCCTTCGTCGACCGGCTCGAGACCCAGGCTGCCGTGCTCGTGGTGGCCGAGACCGCGACCCCGGCCGCGCGCCTGCGTTCCGGCGCTTACGCGCTGCACCGCATGCACGTCGCCGGGCTCCTGGAGCAGCTCCGGCCCAAAGACGACACCTGGTTCCTGGCCGACGCCGTGCTCGCGCCGCTCGCCGCCGACCAGTTCCAGCACCAGCGCGCGTCCGGTATGAGCGTCGACCGCATCAAGGCCGGTTTCGACCAATTGCTCCAGGTGTGAACTGAATTACATTCCCCTAATCGCATGATTTGTCCGCGATGCCGGGATTTGGCTCTGTTGAGCGGTAATAAGGTCAACGCCGTGACCAACCTCGATGGCGCCGGCGTGACCCGGCGTTCCCTTTTCGGCATCACCGCGGCCACCGCCGCCACCCTTGCCGTCGCCGCTCCGGCGGCAGCCTCGGCCGCCCGCCAGCCGAACCCGAAAGACACCCCACTCAACGCCGATCAGGCCTGGCGCAAGCTGGTCAACGGCAACAAGCGCTTCGTCGAAGGCCGGCAGAAGCACCCGCACGAGTCACTCGAGTGGCGCGAGTCCCTGGTGAACGGCCAGCACCCGTTCGCCGTCATCCTCAGCTGCGCCGACTCGCGCGTCTCGCCGGAGCTGGTGTTCGACGAGGGCCTCGGCGACCTGTTCGTCATCCGCTCGGCCGGCGAGGTGCTCGACACGGCCGTGATCGGCAGCATCGAGTACGCGATCGAGCACCTGGGCGTGCCGCTGATCGTGGTGGTCGGCCACGAGAGCTGCGGCGCGGTCGGCGCGGCCGTGGAGCTGGTGAACGGCAACGTCGAGGTCACCGGTGACATCGCCACGCTCGTCCGCACGATCGAGGCCACCGTGCGCGCGACCCCGCCGAACAGCGACCCGAAGGCGTTCCTCGCGGCGTGTGTGGCCGAGCAGGCCCGCCGCAGCGCCGCGTTCCTGAAGGAGCGCTCGAACATCGTGCGGGACGCGGTGGAACACCACGGCGTCAAGATCATCTCCGCGACCTACGACCTCGACACCGGGCAGGTCGTCACCGTCTAAGGGTGCATCCGCGCGCCCTTGACGATCTTGTCCACCGCGTTGCGCGGGCCGTGCACGGCGATCCCGACCAGGTCGAGCGCCGTGCGCGGCACCGCGCGCACGGCCGCCCGGTTGTCCTCGTCGTTGCCCGTGGCGAACAGGTCGGCCGTGAACACCGACATGGGCAGCCCCCGGGAGTCGGCCCGCGCGTGCGCGTCGGTCAGCGTCCGCGCCGACGCCTCGAACACCATCACCGGCTGGCCGAACATGGGCAGGTACTTCGTGCCGTCGGCGTCCTCATAGGGCTGGCCGATCAGCTCGGGCACGGTCGCGGCGATGCCGCTCACCAGGAACGCGCACACGTTCAGTCGTTGCCAGCTCAGCAGGTCGTCCCGCAGCACCACGGCGATCTTCGTTGGAAAGCTCACGCGAGAACTGTGTCCGTCCGAGAACGCCCTGGTCTTGTACGTTCCTAACCATGCCCGACATCACCGCGTGGCGGCCCGCCGTGCGGGGCATCCACGAGGTGTTCCACGCGCACTTCACCTCCCACGCGTACCCGTCCCACACCCACGACGCGTGGACGCTGCTGATCGTCGACGACGGCATGGTCCGCTACGGCCTCGACCGCCACGAGCACGGCGCCCTGCGCTCCCAGGTGACGCTCCTGCCCCCGGGAGTCCCGCACGACGGCCGGTCGGTGCGGCCGGAGGGGTTCCGCAAACGCGTGCTGTACCTGGATTCGGCGGAGCTGGACGCCGGTCTGGTCGGCGCGGCGGTCGACCACCCGGCGCTGGCGGACCCGATGCTGCGGACCCGGATCCACCGGCTGCACCAGGCGCTCGACACTCCCGACGAGTTGGAGGCGCAGAGCCGGTACGCGTTCGTGCGCGAACGTTTGCGCGGCCACCTGGACACCGGCGCAGGGCCGGCGCCCACCCGCCGCGGCGTCGCCCACGAGCTGCGTGACCTGCTCGACGCGCGCCTGCCCGACGGGGTGTCCCTCGACGAGGCGGCCGCCGTGCTCGAGGTGCACCCGGTGTCGCTCGTGCGGGCGTTCAGCCGCGAGTTCGGCATCCCGCCGCACCGCTACCTGACCGGCCGACGGCTGGAGTTGGCGAGGCGCGACCTGCTGGCCGGCCACCCGCCGGCCGAGGCGGCCACGCGGGCCGGCTTCTACGACCAGTCGCACCTGTCCCGCCACTTCACCAGGCTGCTGGGCGTCGGACCCGGCTACTACGCTCGGGATCGATGCTCGCTACGCAAGCTCCGCTCGTGAGAATGACGGATCTTCGGCACCACGGTGATGTGGACGCCGAGCCCGGGCTGCTCGACTTCGCGGTCAACGTCCGGGGCACCGCCCCGCCGCCGTGGCTGCGGCAGCGGCTGGTCGCCGCGCTCGACCGGATCGGCACCTATCCGTCCACTCGCGACGACCAGCGCGCCCGCGAAGCGGTAGCGGACAGGCACGGCCGCGACCCGGCGGAGGTGCTGGTGTTGGCCGGCGCGGCCGAGGGGTTCGCCCTGCTGCCGGCGCTCGCGCCCCGGCTCGCGGCCATCGTGCACCCGTCGTTCACCGAACCGGAGGTCGCGCTGCGCGACGCGCGTGTCCCCGTGCACCACGTGTTCGGCTACGACCTCGACCCTTTGCAGGTGCCCGAAGCCGCCGACCTCGTGGTGGTCGGCAACCCCACGAACCCGACGTCCGTTCTGCATCCGGCGGAGACCGTCCGCGCCCTCACCCGCCCCGGCCGGGTGGTGGTGGTCGACGAGGCCTTTATGGACGCGGTCCCCGGCGAACCCGAATCACTGGCCGGTGAACCGGTGCCGGGACTCCTGGTGCTCCGCAGTCTCACCAAGACGTGGGCACTGCCGGGCCTGCGCGCCGGCTACGCACTGGGCGAGCCGGACCTCCTGGCCCGCCTGGCCGCGCACCGTCCACACTGGCCGGTCGGCACGCTGGTCCTGGAAGCCGTGACCGCGTGCTCCGAGCCGGCGGCCGTGGCGGAGGCCCAGAAAGCGGCCCACGAAACGGCCGCGCACCGCGACTGGCTGGCGGGAGAACTGACCAGACTGGGCGTCCACGTCCACACCCCGGCGGCCGCACCATTCCTGCTGCTGCGTGTCCCCGACGGCGAACGAGTGCGGGCCGCACTACGCCGCCGGGGGATAGCCGTCCGGCGAGCCGATACCTTCCCGGGGTTGACCGTTGATCATCTGCGGGTGGCGGTGCGCGATCCGGCGGACTGCGCGCCACTGCTGGCGGCGTTGAGTGTGGAGGTTGCCAAGTGACGACTGTCGGCGACGTCGTCGAGGTGTTGGAGGCGGCCTATCCGCCCGAGCTGGCCGAGTCCTGGGACGCGGTCGGGCTCGTGTGCGGCGATCCGGCCGACCGGGTCTCACGGATCCTCATCTGCGTCGATCCGGTGGAGGCCACGATCGCCGAGGCCCTCGCCACCGAGACCGAGCTGGTCATCGCGCACCATCCGCTGTTGCTGCGCGGCGTGCACGGGGTGCCGGCCAGCACGCCGAAGGGCGGCCTCGTGCACCGGCTGGTCCGCGCGGGCGCCGCGCTCTACTGCGCGCACACCAACGCCGACTCGGCCGACCCCGGCGTGTCCGACGCGCTCGCCGAGGCGCTCGGGCTCACGGTGATCGCGCCGCTCGTGCCGAACGCCGACGGACGCACGGGCATCGGCAGGCTGGCCGAGCTGCCCGAGCCGATGCCGTTCGCCGACTTCGTGGCGCGCGTGGCCGACGCGCTGCCGGCCACGGCGGCAGGCGTGCGTGGTGCCGGCGACCCCGACCGTCTCATCAGGACAGTCGCGGTGTCCGGCGGCGCCGGCGACTCCTATCTCGACGTCGTGACCAGGGCGGGCGTCGACGCGTACGTCACGGCCGACCTGCGCCACCACCCGGCGAGCGAGCACTTGGCGACCGGCGAGGGCCCGGCGCTCGTGGACGTCGCGCACTGGGCGAGCGAGTGGCCGTGGTGTGAGCAGGCGGCGGCGATTCTGCGCGATGCCCTCGGCGGTAACGTCGACATCACCGTGTCAACCCGTTGCACCGATCCCTGGACCGTTTCCGCGGCTCCAGGCAGAACCGGGAGGTTCCCAGGGTGAAAGCCGAACCCGCAGTGCAGCGCCGTCTGCTCGAGCTGGCCGATGTGGACGCGGAGCTGAGTCGCGTCGAACACCGGCGGCGGACGATGCCGGAGCTTGCGGAGGTCGCCGAGGCCGAGAAGGCGGTCCAGGCGAGGCGGGACGCGAAGGTCGCCAACGAGACCGCGCTCGGAGATCTCGACCGCGAGGTGAAGCGGCAGGAGAAGGAGATCGACGCGGTGCGTGCGCGCGAGGACCGCGACCGCGCGCTCCTGGCCGGTGGCACCGTGAACTCCAAGCAGATGACCGACCTCGAGCACGAGCTGGCCACGTTGCAGCGCCGGCAGACCACGCTCGAGGACGAGCTGCTCGAGCTGATGGAACGCCGCGAGGCCGTGGAGTTGGACGGCAAGCACGCCACCATGGAGCTGGACAAGGCCGAGGCCGCGCTCGCCGACGCGAACGGCCGACGCGACCAGGAACTGGCCGACCTGGAGACCATCCAGGCCCGCCGCGACGCCGAGCGGGCGAAGCTCGTGCCGAGTTTCACCGAGCAGCTGCTCACCCAGTACGAGCGGGTGCGGAAGCACAAGGGGATCGGCGCGGCGCTGCTGCGGGCCCGCCGCTGCGGCGCGTGCCGGATCGAGATCGACCGCAGCTCGATCGCGCGGATCTCCGCCGCGGCCGCCGACGAGATCCTCACGTGTGACGAGTGCGGCGCGATCCTCGTGCGGACGGCGGAGTCCGGCCTGTGAGAGTGGTGGTCGAGGCCGACGGCGGGTCGCGGGGCAATCCCGGGCCCGCCGGCTACGGCGCTGTGGTGTTCGAGGCCGGCACCGGTGAGGTGCTGGCCGAACGTGCCGAGGGCCTCGGCGTGACCACGAACAACGTGGCCGAGTACCAGGGCCTCGTGGCCGGCCTTCGCGCCGCGGCGGAGCTGGGTGCCGAGGTCGTCGCCGTGCGGATGGACTCGAAGCTCGTGGTGGAGCAGATGTCCGGCCGGTGGCAGATCAAGCACGCGGCGCTCAAGCCGCTCGCGCAGCAGGCGCGGGAGATCTCGGAGGCCTTCGACCTGGCGGTACTCGAGCTGGCGGTTGAGCTGCGACAGCGCCATCACCGGGCAGTCGAGCTCGCGGGCGAGGATCTTCAGGCCACGGGAGAGCTCGGACACCTCGACCTGGCGGTTCTCGACGCCGGCGCGGTCGAGCTCATCAGCTGGAGGTAGTCGACGACGACGAGCGCGAGGTCGCCGTGGCGCGCCTTGATGCGCCGCGCCTTGGCGCGCATCTCCATCACCGTGCAGTGCGGGTTGTCGTCGATGAACAGCGGCGCCTCGCCGAGGTGGCCGATCGCCGCGTTGAGCCGGCTCCAGTCGCGCGTCCTTGAGGTCGCCGGTCTGCAGCTTGCGTCGCCTCGACGCGCGCTTCGGCCGCGAGCATGCGCTTGGTGAGCTCGACGGAGCCCATCTCCATCGAGAAGAAGATGACCGGCCGGCGGCTGACCATCGCGACGTTCGCCGCCGCGCCGAGCGCGAAGCTGGTCTTGCCCATGCCGGGACGGGCCGCGGCGACGATCGAGGTTCGACGGCTGGAGCCCGAGCAGGATGTTGTCGAGCTCGGTGTAGCCGGTCGGGACACCGGTCATCGTGTCGCTCTCGCCGTAGAGCGCCTCGAGCTGGTCGACGCGTCGCGGTCACCGCTTCGAAGACGCGCACCAGCGACTCCGAGATCGCGCTTCTCGGCGACCTCGAAGACCATCGCCTCGGCGCGGTCGACGCGTCTCGGTGACGTCGTCGGGCTGCGTCGTACGCCGACTCCGCGATCTCGCCCGAGACCGTGATCAGGCGGCGCAGCAGCGCGAGCTCGCTGACGATCTTGGCGTAGTGGCCCGCGTTCGCGGATGCGGGGGTGGACGCCTGGATCTGGAGCAGCGCGCGCTTGCCGCCGAGCGCCTCGAGCAGGTCGGCGCGGCGCAGCTCCTCGGCGACCGTGACCGGGTCGACGGGCTCGCCCTGCTCGTAGAGGGACCAGACGGCCTCGAAGATGTGCCCGTGCGCCGGCTTGTAGAAGTCGCCGACGTCGACCCGGGCCTCGACCGCCGCGGTGATGGCGTCGCGGGACAGCAGCATGGAGCCGAGCAGCGATTCCTCGGCCTCGAGGTTGTGCGGCGGGATGCGCCCGGGCTGCGCGACGCCGACCCGGTCTCATCGATCGACTGGACCACGGCCCGCCCCGTCCTCCCGGCTGCGTCCATCGCCGTGAGCCTCGGCAGTGTGCGGTCACTCCGCCTGTGGGAGTAGAGGCGAAACCCGGTTTCCCTGTGGATCTGTGGATGACGCCTGCGTTTTCCCCAGGCCTGGGGATGACGCCTCGGATGCACCCTCGCATGCGACCAGAGGTGGTACGACATCGATCCCCATGGCCAGGGTCGATCCCGTCGCTGGCGATCCGCAGGGCCCGCTGCGTGGCGAGCCCTCGCGCTACTCGGCGACGACCTCGACGGCGAGGGTCGACGGTCGACCTCGGGGTGCAGCTGGACCGGCACCTCGGCCGGGCCGAGCTCCTTGAGCGGCTCGGCGAGCGTCGATCTTGCGCCGGTCGAGCTCGACCCCGGTCTGCTCCTTCACCGCGGCGACGATGTCCGCCGTGGTGACCGAGCCGAACAGCTTGCCGCCCTCGCCCGCTCGCGCCGTGACCTGGATCGGCGCGCGCGGTGAGCCGCGACCGCGAGCTCCTGGGCCGCTTCCTGGTCGCGGTCGTCGCGGATCTGAGCGGTTGCGACGCATGGCCGTCGGCCTGCTGCGACCACGCCCTTCGTCGCGACGATCGCGAGCCCACGGGGCACGAGGTAGTTGCGGGCGTAGCCGTCGGCGACCTCGAGCAGGTCGCCCTTGCGGCCGAGCTTCTCGACGTCTTCGCGGAGCACGACCTTCATTCGTCGTCTCCGCGTCGCTCGCGCCGTCGACGTCGATCTCGACCTCGAGCGCCGAGCCTCGGCGCGTAGCCGTCGAGCCGCCGTCGTCGCCGAGGCCGCTTCGAGCGTCACGCCGTCGGGCGGCTCGTCGAGCTCGCCGACGACGGGCGGCGGTGCGTCCGGCGTCGGCATCGGCGCGCGACAGGTCGCCGCGGTCGCCGCGATCGCCGCGGTCGCGACGCCTGCCGCTCTGCGCTGGGTCACCTGGCGCACGCTGTACGGCAGCAACGCCATCTCGCGGGCGACGCGGATCGCCCGGGCGACCTCGCGCTGCTGCTGCGCGTTGTTGCCGGTGACGCGGCGGGCGCGGATCTTGGCCCGCTCCGACATGAAGCGCCGGAGCAGGTTGACGTCCTTGTAGTCGACCCAGTCGATCGCTCTCTGGTTGAGGATCGACACCTTCTTCTTGGGCGTGCGCCTTCGGTCGGCGGCCTTCGAGTCTTGCTGCGCGTTCCCGTTCTTGCGGTCTCGCGCTCGTCCGGTCGAGAAGGGCTCTTCTCGCCGAAGTCGTCGTCGTCGCTGCCGCGCCGGCCGCCGGGCGCCGCCGCGGCCCGGCGGCGCCGCCGCCGCCACCGCTGCCGCCACCGCCGCCGCCGCCGCCGCCACCGAGTCGCCGCCACCCCGACGCTCGGAGCGCTTCACCTCGGCCGTCGCCCAGCGCAGGCTCGGGCCGACCTCGTCGGCGACGATCTCGACGACGCTGCGCTTCTCGCCTTGCTCGGTCTCCCAGCTGCGCTGCTCGAGCCGGCCCGTGCACGATGACGCGGGTGCCCTTGCCGATCGAGTCGCTGACGTTCTCGGCCATGTCGCCCCAGCAGACGACGTTGAAGAAGCTGGTCTGCTCCTCCCACTCGCTGGTCTGGCGGTTCTGCCACCGCCGGCTCACCGCGATGCCGAAGCGCGCGTTCGCCTGCGCCCGCGGCGGTGTAGCGGATCTCCGGGTCCCGAGTGAGGTTCCCGACGACCGTGATCGTGTTGTCAGCCATTCCCTGGTCTCCTCTTCATCGTGTCCGCTCGGGTGCGGCCCGACCGTCGGCACTGCGTCCGGTTCCGAGCGACTCACTAGTCGTCGTCGTCGGCGTCGCGGTGCAGCGGCGTCTCGGCCGCGGGCGTTCCCGCGAGCTTCCCGTAGACCTGCTCGGGGATGCGCAGCACCTTGTGACGGACGACCTCGTCGGCAAGGGAGAGCGCCCGGTGCAGCTCGTCCATCGCCGCGGGCTCGGCCTTCGCCTGCAGGACCACGTAGTAGCCCTCCCAGCGGTGCTTCACCTCGTACGCGAACCGTCGCTTGCCCCAGAAGTCGATCTGGCCCTTCTCGGCGCCCTTCGACTCGATGAGCTCGGACGGAGCGGTCGACTGCGGACCGGATGGTCTCCTCTTCCAGGTCCGCGTCGAAGATGATCATGACCTCGTACGGCCGCATGGGCCGTACCTCCTTCGGACCGCCTCACACTGACGCCTTGGGGCGGGCTCCCCCGGTCGGCCCGAGGGCTGCCGGAGGAGCAGGTGAGCTGAGCGGGTCAGGCTACCAGCGACCCGCCGACACCCGCCCCTCGTGCGGTTGTCCGACGACCCTACCGACGGCCTGTGACAGCCAAATCTCCGTCGCGCGCACGGATGTCTCCGCACGCCGATCCGCTCATGCTCGGCTCGACAGTCATGCCGGACCGGAGGCTCATCGTGACGCAGGGCGACAAGACGCAGGAAGAGATGCAGGCCGAGATCGACGAGCTGCGGGAGCGCCTGGCCCGCCTCGAGCAGCAACACGGCGGTGCGGAGCAGGGGGAGCAGGAGCCGACGGAGCCAGTCGAGGCTCCCCTTGACCGGTCGCTCTCTCGACGTCGCCTGTTCGGCATGGCCGGGGCGGCCGCAGCGGCCGGGGTGACGGGCGCGGTGCTCTCCGCGTCCAAGGCCGGCGCGCTCGACGGCGATCCGATCCTGATCGGCAGCCCGGCGAACGCCGGCACCCGGAGACGCGACTGTCGACGCCGAACCTCGGCGGCGCCGCCCTGAACGTCACGAACGTGGGCGGCAGCAACAACGCGGTCGGCATCACCGCGATCGCCACGAGCGGCATCGGCATCACGGCTTCGGGTGTGAACGGCGGCGTCAGCGCCGTCTCCAGCGGCGGGTCCGGCGTCTCCGGCCAATCGACGAGCTCGGGCGGCAGCGGTGTGTTCGCCTCGAACTCCGGCGGTGGCCTGGCGCTCGAGGTCGGAGCACCATCCTCCGAGTTCGGCGCGCACCTGCGCCTCAACGCGAACCCCACGGTCGTCGGTCCGCCGACAGCCGGGACTCACGCTTTGGGCGAGTTCTGGCTGGACAACGCCGGACATCTGTATCAGTGCACCGTCGCCGGCGTGCCGGGGACCTGGGTGAACCTGACGGCGGGAGGCCCGGCACTGACCCTGCTGGCGGCGCCGTCCCGCGTCTACGACTCCCGCATCGGGGCCGGCAACCCGAGCGGCGCGGCCCAGGGCGCCTTGGCGTTCGGCGGCGGCATCGCGAGTCATCGACTGCACCAACACCACGCCGGCGCTCCCAGCCACCGCGACCGCCATCCTCTTCAACATGACCGTCATCGTCCCGACGGGGAACTTCGGGGCGCTCGCGGTCGTGTCGGCCGCCGCGGCGGACCCGCCGTCGACGGTCAGCAGCATCAACTGGCACCTCGGCGGCTCCGTCGTCGGCAACAACGTGACGTCGGTGTGCGACGGGTCCCAGGCCGTGAAGGTCAAGTGCGTCGCGAGCCCGGGCTGCAGCTCCGACTTCAGCCTCGACGTCGTCGGATACTACGAGTAGCCCTTGATCCGACCCTCGGGCAGAACGGCTCCGCGCCGCCCTGCATAGGATCCCGCCGGACGGTGTCGGCGCCAGCAGGGCGGCGGCGGCGGCGAGCGGGGGGACAACATGGCGACCGAACAGGCGAACGACGTCCGGGACGAGATCGAGGCGCTGCGAGCGCGCCTCGGCGAGCTCGAGGCGAGGGTCGAGGGCGCGTCGCCGGCTGGCGAGAGCCTGAGCCGCCGGCGCTTCTTCACCGCGGCCGCGCGCGGCTGCGGCTGCGGGCGTGGCGGGGACCATGCTCGGTGGATCCCCTGCCGGCGCCGACGACCGGCGTCTGGAGCTACGGCACGAGCGGGAACGACGCCGGCACCGACACCACGACGCTCACCTCGACCAGCGGCGCGTCGACGCTCAACATCTCCAACTCGGGTACGGGAAGCGCCGTGGCCGCGGTGAACAACGGGAGTGGGCACGGCCTCCAAGGCATTGCATCGGGTGCAGGCGTGGTCGGTGTTCGCGCGGAGAACAGCTCGACCAACGCGACGGCGCTCCAGGCGATCGGAGCGAGTGGCACCGGGATCAGCGCAACCGGCGGCAGCGCGACCGGCTTCGGCGTCACCGCCGTGAACAACGCCGCGGGTGGGACCGGCGTGCGCGGCACGAGCACGCAGGGGGGCGCCACGTCGACGGGCGTCCTGGGCGAGATGACGGACGGCGGCAGCGGCGCCGGGTTCGGCGTGCGCGGCGTGACGACGGACGCGGTGAATGCGGTCGGCGTGCAGGCGGAGCACAACCCGAACGTTCGGTGCGACCGTCGCGCTGCGCGCGACCGTCTTGTCCAACACCGCTGACACCCCGATCGCGATCCAGGGCACCGCGACGGCGAACACGGGCACCGGCGTCTCCGGCACGGGCAAGTTCGGCGTGAAGGGCGCCTCGACCGTGGTGGGCGGCATCGGCGTGCACGGGACGGCGGCGGCCGTGACGGGGGGCGCCACCGCCGTGCTCGGCGAGGCGACCGGCGCCACCGGCTTCGGCATCGGCGTCAAGGGGGCCAGCGCCGGCGACACCGGGGTCGGCGTCCAGGGCGAGCCGACGCACGCGACCGGGGCCATCACGGGCGTGCGCGGGAGGACGGCATCGACGGCGGGCATCGGCGTCTCCGGCGAGACCACGGCGGTGACCGGCGCCACCGTCGGCGTCCACGGAGTCGCGAGCTCGACGACGGGCGGGATCGGGGTGAAGGCGCAGGGTGCGTTCGCCCCGCTCCTGCTCGTGCCGGCGTCGGTCGCGACCGGTGCGCCGGCCGCGGCAAGCCACCAGAAGGGCGAGATGTACGTCGACGCGAACGGCGACCTGTGGTTCTGCACCGCCGTCGACAACTGGACCAAGCTCAATGACCAGTCCGGTGGGGGCGGTGGTGGCGGGCCGGTGCTGAACCTGCTGCCGTCGCCGTTCCGGGTCTACGACTCGCGAGTCGGCGCCGGCAACCCGAGCGGCGCGCCGACAAGGCGCGCTGGCGTTCGGTGCGGCATCCCGCGTCATCGACTGCACCAACACCACACCGGGACTGCCCGGCACCGACGACCGCGATCCTCTTCAACATGACCGTGATCGTCCCGACCGGCAACTTCGGAGCACTCGCGGTCGTCTCGGCGGCCGCGGCCGACCCGCCCTCGACCGTCAGCAGCGTCAACTGGCACCTCGGCGGCTCCGTCGTCGGGAACAACGTGACGTCGGTGTGCGACGGGTCCCAAGCCGTGAAGGTCAAGTGCGTCGCGAGCCCGGGCTGCAGCTCCGACTTCAGCCTCGACGTGGTCGGCTACTACGAGTAGCGGCGCTCCTGCGCCGGACGCCTCTCGACATCGCCGTGCTCCGGCGGTAAGGAATTCGTCTCCCGCCAGGGCAGGCGGGCGACGAGGGGGCCAGGATGCGGCTGTTCGGACGGTCGAAGGACGAGCGCGACACGAGGATCGACGAGCTCACGGCGCGCCTCGAGCAGCTCGAGGCCGAGCGCGACGCGGGACGCGGTCCGCGGCGGCGGTTCTTCACGACCGCGGGTGCCGCGGCCGCAGGCGGCGTCGCTGGCGCGGTGCTCGGGACCACTCCCGCAGGGGCGAGCTCCGGCACGATGCTGTACGGGGCGACGAACACCGCCGACATCGACCCGACCTCGCTGACCGCCACCGCCGTGAACGCGACGCTGTTCGTCGACAACACCGGCGGCGCCGGGAGCGGCGTCGTCTCGAACATCAACTCCACGACGAACGGCACAGCGCTGCGCGGGAGCGCGCGAACCTACGACCGGAACGACGACCGGCGTCGCCGGCAGCACCGCGTCGACCACCAACATCGCGGCCGGGGTCGCGGGCAACGCAACCGGCGCGAGCGGCAACACCGTTGGCGTCCGGGGCCAGAACAGCTCGCTCACGAACTCGGCGGCCGGGGTGCTCGGGCTTGCCGAGAGCACCCGGCGCGACCAACGGCGTCCGCGGGGCCACGTCGTCGTTCAACCTGCTGGCCGCGGGCGTGCGCGGCGAGGCGAACGACGCGGTCGGCGTGGAAGCCTTCGCCGTGAACGGCTACGCGATGAAGGCGGCCGGCGGCATGGCGCAGGTCTACGTGGTGCCGGCGAACTCGGTCGGGTTCCCCTCGACCGGCACCCACAACCGGGGTGAGCTGTTCCTGGACAACGTCGGCGACCTGTTCCTCTGCCTGAACCCCGGGACGCCCGGTCAGTGGACGAAGCTCAACGAGCAGCAAGGTGTCGGGCCGACGCTCACGCTGCTGCCCACGCCGACGCCGGTCTACGACCGCGCGTCGGGCAGGGGAACCCGAGCGGAGCCTCCAGGGGCCGCCGCGTTCGGCGCGGCGGCGCGCACCATCAACTGCTCGCCCTCGGTGCCGGTCACCGCGACCACGATCCTCATGAACCTCGCGGCCGTGCCCACGGCCGGCTCGTCAGCGTGCTGTCCGTGTTCGCCGCCAAATCCCCGGCTCGGCGGCGGCGAGCATCAACTGGACCTCAGCCGGCACCGTCCTCTCCAACGCGGTGACGTCCACGTTCGACGGGTCCAGGACATCGAGGTCGAGTGCATCGCCAGCGCCGGCTGCGCGCGCAGTTCATCATCGACATCGTCGGCCATTACCCGTCCTGACCCAGCTACGACGATAGCTGTCCGTCGGGGAGGTCGCCGGCGAGAGTCTCGAGCGCGTAGCGGAACGGCGCGCTCGACTGGTACGAGGGGCACCCGGCGTCGGTGCCGTCGCACGGCTCCATGCGCAACCGGTCGACGACGCGTCCGTCGGCGTCGTAGAAGGCGATGTCGAGCGGCACGGGGACGGTCGACATCGTGAACGTGTTCGTCGAGTCCTCGGCGTACACGAAGAGCATGCCGTCGTAGCCGCCGATCGTCTCGCGCTCCCGGAGCCCCTGCCCACGCTCGTCGACGTCGTCGGCGATCACGACGTTCATGCTCGTCTCGCCGACCCGAACGGTCGTCTCGGTGAGCTGCGGGAAGGGGTCGGTGGCCGGGCGGGCAGCAGCGACCGCTTCGCTCAGCGGCCCGGGGTCCTCGGACGTGCCGTCGTCACGCAGCACGATCCAGCCGGCAGCGCCGAGCAGCACGGCGCCGACCACGAGCAGCGCCACCCCCACGACGGGGGCGGTTCACGCGGGTGTGCGCTCCGACTGTCCGTCGGCGGCGGTGTAGAGACCGATCGCCTCGGCGACCGAGTCGGCCGCGTGGTACGTCTCCTCGCTGGAGGGGAACGTCCCGGCCCGCACGTCGTCGGCGAACTGGCTGACCGCGGTCGGTGGCGTCCGCCTGCGAGGTCGGCGTAGCGGCGCACGAACTTGGGCGGCAGCGCGGTCCTCGAGGCCCGAGCAGGTCGTGGATACACGAGCACCTGGCCGTCGCAGTGACGACCGGCGCCGATGCCGATCGTGGGCACGGCGACCGACTCGGTGACCATGCGGGCGACCGCGTCGGGGACGCACTCGAGCACGATCGCGAAGCAGCCGGCCTCGGCGAGCGCGATCGCGTCGTCGACGATCGCCGCGGGCCGCGTCGAGGTCCTTGCCCTGCACCCGGAATCCGCCGAGCGCGTGGATCGACTGCGGCGTGAGGCCGAGGTGGCCCATCACCGGGATCTCGGCGTCGAGGATCGCCTGCACGGCGTCGAGCCGCTTGCGGCCGCCCTCGAGCTTCACCGCGCCGGCGCCGGCGCGCACGAGCGCGGCCGCGTTGCGCACCGTCTCCTCGCGGGAGACGTGGTAGCTCAGCCACGGCAGGTCGCCGACGACGAGCGCCGACGGGTTGGTGCGCGCGACCGCACCGACGTGGTGCGCCATGTCGTCGGTCGTGACCTGCAGCGTGTCGTCGTACCCGAGCACGACCATCGCGACGCGAGTCGCCGACGAGGATCATGTCGACGCCGGCTGCGTCGGCAACGCGGGCCGACGGCGCGTCGTAGGCGGTCACCATCACGAGCGGGGTGCGCCGTCGCCCTTGCGGCGCGCGAATCGGGCGCGCTGGCACGGCGTGAGCGGCCATGGTCCGTACCTCCGCCGTCCAGGGCACACACGGCTCCCGGCAGCACCCGCAGGGTACCCGAGGCCGACCTCCACGCACCGGCAGCACAGCGGACGTCCCGAGCAGCCGACGCAAGCGACGGTGAGGCGCGCTGCGCGCTGAGCGACGGGCGTGCGTCGGCACGTGCCCGAGTAGCCGCCGCCGCCGGGTCAGGCAGCTCCGTGGGGCTCGCGCCGCGAGGTGGTTCCAGCGGCAGCGGACGCAGACCTCGACGACGTAGCGGGCGAACTCGTCGTGCTGACGCGCTCGAGCTTCTCGAGCTCGCCGTCGTAGGAGATGCAGCGGCCGTTGGCCTGGCGGAGCGCGTCGCCGTAGACGTAGGACACGAGTCGCAGGCTCTCGGAGCCGCAGACGGGGCAGTCGTCGTCGGCCGGCTCGCCGACGTGCGGCCGGCCCGGACCAGCTCGGGGTGGGCGTCGCAGACGTCGAGGCGGTCGCGGTCGCCGCGACTTCAGGTCCGCGGAGGCGGCCCGGCGCGCCAGCGCGTAGTCGACGTGCCGATGCCCGGCAGGTTGCGCGGCGCAGCCGGTGTGGTGACCGGCGCCGGCATCCGAGCGGGTGTGCTCGGGCATCGCGCGCGAGTGCCGGCACCTCCGGCCCACCGGTCCGCACCGTCGCCGAGACTCGGCTTGACGGCCTCCGGGCATTCGGGGCATACTCCTCGCCCGATATATCGCATCGATATATCGAGTCGATCAGGAGCGCACCGCATCGTGCTGGAACTCGCCATCCTCGGCCTGCTCAAGGAGCAGCCGCTCCACGGCTACGAGCTGAAGAAGCGCCTGGGCGAGACCCTCGGCTTCCTCTGGGGCGTCTCGTTCGGCTCGCTGTATCCCGCGCTGCGCCGTCTCGAGCGCAGCCGGCGCGATCGAGAGCGTGACGCCGGCGCCGCCGGCGGCGCGCCGGTCCCCACCGGCTCGCTCGAAGGGTGACCTCGCCGCGGCCCGGCAGCGCACGATGGCCGCCCGCATGCGAGCGGCCGCCGGACCCGCAAGGCCTACCGGCATCACCGAGCAGGGCGAGGCGCATGTTCGTCGAGCTGCTGCTCGCCGACGACACCAGGGCGACGACGAGAAGCGCCTTCGCGCTGCAGCTCGTCGTTCTGTCGCCACCTGCCCGCCGACGCTCGGCTCGACGCTGCTCGAGCGCCGCCGCGCCGAGCTCGCCACCGGCTCGACCGGGCGCCGGCCGCAGCCGCGACCCGCGCCGCGACCGCTACACCCGTCGCCTGCTGGAGCACCGACCCGCAGTCCACCGCACACGACATCGAATGGGTCGAAGAGCTGATCGCCGGCCGAGCGCACGAGCGCTTCCGACGGTCACGACCGAAGGAGCCACCGCATGAGCGGTGCCGGAACAGAAGGTCCGCGTCGCCATCGCCGGCGTCGGCAACTGCGCGAGCAGCCTCGTGCAGGGCGTCGAGTACTACCGAGACGCCGACCCGCGGACGAGGTGCCGGGTCTCATGCACGTCGACCTCGGCGGCTATCACGTCGGTGACGTCGAGTTCGTCGCCGCGTTCGACGTCGACGCCGAGAAGGTCGGCCTCGACCTCGGCAAGGCGATCTTCGCCGGCCAGAACAACACGATCAGTTCGCCGACGTCGGCGAGCTGGGTGTGCGTCGTGCAGCGGGCGCCGACGCTCGACGGACTCGGCAAGTACTACCGCGAGATCGATCGAGGAGCGCCCGGCCGAGCCGGTCGACGTCGCGCAGGCGCTGCGCGACGCCAAGGCCGACGTGCTGGTGTGCTACCTGCCGGTCGGCTCGGAGGACGCGCAGCGCTACTACGCGCAGGCCTGCCTCGACGCCGGCGTCGCGTTCGTGAACGCGATCCCGGTGTTCATCGCGAGCGACCCGGAGTGGGCGCAAGCGGTTCGAGGACGCGGGCGTCCCGATCGTCGGCGACGACATCAAGAGCCAGGTCGGCGCCACGATCGTGCACCGGATCCTCGCCCGCCTCTTCGAGGACCGCGGCATGACGCTGGACCGCACCTACCAGCTCAACTTCGGCGGCAACATGGACTTCAAGAACATGCTGGAGCGCAAGCGGCTCGAGTCGAAGAAGATCTCGAAGACGCAGTCGGTCACCAGCCAGATCGACCACGGCATCGAGGCCGACAACGTGCACATCGGCCCGTCGGACCACGTGCCGTGGCTCGACGACCGCAAGTGGGCCTACATCCGGCTCGAGGGCCGCAACTTCGGCGACGTGCCCCTGAACGTCGAGCTCAAGCTCGAGGTGTGGGACTCCCCGAACTCGGCCGGCGTCATCATCGACGCCGTGCGGTGCGCCAAGCTCGCGCTCGACCGCGGCATCGGTGGCCCGCTGCTCGGCCCGTCGGCGTACTTCATGAAGTCGCCGCCGGTGCAGTACCAGGACGAGGAAGCTCGCGAGATGGTGGAAACCTTCGCCAACGGCGAATAGCGCTCCTGACGCCCCGCGTCCGCGTCGATAGACGCGGGTGCAGGAATGCCTCTCGAGAGCTCACGGCAAGCGGGCTCGCCACCGCGCTGAGCTTCGGCATCGGTGCGCTGCTGCTCGCGGCCTCCGCGCCGCAGTTCCCCGGCACGGGTGCCGTGCAGCCGCACTCGGGCACCGACTGCAAGGTCGTGCTCGTCGCCGGCGACAGCATCGCCTACGAGATGGCCCCGCACCTCCAGGGGCGCCTCGCGGCCGGCGGACGGTGCGCGACGGTCGTCAACCGCGCCGTTCCGGGCTGGTCGAGCGGTGACTGGGTCCCAGCGATCGGTCCGGCACTCGACGAGGTCCGGCCGGACATCCTCGTCATCGAGCTCATCGGGAACGAGGGCGTGGCCGGGCCGCGATGGGACGACCCGGACTGGCTCAACCGGTCGGCCACCAACGCCGCGGTCATCACGGACGCCGCGACCTCGCGTGGGGTGAAGGTGTTCTGGGCGATCCCCCCGATCGGCGCCTTCTACTGCCTGTGGGGATCGCTCCACGCGACGCTCTGGCCCCATTGGGCATCGTGGGTCGGTGCCTCGCTTCCCGCGATCCGGCCCATCGGCGTGGCCGACTGGCGGACGCCGTTCGGAGGCGAGACCTACTCCCAGAGCTTCGCCTTCCCCGAGGGCCTGCGAACGCTGCGGCACGACGATTGCGTGCACCTGACGGCCGCGGGTGCCGAGGTCGCGGCCGACGCCACCGTGTTCGCGATCCAGCACGAGTGGGGGGCGGCGGCACCCGTGACGACCACCACCTCGACCAGCACGACCAGCAGCACGTCGACGAGCACCACGAGCTCGACGACGACCACGACGCTCGTCGGCGGCTAGCTCCGCTCGGTCGGGCGCTCTGCGGCCCAGGCGTCGAGACGCGCGTAGGCCTCGGCCTCGTCGATCGGTCCCTCGTCGAGCCGGACCTCGAGGAGGAAGTCGAGGGCGTCGCCGACCACTCGCCCCGGCGGCACGCCGAGGTGCTCCATCACCTGGCGGCCGTCCAGCGGCGGCTTGATCGAGTCGAGCTGCTCCTGCTCGCGCAGCGCCGCGATGCGCGACTCCAGCTCGTCCATCCGCCGAGCGAGCGCGGCGGCCTTCTTCTGGTTGCGTGTCGTGCAGTCGCACCGCTGGAGCTTCGTTCAGGTCGTCGAGCAGATCGCCCGCGTCTCGC
>CAWGTM010000004.1:0-407892 GCA_963825445.1 uncultured Actinomycetota bacterium
ACGAACTACTCAGGGACGTATCCCGGCCCTGAGAACGGGCTCTGTAAGGGGCATTGCACCCGCCACGAACACCCTCCGTATTCAGCTGGTGACGATCTCCTGGTGGATGCCCTCTTTGTGTTGATTCCGTACCCGAGGGTCATGCACGTGCGTTAATCTCAACGGCGGACGCCTGTCGGCGGCGGCGGGCGAGTGGGGTTACAGAGGGATACGGGGATCACGGTGTACTTGCACGATATCGGCAGCGCGGTCAGCGCCTTCAGTAGTGCTGCGGCCAGCGGTCAGGTCTCCATCGAGGCTGAGGCCGCCGCAGACGCACTCAGCCAGATCGGCAACATCAGGGATCAGCTCACGTCGCTGGTTTCAGTGTCTGACATCGGTCAGACAGTTGTGCAAATCGGGGACAATCCGGTTGGCATGGCCATGGCCACGAAGTCGATGGATCGCTTCGATGGGCAGGACTCGTTCATGGCGGTTTTGCGGCTGTTGCTCGAGCAGACCGAGAAGGCCGAGACCGCCCTCAGCCAGTGCATCCGAAACTATGTTGACGAGGACGAACTGCGCTCCCTCAACCTGGGTGGAACGCAGGCGTGAGAGTCGGTCTGCGGATCTCTGTCGCGGCGGCGTCCGCCGTGCTAGCGGCCTCGCTCGCCAGTTGTGACAGCGCCACGGAGGGGCAACCGAACCCGGACGACGAGGTCACGACCAGCCAGACCACGAGTGACGAACAGGCCCCCGAGGGGCCGAAGTCGTTTTCCAACACACAACTGTGTGGACTCCTGACGTCCGAGGAGGCGCAGTCGCTCGGTGGCTCAGAGACCGGAGAAGCCGGCTATAGCACCGGAGACGGCAGTCCGCTATGTCAGTGGAACGGCGACACTGCTCTGACAGTGGCGTTCCAGCAGGACAGGCAGAGCAAGAACACTCAGGCAGAACCCAATGTCACCGTCACATCGACAACCATCGCCGGTCGGACCGCCGTTCAGGCTCATCGTGTCGAGCCGAACATCGACTTCTGTCAGTACATGGTCGATGTTACCGATACCACGATGATCTCCGGTGGTGCAGCCACTCTTTCCGGCGGTGCGGGCAAGTACGTGCCTTGTGACGTCGCCAAGCAATTCGTTGAAATCATCATTCCGAAAGCTTTGGACAGGTAGGGGGAGTTATGGCGCCGAACGGTGAGCAGCACACTGAGGGGCCGTACGAGTCCCAGGTGTACGCAGGTGAGCAGACGCAGAACATCGAGGAGTCCGCGCGTCACGATCCGGACTTCCAGACCCAGTGGAACCGGTCCGAGGTGCAGGCCTACATCGCGAGCCAGCAGTCCGCTGAGCTGAGCGGTGACGTCCGCATGGGGGACGACCGGGCGATCACCGACACCCCGAACTGGATGGGCTACAGCTCCCAGCAGCTCTTCGACTCGGCCACCATGCAGAACACTCCCACCACCGCTGACACCCTCGGTCAGGCTTTCAACACGGGCGGCAACGATCTCGCCGACGCCGCCAACCGCCTCCTCTCCGCGGTCAGCAAGCTCGACAACGCCTGGACCGGCGTCGCAGCTGATTCGGCCAAGGGGGCGCTGACCCCGCTGGCGTCCGCGGCCGGTTCCGCGGGCACGTCCGCGCAGCTCATGAGCGCGCAGATGTCCCAGCAGTCGGCGGCCGCGGCTGAGGTGCGCAAGCTTCCCTCGCCCCAGGAATTCAACGTCGACCAGGCGCTCAACGCCGCCCTCACCGGTGGCCTCCCCGCCCTCCAGGCCGACCTCAAGGCCCAGAAGGACGCGGCCGACGCCGTCAAGCGTGAGCAGGTCTCCTACCTCACGGCCTACACCGCGACGCTGGCCGCGGTCGACGCGCAGACGCCCAGCTTCATCGCGCCGCCGCCGACCGTCGGTGGTGGCGGCAACGACGGCAGCTCCATCGGCGGCGAGCGGGTCGGCAGCCCCAACATCGGCACCATGTACAGCGGCCCGGGTGGCGGCACCTCGCACGGCGGCCCCTCCGGCGGCCACACCGGCATCGCGCCCGGTGGGGAAAACGGTCAGGGATACACGCCTGGCGACGGTGACGGCGACGACTACACGAGCATCCCCGGCGTCACGCCCGGTTCGGGCACCAACGCCTCCGGCTGGAACCCGACCACCTCGACCGGCCCCAGCCCGAACCTGCCCGGCCCGACGACCGGCGCTCCGTCCGGCGGCCCGTCCGCCGGTGCCGGCGGCTTCGGTGGCGGCTTCGGCAACTTCGGCTCCGGAGCCGGTGGCGCGGGCGGCGCCAATGCCATCCCCAAGGGCGGCCTCCCGGCCGGCGGCAGCGGTCCGCCCGCAGCGGCCCCGCGCGGCGGCATGATGCCCGCCGGCATGGGCGGCGGCCGCGGCGGTGGCCCCATGGGCGGCGCCGCCGGCGGTCGACGTGGCGAGGGCGAGGAGGACGACGAGCACCAGCGTCCGTCCTACCTGGTCGAGGGCGACCCGGACAGCGCGTTCGGCAACGACCAGATGACCGCACCGTCGGTCATCGGCGACGAGGAAGACTGAGGTGCGCGAGCGGCTGCTGAGCCCGCTCGCCCTGGACTTCCTGTGGGAGGCACTCGACGCGGGTGACCTGCCGTACCCACTGGAGGTCACGTCGCACGGCGCCACCATGGACAGCCGGGCGATGCTGCGCAGGCGCATGCGGGACGAGATGGTCGCCGGTCAGCTGCTCGACCACACGGGCAGGCTGGAACCGCGGCTCGAGGAGTGGCTGGGCACCATCGCCCAGCCCGACCTCAGCATCGACTCGGTGTTCCTGCCCGACCTGAACCAGCCGGCCGTGTCCGTGCTGGCCGCGTCGGGCCGGGCCGGCGCGGTGTTGGCCATCCAGCGGCCCGACGGCCTGCTGCTGCGGTCCATCCCGTCGGACGGGCTCGTTTCGGCCATCGTCTCGATGCTGCCGCCCGCCAAGCGCGGCACGGAGACGTCCATCTCCGTGCCCATCGAGGAGCTGGCCAGGCAGCCGGTCTCGGCACGCGCCGGGGGAGGTGGCGGCGAGCGCGCCAGTGTGGCGGAGACCCGCAAGGCCCTCGCGAAGCTGACGTCGCTGCCCAACCAGCGCGGCGGCCAGCTGGCCGTGAACATCCGCACGGACATGCGCGGCAGGCGCCGTTCGCCGGTCCTGTCCTGGTTCGACAACGAGACCGGTCGCTACCTCACTCAGACCCGCGGCTCGACCGACGGCACCAACTGGGTGACCGTGGCCCCGGCCGACGCGGCAACCCTGCGCCAACGCCTGGCGGAAATGATCACCCAGACGTCGACCGAACGCCGCTGAATTTCGCCACACTGCGTACGCACTCGTGCGCGGTGTGGCATATTTCTCTCCAGAAAACTGACCTGGGGAGAACTCCATGCCGGCCCACAAACGGGCGGCCAGTTCTCCGGCATGCTCCGCGACTATCTCGGCAAACGCCGACGCCGACGCGGCGCTGCGGGGAATCCGGCAGCAGTACGACCAGTCCGATATCCAGGCAGCCGCGGCATTCGACGGGCATTTCGACGACACGGAGGAGCGTATCTACGCTGCCTTCTCCGGAGATTCGGCTGCCCAGGTCGATGTCCTGGACTGGTGGTCCTCGATCGCCGACTGGACGCCCGCTGACCGAACCGACTGGGCGGCGTTCGACAGCGAGCGGTTGACGCGCTTCGCCACGGAGAACCGCGCTGCCGACCGCGAGCGGGCGACCGAGGAACTGCACGAGGCCGAGCTGCTCGACCACAACGGCCGACCCGGCCCGCAGTTCGAACGCTGGCTGCGCACCCTCACCCCGCTCCGACGTGAGCATCGACTCCGCCTACCTGCCGGAACTCGACGCTCGGCCGTCCTTGCCACCCAAAGTGACGAGGACACCGTGCGGCTGCGGTCGGTGCCGAAGGACCAGTGGTGCCGGCGATCGTCGAGCTGCTGCCCGAGCGGCGGCGGGGATCGGAGGCCTCGGTCCCCATCCCCGACGGCAGGCCGGCCCGCACGGAGGACCGCCAGGCGCTCGCTCGGCTGACCGCCATGCCACGCCGGCGCGGCGGTCAGCTGGCAGCGAACGTCGGCGGACTGTGTGGAAGACGCCGTTCACCGGTTCTGACCTGGTTCGACACCGACGCGGGCCGGTATTTCGCCCAGCGCCGCGACGGGTGGCTCACCATCGCCCCGGCCGACCCCGCCACGCTGCGCAAACGCCTCGAGGAGATGCTCTTCGAGGTCACGGCCGATAACCGGAACCATCCGCGTACGTGACCCGTTGACCCAGGGTGAGCTGGCCACGAGTACTTCTCGGCGTGGCTCGTTCGCACGGGCGGTACGCTGGGTACACCGGAGTGCCTTGTCCGGCCGGTAATGGGCGGCGGAGTGAGAATCGCCGTCCTACAGCAAGTCAGGGAGGGTCGGGCCGCCCCGCGGCCGTAAGTTGATGGACCGCAAGCGCCTGCTTCGTAACCCGCTGGTCTGGATCCTGGTGGTGTTGCTGCTCTATTTCCTGATCAGCATGTTGTTCGACGACACCAGGGGCTACACAGAGGTGCCCACCTCCGTAGCCACTGATCAGGTCACGAGTGGCAACGTCAAGAGCGTCGAGATCGAGGATCGGGAACAACGCCTCAAGCTGACGCTGCGTGAGGGAATCGAGCGTGACGGATCGAACGTCACCCAGATCATCACGCAGTACCCGGACGCCGCCGAAGGCGACATCTACCGGGCGCTCGAGGAGTCGTCCGCCGGCAACCCCGAGATCACCACCGCGGTCACCACGGACTCGTTCCTCACCCAGATCCTGATCTTCCTGATCCCGCTCGGCCTGCTCCTCCTGCTGCTCATGTGGATGATGAACAACGTCCAGGGCGGCGGGAACCGGGTGATGAACTTCGGCAAGTCCCGCGCCAAGCAGTTGCCCAAGGACATGCCCAAGACCACGTTCGACGACGTGGCGGGCGCCGACGAGGCCGTCGAAGAGCTGTACGAGATCAAGGACTTCCTGCAGAACCCCGGCCGCTACCAGGCGCTCGGCGCCAAGATCCCGAAGGGCGTGCTGCTCTACGGCCCGCCCGGTACGGGCAAGACGCTGCTGGCCCGCGCGGTCGCCGGCGAGGCGGCCGTGCCGTTCTACTCGATCTCGGGTTCCGACTTCGTCGAGATGTTCGTCGGTGTCGGTGCGTCTCGTGTGCGTGACCTGTTCGAGCAGGCCAAGCAGAACTCGCCGTGCATCATCTTCGTCGACGAGATCGACGCGGTCGGCCGCCAGCGCGGCGCCGGCCTCGGCGGTGGCCACGACGAGCGCGAGCAGACCCTCAACCAGCTGCTGGTCGAGATGGACGGCTTCGACGCGCGTGGCGGCATCATCCTGATCGCCGCCACCAACCGGCCCGACATCCTCGACCCGGCGCTGCTGCGTCCCGGCCGCTTCGACCGGCAGATCCCGGTCTCCGCGCCCGACCTGACCGGCCGCAAGAAGATCCTCCAGGTCCACTCGAAGGGCAAGCCCTTCGATCCGGAGGCCGACCTCGACGGGCTGGCCAAGCGCACGGTCGGCATGTCCGGCGCCGACCTGGCCAACGTCATCAACGAGGCCGCGCTGCTGACCGCCCGCACCAACGGCACGATGATCGACAGTGCCGCGCTGGAGGAGTCGGTCGACCGGGTGATCGGCGGCCCGGCCCGCAGGAGCCGGATCATCTCCGAGAAGGAGAAGAAGATCACGGCCTACCACGAGGGCGGGCACGCGCTCGCCGCGTGGGCGATGCCGGACCTCGAACCGGTCTACAAGCTGACCATCCTGCCGCGCGGTCGCACGGGTGGACACGCACTGGTCGTTCCCGAGGACGACAAGGGCTTGATGACCCGCTCGGAGATGATCGCCCGCCTGGTGTTCGCGCTGGGTGGCCGCTCGGCCGAGGAGCTGGTCTTCCACGAGCCGACCACCGGCGCATCGCAGGACATCGAGCAGGCCACCAAGATCGCCAAGGCGATGGTGACCGAGTACGGCATGAGCGCGCGGCTCGGCGCGGTCAAGTACGGCCAGGAGCAGGGCGACCCGTTCCTCGGCCGATCGATGGGCCATGCGCCGGACTACTCGCTCGAGGTGGCGCACGAGATCGACGAGGAGGTGCGCAAGCTCATCGAGGCCGCGCACACCGAGGCGTGGGACGTGCTGAACACCTACCGCGACGTGCTCGACGACCTGGTGATAGAGCTGCTCGACAAGGAGACGCTCCAGCGCAAGGACCTGGAGCGCATCTTCTCCAGGGTCGAGAAGCGGCCGCGGATCACGGCGTTCAACGAGTTCGGCGGCCGCACGCCGTCGGACAAGCCGCCGATCAAGACCCCCGGCGAGCTGGCCATCGAGCGCGGCGAGCCGTGGCCGCCGGTCAAGGAAGAGCCCGCGCCCACTCCCGTGGGCACGGCGGCCGGCGCCGGCGACCTGCCCGGTGGTCCGCCCGGCCGAATCCCGAGGGACCCAACGGTGCGGGGCCGAACGGGCTGCCGCAGCCGGGGCCGCGCAACCAGCCGGGTGGTCCGTACGGGCAGCCATACCCGCACAACGGTCCGAGGCACGGTGGCGGCCGCAATGAGGTCCGCCGAACTACGGTGCCCCGCCCGGGTGGACGCCGGCGACAACGCCGTCCGGCCACCCCAGAACCAGCCGTGGCGTCCGTCCTGGGATCAGCCCGCCCCCGATGAGCAGGGACGGGACCGCAACCGTCCGTCCGATCCGGACGGACGGGGCCCGGGACCCGAGTGGGATAGTGGTCGCTGAGGGTCGAGTCTGACCCGAACGGCGACCGGAGGCGCAGTTGACTGGTGACAGCGTCGGCAGCGGGGCCCGCTCCGGGCCCCTGTACACCGGCGGGTCGGTGTTCGACCAGGAGCGGGCCGAACGAGCGATCCGCGAACTGCTCCTGGCATGTGGCGAGAACCCGGACCGCGAGGGTCTTCAGGACACTCCGGCCCGGGTCGCCCGGGCCTACCTGGAGATGTTCGGCGGCCTGTACACCGACCCGGACACCGTCCTGGACAAGACGTTCGACGAGAGCCACGACGAACTGGTCCTGGTCACCGACATCCCGACCTATTCGACCTGTGAACACCACCTGGTGCCCTTCCACGGGGTGACGCATGTCGGCTACATCCCCAACGCGCAGGGCAAGGTCACCGGGCTGTCCAAGCTCGCCCGGCTGGTCGACCTGTACGCGAAGCGCCCCCAGGTGCAGGAGCGGCTGACCACCCAGGTCGCCGACGCGCTCGTCCGCAAGCTCGAGCCGCGCGGTGTGATCGTGGTGGTCGAGGCCGAGCACCTGTGCATGGCCATGCGTGGCATCCGCAAGCCCGGCGCCCGCACCATCACGTCGGCCGTGCGCGGGATGCTGCGTTCGTCGGCCACCTCCCGCCAGGAGGCACTGGCGCTGATCAACGGGCGGAGCCGGTGACGGTGCTGCCCGACCCCGGCCGCTGCGCGGTGATGGGGATCCTGAACGTCACGCCCGACTCCTTCTCCGACGGCGGCCGCTACCTGCACCTCGAGGACGCGCTGGCGCACGGCGTGGAGATGTGGACCGACGGCGCGGACCTGGTCGACGTGGGCGGCGAGTCGACCCGCCCCGGTGCCGGCCGGGTCGACGCGGACACCGAGATCGCCAGGGTGCGGCCGGTCATCCGCGGCCTGTCCGCCGCGGGCGTCGCGGTGAGTGTCGACACCACCCGCGCGCGCGTGGCCGAGGCTGCCATCGAGGCGGGCGCGGTGATCGTCAACGACGTGTCCGGCGGCCTGGCCGACCCGGACATGGCGCGCGTGGTGGCGGCCATGAAGGTGCCGTGGATCCTCATGCACTGGCGCGGCGCCAGCCAGGACATGGACTCGCTGGCCACCTACACGGACGTGGTGGCCGATGTCCGCACCGAGCTGACCATGCGGGTGGACGCGGCGGTGGCGGCGGGCGTCGACCCGTCGGCGCTCGTGCTCGACCCCGGCCTCGGGTTCGCCAAGCGTGCCGAGCACAACTGGACGCTGCTGCGCCACCTCGACGCGCTCAAGGATCTGGGGTTCCCCGTGCTGGTGGGCGCGTCCCGCAAACGTTTCCTCGGCAGCCTCCTGGCTCGCGCGGGGGAGTCGCGCCAGCCGGACGGCCGGGAGGACGCCACGGCCGCGGTCTCCGCGCTGGTGGCGGCCGCGGGTGCGTGGGGCGTGCGGGTGCACGACGTCCGCCGCTCGCTGGACGCCGTGACCGTGGCACACGCGATGGGAGGCGACCGATGACCGACCGGATCACCCTCACCGGGCTCGAGGTTTTCGGCCGGCACGGCGTGTTCGAGGACGAGAAGGAGAACGGCCACACGTTCCTGGTGGACGTGACCGTCTGGCTGGACCTGGGCCCCGCCGGCCGCTCCGACGACCTGACCGACACGCTCGACTACGGCGCCCTGGCCCAACGCGTGACGGAGATCGTGAGCGGCCCGTCGAAGAACCTCATCGAGGCGCTGGCCGCCGAGGTGGCCGACGACCTGATGTTCGACGACCGTCTGCGCGCGGTCGAGGTCACCATCCACAAACCGAGCGCCCCGATCCCGCTGACGTTCGCCGACGTGTCCGTGACCGTCCGCCGCACCCGCCCGTGACCCGCGCGGTCCTGTCGATCGGCTCCAACCTGGGCGACCGGCTGGCCCACCTGCGCCTGGCGGTGGCGGGTTTCGCCGACGTCCTGGTGGCGACGTCCCCGGTCTACGAGACCGCGCCGTGGGGCGTCACGGACCAGCCGGACTTCCTGAACGCCGTACTGGTGGTCGCGGACACGGAGGCCACCGAGTGGACGTGGCTACGCCGAGGCCAGGCGTTGGAACAGCAGGCAGGCCGCGTCCGCGAACAACGCTGGGGCCCCCGAACCCTGGACGTGGACGTGGTGACGGTGGACGGCGTGACCAGCACTCACCCCGACCTGCTGCTACCTCACCCGGGCACCCCGGACCGGGCGAGCGTCCTGATCCCGTGGCTGGCCGTCGACCCGACAGCAGAACTGCCGGGCCACGGTCCGGCAGCAGCCCTGTTGGCCGCCCTACCCGAGCAGGACCGCTCAGGCGTACACCTCCGCGAGGACCTCTCGCTCAGCTGACCGGCAATCTGTGGATGACGCGCGGGCCTGTGGACAACCCGGCCGCTGTGGATCTTGGCGCCCCGGTTCCGTGGGTGTCGGCCGATAGACTGGAACAGGGCCGCCCCCGGGATGGGGTGGGGGCTGCGTCGCGCGCGGGGCTCGTGAACTTGCAGGGTTCTGACCAGTGGTTACGTCCCTCTCCGGCTGGTGGGCCAACCGCCTCGGTCCGCGAGTTCGCGGTTCCTGCATGCGAGATCGCGGTTCCCCCGCGTGCATGTTCTCGACTGGGCTTCCCTGCGCGAGGTGAACTGGCGCGCCGCGCCGATTTTGACGGAATCCTGCGGGATGGGGTTGGGCTGACCACCGTAAGGCGCGGTCAGCTCGCTGCTCGTAGGGCTGCCACCAGCCACTCCATCTCCGGGACCTGTGTCGGTACCGGTGGCCAGCCGTTGATGATGGCCATCAGCTGCCAGTAGCGCTCCGCTCGACTGTCCGTTCCTGTCGCGAGCTGGTCGGCCGCAGCTGCCGGGGTGGTCTTCAGCTCCGCCGCCATCTCGGCCGCCAGCGCCCGCGCCTGTTCGGACGACGGATCGTGGCCCGCCTCCATCAGTTGACCGGCGCTCGCGGTCCAGGAGAACCAGTACTCCCTGGTCTCCTCGTCCGGCGCGGCCATTGACTCGCCGGCGTCGCGGGCTGCCGAGTGCGCCTCGCTCATCTCGCGGATCCGTTGCCGGAAGTCCTTGTCCCGTACCAGTTCCGCGAGTTCGATCCACGCGCGCAGCTGCTCCGGCGATGGATCGTCCGGCAGTGTCGGCTTGGCCGAGCGCATCCCCGCGTCGAAGTCCGGGTTGATGTTCAGCCCGGCGTTCACCTCGTCCCAGAACTCCTCGATCAGTCGGCTGCGTTCCTCGTCGGTCATCGCGGCCAGGTCTTTCATGATCGCCACCTCATCCAGCTCGGCACCTGTTCTCGCGACCGCACGCAGCACCGCCCGGCGCACGCGCAGCACCTCGATCTGCTCGTCGAGCAGCGCCACGTGTCGCGAAGCCAGGTCGCTCACGTTGGCGCGTCCGGCGAGCGCCGACTCGGCCTCCGGCAGGCTCAGTCCCAGCTCACGCAACGTTCTGAGCATCTCGAGCCTCGCCAGCGACGCGGCGTCGTACAGGCGATAACCGGCGTGCGTGCGGTCGGCGGGTGGCAGCAGACCCTCGTCCGAGTAGAACCGGATCGTCCTGGTGGTCAGGCCGGTCCGGCGCGCCAACTCGCCAATGGTGAAGACACCCACATCGGCCATCGTGAACCTTCCAGTAGCTGGAATGTCCAGTGTCGCCGGTAACGTGAACGCATGCACTTCACCCGACCCCGGGACCTGGCGATCGCCGGGTTGCTCGCGGCCGGGATCGTCCACGCACTGGTGCGGGCGTTCTACGGCGAACTGCCACCACTGCCGTTGTTCGCGGGCGTGACGCTGCTCGTGCTGGCGGTCGTGGAGGCCGCGTTCGGTGCGTCGCTGCGATCACGAATACGACGATCGGCCCAAGGGCGTCCCGCCGAGGGGAGGCCACTGCAGCCGCTGACTGCCGCACGCGCGGTAGCCCTTGCGAAGGCATCGTCGATCCTCGGCGCCATCATGCTCGGCGCCTGGCTCGGCCTCCTCGCCTACGTCCTGCCGCGCCGGGCCGAGCTGACGGCCGCCGCCGATGACCTGCCGAGCACGATCATCGGGGTCGTCTGCGCGGCCCTGCTCATCGCCGCCGCGCTGTGGCTCGAGTGGTGCTGCAAAGCGCCGGACGACCAGGACAACTCCGCACCAGGTCACCGGTCTGGTTCGGTGAGTTGACCAACCTTTCTCCAATCGTCTTGGTCTCATACAGGTAACGGGCCGGTACGGTGTGTGCCATGACCGCCCGCCGCGACTCTGTCGACGAGCCTGAGTCCGGCTCGTCCGGTGGCCGGGCGTTACTCATCGGCGCTGTCGTTTTCGCCGTCGCCGCCACCGGTCTGCTGGTGCTCGCAGACGAGATGAAATGGCTGCGCCTGGGCATTGTGGCCGCGTTGTGGGCGGCGCTGGTCGGTGCTTTTCTCGCCGCCAAGTACCGCCGCCAGCTCTCCGATCAGGAGGACGTGCTGGCCGATCGGCAGGAGCTTTACGAACTCGAGCTGGAACGCGAGATCGCCGCGCGCCGCGAGTACGAGCTGGAAGCGGTGGCCGAGGCCAAGCGGGACGCCGAGGAGCAGTCACGCGACGACATCGCCGCGCTGCGGGGCGAGTTGCAGTCGCTGCGGACCACGCTGGAAAGCCTGCTGGGCGGCGAGTTCCTGGTGGAGCGGTACGCGCTGCGGGCCGAGTCCACGCGGATGCGGTCCCTGCCGGACGACCGCCAGCTCAAGCGCCTCCCGGCGGCCGTGGCGAAGGACGAGATCCCTTCTGTCGTGCGCGAGGCGGAGACCGATCTGATCGAACGCATCCGCGAGGCGCACCAGGTCCCGCGCCGGGAGCCGCAGCCGCCACAGCCGCAACCACAGCCACAACCGCAGCGTGCCGAGCCGCGACCTGCTGCCGCCGTGTCGCAGCCGTTGCCGAAGCCGCAGCAGCGCCCGGACCGGCCCGTCGGCCGGACCGACCGCCCGGCACCCGAGCCGAGCAAGCCGGTGAAGCGGGTCGAGCCGGTGGCCCAGGCCCGCCGGGTCGAGCCGCCACCCCACCCGGCCGAGGTCTCCGACCGCTGGTTCGTCCCGGGCGCGCTCGACGAGAACGGCGCTCCGCGTCGCCAGCCGCCACCGCCGCCACCTGTCGCGCCGCCACCGTCGCCTCAGCCCGCCTACGACAGGTGGGAGCCGGAGCTGTCGGAGATCGAGGAGGAGTGGACGCCCTCCTGGGAGGCGGCCAACCAGCCCCGGCGCCACGAGCAGCCGCCACCGCGACGCCCCGAACCAGCCCCGCCAGCCGGAACCCCTGGCGACCGGCGGTCACGCGCGACCCGAGAACGGCCGGCGTGCCCAGCCCGCCGACTCCGGCCAGTACGCGGTGCCGGCCGCCGCCGACTCCGGCCGGCGCGCCCGGCCGGAGCCTGCCGAGCGGTACGCGGCAGCGGACCTCGGTCGACGCGCCCACCAGGAAACCGAGGTGGCGATGCGTCCGGTGGAACCACCGGCCCCGACCCACGACACGAGCAAGCCGGTCGGCCACACGGCGGAGCAGACGAGCTGGCTGGCGCAGTACAACCAGCCGAAGCCGGCGTCACTGGAACGACCCGACCCACTCGACTACCGGGCCCGCCCGTACCGCACGCATGCCGCCGACTCCACGCAGTTCCCCGTGGTGGACGACCTTCCACCGTCCGGCCGCCGCCACGCGCGGACCGAACCGGAGGGCGACAGCGGCGGCGGACGTCGTCGGCGCGCGGAGGGGCAGCCCACCTGGCAGGAACTCCAGTCGAGCGGCCGCAACGGCCACGCCCGCCCGGAGCCGGTGGAGGAGCCGACGGGGTCCCACGCGGCGGGCCGCTCGGTGAACGAACTGCTGGCCACCCACGGCCTGGAACCAGGCCCCCGCCGACGCCGGCGCCGCGAGGACTGAGTTGATCTCGACTTGATTCTCTGCGTGCTACGAAACCGGCAATTTGGGCAGTTGCGGAGTGGGTTGGCGGGTACCGCAACGTAGGGTGCTTCCCGTGAACGTCAGCCGGCCGCCGCTTCGACACAGGCCGCGGCGGCGCACTGTGCTGCTTCCCGTCGCCGGGTTGGTGGTGCTCGCCGGCTGCGGTCTCGCGCTTCTCGCGCTCAGTACCGCCCGCGTCGGGTTGGTGGCCGAGCTGGTGGGGATCGTCGCCGCGCTCGTGCCCGTCGGGTCGATCGTCGCCGCTCTGTTGTGGATCGACCGCTGGGAACCTGAGCCGGCGCGCATGTTGTGGCTCGCGTTCGGTTGGGGGGCCAGCGTCGCGGCCATCACCGCCCTGATGATCAACAACACGGCCGAGGCGGTCGGTGACGCGTTGCTCGGCCACGGCAACGGCGACAAGATCAGCGCGGTCGTTTCGGCGCCCCTGTTCGAGGAGTTCGTGAAGGGCGCGTTCGTCCTCGGGATCATGTTGTTCCTGCGCAACGAGTTCGACGGCGTGATCGACGGCGTCGTCTACGCGGGTTTCGTCGCGGCGGGCTTCGCGTTCACCGAGAACATCTACTACTTCGGCCGCGCGTTCGCCGAGCACGGCTTCGGCTCCACCGACACCTCCGGCGTGATCACGGCGTTCATCCTGCGCGGGGTCCTCGCGCCTTTCACGCATCCGCTGTTCACCGCCATGATCGGCATCGGGGTCGGGGTCGCCGCGCGTACGTCCAGCAAATCGCTGCGCATCCTGGCGCCCGCCGGCGGTTACGTGGCCGCCGTCCTCCTCCACGCCATGTGGAACGCGGCCGCCACGCTCGGCACCCCGCAGACCTTCATCAACGTCTACTTCCTGGTCATGGTCCCGATCTTCATCGCGGGCGTGATGCTGGTCAGTTGGCATCGCCGACGCGAGCAGCGGATCGTGGCCGAGGCACTGCCGGACATGGTCCACCGCGGTTGGGTCGACCCGATCAATGTCCGCAGGCTGGTCAGCCTCGCCGCGCGCCGGCACTGGCGTACCCAGGTGGGCCGACGGGCCGGCAAGAAAGCCGCCAGCGCGGTCGCCGGCTACCAGGCGGCCGTCACGGAACTCGCCTTCCTGTGGCACGCCAGGAGGTCGGGGCTCGTCGGCGCGGACGCCCGCGAACGCGAGGCCCGACTGATCGAGGTTCTGCGGCAGCACAAGGCCGCGTTGCCGGTAAGAGTCCCGGCGCGGTGAGGCCCGCCACAGGCCGAGCGGCGTCGCTGCGGTTACGCTCGCGGCGGGGAAGTAACGGGGAGGTAGGAGAATGAGCCGTCCTGCGCGGCTCGCCGTCGGTGTCGTGTCCACCGGCCGCGTCGGTGCGGTCCTCGGTGCGGCACTGGCCAGGGCCGGTCACACGGTGGTCGCCGCCTCCGGCGTGTCCAAGGACTCCGTACGGCGTGCCGAGGAACTGCTGCCCGGTGTGCCGCTGCTGCCGCCGGACGAGGTGGTCCGGCGCGCCGATCTCGTGCTGCTCGCCCTTCCCGACGACGCGCTCGCCGGCATGGTTCGCGGGCTGGCCGCGGCCGGCGCGTTGCGGCCGGGACAGATCGTGGTGCACACGTGTGGCGCCCACGGCGTCGAGGCCCTGGCCCCCGCGGTCGACCACGACGCCCTCCCGCTCGCGCTGCACCCGGTGATGACGTTCACCGGCCGCGCCGAGGACCTCGAACGGGTCGCCACCTGCTGCTTCGGCGTCACGGCGGCCGACGGTGACGAGATGGCCTGGAGCGTGGGCGAGGCGCTGGTCGTCGAGATGGGTGCCGAGCCCGTCCGCGTCCCCGACGCCGCCCGCCCGCTGTACCACACGGCTCTCGCGCACGGTGCGAATCACCTGGTCACGCTGGTCGCGGAGGCCGCGGATCTACTTCGTGAGGCGGGGGTCGGCGTGCCGGAGCGGATGCTCGGCCCGCTGCTGTCCGCCGCGCTCGACAACGCCCTGCGCCACGGTGACAAGGCACTCACCGGTCCCGTCGCCCGCGGCGACGCCGGTACTGTGCTCGCGCACCTGCGGGTGCTCGCCGAGCACGCACCCGACATGTTGCCCACCTACCGCGCGCTGGCCGAGCGGACCGCCCAGCGGGCCGAGATCAGCGGCCTGCTGCGCCCCGACCTGGCCCCGGACGTGTTCGCCGCCATCAAGCGCGGCACCGGAGAGGACAGCAGATGACGCCGAGGTTCACCCCCGGACAGCTTCACGTCCACAGTGGACTCGACGAGATCGTCCAGACCACCAGGGCACTGCGTGCCGTCGGTCGGCGGATCGCGTTCGTACCGACCATGGGCGCGCTGCACGACGGGCACCGCCAGCTGCTGCGCACGGCGCGCCGGCTGCCGGGCACCGTGCTCGCCGCGTCGATCTTCGTGAACCCGCTGCAGTTCGGTCCTGGCGAGGACTTCGAGCGCTACCCCCGCCCGCTCGAGAAGGACCTCGAGGTGTGTGGCGAGGAGCGCGTCGAACTCGTGCTCACGCCCGGCCGCGAGGCCCTCTACCCGGAAGGTGCGGAGACCACCGTGCACCCCGGGCCGCTCGGCGACGAGCTGGAAGGCGTGGTCCGGCCGGGACACTTCGCGGGCGTGCTGACGGTCGTGGCCAAGCTGCTGAACATTGTGCGGCCCGACTACGCGTTGTTCGGTGAGAAGGACTACCAGCAGCTCGTGCTCATCAAGAAGATGGTGCGCGACCTGGACTTCGAGACCAAGGTCATCGGTGTGCCGACCGTGCGGGAGCCCGACGGCCTCGCGTTGTCGTCGCGCAACGCCTACCTCGACGCCGACCAGCGGGCGGCCGCGGTGGCGCTGTCCGCCGCGCTGAACGCCGGCGCGCGGGTGAGTGCGGGCGGCGCCGACGTGGTGCTCGACTCGGCGCGCAAGGTGCTGGAGAAGGAACCGCTCGTCGAGGTCGACTACCTCGAGGTACGCGACAACGACCTGGGCCCCGCCCCGGAGGACGGCGGCGAGGCCCGCCTGCTGGTGGCCGCCAGGGTCGGCACCACCCGCCTGATCGACAATGCGCAGATACTTCTCGGAAGTACGCGGTAGGGGAGACCGACGATGTTCCGCACCATGCTCAAGTCCAAGATCCACAGAGCCACCGTCACGCAGGCCGACCTGCACTACGTGGGCTCGGTGACCGTCGACCCCGTGCTCATGGAGGCGGCCGACCTGCTGGCCGGCGAACAGGTCACGATCGTCGACGTCACCAACGGCGCCCGCCTGGAGACGTACGTGATCGCCGGCGAGCGCGGCACCGGTGTGCTCGGCATCAACGGTGCGGCCGCGCACCTGGTGCACCCTGGCGACACCGTCATCCTCATCTCCTACGGCGTCATGGACTCCGCGGAGGCCGTGGCCTACGAGCCGCGGGTGGTGTTCGTCGATGAGACCAACAGCATCGTCGACCTCGGTATCGACCCGGCACACGCGCCGGCCGACTCCGGTCTGGTCAGCGGAGCCGTGAGCGAGACGGTGGACGCCGCCATGCTCGACGCGCTCCTGCAACCGGAGAGCTGACGGTGCTGCTCGCCATCGACGTCGGTAACACGAACGTCGCGCTCGGCATGTACGAAGGCGACGAGCTCGTCCACGACTGGCGGATGCGCACCGACGCGAGGATGACGGCCGACGAGCTGGCGCTGACCATGCGCGGGTTTCTGGGCCCGCTGGCCGACAAGGTCACCGGGGTGTCGGCGCTCTCGACCGTGCCGACCGTGCTGCGCGAGCTGCGGACGATGCTCGGCCGCTACTACAAGGCCGTGCCGAGGGTCATCGTCGAGCCGGGCGTGCGCACGGGCGTGCCGCTGCTGGTGGACAACCCCAAGGAGGTCGGGCCGGACCGGGTGATCAACACCCTGGCCGCGCACTACCTGCACGAGACCGCGTGCGTGGTGGTCGACTTCGGCACCTCCACGAACATCGACGTGATCTCCGCGAAGGGCGAGTTCCTGGGCGGTGTGTTCGCCCCGGGCATCGAGATCTCCGTGGACGCGCTCGCCGCCCGCGCCGCCGCGCTGCGCAAGGTGGAGCTGGTCCGGCCGCGGTCGGTGATCGGCAAGAACACGGTCGAGTGCCTGCAGTCGGGGATCATCTACGGCTTCACCGGCCAGGTCGACGGCCTGGTCCGACGCATCGTCGACGAGCTGCACCGCACGTCCCACCCCGGCGAGGTCACGGTGATCGCCACGGGTGGCCTCGCGCCGCTGGTGGTGGACGAGTCGGACACGATCGTCGACCACCGGCCCGACCTCACCCTGCTGGGCCTGCGGTTGGTCTTCGAACGCAACGTCCGCTAGGCGCGCGGCGCCCGCACGACCGTGGTGACCAGCGGATAGTCGAACTCGGCCGCGCCGTGCACGGTCCGCAGGTAGTCGCTCACCCTGGTCAGCAACTCCTGTCGTTCGTCCTCGCTCACCACGAGCGTGTGCGAGTGGGTGCCGATGGTCTGGGCCATCGACTCGGCCGTGCGCCGGTGGACGTGCGGGAACACGGCCTTCTCGATCGGTCCGAACGCCCGGTGCGGGGAAACGCGTAGCTGATCCGGGAGGTCCCGCTGATGCTGGTCCTGGCGAGCGGACCCATGCCGGCCACCCAGTCGACGGCGTTGTCCTCGGAGTTCCACAGCGCGCCCACCACGCCACCCGGCCGCAGCACCCGGGCGATCTCCACGGGTGCGGTCTCCGGGTCGAACCAGTGGAACGCCTGGCCGACCAGCACGGCATCCACCGAGTCGTCGGGCAGCGGGATCCGCTCCGCCGATCCCGGCAGCGCCTGGACCTGGGGGATACCGGCGGGCCAGTTCGGCGAACATGTCGGCATCCGGTTCGACGGCCGTCACCTCGAGGCCGAGCGGCACCAGGCCCTGGGTGAGCTTGCCGGTGCCGGCCGCCAGGTCCAGCACCTGGCGGACCTCGTGGGTCGCGCCGGCGAGTGCCCACCGGATCCCGTCGGCCGGGTAGTCGGGTCGGTGCTCCGCGTACGAGGCCGCGCGTGCGCCGAAGGACTTCGCGCGGCGCTGGCGTAGATCGTCTGCCATGACCCACACGCTAGCGACGGGCGGCCCGCACGACGTGGGTGCGCATCGGGAAGTCGAACTCGGCCGACCCGTGCAGGGTCCGCAGGTAGTCGGCCACCCGGGTGAGGACGGCGGCCCGTTCGTCGGCGTCGACCACCAGCGTGTGCGAGTGGGTGCCGATGGTCTCGGCCATCGACTCGGCCGTGCGGCGATGGACGTGGTGGAACACCGTGGTGCCCGGTTCGCCGAACAGCGGATGCGGCGGCAGCGCGAAGGTGACCCTCGTGGCGTCGCCGACGCTGGATCGCGCGACCGGGCCCATGGCGGCCACCCAGTCGACGTCCTCGTCCTCCACGTTCCACAGCGCGCCGAGCGCGCCACCTGGCCGCAGCACCCGGGCGATCTCCGCGGGTGCGGTCTCCGGGTCGAACCAGTGGAACGCCTGGCCGACCAGCACGGCATCCACCGAGTCGTCGGGCAGCGGGATCCGCTCCGCCGACCCGGGCAGCGCGGTGACCTGGGGATACCGGCGGGCCAGTTCGGCGAGCATCTGGTCGTCCGGTTCGACGGCCGTCACCTCGAGGCCGAGCGACAGCAGACCCTCGGAGAGCTTGCCGGTACCGGCCGCCAGGTCCAGCACCCGCCGGATCTCACCGGTCGCGGCACCCAGCGCCCAGCGGATCCCGTCCGCCGGATAGGTGGGCCGGTGCTCCGCGTAGTCGGCCGCTCGCGCACCGAAGGACTGCGCGCGCCGCCGGTAGAGGTCCTCATCCATGCGCGCAAACTACTGCTCGGATACCGGTTCGCTCTCGCGCGACCGTTCTCCGTACCCTGTTCTTCCGTGACCGAGGAATCGCCAGAACCGCAGACCGACGACCTTCCCGAGCAGCTCAGGATCCGTCGGGAGAAGCGGGCGCGGCTACTTGCCGAAGGCGTCGATCCGTATCCCGTGGAACTGCCGAGGACCCACTCGCTCGCGCAGATCCGGCAGGAGCACGCCGATTTGCCGACCGACACGGCGACCGGTGTTGTGGCGGGCGTCACTGGTCGGGTCATGCGTCAGCGCATTACGGGCAAGCTCTGTTTCGCCACTCTCGTAGAGGGCGACGGCACCGAACTGCAGGCGATGCTCAGCCTTGCCCAGGTGGGCGAAGAGTCCCTTTCCGCGTGGAAGGCCACGGTCGACATCGGCGACCACGTTTTCGTCCGAGGTGAGGTAATCACCTCGAAGCGCGGCGAACTGTCGGTCATGGCGTCCGAGTGGCGAATGGCGGCGAAGGCACTTCGGCCGCTGCCGGTCGCGCACAAGGAGCTGAGCGAGGAAACCCGAATTCGGCAGCGGTACGTCGACCTGATCCTGCGCCCACAGGCACGCGAAACGGTACGGACCAGGGCCGGAGTGGTCCGCTCATTGCGAGAGAGTTTCCACTCTCGCGGTTTCACCGAGGTCGAGACGCCGATGCTGCAGACCATGCACGGGGGTGCCACCGCGCGCCCATTTGTCACACACTCGAACGCGATGAGCATGGACCTCTACCTGCGCATCGCGCCGGAGCTGTTCCTCAAGCGGTGTGTGGTCGGCGGTATCGACAAGGTCTTCGAGATCAATCGCAACTTCCGCAACGAGGGCAGCGATTCCTCGCATTCGCCCGAGTTCGCCATGCTCGAGTACTACGAGGCCTACGCCACCTACGACACGATGGCTGTTCTGACCAGGCAGCTCGTTCAGGAAGCGGCGGATGCCGCATTCGGTACCCAGGTGGTCACGCTCGCCGACGGTTCCGAGTACGACCTGTCCGGCGAGTGGACGACCCTGTCGATGTACCCGTCGCTGTCCGAGTCGCTCGGCACGGAGATCACGCCGGAGACACCCGTCGAGCTGCTGCGCAAGCACGCCCACGAGCTGGGCCTGGAGCCCGACCCGAAGATGGGCCACGGAAAGCTCGTCGAGGAACTGTGGGAGCACCAGATCGGCGACCACCTGCACGAGCCCACGTTCGTGCGTGACTTCCCGGTGGAGACGTCTCCGCTGACCAGGCAGCACCGCAGCATTTCCGGTGTCGCCGAAAAGTGGGACCTCTATGTCCGGGGTTTTGAGCTTGCCACGGGATATTCCGAGCTGGTGGACCCGGTGGTGGAGCGTGCGCGACTCGAGGAACAGGCCGCTCTGCTCGCCACGGGTGACGACGAGGCCATGCGCGTCGATGAGGACTTTCTGCGTGCGCTCGAGTACGGAATGCCGCCGAGCGGCGGTGTCGGAATGGGTGTCGACCGGTTGCTGATGGCCCTCACAGGTCTGGGCATACGGGAGACCATCCTGTTTCCGCTGGTGCGTCCGGAATGAGCACCTAGTCGCTCCGAGATAGGCAACTCAAACGCACGATTTGCGTTAACCTGGTTAGTGGGAGTATTTATATCCCTACTGGGTGGGTCTTCGTTCGACCTGAGTTGCTAACCAAGGAGGAGCGCAGATGGCGCAGAAGGTCACGGTAAGCCTGGTCGACGACCTCGACGGTTCCGAGGCGGGTGAGACGATCGAGTTCGGCCTGGATGGTGCGTTCTACGAGATCGATCTCTCCGATGACAATGCGGAGCGGTTGCGTGACGCACTCTCCGATTACGTCGAGCACGCACGCCGGTCCGGCGGACGTAAGCGCATGGGTGGTCGGCCCGTGGCTGGCCGTGCGCCGCGCACAGCATCCGCCGACCGCGAACAGAACCAGGCAATTCGCGAGTGGGCGCGTAAGCAGGGCATGAACGTCTCCGATCGAGGCCGAATCCCGAAAGAGGTCAGCGACGCCTACCACGCACAGGCGTAAGCAGCTTTTCGGCAGCGCCGGTTCCCCCGAGTGGGGGAATCGGCGTTTTCGTTCGGGTAATGAATAGTCGGAACCGACCATTCAGAAGTGGATCATGATTTCTGCTGGATACGCGGGCAGGTGTCGCAGACGCCCTGCCCGGCCTCGATGAGGTAGTGGAAACAGCAGCTCTCGCGACGCCTGGTCCACGCGCCCCGCTCGCCCGGCACGGCCCGCAGGGTCGAACAGCTCGTCAGCGGCGCCTCGCGCTCGGGCAGCAGCAGCGCCGCGTCCAGTACGCCGGCCGCCTCGTCGCCGCCGTACCGGCCGGCCAGCCACATGGCGTTGTCCAGCGCGTCGGTGGCGGCCGCCCACAGGGTGTGGCGGCCGAACCGCACGGTCGGGCCGAACGCGTCGACGAAGCGGCTCGCGTGCGCCACGAACCGGCCGCGCAGGAGCGTGGCGAGCGCCCGCTCGTCGGCCACCACGAACGCGTTCGGAGTGCCGGCCGCCGGGTCGTCCGGCAGGCAGGCGAAGCGCGAATCTAGGAGAGCGATCGCATCGGGGTGGGGCCTCGGTCGTGCCATCCGGAACTCGAGGTGCTCCGGACGCAACGACGGGACCCGCCGTTCGTGGTGGAACAACAGCGCCGCGAGGTAGCCGGGAACCGACAGGTACCAGGACATCACGTAGCCGGCGGTCGTCCGTTCCGGCGCCTCGCCGTAACGGTCGATCAGCCAGCCGGCCAGCTCCTTGCGCCACAGATCGAAGCTGTCGGCCTCGGAGAGTAGTCGCGCGCAGTTCACCCAACCGGCCGAATCCTCCGGCTGGCCGAGCCGCAGAGACACTCTGACCTGGTGCGACTCCGCGCGGCGGAGCGACTCGGCCAAATGGTCCGGGCACGCACCGGCAGCAAGCTCGATGCTCGCGCTGGTCCGCACGGGTGAACTCCACTGGGCCGGTCAGGTGGTGAGGATTGCCTTACCTTAACCAGATGAGATGATCACCGCGACGTGGGTGGGGTCACCCGATAGAAGCCTGTTCGCGCTCAGCGGACAGGGCCCCGAACCGGAATCTTCCCGGCGTTCTCGCACGTTGTGCCCCATGACCGACATTACGTTGACGAGACGCGATGTCGGCGACCATGGATAGCCGCAAGTGGTACTGAGAGCTACAGCCTGGGCGACTACAGTGGTTCTCACGGTGCTGAAGCCACCGCATGAACAAGCGGTGGAACAAGGGCCGCCGGCGCAGCAGTCAGGAGTGCAGATGTTTGAGAGGTTCACCGACCGCGCGAGGCGGGTGGTTGTCCTTGCCCAAGAAGAGGCACGGATGCTCAACCACAACTACATCGGCACCGAGCACATCCTCCTGGGCTTGATCCACGAGGGTGAGGGTGTCGCCGCCAAGGCGCTCGAGTCACTGGGTATTGCCCTCGAAGGCGTGCGGCAACAGGTCGAGGAGATCATCGGCCAGGGCCAGCACGCGCCGAGCGGGCACATCCCCTTCACCCCCCGGGCCAAGAAGGTCCTCGAGCTGTCGCTGCGGGAGGCGCTCCAGCTCGGCCACAACTACATCGGCACCGAGCACATCCTGCTCGGCCTGATTCGCGAGGGCGAGGGCGTCGCCGCCCAGGTCCTCGTGAAGCTGGGCGCCGACCTCAACCGTGTTCGCCAGCAGGTGTTGCAGCTGCTGTCCGGTTACCAGGGCAAGGAGCCCGCGGAGACCGGCGGCCGCGGCGAGGGCACCCCGTCCTCCTCGCTGGTGCTCGACCAGTTCGGTCGCAACCTCACGTCCTCGGCACGCGAGGGCAAGCTGGACCCGGTCATCGGCCGGTCCAAGGAGATCGAGCGGGTCATGCAGGTGCTGTCCCGCCGCACCAAGAACAACCCCGTGCTCATCGGCGAGCCCGGCGTCGGCAAGACGGCCGTCGTCGAGGGCCTCGCGCAGATGGTGGTCAAGGGCGAGGTGCCCGAGACGCTCAAGGACAAGCAGCTCTACACGCTCGACCTTGGTTCCCTGGTGGCCGGCTCGCGCTACCGCGGTGACTTCGAGGAGCGCCTCAAGAAGGTGCTCAAGGAGATCCGCACGCGCGGCGACATCATCCTGTTCATCGACGAGATCCACACGCTCGTCGGTGCGGGTGCCGCCGAGGGCGCGATCGACGCCGCGTCGATCCTCAAGCCGATGCTCGCCCGTGGTGAGCTGCAGACCATCGGTGCCACCACGCTCGACGAGTACCGCAAGTACGTCGAGAAGGACCCCGCGCTGGAGCGCCGCTTCCAGCCGATCCAGGTGGGCGAGCCCACGCTCGAGCACACCATCGAGATCCTCAAGGGCCTGCGCGACCGGTACGAGGCGCACCACCGCGTCACGATCACCGACCCGGCGCTGGTGGCCGCCGCGACCCTCGCGGACCGGTACATCAACGACCGCTTCCTGCCGGACAAGGCGATCGACCTGATCGACGAGGCCGGCGCCCGGATGCGGATCCGGCGCATGACCGCGCCGCCGGACCTGCGCGAGTTCGACGAGAAGATCGCCGACGTGCGCCGTGAGAAGGAGAGCGCGATAGACGCGCAGGACTTCGAGCGGGCCGCCAAGCTGCGTGACTCGGAGAAGACGCTGCTCGGGCAGAAGGCCGAGCGGGAGAAGCAGTGGAAGGACGGTGACCTGGACGTCGTCGCGGAGGTCGACGACGAGCAGATCGCCGAGGTCCTCGCCAACTGGACCGGTATCCCGGTGTTCAAGCTCACCGAGGAGGAGACCACGCGTCTGCTCCGCATGGAGGACGAGCTGCACAAGCGGATCATCGGCCAGGAGGACGCGGTCAAGGCCGTGTCCCAGGCGATCCGTCGTACCCGCGCCGGTCTGAAGGACCCGCGGCGCCCGTCCGGCTCGTTCATCTTCGCCGGCCCGTCCGGTGTCGGTAAGACCGAGCTGTCCAAGGCGCTCGCGCAGTTCCTGTTCGGCGAGGACGACGCGCTCATCCAGATCGACATGGGTGAGTTCCACGACCGCTACACGGCTTCGCGGCTCTTCGGTGCCCCGCCCGGGTACGTCGGCTACGAAGAGGGTGGCCAGCTCACGGAGAAGGTCCGGCGCAAGCCGTTCTCCGTGGTCCTGTTCGACGAGATCGAGAAGGCGCACCAGGAGATCTACAACACGCTCCTGCAGGTGCTGGAGGACGGTCGCCTGACCGACGGTCAGGGCCGCACGGTCGACTTCAAGAACACGGTCATCATCTTCACGTCGAACCTGGGTACCCAGGACATCTCGAAGGCCGTGAACCTCGGCTTCTCTTCGGGTGGCGAAGGCCAGACCTACGACCGGATGAAGCAGCGCGTCGACGACGAGCTGAAGAAGCACTTCCGGCCGGAGTTCCTCAACCGTATCGACGACATCATCGTGTTCCACCAGCTCACCGAAGACCAGATCGTCAAGATGGTGGACCTGATGATCACCCGCGTCGAGACGCAGCTGAAGAACAAGGACATGGCCATCGAGCTCACGCCGGCGGCCAAGAAGCTGCTCGCGCTGCGGGGCTTCGACAAGGTGCTGGGTGCGCGGCCGCTGCGTCGCACCATCCAGCGCGAGATCGAGGACCAGCTGTCGGAGAAGATCCTGTTCGGCGAGATCCAGCCGGGCCAGATCATCATCTGCGACGTCGAGGGCTGGGACGGCGAGGAGGAGACGTCGACCGACAAGGCCGTGTTCACCTTCCGCGGTGAGCCCAAGCCGGCGAACGTCCCCGACGCCCCGCCGGTCGACATGGCCGCCTCGAGCGGCCCTGCTCCGAGCGGCTCCGACTCGGCGGAGAGCACCGAGGGCGGCGAGTAACAGCCAGTGACCCACGAGGGCCGCATCCCGATCACGGGGTGCGGCCCTCGTGCATGTCTCGCGGAAATCGGTGGAAGTGTCCGGCAAGCTGTAGGTATGGGTCTCGAGGACAACCCGTTCGACTGGCGGACCACGAAGGACGGGCAGCTGCACGTGTCGCGTGGTGGGCGGGTGGTGACCACCATCCGTGGCGCGGCCGCTTCCAAGCTGCTCAGCCGGCTGGAGAGCGCCGGCGACGAGGAGGCCCAACACCTACTCGCCCGCGCCACCGGCAACTACAAGCGGGGAAATGAGCGTGGCTAGCGCGGCGACGGGTGGTGACCACGGTCCAGGTCGAGGCTGCCAACCGCACCTAAGGGGACCGGGACGCAACCCAGCCACCCGCGCGGTCAGAAGTGGGAGTCAGCTGTGCCGGGTGACCACAAGCGTTGAATTCGGGGAGGCGGGCTGACGTGGTTAGGTGGAGTGCGGCTACTGGGATTCGGTTCGACGAGCCGGAACCCGAAGAGGACGACTTCGAGGACGACCCCCCACCCCGCCATCGTCGCGGCGGGCGCAAGCTCGGGTTCGTCCTGGTCACGTTGGGTCTGGTGTTCCTGGCCTACGCGGTCATGCGGGTGTTCGCCGCGGAGACCGACCCGTTCACGGTCGCCGCCGTGACCATCACCCCCTACGTGGTGGCCGCCGGGGTGCTCCTCGGCCTGATCACGCTGCTGCTCGGCCGTCGGGTGGTGGGGTTCTCCGTCCTGGCGATGGCCCTGGCGCTGAGCGCGCTACTGCTGCCCCGGTACCTGTCCGACAGCCAGCCGGAGGCCGAGGGTCCCCGCCTGCGGATCATGGCGGCCAACCTGTTCAACGGCCGCGCCGACCCGGGAACGCTCGTGGACCTGGTGCGCTCCCAGCACGTGGATCTGCTGGTGCTGCCGGAGCTGACTCCGGCCGCCATGGCCGCCCTCGACGAGGAAGGCCTCGGTGACCTGCTGCCGAACCGGGTGCTCGACGCGCGGGTGGGCGGTGACGGCGTGGGTGTCCTCGCGAAGTACCCCCTGCGCAAGATCGTGCTGATGCCGGAGAGCACGCTCGGCCAACTGTCCACTGTGGTCGACGTGCCGGGCGCCGACGAGATCGAGGTGGCGGCCATCCACATCCGGCCGCCGACCTCGGCCGCCGCCGTGCCCGTGTGGCGCAACGAGTTGGGGGCCCTGCCGCACCCGGACGTCGACGAGCGCACCCGCATCCTGGCCGGCGACTTCAACGCCACTCTCGACCACGCGGCGTTCCGCGAACTGCTGGACCGCGGCTACGTCGACGCGGCCGAGGAGGCGGGGGAGGGGCTGTCCCCGACCTGGTCGGACTGGCCGCTCGGCCCACCGATCACCATCGACCACTTCCTGGCCGACGCCCGTTCGGCCATCGTCAGCTACGCGGTGTTCGACCTGCCGGGCAGCGACCACAACGCGATCCTGTCGGAGATCGTCCTGCCCTGACAGGACTCAGGCGTCGGGCTTGGACTCCTGGATGACCTCGAACTCCAGCAGGCTCGACCCGGACGCCACCGGCTTGGCCCGCTCGCCGGCGTGGGCCTCCTTCGCCGGGCCGTTCGCCCAGGCCTGGAAGTGCTCCTCGGACTCCCATTTCGTGTAGACGAAGTAGCGAGTCTCGCCGGCCACCGGGCGCAGCAGTTCGAAGCCGAGGAAGCCGGGCGCCGAGTCGACCGCGCCGTGGCGCGCGCCGAACCGTCGCTCCAGCTCCGGGCCGGCGCCCTCGGGAACCTCGATAGCGTTGATCTTCACCACTGTCATGCGGTCAAGCCTACGGTTTCCTACCGAAGTGAGCCGGGGTAGAGGTACTCGTCCGCCGGCTGCTCCTCGCCGTGGAACCAGGCCTCGTAGAAGTCCGTGAGGTCCTGGTCGGCGATCTCGGACACGAACTCCTCGAACTCCGGCCAGTTGGCGTTCGCGTCGCGGTGCTCGGCCGGCCACTCCAGCAGCACCCGGTCGAACGCCTCCTCGCCGATCTGGCGGCGCAGGGCGTGGAGCGCGAGCTGACCCTTGTCGTACACGGCGTCGAACTCGTTGCCGGCTCCCATGTCGTAGAGCTTGCGGGCCCAGAACCCGTCGGTCGTGCGGGCCACCGACGTCTTGTACAGCTCGTCGAGGTCGGCGTTGTTCTTCGCCTCGTCCCACAGCCACTGGGCGTAGCTCGCGAAGCACTCGTTCAGGCAGATGTCGGCCCACTCGTCGACGGTCACCGAGTTGCCCCACCACTGGTGCGCGTTCTCGTGCGACCACCACCGACTCGTCGGCCCAGTCGGCGTAGATCGGCCGGCCCTGGGTCTCGAGCGAGAAGCCGATGCTCTCGTTGATGTAGATCCCGCCGGCCGCGCTCTGCGGGTACGGGCCGAACTTCTGCTCGAGGAACGCGAGGATCTCCGGCAGCCGCGCCTCGACCTGGCGCTTGTTCTCCACACCCGGCGCGTACGCGCTGACCACGGGGGTGCCGCTGGGCAGGGTGGAGCGGTCGAACGTCCACTTGTCGATGCCGATGGTGGTCAGGTACGTGGCGATGCGGTTCGGCTCGGTCCAGTGGTAGGTGTTCCAGTCGCCGTCGGGGCTCGGTGGCTCCTCGATTCCGTTGGACACCACGCTCCAGCCGCTCGGCACGCGTGCGTCCAGCTTGAAGGTCGCCTTGTCCTTCGGGGTGTCGTTCGCCGGGAACCAGGAGGTCGCCGAGTGCGGCTCACCCGCGGCGAACGCGCCGCCGGACGACGAGATCTGCCAGCCGCCGTCGCCTAGCGCGCCCTGCTCCGGCGACTCGGGCACGCCCCGGTAGCGGACCCGCGTCTCGAACTCCGCGTCCGGCTCGATCGGGGTGGCGGGCGTGATCTCCAGCTCGTGGTCGCCGGACCGGTCGTACTCGGCCGGCTCGCCGTCCACCTCGACCTCGAAGACCTCCAGGCCCGTGAGGTCCAGGTTGAACGTCTCCAACGCCTCGGTGGCCGTGGAGGTGACGAGCGTGCTCGCCTCCAGCTCCTGCGACTCGGGGTCGTAGTCGAGGGACACGTGGTAGGCGGAGACGTCGTAGCCGCCGTTGCCGTCCTGCGGGTAGTACGGGTCGCCGGCGCCGTCCTCCCGGGGCCCGGCGGAACCCTCCGACTGGGAGTCCGGCTCGGAATTCGATCCAGCCGGGTCGCCCGTCCGCGAGATGGAGCACGAAGCGACGCTGACCACGGCCAGCGCGAGGCAGGTGACCCGGAGGGACGCCCGATACATGTGAAACAGCTCCTGTCGTTCGACGCCGAGGACATCATGGCTGGCCGGACGTGATGCGTGCGTGGGATCGGCCAAACTATCAGCCGTGGCACAACGTCCAGGAGTGATCGAGTTCGGCGGGTCGGGCCCGGGGATCGTGCTGCTGCACGGCCTGATGGGCCGGGCGAACACCTGGTGGCCGGTGGCGCGGTGGCTGACCGGCTACGGCCGGGTGGTCGGCCTGGACGCGCGCGGGCACGGTCGCAGCCCGCACCGCGGCGGTGGCTGGCACACCGAGGACTTCGTGGCCGACGCCGCTGACGTCGTCCGGACGCTCGACCTCGGCCCGGTCGTCGCCATCGGGCACTCCATGGGTGGGCTGCACGCGTGGATGTTGGCCGCCACCCACCCGGAGCTGGTGCGGGCGGTGGTGGTCGAGGACATGGCGCCCGACCAACGCGGCAGGACGGTGGATCCGTGGCGGTCGTACTTCGAGTCGTGGCCCGTGCCGTTCGACTCGCTCGCCCACGTGCGGCAGTTCTTCGGCTCGCTGGGCGACTACTTCACCGAGTGCGTGGAGGAACGCGACGACGGCTACCACCTGATCGCCGACCTGGAGGAGCTGTACGGGATCGCGGGCGAGTGGGGCGAGCGCGACTTCTGGCCGTTCGTCGAGCGGGTCCGCTGCCCGCTGCTGTCGATCGAGGCCGAACACACGGCCATGCCACCCGATCAGCAGGCGCTCCTGCCGGTCCGCGCGGCCGGAGGAGGCCATCACGTGGTGGTGGCGGGCGCCGGGCACGTGGTGCACCACGACGCGCCGGAGACCTACCGGGGTGCGGTGGAGGCGTTCCTGTCCGAGGTGCTGGACCGCTAACGGGAGAGCAGTGTGTCCTCGTCGCCGGTGACCGTGTCCACCACGGCGATCGCGCTGACCCGGACCTTGATGGGCGCCACCGGGTAGACGGCCGCGAAGCCCGCCGCCACCTGGGGCGGCTCCGCGCCCTGGGTCAGCGCGCAGTGCGGCATCCACGAGCTGGGCAGGTAGTACGCGGACGGCGCGCGGACTCGGCCGGCGAGCGCGTCGTGCACGGCGGAGTGCACGGCCAGCAGCTCGGCATCGGCCACGGCCGCCAGCATCAGCATGGCGTCGTTCGCGGCGAGCGTCGACAGCCACAGGTTGGGGATGGACAGCAGCCGCAGCTCCGACCGCAGGGCCTCGCGGGCCTTCGCGGGAATCGAGGCGGCCACGGCGAAAGCGACGTGAGGCCGATGCCGCGGTGCCGGTACACCGGCTCCATCGAGCCGGCGCCACAGGGAGCGCACGGCGGCATCGGCCTCGTCGTCGAAGAAGAACTCAAGAGCCTGCGCCACAGGTGCAGGGTGCCAGTGGCTGTGCCCCGCGCCGGGAATGGGGTGCGTGGATCGGTGGATCCAGGTTTCCGCTGGCAAGGCGCCGGGCCGTCCTCGTACCGGGTTGTACTTGGGCGGTCCGGCAACGCTGTCTCGCCGGCCCGGCACTCGCTGGGCCGCCGAGGCACGTGCCGGATTCCCGGCGCGGGGCACTAGCTCAGGAGTTCCTGCCAGGTCGCCGCGTCGATCTCACGGTCGGGCGGGGCCGCCTCGCCGCGTGCGTCGAGCAGCACCCTGGCCGCTTCCGCCGCTTCGCTGCGGTCGCCGACCCGCACCGGCTGCACCAGCAGCGGCCAGGTCGACGCGCCCACGAAACCGCTCTCGTCGGCCACCCGGCTCGCGTAGCACGGCTCGTAGGCCACGCCCGACGCCTTCGCGAACTTCGCGGTGGCGTCGAAAGTGGACTGTCCGAACGAGCCGTCCGCCGAGAGTCCGGTCTCGCCGCGGGAGCGCAGAAGGTGTTGTGCGGCAAGGACCTGCGCACCCGAGGCACCCGGCTCCAGGAGCGGCCAGGTCTTCGGCTCGACCACCGCGACGCCGAGCGCGGCACCCACCGCGCTGCGCAGTTCCGGCAACCGGCTGTACAGCACGTTCCCTGGGCACTGGGTGGCGTTGAAGTCCCGGTGACCGCGGATCATCGACGGGTCGATGCCGTACTGCTGCGCGATGTAGGCCACCAGGCGCACCAGCGAGTCCCACAGCTGCGGGGTCACGTTGACGCTCGTGTAGAGACCCTCGTTCTCGATACCGATGGTCTCGCTGTTGTGGTTGCCCACGTGGGCACCCTGCACGTGGCGGGTGCCCTGGTCCAGAATCTCCAGGCTGCGGTGCCGGCCCTCGGTGATGTGGCCACCACGGCTGTTCGTCAGCTGCTGACCGGAGTCGATCCAGCCGTTGGTGTCCATGTGGTGGTTCTGGATGCCGCGCGAGATGGAGAACGCGTGGGCCAGCGAGAAGTCGTTGCTGTTCCCGCCGGCCGTGTGGTGCACCACGATGTACGCGGGTTTGCGGTCGAGGACGGTGATGGCGCCGTTCGCCGGGCGGGCGTTCCACGCGGCGCAGTTGTGCATCGTGGGTCGGGCCACCGCACGCGGATCGGCCGCAGCGGTGGAAAATGATGCGGTGGCGCCCAATGCGCCTACCGCGGTGACGGTGAACCCGGAGCGTAAGAGCGCACGCCGGTTGATGGCCATTAACGATCTCCCTCGAAGCGGGGCGCATCGGCCCAGATCGGTGACTGGCCTAGCTGACGGTAGTCACCGCATTACCCGATGACAAGAGTTCCCCAATTACGTGCAACTTTCGTTGCTTGTTACCGGTGTTCGCCGGGTAACGCGAATCTCCCGTCGACGGTTTGTTCCACCAAACCGTCCACCAGCAGCGAGTCGAGGCACTTGTCCCGCTGGCCGGCATCGGACCACACCACGTCGAGTCTTGCCTTGGTCACCGGCGTCTCCGTCCCACGCAACACGTCCAGGAGCAGGCCACGCACCTGCCGGTCGGTGCCCGCGAACTTCTGCACGGGCTTGGCGGGACCCGCGTACGCCGGGCGCCCGGCCCGCTGCCACGCGCACCGGTCGAACACCGGGCAGTCGGCGCAACGCGGCCCGCGCGCGACGCACACCAGGGCACCCAGTTCCATGAGCGCGATCGACACCTGCGCGGCCGTTTCGGGATCGGCGGGCAGCAACGCGTCCGCGTCGGCCAGATCGCGGGTGGTGGACGCCGGACCCGCGTCACCGGCACCGTGCACGGCACGCGCGATCACCCGGCGCACGTTCGTGTCCACCACCGGGCAGCGCTGGCGGTAGGCGAACGCGGCGACCGCGCGGGCGGTGTACGCGCCGATCCCCGGCAGCGCCAGCAGTGTGTCCACATCGGACGGCACGACATCGCCGTGGTCGGCCGCGATCACCGTGGCGGCGTCGCGCAGCCGCAGGGCGCGGCGGGGGTAGCCGAGCTTGCCCCACGCCCGCAGCACCTCGGCGGGGGTGGCGGCGGCCAGCGCGGAGGGCACCGGCCAGCGCGTCATCCAGTCGAGCCACGAGGGTTCGACGCGGGCCACCGGAGTCTGCTGCAGCATGATCTCGCTGACCAGCACACCCCAGGCTGTCGTGTCCGGCTGGCGCCACGGGAGCACCCGCGCGGTGCGTGCGAACCAGTCGGTCAGTACGTCGGCATCCGAGACATCAAGACTCATTGCCGAGAAATGATAGGTCAGAACACCTCGGTCAGCTCGGCGGTCCGCACGTCGTAGATGAACCCGCGGACCTGATCGCGGTGTGGCAGGAACGGGCTGCGCCGCACGCGCTCCACCGACTGCCGCACGCTGTCCTTCACCTCACGGAAGGTCTCGATCGCCCACGGCGGCCGCAGCTTCGTGTCGTGCTCCAGCTCGTCCTTGAACTCGTCGTCCGTGAACGTCGACAGGCCGCACGAGGTGTGCTGCATGACGATGACCTCGCGGGTCTCCAGCTTGCGCTGGCTGATGGCGAGTGACCGGATGATGTCGTCGGTCACGATGCCGCCCGCGTTGCGCAGGATGTGTGCCTCGCCGTGGCGCAACCCGAACACGTCGAACACCTTGATGCGCGCGTCCATGCAGGTCACGATGGTCAGGTTGAGACTCGGTACCGGTGTGGGCACTTCGGGCGCGCCGAGGTCGGCGCCCGTGGCGTGCCGGTGCAGCAGCTCGTCGATGCCGGTCATAGTCAACTCCCAGCCCGCTGGTCTTTCAGGTATAAGCATGCCGCGACACTGCGGTGTGACGCTGGATTCCCGCTCGATCATCTATTGGAACAACTGTTCCGTAGGTTGGGCAAGGTGTCCTGGGCAACACTGTGCGTAAGCCTCCAACCAGCACAGATATCCCCCGATAGGGGACACATACCTCCCGGCGAACTCCGCCTCGCGGGGTTACCGTCGATCCATGATCGAACCCAACGGCCCTTTGTCCGCGTCGGTCTACTGGCGACGACGTGCCATTGCCGCGGGTGTCTCGCTCCTCGCGGTGGTACTGCTGGCCTGGCTGATCGGCGGGATGGTCGAGGCGGCCGACCAGCAGCCCGTGCAGGGCACGGCGAACTCCCACGAAATCGTCGCCTCAGGTTCGCCGACCAGCAAGGGCTCCGCGCCCACGTCCGCCGGTCGCGAGTCGGCCGAGGCGTCGGCCTCCGCCGCGCCCGGTGAGCCGGTCAACAAGGCGGGGACCTCGACCAAGGCGGACGAACCACCCGGCCAGGCACCGTCGAAGTCCGCGTCAGCCGAGCCACCCGCTCCGCCCGGGCCTTGCCCGGACACGGCGCTGAGCGTCATCGCGTCGCCGGGTGAGCCGACCTACCGCGTCGGCCAGCGCCCGTTGCTGCGCCTGGCGGTGACCAACAAGGGGCCGGTGCCGTGCATCCGCGACCTCGGCCGCCAGCTGCGTGAGATGGTGATCATGTCGGCCGACGGGCAGCAGCGCCTGTGGTCGAGCAACGACTGCTACGGCCCGCCCGGCGCCGAGGTCAGGACCATCCAGCCGAACGAGACGCTGACGTACACGCTCAACTGGGCGGGTCGCACGTCCGAGCCGGGCTGTCCGGAGAAGCGCGTGACGGTCCCGGCTGGCACGTACCAGCTGGTCGGCAAGCTGGGCCCGCTCGTCGGGGCCCCCGCTCCGCTCGTGCTGGTTTAGAGGGCGCGCGAGCAGGGCATGGTGGCGCCCGCCGCGCCGAGGCGGCCCCTGGCGGCACCGCGCAGGCATCGAAGTACGACCCGGTACGCCGAAGCCCGCGCGGCACCGCCAGGAACCACCTCGATCACGACGGGCATCCACCGACCCTGCCCGCGCACCCTCTAAGGCCCGAACCAGCGTTCTTCGGTGGTGCGCGGCGGCGCCGAGGTCTGGCCGATGACCAGCTCGGTGTCCAGCGTGATGTGTCGCGGGCGGCTGCGTTCGGCGGCGCCGAGCAGCAGCTTGCCCGCGGCCCGGCCCTTCTCGAGCACGGGCTGGCGGATGGTGGTCAGGCCGACCCGCTCGGCCTCCACGATGCCGTCGAAGCCGGTCACGCTCAGGTCCTGGGGCACCCGCAGCCCCCGGCGCTTCGCCTCGTTCAGTGCGCCGAGCGCCAGGATGTCCGACGTGCACAGCAGCGCGGTGACCTCGGGGTTCGCGTCCAGCAGCTGAGCGGCCGCCGACTCGCCACTGGAGATGGAGTGGTCGAACCGCTCCACCACCGGCACCTTCTCCCAGTTCGCGCCGGCCGTCTCGAACGCGTTCGCCAGCGAGGTCAGGCGCGCCTTCTGCACGTGGAAGTGTGCGGTCTGCTGGCGTGCGACGCTCGCGAAGCCGTCGTTGCGGTCGCGGGCCAGCCGCATGCAGAGCACGCCGATGTTGCGGTGGCCGAGGCTGATCAGCCGGCCGGCCAGCTGCGCGATGGCCGCGTGGTCGTCGATCCCCACCAGGTCGACACCCTCGACGCGTGGCTGGTCGCACACCACGGTCGGCACGGGCCGCGACAGCACGGCCGCCAGGTGCGGATCGTCGTCGGGCACCGAGTACACGACGAAACCGTCGACGCCCGCGCTGTGCACGGCCGAGATGTCCTCCCGCTCCGGGTTCACGGGCACCAGGTGCAGACCCTGGCCCGCGCCCTCACAGGCGAGCGCCAGCCCCTCGAGGAAGCCGAGTGCCGCCGGGTCCCGGAAGGCGTAGGAGAGGTTCTCGGTGAGCAACAGCCCGACCGCGCCCGCCTTCCTGGTCCGCAGCGACCGCGCCACGGGATCAGGACCCGGATAGCCGAGCCTCCTAGCGGTTTCCAGCACTCGTCGCCGCAGTTCTGGCGAGAGTTGGTCCGGACGGTTGTAGGCGTTGGACACGGTGGTCCGCGAAACGCCGAGTTCCGCGGCCAGCGACGCCAGTGTCGCCGGTCGCCGCACATGCATAGGCCGCGCCATGTGCTGACCGTAACGGTTCAGAACCATTATCAGAAGTCCGACAGCTCACGACGGCTTCACCACATTGGTTTCGAACTTCGCCCGGTCGAGGGAATAACCGCGGATCGCCAGTCGTATAGTCGGACAGGGAGTAATCGGTAACGGTTCCCATTATCCATAGCGGTTCACGCATGTGTTGTTCGGAGGAGTTGCGATGAGAGCGATTCGATCAGGAGCGGCCCTGGCCGCGGTGGCTCTCGCGGTCGCCGGCTGTGGTGCCACGGCCGACCCCGCCGACGACGGCCGGATCTCCGTGATCACCTCCACCAACGTGTGGGGGAGCGTGGCCCAGGCGGTCGGCGGCGACCGGGTCCGGGTGGAGTCGCTGATCAACAACGCGGACGCCGACCCGCACGGATACGTGGACAAGCCGGAGGACGCCACGAAACTGGCCGGCGCCGCGCTGGTCATCTACAACGGCGGCGGCTACGACGACTTCTTCGCCAAACTGGTCGACGCCGCCGGGCAGGGCGCCGAGCGGATAGTCGCGTTCGACCAGTCCGGTCACCGCGACACCGCCTCTCACAAAGACGGCGAGCCCGAGCACGGCGAGGTGAACGAGCACGTCTGGTACGACCTGACCAGCGTGCAGAGGGTGGCCGACCTCATCGCGAAGGATCTGAGCGAGGTGGAGCCGGCGAACAAGGCCGACTTCGAGGCGAACGCCGAGTCTTTCAACGCCTCGCTCGACGGCCTGATCGCCAAGGCCGCGGAGATCGGTGCGGCGCACCCCGGCGGCAAGGTGGTGGCGACCGAGCCGGTGGCCAAGTACCTGCTCGACGCGGCCGGGCTGACCGACGCGACCCCGCCCGACTTCTCCGAGGCGATCGAGGAGGAGACCGACCCGCCGGTCCTCGCGGTCGCCGACACCACCGACCTGATCACGAACAGGCAGGTACTCGCGCTGGTCAACAACGCGCAGACCGAGACTCCCGTGACCAACCAGCTGCGCGAGGCGGCGGCGGGCGCGGGCGTGCCGGTGGTGGACGTGACTGAGACGTTGCCGCCGGGCGTGACGGACTACGTTGAGTGGATGACCGAGCAGGTGACAGCCCTGTCCGACGCGTTGGCCGGCACATGACCGTTGCCATCCGTGGCGGCACGCTCCGCTACGGCGACCGGACCCTCTGGCAGGACCTGGACCTCGACATCGAGCCGGGTGAGTTCGTGGTGGTGCTCGGGCCGAACGGGTCGGGCAAGACGAGCCTGCTGCGTGTGCTGCTCGGCCTGCAGCGGCTGTCGGCCGGCAGCGTCCGGGTCACCGGCGGCATCGGGTACATCCCGCAGCAGCGTGCCGTGGAGGACAGCCTGTTGCGGGGTCGCGACCTGGTCGGCCTCGGCCTCGACGGGCACCGCTGGGGGATCGGGCTGCGCGGCATGCGGGCCAGGCGGGACCGGGTCGACGACGCGCTCGCGGGAGTGGGTGCGCAAGCGTTTGCGAGCGCTCCCGTCGGGCGGCTCTCCGGTGGTGAGCAGCAGCGGCTGCGGGTGGCACAGGCGCTGGTCAGCGATCCCGAGGTGCTGCTCTGCGACGAGCCGCTGCTGTCGCTCGACCTCGCCAACCAGCGGGTGGTCAGCACGCTCATCGACACTCGACGACGCGCGGCCAACACGTCGGTCCTGTTCGTGACCCACGAGATCAACCCGGTGCTGCCGATGGTCGACCGGGTGCTGTACCTGGTGGACGGCCGGTTCCGGATCGGGCGGCCCGACGACGTGATGACCACCGAGACGCTCTCCGAGCTGTACCGCGCCCAGGTCGAGGTGGTGCGGGTGAAGGGGCAGATCCACGTGATCGGTGCGCAGAGCGCGCTGTGCGAGGACCAGCCCCACCACCACCTGCACGAGGAAACCGTCTGATGGACAAGATCCTCGACTTCGAGCTGTACAGCCGGCTGCTGGCCCTGCCGTACGTGCAGACCGCCCTGCTGGCCGCGGCCATCATGGGGCTGGTCGCCGGGGTGCTCGGGCCGCTGATCGTCAGCAGGAACATGGCGTTCGCCGTCCACGGCACGAGCGAGCTGTCGTTCACCGGCGGCGCGGCGGCGTTGCTGCTCGGCGTCAACGTCGGCCACGGCGCCCTCGCCGGCGCGATCGTCGCGGCGCTGGTCCTCGGGCTGTTGTCCCGGCGCAAGTCCGACCACGACTCGGTGATCGGCGCGGTGCTGGCGTTCGGGCTGGGCATCGGGGTGCTGCTGCTGTGGCTGTATCCCGGGCGCGCGTCGAACAAGTTCAGCCTGCTGCTCGGCCAGGTGGTCGGGGTGGACGCGGCGAGCATCGCGCTGCTCAGCGTGTGTGCGGTGGTCGTGCTGCTGACCCTGCTGGTGATCTACCGGCCGCTGCTGTTCGCGAGCGTCGACCCGGAGGTGGCGCGCGCTCGTGGCGTGCCGACCACCGCGCTGTCGATCGTCTTCGCGGTGCTCGTCGGGGTGGCCACGGCGCTGGGCGTCCAGACGGTGGGTGCCCTGCTGGTGCTGGCCCTGATGATCACGCCGGCCGCGGCCGCCGCCCGGATCTCGGCGAGCCCCCTGCGTGCCACGGTGCTGGCCGTGGTGTTCGCGGAGACCGCGGCCGTCGGCGGGTTCGTCCTGTCGCTGCCGGTGGGTGCCCCGGTGAGCGTGTTCATCGTGGGCATCTCGTTCGTGATCTACGTGGTCTGCTGGACCATGAGCCTGGTGCGTGGGCGGGTCAGTGCAGGAGCAGCAGTACCTGCAGTTCCCCGATGACCGCGCCGATGACCGCGCCGACGGCGATCAGCTTCCACTCGTCCTGACGGAAGGCCGGGCGCAGCAGGCCTTCGTACTCGACGCGCGTGAGGCGTCGCATCTTCGTGGCGATCGTGTCGCGGACGTCGAGTGCCTCGGTCGCGTAGTTCTTCGCGGACAACATGGTGGCCGGCAGGTAGCGCAGCGCGCGGTCGGCCGCCGCGTCCTTGATCTGCGCGAACCGTTCCGTACCAACGGTTACGGCGATCACCGGGCGGGCGATCTCGCTCTGGGCGTCGATGGTCTCGCGCACCACTCGATCGACCATCTCCAGCAACCGGTCGGACTTCGGCCCGCGCAGCACCGCGTCGAGGATGTTCGGCACGGTCATCACCTCGCTCGCCACGAGCGCGCCGTACTGCTTGGCCACCTCGTCGCGGCGGCGCTGGAACACGCCCTGGAACGGGACGAGACCGAGGATCTTCCTGCGCTCACGGGGAAAGAACACGAGCTTGATGGCCAGCCAGTCGGTGAACCAGCCGATGGCCGCTCCGAAGAGCGGTAGTACGAGCGGCGATTTCGTGAGCGCCCACACGACTGTCTGAACCAGACCAAGGGCGAGTCCGAAGTAGACACCGCACCGCGCGATGAACGCCATCTCCGGACGCGAGATGTCGCGGATCAGCTTGACCAGCAGACGCTTGTCCTTTGTCAGCGCGGAAACCGCCACCTGCTTGATGTCCAGGACGTCGTCGATGTTCTCCTGGAGGTCCGCCATGATCCGGCGCACCAGCTCGGGCGCGCCCGCCTGGACCTGCTTGACGATCATCTCCCGGGCGAGCGGCGGCAGGGCCTCCCACAGTCGTGGGTGGTACTGCACCATGACTTCCTGGGTGATCTCGTCGACCGCGAGCATCAGCGGCAGCTCGATCTCCCGCACGAGCCGGTCGGGATCGATCCGCCCGAAGATCTCCTTGGGATCGACCAACCGGGAGGTGAGCAACTCGGCGGAGACCGCGATCATCCGCTCGGAGTTGCGGGGCACCACACCCTGCCAACCCAGCAGCGGCGGCACACCGATGAAGTGGACGGGCCGGAACATCATCTCGATGGCCGCGCGCTTGGTGAGGTAACCGATGATCGCAGCGATCACCGGCATGGACACGTAGACGGGCCAGTGCGCCGCGAATTCCTCCAGAATGCCGCCAGTATCGCCGATGGTTTGATTCAGCGCATCGCGGCCGCGAGCTTCTCGGCGTACCAGGGCGGTTGGTACCCCGGAAGGCGCGGGAACCGCTCGTGCTCGACGAGGAACTCCGCGAGCGGCGGATACGGCTCGAACCGGGGCTCGTTGGTGGTGTTGTAGGCGACGTTCGTCCGCCGGGGCGGGGTGAGGATGTACCGCACGGAGAACCAGGTGCCCTCGTTCTCGATGTACATCCCACCCCGCAGCCGCTGGAACTGCCTGATCGGTTCGTCGGGCGGCGTCCAGGCCCGGTACGACCCGTCGGGTTGGCGCAACCCGGTGGACAGATCGATGTTGCGCCCGACGACCCGGTAGTCGACCACCAGTTCGGTCCAGCCGGCCGGCAAGTCCGCGAGGAACATGTCGGTGATCTGGTCGAGCAGCTCACCCTGCCGCTGCGGGTCGAGCGACGGCCACCGGCACGCCATTGGTGCTCCTTCTCAGCGAACGACGTCGTAGACGAGCTTCTGGATGCCGTTCGAGTAGGTCTCGCTCTCGATGACCTTGAGCGAGCGCTTGTCGACGTCGGAGTCGCTGTAGAGCCGCTTTCCGGCGCCGAGCAGGACGGGGAAGACCAGCAGGTGGTAGCGGTCGATGAGCCCGGCGTCGGACAGGTTGCGGTTCAGCGTGGCGCTGCCGTGGATGATGATCGGCCCGCCCTCGGTCTCCTTCAGCGCGGCGACGTCGTCCAGCGAGCGCAGGATGGTGATGTCGCCCCAGTTGTCGACCAGGTCCTCTTCCTTGAGCGTCGTCGAGACGACGAACTTGGGCATGACCAGGTACTTCGGGAACTCCTCGGTCATGGACGGCCAGACGGCACTGAAGGCGTCGTAGCTGGCGCGGCCCATCATCATGGCGGCGGCCTCGTCCTGCTCGCGGCCCTTCAGCTCGTAGGCGGCCGGGTCGAACTCGATGTCCTTGAACGTCCAGCCGGAGCTGCGGTGACCGGGCTCGCCCCCGGGCGCCTCGACGACGCCGTCCAGCGAGACGAAGGCGGTGGTGATCAGAGTGCGCATGGCTTCTCCTTGGTTTCTGTGTCCGACAACCGTGCGTCGAACACCGCCCCGCCGGTTCGACACCGCCGGAGAAGATCTTGTCACTTTTCGCGACGCCGTTCTGTCGGTGGTGGTGGCTAGCGTGCCGGGCATGGACGAGACGACCCGAACCCGCGAGATCGCCCAGGCCTACGTCGAGCGCACGGAACGCCGTGACTGGCCCGGCCTGCGCGCCCTGCTGGCGGAGGATGTCGTGTACGAGATGCCCCAGACGAGGGAACGCCTCCGCGGCCAGGCCACGTTTCTCCAGTTCAACCAGACCTACCCGGGCGACTGGCACCTGACCCCACGCCGCATAGTCGCCGACGGCCGCCACGCCGCCGCGTGGCTGGACGCCCGCGTGGGCGACGAAACCATGGAGGCGTGCGTGTGGCTGGACGTCTCGGAGGAGGGCCTGATCACCCGGGTGACCGACTACTGGCCGGAGCCCTACGACCCACCCGCGGACCGAGGCCTCCCGGTCGAACGCTGGTAGCGGCCGCGGTTCAACACATCTCCGAGATGAGCACGAGCCGGGCGGCGTCGGACCTCACATGCTGACTTGGAAGGTGACGCCGTCCACATTGTCGGGAACGGAGAAGTCGGGCAGCTCCACATGCCCGGCGACGTGAGTTTCCCAAGGGAGGCCCGGTCGCCGTATGCGATCCACACCAGATCGCCCGAGCCCGATCGCTCGAGGGCAACCTCCGCCGAGGCCCGCATGACGAACCGCCGTGCGTCCTGCTCACCGAGCCAGCTCTTCTCACGTCGCCACACCAGGCCGTTGGAGTCAGTCCACTCCGCACGCCCCGGCCGCCACACGATCTCCTCCATGGGCGTCAGAACTGGTAGTACAGGAACGGGCTGAAGGTGCCCGCTGCCACCAGGATCGCCGCGTACAGCAGGCCCGCTGTCATGATCGTGACTCGTAGGACGGTGGCCGAGCGGCTGCGGGACGACTCCAGGAGCGGGCCGGTCACCGGGTGGGCCGGCAGGAAGACGATCACCAGCGCCAGCAGCAGGATTATCAGGCGTTGATTGGTGAAGGCCTCGGCCACCACGTCGGTCAGGCCGCTGAAGTCCGGTAGCAGCATGTGGCCGATCATCGTCAGGGCCTTGGACATGTCCGGGGCGTTGAAGAACACCCAGCCCACCACCACGAGCACGAAGGTCAGCGCTCGGCGGGCGATCATCCGCGCTGGGTTCGTCGGCGTCTGGTCCAGGTGGAAGCCGCGCTCGATGATCAGTAGTGCGCCGTGGTACAGGCCCCACACCAGGAAAGTCCAGTTCGCGCCGTGCCAGAAGCCCGTGAGAATGAAGACTATGAACAGATTTCGATGGGTTTTTCCGCTGCCGTGTCTGTTCCCGCCGAGCGGGATGTACACGTAGTCGCGGAACCATCTGGACAGTGACATGTGCCAGCGCCGCCAGAATTCCGTGACCGTGACCGATGAGTAGGGTCTCGCGAAGTTTTCTGGTAGGCGGAAACCCAGCATTCTGCCAAGACCGATGGCCATGTCCGAGTAGCCCGAGAAGTCGAAGTACAGCTGCAACGTGAACGTCAGCGCGCCGAGCCACGCGACGGCGAACGTCATCTGGTCGTCGGGCGTCGCGAAGCAGGCGGCGACCAGCGGGCTCAGTGAGTCCGCGATGATCACTTTCTTGCACAGGCCCAGCGCGAACCTGGGGAACCCGGCGGCGATGTCGTCCAGCCGGTGCGTGCGTTCCTGCGGCAGCTGGTCGGCGATCTCGCGATAACGCACGATCGGCCCGGCGATCAGCTGCGGGAACATCGAGATGTACGTGATGTACGAAACCGCGTGCCGCAGCGCCGGGCGCTCGCCGCGGTAAATGTCCACCACGTACGAGATGTTGTGGAACGTGTAGAACGAGATGCCGATCGGCAGCAGCAGGTGCACCACCGGGAAGTCGCCGCCGAACAGTTGTGCGAACCCGTTCAGCTGCTCGGTGAGGAAGCCCGCGTACTTCCAGACCACGAGCGTGGCGACGTCGAACACGATCACCGAGATCAGCAGCGTCCGCTTGCGTCGCGCGGCCAGCGCCCACTCGTCCGGTTCCAGCGCCTGGCCGGCCAGGAAGTTCACGACCATGGTGATCAACAGCAGGATCGTGGTGGGTCCGGCCCCGACCGCGTAGAACATGAGGCTCGCGACCGCGATGATCCCGTTGCGCCAGCTCCTGGGTGCCACGAGCACGCCCGCGAGCACGAGCGGCGCGAAGATCCACAGGAACAACGGACTGGCGAACGACATCCTCTGACCTCAGCTCCCCCCGATGGACGCCTGACCTTATCCGAGACAGGTCCGCGGTCAGGGTGCAACGACAGGTAGTTGACAAGTCCTATAGGAGACTTGTCTACTAGGGCGGTGGTTCTCGCACGCATCATCCTCGGGCTGCTGTCCCTCGCGCCCATGACCGGTTACGACCTCAAGCGGCATTTCGACTCGACGGTCGGCCACTTCTGGGCGGCCGACAAGGCCCAGATCTACCGCACCCTCGCCCAACTCGTGGCCGACGGATTCGCGGCGGTCCAGACGGTCGCCGGCGACGGCGCGCCCGACCGTCAGGAGCACCGCATCACCCCCGCCGGCCGTGCGGCACTCGCCGCTTGGCTCGCCAGCCCGCCGGATCGCCACGTCGAACGCGACCCGTTCCTCGCGCGGGTGTTCTTCGGCGACGGCCTCGACGACGACGGCCTCCGGGCACTCTTCGCGGAACGGCGCGCGGCCGTGGAACTGCGGCTGGCGCGCCTCGAACAGCTGCGGGTCGAGCCTCTCGACCGCGGCGGCCGGTTGCGGCTCGCCACCCTGGACCACGGCATCGCGCAGCTTCGCGCCGAACTCACCTGGCTCGACACGGTGGAGCTCCCGTGAACGTCCCGGTGGTGCTGCTGCACGGCGGCAACGTCGCGAACTGGATGTGGGAGCCGCAGCTGCCCGCGTTGACCGACCGGCCGGTGCACACGCCCGACCTGCCGAGCTTCGGCGAGCGGGTGGCCGAGGACTGGCCGGGGCTGGACGCGGTGGCCGACGATGTCGTGGCCCAGGTGGCGGGCCCCTTCGATCTGGTCGGGCTCTCCCTGGGCGCCCTGACGGCGCTGCGCGTGCTGGCGCGCCACCCCGACCGCGTGCGCACGGCGTTCCTCACGAGCACCCCGGTCACGCCGGCGGGCGCCGGGATGCGGCTGTTCGGCCGGCTACAGCTGGCGTTCGGCCAGCGGCCATGGTTCTGGCGCGCGCAGGCAGCCCTGTTCGGACTGCCGGAGGACGCCCGCGCGCGCTATGTCACGCACGGCCTGTCCGTACGCCGCGAGAACGCGACCGCCATGACGGCCGAGGTGTGCGCGGGCGGCGTGCCGGCCGACCTGGCCCGCTACACCGGCCCGCTGCTGGCCGTGGCGGGCGAGAAGGACTCGGCGGCCGTGCGCCGTTCCCTCTCGGTCATCGCCACGGCCGCCCCGCAGGCGCGGGTCCGGATCGCGCCGGGCATGCACCACATCTGGAACGTGGAGAACGTCGACCTGTTCAACGAGGTCCTGCGTTCGTGGCTGAACGGCTCCGTGGACCCACGCCTGCAAACGATCTAGACGCGGCCCGTCACTCGGCGGCGCCTTGCCACCTCTGCCAGAACCACGCCCGCCGCCACTGAGGCGTTCAACGAGTCGACGCCCGCGGACATCGGGATGGACACCGTTTCGTCGCAGGCCTCGCGGACCAGGCGGGACAGGCCGCGGCCCTCGGAGCCCACCACTACCACCAGCGGGGACGTGGCCAGGGACAGTTCGTCCACCGAGATGGTGCCGTCCGCGTCCAGGCCCACCAGCATCATGCCCTCGGCCGCGTAGTCGCGGAGGGTGCGCGTGAGGTTCGTGGCCACGGCCACCGGGATCTTCGCCGCCGTGCCCGCCGACGTGCGCCACGCGACCGCCGTGATGCCGGCGCTGCGACGCTGGGGGAGCAGCACGCCGTCCGCGCCGAACGCGGCCGCCGAGCGGATCACGGCCCCCAGGTTGCGGGGATCGGTCACGCCGTCCAAAGCCACCAGCAGGGCCGGTTCGACCGACTCCTTGGCCGCGGCCAGCAGCTCGTCCGGGTGCGCGTACTCGAACGGCGGCATCTGCAGCGCCAGGCCCTGGTGCATGGCCGCGTTCGTCAGTCGGTCCAGCTCCGGGCGGCTGACCTCGAGCACCGAGATGCCCCGGTCGGCCGCCATCCGCACGGCCTCGGTCACGCGCTCGTCCGCGTCGATACCGACCTGCACGTACAGCGCGGTCGTCGGCACCTGCGCGCGCAGGCACTCGACCACCGGGTTGCGGCCGGCCACCAGCTCGGCGACCGGCTTGTCCTTGGAGTTGCGTTGCCGCTGCTGTGCTTTCGCCGACGCTCGGCGCTGCGCCGGATGTCCCGGCCGCCTGGTGGCCTTCGGGGTCGGGCCCTTGCCCTCCAGCCCCTTGGACTTCTGGCCGCCGGTGCCCGCCAACGCGCCCTTCTTGGAGCCTGGCTTGCGCATCGCGCCCTTGCGCTTGGAATTTCCCGCCACGACTCAGCCGTCCTTCAAAGTCCACTGTGGACCGTCGGGGGTGTCCTCGACGGTGATTCCCGCGGCCAGCAAGCGATCGCGGACCGAGTCCGCGGTCGCGAAGTCCCTGGCGGCGCGGGCTTGTTGCCGCGTCTCGAGCAGATCCCGGACCAGGACGTCGAGTGCGTCCATGGCGTCTCCGCCGGACGAAGTCGCCCACTCCATGGGATCCAGCCCGAGCACGCCCATCTGCGCGCGCACGGTGCCGGCCGCCGACAGCGCACCGGCGTCGTCACCCGCGTCCAACGCCGTGAAGCCCTGGCGCACAGTGTTGTGCACCACGGCCAGCGCGGCGGGAGTCCCCAGGTCGTCGCCCATGGCGGCCGAGAACTCCGCGCCGGGCTTGCCGACCTCGACCGACCCGACCCGCGAGTGCACCCGCTGCACGAACGACTCGATCCGCTGGTAGGCCCGCACCGACTCCTCGAGCGCTGCCTCGGAGAACTCGATGGTCGACCGGTAGTGCGGCGCCACCAGGTAGTAGCGCAGTTCCTGCGCCCGGTATTTCCCGACCAGCGCCGGGATCGACACCACGTTGCCCAGCGACTTCGACATCTTCTCGCCGGCCATGCCGACCAGACCGTTGTGCATCCAGAACCTGGCGAACCGATCGCCGGCCGCCCTGGACTGCGCCAGCTCGTTCTCGTGGTGCGGGAAGACCAGGTCGAGCCCGCCGCCGTGCACGTCGAACTCGACGCCCAGGTAGGTCAACGCCATGGCCGAGCACTCGAGGTGCCAACCCGGCCGGCCGGCGCCCCATGGCGTCGGCCACGACGGTTCACCCGGGCGAACGCCCTTCCACAGCGTGAAGTCACGCGGGTCGCGCTTGCCCTCGGCGGACGTCTCGCCCTGCTGCACCTCGTCGAGCTTCTGCCCGGACAGCTGCCCGTAGTCGGGGTGGGAGCGCACGGAGAAGTACACGTCGCCGCCGGCCGCGTAGGCGTTGCCGCTTTCGATGAGCCGCTGCATCAGCTCGGTCATCTGCGTGACGTGCCCGGTGGCCCTCGGCGCGATCGACGCGGGCAGGCAGCCGAGCGTGTCGTACGCGGCGTCGAAGGCCCGCTCGTAGGTGGCCGACCACTCCCACCACGGCCGCCCGTGTTCGGCGGCCTTCGCGAGGATCTTGTCGTCCACGTCGGTGACGTTGCGCACGAGCGTCACGTCGAGGCCCTCGTGCACGAGCCAGCGTCGCAGCACGTCGTAGTTCAGCGCCCCACGCATGTGCCCGATGTGCGGCGGCCCCTGCGGGGTGGGCCCACACACGTAGATCGACGCCGCCCCGCTCCGCACGGGATGGAATTCCCGCACGCTCCGACTCGCGGTGTCGAACAAGTGCAGGCTCACAGGTTCTCTCCAGGCTCGGGGGTTACCCGAAAGCCTAGCCGCGTGGTATCAGGCAGGCGGTGGCCACTGCCGCGATTCCCTCGCCACGGCCGGTCAGGCCCAGTCCGTCGGTGGTCGTGCCGGACACCGAGACCTCGCCGCCGGCCGCCTCGGACAGCACCCGCTGCGCCTCGGCCCGCCGCGTGCCGATCTTGGGGGCGTTGCCGATCACCTGGACCGCGGCGTTGCCCAGTCGATAGCCGGCGTCCTCGACGCGCCGCCGTACCTCGGCGAGCAGCGTGACGCCGTGGGCCCCGGACCAGCGGGGATCGCCCGTGCCGAACACGGCACCCAGGTCGCCGAGTCCGGCGGCCGACAGCAGCGCGTCGCACAGGGCGTGGGCGGCCACGTCGCCGTCGGAATGTCCGGCGCAGCCGTCGACGCCGTCCCAGAGCAGTCCGGCGATCCAGCATTCGCGGCCGGATTCCACAGGGTGGACGTCGGTACCGATGCCGACCCTCACGGCGCCAGCACCGCTGTCGCCACCGCCAGGTCGAAGGGCGTGGTGATCTTCATGGCCGCAGTGTGCCCGGGAATCGTGTGGACCGGCACGCCGATCCGTTCGACCAGACCGGCGTCGTCGGTGGTGATGTCGGCTGCCTCGTAGGCACGCCGGAGCACGTCGACCGCGAAACCCTGGGGAGTCTGTACGGCCCGGAGGTCGACCCGGCTCGGGGTCTCGACCACGATGCCGGCCGCGTCGACCCGCTTCACCGTGTCGGAGACCGGCAGCACGGGCACCACGGCGGGAGCGCCGGCGGCCACGGCCTCGGTGACCGCGCGGATCAGGGAAGGCGGGGTGAACGCGCGGGCCGCGTCGTGCACCAGGACGATCGTGGCGTCCGGCACAACGGCCAGCGCGGCGTCGAGAGCGAGCCGCACGGACTCCGTGCGTTCGGCCCCGCCCGCCACCACGGTGGCCGGGGCGTCGGCGGCGGCGAGGGCGGCGGTCATCTCATCGACAAGCTCGGCCGGGGCCGCAACGACAACATGCCGTACGCAGCCCGCTCTGTGCAGGCCACGCACGGCATGTGCGACAAGTGGCAGGCCATGAACCCGAACCATGGCCTTGGGTCCGTCTGCTCCGAGACGCTCACCCCGCCCGGCGGCGGGGACGAGCGCGACGGTCGGCAAAGCGAACTCGTTATCTCGTTGTGTGCAGCAGCTCGACGACTAGACCGACGCCGTTGCGAGAACCTCGTCGAGGATGACCTCGGCCTTGCCCTCGTCGGTGCCTTCGGCCAGCGCCAGCTCGCTGACCAGAATCTGCCGTGCCTTTGCGAGCATGCGCTTCTCGCCGGCGGACAACCCGCGATCCTTCTCGCGCCGCCAGAGGTCGCGCACCACTTCGGCAACCTTGTTCACATCGCCAGAGGCGAGCTTCTCGAGGTTGGCCTTGTACCGGCGCGACCAGTTGGTCGGCTCCTCGGTGTGAGGAGCGCGCAGAACATCGAAGACGCGGTTGAGACCCTCTTGGCCGACGACATCCCGAACACCGACGATCTCGGCATTGTCTGCGGGAACGCGTACGGTGAGGTCACCCTGCGCGACCTTGAGGACGAGGTACTTCTTCTCCTCGCCCTTGATCACGCGGGTCTCAATTGCTTCGATGAGTGCGGCACCGTGGTGCGGGTAGACGACGGTCTCTCCGACCTTGAAAACCATGTGTCCTCTGCCCCTTTCGCTACTCCTATCTTAACACGAGCCGGAGTTGGGGTGTATCGGACCTGCAAACCGTAATCGCAGGTCAGCGGGCACGGCGGGGCGCTCACCCGGGGTTGACAAATCCGCTTGGACCATGCTGGGCGCTGTCGAACAGAGAGTGATCTTCGTCGGAAGATCATCGGTTGGCCGTCCGAATTGGACGCCGAACTCGAGTCGGAGTCGACCACCGCGACGCCGGGTTCGCCCGCCCCGCTACCCTTCCGCGTGAGTTGGCATGCCCGAGGAAGGACCGCAATGGTGAGCCGTGAACCGACCGGAGCGCTGCGCACGATCCTGCCCGCGGCGGCCCTTGGCCTCGCCGGGGTGCTCGGGATCACCGGCTGCAGCGCCGGGCAAGTGACCCAGACCGACTCCGTCCAGCCTGCGGTGAACGGGAACACCGGCCAGGTGGGGGAGATCTCGCTGCGCGACGTGCGGGTGGCCTACCCCGCCGACGGCGCCTACGAAGAGGGCGACGAGGTGCCGCTGCTGCTCACCATCGTCAACGACGGCGACGAGGCCACCGCGCTGGAGTCGGTGTCCGTGGTGGACGAGAACGTCTTCCCTGGCGACGCCGAACTGCTCGGCAACCCGAGCCTGCCCGGCCGCTACGGCCTGCACGTGGTGATGCCCGAGGAGCCCACGGGCAACGAGGCTCCCGAGACCACCGGGTCGGGCGCGAGTGAGACATCCGTCACTGCGACGTCGGAGCCCGAGTCGTCGAGCCCCGAGACACCCAGCACTGAGACTTCCGACACATCCGGCGGCAGCGAGACCACCACGACCGAGCAGCCGACCCGTCCGGCCGAGGAGCCGGAGGTCGGGACGCTCAGCATCGTGTTCGCGGACCTGCAGACCGACCTCCAGATCGGGCGGAACCTCAAGGTGCTGTTCCGGTTCGCCGACGGCAGCGAGATCGAACTCGCCCTGCCGACCGCCGCGCCGACCACGCCTCGCGAGGACCCGCCCGCCGAGGAAGAGGGCGGTCACTGACCCGTCCCCGCACGGCGCGCGCCGAAATTGTCGGTGCCCGCCCGTAGGTTGACGCTCGTGGCCAAGACCTCGAAATCGTCCAAGCCGGGATACCGGTGTTCGGAGTGCGGGCAGGAGTCCGCCAAGTGGTACGGGCGCTGCCCCGAATGTCAGGCGTGGGGCACCTTCGAGGAGGTGGGCGCCCCGCGCGTGGGGCTCGCCAAGTTAACGGCCGGCGTGCCCGGCACGCCCGCCCGGCCGATCGCCGAGGTCGACATCGAGTCGGCGCGCGCCAGGCGCACCGGGGTGCCGGAACTGGACCGGGTGCTCGGCGGCGGGCTCGTGCCCGGCGCCGTGGTGCTGCTGGCCGGTGAGCCGGGGGTCGGCAAGTCCACGCTGCTGCTCGAGGTCGCGTTCCGGTGGGCGGCCCGCGACGGGGCGGCCAGTCCCTCGCTGTACGTCACGGGCGAGGAGTCGGCCGGCCAGGTGCGGCTGCGGGCCGAACGCACGGGCAACGTCCACGAGGCCATGTACCTGGCGGCCGAGAGCGACATCTCCACGGTGCTGGCGCATGTCGATGCGGTGAAGCCCGGCATGCTGGTGATCGACTCGGTGCAGACGCTCGCGTCGCCTCATGTCGACGGCGCGCCCGGCGGGGTCACCCAGATCCGGGCGGTCACGGCGGCGTTGATCGCGATCGCCAAGGAGCGCGATCTGCCGGTGATCCTGGTCGGCCATGTCACGAAGGACGGCTCGATCGCCGGACCCAGGATGCTCGAGCACCTGGTCGACGTGGTGCTCCACTTCGAGGGCGACCGGCACACGTCGCTGCGCATGGTGCGCGGGGTCAAGAACCGGTTCGGTCCGTCCGACGAGGTCGGGTGCTTCGAACTGGTCGACGACGGCATCCTGGGCGTGCCGGACCCGTCGGGGCTGTTCCTCAACCGGCGGGACACGGGAGTGCCCGGCACGGCCGTCACGGTTGCCGTGGAAGGCAAACGGCCCATGCTCGGTGAGGTCCAGGCGCTGGTCTCGCGCACGTCGCTGCCGTCGCCCCGCCGCGCGGTGAGCGGACTCGACTCGGCGCGGGTGGCCATGGCGATCGCCGTGATGGAGCGGCGGGGCGGGATCCGACTGTCCGATCAGGACGTGTTCGCGGCCACGGTCGGCGGCATGCGGATCCACGAGCCGGCGGCGGATCTGGCGGTGCTGCTGGCGGTGGCGTCGGCGGCCCGCAACGTGGCGTTACCGCCCGACATGGTGGTGCTGGGCGAGGTGGGTCTGGCGGGCGAGGTCCGGCGGGTCACGGGCGTGCGTGCGCGGCTCGCCGAGGCGGCCCGGTTGGGCTTCACGAAGGCGATGGTGCCGCCCGACTTCGGCGAGGCCCCGGAGGGCATGCGCGTCAAGGAGACGCCCGACCTGTGGACCGCCATGATCGCCTTACTCGGCGACCCGCTGGCCACCCGGAACGACTGAGGGCAGCGGGCGGGGCCCACACGCCCCCCGAAAGCGTGTGGGCCCCGCGCCGGGTCAGCTGGCCGGCTTCTCGCCGATGGCGTCCGCCACCGACGCCGACACCGCGGTGAAGCCCACCACTGTGCCCGCGGGGACGCCGTCCCAGGTTTCGATGAGGACCTCGCGCTCGCCGATGTACTCGCCGGTCGCCGGATCGATGATCAACTCGTGGCGAAACTCGCCCTCGTCGATGCCGAAGGCCTTTCCCTGCTTGCCGTCCAGGTTGGCCACGTCCTCGGCGATCTCCAGACCGGGGACCATCGCGAGGGCCCGGTACAGGCTTGCCCTCAGGTCCGCCGGGACCTGGCCACTGCGGAGGACGTCTTCCACGTATCCCACGACGCTTGTGTCGCCGCCCGTCCCCACGTCCTCCCGCAGCCGCTGGTACAGCGCCGCCGGGTCGCGGGGGAGGTCGGCGAGAAAGTACGGCGTGGGGACCTGCCAGGACCCCACGAGGGTGCAGGGTTCCCTGCCCTCCTCGGCGAAGTGGTAGTCCCCGCACGGTCCACGGAACTCGTCGCGCGGGTACACGTCGAGCGGGTCCATCGTGGCATCCTCTGCTGAGCCGTACACCCAGGTGAGGTTCCCAGTGGGTTCTCTCCGCAGCAGCCACTCGTCGCGCCAGTCGCGCGGGATCCACTTCTCGTGCAGTTGCTCCACCAGCACCGCGTAGTCCGTGCCGCTGTTCATGTACCAGGAATGGGTGGCGATGTAGCGGTACTGGCCCGGCTCCAGGGCCGGGTCGGTGATCGTGACGTTGTCGGCCGCCGTGTTGAGTGCCGCGGCCGCCGCCACGGGTGCCTGGTCGTCACCCGACTGGACGGCCACCACCCCCGCGGCCAGGGCCACGACCGCGGCGGCCGAGGCCACCAGGCGAAGCGCCCGGCGGGGTGGGCTCCGCAGCGCCGGCTGCTTCGGCAACGCCACCACCACGGCGTCCGGTTCGGGTGTGGTGGTCACGGGGATCGGTTCGTCGACGGCCTGGACGCGGGCGCGGCCGGCCGCGAAAGCCTGGTCGGACATCTCGGGGACGTCGGTGCGGAGTGTGTCGAGCATGGTGTCGAGCGGGTCAGTCATCGGTCTTCTCCTCGGGTAGGAAGGCGCGCAGCCGGGTGCGTGCGCGGTGCAGGCGGGTGCGGACTGTGCGGTCGTCCAGGTCGAGCGCCGCGGCGATCTCCACCGGGCGCAGGCCGGCCCACGCCACCAGCAGGAGCACGTCGCGCTCCTCGGGACGCAACGCGGCCAGGCCGGCCGACAGGGCCCGCGCGGCGCGGTCGGCGTCCACCCGGGCCGCACTCGCCGCGTCCTCCGGTTCGGTGTGCGCGGCGTGCCCGGCGTCGCGGGTCATGGCGCGCAGCGTGGCGGCCTCCGTGCGGGCGTGGCGGCGCAGCAGGTTCGTGGCGATGCCGAACAGCCACGCCCGCGGACTGCCCCGCGACGGCTCGTACCTGGCCCGCTGCTCCCAGGCCGCGAGGAAGGTCTCGGCCACCAGGTCGTCGGCGGTCGCCGGGTCGAGCCGCCGGGCCAGGTAGCGGTGGAGGTCGCGGGCGTGGGCGTCGTACAGCCGGGTGAGCCCCGCGCCGCTGGACAGGTCGGGCGGATCAGGGTCCACGGCCACCCGCCCGGCGTTCATGTTGGTCATGGTCACACCACTAGTTGCCGCGAGCGGGCGAAAACGTTCCGGAGACGGCACAGGGCCCGCACACCCCCCAGGTGCGTGCGGGCCCAGGCGTGTCGGCTCAGCCGGCGGGCTTCTCCCCGATCGCGTTCACCACGGCCGACTTCACAGCGGTGAAGCCAGCCACCGTGCCCGCCGGGATGCCCTCGGAGTCCTCCGTGAGGATCGTGCGTTCGCCGATGTACGCACCCGTTTCCGTGTCGATGATCAGTTCTCGGCGCCCGCCGCCGCCGATGATGGCGAAGGCGGTTCCCCGCTTGCCCGCCAGATTCGCCACGTCCTCGGTGATCTCGATGCCGGGGACCCTCGCCAGGACGCGGTACAACGACGCCCGCAGATCGGCGGGGACCAGACCGGTCGTGAGGACGCTGGCCACGTTCAGCGCGATGTAGTCCTCGCCGCGGGGGCGCATGTCCGCTCGCAGCCGCTCGTACAGGGCGTCCGGGTCGCGGGGGAGATCGGCGAAGAACTCCGGCGTCGGGTCGCCCCAGTTGCCCGGTTCGGTGCAGGGCACCTCGCCATTTTCCGCCATGTAGTAGTCACCGCACGGTGCCCTCATTTCGAGAGTGTCGCCGAGGGCCTCCGGCGACACTCCGAGGGCCCGCTCCACCTCGGTCGCGTTCGGCAGCCACTCCGTGTTTCCCGTGGGGCCGCTGAGCTGCAGCCACTCGGCGTGCCAGTCCTGGGGTACCCATTGCTCCTCCAGGTGCTCGACCAGCGCGCTGCGCGGATCCGTGTCGGTGGTCATCATCGTCACCGTGCTCCAGGCGCGGTTCGCCACGTACCGGTACTGACCCGGCGCGATCGGCGGGTCGGTGGCCGTGATGTTGTCGGCCGCCGTGTTCAGCGCGGCCGCCGCCGCGGTCGGGGCGTTCTCCCCGCCCGACTGGAACACCAGGACACCCGCGGCCAGCGCCACCACGGCGGCTGCCGCGCCGGCGACCCTCGGCCAGCGTCTGCGGGCGGGCACCGCGGCCGGCGCGGACATCAGGTCCGCCCGGGTGGCCGCCAGTACCTGCTGGTCCGGCTGCTGGCCGGCATTGAGGGCGGCCAGCGCCCGGTCGAGTTCCTCCTCGGACCACAGGGAACGCACCTCGTCAGGCATGGCCGTCCTCCATTCCGATCTTTCCGTTGAGCGGGGCTGTCGCGCGCAACGTCCTGCGCACGCGGTGCAGGCGGGACCGCACGGTTCCCACGGGGATGCCGAGCGCGTCGGCGATCTCGGTCGAGTCCAGGCCCGCCCACGACGTCAGCAGTAGGACGTCGCGATCGCCGTCGCTCAGATCGGCGAGCGCGCCCGCCAGTTGGGCGGCGAGCACGGCGGCGTCGACGCGGGCGGCGACCCGGCTGTCGTGGCTGTCCTCCGACGCCTTGGCGGCGGCCGATCGGGCCTGCGCACGAAGGCCACGGACCTCCGTGCGGGTGTGGCGGCGGAGCAGGTTCGTGGCGATCCCGTACAGCCAGGACCGCACCTCACCCCGTGCCGGATCGTAGGAATGCCGCTGGTTCAGCGCCGCCAGGAACGTCTCGCTCACGAGATCGTTGGCGGCCTCCAGACCGACCCGGCGGGCAAGGTACCGGTGCAGCGGCAGGGCGTGGGCGTCGAACAGCCGGCCGAACTCCAGGTCTGGAGGGCCGGCCGGCTGTTCGCGTTGGGACATTGTCGTCACATGGGGTATTGCCCACGGCGCGCCCGCGCGTTCACGGCTACCGCGACAGCAGCTGCGCGCAGCGAATCAGGCCGAGGTGGGAGTACGCCTGCGGGTGGTTGCCGAGCGAGCGCTCGGCGATCGGGTCGTACTCCTCGGGCAGCAACCCGGTGGGGCCGGCGGCGTCGACGATCTGCGCGAACAGGTCCTCGGCCTCGGGACGCCGGCCGGTCAGCAGGTAGGCCTCGATCATCCACGCGGCGCAGATGTGGAAGCCGCCCTCGTCGCCCGGCAGGCCGTCGTCGCGGTGGTAGCGGTACACGGTCGACCCGCTGCGCAGCTCGGCCTCCGTGGCCGTGACCGTGGCGTGGAACCGCTCGTCCGAGGGGTCGAGCAGGCCGACCATGCCGATGAGCAGCGTGGCCGCGTCGAGGTCGGTGCCGTCGTAGGCCGTGGTGAACGAGCGGACCTCGTCGTTCCAGCCGTTGGTCAGCACGTCGTTCGCGATCTCGTCACGCAGGCCCGGCCAGGACGGCTCGACGTCGCGGCCGTAGGCCTCGGCCAGCTTCACCGCGCGGTCGATCGTGAGCCAGCACATGACCTTCGAGTACACGTGGTGGCGCGGCCGGTGCCGCTCCTCCCAGATGCCGTGGTCGGGCTCGTGCCAGCGCCGCGAGACGGCCTCGGCCATGGCGCACACCATGCGCCAGTCGTCGTCGGTCAGCTTGCCCCGCGCCTCCGACAGCGCCGCCACCAGATCGACCACCGGACCGAACACGTCGAGCTGGACCTGCTGGTTGGCCAGGTTGCCGACACGGACGGGCCGCGAACCCGCGTAACCGGGCAGCGTGTCGATCACGGCCTCGGCGGGCAGCGTGGTGCCGGCGATCGTGTACAGCGGGTGCAGCAGCTCCGGGCCGGGCAGCGTGGCCAGCACACCGTGCAGCCAGGTGAGGAACTTCTCGGCCTCGGTGATGGACCCGACCGACACCAGCGCCTTGGCGGTCATCGCGCCGTCCCGCAGCCAGCAGTACCGGTAGTCCCAGTTGCGGATGCCGCCGATCTCCTCGGGCAGCGAGGTGGTGGCGGCCGCCATGATCGCGCCGGTCTCGTTGTGGCACAGCCCCCGCAGGGTCAGCGCCGACCGCGCGGCCAGGTCCTTCTCCACGGCGGGCAGGGTCAGCCCGTCGAGCCACTCGGTCCAGTACGCGGCGGCCCGCGCGGCCCGCTCCCGCTCCGGCACCTCGTGGGGGTCGAGGTCGTTGGTGCCGCAGCGCAGCTCCAGCACCACCGGCCTGTCGGCCGTGGGGGTGACGATCGCCCGCGCGGTCTCGTGCATGCCGTCGGAGGTGATCTCCCACTTGATGCCCGGCGCACGCAGCACCACCGGGTCGGAGGTGCCGAGCACCCGCAGGCCGTCCTCCGACGCGATCAGCCGGACCTGCACCTGCGCGAACTCCGGCCGGGGCGCGAACTCCACGACCGCGGCCGCGGTCCCCGAGATCACCCGCACCAGGTCGGTGCGGTGCGCGTAGGCGTAGTGGTCGAGGTAGTCGGTGACCAGCAGACCCGACCAGCGGGTCTCGGCGGTCATGGTGCCCGGCAGGTAGCGCTGGCCGAGCGGCAGCCCGCCTCGTTCCGGGGTGACCGAGAAGTGGCCGGCCGCCGCCCCGCCGAGCAGATCGGCGAACACGGCCGCCGAGTCGGGCTCCGGGTGGCACATCCAGGTCAGTCGGGCGTCGGGTGTGAGCAACGCCACAGAGCGCTCGCTCGCCAGCATGGTCAGCCGCTCGATGGGCGGTGCCTGCTCGCCGTAGAGCCAGTTGCGGCGTTCCTCCAGCAGGAACGCCAGCACCATGCCGACCTGGTCGGGCTCGTCGATGTGGTGGCCGGCCAGGGTCTCGCCGGCACCGACCTTCACGCCGAGGTCCGGCCCCTGCAGGCGGGCGAAGGCCTTCTCGTCGGTCACGTCGTCGCCCACGAACACGGCGGCCGTGGCACCCACCTGGTGGCGCAGCACGTCGAGGGCCAGGCCCTTGTCGGTCTGGACGACCGCCAGCTCGATGACCTCCTTGCCCTCGGTCACCTGCACGCCGTCCCAGGTGCACGGGCCCGAGCGCACGGCCTCGCTGATCCGCGCGGCCACATCACGATCGGCCCGGCGGGTGTGCACGGCGATGCTCGCCGGCTTGACCTCGAGCTGCACGCCCGGCGCGTCGACCGCCAGCCGTTCCAGCTCGGCCTCGATGCGCCGGTGCAGGTCACGCGCCTGGTCGTCGAGCGCGTGGACGAAGCCGATGTCGAACTCGGAGCCGTGGCTGCCGACCAGGTGGACCTCGGCGGGCAGCCGGGACAACGTGGCCAGGTCACGCAGCGCGCGACCCGAGATCACGGCCGTGGTGGTGTCGTCCAGTCCGGCCAGCGAGCGCAGCGCGGCCACCGCCTCGGACAACGGGCGGGCATGTTCGGGGTTCTCCACGATCGGCGCGAGCGTGCCGTCGTAGTCGCAGGCGACCAGCAGACGTGGGGTGCGGGCGATCTGCACGATCGCGCGACGCAGGTCTGCGGGGAGGGCCTCAGCGGACATGGCGCTACCTCGAGGTCAGGTTCGGTGGGGTCACGGACGTTCGACTCTCTGGGCCTTAGGGGGATGGGGCGCGTGTGCGTCTCCGCGGAAGGCTGGCGCACCGTGGCAGGCGAACTGTATCGCCCGTCCATGACATCCCCGCCAAGCGCCCGGAACGATTCAGTCTTGCTCGTGTTCAGGCCGAAGAGCTTCCAGGAACGAACGGGCCCACCGGTCGACGTCGTGGGTGAGTACCTGGCGGCGCAGCGCACGCATGCGTCGCCTGCCCTCGGCCGGGTCGATGGACAGCGCGGCGTGCATGGCGTTCTTCACGCCGTCGAGGTCGTGGGGGTTGACGAGGAACGCGCTGGTCAGCTCGGCCGCCGCACCGGCGAACTCACTCAGCACGAGCGCGCCGCCGAGGTCGTGGCGGCACGCCACGTACTCCTTGCAGACCAGGTTCATGCCGTCGCGGACGGGCGTGACCAACATGACGTCGGCGGCCGAGAAGAACGCCGCAAGTTCCTTGCGGTCGATCGACTGGTGCAGGTAGTGCACGACCGGCCGGCCGACGCGGGCGAACTCGCCGTTGATCCGGCTGACCACCTGCTCGATCTCGCCACGCATCCGCTGGTAGTGCTCGACCCGCTCGCGACTGGGCGTGGCCAGCTGGACCATGGCCACCTCGGACGGGTCGACGCGGCCCTCGGTGAGCAGCTCCTGCAACGCGTAGAGCCGCAGGTCGATGCCCTTCGTGTAGTCGAGCCGGTCGACGCCGAGAATGATCTTGCGCGGGTTGCCGAGGTCGGCCCGGATCTGTCTGGCCCGCTGGATCACCTCACGGCTCCGGGCCATGGTGTCCAGGCCGCTCGCGTCGATGGAGATGGGGAACGCGCCCACCCGGACCGACCGGTCGCCCACCTGGACGACACCGGGCCTGGTCCGCACACCGACCGCGCCGCGGCTGGGCTCCAGGCCGATCAGCCTGCGCGCCAGCCACAGGTAGTTCTGGGCGCCGCCGGGGCGGTGGAAGCCCACCAGGTCGGCGCCGAGCAGCCCGCGGATGATCTCCGCGCGCCACGGCAGCTGCATGAACAGCTCGGTGGGCGGGAACGGGATGTGGAGGAAGAAGCCGATCCGCAGGTCGGGGCGCAGCTCACGCAGCATGGCCGGGACGAGCTGGAGCTGGTAGTCCTGCACCCACACGACCGCACCGTCGGCGGCGATCTGGGCGCACGCCTCCGCGAACCGCTTGTTGACCTTGACGTAGCTGTCCCACCAGCCGCGATCGAACACCGGCGTGGCCACCACGTCGTGGTACAGCGGCCACAGGGTCGCGTTGGAGAAGCCCTCGTAGTAGTCCCGCACCTCCTCGGCGGTCAGCGAGACCGGGTGCAGCCAGATGCCGTCGTCCGTGAACTTGTCGACCTCGACGTCGGGCACGCCCGGCCAGCCGACCCACGCGCCGCTGTTGCGCTGGAGGAACGGGGCGAGCGCGCTGACCAGGCCGCCGGGGCTGTGCTTCCACCGCTCGGTTCCGTCCGGCAGCTTCTCGAGGTCGACCGGCAGGCGGTTCGCCACCACGATGAAGTCGGCGCCGCCGGAGTTCTCTGCTGCTTCGTCGGTGATTTCGGTGTCCACGCCGAGCGGGCCTCCCTCGAAACGGGTCGACTTTCGAGATTAGTCAACTCTTTCGCCGTGTGGGTGGTGGAAAGTGTGCGAAAGGCCTCTGCCCGTTCCGGTTTACTCCAGCCGGCGGCGGGTCGGACGCAGCGGACCGGACATGCGTGGGCCGGACAGCCGCCGCTCGAGGCGGCCGAGGCCGTACCGCACCGGCTGCGCCAGGTACTCGCCGAGCACCACGCCCGCCGCCAGGGCCAGCGCCACGGACATGGCCACCATGAGCGTCGGCAACCCCGTGTAGGTCCGCTCGACCGCCAGCTCGAACAGGCCCCGGTAGGTGGTCAGACCGGGCAGCAGCGGCACCATCCCGGACACCGCGATCACCAGCGGCGGGATGCGCAGCCGCCGGGAGATGACCCCGCCGGCGAACCCGATGACCGTGGCGGCCGCGGCCGACGCGGCCACCGGCCCGGCGCCCGTGAGCGTCAGCGTGCTGAACCCGGCGGCACCCGCACCGCCGGCCACGCCCGCCACCAGCGCGGCACGCGGGGTGGCGTAGCTGGCGATGGCGAAGCAGGCGGCCGCCGCCGCGCCCGCCAGGGTCTGGAGCGGCAGCCGCAGCACCGACGGCGCGAGCTGATCGGCCAGGGGCAGCGGCGCCATGCCCAGCCCGACCGCGACGTTCAGTGCCAGCACGACGCCGGCGATCAGGCCGGCCGTCATGAGTGACACCTCGATGGTGCGCCCGGCGGCCGTGACGTTGTAGCCGGTGATCGCGTCCTGCACGGTCGACACCACCGACAGACCCGACAGCAGCACGGTGATGGCCGCCGCGACCATGAGGGTCGGGCGGACCGAGTCGGGCAGGATCCCGGCGGCCACGATCGCGAGCGCGCAGCCGGTGGCCAGCGCCCCGCCGACCAGTTGCTGGAAGAAGAACGGCAGGGCGCGCTTGTTCAGCAGCCTGCCGATCCGGTCGATGAGTGCCGTGATCCCCGCGGCGAACACCGCCACCAGCGCGTCGCCGCCGATGAGCAGGGTGATGGCGGCGGCCATGCCGGCGTAGGCGAGCGTGGCGACCCAGCGCGGGTACGGGTGCGGTGCCGTGGTGATGCGGTTCAGCTCGACGTGGGCGTCCCGCGCGGTGATCCGGCCGCGGGCGATGTCGCGGATGAGTTGCTCCACGAGCGCGAGACGCGTGTAGTCGAGGCTGCGGGAGCGGACCACCCGCAGCGAGGTGATGGGCGGCAGGTCCACGCCGCGGTGACAGGCGACCGTGATGGACGTGAAGATCACGTCGACCTCGCAGTGCGGCATGCCGTACGCGTTGGCGACCGCGAGGATCGTGGCGGTGGCGTCGGAGGCGCCCGCACCGGAGGACATCTGCACCTCGCCGATCCGCAGCGCGAGATCGAGTACGAAGTGGACAGTCGATTCCTCCGGCAGGGCAGGGCCAATGACCACGCCCTGCTCCTCCTGCGCGGATGCCGGCCCTTCCAGCCGGTGCCACCCACGTTGACTGTGTGCTCGCGCGGACCTGTTCCGCTGCGCGAACCACACGGCCGCCTCACCTCCCTGGTTGCCTACCCGATCGAAGCTATCCCAGGGAGCATCGGACCGCTCATGATCACTGTTGCAGGCTCAGGCCGTGGCGTCCGCCACTGAGGACAGATGCGGAAGAACGGCTGCCGCGAACTCCTCGGGGGCTTCGCGGTGGATGTGGTGTCCCACAGGGATTGTGGTGACCACCGAGGACGTCGCGGCCGCCGCTGCTTCGATCCTGGCGGGCTCGATGTGACTCGTCGGACCGCCGGATATCCACATTGTGGGAGCAGTGATCCGGCGCAGTGCTTCCCAGCGGGCCGGGTCGCGCCGACGGGCGTCGTCGAAGCTCGGCGCCATGACCGCCCGGTCGAACGGCACGGGTTGCGGTGGCTGGTCGGGGAAGTCGACCGGATCGGGTGGCGGACCGTCGGCCTCGGCGGGTGCCATGTCCTCGATCACCAGGCGGCGCACGAGCGTTCGCTCGGTGAGGTGGAGGGCGACCATCCCACCCATCGAGTGGCCGACCAGATCGATTCGGGTGAGACCTCGATCGGCCAGGAACGCCAGCACGTCGTCGGCCATCAGGTCGAAGGAGTACTCGCTCGCGTGGGGGCTGGTGCCGTGACCACGCAGGTCCAGCGCGATGGCCTGGCGGCCGGCGGCGAGGTCGGTGGCGAAGCGGTCCCAGGTGGCCGCCGAACTGCCGAGGCCGTGCAGCAGTATCACTGGTACCCCGTCGGGATCGCCCGCCGTGCGGTGCCCGAGTCTCATGCCTCGCCCAGGTGGGGGAGGACGGCCTTCGCGAACTCGTCGGGGGCGTCGTGGTGGATGTTGTGGCCCACGGGGATCGTGACGAGGGTGGCGGTGGGTGTCGCGGCCGCCGCGGCCTCGGATCTGCTCGGGTCGACGTGGCTCGCCGGGCCGCCCGACAGCCAGAGCGTCGGCGCGGTGATCCGGGCCAGCGACGCCCAGCGGGCGGGGTCCGGCTTGCGTGCGTCCACGCGGATGGCCGACACGGCCGCCCAGTCGAACGGTGTCGGTTCGGCCGGCCGCGCCGGCGGATCGGGGTCGCCGCCGGGGGAGTCGAGCGCGGCCGGTGGCGCGTCCTCGATCACCAGGCGGCGCACGAGCGTTCCCTCGGCCAGGCGTTGGGCCACCATGCCGCCCATCGAGTGGCCGACCAGGTCGATCCGGATGAGGTTCAGCGAGGCCAGGAACGCCAGCACGTCGCCGGCCATCAACTCGAACGAGTACTCACCCGGGTGCGAACTGGTGCCGTGGCCCCGCAGGTCCACGGCGATCGCCTGCCGGCCGACGGCCGCCAACCGAGCGGCGAACCCGTCCCAGTCGGCGGCGTCCTCGCCGAGACCGTGCAACAACACCACCGGCAGCCCGTCGGGACTGCCGGTGGTGCGGTAGCCGAGCGTCACGTGGCCGAGATCGACCGTTGCCGGAGTGGGCATGCGGCCGAAACTACCCGCGCCCGACGACACCGGACGCGTGGTCGGATAACCTGATGGGCATTCGCCGGCATAGCTCAGTTGGCCAGAGCAGCTGTCTTGTAAACAGCAGGTCAGGGGTTCGAGTCCCCTTGCCGGCTCCACATTCGATCTACCTCGGCGCTTCGCCCGGGCGCCGAATCCGGTCCTGACCGGACTGGTCGTCGATCTCGATCTGTTCCTTGCGGATCTTGCCGGACACGGTCTCCTCGTCGGTGACCGTCTCCTTGCCGAGGCGCACGCGCTCCACCGCCACGGCCTCCTTGTCCACCACGGCGCGCTCGGCGTGCAGGGTGATCTCCTGCTCGCCCTTGCCGATCTTCGCCGTGCCCGGCTTGGCGTCCGTGATCGGCTCGCGCTCGATGCGGACCTCCTCGTGGGACACGGGCACGGAGATCTGCTGCTCCTCGGTGACCACGTGCTTCACCAGCCGCACCTTGCCGGTCTCCACCTGCTCGGTGCCGACCTTCAGCCGCTCTTCGGAGCGGGTCATCGACTCGCCGCCGCGGTCGTCGCGGTGCTGGCCGGCGCGGTCCTGCAGCTCACCGGAGCGCTGGCCCCGGTCGGGACGCTGGTCGGGGCTCTGGTTGGAGCGCTGCCCACGCATCTGTTCGCCGGGCGGCGGTCCGGCCTGCTGGCCGAAGCCGTAGTACTGGTAGAGCGCGGCCTCGTCGGCCTCGCTCATCCGGTCGCCGCTCGTCTCGATCCGCGGCGCGTCCTTCACCTGCTCCTTCGCGACCGGCACCTGCACCTGGTCGTCGTGCAGTTCCGCGGTCTGCAGCGGGACGAACGTCTCCTTCAGGCCGAACAGGCCGGTGTGGACGGAGACCCAGGCCGGCGCGCCGGTCCGGCCGTCGAGCCACACCTGCTTGACCGAGCCGATCTTCTCCCCGTGCGAGTCAACGACCTGGCAGTCGTACATCCGGTTGATCATGTTCTGGTCGATCACGGTTCTCACCCGCTCCTCTCGATCGGAAGCTGTCGACGAACGAGTTGCCCCGAATGGTCGAGTGATACTCGTCTGTTCGGCGTATCACACCCGGACGAGTGACCCATGGTGCAGCCCGCTATACCGTCGGTTGGGGTGCTGACTGCATGGTTCTGCCCGGCCACCGTGCGTAGTTTGGATCGGGTCAGGCTTGTCCGATCAGGAGGAGAAACCATGTGGGGGACGACCACGCGCCGGGTGGGTGCGGTACTCGCCGGGGTGGCGATGGCCGCCGGGCTGGCCGCCGCGCCGGCGAGCGCGGAACCGGACCGCGACGACGTGCGCCAGGCGCTGGCCGAGCTGACGGCCACGGGCATGGCCGGTGTCCAGGTGCGCGTGCAGGAGGGACGCGACAACTGGACCGAGGTGGCGGGCGTCGAGCGGCTGGGTGACGACGACCCGGTGCCGGCCAACGGGAGGTTCCGGGTCGGCAGCATCACCAAGACCTTCGTGGCGACCGTGGTGTTGCAGCTGGTCGACGAGGGCAAGCTGACGCTGGACGACCCGGTTGTCACGCACCTGCCCGAGTACACCCTCGACCCACGCATCACCGTGCGGATGCTGTTGAACCACTCCAGCGGCCTGTTCAACTACACGGGCGACGTGAACGCGGACGGCACCGTCGAACCGGGCATCCCGCTCAACGGGCAGGAGTTCGTGGACCTGCGGTTCCACACGTACACGCCGGAAGACCTGGTGGCCGTGTCGCTCGCCAAGCCGGCCAGGTTCGAGCCGGGCGCCCGGTTCTCGTACTCGAACACCAACTACGTGCTGGTCGGCGAGCTGGTCGAGCGCCTGACCGGCACGCCGTGGAGCTTCCAGGTGAACCGCCGCATCGTGTGGCCGCTCGGGCTGCGGGAGACCGTGTTGCCGGGCACCCGGTCGACCATCGCGGGCCCGCACGCACACGGCTACCTGCCCTACACCCGCGACGGCCAGGAGAAGATCGTCGACATCACCCGGCTGAACCCGAGCTGGGGCGGTGCGGCCGGTGAGATCATCTCCACGACCCGCGACCTCAACAGGTTCACCGGCGCGCTGCTCGGTGGACGACTGCTCCCGCCGGACCTCCTGGCCGAGATGCGTGCGGCCGGCGCGGACCCCGCCTACGGCCTCGGTCTGCAGATCCTGGACCTCGGTCCGGGGTGCGGCGGCATGTACGAGGGGCACACGGGCGGCATCCACGGCTACGTGTCGTTCCTGTTCAGCAACGGCGACACGCGGTTCGCGATGTCGGTGACCACCGGCACGGTCGACCCCTCCAGCGACCCGGAGGCCGCCGAGAAGATCAACGCGGCCATGGTGAAGGTTCTGCTGACGTCGGTGTGCGACTCGGTGCCGGCCACCGCGCCGCGGATGGCGGTGGAGTAGGCCTCAGGGTGAAACCGGGGGGATACCCGATGGTGTCGCTCACCCGGCCGGCCCTAGCGTCGGTCGGGTGATCCGCCGGTGAGACTGGAAGCGGTAGTGCAGAAGCTGGCCCATGTTGCGGACCAGCGGCACCGCCATGATCGCCCGGACCAGCAGCCGGGTGGGAGCGGGCAGCCGGTCCAGGTCCTCGCTGACCACGAAGCTCTCGGCCGTCCGGCGGGAGATCAGCGTCAGCCCGAGGCCCGCCAGGTCGGCCGGTTCGTCGATGCCCCACTGGAGCGTGGCCTTGGCCCGGCGGACCACGGAGTTGGCCTTCTGGGTGCGGATGCCGAACTTGCTGTAGGCGTCGAAGAACATCTCGCCGGACGGGAACCGCTCGGCCAGCCTGCGCAGCAACGCACGCCCGGCCTCCGGCTCCAGGTACATGGTCAGACCCTCGGCCACCACGAGCGTGGGGCGATCGGCCGGGAGGTCGGCCACCCACTCGGGGTCGGTGACCGAGGCGCCGATCATGGTGGTGTTCGGCCGCTCGGGATAGATCCGCCCGCGCAGGTCGATCACGTCCGGGAAGTCGACGTCGAACCAGCGCACGGTCGGTGGCGGGTCCAGGCGGAACACCCGCCCGTCCATGCCGGCGCCGAGGTGCAGCACCGTGCACTCCTGGTTCGCGGCAAGGAACTCGCGCACCATCGCGTCGAACACCTTGCCGCGCGAGGCGATGGAGAACGCCTCGGTGGAACCGATCCCGAACTTGTCGAAGTCGTAGTCGATGCGGGAGATGGCGTCCTGTGCGGTCCGGTCGCCCAGCACCGGCCGAGCCGACCGCGCGTCGATGGCGCGTCCGTACAGCGTGGCCAGGTTGGTCGACTGGTTCTCCGTGAACCGTTCCGTGCCCCCGGTCATGATTACACCTCCAGAGTGTCACAGATTTTAGAACTTTGTGAAAAATGTACTGCAGGTGACGGTCCCCTCACCAGTTGGGACGTCCCGCCGTGCGGTGACCCGGGCGGACTAATCTCGCCCGTATCGAGTTAAAAGGGGAAGTCATGGGGATCTTGCGGCCGCGATTCATGGCCTGGATCACGCGTTGGTATCTCGCGCGTGCCCAGCGCAAAGGGTTCGACCTGTCCAAAATGGCACTTTTGCCAGACGCGGCGCTGATGCCGCTGAAGCGCAACGGCCTGGACCCGATCCCCGACCTGGCCGAACTGCGTCTGAATGAGCCGGTCAGCAAGCTCGACATCCCGTTCGGGGTCAACGTCTGGCTGGTCAGCGGCTACGAGGAGTCCAAGACCGTCCTGAGCGACGCGAAGCGGTACAGCAACGACTACGTGAACCTGGTGGGCGTCGGCGCCGCCGAGTCGACGAGTCCCGGCGGTCTCGGGTTCGCCGACCCGCCGGAGCACACGCGGTTACGCAAGCTGCTCACCCCGGAATTCACCATGCGCAGGCTCTCCCGCCTCACCCCGGGCATCCAGGAGATCATCGACCAGCGCCTCGACGCCATGGCCGCCATCGAGGGCCCGGTCGACCTGGTCGAGGAGTTCGCACTGCCCATCCCGTCGCTCGTGATCTGTGAGCTGCTCGGCGTGCCGTACGAGGACCGGGTCGACTTCCAGCGCCTGTCCATGGCCAGGTTCGACCTGTTCGGCGGCGCCACCGCCTCGCTCGGCGCGATCTCCGAATCGCTCGCCTACCTGACCGACGTGGTGAAGAAGCAGCGCGCGGAGCCGGGCGACGGACTGCTCGGCATGATCATCAAGGAACACGGCGACAAGGTCGACGACCAGGAACTGGCCGGCCTCGCCGACGGTGTGCTGACCGGCGGCTTCGAGACCACGGCCAGCATGCTCGCGCTGGGTGCGCTCGTGCTGCTGCAGGACCGCGAGGCGTTCCAGATGGTGCACGACGACGACTCCGCGGCCCACGGGTTCGTGGAGGAGGTGCTGCGGTACCTGACGGTCGTGCAGGTGGCGTTCCCGCGCTTCGCCAGGGAGGACGTGGAGGTCGGCGGGAAACTGATCTCCAAGGGCGACGTGGTCGTGGTGTCGCTGTCCACCGCGGACCGTGACCCGGCGCTCGGCGCCGACCTCGACACCGTCGACCCGAAGCGGCCGCCCACCTCGCACCTGGCGTTCGGGCACGGGGTGCACCGCTGCATCGGCGCGGAGCTGGCCAGGATGGAACTGCGGGCGGCGTATCCCGCGCTCGTGCGGCGGTTCCCGAAGATCCGGCTGGCCACCACGGCCGAGGAACTGAACTACCGCAAGGTGTCCATTGTGTACGGCGTGGAAACACTGCCGGTACTGGTCGACTGAGCCGGCTTCGCCGCGGGTTCAGCTCCTGGTCAACTGGAGCCGGCGCACCACGACCGCGTGCACCTGGTCGCGGGCGACGTAGCCGTAGCTGCGGGAGTCCTCACTGACGGCGTTGTCGCCGCGCACCACCAGCCGACCGGCTGGCACGGGTGCGTCCGGCACGGCGCCCGCCACCCAGGCCGGCGTCGGGTCGCCGGCCACGGCCACCAGCCGCTTCACCCGGTAGACCGGGTCCCCGGGGAAGGGGACACCCTCGGTGTCCGGTGGCGTGAAGACGATCGCCTGCCCGCGCCGCAGCACGGGGCTGCGGACCGCGAGCAGGCGATCGCCGTCGTCGTAGGTCGGGTGCATGCTCTTGCCACGAACCGTGACCACCAGCAGTAGGGCGCGTGCGCCCAGCGCCACGGCCAGCAGCGCGAGCACTGTCCTCATCGGACGGCCAGGTCCCTCAGCTGGGCTCGGGAGTGTCCGGAGTCGGCGACCTCACCGTCGGTGACCCGCACGAGCGTCGGGAAACCCTCCTGGGCGAAAGCGCCCGACACGGCCGAGTCCCTCGGCAGTTCGGCGACCTCGGCGATCCCCGCGAGCTTCGTCATCAGGTCGACACCCAACTCGGTGCCGTCGGTCTCCACGAACGCGACGAAACGTTCGGCGGGCGGGTTCGCCACGAGATCCGCCACCACCGGCTTGCACGGCGAGCAGCCCGCCGCGAAGAAGCCGACCAGCGTGTCGCCCTCGACCAGGTCGGTCGTGGCGAACGTGCGACCGTCGGTCAGCTCGGCCGTGAAGTTTCCGATCCGCATACCGGGCCGCGGAAGGGATTCGTCCCGCGCGGGACCCTTCGCGACGTTCTCCTGCAGTTCCCGGACCCGCCGGATCAGCGCGAAGGTGAGCAGCAGGTGTACCGCCATCACCACGGTGAGCAGCACTACGGCAGCGACCAGCACGATCATCGAAATCTCCTTACCAGTTCAGGCTTTCTGAGTTCCCCGGACGAGAAACGTCAGTTCGTCCCAGTGCGCGGCCAGCAGGCCGGCGACCGCACCCGCGGTGATCGCCACGAGCGCGGCGGTGTCGAGGGCCTCCGGCCCACCCGCGAGGTTGGCCACCAGCCCGGCCGCCACGATCAGCAGCAAGCTTCCGTTGCGCACCAGGTGAGTCGGGCCGAAGACCGCACCCCCGCCGCCGAAACAGTTGCAGCGAACGGAAAGGCCGCGACGCAGCACGCCGGCGATGCCCGTGGCGAACCCGACGAGGAGCACGCCGGCCAGCGCGAACGCGAGCAGTTCGACGGTCGGGTCACGCGACAGCACGGCCGCGACGGCCAGCAGGGCGGTCGCCGACTCGGCGCCGACCACCAGCACGGCCACCGGGCGGGAAAGGGTGCGGCGGGTGGGCACCATGGCAGCGGTGGTCGCGACGAAGTCCGTCCACGATCCCCGATCGCGCAGCTTCCCGACGACCGCGAAGCCGAACACGACCGCGACGAGCGTCGCGCAGGCGATTCCGAACAGGTTCATCGAGCGTCCTCCTCATTCCGTGTTGTCCACCCGCCGCGTCACGCGCGCCTGGGTGGGGGGTTGGCCGGGCGCGCGTGGGTCAGCACTGGCCTGGTGGGAACCACCTGCAGGCGCAGACGGTCGGCCGGCAGATGCCGTTGCAGTCGAAGTAGTAGCCGAGAGTGTTGGGGCAGCACTTGCCGCGCTCCGGCACGCACGCGCCCGCCTCGACCGGTGGTAACAGCCGGGTCAGCAAGTTGTTGCCCGCCTTGGCAAGGAGTTTGGTCATCCATAGCTCCCTTCGGTTGTTTCCTGATAGCCCCGCGCCTGGGTGGTGAACAGCCGGGCGTAGGTACCTCCTGTCGCCATGAGCGCGTCGTGGTCGCCCCTCTCGCTGACCACGCCGTCCTCGAGCACGACGATGTGGTCGGCCTCGCGCACCGAACCGAGCCGGTGGGAGATGAGCAGCGACGTGCGCCCGCGCCGGAACTCCTGGAGCGTGCGGTGGATCCGGTGTTCGGCCTCGGCGTCGAGGTTGGAGCTGGGCTCGTCGAGGATGAGCAGGTCGGCGTCGCTCCGCATGAGCGACCGGGCGAGCGCCACCCGCTGCCACTGCCCGCCGGAGAGCGTCACTCCCGGTTCGCGTTCCTCCTCGAGCAGGAACAGCCGGCTGAGCAGGGTGCCGTAGCCGCGTGGCAGCGCGGTGATCGCGTCGTGGATGTCGGCCTGCTCGGCGCTTCGGCGGATGGCCTCGGCGTCGTCGAGTCGTGTGAGGTCCCCGACGCCGATGTTCTCGCCGACCGTGAGGTCGTAGGTCATGAAGTCCTGGAACGTGGCGGCCAGCCGGGTGCGCAGCGTCTCGTGGTCGAGATCGCGCAGATCGACGTCGTCCCAGGTGATCCGGCCCCGCTCCGGGTCGTAGAACCGGCACAGCAGCTTCACGATCGTGCTCTTGCCGGCGCCGTTCACACCGACCAGACCGAGCGAGGTACCGGCCGGCAGCTCGAAGCTGACGCCGCGCAGCACCCACGGGCCGTCCTCGCGGTAGCGGAACCAGACGTCCTCGAAGCGTACGGACCGGGTCAGTCGTGGGGTCTGCTGCTCGCCGTCGGTCAGGTCGATCGGCGACCGCATGACCTCCAGGTAACAGCGGAACAGTTTCAGCGACCGGGTGGTCATGCCGATGTCGCCGACGATCGAGGTCAGGGAGCCCTGGACCCCGGCGAGCGCCGCGATGAACAGGACCACGTCGCCGGCCGTCAGTTCGCCCCGCACCACGCGATGTGCCACGACAACCGTTGCCACGGCGGCGATCGCCGCACCGAGCAGGCTGAGCGACGACTGGATCAGCGCCGTCCGTTTGGCCAGCCGCACCATCAGGTCCTGGGAGCCGCGCAGGGCCTCCAGCAGCAGTCGGCGGAAGTAGCCGCCGAGCCCGAACAGCCGGACCTCCTTGGCCGCGCGGTCGTCGGTGAGCAGCGAGCGGTAGAAGAACCGGCGGCGCATGAAGGTGGAGGAGGCCAGGCTGGCGTCGAAGTGCCGGTTCGCGAGTTTCATCTCGGCGATCAGGCCGGGGATCGCGGCCAGGCACAGCAATCCGGCCATGAGCGGCCAGACCACGGCGATGACCGCCAGGAAGCCGAGCATCGACACGACCGAGCGGATGGTGTTCTCCGCGAAGTTGATGGCCGAGTTCGGACCGTCGGCCGCGGAGTTCTCCGCGAGCATCAACCTGTCCTGGAACTCGGGGTCCTCGAAGTACCGCAGCCCGACGAACGTGCAGGTCCGCGTGAACAGATCGGACTCGGCGCGCAGGGTCACGGCCGCGTCGTGCCTGGCGCTGATGTACCCGGTCAGCTGGGTGATGAACAACCCCGCGGCGCCGGCCACCGCGCCCGCGACCGCGTACAACGTGACCCTGCCGGTGTCGCCGCCCGAGCCGAGGGTCAGCTCGTCGACCAGCAGCTTGCCGAACCACGCGACGAGCGGCGCGCTGATGGCCGCGAGCACGGTCAGCACCAGCCGGGCGAGCGCGCAGCGGGGGTCGGCACGCCAACCGAGAACCAGCGCGCTCCACCCGGTTCGCACCAGGTGGACCGTGCGGTCCTCGGCTGCCGTGCCGGGCCCGTCTGTCAACAGGGCTCCTGGGTACGGCGCTTGTAACAGAACGCCGTCCAGACGGCGCACACACCGGCCGAGTTGGTCACCTGGCGGTAGTAGTAGTCGACGTAACGCCCGCTCTCGCACTTGGAGCTGTGCAGTCGGCAGCCGCAGCTCGCCGCCGAGGCGTCAACCTGGGGCAGGAAGCGGTTGAGCACCTTGTCGGCGACCTTCGTGAACATCACTCAGGTTGTCCTTTCGTGTCGTGGGAGATCAGCAGTACGAGTCGGTGCGGCGCTTGAAGCAGAACGCCGTCCAGACGGTGCACTGGCCGTAGTAGTCGGTCACCTTGCGGTAGAGGTGCTCCGTCCAGAACCCGCCTTCGCAGGTGTTGCGGTAGACGTGGCAGCCGCAACTGCCCGCGGAAGCCTCGACCTGGGGTAAGAGCCGGTTGAGTACCGCGTTGGCGGCCTTCGTGAGGATCACTCGGGGTTCCCTTCGTTGACCAGCAGGTATCGGTCAACGTAGGAACGGCCTCTAACAAGCCGCTAACACGAGCTAATTGCGGCAGGCCCGTATCTCACAAGTCGCTAACAAGCGCTCACTCGGACTCGGCGGCGCGGCGGCGCTCGCGCTTGCCCCTGGCCAGCTCGGTGGCGAGCGCGTCGAGGCGTGGTTCCCAGAAGCGGCGGAAGTGGTCGAGCCACAGGTCCGCCTCGCGCAGGGGCTCCGGGTCGACCGCGTAGAGGCGACGCGTGCCCTGGGCGCGCACGCTGGCGAACCCGTTCTCGCGCAGGACCTTCAGGTGCTGGGAGACGGCCGGCTGGGTGATGCCGAACTCCGCCTGGACGACCGCCGCGACCTCGCCGGCCGCCCGCTCGCCGTCGGCGAGCAGTTCCAGGATCCGGCGCCGGACCGGGTCGCCGAGAACGTCGAAGGCATGCACGTCACCCAGGGTACAGCCCTGCCTTATATAAGTATACGGTGAAGTATAAGACTGGCTTGATGAGGGTTGTGGTTCTGGCCGACACGCACGCGCCCCGCCGGTGGAAGGGGTGCCCGCCGCGAGTGGCCGAGCACCTGCGCGACGCCGACGTGATCCTGCACGCCGGCGACGTGTGCGTGCCGTCGGTGCTCGACGAGCTGGCGGCCTTCGCGCCGGTCCACGTGGTGGCCGGCAACAACGACGGCCCCGACGTGGTCGCGTGGGGAGCACCCGAGACGCTGGAGATCGACCTGGCCGGTCTGCGGGTGGCGATGATCCACGACAGCGGGCAGAAGGACGGCCGCGCGGCACGGATGCGCCGCCGCTTTCCGGACGCTGACCTGGTGGTCTTCGGTCATTCGCACATCCCCATGGACGTGGTGGGCGCGGGTGTGCGGATCTTCAACCCCGGCTCGCCGACCGACCGCCGCAGTCAGCCCCACGGCACCGTCGGCCTGCTCGACATCGCCGACGGGGTTCTGGTGGAGGCGCGGATCGTCAACGTGACCTGATCCTCTCTCGAGCGAGCTTTGAGGCCCTCGCGATGCCATGTATGAGCGAGGCTCGAGCGACCAGAGAGGTGTGGGCATGGCAGGGACGTTCGTCGACGTACTTGGCGACCGGGCCGTGGCATCGGCCGGTCTGGCGTTCGAGTTCGTCGACCGCGACGGCACGGTGGGTGACAGCATCGGTTATCCGGACCTGGCCCGGCGGGCGCGGACCATCGCGGCCGGGCTGACCGCACGCGGGCTCGCCGGGCAGCGGGTACTGCTGTCCCTGCCGCCGGGGCTCCCGTACGTGACGGCGTTGTTCGGTTGCCTGTACGCGGGTGCCGTGGCCGTGCCGCTGCCGCCCGGATCCGCGCACCGGCGGGCGGTGGTGGCCGACGCGGCCCCCGCTGCCGCCATCGTGTCCGGGCCGGTGGACCTCGACGTCCCGGTGCTGTCGGCGGCGGACCTCGAGGGCGACCCGCGGTCCTGGCGCCGGCCCGACATCGGACCGGACACGCTGGCGTTGGTGCAGTACCAGGGCAGCTCGGACGCTCATGGCGTGATGGTCACGCACGCGAACCTGGTGGCGAGCGCCGAGCAGATCGAGCACCACTTCGGCGCGACGGAGTACACGGGCGTGGTCAGCTGGCTGCCGCCGTACCACGACATGGGGCTGCTGGGCGGAATCCTGCAGCCGGTGTACACGGGCAGCCGTGCGGTGCTGCTGTCGCCGGCGGCCGGACTGGCGACCTGGCTGCGACTGGTGACCGAGATGCGCGCGCGGATCGGCTACGTGCCGAGGCAGGGCTACGCGGAGGTTCCGTCCGACCGCGAGCTGGCCGGTCTTGATCTGTCCACTCTGGCCGTGGCGGTGACCGACGCGTCGGCCTTGTCGTCGGAAGGCTTCGCCGACCGGTTGGCACCGTACGGTTTCCGCCGCTCGGCGCTGTTCCCCTGTTACTGGCTGCCGGAGGCGACGGCCTTGGTAGCCGGCCGGCCGGCGGCAGTGGCCACGTCGTTCGACGTGGACTCGCTGTCGCCGGGAAGGCCGGCCCGTCAGGCTCCGGGCACGCCGGTACTGGACCTGGGCACGGCGGCGGCCGACCTGGACATCGCGATCGTGGACCCGCTGACCTCCACCCGCTGCCCGGACGGCACAGCGGGAGAGATCTGGGTGTCCGGCCCGAACGTGGCGGTCGGCTATCTGGGACGACCGGCCGCGAGCGAGCGCACGTTCTGCGCCCGCCTACGCGGCTCGACCGAGAACTACTTACGCACCAACGACTTCGGCTTCATCCACCGAGGCGGCCTGCACGTCACCGAACCGAAGGACGTCCTGCTGACCGCCCTGTGAGTCAGAACTCGAAGACCGAGCCGGTGGTCGTGGCCAGGTTGCAGTTGTTCGGGAACTCCTCTTCCCACGAGATCGGCTGGCCTTCCCAGTGACCGCGGGCCGATGCGTTGACCGGGCGGTATTCCAGGGTGCAGGCCGTCGTCTGGTCGCCGCCCACCTGGTTCAGGTCGCCGTCGGCGGTGGTGAGGTCCGCGCAGGCCGCCTTGGGGTTCGGGTGGTTGCCGCCCGCCGGGGCACACTCCAGGGTCACCACCTTGACCGGACCCTCCGGGGAGGCGATGGCCAGGGACAGGTACGAAGTCTGGTCTGCGCTTGCCGTGCCGGTGACCGCGAGACCGGTGGCCACAACGGACAGTACGACGGCCAGCAGCGCGCCACTGAGCCGAGAGAAAGTCATGCTTCCACAGTGGACCTCGTGACGCAGTTACGGGAAGCCAACTCCTGAGTAACGCCCGATCGTGTTTCGATTGGCTACTGTGCGCGTTCGCACGGCCCGGGGAACACGTGTCGAAGATGCTCGGCCAGCGCTGCCCGCGCGTCGGCCGGCGGCAACGTCGACGGATCGAGAAAGGCGTGCTGCACCAGTCCGTCCAGTGACGCCAGTAGTCGTGCGGCCGTCTCGTGCTCGGCCGTGTCGACCGGTACCTCGCCGCACTCCTTGCCGTTGTGGATCGCCTGCTTGACCAGCGCGCGCAGGTGTTCGTTGCTGGCTCGCAAGGTCTCGGCGAGCCGCGGATTGTCGGCCGCGCGCCCGGTGAACACCGTGGCCACCCGGCATTCCCGCCGCCGCTGCTCGTCGATCGGCAGCAGTTCGGCGAGCGCGTCGCAGATGATGTGCTCGATCCGCGCGCCCGCCTTGTTCGCGGTGTCCGCGTTCGTGGTGGCCCGTCGCACGATGCGTTCACGCACCTGGGTGAACGTGAACAGCAGCATGTCGTCCTTGTTGGCGAAGTAGTGCTGCACGAGTCCCACGGACATGCCGGCCGCCGCGGCCGTACGCGCGACCGTCACCCCGTCGAGCCCGTGGTCCGCGATCAGGTCGGCCACGGCGGCCGCCACCTGGCGGCGCCGTTCGTCGTGGTCGGCAACTCGTGGCATTGCTTAACCATATCGCCATACGGTATAAACACATAACCGTACAACGATATGGTTATCGGGAGGGAGTCATGATCCGGCTGGTCAGCGCGATCCTGTCGCTGGTGCTCAGTGCCCCGGCGTCCGAGGACCGTGGAGTCGACGACTACCTGCGTCACCAGCAGGAAGAGGCCGACATCCCGGGGCTCGCGGTCGCGGTCGTCCGAGGCTCGGAGGTGGCACACCGGTTCACGGCCGGCACCGACGGCGACGGCCAGGAGATCACCGGCCAGACCCCGTTCCTGCTCGGCTCGGTGTCCAAGTCGGTCACCGCGCTCGCCGTGCTGCAACTGGCCGACCAGGGGGAGATCGAGCTGGACGCGCCCGCTCAGCGGTACGTGCCGGACTTCCGGCTGGCGTCGGGGGCCGATCGGATCACCGTTCGCCAACTGCTCGAGCACACGAGCGGCATCCCGGGCGACGCGGTGCCGACCGACTCGTTCGGCGCCTCGATCGCCGATCTGGCTGAGGTCGAGCCGGCGCCCGGCAACCAGTACGACTACAGCGACGGCAACTACCTGGTGCTCGGCGCGCTCGTGGCGGAGGTCTCCGGGCAGTCGTTCGGCGACTACCTGCGTGAGAACGTCCTGACACCGCTGGACATGCGGAACGCGGCGACCACCGAGGACGAGGCCGAGGAGATCGGGCTGCCGGCCGGTCACCGGTACTACCTCGGTGCGCCCCAGCGGTTCGAGTCGCGGTTGAACACGGCCGGGGCGCCCTACGGATTTCTCGCGACCAGTCTCGACGACCTCGCGCACCTGGCCTCCGCGCAGCTGGACCCGGCATCGGATCTGCCGGCGCCGCAACCGGGGCTCGGCTGGGTCGAGTCCACAATGGACGACGGCAGCGACACCCTGTGGAAGGCGGGCTCGACCCCCGGCTACTTCGCCCACGTCGTCCTGGTGCCGGAACAGGATCTCGCGGTGGTCCTGCTGGCCAACGTCTACAGCCCGGCCATGGACGCGGCGCTCGTGGAGACGGGGTTCAACGTGGTGCGTGTCCTGAACGGTGCGTCACCGCAGGACGTGGGCGCCGATCCGTTGCTCACCACCGCCAGGATTCTGCTGATCGTCGCGGCCGTCGGCCTGCTGGCGGCGTTGGTGTGGTCGCTTCTCCGTCGGCGACCGTCACGCAGGCCCGCGCTCGTCGCGTGGGGGGTCGGGTGCGCGTTGCTCACCGCCGGTGCCTTGCTGCTGCCGTCCGCCATGGGGTACGGCCTGTCGGAGGTTCTGCTGTGGACTCCCGACCTCGGCCACGCGATCATCGCGGTCGCCGTGTTGGCGGTGGCGTTGGCGCTGACCAGGGTTGCCATCACCGTCCGGAAATCGACTGGCGCGACCACCTGACCGGTCAGCATGCTGGCCGCATGGAAATCCGGGAGGCCGTCGCCGAGGACTGGCCGCAGATCTGGCCGTTCCTGCGGGACATCGTGCGGGCCGGCGAGACCTACACGTGGGACCGCGACGTCACCGAGGAGCGGGCCCGGGAGATGTGGATGGCCCCGCGCACGGTCGTCGCGGTGGACGGCGGGACCGTGGTCGGCACCGCGAAGATGGGCCGCAACCACATGGGCCCCGGCGCACACATCGCGAACGCGAGCTTCATGGTCCACCCCGACCACAGCGGGCGGGGGATCGGCCGCGCGCTCGGCGAACACGTGCTCGACAAGGCCCGCGCGGACGGGTTCCGTGCCATGCAGTTCAACGCGGTCGTGTCCACCAACATCCGCGCGGTCGGCCTGTGGGAGTCGCTGGGCTTCGAGGTCATCGCGACCCTGCCGGACGGGTTCGAGCACGCGAAGCTCGGCTATGTGGGGCTGCACATCATGTTCCGCAAGCTCTAACGTCGGGGCCATGAGAATCGCCATCTCCGCGGACGAGCGGGTAGGGGTCGCGGACGCCCTGGTCGACGAGGTACGCGGCCGGGGCCACGAGCCGGTGCCGCACGGCGCGTTGTCCGAGGACGAGCGCCACGACTGGGCCTGGGCTTCGGCGGCGGCTGCCCGCGACGTGGCCGACGGCCACGCCGACCAGGCGATCGTGGCCTGCTGGACGGGCACGGGCGCGTCGATCGCGGCGAACAAGGTGGCCGGCGTGCGCGCGGCGCTGTGCACGGACGCCGAGACCGCGCGCGGCGCCCGCCGCTGGAACGACGCGAACGTGCTGGCCCTGTCGTTGCGCCTGACCAGTCAGCCGCTGCTCACGGAGATCCTGGACGGCTGGTTCGCGGGCGAGGCGAGCACCGACGCTGACGACCGGGCCAACATCGAGCACGTGAACGAGATCTAGCCCTTCGGCAGGATCTCGTGGGGGCGGTAGGGCGCCTCCATGCGGGCGCACTCCTCGGCCGACAGCTCGACCGAAGCGGCCGCCACCGCGTCGTCGATGTGCTTGAGCTTCGTCGCACCGATCACCGGGGCCACCACGGCCGGACGGCTCAGCAGCCACGCGAGGGAGATCTGTGCGGGCGGCAGGCCACGCTCGTCGGCCACCGCGCGGACCGCCTCCACCACGTCGAAGTCGTCGTCGGTGTACAGCTCCTCGGCGAACGCGTCGTTGTTCGCGCGCGTGGTGCGCCGGGTGCCGTCGCGATCGCGGGTGCCGGCCAGCAGCCCGCGTGCCAGCGGGCTCCACGGGTTGACGCCGATGCCCTGGTCGACGCACAGCGGCAGCATCTCCCGCTCTTCCTCGCGGTAGAGCAGGTTGTAGTAGTTCTGCATGGACACGAACTTCGTGAACCCGGCGGCCTCGGCGACGTACTGTGCCTTCGACAGCTTCCACGCGGGCATGGTCGACGCGCCCAGGTAGCGGACCTTGCCGGCGCGCACGAGGTCGTGCAGCGCGGCCATGATCTCCTCGACCGGCGTCTCGTCGTCCCAGCGATGCACCTGGTACAGGTCGACGTAGTCGGTGCCCAGCCGGCGCAGCGACGCGTCGATCGCCGACATCACGTGCTTGCGGGACAGGCCGCGGTCGTTCGGGCCCGGCCCCATGGGGAAGTACAGCTTCGTGGCCAGCACGTAGGAGTCGCGGTCGGGGAACAGCCGCGACAGCAGCCGGCCGGTGATCTCCTCGGTCATGCCCGCGGAGTACATGTCGGCCGTGTCGAAGAAGTTCACGCCCTGCTCGACCGCGCGCCGCACGATCGGCTCGCCCTCCTCCTCGGAGAGGAACCAGTCGCGGCGCGCCTTGTCGCCGTAGCTCATCATCCCGAGACACACCGGCGAGACCTTCAACCCTGACGAACCCAACCGCACGTAGTCCACGTGTTGGTTATACCGGTGGTTGCGGGTCGTACTGGATGCCGCGCCGCACCGTGCGCGCTCGTTCTTCGCCGGCCGACCGGGCGACCAGGTGCAGCGCCATGTCGATCCCCGCGGAGATGCCGGCCGAGGTGATCACGTCGCCGTCGTCGACGAAGCGGTCGTCCGGCCGCACCTCGATCGTGGGGTCCAGTTCGGTCAGTCGCTCGAGCGCTCCCCAGTGGGAGGTGGCCGCGCGCCCGGCGAGGATGCCGGCTGCCGCGTACACCAGCGAACCCGTGCACACGCTGGTCAGGAGCGGCACGGTGGCGCGCTGCTTGCGCACCCAGTCCAGCTGCTTCTCGTCGGTCAGGTGTGGCCGGGTGCCGCGCCCGCCCGGGTAGAGCAGCACGTCGAGAGGCGGCACGTCGGCGTAGGAGTGGTGCGCCAGGACGTCCAGGCCCTTGGAACAGTGGACGGCCCCGCCGGTCTCGGAGAACGTGGTGACGGTCCAGCCGTCGTCCGGGAAGTTCTTGCACCAGTAGGAGAGCACCTCCCACGGGCCGATCGCGTCCAGTTCCTCGACGTTCTCAAACAGCAGGATTCCTATGTTCGGCACGTGGTCATCGTGCCGCAGCGAGCAGGTCGCGCGCTGCCGCTTTCGCGTGGGACACGGCATCGTGTTGGCCGCCGGACGTGTGTGCCACGATCGCGCCCTCGTAGAGCAGGTGCAGCCGGGCGCCGAGTTCCTGGTCATTCGTCAGGTCGACGTAGAGCGCGCGCATCCGCCGCTTGTCCTCGCGGATGACCGCGATGCCCGGGTGCGCGCCTCGGCCGATCTCCGCGTTGGCGTTGACGAACGCGCAGCCCCACGGGTTCTGCGCGAGCCATTCGGTGAGGACGTCGAACGTGGCCAGCACGCGGTTCTCCGCCGGGACCGCGTCGATGCGCTCGGTCAGGAACGCGTTCCACCGCTCCAGCCGGCGGCTCAGGTAGAGCGCGACCAGGTTGTCCTTCGAGCCGAACCGGTCGTACAGGGTCTTCTTCGTGGTGCCGGCGACCTCGGCGATCAGGTCGACGCCGACCGCGTGGATGCCGCGGTCGTAGAACAGGTCGCTCGCGGCGGTCAGCAGCCGTTCGGCGGCGGGAGTGAGTGTGGTCACGGTTCCTCCGAGGGTCTACTGACAGTATACCCACCGGTGTGTTTACCTGGGGACGTGAACACCACTACCGCTGCCGGCGCCGTCGGTCTCGTGGTCATGTGGAGTTCGGGGTTCGTCGGCGCGCGGCTCGGCACCCAGGAGGCGGCGGCCGACACGCTGCTGGCCTGGCGGTACGTGGTGGTGGCCGTGCTGGTCGGGGTGATCGTGGCGGTCCGGCGGCCCCGGTTCGGGCGCGGCGAGCTGACCAGGCAGGTCGTGTTCGGACTGCTCTGCCAGGTCGGCTACCTGACGGGTGTGGTGGCGGGCGTCGGCATGGGCGTGCCGGCCGGGACCGCCGCGCTCATCGCCGTGCTGCAGCCGATGGTGGTCGGCACGCTCGCCGGGCCGGTGCTCGGCCAGCCGGTGCGGGCCCGGCAGTGGCTCGGCCTCGCGGTCGGTCTCGCCGGGGTGTCGGTCGTGGTGTTCGAGGACCTCGGTGCCGGCGGCCCGCCGTTCGGCTATCTCCTGGTGATCGGCGGGATGTTGTCGCTGTCCGCGGGCACGCTGCTGGAGCGGCGGTGGCAGCAGCCGACGGCGCTGGCCGACGCGTTCGCCGTGCACTGCCTGGTCGCGGCGCTCGCCTTCGTGGCGGCCGCCGGGGTCACCGGCCGTCTGGCGCCGCCCATGACCGGCGACTTCTGGTTCGCCGTCGCGTGGGTGGTGGTGCTGTCCACGTTCGGCGGCTACGGCTGCTACCTGCTCACCCTGCGCCGCCTCGGCGCGACCGGCGTCAGCACGTTGCTCTATCTGACCCCGCCCACCACGATGGTGTGGGCGTACTTGATGTTCGACGAGCGGATCGGTTGGCTGAGCCTGGCCGGCACGCTCGCGTGCGCGGGTTCGGTGTGGCTGGTGTTGTCCTCTCCGAGGGGTGCCGATGTTCGATCCGGAAGTCGTGGCCGGGCAGCTGTATGACGCGCGCCGGACGCGGGTGCCCATCCCGCCGTTCGGTGCGGGGCTGAACGCGAGGGCCGGCTACCGGATTCAGAAGGAGCTGGTGAAACTCCTGCTGGCCGACGGCGACCGGATCGTGGGGCACAAGGTCGGGCTCACGTCCAAACCCATGCAGCGGCTGATCGGCATGGACTCGCCCGACTACGGCCCGGTGCTCGCGAGCACGGTCTACACGGACGGCGCCGAGGTGCCGATGAGCCGGTTCATCCAGCCGAAGATCGAGGCGGAGATCGTGTTCGTGCTCGGCGCTCCGCTACGAGGGCCGGGCGTTTCGGTGTTCGACGCGGCGCGCGCGGTGTCCGGGGTGGCGGCCGCCGTGGAGATCGTGGACTCCCGCATCGAGGACTGGAAGATCGGCCTGGCCGACACGATCGGCGACCTGGCGTCGAACGGCGCGGTCGCCACGTCGAGCCGTCTCGTCCCACTGTCCGGTTTGGACACCCGGTTGCTGGGGATGGTGTTGACCCGCAACGGAGAACTGGTCGACACAGCGGCCGGCGCCGCCGCGCTGGGCGACCCGGTGCTGGTGGTCGCGTGGCTGGCGAACACTCTGGGGGAGCTGGGCGTGACTCTGGAACCGGGGCATCTGATCATGACGGGCGCTCTGCACGCGGCCGTTCCGATGGCTGCTGGTGATGTGTTCCGCGCCGAGTTCGCCACGCTGGGTTCGGTCACCGTGCGAGTGGTGGAGTAGGTCCTTTCTGCTCAATCTCGTGAGGGTCATCCACAGTGGCTGGAACAGCTGTCAAGCCTGGCCTGGGAAATGTGGACAACTTGGTCCGCTGTGGACAACTCGGCCGTTGTGGATCTTGGTGGCCCGGTTCCGTGGGTGTTGGCCGATAGACTGGAACAGGGCCGCCCCCGGGATGGGTGGGGGTCTGTCCTCTTGGTTGGGGGGCTCTCGGGGTTTGTTGGTGTGTAAGGGTTTCTGGCGCGTGTGGTCTCTGGGCGGGTGTTGCGGTCTGGGTGTTGTTGCTGGTCGCCGGGTGGGGGATCGCCGCTGCGAGGTTGTGCCCTGCCCGCCGTCACCCCCGAACCCTTCTGCGCAAGGGGTCACCCGTGTTCGGTTGCGGGTGGGCTAGTACTTGCCCGTTGCCTGGGGGAGTTGGCCCAGTGCTTCGGCCATGGCGAGGGTGTCGCCGTATTCGCGCCAGTGGACGATCAGGCCGTCGCGGATGCGGGCTACCACCACGAAAGCTGCCGATGCGCGTTTTCCGCTGGGCAGCACCGTTCCCACCAAGTCGTACTCGAACACGTACACCTCGGGGTCCGTTGTCTCGTGCATGGCTCTGCGGCGGACCTCCTCGAAGCGCACCGGCAGAGTCTCTCGGCTCTCACGAGTAGAGGACAGGAACTCCTCGCGGCCCTCGTACCGCTTCGGTTGGCCCGGTGGCGCGAACGGGGACTCCACCACCACGTCGTCGACACAGTCGAGGCCGCCCGGGCGACGGAGCAGGTTGTTTTCCAGGATGTCGAACACGGCTGGGCTCCCTCGGTTAAAGTGAGTGGCGACTCAGGTACAGCATCATGAGTGAGGACTCACTTTGTCAAGCAAGCCCATGCGTGCCGACGCTGTGCGCAACCGTGCCCGCATCCTCGACGCTGCCGCCGACGTCTTCGCCCGCCGTGGGGCCGCCGCGTCCACCGAAGAGGTGGCCGAGGTCGCGGGAGTCGCTGTCGGGACCGTTTTCCGGCACTTCCCCACCAAGCGGGATCTCCTGGCCGCCATCCTCAAGGGCCTCCTCGCGACGCTGAACGAGCAGGCCGAGACCGCGACCCTGTTCGAGTTCTTCGCCAGCGTCGTGGAGCTGTCGGCCGAGCGGCGGGCGGTCGTCGAACTGCTGGCCGTCGACGTGGCCGAGTCGGTCGGATCGCTGCCCGTCGACGAGTTGCTTGCTCGGGCGCAGAAGGACAATGCCGTGCGCGCCGATGTGCGCGCCGACGAGATCAGGGCACTGCTCACCGCCGCCAGTCAGGGTGCGCTGCACGGCAACTGGGACGCCGACCTGCAGAGCAGGACCCTCGAGGTGATCTTCGCGGGGCTAAGGCCGAGCGCCGGTGTGTAGGGCGAACACGCCGTTCGGGCCGATCGTCGCGGTGAACGTGCCGTCGCTGTTCACCGTGTAGGAACGGCAACCCTCTGCCGTCACGTCGCAGTACGTGCCCGCTGGCAGGCTCGTCTCAAAAGTCCTCGTCAGTGAAGAACCTGTTCGGTTGAACACCACGTAGCCGCGATCGCCGCGTCCGTACGCCAGCTGAGTCGAGCCGTTCGTCCAGTAGTCGGTGACGCCCGTGCCCCAGACCTCGTTGCGGAACCCCACCAGGTTCGCCGTGCTGCGCCAACGGTGTTCGCACTCCCAGCCGTTGCCGCACGCGACGGGCGTGGTGGTTCCGCCGGAGGACGGTGGGCCCTGATCCAACGAGCTGAACGAGAAGCTCGACATCACCTGCGCGTGCCCGTACGGCCAGGTCAGCATGAAAGCCTGTGCCAGCGCATAAGTCGCACCGTCCTTGTAGGACAGAACGGGTCGGCCGTTGCGTTGCGTGTCGTGATTGTCCACGAACACCACGGCATCGTCGCTCGCCAGCAGCATGGAGTCGGCCACCGCCGCCGCGCGCGGCAGGTTGCCGTCGCGGAACGCGGCGCTCACCACGTCGCCGTAGCGGAACTCCGTCACCTGACCGATTCCCGTGTACTCGGTCGGGCTGATCTCGCCGGGCCCGCCCTCGATGACCTCCTGGAAAACGTAGCCTGGCAACGGATCGAACAACGCGGCCATGTCAGCGGCCGGCACGTGCTTGGCGGCGTCCACCCGGAATCCGTCCACGCCAAGGGAAATCAGGTCGCGAAGGTAGGCGTCCAGCCGCGAGCGCACGTACGGCGACTCGGTACGCAGGTCGGAGAGGTCCACCAGCTCACAGTTCTGGACCTCCCAACGGTCACCCCAGTTCACGATGTCGTCGTTGCCGTTGCGGCCGCAGTGGTGGAAGTCGCCGTCGCCGTAGGGCACGGCCGGGTAGGCGTAGTGCGAGAACGTGGATCCGCCGCTGCCCGGGCCCCCGGACGCGCCGCCCGCCATGTGGTTCACCACGGCGTCGACGTAGATCTCCACCCCGGCCGCGTGACACGTCGACACCATGGACGCGAACGCCGCGCGGTCACCGCGCCGGGAGGTGAGCCCGTAGCTGACCGGCTGGTAGTCCTGCCACCACGGATGCCCGCCGACCACCACGTGTTCGGCCGGCGGCGACACCTGAACGCCGCGGAAACCCTTGGACCCCAGGAAGTCACACTCGCTGGCCACCGACGCCCACGGCCACTGGAACAGGTGCACGATCACGTCCGTCGCGGGGGCGGCGGCACGCGGGGCGGCGTCGACCGGAGCGGGTGTCAGCAAGGCGAGCGCGGCCAGGACCGTGAGCAGGCGCATGACTTCGACCATATGGCCGGGAATCGCGCGTGAGTAGGGTCAGGAGTCGGGTTCGGTCATCAGTCGGGCGCCGGTGACGATCTCCGGGTAGATGCGGATCGTCTCGATGGCGTCGGCCGGCACGAGTGGCGGCAGGCGTTCCGCGTAGTACTCGACCTCGTCCGGGTCGATGATGCGCCGCGCCACCCCGGTGACCGTCACCGTCCAGCCGAGGTGGTCCCGCAGGTCGAAGGCGTCGGCCTGGTAGGCCACCACCGAGCCGGCACACTCGCCGCTGACCTGCGCGCGGATCACCACCATGCCGTTGTCCACCAGGTGACACACGGGAACGATGGCCGGCAGCGCACGCACGGTGTACACAATTCGACCGAGCGGCACCTCGCCCAACAGCCGCAACGACTCGGGTCGGGACAACTCGGTCAGGCGACGTGAATCGTCACCCAACTCGGTCACCTCCCTGTTCCCCAAGGCGCTGAGCATTCGGGAGGAGGCGCACGGCGCACAGAGCCTTTCGACCCTGTTGTCACATGCTGGGACGAACCCCCGCGAGGGCGAAGCGCTCCACCTCGGCGACATGGCCGCCGGTCGACGCGACCACGGTCAACGTGGACGTGGATGGGCCACGGAACGTGACGGTAGTGGCCCACGGCGTGTTCTCGCCACCGGCGGAAACGCAGCACTCGTCGGCCACGGGAGTGGGTTTGTCGGGGTCGCGCACCTGCACGCGGATGCTCTCGTCGACGCCGGTGATCGTGCCGGCGACCTGCAGCGGCGTGGTGACGTCTGCGCCGGGAGCCGGCTCGGTCACGGTCATGGTGTCGTTCTCGGCCGTGCCCACCACCTCCCACGGCGCGTCGTCGCCGCTGCCGAGCCGGACGAGCAGCAGCGTCGCCGCGGGTGACGCGTTGTCACCGTCGCCGACATATCCCACGGTCACCTCGGCCGTGCTGTCGCCGACGGTGCTGTCCACCACCTGGTCGACCTCCGCGAACCCCAGGTATCCGGTGGTGAACGAGAGCGCCGTGGCCTCGGCGTCGACGTGCCACGGCGAGTGACCGCCCTCGCGATAGTCGCGCTGCCACTCGAGCACCTCGGCCTCGTTGGCGAACGGCCACAGCCACTCGCGGCCGTCCATGGCGCTGGACCGCGCCGAGTCGCGCTCGGCGGCCGGCGTGTTGTCGGTCGCGCCGGGATCGGACTCATCCGATCCGGTGAACACGAACACGGCGACCAGGGCGGCAACCGCCACCACGGCCACTATCCCGACGATCCAGCCGGTTTTTCCCCGGCTGCGCGTGTCGATACTCATGATCGACCTCCCCGACGTGGTCGTCACGTTCCGTCGCGTCCAGGATCCACCAAGATCGGCTCAGGTGCAGAACGGCGGCATACCGGAGACTCGTTCGGTAACGCAGTGTTGACAACTGCCGATAGCCGTTGTGCCGCAGTTACCTCCCATGGACCTCCGGGGTTGCCATGCCGACAGAGCCGGGTCGCCCAGCCGACCCCGAGTCTCCGACCCCGGGAGCCGGTGACGAACTGGTTCTCGACGGGTTGCTCGGCGACCTCCAGACCCGGCTCGCCGACATCGTGAAGACCCGCGACCGCCTTCAGGGCCTGCTGGATGCGGTGGTCGCGGTGGGTGCCGGACTCGAACTCGAGGGCACGCTCAACCGGATCGTGCGCACGGCCGTCGAACTGGTCGATGCCCGCTACGGCGCGCTGGGCGTGCTGAGCAGCGACAACGAGGAACGGCTGTCCGAGTTCGTCCACGTCGGGATCGACGAGGCGACCCGCGACAACATGGGCCACCTGCCGGAGGGTCGCGGCCTGCTCGGCCTGATCATCGAGCACCCGCGCCCGATCCGCGTGGCCGATCTGACCGAGCACCCCGCGTCGGTCGGCTTCCCGGCCAACCACCCGCCCATGCGCAGCTTCCTCGGCGCGCCGATCCTCGTGCGCGACGAGGTGTTCGGCAACCTCTACCTGACGGAGAAGCGGGGCGCGGCCGAGTTCACGGCGGACGACGAGGTCGTGCTGCAGGGTCTGGCGGCGGCCGCCGGCGTGGCCGTGGAGAACGCCAGGCTGTTCGAGGAATCCCGCATGCGGGAGCGGTGGATGGAGGCCTCCGGTGAGGTCAACGCCCGCCTGCTCGGCGGCGCCTCCAGCCAGGACGCGTTCGACCTGATCGCCAGTCGGGCGCTCGAGCTGTCCAAGTCCGAGTGCGCGTTGATCGTGTTGGCCGACGGGGCCGGGGTCGTGGTCCGCGCCGGCGCGGGGGAGCGCGCGCCCCAACTACTCGGAGTCAGCCTCGACGCCACCGCCCCCGTGGTGGCCGAGGTGTTCCGCACCGGCAAGTTCGAGCTGATCCCCGACCTCGCGGCGCTCATGCCCGGCGGGCTGGTGGTGGCCGGCGACCAGTTCGGGCCGGCGGTGGCCGTGCCGCTGCGTGCCGGCGGCGTGGTCACGGGCGTGCTGCTGGCCATGCGTGACAAGGGCGGGCAGCGCTACGTCCGCGAGCAGGTGCCGCTGCTGGCGTCGTTCGCCGACCAGGCGGCCTTCGCGCTGGAGCTGGCCGACAAGCACCGCGCGCAGCGGATGCTCGACGTGCTGGCCGACCGCGACAGGATCGCCGGCGACCTCCACGACCACGTGATCCAGCGGCTCTTCGCCACCGGCATGAGCCTGCAGGGCACCGTGCGCAGGATCCCCGACCCGGAGGTCCGCAGGCGGGTCAGCCGCGCGGTCGAGCAGCTCGACGAGACGGTCCGCGAGATCCGGACGTCGATCTTCGACCTGCACACCACGGGCACCGACAGCGCGGCCAGCCTGCGCAGGCACATGCTCGACATCGTGGAGGAGCTGAGCGTCGGCGCCGAGCAGGCGCCGTCCGTGCGGATCTCCGGCGCGGTCGACACGCTCGTGCCGGACAGCATCGCCGTGCACGCCACGGCCGTGCTGCGCGAGGCGGTCAGCAACGCCATCCGCCACTCACACGCCGGCCAGATCGTGGTGACCGTCGAGGCGGGATCCGACCTGATCGTCGACGTCGTCGATGACGGCGTGGGCGTGCCGCCGGGCGTGGCACGCAGTGGGCTGCTCGGCGTGGAGCGTCGGGCCGTGAAGTGTGGCGGCGTGGTGGTCGTGGTCCCCGGTCCCGAAGGCGGCACCCGGCTGACCTGGCGCGCACCGCTCGATCCCTAGAGGTCCCGGCGGTTCTTCAGCTCGGCGGCCAGGACCGCCGCCTGGGTGCGGCGCTGCATGCCCAGCTTGGCCAGCAGGTGCGACACGTAGTTCTTCACGGTCTTCTCCGCCAGGTGCAGCTTCTCGGCGATCTGGCGGTTGGTCATGCCCTCGCCGATCAGGTCGAAGACCGCGCGTTCCTGGTCGGTCAAATCGGCCAGCGGACCGGCGCCGCCGTCCTGGCCGCGGCGGATGCGCTTCATGAGCGCCGAGGTGGTCCGGCCGTCGAGCAGGGTGCCGCCGGCGCCGACCGTGCGCACGGCGTTGATCAGGTCGCTGCCGAGCACCTGCTTCAGCACGAAGCCGGCCGCGCCGGCCATGATCGCGTTGAACAGGGCCTCGTCGTCGGAGTACGACGTGAGGATCAGGCACTTCAGGTCGGGCATCTGGGAGCGCAGATCGCGGCAGAGTTCGACGCCGTTGCCGTCGGGCATTCGGACGTCGAGCACGGCGACGTCCACCTCGACGCGGGGGATGCGGGTGATGGCCTCACTCACGGAGGCGGCCTCACCGACGATCGTCAGGTCCGGCTCGTCCTCGAAGAGGTCGGCGATGCCGCGCCGGACGATCTCGTGGTCGTCGACCAAGAAGATCCTAGTGCTCACCAGGCGCTATATATCATAATTATCAACATGATCGCAACCTTTGTGTCAGGATTCTCACACGTGATCTGGGGATCTCGCAGGTGACGCGGGTGGTCGACAACCTTGGATATGAAGCGGCGAAAATTCTCTGTTACGTTCTATTGGTATGTCTGATCACGTGATCGACAGACCGTCCACATCGGACGGCGCTCAAATGTGGAGAATTGCGCGCGATTCAGGAAAGCTCGACCTTAACTCATCGTACGCCTATCTACTCTGGTGTCATGATTTCGCGGACACCTCGGCTGTGGTGCGGGTCGACGACGAAGTGGTGGGCTTTGTCATCGGCTACCTGCGCCCGGCCGCACCGGACACGGTCGTCGTGTGGCAGATCGCGATCGACGCCTCGCAACGCGGCAAGGGCACGGCAGGCGCACTGCTGGACGCCCTGGTCAGCAAGCTCGCACCGCGTGGCGTTCGGTATGTGGAAACCACGATCACACCCGACAACGCGGCATCCAACAAGCTCTTCGGCTCGTTCGCGCAACGGTGGGGCGCGACCATGACCGAGACGGGTGGATTCGACGCGGGCCAGTTCCCCGATGAACACGAGTCCGAGGTGCACTACCGCATCGGACCGTTTGTGGAAAAGGGAGCCGTACCCACTCGGGCCTAGTCCCAAACCTCCCGTCGCAAACTTTTTGGTTTAGAGGAGAGACGTGAACGTTTTCGAGACTGTTGAATCCGAAGTTCGCAGTTATTGCCGGAGCTGGCCGGTGGTGTTCGACCGGGGGACGGGGGCGTGGCTGTACGACGAGGACGGCCGCGGGTACCTCGACTTCTTCGCGGGCGCGGGGGCGCTGAACTACGGCCACAACAACCCCGTGCTCAAGCGGGCGGTCATCGACTACATCGAGCGCGACGGGGTCACCCACGCGCTCGACATGCAGACGGTCGCCAAGCGCGACTTCCTGGAGACCTTCACCGACCTGGTGCTCAAGCCGCGGGAACTCGACTACAAGGTGATGTTCCCCGGCCCGGCGGGCGCAAACGCCGTGGAGGCCGCGCTGAAGCTGGCCCGCAAGGTCACCGGCCGCGAGTCGATCATCAACTTCACGAACGCGTTCCACGGCATGACCCTCGGCGCGCTGTCGGTGACCGGCAACTCCATGAAGCGCGGCGGCGCCGGCATCCCGCTGGTCCACGCCACGCCCATGCCGTACGACAACTACCTCGACGGCAAGGTCGAGGACTTCCTGTGGTTCGAGCGGCTGCTCGACGACAGCGGCAGCGGGCTGAACGAGCCGGCCGCCGTGATCGTGGAGACCGTCCAGGGCGAGGGCGGCATCAACGTGGCCCGCGACGAGTGGCTGCGTGGCCTTGCCGACCTGTGCAAACGCCACGAGATGCTGCTGATCGTCGACGACGTGCAGATGGGCTGCGGGCGCACGGGACCGTTCTTCAGCTTCGAGTCGGCCGGCATCACGCCGGACATCGTGTGCCTGTCGAAGTCGATCGGCGCCTTCGGCCTGCCGCTCGCCGTCACGCTGCTCAAGCCCGAGCTGGACGTCTGGGAGCCGGGTGAGCACAACGGCACGTTCCGCGGCATCAGCCCCGCGTTCGTGGCGTCGAGCGAGGCACTGCGCACCTACTGGAGCGACGACAAGCTCGAGAAGAGCACGCTCGCGAAGGGCGAGCTGGTGGGCCGCGCCATGACCGAGCTGGCCGAGACGTACCCGGGCACGTCCATGCACGCCAAGGGCCGCGGCCTGGCGCGCGGACTGTCGTTCGGGTCGGGCGAGGTGGCGGGGAACGTGTGCCGCGCGGCGTTCGAACGTGGGCTGCTCATGGAGACCTCCGGCCCCGAGGGCGAGGTCGCGAAGGTCATGCCGGCGCTCACCATCACCGACGACGAGCTGGCCCAGGGCCTCGACCTCCTCGCCGATGCCGTGCACTCGGTGTGCTCCTAGCGGGACACAGAAAGGAACCTCAGTGATCGTCAGAACTGTGGCCGACCTGGACGACACCGATCGCGACATCAAGACCCCCAACTGGCGCAGCAAGCGGATCGTGCTCGCCAAGGAGGGCGTCGGCTTCTCCGTGCACGAGACCACGCTGTACGCGGGCACGGTGAACGACTTCTGGTACGCCAACCACATCGAGGCGGTCTTCGTCGTCTCCGGTGAGGGTGAGCTGCTGGACAAGGAGACCGGTACGACCTACCAGCTCGGTCCAGGCAGCCTGTACCTGCTCGACAAGAACGACCACCACCAGCTCCGGCCGAAGACCGAGATGCGCACGGTGTGTGTGTTCAACCCGCCCGTGACCGGGCGTGAGGTGCACGACGAGAACGGCGTCTACCCGCTGATCATCGAGGTGCCAGAGGAACCAGTGGAAGTGGAGGGGAAGAGCGCATGACGCTCGCCGCGACCAGGACCGTCGACCCGTATCCCACAAGGATCGCCGACGCCCCTGAGTTGATCGACCGGACCGAACCGACCGTTTGGACCACCGGCATGGCCGGCCCGATCGACCCGGCCACCCTGGCCGGGCACGACACCAGAGGCTTCTCCGTCCACCACGACCTGCTGAGCCCCGTCGAGGTCGACGCCTACCGCGAGGAGCTGCGCACGCTCGCCGCGGACACCGACCTGCACACCGACGAGCGTGCCGTCCACTCGGACACCGACGGGCTCTCCACGATCTACGAGGCACACCGGGTCAGCGAGCTGATCGGTGAGCTGGCGGCCGACCCGAGGGTGCTCGACCGCGCCAGGCAGGTCCTCGGTTCCCAGGTCTACCTGCACCAGAGCCGCGTCGACTACCTGCCGGGGTTCCACGGCAAGGGCGCCTACTGGCACTCGGACTTCGAGACCTGGCACGCGGAGGACGGCATGCCCGCGCCCCGCGCGGTGACCATGTCGATCGCGCTCACCCAGCAGTACCCGGCCGACGGTGGGCGACTGGTCATGCCCGGCTCGCACCGGACCTTCGTGCCGTGTGAGGACGACCAGCCCTCGCGTGACCACCTGACCTCGCTGGCCGCCGCGTACGGCATCCAGCAGTGCACGGCCGGGCCCGGCTCGGTGCTGATGGTCGACGCCAACCTGATGCACGGTTCGAGCGAGAACATCACGCCGTTCCCGCGCGCGGACATCAACCTGGTGTTCAACAGCGTCGAGAACACACTGGTCGCGCCGTTCGCCGGCACCACGCCCCGACCGGACCACGTCGCCAGCCGAACGGTCGAGCCGCTACGCCACTAGGGCGTCGCTTCGGTCAGCTCCTTGGTGATCAGTTCGCGCAGCTCGTCCTGGTTCATGGTCCGCAACCGCGGCACCTCCTTGTTCCAGAGCTGCGCGAACTCGGTCATCACCTTCCTGAACTGACGGTTGACCCTGACTCTGGCGAACAGCATCGCCACCGCGCCGAGGGGCCGCAGCAAGCCGCGGCCGTTCAGCGTCACGCGCACCGTGACCTTCCAGCGGCCGCCCGGGGCCGGGGCCACGGCGATCGTGCCACCGCCCTGCACGAGCCGCTGCCTGACCCGAGCGGTCACCGCCGGACCGACGCCCTTTCGAGCCGTGCCGTCCCACCACGTCGACAGATCCAGCCGCGCGGTCCAGGACGTGGCGGACAACCAGCCGATCCCGCGTTCCGTGCCGCGGAAGTCGCCGGAGAACTCGGCCGTGCGGGGGTTCGCGGGGCTGTCGAGACGCGCGGTCCAGACCGTCGCAGAGTCGTCGTCCACGCCCCATCCCCGGATCGCGGTCTCGGCGTCGCGCCCCCACGACTCCAGGTGCACCGTCGTCACCGAGTCCGGCAGTTCGTACTGCGTCTCCGCCGCGGGTGGGTCACCGACGCCGGCGAGGTACTCGGTGAGGGTGTCGAAGGCGAGGTCCACCGCCTGGTCGAACCACGCGCGCGACACGGGTTCGAGAACGACGGTCTGCCGAAATCGGGCCATGTCGGAAGCCTGTCACGGCCCGGACCGGACGAACACGCATCAACTCGGACGTTTGGCAAGCACGCGAACTGAGAGTGGAGGGCCCTTCACGCATCGCAGTTGTATGGCCACGTTAGGCCATCCGGATGACGGGCCACACCAGGAGATCGCTTTACGCGAGGGTTAGCCCGTACCTTGTCCAAGGTGCCGGTCCCGGGCGCGCAGGAGCGTTCCGGGGTGAGTGGGGGGTGGTGACTCGTGGCCGAACCGGACGCGCCGCGAGCCGCTGACGAACCGGTCGAGCTGCGATTCTGCCTGCTCGGTCCGGTGCAGGTGCTGGTCGACGAACGACCGGCGCCCATCGGCGGTCCAGGGGTCCGTGGCGTGCTCGCCATGTTGCTGCTCGAGTCGAACCAGGTGGTGGCGCTCGAGCGGATCGTCGACGTGCTCTGGGCACACGAGCCGCCGGCCAGCGCCAGGACGATGGTGCAGGGTTACGTATCGCGGCTGCGTCAGCTGTTCGGGGAGATCGACTCGGCCGGGACAGTACGCATAGTGACGTCCGCGCCCGGCTACCGGCTGGTCGTGAACGAGTCGCTCATCGACGTGACCGTGGCCCGCGCACTGCTCGCCGCCGCCCGTAGCGCGCCGGCCGTTCGACGCGCCGAACTGCTGCGGGACGCACAGGCGCTGTGGCGCGGTCCGGAACTCTCCGACCTCGGCGGCCGGGTCTCCGCGCCCGAGCTGACCGAGCTGCGGCTCGCCGTGCTGGAGGCACGGTTCGACGCGAACCTGGAACTCGGGCAGCACCACGAGGTGATCGGCGAACTGACCCAGCTGGTGGACGAGCAGCCGTTCCGGGAGCGGTTGATCGGTCAGCTGGTGCTCGCGCTGTACCGCGCCGGCCGCCGCGCCACGGCACTCGCCGTCTACCAGCGGTTCGCGCAGCGGGCGGCCGAGGAACTCGGCATGGACCCCGGCCCGCACCTGCGCGCGCTCCACGCGCGGGTCCTGCGCGACGACAGTCTTCTGCTCGAACCCGGCCCGGAGCCGGTGATCGCGCCGCGGGTCGGCGTGCTGGTCCCGGCGCAGCTGCCGAGGGCGCCGTCCGGGTTCGCCGGGCGGGAGGACGAGCTGGCGTGGTTGTCGCGGCTGCTGCCCGCGGTCGGCGGGGTGGGTGAGCATCCGGCGGCCGCCGGCGTGATCGCCGGGCCGGCCGGCATCGGCAAGACCGCGCTCGCCGTGTTGTGGGCCCATCGCGTGGCCGAACGGTTCCCCGACGGACAGCTGTTCGCCAGCCTGCGTGGCTTCGACCCGCAGCACGCGCCGATGGACCCGACCGAGGTGCTCACCCAGTTCCTGCTGGCGCTCGGCGTCGGCATCGACGACGTGCCGGTGGAACGCGAGGACCGGGCGGCGCTCTTCCGGTCGATCCTGGCCGACCGGCGGGTGCTCGTGGTGCTCGACGACGCCAGGGAATCCGAACAGATCCAGCCGCTGCTGCCGGCCGGTTCGTCGTCGTTCGTGTTGGTCACCACCCGGGTTCGGCTCGACGGTCTGGTGGCACGCATGGGCGCGCGGCTGTTGCCGCTCGGCACCCTCGGCGCGGACGCGGCCGAGCGGCTGATCGAGCACATGGCCGGCAGCTCCGCACAGGGCCGTGATCGCGAACTGCGGCGCAAGCTCGCGCGGTTGTGCGGACATCTGCCGCTGGCGCTGCGGATCGCGGGTGCCCGGCTTGCCGGCGGTCCACAGTGGTCGATCGCGGACCTGGTGGACGAACTGGCCGACGAGCGCAGCAGGCTCGGCGCGCTCGACCTCGAGGAGTCCGACACGAGCGTGCGCGCCGCGCTGGACGTGACCTACCGCAGCCTCCGGCCGGAGTTGGCAGGCACCGTGCGCCTGCTGGGACTGTTCCCCGGCACACACATCGGCGCGTATCCGGTGGCCGCCCTGTGCGGCATCGACGTGGCACTGGCCCGTCGCCGGCTGCGGGCGCTGGCCAGTTCGTTCGTGGTGACCGAGACCGCCCGCGACGTCTTCCTCATGCACGACCTCGTTCGGCTGCACGCGGCCGAACTCGCGGAGACCGAATTGTCCGATGTGGACAGGGACGCCGCCACCCGCCGGTTGTTGCGTTACTACCTGGTAGGTGCGAGCCGGGCGCGTGGGCTGCTGCGTCCCGGCGCCGAGAACCCGGTGGTGGCCAAGGACTTCCCCTCCGTTCCGGAGGTGGCGTTCGGTTCCACGCGTGATGCCGTCGACTGGATCGACCAGGAGTGGGGGAACTTACTCGCGGTCGTGGAGTCGGGCATGGACTCCGGAGTATCCGGGGTGGACGAGGAGATCGTGTTGCTGGCGCGGATGGCGAGCGACTTCTCGGAGGGCACGCGCGCGCTGGGTCCGGTGGCGCTGCGGCGGGCCGTGCGGCTGGTCGTTTAGCGAACAGTTAGCCGTTTCGCGGCATCTGCTGGCAGGCTGCGCCGCGGTGCTCGTCGTCCCGGAGCCTGATGTCGAGCATTCTGGGTGGTGGCACCAACGTGGGGGTGTGCCACCCGAGCGAACCGGCCGGCATCGTGGGGAGCGATGCCGGCCGTTTCGGTTGTCAGACCTGTACTCGTCGACTGTTTCCGTTGCTGTTGTGGGGAAGTGGCTGCAGTTCCGGTCGTTTCGGGTGGAGACCGTCCCCCGTGGACTCTCCCCGTAACTGCCTGCGTACCCAGGGCAGCAGGTGGGTGCGGGTCCACGCGAGGTCGGCCTGGCGCAACCGCAACCAGGGCATCGGCTCCTCGGGTGGCAGCGGTTCGCGCCAGTCCTCGGTTACCGGTACACCGAGTACCTCGGCCGTACGCAAGGCGATCCGGCGGTGCCCCTGGGAGGAGAAGTGCAGCCGGTCGTCGCTCCACGAACGCTGATCGACGAGAACGGGCATGGCCCACAGATCCACGATGCCGGCGCCGTGGCGGTCGGCGATGGCCCGCACGTGTGCGTTGTAGATCGCGACCTTGCCACGCACCCGCCGGACCACCGGCTGCTTGCGCGGGTCGGGCCCGGTGAAGACGATCACCTCGCTGCCGCTGGCACGCAGGTCGATCACCGCCTGCTCGAACAGCTCGGCCAGTTCGTCGACGTCGGAGCCCGGCACGATCAGGTCGTTGCCACCCGCGCACAGCGTCACGAGGTCCGCCTTCACCCGGGTGGCCAGCGGAACCTGCTCGTTGAGCACCTCACGCAGCAGTTTGCCCCGCAATGCGAGGTTCGCGTAGCGGAAATCCGCGTTGCGAGCCGCCAGTGCCTCGGCCAATCGGTCGGCCCACCCGATGCAACTGCCGTCCGGTGCCTCGTCGCCGACGCCTTCGGTAAAGCTGTCCCCTATCGCAACCCAGCTCCTGACCTGCATGGCCCCCACCCCTCCCTGCGTGCGCCACCCCACTATCCAAACCCCCAGGATGCCGTGTCATTCCCGACCTACGCCACCGTTGGTTAACCGCCGCGCCCCTCAGTGTCCGCCCCGTGACAACCCGTTTTCCACCAGGGTCTTTATTTGCTGGCCAGTTGCAGTCCACCCCTTGCGAGCGCAAGTACTTCGAACGTCAGTGACGGGTCGATCACGCCGTCCGGATCGGCGAGCATGACGCTGGTCATCACCACGCGACCGTCCGCCGTGGCCGCCAGGTGGTTCATGGTGAGCACACCGGGTTCCGAGCCGCCCTTGTACCAAACGGTCGGGAACCGGTTCCGGGCCAGGCCGATCCCACCGTCCTCGATGGACAGTGCGGTGTCGATCGGAGCCTGGCCGGGTCGGGTGTGCTGGCGCCACAGGCCGGCGAGCGCGCGACACATGTCGGCGGGTGTGCCGAAGTACTCGATCTCGTCGACGTTCCGCGGCTCGGTCCACCCCTCGACGCGGTCACGCGGCACGGCACCGAGTGCGGGCAGCATCGCGGCACGCAGCTTCCTCGGCAGTGACAGGTACGTGTCGGCCAGCGTCGGGTAGCGAAAACCCTTGAGGGTGAAGAACTCGCGAGTGGTGATCAGTGGCTTGTTCGATCCCGGCACGCTGTTGCCGAACGTGTCCAGCTGACGACTCACCGCGGGCCGGCCGAGGTAGTGGATCAGGTGATCGGTGGCCGTGTTGTCACTGATCGAGATCATGAGGTCGGCATAGGTGCTGAGCGGGAGCCGGGTGCCGGCCGGTTCGTCCTGCAGCACGCCGGTCGGCAGGCTCTTCCAGTCCTCGCGGATGGCCAACTCCGTGTCCCAGGTCGCACGGCCGGCGGCGATGTGTTCGCCCAACGCGCCGAGGATGTACAGCTTGACGGCCGAGCCGAGCGGGTGGACGGTGTCCTCGCCGACCTCGTGCACGGATCGGCAGTCGTCGCCGTCGATCACCGACGCCGTGAACGACGCCCGTGGCGCGAGTGTCCGCAGTCGACTGTCCAGTTCGGACCACGAGGTCGGCGCCGGCAGGTACGGCGTGACCTGAACGGTGTTGACGAGGCCCGTCTCGTCGACACCCAGGAAGATCATGAGGTCGCCGGCCAGTGCCCGGACGGTGGTCGGGCTCGTGTCGAGCAGTTCGCCCAGGGTGAGCGGCCCGAACTGGCCGAGGGTGGTGTTGAACTGCTCGGGTCCACCGACCGCCGCGAGGAACTCGCCGGTCAGGTGTTCGCGCAGTTCGGCTTCCGGCACCGGCACCCGGTGCGACGCCTCGATGAGCCAGCCCAGTTGTCGTTCGGCGGTGGTCGGTGTCGCCGCGGCCGGTGCCGCCGGAGCCACCAGCGCGACCAGCAACAGCACGGTCAGCAGGACTCGGTTACGCATGCTTTCCCTCCGATGGTTGACGGTGGGAAGCGTCAGGCGGGGAGTACCAGCAACCCCGCCACGGAGCCGTCCATGTTGAACGTCACCCGGCCGTTGACCTCGCCCGCCTCGCAGTGCAGGACCACGGTGACCATGGTGTGGTCGCCGAAGCGCATGACAACGGGTTCGCCCATGCGTTCGAGACGGCCGATGGCGGCTGCCACCTGCGTCCACACGCTGGCGAGCCCGTCGACGGACACCGCGTCCGTCATCGCCTGGTCGAAGTCCCGCCGGACGTCCTCCCAGCGTCCGGCCGCCATGTCGGCGAGCAGTGCGATGGCGCGTTCGGCCGCGCCCGGCAGCGGTTCGGCGGCCGGGCCCACGTTCGTCCGCGGGTCGACCGGGCGACCGAATCGCTGGAACGCCGCCTGCCGGGAGGTACCGAGAATCTCGCCGATCTCCTGCCAGGTGTGCCCGGCGGCGCGGGCCTGCTCGACCGCGTCCCGCAGCGTCCCCTCGGCGCTGCGGGCGGCCTCGCGAGCCACGACCACCGAATCCAGCGGCGTGCTGCCGCTTCCCATGTCGTGAAGGTAGCCTTTACGCGGTTCGGGTGTCAATACGGAATTGACGCGCTCGCGCCGTGCCGCACTGCGGCAGGTCGCGTCGCAGTACTGCCGGCGGCGACCTTTTCCGTGCTGGGCTGGTAATGGTCGCCCGCAGGTCGCGCAGGTGGTCGGCTGGTCGACGTTGGCCATGGTCTCCGATTACGTGCTGTACGAGTTCTGCACGTAATTGTAAAACGTGCCGTCAAGTCAGGTTAGGACTACCTAACGAATCATGGATGAGGCAGGCTTGCACGCGTGACCGACCAGTCGACCGAGGCGCCCGCCCGGCTGTCGCTCGGAGAGCTGCTCGGCGGGCGGCGCGGAGCGCTCGACGCCAGCGTGCCGCCCGCGGTCTTCGTGATCGCCTGGCTGACCAGCGGACAGTCGATCGAGTGGGGCGCGCTGGCGGCTGTGGCCGCCGGGGTGCTGGTGGCCGGCCTCCGGTTGGCGAAGGGTCGCCGGGTGACCGCGTCGGTGGCCAGCGTGGCGGCCGTGGCCCTCGCCGCGTTCGTGGCGGTGCAGACCGGGCGACCGGAGGACTTCTTCCTCATCCAACTGCTGTCCAATGTGGCCAGTGCGTTGGCGTGGGCGTTGAGCATTCTCATCCGGTGGCCGCTGCTCGGCGTGGTGGTCGGCGTGCTGCTCGGGCAGAAGGCCCGCTGGCGCCGCGACCCCGATCTCCTGCGGGCCTACGGGCTGGCCAGTTGGGTGTGGGTGCTCGGCCAGTACACGGTGCGGGTGCTGGTGTTCGGCGTGCTGTGGTGGTCGGGCTGGGTGGTGGCGCTCGGCGTGGCACGGGTGGCGCTGACCTGGCCGCTGGTGGCCGCGACGGTCGCCGTGAGTGCCGTGGTGCTGCGTCGCGCGTTGCCGGCCGACCACCCTGGCCTGCGGCACCCCCGGCTACCCGAGGGTGACGTGCGGGGAGAGGGCGCGGAGGAAGTCGGCGGCGTCGAAGATCGTTCCCGCTGACGCGACGCCCGTGGTCCTGATCCGTCCGGTGAGGATGCGGTCGACCGCCTCCACCGCGAGCGGTGCGGTCACCGCGTAGATGTCCTGGCCGCTTGCCGAAATGCGGCGATCCACCGTGCCCTTCCGCACGACCACGTCGACCACGAAGGTCTCCGCGTCCGCGCGCTCGGCTCCGGTCGACAGGTCTCTCGCGGCGTCGGCCGCCATGTAGGTGCGAACCTCGGGGACCGCCAGGTGGCTGGGGATGGTGACCACGTCGGTCATGGTGAAGTCGCCGATCACCTCGCGGAGGCCCTGCGGGAAATCCCACTTCTCGAGGCGCGGCTCGTCGTCGTGGTACTCGAGCCGGCCGTCGCGGTAACGGACATGCCGGCCGCCGCGGCGCTCGCGGGAGACGGCGCCGGCGGTGAGAGTCCCGGGCGTGGGCTGCCAGCCGCTCAGGCCGTAGGCGACGTGCACCTCGTCGGCCGAGGTCCAGTCGCCCATGGCGGCAGTCGCCAGCAGGTCACCGAGGCCACCGAAGAAGGCCATCGCGGGGACCACCACGGTGTCGGAGGTGCGGGCGAACGTGTCGACGTTGGCCTCGATCTCGGCCGCCACGTCCACGTACGGGATGCCGGCGCGCCGGGCCGCCTCGATCACCGGACCGGCGGTGCTGGCGAAGGGTCCGGCGCAGTTGATCACCGCGTCCGCGCCGGCGAGCGCGCGGTCGAGCGCGGCGGGATCGTCGACCGTGGCTCGGCGGCCGGTGGACCGCCCGGCCTCGATGGGCTCGTGTCCGCGTTCGCGCAACTCCCGCACGACGAACTGTCCGGTGTGTCCGTTCGCGCCGTAAACCGTGACTGCCATGGTGTTGATCCTGTCCGGGGGCCTGGTGCGATGCCAGTGTCCGGAACGCCACGACCCGTACACTTTCGGACATGAAGGTGGCGCTGGTGGCGGTCGAGGGGATGCGCTCGTTCGAGCTGGCCGTGGCCTACGAGGTGTTCAGCCCGTCGTACGAGGTGACGATCTGCGGCACGGGCGAGGTGCGGGTGGGCCGGTTCCGGCTGGACCCGGACGGCCCTCTCGCCGCGTTGACCGGTGCCGACACGGTGGTGGTCCCGGCACTGGCCGAGGTGGACTCGGAGCCGCCCGCCGTCGTGGAGTGGGTGCGGCGGGCCCACGACGCGGGCGCCAGGGTGGTGTCGTTGTGCACGGGCGCGTTCGTCCTGGCGGCGGCGGGCCTGCTCGACGGTCGGCGGGCGACAACGCACTGGGCGCACACGGCCGAGCTGGCGGCCAGGTATCCGCTGGTGGAGGTCGATCCGGACGTGCTGTACGTGGACGCGGGGAGCGTGCTGACGTCGGCGGGCAAGGCGGCGGCCATGGACCTGTGCCTGCACCTGGTGCGCACCGATCACGGACCGGCGGCCGCCAACGAGATCGCGCGCAGCCTGGTGGTTCCGCCGCACCGGGCGGGCGGTCAGGCCCAGTTCGTGACGAGTCCCGTTCCCACCCGCGACGACCATCCCCTCGCCGAACTGCTGCCGTGGGTGACCGAGCGCCTGGACCAGCCGTTGACCGTGGAAGACCTGGCCAGGAGGGCGAACCTGAGTTCCCGGCACCTCGGCCGCCACTTTCGCGCGGCGACCGGGACGACCCCGCTGCGGTGGCTGCTGACCCAACGGATTCGGCGCGCCCAGGAACTGCTGGAGACGACGGACAAGGGCCTGGACACGATCGCCGAGGCGTCCGGCATGGGCACGGCGGCGACGTTGCGCCGTCACTTCAACCGGACGGTGGGTGTCCCGCCGGATGCCTACCGCCGCACGTTCCGTTCCTAGGGCACCTGAGGTCGGGGAGCGTTCGGGCCGGCCAGCTCCATCGCCGCGAGCCACGTCGCTCCGGCGACCGCGTCGGCCGCCGACAGGACCTCCGCTTCGCCCGCCAGGTCGGCTCGCAGGGCGATGCCCACGGGGCTGGTCGGTCCGATCACGCTTCCCGTCAGCACCACCGGCGTCCGCTCGCCGGGGGTGCGGGCCCCGAAAGCCAGCTGTGCCAGCAGCTCCGCCGCCCGGCGGACGATGTCCGCGGCCACCGGGTCCGCGGTCACACAATCGCTCACCATCGTCGCGTAGCGGGCCAGACGGATCGGCGGTTCGGCGTTCGCCGACGTGATCAGCTGCTGGAACGCCCGGTTGCGGTCCGGCCCGGGGCCACCCAGCGCCTCGGTCAGCACGGCCGTCGCCAGCGTCCCCAGCGGTTCGCCGGACACCAGTTGCCGCAGCGTGGCCCGGATGGCCTCGCGACCCAGCCAGAACGCCGAACCCTCGTCGCCCAACAGCCAGCCCCAGCCGCCGTACTGCAGCGTCTCCCGGTGGTTCACGATGCGGACGGCCACCGAGCCCGTGCCGCCGATCAGCGCGGTGCCGTCCGGCGAGTCGGTGGCCGACGCGAACGCCACCTCCGCGTCGCTCCGGATGGTGATCGGGCAGGTCAGCCCGACCTGACGCAGCGCGGCGTGGAACACCTCGAGGACCGCGGGATCGGTGAACTTGCTCCGGCCCGCCACCCCCAGCAGACACGCGCCCACGCGCGCCGGGTCGGCGCCGTCCAGCGACGACAGGATGGCCGCGGCCACCCGTTTGGCCGCCACGTCCGGCGGGTGCGAGTTCGGGTTGCCGCCCTCGGACGTGCCGCGCCCGACGAACGTCCCGTCGACTCCCGCGGCGAGCGCCCTGGTCGACGTCGCGCCCGTGTCGACGCCGACTACCAAGTCCGTCATTCAGCCAACTCCCGGTCCCGGTTCCATGAGCACTCGATCGGCGGACAGCGCGCCGCCGCAGTGTGTGCAGCCGACCTCCGCGTGGGTTGGCTGGTCGCAGTCGAGGTGGCGCAGCAGGGCGGGCGGCCCGGCGCCGTCGTCGAGCCACCGGTCGCCCCACCGGATGATCGTGGCGAGCGCCGGGAAGAAGTCGCGGCCCATCTCGGTCAGCGGGTACTCGTAGCGCGCCGGCCGCTCCTGGTAGCGGACGCGCTCGAGCAGCCCAGCGCCGGTCAGCCGGTCCAGTCGCTCGGTCAGCGTGTTCCGCGCGATCCCCAGCTCCGCCTGGAACTTCTCGAACCGCCGCACGCCGTTGAACGCCTCGCGCAGCACGAGCAGCGTCCACTGGTCGCCCAGCAGGTCCATGGTTCTCGCGATGGAGCACGGCCAGCGGGCGAACGAGGTCCTGCGCACCCCGCAGAGTCTAGGGCTGACTACAGCGTGCGAGTCACCTTCTTCAGCCCACGCGGCTGATCGGGATCCTCGCCGCGGGTCAACGACAGAGCGAGCGCGAGCCGTTGCAGCGGCAGCACCTCGAGGATCGGCGCCACCTCCTCGGCCGTCTCCGGAACGTCGATGCGCAGGCCGGCGTCGACGTTCGCCGCGCCGGAACCCACGGCCAGAACCTCCGCGCCCCGCTCGCGCACGGCCGCCACCACGTCACGCATGGCCTCGCCGCCGCGGCCCTTGCTGGTCACGGCGACCACGCCGGTGTCGGCGTCGATGGCCGCCACCGGACCGTGCAGCAGGTCGGCGCCGCTGTACGCGCGGGCCGCCAGGTAGCTGGTCTCCGCGAGCTTGAGCGCCGCCTCGGCGGCCGTGGCCGACGAGTAGCCGCGACCGGTGGTCACCATGCGTTCGATCTTGCGATAGCGCTCGACCGCCTCGTCGATCGGCACGTCCAGAGCCTGCCCGGCCAGCTCGCCGAGCCCGGCGACCGCCTCGCCCGTGCCGCCCCGCACCGCGTCGATCAGCAGGTACAGCGACAGGAGGGTGGCCGTGTAGGTCTTGGTGGCCGCGACCGCCAGCTCGTCGCCCGCCTTGATGTCCACCGACAGCTCGGCCGCGTCGGACAGCGGTGAGGCCGGCGTGTTGGTCACGGCGATGGTCAGCGCACCGCGAGCCCGCGCTGCCTCGGTGGCCGCCACCAGATCGGGTGAACCGCCACTCTGGCTGACCGACAGGTAGAGCACGTCCGAAAGATCCGGTTCGGCACCGTAGAGCGTGGTGGTGGACGGTGACACCAGTCCGGCCGGCAGCTGCAGGAGTACCTCGATCAGGTACTTCGCGTACAGGGCCGCGTGATCACTCGACCCGCGCGCCGCCAGCAGCGCGAACCGTGGCCGCCGCGCCGAGATCAGGTCGGCCACACTGGTCAGGTCGCCGCGGCGGGCGACGATCGAGTCGAAGACCGCTGGCTGTTCGGCGACCTCCGCGGCCATCCGTGCCCCTGCGACTGCCATAAGCCCTCCCTCGATGTAAGTCCTGTGGAAGTAGGTCTAGACCAATGATGCTAACTCTGTAGTGTTGTCGATCGCCACGGGGATCACGGAATTCCCACATCCGGTGCGGCGTGATCGCACTTGCGCTCGGTGAAAGGCATCCTGTAACAGGGAACGTTGGAGGAGGAGCCATGCTCGAAACGTCGGCTGCGCAGGAGCCCGACACTGCCGCTCGCGGGTTGCGTGAACCCAAGTACTGGGGACTCAAGCGCCACCTGCTCGAGTTGCTCAGCTCCCTGCCGCCAGGGTCGCCCATCCCGACCGAGCGTTCGCTGGCCGCCGAGTTCGACGTGTCCAGGACGACCGTGCGCCAGGCGCTCGCCGACCTGACGGTCGAGGGGCGGCTGCTGCGCGTGCAGGGCAAGGGCACGTTCGCGGCGGAACCCAAAGTGGCGCAGCGGTTACAGCTGTCGTCGTACACAGAGGACATGCGGGCGCAGGGTCGGGAGCCCTCCTCCAGGCTCCTCGACATCGCGGAGATCCCGGCCGAGGGCGAACTGACCACGTTGCTGGGGATCCGCGCGGGTGCGAAGGTGCTCCGCATGCAGCGGCTGCGGCTGGCCGACGGCGAACCGATGGCCATCGAGACCACCCACCTTCCGCTCGGCCGGTTCCGCGGGCTGCGCAAGTACGTCTCCGCAGGCGGCTCGCTGTACCAGGTGCTGCGCGAACGGTACGACGTCGAGATGGGACACGCCGAGGAAACCATCGAAACCGCGCTCGCCGGCCCCCACGAGGCCGAGCTGCTGGGCGCGGACGTCGGCATGCCCATGCTGCTGCTTTCGCGGCACTCGTACGACACGACCGAACGTCCGGTGGAGTGGGTGCGCTCGGTCTACCGCGGCGACCGGTACAAATTCGTCGCCGAGTTGAACCGACCGTCGTGAGACACGAGCCGAGTGGCTGTCAGCCGCACCTAAGGGGAACGGGACGCAACCCAGCCACAAGTACGCGCTTGACCGCCGGCCGACAACGCACGGCGACCACGCGTGTTAATTCCGGAGAGGCGGGACTGCCGTCGTGACGACCAGCCTCGGGGAGGTTCGCTGGGGCAGTCCGGTCGCCCGGGGCGTGCTGGCGGCCACGATCATCGGTTCGGGCATGGCGTTCCTCGACGGCACGGTGGTCAACATCGCGCTGCCCTGGATCGGCGACGAGTTCGACGCCTCGGTCTCCGGTCTGCAGTGGATCCTCGACGGCTACCTGCTCTCGCTCGCCGCGCTCATCCTGGTCGCGGGCTCGCTGGGGGACCGCTACGGCAGGCGGCGGGTCTACCTGATCGGTGTCGTCTGGTTCGGGGCGGCGTCCGTGCTGTGCGGCCTCGCGCTGAACACCGAGATGCTGGTGGTCGCGCGGGTGCTCCAGGGCATCGGCGGCGCGCTGCTCACCCCCGGCGCGCTCGCGATCATCCAGTCGTCGTTCCACCGCGCCGACCGCGCGCGGGCGATCGGCGCGTGGTCGGGGCTCGGCGGGATCGCCGGCGCCATCGGCCCGCTCGTGGGCGGTCTGCTCGTCCAGGCGGGGTCCTGGCGGCTGGCGTTCCTGATCAACGTGCCGATCGCGTTGCTGTGCGTGTGGCTGACCAGGCATTACGTGCCCGAGTCGTGTGACGATCAGCTGAGCGGCCGGCCGGATGTGGCCGGCTCGGTGCTGGGCGCCATCGGTCTGGCGGGCGTCACGGCCGCGCTGGTCGAAGGCCCCGCTCGCGGCCTGGCCGACCCGCTGGTGGTGGTGTCGGCGGTGCTGGGGATCGCCGGCCTGGTGGCGTTCGTGATGGTGCAACGCCGGTCCCGCGACCCGCTGGTCCCGCCGGACATCTTCGCCAACCGGACGTTCGTGGTGGCCAACGGCCTGACGTTCGTGGTCTACGCGGCGCTCGGCGGCGTGATGATGCTGATGGTCCTGCAGTTGCAGGTGTCGCTCGGCTACTCGCCGATGGCCGCCGGTCTGGCCAGCATACCGATCTCCGTGGTGATGCTGATCTTCTCGGCGCGGTCGGGCAAGTTGGCGCAGCGCTACGGGCCGCGGATGTTCCTGGTGGTCGGACCGATGGTGGTCGCGCTGGCCATGGTCCTGCTGACCATGGTGACGCCCGGCGCGTCCTACCTGGGGACCGTGCTGCCGGCCGTGCTGGTGTTCGGCTTCGGGCTGGCGATCACGGTGGCCCCGGTGACGGCCACCGTGCTGGCCTCGGCCGAGGACCGCCACGCGGGTGTGGCGTCGGGCGTGAACAACGCGATCGCCCGGACGGGCGGCCTGCTGGCGGTGGCCGTGCTTCCCACGGCGGCCGGCCTGTCCGGTGCCGCGTACGCCGATCCGGTGGCCCTGACCGACGGGTGGCAGACGGCCATGTGGCTGTGTGCCGGTCTCTGCGTGCTGGGCGGTCTCGTGGCGTTCTGGGTGCGCAACGACGTGCTGGACGACGAGTCCGCTACCCCGGATCCCGAACCGGCGTCACCGCGCCCGGGCGACTGCCTGCACTGCGGGATGCAGAGCCCACCCACGCACGTGGTGCCCGCCGCCCACCGTCAGGCCTGAGCAGAGGCCGCGCGAACAGGGCATGGCGGCGCCCACCTCGATCACGACGGGCATCCACCGACCCTATTCGCGCGGCCTCAGGATTTCTGTCAGCTGGCTCGGGTCGATGTTGCCTCCCGAGATGATCGCCACCGTGGTGCCCCTGCGCAGCTCACGGCGGTGCAGGTAGGCGGCCGTGGTGACCGCGCCGCTCGGTTCGGCCACCAGGTGGGCGCGGTTCGCCAACACGGCCACGGCCTCGCGGATCTCCTGGTCGGTCACCGTCACGATGTCGTCCAGCAGCTTGCTCAGGTGGGCGAACGTCAGCTCCGACGGCTCGGCCCGCAGACCGTCGGCGATCGTCCTGGCCCGGTCCTGGGGCGTCCACCGCACCAGGTGTCCCGCGTGCAGGCTCGCCGCCGCGTCGGCCGCCAGTTCCGGCTCCACGCCCACCACGCTCGTGCCGGGGCTGAGTGCCTTCACCGCGGTCGCCACTCCTGAGGACAGGCCGCCGCCGCTCACCGGCACGAGCACCAGGTCCACATCCGCCAGGTCGTCCACGATCTCGCGACCGATGGTGCCCTGACCTGCGATGACGTCCGGGTGATCAAACGGCGGGATCAGCGTGGCACCGCGCTCCTCGACCAGCCGGTACGCCGTGGACTCGCGCTCGGGCATCGGCACCTGGACCACCTCGGCGCCGTGGGCACGCGTGGCCGCGACCTTCACCTCGGGTGTGTCGTCGGGCACCACGATGACCGCCGGCATGCCGAACGTCTTCGCCACGTACGCGACCGCCTGTGCGTGGTTGCCGCTCGAATACGCCACCACACCGCGCTCGCGATCCGCGGGAGAAATCCGGGCGATCGCGTTGGTCGCACCGCGGATCTTGAAGGCGCCGCCCGGCTGCAGGTTCTCCGGCTTGAGCCACAGTGGACGGTCGGAATCCGTCCAGTGGCAAGGGAGTAGCGGCGTTCGCACGGCCGTGCCCGCGATCCGGGCGGCGGCCTCGTCGATGTCGGCGAGTGTCGTCAGCTTCACGTCGTCATTATGCACTGTCCACAATGGACTGTGGCGGTGCTCACCATCGGCCAACCGAGGGAGCATCCCAACCGTCGACCACGTTGGAAGGAACAGAAAACCCGCACTCAGAAAAGGATCATGAGCGAGAAGAAGGACACCGACTCCGTCCGGATCAGCCAGGTGCTGGCCGGCGCGCTGGCGGCGATCACCGCGGCCGTGCTCGGCTCCACCATGGGCGTGGCCGGCACCGTCATCGGCGCCGGCCTGGCGAGCGTGGTGAGCACCGTCGGCGGCGCCATCTACCTCCGATCCATCCAGCGCACGCGGCAGGGCGTGCGCACGGTCCGCGCGAAGGTCGTCGGCCGCAACGGCACGACCAGCGTCCTGGTGGCCGATCTCGAGGAGAAACCGGAGGAACCGGAGGAGACGGAGGAGGCGGAACCCGAGGAAGAGACCCAGCCGCCCGCCGAGCGGCGACTGCGCTGGCCCGTGCTCGTGGCCGGCAGCGTGCTGGCGTTCGCGCTGGGCATGCTGGTGATCACCGGGGTCGAGTGGATGCGCGGCGAGCCGCTGTCCGGCGGTAACGGCACCACGGTCGGCGACGTCTTCCGTCCACCCGCGCGGCACCAGCAGCAGGACGAGGACCGCGCGCCCGAGACTTCGTCGAGCACACCCCCGCCCACCTCGACGGATCCGACCAGCACTACCTCCACGCCGCCGCCGACCTCGTCGACCACGTCGTCCACCACGACGACCACCACCGGCTCGTCCACGACCACGACGACCACCGGCTCGAGCACCACCACGACCACCACGCCGCCACCCGGTTAACTCCTGGTAGTCGTGACGTGGCTCACTGGCAACTGTTGTGCCCGAACGGCCGATATCGGGACGAGTCGGACCGAAATAGTTTCATCACGTCATCCACCGGATGGCGATTCCCCGCTTGTGTGCCCAGAGGCCGCTCTGCGCGGCGTCTGGGTCCCCCTGCAAACCCAAGACGAGGGAGATTTGATGAAGAGCACGAAAATGGCGCGCATGGTTGGCGGCGCGTTACTCGCCGCCGGTACGGCGATCACCATGCTCGCCCCGGCCAGCCTCGCGGACACCACCGAGGCGCAGCGGAGCGCCGCGGAACTGTCCTCGGCGCAGGTCAAGCTGGACCGAGGCGCCGAGAGCCGCCCCGAGTCGGTGACCGGTTGGTACGTCGACCAGGCGACCAACAAGCTCGTGGTGGAAGTCCACGGCACGGACAAGGGCGTCGAGAAGTGGGCGGACCGGCTCGGTGCCGGTGACGTCGCGATCGAGCAGGTGGCCGAGGCACCCCAGCCGCTGTGGAACCTGATCGGCGGCCAGGCCATCACCACCGGCGGCTCCCGCTGCTCGCTCGGCTTCAACGTCCGGTCCGGCAGCACCCGGTCGATCATCACGGCCGGCCACTGCACGAACATCGGCACCAGCTGGAGCGGCACCGGTGGCACCATCGGCACCCGGACCGGCACGTCGTTCCCCACGAACGACTACGGCATCATCCGCGTGACCTCGTCCTCGGCCGCCTCCACGAACCTGGTCGACCGCTACAACGCTGGTGCGGACGTGGCGGTCACCGGTGCGGCGACCGCGACCGTCGGCATGGCCGTGTGCCGTTCCGGCTCCACCACGGGCTGGCACTGCGGCAGTGTCACCGCCGTCAACCAGACCGTCTGCTACTCGCAGGGCTGCGTGTACCAGATGATCCGCACGAACGTGTGCGCCGAGCCCGGCGACTCGGGTGGCTCGCTGGTGACCAACTCGGGTGCGCGTCGGGCCGTCGGCCTGACGTCCGGTGGTTCCGGCAACTGCAGCTCCGGCGGCACGACGTACTACCAGCCGGTTCCCGAGGTGCTGAGCACCTACGGCGTCTCGCTGGTGGTGTAACCGCCTGATCGGGTAACTCAGCGGCGGACGGACCGAACCCTGCCGGTCCGTCCGCCGCTCTCACGTCAGCTGGGAGCGCAGTCGTCGGGCCGCTGCCTTCGGGTCGGCGGCCTCGGTGATGGCGCGGACCACCACCACCCGGTCGGCGCCCGCGTCCAGTACCTCCGGCAGTCGCTGCTCGTCGATGCCTCCGATGGCGAACCACGGGAGCTTCGGGCAGGCGGCCGCGGTGGCCCGCACCAGTTCGAGACCCGGCGCCGTTCGACCCGGTTTCGTGGGCGTCGGCCAGCACGGGCCCGTGCAGAAGTAGTCCACGCCCGGCTCGGTGCCGGCCGCCCCCGCCTGGGCCAGGTCGTGGGTGGACCGTCCGATCACCACGTCGTCGCCCAGGATGCGCCGCGCCCACGGCACCGGCAGGTCGTCCTGCCCGAGGTGCAGGATGTCGGCGCCGGCGGCGAGCGCCACGTCCGCGCGGTCGTTCACCGAGAGCAACGCCCCGTGGCGGGCACACGCCTCGGCCATCAGCTCCAGCGCCGCCAGCTCGTCGCGGGCCTCCAGAGCGGACTTCTCCCGCAGCTGCACGATGTCCACGCCACCGGCCAGCGCGGCGTCCACGAACTCCGCGAGGTCCGGGCGAAAACTCGTGCACAGGTACAGCCGCGCGTCCGCCAGCCGGCGGCGAATCTGATCTCCGTCAAGTCCAGGCACCCAAATCACGCTAGTGCCCCGCGCCGGAAATGGGGTGCCGCCGAAACGTGCTGGCCCGATTTTCGGCGCGGGGCGCTGGGTGCGCTACGGTGGAGGTGGTCCGCACGGGAGCCTGGATGGACTGGGCTGAGAGGGGATCTGCCGATCCCGACCGTCGAACCTGATCCGGATCATGCCGGCGCAGGGAGCGTGATGTGCCTTGAGTCACAACGCAAAGATCGTGGTCGTCGGTGGCGGCGTCATCGGCCTGTCCGTCGCGTGGCGGCTCGGCCGCACGTGTGACGTCACCGTGGTGGAGGCGCCGGCGAGCAGCGCCTCCTGGGTGGCCGGCGGCATGCTCGCCGCGGTCACCGAGACGTGGCCGGGTGAGGAAGATCTCCTCGACCTGAGCACGGCGTCGCTCGCCGTGTGGCCGGCCTTCGCGGCCGAGTTGGGCATCGATCTGCAGACCAGCGGCACGATCGCGGCCGCGTTCGACTCGGCCGACGCGTCGGTGCTCGACACCCTGGCCGACCACCTGGCCGCGCTCGGCCGTGACGTCGACCGGTTGACCGGTCGCGAGCTGCGGGCCGTCGAACCGACCATCGGCCCGAGTGTCCGAAGTGGACTACTGGTGCCCGGCGACCTGGCGGTCGACAACCGGGAACTGTTGCGACTGCTGAGATCCGGTGCCGCCGACCGCGGCGTCCGGTTCGTCGAGCGACCGGTCCGCGCGGTGACGGAAGGCACGGTCGAGCTGGTCGAAGGCCCGCCGATCCGCGGCGACGCCGTGGTGATCGCCGCCGGTGCGTGGAGCGCCGCGCTGCATCCCGCGCTCGCCACCGCCGTGCGGCCGGTGAAGGGCGAGATCCTGCGACTGCGCTCGCGCGCGGGCGCGTTGCCGCCACCGCGGCACACGGTCCGCGCGCTGGTCGAGTCGCGGGCCGTCTACCTGGTGCCCAGAGCCGGTGACGAGCTGGTGGTGGGCGCCACCCAGTACGAGGCGGGTTTCGACGTCGAAGTCACGGTCGGCGGCGTACGAGACCTGCTGGCCGACGCGGAACGTGTGGTCCCCGGCATCGCCGAGTACGGGCTCACGGAAACCGCGGCGGGCCTGCGTGCCGGCAGCCGGGACAACCTCCCGCTCGTCGGCTGGCTGGAGCCGGGGGTGCTGGTCGCCACCGGGCACAGCCGCAACGGCCTGCTGCTAGCTCCGATCACCGCGGCCGCGGTCGCGGCGATGGTGTCCGGCGTGGACGTGGATCCCGCTGTCGCCGTCGCCGACCCCGCCCGCCTTCAGCACGAGGTGACCCGATGAATGTCCGAGTGAACGGTGCGACCAAGCAGGTGCCCGACAACGCCACGGTGGCCGACCTCCTGCGCGAGCTGGGGATGCCGGCCGCGGGGCTGGCGGTGGCCGTCAACGGCGAGGTGGTGTCCCGCGCGTGGCACAAGAACACGGTCGTCCCACCGGACGCCGAGGTTGAGATTCTGACCGCCGTGCAGGGAGGCTGACATGGACGACCCACTGATCATCGCCGGTCGGGAGTACACGTCGCGCCTGATCACCGGCACCGGCGGCGCCTCGAACCTGGCGATCCTGGAACGCGCGCTCGCGGCCTCCGGCACCGAACTGACCACAGTGTCCATTCGCCGGGTGGACGCGCAGGGCGGCTCGGGCGTGCTGGAAGTCCTGAAGCGACTGAACATCGACCCGCTGCCGAACACCGCCGGCTGCCGCACGGCCGCGGAAGCCGTGCTGACCGCGCGCCTCGCCCGCGAAGCACTGGGCACGGACTGGGTGAAACTGGAAGTGGTGGCGGACGAGAAGACGCTGCTGCCCGACCCGATCGAACTGCTCGACGCCGCCAGAACCCTGGTGGACGAGGGTTTCACGGTCCTGCCGTACACGAACGACGACCCGGTCCTGGCGCTGCGCCTGGAGGAGGCCGGCTGCGCGGCGGTCATGCCGCTGGGCTCGCCGATCGGCACGGGCCTGGGCATCCGCAACCCGCACAACCTCGAGTTGATCGTGGCGCGCGCGGGGGTTCCGGTGATCCTGGACGCGGGCATCGGCACGGCCTCGGACGCGACGCTGGCCATGGAACTGGGCTGCTCTGCGGTTCTGCTGGCCACCGCGGTGACCCGGGCCTCGGACCCGGAACGCATGGCGGCCGCCATGCGTCACGCGGTCAGCGCGGGCCGCCTGGCTCGCGGGCGGGCCGAGTGCCACAACGCTTCTGGGCCCAGGCGTCAAGTCCGCCCCGCTAGGCGCCGCATGACGCCATGTCTCGCCCGCATGTTCCGGGCCTAACGGTTGGCGCGCAGGTCTGACAGTTCCGTCTGCACGGCGGACAGCTGCTCGCGCATGGCGGTCAGCTCGGCCATCAGCTGGGTGTGGTGCGTCTGCTCCACCTTCTGCTCCTTGGCCGCCTGCGCCTCCAGCACCTGGCGTTCCATGGCGTTCACGATCACCGCGATCAGCAGGTTCAGCACGATGAACCCGGTCACCACGATGTAGCCCACGAAGAACATCCAGCCGAGGGGGCGGACGGCCACGATCTCGTCCGCCACCTCCGGCCAACCCTGCGTCATCACCTTGAACATGGTCAGCAGCGACTGTCCCAGGCTGCCGAAGTGCGACGGGCGCCACCGCGCCGAACATCTGCACGGCGGCGATCGACGACGTGTACAGCACGAGCATCAGCAACAGCAGGATCGACACGAGTCCCGGCACGGCGCTGAACAACGCGTTCACCACCCGCCGCATCGACGGGATCACCGAGATCAGCCGGAACGTCCGCAGGATCCGCACGGTGCGCAGCATCAGGAGCGTGCCGGACGCGGGGATGGCCGACAGCACGATCACCACCAGGTCGAACCAGTTCCACCCGTCGCGGAAGAAGCCGCGCCCGAGCGCGGTGATCTTGATGATCATCTCGACCACGAAGATCGCCACCACCGTGGCCTCGATGCCGATCAGCAAGGGGTCGAGCGAGGCGCTGACACTGGCCGCCGTGCGGAGGCCGAGCGCGATCGCGTTGATCACCAGCACGACGACGATCACCCGGTTGAACCACGGCGCATCGACCACGCGCTGGCACCAGGTACGCATCAGGACTCCCGGCGCAGCTCGGCGACCTCGGCCCGCAGCGCCCGGACCTCCTGCAGGATCAGCTGGTCGGACGCCGCCTGGTCGGCCGCGTGCCGGTCCTCGGCCTCCATCAGGTCGTTCGTCACCTGGTCCTCCATGCCGCCCACCACGACCGCGATGAACAGGTTCAGCACGGCGAAGCTGGACACCAGGATGTAGATCACGAAGAAGATCCACGCGAGGGGCATCTCGGCCATGACCTCGCGGGCGATGTCCGGCCACGCCTCCCCGGTCATGATCTGGAACAGCGTGAAGAACGTGGTCCCCAGGTCGCCGAAGTGCACGGGGGCGATCTCGCCGAACAGCTTGGTGGCCATCACCCCGGCCACGAAGATCACGAGCGACAGCAGCGCGGCCACCGACGCCATGCCGGGTACCGCCCGCAGCAGCCCGCCGACCACGCGTCGCATGGCCGGCACGGCGGAGACCAGTCGCAGGACCCGCAGCACGCGCATGGTCCGCAGCATGGACAGCGGGCCGGTCGCGGGAATCACGGCGATGCCCACGACCACCAGGTCGAACACGCTCCACGGGTCGCGGAAGAACCGCCAGCCGAACGCGTAGAACCGCACCAGCAGCTCGGCCACGAAGATGCCCAGCGCGATCCGGTCGAGCAGGTGCAGCAGGTCGCCGGCGTCGGCCATCATCCGGGGCGACGTCTCCAGCCCCAGGGTGATCGCGTTGATCACGATCAGCACGATCACGAACCGCTGGAAGCCCGGGTGCTCCACCAGGGCCTTGGCGCGTTCGCGGGTCAGCACGTCAGGACCGCGCCGACTTCAGCTCGGCGATCTCCGCGCGCAGCGCACGCAGCTCCTGGAGGATCAGCTGGTCGGAGGCCGCCTGGTCGGCCGCGTGCTGGTCCTCGGCCTCCATGAGGTCGTTGGCCACCGTCTTCTCCATGCCGCTCACGATCACCGCGATGAACAGGTTCAGCACGGCGAAGCTCGACACCAGGATGTAGATCACGAAGAAGATCCACGCGAGTGGCATCTCGGCCATGACCTCGCGGGCGATGTCCGGCCACGCCTCGCCGGTCATCGTCTGGAACAGGGTGAACAGCGTGGTGTCCAGGCTGCCGAAGTACTCGGGGGAGATGTCGCCGAAGAGCTTGGTCCCCATCACGGCGGCCACGTAGATGATCAGGCCGAGCAGCGCGCCGATCGAGGCCATGCCCGGCACGGCGGCCAGCAGCCCGGCCACCACGCGGCGCATGGCCGGCACGGCCGAGATCAGCCGCAGCACCCGGAGCACGCGCAGCGCCCGCAGGACGGAGAACGGTCCGGTGGCCGGGAGCAGCGAGATGCCCACGATCAGGAAGTCGAAGACGTTCCACGAGTCCTTGAAGAACCGCCAGCCGTACGCGTAGAGCCGGATGGTCAGCTCGACCACGAAGATCGCCAGCATGATGTGGTCGGCCGTGTGCAGCAGCCCGCCGGCCGCCGACATCACCCGGTCGGAGGTCTCGAGGCCCAGCGTGATCGCGTTCAGCACGATCACCCAGATAATGATCTTCTGGAAGAGCGCGTGTTCCACGAGAACACGTGCGCGCTGGCGCGATATCAACTTCTCGGCCCTTCCCGGGTACGGCATCCGACGTCAAAGAAGCGTAAACGTCGCAGAGCCTCCGCCAGGCGCGAATCGTGTGGTTTAGCTCTCCTCCAGGGGCTTGAGCCGCCAGAACGCCGAGACCGGGCCCACCCCGGCACCCAGCGGATAGGCGTTGGCCACGGCGTTCGTGACGAACCACTTTCCGAAGCGGACGGCCTCCGGCACGGTCCTGCCCTTCGCCAGCGCCGACGTGATCGACGACGCCATGGTGTCGCCGCCGCCGTGGGTGTGCTTGGTGTCGATCCGCGCGGCCGGCAGTTCGGTGAACGTCTCGCCGTCGTAGAGGATGTCCACGCACTCCGGGTCGTCGTGGAGGTGTCCGCCCTTCACGAGTGCCCACTGTGGACCGAGCGCGTGCAGTGCCACGGCCGCCTCGCGGGCATCCGCGTGGCTGCGCACGTCGATCCCCGTGAACAGTCGCACCTCGTCGAGGTTCGGCGTGACGAGCGTCGCTCGGGGGAACAGTTCGTCGCGGATGGCCGACATGGCGTCGTCACGCAGGAGCGGATCGCCGTGCATGGACGCGGCCACCGGGTCCACCACGAACGGGATCGTGCCGTCCCGTCCGATGTGGACCCGGTCGCAGGCCTTGGCCACCGCCTCGATCACCTCGGCCGTGGCGAGCATGCCGGTCTTCGCGGCGAGCACGCCGATGTCGTCGGCCACCGTCTCGATCTGCGCGGCCACCACGTCGGCCGGCAGCACGGAAACCCCGCTCACGCCAAGGGAGTTCTGCACGGTGACCGCCGTGATGGCGGTCATCCCGTGCACCCCGCAGGCGAAGAACGTGCGCAGGTCGGCCTGGATGCCCGCACCACCGCCGGAGTCGGACCCGGCGATGGTGAGGACCCTCGGTGGAACTTCAGTCATTGGTGACAACTGGCAGGTACACCTTCTGTCCGGCGTCGTGGAACTTCTCCGACATCTCCGCCATGCCCGCGTCGATGGCCGCCACGTCGGTGAGCCCGTGTTCCTCGGCGTACTTGCGCACGTCCTGGGTGATCCGCATGGAGCAGAACTTCGGCCCGCACATCGAGCAGAAGTGCGCGGTCTTCGCGGGCTCGGCCGGCAGCGTCTCGTCGTGGTAGGACCGCGCGGTGTCCGGATCGAGCGACAGGTTGAACTGGTCGGTCCACCGGAACTCGAAGCGGGCCTTGGACAACGCGTCGTCCCAGTCCTGGGCGCCGGGATGGCCCTTGGCCAGGTCGGCCGAGTGCGCGGCGATCTTGTACGTGATCACCCCGGTCTTCACGTCGTCGCGGTTGGGCAGGCCCAGGTGCTCCTTCGGCGTGACGTAACAGAGCATCGCCGTGCCCAGCCAGCCGATCTGCGCCGCACCGATGGCCGACGTGATGTGGTCGTAGGCCGGTGCCACGTCCGTCGCGAGTGGACCGAGCGTGTAGAACGGCGCCTCACCGCACAGTTCCTCCTCGAGCCGCACGTTCTCCGCGATCTTGTGCATCGGCACGTGGCCGGGGCCCTCGATCATCACCTGGACGTCGTGCTCGCGGGCGATGTGCGTGAGTTCCCCGAGCGTGCGCAGCTCGGCGAACTGGGCCTCGTCGTTGGCGTCGGCGATGCTGCCGGGCCGCAGCCCGTCGCCCAGCGAGAACGTCACGTCGTAGGCCCGCAGGATCTCGCACAGTTCCACGAAGTTGGTGTACAGGAACGATTCCCGGTGGTGGGCGAGGCACCACGCGGCCATGATCGACCCGCCACGCGACACGATTCCCGTGATGCGCTTGGCGGTCAGCGGCACGTACCGCAGCAACACGCCCGCGTGGACGGTCATGTAGTCCACGCCCTGCTCGCACTGCTCGATCACCGTGTCCCGGTAAAGCTCCCAGGTCAGCTGGGTCGGGTCGCCGTTGCATTTCTCGAGCGCCTGGTAGATCGGCACGGTGCCGATCGGCACCGAGGAGTTGCGCACGATCCACTCGCGGGTCTCGTGGATCCGCTTGCCGGTGGACAGGTCCATCACCGTGTCGGCACCCCACCGGGTGGCCCACACGAGCTTGTCCACCTCGTCCTCAATGGACGACGACACGGCCGAGTTGCCGATGTTCGCGTTGATCTTCACGAGGAACTTCTTGCCGATGATGGCCGGTTCGACCTCGGGATGCTTGCGGTTGACGGGAATCACCGCACGTCCGATGGCGATCTCGTTGCGCACGAACTCGGGGTCCATGCCCTCGCGGATGGCGACGAACCGCATTTCCTTCGTGATGATGCCGGCCTTCGCATAGGCCAGCTGGCTGACCGCGCCGTTCACCGGTTCGCGCTCGGCGATCCAGTCGGCACGCATGGGTTCAAGTCCACTGTGGACGTCGATGGTCGCGTTGTCGTCCGTGTACGGGCCCGAGGTGTCGTAGAGGTCGACGTGCTCGCCGTTGGTCAGGTTGACCCGACGGAACGGCACGCGCAGCCCGTCGACCTCGTGGTAGTGCTTGGTGGAGCCGGAGATCGGCCCGGTGGTGACGCTCGGTCGCACACTGCGGTCGTCAAGAGCGGTCATGGAAAGTCCTCCCTACGCCGGCATTACCCGGTCAGGTTCAGGCGGTCGGCAGAACCGGGTCCACTCACGGACTCCATCTGCCCTCTCAGCCCGCCAAGGTGCGAGCTCCCGCGTGTTTTGAGTTGTAGTACCTCCCGACCATAGCCAGCCTTTCGGGGCACTGCCAAGGGCGAGATCACCACGGCACCAGTACGGTGCACGCGTGGACGCGCGGCTGCCGTACCCGGCGGGGGCCAGACGGGCCGATCGGCCCGCCGTGGCAAAACCCTGCTCGACCTGCGGAGAGTTGACCGGTCGCGGTTACCCTTCGTGCTCGTCCTGCGCCGATTCCGTAGATCAACTCTGGCGGGCGGACTGGTCCGAGCTGACCGTGTCGCCGGAGGTCGTGGTCGACGCGGACGTCGGCACCTACGCGTGGACGTGTACCGACTGGGCGCTGCGGCAGTTGCGCTGCGCCGGATGCCGGGGCGAACTGGGCGCCGGGCGTTTGGAATGCGTGGGCTGCGCGGCGGCCGAGTCGGCCAGGTGGGAGTGGGACGGCCCGATGACCGCGAACGAGCGTCAGCTGCGGGCGGCCGTGGTGCGGCTGCGTGCCCCGCACCGGGCCCGTTCGGTGGTGGTGTCGACGTCGCGGCTGGTGCTGCCGTTCCTGCTGGTGGGCGAGGTGATCCCGCCGCGGACGCTACGGCTGGTCCGCACGACTGTCCTGGCCGGCCGCTACGACGAGTTGGCGGCGCAGGACAGCCTCGCCGAGCTGCCCGCGCTGCCGTGGCGTCGCGTCCTAGTGAACGATCTTTAGGCCGACCACACAGCCGACGATGCCCAGGATGAGCAGCACCTTGACCAGCGAGGCCGGCTCGGCGCCGGTCACCATCGCGTAGATGACGGTGAGCGTCGCGCCGATGCCCACCCAGACGGCGTAGGACGTGCCCACCGGCAGATCACGCATGGCATAGGCGAGTCCCGCCATGCTGGCGAAGAGCGCGACGCCGAAGATCACCGACGGCCAGAGACGGGTGAACCCCTCGGCCTTGCCGAGCGCGGTGGCCCAGACGGCCTCGAGGATCCCGGAGACGACGAGAACGATCCATGCCATGACGACCTCCCTGAAGCGCCGTCTTGTCGTTCCGGGTACGGCACCGCTCGTCCGGGAGATCCCTTCACAGGGGCTCGACCCCAGTGTCGCACCGTCCGCACCGGCTGGCCCGGTGTGCTTCGTCTCCACGCCTCGCCCGCAGTTCCCGCGCGCGAGATCGCGGTTCCCGAAGGTGAGATCGCGGTTCCCGGCCGTGAGATCGCGGTTGGTGCCACGCCACCCCCAACGTTTCCTGTCGCGGGGCCCCTTGCGGGTGTGTTGCGCGTGGCGTTGTCAGCCCACCGTCAGCTCGGTCGGGCGCGCGTAGACGTCGACCATCGCGCCGTTGCGTAGGACCGTCACCGCCAGGTCGGTGCCGATGACCTCCGCGAACAGTTTGCGTTGGATGCCCTGCGCGTCGTGGATCTGTTCGCGCGCGACGGTCAGCACCAGGTCGCCCTTGCGCAGGCCCGCGCGGTGGGCCGGGCCGCCGTCCACCACCTCGATCACCCGCAGGCCGGCCGACTGGCCCGTGCGCTCGGCCACATCGTCCGGCAGCGGTGCCGGAACGCCGACCACGCCCAGGTAGGCGCGGCGCACCCGGCCCTCCACCTGGAGGGTGTCGATGATCCGGCGGGTGGTCTCGTTCATGGGCACTGCCAGGCCAAGACCGAAGCCCGCGACCGCCGTGTTGATGCCCACCACGCGCGCGGCGGAGTCGGCCAGGGCGCCGCCGGAGTTGCCGGGGTTCAGGGCCGCGTCCGTCTGGATCACGTCCTCGATCACTCGAGCCGCCTGGCCCTGGCGCACCGGCAGCGAACGGCCGAGCGCGCTCACCACGCCCGCCGTGACCGAGCCTGACAGGCCCAGCGGACTGCCGACCGCGACCACGAGCTGCCCGACCACCAGCCGGTCGGCGTCGCCCAGTTCGGCCGGCGCCGGCGCGCCCGAGCTGACCAGCAGCACGGCCAGGTCGGACAGCGGGTCGACGCCCACCACCTCGAACGGGGTCTCCGTGCCGTCGGAGAACGTGGCCTCACCATGTTTCCCCGTGCCGATCACGTGGGCGTTCGTCAGCAGGTGGCCCTCGTCGGTGAAGACGACGGCCGAGCCGGACCCCCGGCGCAGGGTGATGCTCGCGACGTGCGGGGTGAGGGCGGCTGCCACCGCGCTCACCGTGCGGGAGTAGGCGTCCATGGCCTCGTCGTCGGACATGGCCCCACCCCCTCTGCTTACAAGTGTGCCCTTGATTCGCCGTGTTCCGCGTTCACCGGGAGCAGAAGACCGGCGAAGTGCTCGAGGTCGACGTTCGCGCCGGTCAGCACGGTGGCCACCAGATCGCCCGGGATGCTCCGCGAAGCGATGGCCGCGAGGCCCGACGCGCCCGCCGGTTCGAGGAGGACGCCGAGCGTGCGGGCGGCGAGGTGCATGGCCGCCAGGATCTCCTCGTCGGAGACCAGCACCATGTCGTCGACCAGCTCGCGGGTCCGGCGCACGGCCTCCGGCGCCGGCCGGTCGATGGCGATGCCCGCGGCGAACGTGCTGGTCTTCGGGATGGCCAGCACCTCGCCTGCCCGCCAGCTCTCCGCGAGCGCGGGGGCGGTGGCCGAGGCGACCCCGATGATCCGTACGCCGGGCGCGTGCGCCTTGAGCCAGCGCGCGACGCCCGTGATCAGCGCGCCGTCGCCGAGCGGCAGCACCACCGTGTCGAACCCGCCGGTGCGCAGCAGCTCGATACCGATGGTGCCGGCGCCCTCGGCGATCGCCGCGTCGCGCCCGTCGTAGACGAACGTGCGGTCCGGCGCCTGCGCGGCGAACTCCTCGGCCCGCGCGGCCGGCTCGTGGTCGACCTGGTGGACGTGCACGCCGAGCGCGGTCATCCGCGCGAGCTTGACCGGCGACGTCGACCGCGAGACGAACACGTCGGCCCGCAGCCCGTGGCGTCTGGCCGCGTATCCGATGCCCTGCCCGAAGTTCCCGCCGCTCGACGCGCACACCACGGTCGAGCCGGCCGGCAGCTCGCTCACCAGGAAGTCCGCGCCCCGGCCCTTGAAGCTGCGCAACGGGTTCAGCGTCTCGACCTTCGTGAGCACGGGCCGGCCGAGCGCGTCGGCGAGCGTCGACTCGACGTACTGCGGGGAGTTCAGGAAGACGGGATCGATGACGGTGGCGGCCCGCGCGATGCGGTCCAGATCGAGGTCGGTCATGCCGCTGACGGTAGGGCGAACGGCGGTACAGGCGATTGAAAAGTTCTCCCGTCGAAGCGCAAGATTCTTGCGTGGACCTCGACGACGCCGGGCGCGGTGCGACGTCGGCTGACGCGGCTGCGGACGGCCGGCGTGATCAGGGCGGAGATCGCGCTCGTCGCGCTGGTGGGCGATGACTCGAGCACCACGTTGGTTCACATGAACCGAGTGGCAGCCAACCGCACCTAAGGGGTACCGGGACGCAACCCAGCCACAAGTACGCACCGAACCGGAAGCCATCCACCCAAGGCGACCAACAGGGACAAATTCCGGGGAGGCGGCACTGTGCCGCTGCCTAGCTGACCTCGGCCTCCTCGGCCGGGTCCCACGACAGGCCGGGCTTGCCCCAGCCGTTGTACTTGAGCATCCGCTTCGACTCCTTGGCGTGGCGGCCGACCAGGCGGTTCAGGTACAGCAGGCCGTCCAGGTGGTCGGTCTCGTGCTGCAGGCAGCGCGCGAAGTAGCCGGTGCCCTCGACCTCCACGGGCTGGCCGTCCAGATCCTGACCCGTGCACTTCGCCCAGTCGGCGCGGCCCGTGGGGAACGACTCGCCCGGGACGGACAGGCAACCCTCGAGGTCGTCGTCCGGGTCGGGCATGGTCTCGGGGCGCTCGGTCGTCTCGATCTGCGGGTTGACGATCACGCCGCGATACCGCACGCCCTCGTCGTCCGGGCAGTCGTAGACGAAGACCCGCAGATCGATGCCGATCTGGTTGGCGGCAAGGCCGACGCCGCGCGCGGCGGCCATGGTCTCGAACATGTCGTCGACCAGGGTGCGCAGTTCGTCGTCGAACGACTCGACCTTGCGGACCGGGTTGTGGAGCACGGGATCGCCGGCGATCCGGATCGGGTGAACGGCCATGTCGTGACCATATCTGCGTGCGCGTCGAGGACTCGGCAGCGGTAGCGTGATGTAATAGCGCAAGCCGAATCACAGGCATGTGATTACCTGGTGGCGAGGAGCCGGATGGACGCCGCAGAGTTGCCGGCAGAGGCCGAGCAGCAGCCGCGCGCGCTGCCGTCTCCGCCCGGGCTGAGCGACCGCGAGCAGGCGATCCTGGCGTTCGAGCGGCAGTGGTGGAAGGCCGCGGGTGCCAAGGACCAGGCCATCCGTGAGCTGTTCGACGTCTCGCCCACGCGGTACTACCAGCTGGTCAACCGGTTGATCGACAAGAGCGAGGCGATGGCGGCCGATCCCATGCTGGTCAAGCGGTTGCGACGGCTGCGCACGGGTCGGGCCCGCGCCCGCGCGGCCAAGCGGTTGGGTGTCGAGCGTCGATGACGTCGCCCGAGTCCTCTCAGCGACCCGGCCGCGTGGCCGGTCTGGCACTGCTGGGCATCGCCGCCGTGGCGCTGGTGATCGGCCTGATCACGCTGTTCGGCAGCAACGGCGACGGCGAGGCGGACGGCGGCAACGGCGGCAACGGCGACCAGCCGCCGGCCTCCGAGACGACGTCGTCCTCCTCCTCGGAAGGGCCTTCGGAGACGGTCCCACCCGGGGAGTCGACGACCGCTCCGGCGCCCCCGCCGACGACGACCACCGCCCCGCCGGGCGGCACCACCACGACCACCAGCCCGACCCCCGGCCCGGAGAAGAGCGTCCCGGTCCGCGTGTACAACAACAGCACCATCAAGGGCCTGGCCGCCGAGGCGGCGGAAGACCTGGCGGCAGCCGGCTGGACGGTGGCCGAGGTGGGCAACTACAGCGCGGGCCGGATCCCCACGACCACCGTGTACTACACGCCGGGCACAGCGGAGGAAGCCGCCGCGCGGGCGCTCGGCGAGGAGTTCGGCATGCGCGTGGAGGACCGCTTCGCCGGCATCCGCGACGCCAACCCCGGCGTGATCGTCATCGTGACGAACGACTACCGCTCAGCGGGCAAGGACGACAAGTAGTTCTCGCACAACCGAATGCCGGCCGTCTGGTTCGACGGCCGGCATTCGGTGTTCAGTAGTCGGTGCGCGTCAACCGCTCACGCCGACGATGCGGTAGGTGCTCGCGATCCTGCTCCGCCAGAAGTCCGACTCGACGTGCTCGCCCATGGGCACGCCGTCGGTGTAGCCGTCGAAGACCTTGCCGTCGCCCGCCCAGAAGGCGACGTGGTCGGCGGCACGCGGGTAGTCCGCCCAGTCGTAGAAGACCAGGTCGCCCGGCTGGCGTTCCGAGGCCGGGACCGAGATCGCGTCGTACTGGGTGCGCCTGCCGTCGTTGGCCCATTGGCGGAACTTGTACATTTCCGCCTCGGCCGTACGAACGCCGAGGGTGTTCTCGAAGTCCGGGAAGATCTCGGGGCCGTACCCGCTGTTGATGTTCTCGTAGCCGTACAGGACCAGGCCGGAGCAGTCGAACCTGTTCGGCCCCTCGTACCCCAGGCCGTAGGGGTCACCGGCCTGGAACTCGGCGATCCGACGGGCGAGCTGGCTGTAGTTCCAGATCCGCTTCGTCACCGTGCACGACGAGCCTTCCTCGTCCGTTCCGTTCTTCACCGTGACCATCAGGTTGTGCACCAGGCCGATGGACGACGGGTCCCAGGAGAAGTCGCCGCTCACGGATCTTTTCCCGCTCGGCACCGTGAGCCAGCCGCTGCCGTGGTTCAGCTGCGGTTGGTAGTTGTTGTCCGCCGTGAACAGGATCTTCGGCGTCTTGCCGTCGGAGTCGTTGGTGTTGTTGAGGGTGTACCGGATGTACATCTGCCGGGCGTTCCAGAAGCGAACCGAGACGAAAGCCTGGGCACCGCCACACTCGACGGGTACGCCGGAGATCGTCATGTCCGTGTCAGCGGCGGCGGCGGTGCTGGTCGTGGTGGCGGCGACGCCGCCGAGGAGTGATGCGGTGATGACTGCGAGCGCGGGCAGTGTGCGGGCGATTGTTGAGCGGATCATGTCCCTCTCCGTCTGCGTTTCCAGGTCTGTGTTCCGGGATGCGCCAACGCTAGGAAGGGGAGCCGACGCCGGGCTGCCCGTACGCCACCCGTACCTCGAAGCCTTCCCCGGCCCCGGTGGAGCACTTACGATCACGAGGGTGGCTCGACGGTTGGAAGGAAGCGCCTTGCTCGCCGACGCAGGTCTGAGTGACAACCGATGACTTCGGCGTCCTGCTGCGTGCTCATCGCCAGCAGGCCGGGTTGACCCAGCGCGGACTCGCCGAACAGGCCGGCATGAGCGCGGCGGCGATCCGTGATCTGGAGCAGGGCAGGACCCGGAGTCCGAAGCGGGACTCGGTCCAGGCCATCGCCACAGCGCTCGGCCTCGGCCCGGCCGACGTCGAGCGGTTGCACACGGCGGCCGATGCCCATCGACCCCGCCAGGCGGCGACCAGACCGGCCGACGGCGGATCGCTCCGCATCCGGGTACTGGGGCCGACCGAGGTCTGGCACGGCGACGTTCAAGCGGCGTTCAGGTCCGACCTGCAGCGCACGCTGCTCACCCGGCTGGCCGTCGACCCCAGCACGACGGTCGGTCATGACGAGCTGATCGACCTGCTGTGGGAGCACGACCCACCGGCGAACGCGGTGAGCCTGCTGCACACTCACGTCGCCCGGTTACGTCGACTGCTGGCCGCCACCGACAGCCACCAGGTGCTCGTCGCCGGCCCGACCGGCTACCGGCTCGCGGTCGACGTCGAGCACCTGGACCTGCTGCGGTTCCGCGACCTGGTGGCACGCGCGGCACACGCCGACCCGCACACCGCCCTGAACAGCCTCGCCGAGGCTGTCGCGTTGTGGCGCGGGGAGACCGACGTGGACCGGTTGGCGACCGGGCCGGCGTACACGGTGATCGTCAACGAGTACGCCGCCGCCGTGCGGACCTTCGCCGCGCTCGCCCGTGATCTCGGTGAACCGGAACGGGCGCTGCGGTCACTGCGCGACCTCACCGCGTGGTTCGAACTGGACGAGCCGATGCACGTCGAGCTGATCCTCACCCTGGCCGCGGCGGGCCGGCAGGCGGAAGCACTCGCCGGCTACGACCGGATCAGGTCCGTGCTCGCCGACCAGCTCGGCATCGACCCGGGCGAACGGCTCCGCGCGGCCCACCTCGCGGTGCTCCGTCAGCAGGGCGACACCTGGGAACAGGTGGTCATCCAGCAGGCGCCGGCCGCACCGTCCGGACTTCGTCGGCCGCGGCACCGAGCTCGACCGGATCTCCGCCGTGCTGACCCAGCCGAACTCGGCCGACAAGCCGACCCAGTCGCGGACCGTGTTGGTCAGCGGGATCGCCGGGATCGGCAAGACCGCGCTCGTGCTCGCCGCCGCGCACCGGCTGCGGGCGGCGTACCCGGACGGCCAGCTGTACGTCGACCTTCGCGGCACGTCGACGACACCGGTTCCGCCGATGCAGGTACTCGGCAGGTTCCTGCGCACGCTCGGCGTGCCGGGCCAGCGGATCGGCACCGACGAGTCGGAGGCCGCCGCGTTGTTCCGCAGCGTGCTGGCGAACCGGCGGGTGTTGGTGATGCTGGACAACGCCCACGACGTCACCCAGGTACGGCCGCTGCTGCCCGGCGCTGGTCGGAGTGACGCGCTCGTGACCAGCAGGCGCAGGCTGCCCGAGCTGGTCGGTGCGACAGTGCTCGACCTGACGCCGCTCGCTCTCGACGAGTCGATCTCGCTGATCGCCGCCACCGCGGGAGTCCATCAGCTGGAGACCGATCCGACCTCGGCGACCGCGCTCGCCGAGGCGTGCGCCCGACTACCGCTCGCGCTGCGCATCGCGAGCGCACGGCTGGCCACCCGGCAGGCGTGGACGATCGGCGACCTGGCCAGACGGCTGCGCGACGACAATCACCGGCTGGCCGAGCTGAGCGCGGGAGAGTCCAGCGTGCTGGCCAGCTTCCAGCTCAGCTACGCGGACCTGAACGACGGCGCCCAGCGGGCCTTCCGGCTGTGTGGCCTGCATCCCGGCGACGATTTCGGCGCGGACGGCACCGGCGTGCTGATGAGGATTCCCCGGTACGAGGCGGACCAGGTGCTCGAGCACCTGCTCGAGGCGAACATGCTGATGCAGCACACGGCCGACCGGTACAGGTTCCACGACCTCCTCGGCCTGTACGCCCGACGGCTGCTGGCCACCGACGCCGAGGGCGAATCGGCACGGTCGCGGCTGTACTCCTGGTACGCCGAGGCGGCGACCGCCGCGATGGAATGGGTGTATCCGCAACTCGTCCGGCTCGAGACGCATCCGGCGCGGGAGCGGTTCTTCGACACCAAGGCCGCCGCGCTGGACTGGCTCGATGTCGAGGCACCCTCGCTGCTCGCGCTGGTCAGACACGCCGCCACGGACCGGAACTCCGCGCTGGCCTGGCGAATCACCGACCAGCTGCGCGGGTACTTCCTGATTCGCCGGCAGGTCGACGGCTGGTTGCCGGCGGCGGAGGCCGGCATGACGGCCGCGACCGCGGCGGGCGATGACGTCGCGCGCACCGCCATGATGATCAGCCGCAGCCAGGCACTCGACGCGGCCGGCCGGAACGAGGAGTCGCTCGCCGACTGCCTCGCCGGTGAACAGCTCGCGGTGGCCAGCGGCTGGACCTCGGCCGCCGCCTACCTGTCGCACGACATCGGCTGGCTCTACCGGGACCGGGGCAAGTTCACCGACGCCGACCACTGGCTGTCCAGGGCGCTCGAGCTGACCGGCGGCGCGGAGAACGTCCACGACCACGTGCGTGCGGTCGCGCTCAACGGGCTCAGCGTCGTACGTCTCGACCAGGGCCAGTTCCAGGAGGCGGCCGATCTGCTCCGAGCGGCGTTGGAGATCAACGAGGCGACCGGACGGACCGGGTCGGCGTTGGTCAACCGAGGCAACCTGGCGAGCGCGCTGCGTCAGCTCGGCGACACCGAGCAGGCCGAGGAGTTGCTCACCGCCGTGCTGGCCGGGTACCGAAGCTGGTCGAACCTACGCGGCGAGCTGTCCACTTTGGACGAGATGAGCCTGCTGCACGGCCAGCGGGGTGAGACCGCCGAAGCGCTGGACATGGCCCAGCGGGCCTACGACCTGGCGGTGCTGGTGCACGACAAGCAGGCACAGGCGAAGACCTCGGCCACCGTGGCGGAGGCATACCTCGGTGCGGGAAACCCGGCCACGGCGGCCAAGCGCTTCGACCGCTGCCTGACCATCGCACGCCGGCACAACTACCCGTACCAGGAAGCCCGCGCTCTTGTCGGCCTGGCCAACACCTACCTCGCCATGGGCGACCCGGCAGCCGCCCGCGCCGCGGCCGAGGAGGCGGCGGCCATAGCCGGCTCCTGCGGCTTCCAGGCACTGGAGAACCAGGCCACCGCCGTTCTCGTCAGCACCCCGACCACGCTGCCGGCGTCGTGAGCACTCGGCAGGGTCAGGCGCGCTCCGCGTCCCGGCGGGCGTTGCGCTGTTGGCGGCGCGCGGCCATCCGGCCTGTCCACTCGTAGAGCGCGTCGTAGCCCGCCATGCCCAGTGCGACCAGGCCCACGACACCGGTGATCACCGAGGCCGGGATGAGGTCCATCACCGAGCACAGGACCGCGACCGCCATCAGTACGAGCCCGACGACGAGGCTCCACTTCCCCAGGCCGCTCATCAGCGGGCCTCCGCGTAGGCCTCGAGAGCGGCCAGTTGCGCCGGGTCCAGGCTCGCCCGGACGGCCTTGCGGGCGGTGGCCAGGTGTTCGCCCGTCACCACGGTCGCTTCCAGGGACTCCCGCATCGCGGTCAGCGCCGCCTCACGGATGAGTGCCGCGCAGTCCGCGGCCGAGTAGCCCTCCAGGTCGGCGGCCAGCTCGGCCAGGTCCACCTCGTCGCCCAGCGGGGTGTTCTTCGCCGACGTGCGCAGGATCTCCGCCCTGGCGTCCTTGTCCGGCGGCGGCACGTACACCAGGCGCTCCAGCCGGCCGGGGCGCAGGAGAGCCGGGTCGATCAGTTCCGGGCGGTTCGTGGCACCCAGGACCACCACGTCGCGCATCGGTTCCACGCCGTCCAGTTCCGTCAGCAGAGCGGCCACCACGCGGTCGGCCACGCCCGAGTCCGACGACTGGCCTCGGCGCGGTGCCAAAGCGTCGACCTCGTCCAGGAAGACCATGGCGGGCGCGGCTTCGGCGGCGCGGCGGAACAGTTCGCGCACCGCCCGCTCCGACTCGCCCACCCACTTGTCCATCAGCTCGGCGCCCTTCACCGAGATGACGTTCAGCTGACCGGTGCCGGCGAGCGCGCGCACGAGGAACGTCTTGCCGCACCCGGGCGGCCCGTACAGGAGCATGCCCCGCGGGGGTGCGACACCCAGGCGGGCAAAGGAATCCGGGTAGCGCAGCGGCCAGAGCACGGCCTCCGTGAGCGACTGCTTCACCTCGAGCATGTCGCCCACGTCGTCCAGCGTCAGCCCGCCGGTGTTCAGGTTGTCCGAAGTGGACATCGACGTCGGGCGGACCGAGTCCAGCGCTCCCACCAGATCCGACGAGCGAATGCGCGGCTCGTCAGCGTCCTTGTCGCGCAGGGCCGCCCGGACGGCGGCCTCGCGGCGCAGCGCAATCAGGTCGGCGGCAACGAATCCCGGGGTGCGCTCGGCGATCGTGCCGAAGTCCACATCGGACTCGACGGGGATGTCGCGCAGCAGCACGCGCAGCAACTCCGTGCGGGCCTTGGCATCCGGCAGCGGCACGGACAGCGACCGGTCCAGCAGGTCGCCCCCTCGGACGCGCGGGTCGAGCGACTCGGGATGCGCGGTGGTCGCCACCACGGCGAACAGTGGCGTGCGCAGTGCGGCCCGCAGCATGTCGATCACCACGGTGGCGGCCGGCGGGGGACTGGTGGCCGGCAGCAGCGCGTCGAGGTCGGTGATCAGCAGGACACCCGGCGATGCCGAAGCCGCGGCCACGGCCTCCGACAGCCGCCGCGCGCCGGCGTTCGGCTCCAGCGCGGCGATCGTGGGTGCGGCGATCTCCACGAGCTTCGCCCCGGCCGCGTGCGCCACCGCACGGACGACCGTCGTCTTGCCGACGCCCTCCGGACCGGTGATCAGCGCGCCCAGCTGGGCGGCGGCACCGAGCTTGGTCAGCAACTCCGGTCGCCGGAACGCCAGGTCGAACCACTCGGCCAGACGGTCGGCCGCCTCGCGCGTGCCGATCAGGTCGGTGAGCGGCGGGGGCGGCGACGCAGGCGGGGCCACCTGCTCGACCAACTCGGCGTCGATCGGGTCGTCCGAGTCGGACGCCAGAGTGAACGTGGAACCGCCGACGGTCACGGCCACCGGCGCGGCGGCCTCACCCGTGCGAGCGCCGTCCCGCCAACCGACCACAGTGGACGGGTGCACGGCCACCGGACCGGTCGGTTCCGACGCCGTGATGGTCAGCAGTTCGTTCGTCCAGGTGTTGCCGATCGCCCTCGACAGCTTGCCGCGCACGGCCGACAGGTCCTGGCCCGGCGGCGGCGCGAGGTCCTGGGGCAGCAGCGACACGGCGTCGCCGACCGTCAGGATCTTGCCGATCAACGCGGTCCGCACGGTCTCCGGCGTGAGCGACAGCGACGCCATCCGCGAGCCGGCCACGGTCACCGACCGGGCGGGCCGCACGGTGGCCGGCGCGACCACCACCTCGGTCCCGTCGGTCACGCCGACGTTCGACATGGTCACGTCGTCCAACAGCACCACGCCGGGCGCGGCCGTCTCGTCACCGGCGGCGGCCAGCGCGGCGCTCACCCGCGCGCCGGTCAGCTGCACGCCGTCCCACGGCTCGAGCCCGAGCGCGTCGAGCACCTCCGGGTGCAGCCGCACCACTCCGCGCCGGGTGTCCACCGCGGACGGAGTGAGCCGGGCGGTCAGCGTGATCTGAGGCATGTGTCGGACACTACTGGTCGTCGCGGCTCCCGGTGGGCGGTCCGGTCTGGTTGCGGCGCAGCCCGACCCGACGCCAGTTGCGCCCACGTGCCACCCCGCGCCGGATCCGGGGCGCGTCGGTGGGCAGGACCATGCGTGGACCGCGGTCGGCCTGCTCGCCGTTGCGCCGCCACACGGCCCGCGCGGCACCCGCCACGCGGCGCATGGGCGGCCGCAACCCGAGCCTGCGCCCGTGGGCCCGGCGGATCGCCCGGCGCTCCTTGGGCGGCACGGCCCACGCCTCCGGGTGCTTGGCCAGCCACCGGTTGCGCCGCACCGCGTACGGCACGTGCAGCAGGTACACGATCAACGCACACGCGAGCGCGATCATCGGATACGTGATCACCGCGGCCGCCAGCAGCCCGACCAGGACGAGCAGCGGTGCCACGGCCCTGGCCGGCACCTTGATCGTCTTGACGGACAGCGTGGGGATGCGGCTGATCAGCAGCACTGCCACGGCCACCGTCCACACCATGATCACCGGTTCGGCCGACCACCAGCCTTCCCGCCCGATCTGCAGCGTCAGGATCAGCGGCAGCAGCGCCAGCAGCCCACCGGCCGGCGCGGGTACGCCGACGAAGAACTCCTTGGCGTACGGCGGTTGTTCGGTGTCGTCGAGCAGCGTGTTGAACCGCGCGAGCCGCAGGATGATGCACACCGCGAAGACGAGCGCGAACACCCAGCCGATGCGGCTTCCGTCGAATCGCCAGATGTAGAGGACCAGCGCGGGCGCCACGCCGAAGGAGATGGCGTCGGCCAGCGAGTCGAGTTCGGCGCCCATCTTGCTGGTGGCGTCGAGCAGCCGGGCGATGCGTCCGTCGAGGCTGTCGAGCACGGCGGCCACGGCGATCGCCGCGATGGCGGCCGTGTAGTTGCCGCCCAGCGCGAACTGGACCGACGACAGCCCGGCACACATGGCCAGGACGGTGATCGCGTTCGGGAGCAGCCTGACTCCCGGCGAGGACCTACCGGCCACTCAACCCTCCGAGTTCGGCGAGCACCGTTTCCCCGCCGACGGTGCGCTGGCCCGGCTCGACCAGCACGCGGCTGTTCGGTGCCACGTAGACGTCGACGCGGGAACCGAACCGGATGAGCCCGTAGGTGTCGCCGACGGCGACCTTGTCGCCCGCGGAGACCGTGGACACGATCCGCCGCGCGATCAGCCCGGCGATCTGCACGACCACCACGGTGTGACCCTCCGGCGTGTGGAGCAGCACCGAGTTGCGCTCGTTGTCCTCGCTGGCCTTGTCGAGGTCGGCCGACAGGAACTTGCCCGGCTTGTACTCGGCCGCCACGACCTCGCCCGACACGGGCACGCGCTGGACGTGGACGTCGAACACGGAGAGGAACACGCTGATCCGGGTCATGGGCTCGGAGCCGAGACCCAGCTCGGGCGGCGGGGTGGCCTGGACGACGTGGGACACGGCGCCGTCGGCGGCCGCCACCACCAGACCGGGACGGGTGGGCGCCACCCGCTTGGGCTCACGGAAGAACCAGGCGACGAACGCGGTGAGGACACCGGCGACGAAGCCGACCCGGCGCGACAGCCGGCGCAGGAGGAACGTGGCGACCGCGCCACCGATCACGAACGGCCTGCCGGCCGGATTCATGGGCGGGACAACGCTCCTGGTCAGCTGGACGAAGTGGGCCAGGCCAGTGGGTGACTCATGGGATTCGCTCATGTAGCTGGGGATTCCTCGCAACCGGTGCGGAAACGGACTCACGCACCACGCTACGCCAACTGCGCTGAGTTACTGCGCCACCCGGGTTCCACCGGCCGGCCAATGCATCCCCCGACGACATGCACGTGCCGGCCGGCAACCCATGACCGGCAGTGTACGTCCGCTCACACCTGGCGAGCAATAGCGAGAAGTAGGGGGTTGACTACGGACGGTCGCGAGGTGGTCGCTGTGACATGCCCTGGATCAGCCGCAGTACGGCCAACAGAACTATCGCGCCGAGCGCCGCGACACCCATGCTCGCGAAGTCGAACTCGAACGTCTTCTCGTGCCCGGTGACCGCCTTGTGGAGCAGTCCGCCGAGCGCGGCGCCGACCACCCCGACCAGGATGCTGACCAGGCAACCCTGGCGTTGGCGGTAGCGGCCGCCGACCACCACGTTGGCGATCCAGCCGACGATTGCCCCGAACACGATCCATGCGATGAATCCCACGGGACGAGCCTACGGGGCCTGCTCCATCCGGAGCACCGTGACGAGGTCACCCTCCGCGACGGCCGTCACATCCGCGGGAAGTTCGACCAGACAGTTCGCCGCGGCAAGTGAGGCCAACAGGTGGGACCCCGGCCCGCCGATCGGAGCAACGGTGTCGCCCTCGTGCCAGCCGCGCCGGTACTGAGTTCGTCCGGCCGGCGACTGCAGAGCCATGGTCGTGCGCGCCCGCACGCGCGTCCGCTCGGTCACCGTGTGTCCCATGGCGGCCAGCAGCGCCGGCCGCAGGAACAACTCGAACGACAGCGCCGAGCTGACGGGGTTGCCGGGGAACGTCACGACCGGAAGTCTTTCGGGCCCGCCGGTGCTGGAGGCAGTTGTCAACAGGCCGTTGCCCTGGGGGCCGCCCGGCTGCACGGCCACCCGCATGAACTCCACGCCCTGGCCGGTCAGCGCGTCCTTCACCACCTCGTAGGCACCCGCGCTCACCCCGCCCGACGTGACCAGGACGTCGACGTCGGCCTTGTGCTCGGCGATCGCCGCGTGGAACGCGTTCACGTCGTCCGGCACGAACCGCAGCACCACCGGCTCCGCGCCGATCTCGCGAACGGCCGCCGCGAGCATCACGCTGTTCGACTCGTAGATCTGGCCGTGCAACAGCGGGGTGTCCGGTCCCACCAGCTCCGTGCCGGTCGACAGGATCAGCACCCTGGCCGGCCGGTACACGGGCAGCGTGCCGCGCCCGATGGCCGCGGCCAGCCCCAGCTGTGCCGAGCCGAGCACCGTGCCGGCCCGCAGCACGGTCATGCCCTTCGCGACGTCCTCGCCGGTCCGTCGGATGTGCGTGCCGGGCGCGGCCGGCGCCCGCACGGCCACCCGCTGCTCGCCGCCGTCGGTGTCCTCGACCTTCACGATCGCGTCCGCGCCGGGCGGGATCGGCGCGCCCGTCATGATCCGATGCGCCGTGTGCGGCAGCAGCGGCACGATGTCCGTGCGCCCGGCGGGAATGTCCACCGGCACGGGCAGTGCCACCGCGGCGTGCCGTTCGGCGGCGGCCACGTCCTCGGAGCGCACGGCGTAGCCGTCCATGGCCGAGTTGTCGAACGGCGGCAGCGAGACGGGTGACACCAGATCCTCGCCGAGCACCAGCCCGACGCAGTCGAGCACCGGGCGCAGCACGACCGGGAGGGTGGGGACGAGCGCGGCGATCGTCGCCCGGTACTCGGCAACCGACCTGGGCTTGTTCTTCGCGGCGGGATCCACACGTTCATCCTGCCGCACGATGCGTGCCAGACTCGTGGGGGAGAAGATCACGCGAGACATCCGGAGGGGGCACGGTGCAGGTCCGCACGCGGCACACCCCGGCGTTCGGCGTCGCCCGGCTGCTGATGGCACCCGGTGAGGCCGTCGCGGCCGAGTACGCCTCGATGCTCGCCACGAGCTACGGCGTGGTCGTGGACACCAGGGGCCGGGGCGGCACGCGGGGCAAGTCGGTGCGCGCGGTCTTCACGGCTCCGGCCGAGGGCGGCTGGGTCGACGTGGCACCGCAGCTGCCCGGCGACGTCCACACCCTCGAGCTGGACGGCATGTCCGGCTGGTGCGTCTCGCGCGGCAGTTGGCTCGCGACGCCGGCCACCGTGCGGTCCGACCCGCAGTGGGCCGGGTTCCGCAACCTGTTCGGCGCGGAGCACGGTTTCGTGGAGCACGTCTCCGGCGTCGGCACCCTCGTGCTGTCGTGTTGTGGTTCCCTGGACGTGGTGACCCTCGAACCCGGCGAACTGATCAGCGTGGAGCCCAGCTACCTGCTGGCCTACAGCGAGCAGACCCAGTGCCGGTTGCGGGCGGTGAGCCAGTCGATGCCGCAGTCCGTGCGGACCGGCGAAGGGCTGATGCTCGACTTCGCTGGACCAGGTCAGCTGCTGGTCCAGACCCGCAACGCCCGCGCCATGGCCGGGCTGTTGTCCTCGACGAACAGATCGGGGTGAACCGCACGCGGGCCGCGGTCGTCGAACGTTAGGCTTTCGTCTGGCGAGGGCCGTTCGCGGTGCGGCCGAGCTGCGGGGCGCTCGGTATGGCGAGCGACCCCGACGAATGAATGGATGAGCAGTGTCGGAGGACCTGACCGGGCGTCGCCTGGGGCATTACCGGATCGACGGTGTGCTCGGCAAGGGCGGCATGAGCGTGATGTATCGGGCGACCGACATCCGACTCGGTCGCAAGGTCGCGCTCAAGGTCATCGCCGAACACCTCACCGAGGACCCCGAGTTCCGCGAGCGGTTCGTCGACGAGGCTCGCAACACCTCCGCCATCGACCACGCGAACGTGGTGCCGCTGTACGACTTCGGTGAGGTCGACGGCCTGCTCTACATCGCCATGCGGCTGGTCGACGGTTCCGACCTGGCCAGCCTCATCAAGGGCGGCCCGCTCAAGCCGGAGCGCGCGATCCAACTGCTCGGCCAGGTGGCCGAGGCACTGGACAACCTCCACGAGCGCGGCCTCGTCCACCTCGACGTGAAGCCGGCGAACGTGCTGGTCACCAGCCGCGAGTCCACCGCGGAACACGTCTACGTCGCCGACTTCGGGCTGACCCGCCGTGGCGCCACCGGTCACCGGACCCGCGGCGGCGACTTCCTCGGCTCGCCCACCTATGCCGCGCCCGAGCACCTGCGTGGCGAGCCGGTCGACCCCCGCACCGACGGCTACTCGCTCGCCTGCGTGCTGTTCGCGTGCCTGTCGGGGCGCCCGCCGTTCCAGGGCGCGGTGCCCGAGGTCATCCAGGGCCACCTGAACCGCGACGCGCCCTCGCTCACCGAGGTCGTGCCGTCGCTGCCGCCGGCCATCGACGACGTCATTCGCCGTGGCATGTCGAAGAGCCCGAAGAACCGCTACTCGAACAGCCGCGAGCTGATCGCCGCCGCACGCACGGCGCTGCTCAGCCAGCCGGTGCGGCGCCCGCCGGCCGTGCCGGTCGGTCCCCGTCCCGCGTCGGTCGGTTCGCCGAACGGCCCCGGCTACCAGCAGCAACGCCCGCAGAACACCCCGCCCGGCGGCTACCAGCGCCCCGTTCCGGCGGGCACGCACTCGTCCAACGCCGATCCCGTGCGGTTGCGCCCGCCCGTGCCGGCCGGGCCGTCCACGGCTTTCACGTCGTCCGAGAGCGGCTCCGGCAGCCGGTGGATCGCCCCGGTGATCGTCGGGCTGGTGGCCATCGGCCTGATCGTGGCCGCCATCTTCCTGCTGTCCGGCGACGACAACGACGGTGATCCCGGTGGCGGCGGCGACAAGACGACCGAGCAGACGGTGCCCCCGATCCAGGTCGGGCCCGGCGAGGACGGCGAGTCCGACGAGTCGGGTGACAGCGAGCCCACCAGCGGCGGTCGCTGACCTGTGTTTCTTGCACTCTCGGGTGGAGAGTGCTAAACACGGAACTGGCACTCGGGATCGCCGAGTGCCAACGAGACGAGGTCGGGACGGTGAGGCAGGACCCCCCATCTGCGGGTGTTCAGCCGTCCGTCGCGGGCACCGAGCCTGGCCGAGCAACGTGACGTCCAAACGATCGTGGGTGCACTCACGATCAACAACGGAGGACTAACACCGCAATGGCCAAGTTGATCGCGTTCGACGAGGAAGCCCGTCGCGGTCTTGAGCGCGGCTTGAACATCCTCGCTGACGCCGTCAAGGTGACGCTCGGCCCCCGTGGCCGGAACGTCGTGCTCGAGAAAAAATGGGGCGCGCCGACGATCACCAACGATGGTGTCTCCATCGCGAAGGAGATCGAGCTCGAGGACCCGTGGGAGAAGATCGGGGCCGAGCTCGTCAAGGAAGTTGCCAAGAAGACCGACGATGTCGCCGGTGACGGCACCACGACCGCGACCGTGCTCGCCCAGGCGCTGGTGCGCGAGGGTCTGCGCAACGTCGCCGCCGGTGCCGACCCGCTGTCGCTGAAGCGGGGCATCGAGCAGGCCGTCGAGGCTGTCATCGAGCAGCTGCACAAGATGTCGCGTGAGGTCGAGACCAAGGAGCAGATCGCCGCGACGGCGTCCATCTCCGCGGCCGACACCACGATCGGCGAGCTCATCGCCGAGGCCCTGGACAAGGTCGGCAAGGAAGGCGTTGTCACGGTCGAGGAGAGCAACGCGCTCGGCATGGAGCTGGAGCTCACCGAGGGCATGCGCTTCGACAAGGGCTACCTGGCCGGTTACTTCGTGACCGACCCGGAGCGGCAGGAAGCGGTCCTCGAAGACCCGTACATCCTGCTGTTCGGCTCGAAGATCTCCGCCGTGAAGGACATGCTTCCGGTGCTGGAGAAGGTCATGCAGGCCTCGAAGTCGCTGCTGATCATCGCCGAGGACGTCGAGGGCGAGGCCCTGGCGACCCTGGTGGTCAACAAGATCCGTGGCACCTTCAAGTCCGTTGCCGTCAAGGCCCCGGGCTTCGGCGACCGCCGCAAGGCGATCCTCCAGGACATCGCCACCCTCACCGGTGGTCAGGTCATCTCGGAGGACGTGGGCCTCAAGCTGGAGAACGCCGACCTGTCGCTGCTGGGCAGTGCCCGCAAGGTCGTCGTCACCAAGGACGAGACCACGATCGTCGAGGGTGCGGGTGACGCGGAGCAGATTCAGGGCCGCGTGAACCAGATCCGCAACGACATCGCGAACTCGGACTCCGACTACGACCGCGAGAAGCTGCAGGAGCGCCTGGCCAAGCTGGCCGGCGGTGTTGCGGTCATCAAGGCCGGCGCGGCGACCGAGGTCGAGCTGAAGGAGCGGAAGCACCGCATCGAGGACGCGGTCCGCAACGCCAAGGCCGCCGTCGAGGAGGGCATCGTCGCCGGTGGTGGCGTCGCTCTGCTCCAGGCTGCCGAGGAGGCCTTCGCGGGTCTTCGCCTCGAGGGCGACGAGGCCACGGGTGCCAACATCGTGAAGGTTGCGGTCGAGGCTCCGCTCAAGCAGATCGCGATCAACGCCGGCCACGAGGGTGGCGTTGTGGTGGAGAAGGTCAAGGGTCTGCCCATGGGGCACGGCCTGAACGCCGCCACCGGCGTGTACGAGGACCTGCTGGCGGCCGGCGTGCCGGACCCGACCAAGGTCACGCGCTCCGCACTGCAGAACGCGGCGTCCATCGCCGCACTGTTCCTGACCACGGAAGCCGTGGTCGCGGACAAGCCGGAGAAGTCGTCCGCCCCCGCGGGCGGCGGCGACCCGACCGGCGGCATGGACTTCTGATCCACGCCTGAGCAAGACCCCGAAACGGGCCCGGACGCGATACAGCGTCCGGGCCCGCTTCACTTGCGCGGCAGCGGAACCGTGCTGAGAAGGGAGTATCCTCTGCGGGAATCTGCGGAGTACGGGGGAGATGTCATGCCGGGGAGCCATGACGGCGTCAGCGAGGACCGGGTCCTGTTCGCCGAGGAACTGCGCGCGCTGCGCAGGCTGAAGGGCTGGACCACCGAGGAGTGCGGCGCGGCGATCAACTTCAGCGCGTCCACCATCAAGAGCATCGAGAGCTGCTACCGAATCCCGACCGCCGAGCAGGCCAGGAAGCTCGACGAGGCGTTCGGCACTCCCGGCACGCTGCAACGGTGCGAACGCCGGATCCGGGGCATCCCGCTGTCGGCGAGCTTCCGCCCGTTCGCCCCGTACGAGGCCGAGGCCACCGTGCTGCGCACGTTCCAGCACGTGCTGATCCCCGGCCTGTTCCAGACCGCCGACTACGCACGCGTGCTCATCGCGAGCTATCCGGGCAACGGCCCCGACGAGGTGGCCGACTTCGTCGCGGCGCGGCTGGAGCGCCAGGCCATCCTGGACCGCAAGGACCCGCCGTGGCTGTGGGTCGTGCTCGACGAGCAGGTGCTCCGCCGTGGCGTCGGTGGCCCCGAGGTCATGCACGCCCAGCTGACCAGGCTGGCGGAGCTGATCGACCGGCCGAGGATCACCATCCAGGTCATCCCCGCCGACGTGACGCACCCGGGCTCGGCGGCGCGTTCACCATCGCGGAGACCAAGCAGCCGCCCGCGATCGTGTACCTGGAGGGTGCGTCGGCCGGGCAGACCGTGGAGGACGCGGACACCGCCGCGAGGATGACGGTACTGTTCGACACGCTCCGTGCGGTCGCCCTGCCCGCCGCCGCGTCCCGCGTGCTCATCGAGGAGGAGGCTCAGCGATGGAAGGAACGCATCACCCCGTGATCACCTGGCGCAAGTCCAGCTTCAGCAATGCCAACGGCGGCAACTGCGTCGAAGTCGGTGCGGCCTGGCGCAAGTCCAGCTTCAGCGGTACCAACGGTGGCGACTGCGTCGAGGTCGGCCCGACCGCCGACGCGGTCCTGGTGCGCGACACCAAGAACCGCTCCGCCGGCACCCTGGCCTTCGCCGCCATCGCGTGGCACGCCCTCACCGCCACACTCGCGGACCAGCCCCGCCGTTAGGTACGCAAACGCCGGCGAAGGCAGCCGCCCCCGCGGGCGGCGGCGACCCGACCGGCGGCATGGACTTCTGATCCACAAGAGCGACTGGGCGACGTGTGTTCGCGGATAGCGCGGACACACGTCGCTCTTTCGTGCTTTTTGGGGTCCAACCCCCAAACCCCGGCCCCCGCGCGGCGACCGGCCAGCGCGTCGTGACGGTTTGTTAGAACTTTTGTTAAACTGTGCCCATGAGCGATGAGCACCCTCCCGGCGACGGACCGACCAGGGCTGTGTCGGTGTCGATGCACAGCGGCACCATCAGCGCGGTGCGTGGGCGGGTGGGCCGGCGGGGTGTGTCCGCCTACATCGAGGCCGCTGTGCAGCGCCAGATCGAGCGCGACAACCTCGACGAGATCATCGCCGCCGCGGAGGCCGAACACGGCGCCCTCACCGCCGAGGAGATCGAGGCCAAGCGGCAGTTTCTCGCCCGTGCCAGGGACGAATCCGGCGGATCTGCCGCATGACGCTCGTCCTCGACAGCGAAGGTCTGGCGAAGGCGGTACTGCGCGACCGCGAGCTGACCGGTTGGCTGGCCGCCGCGCGAGCCGCCGACGAGCGAGTGGTCACCAGCGCCGTGACACTGGTCGAGGTCATCCACCCGAAGATCAACCGGGCGGCCTTCGACTGGGTGATCTCGCGGCTGTCCGTCGAGCCGATCTCGGTGGAGATCGCGAGACCGCCGCGGCGTTGCTCGCTCAGGTCGGCCTCCACTGGTCACAAGTACGCCATCGACGCCATGCTCGCCGCCACCGCGCTGTCGATGCCCGACCCCACGACTGTCCTCACGTCCGACCCGGAGGACCTCGCCGCGCTGTGCGGTGGTCGAGTGGCGGTCGTCAAGGTCTGACCGGTCAGTGGTCCTGGGGTAGGCAGATTTCGCAGAAGTCCTCGCCGAAAGGGGTCAGGTGGACGCTGCGTCGGACTGTTTTCGGGGCTCGGCCGGCTTTGGCCATCGCTTCCTGGACCTCTGGCTGTACTTCCACCACCTGGTAGCGGCCCGGTTCCACCTCCTCGCGGGAGAACCACACCAGGCCCAGCCGGAAGAGGTTGTTCAGGTACGCGTTCGTTCGGTCCAGGCGGCGTACGCCGGACTGGCGGCCGATCATCGACAGGCCTGCCTCGATCAGCTCGGAACCTATGCCCAGCGGACGGTTCGTGCGGACGTCGACCGTCGGTTGGGGGCCCTCGCGTGCCAGGAAGCGCAGGATGCGGGCCTCGTCCGGGGCCAGTTCGCCCAGGATTCGTTCGTATGCCGGGTGCATGTCCTCCACGAAGTGGACATCCGCCGATCGGCGCAGTAGTTCGGCGCCGCGGGCGCGTAGTTCCTCGCTCGTCGCATGCGCGACGCCGGTCGGGGGTGGAGGTGGGGGCGCCGCGCCCAGCATCTCGGCGGCCGCCGTTCGCAGCTCGCTCGTCAGCTCCGTCACGATCTTCACCGGGGGCTCGCCCGACGCGAGCCCGCGTACCACCCGCGATCCTGTGTGGACGGTCGTGGACACCATCCACTGAAGCGTGCTCAGACCCGTGCTCGCCGCGATGCGCAGCAGGCCGGCCGTTTCGTTCGCCATCGTCACACTCCGAAGATCGCTAGGTGGATCAGCCCGGCCCCGACGCCGAGCACGCCGCCGTGCACGAACAGCAGCCACTCATCCTGCTTGATGGCCGACCGCAGCAGCTCGTTGAAGTCGTCGGACCGCAGCTGGCGCATCTGTCTCGCCACGAACCGCTTGATCTTGGCCGACTGTTGCACGCCGAACTCCGAGTCGCCGAACGCGGACGCGAAACCCACGGCCTCGCTCGCCACCGCGTCGCGGATCCGGTCGTACCTCTCGGTCCCGATGCCCACTCGCACGGCCGACCTGGCGAACCCGACGGCACTGTCGACCGCCGGCCGCAGCGACTCCTCCAGCATCTGGCGGGTTCGGTCCGACTGGGGGCCGTGCAGCAACTCGTCGCCGATGTTCTTCATGTTGATGATGTCGCCCGCGATGATCTCCGCCATCACGTCGCTCACCTCGGGTTGTCGCCGCAGGAACAGGCCGTGGAACAGGAACGGCCCGATGCGACGGGGGAACACCGGCTCGAAGATCAGCTTGATGCCGATCCAGTTGACCACCCAGCCGATCACCGCCCCGCCGAGCGGCAGCACCCACCACTGCGGGAACGCCTCGAGGATGAACACCAGCCCGATCCCCATGGGGAACCCGAAGTAGAAGCCGAAGTTCTGCATGAACCGCAGCTCCTTGCGGCCGACCTCGCGGAGCATGTCGTTCATCAGCTCCGGGTGCTCCTCGAAGTGCCGGATCACCAGCAGCTTCGCGTCGATGAGCTGGTCGATGTACTCACCGAGCTGCTCGGTCAGCCCGCGCACGATCACCGGCAGCCGCTGCTCGATCCGCGCGTGCACCGCCGACTTGATCACCGGCGGCAGGTCGTGCCACAGCTGCGGGTGCTCGCGTTCCATGATCCGTTCGACCACGCCGCGGATCTCCGGGCGGGCGGTCGCCGCGATGTGGTCGGCGATCTTGTCCGGTTCGAACTCTCGATAGAAGTCGCCGATGCTGCCGACCTTGAGCAGCGCCTTGTCCACGGAGATCGACGCCATCTTCGACACCCGCGACGGGATGATCCCCTGCCAGCCGAACCGGCCCTCGTGGGTGATGGCGGGGATCACCTGCACTCGTCGCGGCAGGTAGGAGTACAGAAACCGCAGGCCGGGGAGCTTCAGACCGTGGAACCGCATCGGCTGGAACAGCATGATCACGCCGGTCCAGTTGGTGATGTAGCCGATCACCCCGGTGAACAGCGGGATGGAGATCAGGTGCGAGAGGAAGTCAGGGTCGGACCACTCGATCGCCAGCGCACTCATCCCGCCCCCGTCTCCTCGGATGTGCACATGTTCATCCGCCAGAGATCTTTACGCAATCTATCCGGCGCCGAGGAGGACGAACGGTCTGCGCAGCGGGTCGGGGGCCGTGGCCTCGGCCAACGCGCGCGCCGGGCGGACACCGGACGCGAGCCTGCGGTGGTAGTCGGTCATCGTCTCGGCCAGGTCGATGATCGGCCGGCTGGCCAGACGCCGGTGGTAGTCGGCCATGGCGAGCGCCGCTGAACGATGCCCGACGCGGTTGACGGCCGCCACGACCGTCCGGGAGCCGGCGGCCAGCATGGCGCCCGCGAACCCGAGCGGCTCGTCGCCCGGCCGAATGTGGGACAGCGCCAGCTCGCAGGCGGCCAGCACGATGTGCTCGGGTGCGCGCCGCAGGCGGGACACTTCGTGGGCCAGCAGACCGCCGTCGGCCAGCTCCAGCCGGGAGAACATGGCATTCGTGGGCTCGTGCGTGCCGTGCGCCGCGATGTGCACGAGCTTCGCGCCGTCCATGGCCGACAGCACGGCGTCGGCCGTGGCGGCCGCACCTTCCAGCACGATGGCGTTCGGGTAGACCTCGCGCAGCTGGTCCAGTTCGGACACCGACTCCGGCAGGTCCGGCCCACACACCAGCACCACCTGGCCGCCGTCGCGGTCGACCTCCACCGCGCTCATCCACGCGGTGGCCGACGGCGCCACCGACACCGCACGCCCACGCAGCGAGGGCAGCGACTCCCACGGCACCGAGTACAGCCCGCCGAACGGGACGATCACCAGCTCGCGGTCGCCGAGCACCGACTGGGGGATCGCGCCGGGACCGAACAACATGCCGTCCAGCGCGGCGATCCGGCGCAGCGCCGACTCCGACACGGCCGCTGCCAGCGGCTTGATCAGGTCGTCGGGGGCGAGCGCGTCGAGGTCGGCGTGGAGCTGCCGCGCGGTCTCCAGCACCTCCACCTTCGCGCCGAGACGGAACAGTCGTGTTCGCCCGCCGGTGACCACCACGGCCGCGAGATCGTCGGCCGGCCCGGCGAAGCTGAGCAGCGCCCGGTCGCCCAGGCGCTCGATCACCTCGGCCGGCGACGACACGGGCCGCGGCTTGCCCCACTGACTGGTGTGCCAGCCGAGCCGGCTGACCTCCCGCTGCAACGCCGCCGTCCGCCGCTCCAGCTGCGCCACCGGCCGACGCTCCACCCGTGCCTGCTGCACCATCCGCAACACCGTGCGCAGCTCGGCCACGCGGCTCGCCAGCTCCGGGTCGTCGATGGCCGGCAGCGGCTCGTATCGGTACACCTGCGCCCGCGTGCGTTCCTGCCATCCGAGCAGCCGCCGGGCGTCGGCGTCGGTCGACGCGGTGCTCAGCACCACGTTCATGGCGAGGCGGGCCAGCTCCAGACCGTGGACGGCCGTGCCGCACACGAGGTCCAGCCCACCCATCCGGTCGCGGGCCGTGCCCAGCTCGTCGAACCCGGCCTTCGCCTGGGCCAGCGCGCTGCGGGTCCCGCCGTGGGCGAGCGCGACCTCCGCGCGACACAGCCGGAGCATCATCCGGTGGTCGATGGGAGTGGTCTTGCGTGGCGCGGGGACCTCGGCCAGCAGCTCCTCGGCCAGGTCGACGTCGCCCCGGCGCAGCGCCAGCCGCACGGCCAGCATCCTGGCCATGGCCGACTCGTCGGGCAGGCCCACCTCGGCGAGCCGTTCGGCCAGCCGGTTCGCCTTGTCCGCCGCGTTCTTGCCGGGCGTGCCGCTCATGGCCGCACCCGCCTCGGCCCGCATACGGGTGAGCGCCGCGACCTCGGCCCAGGCTTCGTTGCCCCGCTTGACGAACCGGCGGTGTGCCGACCCGGCGAGCTGCTTGGCCAGCTCGAGATCGTTCTGCAGCAACGCGGTCGCCGCGCGGGCCACCTCGGCCTCGGCCAGGTCCTGGCTGTTGCGGTGCTCCCGCAGCATGGGCAGCGCCTCGTCGAGGTGACGGGCGGCGTCGTCGAGCACTCCGGCCGCCAGCAACGCCAGAGCCTGGTCGACGTGTGCCCTCGGCATGAGCGCGGGCGCGATCTGGCGGAAGGTCTCCTCCGCCTGCTCGAAGTGGGCGAGCGCGCCGGGGACGTCGCCCTGCAGGTGCGCGATCTCGCCGAGGTTTCCCTGCGCCTTCGCCTTGACCATCGGCAGTTCGTGCTCGATGGCCAGCGTGAGCGCCTGGCGCATGTCGCGCTCGGCCGGCTGCGGCTCGCCGAGTTCGATGTAGCCGTAGCCCCGGTTGAGGTACGCGATGGCCAACAGTTCGGGGTTGGCCGCCGGGGTGCCGATCGTCTGCTTCAGCAAGGGGATGGCCTTGTTGAACAGCCCGATCGCCTCGGTGGTGCGGGCGGCGCGGACCAGGATCACGCCGTGCTGATGGTCCACCAGGCCACGCAGCGCCATGCGGGCCGGGCCTTCCAGCAGGCCACCGACCAGGTCGCTCGCCGTGCCCAGATGGACGAGCCCGTCGGCCACCGAGCCGATCTCGGCATCGACGTAGGCGAGCGTGGAGAGCACCTGGGCCCGGACCACCACGACTTCCTGATCACCCGAGGTAATCGGGAGCGCGCGTAACGCTCGCTGAAGATTTTTGATCGCCTCGGTGAAACGGCCGGCCTGCGCCTCGTCCCGTGCTTGGCCACGCAGCCGTACGGCGGTTTCGATACTGTCCGAATGCGCCTCTTCGGAACCTCGGGTGCTTCCCGGGTTCGTGGCATGCGAAGGGCGCGGGCGAGGCATAGTAGTTATGTCTACACCTTGCCGCCCGCGCCTTACTCGCTGCAGTGATTCACTTGTCTTTGTCGTCGTCCTGGGCCTCGCCGACCGGCACGCTTCCGGTGCCGACCCATCCCATGGGAGAGACAGGCTCGGTGCCCTTCTTCGGGGTGTCCTCCGGCTCGTCCTTCTTGGGCTTGGTGATGGCGTCGGTCATCGTTTTACCCCTTCGACGTATTTCGGGTGTCCGTCTCACAAGAGGCGGGCGAACACGCAGAGATACAGAGGATATAGGCCAAATCGGCGAGTGGGGTAACCATTTGGAGTAGGTGGCCCTTTTGGGCAAATACTCTGGGTAATTAACCGGCTCCGAGGAGAATGAACGGGCGGCGAAGTGGGTCGGCGGTAGTGGCCTCGGCGAGTGCCCTTGCCGGCTGGACACCGGACGCCAACCTGCGGTGATAGTCGGTCATCGTCTCCGTCAGGTCGTTGATGGGCCGGCTCGCCAGACGCCGGTGGTAGTCGGTCATGGCGAGCGCGGCCGACCGGTGACCCACCCGGTTCACCGCGGCGACCACCGTGCGCGACCCGCTCGCCAACATCGCACCCGCGAAGCCGAGCGGCTCGTCGCCCGGCCGGATGTGCGACAGCGCCAGTTCGCAGGCGGCCAGCACGATGTGTTCGGGCGCGCGCCGCAACCGGGCGACCTCGTGGGCGAGCAGTCCGCCGTCGGCCAGTTCCAGTCGGGAGAACATGGCGTTCGCCGGTTCGTGCGTGCCGTGCGCCGCGATGTGCACCAGCCGCGCGCCGTCCATGGCGGACAGCACGGCCTCGCTCGTGGCCCTCGGTCCCTCCAACACGATCGCGTCCGGGTACACCTCGCGCAGCTGGTCCAGCTCGGAGATCGACTCCGGCAGGTTCGGGCCGAGCACCAGCACCACCGACCCGGCGGAGCGCTCGCTCTCCATGGCGCTCACCCAGGCGGTGGCCGACGGCGCGACCGACACGCCCCGGCCGCGCAACGTGGGCAGCGACTCCCACGGCACCGAGTAGAGCCCGCCGAACGGCACCACCACGATCTCGCGGTCGCCCAGCAGATCCGTGCCGATCCCGCCCGGCCCGAACAACATCCCGTCGAGCGCGGCGATCCGCCGCAAGGCGGACTGGGACACGACGGCGGCCAGCGGCTCGATCAGGTCGTCGGGGGCGAGCGCGTCGAGGTCGGCGTGCAGCTGCCGCGCGGTCTCCAGCACGTCGACCGTCCTGCCGAGTGACACCAACCGGGTGCGGCTGCCGGCCACGACCACGGCGATCAGTTCCCCGGCGGGTGCCGCGAAACTGATGAGCGCGCGGTCGCCGAGTCGCTCGCTGATCTCCACGGGGGAACTGACCGGCCGTGGCTTGCCCCAGTGCGTGGTGTGCCAGCCGAGCCGGCTGACTTCCCGCTGCAGCGCGGCACTGCGGCGTTCGAGGTGTGCGGTGGACCGGCCTTCGAGGCGGGTCTGCTGCACGGTCCGCAGCACCGTCCGCAGTTCGGCCACCCGACCGGCCAGCTCCGGGTCGTCGATGGCCGGCAGGGGCTCGTAGCGGTAGACCTGGGCGCGGGTGCGTTCCTGCCACGCGAGCATCCGGCGCGCGTCGGCCTGGCGGCGGGGACCGCCGGCCACCAGCCGGGTGGCGAGCTTGCCCAGCTCCAGACCGTGGACGGCCGTGCCGCAGACGAGGTCCAGCCCGCCCATCCGGTCGCGGGCCGCGCCCAGTTCGGTGAACCCGGCGCGGGCCTGCGCGAACGCGCTGCGGGTGCGGCCGCGGGCGAGCGCGACCTCGGCGCGGCACAGCCGCAGCAGCATCCGGTGGTCGATGGGCGCGATCTTGCGGGGCGGCGGCACGAGCGCGAGGAGTTCCTCGGCCGTGGCGACCTTGCCCCGCCGCAGCGCGAGTCGAACGCCGAGCATGCGGGCCATGGCCGCCTCGTCGGTCAGCCCGACGGCCGCCAACCGCTCGGCGAGCGCCGCGGCCTTCCCGGCGGTGGCGGAGCTTGGTTGCCCGGCGAACGCGGCGTTGGCCTCGGCGCGGAGCTTGGTCAACGCGGCCACCTCGGCCCAGGGTTGACTGCCCCGCTTGACGAATCGGGTGCGTGCCGAGCTGGCGAGGTGCCTGGCCAGCTCGAGATCGCCTTCGAGGAGCGCGGCGCCCGCGCGGGCGACCTCCGCCTCTGCCAGGTCCTGGCTGATCCGCTGGCTCCGAAGCTCGGGAAGGGCCTCGTCCAGGTGGCGTCCGGCCTCTTCGGACAGTCCGGCGCTCATGAGCGCGCGGGCCTGGTCGATGCGGAGGCGGGAGACGAGGCTCGGCGCGACCTCCCGAAGAGTCTTCTCCACCTGCTCGTAGTGGGCGAGCGCGCCGGGAATGTCACCGGTGAGCTGGGCGATGTCCCCGAGATTCCCCTGCGCCTTGGCGCGGACCAGCGGCAGACCCGCGCTTTCGGCCTGGGCGATGCAGCGGATCATGTCCCGCTCGGCCGCCCCCGGCGCCCCGAGCAGGATGTAGGTCAAACCCCGGTTCATCAGGGAGTTGGCGAACAGCAGCGGGTTGCCGGCCGCGGTGCCCTCCGCCTGTTCGAGCAGCGGGATCGCCACGTCGAACAGACGAAGAGCCTCCGCGGTGTGGCCCTGTCGCAACAGGATCAGTGCGTGCTGGTGGTCGATGAGCCCGCGCAGGGCCAGCCGCTGCGGGCCCTCGGGCAGACCGCCGATGAGATCACCGGCGGTGCCCAGGTGCACGAGTCCGTCGGCCACCGAGCCGGTTTCGGCCTCCGCGTACGCCAGCGTGCCGAGAACTCTCGTTCGTACGGTGACCACATCGGGACTGAAAGAGGTCACCGGGAGAGCGCGCAGAGCCTTGCGCAGCAGCTTGATCGCATCGGCGGAACGACCGGCTCCAGTGGCTTCCACAGCCTGTCGCCGCAGCTCCGCAGCGATCTCGATGGCCGCTAACGTGCCGTTCTTCGACGAATCCGGACGTGATTGCACGGTTTCGTCGGATCGCACGCGAGGGCCTGGCACGCCTCTAATGGCAGCACATCTGCCAGGCCCGCGTGCGAGCGGATCAGATCCGGTTGGTCATTCGGCCGAAGGCTTGCCGTCGGCCGGCGCGACGCCACTGCCGTGAAAGCCGGTCGTGTGGTCGGTCGACTTGCAGATGCCGCACGGCGGACGCGGGTCGTTCGGGTCACCTGCGGTCTTGTTCTGGTCGGACATGTCGTTTGCTCCCCTCAACGGAACTCTCTGGGTTGCTCATTCACAAGAGTCGAGCGACCACAGGGAGATACATAGACTATCCGCCATATGGGGAATTAGGGGCTGTTCGGGCTACAGGTCCACCGTTGGGGTAACAACGGTGCGTGACTGTTCGGTGTCCATCCGCACAAGGAGCTGGGTAGTGCCCCTGGGCACCTCGGTCAGCACGAACCGGCCACCCTCGTCGGCCGTGGTGCTGGTGGAGCCGTGGTCGGCCACCCGGACCTCCACGCCGTGGGCACCGGCCGGCACGAGCCAGCCGTCGATGCGTTGGCGCTCGCCCATCCGGGTCACGTTCACCATGACCGTGAGGTCTCCGACGAAGAACGTGATGGTGCCCGGCAGCCCACCCCGGACCCCGGCGAGTTCGCGGTTGTCCGCCCACCGGGCGACCTCGACCTCGATGTTCCGGATGTCGCGGATATCGTCGATGGCCACCGCGAACTGGGCTCTCTCGACCAACCCGGGAGGTGGTGGATCGAGCTCGTCAACCAGGCGGGCCACCTCGGCCATGAGCTCGTCGTCAGCGTGATTGGTCTTCATGATCCACTGTCCCCGTTGTACAGCGCGCGCAGCTGGTTGAGGCAGCGTCCACGCGTCGGTCCGATACTCCCGTGCGGCATGTTCAGGGCCTCGGCGACCGCGCGATACTCAGCGCGACCTGCGAGGACGGTGAGACGGAGCAGTTCTTGGCAGCGCTGCGTGAGCTTGTGGAACGAACTCCACAGCTGCCGGTCCCGCTCGTCTCGGAGCACCTCGTGCTCCGGTGACGGGTCAGTGGTCGGGGTCTGCTCGGCGACCTCGTTGGACAGCTCGACGTATGCGGGGCCGCGTTGCTGAACGCGGCTCGCCTCGCGCCTGGTGGTGGTGATCAACCACCCGGCCAGTGCCTTCGGCTCGGTGAGCCGGTCGAGGTTGCGCAACAGCGCGAGCCAGACCGTCTGCACCACGTCCTCGGCGCTGGTGCGGTCGAGCCCGCCGCCACGCGCGACATGCCACACCAGCGGGGCGAGGTCGGCGATCAACACGTTGAACGCCTCGCGGTCGCCGTCTCTCGCGGCGATCATGCACGCCGCGTTCCGGTCCCTCCCGTGCAGCCCGGTCCACGGCTTTGCCACGCCCGTGGTCTGCAGTTCGGTCACCGCGTTTCACCCCGCTCCAAGGGTCGATTTGCCTGATGGCACCAGGGTCCATCGTGCCAAGCCCGTCTTTACAGTCAAGAGCGCGGGTAATCGCCGCAGATACCGACCATTCGGGTGGTTCATGCGGAGCTCGAGATCAGTATCAGAAGGACTGCGAGGCCGATGACGGTGCCACCGAGCAGCGTGCCACACCCGCGGGCCACCACGCCGGAAACAGTGGCGGCGCGCACGGCCAGAACGTTCGCCAGGAGCGCGGCGACCAGCACGAACACGCAGAACGCGGCGGTACCGAGGAGCACGGGGCCGGTGCGGCCGTGGCGGTCGAGCAGAGCGGGCCCGAAGATCAGGGCGCCGAAGAACGTGAGCGCGGCGGCCGCGACGGCGAGACCGGAGGCCAGCAGGACCAGGGCGCGGGCGGTGCCGCGGCGGGAGACGGTCGTGCGGTCCTCTTCGGTCACGCCGTTGAGCGTAGGCCGATCATGCCTCGGGCACGACCATCCACGCGACCAGGTAGAGGACGGCGCCGGCGCCGAGCTAGTCCGCCTCCCCGGATTTTGAGTGTTGGTTGCGTCCCGGCGCAGGGCGGGTACCGAGGTGGTTGGGTGCCGTCACGTTCCCCTGAGGTAGCTGTTGGTCAGGCGCAGACCTTCGCACAAAGATCAAGGGACAGGCCTAGTCTCGGGGTGTGAATGTCGAGTCACCGGACGCGCTCGCCGGCGAGCTGGACCGGGTCGGGTACCTGGCGGACGAGGGCGTGTCGACCGCCGCCTTCCTGGCCATGCGGCTGGGCCGACCACTGTTCTGCGAGGGCGAGCCGGGCACCGGCAAGACCTCCCTGGCCGTCGCGCTGTCCGAGGCGCTCGGCGTGCCGATGATCAAACTGCAGTGTCACGAGGGCATCGACTTCTCCCAGGCGCTGTACGACTGGGACTTCCCCCGCCAGCTGCTGCACCTGCGGGCCCTCGAGGCCGGCGGTCAGCTCGACTCGGACGCCGCCGAGAAGTCGCTCTACAGCCGCCGGTTCCTGTTGGCCAGGCCGCTGCTGCGGGCGCTGGAGGAGTCGCCGTGTGTGCTGCTGGTCGACGAGGTCGACCGCGCGGACGACGAGTTCGAGGCGTTCCTGCTGGAGGTGCTCGGCGAGAACGCCGTGACCATCCCCGAGTTCGGTGAGGTCCGCGCGGAGGTCCCGCCGCTGGTGATCCTCACCTCCAACCGCACCCGCGAGGTGCACGACGCGTTGAAGCGCCGCTGCCTCTATCACTGGCTGGAGCACCCGGACCTGGCCCGCGAGGTGGCGATCCTGCGCAGGCGCCTGCCGGACGTGGCCGAGGGGCTGGCCGTCCAGGTGGCGGGTGCCGTCCGCCGGCTGCGTGCGCTGGAGCTGCTCAAGCCGCCGGGTGTGGCCGAGACGATCGACTGGGCCCAGGCGTTGCAGGCGCTCGGCCGCACGGAACTGGACGCGGCGTCCGCGGCCGCCACGCTGGGTGCCGTGCTGAAGTACCGCGAGGACGCCCAGCGCGTGGTGGCCGCAGGCCTGGACAAGATGCTCGCCTGAAATTCGGTCGCGCGAGCGGGTGGCGTCGGCGCATAGTTGTCGTGGCGCGCCAACCAGAGGAGGACATCGTGAGTACCGAACGCAGGGGAGGCGGACGGTAGTTCGGTTCCTCCTCAACGGATGGAGCCGCTCGCGGTGGCCGAAAGCCTGTCGCGGTGCCCAGGCCGCGCGGCGGCTACATCTGTTGGCTGTCATGGTCGCTCCCGCGACTCCGCTAAGACGCCGTCTTCCCTCCTCCCGTGCTCGGCGCTGGCGCGCCTGCGCGCGGTCGTCAGTCCAGACGGCGTCCGCTCCGTCGCTCCCGCTCCTACCCCCGCTCCTCGCGCCCGGCCGTCTACCCGGCCAAGGACGCGGCGAGGAGCCCGTCCCGGGCGGCCGGTCGCGCTTCCGACCGGCCGCCCGGACATCTACCTCAGCACCAGCCGTTGATCGGGCCGCTCGTGCCCGTCCACGTGAACGCGTCGCTGATCCAGGAGCCGTCCGTCAGCTTGTTCCACATCGCTGTCGTGTAGCCGAACCGGCCGCTGTGCGACGTTCCGTTCGCTGAACACGCGACGGAAACCGTGGCGCCGTCGGCCACCGTGCCCACCACGCCGTGGTTGGTTCCCGGGCCGGCGCGCCTGTTCAGCACCCCGCCGCCGTTCGTGTCCACCACGCCTTCGGTGAACCCCAGGGGACCGTAGTTGTACATGGAGCCGCCGGTGTTCGCCCGCGCCGAGCCGTGCAGCGCGTAGCCCTGGTATTCGGCGGATCCGTTGTACACCTGCCACTTCCCGAAGCTGTGTGCCGCGATCCCGACGTTCGCGGCGTTCTGTCGCAGGGAGAAGTGGTTGTGCGGTCCGGTGGCCGAACCGCCGCACGACACGTCGACCCCGATGTTGCCGAGGAACGCGCCCTCGCCGACCGTCGCGCCGTTGTCGGTCCGGTTGTTGTGCAGGTGGTAGTAGTCGGTGGAGTAGCCGCGGTCGTGGGCCACCCGCACCCAGCCCCGCTGGCTTGAGCACATCACGTAGAACGTTCCGCCGCGCGCGGCCAACACCCGTCCGTCACCGCCGGCCAGGTCGATCGACTGTCGTGACGCGCCGTGGGGTCCACCGGTCAGCCGCCAGGACTGGCCGATCGCGTACGGCAGCCGCATGCCCGTGCGGAAGTCGCCGCCCGCCAAGGGTTTCGCCGTGGCTTCGCCGTGTGACGCGAAGATCCTCTTCTCCTTCGCGGACACCACGTCCGTCGGCGCGGAGGCGGTCAGCCCGGGGAACGCGGCCTCGCCCTCGAATGCGACCGTCCACTTGCGATCCTGTTGTACGGCAACGAAGAGCCAGCCCTCGGGGTAGGAGTCGGTGAGCGCCACTGCCGCGCCGAACGCCCAGGACGAGCCGTGTGCCTTCATCACGTTGACCTCGGTGCCACTCGCCGACCGGGCCTTCTGCGTGATCTTCGCCCGCACCGCGTCGTCGAGCGACATCCCTTGCGCGGCCGCCGGAACGGCCGCCCCCATCAGTCCCAGCGCGAGTGCCGCCAACGCCACACCTAATCGTGAAGGTCTCATCGTTGAATCCCTTCGTTGGGGAATATCCAACAAGAGTGGCAGGTTGGCGTGCGGAGATCGATGCTCCGGACGGGTGCACAATGAGTGAATGGACCCGTTGCCCGGCCTGGTCGGCTTCGCCGCCGCGCTGCGCGAGGCCGGGTTGCCGTGCGAGGCACAGCGGGTTCAGGCCTACCTCGGAGCGGCCCGCGAGGTCGACCTCGCCGATCCGCGTCAGCTCTACTGGGCCGGCCGGCTGACGTTGTGTGCCGAACCGGACGACCTGCCGCGCTACGACGACGCCTTCGCCGCGTGGTTCGCCGCCCTGGATCCCCAGCACCGCAGGAAGCCGACGGTCAGCCGTCCGAGGCAGACCACCATGGCCGCGCTCACCGAGGTCCCCGGCAGCGGCCGCAACGGCGACACCGGGACCGACGACCTGAAGGTGGCCGCGTCCGACGAGGAGATCCTGCGCCACCGCGACATCGCGGCGCTCACCTTGGCCGAGCGCGAGCACCTGCGTGAGCTGATGGCCACGCTGCACCTGTCGCCACCCATGCGCCGGGCCATGCGGCTGCGGCCGAAGCGTCGCGGGCGGCTCGACCCGGCGAAGGTGCTCGCCACCATGCGCGCCACCGGCGGCGAACCCGTTCGGCTCGCGTACCGCGGCCGCCGCGAACGGCCGCGGCGCGTGGTGCTGCTGATCGACGTCTCCGGCTCGATGACCCCGTACGCCGACGCGCTGCTGCGGTTCGCGCACGCGGTCACCCGGGCGTCACCCACCACCACCGAGGTGTTCACGGTCGGCACCCGGCTCACGCGGCTGTCCCGTCAGCTGCGCGCTCGCGACCCGCAGGAGGCGCTGACCGCCGCGTCCCGCGCGGTCCCCGACTTCGCGGGCGGCACCCGGCTGGGCGAGACGCTGCGGGTGTTCCTCGACCGGTGGGGGCAGCGCGGGCTTGCCAGGCGTGCGGTGGTCGTGCTGTTCTCCGACGGTTGGGAACGCGGCGACGCGACCATGCTTGGCGACCAGCTCGCCCGGTTGCGCCGCCTCGCGCATGCTGTCCTGTGGGTCAATCCCCATGCTGGTCAGAAGGGGTATGAGCCCGTCCAGTCAGGGATCGCCGCCGCGTTGCCCCACCTGGATCGACTACTGGCCGGACACAGTCTGGCCACGCTCGAGGAGGTACTTGTGGAGGTTCGCCGTGCGTGACGTGTTGGACGAACTGATGCGGCGCTACTCGGCCGGGGAGCGCGCGGCGCTCGGCACGGTCGTGGCCACCTTCTCCTCGGCACCCCGCGCGCCCGGCGCCGCGATGCTCGTGGCCCAGGACGGCACGGTCTCGGGCAGCGTGTCCGGCGGTTGCGTCGAGGGCGCGGTCTACGAGCTGGGCCAGCAGGTGCTCTCGGACGGCGCCGGTGTGCTCCAGCGGTACGGCGTGAGCGACGACGACGCGTTCGCCGTGGGCCTGACCTGCGGCGGGATCATCGACATCTTCGTGGAGTCGATCGAGGCCACGGAGTTCCCGGAGTTCGCGGAGCTGGCCAAGTCGATCCAGGTGGAGGAGCCGGTGGCGCTGGCCACGGTGGTCGCACACCCGGATCCCGCACGCGTGGGCAGGCACCTGGTCGTGTGGCCGGACCGAACGGTAGGCGGCCTGGGCTCGGCGCGCGTGGACGACGCGGTGGCCGACGACGCGCGGGGCATGCTCGCCACCGGTCGCACGGGCACCCTGCACTACGGCGCCGAGGGCCAGCGGCGCGGCGAGGGCCTGTCGGTGTTCGTCAGCTCGTTCGAGCCGCCGCCCCGGCTGCTGGTGTTCGGCGCCATCGACTTCGCGACGGCCATGGCGCGGCTGGGTTCGTTCCTCGGCTACCGCGTGACCGTGTGCGACGCCCGCCCGATCTTCGCCACGAAGAGCCGCTTCCCGGACGCCGACGAGGTGATCGTCAACTGGCCGCACCGCTACCTGGCGGCCGAGGTGGAGGCGGGCCGGATCGACCGGCGCACGGTGATCGCCGTGTTGACCCACGACCCGAAGTTCGACGTGCCGGTGCTGGAGGTGGCCCTGCGCTGCGACGCGGGGTACATCGGCGCCATGGGCTCGCGCCGCACTCACGACGACCGCATGGCAAGGCTGCGCGAGGCGGGCATGAGCGAGGAGGAACTGGCGCGGCTGGCCTCGCCGATCGGTCTGGACCTGGGCGCCCGCACCCCGGAGGAGACGGCGGTGTCCATCGCCGCGGAGATCATCTCGCTGAGGTGGGGCGGCGAGGGCTCCCGCCTGACGGAAGCAAGCGGTCGCATCCACCGCGAGCCTGATCATCAGAATCTGATGCTATGATCTGATGCATGGCCAAGCGCACCACTCTGACGTTAACCGACCAGGACGAGCGGACCGTTCAGGCTTTCGCCGATCCTGAGCGGCCGGAAGCAGTGGTGTTGATCGAGGCCGCCCGTGGGCTTGGGATCGCTCTCGGCCCCGGCGCATCGGAAGCGACGGTGATTCGTGCGTTGATCGCGGCGGGGGCGGCCGCGATACGTGAGCAGGCACTTGAGCGGGGATACCAGCAACTCGCTGAGATCTACGACGACGTGCACGACGCCGATGAGGCGGCAGCCCGTCGGCAGCGATACGCCGAACGGGTAGATCGTGTGATGCCCGGATGAGCGTTGTCGCGCGAGGGCAGGTTTACCGAGCTGATAGCGGCTTCGGCGCGAAGCCCTGGCTCATCGTGTCCAACAACTTGCGGAACCAGAACCTGTCCAGTGTGCTCGCGGTGCGGATCACTACGACCGGGAAGCAGGCGCATCTGCCGACGGTCGTTCCCCTTCAGCCTGCGGACCCCCTGGTCGGGCATGTGAACACGGACGATCTTCAGCAACTGCACCGAGACGAGTTGGGTGAACTACTCGGCTGCCTGGCGCCCGCAACGCTGATGCGAGTGAACGAGGCTCTCCGGATTGTGCTGGCGTTGCCTTAGCTCGGCGGGGCGGGTTCCAGGGCGCGCGGGGTGCGGCGGCGGGTGCCGTCCACCGTGAGCACGATCAGGCCCGCCCACACGATGGCGAAACCCAGCCACCGCTCCGGGGGCATGGCCTCGTGGAACACCAGCACGCCGAACGCGAACTGCATCACCGGCGCCAGGTACTGCAGCAGCCCGATCATCGACAGCGGGATCCGCGTGGCGGCGCCCGCGAAGGCCAGCAGTGGCAGCGTGGTGATCACCCCGCCCGCCACGAACAGCAGCGTGTGGCCGATGCCGAGTGAGAAGAACGTGCCGTTGCCCGCCGATTCCAGGATCACGATGTACGCCAGCGCAGGCACCAGCGTCACGCCCGTCTCGATTGCCACCGAGTCCACGGCGCCCGCCCGAGCGAGCTTCTTCACCAGCCCATAGGTCGAGAAGCTGAACGCCAGCACCAGCGCCACCCACGGCACCTCGCCGTAACCCACGGCCAGCACCACCACCGCCACGGCGCCCAGGCCCACGGCCACCCACTGCAGCACCCGCAGCCGCTCGCCCAGCAGCAGCACGCCGATCAGCACCGACACCAGCGGCCCGGTGAAGTAGCCGAGCGCGGTCTCCACCACCCGCCCGTTGTTCACGCCCCAGATGTAGGCGCCCCAGTTGAACGAGATGAGCACGGCCGCGATCGCCAGCAGCCCGAGCTGACGACGGTTGCGCAGCACGGCGCGCACCGAGGCGAACCCCGTGCCGCGCCGCCGGCCGGTCCACCACAGCACGGCGAACACCGCGAACAGCGACCAGACCATCCGCTGGGCGAGCGTCTCGAGAGCGCCCGCCCGGTCGAGCAGCGTCCAGAACAGGGGGAACAGGCCCCACATGCCGTACGCGGCGGCGCCGAGCAGCACGCCACGCCGATACTCGGGGTAGTCCAAGTCCGGAACAGCGCGCTGACCAGCGACGGAAGCCACGAGTCAGATACTAAGCCTTGCTAAGGAGATCACTCGCGTGAATAAGCGAGGATCACATGTCCGCTGTCGAACGTGGTGACGTCCGTGCGTGTGAACGAGGTGAGGTCGTACTCGCCGTCGAGCGTGGGGATGCCGGTGCCGAGCATGATCGGGTACAGCTTGAGGATCACCTCGTCGATCTCGCCGATCAGCGAGCCCGCGAGCTGCGCCCCGCCGGCCAGGTAGATGCCGAGCCCGTCGGAGGCTTTCAACTCCCGCACCCGCGAGACCACGTCACCGGCCACGATCTCCACGTCCGGGTCGGTGTCGGCCGCGAGCGTCGTGGAGACCACCAGCTGACGCAGGTGGGCATACGGGCTGGTGATGCCGGCGGACAGCGCCAGGTCGTAGGTCGCCCGGCCCTGGATGATCGTGTCGAACCGCTTGTTCGGCTGGTCGGCGATGCCGAGGGCCTGGCGGGCGCCGGTGGGCAGCGCGTCCCCGTACTCGGCGCACAGGTGCTCCAGGTACTCCGGAGGGGTCGGATACATGCCGATGTCGCCGGTGGGGCCGGCGATGAACCCGTCCAGCGAGGCGCCGACGAAGTACGTGAGCTTCCGCATTCCTGATCCCTCCAGTTTCGCGCTCGGGTCCACTTTCCTAGTCCAGGACTTGTCGGATCACTCAGCCGGGGGCAGTGTTGAAGTAGGTGTGAGCCCGCTCACGACCAGCCCTCGCAGGCTCGGGATCGCCGCTCGCGGTCGCCCTGCGTAATGGTTCGAGCGCAAGCTCGCTCACGCCGGCCCGAAACCGACCAGCCAAGGCCGTCTGCCGTCGTTCCTGGAGGCCCCATGCGCATCACCGTGACCGTTGACGGAACCACCTACACCGACGATGTCGAACCCCGCCAACTGCTCGTGCACTACCTGAGGGAAAGGCTGGGGAAGGTCGGCACCGTGGTGGGGTGCGACACCAGCAACTGCGGTGCCTGCACCGTCCACCTCGACGGGCACAGCGTGAAGTCGTGCTCCGTGCTCGCCGTCCAGACCGACGGCAGTGAGGTCACCACCGTCGAGGGCCTCGCGCGCGACGGCCAGCTCCACCCGGTGCAGAAGGCGTTCCACGACAACCACGCGCTCCAGTGCGGGTTCTGCACGCCCGGAATGATCATGCAGTCGATCGACCTGCTGGCCGACAACCCGGACCCGGACGAGAAGGCCGTCCGCGAGGGCCTGGAGGGCAACCTCTGCCGGTGCACCGGCTACCAGAACATCGTCCGCGCCGTGCGGGACGCGGCAGCGCAGATGAGCCCGGGTGCGGGACCCGAGGCCGAGCAGCTGTCCGACCAGCCGAGCGGCGTCGTGGGAGGCGGGAACTGATGACCGCGACCATCGAGCCGGAGGTAGGCAAGGCCCGGCTCCGCAAGGAGGACGAGCGGCTGATCACCGGCCGCACCCGGTGGACCGACAACATCGTGCTTCCCGGCATGGTGCACATGTCCATCCTGCGCAGCCCCATGGCACACGCGCGGATCACGAACATCGACGTCAGCGCGGCCAAGCACTCGCCGGGTGTGATCGCCGTGCTCACCGGCGCCGACCTGGCCGACGAGCAGGGCAGCCTGCCGTGCGCATGGCCGATCACAGACGACATGAAGTCGCCCAACGCACCGTCGATCGCGGTCGACGCCGTGAAGTTCGCCGGCGAGGCGGTCGCCGTGGTCGTGGCCCGCAGCGCGGCCGAGGCGGCGGACGCGCTCGAGGCCATCGACGTCGACTACGAGGACCTGCCGGTCGTGCTCGACATGGCGGCGGCCGTCGAGGAAGGCGCCGACCTGGTCCACGACGACCTCGGCACCAACTCCAGCGCCACCTGGATCTTCGACTCCGGCGAGGCCGGCACGGGCACCGACGTGGAACAGGCGATCGGCGACGCCGAGGTGCTGATCGAGCGGACCTTCCGCCAGCAGCGCCTGATCCCCGCCTTCATGGAGCCGCGGTCGGTGGTGGTCGACCCCACGAGCGCGCAGTTGACCATGTGGTCGGCCACGCAGATCCCGCACATCCTGCGGGTGATGCTCGCCATGACGCTGTCCGTGCCGGAGCACAAGATCCGCGTGATCGCACCGGACGTCGGCGGCGGGTTCGGCGGCAAGCTGCAGGTGACCCCCGAGGAGGTGCTGACCTTCCTGGTGGCGCGCCGCATCGGCAAGCCGCTGAAGTACACGGAGACCCGCAGCGAGAGCCTGATGGCCGCCCACCACGGCCGCGACCAGATCCAGAAGCTGACCCTGTCCGCCCGCCGCGACGGCACGATCACCGGCCTGAAGGTCGAGCTGCTGGCCGACATGGGCGCCTACCTGCGCCTGGTCTCACCGGGCGTGCCGATCCTCGGCGCGTTCATGTTCAACGCCATCTACAAGTTCCCCGCCTACCGGTTCGTGTGCACGAACGTGTTCACGAACAAGGTCCCGACCGACGCCTACCGGGGCGCAGGCCGGCCGGAGGCCACCTTCGCCATCGAGCGGCTGATGGACGAGCTGGCCAACGAACTGGGCCGCGACCCGCTGGAGATCCGGGAGCAGAACTGGATCAAGCACGAGGAGTTCCCGTTCACCACGGTCGCCGGTCTGACCTACGACTCGGGCAACTACGAGGCGGCCACGGCCAAGGCCCGGGAGCTGTTCGACTACGACGGACTGCGTGCCGAGCAGGCCGAACGCCGCGAGCGCGGTGACTCGGTCCAGCTGGGCATCGGCATCTCCACGTTCACCGAGATGTGCGGGCTCGCGCCGTCACGGGTGCTCGGGTCGCTGTCCTACGGCGCGGGTGGCTGGGAGCACGCGGCCATCCGCATGCTGCCCACCGGCAAGGTCGAGGTGGTCACGGGTTCCTCGCCACACGGCCAGGGACACGAAACGGCGTGGAGCCAGATCGTGGCCGACGAGTTGGGCGTGCCGTTCGAGGACGTGGAGGTCCTGCACGGTGACACCCAGTCCTCCCACAAGGGCATGGACACCTACGGGTCGCGGTCGCTGACCGTCGGTGCCATGGCCGTGGTCGCCGCGACCGACAAGGTGAAGGAGAAGGCCGCCAAGATCGCGGCGCACATGCTGGAGGCCGGCGAGGGCGACGTCGAGTTCGCGAACGGCACGTTCCGGGTGAAGGGCACGGGTACGGGAACTTCAGAGGCCACGGGCGTGTCGATCCAGGACGTCGCGCTGGCCGTGTTCGCCGCGCACGACCTGCCGGACGGGGTCGAGCCGAACCTCGACTCGGAGGCCACCTACGACCCGAGCAACTTCTCCTACCCGCACGGCACGCACCTGTGTGCCACCGAGGTGGACACGGAGACCGGGCGCGTCAGCATCCGCAGCTACGTGGCGGTGGACGACGTCGGGAAGGTGGTCAACCCGATCATCGTGGAGGGCCAGGTGCACGGTGGGCTCGCGCAGGGCATCGCGCAGGCGCTGTTCGAGGAGGCCGTGTACGACGAGTCGGGCACGCTCACCACGGGCACGCTGGCCGACTACCTGGTGCCGTCGGCGGTCGACCTGCCGCACTTCACGACCGACCGCACGGAGACGCCGGCGACGTCGAACGTGTTGGGCGTCAAGGGAATCGGCGAGGCCGGCACGATCGCGTCCACGCCGGCCGTGGTGAACGCCGTGGTCGACGCCGTGCGGCAGTTCGGGGTGACGGACATCGAGATGCCGTGCACGCCCATGCGGGTGTGGCAGGCGATCCGCACCGGTCAGACCGACGCCGGCGGACTCGGCGGTGAGGCCGGCGGCGGCCTCGGTTCCATCGACACCTCGGGAGGTGCCCAGTGATTCCGTCCGCATTCGACTACGTCGCACCGACCACTGTGGACGATGCGGTTCGGGCACTGTCCGAGGGCGGTGAGGACGCCAAGGTGCTGGCCGGCGGCCAGAGCCTGCTGCCGGTGCTGCGCATGCGCCTCGCCGCGCCGTCCAAGCTGATCGACCTCGGGAAGGTGGCCGAGCTGCGTGGCGTCCGCGAGGACGGCGACATGCTCGTGATCGGGTCCATGACCACGCACTACGACGTACAGCACGACGCGCTCATCGCCGAGCACGCGGCGCTGATCGCGGCCGCCACGAACACGGTGGCCGACCCGCAGGTGCGTCACCGGGGCACGTTCGGTGGGTCCATCGCCCACGCCGACCCGGCCGGTGACCTGCTGGCACCGGCGCTCGCGCTGGACGCCGAGATGGTCGTGTCCGGAATGGACGGTCGGCGGACCGTTCCGGCAGCCGAGTTCTTCGTCGACTTCTTCACCACCGCGCTGCGGCCGGGCGAGATCCTGGTGGAGGTGCGGGTGCCGAAGAAGACCGGCTGGAGCGCGCACTACGAGAAGTTCAACCGTGTGGCCCAGGCGTGGTCGATGGTGGCCGTGGCCGCCGCCGTCCGTGTCGACGGCGGCACCATCGCCGAGGCACGGGTCGGGTTGACGAACATGGCGGCCATCCCCGTGCGGGCCACGGCCGTCGAGGAGGCACTGGTCGGTCAGCCGGCCACGGCCGAGGCCATCAACGCCGCCGCGCAGCACGCGGCGGAGGGCACCAGCCCGACGGTCGACGGCAACGCCGACGTCGAATACCGGCAGCACCTGGCCAGGGTGCTCACCGGTCGTGCGGTGGCGGCGGCCGCTGGCGCCTAGTCTGGTCGTAGGCCATGGGACGACGCCTTCTGTCCCGGAAGGCGTCGTCCTCTGCTTGAGGAGGAACGTTGAAGCTCGAGCACTCGTTCACCGTGCCGGCCGATCTCGAGACGGTCTGGCAGGCCGTGCTCGACCCGGAACGCGTCGCGCCGTGCATGCCGGGCGCCACGCTGTCCGAGGTCGACGTCGACGCGTTCAAGGGCTCCGTGAAGGTCAAGGTCGGCCCGATCTCCCTGCTGTACAAGGGTTCCGGTGAGTTCCTGGAGAAGGACGAGGCCGCGCGCAAGGTGGTGATCAAGGCGTCCGGCAAGGACTCCCGTGGCAACGGCACGGCCGCCGCCACGGTCACCGTCACGCTGGCCGCCGAGGGCGACGGCACCAAGGGCTCGGTGTCCACCGACCTGTCGATCACCGGCAAGCCCGCCCAGTTCGGCCGCGGCCTGATCTCCGAGGTGGGCGGCAAGATCCTCGACGCGTTCGCCGCCTGTCTCGCCAAGAAGCTGGGCCCTGAACAGGCGCCCGAGCCGGAGCCGGAACCGCCGAAGCTGGCGGTGGTGCAGGAGGAAGAGCGCCAGGAGGCGGTGGCCACGGGCGCGGCGGCCGGTGCGGCCACGGCCAAGGCGACCAGGCAGGCGAAGGCCGCCAAGGACTCACCGAAGCCGAAGCTCACGGCCGTGCACCGGGAACCGGAGGCCGAACCGATCGACCTGCTGTCCTACGCGGGCCCGTCCGTGGCGAAACGCGTGGCTCCGCTGGTCGCCGCACTGGTGGCGGTGCTGGTGTTCCTGGGGCTGCGTCGCCGCAAGGGCTAGGGCTGTCCCCACCACCGGTCGGGGTGCTGGCCGGCTGGGTCGCGGGCGATCCCGTCCCTAGCGTCGATCCATGATCCTTCACACGCTGACCACGATCGCCGCGGTCACCGCACTCACCACGAGCGGGGTCGCCGCGGCGACGCCCACGCGCGGTGACCTGCTCTCCGCGACTCCCATCAGCGCACTCGGCCAGGACCAGGTGGTCGACCTCCTCGAACCGGCGGGCATCGACACCCGCGTGGTGCGCCACGGCGTCGACGCCTACCGGCTCGAATACCGGACGGTCGATCCGCGTGGGCGGCGGATCATGGCCAGCGGCACGGTCGTGCTGCCCCGCACCAGCGATCGCCGCCTGCCGACCGTGGTCTTCGAGCACGGCACGATCGCCGCGAAGACCGACGCCGGCTCGGTCGGGCCCGACACCAACCGGACCGCGCCCATCGCGTTCGCCGCGGCCGGCAACGCCGTGGTCGCACCCGACTACCTCGGACTCGGCACCGGTGCGGGCACCCACCCCTACCTCGACCTGCCGTCGACCACCACCGCGAGCCTCGACCTGCTCGAGGCGGCCGGCGAGTTCACCGACCGGCTCGACCGGCGGATCCGCGTCACCGGCTTCTCCCAGGGCGGGCCGGCGGCCATGGCGCTCGCCGAGGAACTCCAGCGCCGCGGCCGACTAGCGGCGGTCGCCGGGGTCAGCGGGCTCTACGACCTGTACGGCACCCAGTTCCCCGAGGCCCTCGCCGGCCGGGTCCACCCGAAGCTCTCGACCATCTCCTCCGCGTACTTCCTGGTGTCCATGCAGCGGCTCGGCCGCGTGCGCGGCGACCTGTTCGAGGTACCGGGGGTGGCGTCGTTGTTCGACGGTCACCACAGCGGCCGCGAGATCATGGAAGCACTGCCGAACACCCCGCACGACCTGCTGACCGACCACGGGGTCCAGGTCCTCGAACACCCGTCCTGGCTGCTGCGGCACACGACCGACGGCACGTGCTCGGGGTGGACGCCTCGCGTGCCCGTCCGGCTGTACACGGCCACCGGCGGCGACGAACTCGTGCCGATCGGCAACTCGACCCACTGCCGGGACGCGTTCGGTGTCGACGTGCCGGTGGTGGAGGTCGGCAAGGTCGACCACAACACCTCGGCGGCGCTGTCGTACCCGCTGATCATCGACTTCTTCGCGAGCATCGGGGGTTGAGACCGCGGCGGTCGGCGTGAAGGATGGCGCGGTGCGTCGGCCGCTGGTGGGTTTGTGGGGGATTGCCCTGATGGTGGCCGGCTGCGCGAGTCCCGCCGGTTCGGGGGCGCCGGAGCCGGTGCCGCCGCTGCGGCCCGGGCAGACGGTGGCCTCGTCGCCCGAGGACTCGTTCACCGTGATCGCCGCCGGCGACGTGCTCATCCACCCCGCGCTGACCGACCAGGCGGAGGAGGACGGCGACGGGGGCCGCGACTTCACCGACCTGTTCGCGGGCGTCCGGCCGGCCGTCGAGGCCGCCGACCTGGCCATCTGTCACCTGGAAGTGCCGCTCGCCGGGCCGGAGGGGCCGTTCGAGGGCTACCCGCTGTTCCTCGCGCCGCCCGAGGTGGCGCCCGCGCTCGCGGAGACCGGTTTCGACACGTGCTCGACCGCGTCGAACCACACGTTCGACCACGGCGCCGAGGGAGTGGAGACCACGCTCGAGGCGTTGGACGCCGCCGGGATCGAGCACACGGGTTCGGCGCGGACCGAGGAGGAGATGGCCACGCCGCTCGTCCGGGAGGTCAACGGCGTCCAGGTCGGCCAGGTGTCCTTCACCTTCGGCTACAACCAGGGCACCGAGGCACCCGAACCGTGGATGGCGGCCGAACTGGAGACGGACGCGGTGCTCGAGGCCGCGCGAGCCACTCGCGAGGCAGGCGCCGAGGTGGTGATCGCGAGCCTGCACTGGGGCATCGAGGACCAGCACGAGCCGACGGACTCCCAGCGGGAGACGGCCGAGGCAGTGCTGGCCGACCCGGCCGTCGACCTGATCATCGGCCACCACGCGCACGTGGTGCAGCCGTTCGAGAAGATCGGCGAGAAGTGGGTGGCCTACGGGCTGGGCAACCAGGTGGCCAAGCACTCCGAGCCGCGCGGTACCACCGAGGAGGGCGTGATGGCGCGCTTCCGGTTCACGAAGGACGCGGAGGGCTGGCGCGTCGACCAGGCCGAGTACCTGCCGACCCTGGTCGACCTGGGCCCGCCGATCCGCCTACGCGACCTGACGGCGGACAACGAGGTGGACGCCGCCCGCCGCGACGAGGCCTTCGAGCGAACGGACGGGGTCGTCCAGTCGCTCGGCGCCCAGGAGGACGGGCTGACCAGACCGGGCTAGTAGCGTCACCGGCATGGACAGTGTGCGTGCGGTGGCCGACTGGCCGGTCGACAACGCGGTGGCGGCGGTGGTCCGCGCCGACGGGTCCGTGGCCGGTAGCCATGGTTCGATGGCCCGCGAGTTCCCGCTCGCGTCGGTGACCAAGCTGCTCACCGCCTACGCGACGCTCGTGGCGGTCGAGGAGGGCGCGGTCGAGTGGGACCACCAGGCCGGCCCCGAGGGGTCGACCGTGCGGCACCTGATCGCCCACACGTCCGGCCTGGCGTTCGACGACTACAAGGTGCAGGCCGCGCCGGGCACGCGGCGCATCTACTCCAACTCGGGCTTCGAGACGCTGGCCGACACCGTGCACGACGCGTCCGGGATCCCGTTCGCCGAGTACCTGACGGAGGCGGTGTTCGAGCCGCTCGGCATGGAGTCGTCGCGGCTGGCCGGCACGGCCGGTGCCGGCGCGGTGTCCACTTGCGACGACCTCGTGCGGTTCGCGGCCGAGTTGCAGGCGCCCACGCTGATCTCCGCGCAGACCCTGGCCGAGGCCACCTCCGTGGTGTACCCGGGCCTCGCGGGAGTGCTGCCCGGCTACGGTTTCCAGAAGGAGAACGACTGGGGTCTCGGCTTCGAGATCCGCGACCACAAGTCGCCGCACTGGACCGGCAAGAACAGTTCGCCGAAAACATTCGGGCACTTCGGTCAGTCCGGCACTTTCCTGTGGGTGGACCCGGAGGCCGGCGCCGCGTGCGTGGCGCTCGCGGATCGCCCGTTCGGGCAATGGGCGATCGACACGTGGCCCGGATTCACGGATTCCGTGCTCGCTGGGCTTTGATGTCACCATGTACACAATGGACCGTGCCGAATGGCTGGCGTTCGTCATGCACGGCACTCGCACCGGAAAACTGGCGACCGTGCGCAAGAACGGCATGGCACACGTCGCCCCGATCTGGTTCCTGATCGACACGGTCGACGGCGTCGACGAGATCGTGTTCAACACCGGCGCCGACACCATCAAGGGCAAGGCACTCGCCCGCGACCCCCGCTTCGCCATGGTGGTCGACGACGAACGCCCGCCGTTCTCCTTCGTACAGTTCGAGGCCGAGGCACGAATGGTCGACGACCCGGACGAGCTGCTGAAGTGGGCCACCCGCCTGGGCGCCCGCTACATGGGCGAAGAGGCGGGCGAGGCGTTCGGCAAACGCAACGCCGTACCGAGCGAACTACTGATCCGCGCCCGGATCACAAAAGTAGTGGCACAGGCGGAGATCGCCGACTAGGGCAGCCGTTCGTCGATCCGGCCGGCGAGTGCCTGCGCCTCGGCGCAGTGCGTCTCCGGTGGGGTGTCCTCCGACTCGAGGTAGAGCTCCACCGTCTCCGTCAGGGTGGGCTCGTCGTCGATGGGCCGGTACACGAGTTCGACCTGACAGGCGTCCGGCCAGGCGGAGGGGCCGATCTCCAAGATGGCCGGTCGCGTGCCGACGGTGACCTCCTGCTCGCCGTCGTCCAGCTCCAGCGGCGATGGCTCGCGGTCGTACCAGATGGTGATCTCCTTGGGTCCGCGCACCCAGGAACATGCCCAGCCGGCGTAGAGCTGCTCCGACTCGGTCGGTCCTCCGAGTGACACCTCGACGTCCTGCTCGGAGAGCAGCGAGCAGGCGTCCACCAACGCGAGCGATTTCTCGGGAATCGGTTCTCTCCGAGGGATCTGGCCGCGGTTGAACACGTCCAACGCGCTGAGGACCACACTGTTGGCGACGTTGCACAGCGGTGCGGTCCAGCTGCTCCAGTGGACCACGTTGACTGTGAACACGTTGCTGTCCGGCAGGATCACCGTCCGGTCGCACGTGCCGTCACTTTCCGGGGTCTGCTCGGGCGGTGGAATCCTTCCCGCCTCCGGCAGGGTCAACTGTCGGTCGGGGGGCAGGTCGAGCTTCACCGTCACGTTCATGATGTCGGCCTCGTCGTCGGGACGATGAATCTGCACGAAGCACTCGTTGAAGAGACCGCCGTAGCGGTCGAGGTTCGGCTCGCCGAACTCGCGCAGCGCGTCGAGATCGAACATTCCGCAGGGGTCGGCCGTGCGGGGGTCGCCGGTGGTGTCGGCCGTGATCTCCGGATCGTCGGAAACGAGGAGCAGGGTGGCCACCAGCGCGCCGACCAGGAAGATCGCAATGGCGGCGCCGGCCACCAACCGCCGCCGGGACACCCGGAACCGTGGCCGCTTCGGCGGGCCGGGGAGTGGCTGCGTACCAGCGACGTCCGACAGTTGCCGCGACGCGTCGGCCGCGGTTGGCCGCTCCTTCGGTTGCTGGCGCAGAAGTGCGTCGAGTACCGGCTTCACCGCACCCGCGCGACGGGCGGGTTCCAGTTCGAACGCGGCCGCACGCCGCAACTGCCGGAACGGCGTGTCGCGGTCGCCCCAGGGGGATCCGCCCTCCACGGCGGCGAACAGCGTGGCGCCCAACGAGAACAGGTCGGCCGCCGTGGTGGAGGCACCTCCGTCGGCCACCTCGGGCGCCACGTAACCAGGAGTGCCGATCAGCCCGGTGTCGGTGCGGGTTTCCTCGGCCCAGCGGGCGATGCCGAGGTCGGTCAGTTTGGCGGTGCCGTCCTCGGCCACCAACACGTTGCCCGGCTTGATGTCCCGGTGCAGCATGCCCCTGGCGTGCATGGCGGCCAGCGCACTCGCGAGCTGCGCGCCGATCCGGGCGGCCTCCTCGGGTGCCAGCGGGCCGTCCTCGTCGATGATGGTCGACAGGCTCCGCGACGGCAGGTATTCCATGACCAGCCAGCGGTCCTCGTCGTGGATCACCGCGTCGTACACGGTGACCACGTTCGGATGCTGCAGACCGGCCCCGATCCGCGCCTCGCGCCGAATCTGACCACCGTCACCGGATTGCGATCGCTTGAGCGCCACCACCCGGCCGAGTTCGAGGTCCGTGGCGCGCCATACGACGCCCATTCCCCCCGCGCCAATCTTCTCGTCCAGGCGATAACGCTCCGCGATTAGCGTGGCACTCACGGGAGTGATTCTAGGGGGTCTGATTGTTTGTTCCGGGTTACGAAAAAAGAACGTCGACTACCGCAGCCATCCCGGAAGATCGCCGATTCGTATTCCGCCACCACGGCCGACCATGGTGGTCAGGTCGTTCTCGAGTGCGCGGACCCGGTCGCCGCCCAGCTCACGCACCCATTCACCACGGAGATCTTCGAAGATCTCGGCCGAAAACCGTAGGGATTCCAGCCCTCGTTCGGTGATGGTGACCAGCACGGCGCGGGCATCGCCGGGGTCCGGCGCCCGATCCACGTAGCCGAGCGCGGCCAGCTTGCCGACCGTCTTGGTGGCCGCCTGCTTCGACACCCCGAGCCGCCTGCCCAACTCGGAGGTGGTCGCGCCGTCCCGCCCGATCGCCTGCAGGGCGAATCCGTACGCCGGCCGCAGGTCCGGATGCCCCCGCTCGGCCAGGCGATCGTGGAGTTCGTCGATCAGGCCGCGGAAGGCTCCGGCCAGCAGCAACGGCAACTCGAACCCGTGGCGATCCATGCGCGCATCATCCCGAGCCGAAAAGAAATCGACAACCCGGTGTACTATTTAGTCAACCAGGTTGACGATCCATCGCAGGAGGACCCGTGTACCGAGTGACCGAGACCCCGAACGCCGTGATGACCACGTACGCGTCACCCACACAGGGCAGCGCCGAGCTGAGCCTGTGGCGGGTGGAGATGAAGGACGGCGCGCAGGGCCCGCTGCACGTCTTCGACACCGAGCAGATCTGGACGGCCCTCACCGGCCGGGCCACGGTCGAGGTCGACGACCGCACGGTCGAACTCGCCGCGGGCGGCACCGTGGTGCTCCCGGCGGGCGCGACCAGGCGGATCACCGCCGAGCGCGAGTTCACGGCCGTGGTCGCCGGCTACGGCACCGCCTCGGTGCGCGTGGCCGGCGAGGACGCCGACCGCGGTACCCCGGCCTGGATCAGCTAGCCCGAGATCTCCGGCAGGGCCGGGCCGAGGAAGTCCTCCGCGTCCCGGATCGTGTACGCGTACCCCTGCTCGGCCAGGAAGCGCTGGCGGTGCGCCGCGTAGTCCGCGTCCAGCGTGTCCCGGGAGACGACCGAGTAGAAGTGCGCCTGGCGGCCGTCCTCCTTCGGGCGCAGGAGGCGGCCCAGTCGCTGGGCCTCCTCCTGCCGGGAACCGAAGGTGCCGGACACCTGCACGGCCACCGTCGCGTCCGGGAGGTCGATGGAGAAGTTGGCCACTTTGGACACCACGAGCACGCGCAGCTCGCCCTGGCGGAACGCCTCGTAGAGCCGTTCGCGTTCGGCGTTGCGCGTGGAGCCCTGGATGATCGGCGCGTCGAGTGCCGCGCCCAGTTCCTCCAGCTGGTCGAGGTACGCGCCGATCACGAGCGTCGGCTCGTCCGGGTGCTTGTCCAGGATCTGACGCACGACCGGCAGCTTCGTCGCGGCGGTGGAGCACAGCTTGTAGCGCTCCTCGGGCTCGGCCGTGGCGTAGGTGAGGCGCTCGCTGTCGGTCAGCGTGACCCGCACCTCGATGCACTCGGCGGGCGCGATCCAGCCCTGTGCCTCGATGTCGCGCCACGGCACGTCGTAACGCTTGGGGCCGATGAGGGAGAACACGTCACCCTCGCGGCCGTCCTCGCGGACGAGTGTCGCGGTGAGACCGAGACGCCGACGGGACTGCAGGTCGGCCGTCATCCGGAACACGGGCGCGGGCAGCAGGTGGACCTCGTCGTAGACCACGAGGCCCCAGTCGCGCGAGTCGAACAGCTCCAGGTGCCGGTACTCGCCCTTCGACTTGCGGGTCATCACCTGGTAGGTGGCGATGGTGACCGGGCGGATCTCCTTGCGCTCACCCGAATACTCGCCGATCTCCTCCTCGGTGAGGGTGGTCCTGGCGATCAGCTCGCGCTTCCACTGCCGGCCGGCCACCGTGTTCGTGACGAGGATCAACGTGGTCGCCTTGGCGTGTGCCATGGCCGCCGCGCCCACGAGCGTCTTGCCGGCGCCACAGGGCAGCACGACCACCCCGGACCCGCCGGCCCAGAACGTTTCCGCAGCCTGGCGCTGGTACTCACGCAGCTCCCAGCCGTCCTGCACGAGTTCGATCGGGTGCGCCTCACCGTCGACGTATCCCGCGAAGTCCTCGGCCGGCCAGCCGACCTTCAGCAGCAGTTGCTTGAGCCGTCCGCGCTCGCTCGGGTGCACGATGACCGTGTCCTGGTCGACCCGCTCGCCGAGCATGGGGGCGATCTTCTTGTGCCGCAGGACCTCTTCGAGGACCGCACGGTCGATTGTGGACATCACCAGCCCGTGGGCCGGGTGGTTCTGCAACTGGAGGCGGCCGAACCGGCCCATGGTGTCGACGATGTCGATGAGCAGCGGCTGCGGCACCGGGTACCGGGAGTACACGGTCAGCGCGTCCACCACCTGCTCGGCGTCGTGGCCGGCCGCTCGGGCGTTCCACAGCGCGAGCGGCGTCACCCGATAGGTGTGTACGTGTTCTGGTGCTCGCTCGAGTTCGGCGAACGGCGCGATGGCGATCCGGGCGTCGTTCGCGCTCGGGTGATCCACCTCGAGCAGCAGCGTCTTGTCGGACTGCACGATCAACGGGCCGTCGGTCACCTGGCTCCCTCGGGGTTGAGCATTAGCAAATCTCACAACAACCGGCAGGACCTATTCAATCCCAGAACGCTAGATTGCCTGATATGACGACGCCGCCCTACCCGCCTTCGCAGCCTGGACCATACGGCCAGGACCCCTATGGTCAGCAGCCCGGCGGCTACGGGCAGCAGCCAGGACAGTACGGCCAACCCGGACAGTCCGGTCAATACGGACAGCAGCCGTACGGTCAGCAACCGACCGAGCAGTACGGGCAGCAGCAGCCCTACGGCACGGACCCCTACGGCCAGACCCAGCAGTGGGGCCAGCCCGGCCAGCCCAACTACGGCGGCGGGTTCGATCCCCAGCAGCAGAAGCCCAAGAACCAGGGCAAGATCATCGCGATCGTGGTGATCACCGTGCTGGTGCTGGCCGGCGCCGGGGTGGGCATCTACCTGGCGACCAAGGGCGACGACGACAAGAACGCGGGCGGCGGCGGCGACAAGACCACCAGTGCCCCGGACAACACGGACACCTCCGAGGAGGAGACCACCTCGGAGGAGGAGACCACGACCACCACCGAGGAGGAGGAGTCCGCCGGCAGCGCCTCGGACGCCCAGGTCGGCGACTGCATCCGTGTGAACGTGGCGAGCGAGACCGACGCCGACGTGGAGACCATCGGGTGTTCGGACGACACGGCCGTCTACGTGGTGGCCGTGCGGCTCAGCTCGGACACCGCCGAGTGCCCGGACGGCAACTACGTGACCTACACCGAGGCCGGCACGCTGAAGCTGTGCATGGCGCTCGACCTCGACGAGGGCACCTGCTTCGAGTCCACGGATCTCGACGACAAGCCGGTGGAGTGCTCGGATCCCACGGCCACCTACCTGATCGCCGACGTCCTCGAGGGTGTCGACGACGCCGGCCAGTGCACGACGCCGGACAACCTTCGGTACTCGCAGCCGCCGCTCACCATCTGCCTCGGACCGCCCACCGGCTGAGGAAAGTTGGGCGCGTCGCGACCGGGCGATGACGGAACGTGTTCTCAGTGGACAGTTCTTCGGGTTCCGCAACGCGGGTCGATCGGTACGCGTAGATTGCTCCCTCCTAGGAGGGACTCCCACATCTGTTTCTGGTCTCGCGACCAGATATTTCGCGCGAGGTGCTTATGAACACGCCCAACTACCCGCCTCCGGGCCAGCAAGGGCCGCAAGGTCCCTACGGTCAGCCGCAGGGTGGTCAGCAGCCCTACGGCCAGCGACCCCCGCAGACACCGCCGGGTGGACAGCCCTACGGCGGCCCGCCGCCCCAGACCCCGCCCGGTGGGCAGCCCTACGGCGGCCCGCCTCCGAACACCCCGCCCGGTGGTCAGCCCTTCGGTGGTACGCCGCCGCAGGGGCAGCCCGGCCCGGGCGGTCCCGCGTACCCGGCCGCGCCCGCACAGGGCGCACCGGCCGCGAAGCCCGGTGGCAACAAGGCTCTCAAGATCGTCATCGGTCTCGTGGTCGCCGCCCTGGTCGTGGGTGGCGTGCTGTTCTTCAACCGCAACTCGGCGTCCAGTGCCGAGGTCGGCGACTGCATCAAGGTCAACAGCGCGGACGCCAACAACGCCGACGTCGAGAAGATCGACTGCAGCACCGACGAGGGCATCTACCAGGTGGGCGCCAAGCTCGACGGCACCACCGGCGAGTGCCCGTCGGAGTTCTACGACCAGTACACCCAGTCCGGTGGCCGTGGCAGTGACTTCACGCTGTGTCTCCTGCTGAACCTCGACAAGGGTGACTGCGTCAACGGACTCCAGGAAGCCGGCAAGGTGGTCATCGCCGACTGCGCGTCCGCCGAGTTCTCGGTGGCCGAGGCGGCCGACTCGGTCGACGAGAGCCTCTGCGCGGAGGGGTCCATCCCGGTGACCTACCCGAAGCCGGACCCTGGTCGAACGCTCTGCTTCGTCGAGGGCGGCACCGCCTGATACAGCTGTGACGTGAAGGCCCCGGTCCGTCGTCTCGGACCGGGGCCGCGGTGCGTCAGGTACTTTGGCGCCGTGCCTACCACTGTCCGCGACGTGACCCGCGATCTGCTGCGGTCACTGGGACTCACCACGGTTTTCGGCAATCCCGGCACCACGGAGATCGGCTTCCTGCGCGACTGGCCGAACGACTTCCGTTACGTGCTGGGACTTCAGGAGTCCGTGGTGGTCGCCATGGCCGACGGTTACGCGCAGGCGTCGCGGCGGCCGGCACTCGTGAACCTGCACTCGGCGGGTGGCGTCGGCCACGGTCTCGGCCACATCTACACGGCGTACCGCACCCGCACCCCGCTGATCGTGATCGCCGGCCAGCAGTCGCGCTCGCTGATGCCGGGTGAACCGTTCCTCGGCGCCACCGACGCGGCGAACTTCCCGCGCCCGTACGTCAAGTGGAGCGGCGAGCCGGCGCGGGCGCAGGACGTGCCGGCCGCGATCCTGCAGGCCTACCAGATGGCAACGCAGGCGCCGGCCGGTCCGGTGTTCGTGTCGGTCCCTGCCGACGACTGGGATGTGGAGACCGATCCGGTGTCCGCGCGTCCGCCGCTGCCCGGGTTCGCTCCCGACCCCGATGCGCTGGCGGAGTTGGTCGCCGCGTTGCGGGCGAGCGAACGCCCGGCGATCGTGGCCGGGCCGTCGGTCGATGTGGACGGTGCGGTGCTCGACGTGGTGGCGCTCGCCGAGCGGACCGGCGCGAGCGTGTGGGCCAGCCAGATGACCTGGCGTTGCTCGTTCCCCGAGGATCACCCGCTGTTCCAAGGGTTCCTGCCGCCCCACGAGGCGGCGACGGCCGACGCGCTGAGCGGCCACGACCTGGTGGTCGTGCTCGGCGCGCCCGTGTTCACCTATCACGTGTTCCGCGGCCGGGCCACCGCCGAGCTGCCCGAGCTGTACCTGATCCACGACGATCCCCACGTGCTGGCGCGGGCGAGCCACGGCACCGGCATCCGCGCCACGCCCCGGCTCGGCATCCGCGCGCTGCTCGACGCGGTCGGCGGCGAGGCCAAGCCGGTTCCCGCGGCCGCGCCACGCCCGCCGCTGCCACGCCCGACCACACCGGTCTCGGCGGCGTACGTGTTCGCCGAGATGGCGAACCTGTTGCCGGACAACGCGATCGTGGTCGAGGAGACACCGAGCCACCAGATCCTGCGCCGCGACTTCCTGCCGCTGCACGGAACGGAGCTGGCGTTCCTCGGTTCCGGCGCGGGGGTGCTCGGCTACGGCCTGCCGGCGGCCGTCGGCGCCGCGATGGCCCGCCCGGACCGCCGGGTGGTGGCCGTGTTGGGCGACGGGTCGAGCATGTACGGCATCCAGGGCCTGTGGACGGCCGCCCGTGAGCACCTGCCGGTCACGTTCGTGATCCTGGACAACGCCTCGTACGCGGCCGTCAGCATCCTGGCCGGCACGAAGATGCCGGGCGTCGAGCTGGGCGGCATCGACTTCGCGTCGGTGGCCAGGGGCCTCGGCGTGACGGCCCACGTGATCGAGACGCCCGAGGAACTGAGCGCCGGACTGCGGGCCTCGCTGGCCGCCGACGGGCCCACGTTGCTGCACGTGAAGGTCGACCCGAATCCCCAACAGTTGTACTGACAACCTTATGACCTCCGTCACGATGGCCAGTGCGGATGGCCTGGGGCATCATGTGCCAGCGGAGGTGGTCATGGACCCGAACCTGTCACCAAAGGCACACCTTGCCCTGCTGGTGGACGGATATCAGGCGACGCAGCTGCTGTTCGTGGCGGTCGATCTGGGACTCGAGGAGAAGCTGGCGGACGGACCCCGCACGGCGGCCGAGTTGGCGGCCGAGACGGGCGTCGACCCCACGACCCTGTACCGCGTGTTGCGCGGGCTCGCGTCCTTCGGCGTGCTGGAGGAGCCGGACGACGAGCGGTTCGCGCTGAGCGCGGCGGGGGAGTACCTGCGGGCCTACCGCGGTCTGCTCCTCGCGCGTGGCGAGGTCTACTACGGCGCCTACGGCAAGCTGCGTGAGGCGGTTCGCGGTGGCGGCAACGCCTTCGAGCTGGCCTACGAGGGCAGGCGTTTCTTCGAGCACCTGAACGAGTTCCCGGAGAAGACGGCGGCGTTCCAGCAGTCGATGACCGACCGGTCGAGCCAGGAGGCGGCCGAGATCGTGGCCGCCTACGACTTCGGCAGGTTCCGCAAGCTCGTCGACATCGCCGGTGGCCGGGGCCTGCTGATCAGCGAGATCGCGAGGGCCAACCCGTCGCTCGCCACCGCCCTGTTCGACCAGCCGTCCGTGGCAGACCAGAACCTGGACCTCGCGGAGAACTGCGAGATCATCACGGGCGACTTCTTCGCGGAGATCCCGGCCGGCGCCGACGGCTACATCATCTCCCGCGTCATCCACGACTGGGGCGACGAGGAGGCCGTGCGCATCCTGTCGAACACCCGCAAGGCCATGCCGACCGACGGCACGCTGCTGCTGGTCGAGGCCCTCCTGCCGGAGAAGGCGGCCACCGCCCCGGCGGCCGTGCGGATGGACGTGAACATGATGGCCATGTTCAGCGGCAAGGAACGCACGCGGGCCGAGTTCGCCGACCTGCTGGCCGTGGCGGGCTTCCGCCTGACCAGGGTGATCCCGGTCGACGAGTCCGTGGGCCTGAACCTGCTCGAAGCCCACCCGGGCTGAGCGTGACGGTCATCGACAAGGTCGCCTGGCTCCGGCTGGAAGGCGGTCGGATCCTCGGCGCGCGCTCACGCGGCAAGGACGTGTTCTACCTGCCCGGCGGCAAGCGCGAGCCGGGGGAGGCCGACGTCCAGACCCTCGTTCGCGAGATCGACGAGGAACTGGCCGTGACGATCGCGGCCGACAGCGCGGCACACGCCGGCACATTCGAGGCACAGGCGCACGGCCACTCCACCGGAGTGGTCGTGCGCATGACCTGTTACACGGCCGAGTACTCGGGGACCCTGGCCGCCAGCAGCGAGATCGAAGAACTCGCCTGGCTGACTTACGCCGACCGAGCCAGGGTGGCGCCGGTCGACCAGATCATCTTCGACCAGCTGCACGGCGAGGGACGGTTGGACTAGACAGCAGAACGCCGCGGGCCGGAGTCCGGTCCGCGGCGTTCGGTGCTGTTCTACGGGCGCACGTGCTCGGGGTTGTCGGCTTTCGCGGCCTCGACCTCCGCGCGCTCGGCCTCGGTCCACTTGTCCGTGGGCTCAGCCGGAGTCTCGGCCGTCGGGTTCACCAGCAGACCGGCGACCTTGGCGCGCAGGTTCACGAACTCGTCGCTCTGACGCGTGGAGATCTGCTCGCGCTCGACCGGCAGCGGCACCTCCAGGTCGGCCACCACGAACGCCGGCGACTTGGACAGCACGAGCACCCGGTCACCCAGGTACACGCTCTCGTCGATGTCGTGTGTGACCAGCATGATCGTGGTGGACTGCTCCCGCTTCACCTTGAGCAGCAGGTCCTCCAGCTCGAAGCGGGTCTGCGCGTCCACCGAGGCGAACGGCTCGTCCATGAGCAGCAGCGCCGGCCGGTACGCCAGCGCCCTGGCGATCGCCACCCGCTGCTGCATGCCGCCGGACAGCTGCCAGGGGTACTTCTTCGTGGCCCCGGACAGACCGACCCACTCGATGGCCTCCGCCGCCCGCGCCCGCCGCTCCGCCCTGGACAGCGAACGCAGCGGGAACTCGACGTTGCGCTGCACGGACAGCCACGGGAACAGCGAGCGGCTGTAGTCCTGGAACACCACCGCCAGGTCCGTCGGCACGCCGTTCACCAGGTCGCCGTGCAGGCGGATGTCACCGCTGGTCGGCTTGATCAGCCCGGCGATCGTGCGCAGCAGCGTGGACTTGCCGCAGCCGGACGGCCCGACCACGCACAGCAGCTCACCCGTGCGCACGGTGAACGACATGTCGGAGATGGCCACGTGCGTGCCCTGCTTGGCGTTGTACGTGTGCTCGAGATCGGCGACCTCGAGCATGGCGGTGGTCATCAGGCAGTCCCTCCGAGCGTGTTTTGCCATCTGAGCGCGCGCCGTTCGCCGATGAGCAGCACGGTGTTGAAGAAGTAGCCGAGGATGCTGAGCAGCACGATCCAGCACCACATCTGGGCCAGGTCGTAGCTGCCCTGGGCGTCGACCAGCGCGCGGCCGATGCCGGCCCCCGCGCCGCTCAGCTCGGACACCACCATGAGGATCACGGCCAGCGACAGGCTGAGCCGCAGGCCCGCGAAGATCTTCGGCAGGGCGGCGGGGAGCACCACCCCCAGGAACCACTGGGCCCGCGACAGCCGGAACGCCCGCGCGGTGTCGATCTTCGTGGCGTCCACCGAGCGGGCGCCCTCGACCGTGTTGAGCAGGATCGGCCAGACGGCGCCGAAGATGATGGTCCAGAACGGCGCGGCGTCCAGGCCGACGATGGCCGAGAACACCCCCACCAGCAGCGGCGGCGGGATGGCCCGCAGGAAGTTCAGCGTGCCGCCCGCGTAGGCCATGGCCGTGCGGGACCGGCCGAGCATGATTCCCACGGCGACGCCGAGCACCACGGCGATCGCCCACGAGCTGAGCATGCGCGCGAGCCCGGGGAACACGTTCTCGAACACCGTGTCCGTGAGGAACAGGCTCGAGGCCGGCCCGCCGAACCACAGTTCCGCCGCGGTGGACGCGATCTCCGACGGCGGCGGGAAGAACGGGTCCTGCAGCGAGCTGGTGACCATCTCCCAGACGGCCACCAGCACGGCGAGCAGGAGCCACCGGTGGACGAAGCCGCCAACGCGCTTGGCGGACCGGACGCGGAGGCTCGGGTTCGCCGGCTGGGTCCGCACGGCGGGCTTGGTCCCTGTCGTGGTCACTGTGCTACCTCGTGTGGCGCGTTCCAGGCGAACAGGGTGCGTTGCAGCTTCTCGAGGCCCGCGTTGATCAGGTAGCCGATGCCCCCGGCCAGCACGATGGCCGCCAGCACGTCGTCCATGTTCAGGCCGCCGTTGTTGGCCTCCACGATGAACCGGCCGATGCCGGGACTGCCGCCGGCAAGCAACTCGACGCTCACCACCACGGCGAACGAGATCGCGGCGGACATGCGGATACCGGTGAGGACGAAAGGAGCCGCGTGCGGCAGAGCCACCTTCGCCAGGACCCCCACGCGTCCGGTGCCGAACACCCGTGCCGTCTGTACCTGCAGGGGATCGATCTCCGAGAGCGCGTACATGGTGTTGAACAGGATCGGCCAGACGGCGGCGAACGTCGCGAGTCCGATCTTGGTGTCCGGTCCCGTGCCGAACGCGAGCAGCGCCAGCGGGATGAGCGCGACCGACGGCAGCGGTCGCAGGAACTCGACGATGACCATCACGGCCTTGCGCACGGCGGCCACGCTGCCGAGCACGAGACCGGCGGGGACGGCGATGATGATCGCGAGCCCCAGCGCGACGAGCGTGGCGAGCACGCTGGCCACGGCGTAACGCAGGAAGCCCTCGTCGCCCAGGAGATCACCGAGGGTGGGGAAGACGACCGAGGGCGGCGGCACGAAGAGATCCGAGACCAGGCCGACCCGGCTGGCCACTTCCCACACGAGGAAGAAGCCAACCAGGCCGACCAGGCCCCGAACGTCGAGCTTGGGTCGCAACCGTCGTTCGCTAGCTGTCCGCACCTGAGAGCACCATGGTGGAGACGTCGACCTCTTTCTCGATCACCTTGAAGTGCGAGAGGAGGTCGGACACACGCTGCACACGCTCGGGGTCGAGCGTCGTGGAGAACGTCGAGATCGTCATGAGCGGCGCGATCGCCGGGTCGATCTTGATGGCCTCGACGAGGATCGGCTCGATGACCGAGCGGTCCTGCGCCTCCTCCTGGGCCTTGGCCAGCGCGCGCTGGAACGCGGCGGCGGCGTTCGGAGCCTTGCCAGCGAAGCCGTCACCACCGAGCGCGGTGTAGCCGGACATCGGCATCTCGGCGGTCGGGCCGGACGCGGCGTCCACGATCACGGTGGCACCGAGCTTCTGCTGGGCGATGGCCACCCACGGCTCCACCACGACGGCGCCGGCCACGGAACCGTTCTGCATCGCGGTGATCATGTCCGGGAACGGCATGGGCCGCCAGTCGATGGTGGAGAAGTCGATGTTCTGGCTCTCCAGCACGGCCATCGGCGCGAGGTCGGTGAAGCTCTGGGGCGCGGTGATGGCGATGGCCTTGCCGGCCACGTCCGCCGGCGACTTGATCGGTGAGTTCGGCGGTGCCACCAGGGTGATGTGCCCGGGCTTCGCGGCGAGCGCCTCGGCGACGATCTTGAAGTCGGCGATGCCCTTGCTCTGCGCCACGATGGGTGCCGGGTAGGAAGCGAACGCGATGTCGACGTCGCCACCGAGGAGCGCCTGGATGGACGCGGGACCGCTCGGCTGCGGCACGATCTCGACGTTCAGGCCCTCGTCCTCGAAGTAGCCCTTCTCCACGGCCAGGTGGAGAGGAGCAACGTCGACGACCGGCAGTACGCCGACCTTGATGTCGGTCTGCTCGAGCGCCCCGCCGCCCGAGTCACCCCCTTCGTTGCCGCCGGAGTCCTCTTCGCCGCCGAGCAGGCCACAACCCGTGAGGGTGAAGGCCAGAGCAGCGGCGAGTCCGAGAACAGGGACTCTCGCGCTTCGTGAGCGCGAGGTCCTGGTGGTGCGGTTGGGCATCGGAGCCTCTCTTCGCAAGTGATCAGGTGTGAAGCACGTGATGGTGTTCCCGGTACACCAGGGCGTCACTTTAGAGACCATCGGTGGGGTATTCACAATCAGTGTGTGCCAGGCTTCATTCTGCGAGAGAAGTTCACGGCATCGGCACGGTCTGTTCACCCATATGGCGGTGTCACCACTGCAAGGTGGCCTAATCCGGTGCCATTAACGATCTTCCTTTTGGTCCACTCGGTGGTCCATCCGATGACGCGACACGCTGACGTACAGCGTGATGTTCGTTACTATCACGTGACCTGAAGGTTGTGAAGTCGCCACTTCATCACTCGTGAGGGTTACATCCGGGCGGAGACTCCGCTACCTTCTGTGCCCACAACGAGGCTGGCTCGACGAGCGGTACATAAGAGTGTTTCGGTGTGCACGAATGGGCGGGTGAGTCTGCCTCCGACACGCCGATGGGCGACACTGTGTGCGGCCGAAGGTCGCTGAGCCCGCGTCGCGACGATATGTACTTGATCGAGATGGCCTCCGACGAACGGGCTGCTGGCTCAGAAGCAGGGAGTGTGCTGGGAAGTGCCCGACCGCACCGCTGGGGCGGACTCTGACCCCATGAACAGCGCCGCGCGATCCGCGGCCGGTTCGGGCGCCGGCAAAGGGCGCCCGGGCGGCAACCGCACCGTGATCGAGGGCGGCAGCCAATGGCGCCTCCGCAACTGGCGCGTCCGCAGCAAGATCATTGTCGTGCTGCTGATCCCCGTGCTCGTCGCACTGGGTCTCGCCGGTCTTCGCGGTTGGTACGAGCTGAACCGCAAGGAGGTCTACGACGACGCCGTCGCCAGCATGAACACGCTGGGCGACGTGGCGAACCTGATGCACGAGCTGCAGAAGGAACGCGCGCTCGTCGTGGCCTACGTGGCGGACGGCCAGAACGGCGACCCGGCACCGCTGGAGACCCAGTTCGCGGCGACCGACGGCGCGGTCGACCGGCTGGACTCCTACGTCGAGGCCAACCCCACCGGCGGCATCGCCAACCGGATGAACGCCATCGAGGCGACCCGCTCGGCGGCGCTCGAGACCGAGTTCCCGGACGTCGCCGTCTACGCGTCGTACACGGCCGTGCAGGACGCCCTGATCCTCGAGGCGCCGGAATTCACCCAGGGGCTCACCGACACCGACCTCATCCAGCGCGCCAGGGCGCAGCAGGCCGTGCTCGAGGCCAAGGAGTACCTGTCCCGCCAGACGGCGGCACTGCTCATCGCGGCCACCAAGAACGAGTTCCCGGCCGGTCTGCTCGCCCAGGCACAGGCCGCCGACGCCAGCTTCAACGCGGAGATCGCGAACTTCCGCGCGAACGCCACCATCGACGACGCGCAGTTCTACTCGGACACGGTCGTGGGTCCCGAGATCGACAACCGGGAGCGCGCGAAGTTCCTGGCGTTCAGCCGCTCGGCACAGGACGTGGAGCTCGCCACGGACGTCAACGGACTGGCCGCCGCCGGCACCGTCGTGATCAACGCCATGCGCCAGGTCGAGACCGCGTTGCTCGACTCCCTGCGCGGGCTGGCCGAGGACGCGGCGAGCACCGCCACCCAGACCGCCCTCCGCGACGCGCTGATCGTGTTCGCCGCGCTGCTCATCGCCCTGCTGGTCACCTTCATCGTCGCCCGCTCGCTGCTCAAGCCGCTGCGGGTACTGCGCCGCGACGCGCTGGACGTGGCGAACCGCAGGCTGCCGGCCACCGTGGAGCGGATCCTCGCGGATCCCGACCCGGTGGAGGCGTCCAAGCACGCGGTCGAGCCGGTGCCGATCTTCACGAAGGAGGAGACGGGCGAACTGGCCCGGTCCTTCGACGCGGTCCAGCAGCAGGCGGTCCTCATGGCGACCGAGCAGGCGCTGCTGCGCGACAACATCAACTCGATCTTCGTCAACCTGTCCCGCCGGTCCCAGGCGCTGGTCGAACGCCAGCTGTCCCTGATCGACCGGCTGGAGCAGGACGAGCAGGACCCCGACCAGCTGGCCAGCCTGTTCGAGCTGGACCACCTGGCCACCCGGATGCGGCGCAACTCGGAAAGCCTGCTGGTGCTCTCGGGCACCGGCCTGTCCCGGCAGATGAACCGGCCGGTTCCCGCGTCCGACGTCGTGGGCGCCGCGGTCTCCGAGGTCGAGCACTACGCCCGCATCGAGGTTCTGTCGGCGCCGGACATCGCCGTCCAGGGCCGCGCGGTCAGCGACCTCGTGCACGTCATCGCCGAACTGCTGGACAACGCCACCTTCTTCTCCGGCCCGGAGATGAAGGTCATCGTCCGGCTGGCCATGACCCGCAAGAAGGAACTGGCCATCCAGATCACCGACCAGGGCGTCGGCATGTCCGAGGACGAGATCCAGTCGGCCAACTCGCGGCTCGCCGACCCGCCGGACCTGGACGTGGCCGTGACCAGGCGAATGGGCCTGTACGTGGTCGCGCGCCTGGCCAAGCGCCACAACATCACCGTGCGACTGCGGGACAACGAGGACATCGAGGGCGGCCTGATCGCCCGGATCAACGTCCCGGCCGAGCTGGTCCAGCCCATCGGCGCCTCGCCGAGGTCGGGTATGACGTCCGGTATCTCCGGGATGGCGTCCATGCAGTCGCCGTCCACCACCGGTTCGCTCTCGATCGCCGGTGACACGAGCCACGACCTCAACCGCCAGAACCCCACGCCGAGCCGCAACAGCGGCATCGCCGGTGCCTTCACGGGCAGCATGCCGAGGCTGCGGCCCGACGGCAGCCCGATGAACGAGAGCCAGCAGGACCGGACGCCCAGCGAGGTCGCCGGGTACCCGCCGTTCATGCTCACCTCGGAGGACACGGGATCGGGCTTCGCGAACGGCGTGTCCACCGGCCTCGACCAGAACGGCCGGCCGGGCGAGCAGTCGCCGGACAACCCCGAGAACAGCGCCTCGGCACTGTTCGGCAACCCACTTCCCGACTCGGCGACCGCCGACACCGGGTACTTCGGCGCCGCGGGACAGGCCGGCACAGATTCCGGCCGTTCGGCCGCTCCGGAGGAGGTTGACCACAACGTGGATGCGCCGACGGAGCGGCTGCCCATCTACGAGGCCGTCCTGTCCCAGTGGTTCGAGTCGGCCGACACCGGCTCGGCGCCCCAGGGCGGTCGCGGCGACCACGCCGAGGCCAACGGCACGAACGGGACCAACGGCAACGGCGCCCACGGCGGTAACAACGGCACTGACACGAACGGTGCCACGCCCGTCGAGGAGCCGGTCGAGCCGGAGCCGGCGCTGTGGACCTCACCGGGTGACGAGGGCTGGCAGGCAGCGCAGACGCTGCTCCAGACCACCGCGGCCGCCTCCGATTCCAAGACCACCGCCGGGCTCCCGAAGCGGGTGCCGAAGGCGCAGCTCATGCCAGGCTCGGCCGCGCCGCGGCACGAGAAGCCGACATCAGACGACACCGACACCCCTGCGGCGCCGCCGTTGCCGCCGCGGTCCGCAGACGCGGTGCGGGGCCGCATGTCAAGCTTCCAACAGGGCGTGCGACGAGGACGTCATGCGCTTGTCGACGCTTACCCTGGTGACCAACCCGGTTCGGAGCAGAGCCGTCAAGACGAGGAGCAGGAGTGACGACCGCGTCCGCACAGCAGCCCGGCAGCTTCGGGTGGCTTATCACTGATTTCGTTCGCCAGGTGCCAGGTGTCGCACACGCCGTCGTCGTCTCGGCGGACGGCCTGCTGCTCGCCGGCTCGCAGGGCCTGCCGAGGGACCGCGCCGAGCAGCTCTCGGCCGTGTCCTCCGGGCTGGTCAGCCTGACCCAGGGCGCGGCACGGTGCTTCGAGGCCGGCGGCGTGAACCAGACGGTGGTGGAGATGGATCGGGGCTACCTGTTCCTCATGTCCATCTCCGACGGTTCCTGCCTCGCCGTGCTCGCGGCGCCGAACTGCGACATCGGACTCGTCGCCTACGAGATGACGTTGTTGGTCGAGCGTGTGGGCCAGCAGATGACTCCGGAGCTGCGTGCACAGCTTCAGGGCGCTCAGCGCAGGTAGCAGCCATGCATACTGCGCCGCGGATGCAGAGCGGAGGTTGGGTCCAATGCGTCCCACCCGAAGTCACCTCCAACGACGATTACCGCGCGCCGTCGAGTCCGATCGGAGGCGAGTAGAAGACATGCCGGAAAAAGGTTGGGAGGACCTCCCGGAGCACGACATCGTCGAAGCACCGAACCGCTTCGACGTCGACGGTTTCCGGGCCCGGCTGTTCGGAGGGCCAAGCGCGACGCTCTACGGGGATTCGGGGATTCCGGCGCAGTCCGCCTGGGACAGCAAGGAGATCCCCACCGTCGGAGGTCGTGACCCACTCGGCGACAGCGGAGTGCGGGGCGTGTCCAGCAGCGGTGTCAGCAACAGTGGTGTGAACAGCGGTGTTCACAGTGGTGTGTTCGCCCAGAACGACTACCTCTCCGAGGAAGCCGGCCGGGATCTCGCACCGCACGAGACGGGGTCATTGGTTCGTCCGTACACCAGAACAGGTGGCCGGACACGGTCCGACTATGATCTTGCGATCGAGGCGCTGGTGTCCACCAGCGATCGGGGGAAGGCACCAGACGCGGCAGTGCTCCCGGAGCACCGGTCGATCTGTGGCCTGTGCATGGACACCCGGTCCGTCGCGGAGGTGGCCGCCCACTTGCGGTTGCCCCTCGGTGTGGCCAGGGTTTTGATCGGAGACATGGCCGGTATGGGGCTGGTCCTGATCCATCAGAGCGGCATGGTCGTCGGCGACCGGCCGTCGATCGATTTCATGGAAAGGGTGCTCAGTGGTCTCCGCAGGCTCTAGTCCCCTCAGCCCGCGCGGCGCGTCACCACAACAGCCGACGACCTCGGCCAAGATCGTGGTCGCCGGTGGGTTCGGGGTCGGCAAGACGACCCTGGTCGGCTCGGTGTCGGAAATCGTTCCGCTCACCACGGAAGCCGTGATGACCGAGGCCAGCGTTGATGTCGACGACCTGTCGAACACCCCGAACAAGGTCACCACGACGGTCGCCATGGACTTCGGCAGGGTGTCGCTCGACAGCGACCTCATCCTGTACCTGTTCGGTACGCCGGGTCAGCACCGCTTCTGGTTCATGTGGGACGACCTCGTGCGTGGTGCCATCGGCGCGGTAGTGCTGGTCGACACGCGCAGGCTGGCCGACGCGTTCGCGTCCATCGACTTCTTCGAGGACCGCGGGCTGCCCTACGTGGTGGCGCTCAACTGCTTCGACCGGGTGCTGCACCACCGCGTCGACGACGTGCGTGAGGCGCTCACCATCGAGCAGACCGTCCCGGTGGTCACCTGTGACGCCCGGGATCGCGAGTCCACCAAGGAAACGCTGATCACGCTGGTCGAGCACGCCATGCACCAGCGGATGTCGGCCCGGGCGGGCTAGTCCATCCCCACGGCACGGTTCGCGTAGAAGGCCATCGAACGGGTGGCCTCCTCCGCGCCGGCAAGGTCGTCGCGCGCCAACGCACGAAGGGCGTCGGCGGCCATGCTGACCCCCATGAGCGCATCGATGAAGCGCTCATGCTGGGGGTCGTCCGGGTGCAGCTCCAACTCGGCGAGCAACCCACGAACCCCGCCGTCGATCACATCGGCCCGGTCGAGAAACTCATCGCGCGCGACCCGTGGTGTCACTCCGTCGTGTGCCATGGCGCAACGTTGAGGGCGTGCCCTCGAGAACCACTCGCACCCCCCTCAACGCCACGATGACCACTCCGGTCGCGCGTGATGACCGGTCCGGGTCATTCCTCCACGAGGGAGGCCGACGTGATGCGGTGCAGCGGGTACTGGCGTACGGCGCCGTGGGTGACGTCCCGGCCCTCCAGCACTCCGCCCCCCACGCGGAACGGGTCGACCACCCGCTGACTCGCCACCCCTCGCGAGTCGACGAAGCCGATCCACACCTGGTGCTGGCGTTCGATGGCCTCACGCAGCAGCGCGAGTGTGGCCGACGTGTCCGCGGCGCCCGTACCCGACGTCAGTGACACCGTGCGGCCCCGGCGCGTCCCGGCAGCCGTGTCGCCCGAACGCAGCTGAGCCACGATGTCCAGCATCCGCTCCCGGCTCGGCGGCGACGGCAGCCCCGCCTTGCGGACGCGACCGGCGGCGGGCAGCCGGTAACCCGTGGGCCGCAGGTCGAGCACCTGACCGTCGGCGCTCTCGGCGGCCGGCGCGAACCCGGCCGACCGCAGCTCCTCCATCACCTCGGCCAGCGGCACCGGACTCACGAGCACAGTGGGAGCCAACCGACGCAACTCCAGCGACGCGGCCGCCGGGTGCGCGGCCACCTCCGACAGCAGCACCGGGTCGTCGCACCGCAGGAACGACGCGGCCGCCCCACCACGCAGCCGCCCGTGCCGGCGGGCCACGTCGTCGATCATGTAGCTCAGCGACTGCGGCACGGGCGTGCGGGACTTCGTGCGGAACAGGTCGTGGAGTTCCTCGGCCGTCCGCCCCATGTCCAAAGCGCGCCGTACCGAGGCCTCGGTCACTCGATACACCGTGGCGCTGCCGGCCGACTCGACGTCGGCCACCTGCCCGATGTCCACGGCCAGCGACGGCTCGAGCGGACCGGGCGCCACGACCGTCAGGTCGGCCTGCACCAGCACGTGGTCGACCGGCTCGGGCATCGCGTCGGCCATGCGCTTGGCCGCCGCCGCGGGGCCGCCCGCCGCCTCGCCGTCCAGCAGCGTCCGTGCGGGCCCGGTCAGCGCGCCGAGTGCCACGATCCCCAGCGCCGTGGCCTCGGACAGCGTCCAGCGCACGATCTCGTCACGCAGCCGCCCACCCCGGCGAGGCGCGCGCCACGCCAGCACAGCCGCCAGGTCGTCGGGGTCGGCGATTCCCGTGCCGGGGCGCAGCTCGGCCAGCGCACCCAGGATCCGGCGCCGTTCGGCCGGTGCGGGCGGGCGACGCAGGTCGTCGGACAGCGGCGCCAGCACCTTGTCCTTCGCGTCCCGCATGCCGGCGAGCCCCGGCAGCCGGGGGAGGTCCAGCCAGGCGGCGGCGAGCGTGGCCCACCGGTTCGCCGGGGTGGAGGCGAGCCACACGTCGGCGAGCGTGGTGGGCTGCCACTCGGCCGCGTTGGCCGAGCCGTTGTCGGCCACCAGCCCCGCGCCGAGCGCCAGCTCGGTGATCAGCCCGGCGCCGCGCTCGTCGGTGTCCAGCTCCCGCGCCAGCCTGCGCAGATCACGCACGCCCAACCCGCCGGACTTGAGCACCTGGCCCGGCTCGCTCGACCACAGCGTGATGAGGTTCTCCGTGCGGCGCAGCAGCTCCAGCGCCTCACCGGCGGCCGTGGCGTCCACGGCGTTCTGCTTCGACGTGCGCAGCGGGGGTTCGTCCAGCTTGACCGTGCCCAGTGGACTGTCACCGCGGATGGCGAGCGCCACCTGGCGGGGCAGCTCCACCGTCTCGGCATCCCTGCGCAGCAACAGGTTCTTCGCCATCAGCCGCTGCACCGGGGTCCTGGCCCGCGACAGCGGCACGACCGTGGCGGCGTCCTTCGTCCGGCCGAGCGGCGACCCGTGCGCGAGCTTGGTGAGCAGTCGCCGCTCGTCGTCGTCCAGCTCGTCCAGCATGGCCGGGATGTCGGCGTCGACCAGCTCGGACGACGGCCGGCCGAGCCCGGCGGGGAACAGCCCACCCGCCTCGCGCGCCGCCGGCACTACCGCGAACTCCGAAGACCCCCACGCGAGAGCGAGCCGCAGCAGGTTGTCGATCGCGGCGTGGACCCGCTCGGGATCGGCGTCGGCCCCCACGATCGCCCGCACCTCGGACTCGGACACCGGCTCGTGGTCGGCGTCGGCCACCACCAGCGCGTCGAGCACGGCGAGCGTGAAGGTGTCGAGCCCCTCGGCCGCTCTGCTGACCGACGCCCTGGTGCCGGCCCGTGCCGCGAGCACCGCGGTGTCCGGCGGTGGGGGCGTGGCGAGGTCGGGGCGCGCCTGGAGCAGATCCGCGAGAGTCTGGTCGTCCTGGGCGCGCAGCCACTCGGTGAGGGTTGGGCCGGGCACCCGACCACGGTATACGCGGACGCGGCCGCTTCGCGCCTCCGGTAATCTTTCCGCACGCACCGTTCGCACCCAGGGAGGGCTCGTGGCCAAGAAGGCCAAGATAAACCCCGGCATCGACCCGCACTGGCCTGCCGACGACGACCTCGGCAACCACCCGGTCAGCGAGCTGGTGGCCGACCGTCAGGGCTCGATGTCGCCATACGGTGACCTGGAGTTCCCGCTGGAATCGTCCGGCTACGTGCACCCGACCACCGAGATCAACAGGGACTACAGGCCCTAGGTCTAGGCTCACCCGGGTCACTACAGGCGTCCACTCGGGAGCGATCTGCAATGCCGGTTCCTGGTCCTGGCTACTCCATCACCGTCCGGGTCGAGGCGCCGCCGTCGGCGAGCGCTGCCGGGGATCTCGCCGGCGCCGCCGGCCGGGCCGGTGCGGTGATCACGGCGTTCGACGTGGTCGAGTCACACACCGACCGGATCGTCGTCGACCTCACGGCCAACACCTACTCGGCCGACCACGCGCGGGACATCACCTCGGCACTCGAGGAGCTGCCCGGGGTGACCGTCCGCAAGGTCTCCGACCGGACGTTCCTCATCCACCTGGGCGGCAAGATCGAGGTCTCGGCCAAGGTCCAGCTCAAGAACCGTGACGACCTGTCCCGCGCGTACACGCCCGGTGTCGCGCGGATCTGCCAGGCGATCGCCGAGAACCCCGAGGACGCCCGCCGCCTGACGATCAAGCGCAACACGGTGGCCGTGGTCACCGACGGTTCGGCCGTGCTCGGCCTCGGCAACATCGGCCCGTCGGCCGCCCTGCCGGTCATGGAGGGCAAGGCCGCGCTGTTCAAGAAGTTCGCGGGCGTCGACGCCTGGCCGATCTGCCTGGACACCCAGGACACCGAGGAGATCATCCGCACGGTGCAGCTGATCGCGCCCGTGTACGGCGGGATCAACCTCGAGGACATCGCGGCGCCGCGCTGCTTCGAGATCGAGGCGCGGCTGCGCGACATGCTCGACATCCCGGTGTTCCACGACGACCAGCACGGCACGGCCATCGTGGTGGTCGGCGCGCTGCGCAACGCGCTTCGGGTGGTCGGCAAGCCGCTGTCCGAGTGCAAGATCGTGGTCTGCGGAGCGGGCGCGGCCGGGTCGGCCATCATCCGGCTGCTGCTGCAGAAGGGCCCGGGCGACATCCTGGCGGTCGACGTGAACGGCATCGTCCACCCCGACCGCGGCGACCTCGACTCCAACCTCACCTGGCTCGCCCAGAACACCAACCGCGACATGGTCACCGGCACCGTCACCGACGCGCTGGTCGGCGCCGACGTGTTCATCGGGGTGTCCGCGCCCAACCTGTTCGGCGCGGAGGCGGTCGCCACCATGGCCAAGGACGCGATCGTGTTCGCCCTGGCCAACCCCGACCCGGAGATCGACCCGCTCGAGGCCCAGAAGCACGCGGCCGTCGTCGCCACCGGGCGCAGCGACTACCCGAACCAGATCAACAACGTGCTGGCGTTCCCCGGCGTGTTCCGCGGCCTGCTCGACGCCCAGGCCAACGGCATCACCGACACCATGCTCCTGGCCGCGGCCGACGCGATCGCCGACGTGGTCGACGGCGACCGGCTCAACGCCTCGTTCATCGTGCCGAGCGTGTTCGACTCGGCCGTGGCGCCCGCGGTGGCGGAGGCCGTCCGGTCGGCGGCCACTCCCACAGCCGGGCGTTCGCACACGTAGCCTTCTGTTGTGGGTGAGCTGAGCCATGTCGACGCCGCCGGTGCGGCGCGCATGGTGGACGTGACGGACAAGGCGACGACCGCGCGGGTCGCGGTCGCCACCGGGGTCGTGCGTACCACCGCCGAGGTCATGTCGTTGCTGGCGTCCAACGGGCTGAAGAAGGGCGACGCGATCGCCACCGCCCGGATCGCCGGCATCATGGGCGCCAAGCGCACGCCGGACCTGATCCCGCTGTGTCATCCGATCGCCATCTCCGGCGTGACCTTGGACTTCTCGCTCGAGGAGACCGAGGTGCGGATCACGGCGACCGTTCGCACGGCGGATCGCACGGGCGTCGAGATGGAGGCGCTGACCGCGGTGTCCGTCGCCGGCCTCACGATCCACGACATGATCAAGGCGGTCGACCCGGCCGCGGTATTGGACGCGGTCCGGGTGGAACGCAAAGAAGGCGGGAAGACGGGGGTGTGGACCAGATGAGCACCGCACGGGTGATCGCCGCTTCCAACCGCGCCGCGGCCGGCGTGTACTCCGACCGGACGGGCCCGGTGATCGTGGCGTGGCTGCGGTCTCGGGGTTTCTCCGTCGAGGATCCGCAGGTGGTCCCGGACGGCGAGCCGGTGGCGGTCGCGCTGCGCGAAGCGGTGGCTTTGGGCGTCGACGTGGTGCTGACCACCGGTGGCACGGGCATCAGCCCCACCGACCGCACGCCGGAGATGACCGCTTTGGTCCTGGACCACGAGATCCCCGGCCTGGCTGACGCCATCCGCGCGGCGGGCCTGCCGGCCGTCCCGACCGCTGTGTTGTCGCGGGGCCGCGCCGGGGTGGCGGGCCGCACGCTGGTGGTGAACCTGCCGGGCTCGACCGGTGGCGTCCGCGACGGGCTGGGCGTGCTGGAGGGCGTGCTCGACCACGCGCTGGACCAGCTGCGGGGCGGCGACCACGCTCAGGCACCCGCGGCCGCCGCGTCCGTGCTGCGGGCGGAGATCAGCGAGTCCCCGATCACGGTCGAGGAACACGCGGCGCTGGTGGCGAACGACGCGTCCGGCGCGGTGGTGACGTTCGCCGGGGTGGTCCGCGATCACGACGGCGGCAAGGGCGTGCTCGACCTGGACTACGAGGGCCACCCGAGCGCCAAGGCGATCATCGAGGAGGTGGCGGCCGCCGTGGCCGCCCGCCACCGCGGCGTCCGGGCTGTCGCCGTGAGCCACCGGATCGGCGCGCTGTCGATCGGCGACGTGGCGCTGGCGTGTGCGGTGGCCGCCGAACATCGCCAGGAGGCCTTCGCCGCGTGCGCCGATCTGGTCGACGACGTGAAGGCCCGTCTGCCCATCTGGAAGCACCAGTCGTTCTCCGACGGCACCGACGAGTGGGTCAACTGCCCGTAGTGGGGCTGGCCCTACCCACCCGACGGTGGCCGGCACCGGTGACCACGCGCTGACCGCCCGACATGGTGATCACCATGTCTCTCAAGCGAATCACGGCTGCCGTGGTGTGCGGCACCGCGAGTCTTCCTTCCGAGACACGCGAGTTGGCGGTTCGCGCCACGCGAGTCTCACGTTCGGCCGCGCGAGTCTCCCTCCCGCGACAGGCGAGTTGGCGGTTCGCGCCCGCGAGATTGGTTCGCGAACTGCCAACTCGGATGTCCCGCGAGGGAGACTCGCGGTGTTGAACGTGGGACTCGGCGGGGTGCGAGGTGTCGCAGCCGGCGAGCTGGACACCGTGAAGGCCGGGTTTGTCGGTGCTCGTGACTACGCTGGAGATTGGGGGGCCGGAGGCCGCCCAAGATCAATCTTCCGCGCAGAAGGCGCGTTGTTCGGCTGCCACTCCGCGCAGGTAGGCGACCACCGCGGCGGCGGCGTTCTCATCCAGCCCCGCCGCCACCCCGTCGAAGCGATTCAGCAGCGGGCCGAGCACGGCCAGGACCCGCTCCCGGCCGTGTTCGGTCAGCTCCACCACCACACGCCGCCGATCGGTCTCGTGTGGGCGCCTGCGGACATGGCCCGACGACGCCAGCCGGTCCACCAGCTCCGTGGCCGACGCCGATCGCATCCCCAGGCCGTGGGCCAGGTCGACCGTCCCGAGGCCTCGCGCCGAGTCCGACAGCAGCTCCAGCGCCCGGACCTCGTTGTACGACAGGCCCAGACGCTGGGCCAACGCATGGCCGACGGAAGTCGAAGTCCGCATGACCTCCCACAGCGCCCACGACGGCTCCGTCGCGACCCAGGTTTCCCGTTCCCGCCGTTCGATCTCGTCGAAGTCGTCGTCGTACACGAGTAGGCAGCCTAGTCGCTAGGCAACCTAGCTGTTAGAGTCGCTAGGCAGCCTAGCGACTCAGGGGGACACCAATGGCTCATCCGTTTACCAACATCCAGCACCGGCTCGGCGCGAAAGCACTGGTCCGGGCCGAGGCGCCGGCCGGCGGTCCCGTCTGGGTGATCACCGACGACGCACTCGCCAGGGAGGCCCTCGCCGACCCGAGAATCACCAGGGACTCCGCCTTCGCGCCAGAACACTGGGGCCCCTGGGAGATGGGTGTCGAACCGCCCGGCGAGCAGGTTCCGTCGCTGACCTCGCTCGACGGCCCGCCCCACCTGCGACTTCGCCGCGCGCACGCCCCGCTGTTCACCGCCCGCCACATCGCCGAGTACGCCGACCGCACCACCGAGACCGCCCGCCGCCTCCTGGAAGACACCGAAACCGACCTCGTGGCCGACTTCACCACCCGTTTCCCACTGACCGTCATCTGTGAGCTGCTGGGCGTCCCGACCGAACACCTCGACGAGCTGGCCGCGGCGTGCAAGGCGCTGACCACGAGTGCCGGGCCGGTGGAGACCGCCGCGGCCACCGCCACGCTCAGCCGTCTGGTCGCCGGTGCGCGCGCACAGGACACCCTGCACGCCCGGCTGCCCGAACTCACCGACGAACAGATCCACTACCTGCTGTTCGGCCTGGTCTTCGCGGGCCAGCTGACCACCGAGAGCGCGCTGGGCTTCCTCATCGCCCACCTGCTGGCCGGCCATCACAAGGGCACGGACGACGAGTTCGTCCAGGAGATGCTGCGGCGCAACCCGCCTGCGCCGTTCACGCTCTGGCGGTTCACCACGGAGGAGGTCGAGATCGCCGGCACGGTCCTGCCGCCGCGCTCACCCGTGCTGGCCCACATCCAGGGGATCAACGACGCCGGCCACGACCTCACGTTCGGCTTCGGCGCCCACTTCTGCATCGGCGCGCAGCTCGCGCAGCAGGAACTGGTGGCCGTCACGAGGGTGCTGCGGGAGGAGTACCCCGACGCCCGGCTGGCCGTCCCGTTCGACGACCTCGAGGTCCAGGATCTGGGGCTCAACGGCAGGCGGCTCACCGCGCTGCCGGTACAGCTGCGCTAATGGGAACAGGGGCTCCACCGCCGGGGGAATTACGCGGTGGAGCCCCTGTGTGTCGATCAGCTAGTTCACTTGGTGGCGATGACCTGACCAGGAACGATCAGGTTCGGGTCGCCGATGAACTGCTTGTTCTTCTCGTACAGGGCGGCCCAGCCGCCCGGCACCTGCAGCGTGGTCGCGATCTTGGACAGCGAGTCGCCGGCCAGGATCGTGTAGTCGCCGGCCGGGTTGGACGCGACGAGGATCGGGGTCGACGGGGCGGAACGCTCGGGGGCGTTGTTCCGCTCACCGCTCGAACGCGACGGGGTGTTGTCGTTGTCGTTACCGCCACCACCACCGCCACCGGAGCCGCCGCCGCGCTTGCCGCAGGACGGCCACGCGCCGATGCCCTGGGACTCGAGCACGTTCTCCGCGACGCGAATCTGCTCCTCACGTGAGGCGTCCGACGGACGGCCGGAGCCACCGTTGGCCTCCCACGTGCTCTGCTTGAACTGCAGGCCGCCTGAGTAGCCGTTGCCTGTCTCGATGCCCCAGTTGCCGCCGCTCTCGCACTCGGCGATGGCGTCCCAGTTGGGGGATTGTTCGGCCTGGGCCGGCGCTGCTGCGAACGCCAGGGGCACACCCACCGCGACGCCGGTGACGACGACGCGAGCAAAGGTGCGGACAGCGGACGACTTGCGGTGCTTGCCTTCGAGGGCCATTTCGGTCTCAACCTCAGCGCCTACGTAACTTGCCCCAATCCGGAGGTTTTCTTTCAGTCGGGGGATAACTCCCGAGATGCTCGCCGGACTGGGTAAGGCGCTTCGAGCACTCGGGTCTTACGCGGTTGGTTCGGGGCCAACCTGAAGCGACGGTACGTACCGAAATGGCCTAGGGGAAATTCTGAATGGTGTGACCGTCGTCACAGTAACGACTATTAGCGACCCGCGATGCGACCTGTAATCGCAGGTCAGAGGTCGATTGAGCACCGTTATAGTGCCGTGATTCACCCGGTTCGGTTCACACTAGCTGAGGCTTGGGTCACGTTCCGCGTCGGCTTTTACCACTGGTTTGACCAACTGTCCCGCTGCACGCTGAAATCGATCGGCTACCTGGAGCAAAGCCGCCGACAATACGGGTGAGTCCTCGACGTCGAAATCGATCTCCAGGTACGCCAGCAAAAAGGCGAGTGAATGGGGCGTGTCGGAGCCCATGGTGAGCCGGCAGGTGTGCTCGTCGATCGGCTCGACCGTGCCGTAGGTGCCCAGCCCCTGGAGCGCCTCGTGGTCGGCCGCCACATGTAGTCGCACGCTGGCCCGGAACGGCCACATGTTGGCGATCTTGCTGGCCACGAAGGCCGCGGGATCGCCGCCGGGGATCTCCCGGGGGGTGAACCGGGGCCCTACGGGCGTCCGAGGCCGCAGCCGGTCCATCCGGAACGTGCGCCAGTCGTTCCTGTCGAGGTCCCAGGCCACCAGGTACCAGCGCCTGCCCCACGTGACCAGCCGATGCGGCTCGGTGGTCCGCCTGGTCTCCTCCGCGCCGTATCCGCCCTGGTAGTCGAACCGCAGTTGCTGGTGGTCACGACACGCCGACGCGACCGCCGTGAGCACGTCCGGGTCCACCTTCGGCGCCGTGCCCGGCGTGGCGACCGTGGACACCTGCATGGCGTCGACCCGGTGCCGCAGCCGCGACGGAAGTACCTGTTCGAGCTTCACCAGGGCGCCGAGCGCGGTCTCACCGAGCCGGTCGATCCCGCCGCCGGCCGCCGTGCGCAGCGCCACCGACACGGCCACCGCCTCGTCGTCGTCGAGCAGCAGCGGAGGCAGTTCGGCGCCGGGTCGCAGCCGGTAGCCACCGGCCGTCCCGGTGGCCGCGTGCACGGGATAGTCCAGGTCACGGAGCTTGTCGACGTCGCGCCGGACGGTCCGCGTGCTCACCCGCAGCCGCTCGGCCAGCTCCGCACCGGACCACTCGCGGCGGGTCTGGAGCAACGTGAGCAGCCGCAGCAGCCGGGCCGAGGTCTCCTTCATGTCGACAAGTCTCCCAGCCCTTACGGACGGGAGCTGTCCGCAATCAGCCCCCGGCGAAGGGCGGCAGCACGTCGACGCCCACGTCACCGGGCAGGGGAGTGGCCGTGTCACGCACGGCCACGCCGTCGAGCAGGAAACTGCAAGCGGTGAGCACCCGGGTGAGCGCGGCGCCGTGCTTGTCGCCCAGTTCGGTGATCAGGTCACGGACCGTGGCCTCGGCAGGCAGGTGGACTGTCTCCTCCGGCACGCCGGCGGCGGCCCGCGCCCCGGCGAAGTACCGGACGCGAACGGTGGCGGGAGCTGTCACATCTCCAGGTTACTGAAACGATGGGGGCATGCCCGAGAAGTGGACTTACCTGATGGACATGGACGGGGTACTGGTGCACGAGGAGCACCTGGTCCCGGGCGCGGACAAGCTCATCGCCGAGCTGGTGGCCCGCGAGATGAACTTCATGGTCCTGACCAACAACTCCATCTACACCCCTCGTGACCTGCGGGCGAGGCTCCTGCGGACCGGTCTGGACGTGCCAGAGTCGGCCATCTGGACCTCGGCGCTCGCCACGGCCACGTTCCTCGAAACCCAGCGCCCGGAGGGCAGCGCCTACGTCATCGGCGAGGCCGGCCTGACCACCGCGCTGCACGAGATCGGCTACGTGCTGACCGACCGCGACCCCGACTACGTGGTGCTCGGCGAGACCCGCACCTACAGCTTCACGTCGATCACCACGGCCATCCGGCTGGTCGAGCAGGGCGCCAGGTTCATCGCCACCAATCCCGACGCCACCGGTCCCAGCCGCGAGGGCTCACTGCCGGCCACCGGCTCGGTCGCCGCGCTGATCGAGCGGGCCACCGGCAAGTCGCCCTACTTCGTGGGCAAGCCCAACCCGCTGATGATGCGTTCGGCGCTGCGTTCGCTCGGCGCGCACTCCGAGTCGACCCTCATGATCGGCGACCGGATGGACACCGACGTGCGGTCGGGACTCGAGGCCGGCCTGCAGACGATCCTCGTGCTCACGGGCATCTCCGCACCCGACACGGCCGAGCGCTACCCGTACCGCCCGACCCGCGTGATCGACTCGGTGGCCGACCTGGTCGGACGGGCCGATGACCCGTTCCGGACGGACACTCCGGCGTCGTGACATGGCCTGGCCTATTGTCGCGGTGTGCAAGAACACGTGCGGTCCACCTATGTGGTCGGTGACGTGCACGGGCACCTCGACGAGCTGCTCGCGGCGCTGGCCGACGTAGGCCTGGTCGACGAGGAGGCGACGTGGTCCGGAGGCGACGCGCACCTGTGGTTTCTCGGTGACTTCGTCGACCGGGGGCCGGACGGCATCGGCGTGATCGACCTGGTCATGCGGCTCGGCGAGGAGGCGGCCGAGACCGGCGGCCAGGTCGAGGCCCTGCTCGGCAACCACGAGATCCTGCTGCTCGGCATGCACCGCTTCGGCGACACCGACGTGCCGTCCGACTTCGGCCCGCGCAGCTTCGCGCGCAGCTGGGAGATGAACGGCGGCCAGCACACCGACCAGGAGGCCGTCACCGACGAGCACGTCGAGTGGCTCACCGCGCGTCCGGCCGTGGCGCTGGTCGGCCGCCACCTGCTGATGCACTCCGACACCATCGAGTACCTGGTGTGGGGCAGCGAGATCGACGAGATCAACGAGGGCATCCGCGACGTACTGGAGTCCGAGGACCTGGTCGAGTGGTGGGAGGTCTGGCGCCGCCTCACCACGCGTCACGCCTTCCGTGGTCCGCAGGGTTCCGACGTGGCCACCGAGCTGCTGACCGTGCTGGGCGGCGAGCAGGTGGTCCACGGCCACAGCGTGATCGCCGACCAGCTGGGCATCCCGCCGGTGCTGGTGACCAGCCCGTACGAGTACGCCGACGGCAAGGCCCTGGGCGTGGACGGCGGCGTCTTCGTGGGCGGCCCCTGCCTGGTGGTCTCGCTGCCGTGGCCTCCTGACGAGGACTAGGCGACCAGCAGCAGCACGCTGACCACCAGCATCACCGCGGCCGTGAGCCAGTGGACCCCGAACGCGGCGGCCTTCGGTTCCTTGCTGCGCAGCACGATCAGCCCGTCACCCACAGGGATGAACGTGGCGGCCAGCATGATCCAGCCGAGCACCTCAGGCGTCGCCACGATCAGCAGGACGAAGACGAAGAGCCCCGAGGCGATGTCGCGCACGGCCTTCACGGTCAGCCACGCCTGGAAGGCGCGGTCCTCGGTCGGCGTGTTGGGAATGCCGAAGCCGGCCGCGGCCTGCGGTGCCCGGAAGGCGAGTACGCCCACGAAGATGATGCCCGCGCCGAGATCGGCGCGCCATGACGCGCCGATGAGTCGACGCAAGTGGCCTCTCAGCCGCACCTAAGGGGAACGGGACGCAAGCCAGCCACTCGCCTCTCAGACGCCAACGACGACGAGCTTCGGCGACAACGCGGGAAAATTCCGGGGAGGCGGGACTGTGAGCGCCGTCGCCCTCGACGGGTTCGGCGAACTGGCCGACCACCTGCGCCACGCCCGGCTGGCCGCCGCCGAACCCCTACGCGCCGTCTGCCGCGCCTACCTGGCTTTCGCGGCGCAGCGCCCGGCCCTCTATCAGGCCATGTTCGTGCTGCCCACCGACCTGAAGTTCGCGAGCGCCGAGACACCGCCCCCGCTACGGGCCGGCTTCGACGAGTTCGTCAGCTGCTTCCGCGCGGACAACGACCGGCGCGAGCTGGTGGCGGAGGTCGTCTGGAGCGCGCTGCACGGCATGATCGTCCTGTCGGAAAGCGGCCGCATCCCTCCGGCCGGTCAGGACGAACGGCTCGACTTCCTCATCGCCCAGCTCACCAGCTGACGACGTGCAGGGCGTCGTCGCCCTCGTGGTCGAGCGTCAGCACGCCCGCCGTGTTGTGCTCGGACAGCAGCCCGACCCCGTCGATCAGCTCGGGCAGCGTGAACCGGTCGAGCACCTCGAAGCTGTCCGGGTCGACCAGCACGAACCCGCTCGTGGTGCCCACCACGATCCGGCCGTCCCGGTCCACGCCCGCGATCTCCACGGCGTCCTCGGGCACCGGTCCGACACGGCGCGTGGCGAACGTCTCGGCGTCCAGCACCGCGAACTCCTCGCGGAGCACGAGCAACGCGTCGCCGTGGTGGAAGGCGCTCGTGCCCGCTGGCAACGGGTGCCGCGCGGTCACCCGGCGCGTGGCGGTGTCGAGATCGGTCGCCTCGCCCTCGAACACGCCGACCACTCGGAGCAGGCCGTTCGCCAGCCGGTACGCGAGATGAGGTCCCCGGACCTTGATCCGCCGGACGGGCGTGCCGTCGGTGGCCGACACGAGATGCAGCGTCTGGCGGTCGCGGTGCCCGATGCCGAGCAGCTCGTCGTCCACGCGGATGAGGGTGGTGTGGTACTTGCCGATGCCCTTGCGGACCACGTCCGTGACGCGCGGCTTCGGCTCGAAGTGCAGCCGGCCGAGCCCGTAGGTGGCCAGAGCCCACGGTGGCTCGCCGTCGGTGTGGAGGATCGCCCGCAGGTCACCCGGCATGCCCACGCCGCGCCGGACGTCGCCGCTGACCACGTCGACCACGCACCACGGCGTGCTCGCGCCACCCGACGGCAGGCTCATGATCAGCGAGGTCGTGTCGGGAATCCGCACGAGGGACGTGCCGTAGGAGCCGGCGTTCGGGTGCGCCCGGCGGGGGAGGAGTACGCGCGTGACCTTCACGGCGTCACCTTTACCAGGAAGCCGGCCACCGGATCGTGATCGGACGTCGCGACCTCGGTGAGCACGGCCGAGCCGGCCACCGGGTAGAGCCCGTCCGGACGCTGCTCCAGCTCGTGGGTCACCGCGCGGATCGAGCGCACCCGTGCCGGCGAGTTCCGTGGCGCCTTCCAGCCGGTCGTGGTGCTCCTCCATCCCGACGACCGTCGCGGCCACCTCCGCGCCGAGGATGTCGGTCAGCCACTTCGCGTCCGGCGGCACCACGTGCCACTCCACCCACGTGCCGACGTCGAACGGGTCGCCGCAGCACCGCAGCTGCCACTCGGTCACCCAGACAGTTCCCTCCATGCCGGACATTCTCTCGTTCTGCTGGCGCCGTGACCATCGCCTATCGCCGTCGGCGGGTTGGCGGCAGGATGGGGGCAGGTTGCACGAGGAGGTTCGCGATGATGTCGAGCTACGTGTCCGGAACGTCGGACAAGCCGCTGCTGGGCGACACGATCGGCGGCAACTTCGATCGCACGGTGGCCGAGTACGGCGACCGCGACGCGCTGGTCGACCGGGCCTCCGGTCGACGATGGACCTATCGCCAGCTGGCCGACGAGGTGAACGCGGTCGCGCTCGGACTGGTCGACCTGGGCGTGGGCAAGGGCGATCGCGTGGGCATCTGGGCGCCGAACTGTGCCGAGTGGACGTTCACCCAGTACGCCACCGCCAAGATCGGCGCGATCCTCGTGAACATCAACCCGGCGTACCGCGTGCACGAGTTGAAGTACGTGCTCAACCAGGCCGGCATCCGAACCCTGGTCGCGGCGCCGAGTTTCAAGACGTCCGACTACGCCGCAATGATCGAGGAAGTACGCCCCGACTGCCCCGCGCTGGAGGACGTGCTGCTGATCGGCGGCGAGGACTGGAACTCCATGGTGGCCATCGGCCGCGGCGGATCCGTTGCACACCTTGAGGAACTGGGTGCCGAGCTGTCGGCCGACGACCCGATCAACATCCAGTACACGTCCGGCACCACGGGCTTCCCGAAGGGCGCGACCCTGTCGCACCACAACATCCTGAACAACGGCTACTTCGTGGGCGAGCTGTGCAACTACACGGCGGAGGACCGCATCTGCATCCCGGTGCCGTTCTACCACTGCTTCGGCATGGTCATGGGAAACCTGGCGGCCACGTCCCACGGCGCGTGCATGGTGATCCCGGCTCCGGCATTCGAACCGGCCGCGACGCTGGAAGCGGTGGCGGCGGAGAAGTGCACGTCCTTGTACGGCGTGCCAACGATGTTCATCGCCGAACTGGCGGACCCGTCGTTCGACTCGCATGATCTGTCGACGCTGCGCACGGGCATCATGGCCGGCTCCCCGTGCCCTGTCGAAGTGATGAAGCAGGTCATCGAACGCATGGGCATGGCAGAAGTGACGATCTGCTACGGCATGACCGAGACCTCGCCGGTGTCGACGCAAACTCGCGCGGACGACACTGTGGACCGTCGAGTGTCCACAGTGGGCAGAGTGCTCCCGCACCTGGAAGTGAAGGTGGTGGACCCGGAAACGGGCCGCACGGTGCCACGTGGAACTCCCGGCGAGTTCTGCACCCGGGGATATTCCGTGATGCTGGGCTACTGGGAACAGCCGGACAGGACGGCGGAGGCCATCGACGCCGCGCGCTGGATGCACACGGGCGACCTGGCGATCATGGACGACGACGGCTACCTGAACATCACGGGCCGCATCAAGGACATGGTGATCCGCGGCGGCGAGAACATCTACCCGCGCGAGATCGAGGAGTTCCTGTACACCCACCCGGACATCGTTGACGCACAGGTGATCGGCGTGCCGGATGAAAAGTACGGCGAGGAACTGATGGTGTGGGTCCGCCTGCGTTCAGGGGTGACGGATCTGACGGCGGAATCCCTGCGCGAGTTCTGCACGGGCAAACTGGCGCACTACAAGATCCCCAAGTACGTGCGGGTGGTCGACGAGTTCCCCATGACGGTCACGGGAAAGATCCGCAAGGTGGAAATGCGCGAAACGTCGGTGGAACTGCTGGGCCTCCAGAACGCGGCAGGCACGAGACACGCGTGACCTGCGGTGACCGGTCGGTCCGGCACGGTCGCGGCACTGGCTGGGCGGGGTCGCGGAGGCGCAGCATGGGTCCATGCTGACAAAATCCATGATCACCACCATGCTGCCGGTATCCGACGTCGACCGAGCCGCCCGTTTCTACGGCGAGACCCTGGGCCTGCACGCCAGGCGGACCGGCCCGGACGGCAGCCCCACCTTCGACGCCGGCAACGGCGACGCCATCGGCCTGATGCCGGGTGAACCGAGCGCCCGCACGGCGATCAGCTTCGAGGTGACCGACATCGTTCGCGAGATCGGCGACCTGGAGTCCCGGGGCGTGCGCTTCGCCGACTACGACCTGCCGGACCTGAAGACGGTCGACCACGTGGCGACCCTCGGCGGCGAGAAGGCCGCGTGGTTCACCGACACGGAGGGCAACGTCCTCTGCATTCACCAGATCACCGGATAGGCCCTTGCTTTGCGGGCTCCGGCACAACCATGATCATGAATCGTGGCACGCCGATCCCGACATCCGGTCCAGCAACCCAAGAGTGCCAGCGGTTTCCGGCTGTGCGGCCACAAGACGGCGGGCGGCTGCTCGAACTTCTGCCAGTACAAACTGTTCGCGAAGATCATCGCCTGGTCGGTCCTGCTGATCGGCGGCACGTGCGCGGCCATCTGGCTGGGCGCGAAGGGCGGCGAGGCGAGGGTGAAGGACGTCGGCTACGGCCTGGGCGCCTTCCTGGCCATCGCCGTGCCATTGATCATCATTGAGAATCGCCGAGATCCCGGCTGAGCTTCTTGATCTCCAGCTCAGCGAGCGCCGCGGTCGACCTGTCGACGAAGGCCCGCAACGCATTCGCATCGAACACGAACTCGAACCCATCACTCCGCGACCCGCAGTGAAACTCCACTTGGTCGTCAAAGATGCTGTAGTCGATGGGACAACCGGTGCGGATGTTCACGCACGCACTGACACTCACGCTCTCGTACATGAGATAGTCACTTTCTGGATCGGGTCGGTCGCGCCCTGTGCGCAAATCGAAAGTAGTCTGCGTGCGGAGGGGGCCGCTGGGCCTTTCAGGTGCGGAAAGGTCTGCGATGGGCGGAGAACGAGCGAGTGCCAGAACCCGCGACCGGATAGTCGGCGCCCGCTTGCGGGCGATTCGCAAGGAACAGACCGACCTCACGCTGGAAGCCGCTGCCGAGTTGGCGCAGTGGTCGCTCAGCACGATGTCCCGCATCGAGACCGGCAGTCGGCACATCTCCACCGCGGACGTCGCCACGCTCTGCGTGATCTACCGACTTCCGTTGGCACAGCGCGAAAGGCTGATCGAGTCCGCGCGCACCGGGAACCCGATCACCAGCGGCGACGGCATGATCGCCGGCGTCCCGGCGGAGATGAGCACGCTCGCCAGTTACGAGGCCGACGCGATCCGCATCACCGACTGTTCGATGGTCATCCTCCCGGGTTTGTTACAGACCCGGGATTATGCGATCGGGATGATGAGCACGGGTCGAACCGATTTCGGCGACCCCGATGCGCGGTGGCAGAGGCGGGAGCGCAGGCAACGGGTGCTCGGCGCGGTCGACTACACGGCGTTCATCGGCGAGGCTGCGCTACGGACGCCGTTCGGAGGCAGAGACGCGTTGCGGACCCAGCTCCGTCACCTGCACGGCGCCTCGAATCGCGGCATCTGTCTGCGCGTGGTGCCGGAGCACTCGGTGAGTTCGGCTGTGGCGTACTCGTGGCACCTGATGGAGTTCCGGCGCGCGTCACCGGTGGTGAACGTCGAACTCGTGAGAGGCGGCGCCTACCTCTACGACACCGACGCCGAGGCCTACCTCCCCGAGTTCAAGCGACTCGACCAGCTCGCCCTCTCCTCGGCCGACAGCCGTTCCCTGCTGGAGCGCCTGGCCACGCCCGTCTGATCGTTCACCACTCGCTAACCGGCTACCCCCACCACCCTCACTTGGCCTAGGCTGGACTGACGCGTCCCCGGTACGCCCTGGGGCGCGTTCATTTGTGTGTGGAGGTGGAGGCTGTGCCGACCGGAAAGGTCAAGTGGTACGACTCGGAGAAGGGCTTCGGGTTCGTTACCCAGGACGGGGGCGAGGACGTCTACGTCCGTTCTTCCGCCCTGCCGGCGGGAGTGCCGGGTCTGAAGGCCGGTCAGCGCATCGAGTTCGGGGTTGCTGACGGGCGCCGCGGTCCGCAGGCGCTGTCCGTTCGACTGATCGACCCGCCGCCGTCCGTCGCCGAGGCGCACCGGCGTCCGGCCGAGGAACTGCACGGCCTGGTCGAGGACATGATCAAGATGCTGGAGGCCAGCATCCAGCCCGACCTGCGTCGCGGGCGTTACCCCGACCGCAAGGCCACCAAGCGCATCGCCGACGTCGTCCGTGCGGTCGCCCGGGAGCTGGACCCCTAAGCGGGCGCCTTCACCGACACCGACCACACGCCGCGTGCCACGGGTTCCTGCTGCCCGGTCTCGTCCGCCATCAGTTTGGCGCCAGCCTGCTTGACCTCCACGGTCTGCAGCTGGTCACCGGGGCCGGGCGGCAGCGCATCGAACGTCGTCGCGCCGTTGGGGGCGAACGCCGCCACCGTCTCCGGGTCCTTCTGCTCGCCGGCCGCGGTGATGTACTGGATCACCACTGACCAGGGCGTCTCGGAGACCTCGGAAGGCACGGTCACGCGCACGGGCGTGCCGGGCGCCACGATCAGCTCGACCTGGGCGGCGTTGTCCCGCTTGCAGTCGGTCACCGAGATGTCGCAGTACATGAACGGCTTCGCGGACACGTTCTCCGTGTCCGCCGCGAAGTCGATGGTGGGCGGCGGCGGTGGGGGCGGCGGCCGCTCCGAACAGCCGGCCACAGCGAGCACCAGCACCGCCACGACGGCTGGCTTGCGCACGAGCTGAGCTTAGAGGGCGCGCGAACAGGGCATGGTGGCGCCCGCCGCGCCGAGGCGGCCCCTGGCGGCACCGCGCAGGCATCGAAGTACGACCCGGTACGCCGAAGCCCGCGCGGCACCGCCAGGAACCACCTCGATCACGACGGGCATCCACCGACCCTGCTCGCGCACCCTCTTACGTGCGGTCCTGAGGCGGCCCTGCCGGCCCCTCCTGCTGGAGCGCCGTCGCGGGCCCGAACCGCCGCGACCCGTTGCCCGACATGCGGGGCCGGACCGCCCGGTCGCCGCCGAACCACGGCAGCAGCGACGCGCCCTGCCTGGTCAGCATGGTCTGCACCAGCCCCACGACCAGCAGGATCGAGATCACCAGGAACCCCACCCAGAAGGTTGGGGGCAGTAAAACGCCGAGCGCGCCACCGAACACCCAGGCCAGCTGCAGCACGGTCTCCGAGCGGCCGAACGCCGACGCGCGGGACTCCTCCGGCAGATCGTCCTGGATGACCGCGTCGAGGCTGTTCTTCGCGAGCGCGCTGGCCGTGGCACCCACCAGGCCGACGATGGCCGCCGTGGCGATGCCCTGCATGACCGTGGCGCCCAACGTGGCCACCAGGCAGCCGGCGATGCAGCCGATCATGATCTGTTCCGGGTGACCGAGGTGTATCCGCGCACCGATCCCGTTGCCGATGAAGCTGCCGGCGCCGGCCGCACCGGCGATCAGGCCGAGCAGCAGCAACTGCTGGAACGCCTCGCCCTCGGTCTGGGCTCGCACGGCGAACGCCGCGAACATCATGAGGAACCCGGTGAGCAGGCGGATGGTCGCGTTGCCGGACAGCGCGACCACCACATGTCGGCCCATGGGCTGACGTTTGGGTTTCTCCGGGTTGGCCGACAGCGACGCCGGCACCTCACCCTCGGTCACCTCCACCCAGGAGGGGATCCGCATGCCCTGCACGGCGCCGACCACGCAGATGATGGCCGTGAACCAGAGCGCGCCGGGCGAGTCGAAGATCTGCAGGATCAGCGCGGCCACCGCGCCGAACGCCGCGCCGGCTATCAGGCCGAACATCGTCAGCCGGGCGTTGGTCTTGGCGAGCGTGATGTCCGGCGGCACCACTCTGGGCGTGACGGCCGCCTTGAGCACGGTGAACGACTTGGAGAACACCATCTTCGCGAGCGCTGCCGGGTACAGCAGCCAGCCGTCGAAGTTCGTGGCCATCACCAGGCACGCCAGCGCCTGGCCGACCGAACACGCGCACATGGCGAGGCGCCGGCCGCGTTGGATGCGGTCGAGCATGGGGCCGATCACCGGCGCGAGGAACGCGAACGGCGCGATCGTGATCAGCAGGTAGAGGGCGACCTTGCCCTTGCTGGCGTCGGCGTCGGCCGCCGAGAAGAACAGGGTGTTGGCCAGCGCGACGGCCATGGCCGCGTCGCTCGCGTAGTTGAGCATGGTCGCGTAGGTCAGGGCGGTGAGCCCGGACTTGTCGGCGCCGTCGGCGTTGGCCGCCCGGCGGAACGCGCGCACCGCCTGCCCGGTCAGCTGCTTGCTGCGCATCGCGGCGACGCGGGTGACGGTCAGCTTCTTCGGGAACTGCGGCGGCATCTCGGGCCCCGGCGCCGCACCCGGTGCGACCTGTGTGTCACCGCCCGGATGGGTCACGGGGGTGGTCGGGCGCTGGCTGTCGTTGGCGTAGCCGTCGGGCGCGTAGGTCTCCGGCTCGATGTGTCCGGTCGGCTGGGGCGGCAGCTGACGGCGCGGGGGCGGCACGTCGCGCCAGTTCCTCTGCGGCTGTTGCTGCGGCGGCACCGGCGGGAACGCCGGCCCGGACGCCTCCGGCGGCGGATGGCGGCGGGTGGGCCTGGTCTTGTTCAGGTCCTCCGGGTAATGGCTCGCCGCCGGGATCGCGCTGGTCAGCGGCTCTTCGCGGGGCGCGGCGGGGATGGCGCTGGTGGGCGGCTCCTCGCGCGGCTGGTCCCAGTAGTCGGGCGGGAGCTGCTCGCGAGGGGGCGGCGGCGGGGGCGGCATCGCACGCGTCGGCTGCGGCCGGGCCGCGTTGCCGATCGGCGGCTGCTGCTGCTTTGTCCAGCTGCGGCGACGCTTGCGACCAGAGCGGCCCTGGCCGCCCTGCTCTTGATCACCGGAACCGGAACGAATCACGTCTTCCATCCTGCCGTACGTGCGGACCCCATGAAGAACGGACGGGCCAACGCGCGGAAGGGATCCGCCATCCGCAGCCCCGCCCACTCATCGAAGCGCTACGCGCTGCAGTGCGCATCTCCAGGTTACGGACTAGCCGTGACGAACCTCACCCTGAACATGGTGGGCCACAATTTGCCCGTCACCAGGAACTCGTTGGTGCCCGGAATGGCGGCGATCCCGTTGAGCACGTCGACGTCCCCGCGCTCGTCCTCGGTCAGCAGTCCGGACAGGTCGACGGTCGCCGTGACCTTCCCGGAGGTCGGGTCGATCCGCACGATCTCGTCGGTCTTCCAGACGTTCGCGTAGACCTGGATGCGGCCGTCCTGGTCGGGGACGCACTCCAGCTCGTTCAGCTCCGACACCGGCTCGCCCTCGGCGTCGCGCACCTGGGTGTCACCGGTCTCGGCGAACGTCTCGGGGTCGCGGAACGACAGCCGGTCGGTGCCGTTGCTCATGATCAGGCGCTTGGCGGCCTCGTCGTGGCACAGGCCCCAGCCCTCGCCGTCGTAGGAGGCGCGGCCGGCCTCGGCGAACGTGGCGCGGTTCCGGCGGATGGCGACGCCCTCCTGCCAGGTGATCTGCCAGATGGTGTCGTCGACGACCGTGATGCCCTCGCCGAACATGTCGTCGGGCAGCGCCACCTGCTGGCGGACCTCGCCGGTATCGGGGTCGGTGGCGCGCAGCGTGGAGGATCCCTCGAGGCCGGTGCCCTCGTAGAGGACGCCGTCGACCAGCTCGAAGCCCTGGGTGAAGGCCTCGGGGTCGTGGGGAATCTCCTCGAGGACGTCGGCGCGTAACTCGACGGGGCCTCGGGGAGCGTCGGCCGGTGCGGGGAGCAGGCGGCGGCGAGCAGTGCGGTCACGATGGGGAGAAGGACCCTCACGGGTCAAGCCTGGCATGACCGCCGACACCGTCGAGCACCCGGTGCGGCACAATCGTTCTCGATGACTATGCCGCAGCCTGACCTCAGAGACCCCGCCCTGGTGACGGAGGTCGACCTGGCGCGCGCCGCCGCCCAGGAGGTGGCCGGCGACGAGCCGGTAGGTGTCCTCGTCGACACCCACATCGACGACGACGCGGCCGTCACCCTCCTGTTCGAGGCCGACAAGCAGGGCTACGGCGGCTGGTGCTGGGCCGTGACGGTCGCCAGCGCCGGGCCCGAGTACGACGCGACGGTCAGCGAGGTAGTGCTCCTACCTGGCCCGGACGCTCTGGTGGCGCCCGCGTGGGTGCCGTGGCAGGAGCGCGTTCAGGCCGGCGATCTGGGCCCGGGCGACCTGATGCCCACCGACCCGGACGATCCGCGTCTGGTGCCGGCCTACTTGGCGTCCGACGACCCGGCCGTAGAAGAGGTCGCCCTGGAAGCCGGATTGGGCCGCGTCCGGGTGATGGCCCGCGAGGCCCGCCTGGACGCCGCGACCCGCTGGCAGCAGAGCGAGTTCGGCCCCCGCTCGGACATGGCTCGCAGCGCTCCCGCCCACTGCGGCACGTGCGGCTTCTACCTGCCGCTGGCCGGCGCCCTACAGGCGGCCTTCGGCTCGTGCGGCAATGAGATTTCGCCCGCCGACGGCCACGTGGTCCACACGGAATACGGCTGCGGCGCCCACTCCGAGGCGGAGGTAGAGCAGGTCTCCCCGGTCCTGGTAGCAGACCTGATCTACGACGACGCCCAACTGGACGTAGAACCCCTGGCCGAGCCAGAGGCGGTGGAAACCGCTCAGCCGAGGTGTCAGCCGCTGAGGCAGAGCCGGAGTCCGCGTCGACGGAAGCGGCGGCCATCGAGCCGGCCGAGAGTGTTGCTGCCGATTCGGCAGTGACGGTGGGTGAGCCCGCCGAGTACAGCCCCACGGCCGATGCGGTGGAGGCCGTGGCAGCGGTGGAGACCGCTCCGTCCGAGGCGCCTGCCTCTGAGGCGGAGCCGGAGTCCGCCGGTGACGTGCAGCCGGCAGAACCTTCTGCCGCCGTTTCGGCGGTGAGCGATCCCGCCGAGTTCACTCCGATGGCAGAGGCCGCGCAGCCGGAGTCCGCTGCGGCGGATGCGACTGCCACCGAGTCTGCGGCGAACGAGACGGCAGAGCCGACCGGTGATCTGCCGCCGGCAGAAATCTCTACCGCCGGTTCGGCGGTGGCCGCAGAGTCCACTCCGTCGGCGGAGACCGCTCAGGCCGAGATGTCTGCCGCTGAGGCAGAACCGGAGTCCGAGCCGGCGGAGAGTGTTGCTGCCGATTCGGCAGTGGCCGAGGGTGCTGAGTCCACCGCCACGGTGGATGCCGTTCAGGCCGAGGTTCCTGCCGCGGATTCCGCGGTGAGTGAGCCCGCCGAGTCCACCCCCACGGCCGATGCGGTGGAGACCGCTCAGCCCGAGCCGGCGGCGGTGGAAGGTACCGAGTCCGCCGGTGATGTGGACCCGGGCTCCAGGTCCGACTCCGCGGAGCCCACCGCCACTGAGCCCACAAGCGACCCGCGGCCGGGAGAGGCGCATGCCGCCGATTCCAGCCCCACGGCCGATGCCGTGGAAGCTGTGGCAGCGGTGGAAACCGCTCCGGCCGGCGATGTGCGGCCGGAGGCGATTGCCGCCGAGTCGGCGGCGGAAGCCACTGAGCCCGCAGGTGATGCGGCCCCGGGCTCCGAGTCCGCTCCCACCGCGGATGCCGTTCAGTCCGACGCGTCTGCCGGTGATGTGCAGCCGGAGGCCGCGCTCGCGGAGGTGCACGAAGCCGCCGAGTCCGCGCAGCGCGCGGCCTCGAGGGTTGAGGGGGATGAGGCTCCGGCTGCGGTGGAGTCCATCGTCGTGGCTGAGACTGAGCGGCCGCCGCCTACTCCGCCCCCGGGCGGGTGAGCGACCCTTTCGGTTCCGCGGCGCTCCGGGCCTCCGTTCTCGACTCCTGGCGGTCCTCACCCACGCGGTTCCGTGAGGATGCCAACGCCGAGGAGGATCTCGTCCTCGGCGGCTACCGTGACCGGTTGCTGGTCGAGTTGGCGCAGAACGCCGCCGACGCCGCGGGCCAGGGCGGCACCCTGCGAGTCACGATCGCCGATCGTGAGCTTCGGGTCGCCAACACCGGGGCCCCGCTGACCGCCGAGGGTGTCACTGCCCTCGCCTCGCTCAGAGCTTCTGCCAAGCAAGACGGAGTCGGCCGGTTCGGGGTCGGGTTCGCCGCCGTTCTGACGGTCAGCGACGCGCCGCGCATCGTCTCCGCCACCGGTGCTGTCGAGTTCTCCGCCGACCGGACCCGTGGCGAGTTCGGGGCCACCGGCCGGGTTCCCGTCCTCCGCCTGCCCTGGCCCACCGACGAGACGCCGCCCGAAGGGTTCGACACCGAGGTCCGCCTGCCGCTGCGCGACGACGTCGACCCGCATGCGCTCCTCGACGTGTTCGGCGAGCAGGCCACCGACCTCCTCCTCTCCCTCGACGGCCTCACCCGCCTCGAGATCGGCGACCGCGTCTGGCACCGCGAGAGCGGCAACGGCTGGGCCGACACCTGGCAGAACATCCACGGCCCCAACGGGATGACGCGTTGGGTGATCGTCCGCGACGCGGGCGAGCTGTCGGCCGAGGAGCAATCCACCCTTGGCGCCGAGGCCAGACCACAGTGGACGGTCGCGTGGGCGCTGCGGCTCGACGAGCACCGCCGTCCCGATCCGCCCGCCGAGGACGTCCTCCACGCGCCGACCCGCACCGACGAGCGACTTTCCCTGCCCGCCAGGCTGATCGCCACCCTGCCGATCGAACCGTCGCGCCGGCGCGTCCAGCCCGGGCCGGCCACCGACGTGGTCCTCGCGGCCGCCGCCGCGCTCTACCCGAAGCTGCTACGCAACATCGACACCGGCACGAAACTGGTGCCACTGCCCGGGTTCCCACTGTCCGAAGTGGACGAGCGGCTGCGTCAGAACATCCTCGCGGAACTCCGGGTCACGCCGTGGCTGCCGGCCGCGAACAAGGCCAGCGTCGCCCCCGCCAAGGCCTGTCTGCTCCCCGCGCCGGAGGCGCCGCTCGCCGACGTGCTGGCCGAGACCATCCCCGGCCTGGTCGACGCCGAGCTGGCCGCACCCGAACACGCCGCCGCGCTGGCCGCACTCGACGTGCCCCGGCTGAGCCTGGCCGACCTGGCGGCCGCCGTCACTGGCATCGACCGACCGCCGTCCTGGTGGCGTTTCCTTTACGCCGCACTGGAACCGATCGTCGACGTCGACCCGAAGGCACGCGAGGAACTCGGCGGCCTGCCCGTCCCGCTGGTCGACGGACGCACGATCCCCGGTCCGCGCAGCACCTTGCTGCTCGACCCGGAGCTGACCGCCGAACTGACCGATGTGGACACTCCGGTGCACGTCGTCCACCCGGATGCCGCACACCCGTTGCTCGAACGGCTCGGCGCGAAGAGGGGCGACGCGGGCGACGTCCTCGACAACCTGGTGGACGCCGTCGAGCGCAGCGTCGACGACGCCGAGTCCGGTTTGGACACCGCGCCGCTCGTCGAACTGGTGCTCCGGCTGGTCCGGGACGCCGGCCCGCGCCCCTGGCTCGGCGCGCTCGCCCTGCCCGACAGCGCGGGCGACTTCCGCCGCGCCGACGAACTCGCGCTGCCCGGCGCCGCCTTCGTGGACCTGCTCGACGAGGACGCACCCATCGGGATCCTGGCCGAGCACGTCGACTGGCCGGCGGACGTGCTCACGGCCGTCGGCGTGCTCGACTCGTTCGCGTTCGTCGTCGACGAGGAACCGACCGGGCCCGACCACGAGCTGGACGACGAAACCACCTGGTGGGAAACGCGCGAGGTGCCGCCGGCCCGGCTGGTGGCCGTGCGCGACCTCGACCTGGTGGCCGACCACGCCTGGCCGGCCGCGCTGCTGCTGCTCGCCGCCGAGCCCGACACCTGGCGCGCGCTGCACGAGCCCGGTGGCTACACCGGCTGGTGGATCGCCCATCACGCGCGCCTCGACGGGCTGCCGCCGAGGGAGTGGCGCCTGCCCGACGCGACCGCGTTGGCCGGCCTCTACGACCCGGTGCCCGATCTCGACCTCGACCCGGCGGTGCTGGCGGCCGTCGGCGTGCGGACCGCCCTCGAGGTGACCAGCGCCGACGACGCCGACGACCTGCTCGCCCGCCTCGGCGACGAGGACCGCGTGATCCCCACGGGTGCCACCCTGCGGGCCCACGCGGCACTGGCGTCGGCCGGCCTCGACCCGTCGGAGCTGGACCCGCCGAGCCACGTCCGCGCGATCTCGGGTGCCGTCGCCCCGGCCGCCGACTGCCTGGTGCTCGACGGCCCGTGGCTGCTCGGCGTGACCGAACCCGACCGGGTGGTGGGCGCCGGTCAGGACTTCACGCTGGCCGAGCCACTGGCCGAACTGCTGGACCTGCCGCTGGCCTCCGACGCGGTGGACGCCGAGGTCACGACCATCGGCGACTTCGTGCGCTGGGCCGACCTGGGCGCCGTGGTCGAGGCGTGCGACCTGGCCGGCCTGCCCGTCCCGGACGGTGGTCCGCTGGTCCACCAGCAGCTGACGGTCACGGTGGGCGACATCGAGTACGACCTGGCCTGGTGGATCGACCAGGGCGTCGTGCACTGCGCGGACACGGCCGAGGGACTGGCCCGCGCCCTGGCGTGGACCACCGACCACTGGCAGGACCGCCACACGCTGGTCGCCCTGCTGACCGACCCGGACTCCTACCTGGCCTGAGCACAGGGCTCCGGTTCGACGCCGCGGGGACTAGCGGATGCCCTGCTGGGCGCCCTTCGAGCCTCTGCGGACCGCCCGTCGTTGCCACCCCATGACGAGCATCCCGACGCCGCCCAGCAGCGTGCCGGCGATGGCCGTCCACAGCCAGATCGGCGGCAGCGCGTCGAACACGTAGCGTGCTACCAGCAGCACGCACACCACCACGAACCACGCGGTCGTTCCCACGTAGACGATCGGCGGCAGGGCCAGCAGCCGGTCGGACAACGGGGGCGGCGGGGTCGGTGACTTCTGTGTTTCGATTGGCGCGCTGTCTTCCGCTGGGTCGGACACAACTGCGAGGCTACCTCCCCATGAGCGTGCTTGACCGGTATTTCAAGATCAGCGAACGTGGCTCCACCACGGGCCGGGAAATCCGCGGTGGCGTGGTCACCTTCGTCACGATGGCCTACATCATCGTGCTGAATCCGCTGATCATCGGCAGCTTCTCGGACGACCCGAGCGACCCCACGACGCACGACGACCTGTTCGGCAACATCCTCCCCTCCGGCCAGGTGGCAGCCGCGACCGCGCTGGTGGCGGGTGTGCTGACCATCCTGTTCGGACTGGTCGCCAACTACCCGTTCGCGCTGGCCACGGGGCTGGGCATCAACGCGTTCGTGGCGGTGAGCATCGCGCCGCAGATGAGTTGGCCCGCCGCCATGGGACTGGTGCTGGTCAACGGCGTCGTGGTGCTGCTGCTCGTGGTCACCGGCGTGCGAACCCAGGTCTTCAACGCCGTGCCGCCCTCGCTGAAAGCCGCCATCGCGGTGGGCATCGGGTTGTTCATCACGCTCATCGGCCTGGTCGACGCGGGGTTCGTCCGCCGCCTCCCGGACGACGCCGGCACCACCGTCCCAGTTGGACTCGGGATCAACGGGTCGATCGCCTCGTGGCCGACCGCCGTGTTCGTGGTCGGGTTGATCATCACGGGTGTCCTGGTGGCGCGGAAGGTCAAGGGCGCCATCCTGATCGGCGTGCTGGCCACCACGGTCATCGCGATCGTCGTCGAGGCCATTGTTGATGCCGGCCGCTACCAGGGCGTCAACCCCACCGGCTGGAACCTCGGTTACCCGGCCGTCCCGGACGACGTGGTCAGCACGCCCGACCTGTCGCTCGTGGGCGACGTGAACTTCGACGCCTGGGTCCAGGTCCCGGTGATCACCGCCGTCCTGCTGGTGTTCACCCTGGTGCTCACCGACTTCTTCGACACCATCGGCACCATGACCGGCCTCGGCAAGGAAGCGGACCTGATCGACGAGGACGGCAAGCTGCCGAACGTCGGCAAGGCGCTGTTCGTCGACAGCCTCGGCGCGGTGGCCGGCGGCGCGGCCTCCACGAGTTCGAACACCGTCTACATCGAGTCCGCGTCCGGCATCGCGGAGGGCGCGCGGACGGGCCTCGCGAACGTGGTCACCGGCCTGCTGTTCATCGCCGCCATGTTCTTCACGCCGCTGTACGAGGCGGTCCCGGTGGAGGCGGCCGCGCCGGCGCTGGTGATCGTCGGCGTGCTGATGATGGCCCAGATCAAGGAGATCGACTTCACGGACTTCACGGTCGCGCTGCCGGCGTTCCTGACGATCGTGGTCATGCCGTTCACCTACTCGATCGCCAACGGCATCGGCGCGGGCTTCGTCAGCTACGTGCTCCTGCGCGTGGCCACCGGCCGGGTCCGCGGCATCCACCCGCTCATGTGGGTGGTGGCCGCGTTGTTCGTCGTCTACTTCGCCATCGGCCCCATCCGGAATGCGCTCGGATGACGGATTTCCGATCGTGAGGTATGCTAACGAAGTGTCGAACAAGGGGCATGACGCCGACGAAGGCTCCCTGACCAGCCGGTTCCGAGTCGCAGTGGTGCGGCTGAACCGCAGGCTTCGGGCCCAGCGGACCAGCTCCTCGGTGACGCTCACCCAGCTTTCCGCACTGTTCTGCCTGTACAAGTGTGGCCCGCTCACGCCAGGTGAGCTCGCGGCCAAGGAGGTAGTCCAACCGCCGTCCATGACCAGGGTGATCGCAGCACTCGAGGAACTGGGATACGTCAGCCGACGACCGCATCCCAGTGACGGCCGACAGGCCATCGTAGAGATCACCGAGGAGGGGAGCGCGCACATTCTGGCCGACATCTCGGCGCGCGAGGCCTGGTTGGACAAGCGGCTGGCGGAGCTGAGCAACGACGAGCGGGACCTGATAGCCCGCGCGACGGAGATCATCGACCGGATGGCGAGCCAACAAGATTAGTGGCGAGAACATCCGATAGCACCCCCGAAGGACCACCCAACTCAACAGACTCTCGAGCCGCGCAAGCTGACGACTCGACGCGCACTCGCGAACATGGCGGCATGTTCGGGTCGCTGCGCGTACGCAACTACCGGCTCTTCGCCTCCGGGCAGGCCGTCTCGAACATCGGCACGTGGATGCAGCGCATCGCCCAGGACTGGCTGGTCCTGGAGCTTTCCGGGTACGACCCCGTGGCGCTCGGCATCGCGGCCGCCCTCCAGTTCATCCCCACCATGGCACTGACGCTGTGGGCAGGCGTGCTCGCCGACCGGATGGACAAGCGCAAACTACTGATCGCCGTGCAGTCCGGCATGGCCCTGTCCGCGGTCGTGCTCGGTGTCCTGGACGTCTCTGGGCTCGTCCAGCTGTGGCACGTCTACCTGCTCTGCCTGGTGTTCGGCGTGTTCACGGCCGTGGATCCACCGGTGCGGCAGTCGTTCGTCGGCGAGATGGTCGGCAAGGACCACCTGGCCAACGCCGTGGCGCTGAACGCGTCCACGTTCAACCTCGCGCGGATCGTCGGGCCGGCCATCGCCGGCGTGATGATCATCTGGACGGGCACCGGCTGGGTGTTCCTGGTGAACGCGGTCAGCACGGTCGCCGTGATCTACGGCCTCTACCGCATGAACCCCGCGGAACTGCACCGCACGCCGGCGCCTGTTGAGCGCCGCGGGCAGCTGATGGAAGGCCTGCGTTACGTGCGCAGCCGCCCGGACATCATGGTCGTGCTGATCCTGGTGTTCGCCATCAGCACGTTCGCGTTCACCTTCTTCACCACGCTCGCGATCGCGGCGGCCAACGTGTTCCACCGGGAGGCCGACGGCTACGGGTTGCTCTCCACGCTGCTCGCGGTCGGCACGTTCGCCGGCGCGCTGCTGGCCGTGCGGCGGAGCACCAGGCGTCGCCCGGGGCTGAAGCTGCTGGTCGGGGCCGGTTTCGCGTTCGGGATCCTGGAGCTGGTCACCGGGCTGATGCCGACCTACCTGACGTTCGGGCTCGCGTTGATCCCGACCGGTCTCGCGATGATGACGTTCATGAACACCGCGAACAGCACTGTTCAGCTGTCCACCCCGCCGGAGATGCGTGGCCGGGTCATGGCGCTGTACATGCTGGTGTTCATCGGCGGCAACCCGATCGGCGCGCCCATGACCGGCTGGATGGCGGCCGAGTTCGGGGGCCGGTCACCGTTCATCGTCGGGGGAGCGATCGCCGCTTTGTCGGCGCTGACCTGTGGACTCATGCTCGCCTACCGGCGCCGCGCACCGGTGCGCGAACGCAAGGCGCAGCTGGAGTTGGAACCGGAGCTGGCTCGGGTGGAAGCCTGACTTGCGCCCCGGAATAAAGTTAGGCTAACCTAACGGCGTCGCTTCGTGGTGGGAGCGGCAGTCAGTTCGGGAACAGCAAGGCCCCCGCTCCACGGCAGAGCGGGGGCCTTGTTCCTGTTCTAGGGCTGCCAGGTGTGGACCGGTTCGTTGCTGGCCGACAGCTCCACGTACCGGCGCAGCATCTCCACGAGAGCCACGTCACGATCCAGCCCGCGTTCCTCCATTCGGGTTACCGCGGTTCGCTGCCACGTGGAGCCGGACCGCTGCGCCACACAGCGCTGCTCGATCACGCCCAGGTAGCGCTCCCGGGCGGCGTCGGACACGCCACACTGCCCCAGCCCGTCGTGGGCCATCGGCAACAGCTTGCGCAGCACCAACTCGTCCGGTGGCACCCAGCCGATGCCCGGCCAGTACAGCTGCGCGTCGAACCCGTGGCGCGCGCCCGCGTACAGGTTCTCCTCGGCCGCCTGGAACGACATCTGTGTCCACACAGGACGTTCCTCTGTGGCCAGTGCGTGCTGTGCGCCATAGAAGAACGCCGCGTTGGCCATCAGGTCCACGACCGTGGGCCCGGCCGGCAGCACGCGGTTCTCCACCCGCAGGTGCGGCACGCCACCCGCGATGTCGTACACCGGCCGGTTCCAGCGCCAGATGGTTCCGTTGTGCAGTCGCAGTTCCGCGAGCTTCGGCGCGCGGCCCTGGTCCAGTGCCTCGAACGGATCCTCGTCGTCGAACTCCGGCAGCAGGCCCGGGAAGTAGCGGACGTTCTCCTCGAACAGGTCGAAGATGGACGTGATCCAGCGTTCGCCGAACCACACGCGCGGCCGCACGCCCTGGGTCTTCAGCTCCTCCGGGCGGGTGTCGGTCGCCTGGAGGAACAAGGGGATTCGCGTTTCGTGCCAAAGCGCTTTGCGTAGCAGGAAAGGTGAGTTCGCGGCGATCGCCACCTGCACGCCCGCCAGACACTGCGCGGCGTTCCAGTGTGGTGCGAACGCCTCCGGCGGCACCTGGAGGTGGAGCTGCGCCGACGTGCACGCGGCCTCGGCCAGGATCGAGTCGGTCGAGGTGCGCAGCCGTTCCGTGCGCTGACCGGGAATCGACGGCCCGTCCATGGACAGCACCATGTCCTCGCCGCGTGCCGCGAAGATCTGGTCGTTCAGCCTGGCGTACCGGGCATTGCTCGAGAGCCAGCGAGCCTTGAAGTGCTCCTCACGCAGCGTCGGCAGCATGCCGATCATGACCAAGGTGGCACCCGCGTCCTGCGCCTTGAGTCCGGCGCCGGTCAACGCGGTCACGAGTTCCCGTTCCAGCTCGGTAGCCTGGTCGCCGGACAACGGTCGCGGTGCGACGTTCAGCTCCAGGTTGTGCTGTCCCAGTTCCGTGGTGAACGACGGATCGTTCAGCTTCTCCAACACCACGGTGTTCGCCATGGCCGGCTGCAGGTCGTCGCCGACCAGGTTCAGCTCGACCTCGAGTCCGATATGTGGTGGGGAGTCGGAGAACCCGCCCTCTGTCAGCATTCGCGCCAGCGCGTCGAGACATCGCTGGACCTTCGTGCGATATCGCTGGCGATCCGAGCTTCCGAGCGTCTCGGTCGCGACTTCGTGTCCCATTCCGCCCCTCCCCAGCCGGATGTGCGGATCCGGCGTGTGCGCGGGAAGTTCCACGGTTACATACGTAAGAAGGTGTTGCTAGGGGCCAAAAAGGTGCAGTGTCACGACTCACTGTTACGTAGAGCGAGACAAGTGCTGCCGAGCTGTAACATTCGAGATCATGTTCCCAGCGTGTGGGAGCATGCGTGCGTGATCGAGGTGAGCGACCCGGACGACGCGCGTGTGGACGATTTCCGTGCACTCACGACCGCTGACCGGCGACCGGACCGGCCGGGCGGCCAGGGGCTGGTGATCGCCGAGGGCGTGATCGTGGTGCGCAGGCTGCTCGCGTCGCGCTACCCGGTGCGCGCGTTGCTCGGCGTCCGACGCCGGCTCGAGGAGCTGGCGGACGAACTGCCCGACGTGCCCGCGTACGTCACCTCGGCGGAGACCATGGCCGAGGTGGTCGGTTTCCACCTGAACCGGGGCGTGCTGGCGGTGGCCGACCGGCCGCCCGCCCCCGACCTCGACGACGTGGTGCGTGACGCGCGCCGGATAGCCGTGCTCGAGGGCGTCGGCGACCACGAGAACCTCGGCGCGCTGTTTCGCAACGCGGCCGCGCTGGGCATCGACGCCGTGCTGCTCGGCGCCGGCTGCAGTGACCCGCTGTACCGGCGCAGCGTCCGGGTCTCCATGGGACACGTGCTCGCCGTGCCGTTCACCACGCTCAGCCCGTGGCCCGAAGGCATCAAGACATTGCGGGACAAGGGGTTTCGCGTGCTGGCCATGACGCCCGCGCCCGATTCGGTGCCGCTCGCTTCCGTGTCCGGCGCGGATCGGGTGGCCGTTCTGCTCGGTTCGGAGGGGCCGGGACTGAGCCGCGAGGCGATCGACGCGGCCGACGCGGCAGTACGGATCCCCATGTCGCACGGCGTCGATTCGCTGAACGTCGCGACCGCGGGTGCGGTCGCGTTCTACGCGCTGGGTGCGGCTCGGTAGTTTCGTGCCGAACAAGTCGGGGAACGAGGGGAGCGGCGGGTGCAACTGCGCGCCAGTGGCGAGCGTGCGGTGCTGGTCGGGCACGACGGGGTCGCCGAACGCGAGGTCGACCCCAAGCGGCTGCCCCTCGGCGCCGAGCTGACCGACGCGCTGCACGAGTGGGCCAAGGTGGTGAACGCCGTCCGGCGGACGCCGGACGCGGAAGCGGACTCGGCGGCCGGCGCGGTCGTCTCCCGCCGGGGACTCCAGTTGGCAGGCCGGGTGGCCGTGGTCATGGGCGTGGCCGTGCACTACGTCGACCCGCTGAGCGGCGTCGAGTCGGTGGTGGAGCCGCCCGGCCTCCCGCCAAGGAAGCCGGCCCGTCCACAACGCCCACCGGAGCCGACCCCGTGGCTGACCGGCCTCGCGGTGGCCGCGGCGAGCCTGGTGATCGTGCTGGTCACGGTCGTGACCCTCGCGTCGACGCTGGCCGAGACCAACGCCTTACTGGCACTCGCGGCGAACGTGGTGGTCACGGCTGGGCTCCTGCCGTCGCTGTGGCTGATCCACCGTCAGCCGGTCTGGCGTTGGGTCGCCTACGGGTTGGCGGCCGGCATCGGCCTGGCCTGGCTCGCCCTGCCGTTCGTCATGTTCTAGCTCGGCTTGGCGTCTTCCGGTCAGTGGGGACCGGTCCTGTCGCGGCCCACCTACTTTGCGGAGTCATGAAGCTGATTCCGCGTGCTCGCCTGTGGGTGCGGCTCGCGTCCGTGGCCGTGCTCGGATTCGCCCTGTGGCTGCTGCTGGTGCCGCGGATCGTGGTGTACGAGGTCGACGACGCGGACCAGCCCACCGACATCAGCGTCAAGTACGCCTGGGGCCGAGGTACCACCGATCAGATACTGATGTTGCCAGCCGACCTCTTCGAGGAGGATCCGTCCGGAGATTCTGGCCTCGTCACCAGTGTCCGACTGAACTGCGGCCTCGTGCTCACCTCGGGTGAGAACGAGGCGAGCAGTCCCGGAGGGATCGCCGCGTGCTCGGAGATCGAGACACCTCGGCTGATCGGTGGGCTCGGGCTCGCCGTGCTGGCCCTCACCGGGCTGGCTGTCGCTCGGCGGTCCCCGTCGAGCGAGGGTGGCGAGCACATCCGCGGTGGCGACGAGCTGTTCCGAGCCGACGACCTGTCGGCGCTGGAACGGCCATGTTTCGGCGAGGACCCAGAAGACAAGCGCTGATCACTCAGGCCAGGGACTCCAGCCAGGTTCGGTGCAGAGCGGCGAACCGACCGCCCGACGGCTCCTCGATCAGATCCTCCGGGGTGCCGTCCTCGACGACGCGGCCGTTCTCCACCACCAGGACCCGGTCGGCGATCAGCACGGTCGACAGCCGGTGGGCGATGATCAGCGCCGTACGGTCGGCCAGCACCGACTCCAGCGCGCGCTGCACCGCGCGTTCCGTGGGGACGTCCAGGCTGGACGTTGCCTCGTCGAGCACCAGCACCGCCGGGTCGGCCAGGAACGCCCGCGCGAAGGCCACCATCTGCCGTTGGCCCGCCGACAGCCGGCCGCCGCGTTTGCGGACGTCCGTGTCGTAGCCCTCCGGCAGCGCGCTGATGAACTCGTGTGCGCCGACGGCCGTTGCCGCCGCCTCGATCTCCGCGCGGGTCGCGTCCGGGCGGGCCAGCGCGATGTTGTCGGCCACCGAGCCGGCGAACAGGAAGTTCTCCTGCGTCACCGTGATCACCGAGCCGCGCAGCTCCGCGTCGGCCACGTCGCGCAGGTCGACGCCGTCCAGCCGGACCGCGCCCGCCGTCGGGTCGTAGAACCGGCCCACCAGCTTCGCGAGCGTGGACTTGCCCGCACCCGTCGCGCCGACCAGCGCCACCGTCTGTCCGGCGGGGATGGTCAGGTCGAACTCGGGCAGCACCACCGGCCCGTCGGCCGAGTACCGGAACGCCACGCGATCGAACTCCACCGCCCGGCCGACCGCCTCGTGTTCGGGCAGCGCCACGGGCTTCTTCGGCTCCACGACCGCCGGCTCCTCCTCGAGCAACCCGGAGATCTTCTCCAGCGCCGCGCTCGCCGAGGTGTAGGAGTTGGCGAACATGGCCAGCTCGTCGAGCGGGTCGTAGAACCGCCGCAGGTACAGCGTGAACGCGGTCAGCACGCCGAGCGCGAGGTCACCGTCGACCACCCGCACGGCACCGATGGCCAGCACGAGCGCGAGCGACAGGTTGCCCACCAGCCGCACGGTCATGGTGTACCTGGCGACCACGATCAGCGCGTCCTTGTTGGCCGCGCGGAACCGGTCGTTCAGCGCCGCCATGATCGACTCGTTGCGCTCCTGGCGGCGGAAGGCCTGCACGGCGCGCATGCCGTTCATCGACTCCACGAACTGGACGATGATCTTCGCGATGGCGCCGCGCGTGCCGCGGTAGGAGTCGCGAGAGCGGATGTAGAACCACCGCGTCACCCACAGCAGCGGGATCAGGCCGGCCAGCACCATCAGCGCCATCGGCACGTCCAGCACCAGCAGCATGACCGCGATGCCCACCACCGACAGCAGGGCGGTCATCAGGCCGTCGAGCCCGTCCTCCAGCAGGTCGTTCAGGGAGTCGACGTCGCTGGTCAGCCGCGAGATCACCTTGCCGGACGTGTACTTCTCGTGGAACGCGATCGACAAGCGCTGCGCGTGGCTGAAGATCCGCTGACGCAGGTCGAGCAGCAGGTCCTGGCCGAACCGGCCGGCGACCTTCAGGAACGCGAACCGCATGGCGGCCGAGGCCAGGCCGGAGAACACGTAGGCGGCCACACACCAGGCGAGCACGGTGGTCTCGCCGTTCACGGCGTCGGGGATGCCGGTGTCGATGGCGATCGCGATGATCAGCGGACCGGCGAGCGTGAGGACGTTCTCCAGCACCACCAACAGGAGCGCGAGCAGTGCGCTGCCCAGGCGGGGGCGGACGAGCGAGCCGAGGAGGCGCCGAGAGCGGGCTTCGAGCCGGCCGCTCACCAGTGCCGTCAGTTCCTCGTTGTCCTCGGCGGCGACGCCCCGCCAGTCCTCTTCTGTTTCCGTCCTGACGTCGGTGCTCATGCCACCTCACTCCGCAGGTCTTCATCCGATGTGGACAGTAGGTTCCGGTATTCCTCGTTGGTGGCCAACAGTTCCGAATGCATACCGACCGCCGCGATCCGGCCGTCGACCAGCATGGCCACCCGGTCGGCCAGCTGCACGGTGCTCGGCCGGTGGGCCACCACGAGCGCGGTGACGTCGGTCAGCACGCTGCGCAGCGCGTGCTCCACCTCGGCCTCCGTGTGAACGTCCAAAGCGGACAGTGGGTCGTCGAGCACCAGCAACGCCGGCCGGCCGACCACCGCGCGGGCGAGCGCGAGTCGTTGCCGCTGCCCACCGGACAACGACAGGCCCTGCTCGCCGATCCGCGTGTCCAGACCCCACGGCAGAGCCTCGACGAAGTCCTCGGCCGAGGCGATCCGCAGTGCCTGGCGGACGTCGTCATCCGTGGCGTCCGCGGTGCCGAGCGCGATGTTCTCCTTGACGCTCGCGGAGAACAGAACGGGTTCCTCGAACGCCGTGGCCACCACGGTGCGCAGCTCGGTCAGGTCGAGATCACGCACGTCGACCCCGTCGACCGTGACCCGCCCACCCGTGACGTCGGCCAACCGGCCGACCAGCCCGGTGAGCGTGGTCTTGCCGGATCCGGTGGCGCCGACGAGCGCGACCGTCTCGCCCGGCCGGACGTCGAGCGTGACGCCACGCAGGACTTCCGCTTCGGCGCCTGGGTAGGCGAAGTGCACGTTCTCGAACCGCAGGTGCCCGCGCACTCGGTTGGGCAGCGGCCGTGGGCGGTCCGGCCCGGTGATGGTCACCTCGGCGTCGCGCACCTCCCAGTACCGCGCGGACGCGGTCGCCGCCTGGTTCGACTCGGCCAGCAGCCAGCCGATCGAGTCGGTGGGCCAGCGCAGATAGGTCGCGACCGCCACGGCCGCGACCAGCGTGCCGATGGTCATGGTGCCGTCGGCGATGGCGAACGTGCCGTACAGCAGGTGCCCGCCGATGGCCAGCTCCGGCAGCACGATGATCGCCGCCCAGAGCAGGCCGGCCACGTGCACCTTGCGCAGTTCGGTGCCCCGAAGTTGGCGGGCCTGCTTCGCGAACTCGGCGGCCAGGCGCGGGCCGCGACCGAACGCCTTCAGCACGCGGATGCCGAGCACCGACTCCTCGACGCTCGTGGCCAGGTCGCCCGTCTGGTCCTGGGCCCGGCGCGCGAGGACCGAGTACTTCGACTCGTAGAGCGTGGAGATCAGGATGAGCGGCGCGGCGCAGGCCAGTGAGATCAGGCCGAGCGTCGGCGACAGGATGAAGAGGACCACCAGACCGAGCACGAGCGTCAACGTGTTGACCACCAGGAAGATCAGCGCGAACGCGATGAACCGGCGCAGTGTCGACAGGTCGGAAACGGCGCGGGACAACAGTTGTCCCGACTGCCACCGGTCGTGGAAGTTGATCGGGAGTCGCTGAAGGTGGTGGTACAGGTCGTTGCGCATCTCCGCCTCGACCTGGGTGCTGGGCGCGGCGATCAGGCGGCGGCGGATGTAGAACATGACGGCCTCGCCGGTGCCCAACAGCGCGATGCCGGCGATGAACCAGCCGAGCATTCTTGCGTCTCCGCTGGCGACCGGGCCGTCGAGAATCTGCTGGATCACCAACGGAATCGCGAGGCCGCAGAGCATGGACCCGAGCACTGCCGCGCCCGAGCCGAACATGCGTCGGCGAACCGGTTTGAGGTAGGGGGCCAGCCGCCGCAGCGACGCGACGGTGGTTTTTTCAGGTTTCTTACTCATGTTCTCCCCTGCGGTGCCCACCGACGGTATGCGAGTTGTGCGGGGCAGGCATCTGGTTTTCCTGCCGCCCACCTTCCGACCTCGACCACACTGGAGGTCAAGCTGCGGCATGATCTGGGTCATGACTCGACCGGAGGCGGTGCGCTTTCTCCGCACCGAGGCGACGATGGCTTTCCCGGAGGGCCGCCTACTGGCCCTGCGCGAGGGGCACCTGCATGTACTGGCGCCGGACGGCTGGACGCGCCTGCGCAGCACCCGCCCTGCGGGTACCAGCTGGCTGACCCGCGAGGAGGCCGAGGACTGGTGCGAACGAGAAGGCTGGCCTCTGCACCTGCTGAACGAGGTCCCAACCACCAACCACGTCTGACCCACGCACTCGCCGGGCGGTCGGTTCGCCGGCGCCCGGAATTGTCGGTGCTGACCGATATCCTGGAATCAGGGGGCCCCGGGCCGCGGGGTGATCATGCGCCGCGGCGGTTGCTTTTGCTCATGCTCGCGTGACATTGGCGAACCCGGTTATCCACAGGCCCTCGCACGCGTGACATTGGCGGTTGCGGGTTGTCCACAGGTCAGCGCTTGGCGCCCGAAACTGTCGGTGTCGCGCGATAGAGTGAAATCAGGGGGCCCCCGACGCGCGGCGTGATCTCGCCCGTCGGTGGTTGCTTTTGCGCATGGTCGGGTTCCACTCGTGAGCGGGCGCCCGGTTCGGGGTGGGTCAGCGGTTGGAGCGGGTTCCCAGCAGGACGTCTTCCCACGACGGCACCGTTGGGCGGGCCTTGCGGCCCTTGCGCTTCGCGGGGGCCGGTGCCGGAGCGGGCTCCGGCTTGGCGGCCGCTGCTGCTGGTTCGGGTGCCTCTGGCTCGACAGCCGCCGGAGCGGGGGCGGGCTCAGGTGCCGGGGCGGGTTCCGGTGTCGGCTCGGGAGCCGGGGGCGGGGTTGCCGGGGCCGGCTTCGCGACGGCTGGTGCGGGCTCCGGGGCGGGGGCAGGCTCCGGGTCGGGAGCGCGGGCAGGCGCTGGCTGCTGCTGGACGGGAGCTGGCTGAGCGGGAGCGGGTGCGCGCTGGGCTGGCGAGGCTGGCGCGCGGGTCTCCTCCTCCACACGATCGACGGCGTCTACCGGGTCGTCGTCGGTCAGTTCGATGTCCTGCACGAAGTCCTGCTCGGTGCGGGGGGCGTCGCCGCCCACTGCCTGGCGGTGTTCCACCGCGGGAGCTACCTCGATCTCCAGCGCAAGCGCTTGCGCGGCCAGTTCCGTCACCGGGCGCACGGTCCGCAGCTGACGGTTCGGGTTGGGGTCCAGCAGGTCGTGGGCGTGGTCGTCCAGGGGCGTCACGGTCCCGCCGTGCGCGCCCGGGTGGAACGACCAGTGCGCGTGGTTGTTCGACCGCCCGGCGGTCCAGGTGAGCTGGACGACCCACTTGCCGTCCTCGCCCTTCCACGAGTCCCAGAGCGCCACGGAGTAGTCCTGACCACGGGCCGCGAAGGCCGTGGACACGACCTCGCCCAACTCCTGGATATCCGGCCCGTCCTCACGGACCGGATGCGCCCGCTGGGCCAACTCGGCCGTGCGGGAACGCTCGAGCAGCACGGGGTACGCGAATCGCTCGACGCGCTCCGGTGGCACGCCGGCCGCCGCCGCGACCTGCTCTACGGACTCTCCCGCACGAATGCGGGACTGGATCTCACGAGGACGCATCTGGCTCTCCAGCTCGATGGCGATCTGGCCGAGTCGGGTGATGTCGCCTCTGGCCGCCGCGCGCAACCGCTCATCAGCCGGAATCTGGAAACGCTCGCCGCGGTCGGTCTCGCAGATGACGATCTTGCCGTCCTCTCCGAGTCCGACGACCCGCAGCGCACGCATCGCGGCCTCCTCGAGCGTCAGAAACAGACTTCACCTCGCCAGCCTCACACAGTAGATCGGCGGGTCGCCTTGACGGGCGAGGCGCGCCGACTATCGTGCCGCCGAACAATGTGATCTTACTCAGCCGGTCCAGGTCTGGCCGGTGATCTTTTCGTACGCCTCCACGTAGCGACCGCGGGTGGCCGCCACGATCTCCGGCGGGACGACAGGCGCCGGCGGCTTCTGGTCCCACCCGGTGCTCTGGGCCCACTCGCGCAGGAACTGCTTGTCATACGCGTGTTGCGGTCGGCCCGGCTCCCACGAGGAGGCCGGCCAGAACCGCGACGAGTCGGGTGTCAGGACCTCGTCGGCCAGGACCAGCGAGCCGGAAGCGTCCAGGCCGAACTCCACCTTCGTGTCGGCCACGATGATCCCATTGGCCGCGGCCTGCGAAGCACCGCGCCGGTAGACCTCCAGCGTCAACGAGCGCAGCCTCGCCGCCGTGTCCGCGCCGACCTGGGCCACCACGTCCTCGAACGTGATGAACTCGTCGTGCCCACCCGTGTTGTTCTTCGTGGTCGGCGTGAAGATCGGCTCAGGCAGACGTGAGCCCTCGACCAGGCCCGGGGGCAGTGCCACACCGGACACCGCCCCGGTCGCCTGGTACTCCCGCAGGCCCATGCCGGCCAGGTAGCCGCGCGCGATGCACTCGACCTCGACCATCGCGAGCCGCTGGCACCGGATGGCCCGGCCCGCGAACTCCGCAGGCACATCCAAGGAGATCAGGTGGTTCGGCGCCACGTCAGCGAGCTGGTCGAACCACCACACGGACAGCTGGGTCAGCAGCGCGCCCTTGTCCGGGATGGGGGTCGGCAGCACGAGGTCGAACACCGACACCCGGTCCGACGCCACGAGGATGAGGTCGTCCCCGTCGGCGTACAGCTCCCGGACCTTGCCCGTGTAGAGGTGTTCCACGTCAGACCCGCTCCACCAGCCAGTCGATGCACCGGGTCAACGCGGTCACGTCCTCCGGGTCGATCGCCGGGTACATGGCCACGCGCAGCTGGTTGCGGCCCAGCTTGCGGTACGGCTCGACGTCGACGATCCCGTTCGCGCGCAGCGCCTTCGCCACGGCCGCGGCGTCGGTGCCCTCCGTGAAGTCGATGGTGCCGACCACGTTCGACCGGTACTCCGGGTCGGTCACGAACGGCGCGGCGAACGAGCTGGCCTCGGCCCACGAGTACAGCCGCTGCGCCGAGTCGGCCGACCTACCAACAGTCCATGAGAGGCCGCCGTTGCCGTTCATCCAGTCCAGCTGCTCGGCCAGCAGGAAGAGCGTGGCGATGGCCGGCGTGTTGTACGTCTGGTCCTTCAGCGAGTTGTCCAGCGCGGTGGGCAGCGACAGGAACTCCGGCACCCAGCGGCCGCTCGCGCCGATCTCGCCCACGCGCTCGAGCGCGGCCGGGCTCATCAAAGCGATCCACAGCCCGCCGTCGGAGGCGAAGGACTTCTGCGGCGCGAAGTAGTAGACGTCGTAGTCCTCGGCGCGCACCGGCAGGCCGGCGGCACCGGACGTGGCGTCGATGGCCACGAGCGCGGCATCCGAACCCGCCGGGCGGAGCACCGGGGCGGACACGCCGGTCGACGTCTCGTTCTGGGCCCAGCCGACCAGGTCGGTGCCCTCGGCGTAGGTCAGCTCGGGCGCGGTGCCCGGCTCGGCCTTCACGACCACCGGGTCGGCCAGGTACGGCGTGGTCACGGCCTTCGCGAACTTCGCGGAGAACTCACCGAACGTGAAGGCCTGCGCCCGCTCGCGGACCAGGCCGAACGCGATCGCGTCCCACAGGGCCGTGGTACCGCCGTTGCCGAGCACCACCTCGTAGCCCTCGGGCAGCGAGAACAGGTCACGCAGACCGGCGCGCACGCGGCCGACCAGGGACTTCACCGGCTTCTGGCGGTGGGAGGTGCCCATCACGGCCGCACCGTCGGCGGCCAGGCGGGCCAGCTGCTCGGGGCGGACCTTGGACGGGCCGGAGCCGAATCTTCCGTCGGCTGGCTTGAGGTCGGCCGGCAGGACCAGGGTCGTCGGATCGGTCGAGGTCTGCGTCATCGGGACGGCTTCCTCCACGTGAGGGGGCTGGGACGAGCGGCGCCGTTGCCGCGCTCAGTCTCCTCCATGCGACTGGAGTTCGAATCGGCGCCCGGCCGTGTCCTCCGACACGGACTCGCCCGACCGCAGGGCCGCGACCGGCAGGTTCACCTCGATCCGCAGGCCACCGCCGGGATTCGGGGTGGCGTCGGCCGCGCCGTCGTGGGCGCGGGCCACCGACCGGACGATCGACAGGCCGAGCCCGGCGCCCGTGCGGTGTGCCGTGCGGTCCCGGTCGAGCCTGCGGAACGGTTCGAACAAAGCGGACACCGACTCGGCCGGCACCCGGGGGCCGGTGTTCGTGATCACCAGCGCGGGCGTCTCGGCCACCCGCACGACCACCGTTCCGCCGCGCTCGTTGTAGTGGATGGCGTTGTGCACGACGTTCGTGACCAGCCGCTCGAGCAGGGAGGCGTCGCCGGCCACCGCGCGCGGCATCAGCTCGCTCCGCAGCGTCACGCCGGCGTCGGCCGCCAGGTCGGAGGCACTGGCCACGACCAGCGCCACGATCCGGTCGAGCCGCACGGGCTCACGGTTGCGCAGCCCCCGGTCGCTGCGGGCCAGCACCAGCAGGCCCTCGATCAGCCGCTCGGACCGCTCGTTCGTGTGCAGCAGGTGGGTGCCGAGCCGCAGCAGCTCGGGGCTGGCCGTCGGGTCGGCCATGGCCACCTCGATGAGCGTGCGCTGCACGGCCAGCGGGGTGCGCAGCTCGTGCGACGCGTTGGCCACGAACCGGCGCTGGCTGTCGAACGAGCCGGCCAGGCGGTCGAGCATCCCGTCGAACGTGTCGGCCAGCTCCTTCAGCTCGTCGGGTGGGCCGTCGAGGTTGATCCGCCGGTCGAGCTGCTCGGCCTCCAGGCGGCGCGCGGTCGTGGTGATCCGGTGCACCGGGCGCATGACCCTTCCGGCCAGCAGCCAGCCGAGCACCGCGGCCAGCACGCCCAGGATGGCGAGCGCGATGCCGGAGACCAGCAGGATCGTCTGGATGACCGACGCGCGGTAGTCGGTGACCACCCCGCCGGCGAAGTCGACGGCGTCGGCGGGCGGCAGTGTGTCGGCCGGGTAGGCCTCCGCCACGGAGATCCGGCCGTCGGGGACCTGCTCGATGGCGACGGTCGCGCTCACGAAGTTGTCGGGGTCGGGGATGACCTCGTTCAGCAACACGTAGTTGGTCATCAGCAGCAGCGCCCCGGCCAGCAGGAACAACGCGCCGATCACCAGCGCCAACCGGGTGCGGAACGACGCCCGTTTCATGGGCCGATCCGATATCCGGCGCCGGGCACCGTCTCGATCACCGGCGGGTCGCCCAGCTTGCGGCGCAGCGTCATGACCGCCACCCGCACGGCGTTGGTGAACGGGTCGGTGTGCTCGTCCCACGCCTTCTCCAGCAGATCCTCGGGACTGACCACCGCACCCTCGGCCCGCAGCAGCACCTCCAGCACGGCGAACTCCTTCGGTGACAGCGCCAGGTACCGGCCGTCGCGGGAGGCCTGGTGACGGGGGCGGTCGAGCACGATGCCCGCGCGTTCCAGCAGCGGCGGCAGCGCGGGCCGCGCCCGCCGGCCGAGCGCCTCGACCCGCGCGATCAGCTCGGCGAACGCGAACGGCTTGGTCAGGTAGTCGTCGGCGCCGAGGGCGAGCCCGGCCACCCGGTCGGTCACCTCGGTGGCCGCGGTCAGCATGAGCACCCGGGTGTCCCCGGAGCCGTTCACCACCGCCCGGCACACGTCGTCGCCGTGGACGCCCGGCAGGTCCCGGTCCAGCACCACCACGTCGTAGGCGTGCACGCCCACGCGCTCCAGCGCGGCGTCGCCGTCGTAGCAGACGTCCACGGCCATGGACAGCCTGCGCAAACCCTCGGCCACGGTATCCGCGAGGAGCTGTTCGTCCTCCACGACCAGCACTCGCACGTCGTCAGTGTGCGGGATCGCCCGGTAAGCGCGAGATAAGCGCTTTCCCTTAACGGCCTCGAATCACCGGATCCGTAGACATTCGGGCCAAAGGCGGAGAAGGGAGATCTCATGGGCGCACGAATGCGGCTGGTAGGGATGGCGGCGCTGTTCGCGCTGGTCACGGCATGTGGAAGCGGCGGTGGCGAATCGAACGACGGGGTCGCGTCGATCGACGATCCGGTCGCGGAGAAGGACGCGGGCGAGGAGAAGCTCAGCGACGAGGACCAGATGCTGAAGTACACCGAGTGCCTGCGTGAGAACGGCATCGACGTGGAGGACGCGCCCGCCGGCGGTGACGTCGGGGGCACGGTCGCCATCCCGGCCATGCCGGTCGGCGAGGAGGGCAACGGGGCCTTCGAGAAGTGCGAGGAGCACCTGCCCAACGGTGGCGAGCCGGAGCCGCTCAGCCCCGAGGATCTCGACGAGATGCGCAAGCAGGCCAAGTGCATGCGTGACCACGGCTACGACGTGCCGGACCCGACGGCCGAGAACCCGATGATGCAGTTCAACGACAGCGGTGACCCGGAGGGCATGCAGAAGGCCATGGAGGAGTGCGGGTTCGGCGAGTCGATCTCCATCGGGGCCCCGTCCGAGGGTGAGAAGTGAGCGACGCCGGGCCGCACGCGATGCGGCGCAAGAGGCGGGTGCGCTGGGTCGTGGTCGGGGTGGCCGTGGTCGCCGTGCTCGGCGTGGGGACGGTGGTGGGGGTGACCCGGTTCGGCAACCAGCCGACCGCGGAGGCCGCCGGTCCCGCGCCGGCCGAGACGGCCGACGTCACGAAGGTCGACCTGGCCGAACGCAAGACCAGGACCGGACAGCTGGGTTACGGCGCCGAGCAGGTGCTGACCGGCAAACGCGCCGGCACGATCACCGGGCTGCCCGCTCAGGGCGCGGTGTTCGAGCGCGGCGCGGTGGTCTACCACGTCGACGCCCGGCCGGTCGTGCTGTTCAACGGCGAGCTGCCCATGTACCGCGACGTCGGTCCCGGGGTCACCGACGGCCCGGACGTGCGGCTGATCGAGCAGAACCTCGCCGCGCTGGGCTTCGGCGGGTTCGGCACACCGAACGAGAAGTTCACGGCGGCCACGGAGAAGGCCGTCAAGCGCTGGCAGAAGTCGCTCAAGCAGGAGCAGACGGGGATCGTGGCCATGGGCGACGTGGTGGTCACGCCGGGGCCGGTGCGGGTCAGTTCGGTGACCGCGACGCTCGGCGCCGACGGGACGGGTGAGGTACTGAAGTACACGCCGACCACCCGCGCGGTGACCGTGGACCTCGAGGCGGGTGAGCAGAACCTGGCGGCGCCGGGCACGAAGGTCGGGCTGACCATCGGCGGACAGCAGGTGACCGGCACGGTCACCGGCCTGACGCCCAAGCCGGCCGACGAGAACCAGCCGGGCAGCGAGGCGGGGTTCACGGCGTCGATCGCGATCGACGACCTGGCGGCCATCGGCGCGGTCGACTCCGGCTCGGTGGAGGTCGTGTTCACCACGGGCGCGCGGCCCGGGGTGCTGGCCGTGCCGGTCGGCGCGCTGCTCGCGCTCGCCGAGGGCGGCTACGCGGTCGAGGTGGTCGAAGGCGGCAAGCGGCGGCTGATCGCCGTGACCACCGGCCTGTTCGCGAACGACCTGGTGGAGGTGTCCGGCGAGGGGCTGTCGGAAGGCATGAAAGTGGTGACCACCTCGTGATCGAGCTGAGCGGAGCGTCGCGGACCTATCCGGGCGGGGTGCGGGCGTTGCGGGAGGTGTCGCTGACCATCGGCTCGGGGGAGTTGGCCGCTGTGGTCGGGCCGTCCGGCTCCGGCAAGTCGACGCTGCTGCACCTGATGGGCACGCTCGACCGGCCGTCGGAAGGAGTGGTGCGCATCGACGGGCACGACGTCGGCCGGATGTCCGACCGGCGCCTGTCCGCGCTGCGGGCCGGCTGGATCGGGTTCGTGTTCCAGCAGTTCTTCCTCACGCCGGGGCAGCCGGCCGTCGACAACGTGGCCACCGGCCTGACCTACGCGGGCGTCCCGGCCCGGCGCCGGCGCGGCCTGGCGCTCGCGGCTCTGGACCGGGTCGGCCTGGGGCACCGGGCCTGGCACCTACCGGGCGAACTGTCCGGCGGGGAACGTCAGCGGGTGGCCATCGCGCGGGCCGTGGTGAACGACCCGGCGGTCGTGCTGGCCGACGAGCCGACCGGCAACCTCGACAGCCGCACGGGCCAGGAGATCCTCGGCCTGCTGCTGGACCTGAGCGCAGGCGGCGCGACCGTGGTGATCGTGACCCACGATCGCGAGGTGGCGGGCGCCCTGCCGAGACGGATCGAGGTCCTGGACGGGACCGTGCGGCAGGACGTGATGGCATGAGCGTCCGCGACCTGCCAAAACCCCGTCGGCTCGGGCCTGCGGAGGTGGCCCGGCTCGGGTCGCACGGCATGCGGACCCGGCCGTTGCGGGCCGTGCTGTCGGCGCTCGGTATCGCCATCGGGATCGCGGCCATGGTGGCCGTGGTGAGCGTGCCGGCGTCCAGTCAGCAGGCGCTCCGCGAGGAGTTGGCCGCACTCGGCACGAACCTGCTCACCGCGAGTCCCGGCCAGACGCTGTTCGGCGAGGAGGCGGTGCTGCCGGAGTCGGCCGTGCCGATGGTGAAGCGGATCGGGCCGGTCAGCGCCGCCACCGCCACCGGCGTGGTCGACGCGACCGTGCGCCGCACGGACAAGGTGCCGGAGAGCGAGACGTCGGGGCTCGGCGTCTACGCGGCGAGCACCGACCTGATGAGCGTGCTGCGCGGGACCCTCCACAGCGGCAAGTTCCTCGACGAGGTCACCGCCGACTTCCCGACCGTGGTGCTCGGCTCGGTGGCCGCCACCCGGCTCGGGATCGACCGCGCGGACGGGCAGCGGGTCTGGATCGACGGCGAGTGGTTCACGGTGATCGGCATCCTCGACGCCATCCCGCTCGCTCCGGAGATCGAGCGCTCGGTGCTGGTCGGCTGGCCGGTGGCGGTCGACCGGCTCGGGTTCTCCGGGCACCCGAGCAAGATCTACCTGCGGGCGGACGACTCCGCTGTCGAGGACGTGCGGGGTGTCCTGGCCGCCACGATCAGCCCGCAGAAGTCCAACGAGGTGCAGGTGAGCAGGCCCTCGGACGCGCTGGCCGCGCAACGGCTTGCGGAGAGTTCGTACAACGCCCTGTTCCTGGGGCTCGGCGGCGTGGCTCTGCTGGTCGGCGGGGTCGGCGTGGCGAACACCATGGTGATCTCCGTGCTGGAACGCCGTCGCGAGATCGGCCTGCGACGAGCGCTCGGCGCCACCCGACGCCAGGTCCGGGGCCAGTTCCTGGCGGAGTCGGTGCTGCTCTCGCTGCTCGGCGGGATCGTGGGCGTGCTGGTGGGCGTGGCGGTGACGGCGAGCTACGCGCTCAGCCGCGGCTGGCCCGCGGTCTTCCCACCGTTGGCGTTGTTCGGCGGGGTGGCCGTGGCCGCCGTGGTGGGCGCGGTGGCCGGCGCTTACCCGGCCATGCGAGCGGCCCGCCTGTCACCAACCGAGGCTTTGGCGTAGCCATGCCGGTGCCGGCGGCTGGGTCAATCGGGGGCCCAGTCGCCGGCGCACCTCCCCAGCCCACGCGAGTCCACCTCCCCAGACACGCGAGTCTCCCTCCCCAGACACGCGAGTCTCCCTCCAGGGACCACCGAGTTGGCGTTTCGCGCCTGGCGTGAAACGCCAACTCGCTCGTCTGTGGAGGGAGACTCGCGGGGGTTTAGCGCCAGCCGGCTGGGTCCACGTCGCCCGGGCACGGGGGCCGCCGGGTCGTACGGGGTGCGGGTGAAGACGAACGTCGCCAGGTCCAGTGACAGCGGGGTGCCGTCCGGGAGCCGGGTCAGTCGCAGCGTCTCGCCCGCGTAGTACGCGTCCAGGCCGATCCACGTGTCGTCGCCGGTCGGGCGGAAGCGGGACCCGCGGCCGTTGCCGGTCACCGGGCGCAGGTCCACCCAGCCACCGGGCAGCACCCGCAGCACGAACGGCGTCGGACCCCAGAACCACTGACCCGTGAGCGCCAGCAGCGCCGGGTCCACCTCCGAGGGCCGCCACTCGGTGGGCAACGCGGGCTCGTAGTCGTCGACCAGCTTCAGCAGGTCGACCGCCAGGTTGTGCATCCCGACGCCCGAGGTGGAGTTCGTCATGGCCAACGCGCCGGTCGTGGTGGCCGGGTCGACCACCACGCTCGCCAGGAAGCCCGGCATCGACCCGCCGTGGCCGGCCAGGCGCCGGCCGGTGTCACGGAACAACTGCAGGCCGAGGCCGAAACCCATGGCCCACGCCGGGCCGTCCTCCACGACCACGGGCGCCCGCATCTCGGCCATCGTGTCCGGGTGCAGGATCGCGTCCGTGTCGCCAGCCAGGAACCGCGACCAGCGAGCCAGGTCGGCCACCGTCGACCACAGCTGGCCGGCCGGCGCCATGGCCCCGGCGTCCGGCGTCGGCTCGGGCAGCAGCACGTCCGCATACGGGTGCACCGCCCAGCCGAGCGCGTGGGGCGCCACCGGGTGGGGTGTCGTGCGGGTCATGTCCAGCGGCTCGAGCACCTCGGTCTGCAGGACGGTCAGCCAGTCGGCCCCCCGCACGGTCGACACCAGCTCGCCGAGCGCCCCGTAGCCCACGTTCGAGTAGTGGAACCGCTCGCCCGGCCGGTGCTTGAGGCCGCCCTCGTCGAGGCTCTCGCGCAGCTCCTGCCAGCCGGCGCCCGGCGCGCGTTCCCACCACTGACCTGGCGACTCCGACGTCAGCCCGGCGGAGTGGGACAGCAGCTGCGCCACGGTCACGTGTCCGAACGACGTGCCGGACACGTGCTTGTCCAGGGGGTCGTTCAGGTCGAGCAGGCCCTCGTCACGCAGCCGCATGACGAGCACCGCGACGAACGTCTTGGTGATCGATCCGATCCGGTACTGGGTGTCGTCGGTTGGCGTGGCGCCGTCCACGAACCCGCGGCCACCGGCCCACAACAGCTCCGAACCGCGTACCACGGCCGCGACCAACGACGGCGCCCGTTGCTCGGCCTGCTCCGCGGCGACGCGGCGGAGCAGGGCGAACTCGGTGGTCTGCAACATGGCCAACATTCTTACCGATGCGAACCTTTTTCTGGAGTCTTACCAGTTACCGGGGGAGTAGCCCACGTGCCATGGCCGTGGTCACGGCGGCTGTGCGATCGGACACGTCGAGCTTGCTGAACGCCCTGAGCAGGTGGGTCTTCACCGTGGCCTCCGAGATGTGCAGGGTCCGGCCGACGTCGGCGTTCGTCAGGCCCCTGGCCACCAGCCCGAGCACCTCCACCTCCCGCGCGGACAGCGTGGTCTGGTGCGGCCGCCGCACCCGGTCGACCAGTCGTCCCGCGACCGACGGCGCCAGCACCGTCTCACCCCGCGCGGCCGCCCGGATCGCCCCGGCCAGCTCCGCACGGGACGCGTCCTTCAGCAGGTAGCCGGCCGCACCCGCCTCGACCGCGCGCAGGATGTCCGCGTCGGTCTCGTACGTGGTCAGCACCACCACCCTGGCGCTGGCCGACTCGGCCAGGATCCGCTCGGTCGCGCCGACGCCGTCGAGGCCGCGCATCCGCAGGTCCATGAGGATCACGTCCGGCGCCACGGTCCGCGCCTGCGCCACCGCCTCCTCGCCGGAGCCGGCCTCACCGGCGATCGTCAGGTCGGGCTCGGCCTCCAGCATGCCGCGCAGGCCCTCCCGAACCACCGGGTGGTCGTCGACGAGCAGCACGCGGATCACAGGGGTACCTCCAGCACCACAGTCGTTCCTTCCGGTCCACTGTGGACCACGAGTGAACCGCCCACCTGTTCGGCGCGGTTGCGCATGCCCGACAGGCCGTAGCCGTCGAACGCGGTGGCCGGGTCGAAGCCGCTCCCGTCGTCGGTCACGCGCAAGACGGCGCAGGACTCCGCCACCCGCAGGCAGATGGACACCCGCCGCGCGCCGGAGTGCTTGCGCACGTTGGTGAGCGACTCCTGGACGGCACGCAGCAGCACGACCTCCAGCGACGGTTGGCAGATAGCGGGGGTTCCCCTCGGTCATGTACGTCGCCACGATCCCTGTCTCCTCGGTGAGCCGGTCGACCTGGCGGCGGATCGCGTCGTCGAGCGAGCCGGTGCCGAGTGCCGACGGCGCCAGCCCCGCCACCAGCGCCCTGGCCTCGCTGAGGTTCTCCCGCGCGGTGCGGGCGGCGAGGGCCAGGTGGCGTCGCGCCTTCTCGGTGTCACCGTCCAGTTCGGACTCCGCCGCCTGGACGAGCGTCACGAGACTGGTGAAGCCCTGGGCCAGCGTGTCGTGGATCTCCGCGGCCAGCCGCGCCCGCTCGTCAGCCATGCCCGCCTCCCGGGAGAGCCGGTCGTTCTCCTCCCGGCTCTCCTCCAGCGCCGTGATCAGCTCGGCGCGCTCCTCGCTCTGCGTGATGACCCGGTGGATCCACGTGCCGATCGTCACCGCGAACACCGTGGTGAAGACCGTGCCGGGACCGAACACCGCGAACATGGTGCGCGTCCCGTCGCGGAGCAGAACGGCCGCGGGCGGTACCAGGTTCGCCAGGATGACGACCGGGATGGCCTCCTTGAGGTCGAGGCTCATGAACGCCATGGGGATGGCCGCGAACAACACGAACGACGCCGTCCCGTCGAACACCACGGCCGCCACCAGCAGCACCATGAGCACGGCGATGAAGATCCGACCCCGCGCGGCCGACCGCTCCTCGGTGATGTGTGCGCGGCCGTAGACGGCGTACCAGACCGCCATCGCCAGCAGGGTCCCGGCGACCCCGAGCTTCGCGCTGACCGGGTTGTCCTCGAGCGACACGAAGATGATCAGGCTGACGAAGCCGACCGCGAAGTAGATGTCCCACACCCAGTACCAGCGCAACCAGGCGTCCTTCGTCGAACTGCCGGTCAGCCGGCCCGCTTGTTCGTCCACCGGAACGTCAGCAGACACAACGCCATCCCGAGCACGCACCAGCCGCCCAGCATCAACGCCGTCATCCCGTGTTCCCATGATCCCGCTGCCTCCTGAGCCATCATGCTGTCCGGCAGGAACACCGAACGGAAGCCCTGCGCCGCCCATTTGATCGGGAAGAGTGAACCGACAGTGAGCATCCAGTCCGGCAGCGCGTCGAGGGTGATGTACACGCCCGACATGAACAGCAGTGCGATGTACGGCACGTTCGTGGTGGCCGCCGCGCTCTGTGCCGAGCTGGCCATCGCACTGATGGCCACACCGAGCAGGGAACAGCTGATCACGCTCAGCACGAACACCCAGGCGAACGTGATCCACCGGCCGACGTCGGCCGGCAGGGTGACGTCGAACATGACCATGCCGACGGCCAGCAGCAGGACGACCTCCGCGAGGCCCGCCACCGCCACCAGGACGACCTTGCCGAGGAAGTACGCGGGCGCGGTCATCGGCGTGCCCCGCAGCCGTTTCAGCGTGCCGTCCTCGCGGTCGAGCGAGACGCTGATGCCGAGGTTGATGAACGACGTGGCGACCACGCCGGCCGCGATCATGCTGGCCGCGAACACCTGCCCGGTGGTCACTCCGCCCGGATAGGTGTCGTCGAAGATCGACCCGAGCAGGATGAGGATGAACGCCGGGAAGCTGAAGGTGAAGACCACCTGTTCCTTCTGCCGGAAGAACTGCCTCAGTTCGATCCCGCCGCGGGACAGACCCACCGCCGCGGTCGAGGGGAGTGCGGCGGTCGCGGGGGTCGCGGAGGTCACTGCGTCTCTCCGATCAGGTCGAGGTAGGTGTCCTCCAGGCTGGGCCTGGTCACCGTGAGTTCCCGCAGCTCGCCGCCCCGGCCGAGGTCGGTGATCAGGGCGGTCGGGGTGTCGGTCACCATCGTGTGCGGCCCGTCCGGCGCCAGCCAGGAGACCGTGGCCTTGGCAGTCGAACGGCCGCCGAGCGTTGCCGGGGTGCCCTCCGCGACGATCTTTCCCCCGGAGATCACCGCCACCCGGTCGGCCAGCGCCTCGGCCTCGTCCAGGTAGTGGGTGGTGAGCACGACCGTGGTGCCGCCCGCCGCGAGGTTGCGGACGAGTTCCCAGAACTGACGCCGTGCCTCGGGGTCGAAACCGGTGGTCGGCTCGTCGAGGAACACCAGCTCGGGCCGGCCGATCACGCCGAGTGCCACGTCCAGGCGCCGGCGCTGGCCGCCGGACAGGCCCTTCACGCGCTTGCCGGCCTTCTCCGTGAGCCCGACCCGCGCGATGACCTCGTCCGGGTCGGCCGGGTTCGGGTAGTAGCCCGCGTAGTGGCGGACGCTCTCCGCGACGGTCAGTTCGGCCGCGTCGTTTGCCGACTGGAGCACGATGCCGATCCGCGAGCGCCACGCCCGCCCGGCGGTGCTGGGGTCCTCGCCGAGCACGGACACGTCCCCCGCGTCGCGCTTACGGTGCCCCTCGAGGATCTCGACGGTGGTGGTCTTGCCAGCACCGTTCGGACCGAGCAGGGCGAAGACCTCGCCCGCCCGGATGTCCAGGTCGACACCGACCACGGCGTCGACGCTGGAGTAGGACTTTCGCAGTCCTCGAACCTGTATCGCTGTCATGCGGAAAGCGTGTCGCCGGGCGCCCCCTGCCAGGGACGCCCGCGCGACTGAATCCGCCTGTCAACCGAACGACGGACAGACCGTCAGCTCTGGTTGACGGTGTCCCAGCCTTCGACCTCTTCCGGCTTGCGCGGGTTGGGGCCGACGTAGCGCGCCGACGGGCGGACCAGGCGGCCCGTGCGCTTCTGCTCGAGGATGTGCGCGCACCAGCCGGCCGTGCGGGCACAGGTGAACATGGCGGGCATCATGTGCGTCGGGACCTTCGCGAAGTCCAGGATGACGGCCGCCCAGAACTCGACGTTCGTCTCGATGGCGCGGTCGGGGCGACGGTCGCGCAGCTCGGCGAGCGCCGCCTGCTCCAGCTCGGCCGCCACCTCGTAGCGCTCGGCGCCCAGCTCCTGGCAGGTGCGCCGGAGTACTCGGGCGCGGGGGTCCTCGGCGCGGTAGACGCGGTGGCCGAAGCCCATCAGCCGGTCGCCGCGGTCGAGGATGTTCGACACGACCTTGCGGGCGTCGCCGACGTTCTCGACCTCTTCGATCATCGGCAGTACACGGGCGGGCGCGCCGCCGTGGAGCGGGCCGGACATGGCGCCGATCGCGCCGGACATCGCGGCGGCCACGTCGGCGCCGGTGGACGCGATGACCCTGGCGGTGAACGTGGAGGCGTTGAGCCCGTGCTCGGCGGCGGACACCCAGTAGGCGTCGATGGCGCGCACGTGGGCCGGGTCCGGCTCGCCGCGCCATCGGGTCATGAACCGCTCGGTGATCGTGTCGCACTCGTCGATGCGGGCCTGGGGAACGGCCGCGCGGCCGATGCCCCGCGCGGACTGCGCGACGTAGGACAGCGCCATGACCGAGCCGCGGGCGAGCTGGTCGCGGGCCTCGACGTCGGTGATGTCCAGCAGCGGCTGGTAGCCCCAGATGGGCGCGAGCATGGCGAGCGCGGCCTGAACGTCCACGCGGACGTCACCCGTGTGCACGGGAATGGGGAACGGTTCGGCCGGCGGGAGTCCCTGTCCGAAACGACCGTCCACGAGCAGCGCCCATACGTCGCCGAACGTGACTTTGCCGGCCAGGTCCTCAATGTCAACGCCTCGGTAACGCAGCGCGCCGCCGTCCCGGTCGGGCTCGGCGATCTCCGTGCGAAAGGCGACCACGCCTTCCAGTCCCGGCCGGAAACCGTCGTCCGGTTCGGCCTTGGCCTGGGCATCGTCGATTTTCCGCACCGCGCTGTGCATAGTTTTTCAACCTCTCCGCCGGTCCCCGAACTGCTCGCACGGCGCTTACCTCGGCGCACACGGGCACCCCCTCGCGCCGCGCGGTTACGCAACCTTCCTCCTTTCGGGGCCTCGGTGGCAATTGTCCGGACCGGTGGTTTCGGTCACGATTAAGGAGATCGATTCAGTTTGTCGAGTGTCTCCGCCGTGTTAAGCGTGTGTTTCCTGCTCGGACCAGCGCTGTTTCCGGTGGTAGACCTCTTGCATGCACCTGACACCTCAGGAACGGGACAAGCTGCTGATCCACGTGGCCGCCGACGTCGCCCGGCGCCGGTTGGAGCGCGGCGTCACGCTGAACTACCCGGAGGCGGTCGCGCTGATCACCGACCATGTGGTGGAGGGCGCGCGTGACGGCCGGTCGGTGGCCGAGCTGATGGACAGCGGCCGTTCGGTGCTCGCGCGTGCGCAGGTGATGACCGGGGTGCCCGAGATGATCGACTCCGTTCAGGTGGAGGCGACCTTTCCCGACGGCACGAAGCTCGTGACCGTGCACAGTCCGATCGTCTAGGGGGCCGTGGTGATTCCTGGCGAGATTTTTGTTGGCTCTGAGCCCATCGAGTTGAACCCAGGCCGGCCACGCACGGTGTTGGTGGTGCGCAACACCGGCGACCGGCCGGTGCAGGTCGGCTCGCACTATCACTTCGCGGCCGCCAACCCCGGCCTCGAGTTCGACCGAGTGGCCGCACAGGGCCACCGGCTCGACATCCCGGCCGGCACGTCCGTTCGGTTCGAGCCGGGCGTCGAACGTGAGGTGTCCCTGGTGCCGCTGGCCGGGCGACGCGTCGTGCCGGGGCTGCGGTGAGCACGGTCGACCGGGCGCGGTACGCGGCGCTGCTCGGCCCCACGGTCGGTGACCGGGTGCGGTTGGCCGACACCGACCTCCTGATCGAGGTGACGGAGGACCGGTCGATGGGCCCGGCGGGCTCGGGCGACGAGGTGATCTTCGGCGGCGGCAAGGTGATTCGCGAGTCGATGGGCCAGTCGCTCGCCACCCGCGCGGACGGGGCGCCGGATCTGGTGATCACGGGCGTGGTCGTGCTGGACCACTGGGGCGTGGTGAAGGCCGACGTCGGCGTGCGTGACGGGCGGATCGTGGGCGTCGGCAAGGCCGGCAACCCCGACACCATGGACGGCGTCGACCCGGCGCTCGTGATCGGCCCGTCCACCGAGGTTATCGGTGGGCAGGGCAAGATCCTGACGGCCGGTGGCGTGGACTGCCACGTGCACTTCATCTGTCCACAGTTGACGGACACGGCGCTGGCGTCCGGGCTCACCACGTTGATCGGCGGCGGCACCGGGCCGGCCGAGGGCAGCAAGGCCACCACGGTCACGCCCGGCGCGTGGAACCTCGCACGGATGCTCCAGGCGATGGACGGCCAGCCGGTGAACGTTCTGTTGCTGGGCAAGGGAAACACGGTCAGTGCCGCCGGTCTGCGTGAGCAGGTGGCCGCCGGGGCCGGCGGGTTCAAGCTGCACGAGGACTGGGGCACCACGCCCGCCGCGATCGACGCGTGCCTGCGGGTGGCCGACGAGACGGGCGTCCAGGTGGCCATCCACACGGACACGCTGAACGAGGCGGGTTTCGTCGAGTCCACTGTGGACGCCATCGCCGGCCGGTCGATCAACGCGTACCACACGGAAGGTGCCGGCGGTGGGCACGCGCCGGACATCATCACGGTGGTCGGCCTGCCGAACTTCCTGCCGTCGTCCACGAACCCGACGCGCCCGCACACGGTGAACACCATCGACGAGCACCTCGACATGTTGATGGTGTGCCACCACCTCAACCCGTCGGTGCCCGAGGACCTGGCGTTCGCCGAGAGTCGGATCCGGCCCACCACGATCGCCGCGGAGGACGTGCTGCACGACCTCGGTGCCATCTCGATGATCGGCTCGGACTCCCAGGCCATGGGCCGCATCGGCGAGGTGGTCATCCGCACCTGGCAGACGGCCCACGTGATGAAGCGCCGGCGTGGTTCGCTGCCGGGCGACGGCGCGGCCGACAACCTGCGGGCTCGTCGATATGTCGCCAAATACACGATCAACCCGGCCATCGCGCACGGGTTGGAGCGGGACATCGGCTCCGTGGAGGTCGGCAAGCTCGCCGATCTGGTGCTGTGGGAGCCGAAGTTCTTCGGGGTGAAGCCGGCGCTCGTGCTGAAGGGCGGGTTCATCGCGTGGGCGGCCATGGGTGACGCGAACGCGTCGATCCCCACGCCGCAACCCGTGCTGGCCCGGCCGATGTACGGGGCGGCGCCGCGCGTGGCGGCCGCGTCGAGCCTGCACTTCGTGGCTCCGTCGGCTATCGAGGGGCTGGCCTCCCTCGGTACGGACACACCGTTGGCGGCCATCGCCGACACCCGGGCCCGCACGAAGGCCGACATGATCGGCAACTCCGCGCTGCCGGACGTGACGGTCGACCCGGACAGCTTCGCCGTGCACGTGAACGGTGAGCTGATCGAGCCGGCGCCGGTCGAGGAACTGCCCATGGCCCAGCGGTACTTCCTGTTCTGATGGACGTCCGCGCGCTGATGCTGGCCGACTCCCGGTTCCCCGGGGGCGGGCACGTGCATTCCGGGGGACTGGAGGAGGCGGCGGCCCGCGGGCTCGTGCGCACGGAGGACGATCTGCCGGCTTTCCTGCTCGGCCGGCTGCGTACCGCCGGCACGCTGGCGGCCGTGTTCGCGGCGGCCGCCTCTTCGGGATTTTCGGGTTGGTCCATAGTGGACGCCGAACTGGACGCGCGTACGCCGTCTGCCGCACAGCGCGCCGCCTCTCGGGCGCAGGGACGGGCTACCGCACGCGCCGCGCGTGTGATGGCTGTCCACAGTGTGGATGACGGTTGTGGAGAACCCTTGCGCGCCATGCTGTCCGCGACACCTCATCCACACCACGCGGTGGTGCTCGGCGTCTTGGCCGGCGCACCCGAGCCGGCGGCGCTGGCGGCCGCGTACCTGTCGGTGAGTGGTCCGGCGAGTGCAGGGGTGCGCCTGCTGGGCCTGGATCCGTTGCGGGTCAACGCGATCGTGTGGGGTCTCGCATCGTCCATCGATGCGGTCGTCGGGCTCGCGGTCGCGTCTTCCGGGCTCCCGCCCGCCGACCTGCCGGCACCCGGTTCGCCGGGCCTGGACGTGCTGGCCGAGGAACACGACCGTCACCACCGAGAAGAGGTGCGTCTCTTTGCGAGCTGAGCATCCACACACCCATCCCGTGAACTTCGATCCCACGGCCACGGAACCTGATCCACATCCGGCTGTACCGACCGTCGACCGTCCACTCAGGATCGGCATCGGCGGCCCGGTGGGCAGCGGCAAGACAGCGCTGGTGGCCGCACTGTGCCGGGCACTGGGCGACTCGGTGGAACTCGCGGTCGTGACGAACGACATCTACACGACGGAGGACGCGGACTTCCTGCGCAGGGCGGGAGTTCTCGACCCGGAACGCATCGAGGCGGTACAGACCGGATGCTGTCCGCACACGGCCATCCGCGACGACATCACGGCGAACCTGGACGCCGTGGACCGGCTCGTTGATCGCTTTCCCACGCTACGCTTGGTGATCATCGAAAGCGGCGGAGACAATCTCACGGCCGTGTTCAGCCGGGGCCTGGTCGACCGCCAGATCTTCGTGGTGGACGTGGCGGGCGGCGACAAGGTGCCCCGCAAGGGCGGCCCGGGCGTCACGACGGCCGACCTGCTGGTGATCAACAAAACGGACCTGGCCCCTCTGGTGGGCGCCGACCTGACGGTCATGTCCGGCGACGCACACCGCGTCCGAGGCGGCCTCCCGGTGATTCAGCAATCCCTTGTGGACACGCCGAATGCCCCGGCGGTGGCCGACTGGGTGCGGGACCATCTGACGTGAAAGCCCAGGCTTGCCTGACGGTCGAGCGGGACAGCGCGGGCCGGAGTGTAGTGCGCACGTTGCGCTCGGCGGCCCCGCTGACGCTGATCCCGGTACGCGGCGAACCGGTGGTGCATCTGGTCAACTCGGCAGCCAGCCCGCTGGGCGGCGACGAACTGGAACTGACCGTCCGTGTGGGCCCGGGCGCTCGCGTGCACTTGAGGGGCATCGCCGCAACGGTCGCCCTCCCGGGCCCCGGCGAAACAAGCCGCTCAACGGTCCACCTAGAACTAGAGGAAGGGGCAAAACTCACGTACCTGCCAGAACCAACAGTGATCACAGCACGGGCGAACCACGAGGCGGTCCTCCGCGCGGCCCTGGGCGCAGGCGCGGTCCTGTACTACCGAGAAGTCCTGGTCCTGGGCCGCGCGGGCGAACAACCAGGCCACCTGACGACCACGATGCACGCAACGCGTGAGGGCCGCCCGCTGCTGCGCCAACAACTGACCATCGGCGACCAGAGCATCGCCACGCTGGCCGGCCACCGCGTCCTGGCCACGGAACTACACCTGGACGACACGACCCCGGCCCCCACGAGCGGCGAATGGTGGTCACGCACCCCACTGGCAGCAGGCGGCACCCTGACCACGGCCTTGGCGAACGACGCGGTGACCGCCCAACGCCTCCTGGCTCACGCGATCCAGTAACGCCGCACGGGCCCGTGCAAGGTGTCCCCGATCTCTTCGAACACTCCACCAGCCCGCTCGATCGTCCTGGCCGAGGCGAGGTTGTCGGTCGCGCAGACAACCAGCACCCGGTCCATGCCGGCCTCATCAAGCATGCGGCCGATCGCCCAGGTGGCCAACCCACGCCGACGCGCGGACGGCCGTATCCCGAAGCCGAGGTGGCCGGCCCACCGCACGTAGTCGTCGTACTCGTGGCGCAACGCGATCCCACCGAGCACCCGGTCGCCCTCCACGATCCACCGAAACGTGGCGCGCTCCTCTGCCAGCCGCGCGACCCAGGTTGCGAACCCACCGGCCGAGTCGACCTCGTCGGTCGGCACCAGCCCGAAACCGTCCTCATGGAGGCCCGGCCCCCACTCGGCATGCGCCTCGAGCCAGGCCCCGTGCAACCGCACGGCGGGCGCGATCAGCTCAACCATGTCCCGACTCAGCGCCGGGCGGTCAGTGCACGCACGTCAATGGTGACGGGTGCCGGCTCGAACAGTGTCGCGACCTCGGTGGCCGTGGTGGTGATCTCGTAGTGATTGTCGTCGACCAGTACGAACTCGGTCAGCGAAGCGGGCGATTCGAGGTCGACCAACCAGTAATACAGAATCCCGGCCTCGGCATACTCCACCGGTTTCTGCACGCGGTCCTGACGCCTCGAGCCGGGCGACATGATCTCGACGGCGAGCATCACCTCGGATGCGTTGATTCGAGTGGGGTTGCGCTCGGCGACCGCGTTGAAGGTCACGACCACGTCAGGAGCCCGGACGGTGGGCGGCGTCGTGGCGCTGACCAGCACATCGACGTCCTGCAGGGCGGTCAGCCGGTTGGGCAGCTGCTCGTCGAGCAGGGAGGCGAGGCGAAGAGCAGCACGCTGGTGCATGGGTGCCGGCCGCGGGGCCACGATGAGAACTCCTTCAGCCAGTTCAACATGCCGAGAGGTGTCCTCTGGTAACGCGTCCCACTCCTGCAGGGTCAGGAGGTGATCCGGCCAGTGCATGACGCTCATGCCCGTATTTTACGTCAACAGTTGCTGGTGGCGGGCCTTCCGGCGAAGCGCTCACCCAACCAGGTCATGGCTACCGGGCCGCCGACGCTGACCCCGATGATGTGTTCCGCCAACGGAATTGTCTGCCACCGGACGTTCGCGCCCAGGTCGCAGTAGGACGAACGCAGGGTTTGCCCCACGGACAACGGGATCAGCTCGTCGAGGGTGCCGTGGTACAGGAAAACCGGGGCCGCGGGTGCCGTCTGGCCCGCCTTGTTCTCGTTCAGGCGAGCCTGCCAGCGCGGGTCCGCGAGAGGGTCGGGCACCGTCACGAAATCGGACAGTCGCCGCAGCGGGGCGATCGTCGCCAGCTCCACTGTGCACGCCTGCGCCACGCGGGGGACCGTCTGCCGGCCGAGGTCGTTCAGGATCGACGTGAACGGGACATCGTCGTAGGCCGCCGAGTAGCCGACCGCCGCGCCGAGCACGAGCGAGAAGCCGATGTTGCCGTCGTTGAACCGCGCCACCTCGGCCAGATCGGCCGGCACGCCGCCGGTCGCCACGCCCACCAGGTTCAGGTCCGGCGCGTACGTCGGCGCCAGTTCGCCGGCGAACGTCGTGGCCTGGCCGCCCTGCGAGTAGCCGAACAGACCTACCCGGCCGGACGGGGACAGGCCGGAGCCGGGCACGCGAGCGGCGGCCCGTGCCGCGTCGAGCACGGCGTGGCCCTCGGACCGGCCCACCGCGTAGGTGTGCTGGCCGGGAGTACCGAGTCCTTCGTAGTCGGTGAGCACCACGGCCCAGTTGCTGAGCAGCGCCTGGCTGATCAACGCGATCTCGTTCTCCGTGCCGGTGCGCAGTTTGTACGACGGCGCGCAGGAGTCGCCGAGACCGTGCGTACCGACCGCATAGGACACGAGCGGGCGCGTGCCGCCGCCGAACCAGGGGGTTTTCGGCACGAGCAGCGTCCCGGACACCGCATTAGCGGTACCGGTGGCCGACGTCGACCGGTACAACATCTGCCAAGCGTTCACCGGCATGGGGAGTACGTTGAGCGGCTCGGCGAACACCGAAACTTTTCGGTGCCGCAGCACGTCGCCCGGCACCCCGGAAGGCAGCGGATTCGGTGGGGTGTAAAACGGATCAGCTGATGGAGGGGGAACACTGCCCGGAATCGCCGCGGCCTGACCCGGTGCGACGAACAACGCCGCGAAGACAGCCAGCAGCGAGAGGAGTGCTCGTGGGAAGATTTGCGACATTGCCGACCTCCGCCAGAGTGGTAATCACCGTTTTCAGAACTTAGACTGGGCTGGCAGTATTGTCCAGTGCGGAGAGCCGACATGAGATCGGCTGAGGAGAGATTCGATGGGGCAGGGCGCGGGCTCGCAAAGCCGGATGTACCGCGGAGTGGACACCGAGCAGCGTCGTGCAGAGCGGCGGGAGCGGTTGCTCGAAGCCGCTCTCGACGAGTTCACCTCGCGCGGCTATCACAAGACCAAGATCGCCGATCTCTGCGCGAGAGCCGGGGTCTCGACCCGGAACTTCTACGAGAAGTTCGCCAGCAAGGAAGCGCTCCTGCTCGAACTGCACGCACACATCAACACCGTCGCCATGAAGCGGATGCTGCCGGTGCTCGACTCGCTGGTCGACGCCGACGCGCTCACCCGCATCACCACGCTGGTCGACGCGTTCGTCGCGGCCGTCACGTCCGACCCGCGCTTCCCGCGTCTGAACTACGTCGAGGCGCCGGGCATCAGCCAGGCCATGGAGCGTCAGCACCAGGACTGGTTCAGCCGTTACACGGACTTCATCGAAGCGGAGTGTGACCGCGTGGTGGAGGCCGGGCTGGCCCCGAAGCGCGACTACCACCTCACGGCGATCGCTCTCGTGGGCGCCGTGACCGGCATCCTGCGCGAGTGGCAGAGCCACCAGCCGCCCCTGCCCGTGCAGGACGTGGCCGACGAGATTCGCGCCATGTTCATGGCCTCCATCACCCGTCCGGCCTAGTGCACTCGTAGCTCGCCGTATCCGGATCGGTTCCGGTGTGCCTTCTCACCCGTCGCGCGGTTTCCGTCAGCGTCGTTTCCCCGTACCTTCGAATTCGTGAGGTAACCCCTACACGTCTAGGAGATCGACGATGGCGGACGCCGAGATTGCCGTGACCAGCGTGGAACTCCCGCACATGCGGGTCTCCTACGAGGAGGGCATGCTCAGCGAGACGGAGCTCGCGGCGACCTGGCACGAGCAGTTGCAGTCCTGGTTGGACGATGCCATCGGCGCCGGCGTCCCCGAGCCCAACGCCATGGTGCTGGCCACCGCCTCCGCCGACGGTCGCCCCGCCTCCCGCACGGTGCTCCTCAAGGGCCTCGACGCGCGTGGGGTCGTCTTCTTCACCAACTACACGTCCGCGAAGAGCCACGACCTGATGGCCACGCGGTTCGCCTCGGCCACGTTCCCCTGGTACGGACTGCACCGTCAGGCCACCGTCCGCGGCACGGTCGAGCGGGTCAGCCAGTCCGAGACCGCCACCTACTGGGCCAGTCGCCCGCGCGGCTCGCAGCTCGGCGCGTGGGCCTCGCCGCAGTCCGCCGTGGTTCCCGGCCGCCACGCGCTCGAGTCCGCGCTCGCCAACGTCCAGCGCCAGTTCGCCGACGTCGACGTGGTACCCGTACCCCCGCACTGGGGTGGCTGGCGGGTCCGCCCGGAGGTCGTGGAGTTCTGGCAGGGCCGCCGCGACCGCATGCACGACCGCCTGCAGTTCAAGCAGGGCCGCGACGGCTGGAAGGTCGAGCGCCTCGGCCCGTAATGCCAGGTTGGCACACACTGCACCGATGAGGTGGCTTCTGGCGTAGCCGGTCGTTTTTGTCGGACGGGCACGCTTAGCTGACTCCCATGAGTCATCGGTTGACGACGGCACGTACCCGCGAACTGGGTGCTGAGCTGCGCCGCCTGCGGGAGAGATCCGGATACAGCTCCATGGACCTGGCCAAGGAGTTGGGCTGGGCGGCGAGCACGGTGTCGCGGGTGGAGACAGGAGTCCGGCCGATCTCGGAGATCAACCTGGTGCACTTCGCCGCCAAGGCCGGCGCCACTTGGGAGCAGCTGAACGCCCTGCAGGCGTTGTGGCGCGAGGGCCAGATGCCGGGCTACTGGCTCACGGACCGCTTCAGCTCGCTCGTCTTCCATGAGAGCACCGCGGTCTCCGCCGTGACTTATCAGCCGATAGCCGTGCCAGGCGTCCTCCAGACCGAGGACTACGCCACTGGTCTGATCTCGCGTGCGGCGAAGGATCCGGACGTGTGCCGGCACTGGGTCACCGCGCGGATGGAGCGCCAGCGTCAGGTGACGCACGGCAGGAATGTCTTCTTCATCCATGAGCAGGCGCTTCGCCTGCCAGTGGTCAGCGATGAGCTGATGAACGAGCAGATGATCAAGCTACTGCTGCTGTCCGAGCATCCCCAGATCGATATTCGGGTGGTGCCGATTTCGTCGGGCGCCCAGGCCGCCACGGGCGGCGAGTTCATCATGTTCCGGTTCACCGATGCGCTGCCGCTGGTCTTCGTCGACCACGGTCCGGTGAGCCTCTTCCTGGACGATGTCGATTATGTGGCCGCCTACGACCAGCAGTTGGCAGCCATGGCGGAGGTTGCGCTGGATCGGGGACAATCACGGGAGATGCTTGCCAGGCTGGCAAGCGAGTTCGACTCATCGGAGGACTCCCGAGATGGCCTTCACGACTTGGCGGAAGAGTAGCCGCTCCACCTCGCCCGACAGTGCTTGTGTTGAGGTGGCGTTTGCCGAGGTCGAGGCGGCGATCCGCGACTCAAAGAACCCTGCCGGCCCGATGCTGGTCGTCACTCCGGGCAGTTGGCGTGCGTTCACGCAGCAGGTGGCGGCCGAGGGCGAGTCCGGCCAGTAGCGCCACCAGGGCGCAGACACCTGGCCACGCGAAGGCCGTGTACGCCTGCGCGCCCAGCCACGAGCCCGCCGTGCCGCCCGCGTAGCCGCACATCATGTAGGCGGTGTTCAGGCGGCTGCGGACGTCCGCGCGCAAAGCGAAGATTCGCACCTGGTTGGCCACCGAGCCCGACTGCATCGCCACGTCGAGCAGGAGCGTGCCCGCCACCAGCCCCACCATGCCGAGCGCGCCGCCGAGCGACCCGGCCAGCAGCACCCCGGCCGACGCGACGGCGCCGAGCAGGCAGACGAGGTTCACGGGATTCGGCCCTCGGCGGTCGGCCAGCCGCCCGGCGATCGGCGTGGCGAGCATGGTGACGGCGTTGACGAACGCCAGCGCGCCGACCGCCTGTGCGCCCAGCCCGTAGGTCGGGCCGGTGAGCAGCAACGCCACGGCCGTCCACACGGCGGTGAAGCCGCCGAAGATCGTTGCCTGGTTGAAGCACGACCGGCGCAGGTCGGGCTCGGTCCGCAGGAGCCGCAGCGACGAAGCCACCAGCGCCGGGTAGCGCTCCCGCGTGGTCGGCCGAGTCACCGGCAGCGCGAATCGCAGCGCCACGGCGAGCACCAGCGTGACGCCGGCGCCCAGCCAGTAGGGCGCCCGCCAGTCGAGCCACTCGCCCAGCGTTCCGCCGAACGCGCGGGACAGCAGCATGCCGCCGATGGACCCGCTGAGCAGCGCGCCCGTGACCGCGCCGCGCCGGTCGTCCCCGACCAGCCCGGCGGCCATGGGCGCGAGGATCGGCGCGACCACGGTCGACACCCCGATCAGCACGCTCACGCCCACCAGCGGCGGCAGCCCCGGCATGAACGACGCGACCAGCATGCTCACGCCGGTCACCGCCAGCAGCGTCACGATCAACGGTCGGTGCGGCAGTCGATCACCGAGCGGCACGAGCAGCACGATGCCGATCGCGTAGCCGAGCTGCACGGCCGTCACCACGAGCACCGCCGTGTCGGGTGCGATGTCCAGTCCGGACGCGATCAGTGGGCTGATGGCCTGCGGGAAGTAGACGTTGCCGACGGCCACGCCGCAGGTCAGCGCGAGGAGGAGGACGAGGCCACGAGTCACGCGATCACGATCGCACCCGTCGCAACCGAGAAACTCACTTGCGACGGTCGTTAGCTGTCCTAAGCTCCCGATCATGGGGGAGAGGAAGCGGATCGCGATCGACACGCGTCCACTTCGGATACCCGAGTACCGCTACCTGTGGATCTCCACGGCGATCACCGCCATCGGCAGTCCACTCACGACGGTCGCCGTGCCCAAGCAGGTCTTCGACCTCACCGGGTCGTCGGCCTACGTAGGCCTCGCGGGTGCGTTCGGGTTGGTGCCGCTGCTCGTGTTCGGTCTGTGGGGCGGCGCCATCGCCGACGCGTTCGACCGGCGGACGATCATGCTGGTCAGCAACACCGGCATCGCGTTGACCTCCGTGGCCTTCTGGCTCCAGTCGATCCTCGCGACGAACGTGTGGCTCGTGCTCTCGCTCCTGGCCGTCCAACAGGCGTTCGTGGCGGTCAACATGCCCACCCGCACGGCCGCCGTCGCCCGGCTGGTGCCGCTGGACCTGCTGACCTCCGCCACCGCGTTGTCGTCCACGGTCTTCATGGTCGGCATGGTGTTCGGGCCGCTGGTGGCCGGCGTGCTGATGCCGGTGGTCGGGCTGCCCACGCTCTACCTGATCGACGCGGTCGCGCTCACCGTCGCGACCATGTTCGTCACCCGCCTGCCGAAGCTGCCGCCGCTCGACGGGGTGAAGCGCCGGGGCGGGATCGCCGACGTCATCGACGGCTTCCGCTACCTGGCCGGCCGTCACGTGCTGCTCGCGTCGTTCCTGCTGGACATCATCGCCATGGTGGCCGGCATGCCCCGCGCGTTGTTCCCGGAGATGGCCGAGCGCTCGTTCGGCGATCCACCGGGCGGCGGGCCGGCGCTCGGCTGGCTGTTCGCCGCCATCCCGATCGGCGCCATGCTCTGTGGGCTGCTGTCCGGCCGGTTCACAGGCGTCCGCCGCCACGGGGTGGGCGTGGTGTTCGCCGTCCTCCTCTGGGGGCTCGCGGTGATCGGGTTCGGCCTGGCGCACGCCCTGTGGCTGGCCGTCGTGTTCCTCGCGATCGCCGGCGCCGCCGACATGATCAGCATGGTCTACCGCAGCGCCATCCTGCAGACGGCGGCCACCGACGAGATGCGTGGCCGCATGCAGGGCGTCTTCACGGTGGTGGTGGCCGGCGGACCCCGCGTGGCCGACCTGGTGCACGGCTCGGCGGCCGCGGGCATCGGCACGACGGCGGCCGCGACGGGCGGCGGCGTGCTGGTCATCGTGCTCACCGTGGTGGCCGTGGCGTGCCTGCCGGCGTTCTGGCGTTACCGCGCACCTACCGAATAGTTAGTGAAACGCTCACAACCCCAGTCTGGTGGTCGTGACCATGATCAGGCATGCTGAGCGGTCATGGTGACCGAGAACACAGCTCCTGTCGAGGGGCAAACTGAGCTGAAAAGGGCCATGGGCCCCAAGCTGCTGTTCTTCTTCGTAATCGGGGACATTCTGGGCACCGGCGTCTACGCGCTGAGTGGCAGCGTCGCTGGCATCGTCGGCGGCGCGCTGTGGCTGCCGTTCCTGGGTGCGTTCGTGGTCGCCTTCCTCACGGCGTTCGCCTACCTGGAACTGGTGGGCAAGTACCCGAAGGCGGCCGGCGCGGCGCTCTACACGAACCGCGCGTTCAAGAAGCCGTTCCTGACCTTCGTGGTGGCCTTCACGGTCATGTGTTCCGGCATCACCTCGGCCTCGACGGCCGCCCTCGCTTTCGGCGGTACCTACCTGCCGGCCGCGCTCGATCTCGAGGCCCTGCCCACCGCGTTGATCGCGGGCATCGCCGTGGTCTTCGTCTGCCTGCTCGCGCTCATCAACTTCATCGGCGTGGCGCACTCGATCAAGGCGAACGTGGTGCTCACGTGCATCGAGCTGGCTGGTCTCGTGATCATCATCGGGGTCGGCGTCTACGCGGTCGGCGGCGGCGAAGGCGATCCGAGCCGACTCACCCAGATCAACACGGCGGACACCAGCTGGATCCTGGCCATCACGGCCGCGACGTCCGTCGCCTTCTTCGCCATGGTCGGGTTCGAGGACTCGGTGAACATGGCCGAGGAGACGAAGGATCCCGGGCGGATCTTCCCGAAGTCGCTGCTGAGCGGCATGGCGACCGCCGGCCTCATCTACGTCCTGGTGGCCATCACGTGTTCGCTACTGGTCTCGGCGAGCGACCTGGCGGACGCCGGCTCCGGCTCGTTGCTGCTGGTCATCGACATCGGCGCGCCCGGCTTCCCCGAGTGGATCTTCGAGTGGATCGGCGTCTTCGCGGTCATCAACTCCGCGTTGATCAACATGCTGATGGCGAGCCGTCTGCTGTACGGCATGTCCAACGAGCGCATCCTGCCCAAGGCGTTCGGCACGGTGCACCCGTTCCGGCGCACGCCGTGGGTCGCGATCCTGTTCACCAGCGGCATCGCCGCCGTGCTGGTGGCCACGGCCGGCTCCGACGGTGTGAAGAAGCTGGGCAGCACCACCGCGCTGCTGCTCCTGGCCGTGTTCACCATCGTCAACGTCTCCGTGCTCGTGCTGCGCAAGGAGCCGGTGGAGCACAAGCACTTCCGGGCGCCGACCTGGGCACCGATCGTGGGTGGCGTCCTGTGCCTCTACCTCGCCTTCCCGGTGCTGTCCGGTCGCCCGGCCAGCGACTACTACATCGCCCTGATCCTCATCGGGCTCGGCATCCTGCTGTGGTTCGTCAACCGGGCCTGGATGAAGTCGCGTGGCGAGGAGATCAAGGAGTTCGATCCGCAGGCTTTGAAGGACTGACCATTAGGCTCTCCCGGCATGACGGGTGAGCAGTTGGAGATCAGGCACGGCGCCGCGCGGGCGATCGTCACCACCGCCGGCGCCGGCCTGCGGGCCTTCGAGGTGGACGGCGTGCCGTACAGCGAGACGTACGGCGCCGACGAGACACCGCCACTCGGTGCGGGCGGAGTGCTCGTGCCGTGGCCCAACCGGGTGGCGGGTGCCGCGTGGATGCACGACGGAGACGTTCTCAAGCTCGAGGCCACGGAGGCCGCGCGCGGCAACGCCATCCACGGTCTCGTCCGGCGCTCGACGTGGCGTGTGATCGCCCACGGCGAGTCCGCGGTGACACTCGAGATCGAGGTGGACGGGGCCGACGGCTGGCCGTTCTCCTTCAACACCGGCATTTCCTACGCGCTCGACGACACCGGCCTGACGGTCACGCACACCGTGTCGAACACCGGCACCGCCCCCATGCCGTTCGGGGTCGGTACCCACCCGTACCCGCGACCGGGCAACGTCGACGTCGATGACTGCGAACTGGTGCTCGCCGCCACCACCGTGGTGCCGATCGACGCGGACACCATGATCCCGAACGGCTCGCCGGTCGAGGTGGAGGGCACGAGCGCCGACTTCCGGTACGGCCGCCCGTTGCGCGGGGTCGAGCTGGACACGGCGTTCGGCGGCTGCGAACCCGGCGACGACGGGTTCGTCCGCCACGCGGTGCGCCACGCTGGCGGTGGCGTCGAGGTGTGGGCGGAGCCGGTTTTCCGCTGGGTGCAGGCGTTCACGCCGTCCGAGTTCCCCGGCAAGGGTGCCCGCGCGGTCGCCATCGAGCCCATGACCTGCCCGCCGGACGCACTCAACTCCGGCACCGACCTGATCACCCTGCCGCCCGGCGAATCGTGGTCCGGAAGCTGGGGAATCACCCCGATCGAAAGGTAAGTTGCGTTCTCGTGAGCATCGCAGTGACAGGCGGATACGTCGTTCCGGTCGAGGGTGAGCCCATCGAGGGCGGCATCGTCCTGATCGAGGACGGCCAGATCGTCGCCGTCGGCCGTGAGGCCGAAGTGGACATTCCGGATGACGCGGAGATCATCGACGCGGCCGGCACCTGGGTGCTGCCCGGGTTCGTCGAGGCCCACGGCCATGTCGGCGTCATGGAAGAGGGCGATGGCTGGGCCGGTGTCGACGTCAACGAGATGACCGACCCGAACGGCGCCCGTCTGCGTGCGCTCGACGGCATCAACCCCGATGACCAGGGGTTCCGCGACGCGCTGGCCGGCGGCGTCACCACGGTGGTCGTGAAGCCGGGATCGGGCAACCCGATCGGCGGGCAGACGGTCGCCGTGAAGTCCTGGGGCCGCACGGTCGAGGACATGCTGGTGCGCGAGCCGGTGAGCGTGAAGAGCGCGCTCGGCGAGAACCCGAAGCGGATCTACGGCGATCAGAAGAAGCTGCCGTCCACCCGGCTCGGGGTCGCGGCGGTCATCCGCGACGCGTTCACCAAGGCGCAGGACTACCGCGTGGCCAAGGAGTGGGCGGCCGGCGAGGGCACCCCGTTCGAGCGGGACAACACCTCGGAGATCCTCCTCCGAGTGCTCGACGGCGAGTTGCCGTGGTGCCAGCACTGCCACCGCGCCGACGACATCGCCACGGCCATCCGGCTGTCCGAGGAGTTCGGCTACCGGCTGGTGATCAACCACGCGACCGAGGGCCACCTGATCGCGGACACGTTGGCGGAGAAGGACATTCCGGCCATCGTGGGTCCGCTGATCGTCGGTCGGTCCAAGGTCGAGGTGCGCAGGCGGTCGTTCCGGGTGCCGGGCATCCTGTCGCGCGCCGGCGTGACCGTCGCGTTGACCACCGACCACCCGGTCGTGCCGATCGACTTCCTGGTGCACCAGGCGACCTTCGCCGTGAAGGAGGGCATGGACACCGACACGGCGTTGCGGTCGATCACCGTGAACCCCGCGAAGATCCTGGGGCTGGACGACCGGGTGGGCGCTCTGAAACCGGGCCTGGACGCCGATGTCGTGCTGTGGTCGGGCGACCCGTTGGACGTGATGAGCCGCGCGGTCCGCGTGTTCGTGAACGGCCGCGAGGTCTACCAGTTCAACGAGTCGACCGGCCTTGGCGAACCGGTCAACCCGTTCTATCAGGAGTGACCGGGACGGATCCGCTACATTTTGCGCAGCTCGCGCGCGATGAGCATGCGCTGGATCTGGTTGGTGCCCTCGAAGATCTGGGGCACCTTCGCCTCCCGCATGTACCGCTCCACCGGGAAGTCACGCGTGTAGCCGGCGCCGCCGAGCACCTGGACGGCGTCGGTGGTCACGCGCATGGCGGCGTCGGTGGCCACGAGCTTCGCGATCGACGCCTGCCGCGTGAACGGCAGACCGCGGTCGCGGCGCCGGGCTGCCTCCAGGTAGGTGGCGCGGGCCGACTCGACGGCCGCCGCCATGTCGGCCAGCAGGAACTCCATGCCCTGGAACTCGATGATCGGCCGGCCGAACTGGTTGCGGTCCTTCGCGTAGGCGACCGCCTCGTCGAGCGCGGCCTGGGCGAGCCCGACCGAGCAGGCGGCGATGCCGAGCCGGCCGGAGTTGAGGGCGGACAGCGCGATCCGCAGGCCCGCGCCCTCGCCGCCGAGCAGGCGGTCGGCGTCGACCGGGGAGTTCTCGAAGATCATCTGGGTGGTCGGCGAGCCGGTGAGGCCCATCTTGCGCTCGGGCGGCGCTGCCGACAGGCCTGGCGTGGCGGCGTCGACCAGCAGGCAGCTGATGCCCTTGCCGCCGTTGTCCGAGGTCCGGACCATCGTCGTGTAGAAGTCGGCGTGCCCGCCGTGGGTGATCCACGCCTTCGTGCCGTTCACCACGAAGCGGTCGCCGTCCCTGGTCGCACGCGTGGCCAGCGCCGCCGCGTCCGACCCGGCCTGGGTCTCCGACAGCGCGTAGGCGCCGAGCAGGTCGCCGGCCAGCAGGTCGGGCAGCCAGCGTTCGCGCTGCTCGTCGGTCCCGTACTCGGCGAGCGCGAAACACGACATGACGTGCACCGACAGGCCCACGCCCATGGACATCCACGCGGACGCGATCTCCTCGAGGACCTGCAGGTAGACCTCGTAGGAGACGCCACCGCCGCCCCAGTGCTCCGGGTAGGGCAGGCCGAGCAGGCCGCTGCGGCCCAGCAGACGGAACTCCTCGCGCGGAAACCGCGCTTCCTCCTCGTACCTCGAAGCGACCGGGTGCAGCGAGTTCTTCGCGATCTCCCTGGTCAGCTTGATGAGGTCCTCGGCCTCCGTGGTGGGTAACAGACGCTCGGCTGGCATGCCGTCTCCTCGCAGGTCCATGCGTGGTCTCAGCTAGTGGAAACAGTATGACGCCCTACTGTCGGGGAACCGACTAGAAGGTGAGGTAACGGATGATTTGCGTCGGCGGGGAGGCGTTGATCGACCTGGTGCCGAGTGAGCCCGGAGCGGGCCCGCTCGGTGCGCTGCGGCCGCTTCCCGGAGGTGGGCCGTACAACGTGGCCATCACGGTCGGCCGGCTCGGCACACCGGTCCGGTTCCTGTCCAGGCTGTCCACCGACGGCTTCGGTGACGCGCTGCTCGCGCGGCTCGTGGAATCCGGTGTGGACACCTCGCTCGTGCAGCGCGGGCCCGAACCCACCACGCTCGCCGTGGCGGGCATCGGCGCGGACGGTTCCGCGCGGTACTCGTTCCATGTGGAGGGCACGGCCGACCGGCTGGTCGAGGTGCCCGATCTCCCGGACGACGTCCGGATCGTGTCGCTCGGCACGCTCTCGCTGCTGCTGGAGCCCGGCGCCACCCGCTACGAGACGCTGCTGCGCCGCCACCCGGGGCTCACGGTGCTCGACCCGAACATCCGCCCGGCCATGGTCGCCGATCCGGCGGCCTTCCGCGCCAGGTTCGCCTCCTGGCTGCCGAACGTCGGTGTGCTGAAGCTGTCCGTTGAGGACGCCGCGTGGCTGGCCGACTGTGAGAACGGCACTGACCACGACGTGCTCGGCTCGGTCCGCGACTGGGTCGCCGCGGGCCCGGCCGCCGCGGTCGTCACCCACGGTGCCGACGGCCTGGTCGCACTCACCGCGACCGGCGACACGATCGAAGTGCCGACCGCACCCGCCACGGTGGTCGACACCATCGGCGCGGGCGACACCGTGCACGGAGCGTTGCTGCACTGGCTGGCGAATGTGGGCGCCACCACATCCGATGCGGTGCGTTCCGTGCCGGTCGACGGATGGCGTGACGCACTGTCCTTCGCGGCGCGGGCGGCCGCGGTAACCGTGTCCCGAGCTGGGGCTGAACCGCCATATCCGGCCGAGATTCACCCATAAAGTGCGGTGCCCCACACCCGCCGGACTGGGCGCCCGGCGCAATGGGCACTAGCGTTAACAACACAGGACAAATTTTGTTGAGAGGGAACACGCATGCCTGACGCGAGGACCGCTCCGGCCACAGCCGGGTCGGCAGCTGAGAATGGCGCGCCGCAATCCGTCGCGTTGCGTTATGCGGGTGGCGACTACGAGATGTCGATCGCCAAGGCGACCGAGGGCTCGAACGGCATCAACGTCAGCAAGCTGCTGTCGACCACCGAACTGGTCACTCTGGACCCCGGCTTCGTGAACACGGCCGCGTGCTCGTCGGAGATCTGTTACATCGACGGCGACGCCGGCATCCTGCGCTACCGCGGCTATCCGATCGAGCAGCTGGCCAACAAGTCCTCGTTCATCGAGGTGAGCTACCTGCTGATCTACGGCGAGCTGCCCACCAAGGCACAGCTCGACGAGTTCACCTCGAAGATCAGCCGGCACACGCTGCTGCACGAGGACCTCAAGCGCTTCTTCGACGGTTTCCCGCGTGACGCGCACCCCATGCCGGTGCTGTCCTCCGCGGTCTCCGCACTGTCCACCTTCTACCAGGACAGCCTGGCGCCGTTCGACGAGGAGCACGTGGAGATCTCCACGATCCGGCTGCTCGCCAAGCTCCCGACGATCGCGGCCTACGCGTACAAGAAGTCGGTGGGCCAGCCGTTCCTCTACCCGGACAACTCGCTCGGTCTGGTGGAGAACTTCCTGCGCATGACGTTCGGCTTCCCGGCCGAGCCGTACGAGATCGACCCCGAGCTGACCCGCGCGCTCGACATGCTGTTCATCCTCCACGCCGACCACGAGCAGAACTGCTCCACGTCGACCGTGCGGCTGGTCGGCTCGTCGGAGGCCAACCTGTTCGCCAGCATCTCGGCCGGCATCAACGCGTTGTTCGGTCCGCTCCACGGCGGCGCGAACAGCGCGGTGCTGAACATGCTCGAGGGCATCCGCGACGGCGGCGGTGACGTCGACTCGTTCGTGAAGAAGGTGAAGAACAAGGAGGACGGCGTCAAGCTGATGGGCTTCGGCCACCGGGTCTACAAGAACTACGACCCGCGTGCCGCGATCATCAAGGAGACGGCCGACGGCATCCTGACCCGGCTCGGCGGCGACGACAGCCTGCTGGACCTGGCCAAGCAGCTCGAGGACCACGCGCTGAACGACGACTACTTCATCGAGCGCAAGCTCTACCCGAACGTCGACTTCTACACGGGCCTCATCTACCGGGCCATGGGCTTCCCCACGAAGTTCTTCACCGTGCTGTTCGCGCTCGGCCGGCTGCCCGGCTGGATCGCCCACTGGCGCGAGATGATGAACGACCCGGCCACGAAGATCGGCCGCCCGCGTCAGATCTACATCGGACAGACGGAGCGCGACTACGTTCCCATGAGCGGTCGCTGAGCCAAGTAGTACGGAAGGGCGTCCACCGATATCCGGTGGGCGCCCTTACTGCTTGGTGCGCAAGGCTTCCCGCAGACGCAGTCGCGGTCCTGTGTGGAGCGCGGAGTTGCGGTGCACGGTGCTGCCCACGCGGGCCACGAGCGCGATCGTGGCTCCTGTCAACAGAATCGCGAGTCCCACCTGCCAGAACGGGGCGGTGCCAAGGGCGATGCGCCCGGGCATGAGGATGGGTGACAGCGGCGGCACCAACGACAGCACGGTGCTCGCCGTGCTCGACGGGTTCCGCGACAGCATGGCGAACCCCAGCGCGAACGCGACCACCAGCGTGATGGTGACCGGCATGAGCACGGTCTGCACGTCCTCCTGACGCGACACCAGCGAGCCGACCGCCGCGAACACCGTGGCGTACAACAGATGTCCGAGCAGGTACCAGAACAGGCCCCAGAAGAGCGTGCCGACGGCGGTGCCCCAGATGGTCAGCACCCCGGTGAGCAACGACAGCAGCAGCCCGGCCACGCCGATCACCGCGAGCTGGATGAGACCGACAAGCCCGAGGCCCAACACCTTGCCGGACAACAGTTGCCACGGCCGGACGGACGCCAGCAAGACCTCGACCACGCGGCCGGCCTTCTCCTCCACCACGCCCTGGGCCACCATCGAGCCGTACAGCAGGAGCGTGAGGTACAGCAGCGCCACCATGATCAGCGCGAGCGCCAGCCGTTCGTCGTGCTGTGGATCGGTGGGCACGAGCGACTGCACGGCCACCTGGGTGCCCGCGACCGTGGCCAACACGTCGTCGACCGACAGTCCTTCGACCGCCGCCAACTGGCCCCGCAGTACCTGCTGCTGGGCCAGTCCATTGAGGACGGCACGGAGTTCCTCGTCGAGTTCGGTGTTCACCAGCGCGGTCAGCTCGGCGGGGGCGCCGCTGACCAGCACGTCCAGTTCACCGTCGGCCACCGCCTCGCGACCGGCCGCCAGGTCGGTGACCTCCACCGTGCTGACCTGCCTACCGGCCTGCTCGGCGGCGTCGATCAGCGGTCCGGCGATCGCGATGGCCTGGCCGTTGAGCCCGATGGTGTCGGAGTGGTCGTCGTCGAACAGCGTGCTCTGCGCGAGCACGAACACGACGAGCACGGCCAGCGACACCACCGTGCTGACCACAAAGGACCTGGTGCGCAGCCTGGTGTTCAGCTCGCGGCGGGCGATCACGTAGACCGTGCGACCGGGACGGGGTTCCTCGGTCACAGATGGTTCACCACACCGCGGTACAGGTCCGCGAGCGTCGGCTGGCTCCTGGTGAACCCGCGGACCGGCCCGATGGCGAGCGCGGCGGCCAGCACCACCTGGTCGTCGACCCCCGCGTCGAGCACGAGCCGCGTACGGCCTTCGCGGACCTCGACAACCTCGGTGCCTGGCAACGAGTCCGCCCACCAGACGGGGGCGTTCGGCGCGTCGACCACCAGCTCGGTACGCCGCCCGGCCCGCAGTTCGGGCACCGATCCCACTGTCAGCACACGTCCATTGTGGATGATGCCGATCCGGTCGCACAGCCGCTCGAGAAGATCCAGCCGGTCGCTCGTGAACAGCACGGGCAGGCCGGCGTCCGCGCACTCACGCAGCAGGGCGCCCACCTGGGTGGTGTCCTCGGCGTCCAGTCCGGCGAACGGCTCGTCGAGCACCAGCACGTCGGACTCGGACAGGAACGCCGTGGCCAGCTGGAGTCGCTGCTGGTCGGCGGGGTCGAGCTTCTGCACCTGGACGGCCCGCCGGTGACGCAGCCCGAGCCGGGCGAGCCAGTACTCGGCGGCCTTGTGTGCCTGGTTGGTGTCGCTGCCGTGCAACTCGCCCAGGTAGACCAGCTGGTCGAGGACCCGCATGCGGGGGTAGAGGCCGCGGCGCTCCGGCAGGTAGCCGACGCGGCGACGGTCGACCGGCTCGCCGCCGAGGCGAACGGCACCGGAGTCGGGGGTGACCATGCCGAGGACGATGCGCACGGTGGTGGTTCTGCCTGCGCCGACACTGCCGGCCAGCCCGAACAGCTCGCCCGGCCGCACCTCGAAGCTGACGTCCTGACAGGCCACCGCCGAGCCGTACCGCTTGGTGACCCGGTCGACCTCCAGTACCGCTGGTGGCACGCACGCCCTCCCTCGAGTGCTCGTACGAGAACAGTATCCAGGGCCGCCGATCAGCCGTGATTACCGGCCGTCCCCGCGGGATTACGTTTGAAAATTGTTCACCCAAGTACGCCTTCCGGCGCTGTCGGCGGGCGTAAGTTGCCGCGAGTATGGCTGATGATCCATGAAGGACCATTGGAGCGGCGAGGGTTATGGAACCGGACAAGTGGTTCGCGCAGTACGACGACAAGTTGAAGGCCGCGGCCGCCAAGGCCGAGAAGGCCGAGGCGGCGCTCGCCGAGGTCGGCGGGTCGGCCACCTCGGAGGACGGTGACGTCACCGTTCGGGTGAACGCCAGCGGTGCCACCACGGACCTGGTGCTCAGGCCGGGGGTTCGCGACTACGAGCCCGAGCACCTGGCACGCGTGATCCTCGAGCTCGGCCGGCAGGCCCAGCGCGATGTCGGGGCACGCGTGGTTGAGGTGATGACCGAGTTCGTGGGTGAGGGAGAAGCCCTCGACGCGGTCAAGCAGCACCTGCCGGAGGGCTTCGCCGGCGACGGGAAGGACCAGCCGCTCGACCTGGTGGCACATCGGGACACCAGGCCGGATGACGAGTACTTCGAAAACCCACCTGAAGTGATCAAGTAACGAGATCGGCGGGATTCCATGGGCACAGGGTTCAACCTCAACATGAGTGAGCTACGGGGACACGCGGAGACCGTGAGCGGCATCGCCGGGGACGTGCGGTCGGCCTCCGGTTCGGCGCAGGACTCGGTGAGCGGCGGCGCGTTCGGCCAGATCGGCGAGTTCTTCGCCTCGGCCATCACGGGCGCGGCCGACGAGCTCCGCAACGGCATCACCACGGCGGGTGCGACCGTCGAGCAGGTACAGCAGGGCCTGACCACCGTCGTCGACGACTACCAGTCGATCGACGACCAGCGTGGCCAGGTGTTCGGCGGTATCCAGTCGGGGCAGGTGCGGAAATGACGACCGAGACACTCGTGGCGCGGCCGCAGCAGCAGACCACGCAGAACCTGTTCACCGACATCCGCTCGACCGCCGACTCCATCGAGCGCGGCGACTGGCTCGGCGCCGGTTCGGGCATCGTGAACGTGGCCATGGACGTGATCGGCATGGGCGGCGACCCGCTCGGCGCCATCGGCTCGTCCGGGGTCAGCTGGGTGCTCGGCGCCGTGTCGTTCCTGCGTGAGCCGTTCGACGTCCTGAAGGGCGACCCGGGCGCGATCACGTCGTCGGCGCAGTCGTGGGGCACCAGCTCCACGTCGCTCGCCACGACCGCGCAGAGCTACCAGGAGGCGACCGTCGCCCAGACCCAGGGCTGGGGCGGCACGGCCGCCGACGGCTACCGGGCCACCAGCAGCTCCCAGGCCAACGGGATCAGCGCGTTGGGGCAGGCCGGGCGCGGGATCTCGCAGGCGATCAGCGGTGCCGGTCAGGCGCTCGCCGGGGCCCGCAAGGTCGTGATGGACCTGATCAGCGAGGCCGTGCAGAAGATCATCCAGATCTGCATCGAGGCGCTGTCGAAGTCCTGGATGTCGTTCGGCGCGAGCATCGCGCAGGGCATCGCCCAGTCGGTGCAGAAGGCCGTGCAGACCGGGCAGAAGCTGCTCACGGAGATCCAGCAGCTGGTGTCCAAGCTGCAGCAGATCATCCAGACGGTCCAGAAGATCGTGCAGACGGCCAAGGCGGTCAAGGACCTGCTGGAGCAGATCGGCGGCCGGGCCTCCGGCAACCAGCCGACCGTGGCCGCGCAGACCGTGCAGGTGGACCAGGCGCCGCCACCGGTGCAGTTGGCCCAGGCCACCACAACCGAGGCGGCGCAGCCACAGGGCCCGGTGTCCCAGAACGGGTGGCCGGTCGACCCGCCCCGGGGCGCACGAACCATCCCCGGCACGAACGTGCGGGTGAACGTGGCCGACGGCCCGGCGGGCGACGTGTTGATGCACGTCCTCGGCCAGGTGAACTCGCGGGTGGAGGGCGTGGCGCTGAACTCCGACCGCGGCGAGGCCGACGACTGGGGCTACGCGCACCGCCCGGTCCGCGGCGGCGCCGAGCTGTCGAACCACGCGAGCGCGACCGCCGTGGACGTCAACGCCACCCGCCACGTGCTGGGCGAGCGCGGCACGTTCACGCCGGCCCAGACCACGGAGATCCGCGCCATCCTCGCCGAGGTCGACAACGTGGTCCGCTGGGGCGGTGACTACAACGGCCGCGCCGACGAGATGCACTTCGAGATCAACGGCACGGTCGCGGAAGTCACGGCAGTGGCCGACCGCCTCCGCGCGGCCCAACAACCGCAGCAGTAACCCCGCGAGTCTCCCTCCGCAGACGCACGAGTTGGCGGTCCACGCCAGGTGGCGAAACGCCAGTTCGGATGTTCTGGGAGGGAGACTCGCGTGTCTTGGGAGGGAGACTCGCGTGTCTCGGGAGGGCGACTCGCGGAGGGCTAGGACGGGGTGGGGGACCGTAGTTCGCTGGTCACCAGGTCGGTGACGCGTTGGCGGGCGAGTTCCAGGTTCGCGGGGACCAGGCCGATGCGGGTGCGGCGGTGCAGGACGTCCTCCGCGTCCAGGGCGCCCTCGTGGCGGACCGCCCAGATCACCTCGGCGTCGGTGACGTCGAGGCCGGCGGCCACCGGGGTGCTGCCCAGCCTGGCCACCTCCGGCGCTTCCGTGCCGTAGCGCTCCACCAGTCGAGTGGGTGCATCCACTGTGGACAGAAGAGGTCGGGTGTCCGCGCCCACCAACGGCAGGTTCGCCGTGCGTACCTTGCCGGCCGTCAGGTTCGAGGCCGCCACGGCCTTGTCGACCGCGTCCTGTGCCATGCGGCGGTAGGTGGTGAGCTTGCCGCCCACCACGGTGATCACGCCGTTGGGTGCGGTCAGCACCGCGTGCTTGCGGGACAGGTCGGCGCTGCGACCGGTGGCCTCCAGTAACGGACGCAGGCCCGCGTAGCTGCCGAGCACATCGGCCTGGGTGAGTTTCCGTTGCAGCACCGACGATGCGACGTCCAGCAGGAAGTCCACATCGGACTGTGGCGCCAGCGGTTCGTCGGGGATCTCGTCGGGGTAGGGCTCGTCGGTCAGTCCGATGTAGACCAGACCGTCGCGTTGGGGGAGCAGCAGCACGAACCGGGACCGCTCGCCCGGCACGGGCACCGTGAGCGCCGTCCGACCGAGGCCGAGCCCACGGCCGGACACCACCAGGTGGGAGCCGAGCGACGGGCGCAGTCGTACCGAGTCGACAAGCTTGCCGGCCCACACGCCCGCCGCGTTGATCACCGACCGGGCCCGCACCTCGAACACGCGGCCGGTCAACTCGTCGCGGACCTCGGCGCCGTCACCGGTCACCGCGGTGACCGTGGTCTTCGTGAGGATCGTGGCGCCGAGCCCGGCGGCCGTCCTGGCGAGCGCCACCACGAGCCGCGCGTCGTCGGTGAGCTGACCGTCGAACGACAGCAGGCCACCACGCAGCCCGGCCTGCCACAGGCCGGGCACGAGCGCCAGTGATTCCTGTGTGGACACTCGACGCGGGCGAGGCAGCAGCGCTGTCGGCGTGCGGGCCACGCGCCGCAACGTGTCACCGGCACGCAGACCGGCCATGACCAAGGCCGCGCTGCCGACGGAAATCCCACGGTGCAACGGAATCAGCTGCGGCAACGGATGGGACAGGTGCGGCGCCGTACGGGTCATGAGGATGCCGCGCTCGACCGCGCTCTCGTGGGCAAGCCGCACGTCGCCCTTCGCCAGGTAGCGCAGGCCGCCGTGCACGAGCTTGCTCGACCACCGGGATGTGCCGAACGCCAGGTCCTTCGCCTCGATCAGGGCGACCGACAGGCCGCGGGACGCGGCGTCGAGCGCGATGCCCGCACCCGTGACCCCGCCACCCACGACCACCACGTCGACCACCCGGCCGTCGGCCAGCGCGGCCAGTTCGACGCCGCGCCGCTCGACGTTGAGCGAGGTGTCCATCAGCCGGGGGCCAGTGCGAGGTCCAGCAGCCTGCCCAGTTCGCCGAGCAGGTCGTCGAGGGTGAGGTCGGACGTGGACGGGCGGATGGTGAACGCGTAGGGCTGCAGCAGCAGGAAGATCGACCTGGCCTGGAGGGTGGGATCCGCCACTCTGATGGATCCGTCGGCGTGCCCGGCGGCCAGTTGCGCGCGCAGGAACTCCTCGGTCATCCGCTGGCTCGTGCCGATCCGCTCCATGATGTAGGGCAGCAGCATCTCGCCGTCGCGCTCGATCACCGCGTGCATCAGGGGGTTGGCGGCCAGCGCGCGGATCATGTGCACGGACGCCACCACCAGTCGGCCGCGGACGGTCGGCTCGCTCGCCGCCTCCTCGGCCGCCGCTGCCAGCGCCTTGCCGAACTCACGGGTGATGAGCGAGGTCAGCATGCCGCGCACATCGGGAAATCGCCGGTACAGGGTCATTCTCGACACGCCGGCCGTCCTGGCCACGTCGCTGAGGGTGGTTCGGCGCACGCCAACCGCGAGAACGCACTCCATGGCCGCGTCGAGCAACAGATCATCTGCGACACGGTTGGGTGACGGTGTGTGACGAATCGACGTCATATGTCACACTATACCGGTGACCGAACAGGGAAACCACCTCGACCATCTGGTCCGTCGCGGATGGACGGCGGCCGGGGGGCAGGACGCCATCCTGCCTTCTCATGCCACCCGTTGGCTAGCCTCCCGGACCGGCCTCACCGAACGGAGCACGCCCGCGGCGCCCGACTCGGCGCTCACGGTCGCCGACTCCGCGCTCCCGTCGCCCGTGCGGGCCGCCCTCGAGCGAGTGGTCGGGGCCGCCCACGTGCTGCTCGGCCGCGAAGACCGGCTCGGCCGCACCGGCGGACTGTCCTACTTGGACCTGTTGCGGCACCGGGGAACCGGTGAACTGACGGTGCCGGACGCGGTAGTGGTGCCCGCGGATCCCGAGCAGGTGCAGCAGATCGTCTCGCTCTGCGCCGAGCAGGGCATCGGGCTCGTCCCGTTCGGCGGTGGCACCTCGGTGGTCGGTGGGGTGGCCGCACTGCGTGGTGACAAGCCCGCGGTCGTGGTGCTCGACCTGTCCAGGTTGGACAAGCTGGTGTCCGTGGATCCGGTGTCCCGGCTGGCGGTCTTCCAGGCAGGCGTGGTCGCGCCGGAAGCGGAACGGCTGCTGGCCGCCCACGGGTTGACGCTCGGTCACGTTCCGCAGTCCTTCGAGCGGGCCACGATCGGCGGCTTCGCGGCCACGCGCTCGTCGGGCCAGGCCTCGGCCGGCTACGGGCGTTTCGAGGACATGGTGGAGGGCGTTCGCGTCGCCACCCCCGCGGCGAGTGGCGCCTGGGTGCCGCCCCCGCGTCGGCCGCCGGTCCGGACCTGCGGCAGCTGGTGGTGGGCAGCGAGGGCGCGTTCGGCGTGATCACCGAGGTCACCGTGCGGGTGCGTGAGCTGCCGACCGTGCGCCGCTACGAGGGTTTCGTGCTCGACGGCTTCGAGGCGGGTGCCACGGCCGTGCGCGAGCTGGCCCAGCAGCGGGTGCTGGCCGACGTGACCAGGCTGTCGGATCCGCAGGAGACGGAGGTGGCGTTCACCATGTCCGGCGGGTGGAAGACCGCGCTGGTCCGCCGTTACCTCCGTGCGCGCGGCGTGCTGGAGCCGGTCCTGCTGATCCTCGGCTGGGAGGCCGGATCGAAGGAGGAGCTGGCGCTGCGCAGGCGGGCCACCCTGCGGACGCTGCGCCGGGCCAAGCCGATTTCGCTCGGCACGGCGGCAGGCGAGTCCTGGCGACACGGCCGGTTCAACGGCCCGCGCCAGCGCGACGCGCTCATGGACGCGGGCGTGTGCGTGGAGACCCTGGAGACCGCCACCTACTGGTCCACGCTCGGCAAGCTCCGCTCGGCCGTGCGGGCCGCGCTGATCGAGTCACTGGCCGAGCCGGGCCGCACGCCGATCGTGGCGTGCCACATCTCCCACGCGTACGAGACGGGTGCGTCGCTGTACTTCACCGACCATCGTGCCGAGGTCCGACGAATTTCCGGAAGCCCAGTGGCAGGCGGCGAAGGCCGCGGCGTGCGAGGCGATCGGCCGGGCTCGGCACGATCTCCCATCACCATGCGGTCGGGGTCGATCACGCCCCGTACCTGCCGGCGGAGATCGGTTCGCTCGGTGTCGAGGTGCTGGCGGCCGTGAAGAACACGCTCGACCCGGAAGGCGTCCTGAACCCCGGGAAACTCGTGACCTGAGCACCTTCTGCGGGTATGAATACGCGCATGACGGAACCCCGGATCGTCATCGCCAGCCGCGAGCACCTGTGGTGGCTGCTGATCGAGGCGGCCGAGCTGGAACACATGATCATGTGCCAGTACCTGTTCGCCGAGTTCACCATGAAGACGGCGGACGACGGACTCACCGCGGAGCAGTCCGAGGCCGTCGAGCGGTGGCGTAAGACGATCAGCGGCATCGCGGTCGAGGAGATGCTGCACCTGGCGCTCGTCTACAACCTGCTCACGGCCATCGGCGGGGCGCCACCGTTCCACCGGCCGAACTTCCCCCAGCTGTCCGGCTACTTCCCGTCCCGGCTGCAGCTCGACCTCATGCCGTTCGGCGAGCGGGCGCTGCGTCACTTCCTGTACCTGGAACGCCCGGAAGGCATGGAACTCCAGCCGGCCGAGGGGTTCGTGCCGACCGCGCCGCCGCGCCAGCAGGTGGTGACCGGCGAGATCATGCCGCGCGGGCAGGAGTACACGACCGTCGGCCAGCTGTACCGGGGCATCGCCGACGGTTTCCGGGCGCTGGTGGAGCAGACGAGCGAGGCGGAGGTCTTCATCGGGCTGCCGGAGGCGCAGGCCACGCCCGAGCGGTTCCACTGGCCGGAGCTGATCGCCGTGACCGACCTGCCCTCCGCGCTCGCCGCGGTGGAGCAGATCATCGAGCAGGGCGAGGGCGCGCGCGGCGACTGGCGCGACGCCCACTACGGCCGGTTCCTGGGGATCTGGGAGGAGTTCCAGGAGCTGCGCGCCGCCGATCCCACGTTCGATCCGGCCCGTCCGGTGGTGCCGGCGTTCACGCGTCAGCCGTTCGACGTGGCCACGCCGCAGACGGTGATCAGTGACCCGTTGACCGCGCGGGTGGCCGAGGTGCTGGCGCTCGGCTACGAGGTGGTCCTGCACCTGCTGCTGCGGTTCTTCACCCACACCTCGGAAACCGAGAAGCAGTTGGGCATCCTCGTTGGCTCGGCCATCGACCTGATGGTGTCGGTGGTGCGGCCACTGGGCCTCGCGCTCACCACGCTCCCGGTAGGACCGTCGCATCCCGGTGCCACGGCGGGATTCCCGTTCGAGATGTCGTACGTGATGACGAACGCCGTGCCGGCCCGCCGTCCCGCGTGGACGGTGCTGCACGAGCGGATCGCGCTGCTGGCAAGCAGTTGCGCGGAGTTGGCGGCCTCCGGCGGAGCGCCCGCCGGCGTGCGGGAGGCGGGGGAGAAGGCGGCGGCCATCGCGGCCGAGCTGGACGCCGAGCGGCAGGGCTTCTAGACCTCGACGCGCGCGGGCCTGCGGATCACGAGCTGCCACAGCACGGCGAGCAGACCGGCGAAGAACATGGGCCAGGCGAACGCCATCCGGAAGCCCATGGCCGTCTCGCAGCTGCCGACGTAGGTGGCCACCAGTTCGGGGCTCGCGTCGTCGCCGAGGCCCTCACCCAGGCTGGCCGTCTCGACGCCGCCGATGGTGTTGCCGCACGTGACGCTCGCCGGCGCGGTCACGTCCGGGCCGGCCACGTGCACGGGGACGAGCGCCAGGATCATCCCGAGCAGCAGCGCGGCGACCGCCAGCCCGGCGAAGAAGGTCTCCGGCCGCATGGTGACCTTGGCGAGCGGGTCGGTCTCGGGCTCCGGTGGCACGGCGTCCGGCTGGCCCGCGGGCGGGACCGAGTGGCGAGGAGTGCCGCCGAGCGGCTGCGTCGCGAGGGCGCTCTCGTGGTCCATGGGCGCTAGCCTGCCTGGCGACGCGCCCGGATGACCAGAGATTCGACGGAAAAGTCTACTTCTTGTAGTAGGCGCTGCCGTCGATCTTGCCGCCGCCGCAGACCGGGCCGAACGCGAAGGTCACGTCGAAAGGCTCGGTGCCGTCCGGCGGGATGACCCGCGCGCCGGTGGCCTCGGGCTGGCACGGTCCGTCGACCGGCTCGTTGCCCGTGGCGACGACCGTCCAGTGCAGGTTCTTCGCGGCCGTGGCACCCGGCGGCAGGTCGACGAGCGCCGGGGCCGGGTCGCCCTCCCTGGTCACGCTGGTGGGCAGGGCCTTGCCGGAGGCGTCGACCAGCTCCAGACCGCCGTAGCCCCACAGCGTGCACGGCTCGGTGTCCTTGTTCGTGACCACGATCGTGGCGTAGCGGTTGCCGGCGCCCGGCTCACCCGGCTCGACCGTGCCGCTGAGCATGGGAGCCGTGCACTTGCGCTCCTGGTTCGGCGCGGACGTCTCCGGCTGGGGCGTGGTGGGCATCGTGTCCGTGGGCGTCGGGGTGGTCTCGACGGTCGACGGCGGGTTGGTCGGGGGCTGCGTGTCGTCGGAGCCCGCGTTCTGCTCGGTGCCGCACGCACCGAGGACCAGGGCCAGAGCGGTGACGGCGATCAGTCGAGTACGCACGGTATCGAGGCTATCGCTCTGCGGGGGTTGCCGCTGGGTTTCAGTCGCGCCAGGGTTCGTTCAGCGTGCGCAGGCCGTCGAACGGGTCCGTCCACACGTAGGTCCAGCACTCCTCGCCGCCCGGCAGCGACACCCGGACACGGCGGTACTCCGCGCCTTCGTAGTCGTCCATTATGGACAGTGTGGTGCGCGGGTCTCCCATGTGGACGACCCAACCGGACACTCCCGGCCCGTCGCCGAGGCGCAGTCCCGGGTAGCCGCGGCCGGTGTCGTAGAGCGTGCCGGGGAGCTTGGCCGGCGTCGGCGCGCCCGTGACCAGCGGCGACAGGCGCCACCACGCGGACGCCTCCGGTTGCAGCGTGCCGTAGACGAACAGCCGGTCGGGAAACTCGGCGGGCTCGGGTGCGCCGTTCAGCTCCCGGACGGACAGTCCGTCCGGGCCGGGCACGCCGGTCAGTGCGGCGGCGCCCGACTGCGGGACGTCCGCGCAGCGCACGGGTTCGCCGTCGATCAGCAGCGGAAGCCTTCGCTCGGCGAGGGCCGTGTAGGCGAGCGGGCCTTCGATGTGGGTGCCGTCGACCAGTCGCACCTCACCCGTGTCGACCCGGGCCAGCCGGTACCGATCGCCGCGGCCCTCGCACCGGTCGAGCACTTCCGTCTGGGCGACGGTCGCCATCCAGACGGCGTGGTACTCGGTCACCCCCGGCGCTTTCGTGAGCGTGGCCGGGCGTTGGTCATCGACCACCCGCAGCCCGGCCGCCCACACGGCCGCGAGTCCCGTGCACCTGGCTTTCAGTACGACGGCCGGGCCCGGCAGGCCGAGCGCCTCCCGCAGCCAGGTGATCTTCGACGGGCACACGTTCGACCCGTAGGCGAGCAGCGGCACCCGCTCGGCCAGCGGTTCGGCGTCGCGTGCTGTGAGCCAGTCGTCCAGCTCGGTGCCGTCGGGCAGCCGCCAGCCAGAAAGCGCTGCCGGATCCCGGTGCAGCGGCCAGCCGGTGGCGTCGTGGTGCACGTACGAATCGGCTGGTCGCCGCCCCGGGTAGGGCACGGACGGGTAGTCGGCGTCGGCGAACACGTGTCCTAGTGCGGCAGCTTCTTTCCGACCGGCGTGATGATGTAGGCGATCCCGCCCGGTCCACTCGCGACACTGCCACTGGCCGTGTACCGCTTGGTGCGCAACCAGATGTTCTCGAACTGCTCACGCTTGTAGATGTTGCGGACCTCGTCGTTGCTGCTGGAGGCCGGATCGTTGGCGATCACGTCACCGTCCGCCGTGAAGCCGACCACCACCATGATGTGGCCCGCCGTGCCGTAGCCGGCGCCGTCGAGTTCGTCGGCGCGGAACGACTGCGAGGTGATCACCGGGATGCCGGCCTTGATGTAGCGCTCCATCTCGGTCAGCGAGCCGAGGCGGGTGATGTGCCCGGCCAGGCCGAAGGTCGAGGCGTAGGCGGTGTTGAACGGCCAGTTGCCGGTGCCGTCGTAGTCCTTGTCGTAGGTGAATCTCGCGGCGTGGTCGATGCTCGGGTCCGCATAGGACGGATCGACCCACGACAGGTCCTCTTCGGACGGTCCGCGGCCCCAGTACTCGATCACCATCTCGGTGCTCGTGGGACTGCACCAGGCTTCGCCGCCACCGCCGTACTGCGGGTACTCGCCGACGTGGATGTTCTGCGAGTAGCGCGGCACCGGCAGCTCGATGCCCCACGCGCCGCCGGTCGGGCTGGTCGGCACGGTGAACCGGTCGGGGATGGCGGAGGTCATGGCTCCCACCATCGACAGTCGCGGGGTCGCGCGGGCGCCCTTCTCGCGGTAGAGCGTGACGCGGAGTTTGTAGGTCGTTATCGGGGTGCGCGCGACGAAGGTGTCGACGTCGATGTACCCGTGTGCGTCCTCCTGGTCGGGGAGGGTGGTGCGGATGATGTCCTCGTCACCCGAGGCCCAGCGGCCCATGGTGTACCAGGCGGTGGTCGCGCCGGTGGTGGTCCTGCCCTGCATCTCCACGGTCAGCCAGGTGTCGTCCGGGGTGGTGGCGTTCCAGGAGGCGACGAGCTGCGTGGCGCCGAAGCCGTGCCGGTATTCCGGGGAGGTCCAGCGGCCGTACTCGTAGCGGCGAGTGGTGCCGAGGTGGGGTTCGGTGTGGTCGATCTCGCCCTTGGGGTGGCTGATGACCAGTCCACCGCCGAAGGTGGGTCGCAGCCCTTCGCTGCGTCCCTTCATGAAGTCGAGGGTGGAACGCCACTGGCGATAGTTGACGGGTGCGTCCGTGCTCTCCGCCGGTGCGGGCACGGTCAGAAGCGACATGGCAGCCGCGGTGGCGGCAAGTGCCCAGGCCAGGCGAAGGTGAGCGCGCATGGTGACAATTTTCGCGCGTGGCGTGCGCTATGTAAATCCCCGCCATTCGGCGGAGTGTGGCTCCGGCGCACGAGATCGCGGTTCCCGTGCGCGAGATCGCGGTTGCCGCATGCGAGATCGCGGTTCCCGACTGTGCGCAGGTGGCGTTACTGACGCTGGACTGCGTGGGGTGTGGCCCGCTGTCGATCTTTGGCCCTGGGCGTGGTGTTCACGTTCTCCCAGGTCAGGGGCGGAGGTGGCGGCGGATTGTACGGGCGGCCCCGCCCGCCTCAAGGGCGCTCAGTGGTCGCGTCGGCTTCGCCGATTTCGCTTCGCTCAACCCTTGACAGTGAGGATCCGCCGCCCTGGCCCGCCCCACGTGGGTGCACCCCGGTTCGCGGTGGGTTGCGTTGTGCAGGGTGGCTTGTGCTGTCCGGAAGCGCGATCTCGCGGTTGGGAAGTGCGATCTCGGGTGCGGGAAGCGCGATCTCGCGGTTGGGAAGCGCGATCTCGCGTGCCGGGGGTGTGTGCGCCCGGGGGTTAGGTCGTGGGGGGTTCGCCCTCTTGTTCGGCGATGAAGTCGGCCCAGAACTGTTCTACGCAGCGTTCGTAGCGGAGGCCCAGCTCCAGGGTTTTCACCTGCCAGCGGTCCGCGTAGTCCACGATCTCCGCGCGTCGTTCCACGTAGCCCTCCGCTCGTTCGCGGTGGGACTTGTGGCGGTCGCGGGCCAGTTGTAGCAGGTCCTGGTCGTCGCCGAAGCTTGCGAAGAACAACTTCAACAGGCCCGTGTCCCGCACTTCGGTCTGCTCGTGGGTGCCGGACGCCAGCCAGGCGCGCAGAGCTTCGCGGCCCGCCGGGAGGATCGAGTACGTGCGGCGGCGTCGGCCGCCCTCCTCCACCGTTTCCTCCACCAGGCCGTCGCGGACCAGGCGGGCCGGTTCGTCGTACAGCTGGGAGTGGGCGAAGGCCCAGAAGTTGCCGATCGTGTTGCCCACGAACTGTTTCAGGTCGTAGCTCGTGGCCGGCGCGTAGCTGAGCATGCCCAGCACGACGTACGAAGTCGCGTTGAGCTTGCGCGTACGGTCGGACACCCGCCCAAGGATACTGATCTACGCCGTTTGGCGTCGCCCGATCGGCGTAGTGTCGCTCTACTTACAGCACTACTTGGGTCTGGGTGACCTTCGCTACCAGCCTGTCCTCGTCGTCGCGGATGTCGGTTTCGATCACCACGATCCGCCGCCCGGTGTGCAACGGGCGGGCCACGGCCGTGGCGTAACCGTTGCGCACCGCGCGGAGGAAGTTCGTTTTCGACTCGATGGTGGTCGTGCCGGCCGACCCCGCAGGCAGGTTGTGGAACGCGCACAGCGCACCCACGTTGTCCGCCAGGCCCATCAGGGCGCCGCCGTTCATGGCACCGCCCGTGGTGGTCAGGGCCTCTGACCAGGCCAGACGCGCCCGGACCTCGGAAGGCGAGTCCGACAGCAGGTCGATCCCCAGCAATCCGGTGAACGGGACCGCCTCGTGCAGGTCCGAAGACTTCACGACAGATGACTGATGTCGAGCTTGCCCTCCGCGACGGCTGCCCGAATCCGCTTCTTGTCGAACTTGCCCACGCTCGTCTTCGGCACCTCGTCCACGAACGTCCAGTTCTCCGGCAGCTGCCACTTCGCGACCTTGTCGGACAGGAACTCGCGCAGTTCGTCGGGCGTGGCGGTCTTGCCCTCGCGCAGCACGACAGCGACGAGCGGGCGCTCGTCCCACTTCTCGTCCGGCACGCCGACCACCGCGGCCTCGGCCACGGCCGGGTGGGCCATGACCTCGTTCTCCAGGTCCACCGACGAGATCCACTCGCCGCCCGACTTGATCACGTCCTTCGACCGGTCGGTGAGGCGGAGGAAGCCATCCGGGGTGATGGCGCCCACGTCACCCGTGCGCAGCCAGCCGTCGTGGAACTTCTCCGAACCGTCCTGACCTTCGGCCACCTGGTAGTACGCGGACGCGACCCACGGCCCGGCCACCTCGAGTTCGCCGACCGCCTCGTTGTCCCACGGCAGCTCGTTGCCGTCGTCGTCGATGAGGCGCGCGCGAACAGAGGCCGGGAAGCGGCCCTGCAGGATCCGGTACTGCCACTCCTCGTCACCCGACGTGCCGGCCGGCGGGCGGGACACGCTGCCCAGCGGCGACGTCTCGGTCATGCCCCAGGCGTGGATGATCGTCACGCCGTGCTCGTCGAACGCCTTCATGAGCGACGGCGGGCACGCCGAACCGCCGACCACCGCGCGGCCCAGCGGGGCCAGGTCCTGCGGGTTCGCTTGCAGCTGGGCGAGCAGGCCCTGCCAGATGGTGGGGACCGCGCCGGCCATGGTCGGCTTCTCGGCGGCGATCAGCGCGGCCAGCGGCTCGGGCTGCAGGAACCGGTCCGGCATGATCAGCGACGCCCCGACCATGAGCGCCGCGTACGGCAGGCCCCACGACATGGCGTGGAACTGCGGCACGATCACCAGCGCGCGGTCGGACTGGGCCAACGCCATCGAGTCGGTCATGCACACCTGCATGGAGTGCAGCCAGATCGACCGGTGCGTGTAGACGACGCCCTTCGGGTCACCCGTGGTGCCGGACGTGTAGCACATGGCGGCGGCCGAGTTCTCGTCCACGGACGGCCAGTCGAACTCGTCCGGCTGGTCGGCCAGCAGGTCGGCGTAGGAGTGGACGGTCACGCCCTCGGGGGCCTGCAGCGTCGAAGGGTCGCCGTTCACCACCACCACGTGCTTGACCGTGGTGAACGTGGGCAGGACCTTGGCCAGCAGCGGCACGAGCGTGCCGTCCACCAGCACCACGTGGTCCTCCGCGTGGTTGGCCACGTAGGTCAGCTGCTCGGGGAACAGGCGGATGTTGAGCGTGTGAAGTACGGCACCCATGGCCGGCACCGCGAGGTACGCGACCAGGTGCTCGGTGTTGTTCCACATGAACGTGCCGACCCGTTGGTCGCCGGTCACGCCGAGGCCCCGCAGGGCGTGCGCCAGCCGGGCCGACTCGCGGCCGACATCGGCGTAGGTGCTGCGGCGGCTCTCGGCCCCCGTCCACGTGACGACCTCGGCAGATGCGTGCACGCGGCTGCCGTGACGCAACAGGTTGGCGATGGACAGTTGACCGTCCTGCATGGTGCCCAACATCGCTGTTCAAGCTCCCTGTGGCTGGTGGTTCGTTGGCACGAACAGTAGTGCGGTAATCCCCGTTCCGAACAGGCATCACGGAGGGTGAAAAGCCCCCGAAGGGTGTGTTACCTGCGGTTTCAGCGAGAACTCTGCGCGTGTCGCGCGTATGTTCACGGACGTTGGTGTGTTTACTGGCCTCGGCAACGCGGTGGGTTTACCCGCCGCGACCAGCCAGAAGTCGAGCAAGGAAGGATCACCACGGTGGCTCTGCCCACGTTGACCCCAGAGCAGCGCGCTGATGCGCTGGCCAAGGCGGCGGAGGCGCGCAAGGCGCGATCCGAGCTGTTGGCGTCGATCAAGTCCGGTAAGCAGACCATCGCGTCGGTGCTCGGACGTGCGAAGGAAGACAAGACGATCGGCAAGACCAAGGTCGCCGCTCTCCTCAAGTCCGTTCCCGGTCTCGGTGCCGTCAAGGTGGCCGCGCTGCTCGAGCAGTCGGGCATCGACCCCGACCGGCGTGCAGCGGGCCTCGGTGACCGCCAGCGAGCCGCGCTGATCGACGCGCTGAACTAACTATCCGCGTTTCCAGGGCCCGTGAGCACGTCGCTCGCGGGCCCTGAACGTGTTCAAAATCTCGCCCCTCAGGGGGAGTTTGTCGGCCCCGTCCGTGGGCATGATGAGTGGGTGACGCTCATAGCGGACTACCGGCCCGGCTCGTTCCTGCTCACCTCCCCGCAGCGCAGCCTGCTGGCGAGCGGCACGCAGGCCGTCATCACCGAGCGCGATCCCGACGAACTGGCCGCCAAGGTCACCAAGCAGCTGGTCGACTCCGACGCGCCCGTCGCGGTCGGGGCCCTCCCGTTCGACAACGCCGCCGCCCCGCACGTGGTGTTGCCCGAGACCGCCCGCTGGGCCGGCCCGGTTCCCGGCGGCGCGGTCGTGCCGCTGGACATGCCGCCCGTCGAGGTCGAGCCGGTGCCCGCCCCCGCCGCCTACGAGCGCAGCGTGGCCGCCGCCGTCTCCGCACTCCGCGCCGGCGAGCTGAGCAAGGTCGTGCTGGCCAGGACCCTGCAGCTGACCATGGACGAGGCGGCCGACCTGGTGCCCCTGCTCGCCAACCTGGCGGCCGACAACGCCACCGGCTACACCTACGCGGTCGACCTGCCGGCCGCGGGAGGTACTCGGGCCGGCCGTCGCACGCTGGTGGGTGCCACCCCCGAGATGCTGCTGTCGCGCACCGGCTCGACCGTGCTGGCCAACCCGATCGCCGGGTCGCTCGCCCGCTCGGCCGACCCGGCGGCCGACCGCCAGGCCGGCGAGACGCTGATGGCCTCGGTGAAGGACCACGACGAGCACCGGGTGGTGGTCGAGTCGGTGGCCGAGGCACTGCGTCCGTTCTGCCGCACCCTGACCGTGCCGGACCGCCCGTCGCTGGTCGCCACGTCCGCCGTGTGGCACCTGTCCACGCAGATCACGGGCGAGCTGATCGACCCCGGCATCTCCGCGTTGCGGCTGGCCTGCGCGTTGCACCCGACCCCCGCCGTGTGCGGCACGCCCCCGGAGCTGGCCAGGAGGACGATCGCCGCGCTCGAACCGTTCGACCGCGGCTTCTACGCCGGTGCCATCGGCTGGTGCGACGCCGACGGCGACGGCCAGTGGGTGGTGGGCATCCGCTGCGCCGAGTTGTTCGAACCGGTCGCCGGCCGCCCGACCATGACGTTGTACTCGGGCGCGGGCATCATGCCCGCCTCCCAGCCGGCGCTCGAACGGGCGGAGACGTCGGCGAAGTTCCAGACACTCCTTCGTGCCATGGGCCTGCGGTTCGCCACCTAAGCGCGGCTCAGGTGTTCCGCGATCGCCAGGTTCGCGTCGTGCTCGGTCACCCAGTCGGTTCCCGGCGCGGTGTCGGACAGGACGGCGATGCTCGCCCGGTAGTCGGGGCCGGCGTCCAGGTCGAGCAGGTGTACCAGCGCGGCGTCCACTTCGGACGTCGTGGACTCGACAAGGCGCGGCGGGCCGCCCGGAGGTGAGAGCGTCAGCTTGCTCATGGGTACCGACATGCCCCGGCCGGTGGTCTTGACCACGGCCTCCTTGCGTGCCCAGTACGTGAAGAACGCGCCCTGGCGCTCGCCCGCCGGCAGCGCGCGGAACGCGTGCAGTTCGGCCGCCGAGAACACGGTGTCCGCCAGACCGTCGACGTCGGTGTCCCGCAGTTCCTCGACGTCGATGCCGACCGGCGGCCCGTCGGTGGCCGCCAGCACCACCCGGTCACCGGAGTGCGAGATCGACACCTCGGGCGCGCCCTCGGCCACCACGCGCGGCTTGCCGTGGGGCTTGCCGCAGTCGTAGCAGGACGCGTCCAACACGACCTGCGATGGCGCGATGCCCAGCCACTCGCCGGCCACCATGCGGATGAGCGTCCGGCCGGTGATGAACCGCAGCTTGTCGGCGTCCCTGCGGTAGTTCGCGTGACGCTCCCGCTCGGCCTCGTCGAGCCAGCCGATCAGCCCCGCCGTGTCGGCTTCGGGACGCGCCCACCACACCTCACATCGCATAGGGCCCATGATCGCAGCTGAGTTCCCCGCCGTCGGGTCGCACTCCGGGGGCTGGCAGAGCAGCAGGGAGAGCGCGGCGTAGAACACGTCGCCGATCTTGGTGGGGTCGGCGGTGGTGAACGCCTGGCCGCCCGTCGCACCAGCGATGGCCTGCAGTTCGCCCACGTCGATGTCCGGGCCGATGCCGATCCCCACGACGCGGACCGGCCGCTGCGGGTCCTGGAGCTGCTGCAGTTCGGCCAGCAACTGGTCGCGGCTGATGGTGTTCGCGTCCTCGTTGCGGCCGTCGGTCAGGAGGATGACCGTGTTGATCCGGCCGGGCTCGAAGGTCTGCGTGGCCGACTGGTAGGCGGCGAGCGTGGTGTCGTACAGCCCGGTGGCGCCGTTCGGCAGCGCCTCCACCGCGCGCAGCTTCGCCATGGCGTCGGCGGCAGTGGTCGCGTGATCGGCAGCACCGGCAACAGGTCCGGTAGTCCTTGTCGCCGTCGAGGTTGGTGGAGAACAGCCAGATGCCGAACTTCGTGGTGGGTTTGATCAGACCGATGCCCAGCTCGGCGGCCTGCAGGGTCACGGCCATCCGGTTGGCGCCGGTGCCCGGCACGGGCTCGTTCATCGACCCGGACACGTCCAGCAGCACCTGCACCCGGCCGCTGAGGTTGACCCCGGACCACTCGTTCAGCAGCTCGTCGACCTCGTCGGCCGTGGGCAGCTCGGCGGGGGTCATCTTGCGCGCCGACGTGCGCTGGTACCTGTCCGCGTCGCGCAGCATCTCGCCGTCCGGGGTGCGGAAACCGGCGTCGGCCAGGACGCCGGACGACTCTGCTCCTGGAGCCGGTCGAGGAACTTCTCTGGCCGCCTCGCGTTCGGCGGCGGGCGTGTCGGGCAGGACGACGTACGGGTAGTCGAGCGCGGGCACCGCCGGGTCGGCGTAGGACGCCACCAGCGGCGTGCCTCGTCCTGCGCGTTGTGCCGCAGCACCGCGTGCTCGGCGGTGGGAACGCCGTCGACGGGCTGGCGTTGCGGCTGGCGCCGGGCAGCCGGTCGTACAGGTCGTCGGACCGCGACGGTGTTGGCCGACAGTTCCGCAGCTTCGTGGTGACCCCGGCGGGTCGGGGTCGACCAGTCCGCGGACGGCGAACAGCGCGGAGACCCCGGCCGGTTCGAGGCCGGGATCGGGCGAGCCGATGCAGTGAGGTCCAGACCTTCGGCCCAGGTGGGCTGCTTGCCCGGCCAGCCGAGCCGGCCGGCCGCGTCCTCGGTCAGCGCCGAGTACGACCGGCGAGCTGGCGATGGAGGCGCCGTCGACCGGCTCCTCCCACGCGCCCGCGCGTGGCGCGCGGCGCAGCCAGATCGTCGACTCGGGGATCCACACGTCCGGCTGTTCGGTGCCGTCGGAGACCACGAGCGACTCGGCCGACGTGGCGGAATCGCGCGACTGCCACGTTGACCGTGTAGCAACCGTCCTGTTCGGACAGTTCGCGCGGCGATGCCGGCGATCACCGGCGCGATGTCCGGTGCGGCCGTGACATTGATCGTCGTGGTCGGGTCGCAACTGGCCGTGCCGAGCCGGTCCGCCACGAAGTCCCAGCCGAACCAACCGAGCAAGTCCGAGCACGACCACCATGACCAGCGGTACCACCGGAAAACGGACGCGCGTGCCTTGGCCGAGGAGTGTCGCCCCATCGCCGTAGTCCTCCACCTGTGGGTCGGAAAGGCAGCCCGGACTTGGCACTTTACCCGGTGTGGCAAAGTGTTCGGTGGATCACCAACGTCAGGTATAGAGCGCGTCCACCTCGGTCGCGAAATCCTTCATGATCACGTTTCGCTTGAGCTTCAGAGACGGTGTCAGATAACCGTTCTCCGGGATTGAATTCGGTGTCCAGAATCCGAAACTTTCGGACCGACTCGGCTGTGGAGACCGCGAGGTTGCCGTCGTCGACGGCCTTCTGGATCTCCGCCTTGAGGTCGGCGTCGTCGGACAGGTCGGCCACCGTGGCGCCTTCCGGCTTGCCGGCCGTGGTCTTCCAGTACGCGAAGTAGTCGGCGTCGATGGTGATCAGCGCGGCGACGTACTTCTGCCCGTCGCCGACGACCAGGGCTCTGGCCGACCAGCGGGTGTGCGCTGATCCGGTCCTCGATGACCGACGGGCGCGACGTTCTTGCCGCCGCTGGTCACCAGGATTTCCTTCTTCCGCCCGGTGATCTTCAGGAAGCCCTCGGCGTCGAGCTCGCCGATGTCGCCCGTGGTGAACCAGCCGTCGGCGTCGATGTACTCGGCCGTCGCGGCCTCGTTGTTCCAGTACTTGGTGAACACGCCGTCGCCGCGCAGCTGGACCTCGCCGTCCTCGGCGATGCGGACGGCCGTGCCGGGAAGCGGCTTGCCGACCGTGCCGGGCTTGCTGGCCATCGGCGAGTTGACCACGGACGCGGCCGTGGACTCGGTCAGGCCGTAGCCCTCGTAGACGGTGATGCCGACGCCGCGGAAGAAGTGGGTGAGCCGCAGCCCGAGCGCCGCGCCGCCGGAGATCGCGTACTTGACCTCGCCGCCGAGCGCGGCCCGCAGCTTCGAGTACACGAGCTTGTCGAACACCGTGTGCTTGATCTTCAGGCCGAGCCCGGCCTTGCCGTCGGCCTCGCTGAACGCGATGGCGGTCGCGGCGGCGGCGTCGAAGATCTTGCCCTTGCCGGCGGCGTGCGCCTTCTGCCGCGCACCGTTGTAGACCTTCTCGAACACGTACGGCACGGACAGGATGAACGTCGGCTTGAACGAGCCGAGGTTGTCGGTCAGCGTCTTCACGTCGGCCCAGTGCCCGAGCGTGGCGCGCGCGAACACCGCGCCCACCTCGACCATGCGGCCGAACACGTGCGCGAGCGGCAGGAACAGCAGGGTCGACGTGGTCTCGGCGGCCGTCTCGCCCTTGAACAGCGTGGACAGGTACTCGACCGCGTTGCCGCACGCGGCGAACATGTTGCGGTGGGTGAGCACCACGCCCTTGGGCCTGCCGGTGGTGCCGGAGGTGTAGATGAGGGTGGCGAGGTCGTCGGGCGAGACGCCGGCGCGGCGCTCGTCGATCACCGAGTCGTCGGTGTCCTTGCCGGCCTCGACCAGGTTCTCCACGGCCCGGTCGTCGATCCGCCACACGTGCTTGAGCCCGTCGAGCTTGCCGCGGACCGACTCGACCTTGGCCTCGAGCGCCGCGGTCTCCACGATCACGGCGACCGCGCCCGAGTCGGACATGATCCACTCGATCTGCTCCTCGGAGGAGGTCACGTAGATCGGCACGGAGGCCGCGCCCGCCGCCCAGATGGCGAAGTCGAACAGGGTCCACTCGTAGCAGTTGGCCGACAGGATGCCGACCCGGTCGCCCGGCTCGATGCCGGCCGCGACCAGACCCTTCGCGACCTCCACGACCTCGGCGCGGAACTGGGCGGTGGTGACGTCCCGCCAGGCCCCGTCGACCTTGCGCCGGAACGCGACGCTGTTGGGCGCTTCGTCGGCGTTCTGGAAGACGACGTCGGCCAGGCCGCCGCTGTCGGGCACGCTGGCCAAGGGGGCGACGGCGAGTTCGCGCATGTGTCTCTTTCCTCCGAACAAACAGGCGCCGCTGTGACGACTACCTCACGGTAACTTGCGCGTATCTTGCCTGTGAAACGTGCCGAGGGCCACCCCCAGGAGATCATCGGGGGTGGCCCTCGGCTAAACGGACCAATGAGACAGTCCGGTTACGCGGAAATACTGTCAGACAGAGATGCTCCAACTCTCCAGCGTGCCCACGTCGGTCCGGAACATGTCCCGAACCCGCAGCTGCCAGTTCCCGTTCGCCGTCTCACTCGACGCGTCCACCGTGTACGTGGCGTCCACGTTGTCGGCCGAGTCGCTGCCGCTCGAGTTCTTCAGGCGGTAGGTGCTGCCGTCCGGCGCCACCAGATCGATGATCAGGTCGCCCCGGTACGGGTGGGTGATCTTGACGGCCACCCGGCTGGACGCCGAGGCGTTGCCGGTGCAACCGGCCACCGCCACCGCGCTGTCGATCGCCGCACCGGCGTCCGGAATGCTCACCCGAGCCGCGTTGGCCTGGGTGGCGCATGCCGGCGTACCACCGCCGAGCGAGGCGGCCGCGTCCGCGATCGCCGCCGAGAAGTGGCTGGTCTGCGCGTACACGCCCGGGTTCTGCGGCCGTGCGCAGCCGTAGCCCCAGCTCGTGATGCCGACCTGGACGAACGCACCACCGGCGTCCCGACGGAACATCGGGCCACCGGAGTCGCCCTGGCAGGTGTCCACGCCACCGTCGTCCCAGTTGCCGGAGCAGATCTCCTCCGCCGGCACGAGTTCGGTGTACGCACTGCCGCACTGGGCGTCATCGATGAACGGCACGTCCGCCTCGAGCAGGTACCGCTGCTGGGCACCGCCCTCGACGGCCGCGCCCCACCCGGCCACCGTGAACGTGCCGCTGTCGTTGTCGCCGTTCGTGGCGACCGCGAGCGTGGGCACGTCGACGGCACGCTCCAGGCGGATCAACGCCCAGTCGTCACCGTCGGGGTTGTTGTAGCCGGGAGCGCGGTACACGTAGTTGGAGCGCACCGTGAGCCGCGCCGGGTCCTGCAGGTCGACCACGCCGAGAGTGGCCGTGATGCTGGTGTTGTTGCCGGTCGCGGGCACACAGTGCGCCGCGGTCAGCACGAGCTGCTGGGTGTACATCGCACCGCCGCAGCCCATGGACAACCGCACCATCCACGGGTACTCGCCCTGGTCGGCCCGGACCCCGCCGACGACCTGAGGCTGGACGTCCGTTGGTGGCGGCGCCGCCACGGCCGGCCCGGCGACAGCACCGAGCATCGCCGCGACGCCGACCCCCACGATCCCCACCTTGCCGACCAGACGTCTGAGCCTGTTCGTCATATTTTGGTCCTTCCTTCTTCCCAGTGACTTAGAAGCTGAGCCGCCACGAGTCGATGAAGCCCGTGTCGGCGCTGTAGGTGTCCCTGGCCTGGAGGCGCCAGGTTCCGTTCGCCACCTCGCTCGACGCGTTCACCGTGTAGGTGGTGATGATGTTGTCGGCCGAGTCGGAGGTGCTGGAGTTCTTCAGCCGGTAGGCGGTGCCGTCCGGCGCGAGCAGGTCCACCACCACGTCGCCGCGGTAGGTGTGCTTGATGTCGACCGAGACCTGCAGGTCGGCGGGGGCGTTGCCGGCAACGCCGGACACCGTGATCGGGCTGTTGACCGCGGCACCCGGGGAGTCCGGGATGTTCACGTTGTTCGTGTTCTCGAACGTGTCCCCGGGCGGCTCGGTGGTGTCACAGCTGGCACCGATGATCCGCGGCGGGCAGTCGGAGTACTCGAGCAGCGTCAGCACGGCCTCGCGGTTGCGCGAGGTCTCGCGGCCGATCACCTCGTCGGGCGGGTAGAAGCCGTTGAGGCCGCCGCTCGACGGGTACATCTCGAACGTGTAGGCGTAGATCCGCTGGTTGCCCCACAGCCAGTCGTCGATCGAGCCGTCCGTGATGTACAGATCGGACGCCTGCTCCGGCGTGTAGCCGTTGGACTGTGCCATGCGCTGGCCCAGCGTGGAGAAGACGTTGTAGTCCTGCTGGGTCATGCCGGGCGCGGTGTTGTTGTACGTGTAGCCGAAGGGCCACAGCACCAGCTCGCTGAACGTGTGGAAGTCGATGTTCGTGCGGATCTGCTGCGTACCGCCGACCACGCGACTGCGCACGAAGTTGGCCACCACCTTGACCTCGGGGGAGGACTCGGCGGACGGGCCGCGGTAGGTCTCGCTCGACGGGCTGCCGGACGAGCCGCCGCAGCAGCCCCACTGGTAGTTCCAGTTCCGGTTCATGTCGGTGCCGACCGCGGAGCTGCCGGAGTTCGGCTGCCGGTTCTTGCGCCATCCGGCGTATGAACCGTTGCGGATGTCGTACTCGCCGCCGTCCGGGTTGAGGTCGGGGAGGATCCAGATCTCCCGGCTGTTGACCACGTTCGCCACGCGGCTGTCGGTGGTGTACTTGTCGGTCAGCTCGTTGAGCAGGTAGAGCGCCATCTCGACCGTGAGGTGCTCGCGCGCGTGCTGGTGGTGGGTGAACAGCACCTCCGGCTCGGCCTCGTCGACCGTCGGGTTGTCGGAGATCTTGAGCGCGAGGATCTCGCGGTTCTCGTAGCTGCGACCGATGACCTGCTTGGTGACCAGGTTCGGGTGGTCGGCCACCGCCGTGTTGATGGCGGCGTTCATCTCGGCGTAGTTGTGGTAGTTGGAGTCGGCCGGCGGGAAGTCCATGATGCCGACATCACCGGGGTCGTGACTGTGGCCGTGGTCCTCGGGTTCCGCACCCGGCTGCGACTCGACCTTCAGCCCGAGCCGCTCGATCTGGCGGACTTCCTCGGGCGTGGCCGTGATGTTCAGCGCGCCGTGCTCGAACGAGTTGATCGCCGCACCGGTGGCGGCGACCGCTGTGCGGACGTCCGGGGAATCGACGCCGGCGACGTAGTACTCGGCGGACTGGCGGTTCTCATCGGGGGCAGACGGCGGCTCCGAGGCCGCGTTGCCGGTCATGGACATGACGATGGTCGCGGCGGCGAGCGCCCCGACCACTATGGACGGGCGTCTGTGTCTCACGCGTTCCTCCTGCAGGGGGCGCCGACTGTTACGGCGCCGGAGGCGATATTCGGTTGTGCCAGGTCAGGACGGGTAGGACCGAACCCTCGCGGGTGCCCTCACGGCCCCACCGGCCTCGCCCTGGCTAGCTGAGGATCACCTGAGAAGACCGCCGCCACAAGACTGCAACCAGGTTTTACGGGACTCGGATAATTACCACTTCCCAGTTCAGCGGCCCAGCAGTCCCTTGGCGATGTGAGTCACCTGGACCTCGTTGCTGCCCGCGTAGATCATCAGCGACTTCGCGTCCCTGGCCAGCTGTTCCACCCGGTATTCGGCCATGTAGCCGTTGCCGCCGAACAGCTGGACGGCCTCCATGGCGACGTCGGTCGCCGCGCGTGACGCGTACAGCTTCATGGCCGACGCCTCCGCCAGCGACGGTCGCTTGCCCGCCCGCAGCAGCTCCACCGTGCGGAACACCAGGTTCTGCACGTTCAGCCGCGCGATCTCCATTTCCGCGAGCTTCAACTGGATCAGCTGGAAGTCGGCGATCGGCTGCCCCCAGAGCGTGCGGCTCTTCGCATACTCGACGCACAGCGCGAGGCACTCCTCGATGATGCCGAGCGACATGGCGGCCACGCCGGTCCGCTCGGTCGCGAAGTTCGACCGGGCACTCTCCTTGCCGCCACCGGCCAGGAGCCGCTCGGGCTCGAGGCGGACGTCGTCGAAGAACAGCTCACCGGTGGGGGAGGAGTGAATGCCCATCTTGCGGAACGGCTTCGACTGCGTCAGCCCCGGCATCCCCGAGTCGAGCACGAACGTGGCGATCTCGTCGTCCAGCTTCGCGTACACCACGAGCGTGTCGGCGTACGGGCCGTTCGTGATGAACGTCTTCTGTCCGTTGAGGACGTACGAGTCGCCGTCGCGGCGCGCGACCGACCGCATGCCGCCGAACGCGTCGGAGCCGGACTCGGGTTCGGTGATCGCCCAGGCACCCACCTTGTCGAACGTGAGCAGGTCGCGTGCCCAGCGGGTCTTCTGCGCCGGCGTGCCCCGGCTCATGATGGTGCCGGCCGCCAGGCCGACGCTCACGCCCATGGCGGTGACCAGGCCCATGCACACGCGCGACAGCTCGGTCACGGCGATCATGGTGAGTGCTTCCCGGCCGCCGTCGGAGGAACCGCCGCCTTCCCGGTCCGGGTCGAACGAGTCCCGGGCGAGGGCGTCGAGCCCGAACGAGCGGAAGAACGTTCGGATCACGTCGTAGGGCGGCAGGTCGCCGTGTTCGAGCGCCTCGACCTTGGGCCGTACCTCTTTGTCCACAAAAGCCCGAACAGTGTCGCGGACGAGGAGGTCCGTGTCCGACCACTCGATCATGACCACTCCGCCAGGCGCTGCTCGATCTCCGCGATCGTCCACGGTTTGTCGGTCTCCGTGGTGGCCACCGTGTGCCAGCCCTCCAGCAGGGAGATCGCGCCGCCCTGGACGGCCAGGAGCTTCCCCGTGACCGGGCACGATTCCTGGGCGAGGTAGGCGACCAGCGGTGAGATGTTCGCCGGGCTGAACATGTCGAACCCGCCCTCCTCCACCGGCTGGGCGAACATGGCGCCCATGCCCGGGGTCGCGAGCGTGAGGCGGGTCCGGGCGATCGGCGCGATCGCGTTCGCCCGTACGCCGTAGCGCTCCAGTTCCTGCGCGGCCACCAGTGTCAGCGCGGCGATGCCCGCCTTCGCGGCGCCGTAGTTGGCCTGCCCGGCGTTGGGCAGGAAGGTGCCGGACGCGGACGCCGTGTTGATCACCGAGCCGGCAACCGGGTTGCCGGACTTGCTTGCCGTCTTCCAGTACGCGGCCGCGTGGTGCAGTGGCGCGAAGTGACCCTTGAGGTGCACGGAGATCACCGCGTCCCAGTGCGCCTCGTCCAGGCTCGCGATGAAGCCGTCGCGCAGGATGCCCGCGTTGTTCACCAGCACGTCCAGCCGGCCGAACTCGTCGACCGCCTGTGCCACCAGGGATTCCGCGCCCGCCCAGTCGGCCACGTTGTCGGTGTTCGCCACGGCCGTGCCGCCGGCGGTCCGGATGGCGTCGACCACTTCCTGCGCGGGCCCGGTATCCGAGCCCGCCCCGTCGTTCGCGCCGCCCAGGTCGTTCACCACCACGTGTGCGCCCTCGCGGGCGAACAGCAGCGCGTGCTCCCGTCCGATCCCGCGCCCCGCGCCCGTGATGATCGCGACGCGTCCGTCCAAGGCTCCCATGTCGTCCCCTCAGCTGATCTCGGCCAGACCGTCCTTGAGCACGACGGTGTCGGAAACTGTTGTCTCATAAGCGAAACGGCCATCACGAAAGTCCCAGATGGACGTCGCGAGGTCCTGGCCGGGCAGTACGGGCTTCGCGAACCGCACGGCCAGCCGTCGCAGTCGCGCGGTGTCGCCGTCGGCCACCTCGGTGAGCACGGCCCATGACGTGAACGCCATCATGCAGAGCCCGTGCGCGATGATCCCCGGAAGACCGGCCAACCGGGCGATGTCGTCGTCCAGGTGGATGGGCATGGGGTCACCGGAGGCGGGGGAGTAGCGGAACGTCTGGTCGTCGTCCACGTGTGCCGCCACCTTCGCCACGGGCGCCGCCGAGCGCAGTGCCGGGTCGAACCCGTGCGGTGCAGCGGCTTCCCCTGCCGTCGACCCCACGTCCACCTTGCGGAAGAACGACGTCACCCACTGCTCGTTCACCAACTCACCGTCCGATGAGCGGGACTCCAGGTGCACGGTGAGCGTGCTTCCGTTGGGGCGCCCCACATAGCCGACCGGTCGGGCCCGTGACGTCAGCACGTCACCCGCCCGGATCGGCCGCACGAACCGGAAGTCCTGCTCGCCGTGCACCACCTTCATGGCCAGCTCGACCGGCGCCACGGACAGCACGGCCGGCAGCAACGCGTTGAACACCGGCACCACCGCGAAGACCGGTGGCGCCACGTCCCCTGCACGGTGCGCCTCGATCGGGTCGTTCGTGGCCTCGGCGTACGCGGCGATCCGCTCGGCGGTCACCTCGAAGGTCTCCGGCGAACCCCAGACGCCGAGCGCGGTGGAGTCGAACATCAGGCCACCAGCTCGGCGAGCTTCGCGAGCGAGGCGTCCAGCTCCTTCTTGCTCTGCTTCTCCACGGCTACGCCGATCGCGCCCACCACCATCTGGCCGGAGAACTCCGCGTCGATGGCCGCCTTCGAACCGACCCCGCTCGGCTCGACCGACAGCGTGAACGACACCTGCACGCCGGCCATCCCAGTGCCGGAGATCTTGACCCGCGACGGCGCCGCGTACTCCTCGACCGTCCACTCGATCTTGTTGGCCATCCCCATGACCGTGACGATCTCCGTGAGCTTCGCGCCGACCGACAGCACTTCCGGCAGTTCGCCGCGCCAGCTCTGGTGGATGGTCAGCCACTCCTCGTACCGGCGCGGGTCGGACATCACCGCCCAGACCTTCTCCGGCGGGGCGGGAAACTCTACGTTCGCGTTCACCTGTGCCATACCGAACCCTCCATTATGGACGCTTGTAGGCCGTGACGACCGCGGCGCCGCCGAGGCCGATGTTGTGCTGCAGCGCGGCGGTCACGCCGTCGACCTGACGCGGCCCGGCCGTGCCACGCAGCTGCCAGGTCAGCTCGGCGCACTGGGCGAGGCCGGTGGCGCCGAGCGGGTGACCCTTGGAGATCAGCCCGCCGGACGGGTTGACCACCCAGCGGCCGCCGTAGGTGGTGTCGTCGGCATCGACCAACTTCCCGCCCTCACCTTCGGCGCACAGACCGAGCGCCTCGTAGGTGAGCAGCTCGTTCGTGGAGAAGCAGTCGTGCAGCTCGATCACCTGCACGTCGTTCGCGTCGAAGCCCGCCTGGTCGTAGACCCGGCGCGCCGCCTCGCGCGTCATGTCCACGCCCACCAACGAGAACGCGCTCTTCGCGTCGAAGGTGGACCGCAGGTCGGTGACCATCGCCTGCCCGGCGATCTCCACCGCCTGCCCGGCCAGGTCGTGCTGCTCGACGAACCGCTCGCTCACGACGATCGCGGCGCCCGAACCGTCCGAGGTGGGCGAGCACTGGAGCTTGGTGAGCGGCGCGTAGATCATCCTTCGAGCCGAGGATCTCCTCGAGCGTGTACACGTCCTGGAACTGTGCGTACGGGTTGTTCGCCGAGTGCCGGTGGTTCTTCTCGCCGATCCGGGCGAACTGTTCGGGCGTGGTGCCGTAGCGCTCCATGTGCTCGCGCCCGGCCGCGCCGAACATGTACGGCGCCGGCGGCATGGCGAACTCGTGCAACTCGGCCAGCGCAAGCAGGTGCTTCATGAGCGGCTGCTCGCGGTCCTCGTAGGTCGACGACAGCGAGCCCTTCTGCATCTTCTCGAACCCGAGCGCGAGTGCGCAGTCGATCAGCCCGCCGCGGACCGCCTGGGTGGCCAGGTACAGCGCGGTCGAGCCGGTGGAGCAGTTGTTGTTCACGTTGACCACGGGGATGCCGGTCATGCCCAGCTCGTAGACCGCGCGCTGCCCGCAGGTCGACTCGCCGTAGACGTAACCCACGTAGGCCTGTTCGACCTCGTGATAGGCGATTCCGGCGTCCTCCAGTGCCATCGCGGCGGACTCGCGGGCCATGTCCGGGTAGTCCCAGTCCCTGGCCCCGGGCTTCTCGAACTTCGTCATGCCGACGCCGACGACGTACGCCCTGTTACCCATGCGAGGAACATACCAACATGATTGTATGTTTTCTACGATTCAGCGGATTCTCGTTCGGCGCAGGACGCGCATGGTGACCGTCATGACCCTCGCGAACACCGCGTACGGCAGCCAGCGGGGCGGGTCGAGCACGGGAACCCGCTGCGTGGCGATGCTCTGCGCCTCGGTGTAGCGGAGCAGGCCCTCGGCGCCGTGGCGACGGCCGAGGCCGGAGTTGCCCATGCCGCCCATGGGCACGTCGGTGCTGCCGTAGGCCGAGTTGACCGTGTCGTTCACGTTCACCGTGCCGGCCCGGATCCGCGCGGCCACCCGCGTGGCGCGGGCCCGGTTCCTGCCGAAGACGCTCGCGTTGAGCCCGTACTCGGTCTCGTTGGCGAGTGCCACCGCCTCGTCCTCCGTGGCGTACGGGTAGAGCGAGAGCACCGGCCCGAACGTCTCGGCCGCGTGGCAGAGCATGTCCGGGGTGACGTCGGTGAGCACGGTCGGCTCGTAGAAGAACGGGCCGACGTCCGGTCGCGGCCGCCCGCCGACCAACACGGTGGCGCCCTTCGCGCGGGCGTCGTCCACGTGCTCGGACACGGTCTTCAGCGCGCGCTGCGAGGTGAGCGAGCCGGTGTCGGCGCCGTAGTCGTAGCCGGTGGCCAGCTTCAGCCCGCCGGTCTCGGCCACCAGCGCCTCGGCGAACTCGTCGAAGATCGACTCGTGGACGTACAGGCGTTCCATGGACAGGCACAGCTGTCCGGCGTTGGCGAACGCGCCACGCACGGCCGCCCGGGCGGTGGACGCGATCGGGGCGTCGTCGAGCACGATCATGGGGTTCTTGCCGCCCAGCTCGAGCGAGCAGCCGACCAGCCGACGCCCGGCCTGCTCGGCGATCAGCCTGCCGGTGCGGGTGGATCCGGTGAAGCCGATGTAGTCGCAGGTGTCGACCACCGCGCCGCCGATGGTCGGCCCGTCACCGAGCACCACCTGCAGCAGGTCGGCCGGCAGCCCGGCCCGGTAGAGCAGGTCGACGCCGAGCAGGGGACTGAGCGCGGTCTGGCTGTCGGGCTTGAGGACCACGGCGTTGCCGGCCATGAGCGCGGGCACCAGGTCACCGATGGCGAGCGCGAACGGGTAGTTCCACGGCGAGATGATGCCGACGACACCCTTCGGCTGCCGCAGCTCGGTGGCGCCGACGGCCACCGGTAGCAGACCGGCGCGTTTCTTGGCACGCAACAGTTTCGGCGCCTTGCGCAGGTAGTAGCTGGTGGCCAGGGCCGGCTCGCTCAGCTCCTCGAACGCGTCGCGGCGGGCCTTGCCGGTCTCCGCCTGGATGAGGTCGGCGATCGTGTCGCGGTTGTCGAGCAGCAACGCGTGGAACCGTTGGAAGACCGGCAGTCGCTGTTCGGGAGTGAGTGCCGCCCAGGTCTGCTGCGCGCGGGCGGCGCGCTCGTAGGCCGTCTGGACGTCCGCGCGGGTCGACTCGGGCATGCTCGCGAGTTCGCCGCCCGTGAAGACGGCGGTCGACGTGAAGGTGGCGTCGGTCGAGGCCTGGACGCGGTGGCGCAGCTCGTCGAGCAGGCCGTCGGTGAGGGACGCTGGCCGGCTCATCCGGCGGTCTCGTTCTCGCGGTCGGCGGCCGGGGCGCTGGCCGCGGCGCGGGCCTCGTAGTCCGCGCGGGCCTGGCGCGAGGCGCCGAGCAGGACCTGGTCGCCCTTGAGCGTGCGGGCCACCCACTCGGCCGCGCTGCGGGGGAGCATGCGGGTGAAGCGGAACGTGCTGGCCAGCGACTTGGGTACGAACACGTCGAACTTCGGGCGCTGCAGGGTGTTCACGATCGCCTCGGCCACGTCGGACGCCTCGACCGACTTGAAGAACCGGGCCTCGCCGAGCCCGCTGGCCAACTCCGTGCGGACGATGGCCGGCATGACCACCGACACCTCGACGCCCGAGCCGCGTAGCTCCATCCGCACAGCCTCGGAGAGCCCGACCACGCCGTGCTTGGTGGCGCAGTAGACGGCGCCGCCCGGGAACCCTGCCTTGCCGGCAGCCGACGCGATGTTCACGATGTGCCCCGACTTGCGGGGCCGCATGCGTTTCACGGCCTCGCGGGTGCCGTGGATGACGGCGTGGAGGTTGATGTCCAGCTGGTGCCCGGTGGTCCGGTCGGCCTCGTCCTCGAACCGGCCGAGCGGCATGATCCCCGCGTTGTTGATCAGCACGTCCATGGGTCCGACGCGACGTTCGGCCTCGTCGAGGAACGCCGTGAACCCGGGCCGGTCGGTCACGTCGAGCGGCAGCGCCGTGGCGCCGACCCTCGCGGCCGTCTCCTCGGCCACGTCCAGGTCGAGGTCCCCGATCACGACCTTGGCCCCGGCTTCGACCAGCGCGGCGGCGGTGGCCGCGCCGATTCCCCGCCCACCTCCGGTGATCACCACTACCTTGCCGGCCAGCGAACGGGTCACCCGTGCCATCGCATCTCCCGTACATACAATCCAGCAGGAATGTTTCCCCGAGCATCCCGCAGACCCCCATACAACGCAAGACCTCCAAAACCCGCGAGTCTCCCTCATGAGACACCCGAACCAGCGGTTCGCGCCCCGCGTGGAGGGCGAGTTGTCCACAACCAGTTGACTTGTCCACAGATCGGGGTCAACTTCGCCGAAGGCCCGCGAGCTTCGGCGACGGTTTGCGCATGACCGAACTACCTCAAGGGCTGCACGGTGCACACCGGCGAGAAGACCTGACACGGATCTTCGGGACACGGCCGCTACAGCAAATGGTGCGCGACGGTCGCCTGGCGGAGTACTCACGTCTGGTCCTTGTCGAGCGCCGAAACCTACTCGATCTGCGCACGCGGGCGGCTGCCGCACTACTGCTGGCCGGCGGCCGCTCGGTTCTCAGCAGGCACACAGCCGCGCGCCTGCTGGGCTGCTCAGCCGCCGACGACGCACCGATACATGTCCTGGTCGACTACCACCGCAAGGTGCCGCGCGTGCCCGGGCTCGTCATTCACCAAGGGTTGTTCGTCGTCAAGGAGGTGGCGACGATCGACGGGTTGCGGGTGCAGCCGTTGGACATCGCCATCGCGGAGATGCTGTGTCGCGCCTCGCGGCGGTCGGCGCTCGCCTGCGTGGACCAGGCCCTGGCACTGGCCAGGGCTGAGGACCGGGAAGACTTCCGTTCCGACGTGGCGTATCGGATCTCCACGAGGCGAGATCCACGCGGTCGGAAGAGGGCCACGATTCTGCTCGACCTCGCCACGGGGCTGGCTGAGTCACCTGCGGAAAGCTGGCTGCTGCTCGATCTCTTCGACGTCGGCTTCCCCGTTCCGGCGCAACAGTTTCCGATCCTGGATCTGGACGGTCGGGAGCGGTACCGGCTGGACTTCGCTTGGGAGGAAGCGAGGATTGCCCTCGAGTATGACGGCTTCGCCGCCCACGTAGGTATGGAGGACCGTGATTCCGAACGCGACGAGTACCTGCGTCGCCGGGGTTGGACCACGATCCGGGCGAGTTCGGAGGACCTGCGCGATCCTTCCTGGCTGCACTCCGAGCTCCGCCGCGCCTTCTATCGGCGCGGCCTTCCTTGGTAGCAACCGCTGCGAACCGCCAACTCGGCTGTTCTGGGAGGGGGACTCGGGTGTCTGGGGAGGGGGACTCGCGGGGGGTGTCAGCGGGCGAAAAGTTCGCCCGAGGTGCGCTCCACGTCGCGGTTCTGGATGTCGGAGCTGCCGTACAGGTGCGGGTGGTCGGCGGCCTTGGTGCGGTTGTGCTGGAGGCCGGCGATGACGAGGGCGATGATGGCGGCGAAGACGATGAGTTCCATGGCACTAAGTTTGCGCTGATCTAATTGCTGCCAACAGTGGCAGATCTGACTATGTGCGGTAATATCCTGCCATGCTCAAAACCGTTGCCGTGATCGTCATCGACGGGACCACTCCGTTCGAGTTCGGTGTGCTCTGCGAGGTGTTCGGTTTCGACCGGCAGGACGACGGTGTCCCGCCCCTCGAGTTCCTCGTCTGCGGCGAGAGGCCGGGCGAGCCGGTGCGCCTCGACGTCGGTGGGCAGCTCATCCCCGAACACGGCCTCGACGCGGTCGCGCGCGCCGACATGGTGGCCATGTCGGCCGCCACCATTCGCGACGACTACCCGCCCGCCGTGCTCCAGGCGCTGCGCGAGGCCAACGAGCGCGACGCGATCATCCTGTCGGTCTGCAGTGGCGCGTTCATCCTCGGCGCGGCGGGCCTGCTCGACGGCCGCCGCTGCACCACCCACTGGCGCCACGCCGACCACCTGGCCGAGTTGTTCCCCGAGGCGCTGCTCGACCCGGACGTCCTGTTCGTGGACGACGGCAACATCATCACCAGCGCGGGCACGGCCGCCGGCATCGACGCGGCACTGCACCTGGTGCGCCGCGAACTGGGCTCCGGCCCGGCCACCGCCATCGCCCGTCGGATGGTGGTGCCGCCGCAGCGCGAGGGCGGCCAGCGCCAGTTCGTCGACCTCCCGATCCCCGACTGCCGCGCCGACAGCCTGTCGCCCGTGCTCACCTGGATGTTGGAGAATCTCGCGGTCGACCACACGGTGGCCGCGCTGTCCCGGCGGGCGGCGATGTCCGAGCGCACGTTCGCGCGTCGCTTCGTGGCGGAGACCGGCACCACACCCAACCGGTGGCTCTCGACCCAACGCGTGTTGCACGCGCGGGCCCTGCTCGAGGAGACTCCGATGTCCGTGGAGGAAGTGGCCGAACGGTGCGGGTTCGGCTCGGCCGCCCTGCTGCGCCACCACTTCCACCGCATTGTCGGTGTGTCGCCGAAGGACTACCGGCGCACCTTCGGCGCGAAGTCGGTCGAGCTTCGGTCGAAGCCCGCCTGAGGAACCTGGTCGACCGACGCCCTCTTCGGTACACCTGATGGCACAACTGTGCCTCCAGGAAGGTCGAAGCGGTGAGTGACCGGCAGGAACGAATCGACGCCTACGTCGCGACGTGGAACGAGCCCAGGCTCGACCAGCGGCAGACGCTGATCGAGACGGCCTGGGACGAGGACGGAAAGTACCTGGCCCCCGCTGTGGAAGCCATGGGATACAACGAGATCAACGACAACATCGTGCGGATCCAGGAGAAGTACCCGAATCGGCTGTTCTGCCGCACGAGTGACATCTTCGAGCACAAGGACCGCGTGCGGTACTCGTGGGCGATGCTCGACCTGGCCGGCTCGGCGACCATCGCCGGCGTGGACTACGCGGTGTTCGGCCCGAACGGCCGGATCCGCCGCGTGATCTGCGTCTACGACCGCAAGCCGCGCGAGGACGAACTCAACTGACAGCGGGGCCCTCGCCGACCAGCATGGGCACCGCCCCGGGCACCACGTCGAGGGTGACGCTGGACCTGGGGTTCACCAACACCTCGCCGTCGTGCTCGAACCACATCGACGCGCCGTCGGTCCGCTCGATCCGGATCTGCCGCCCGCGCGCGTAGACCACGCCCGGCCGCGACACGTGTGCGCCCTTGCGGGACAACCGCATCACGTCGCCGGCCGAGTACTCCCCGCCGACCACGCACACGTCGAGCAACCCGTCGTCGGTCACGGAATGCGGCAGCAGCTCGAAATAACCACCGCGGTACCGGCTGCCGCCCACGTTCGCGAACAGCGTGGGTCCACTGTGGACCTCGACGCCGTCGACCACCACCCGCCCGGGGTACGGTACGTATCGGTGCGCCAGGTTGACGAGCGCCTTGTGGTAGCGCGCCGGGCCGGTCCAGTCGGTGATGGCCCTGGACTCGTGGATCGCCTGCGGCGGGAACCCGGAGCACGCCCCGGAGAGCACCAGTCGGTCCAGTTCGGACACTCGTGCGAGGTCGAGGTGACGTAACCGGGTCGACGGCTTGGCCAACGCCTCGTCCACCGCGTCCTGCCACGACAGTTCGCCCCACAGCGTGTGATAGTTGGAGTTCGCGGTGCCGGCCGGCACGATCATCATGGCCACCGGCGCAAGACCGTTCCACGCGGTGGCGAGTCCGGCGGCCACCTCGCGGGCCGTGCCGTCACCGCCGACCGCGATCAACACCGTGTAAAGCGGACTGTCCACAGCAGACTGCGCGATGGTGAACGCGTCGCCGGGCGCGGTGGTCCACCGCACGGACACGTCGTGGGTCTTCTTGCAGCGGGTGACCAGCTGCCAGACCTGGTCGTTGCTGATGGTGCCGGCCATCGGATTGGCCACGATCAACACCCGGCCGAGGCTGGTCATGAGCGCGCCGCCGCACTGACCTCGCCGAGGAACCGGGCCACTTCCCGGTAGGACGCCCAGATCGACACCTCGGCGTACGGGATCCCGTTGCGCGCGCAGTAGTTCCGCACGAGCGGGCGGGCCCGGCCGAGGTTCACCCGTGGCATGGCCGGGAACAGGTGGTGCTCGATCTGGTAGTTCAGCCCGCCGAACGCGAAGTCCGTGAACCGTCCCGGCCTGATGTTGCGGGACGTGAGCACCTGGCGGTGCAACCAGTCGAGTTCGACCGTGCCGCGGAACACCGGCATCCCCTTGTGGTTCGGCGCGAACACGGCACCGAGATAGAAACCGAACACCGTCTGGCTGACCAGGATGAACAGCACGGCCAGCAGCGGCGACAACACGGTGAACGCGGCGCCGCACACGAGCACCGCGTGCAGCACCACGAGACCCAGCTCCAACCGGGGCGCACGCAGCGCGCCGGCGCGGGCCGCCTGGAAGCCGGCCGCGTGGACCCGCCACGCCTCCTGGCCGAGCAGTGCGAAGAACAGCACCGACTGGAACCGGATGATCAGCCGCCGCACAGGGGTGCGGCCCTTCACCGGCAACTCCTCGGCGTCGAAGATGACCTGGCGGCGCATGGTGTCCGGGTCACGCTCGAGGTGGTTAGGGTCGGCGTGGTGACGGTTGTGGTGACCGACCCACCAGCCGAAGGCCACGCCCATCAACAGGTTCATGTGCAGCCGGCCGAGCACGGTCATGGCCCGCCGGGTCTGACCGACCTGCCGGTGACCGACGTCGTGACCTAGGAAACCCGACTGCACGAACGAAAGACCGAGAACGACGGCGATCAACAGCTGCCACCACGAGTCGCCGACCAGCGCGAACGCCGTCCAGCAGGCGCCGGACAGCAGCAGGTTCAACACGATTTTCACGGCGTAGTAGTCGCGCCGGGGTGCGAGCAGGCCGGCCTGATCGATCTCGCGGTGTAACTCCCGGAACGTGCCGGCCACTTGGGTGCGCATGGGTCCATACCTCAGTTCGCGGTCACCGCGAGCACCGCGTTCTGCCCGCCGAAGCCGAAGGAGTTGCTCATGGCCGCCCCGACCGCCATGTGTCGTGGGGCGCCGTGCACGACGTCGATGTCGATCTCGGGGTCCTGACTGTCCAGGTTGGCCGTTGGCGGCACTGTGCCGCGCTCGATGGTGAGCACCGCGCACGCCGCCTCGATCGCCCCGGCCGCGCCGAGCGAGTGCCCGGTCACGCCCTTCACCGACGTCACGGCCGGCCGGCCGCCGAACACCCGGCGCAGCACCTTCGCCTCCACCACGTCGTTCATGGGGGTCGACGTGCCGTGCGCGTTCACGTGGTCGACGTCGCGCCGGCGACAGGTGCGCGTCGGCGAGGGCCGCCCGGATGGCGGTCTCCGCACCGGTTCCGTTCGGGTCGGGCGCGGTGGCGTGGTGCGCGTCGGCCGTGGCGCCGTATCCGCTGATCCGTGCCCGCACCCGCGCGCCGCGGGCCTCGGCGTGCGACATCCGTTCCAGGACCAGGATTCCGGCGCCCTCGGCGGCCACGAACCCGTCCCGGTCGCCGTCGAACGGGCGGGACGCCGACCGCGGGTCCTGCACCCGCCCCGACAGCGCGCCCATCCGCGTGAACCCCGCCATGATCGGTTGGGTCAGGCCGGCCTCGGCGCCGCCGGCGATCACGATGTCGCAGCGCCCGGAGCGCAGCAGGTCTCTCGCCGTGCCGATGGCCGTGGTGGCCGACGCACAGGCGGTGGTGGTGACCAGGTTCGGACCCAGGGCGCCGCAGTCGATGGCGATGTAACCGGCCACCATGTTGACGCCCATCATGGGGATCAACATCGACGACACCTTGCTCGCGCCTTCGGAGAGCATCGTGTTGTGCTGCTTCTCGAACGTCGCCACGCCACCGAGGGCGTTGCCCATCACCACACCGACCCTGGTGCCGTCCCAGTCCTTCGGGTCGAGGCAGGCGTCCGCGATCGCCTCCCGCGCGGCCACGAGTGCCAGGTGGACATAGCGGTCCAGCCGCCAGGCGTTGCGTCTGCCCAGCAGGGTGTCCGCGTCGAAACCAGGCACCCGGCAGGTGAAGTCGACCGGCATGCCGTCCAGCTCGTCGTCGAACGACGCCATCGACTCCCCGGCGCAGATGGCACGCCAGGTCTCCTCGACGCCGATCCCGCCGGGGGTCACCAGGCCGAGCCCGGTGACCGCCGCGTGGAACGGCGCGGCTGTCTCAGCCATCGGCCGCTATGCCTTTCGCGCCAAGCAACTGGAGCGCGTCGGTGACGGTGGCCTTGGGAGTCACCTCGTCATCGCGGATCGCGACGCCGAACTCCTTCTCGATGACCAGGGCGAGTTCCACGATGGCCAGTGAGTCGAGGTCGAGATCGGCGAACGTCGCCTCCGGCAGTACCTCGTCCGCCTCGATCCCGAAGTAGTTGACCAGGATTCCGGCGAGTCGCTCAAGTGTGGACATGGGACGCTCCTTCCTCTTACATGGCCTCGATATCCGGCCACCGCAGTACGGTCGAACCCCAGGTGAGCCCACCGCCGAACGCGCCGAGCAGGACCCGCTGTCCGGTCTGCAACTCGCCGGTTCCGCACGCCGAACTGAGCGCGAGCGGCACCGAGGCCGCCGCCGTGTTTCCCACCTGGTCGATGTTGCGCACGAACTTCGTGTTCGGCTGGCCGAGCATGTCGGCCACCCCGTTGAGAATCCGGGCGTTCGCCTGGTGGATCACGAACTTGTCGATGTCGTTCAATCGCAGGCCGGCCTTGCCGAGCACCGTCTGCGCCGACCCGGCCATCTGGAAGATCGCCTTGCGGAACACGGCCTTGCCGGCCATGGTGAAGTACTCGGCACCCGGCTCGGCCGGCCCGCCGGTCGACCGCTGCCGCGAACCGCCGGCCGGCACCATGATCAGGTCCGCGTCCTGGCCGTCGCTGCCGAGGTCGAACGGTCCGAGCGCGCCGAGTTCGTGGGGTTTACCCGCCCGCAGCACCACGGCCCCCGCGCCGTCGCCGAAGATCGGAGCGGTCGTCCTGCTGTTCGGGTCGATGATCGTGGAGAACGTGTCGGCTCCCACCACCAACACCTGCTCGGCCACCCCGGACGCGATCAGCCCGCTGCCCGCCGCCAGCCCGTAGAGGAACCCGGTGCACACGGCGTTCACGTCGAACGCCGCGCAGCGGTCCAGCCCGATCCGGTGTGCCACATCGGGTGCGGTGGCCGGGCACGGCCGGTCCGGTGTGGTGGTGGCGAGCACCAACGCGTCGACCTTGTCGAGGTTCGCCGACTTCAACGCCGCCATCCCGGCCTCGACCGCGAGGTCCGATGTGGACACACCGGCGTCGACCACGTGCCGCTGGCGGATGCCGGTCCGCGCGCGGATCCACTCGTCGGACGTCTCGAGCCGAGAGGCGATCTCCGCGTTCTCCACCACCCGCGACGGCAGCCAGGTACCGAGACCGCACAGCACGGCGGCCGTGGTTCCGGTGCAACCGCCGTTGGACTCCGGTCTCGGCTCGGGAAAGGAAAGCACCTGGGCCGTCATGACGCCTCCCCGAGACCGATGTAGGCGAGCCGGGACTCCTTCATCTCCACCGACCACTGGTCCGCCGTCGCCTGGCGTTCCTCGGGAGTGGTGTCGATGAGGCGGCGGCCCGGCCAGATCTCGTAGTCGCCGACCACGTCGCCGTGTTCCTCCAGGCCCTGCTGGAAGAGCAGTTCGCGGCGGTGCACCAGGTCGTGGACCGGCAGCACCGTCCACATGTGCATTCCCCGGGTGATCAGGTCCAGGACGCGCTCGCGTTCCTCGGGATGCGCGGTCAGGTACTCCTTCGCGATCGACGCACCGACCGTGAGGTGGCGGATCTCGTCGATGCCGGCGCCCTTGTCGATCTCGGCGGCCGCCGGGTCGAGCGGGCGCCACTTGCGTTCGGACAGCTCGGCCGCCGGGGCCAGCGCGCCCTCCAGGATGACGGTCATCACCACCACCCCACCCACGAAGTCCGCGTCGTCCCGCATGACCTTGAGGCTGAAGTCCTCCAACGGATCGAGGATGGCCCGCACGTCGTCGCCCGCCAGTTCCTCGATCGCCTCGGGCAGCCGGTAGCCGAGCGGCGTCAGGTGGTTGCGGAACACCATGGCGTGACGCGCCTCGTCGAGCACCTGCGTGGCGTAGAACTCCATGGTCGGCGTGTCCGGCGCGATGGCGACCAAATAGGACAGTGCACGCGCGGCCTTGTCCTCGGCCACCGAGCGGAACGCGTACTCCTGCGCGAGCGCCGAACGCAGCGGGCCGGGCGTCCGCAGGAAGGACGGCACGGTCAGCGCGGGGTCGTGCCCGTCCGGGCGCCCGGCGAGCGTGCCCTGCGGCACGGACTCCAGCCAGTAGCGCAGGTCGCAGTCCCGCGCGGTCAGCTCCAGGTTCATGGCGCCGTCCAGCAACCCGGGGGCGGAGTCCCAGTCGGCGGTCATGACGGCACCAACTCCTCGTTCAGGCGCACGTATGCCGGGTGTGGCTCCGGTTCGAACGGCACGGCGAACGGCTTCAGCGTGTTGCCGAACAGCGCCCGGTCGCCGAGCAGGTGGATGGGGATGGCCAGCAGTGCCCACTCCCAGCCGAAGAGCAGCACCCACAACCCGACGACGGCCGCCTGCGTGGCGAAGCTGTGCATGGTGTTGTACAGCACGTAGTAGACCTTCGAGATCCGTTTCGTGGTGCTGCGGTGGAACGCGATCGCCCCGGGGATGTAGCCGATCACGTCGATGTAGACGAACAACGCCACCGCCGGCAGCCACCGCACCTCGTCGAGGTGCAGCACGAACAACGCCGTGCACGCGCCCAACGCGATCAGGTACTCCAACCGCATCAACAGGTGTGTGGTCCTCGTGTCGAACCTGTTCACCGCGTCCATCTACGCCACTCTCCCCAGGTCCGCGAGAGCCTCGCCGCCCTCGACGATCGCGACCTCGCCGAACAGTCCGGAAAGGACGGACCGCACCACGCGCTTGATCACCCGTTCGGCGATCGGGTCGAGGATGGCGGCCATGCTCTCGATGCCGAAGTCGTAGGTGACCTCGAACAGCACCCGCCCCTCCGAGACCGTCCACGCCCCGTGGAAGTCCGCGAAGTCCCCGGCGATCTGTTTGAACAGGATCCGCTGGTTGGCGGCGTCCACAAAGTCCTGTTCGGTCCAGCTCAACACGCCGCGCCGGAAGCCGACCACCCAGCTGGACGTGCCGCCGTCGACGCCCCACTTCCGCACGTCGACCGACCGCACGTCCTCGGCGAGTGCCGGGAATGCGGCGAAGTCCGCGAGCCGGGTGAGTACCGTCCGCGCGTCGACCGGAGGGAGCGCTACAAGAAGTCGGGTGGATCGCATGGTCGCTCCTCAGGCGAGCACGGCGCGTGCCGCGCGTTCGAAGGCGTCCAGCAGGAACTGGACCTCGTGGTCGTCGAGCACGGCGGGCGGGGTGAGCCGCAGCACCCGGTCGGCGTTCAGGGAGTGGTTCGCCACCACTCCGGCGGTCATCAGCTCGATCAGCAGCTCACCGGCGAGCCCCGGCACGTCCAGTTCGACCCCGATGAGCAGGCCGACACCGCGGACGGCCGCCACCCGGTCACCGAGGATCTCGTGCACCAGGTGGCCCAACTCGTCGAGCAGCACCCGGCCGAGCTTGTCCGCGCGGTCCACCAGACCGTCCTCCCGGATGGCCGCGATGGCACCCACGGCGGCCGCCATGCCGAGCGGTGCGCCGGAGAACGTGGAGGTGTGGATGAACGGGTCGCGGTCGAACGGTGCGAACGCCGCCGAGGTGGCCACCAGCGCCGACACCGGTACCACGCCGCCGCCGAGTGCCTTGCCCACCAACACCATGTCGGGGACCACGCCCTCGCGGTCGGCCCCCCACCAGTGACCGAGCCGGCCGAGCCCGGTCTGGATCTCGTCCAGCACGAACAGGGCGTCGTGGCGCCGGCACGCGGCGGCCACCTCACGCAGGTACCCGGCGGGCGGCACGATCACGCCGGCCTCGCCCTGCACCGGCTCGACGATCACGCAGGCCGTGCCCGGGTGCAGCGCCAACTCCCGGTCGAGCGCCGCCGCGTCGCCGAACGGCACCTGTGACACCCCGGGGAGCAACGGCCGGAACGGGTCCTGGAACAACGGTTTCTGCGTGACCGACAGCGCGCCGAGCGTCTTGCCGTGGTAGCCGTCGGTCATGGAGACCAGGTGGTGCCGGCCGTTCGCGCGGGCCAGCTTGATGGCCGCCTCCACGGCTTCCGCGCCACCGCAGGCGAAGTGCACCCGGTCCAGTCCCGCGGGCGTGGTGCCCGCGAGCGCCTCGGCCGCCAGCCCGGCCTGCGGTTCCAGCAGCAGCCGGGTGGCCACCGGGTTGCGGTCCAGCTGTTCGCGGACCGCGCCGACCACTCTCGGATGCCGGGCGCCCGTGAGGAAGACCCCGTAGCCGCCGCAGTTCAGCAGCTCGCGGCCGCTCTCCGTGCGCACCCAGGCGCCGGCCGAGCCGACCTCGACGTCACCGCCGAGCAGCTCACCCAGTGCGGCCCGGCCGCCGGACAGATGCCGGCGGTAGCGGTCGAGAGTGGACGGTCCCATCAGGACACGACCATGGGGTAACCGGCGTAGTAGTCGAGCAGCCCACCGGCCACACTGGACCGTGACGGCGGGTGGAACGCGATGGCGTGCGACGCGGCTGACAGGTACGCCACGTCGCTGGAGTTGATGTACGCCATGCCGCCCAACAGTTCCACGGCCTGGTTCACGGTCGCGGAGATCGCGTCCTGCACGGCGAACCTGGTGACCAGCGCGGCGGTCAGCCCGTCGTTGTCGGTGTCGTCGGCCATGATCCGGCGGGCGAGCCCCTCGGTCAGCGCGGCGGCCGTCTCGATCCGCACGGCCAGCGCCGCCCGGTCGGACACGCTGCCCTTCGGCGCCAGCAACACCCGCTCCACCAACGAACTCGCGATCCCCGTGTACGCGGCACACACGGTCATCTGGAACCAGATGAGCCCTACCGTGGTCAGCCGGTCCATGGCCGCCGCGAGCGACGGGTCCGGCGCGATGATCTGTTCGGGCGCGACCAGCACGTCGGTCAGCCGCACCTCGTTGCTCTCCGCGCCGGCGAGCGCGAACGTCGACCAGAACGGGTGCACCGAGACGCCCGGGGTGTCGGCCGGCAGCATCAACAGCCCCATGGCCACCGTGCCGTCCTCCTGCTCGATACCGACGCTCGCGGTGAGCAGATCCATGGAGGACGACAGGCTGCACGGCTTCTTCGAGCCGTTGATGAGATAGCCGCCGGGCACCGGGACGGCAGACATGGTGGGAGACAGAATCCCCTGCGCCGTACGGCCTTCGGCGAACCCGGACGCCACCAGCAGCCGCTCGTCGACCACCCGCCGCAGCAGCAGGTCCTCCAGGTCCGAGTCGCCGCCCACCAGCTCGGCCACCGCGAACAGCGTGCCGAGCGAGAAGTGGTGCATCATCGTGGCCACGGCCATCGACGGCGCGGCCGTGCCCAGCGCACGCACCACCCGCGCCGTGTCCAGCGGCGAGGCGGCCAGCCCGCCGTGGCTCTCCGGCACCGTCAGGTTGGTGCCCCCGTGTGACCGGAACATCTCGATGGCCGGGCTGTCCGGGGTCTCCAGCTCCGACAGCGGCAACTCGGCCAACTGCTGGCGAAGGCCGGGCAGGAGCTTGTCGCAGATGTTGCGGTCTGCCTCCATGAACTGCATGTCTGCTCCCCTTCAGAGATTTCCGGTCGGATTCCCGGCCAACAGCCGATAGGCGTCGAAGACGGCGTCGCGCGGCCGGATCCCGGTCGCGATCGACACGCCCTGCAGGTGCGAGGTGCGCAGCATCGGGTAGTTCGCCTCGCCGAACGCGCCACCCGTGAGGCCGGTGCCGCCGTGGGTCGGCAGGAAGGGCAGGAACCCGATGTGCGAGTCGTTGACCTTGAGCACGCCACCGTTCGTGACGCGGGCGACGAACTCGTCCACCACGGCGTCATCGCCCGCCCACAACGAGTTCCGCAGCCCGTACGGGTTGCTGTTCACGTACGTGAGCACCCGGTCGAGCAGGTCGGGACCGTCCTCGGGAACGATCACCGGCAGCAGCGGGAAGAACGTCTCCAGCCGCACCGCGTCGATCTCCCGACACGTGGTCAGCCCGTCCACGCGCAGCACGGTCGGCTCGAGGAACGGCCCGGTGTCGCTCACCGTGCCGTCCACCTCCAGCCGCCGCGCGCCGTGCACGAGCTGGGCACCGCGGGCGAGCGCGTCGCGGACGAACGCGAAGAACCGCTCGCTGCGCAGCACGGGCGAGAGCAGCACGGCCGGGTCGTCCGGGTAGCCGGGCCGGATGGCCGCGGCCGCCGCCGCGAGCTTCGCCAGCAGCTCGTCGGCGATCGCCGGGTGCACCACCACCTGGTTGGGCACCATGCAGATCTGGCCGGAGCCGTAGAAGCACTCGGTGAGCGCCTCGACCGCCGCGTCCAGGTCGGCGTCGGCCCAGACGACCACGCAGTCGTTGCCGGCCAGCTCGAGGATCGGCTTCTTGCCCCGCGCCACGCACTCGCGTTCCAGCTTCAGGCCGCGCTCCACGTCGCCCGTGTAGAAGATGTCGGCCACCAGCGGGCTGTTCACCCAGTCGCGGAGCACGGGGCCCGGCCGCGCACAGAACATGTTGAGCGTCCCGTCCGGCGCGCCGACCTCCGCCAGCGCCGGGATCACCAGCTCCCGCAGGGCGTACATCACGCCGAGCGGGGCGCTGCGCGGCGCACGCACGACCACCGTGTTGCCGGCGAGCAGCGGGGTGATGCCGAACAACGCGCTCGCGGCCGGCGCGTTCTGCGGCGGGTGCACGCACACGACACCGTCGGGGACCCGCCGCACGGACAGGCGCCGGTTGCCGCGGCGGATCTCGCGGTGCAGTTGGTCGGCGCAGTAGGACAGCGTTTCCTCGCTGAACAGCTCCAGCAGACCGGCCACCTGCCACCGGGCGAGCGACACGGGACTGCCCTCGGCCACCAGCACGTCCACGAGTTCTTCGTGGTTCGCGCGGATCCGCTCGCGGATGAGCCGGCCGAGGTGCATCCGGGTGGCGAGCGGCGTGGCCGCCCACAGCGGCGCGGCGGCGGCCGCCGCCTCCAGTGCCTCGGTCGTCGTCACCTCGTCGGCCAGCGAGCAGCGCCCGACCACCGAGCCGGCGGGGAGGCCGGGAGGGAGGTCGCCGCCCTGCTCCAGCCGGCGTTTGAGCGACATGCTCGCGAACACGTCGTCGAGGACGGCGCGGGTGCTGACCGTGTAGACGTACCGGCCGGAGTCGATCTCCCGGCCCCCGATGTGGGAGGAGTACGTCAGCGTCACCGAATGTCCCTTCCCGGGCGGTCGATCAGCAGAATTCTTGAGACTCGAATTCGAGTCTGACAACGGATGCTGATGGGGTGCTGACACGCGCCTGGAAACCTCGCTAGAGCGGTCGGCCAAATGGGCCGAACCGCTGACGGGGGGCTGACCAGCGGCTCGCACGATGATTGTCCCGGGCTCGGGCTGTGCTCATACTCGACCGCAGGCTGGGCAGGTTGAGCTGCACGTACCGGCTGGTGACGTCAACGTATCAGCTAGTCACAGGTGGTGGATCAAGGATGAGTACTGGCACGCTTGAAACCGCGGAGCCGATTTCGTTGGAGAACGTGTTGGCGGCGATCTCCGAGAATTCGGACAATCCGAGCGCATTTCTCGCGGCAAACAGTGGAAACAGCCATTTTACACATCCGGCGGCCCCTGGCGTGATCGCTTATCGGACGGTCGGCCGGCACCTGGTCCAGTTCGGCGGGCCGTTCACGCCGACCGAGCACCGGGCCGAGCTGCTGCGCCGCTTCGGTGAGTTCGCGGCGGCGGGCGGCAGGCGGGTGGTGGCCGTCCAACTGCAGTCCACCGACACCGACACCTACGCGGCCGCCGGCTACACGATCAACCAGATCGGCGCGTCCTACGCGGTCGACCTCGCGGAGTTCACGCTCCGCGGATCGAAGTTCGTGAAGCTGCGCAACAAGATCTCGCGCGCGCACCGCAGCGGGCTGACGGTCACCGAGGTGCCCCAGGAGTCCATCGCCCCGGCCATGGCCGAGCTGGACGAGGTCTGGCTGACGAGCAAGGGCAAGCACGCGAAGCCGCTCGAGTTCCTGGTGGGGGAGTACGGCGGCGCGGCGCAGCGGCACCGGCGCCTGTTCGCCGGCACCATCGACGGCAGGCTGGCCGGCTACATCTCCTACTCACCCGCGCACGGTTCGCGGCCGGGCTGGTTGCACGACCTGTCCCGCCGCCGTCCCGACGGTCCGCCCGGGGTGATGGAGGCGGTCAACCACGCGGCCATCGAGGCGTTCCGCGCCGAGGGCGCGCGGTGGCTGCACTTCGGCTTCACGCCGTTCACCGGTCTGTCGCCCGAACTGGAGGTGCCCGGCGCGAGCCGGTGGTTCCGCTGGCTGGTCGGTCAGCTGTGGACGCGCGGCGATTCGGTGTACCCGGCTCGCACCCAACTGGCCTACAAGAAGAAGTGGGCCCCGCACGCGGTGCTCCCGGAGTACGTGGCATTCTCTGGGGGCGCCAGCCTCGCCGGCTTTCTGCGGGTCTTCAAAGCGGCGAACGCCCTGTAATTGATCGCCTACGGGCGGTGGGCGAAACTCGAGGATCTGATCGAGAACCCTCTCGGAAACCTCCACAACGCGAGTCGTGCCCCAGTCGCGCGGTCAGTGTCGCGTCACCTGCGTGTCAGCGCCGTACCCAACTCTCGGGTGGCGAAACATGTGAGGAGGCGGGTCGTGATGATGGTGGAATCCCACTTGTCACCGGTCCAGGCCCAGACGGTCATCTTCAAGCTGTTCGGGTCGGTCGGCCTGGTGAAGGACGGGCGACTGCTCGCCATCCAGGGCGGCCGGCAGCGGACGCTGCTGGCCACGCTGTTGATCAATTCGGGCAAGGTGGTCACGAAGGAGCAGTTCTTCGAGGAGCTGTGGGAGGGAAGATCGCTCGCCAAGGCCAACAATGCACTTCAGGCCTTGATCACCCGATTACGAAGGTTATTCAAAACGACCTTCGGCGAAGAATTCGTCCGGTCGAGATTGATCACTCTGCCGACCGGTTACGTGCTCCACGCCGAGACCGACGAGGTCGACGCGAAGCTGTTCGAGCACCTCGTCGGCCGCGCGCACCAGGTGCTGGTGAGCGACCCCGTGCGAGCCCGTGACCTGCTGGGAGACGCTCTGGAGCTGTGGGACGGACCCGTGCTCGAGGGGGTCAGCGGCGGCCCGCAGTGCCACAGTTCGGTGCTGCACTACGAGGAAGCGCGCCTCGCGGCCATCGAGGACCGGTTCCACGCCTGCATCGTCGCGGGCATCCCGGGCGGCGTGATCAGCGAGCTGAAGAAGATGGCCATGTTGTACCCCTGGCGGGAGCGGTTGGCGGAGATGCTGATGATCGCTCTCTACCGGTCAGGACGGCAGGCGGATGCCCTGCGCGAGTACAACGTCGTGCGTCGACGACTGGTCGACGAACTCGGCATGGAGCCCTCCACGATGCTCCAGAACCGGATGCAGGCGATCCTCAACCACGACCCGTCGCTCGACCTCGTACCGGAGGCCGGTCGCCGAGCGGCCACCGCTTAGTAGTACGCGCGCGCGACTCAACTCCACAGCGACACCGACGGACACCACGCAGAGTCACCTGAAGCCTCTGTTTGTCCGTTCTCGACAGCGGGGTGTCACCGGTCGCTGACACCCCGCTGACGAGAATCAAAAAAGAAACCAACTGGTCGGGTTTCTATTGACAAACCGGGCGGTCGGTTTTGTATTCTTGAGGCGTGAACGAGCCGTTGCCGATCACCCGGTCGGCACAAGTCCCGCCAGGAGATCTCAGGAGATCGAAGTGGACATAGACGTTTTAGGGCCCTTAGTCGCCCGCCAGGGTGGTACGTCCGTCGTCCCGACCGCAGCCAAGCCGCGCAAGGTGTTGGCGATGCTCACCGTGCACGCCGACCAGGTCGTGCCCATGGCATCGCTGTTCGAGGAGCTCTGGGGAGAGGACATTCCCCGCAGCGCCAACACCACTGTGCAGACCTACATTCTGCACCTGCGCAACCTGATCAGTGCGGCACTCACGATCTCGCCCGTAGACGGTTCGGTGGACCCGAAGCGGGTGCTGGTCACCTACCCTGGCGGCTACTTACTCGACACGATGGGCGGCCAGGTCGATGTCCGGGAGTTCGACCGGCTCGCCGCGCTCGGCCATCGTGCACGGGAGATGGGGGACTACGAGGCGGCGTCACGCAGCTTTACCGAAGCACTCGCGATCTGGCGGGGTCGAGTGCTGGTGGATGTACAGACCGGTGCACTGCTCGAGGTCGAGGTGCACAGACTTGAAGAGGCACGGCTCAACGTTCTCGACCGCCGAATCGACGCGGACCTGCGACTGGGGCGACACCACGAACTTCTCGGCGAACTCGCCGGCCTTGTCGGGCGCTACCGCACCCACGAGGGACTGCACGCACACCTGATGCTCGCGCTGTACCGGTCGGGGCGCCGGGGCGAGGCCATCGACGTCTACCGCCGGATGCGTACCGGCCTGGTGAACGAACTGGGGTTGGAGCCGTCGCCGAGCCTTCGTCGACTGCAGCACGCGATCCTCATGTCCGACCGGCGTCTCGCCGAGGTGGGCGAAGCCGCCATGGAACGCGCGGGATGAGTTCTGGTTCCATCGAGTCAGACCGGGGTAGGGATGCGGTGACGCTCCCTGCTCCGGTTTTCATATGTGGGTCGGACCAGGGGGCGGCCCGCCCGTGCCTAAGGGTGTGCGGTGGCGAAGCAGTCCAGGTCTGAGAACACGCGGCTACACCTCGTGCGATCCGCGGCGGTCTTGTTCGACCGCAACGGGTTCGCCGGGGCGACGCTGGAGGACGTCTCCAGGTCGGCCGGCGTGACGAAGGGGGCGTTCTACTTCCACTTCTCGTCGAAGGACGAGCTGGGAGGGGCGATCCAGGCCGAGGCGTGTGCGCTGCTGCGGTCCGCCGTGTACCGGTTGGTGAACGGCGAGGCGCCCGCGTTGCAGGCGATGGTCGACCTGAGTCACGAGTTGGCCGGCTGGCTGGAGGACGAGCCGATCGTGCGGGCGAGCTTCCGCACGGCCCGCGAGGTCGGTCACCGCGGCGGACCGTTCCTCGACATCTACAGCGACTGGCTGTCCTCGGTGGAGACACTGCTCGTCACGGCCGAGGAGAACGGGGAACTGCGGACGGGCGTCGGCGTACGGCACGCGGCGACGCTGGTCCTCACCGTCTGCGCGGGGGTGGAGATGGTGTGGTGGGCCGGTGTTCGGCAGGGGAGCATTCGCGACACCCTGGCCGGTCTGTGGGAGCTGATGCTTCCCGGTATCGCCAGGTCCTCGCTGGTGAGCGAGCTGATTCCCGCTGGTAGCGCGGGGTGAGGTGACCGGTCGAACCGGATCCAAGAGTCGCCCGGCACCGTATTTAGCAGTGGGTAACGTCACGATAACCTTGTGCGAGTGTGGCCCGACCCGCTCGCGTGGCAGGCAGCGGATGATGAGTGGATCAGCGTCATCAACAAGCTCGTTCACCAACAGCTCGTCAACAGGACAAGTCGTGCCGAAGCAGACCAGATCTGAGAACACGCGGTTGCACCTCGTGCGATCCGCGGCTGAGCTGTTCGACCGCAACGGGTTCGCCGGGGCGACGCTGGAGGACGTCTCCAGGTCGGCCGGCGTGACCAAGGGGGCGTTCTACTTCCACTTCTCGTCGAAGGACGAACTGGGTGGCGCCATCCAGGCCGAGGCGTGCGCGCTGTTGAGGTCGGCCGTCTACCGACTGGTCGGCGGCGCCCCGCCCGCGTTGCAGGCGGTGGTCGACCTGACCCACGAGCTGGCCGGCTGGCTGTCGCACGAGCCGTTGGTGCGGGCGAGCTTCCGCACGGCGCGCGAGTGCGGCCATCGGGGCAATCCGTTCCTGGACTTCCACAACGACTGGCTGTCCTCCGTCGAGACCATGCTGATCACGGCCGAGCAGAACGGCGAACTCGCCAAGGGCGTGTCCGTGGAGAACGCCGCCACGTTGGTGCTGAGCCTGTGCACCGGTGTGGAGATGGTGTGGTGGGCGGGCATCCGCCAGGGCGACATCCGCGACCACCTGACCGGAATGTGGGCGCTGGTCCTGCCGGGCCTGGCGTCGCCCGACCTGATCACCAGGCTGATGTCGGGTGGCGCGGAAGGTCTGGCGCGGTAGGGGAGCTTTCGCTGATAATCCCCGCATGGCTGACGATCAACGCTCCGAGAGTTCCCTGCAGGACATCGTCTACGGGTACATGCCAGCGCAGATCGTGTACACCGCCGCCCGCCTGAACGTGGCGGACGAGCTGGCCGGCGGTCCGCGAACGCTGACGGAGTTGGCGACGGCCACCTCGACACATCCACCGGCACTGCACCGACTTCTGCGGGGCCTGGCCGCGCTGAACGCGGTCACCGAACTCGGGGACGACCGGTACGAACTGGCGCCCGCCGGCCACGAGTTGCGCGGCGACACCCCGAACTCGATCAAGGCGTCGGTGCTGTGGTTCGGCTCGCCGGAGATGATGCGTGCCTGGGGAGAACTCGAGTACAGCGTCCGCACCGGCAAGGCCTCCTGGGACCACGTCTTCGGGACGAAGCCCTTCGAGTACCTGTCCGCGAACCCGGAGCGTTACGAGCTGTTCCACTCCGCGATGGCCGACCGGGCCAGGGTGGCGGCGCCGGCGATCGCGTCGGGCTACGACTACTCGCGGTTCGGCACGCTCATGGACGTCGGCGGCGGCAACGGCCAACTGCTGTCCCTGATCCTGGAGGCCACCCCCGGTCTGCGCGGGATCCTGTTCGACCATCCGACGGGTGTCGGTGCGGCCGAGGCGAACCTTCAGGCGGTCGGCGTGGGTGACCGGTGCGAGGTCGTGGCGGGTGACTTCTTCTTGGAGGTGCCGGCGGGCGCCGACGCGTACCTCATGAAGACCGTGATCCACCAGTGGAACGAGGACGAGTCGGCGACGATCCTGGGCAACGTCCGCCGGGTGATCCCCAAGGACGGGTCGCTCCTGCTGGTGGAACGAGTGTTGCCCGCGCGGGTCGAGTCCGACGACGTGCGCCGCAGCTTCCTCCACGACCTCAACGTTCTGGTGACCACGGCCGGCAAGGAACGGACGGAAGCCGAGTTCCGCGCGCTGCTCGAGGCGAGTGACTTCGAAGTGACCGAGGTGGTGGCGACGAAGGACGAGCCGACCGCCTATCGGATCATGGTGGCGAAGCCGGTCTAGGCGGCACCCTCGTCCCACTGGAAGGAACCCGCCGGATCGAACCGGGAGAGCCGGCGGGGCGGTACGAGACCGGGGAGCGAGAACCGCCACAGATCGATGATCCGCTCGCGCAGGTCGGCGCGTTCCGCCAGCACCCCGGACATCATCTGGATGCCGAGGAACGAGCCGCCGATCCAGTAGGCCGTCTGACGTGGGTCCAGTTCGCTGCGGATGTCGCCGGCCGCGTGGGCGGCCACCATGAACTCCTCGATGATGTCCAGCCAGCGCTGGTAGGCACGCGAGGGCGGACTGGCGAACGTGGACTCACTGATCATCCGGTTGCTGGCCCGCACGCGGATGTTGGTGGCCAGTCCGTTGCCGAAGGCGTGGCTGAGGTCGATCAGTCCCTGGAGCGCGTTGCTGACGCTACCGGCGCTGGGTGCCTCGAAGTTCCACTGCTCCTCGTTGATCGCGTTGGCCAGGTCTTCCTTCGACGCGAAGTGGAAGTACATGGCGCCCTTGGTGACGCCGGCGCGCGTGAGGATGTCGGAGAGGCTGGCTCCCGCGAACCCTCGCGCGTAGAACACCTCGGCCGCCGCGTCCAAGATGGCGTTGCGCGTGCGTTCGGCTCTGTCCTGCCGTGCCACCGGACCCTCCACTACGGCTCTGTGTACCGGTCACAACACCACCAGTGACACGGCAGTGCAAGACCCCTCGATCCTGGCTCCAGAGTAACTCAAGACAGTGCCCCCTAGCCCTCGAAAAAAAACCGGTGGGTAGGTATTCTTTCTCCTTGGGTGGCGCGAGTCACACTTGGTGACTCGATCCGCTAGGTAGCCAAGCGGTTCCTTTGGGTGGAGGTCCACATGACCGCGATGATCGAAAAGACACTGACCGGGACAACCGTAGAGTTATCCAACGATCAACCTCATTTGTTCCAGCAGGCGATCCCACCACACCTCATCCGTCGCATCCACGCGAGCGACGTCTTCGTTACCAACCTGCGCGTCCTAGGTGAGGACACCTTCGAGGTGAGCGCGCACTGGCCGGCGGAGCACTGTTTCTACAGTCCGGTCGACGGGCAGCACGACACGCTTCTGATGCTGGAAACCGTGCGGCAGGCGGGGATCCTGATCGCACACTTCGCGTACGAGATCCCCCGTGAGCACAAGTTCATCACGCACGACAAGCAGTTCGACGCGGTGCCGGCCGGGTTCCGCACGGGCGGCGAGGCCGTCGACGTGGTGCTCACGCTGACCATGCACGACATCAAACGCAGGGGCAAGCGCCTGGCCGGCATGCGCACCAAAGCGGTCTGCACGCGTGACGGCGTCCGGATCGGCGGCGCCACCTACCGCTGGAGTTGCGTCACTTCCGCCGTCTACCAACGGCTTCGCGGTGACTTCCTGACTCTCGACCCGGCGGCAGTGACTGATCATGAGCCTCTCCAACCGCATGTGGTCAACCGGACGGATGACGTCGATGTCATGCTGGCCGGCGAGGCCGAGGGCGACACCTGGGACCTCCGGGTGGACACCGCCCACCCGGTGATCTACGACCACCGGGTCGACCACATCCCGGGTTACGGCTGCATCGAGGCAGCCCGGCAGGCCGCTCTGGTCGCAATCGGACGTCCGGATGCGACAGTCGTGGCCGGCGAACTGGATTTCCACCACTTCCTGGAGTTCGACACGCCTTGCACGGTGTCGGCCCAGCAGGTCGGTGAGGCGGACGGAGTGAGCACCGTCCAGGTCACCTTCAGACAAAACGACGAACTCGCCGTCGAGTGCATGCTCGACCTTGTTCGGAGTTGACGGTTCACGGGTGCGGCCCCATCGGGGGTCCCTCTCACGAGGGAGCGCCGCACCCGGAACCCCTCTGTTGACCGATTGTTCACCGTTGTCCGTTGTCCCAGAATGGACAGATGGACGAGGACCTGGGATTTCCCGGTAACCGAGAGATCGTCGAGGCGGCACTCTTCAGTTCTGTCACCCAGGCGCTCTATCTCTCGACCGAGTCCGCGTCCATGCGGTCCACCGGGCAGACCCTTCTTGAGCGAGGCTCGAGCACTGTCCGAGGTATGGAGCGAATTCCCGCCGACGAACGGTTCTGGAGTCCGGAAGACGCGCCCGAGTTGTCCGTGCTGGAGGCCGCCTCTCGCGACGGCGTCCCGCCTGACATCGCCGAGGCGTACATCCGTGCGAAGACCGAGGTGAAGGCGATCCTCGCCGAGCACATCGGTCAGGACCTCAAGCCCTGATCGGTGACCTGCGAGGCGCGGGCGCGCAGCGCCGGGCCCGGCTCCACGCCCAGCTCCGTGAGCAGGCGTTGCCGGGCCCGGCTGTACACGTCCATGGCGTCGGCCGGCCGGGAACTCCGGTGCAACGCGGCCATCAGCTGGTCGTAGAACCGTTCGCGCAGCGGGTGTGCCGCGGTCGTGCGCTCCAGTTCGCCGATGACCTCGGCGTGCCTCGCCGTGCGCAGGCTCAGGTCGAACAGCGCCTCCAGCGTGGTCAGCCGCCACTCCTCGAGCATGCCGGCCTCCGCCGCGCAGATGTCGCCCCGGACGCAGCCGGCCAGTGCCGGCCCACGCCACACGGCGAGCGCGTCACGCAGCAGCGTGATCGCCTCGGCCGGGCGCGCCCGGTGGGCGGCTGCCACCCTGGCGGCGAAGTCCTCGACATCGGTCTCACCCGGCCGCAGGTGCAGCACGTAGCCGGGAGGGCGGGTGAGGATCCGGTCGGGGCCGCCGCCGACGGTCGACAGCATCGTCCGCAGCCGGCGGACGTGTGCCTGCAACGCGTTCGCCGCGTTGGCCGGCGGGTGCTCGCCCCACAACTCCCCGATCAGGCGGTCGACCGACACCGTGCGACCGGCCCGCAGCACGAGCGTGGCCAGCAGCGCCCGCCGCTTCAGACCGGTGACCAGGTGCGGGACGCCCTGTCCGTCCCGCACCTCAAGCGGACCGAGAATGGCTACCCGCATGGGGAGCCCCTAGCCCGCCGGCCGGTTGTCGAAGGCCAGCCCGGTCTCGAAGGCGTAGATCACCGCGTGGATCCGGTTGCGCAGGCTCAACTTGCTCAACAGGTTCTGCACGTGGGACTTGACCGTGTGCTCGGACACCGTGAGCGAGCCGGCGATCTCGGCGTTCGACATGCCCTTGGCGACCAGCGCGAGCACCTCGCACTCCCGGTCGGAGAGCCCGTCGCGCTCGGCGGCCTCGCGGCTGTGCTCCCCGGTCGGCAGGTGCACCAGGCGGCCGAACTCGTCGGCGCGGCCGAGCGCGTACCCCGCGGCCGCGATCCGCACGGCCGCCACCACTTCCTCCGGCGTGGCCGACGTGGGCAGCGCGCCGCACATCAGTCCGTCGAGCACGGGTTCCGGCTCACCGTCGCGAATGCCGATGCTCAGCACGCGCAGCTTGCGCCCCGCACGGCGCACGGCCGTGAGGACGAGCTCGGAGTCCTCCTGGCGAAGTCCGTGCAGCAGCAGGACATCCGGCTGCCTGGCGACGACCGCCGCGTAGACACCCGGGCCGGCGCGGTGCTCGCCGACCACCACCATGCCCGGCTCACCGTCCAGCGCGGCGAGCACACCACGCCGGGCGAGCACGTCCTCACCGACCACCAGGATCCGGATCCCGATGATCTCGGGGTCGTCGGCCAGCTGACCGGCGGGATAGCCGCCGAACTCGTAGGCGGCGTCGTAGGCAGGGTTGTAAGCGCTGGGCAGGACCTCCGGTCGCCGCAGCACCCGGACGGCGTGTCCGGCAACGGCTCTCAGAGTGGGGGGATCGACACGCTCCGGCCACGTCGGTTCGGTCCACTGGTCCATCGGTCTCGCCTCGCCTCGCAGCTCGGGGATGTCGCCGGGCAGTACAGATGCCCGGCGACATCCACGCTAAGGCGAGTGGGGCCATCGGTGGTGTTTCGTTGAGCGGTCTTCTACTCGCGGGAGACGCGCGATCGAGACTCGGATCAGCCGGTTACAAGGGCAAGCGCGAACCCGTCGTAGCCCTTGCCGCTCACCGTCTGGATCATGGTGGCGTCGACCCGCGGCTCGTCGGCCAGCATCCGGCCGAGTTTTCGGGTGCCCACGATGGCCTCGTCGGTGCTGGTGGCGTCGACCACCAGGCCGCTGCGGACGACGTTGTCCACCACGATCACGCTGCCCGGCCGGGACAGCCGCAGGGCCCAGGTGAAGTAGTTCGGGTTGTTCGCCTTGTCCGCGTCGATGAAGAACAGGTCGAACGGTTCCTCGTCGGCTAGCGCGGGCAGCGAGTCGAGTGCCTTGCCGACCCGCACCTCCACCAGCTCGGCGAAACCCGCGTTCGCGATGTTCGCCCTGGCGACCTCCGCGTGGCGCTGGTCGTACTCGAGCGTGACCAGCCGACCGTCGGCGGGCAGCGCCCTGGCGAGCCAGATGGTGCTGTAGCCGGCGAGCGTGCCGATCTCGAGGATCCGCCGGGCGCCGTGCATCCTGGCGAGCAGGTTCAGGAACTTGCCGTGGCTCGGTGCGACCGCGATCGCCGGCAGGTCGGCCCGGTCGGCGGCCACGAGTGCGCCGTCGAGTACCGGGTCGTCGCCGATGAGCAGGTCCTCGATGTACTCGTCGACCGCGTTCCACTGATGCTGGGTCATGAGCCGGCCGGCTCGAGGACGAACACCGGGATCTCACGGTCGGTCTTGCGCTGGTAGTCGGCGTAGTCCGGGTACGCGGCGACCGCGCGCTTCCACCAGAGCGCCTTCTCCTCGCCCGTGACCTCGCGGGCGACCATGTCCTTCTTGACCGGTCCGTCCTGGAGTTCGACCAGCGGGTGCTCGCGGACGTTGTAGTACCAGACCGGGTGCTTCGGCGAGCCGCCGAGCGAGGCGACCGCCGCGTAGGCGCCGTCGTGCTCGACGCGCATCACCGGGTTCTTGCGCAGTTTGCCGCTTTTCGCCCCGAGTGAGGTGATGACAACCACGCCCATGCCGCGCTGCGTGGTTCCCTTGGTACCGCCGGAACTCTCGTACGTCTCGACCTGCTTGCGGACCCAGTCGGTCGGGCTCGGCTCGTATTCCCCTTGCAGTGGCATGACGCCAGTAAACCCGAGCCCGACCGACTGTGCAGTATTCGCTAGCTCACGCGGCTACCGCACCCGGTCCCGCAGCCACTTGCCCGATTCCTTCAGCCGGCTGGTGCCGGTGAACGGCCCGTTCGGACAGGTGCCCTCGGTGAACACCGCGCCCGTGCGGTGGTCGTCGGAGAAGTTCCAGCTCGTCCAGCTGATTCCCTTGCTGGCCATGAGATCGAGGTACCGCTGGGCCATGCCGAAGTCGTTGGGACCGTCGCCCGTGTACTCCTGGGTGCCGAACTCCGTGACGAACATGGGGATCCGGTCGGCCGCGCGGGACAACGCGTTCAGGTACTCGTCCCGGTGTGACCGGGCGTAGAAGTGGAACGTGTACATGATGTTCGACGCCCGCACCTGGTTGTTGATGACCTCGTTCTCGTTGCCGCCCTCGGACACACCGAGCGAGGACCAGGCCCGGGTGCCAACGAGGATCGGGGTCTCCGGGTCGGCCGCGCGGATCACGGGGATCAGCTCCTCGGCGTAGCTCTTGATCCGCGACCACGACACGCCGCTCGGCTCGTTCGCGATCTCGTAGAGCAGGTTGGTCTTCGAGTTGTGCCGCCGGCCGATCTCCGTGAAGAACGTCTTGGCGCGTTGGAGGTTGTGGTACGGGTCGCCCGGCGAGAGCATGTGCCAGTCGACCAACGCGTACATGCCACGCGCGGTCACCTGGTCGATGATCGAGCTGACCAGGTTCGTGTAGTGCGTGGGTTGGTCTCGTAGCCGCCTTCCTGGATGTACATGGAAATGCGCATCACGTCGGCGCCCCAGTCGTTCGCGAGCGCGCCGATCGAGTTGCTGTTGACGCAGTCGCTGTACCACTGCAGGCCGTGCGTGCTCATGCCGCGCAACTGCACGGCCCGGCGCTGCTGGTTGCACAGCTTCACGCCGCACACCTTCAGCTGTCCGTTGGCTGCCACCGGGGTTACCGCTGCGGCGGCAGGGGCCGGAGGGGGTTCTGGAGTTGCTGGCGCCACGCCAGTGGGCACCAACATGGTTGTCGCCAGCAGGGGGAGAAGAAGCAGGGAAGCCAGTCGTCGTCGGGACAAGGCGATCTCCTCAGTGTTGAGCGGGACCGTTCTTTCCGTTAATAGTTAGGCAATCTTCCTATCCGATCGCACCATGCGACCAGGTCGGTGTCAAGGTCTGGACCACGTACGGAGCAGCCGTTCGGCGGCCGGCGCTACGCCGAGTGCGTCCAGACCCAGAAGTGCGGCGCCGAGCACCGGGGGATCGGTGACCACGGAGATCCTCGCCGACGGGGCGATTCTCGCCAGCCGGTCGCGGATCACCTGGAACAGCAGGGGATCGCGGCCGCGCAGCACGCCGCCGCCGAGCACGACCACGGGGTCGGTGTCCGTGAGACCGAGCCGGCGCAACGCGGCGCCGGCCATCGCCACCACTTCCTCGCCCTGGCGCACGACCACCGATCGTGCCACCTCGTCACCCGCGCCGGCATGCTCGAACACCAGCGGTGCCAGCTCGCCCAGCCGTTCGGCCACGCGGCGGTCCAGGTGGGCCGCGATGGCGACCTCCGTTGCCGTGGCCAGGTCGAAGTGCGCGGCCACCGCGGCGGCCATCGTGGTGGCGGGTCCTCGGCCGTCCTCGGCGCGGGCGGCGTGCCACAGTGCCGTGGCGCCGACGTCGCCGCCCCCGCCCCAGTCGCCGCTGATCGCGCCGAGCGCGGGGAAGCGGACCATGCGGCCGTCGCTCGCCCGCGCGACACAGTTGATGCCCTCACCGCACACCACGGCCACCGCGTCGCGGGACTCGGTGCCCGCCCGCAGCAGCGCCAGCGTGTCGTTGTCCACTATGGACTTCTCGGCCCAGCCGGCCGCCGCCACGGCCTCGGTGAGCATGGCCAGTTCCACCGGCAGGTCCGCACCCGCCAGGTAGACGGCGGCGAGCGCGGCCGGCTCGCGGTCGGCGAGACCGGCCCGCTCGCGCGCCGTCGCCACCAGGTGGGCGAGGCGGCTCATGGCCTCGTTCACACCCCCAGCCGTCTGGTGGTTCGAACCGCGTCCTCGTGCGTAACCGAGAACGACCCCCGACGTGTCGCAGACCAGCACCTCGGTCTTCGAATTCCCGCCGTCAATGGCAATCAACGAGCCAGCGATCAGCGTGCCCATGGAAGGAACTCTGTGTTCCCGGCGATCAGCCGGTCGGTGAGCAGGCGGGCCTGGTCGGTCTGGCCGATCAGCGGATGTGCGAGCAGGGCACGGAACACCCGGTCGGCCCCGCCCTTGACGGCCGCCTCGACGGCCAGCTCCTCATACCCGGAGACGTGACTGACCAGCCCGGCGAGATCGGGTGCGAGCGGCGGGGTCTTCAGGGGAGTCGCACCTTCCGGGCCGACCCGGCAGGACACCTCGATCACCGCCTCGTCCGGCAGGTTCGGCAACGTGCCGGCGTTGCGGACGTTCACCGCGTGCACGGCACCCGGCCCCCATGAGCGAACCCAGCAGACCCACGGCGGCCTCCGAGTAGAACGCGCCACCCCGTTCACTCAGCAGGTCGGGCTTTCGGTCGAGCATCGCGTCCTGGTACAGCGCAAGGAGTTCGCGTTCGATCTCGGCCACCCGCGCACCGCGCGGCGGTTCCGTGCGCTGCTCGGTCACCACCTCGTCGTGGCTGTAGAAGTACCGCAGGTAGTAGGACGGCAGCGTGCCCGTGAGCCGCAGGATCTCCGGTGCCACGCCCACGAGTTCGGCCAGCTCGGTGCCGTGCCTGTCGAGCAGTTCGGGCAGCCGGTCGGTCCCGGCGACCGTGGCCGCGCGTTCCCACGTGAGGTGGTTGAGCCCGACGTGGTCGAGCGTGACCGCGTCGGGCGCCACGTCGAGCAGCCCGGCCAGCTTCCGCTGCAGTCCTATCGCGACGTTGCACAGTCCGACGGCGCGGTGGCCGTCGTCGAGCAGCGCGCGGGTGACGATGCCGACCGGGTTGGTGAACGCCACGATCCACGCGTCCGGCGCGGCCCGTTCCCTTGCCCGGCGGGCGATGTCGAGCACCACGGGCACCGTGCGCAGTGCCTTCGCGAGGCCGCCGGCTCCGGTGGTCTCCTGACCGACACAGCCGCACTCCAACGGGAACGTCTCGTCAGTGATGCGGGTCTGCTGCCCGCCCACGCGCAGCTGGATGAGCACCACGTCCGCGCCGTCGAGACCGGCGTCGAGATCGTCGGTCAGGGTCAACCGCGCGGAATGCCCGTAGCGGCCGAGGATCCGCTTGCCGAGCCCGCCGATCACCCCGAGCCGGTCGATGGCCGGATCGATGAGCACCAGTTCGTCGATGGTGGTGTCGAGCCGGGCGAACCCGTCGATCAGTTCCGGGGTGTAGGTGGACCCGCCCCCGACAACAGCCACTCTCATCCCTTGACCCCCGTCAACGTCACGCCTTCGATGAATGCCTTCTGGGCGAAGAAGAACACGATGATCACCGGTGCCATCACCAGCAGGGTGGCCGCCATGACGAGGTTCCACTCCACGTGGTGCAGATGCTTGAACTGGGACAACGCGATGGACAGCGTCCAGCTGGACTGCTCCTCGCTCGTGTAGAGAAGCGGCCCGTAGTAGTCGTTCCACGCGTAGAAGAACTGGAAGATGGCGGTGGCCGCGATGGCCGGGCGGGCCATGGGCACCACCACGCGCAGCAGCACGTTCCACTCCGAACAGCCGTCGATCCGCGCGGCGTCGAGGTACTCGTTCGGGATGGTCAGCAGGAACTGGCGCAGCAGGAAGATGCCGAACGCGTCACCGAACAACATCGGGATGATCAGCGGCCACAGCGATCCGGTGAGCCCCGCGTTCGCCCACATGAGATAGAGCGGCACGGTGACCACCTGCGGTGGCAGCATCATCATGCAGATGATCACCACGAATGTCGCGTTGCTGCCACGCCACCGCAGTTTCGCGAGCGCGTAGGCCGCCGGGATGCTCGACAGGAGCATGAACCCCGTGGCCAGCAACGCGTAGGTCATGGTGTTGACCAGGTAGTCGAACATCGGCAGCTTCGTGAAGATGTCCACGAAGTTCTCGGGATGCCAACTGGTGGGCCACAGGTCGCTGGTCAGCGCCTGGCCGCTGGTCATGAACGAGGTCAGCACCACGAACACGAACGGCGCGATGAAGATGATGGCCACCGCGATGGCCAGGCTGTTCCGCGCGACCCAGATCAGCCACGACTCCTTGCGCTGTGTTCCTTGTTTCACCGGTCACTCCCCACGAAGGACCGGAACCGGCGCAGCAGCACCAGCGTCACGGCGAAGGCGACCACGAACAACACCACGGCGAGCGCGTTGGCGTAACCCATGTCGTAGTACCGGAAACCGGACACGTACAGGTGCAGGGGGTAGGTCAGCGTCGACTCCTCCGGGTATCCGAACGTGGAGGAGACGCCCCCGCCCGTGGTGGCTGTTCCACTCGCGACACTCGCCGCGACCGCCGCCTGCGTGAAGTACTGCAGGGTCTGGATCACGCCGGTGACCGCCGCGAACAGCAGGACCGGTGACAGGAACGGCAGCGTGACGTGACGGAACCGTTGCGTCCGGCCGGCTCCGTCGATCTCCGCCGCCTCGTACAGTTGTTTCGGCACGTCGAGCAGTGCGGCCAGGAAGATCACCATGAGGTCGCCGACCGCCCAGGTGCCCAGCAGCACGAGCGACGGCTTCGACCAGTCCGGCGAGTCGAACCACAGTGGACCGTCGATGCCGAACCACTCGAGGAACCCGTTCACCGGCCCGGTCGCCGGGTTGAACAGGAACACGAACGCGATGGTCGCGGCCACCGGCGGCGCGAGGGCGGGCAGGTAGAAGATCGTGCGGAAGAACCCGCCCCCGCGCCGGATCGACGTCAACAGCATGGCCGTGCCGAGCGCGGCGAGCATTCTGGCCGGCACCAGCACCGCCACCAGCCAGAGCGTGTTGAGCCCGGACTTGACGGCCAGCGGGTCGTGTGCGAACAGGTAGACGTAGTTGCGCCAACCCACCCACTCCGGACTGGTCAACAGGTCGAACCTGGTGAAGGAGAAGTAGATGGCCGACAGCAGGGGATAGAGGAAGAAGACACTGATGCCGATCAGCGCCGGCGCCATGAAGCTCAGCACTGTCAGCCGGTGCCGCCAGCGCCGATGGGCAAGAGTGGTCATCGAGCTAACGGCCCAGCTCGAGCGCCTGGTTGATGCGCTGGTCCAGTTCGGACAGTCCGCCGGGCAGGTCGGTGGTCGTGCCGGCCAGGTAGCCGTCCACGAACTCCTGGGTCAGCTCCACGTACTTGGGGCCGGACGCGTTCGGTGGCGTGGTGGCCGTGTGCTCGTGGCTGAAGATGTCCAGGAACGTCTGGAACTCCGCGTCGGCCTCCAGGTCGGGCGAGGCCAGTGCGTCCTTTGTGGTCGGCACGTTCTTGATGGCGTTGGACAGCTTGACGATCGCGTCGGTGTTCGTGGTCAGGTACTCGATCAGCGCCCAGGACGCCTCGGGGTTGTCCGAGTTCGCGGAGATGCCCGCGATGTTGCCGGTCACGTAACCGGCGCCGTATCGGTCCGGCACCGCGTCCGGAACCGGCACGGGCGCGGTGCCGAAGTCGAGGTCGGGCACCTGGTCGCGCAGGAACGCCAGGCGGTACTCGCCGTCCACCGCCATGGCGATCTTGCCGAGGTGGAAGGCGTTGTCCGCGCTCCACTCGTCACCGAGACCGGCCGTGAACTTCTGCAGGTTCTCGTAGCCGTACCAGTCGACGAGTTCCTTGTGCCAGGCCATCATGGTCGGCCAGTCCGCGTCGGTGCCGATGGCCGACTTCTCGTCGTCGGTCAGCCACTGGAGATCCCACGACGGTGCGATGTGTGAGGGGGTGTGCTCGTAGAAGTTCAGCAGTGGCACGAAACCCGCGACCTCGATGGTGCCGTCGGGCGCCCGCTTGGTCAGCGCCTTGGCCATGGTCATCAGCTCGGTCATGTTCTTCGGCGGCGCGGTGAAGCCGGCCTGCGCGAGCATGGTCTTGTTGAAGTACAGGCCGTACGCGTCGGCCAGGAACGGCATGGCGCAACGCTTGTCCTGGTACCGGGTGTACGACCGGACTGTCTCCGAGTACTGCTCGAGGTCCACGCCGTCGCGCTCGATGTAGGGCGTGAGGTCGCGCCAGGCGTTGCTGGAGCAGAACTTGCCGACGATGTCGGTCGAGTAGGACAGGCCGACGTCCGGGCCCTTGCCGCTGGAGATCGCCTGGAGCATCTTCGCGTCGTCCTGGCCGGCCGTGATGTTCACGTCGATGTCCGGGTGCTCGGCCTCGAAGTCCTTGATGGCCGCCTCGATGGCCGCCGCCTCGCGGTCGGTGAAGAAGTGCCAGAAGTCGACGGTGCCGGTCGCCTCCTGACCGGCGGGCGCGATGCCGCCGGGGTCGTCCTCGGACGAGCCGGGGGTACATGCGCCCAGTAGTAGCAACGAAGCGGCGGCGATCAGGACGGGACGTTTCATGGGGGGACCTCCTGTGACTAACGGCGGTCGAGCAGCGCCGTGCGAACCGCGGTGAGCGTGGTGTCGAGGCTGCCGAGCAGCACGGCGTCCTCCGTGAGTCCGGTCGAGGCGACCGAGGTCTCCAGGACCGACAGGTCGCGCAGGGCCGAGCCGACCGCCTCGTGCAGAGCGGTGCCACCCGCCTGACCGACTTCGCCGGCCAGCACGACCAGCGACGGATCGAGCACCGCGACGACCGCAGCCAGCCCGATGGCGATGCGCACGGCCAACTCCTGGAGGAACGCGTCCGCGCCCGCCTTCGCGGCGGCAGCCACCGCCGCGTGTCCGCTGGTGGCCTTGATTCCGTGGCTGGCAGCGAGGTCGCGGATGGCCGGACCACCCACCAGGTCCTGGAAGTCGGGGTTCTGCTGGCCGGCCACCGGCAGCCCGACCGGCATGTAGCCGATCTCGCCGGCACCACCGCGGGCGCCACGTAGCAGCGTGCCGTCGAGGTCGATGGCCAGACCGAGGCCCTCCTCACCCAGCCACAGCAGGGCGAAGCTCTCGGCGTCGGCCGCGATCCCGCGCGAGCGCTCGGCGACGGCCGCCAGGTTCACGTCGTTGTCCGCGTGCACCTCGGTGCGCAGCCGCGCACGGATCTCGGCGACCAGACCCGGCCGGGACCAGCCGGGCACGTCGACGTACCGGATGGCGCCGTCCCGCTCGTGGTAGGAACCGGGCACGCCCAGCTGCACGTGATCCAGGCGCCGCAACGCGATCCGGGCCTGGCGGCAGGTGGCGGCCACCGCGTCACCGACGGCCGTGACCGGGTCGGTGCGCTCGAAGTCGACGGGTGTCTCGGCGCGGGCGCGCACCTCGCCCGCCAGGTCGCAGACGGCCGTGACGAGCGTGGAGTCCTGTGCCCGCAGGGAAACGGCCGCACCGTAGGCGGCGTCCGGGTTCACCGTGTAGATCTCGGCGTTGGGGCCGGGACCGCCGCTCGTGTGCCCGGCGACCTTCGCGAGCCCCGCGTCCTGGAGTCTGCGCATGACGTCGGAGATGGTGGGCTTGGCCAGCCCGGTCAGCGAGCGCAGGTCACCGCGGGTCAGCGGGCCGCTCTCCAGGAGGTGGCGCAGTGCCACCGACTCGTTGATCTCACGAAGCAGCCGGGACGACCCGGCCTGTTGGTTCACCGTCACGCGACATCCTCATAGTTAGGCAGGCTGTCTAACTATTCGGACAGTAAGGCTCACCAGGGCCGGCGTCAAGAAGGTCGCTGATCACGATCGGGCGCCGGCACGGATGCAGGGTGTCCGTGCCGGCGCCCGATCTTCGGGGGTGAGCTTTCAGATGCTCACGTCTACATACAGGCGATCAGTTGCTGGCCCTCACGTAGTCCACGATCAACGTGTTCGGGAACGGCGTGCTGCCGTCCGGGTCGCCCGGCCAGTAGCCGCCGACCGCCAGGTTGAGGATCAGGAAGTGCGGGTGGTCGAACACCCACCGGTTGCCGTTCAGGTCGGCGGGAGTCCTTGTCTGGTAGACGTTTCCGTCGACCGACCACACGATCTGGTTCGGCGACCAGTCGACCGCGAAGGTGTGGAAGTCGTCGAAGAAGCTGCCGCCGATGTCGTAGCCGGCGCCGATGCCGCCCGCGCCGGAGTAGCCGGGACCGTGGATGGTGCCGTGCACGGTGGACGGCTCGCGGCCGATGTTCTCCATGATGTCGATCTCGCCGCAGTTGGGCCAACCGACGCTGCCGATGTCGTCGCCGAGCATCCAGAACGCCGGCCAGATGCCCTGGCCGCGCGACATCTTCAGGCGCACCTCGAAGTGGCCGTATGTCTGGGTGAACTTGCCGGCCGTGTTCAGCCGTGCGGACGTGTACTCGCACGTGCCGTACCAGCACTGGTAGTTGTTCGGATTCTCCCGCCGCGCGGTGATCACCAGGTTGCCCTGGCCGTCGTGGACCGCGTTGCTGGTGGAGTTCGTGTAGTACTGCCGCTCGTGGTTGCTGACGTTGTCGCCGGTCTCCATGACCCACTTCGACCCGTCGACCGGCGTGCCGGCCGGGAGGTCGAACTCGTCGGCGAAGGTGATGGCGGCTGGTTCGGCTTGGCCGGTGGCTGGGAGGCCGGTCAGCATGGTCGCGGCGAGAATGCCGACGACAGCAGCTATGGACCCACGCACCCCGATGCGTGTGGACATCGTTGTCACACTCCATTTGTTCAGTCGGTTTAGTTCGACCAGTGAACATTTGTTGCGCGCGCCAACAAAGTATGCAGGTCTAGACCAGACGGAGCAAGAGTTACGAGATGATGTCCTCGACGGCCGCGCAGGCGTCGCGCACGGGGTCCTGCTCGTTCACGTGTGCCGCGAGCTTGCTGAGCAACGCCTTCAACGTCTCGCGTTCGTCGGCCGGTAAGCCGGCGAGGACGTGGGTCTCGACGAGCCCGAGCCGGTGGTCGAGTTGCGTGAGCCGCGTGCGGCCGGTGTCGGTGGCGACGATCTGACGAGTGCGCCGGTCGGCCGGATCCTGCTTGCGTACCACCAGCTCCGCGCGCTCGAGGTCGTCGAGCAGATAGGTCATGACCGTGCGGTCGATGCCCAGTTGCTGACACAGGGCGGACTGGCTGGCCGGCTCGTCGCGGGCGGCGGCCGTGAGGATCTGGTAGCCGCGGTGGCTGCCCGGCAGCTCGCCGAGCACGGCGGTCGTCGACTTGACGTACGCGCGGAACACCACGCCGAGGGTCCAGCCGAGGTCGTCGTCGAGAGCGGTCACCCGTCCAGCATAGCGCTGGTCGGCAGAACGTCTGTCGAACAGAACATCTGGCATACTGACGATATGCCTGACTATGGACACGACCTCGAGTTCGGTGTGTTCCTCCCGCCCGACGCCGATCGGGCCGGCGAGACGCTGATGCACGCCCGCACGGCCGACGAACTCGGCCTCGACCTGGTCAGCGTCCAGGACCACCCGTACAACTCGACCCACCTCGACACCTGGACGCTGCTCTCGGTCATCGCCGCGAGCACTCGCTCGGTCCGGGTGTTCCCCAACGTCGCGAACCTGCCGCTGCGTCCGCCGGCCGTGCTGGCCCGCAGCGCCGCGAGCCTCGACGTGCTGAGTGGCGGCCGCGTCGAGCTGGGCATCGGTGCCGGCGCGTTCTGGGACGCGATCGCCGCCATGGACGGCCCGCGTCGCACCACGGGTGAGTCGGTCGAGGCGCTGGCCGAGGCCATCGGCGTGATTCGCGCGCTGTGGACGCCTGGTCGCTCGGCCCGCCTGCCCGGCGAGCACTACCGGCTCGACGGCGCCCGCCCCGGCCCGTTTCCCACGCACCCCATCGGGATCTGGGTCGGCGCCTACGGCCCCCGGATGCTGCGGCTCACCGGCCGGCTGGCCGACGGGTGGCTGCCGAGCGCGCCGTATGCGCGGCCCGGAGAAGCTGCCGGAGATGAACGCGACCATCGACGCGGCGGCCGAGGCAGCCGGCCGCGCACCGGCCGACATCCGTCGCCTCTACAACCTGGCCGGCTCGTTCACGGGCAACGGCAACGAGTTCCTGCGCGGACCGGCCAAGGTCTGGGTCGAGCAGCTGGCCGAGCTGGCGCTGACCGAGGGGATGAGCGGGTTCGTGCTGATGGTCGACGACTCGTCCGACCTGCGGCGGTTCGCCGAGGAGGTGGCTCCCGGCGTGCGTGAGCTGGTGGCGCGGGAGCGGTCGCTGTGGGGAGACGCTCCGGTCCCGGTGCGCCCCAGTGTGTGGGACGAGTCGGAGCGGCCGACCGGACCGGGCGCCGACACGAACGCACCCGTCCACGCCAGCGGGAAGGCCAGCGGACGGCAACTTGTGGCCGTCCACGACCACCTGCGTGAGGAGCTGGAGCGGGTGCGCGAGCTGGTCTCCCAGGTCCGCGCGGGCTCGCTCGACGTGGCCGCCGCCCGGTCGGAGATCAACACGATGACCATGCGCCAGAACAACTGGACGCTCGGCGCGTACTGCGAGAGCTACTGCCGGGTGGTCACCATGCACCACACCCTCGAGGACCGGGCGTTCTTCCCGCAGCTCAGGGAGTTGGAGCCGCGCCTGGGCCCCGTGCTCGACCGGCTCTCCGTGGAACACCACCTGATCCACGACGTGCTGGAGCGGGTGGACGCGGCGCTCGTCGATCTGGTCCGCGACCCCGACGGCATCCACGCCCTGGGTGAGGCGGTCGATCGGCTCTCCGAAACCCTGCTGTCCCACCTGGCCTACGAGGAGCGCGAACTCATCCCGGCAATGGCAAGCCTGCCTATACGACACTGATTCCGGATGCGATGATCGAGGGTGTGCAGCTCTCGCCATCGCGCTGGACCCTGTGGGCGCTGCCGAGACACGTCCAGGCCTACATCCTGATCGTCGAGTTCGCGGCCGTGACGGTCGTGGTCGGCACCAGCTGGATCGTCCCCGTCACGGCCGAGCACTGGATCTGGTTCGGCGCGTTGACGCTGGCCGCCATGGCGCACCTCGAAGCCGCCCACGGCATCGAGCGGCTCCGGATCACGGTCGACTCGGGTACGCCTCACAACCACCTGCAGACCGTGTGGTTCATCGCGGCCGTGCTGTTGCTGCCGCCGCCGCTGATCGCGGCGCTCGTGGTGATCAGCTACTCGTACAACTGGCTGCGGGTCTACCGCGACCGCGTGCCGGCACACCGCAAGGTGTTCTCGGCGGCCACCGTGGTGTTGGCGTGTGCGGCCGCGTACGCCGTGCTGGCCGCCGTCTACCCGAGTCACGACCGGCCCTTCGCGGCCGCGTTGGACGGCCCCCTCGGCCTGGGCGCGGTGTTGGCGGCCGGCGCGTTGTACCGCCTGGTGAACTACGGGTTGGTGGTGTTGGTCATCGTGGCCACCAACCCCGACCAGCCGCCACGTAAGGCCCTCGGCCACCTCAACGACCAGCTGATGATGGCCGCGGCCATCGGTCTCGGCAGCGGCATGGCCGTGCTGGCGGCCACGCGGCCGTGGTGGACACCGCTGCTCGTGCTCACCATGTTCGCGTTGCACGCGGGGCTGCTGCTGCCGAAGTTCCGCGACGCCAGCCGCAGCGACGCGAAGACCGGGCTCTTCGACTCGGTTTTCTGGAGCACGCTGGTGTCCGACGAGTTGGAACGCGCCGGTCGGCTGAACGGCAGGCTCGGTGTGCTGCTGCTCGACCTCGACCATTTCAAGCGCGTGAACGACGAGTACGGCCACCTGGCGGGCGACGTGGTGCTGCGCGCGGTGGCCGACACGATCAAGGGCTCGGTCCGCACCCACGACCTGGTCGGTCGCTACGGCGGCGAGGAGTTCGCGGTCGTACTGCCCGGTCTCGACGCCGACGGCCTCGACGCGGCGGCCGGGCGGATCCGCACGAACATCGCGGCGCTGGAGGTCACGGTCCCCGACCTGCACGGCAAGGAACGCGTGGTCGGCGGCATGACCGCGTCGGCGGGCGCGGCCGTGTACCCGGCCCACGGGCACGACTGCACGAGTCTCCTGCTGGCCGCGGATGCCGCGCTGTACCAGGCGAAAGCCTCCGGCCGAGACCGGACACGCCTGTCGAAACACTAGGCGGCGAGCGCGAGTTCCCGCCCTCGCGCGAGGCGCCACGTCCATCCGAGCGCCGCCACCCCCACCAGCCCGAGCACCCCGGCCGCGCCGACCACCAGATGCGGTTGGACGGCCTCGGCGGCCAGCCCGGCGAGCGCCACCCCGAGACCCTGCGCGACCTTCAACGCGGTCACCGCCAGCCCGAAGGCCTGCCCCCGCCGCTCGTCCGGCACGGCGAGCACGAACGACGTCGAGGCGATCAGGTGGTACGCGCTTCCCATGCCGGACAACACGAACAACGCCACCACGATCACCAGGTGCGGGTCGAGGAAACACACGACGAGCGGCGCGCACGCTCCCGCCGACAGCGGGACCAGCAGCCGTAACCGCGACTCGGTCGGCAGGCGGCCGACCAGCAGCATGCCGGCGGCCGTCCCGGCGGAGTAGCCGGCGAAGATGAACCCGACGGTGACCGCGCCGCCACCGAGCCCGTCGGCGTAGGGGACGGCCAGCGCCTCCCCGGCGATGTAGAAGCCGGACAGACAGGCGAACAGGACCAGCGCGCGCAGCCGCAGGTCCGTCCACACGAGACGGCCGCCGGCCACGAGGTCGGCCCACCATCCTTGCTGTAGAACGCTTCCGGACGCGGCGGGCCGTGGCCGCACGTGCCACAACACGAGGATGGCGGACGAGGCGAACGTGCCGGCGTCGGCCAGCAGTACCGCCCCGGTGCCGACGAGCGCCACCAGCGCGCCGCCGCCCGCGAACCCGAGCACCTGGGCCGCCTGGACCACCGACTGCATGGCGGCCGCACCCGCCGGGTAGTCGTCCTTGCCGAGCACGGCGGGCAGCAACGCACCGCGGGCCGCGTTGGCCGGCGCGCCGATCAACTGCACGGCCACCAGCAACGCGCACAACGGAAGCAGCGGCATCCCGGGCACCGCCATCACGCCGATCAGCACGGCGCGCGCGGCGTCGGCACCGACCATCAGCCCGCGGCGCGGATACCGGTCGGCGAGCCCCGACAACAGCGGGCCGCCGACCAGATCCGGCAGAAACGTCAGCCCATAAGTGAGTGCGGTCCACGCGGGCGAACCGGTGCGGTCGAACACGAGCACCGCGAGCGCGACCCTGGCGAACTGGTCACCGACCACCGAGATCGACTGGGCGGTGAACAGCGCCAGGAACTCCCGGTTCCCGAACACCTTCCGATAGGTGGTGGGCATTGGACCTCCCGGTCCGTTGCTGTAACCGACCGGTTACTGTGACCATTCAACTACTGACCGTACAACGCGAGAACGATTCAGTGCAGCCGGCAAACGGGTTGCCCGTGAGAAGCTGGCGACATGATGATCGAGGTCGACGGCGTGGAGTTGTGGGCCGAGGGATTCGGCGACCCGACCGATCCGCCGATCCTGCTGATCATGGGTGCCGGCGGCTCCGGGGACTACTGGGAGCCCGCCTTCTGCGAGGCCCTGACCGGCCGTTACGTGGTCCGCTACGACCATCGCGACACCGGCCGGTCCGTCACCTGTCCGCCCGGCGAACCGGGCTACCGATCCGAGGCGCTGATCTCCGACGCGGTTGGCGTGCTCGACGCGTTCGGGCTGGCGAAGGCCCACGTCGTGGGTCTCTCCATGGGTGGCGGCATCGCCCAGGAACTGGCGCTGGGCTGGCCGGACAGGGTGTCGACCCTGACTCTCATGTCCACCACAGCCGGTTTCGGCGACCCCGACCTGCCCGGCGTCGACCCGCGACTCCACGTGACGGTGCCGGAGCCGGACTGGACCGATCGTGCGGCCGTCATCGAGAGCCTGGTGGCCGACCAGCGCCTGTACGCCAGCCCCAACCGGCCCTTCGACGACGCCGCCGCCCGGGAGGTCGCGACCGTCGTGGTCGACCGGAGCCGCAACCCGGAGTCGAGCGCCCGCAACCACCACGCCGCCCCCGGCGGCGGTGGCTCGTGGCGCCACCGCCTGCCGGAGATCACCGCGCCGACGCTCGTCCTGCACGGCACCGACGACCCGCTCTTCCCGCTGCCCCACGGGATCGCGCTCGCCCGGGAGATCCCCCATGCCCGGCTCGTGGAGCTACCGGCCACGGGTCACGAGTTCCCGCGTGAGAACTGGCCGGTCGTGGTGCGTGAGGTGCTGGCCCATACGAGCTAAGCGACCTCGGTGTTCTGGTCACCCAGCAGCTGCCACCGTCCGTGCTCGCGGGTGAAGGTCAGACCGATGACCAGCTTCTGCTCGTAGCCGGCGGCCGGCTCGGCGTACACGGAGTCGAACAGCACGAAGCCCGTCGAGCAGTCGGCCACCCGGCGCTTCAGCTCGAACGTCTGCGTCCAGTCCTTGCGGGCGAAGAACGTGGTGATGAACGACGCGAACTCCGTGCGCCCGTCGAACACCGCCCCGCCGGGCAGCACCCCGATGACGTCCTTGTGCAGCAGCGCGTTGAAGCCACGCGCGTCGCGGCGGTCGGTGGTGCGCAGGTAGGTCTGGACGGTGGAGTCGAACTGGCGCTTGCAGCCGTGGCTCTGGGAGTCGGCGTTCGCACTGTTGGCCGCGGCACCCGCGACGGTCACGCCGCCGATCACGGCCAGCGTCATCCCGATGGCGGCCACGCGTTGTTTGAGAGTCATGCGGCGGAGTGGACACCGGTCGCGGGCGGTCCGGGTACCGATTAGAAGAGCGTCGAATCGGGTCGAATACGGGGTGCTGCGCGTACGCTGACCAGCGTGATCACTGCCAGGCTCGACGCCGACACCCTCGCCAGGGTGCGGCTGGCCTGCTCGCCGGCGGCCGAGGTGACCGCCTGGCTCGGGCTGGCCGCGCGCCGTGGCCGGCACCCGGTGTTCGGCGATCCGGGCGCCGCCGCGCGCGCCGTGCTGCACGACCCGGACGCCGCGCTCGTGGCCGGCGTGCTGCCGGTCGACGGCGGCCCGGCGTACACGCCCGACCTGCTCACCCCGAAGCCCGGACCGATGTCGGCCAGGGTGCTCGACGACCAGCTCGACCTGATCGCCTCGACCCCGCCGGACACGGTCGCCTTCCAGGTCGACGCGATCGGCCGGCCGTTGGCGCCCGCCGTGCGCGACGCCGTGGACCGCGGCACGTTCGCGCCCCGCGCGGCCGCCGGCCTCCGCCGGTTCTGGGCGGGCGCGCTCGCGTCCGGCTGGTCCCAGTTGCAGTCCACCATGGAGGCCGACCTGGCCGTGCGCGCCGGGACCATGGCCACCCGCGGCGTCGGCGCGCTGCTGGACTCGTTGCACGAGGCCATTTCCTGGCGCGACGGCACGCTGACCATCCGCTCCACGTGGCACGAGGAGTTCGCGTTGGCCGACGTCGAGGTGGTGTGCGTGCCGGCCGTGCTCGCCTGGCCGAAGCTGTCCATCCAGTTGTGCGACGCACGGGACGCGGTGCTCGGTTACCCGGCGGCCGGCGTCGGCGTGCCGGCCGGTGGCCGCGCGATCGACCGGCTGGTCGGGCCCACGCGGGCGGCGCTGCTGCGGGACCTGGACGTGCCCCGGTCGACCGCGGGACTGGCCGGCCGCCACAGCCTGTCCGCGCCCACCGTCTCGTATCACCTGAAGGTGTTGCTCCGGGCCGGTCTGGTGGTCGCACATCGCGACGGCCAGTTCGTGCTGTACCGGCGTACGGACGCCGGGAGCACCCTCGCTAGCTTTGCGGGTCATGGCGGGTAAGGGAACTCCGGCGACCGTGTTGCTGAGCAAGAACAAGGTGCCGCACCAGGTCCACGAGTACGAGCACGACCCGAAGGCGGCGTCCTACGGCACGGAGGCGAGCGAGCTGCTCGGCCTGCCGGCGGAACGAGTGTTCAAGACGCTGGTGGCCGAGGTGGACGGCGCGCTGACCGTCGGCGTGGTGCCGGTCTCCGGTCAGCTGGACCTGAAGGCGCTGGCAGCGGCGGCGGGCGGCAAGAAGGCGAAGATGGCGGAGGTCGCGGCGGCCGAACGCGCGACCGGCTACGTGGCGGGCGGGATCAGCCCGCTGGGCCACCGCAAACGTTTGCGCGTGGTCGTGGACAGCAGCGCCACGTCCTACGAGACGATCTTCTGCAGCGCCGGACGACGCGGCCTGGAGATCGAGCTGGCGGCCGCCGACCTGATTCGCCTGGCGGACGCGATCGTCGCTCCGATCGGCGGGACCGGCTCCGGTCAGTGAGGATCTGGGCATGAGATTCCCCCGCCTCCTGGGCGCCGCGACCGCCGTCTACGGCGCGGCCGTCGTGGTCAAGCCCGCCCTGCTGCTCAAACCGTCCGGTCTGCTGCGTGGCAACAAGCCCGAACCGGAGCAGGAGATCTTCGTCCGGGTGCTCGGCATCCGGGACCTGGCGTCCGGTCTGGCCATGCTGTTCGCCCCGAGCCGCAAGGCCATGCGGACGGCGATCGCCGTGCGGGTGGCGTCGGACGCGGGCGATCTCGTGGTGCTCGGCGGCGCGTTGCGGGACAAGCCCGCGGGGCCGAAGGTCATGGCGGTGGCCGGCGGCTGGGGTGCGCTGTGCGCCCTGTCGGCACTGGCGACGCGCAAGAAGTGACCCCCGCAGCATGACTACCGCAGCATGACTACAGCAGCATGACTACAGCAGCATGACTACAGCGCTAGCCGTGTTCACCCGCGACCTGCGGGTGCACGACAACCCGATGCTGGCCGCGGCAGCTCGCGCGGACCGGGTGGTGCCGCTGTTCGTCCGCGACAAGCGGATCGACGGCGGCGGTCGTGCCCGGTTTTTGGACGAGAGCCTCGCTGACCTGGACCGATCGCTGCGCGAGCTGGGCGGCCGCCTGGTGGTCCGCTCGGGCGACCCGGCCACGGAGATCGGTCGCGTGGCCTCGGAGGTCGGTGCCGAGCGCGTCCACATCTCGGGCGACGTGTCCGCCTACGCGAAAGCCCGCGAGAGCGCGCTCGGGGACCAGCTCGTGGTACACGACGACGTGCACACGGTCATCGCACCGGGTGCGGTCCTGCCGCAGAACAAGGATCACTACGCGGTCTTCGGCGCGTACCACCGGCGCTGGCTGGACGCTCCGCGTCGACGGCGAGCGGTCACTCCCGAGAAGATCGCGCTGCCCAAGATCCGGCTGGGCGACGTGCCGAAGGTGCGGGGTGACGGCGGCGAGACGGCCGGCCTCGCCCGCGCGAAGGAGTGGCTGGCCGACGACGTTCGCGACTACGTGGACCAGCACGACGCGCTGGCCGCCGACCGCACGTCCCGCCTCTCGCCGTACCTGCACTTCGGCTGCGTGTCCGCGCTGGACCTCGAGAGTCGCGCGGGCAGCTCGGCCGGCGCGGAGGCCTTCGTCCGCCAACTGGCCTGGCGCGACTTCCACCACCAGGTGCTGGCCGCCCGTCCCGACGCCACCCACCGCGACTACCGCCCGCGCAACGACCGCTGGCGTGACGACGACGAGGCCCTGGCCGCGTGGCGCGAGGGTCACACGGGCATCCCGATCGTGGACGCCGGCATGCGTCAACTCCTGGCCGAGGGCTGGATGCACAACCGCGCCCGGCTGATCACCGCGAGCTTCCTCACGAAGACGCTGTACCTCGACTGGCGTGCGGGCGCGGACCACTTCTTCGCCCACCTGCTCGACGGCGACCTGGCGAACAACTCGCTGAACTGGCAGTGGGTGGCCGGCACCGGCACGGACACTCGTCCGAACCGCGTGCTGAACCCGTTGCGGCAGGCCGAAAGGTACGACCCGGACGGCGAGTACGTCCGCCGGTACGTGCCCGAGTTGTCCAAGGTGGACGGTCGGGCGGTGCACGAGCCGTGGAAGCTGCGCCCGGCCGACCGCCGGGGCTATCCGATGCCGATCGTCGATCTGGCCGACGCCCGCGCCCGGTTCCTCAGCGCTCGAGGTGCGTAGTTTTCGTTGGCAGACCGAAGAAGGCGAACACCTCGTTGCCGAAGCAGGTGAACTCGGCGATCTTGCCGTCGACCACCCGGAGCAGGTCGAGACCGAAGGCCTCGTACTCGGTGGCGCCCGGAGCCCGCACGTAGCAGGCGATCCCCGGCATGAGGTTCGCCGACACCGGCACGATCCGGAACTCCAGGCGGTCCGGGCCGTGCAGCACGGGCGCCCACGCGTCGACCAGGTTGCCCTCGTACCAAACCGGATCGTCGGACATGTTGCCGGCGGTCCACGGGGCCTGGGCGCAGCGCGCGTCCTCGGCCAGCAGCTCGCCGATGGCCTTGTCGTCGGCGTCCTCGATGGCCTTCATGTACCGCGCGACCACCGCCAGTTCCTCGGCCGTCGGCGCCGTGGTGGGCGCCCATTCCAGCCGGCGCTTCGGCAGCTGCGCGCGCATGGTGTCCCTGGCGCGCTGCAGCAGGCTGTTGGCCGTGGCGACCGTGCAGTCCAGCGCCGCGGCCGTGTCCTTGGCCGGCCAGCCGACAACGTCACGCAGGATGAGCGCCGCCCGCTGGCGCGCGGGCAGGTGCTGGATGGCCGTGAGGAACGCCAGCTCGATGGTCTCCCGCGCGACCACCACGGCGTCCGGCTCGTCGTCGGGGGAGATGTCGGGGAACGGCTGGAGCCACGGCACGGCCACGGCCGGCACGGTCGATGCCGTGTCGTCGGTGGGCGCCGGGCCGGTGGCGATCTTCGCGGCCGGCCGCTTGGCGAGCGTGTCCAGGCAGGCGTTCGTGGCTATCCGGTACAGCCAGGCGCGGAACGTCGAGCGGCCCTCGTAGGTCTCGAGCCGCCGCCAGGCCCGCAGGAACGTCTCCTGCACCAGGTCCTCGGACTCCTCGTACGAGCCGAGCATGCGGTAGCAGTGGATCTGCAGCTCGCGGCGGTAACGGCTGGTCAGGTCGGCGAACTCGGTGTCATCCATGTCTGTGTGACGGTCAGTCGGCCGACAACTCATCGGTCAGCCGGTCGAGGAACGCGCGCTGTCCGCCGACGATCTTCGTGGCGGCCGTCTCGAGGTCGAACCACTCGACCCGGTCCAGCTCGGGAAACTCCTGGATCCGGCCGGAGTTGCGCGGCCATTCCAGCTCGAACGTGCCCGGGACGACGGTCGCGGGATCGAGGTCGGCAGCCAGCGCCCAGACGGTGACCGTCTTGCCGCCCGACTGCTTGACCGCGCCGAGGTCCACCAGCTCACCCGGCGGCACGGGCAGCCCCAGCTCCTCGGTGAACTCGCGGCGCGCGGCCGCTTCGGGCGTCTCGCCGTCGGTGTACTCGCCCTTCGGGACGGTCCACGCCCCGGCGTCCTTGCGCGCCCAGAACGGCCCGCCCATGTGGCCGAGCAGTACTTCTAGGCCGTTCACCTGGCTGTTTACCTGCCGATACAGCATGATTCCCGCACTCGTCCGTGGCACGGGGGAGAGCTTACCTGCCGAACACAACTTCTGTCTTGACAAACATATTTGTCGGTGCGACGCTATCGGCATGTTCGACGTTGCAGTGATCGAAGACGCGGCGGCAGCCGAGGTCTCACTCGATCCCATCCGCGCCAACCTGCTGGCCGAGTTGTCCGAGCCCGGGTCGGCGACCACGCTCGCCGGCCGGGTCGGCCTGCCGAGGCAGAAGGTCAACTACCACCTGCGTGCGCTCGAGAAGCACGGGCTGGTCGAGCTGGTGGAGGAGCGCCGCAAGGGCAACGTGACGGAGCGGGTGCTGCGGGCCACGGCCGCGTCGTACGTCATCTCCCCGACCGCGCTGGCCGCCGTCCGTCCCGACCCGGACCGGGCGCCCGACCGCCTGTCGGCGCGCTGGCTGCTGGCGCTCGCGGCGCGGCTGGTCGGCGACGTCGGCACGCTCATCACCGGCGCCGACGAAGGCCCGCAAGCGGGTGGCCACTTTCGCCATCGACGGCGAGGTGCGGTTCGCCACGGCCGCCGACCGGGCAGCGTTCGCCGAGGAACTGGCCACGTCGGTGACGGCGCTGGTGGGCAAGTACCACGCCGAGGAGGGGCGGGCGGCACCGCATCGATCGTCGCCGTCCACCCGAAGGTCGAGGACTGATCATGGGCGGTGACATGAAAGGGCGGGAGTTCGAGGGCGTCGACGAGATCACCGTGCCGGCCACGCCGGAGCAGGTGTGGGACGCCGTCGCCACCGGGCCGGGTATCGACTCCTGGTTCATGGGCCGCAACGAGGTCGAGGCCGGCACGGCCGTGCGGATGGCGTTCGGCGGCTACACCCCGGAACACGCGATCACCGCGTGGGAGCCGGGGGAGCGGCTGGCCTACGGGTCGTCCCCGGCGCCGGACGGCAGGTTCATCGCGTACGAGTTCCTCATCGAGGGTCGCGACCGGTCGAGCACCGTGCTGCGCATGGTCACCAGCGGATTCCTGCCGGGCGACGACTGGGCGGACGAGTTCGAGGCGATGCAGCACGGCGGGCAGCTGTTCTTCCGCACGCTGGTCGAGTACCTGACCCACTTCCCCGGCCGCACGGCCACTCCCGTCACGGTCTTCGGCCCGAGGTCACCGACTGGCCGGGCACTGGCCGCGCTCCTGCGCGCGGCGCGGCTCCTGGAGGCCGCCGTTCCGTTGGCGGGGGCTGTACTTCACGAACGCCGACACCATCGGCGTCCGCACGGAGGACGCGTTGTACCGCTTCATGCGCGGCTTCCACGGGCCCGTGGTGGCAGGCCACACCTGTTCCACTGGGGCTGGCCAGGACTGGCAATCAGACCTGGGACCGCGTGGCTCAGGCAGGACCACACTGGAGGACGTGACTATCGGACGGCACCGCATCATTCAGCGTGGCGGGCGACGGCCCGCCGGTGATCCTCGTGGACGGCGCGATGTGTTACCGCGCCTCAGGTCCATCCGGCCCACTGGCGGCGCGAGTTGGCCGCGGACTTCACGGTCTACACCTACGACCGAAGAGGCCGAGGCGAGAGCGGCGACGGGCGCATGCTCGGTGGAACGGGAGATCGAGGACCTGGCCGCGCTGGTGAAGGAAGCCGGCGGCTCGGCACACCTGGTGGGCCAGTCGTCGGGCGCGATGCTGGCTCTGGAGGCCGCGAACCAGGGCGTGGGCGCCACGACTGGCGATGTACGAGCCGCCGTTGATCGTGGACGGCACGCACGCCCCGGCCCCCGCTGACGCTCTGCCCGCCATGCGGGCCCTGGTGGCAGCCGACCGCCGCGGCGACGCGGTGAAGACGTTCATGCGCGCGGTGGACGTGCCGGCCGTGGGCCTGCTGATGATGCGGATACTGCCGGTGTGGAAGACGCTCAAAGGCGTGGCCCACACCCTGCCGGACGATCTTGCTCTGGTGGAGGGCCTACGTCAGGGCCGCCCTCTGCCGACTGGCAGGTGGACCGTCGCGGTGCCCACCCTGGTGGCGGACGGCGGCAAGAGCCCGGAGTACATGCGCAACAGCGCCCGAGCCATGGCCACGGTCCTCCCGAACGCGACCTATCGAACCCTGCCCGGCCAGACCCACTTGGTGAAGCCCGCGCCTCTGGCGGCGGCCCTGAGGGAGTTTCTGGCGTCGTAAGGGCCCCTTACTCACCTGAGGTAAGGGTTGCGGGCGCGGTCCCTTAGGCGATCGTCCGATGCCGGGGTGCCGGCCTCAGGACGAATCTTGGTCTCGTCACCGAAACTGGATGAGGAGATCGAGATGAACTGGGAACCTGTTGCTCTGCGGGCCGAAGTGGACTACCGGGTAGAGCGCGCGCTGGGAGACCGAGTGAACGCCGAGCACGTGCGAGAGGTCCACGACCGGCAGTCGTCATGGTGGCAGCGCATTCGTGCACATGATCATGACGAGTCGAGGGGTACTGCCAGGGCTGCTTAGTTCCTTCGGTCTCCTCGTCCTTGCTTTCCCCAGGGCACGCGGCTTCGGCCGCGTGCCCTCTTTGTGGGCCGATCCGGCTCGCAAGTGCTTGGGGTTCGGGTGCGCCGGTTTTGTCGGTCGCTGGATTTCGGGGGGCCGTGGCCACTCGTGGTGAGTCTCTGGGCGTGGTGTTGCACGTTTGTGCTGGTCAGGGTGGGGGTGCGGCGGATTGTACGGGCGGCCCCTCAGCCGCCCTGGGACGAGCACTAAAGGGCGCGCTGGCGCCCGCCCTCCCATTGCCCGCCGTCACCCCCGCCCGCGCCTGTCCACGACCGGGAGTCACTCTCCGGGTGTGGGTGCACCCGGTTCGGCAGCTGGTGGCGCGGCCAGGTGAGGTTGGGCCGTACTGGGTTGGGCCCGCACAGGGTTCGGACTGCACAGGGTTCGGACTGCGCGGGTTCCGGTTGCGTGGGTGCGGGTGCGTATCGATTCGGGCCGCGTGGAGTGCGGGCCCACCAGACGGTGGGCCCGTTGCCTGCCGGGTGCGGGCTATTCGCGGTGGTGCAGCAGGTTGCGCTGTGGGACTTGGTGGGGGTCTATCCACCGGGGTGGGATGAACTCCGGGAGGCCGTTGCTGGTGCGGGCTTCCCACTCCGAGTGGTGGATCATGCGGTGATGTCGCCGACAGAGCAGGACCAGGTTCGCCAGGTCTGTGGGGCCGCCGTCTAACCAGTGCCTGATGTGGTGGGCATCTGCCCACGGAGCCGGATGTGGGCAGTTCGGGAACGCACACCCCTTGTCTCGGGTGTTGAGCGCTGTCCGCTGGGCGGGGGTGACCAAGCGATGGGTGCGGCCGACATCCAGCGGAACCGACGTCCCGTTGAGGACCATGGGGATGATGCCCGCATCGCACGCCAGCCGGCGGGCCGCTGCCGCCGGGAGCGGTGCGCCGCCGGCCAGGGTCGCGGAGCCCACGCCCTTCTGCAGGACCGTCAGGTCCATGGTGGCGTTCAGGTGTGGTTTCTCCCCGCCCCGTGACGGCAGCTTCTCGCTGGTCAGCGCGTGGTGGATCACATCACAGAACGCGTCCCCGAGTCGTTGGGTGGGGTGCCGTTCATCGGTGGGGCCATCCGGTTTGCCGAGGGCGCCCAGGAGCGAGTCCAGCTCTTCGGCTGCCTCCGGGTCGATGACACCCGAGAACCGCATCCGACCGTTCGCGTCGCGACTGGACCGGAACACGTTCTTCGGTTCCGCCAGGTCTTCCTTCGGCGGGGAGCCGTCCGCGTCGATGCGTTCCAGCATGACGGCACCGTGGGTGCGGACCATCGAGGACGGGGCGACCCGTGCGGTGTCGACCAGGTGTTGTTCCATGACCTCGGTGGCATCGGCTGCTGCCCAGGCGGGGATCTTCTTCACCGACTCGGCGATCGCGTCCACATGATCGGCGTCCAGGACCCCTTCGGTCAGGGCTTCCCGGACCAGCGGCAGGCGGGCGGGGGTGACGTGCCCGGTCGGGGTCACCGTCTCCGCGATGAGGTCGGCTTGGGCGATCATGCGGTGTGCGCGACGGGGGGTGATCCGCAACAAATCGGCGAGTATCGCGCCAGGCTGGGATAGCCGGAACCCTCGACTACATCCCGGGATTCCATGTCCGCGACAAGCGACAAAGCCGAACCGTGCAACACCCGCATCTGGCGCATGACCTCGGCGAGATTATGGGCAAGCTCCGGCAACCCGACCGGGTGCGTGAGGGAGTTTGACATGCCTCCAGTTTACCAACTAACGCCACGTATTTCGAACACCTGTACCCGATCGTGGACAACAATACCGAGCGTGAAACACCCCGATAAAGAACGCAACCCCAAAGTCGAAGAACCGTAAAACGCGAGGGGTTCTGGGTGGCGGCGGGCAGGGGGAGGGCGGGCGCCAGCCCGCCTTGGCACCCGTACAAATCCGCCGTCACCCCAGAACCCCTGCCACCAAACTGGGGACGCAAGGAATACCCCGCTCACCCCGTGGCGGGTTCCGTTGTGTAAACCACCGGGTCGCCCTGGACGAGCCAGACCTCGGGGCGTCGATCGGCAGGAAGGACCGGTCGCCGCCCGGTTCGCGGGTGTCGGCACGGCGTCGCCGTTGGGCAGGTGCATGATGAAGTTCACCGGCTTGGTGTCGTCGACCAGCGGGATCTCGTACACGGCCCAGCCGTCCTCGATCCGGGCGCGCGGCCACGGCCGGTCCCAGGCGATCTGCGCGAGCACCGCCGGGTCGATCCCGTCGCCCCACAGGTGCAGGCCCCAGTCGCCGTAGTCGCCGGCCGGGCGGTGGTAGCGCAGGATGGCCGCGGCCAGCGGCGGACCGGCGTAGCGGACCGTGCGCACCGCGCTGGTCACCCGTCGGTGCGCCGCTCGGCAGGATCGCCCGGTACGCGACCGGGGTGCCGGCGGCCAGGTTGAGCGGCGTCAGGTCGTCGAAGACCGTGTACGCCGGGGACGAGGAGTCGCGGCCGATCGGCGTCCACGGCGCCGCCGGCGACGCTGCGGTCGAACGTGACCACGTGGGTGGCTCGCTCCGGGTCGGCGACCGCGCGCACCTCGACCGTGCCGCGCACGTTGCTGCCCTCGGCCGGCGCCTCGATGGTCGGACCGCCGGCGCCGGAACGCTGGCGCGCACGGGCTCGGCTGGCGCGGTGTGCCCGGCGTTGTCCAGGACGACCGCGCGGTACTGCACCGGCGTGCCGGACGGCAGGCCGGAGACGTCGTGGAACACCCGGTACGGCGCGGTGTCGTCGGTGCCGATCGGGGACCACCGGCCGTTGACCGGTTCGCCTAGAAGGTCACCTCGTTGAACGACGAGCCGGCCGACCTTCGCGGTGACCTGCATGCGGCCGCCGGCTGCGCGGCCGGCGCGGCGTGGCCAGGGAGATGCGCGGCGGCGCGGTGTGAGCCGGTCGATCCGGCCGTCCAGTGCGTAGACCACTGTGGACAGCGCGGGACGGTGACCGTCAGCGCGCCGTTCCGGTCGGACGACAGCCGGGCCGGGCCCGACGCCGTACACCCGCTTGAACTGGTCGCCGGACGTGTAGGTCGGGATCGCGGCCGTAGCCGGCTGCTCGCTGTTGTTCAGCGCGACCACGTACTCGCGCTGCTGGCCGCGGTCGATGCGGGAGAACGCGTAGACGCCGGCCGCCGGCGCGGACACCGGTGCTGCTGCGCGCCGTCGCGCAGCGCCGGGATGCTGAGCGGTGAGCGCGCGAGGTCGCTGATCGACCGGTACAGCGGGTGGGCGGCGACGAAGTTGTCCTGCGCGTGGGTGGCGGACGGTGCCCAGCAGGTCGTCGTCCAGGTACTCCGGCACCCGGGTGGCGAACAGGGTCTGCCGCGCGTCCTGGTCGCCGCCGGGACCGGTGAAGCCCTGCTCGTCGCCGTAGTAGATCACCGGGTTGCCGCGCGAGAAGTACATCAGCTCGTGGCCCAGCCGGTCGCGCGCCACCCACTCGGCGTCGCCGGCGCCCGGGTTGTCGGCCTGCACGAAGCCGCCGATCCGGCCCATGTCGTGGTTGCCGAGGAACGTCGGCAGTTGGTAGACGTTCGAGTCGGCGTCGGTGTACCAGTCGTCGTCCGTGAAGAACTGGGCCAGCTGGTCGGTCGGCGCCCCGCCGGAGGCGAACTTTCGGGCCGCGTCCTGGAACGGGAAGTCGAGCACCGACTGCATGCGGTCGGTGGTGGTGAAGTGCGACGTGTAGCTCTTGGTGGTGTCGAACACCTCGCCGAACATGAAGAACTCGCGCTTGCCGTGGTCGCGGGCGAACTGCAGGACGCGCGGGCCGAACGCCTTCCAGAACTCGTCGTCGACGTGCTTCATCGTGTCGATGCGGAAGCCGTCGATGCCGAAGTCGGCGATCCACTTCTCGTAGATGTCGGTCATGCCGTCGACCACCACGCGGGTTCTCGGTGAACAGGTCGTCGAGGCCGAAGAAGTCGCCGTACTGGGAGTTCTCGCCGACGAACGTGGTGTCGCCCCGGTTGTGGTACAGCGTGACGTCGTTCAGCCAGGCCGGCACCTTCAGGTTCTGCTCGGCCGGGTCGAGGACCGGGGTGTACGGGAACGACGTGGCCGGGTCAGCGGGGGGAAGCGTGTCGCTGCCCGCGTAGTCGCGGTCGTCGAACACCTGCGCCCGACGGCGTCTGTGTAGGGCGCCACGTCCTTCGACGCGTACGGCTTGCGGGCGCCTTCCTCGTAGCCGATCACGTCGGCCGTGTGGTTGGTGATGATGTCGAAGTAGACCTTCATGCCCCGCCCGTGCGCGGCGTCGACCAGCGCCTGCAGGTCGGCGTTGGTGCCCAGATGCGGGTCGATCTGGGTGAAGTCGGTGATCCAGTAGCCGTGGTAGCCGGCCGACGGGCCGTCCTCGGGCTGCACGGCCTTGTTCTTGAAGCTCGGCGTGAGCCAGATCGACGTGGTGCCCAGGCCCTGGATGTAGTCGAGCCGGTCGCGCAGTCCCTGCAGGTCGCCGCCGTTGTAGAAGCCCTTGTTGGTCGGGTCGAAGCCGGACACCAACGGGTCCGCCGGAAGGCCGCCCAGATCGTTGCCCGGGTTGCCGTTGTCGAAGCGGTCGGCCATGACGAAGTAGAAGTTCTCGTCGGTGACCGGGCCCCGCAGCGAATGCAGGGCCTCGGGGCGGTGACCGCGGTCGGCGGCGGCGGGCGGAGCGGCCAGCCCCGCCAGCAGAAGCGGGGCCAGCAACGCAGCGGCAATGCGACGGAGCGACATGGATCGGGACATTAATCGGTGGCACCGACAAACTGCGACGGCCAACCAGCCGTACTTCCGCAGACCTGGCATGCGCCTCGAGTTCGGTAGTAGTAGCCGAGCGTGGCCGTGCCGAGCGCGACCGCCCACAGCGGCCACAGCGTCATCGGGTTCTCCAGGCTCCAGATGTCCAGACGCACCACGGTGACCACGGTCGACGCGAGCGCCACGGTCACCACGGACGCCATGGCGATCGGAAAGGCCGGCGGCACCCGCCTGCCACGCAGCCCGAGCACCCACCTCGGCCAGACCTCGCCCCACCGCTGGAACAGGCCGAGCGTGAGCACCCCGCCGAGCGCGGCGAACGACGCCAGGTACGCGCCGGCCCACACAAGACCGCTCCGGTGCAGCTCGTCGATCTCGGCGCTCGTCATGCCGATCGGCACGTGGAACACCCACCCCCAGCGCACGATGGCATAGGCGAGCGGAGCGACCACGGCCACGATCGCCGCGATCCGGCCCCATCGCGCGGCCGCCACCGGGGTGGTCCAGCGGGCGGGAGTGCCGTGGACGCGACCGCAGTTGCCGCACGCCTCGCGGCCGCGGCGCAGGAACGCGACCGTGGCCGCCGCGAACAGGAGGCCACCGATCTGGATGAGCATCAGATGGATCACCGGGCCGGGCAGCAGCTTGCCCATGAGCACGCCGAAGTCCTCGTCCGGCCAGCCGAACGGCGTGCCGACCAGCGCGAGCGGCAGGTACGCGACCGCCATGAGCGGGCGCTGGTCGGGAATCACCAGGACGGCATCCGCAGCGCGTTCCGCATGGTCCTGAACGCGCAGCCCGACATGCAGGTGGTCGGCGAGGCGGCCGACGGACTCCAGGCGATCGATCTCGCACACACCCTGCGTCCGGACGTGGTGCTCGCCGACATCCGGATGCCCAAGCTCGACGGCCTCGAGCTGACCAGGCGCCTGTCCGGTGAGTACCGGGTGGTCGTGGTGACCACCTTCGACCTGGACACCTACGTCCACGAGGCCCTGCGTGGCGGCGCTTGCGGTTTCCTGCTGAAACGTTCGGGGCCGACGCTGCTGGTGGAGGCCGTGCGCGCGGCCATGGCGGGTGACACCCTGATCAGCCCCCAGGTGACCGTGCGGCTGCTGCGTCATCTGAGCGACGGCGCACCGCTGAAAGCCCACGAACCCCTCACGGAACGCGAACGCGAGATCGCCCGCCTCGTGGCGCAGGGGAGCAGCAACGCCGAGATCGGCGCCGAGCTGTTCATCAGCGCCGGCACCGCCAAGAACCATGTGGCGAACATCCAACGCAAGCTCGGCGTCCGCAACCGGGTGGGCATCGCGGGCTGGGCCTGGTCGGCCGGGCTGATGGGAAGAAACCCACCCGGCTGACGGTTACCGCTGAGCGTGAAGCTCTCCGTACTGGATCTCGCCCCCATGGCCAAGGACGCGCCCGCCACCGAGGCACTGCGTGCCACCACGAAGCTGGCCCAGCGGGTCGAAGAGCTGGGCTATCACCGCATCTGGGTGGCCGAGCACCACAACATGCCCTCGATCGCCAGCTCGTCGCCGGCCGTGCTGATCGCGCACCTGGCGGCGGCCACGTCGACCATCCGCGTCGGCTCCGGCGGGGTCATGCTGCCCAACCACGCGCCGCTCGTGGTGGCCGAGCAGTTCGGCACGCTCGAGGCACTGCACCCGGGCCGCATCGACCTGGGCATCGGCCGCGCGCCCGGCACCGACCAGCGCACGGCACTCGCGCTGCGTCGCACCCCGGCGGGGCTCGGCGCCGAGCAGTTCCCGCAGGAGCTGACCGACCTCATCGGCTACTTCGAGGGCGCCGACGGCCAGATCCAGGCGGTTCCCGGCAAAGGCAACGAGCCGGCCATCTGGCTGCTCGGCTCCAGCGGCTTCTCCGCGCAGCTCGCCGGCCTGCTCGGTCTGCCGTTCTCGTTCGCGCACCACTTCAGCTCGGCCAACACCGTGCCGGCCATCGAGCTGTACCGGTCGAACTTCCGCCCCTCGCGCTGGCTGGACGAGCCGTACGCGAAGGTCGCGGTGAACGTGGTCTGCGCCGACTCCGACGAACAGGCCCGCCACCTCGCCGGACCCGCGGCGCTCGCGTTCCTCAAGCTGCGCTCCGGACACCCGGAGCCGCTGGTCACGCCCGACGAGGCGGCCGCCTACCCGTACACCGAACTGGAGCAGCTGTTCGTGGAGGACCGCTGGTCCGACCAGGCGGTCGGCTCGGTCGACACGGTCCGCAGCCAGCTCACCGACCTGCGAAAACGCACGAACGCCGACGAGCTGATGCTCACCACCATGGTCTACGACATCGACGACCGGATCAGGTCGTTCGAGCTGGTGGCCGAGAAGGTCGGCTTGACCGAATAAAAATGTAGACATATTTTTATCCGCGTGCCACGCACCGCGGATCATGAGTCACGCCGTCAGCAGGTCGCCCAGGCCCTGCTGCGCGTGATCGTGCGCGAGGGGCTGACCGAGGCGAGCCTGGCCACGGTCGCCAAGGAGGCCGGCGTCTCGGTCGGGCTCATCCAGCGGTACTTCACGACGAAGGCCGAGCTGTTGGACTTCGCGTTCACCCACCTCTACGACCGCGCGCTCGAGCGGATCGAGCTGGTGCCCCGAACCGGCACCACGGCCGAGACCGCCTACCTGATGCTCGAGACCCTGCTGCCGCTCGACGACGAGCGGTTCGCCGAGGTCACGGTGTGGGTGGCGTTCCTCGCGGGCACCATGCCGAACCCCGCGGCCATCGAGCCGCACGTGGCCGGCATGCGACGGATGCACGGCCTGCTCATGGGGGCCGGCCTGCCGAGAGCCGAGGCCGTGCTGCTCGTGTCGGTGGTGGACGGCCTGTCGTTGGCCCTGGTCACGGGGCAGGGAGAGGTCACTCCGGAGGACGCGAGGGCGTGCCTACGGCTGGCCGTGGATCGAGCGTTCGGGGGACAGACATGAGCATCGCGCTCGTCGGGTCGCTGGTGGTGCTGGCGCTGTTGGACAGCACGAGCATCGGCACGTTCTTCGTGCCGTTGGTGTTGCTGCTCGTGCCCGGCCGGCCCCGGCTCGGGCCGATCCTCGGGTACCTGGCCACGATCGCCGTGTTCTACCTGGCCCTCGGCGTGGTGGTGATGCTCGGCGGGACCGCGCTGTTCGGCGTCCTCGGTGACGTCCTGTCCAGCACGCCCGCGTACTGGGTGCAGCTGGTGCTCGGCGTCGGGCTGTTCGTGCTGAGCTTCCGCTTCGACCCGAAGCGGCGCGCGAAGAAGCCGACCGTGAGCTGGTCGACGCGGGTGCAGCGGGCCACCGGTTCGACCCGGACCCTCATGGGCCTCGCCCTCACGGCGGGCGTGCTCGAGGTCGCCACCATGTTCCCGTACCTGGGGGCCATCGCCCTGATCGCCGGCGCGGGCCTGGCGCCCGCGGTGGACGTGGCCGTGCTGGCCGGCTACTGCCTGGTGATGATCCTGCCGGCGCTCGTGCTGCTGGGTGTCCGGCTGGTGCTGGCCGAGCGGGTCACGCCCCTGCTGGCCAGGGTGAACAACTGGTTCGAGAAGCACGCCATCGGGGCGACCGGGTGGATCCTGGCGATCGTCGGGTTCCTGGTGGCCAGGGACGCCGCGTTCCGCCTGGGCTTCTTCGGCTAGGAGTGATACAGCTAGCTAGGCGCGTCCGCGCGGGAGGCCAGATAGGTGGCGCGGGCCTTGCCAAGGTCGGCGCGGTTGTCCTCCGCCCACTTCGCCAGCGGCAGCAGCGCCCGCAGCAGCGAGCGGCCCATGGGAGTGAGCTGGTACCAGGTCGAGCCGAACGTGCTCGGCCGGTCGATCTTGACCACCAGCCCGTCGCGCTGCATGCGGTGCAGCGTGTCGGTCAGCACCTTCTGCCGCAGCGGCCGCTCGTGGGTGACCCAGCCGAGCCGTTCCTCGGTCCGGTTGATGTGCTCGAGGAGCTTCGAGTAGGTCATGGGCCGAGCGGTGAGCGACGCCAGGACAGCCGTGACCCACTGGCCGGCGAGCACGCCCATGGCCTCATGGATGCCGTGCCGGTACGGCAGGCTCTCCTCACTCATCCCAAACACCCCCGGGCGACCGCTCTCGAATCTCCAGTGTGCCCGATTGACGACTTTCCGTGTTCCCCGGTTCGCGTTACGCCAAACGAGTTATCACGCGCGGCCGAACGGCCTGTTCTCGTCGCCGCACTCGAGAGTTTGGGGGTTACGCACCTTGCAGTGCGCCGAGGACCCGGGTGTAGGAACAACTAGCCGCGGCAACTTCCGCTGCGGGTCGGGGAGCCGGGACGACGGTGACGCCAGACAATCCGAGCCGCGGGTAACCATCCTCACCCGCGTTTGTCGGGCGTCACCGTCGGCCTGCTCAGGTCGCCGATGGCCGCCACGATCGTCTGAACCTGGTTGCGGCCGCTGTCCTTGGCCACGAAGAGCGCGTCGTCGGCCGCCAGGAGCACGTCCTGGAGGTCGGGGCCGAACTCGGGGAACAGGGCGATGCCCACGGACACCGACAGGCCCGAGACGACGACGGACTCCGAAGCCGGCACCCGCAGCTCACGGACCCGTTCGCACACCCGCTCGCCCAGCTGGTGCAGCCCCTCGCCGTCGACCTCCGGGCACAGCACCACGAACTCCTCGCCACCCCAGCGGCCGACGATGTCGTAGCGGCGCGAGGTCGACGACAGCGTGTCCGCCACCGCCTGCAGCACCCGGTCGCCGACCAGGTGGCCGTGGGCGTCGTTGACGGCCTTGAAGTGGTCCAGGTCGATCATCAGCACGCCGACCTGCGTGCCGTCCCGGTGTGCGCGCTGGATCTCCGCGGAGGCCAGGCTCGTCCACGCCGTGGCGTTCGACAGGCCGGTCTTCTGGTCGGTGGACGCCGCCTCCTCCAGCTGCCGCATGAGCACGCTGCGGTGCAGCACGAGCAGCGCGGGCACGATCATCAGCGCCCAGCCGGGGTGGAACGACACGAGCAGCGCGGTGATGGCGCCCAGGCCGATGGTGCCGAACTCGAGCGCGGCCTCCCGGCCCGTGCCGAACGCCTTGCGCAGGGACAGCCGCCGCTCGTGCAGCGTGATGGCCACGACGATCAGGCCCCAGTTCACGCCCGCGTACGCGAGCGCCGCCAGCACGACGACCGCGATGGCCACGGGGTTGTTCCAGTCGGCCATATCGGCCGGCGCGAGCCAGTGGCGCAGGTAGGACGCCGAGTACGCGGAGAGCATGACCGTGGAGGCCGTGAACACCATCCGGTAGGCGTGGACCTGGCGCACCCGGTACCGGCTCCGCCAGAACAGGTGCACGTAGAGCGTGCAGATCACGGCCGGAGCCAGCACGGGCGGTAGCGACAGCAGGGCCGCGAACGTCCAGACGGACGTCAGGTTCACGTGGGGGGTGTCGTTGAACCGGCGGCGTACCCGCTCGACGTTGCGGGTCAGCTCACCGATCCCCAGTCCGAGGCCGACGATGATGCCCAGCGTCGCCAGATCGGCGGCGTTCACCTCGCTCGACCGAATGATGAAACCGGTCAGAACGGCCGTACCGGTCTCCACCGTGAGTATCAGCACCAGCAGACGTGGGGACTCGCGCCAGAGCGCCCATCGTGACGGTCGTCTGGACCGCTCATCGGTGGAAAGGGATGCTGATTTGTGCGATCGGGCAACACGGACCTGGTCGGCACTGCCATTGCCGTGCTCGGCGGCAAGTCCCCCGGAAGGAGGCACAAGAGATGCAGTCGTGGGAGTGGTGAGACCCGTATCGGGCTCGACATGTCCATTGCCGCGCTCGGCGGCGACTCCCTCGGAAGGAGGAACTCGTGAAGAAGTCCTGGGAGTGGTGAACACGTCATCTCCGTCCGCGTCCGAGGTGCCCATGGGAGGAGGTAGTTCCGATGATGTACTCGTGGGAGTGGTGACATCCGTTTCGTGACGTGAGTGCCGGGAGCGCAGCCATGGCACTCCGACGACCAACGCCAGGAGGGCGCCGGTGACACCGCCGGCGCCCACTGCGAACACCGGGCTGGTCGCGTCGGCGAGGATGCCGGCGCCGAGTACGGCGATGCCCTGCGACGACAGCACGCCGGCGCCGGCCAGTCCGGACGCCGCACCGCGGCGGTGATCGGGCACGCCGAGTACGAACGCGGCCTGCGCGAGCACCAGGTAGGCGGTGGCGCACGCCCCGGACAGGGCCCACAGCACGGCCACGACCACCAGCGGCGGCCCGAGCAGGCACGCCGCGAGCGGCAGTCCCGCGCCGACCGCGAACCACAGGGTGGCGACCGGACGGGCCGACCGCGGCACCTTGGCGGCCAGCCACGCCCCGGCGATGCTGCCGACGGGCACGGACGCCATCAGCACGCCGACCACGGCGGCCGCACCACCGAACGTGGCCCCGTACGGCGCCGCCAGCCCTTCGGGAATGGCGAACACGCCGACCAGCCAGGACAGTCCGACGAGGCCCAGCAGGTTCGGGTCACGCACGATGAGCCGCACGGCGCCGCCGTCGTGTTCGGCCACGTTCCGGCGCGCCGCCGGTCGGTGCCGGACCCCGGCCAGCACGACGAGAGCCGCCACCACGAACGTCACGGCGTTCAGGCCGAGGGACACGTGCGGGTCGAGCACGAGCAGCAGCGCACCACCGGCCAGGAAGCCCGCCACCTGCGCGGACTGGCTGGTGACCGTGCGCAGCGCCAGGCCGGTGACGTACTTGTCGCCCGTGAGGATGGTGGGCAGCAACGCCTGCTGCGCGGACTTGAACGGGGCACCGGCGAGGGTGAGCACGAAGACCAGCGCGAACAGCACGGGCAGCGGCAGCACGGGAATGGCCATCAGCCCGGCGATCCCGGCACGCAGCAGGTCGACCACCACGATCAGCTCGCGGCGCGGATAGCGGTCGGCCAGCCCGCCGAGCAGGACGCTGCCGATCAGCGCGGGGAGGAAGGTCAGCGCGTAGGCCAGCGCGGTCCAGCCGGCGGAGTTGGTCTCGCGGAACACGAGGACGGCCAGGCCGACCCTGGCGAGCTGGTCGCCGACGACCGACAGCAGCTCCGCCGCCCACAGCGCGCGGAACTCACGCACAGCCAGGACACTGCGGAAACCTGCCTGACTCCTCATTCCGACTGCCCTCGCTCCTGACACCAACAGGCCGTGCGCCGAGACCGCACGACCCGCCGGGATACGACCCTATGGCCAACCCATCAATAGATCGTGGTCACTGCCGTTATCCACTCGAATGGCCCAGCGTGATCACCAACAGTGAACATCGGGGAAACCTGACAGCCGTTGGCAAGTTTGCCAGGAAAGGTGTCGACCATGAGTGAGAACGGATTGCAGGGGAAAGTGGCGCTCGTCGCAGGCGGCAGTCGAGCGGCCGGCCGGGGGATCGCGATCGAGCTGGGCCGGGCCGGGGCGACCGTGTACGCCGGTCCCCGCGAGTGGTTCACCGGCGCCTTCGCCGGCCGCCACCCCGGCCCAGCTCGGCGCCTGGGACGCCATCAGCTCCGGCGAGCACACCCTGGTGGTCGCGCCCACCGGGTCCGGCAAGACCCTGGCGGCGTTCCTGTGGGCGCTCGACCGGCTCGCCCGCACCGACCTCGCGCCGGGCAGCGGGCCGGCACGACGAGCCGCAGCAGCGCTGCCGGGTGCTGTACGTCTCACCGCTCAAGGCGCTCGCCGTCGACGTCGAGCGCAACCTGCGCGCCCCGCTGGTCGGCATGCAGCACACGGCCGCGCCGGCTCGGGCTGCCGGCGCCGCAGATCAGGGTCGGCATCCGCACCGGCGACACCCCGGCCGACGAGCGCCGCCGGCTGGCACGGCGCCTCCCGACGTGCTCATCACCACGCCCGAGTCGCTGTTCCTGGTGCTGACGTCGCGGGCGCGCGAGTCGCTGCGCGGCGTCGCGCACGGTCATCGTCGACGAGGTGCACGCGGTCGCCGGCACCAAGCGCGGCGCGCACCTCGCGCTGTCGCTGGAGCGGCTCGACGCGCTGCTGCCGGCGCCCGCGCAGCGGATCGGGCTGTCGGCGACGGTGCGCCCGACCGACGAGGTGGCCCGCTTCCTCGGCGGCGCGGCCCCGGCCCGGGTCGTGCAGCCGCCGAGCGACAAGCGGCTCGACCTGTCGGTCGTCGTGCCGGTCGAGGACATGGGCGAGCTCGGCAGCACGTCGACACCCGCGCCGGGCGGGACGCCCGTGCCCGGCGAGCCGCCGCCGGAGCCGGCCGGCTCCCGGCGACACGAGTGCCGCGTCGATCTGGCCGCACGTCGAGGAGCGCATCGTCGACCTGGTCGAGCAGCACCGGTCGACGATCGTCTTCGCCAACTCGCGCCGGCTGGCCGAGCGCCTCACCGCCCGGCTGAACGAGATCGCGGCCGACCCGGGCCGGCGACGAGCCGCGCCGCCGACGCGGGCTCTCCCGCGCAGGTGATGGCGCAGTCCGGGGCCATCGCGCGGCGCCGGTGACCTGCTGGCCCGCGCCCACCACGGCTCGGTCAGCAAGGAGCAGCGGGCGCTGATCGAGGACGACCTCAAGTCGGGCCGGCTGCCGTGCGTCGTCGCGACCAGCAGCCTCGAGCTCGGCATCGACATGGGTGCCGTCGACCTGGTCGTGCAGGTCGAGGCGCCGCCCTCGGTGGCCAGCGGCATGCAGCGGGTCGGCCGCGCCGGCCACCAGGTCGGCGAGGTGTCGCGCGGGGTGGTGCTGCCCAAGCACCGCGCCGACCTGGTGCAGGCGGCGGTCACCGTCGAGCGGATGCGCGCCGGCGCGATCGAGGCGCTGTCGGTGCCGGCCAACCCGCTCGACGTGCTGGCCCAGCAGGTCGTCGCGATGACCGCCGTCGACGACCTCGACGTCGACGACGTGTTCGCGCTCGTCCGCCGGGCGGCGCCGTTCGCGACGCTGCCGCGGTCGGCCTTCGACGCCACCCTCGACCTGCTCGCCGGCCGGTACCCGAGCGAGGAGTTCGCCGAGCTGCGGCCGCGGATCGTGTGGGACCGGGTGGCCGGCACGGCTCACCGGCCGACCGGGCGCGCAGCGGCTCGCGGTCACCTCGGGCGGCACCATTCCCGACCGCGGCCTGTTCGGCGTCTTCCTGGTCGGCGACGGGCCGACCGGCGCGCAGGGTCGGCGAGCTCGACGAGGAGATGGTCTACGAGTCCCGGGTCGGCGACGTCTTCGCGCTCGGCACGACCAGCTGGCGGATCGAGGACATCACCCACGACCGGGTCGTGGTCAGCCCGGCGCCCGGCCAGCCCGGACGGCTGCCGTTCTGGAAGGGCGACACGCTCGGCCGCCCGGCCGAGCTCGGGCCAGGCCGTCGGCGCGTTCGTCCGCGAGGTCTCCGGGGCCGCCCCCGCCGACGCGGTGGCACGCTGCCGGGCCGCCGGGCTCGACACCTGGGCCGCCGACAACCTGGTGGCGTTCCTGGCCGAGCAGCGCGAGGCGACCGGGCACGTCCCGCACGACCGCACCCTGCTGGTCGAGCGGTTCCGCGACGAGCTCGGCGACTGGCGGGTCGTGCTGCACTCCCCGTTCGGCCTGCAGGTGCACGCCCCGCTGGGCGCTGGCCGTCAACGCGCGGCTGCGCGAGCGGTTCGGCGTCGACGGTCAGGCCATGGCCAGCGACGACGGCATCGTCGTGCGCGTCCCGGAGACCGACGCGGATCCGCCCGGCGCGGAGCTGTTCGTGTTCGAGCCGGACGAGGTCGACGACCTGGTCACCGAGGAGGTCGGCGGTTCGGCGCTGTTCGCCGCCCGATTCCGCGAGTGCGCCGCCCGGGCGCTGCTGTTGCCGCGGCGCGACCCGGGCCGGCGCAGCCCGCTGTGGCAGCAGCGGCAGCGGTCGGCCCAGCTGCTCGAGGTGGCGCGCACGCTACCCGAGCTTCCCGATCGTGCTCGAGACCGTGCGCGAGGTGCTGCAGGACGTCTACGACGTGCCCGCGCTGGTCGGCCTGCTGCGCGACATCGGCCGCGCGCCGGGTGCGGGTCGGCGCAGGTCGACACCCAGACGCCGTCACCGTTCGCCCGGTCGCTGATGTTCGGCTACGTGGCCGCGTTCCTCTACGAGGGCGACAGCCCGCTGGCCGAACGTCGCGCCGCCGCACTCGTCCCTCGACTCCGTCGCTGCTGGCCGAGCTGCTGGGCCGGGCCGAGCTGCGCGACCTGCTCGACGAGGAGGTGGTCGCCGAGACCGAGGCCGAGCTGCAGCGGCTGGCCGCCGGACCGGCGCGCCCGCGACGTCGAGGGTGTGGCCGACCTGCTCCGCACGGTCGGGCCGCTGACGGCCGCCGAGGTCGAGCAGCGGTGCGTGGCCGGCGAACGCGGCGGCCGACTGGCTGGCCGAGCTCGCAGGCTGCCCGGCGTGCCGTCGAGGTCGGTCATCGGTGGCCAGCGCCTGGTGGGCGGCGATCGAGGACGCCGGCCGGCTGCGCGACGCGCTCGGCGTGCCCGTGCCCCCGGGGGTTCCCGACGTGTTCACCGAGCCGGTGGCCGACCCGCTCGGCGACCTGGTCGCCCGCTACGCCCGTACCCACGGGCCGTTCACCGCCGGCGAGATGGCCGCCCGCTGGGGCGTCGGGCGTCGCGGTCGTGACCGAGACGCTGCGCCGGCTGGCGCGCCGCGGGGCGGGTGGTCGAGGGCGAGTTCCGGCCCGGCGGGCGCGGCAGCGAGTGGTGCGACGCCGAGGTGCTGCGCGCGGCTGCGGCGCCGCTCCCTGGCCGCGCTGCGGCACGAGGTCGAGCCGGTCGAGCCGGCGACGCTCGGCCGGTTCCTGCCCGCGCTGGCAGCACGTCGGCGGCCGGCTGCGCGGCGTCGGCGGCGTGCTCGCGGTCGTCGAGCAGCTGGCCGGTTGCGCGGTCCCGGCCTCGGCGCTGGAGCCGCTGGTGCTGCGCGTCGCGGGTGATGGACTACCAGCCGGCCATGCTCGACGAGCTCACCGCGGCCGGCGAGGTGCTCTGGGCGGGGCCGGGCAGCCTGCCCGGCACCGACGGCTGGGTGAGCCTGCACCTGGCCGAGTCGGCCGCCCTCACGCTGCCCGACCTCGACCCCGGCGAGCTGTCCGGGCCCGACGCGACCTTCGGCGACCTGCACCGGCAGGTCCTCGACGCGCTCGCCGGCGGCGGCGCCTACTTCTTCCGGCAGCTGTCCGACGCGGTCGGTGCCACCGACGACCAGGCCCTGCACGCCGCGCTGTGGGACCTGGTCTGGTCCGGCCGCGTCGGCAACGACACGCTGGCGCCGGTGCGCACGCTGGTCACGGCGGCAGCTCGGCCCACCGCACCCGTCGGCCCGCCCCGCGAGCCCGGCTGCACGGCGGCCGCCCAGGCGGCGCGGCCGGCCCGGGATGCCGTCTCGCACCGGGCCACCCACGGCCGCCGGACGCTGGTCGCTGCTGCCGGCGCGCGACGCCGACGCGACCCGGCGTGCCCACGCGACCGCCGAGCTGATGCTCGACCGGCACGGCGTCGTGACCCGCGGGGCGGTGACCAGCGAGCGGGTGCCCGGCGGCTTCGCGGCCGTCTACAGGGTGCTCGGCGGCGTTCGAGGAGTCCGGCCGCTGCCGTCGTGGCTACTTCGTCGCGGCTCTCGGCGCCGCCCAGTTCGCGACGGCCGGCGCGGTCGACCGGCTGCGCGCCGAGTCCGACCCGCCGCACCGCCACGACCGGTGCGGCTGCCGGCGGCAGCGACGGGCGGCGGGCGGTGACGCTGGCCGCCACCGATCCCGCCAACCCCTACGGCGCGGCCCTCGGCTGGCCCGCGCGCAGCGGCTCGGGCGACGATCGTCGGCGGCTCGCCGGACACCGGCCGGGGCGCAAGGCGGGAGCGCTGGTGGTGCTCGTCGACGGCGAGCTGGTGCTCTACGTCGAGCGCGGCGGGCGCACCCTGCTCACGTTCACCGGCCCCGGCACGGGCTCAGGCACGGGTCCGGGCACCGGCGCGGGCAACGGTCCCGACGTGGGAGGCGACGTCGACGACGACCGGCTGATGATCGCGGTCGACGCGCTCGCGCTCGCCGTGCGCGACGGCTCCCTGGGGCGGATCACCGTGCAGCGAGCCGACGGTGAGCAGGTGCTCGGCAGCCGTCTCGGCGCAGCGCTCGAGGCGGCCGGTTTCCACGCCACACCCCGCGGGCTCCGGTTGCGGGCCTGAGAGATCCGGCGCCGTCAGTGGTCGGCGACCTCGCGCCGGTGGCCCTCCGCGAGCTGCCGCAGCACCTCCTCGTCGAGCACCGACCGGGCAGCCACGGCGACCCGGCACGGGGTCAGCGCCCTGAGCGTGGCCGTGCGCCGGCCGTGCTCGAGCGTCGCCCGCTCCCCCAGCACTGCCCCCGGCCCCACCTCGGCCACGACCTCGTCGTCGACGTCGACCTGCAGCAGGCCGTCGAGCAGCAGGTAGATCTCGTCGGCCTGCTGGCCCTGCTCGGTGAGGTGCTCGCCGGCTGCCAGCTTCTGCACCCGCGGCTTCTCGCCCGAACGCATGATCGCCAGCGACAGCTCCCGCTCGAGGGCCGACTCGACCTCGGTGACCAGCACGGGCGAGTCGGCCGCGCCCCAGGGGGTCTGCTGGCCGAACATGTTCGTGCTCCACTGCTGGTAGTCGATGGTCGCCGACTTGCGCGCCAGCCGGCCGTCGCCGTCGTAGACCCAGTGCCGGGGGAACGGACTGGCGCCGACCAGCTCGTGCTCCTGACGGCCGTCGGCGTGCAGGGTCATCCGCAGCGTGGTCCACGCCAGCGGCGCGGCGATCTGGACGAACGGCGGCCTGCTGACCCGCCGCGGTGCCGGCACGCCGGTGCGTCCGCCCGCGGTCTGCTCGAAGCAGACGGCCGTCGCGCCCTGGCTGCCGTCGATCGGCTCGGCCGACTGGCGGTCGGGCAGCGGTACGGCGGCGAACGTCGCGTCGAAGCGGCCCACCCGCAGCGTCGTCGACCCGATCCGGCCGCGACCCTCGTGCCCGAACTCGACCACCACCCCGTCGCGTACCTCGATCCACGCCTCCAGCTTGTTCGCGAAGCGGGCCCGGTCGGCGGCGAGGAAGGCGTCGACGTCGTCGATCTGGTCCGGCGGTGGGTCGTCGTAGCGCGACATGCCGACCTGGAAGGGCACCTTGAACACAGCCCCGGTGACCGCCTCGGACGGAATCCACGAGATCGTCGTCGCTGACCCAGATACGCGCATGTCGGCACCTTACGCACGGATCGCCCTCCCGGCGGCAACTTTGTGCGTGGTTTGAGACCTGATGCGCTGCGCGCCGACGCTCTCAACCCCGGACGTCGCCGCCCGGGTCGGCCGCCGGCCGCAGTCCCTCGCGGCGGAAGGCGCTCCCGAGCGGGTCGCCCAGCTGCGCGGCGTAGGTGGCACTCATGTGCTCGAGGTCGCGGAACACGACGGTGCTGCCGACGACCATCGGGCACAGGCCGCGCGAGCAGAACCACGCTCGTGGGTTGACGAAGCCGACGCCGGTTGCCGCTGCCGCATCGCGCGCCGCTTCCAGCATCAGGACCGAACGGTCGCTGACGGAGAACGCGCAGTCGCCGAGGTTCTGACCGCCGGCCAGGCAGGGAGCGGACAGCTCCGGTATGCCCGGCGTGTTGCCGATCACGATGGTCCTGCCGACGGAGTCGCCGAGCATGCCGATGGTCTGCCGCAGCCCGGCGTCGAACAGCTCGGCCAGCTCCGCGTCGTTCTCGGTGCGCTGCCCGTCGGTGCCGACGGCACCGGGCGGCACGTCGCTGGCCAGCACCAGCACGTCGGGCTGGAGCAGCTCGATCTGTGCCATCGCCCACGGACGGAAGTCGAGGCAGCCGCGGAAGCCTCCGTCGCCGAAGTCGGGGACCATCTGCGAGGAGGTGCATCCCGACCGCACCAGGTAGTACGCCGCGTACCCGTCCTGCAGGGCGATCTCCTCCAGGGCCGGGATCCACTGCCGGGCGTGGGAGTCGCCGAACGTCACCATCACCTTGTCGCTGCCGACCACGCCACGCTCGCACAGCTGCCCGTACGCCCGGTCGTAGTCACACTCCCCCACCCCGGGAATGTCGCTCGCGAGGTCGAGCAGGGCTGGGTGCAGCTGGCCGGGGATGGCGACGTCGTCGCGTGCCGCCTCGGCGGAGGCCTGGACGATCGCCACCGACGGGCTGCGGTTGAGCGGGAACCCGGTCTCGTTGCCGGCGCCGCGCACCGTGATGGCCGGGGCCGCTGACACCCTCCCCGCCTCGTGCTGGACCGCCCAGTCGGCGATGACAACGGCGCCGAGGCTGAAGACCACGGCAGCCGGATAGAGCAGCAGGCCACGACGGGTGGCCGCCCGCAGGTGCACCGACCGCCGGAACGGGTTCTCCACCAGCTGGTACGACGCCACGGAGGCGAGCAGCGCGGCAGACAGCAGGACCAGGTTCTGCGACACCGGCAGCGCGTGCCCGACGTAGGCGGCGGGGATCAGCAGGAAGGGCCAGTGCCACAGGTAGAACGAGTAGGACCAGTCCCCGAGCAGCTGACACGGCCGGCGATCGAGCAGCAAGCCGGGCCCGAGCCGGGCCCGCCCGCTGCCTCCCGCGATGAGCAGGACCGTACCCAGCACGGGTAGCAGGGCGGCGGACCCGGGGAACGGGGTCTGCGCGCTGAAGGTGAAGACGGCCATCAGCACCGCGGCCAGCCCGACCCAGGCGCCGAAGGCACGGACGGCGACGGGCAGCCGGAGAATCCACGCCATCCCTATGGCGCAGCACGCTCCGGCGGCGAGCTCCCACGCCCGGGCGAACGTCGAGAAGTAGGCCTCGGCCGGGGACGACCCGGTGCGCACGATCGACCAGCACGGGGAGGTCCCGCCGATGACTGCCAGCGTGAGCACGAGCCAGCGGGTGGGTACCGGCCCCGCACCGGAGGGCTGTCCCTCGGTCCGGCGTCCCTGGCGTTGCCGCCAGACCGCGTAGCCGCCGACCAGGCAGGTGAGCAGGAGCGGCCAGACGAGATAGAACTGCTCCTCGACGGCCAGGGACCAGAAGTGCTGCAGCGGCGAGGCAGGGTTGTCGGCCGCGAAGTAGTCGGTGTTGTCCCGGCTGAACTTCACGTTGGCGGAGAAGAACGTCGCCCACACCGAGTCGGTGACGATCGCCGCCATCTGGACGTAGTCGAGCATCAGCGACGCCACCGCGAGAGTCGACACGATCACGAGGGTGGCTGCGGGCGGGATGCGGCGAGCCCGTCGGCTGTAGAAGCGGCCCAGCCGGATCGTGCCGGTGCGCTGCGCCTCGTGGACCAGCAGCTGCGTGATCAGGAAACCCGAGACCACGAAGAAGACGTCCACGCCCACGAAGCCGCCCGACAGGGCATCGATGCCCGCGTGGTCGAGCGCGACGGCGAGGACCGCCACCGCACGCAGGCCCTGGATGTCACGGCGGAACCCGTCGGCTGACCGACCTTTCCGGGCTGAGGCTTCGGTCTGCGCACCGGTCGCGTCGACGCCGGAAGCGCCGGGCTCGGTTCGGGCTCGACCAAGGGACGCATGAAACCCACGGACCTGAACCATGGTCCCCCTCGGCACCGGCGACAGACGGTGCGCCCCGTTTGAGTCCCCGATCTCGGGTGCGCGGTCCGCGAGTGCCGCGCCCGACGTGTGGTCAGCCGCGCCGCCGTCTACGGGCTGGGCCCGGAGGCTGTGGCCGGCTAGAGAAAGAGCACGCCGTAGGTCGGGGTGTGGTGCTGGTCATGCGGCTGCGACAGACGCCACCCTCCCGACTGGGGGGTGCCGGGACGGCCACCGGCTTGACAGCCAGCGAGAGCCGACGCTCCTCGGGGGTGACCAGCGACGGTGAGGCCGTACGCGCCTCTTCGAGCGCGAGCTGGTCGCTGACCTCGCGCAGCACCCGTGACAGCGGCACCTCCAGCGCGCCGCACAGGGCAGCCAGCATCTCCGAGGAGGCTTCCTTCTGGCCGCGCTCGATCTCGGAGATGTAGCCGAGGCTGACTCGGGCGTCACCCGACACCTGCCGCAGCGTGCGGCCCTGGCGGATCCGCTGCTTGCGCAGCACGTCACCGAGGAGGCGTCGCAGCACGATCATGCGGTCCCAGCCCCTCGGTCAGCCGACGCGCGAGCGCGACGGGCGGTGGTCCTTGCCCTCCACCGTACCCGGCGGGGAGGTGGGGCAGTGAGCAGACTTCGGGGGCGAGTCGCGATCTCAGCCCTCCAGCGAGTCACGCAGCAGCCTCAGCGCGGCACCGACGGCGGCCGCGCGCACCTGCTCACGCTCGCCCGGAGACACCAGGTCCTCGGTCCTGGTCTCGCTCGGGCCGGCGACTGCCACGTGCACCGTTCCGACCGGTTTGTCCTCGACCTGCTCGGGGCCGGCGACGCCTGTGGTCGCAACGCCCCACTCAGCGCCCAGCACGTCGCGCACCGACTCGGCCATCGCGGCTGCCGTCTCGGTCGCCACCGTGCCGTGCCGGCTCACCACCTCGGCCGGGACGCGGAGCAGACCGGTCTTGACGTCCTCGGCGTACGCGACGAGACCACCACGCACCACGGCAGAGGCGCCTGGCACCGCCACCAGCGTGGCGCAGACCAGGCCGCCGGTGAGGGACTCGGCCGTGGCTACCGTCTGCCCGTCGGCGGTGAGCCGGGCGACCACGTGGCTGGCCACCCACTCGGCGACCTGCTCGGCCGGCGACCCGGGGTGACTCATGGGCGCCTGCTCATCGGTTGTCCTCACGCCTGCCCGCTCGCGGATGTGGCCTCACGGGTGCCTCCTCACGCCTACCTGCTCGCGGATGTGGCCTCATGGGTCCTCCTCACAACTGCCGGATCATGGCGCGTCACGTCCCTTGCGCCGCAGCGCCACTGCCCGGGCGACGTAGTCGAGCCCGGTGACGAGCGTGATCAGCACCGTCGCGACGAGCACCGTGTACAGCACCCAGCCGAAGACGGGGTCGAGCGCGTCGTCCACCGGATCCGGCATCGGCACCAGGTAGGCGATCAGCACCGCGATCTGCAGCGTCGTCTTGAGCTTGCCGCCCGGGCTGGCCGAGATCACCCCGAAGCGGATCACCCAGAAGCGCAGCGCCGTGACCCCCCACTCCCTGACCAGGATCACCAGCGTCGCCCACCAGGGCAGCTCGCCCAGGTAGGACAGGCCGACGAAGGCGACCCCGGTCAGGAGCTTGTCGGCTATCGGGTCGGCGACGGCTCCCACGTCGGTGACCAGGCCGTGCTTGCGGGCCAGGTAGCCGTCGACCTGGTCGGTGATCGAGGCCACCACGAACACGACGAGCGCCGCCCAGCGCCAGGCGTCGGAGTCGTCGCCCTCGACGAGCAGCCAGCCGAAGACGGGCACCAGCAGCAGCCGCAGCATGGTGAGCCCGTTGGCGATGTTCCAGTTGCTCGGCGGCTGGACCCGTTGCGCCTGGTTGGCCGGTCGCACCCGGAAACCGGCGTCGTCGTGGCTCATCGACCGCCCTCCCGGCTGCGGGCGACCAGGTCTGCGCCCCGGCTCGCCTCGACGGTCGCGGTCACCAGGTCACCGACCGCTGCACCGGCCGGTGCGCCCAGCACGGTCGTAGTGCCGTCGACGTCCGGGCCCTGGTGCGCTCGACCGCCCTCGACGCCGCCCTCGCCGGCCCGCGACTCGACCAGCACCTCCACCTGCTCGCCGACGCGGTGCTCGGCGCGTGGGCGGTGAGCTCCTCGACCAGCCGTCCGAGCTGCTCGACCCGGGCTGGACTCTCGCCGGGGGGAGCTTGTCCGCCAGCGCGGCGGCCTCGGTGCCGTCCTCGTCGGAGTAGCCGAAGACGCCCACGACGTCGAGCCGGGCGGCGGCCAGGAAGTCCGATCGAGCACCTGCGACGTCGTGCCTCGGTCTCGCCGGGGAAGCCGACGATGACGTTGCTGCGCACGCCGGCCTCGCGGCGCGCGGTCGCGGACGTCGTCGAGGAGGTCGAGGAAGCGCTCGGGGTCGCCGAAGCGGCGCATCCGCCGCAGCACCGACGGGCTGGAGTGCTGGAAGGACAGGTCGAAGTACGGCGCGACGCCCGGGGTGCGCGTCATCACGTCGAGCAGGCCGGGCCGCACCTCGGCCGGCTGCAGGTACGACACGCCGCACCCGCTCGATGCCGTCGACGGCGGCCAGCTCGCGGCAGCAACTGTCTCGAGCAGCCGCAGGTCGCCGAGGTCCTTGCCGTACGACGTGGAGTTCTCGCTGACGCAGGACAGCTCGCGGACGCCCTTGCTCGGCAAGCCAGCGCGGCCTCGGCGAGCACGTCGGCGGGCCGGCCGGGAGACGAACGAGCCGCGAAACGACGGGATGGCGCAGAACGAGCAGCGGCGGTCACAGCCCGACGCCAGCTTGACCGGCGCGACGGCCCTCCGCCCAGCCGCCTGCGCACGACCGGCGGGCCGGACGCGGGCGCCACGCCGGCGGGCAGGTCGGGCTGTGCGGGCCGGTGCGCGTGGCCCGGGACGCGAGCCGCGTGTCGTCGCGGTCGACGGGGTGACCGGCAGCAGCGTGCGCCGGTCGCGCGGCGTGTGCGAGGGCCGGGCGCGACCGTCGAGCAGGCATCGTCGCAGCCGGGCGGCGATGGCGGGGTAGGCGTCGAAGCCGAGCACCGCGTCGGCCTCGGGCAGCGCCTCGGCGAGCTGCTCTGCCGTAGCGCTCGGCCAGGCAGCCGACCGCGACCACCTGGGCGCGGCCTGGTCGCTTGGTCGGCGGCGGCGAGCAGGGTGTCGACCGAGTCCTTCTTGGCCGACTCGACGAAGCCGCAGGTGTTGACCAGCACGGCGTCGGCGTCGGCGGCGTCAGCCACCAGCGCGAAGCCCCTGGTCGGCCAGCCGCGCGGCCAGCTCCTCGGAGTCGGCCTCGTTGCGCGCGCAGCCGAGAGTGACGAGCGCGAAGCGACGCGCGGAGGCCGGGTCGCTGCGGTGCGACCGCGGCACAGAGGGCACCGGGCTCATGATGCCGCCCAGTATGGCCGAGAGGGCGCATGCTTCGCGGCCGCGACGACCGGCGCGGCGGCGCCGGCGCCGTGCGCTCGCCGCCGAGCGTGCATGACGTGACCACTTGCCCCGGTCTGGGCAGCGGAGCCGAGGTCGCTTGCCGTCGACACCGACATGGACGGACGGCTCGGGCGCGCCGACGATGCACCGGTGATCGCATGCAGGGTCTGGGGGCTGGGTCGGGCGCCGACCGGTGCCCCGGAAGACACCGAGCCGGTCGCGTCGCGCGACGAGGAACGACGTCTTGCGGCCGCCGTTCATGTCGCCGACAGGGTGACGCGTGGCATGGTCGGGCGCTGCCACATCGCTGCGAAGCGCGCCGTCGTCGGTCGGCGGCCTGCTGGCCGCGAGCGGCGCTGGTCTGCGTCGGCGCCGCGCGTGGTCGCGGTCGCCCGTGGCGGTCACCGTGGTCGGCGGGGCCGGCGTGGACCGGCAGCCGGGCCGGGCCGCCGCACGAGGACCAGCAACAGGATGAGGCGATGAGGACCACGAGCGCGCGCCACGCCAATGGGCGGGCGCGGCGCGCGCTGCGGCGAACCGGCTGCTCGGCCTCGAGCAGACCCCCCGCGCGCGGCTCACCGGCGCGAGGCGTAGGCGCGTCGTACTCGGCCACCAACGGCTCGGCCTCGATGCCCAGCATCGGGCCAGCGCGCGGATGTGGCCGCGGGCGTAGACGTCCCCTCCGCAGGCGGAGAAGTCGTCGAGCTCGATGGCCTCGATGACGTGCGGCCGGATCCGGGTGCGGGCGGCCAGGTCGTCGATGACAGCCACCTGGGCCCGCGGCAGCCGCGAGCTGTGAGCCGATCACCGGGTCGGCGGGTGCGGCAGGCTCGGGCCCGCCAGCGGACGCCAGCGTGCCGCCGGCGGGCCATCGGCTCGTCGTCGCCGTCAGGCCGGGCCGGCGCCTGCTCGTCGTCGAGCGCCCACGGTCAGTGCTCCTCGCCGATCACCGATTGGTGCACCACGTCGGACCCGCGCCGCCGCTGCGCCCCCACGTCAACGGCGACGGAAACGTCCGCGCGGGCGCCCTGGGCCGCTCGTCACGCCGCCAGTGCTGGACGACGTCCGGCGGCTGCGCGAGGCGGGAGCTAGCGTGCTGGTGAAGCGGTCGTCACCGTCGGCGGTGCAGGCGGCCGCCGGCCGGTGACTCCGGCTCCGGCTCCGGCTCGTACACCGCCATGGCCCATGGCTCGGCTCCGGCCGCGGACGTCGAGGACGAGGTCGCCCGCCGCCGGTCAGCGGCCGCAGCGCATCGGGCAGCTCGCGCAGGTCGGCCGGGTCGACCAGGGCCAGCGGCAGCGTCCGCGCCAGCCGTCGGAGCCCTCGACCACGAGTGCCGTCGCGGCGAGGCAGCCGGGACGGGGTCAGCCGCAGCGTCGGAGCCTCCGCCCAGCCAGCCCCGTCCATCGCGGCCGTCGCGCAGCCGCGTACCGTGCGGTCGGCCACCGCAGGGGCACCCGGCGCGTCCCACCAGGCCGCGAGGTGCACGACCGCGATCGGGAGCATCGCGCGCAGCCAGCACGTAGCCGCAGCAGGCCGCCGCCTCCCGACCGCGCGCCAGGTGTAGGCGACGGCCACCGCCAGAGCGCACCGGCGCCCACCAGGGCCAGCGACGCCGCGGCGAGGCGAGGGCGACGTCGGCGTCACCCTGCTCCGGTCAGGCGATCTCGACCTCACAGTCGGTCGCGTCGACTCCGACACGCTCGTCGAGCATGCTCATCCGTCCCCCCGCAGGGTCGTCGAGGACCTCGTCCAGGTCGTCGGGCTTGACCAGCACGTCGCGGGCCTTGCTGCCCTCGCTCGGGCCGACGATGCCGCGCGACTCCAGCAGGTCCATCAGCCGGCCGGCCTTGGCGAAGCCGACCCGCAGCTTGCGCTGCAGCATCGAGGTCGAGCCGAACTGCGTGGTGACGACCAGCTCGGCGGCCTGGCAGCAGCAGGTCGAGGTCGTCGCCGATGTCGTCGTCGATGTCGCGCTTGGCTGCTGCGGCGACGACGACGTCCGGCGCGGTACGTCGGCGCCAGCTGCTGCTTGCAGTGCGTCGACGACGGCCTGGATCTCGGCCTCGGTGACCCAGGCGCCCTGCATCCGCATCGACTTGCTCGCGCCCATCGGCAGGAACAGCGCGTCGCCCTGGCCGACCAGCTTCTCCGCGCCCGGCTGGTCGAGGATGACCCGGCGAGTCGGCCAGCGAGGAGGTCGCGAACGCCAGCCGGCTCGGGACGTTGGCCTTGATCAGCCCGGTGACGACGTCGACGCTCGGCCGCTGGGTCGCGAGCACCAGGTGGATGCCGGCGGCCCGGGCCAGCTGGGTGATGCGGACGATCGAGTCCTCGACGTCGCGCGGGCGCGACCATCATCAGGTCGGCGAGCTCGTCGACGATGACCAGCAGGTAGGGGTACGGCGCGAAGACCCGCTCGCTGCCCGGCGGCGCGCTTGACGCGTGCCGGCGCGGACCGCCTTGTTGAAGTCGTCGACGTGCTTGAAGCCGAACGCGGCGAGGTCGTCGTACCGGACCTCCATCTCCTTGACCACCCAGGCCAGCGCCTCGGCGGCCTTCTTGGGGTTGGTGATGATCGGCGTGATCAGGTGCGGGATGCCCTCGTACGCCGTCAGCTCGACCCGCTTGGGGTCGACCAGCACCATCCGCACCTCGTCGGGCGTGGAGCGCATCAGGATCGAGACGATCATCGAGTTGATGAAGCTCGACTTGCCCGGCGCCGGTCGCGCCGGCGACCAGCAGGTGCGGCATCTTGGCCAGGTTGGCGACGACGTAGCCGCCCTCGACGTCCTTGCCGAGCGCCGATGACCATCGGGTGCTGGTCGGTGCGGGCGGCGCTGCTGCGCAGGACGTCGCCGAGGCTGACCTTCTCGCGGTCGGTGTTGGGGATCTCGATGCCGATCGCCGACTTGCCGGGGATCGGCGACAGGATCCGCACGTCGGCCGACGCCACGGCGTACGCGATGTTCTTGGACAGCGCCGTGACCCTCTCGACCTTGACGGCCGGGCCGAGCTCGACCTCGTAGCGGGTGACCGTCGGGCCGCGGCTGAAGCCGGTGACCTGGGCGTCGATCTCGAACTGCTCGAGCACCTCGGTCAGGCGCGTCGACGACGCGGTCGTTGGCCGCGCTGGCGCTCCTTGTGCGGGCTGCCCGGCTGCGAGCAGCTCGTTGGCGGGCAGCGTGTAGGTGACGTCGCCGGCCAGCGCCAGCTGCTCGGCGCGGATGGGCAGCGGCTGGGTCGGCGGCGGCACCAGGCCGGCCCGTCGCCGTCGGCGGCCGGCGCGGTCGCAGGCGCCCGGCGCGCGGCTGCGGGACGCGGCGCCGGCCCCGTTCTGCGCTGCCCGGACGCAGCCCGGCGGCGTCGGCTTCCGCGCCCAGCGGTGTGTCGAACGGGGTGTCGAACGCTGCTCGTCGACCAGCGCGGCGCCCGCCTTGCTCCTGCGCCTGCGCCCGCGCCGTGCGACCGGTCGCCAGCCGTCGCGGCGTCGCGCGCCGCGGACCGGCACTGGGATCGGCACTGGGATCGGCACCGGGCTCGGCATCGGCATCGGCACCGTCGGCCGGCGTGCGGCGCAGCAGCGTGTCGCGGAGCTCGGGCAGGCGGTCCGGGATGGCGTGCACGGGGGTCGCCGGTGATCACCAGGACGCCGAAGCACGCCACCAGCAGGAGCAGCGGCGATGGCGCCGTAGCCGGTGACGCGGGCGGCGAGCGGGCTGCCGAGGCGAGGAAGCCGATCATGCCGCCGGCGTCGCGCATGGCCGTCGGCGCCGTCGGACGGCGGTCGGCAGGTGCGGGACGGTGGACCAGCCCGGTCGCCGAAGGTCAGGGCGCGCCAGCCGATCGACCTGGCGGCCGGCTGGGCCGTTGCGGTCGGGGTGCCGGAGCAGCCGCAGGCCGAGCGCGAGCAGGACCAGCGGCAGCGGCCAGCCCGAGCGGCCGACGTGCCGGCGACGACGGCGTGGACCACCCGGCCGACCGGGCCGGGCAGGCCCCACCACTCGGTGGCGGCCACGACGACGGCCAGCCCGATGAGGGTGAGGCCGACGCCGTCGCGGCGGCGCCGGGTCGAGGTCGCGCGCCGAGTGGCCCGATGCCGCGGGCCGCGCCGCCGAGCAGGTGGGCGACGCCCAGCCACAGCGCGCGCAGGCCGAGGCCGATCCCGCGGACCGGCCGGGTCGCAGCCCGGGGCCGCGCTTGCTGGCGAGCTTTCGGGCGCCGCTTGCGACCGCGACGGGCGCTTGCTCGTGCGGCCGGACGTCCGCGATCGCGTGCCCGTCGAGGACCGCTTCGTCCTCGACGTGCTGCGCGCCCCGGCGGGGAAGTACGGGTCGCCACGTGCGCAGGCGTACGCCGTGGCACCACCCGTCACACCTGTCACACGCCGCCCAGGCCACGCCTGTCGTCCCCCCGAGTTGTGGCGGCGGCTCGCTGATGCGCAGGCCGGCACCGTCGAGCGCGTTGCCGCCACAGCTGGTCGCGGGCGGCAGGTCAGGCCTCGATGACCACCGGGATGATCATCGGGCGGCGGCGGTGAGCTTGCCGCCGACCCAGCGGCCGACGACCCGGCGGACGACCTGCTGCAGCTGGTAGGTGTCGTCGACGCCCGTCGCGATGGCCGCCGCCAGCGCTCCTCGATCCGCGGGATGACGTCGTCGAAGACCGCGTCGTTCTCGGCGAAGCCGCGGGCGGTGATCTCGGGCCCGGCGGCACCTTGCCGGTCACCGAGTCGACGACGACGAAGATCGAGATGAAGCCCTCGTCGCGCAGGATCCGCCGGTCGTTCAGCAGCGCCTCGGTGATGTCGCCCACCGCCGGAGCCGTCGACGTACACGAAGCCGCAGGCGACCGTGCCGACGACTTCGCCACGCCGTCGACCAGGTCGACGACCGTGCCGTCGTCGGCCGATGATCACGCGTCGCGCGGGCACGCCGGTCGCGACCGCGAGGTCGGCGTTGGCCACGAGGTGGCGGACCTCGCCGTGCACCGGCATGACGTTGCGCGGCCGGACGATGTTGTAGCAGTAGAGGAGCTCGCCGGCGCTGGCGTGGCCGGACACGTGGACCAGCGCGTTGCCCTTGTGCACGACGTGCGCGCCCAGCCGGGTGAGCCCGTTGATCACCCGGAAGACCGCGTTCTCGTTGCCCGGGATCAGGCGACGAGGCCAGCACGACCGTGTCGCCCTCGCCGACCTCGATCCGGTGGTCGCGGTTGGCCATCCGCGACAGCGCGGCCATCGGCTCGCCCTGCGACCCGGTGCAGATCAGCACCTGGTCGTCGGGGCGGTTGTCGCAGCGCGCGTGCCGTCGACCAGCACGCCCGGCGGGCACGCTGAGGTAGCCGAGGTCGCGGGCGACGCCCATGTTGCGCAGCATCGACCGGCCGACCAGCGCGACCTTGCGCCCGTGCGCGTCGGCCGCGTCCAGCACCTGCTGCACCCGGTGCACGTGGCTGGAGAAGCAGGCCACGATGACCCGCCGCTCGGCCGCGAGAAGACCCGGTCGAGCACCTGGCCGATGTCGCGCTCGGCGTGGTGAACCCGGGCACCTCGGCGTTGGTCGAGTCGACCATGAACAGGTCGACGCCCTCCTCGCCGAGCCGGGCGAAGGCCCGCAGGTCGGTGAGCCGGTCGTCCAGCGGCAGCTGGTCCATCTTGAAGTCGCCGGTGTGCAGGAGCGGGCCCGCCGGGGTGCGTACGGCGACCGCCAGCGCGTCCGGGATCGAGTGGTTGACCGCGACGAACTCGCAGTCGAACGGCCCGAGCGGCTCGCCGCTGGCCCTCGCGACGACGGTCAGGGCGGTACGGCGTGATCCGGTGCTCCTTGAGCTTGGCCTCGACCAGCGCCAGGGTGAGCTGGGAGCCGACCAGCGGGATGTCCGGCCGCTCGCGCAGCAGGTACGGCACCGCGCCGATGTGGTCCTCGTGGCCGTGGGTGAGGACGACCGCCTCGATGTCGCCGAGCCGGTCGGCGGATGTAGTCGAAGTCGGGCAGGATCAGGTCGACGCCGGGCTGGTGGTCCTCGGGGAAGAGCACGCCGCAGTCGATGATGAGCAGCCGGCCGTCGTGCTCGAGGACGGCCATGTTGCGGCCGACCTCGCCGAGCCCGCCGAGCGGCACGATGCGCAGGCCGTGCCGGGCAGCCGCGGCGGGGCGCCAGCGCGGGGTGCGGATGGGTCATCTGGCGTCACAGGAGTCCTCCGGGGATCTGGTGGAGGTCGGCAGGCGAGCAGGCCGGCGCCTAGGTCGTCGCGTCAGCGCGCCACCTCCGCGCGTCGCCCGGCAGCCGGACCCGCACGGCCGGTTGGCGAGCACGCCCTGCAGCTCGAGCGCCGGCCTTGGCATCAGCACGCCCTGGGTGCGGGTCATGACGCCGTCGCACGGCGGGCAGCAGCTCGACGTGCAGCTTGCGCGCGCGTGGCCAGGTCGCCGGCGTCGACGGCCTCGACCATCGCGGCGTACCGCGCGGCGGCGCGACGTGGGCCACGACCGACACGACGCCCGGTCGCGCCCAGGGCGAGCCACGGCAGGTTGAGCGTGTCGTCGCCGGAGTAGTAGGCGAGGCCGGTCTCGGCCATGCACGAGCGAGCCCTCGAACAGGTCGCCCTTGGCGTCCTTGACGGCCAGGATCCGGGGGTGCTCGGCGAGGCGCGAGCAGGGTCTCGTGCCGGATCGCAGCGCCGGTGCGGCCCGGGATGTCGTAGAGCATGACCGGCAGGTCGGTGGCGTCGGCGACGGCGCGTGAAGTGGGCGAGCAGCCCGTCCTGCGGCGGCTTGTTGTAGTACGGCGTGACGACCAGCAGGCCGTGCGCACCGGCTTCGCGGCCGCCTGCCGGCGAGGTCCAGCGTGTGCCGGTGTCGTTGGTGCCGACGCCGGCGACGACGCGGGCCCGGTCGCCGACGGCCTCGAGCACGGCCCGCAGCAGGTCGTCCTGCTCGGCTCGGTCGTGGTCGGGGCCTCACCGGTCGTGCCGCTCACGACCAGCCCGTCGCAGCCCTGGTCGACCAGGTGGGCGGCCAGCCGTGCGCGCGGCGTCGAGGTCGAGCGCCGCCGTCGGCGTCGAACGGCGTGACCATCGCGGTGAGCACCCGCCCGAACGCGTCGGCCGCGGCCGCGTCTCGCGACGGCCGGTCGGCACCGCCGAGCGCGTGCGCCAGACCGTGAATCGGGCGCTCGGTCCGGCATGGAGGCCACGCTACCGCTCGCCGGTGCGCGGCTCGCGGAGCGAGCCGCGGTCGCGGCGTCCGCGGAACGTCGGTCGCTGCCGCACGATGCGCCGGCCCGCCGTACCGCCGCGGAGGCGGCACGACGAGCCGGCGGAGTGACGGCTGACGCGTGGTCGGGATCAGCAGGCGAGGTGCACCTGGAACGGCCGGTCGGCGTGGCGCCGGTCACGTCGGAGGTGGCGACGTAGGTCGACTTGGGCTTGCCGACCCGGCCGACCGTCGTGATGAAGCCAGGCGCCTCGGTGCCGGACGACCCCGGCAGACCGATGGTGGCGAACCGGCCGCACAGCCGCTCGCTGCGCGTCCAGTTGATCTGGTACTGACCGGTCGCCGAGGCGCTTCGTGCCTCTTGACGCCACAGCTGCCGCGGGCGGGCGAGCCGTCGGCGTTCACGACGACCCAGTACTTCGTACACGAGGTCTTCGCGTGGGTGCGAGCGCGCGGTGCGGGTCGGCGCCCTGGACGCCGTTCGCGCCGCCGGGCTGACCGTTGGCGGTCTGGGCGAACCCGCGCCGCCGAGGAGGCCGACGGTGAGAACGCCGGCCGCCACGATGCGCGACCGCTTGCCTGTGTTGAGGAATCGTGACATGACTGCTCCCTGTTCGGACGGCCACCCACGGGTGTCCGGATGGATACGGAGGTTGAGCGGATCGCCGCTGCGATCACACGTGTCCAAGGACGCGCTCAGGTCCGTTGTGATACAGGGAATGCAGTGATACGAGGACCTTCGTGATACATGAATGCGGCCCTGACCGGGATCAGCGGTCGGCTGGGGCCGCCGCGGTCGTACGTCACGATCGCGTACCCCTCGTGCACCTCGCGATCGGTCTCCTGCCACCGGCTCCAGTCCACGTCGGGGAACACCGTGTCACCGTCGGGTTCCTGCTCGACCCAGGTGATGACGAGACGGTCCGCGCACGGCAGCGTCTGCTCGTACACGGTCGCGCCGCCAGCGACGAAGACGTCGTCGTCGATCGCCTCGCAGCAGCCATGGCGTCGTCAACCGAGTGCCGCACCAGGACGCCGTCAGCGGTCCAGTCGGCGTCGCGGGTCACGACGACGGTCGTGCGGCCGGGAAGCGGGCGGCCGATCGACTCGTAGGTACGCCGGCCCATCACCAGCGGGTGGCCGATTGTCAGCGCCTTGAACCGGCGCAGGTCACCTGTCGGCGGCCACGGCAGCCCGCCGTCGCGCCCGATGACGCCGTTGCGCGCGATCGCGACCACCAGGGTGACGCTCATGCCCGCCGACCCTAGCGGCGGCCCTCTCCCGCGCTGAGCGTGACGTTTCCGTTGCCACTCGAGCCAGAAGGCCCCGAAAACGTCACTCTCAGCGGGGCGTCCCGGGCGTGGCGCTGATCAGACGGCGATCGGTGCCTTGATGGGCGGGTACGGGTCGTAGCCGGCGATCTTGACGTGCTCGAGGTCGAACGCATCGAGGTCACGCACGGACGGGTCCAGCCACAGCTCCGGCAGCGGCCGGGGCTCGCGCGTCAGCTGCTCGCGGGCCTGGTCGAGGTGGTTCACGTACAGGTGGGCGTCACCGAAGGTGTGCACGAAGTCGCCCACCCGCAGGTCACACACCTGTGCGACCAGATGGGTGAGCAGGGCGTACGACGCGATGTTGAACGGCACGCCCAGGAAGACGTCGGCCGAGCGCTGGTAGAGCTGGCAGGAGAGCCGCCCGTCTGCGACGTAGAATTGGAACAGCGCGTGGCACGGCGCCAGTGCCATCTGCGGTATGTCGGGGACGTTCCAGGCACTGACCACGTGCCGGCGCGAGTCCGGGTCGCGCCGGATCTGGTCGACGACCACACCGAGCTGGTCGATGGAGCCGCCATCGGGGGTCGGCCACGACCGCCACTGCCGCCCGTAGACCGGTCCGAGATCACCGGACTCGTCGGCCCACTCGTCCCAGATCGTGATGCCGCGCTCCTGCAGCCACCGCACGTTGGTGTCACCGCGCAGGAACCAGCACAGCTCGCCGACGATCGACCGGATGTGCAGCTTCTTCGTGGTCAGCAGCGGGAAGCCGGCACCGAGGTCGACCCGCAGCTGGTGGCCGAAGACGCTGCGCGTGCCGGTGCCGGTGCGGTCGGCCTTGGGCACTCCCTCGTCGAGGACCCGCTGCAACAGATCGAGGTATGCCCGCACGGTTTCGACGCTAGCACCGGCCGCCCCCTGTCTCGCCCCGACGACATGCCTGCCTCGGCACCCAGCCGACACCCGTCCGTCGAGTGGCGCAACGTCGTCGTACCCGGACGCGACTGACGACGACCGTGCGCCACTCGGCGGGGACGCGGGGCACGGTGGTCGCGCGCTCGTGTCAGCGGCGGGCAGGGACGGGCCGCAGTGCTCAGCCGTCGAAGTCGACGACCACCCGGTCGCTGGTCGGGTGCGACTGGCAGGTGAGCACGTAGCCGCGCTCGATCTCGTCGGGCTCGAGCGCATAGCTGTGGTCCATCGACACCGTGCCCTCGAGCACCCTGGCCCGGCACGTGCCGCACACGCCGCCGCGGCAGGAGAAGGGCGCATCGGGGCGTACGGCCAGCGCCGCCTCGAGCACCGGCGCGCCGTCGGACGGCAGCCGCAGCGTCGACCGGCGACCGTCGAGCAGCACGGTCACCTCCGCGCCCTGGCCCGACTCGGCGGTGGTCGCCGGCGCGGGTACGGGCGCCGACGACGGTGGGGTCGCGTCGGCGTGGAACAGCTCGGTGTGCACCTGGGCGGGTGACAGCCCACGAGCCAGCAACGTGTCGCGGAGCTCGACGACCATGGCGTGCGGTCCGCACAGGAACCACTCGTCGACGTCGTCGGGTGGCACCAGCGTGTCGAGCAGGCGCTCGAGCCGCGGCCCGTCGAGCCGGCCGGACAGCAGCTCGACCCGTCCGGGCTCCTGGGTGAGCAGGTGCAGCAGGCTGAACCGGCCCGGGTAGCGGTCCTTGAGGTCCTCGAGCTCCTCGGTGAACATCACGCTGCGGGTGGTGCGGTTGACGTAGAGCAGCGTGACCCTGGCCTCAGGCTGCTCCTGCAGCACGGTTGCGACGATCGACAGCACCGGGGTGATCCCGCTCCCAGCGGCGACGAACGCGTACGACCTCGGCGGGTCACCCTCACCAACCGGTCGTGGCCCGAACCTGCCCACCGGCGTGAGCACCTCGAGCACGTCACCGGGCTGCACCTTCTCGGCGACGTAGGTCGAGAACGACCCGCCCGGCAGCATCTTGATCCCAACGCTCAGCCGACCCGAGCCCGGCGGGCGTGCAGATCGAGAAGCTGCGCCGCTCACCGTCGTCGAGCGCCGGCGCGACGATCGCCACGTGCTGGCCCGCCGAGTGGGCATAGGCCTCGGCCAGGTCGTCGGGCACGTCGAAGGTCAGCGCGAGCGCGTCGTCGGTCAGCCGTTCCACGGACCTGACCGCGAGCGGATGGAAGCGGGCCCGCTTCTTCGCCACCTCAGAAGGCCTTGAAGTGGTCGAACGGCTCACGGCAGCACTGGCAGCGCCACAGCGACTTGCAGGCGGTGGAGCCGAAGCGGCTCAGCTCACGGGTGTCGGGCGACCCGCACTGCGGGCAGCGCACGGACAGGCTCACCGGCACGGGTCGAGCCGCCGTGCACCGGCGCCCGGCCGCTCGGCGGCGCGATGCCGTAGTCGGCCAGCTTGCGCCGGCCCGCCTGGCTCATCCAGTCGGTGGTCCAGGCCGGGCTGAGCACCAGCCGCACCTCGGCGTCGTGGTGCCCGCCAGAGGCGAGCCGCTGCTCGACGTCGGCCCTGATCGCCTCCATCGCCGGGCAGCCCGAGTAGGTGGGCGTGATGTCGACGCGCACGTGACCGCCGTCGTCGACCACCACGTCGCGCAGCACGCCGAGGTCGTCGATGGTCAGCACCGGCACCTCGGGATCGGGCACGTCGGCGACCAGGGCGCGGACGTCGGCGGCGGTCACCGTTGGGGGCGCTGCCGGCCGCACAGTGCCAGCCTCGTCAGGTCGGTCACCAGGTCACCCCTGGCATCGACCTGGCCAGGCCCTGCATCTCGGCCAGCATCCCCACCAGTGCGTCGGTGTGCTCGCCGCGGCGCCCGCCGCCGGCTGCCGGCGCGACGTCGGGCGCGTCGAGCGTGGCCCGCGCGACGACGTCGCGCACGTACGCGAGCGCCGGCTCGCGAAGCGCTGCCGGGTCGACGGCGACGCCGGCCGGCGGACAGCCCGGCGACCAGGTCGTCGGACTCGAACAGCTCGCCGACGTACGGCCACACGGCGTCGAGCCCGCGCCTGCATCCGCCGGTGCGACTCCTCGGTGCCGTCACCGAGCCGCAGCACCCACTGGGTGGCGTGGTCGCGGTGGTAGGTGACCTCCTTGACCGCCTTGGCCGCGATCGCGGCGAGCGTCGTCGTCGGCGGACGACCGCGAGCCGGGCGTAGAGCTCGGTCTGGTAGGCCGAGAAGACCAGCAGCCGGGCCATGCAGTGCGCGAAGTCACCGTCGTCGGGCGGCTCGAACAGCTGCACGTTGCGGAACTGCGACGCGTCGCGGAGGTAGGCCAGCTCGTCCTCGCTGCCGGCCGTCGGCCGCGCCGGCGTAGCGTCAGCAGCGCGCGCGCCTGGCCGAGCAGGTCGAGGCCGATGTTGGCGAGGGCGACGTCCTCCTCCAGCTCGCGGTGCCGCGGCGATCCACTCCCCCATCCGCTGGGCGTAGCACCAGCGCGTCGTCGGCGAGCCGCAGCGCGTAGTCGGCCGCGCGCGCACCGGGCTGCTCGTCGGGGCCGCGGCGTCACAGGTGCTCGACCCCGTCGGGCACGTCGTAGAAGGTCGGGTGGCGGTAGATCTTGTCACCGGCGGGGTCGAAGAACGCGTCCTTCTCGTCCGGGCTGCTCGCGGTGATGGAGCCGGCCGGCACGACCCAGATCGAGACGCCCTCCTCCGGCGGGTGTACACGTCGCGTGCGTTGCGCAGGGCCATCTCGGCGTCCGGTGCGTGCAGGCTGCCGACGTGCATGTGCGAGAGCCCGCGCTCGCGACCGGACGAAGACCTCCCAGAGCGGCCAGCCCCGGCTGCTCATGCCGCCGCCCGCGCCGGGTCGGCCGCGCGCGGCCTGCTGCTTGGCGGCGTAGGCGTCGGCGGCGTCGCGGACCCAGGCGCCGCGCTCGTGCGCGCCGCGCCGGTGCGCCATCCGCTGCTTGTTGACGGCCCGTTGCCCTTGATCACCTCGAACAGCTCGCTGAAGTCGATCGGCGCCGTAGCGCCAGTGCCCGGTCTCGCTCGTCGCAGGCCAGGTCGGGGTCGGGGAGGGTGAGCCCGAGCGCCTGCGCCTGCGGCACGGTCATGTCGACGAACCGCTGGCGCAGCTCGTCGTTGCTGAACCGCTTGATCCCCCACGCCATCGACGCGCCGAGTTGGGCGACTCGTCGTCGGGCGGGCCGAACATCATCAGGCTCGGCCACCACCAGCGGTCGACCGCGTCCTGCGCCATCGCGTTCTGCTCGGCGGTGCCGTGCGACAGCGTGTGCAGGATCTCGAAGCCCTGCCGCTGGTGGAACGACTCCTCCTTGCAGATCCGGATCATCGCGCGGGCGTACGGGCCGTACGAGCAGCGGCTCATCGGCACCTGGTTGATGATGGCGGCGCCGTCGACCAGCCAGCCGATGGCGCCGATGTCGGCCCAGGTGGGGGTCGGGTAGTTGAAGATCGAGGAGTACTTCTGCCGGCCGGTGTGCAGCAGGTCGAGCAGGTCGGCCCGGTCGACGCCGAGAGTCTCGGCCGCGGCGTAGAGGTAGAGGCCGTGGCCGGCCTCGTCCTGCACCTTGGCCATCAGGATCGCCTTGCGCTTGCAGGCTCGGCGCCCGGCTGATCCAGTTGCCCTCGGGCTGCATGCCGATGATCTCGGAGTGCGCGTGCTGGGCGATCTGGCGGATCAGGCTCTGCCGGTAGGCGTCCGGCATCGCGTCGCGCGGCTCGACCCGCCCGTCGTGGTCGATCAGGGCCAGGAAGGCCGGGTCGTCCTCGGCCGGGTCGGCGACCTCGGCAGGCGCGGTGGAGTCGTTGCCGTACACACCCTGGATGTTACACGTTCGCGCACATGTGCGGACCAACTGTAATACGTGCCCACCTCTGACGGATGTCGTGCCGCTACGGGGCCCGCACCCCCGAACGGCACGAGATCTGTCGGTCCTGGGCGGATGTCGTGCCGGTACGGGGCTCCGCGCCCCGGAATGGCACGACAATCGTCGGAGCTCCACGGATGTCGTGCCGGTACGGGGGTCCGCGCCCCCGCAATGACACGAGATCCGTCGGCCGGTCAGGAGGCGACGGCGGCCGCCGCGAGCGCGGCGTCGACGGCCCCGGCGCTGAAGACCGCGTCCCGGACCAGCACCACCGCCCCGGCCACGCCGGCGTGGTCGCCCAGCCGGCTCACCGACACCGACAGGTTGGCCGAGGCCAGCGGCTGGGTCAGCTGGTCGATCCGCTCGCGCACCTTCGGCAACAGGTGCTCGTGCACGTGCGCCAGGTCGCCGCCGAGCACCACGTGCTCGGGGTTGAGCATGCTGATGGCCGTCGCGAGCACACCACCGAGCTGCCGCCCGGCCTCCCGCAGCGCCTCGAGCGCCTGCGGCTCGCCCTGCTGCACGAGGCGCACGACATCGCGGGTGGTGCGGGTCCCGAAGCCGGCCTCGCGCAGGGTGCGGGCCAGCGCACCGCCGCTGGCGACCGAGGCCAGGCAGCCGCGCGACCCGCACGCGCACAGCGTGTCGAGTCCGAAGACCTTGGCGTGCCCGATGTCGCCCTCGCGCCGTCGGCGCCGCGGTAGCACTGCCCGTTGAGCACCAGCCCGAGCCGATGCCGGTCCGACCTTGACGAAGACCAGCGAGCGGGCTCGGGATAGCTCGCGCGCTGCTCGCCGAGAGCCATCAGGTTGGCGTCGTTGTCGACGAAGACCGGGCGCGTCGCACGGCCCCGCAGCGCTCGCGATCGGGAAACTTGTGCCAGCCGGGCATCATCGGCGGCGGGCACCACGCCCCGCGTCGAAGTCGACCGGCCCGGGCAGCCGATGCCGATGCCGCAGACGGCTCCGCGCTGCGCCCGGCCTCGCGAGCAGCTCGTCGAAGTGGTCGCAGACCCGGGTCGAGCACCGAGCTCGGGCCCGTGGCGATCCGGTCTCGATCACCTGCTCGGCCAGCACCCGGCCGCCGGCAGTCGGTCACACGCGCAACCCGGCCGTGGGTCGCCCCGAGGTCGGCCGCGAGGACGGTGGGCATGCCGGTCGTCGAAGGTGAGGATGCGACGCCGGCCGCCCACCGGTCGGACCGCGGTGCCGGCCTCGACCAGGAGCCGGCCGCGAGCAGCGCATCGACCCGGAAGCGTCACCGTCGACCGGGACAGACCGGTGATCTCCTGCAGCTCGCGCCGGGTGCGACACCCGACCGGAGCGGAACAGCTGGAGCAGATGGCCGGCGCTGGTCGGCAGGCGCCGGTCCCGGCCTCATCCCTTCTCGGCTCCGGCTGTCAGCCCCTCGACCAGCAGGCGCTCGGCGAAGAAGAACACGCGATGACCGGCATGGTGATCACGACCGAGCCCGCCATCAGCACGGTCGTGGCACCTCGATGCTGCCCGACAGCTGGCTGAGGCCGAGCGAGACCGTCCAGCGGTCGCGGTTCTCGACCAGGAACAGCAGCGCGAAGAGGAACTCGTTCCAGGCGATCATGAAGACGTAGAGGCCGGTCGCCATCACCGACGGCATCGCGAGCGGCAGGCTGATCCGTCCGGATCTGAAGCGGGAGCAGCCGTCGATCACGGCGGCCTCCTCGAGGCTCACCGGGATGGTGGCGAAGTAGCCACGCAGCATGTAGATCGCGACCGGCATGGTCTGGGCGACGTAGACCATCGCCAGGCCGAACAGCGAGCCGCGCAGCCCGACACGGGTGAAGAACGAGAACAGCGGGATCGCCAGGACCATCGGCGGGAACAGGTAGACCGCCAGGAACAGGGAGCTGATCTGCCGGCGTCCCCTGAAGCGCAGCCGGCTGATCGCGTACGCGCCGGGGATGGACGCGAGCAGGGTGGCGACCACGGTGAGCGAGCGCACGATGAGGCTGTTGCGAGCAGGAACTGAGGAATCCCTGGCCGCCGTCGTCGGTCGAGGTCAGGACCTGGTCGTAGGAGTCGACGGACAGCTCCGCCGAGGCCGGGAAGATGTCGGCCGGGCTCGAGCAGCAGCTGCTGGATCGGCCGGACCGACAGCAGCGCCATGTAGTAGAACGGCAGCAGCGTCACCAGGAGCAGGAGCGACGATGACGACCCAGCGGAGCCAGCTGAAGGACGCGGTCTGAACCGGTCGCGGGTCCACCCGGCTTGGTGGCCGACCGGGTGGCTGGCCGGTCGTCGACGCGGTGCTCACAGTGGTCCTCGCCAGCCGGCGCGCGATCGGCAGGTAGCGCCGATGATGATCGACCAGCGCGGCCGCCAGCACCAGCGCCTGCGCCGACGCGGCGCCGATGTCCTGCGCGCGACGTGAGGAAGTGGTAGACGAGGACGCTGACCACCTCGGTGCCGGTGCCGCCGCCGGTGAGCAGGTAGACGTCGTCGAACTTGTTGAAGGTGAAGATGAGCCGCAAGAGACAGCACGCGCGATGACGGGCAAGCAGCTGCGGCAGCACGATGAACCGGAAGCGCTGCCACGGCGTCGCGCCGTCGACCGGGCGGCCTCCTCGAGCTCGCACGGCAGTGCCGGAGCCGCGCCATGATGAACAAGAACGCGAACGGGAAGTAGCGCCAGGTCTCGAACGCGATCACGGTCGGCGCAGCGCCGTGCGATCTGGGACAGGAACGCGATCGGCTCGTCCCAGCCGAGCAACTGCTGGCCCCCAGGCGTTCACGATGCCGAACTGCGGGTCGAGCATCGTCGCTCCAGACGAAGGTCACCGCCACGACCGGCGCGACGTACGGAAGCAGCATCACGCCGCGGACGACCGCCCGGCCGCGGAACGGCTCCCGCAGCGCCAGCGCCGCCACCAGCCCACGCGATGGAGCCGCCCGTGCCGCCGATCGTGTAGATCAGCGTGGTGCGCAGCGACGACCAGAACCCCGCTCGACGCCGAGGACCTTGCGGAAGTTGTCCAGCGTGTAGTCGCCGAAGAGCCCGGCCCGGCGGATGTTGATCAGCCGCACCGTCTGGAACGCCATCGAGATCGTCCAGATGATCGGGACGACACGACGACGAGGACCACGATCGACCGTCGGCGAGATCAGCGCCAGCCCGCGCTCGGTCCTCCCGCTGCGCGCCGGTCGCGTGGCGCCTGCCGCCTCCAGACGCTGCGGGCGTCGGCGGCGGCTTCCGTCGCGCCATGGTGCTCGGGTCGGTCGCCGAGCGACCAGCCCGCCTCGGACGCCGGCTCTACTCAGGCACTCGTACGGGCGCTCACTCGACGCGTCGGCGATCTGCTCGACGTCGCCTGGCCTGGCGGCGTCGTCCGGCGTCAGGCCGCCGGTGAGCACTGCGTTAGCGCCTGCGGTACCGGCAGCTCGCCGAGCGTCGCGCCGACCAGCGCGCCCTTGCCCTGCGGCGAAGCCCCAGCGGTGGAAGGTGTCCGGGCTGTCCGGCGAGGATCGTGTCGATCGTCGCCGGCGATAGATGCTGGACAGCGGCTCCTTGCGTGTCCACGCCGGCCTTGGCAGGCCGCCCCAGGCGTCGATGTACTTGGTCGGGGTTGTCCGCGGTCCCCTGCGGACCGGGACCTTGCCCTCGGGCGCGAGCGCCAGCCAGTCGACGTAGGCGTCGCTCATCATGTACTTGATGAAGTCGGCCGTCTCCGGGTCGGCGTCGGTCGGCGATCGCCCACGAGGCGATCTCGCCGTACTGGGCCGGCTCGTGCCCGTCGGGCCCGTGAGCGACGACACGATCCCGGTGTTCTTCGGCGAGGAAGGACGGGTCGTTCTTGCACTCGCGGGCAGGTGGGCAGCGCGTCGTTCCGCAGGCCGGCCAGCTCGTCGAGGATGAACGACGACCAGATGATCATGGCGGCCTTGCCGGCGAAGTAGGTGGCCCGGGTGGTGTCGACGTCCTGGTTGCCGGGCACGGTGTAGTTCTCATCAGGTCGTCGTAGAGCTTGAAGCGTCTGGACGCATCGGGCTGTCGAGCGTGACCTTGCCCGCGTCGTCGACCAGCTGGCAGCCGTCGGCGAGCGCCAGGTACTCGAACGTCTGCTGGGTGAAGCGAGTCACCCGGCGCGGTGGCAGCCGCGATGCCTGCGACGCTGCCGGTGTTGAGCGTCGGCGCGCCGCCGCGGAGGTGGCGTAGCTGGTGGGCGGCGCGAGACCGGCCGGCCTCGAACAGGTCCTTGCGGTAGAGCAGCAGCTGCGCCCAGCCGTCGCTCGGCACGCCAGCTGGCGGCTGCGGTGTCCTGGGTCAGGTCGAGCGCGCCCTTCGAGAAGGTGTCGGCCCCGAGGTCGCTGACCACCTGCCGGCGCCATGTCGGTGTTCAGCAGCTTGTTGAGGTTCAGGTCTGGACCCCGGCGAGGCCGAGCGCGCGATCACGTCCGGCAGCTTGCCGTCCGCGGCTGCCGCGGTGAGCAGCTGGTCGAACTGGTCCTCGGAGATGGGGACGATCTTGACGTCGACACCGGTGTTCTTGGTGAAGGCCGCCGCGATGTCCTTGGTCTTGGTGATCCGGGCCTGGACGTCCTCCAGGGTCCAGACGGTGATGGTGTCGCTGTCGCCGCCACCGCCGCCGTCATCGCCGCCGCAGGCAGACCTTGACGCCGGGCTGCTACTACCCCGGCAGGGCTCGGGCAGGTGGGGCGCGGTCGAGGGCTCGGCCATGCGCCGGGCAGGGCCAGGTGGGCTGGCCGCCAGACTGATGTACGCGCGTTGGGGTCGCAGAAGAGCCTTGCGCAGCGAGTTGCCTCATACTGATCGCGGGGATCGGAGACGCCGGCATAGTCGGCACGAGGGTCGGTGCTGCAGCGGCGGGTGCCCGGCGCATGGCGGGGTCCTCGCTCACGCCCAGCCCGGGCGATGGAGCGAGCCGGTGGGAGAGGTCATCGGATCAGGCGGTCATCTCCGCCCACACGAAGCCGGCCAGCTCCCGGGCGATGGCGGTGACCACGGTCTTGCGGTTGGTCTTGCGGGCATCGAGGCGGTGGAACTTGCCGCACAGGCGCAGCTGGGCGGCCCAGGCCCGGGCCACGACGTCGGGGGCGAGGCCCTCTTGGCGGTGCCGGAGGATGGCGCCCACCGCCGGCTTGGCCTTGTAGGCCCAGGCCGACTCCACCAGCTGGGCTCGCAGGTGGCCGTTGCCGGCGTGGGTGATGCCGCCCCGGCGGGTGCGCTCACCGCTGGAGTCCTCGCTGGGCACCAGCCCGGTGAAGGCCATGAACATCCCGGCGGTGGGGAACCGCCGCCAGTCGCACACCTCGGTGGCCAGCGTCAGCCCGCCCAGGCGGGTGATGCCCCGGTAGGCGCCCAGGCGGTGCACGGCGTCGGCGAAGGGCGCCCGGTCGTACCAGCAGGCCAGATCGGCCTCGATGGCCTCGACGGCGGACTCCCGGGCGCTCAGCGTCGCCTGGTAGTGGGCCAGGGTCTCGTTCAGGGCCCGCTCCTCGAAGCGCTGTTGGCGGATCCAGGCCTGGTGCTTGAGCGTCCAGTTGTCGCCGCCCCGCCACACCCGGCCGTGGCGCAGCAGGAACTTGCCCAGCCGGTGGCGGGCCCGGGTGCGGTCGATGACCATGTCGGCCCGGGCCCGGCACAGGTCCCTCACCGCCTCCTCGGCCACGCTCGGCACCCGCACCGAGCTGAGCTGGCCGGCCCGGAACAGCAGGGCCAGGCGTCGGGCGTCACGGCGGTCGGTCTTGACCCGGTCGCCGGGGCGGGTGGGGATCAACGACGGGGCGATGACCTCGCAGTGCATCCCGGCGCCCCGCAGCACCCGGGCCAGCTCGTAGCCGGTGGGACCGGCCTCGTAGCAGGCCCACACCCGCGCCGGCTCGTCGAATCGGGCCACCAGACGGCGCACCGACTCGTCGTCGGCGCTCAGGCGGTCGACCACCGGGGTGTCGGAGTTGGGCTCGAGCAGCCCGGTGGAGATGGTGTGGGCGTGGACGTCCATTGCCAGGACACGAACATGAGAGGGAACATGGATCAGCACGGCCGGCTCCTTCCGTATGTGGCTCGGTCCGCCTCATGGTGGACAACCCACGCAAGATGCGGAACGGGCCGGCCGTTCCATACTCACTGACGCACCGATAGGTTCTCGCCCGTGTCCGACACGTTCGACCGGCTGATGCGGATCGTCTCGGATCCGGCGGTCCTTCAGCACCTGCCGGAGCCGGTGCGGCTGGCGTCTGGGGTGATGAGCTCCGACTTCATCGACGGGAAGCTCGCCGTCGACGACCAGGACGACCTCGAGCTCGTCGGCGCGGCCATGTGCGCGGCGGCGGCCGAGTCCGAGGTCGAGTTCGAAGCGGTCGGGGGCCTGGTGTTGGGGGCGGCGCCCTTCGCCTTCGCGGTGGCGGCCGCGGCCCGGTGCAAGTGGTTCCTGATCCGCAAGGAGCCCAAGGGACGGGGCACGAACCGGTGGCTCGAGGGCGCCCGCCTCCGGCCGGGCATGCCCGTGATGCTGGTCGAGGACGTGGTGACCCTGGGGGGCTCGATCCGCACGGCCTACGAGCGGGTGCAGGCGGAGGGCGCCGAGGTGGTGTTCGCCACCGCCCTGGTCGACCGCAGCGACGTCGCCCGTCGGTTCTTCGCCGGCGTGGGCGTGCCCTACGTACCGATGCTCACCTACACCGACCTGGGCATCGAGCCGGTGCAGGAGCCTGTCGAGGGATAGCCGAGAGTCAGGATCGGCCTACGGGACGGTGGTCGACGTCGACGTCGTCGACGACGACGGGCGCGACGTCGTCGAGCCCGACGATCCCGACTGGGTGGCGGTCGACGCCGACGAGCACGACGCCCACACCCCGACCTTCGCCGTCCGGGCGGCGACCACCGCTGCCGCCAGCTCGTCGGCGTGCACCACGTTGGGGGCCACCTTCAGCTCGTAGGCGAACCCGTCCTTCGCCATGGCCAGGTTGACGAACGTCCCGTTGGACAGGCGGTAGACGTAGGCCAGGGTGCGGTCGGAGGCGTCGGTGCGCCTGGAGTCGTACACCAGCCGGATCGGCGTACCGACCGGGATCAGCTCGGTCAGGTGGGCGGTGGCCTCGGTGGCCAGGCACGCCCCGGTGTCGGGGGCGTCGATCCCGGTCATGCGGATGACGGTGCCGTCGGCCACCTTGAACGAGTCGCCGTCGGTGATCGACGCCACCGTGGTGTCGGTGCCGGCGGGGATGCTGATCGTGGTGGTGGTCGTGGCCGGCGGGAGGGTGGTGGTGGTGGCCGACGGCCTGCTCGCCACCGGCTGGTCGTCGTCGTTGCCGATGCGGGCCAGGGCCACGAGCAGGACGACGACGACGCCGAGCACCAGGCCGATCTGCCCCCACCGCGGCCAGCGCCGGTACCCGTCCCAGAGGCGCCGCAGCACGTTGGGCCGCTCGGGAAGGAACGGGGCGATGGGGCCGGGCGGCGCCCTGGGCGCCGTCGGCGCTTCGTGCTGCGGGTGCAGCTCGGGTGGGTACCAGAGCCCGTCCGAGGCCCGCCACCACCCCGGTCCCTGAGACGCATCGCTCATAGGTGACCCATCCCTTCGGGTGGCTCACCAATGAGATCCGTGACATCCGGCCTTCGGCCGGACGAAGCGCGCCACATTGGTTCGCTCGCCGCTGGCTCGCTCATTTGGTGCACCATCCGGTCGACGTACAGGCGACCCTCAGGTTAGGCGGGACCTGGCTCCCCGCCGGGGATGGGGCTCAGGGGCAGCCGAACTGCCCGGGGAACCTGTCGCACCACTCGGTCGGAATCGTGATCGTCGGGTCGGGCGGTGGCGGCGGCGCCGTCGCCGGCGGTGACGTGGTGTTGGTGTTCGGCGGGCTCGTCGTCCCCGAATTGCTGGGGGGCGGGATCGGCGGGAACGTCGGGTTGGTGATCTCCGGCTCCTGCTGGTTGGCCTGCGTCGTGTTGGAACCGCCCCCGCTCGACGCCGGGTTCGGTGCAGCGGCAGCGCCCGCACTCCGGCGGGTGGTGGGCGTCAGCGGGCCGACAGGAGAACCACCGCCGGCCGGTGCGCCCGCCGCCGGGATCGTGCTGGTGACGGCCAGGGGGTCGATGGTGGTCGACGAGGTGGACGTCGGCCGTGGCCGGCTGCTCGTGGTGGTGAGGGGGACGACCTGGGTGGCGACCTCGAACTTCGGCGACGACTCGCCGAAGGCCACCTCGAGCACCAAGGCGCTCAGGGCGACGACCGCCAGCCCGTAGAGGACGGTGTTGTACCGGTACGCCGACGACATCCCGGCCCAGCGCGCCCGTAAACGCCCCCAGATGCCGGGGGAGTTGCCGTAATAGTCGTACGCGGGGTCGTTGGCCATGGCGCTCTCTCGTGTGACTCAGGATCCTACCGACCGTCCATTGCAGTTCAACATCGGCCGTTCAAGATCGGGCAGTTCAAGATCGGCCGTTCAGGAGGCCGCCTAGTCGGCGGGCCCGGGGTCGTAGATTGACGAGGGCACGGTCGACGTCGTGGTCGACGACGTGTCACTCGTGGTCGTCGTGGTGACGACCTCCTCCTCGGTGGTCGTCGTGACCTCTTCCTCGGTGGTCGGCGGGGTCGTTCGTCGGGTGGTGGTCACCCGCAGCGTCGTGCGGGTGGTGGCCGGCACCACGGTCGTCGGGGGAACAGTGCTGGTCGTGGACGAGGTGGACGACGACGTGGAGCTGGTGGGCGCCGGCGGCGCGGCACGGGTGGTGGCCGGCCGGCTGGCCAGGTCGACGTTGGTCGGCGGGTTCTCGCCGGTGACGACCTCGAACAGGAGCACGATCAGCGAGAGGGCTCCGAGGCAGTAGAGCGCCACGTTCACCCGCTGGGCCCGGTCGTAGAACCGCCAGTTGTCGGCCAGTCTTCTGAGGCCTGTGCTGTGCTGCTCTGGCTCCAACGCCAAGGACCGAATCCTCCCGTGCGGGTACGTGCCCCGATGGGCGAAGCTACCCGCTATGGAGTTGTGGCCGGGATACCCGGCCCCACCGGGTGCGACCTGGGATGGCCAGGGTACCAACTTCGTGGTCTTTTCCGAGGGCGCGGACGCCGTCGAACTCTGCCTGTTCGACGACGACCCGGCCTCGAGGGCCGCAGCGCCGACCGAGACCCGGCTGCCCCTGACCGAGGTCGACGGCTTCGTGTGGCACGGCTACGTGCCCGGCGTCATGCCCGGCCAACGCTACGGATTCCGTGTCCGAGGCCCGTGGAGCCCGGCGCGCGGCCGCCGCTACAACCCCGCCAAGCTCCTGGCCGATCCCTACGCGCTGGCCATCGACGGGCCTCTGACCTGGGACGATGCCGTGTTCGGCCACGTGGCCGGCGGCCCCGACGACGTCATCGACCCACGAGACTCGGCGCCGTTCGTGCCCCGCTCGGTGGTGGCCGACAGGCTGTTCCCGTGGGGCGACCAGCCCCCGCCCCGCACGCCCTGGGCCGACACGATCATCTACGAGCTGAACGTAAAGGGATTCACCGCCCTCCACCCCGACGTTGCCCCCCGGCTGCGGGGCACGTTCGCCGGCCTGGCCACTCCACCCGTGGTCGAGCACCTCGTCGGGCTCGGCGTCACGGCGGTTGAGCTGCAGCCGGTGCACCATTTCGTGGCCGAGCCCGAGCTGGTGCGGCGGGGGCTCACCAACTTCTGGGGCTACAACTCGCTCGGCTACTTCGCCCCTCACGCCGCCTACTCGTCCTCCGGCAGCAGGGGCGAGCAGGTGCGGGAGTTCAAGGCCATGGTGCGCACGCTCCACGCCGCCGGCCTCGAGGTCATCCTCGACGTCGTCTACAACCACACCGCCGAGGGCGACGAGCTGGGGCCCACCCTGAGCTTCCGCGGCCTCGACAACGCCGCCTACTACCGGCTCGACCAGGGCGATCCCCGCCGCTACGTCGACTACACCGGCTGCGGCAACACCCTCAACGCCCGCAACCCCGAGGTGCTGCGGCTCATCCTCGACAGCCTGCGGTACTGGGTCCGGGAGATGCACGTGGACGGGTTCCGGTTCGACCTGGCGTCGGCCCTGGCCCGGGGCTTCCACGAGGTCGACCGGCTGTCGTCGTTCTTCGACCTCATCTACCAGGACCCCGTCGTCTCGACGGTGAAGCTGATCGCCGAGCCGTGGGACGTCGGCGAGGGCGGCTATCAGGTCGGCAACTTCCCGGCCCAGTGGGCCGAGTGGAACGGGAAGTACCGGGACTCCGTGCGGGACTTCTGGCGGGGCGGAACCAGCCTGGCGGAGATGGGCTACCGGCTCACCGGGTCGAGCGACCTGTACCAGCGGGACGGGCGCAAGCCGTCGGCGTCGGTCAACTTCGTCACCGCCCACGACGGGTTCACCCTTCGTGACCTGGTCTCCTACAACGTCAAGCACAACGAGGCCAACGGCGAGGGGAACCGCGACGGCACCGACGACAACCGGTCGTGGAACTGCGGCGTGGAGGGCGACACCTCCGTCTCCGCCGTGCTGGAGCTCCGGCGCCGCCAGCAGCGGAACCTGCTGGCCACGCTGCTGCTCTCCCAGGGGGTGCCGATGCTGCTGGGGGGCGACGAGCTGAACCGCACCCAGGGGGGCAACAACAACGCCTTCTGCCAGGACAACGCCGTGTCGTGGGTCGACTGGGACCTCGACGACGACGCGAGGGACCTCCTGGCCGTCACCCGCCGCCTCATCGCCCTGCGCCGGTGTCACCCCGTCTTCCGGCGGCGGCGGTTCTTCCAGGGGCGGCCGATCCACGGCAAGGAGCTGGCCGACATCGGGTGGTTCGGCCCCGACGGCCGGCAGATGACCGAAGGTGAGTGGGTGGGCGGGACGGTGCGGTCGGTGGGCATGTTCCTCAACGGCGACGAGATCTCCGAGCCGGGGAAGCGGGGCGAGCGGATCGTCGACGACAGCTTCCTCGTGCTGCTGAACGGGCCGAACCCGGTGGAGTTCACGCTGCCGTCCAAGGAGTGGGCGGCGGAGCTCGAGCTCGTCCTCGACACGTCGGACGGGCGAGGGGGGGTCGGGTACTCCGCCGGAGAGGGCCTGGCACTGCCGGCGTTCTCGCTCGTCGTGCTCCGCAAACTCTCCTGAACGCGGGGGGTCAGGCCCGAAGGGAAAGGGCGGCGTCCGCCGCCTCGACCGCGGTCGACACCCGCACGATGGGGTCGTCTCGCACACCCTCGCGTCGCAGGTCCCAGGTGTCGATGCCGACGACGGGCTTGCCGAGGCGCAGGGCGAGGGCGATCTCGGACAGTGTGCCGAACTCGCCGTCGACGGCGATGACGACGTCGGCGGTGCGGACGACGAGCAGGTTGCGGCCCTCGCCCATCCCCGTCGGCACCGCCACGTCGACATAGGCATTCGCGTTCGCGCGATCGACCCCCGGTAATATCCCGACGGTCCGCCCCCCAGCGCTCTGGGCTCCGCGGCACACGGCCTCCATGACCCCACCCAACCCGCCGCAGACGACGACTGCCCCCCGCCGGGCCAACTCGCGGCCCAGCTCCTCGGCGACGGCGAGGGCGTCGGTGCCGGCGTCGCCGCCGCCGACCACCGCCACGTGGGGAACCGACGCATGGGGTACCGCAACATGGGGTGTCGGGACATGAGGAGCGATGACCGGGGACGCTACCCGGTTACGCCGGGAGAGCGGCGACGGAGTAGCATGGAGCTGCGGATGAGAAGGCGGAAGGCGGTCCTACTCACCATCGCGGTCGCGCTCGTGCTGGGCGTCGCCACGGTGGTCGAGTTCGACGGCGTCACAGTCGACAGCGGTGCGCCGAGGGCGTCGGGGAGGGACGCGGGGTCGGTGCTGCGACAGCTTCCCGCGCTCTACCAGCGGACCGGGCCCCTAGCCGAGCCAGGCGGCTCGCAGGGGGCGGAGGCCGAGCCCGCCGCGGACCAGCAGCCGCAGCCGACCATGCCGGTCACGACGACGACGGCGCCGACGCCCGACGACATCTACGCCCACACCCGCGGTCCCGGGCTCAGCCCGGCGGTGGCCGGCATCCCGGTGCGGGTCTATGTGCCCAACACGGGCGCCCGCACGGTGACCGTGATCGACCCGGCCACCCTGGAGGTGATCGACACCCTGCGGGTCGGGAACGTGCCCCACCACATCACGCCGTCGTGGGACCTCTCCAAGCTGTACGTCAACAACACCGAAAGCGATTCGCTCAGCGTGATCGACCCCCACAGCGGCAAGGTGTCCGAGACGATTCCCGTCGTCGACCCGTACAACCTGTACTTCACGCCCGACGGCAAGAAGGCCATCGTGGTGGCCGAGCGCCTCCAACGCCTCGACTTCTACGACGTGGGGTCGTGGCAAGTCGTGAAAAGCGTTTCCGTGCCGTGGCGGGGTGTCGACCACGGCGACTTCACGCTCGACGGCCGGTACTTCCTGGCCAGCACCGAGTTCAGCGGACAGGTGGTGAAGGTGGACACCGAGACGATGGAGGTCGTCGGGCGGGCCTCCGTCGGCAGCCTGCCCATCGACGTGAAGGCGTCACCCGACGGGGCGGTGTTCTACGTCACCAACCAGGGCCGGCACGGCGTGTCCATCATCGACCCGGTTGCGATGGAGGAGATCGGGTTCCTGCCGACCGACAAGGGCGCCCACGGGCTCAACGTGAGCCGTGACGCCACATTGATGTACGTCAGCAACCGGTTGGGCGGCAGCATCTCGGTCATCGACCTGGCCACCCGCCAGGTAGCGGCCACATGGCAGGTCGGGGGCAGTCCCGACATGCTGCAGGTCTCGGCCGACGGGATGCAGCTCTGGGTGTCGAACCGCTATCACGGAAGCGTCTCGGTGATCGATACCGTCAGCGGCACCGTCATCAAGACGATCGCCACCGGCGCCGGCGCCCACGGCCTCACCCTGTTCCCCCAGCCCGGCCGCCACAGCATCGGCCACAACGGGGTGTACCGCTAGTTCCACTTGCCCGTCACGAAGTTCACGGTCAAGTCAAGTTCAGGCGGCCACCATCTGCTCCCCGACGAACTGATCGAGGGCTTTGTCGAGTTGGCGCCAGGCGACAGCGAGTGGGCTTCGTTTGGCGACGTCCGGCGGTAGCCGGGGATCGAGCCAGGCCAGCCCGGGGGCCAAGACCCGGCCGTGGGCTTTCGTGAAGAGCACGGCGACGCGGCGGCCGAGAGGGGTGAGCCGGTAGCGGTGGGTGTGGGGCAGTCGTTCGATCAGCCCCTTGCGTCTGAGGCGACGCAGGTCGTAGGTCGCCTGACGAGAGGTGTAGGGCTCGTCGGTCAGGGTGGCGACGAGCTCGGTGAGCTGGCGGTTGCCGAAGCCGGCCATGAGGTGGGAGAACCCGACGGTGGCGGCCATCACGGCCATCACCCGTCGGTCCCCGAAGCGCAGGCCGGGGGCGTGTAGGCCGTCGACCTGCGACGGCAGGGTCACCTGGTTGAAGGTGACCACATCGGGAGCGGGCTGGGCGTCTGCCGCTTGAGCGTCGCAGAGACGCTTGTTGGCCTGTTCGCCAACCGCCCGTAGGGCGTGCCAGTTCTCGGCGTTGACGCGTCTGCCGATCCCGAAGTCTCGGGTGTCGCCCACCACCACCTCGGTGCGCAACGCCCGGTGCTCCTTGAAGTACTGCTTGATGCGGGAGGACTTGTAGGTGCAGCTCAGCTGGGGCTCGACGCCTCGGGTGATCACCTGGGTCCGGAACGTGCCCGGGGTCCGGGAGACGATCCTGCGGTCGAAGATCAACGCCCACCAGCCCCACCGACTGCAGCTTGGGGACGTAGCCCTGCAGGAAGATCCGGTCCACCGACCGGCAGGTCAGCGTCACGTGGTCCCGCAGTAGGGTCGCGTAGTCGGCCACCACAGCCTCCTTGGTCATCAGCAACCAGGAAGCTACGACCGATGCAAAGGGGGCGCCCTCCGGGCGCCCTCAGCGCGAGGCGCTGGAACGCCTGTCGGTATGAGGACGCTCGCTACCCGCTAGCCCGAAATCACCAGCTCAACCGGGGCGGCCGGCTCCCACCAGGTCGCCGGAGCGCCAGCCCCGGATGCGGATAGGGGTGCCGGTCTGGGAGGCCTCGATCATCTCGCCGCCACCGATGTACATGGCGACGTGGTGGATGCCGCCGACGCTGCCGCCGAAGAACAGCAGGTCACCGGGCTCGACGGAGTCGGTGGACACCCTCGTGGTCTCGTAGTACTGGGTCAGGGCTGAGTGCGACAGGTCAACCCCCGCCGCCCGCCACGCCCAGGACGTGAGGCCGGAGCAGTCGAAGGAGTCGGGGCCCGAGCCGCCGTAGCGGTAGGGCTTGCCCAGCTGCTCCCTGGCCTCGGCGACTGCGGCCGCACCCCCTCCCGAGGACGGCACGACCCTGTTGACGGCCTCTTCCACCGGCGCCACCGCATTCTTGGCCGCAGCCGCGAGCGGCGCGGGTGCCGCGGCGTTCTGGGCCGGGGGCTGGACGACGGCCAGCCGCCGGCGGGCGGCCTCGTCGGCTTCCCGTCGGGCGGCCTCCTCGGCGACCAGACCGGAGATCTCGCCGTTGACCCGACCGAGAACCGCCTGCTGGGCGGCCTCGCTCTGGGCGGCAAGGCGCCTCGCCTCGCCCGCCTCCTCGGACGCCTGCCGGGCGGCGTTCTTCTGGCTGTCGAGCTCGGCGGTCTGGATGGCGAGGTCCTGCTTGGCCAGCCGCAGCTCGCCGACGACCTTATGCTGATCGGCGGCGGTGACCCGCAGGTACTGGCGGCGGACGATCATGTCGTTGCCCTGGCTGCGGGCCAGGCTGCTCAGCATCGAGCTGCTGCCGCCGTGGACGTAGGCGACGATGGCGGCCTGGGCCATGCGGGTCCTGGCCAGCTGGAGACGCTCGTCGGACCGGGCCACGTCGGCCTGCACCTTGGCGAGGGACTTGTCCACCTCGTCGACCTTCAGCTGAGCCGCGTTGAACCGCTCGGCCAGGATGCTGACCTGGACGCTCTGCTTCTCGATCTCGTCCTGCAGGCGCGCCGCTTCGGCGCGCTTGTCGTCGATGGGGGTGGCGCCAACCGGCGAGCCGCCCAGCACGGGCAACAGAAGCGCGAACCCGACGATCACGCCGAGACGCCGTCGGTACCGTGGGGTCATCAGCCTCACTTCCGGGCTCGGTGTTGGCGAACCCTAACCCTCACCGTGGGGGGGTGCAACAATCCGCCCCATGGCCGGCCGGCGCGAACACGATTCGATGGGCGATGTGGAGGTGCCCTTCGAGGCGCGGTGGGGGGCCCAGACGCAACGGGCGGTGGAGAACTTTCCCATCTCCGGCGAGGTCATCGGGCGGGAGCTGATCCGGGCGCTCGGTCGCATCAAGGAGGCGGCGGCGGTGGTCAACGGCCGCCTGGGTGTGCTCGAGCCGGCGGTCGCGGTGGGCATCGCGTCGGCCGCGGCAGAGGTGGCCGAGGGCAGGTGGGACGACCACTTTCCGGTCGACGTGTTCCAGACCGGATCGGGCACGTCGTCGAACATGAACGCCAACGAGGTGGTGGCCAGCCTGGCGTCCGAGCGGCTCGGCCGGCCGGTGCACCCCAACGACGACGTCAACGCCTCCCAGTCGTCGAACGACGTGTTCCCCTCGGCGGTGCACCTCGCCGCGGTCTCGGCCATTCACGGCGACCTGGTGCCGGCGCTGGCCCACCTGGCCGCCACCCTGCGGGCCAAGCAGGCCCAGACGGCCCACGTGGTCAAGGCCGGCCGGACGCACCTGATGGACGCCACGCCGGTCACTCTGGGCCAGGAGCTGGGCGGCTACGCCACCGCCGTCGAGATCGGGATCGAGCGGCTGGCCTCGTCGCTGCCCCGCCTCGGGGAGCTGGCCCTCGGCGGCACCGCGGTGGGCACCGGCATCAACGCCCCTGCCGGGTTCGCGGCCGCCGTCATCGCCCTGCTGGGGGAGCGCACCGGACTGCCGCTGGTGGAGGCCCGCGACCATTTCGAGGCCCAGGGCGGGCGCGACGCCCTGGTGGAGGCGTCGGGGATGGTGCGCACGGTGGCCGTCTCCATGGTGAAGATGGCCAACGACCTGCGCTGGATGTCCAGCGGCCCGGCCACCGGGCTGGCCGAGATCCACCTCCCCGACCTCCAGCCCGGCAGCTCGATCATGCCCGGCAAGGTCAATCCCGTCATCCCCGAGATGGTCGTGCAGGTCGTGGCTCAGGTGGTCGGCAACGACGCCGCCGTCGCGTTCGCCGGCACCACCGGGGCGTTCGAGCTCAACGTCACCGTCCCCGTCATGGCGGCGAACCTGCTCGAGTCCATCCGGCTGCTGGCCACCGCCGCCCGGGTCATGGCCGACCGGTGCGTGTCCGGCCTGGAGCCCGACGTCGAGCGGTGCCGCCGCAACGCCGAGTCCTCCCCGGCGGTGGCCACGGCCCTGGCCCCGTCCCTGGGCTACGAGAAGACGGCCGAGGTGGTCCGACAGGCGCTGTCGGAGGGCAAGACGCTGCGCCAGGTGGTGCTCGAGCTGGGGTTGATGTCCGAGGCCGACGTCGACCGGGCCCTGGACGTCGATGCCATGACGCGCGGCGGTGTCATCGAGTAAGGAGAAGTCCCTGGTCAGGGCGGTGTTCCCAGGTTCCGCCCAGTTGTGCCCAGGTTTTCCGGTCTTGTGCTCCACAGGGCAGGCAGTGGAGGGTGTGCGCAGGCTTGGAATGGAGGTCCGGACATGCAGGTGCAGGCGGCCACGCTGGCGTCGGAGCTGCGCCGACGGCGCGTGGGACCCCGTTCGATGGTGGATGCCCTCGTCACGGTGAACGCCTCCACCTGGGTGCTGGGCGACCTCCGGTCTGCGCCGACATCCCTGCTGGTGCTCGCCGCGATCTCGCTCACCAGCGAGGCCCAGAGCGAGTCGAGCCGCCCTACCTGAGGTCGACCCCCCGTCTCAGCGGGCGGCCGCCGGCAGGGGTGCGCCCGAGAACGGCCCGGGATCGCCGGGGTCGGGCAGCCGGGGTCGACTCCAGCCGACCATCCGCGACAGCTCCACGGTGAGCGCCCGCCACGCCGGCGGGTCCCAGCCCTCGACCGCGTTGACGACGGTGCCGTCGATGCCCAGGTGCACGATCGCCGGGAGGGCGGAGAGGCCGAACGCCCGCACCGCCACCAGTTCGGGGTCGAGGAACGTCAGGATGTTGTTCGTGGGGCCGAGCAGGCGCTTGGCGTCGGCGGCGTCGCCGGCCACCAGCCAGGCCACCCGGCAATTCGCCTGCTCGTAGTCGTAGAGCACGCGGGTGCCGACCGGGACGATCCACCGGCTCTGGGGATGGCCGGGGGATACGGCCACGAAGACGAGGTGGAACATCGACAGCCACTCGCGGACCGAATGGGGTCGGCCTACGAGGGGGGACAGGACCAGATCCGGCGGGGGGTTGGCGGCCACGGCCGGAAGGTACCCCAGCTATCTTCGCGACAGCGAGACAGGAGGCGTGGCCAATGAGCGAGCCAAAGGCGAGTGAATCAGTGTGGTGCGCTTCGTCCGGCCGAAGGCCGGATGTCACGGTCGTCATTGGTGCACCATCCGAAGTGATGGTGCACCAATGAGCGACGGCTACAAGATCGTGTTGGTGCTGCACCTGTTGGCGGCCATGGTCGGTTTCGGCGGGATCTTCCTCAACGTCGCCTACGGCCTGCAGGCGAGGGCCCCGCCGGGCGGGAGGGGACCGCAATCGCCGAGGCCCTGTACAACGTCTCGCGGAAGTGGACCGAGTACTTCATCTACGCCGTCCCGATCCTCGGCATCGCCCTGGTGATGATGAGCGATGACACGATCAAGTTCAGCGACCTGTGGATCTCGGCCTCGCTGGCCGTCTACATCGTGGCCCTGGGGGTCCTGCACGCCTTGCAGTTCCCCAACATCAAGAAGATGAACGTTCTGATGGCCGAGCTGGCCGACAGCGGCGCTCGGGTCAGCGGGTCGACCGACCTCGTCGCCGAGTTGGAGCGCCGTGGCAAGCGCTCGGCTTTCGTCGGCGGACTGTTCAACCTGCTGGTCGTGGCCGCCGTCTGCCTCATGGTCTTCCAGCCGACGTAGGCGCCTTGCACCCTTTCGAGCGGTTGCGGCAGGCGGCCAGGGCCGACCATGAGGATCCTGCCCGGGTCGCCCGCTACGCCGCCGGGGCGCTGGCCGGCATCGCCCACGAGCCTGCCGCGGTCGTGACTGCGTGCCGCCGGCTGGTCGAGGGCCAGCCCATGTCGGGACCGGTGTGGTGGCTTGCCGCTCGGGTGCTGGCGTCGCCGGATCCGGGAGCCGAGGCGTGGCGGGCGGCCGAGGAGCTGCGGCTCGACGGCACCGGCCTGGCGCTGGCCGAGGCGCTGCCGGAGGACGCATTCGTCACCGTCCTCGGGTCGCCGGCGGTGGTGGGGGCGGGGCTGCGCCGGCGGGGCGACGTGACGGTGTTGCTGGTCGACGCCCTCGGCGAGTCCGCCGAGCTGTTCTACGACCTCGAGGGCGGTGGCACCGACGTGATCGGTGTGGCCGAGTCGGGCGTGGGGGGCGCCGTTTCGGCGGGCTCGCTGGTTCTGCTGGAGGCGGGTGCGCTCGGCGGTGGGAGGGATCGTGTCGATCGCCGGCTCGCTGGCGGCGGCGTCGGTCGCCCATGTCTCGGGTGTGGCGGTCTGGGCCGTGGCCGGGGTCGGCCGGGCCCTGCCTGCCGGGTTCGGGGACGCGGTCGGTGATTCTGATGGAGTCCGGGTTGCCGCCCTGGTCCCAGCCCACCGACCTGGTTCCGGCGTCTATCGATCGACGCCGTGGTCGGCCCGGACGGGCTGGTCGCGCTGGACGAGGCGGTGGCGGCGTCGGCCTGCCCCGCGGTGCCGGAGCTGACCCGGCCGTGACGCCGCTGGCCGTGGCCGCGCCGACCATCGACGTGGTCATACCGGCCCGCAACGAGGCGGTGACCGTGGCAGCGGTGGTGCGCGCCGCCCTCGCGTGTACGTACGCGGGGGAGGTGCTGGTCGTCGACGACGGCTCCACCGACGGGACGGCGGACGTGGCCGCCGCAGCCGGTGCCCGGGTGGTGCGCCAAAAGGACGGCGGAGACGTCGACGGTGGCGGGTCGAAGGCGCAGGCCATGGAAGCGGGGGTGATGGCCAGCGGCGCCGGCGGTGACTCTCAAGCGTTTTCAAGTCGGTTCGCTTCTGCTGCAGTTGCTGCTGAACGTTGGTCGGCGACGATGGCATGAACGCACTCCCGGTTGTGACAGAAAACACACGTGACTGTCTGGCTGGCCTGCCTATATGCAAGCTGTATGCCAAAAAAAGGTCGGTTATTTCTCAGGAATGGGGTGTGAAGCGCTGCCTCTATCACACAGCACGCGCACAATGCGTCTCAAATGTGACACTCGGCTGTACGCCTGTACAGGGTGTAACAGGGACAGGGGTGCATACGTGATTGCGCACGACAAAAAAGACTTATTGAACGGGAAGATCGGGTTGCAGGGCCTGAAGCGTGCTCCTGAGGATATTTTCCAACTCATGCGCAGCCGACCTGGCAAGGATAATGCGCGTATGCCAGCAAGGCTCGTCCATGCCTTCAAAATGAAGTGCAAAGTCGATGATGAGTTCGTTCTCCGTGGCGCCTACCTGGAAGTAGTTGGCATAACGCCAACTACTCGGTGGAGGAGACGGAATGTCGACAAAATCTCTTGCCACAACGCTTTGACAAGCAACTGCACGGCCAAAGGAGAAGTTGACGGCTAGCGAAGATTGGAGTGCGATCCTGACTCGTTTTCTGAGATGGAGTACTTTGCCATCTTTCGATACAGGGTCATGCGCGACCACTTCAGCATGCGCGCTGCGGCACTCTTGTTCCACTGCACGCTCGCCAATGCCTCCATCAACTGTTGGCGATGATCGCATTCTGAAGTGGCAGTCGTTGTCAGGGGAAGATCGTGTAACTGGATGCGCGTACGGTGCGGCTCAATCTGGAGATACTCTACAACATTGCGCAACTCACGAATGTTTCCAGGCCAATCATACGCCAGCAGGTGCCGCATGGCTTCAATAGAAAAGCTGTTGATGCGTCCTCCATACTTGCGATTGAACACACTGACGAAGTGTTTCAGCAGGGAGGGGATATCTTCACGCCGTTCACGCAACGGCGGCAGTTCCACCTGTACCACCTTCAGGCGGTAGAGAAGGTCTTTGCGGAACTGTCCACGTTCCACCAGTGATTCGAGCGGCTGGTTGGTTGCAGCGACCACGCGTAGATCGAGCTGCTTGGGCTATGCGAGCCAATGCGTTGCACTTGATGCGTCTCCAGTACCCGCAGGATCTTGCCTGCGCCAGCGCATTCATCTCTCCAATTTCATCCAGAAAGATAGTGCCACCGTTTGCAGCTTCAAATGCGCCTTCGCGCGCAATATTGGCGCCGGTAAACGCTCCGCGTTCATGTCCGAAGAGTTCGCTTTCAAGTAGAGAGTCGGGGATGGCGGCGCAATTGATCGAGATCAGCCTGGCATTGAGACGGCGGCTTGAAGCATGGAGCAGTTCAGCGATTAACTCTTTGCCGCTGCCGGTTTCGCCGGTGATCAGGACGTTGCAATCGGTGGCCGCCACACGTGGCAGCCACGTACGGATGTGCCGTGCGTGGGCGCTGTTACCAATCCAGGATCATGGCCGGCATGCCGTCGGACTTACAGATGTCTTCCAGCCGCGATGGGGGACGAGGGGACTGCCTGACGAATGCGCGTTGCAGGGCGTCAATGTGAAGCACATCGGTTGCTCCAGCACGAAAGGCCATGCAGGCGTGACAGTCATTATAAGGATCGAGAACGACCAGCAATTCCGAGAACGGTTGGGAGGCTCGAATGGACGCGATTGCCGGCAAGTACCCTTCAACATGTTCAGGATTGAGTGCGAATACGATGTGATCCGGAAGCGCGTGATCTCCGCCTGCATCCGCGCGGTGCAGCCTTATTCCGGGCAAGCCGCACAAGTGCGCGTCCGCCCTGCGGAGAGGTTCTCCGGCCCCAGAGACAAGTACCGAGAAATCAGTGGGTCCAACCACCTTTTTAGGCGTGTCACCAAAGCTGCGCATAACTAACCTATTAGCCTATTAGCCATTTTGGAGGGGAGCGTCCAAGTGCCTTCTTCAAGTGGAGCCAAGTTCGAAATTTGTAAGCTGAACAGCTTGCTGCTGACTAAGTGGTGCACCAGGCAGAATTATTGTCGCAATTGCGAGAAGGTTTGCTACCAGAGCGGGGAGGAACTTGTAACGAAAAAATAGCCGCCTTGGAAAGAGTGACAGCTCTCCCAATTGGGAGGTAGTTCGACGTGAATTATGACGAGAGCAGCCGTAAGTGATCTCAGATAGAGCTATCGGCTGTAGGGGATCGCCTCACTGTACCTCCCAGGTCAATCTCAGTAATAGGGCATGGAGATCACCTGGGTGACGGCGCAGAGCGAGCCAGCAAGTGACTGACCTGACACTTTAGCTTTAGGCTGACAAAAGTCAAGTTAAAAATGTTGGGGATGGACCCGCATACCAGTAGGAACTTGCACCTCGTTCTGCAGCGTCACGATTTGATCTGGACGGGCGTCCGTTACGGCCGCAGGCTAAGAGGATGCTCGAAGCGACCGGCTATCCAATAGGTGCACCTAAAATTCGAATCTTTGAATTTCTTGTGGTCCTCAGGTATGGGAAGTCGGGCCAATGCTCGTCAGCCCTCATGACCAACTCTCGCTCTTCCGCCGAGGTTGAGTTTGCCGAACCCGGTTCACGCTTTTAGGTTCGAATCGCTCGCAATCAGGTAGAGGATGTAGCCATTCGCTGTTAAACGAAAGCTTGCCTAAAGCCTTATCAGACATTGACAACTTATTGTTGCTGTATCTCTATATGCATGAGTGCAGATCAAATAAAATGTCTGATAATGAGGATTACGTATAGTCGATCTATTAGCGCCGGATAGAAATGTCCTACTCTCGCCCGATAGAAATGTCCCAAGTACCCTTCTAGGTCTGCGACCTGGGAGATGGATGTTTATGGGATGGGTGCTGATGAGCGAACGTGACGTGCGGCGCATCGAGGTTTTGACTGAAGTGCTTTCTGGCCGGCGGACTGTGGCTTCTGCTGCGGTTGTTTTGGCGATCACCGTTCGGCAAGTCAACCGTCTGCTGATCCGGTTTCGTGAGGACGGTGGCGGCGGGTTGATCCACAAGGGCCGAGGTCAGTCTTCCAACCACAGCATGTGCGACGGGATCCGCAGGTACGTGCTCGATTTGGTCAAGTCGAAGTATGCGGACTTCGGTCCAACTCTGGCGACCGAAGTTCTGCTCGCCAAGCATGACCTCAAGATAGGTCGCGAGACCCTGCGGACATGGATGCTGGAGGAAGGTCTCTGGCTGTCCCGCAAGCAGCGCAGGAGCTTCCACCAGCCGCGCCTGCGTCGCGAGAGCTATGGTGAGCTGGTCCAGATTGATGGAAGCGACCACCGCTGGTTCGAGCAACGAGGCGAGCCCTGCACGCTGCTGGTCTTCATCGATGACGCAACCAGCAAGCTGATGCAGATGCGCTTCGTACCCAGCGAAAGTACGGATTCTTATTTCGCTGCGCTCGATGGATATGTAAACGAGCATGGCTGCCCTGTCGCGTTCTACTCGGACAAGCACACCGTATTTCGCGTCAACAAGCCGGACGCGAAGGGCGGTCCGGGGATGACGCAGTTCGGCCGTGCCCTGGCGGAGCTCAACATCGAGATCCTCTGCGCGAACTCAAGCCAGGCTAAGGGCCGCGTCGAGCGGGCCAACCGTACCTTGCAGGACCGGTTGGTGAAGGAACTGCGTCTTGCTGATATCAGTGATATGAGTGCCGGCAACGCCTTCCTGCCCGGCTTCATGAAGCACTTCAACGAAAAGTTTTCGTTACCCGCAGTCAAGGCTGAGAACCTGCATCGCAGGCTGAACCTGCCGGCCCCTCGCCTGGCCGACATCCTGTGTCACCGCGAACAGCGCCACGTGGGTCAGCAGCTCACTCTCGCTTACGACCGCAGACAGATCATCCTCGAACGAAGTGATGTGGCGGACGGGTTGGCAGGTCAGTACGTCGAAATTTATGACTTCGCGGATCGGCCGCTCGAGGTGCGATGGAAAGGCCACTCGCTTCCCTATCGCGTCTTCAACAAAGACCAGCGCGTCAGTCACACAGCCATCGTCGAGAACAAGCGACTGAGACATGCACTCGCTACGGTGAAGGCGCAGCAGGATATCAAGCGATTGCCTAAGATTATGACCAACAGCGAGAAGATCGGATACAAGAAGCGACCCCGCCAAGTCTATGGGCCAGACTACAAAAAAGAAATCGCCGCGACTCCAGCGGTGGAAATGACGGCCTGATGGGAAGCGAGGAAAACATGAAGCCGTTTCCCTCTCTTCCCACAGTCCTTGGAAATCGCTAAACAACAGCGATTACCACATTTCCACCGCACGACGACTATGAGTCATCAGAAGGACCTATACTGACATTTCTATCCGGCGCGCATAGAGACATTTCTATCGGGTGCCAACACGAACTGTAGGTGCAAAGTAGAAATGTCCGGTTTCTGCAAAGTAGAAATGTCGCCTGCCCTCCTCGGGTTGAACAACTTGGAGGGTTGAGCTTTGGGTTGGTTGCGGATGAGTCAACGAGATATTTCAAGCGGATCGAAGTGCTTGCAGAGGTTGTTGCCGGTCGCCTTACAACAGATTCAGCATCAGTCCTCCTGGATATGAGCGTTCGTCAAGTTCAGCGTCTGCTGAACCGTTACAAGGCTGGTGGCGGGGCTGCGCTTATCCATCGTCGCGCGGCAAGGGGTAAGCGAACTATCCACTGAATCCCGGATTGCAGTCCTATGTCACGGAGTTGATTCGGCAAATCGAGGCTGGCCTATGGACCTCAATATCGGAGTCCGAGTTTCATCGGAAACTCCGCTTCGGCCTCTTCGAGGCCGGGCATATTGCAGTGTTCCCGGATGATGGCGCGATGTTGTCTGCGAAATACTAGATGCGTTGCGGCGATCGCGACTGCAGCAAGAATGAAGTGTTCCGTCCTGGCCTCAATCCACGGTTCAGAGATCAGCGTGAGCCATGCCACCGCCGGAACGAATGCTATGTACTTGATAACTGTGAAGGCAAAGTTGGATTGTTCCCTGGTCCGCTCGCCGGTGAAGGCCACGATCTTTACGTTCAAAAAGAAGATATCGGATCATCGCGGACGGTGGATCATCCCTTGGATACCTCGACAAGCGCCTTACTTCCCCGACTGGCCTCGAAGCTTAATCCCATTCTTTGAGTTTCTTGCTGCGGTACCGTATGGTCCAAGCTGATAGACGGCTGCGCCTGCAGGCGAGAAGGTGAATGGCTCGAAAGGTTCGGCAAGCATTTTGTCGAGGTATCCCCGAGAGGCAACGCCGGTGGTGACGTGCGGATTGTAGTGTTCGCCCGAGGCTTTGGGGACGAAGGCCGATACGTATGCGATCAGTTGCGCGTCCAGAGCGGGATCGTCGTGTCCAGCGACAAATGCAGCATCGTGCCGGTCTCCACCGTGAACGGAGTCACAGCATCAATCACATCCCGTTGCAGCCTGAGTAATTCGGGGCTTGGCCTTGCTACGATACCCGCAAGGCCAGTGGCCCCAGTAGGTATGTAGTAGTACTTGAACGCTTCGAGCTTCAGGTTACCGACGTTGTTTTTTGCGAAGACCTTACCCAATGCGGCATAGATTGCATTGAGGTCGGAGGTGCGCACGAAGCGCTGCACCAAGGTGATGTGCGGCGTGTGCGTCGCGTCAAGGTGGAAGCCTTTGGGAAAATTCTGGAAGAGGCGGGCATTGTTCGCGGTAGCGTGCTGGAGCATCGTTGCGTCCGGCTCCAACAGAATGTCGATGGCCGTGATCTTGTTGTCTCCGGCTTGCTGTGCCTTAGCAGCTGTCGCTTGCAGGGCCATCACACAGATGGTTGTTCCGCAGATAAGCAGGCGCGATAAGGAGTTCATGCTGAGTTTCATCGTTGTTTCCCCGTGCTTGTCTATTCCCTATTTTCTCAATCGGCAAAAACGCGCTTCCAATCGTTCTTCATGCTCACGACGGTCCAGCCTTCTTTCTTTGCTTCTTCGTAGAGCATCGGTGTGAAGGCGCCGAGTTTGACGTTGGGCAATGCGGGGCCATAGGCGAACTCGCGCTCGGCGTCGTCGTGATGGACGAGCAGGCACGAAGCGGGCGCCGGCGCCGCCGTGCGTGTATTCCAGCATCTGCCGGTCGCCGTCGGAGTTGCCGAAGGCGGCGATCGGGCGGCGGCCGATGTGCTGGTTGATGCCGACGGGCTTGCCGGCCTTGTCGTCGATGAAGTTGATCTCCGGCAGCTTGCACCAGCACGGGCTTGCCGTCGCGCATCTCGAACTTCGTCTTGCCGCTGCTGCCGACGACCTGCTCGGGCGGGATGCCATAGACCTTCTCCGTCCAGGGGCGCATGAACTCGATGCCGCCGCCGGAGACGATGAACGTCTTGAAGCCGTTCGCGCGCAGATAGGCGAGCAGTTCGAGCATCGGCTGATAGACCATCTCGGTGTAGAGGCCGCTTGGTCTTCGGGATGCTTCGCGGTGGCGATCCAGTCCTTGACGATCTGCTCGAACTCCTCGGTGGTCATGCCCGCGTGCGTGGCCATGATGATCTCCACGATGGCCTGTTCGCCGCCGGCGAGCGCCGCTTTCACGTCGCCCTTGAGCAGCGAGGCAAACGGCTCCTTGTCCTTCCACTCGGGATGCTGCGGCGCGAGCGCCTTCACGCGTCGATCTCGGTGAGCAGGAAGGCGCTGATGTGCGTCTTGGCCACCAGCGGGAGGTACTTGCGCTTCTGCTCCTCGCTGCCGGCGAGCCGCAACGGCTCGGGGGCGCCGATCGACTGGTGGGCCGACAGCAGGGTGGACAGCGAGGAGTGCCAGCCACCGGCCAGCACCAGCGCGCGGTTGTAGTACACCTGGTTGAGCCCGAGGCCGCCGTACTCCTCGGGGATCTTGATGCCGAGGCAGCCGAGGTCCTTCAGGCCCTGGAGCACCTCGTCGGGGATCTTGGCGTCCCGCTCGATCTGGAACGGGTCGACCTTCTCCTCCAGGAAGGCCCGGAGGTTGGCCAGGAAGGCGTCGCCCTTCTTGGTCAGCTCCGGGTCCGGTACCGGCTGCGGATAGAGCAGGTCGAGCCGGAACCGGCCGAGGAAGAGTTCCTTGCCGAACGACGGCAGCTTCCACTCGGTCTCGCGGGCCGCCTCGGCGACCTTGCGGGCCTCCTGCTCGGATACATGCGTAGTGGCCACAGTCCGGGTCCCTCTCTGGCGATCTTCTCTGCGTCTACTCTGGCGATGAGGCGTCGACGTCGCGACCAGTAGATCCCCAGGAGAGCGATCTTGTGAAGGGTCAGCCGGCAGCGGCCCCGGCTCGTCCCTCACGGCCACGCGAGTGCGGGTGCAGCAGGTGACGCGCGACGACGATGCGCTGGACCTGGTTGGTGCCCTCGTAGATCTGGGTGATCTTCGCGTCCCGCATCATGCGCTCGACGGGGTAGTCCTTCACGTAGCCGTAGCCACCGAGCAGCTGCACGGCGTCGGTGGTGACCTTCATGGCCACGTCGGAGGCGAAGGCCTTGGCCGCGGCGCCGAAGTAGGTCAGGTCCTTGTCCTCACGCTCGGACTTGGCCGCGGCGGCGTAGACGAGCTGGCGGGCGGCCTCCACCTGCATCGCCATGTCGGCGACCATGAACTGCAGGCCCTGGAACTCCGCGATCGCCTTGCCGAACTGCTTGCGCTCCTGCATGTACCCGACCGCGTAGTCCAGCGCGCCCTGGGCGACGCCGAGGGCCTGCGCGCCGATGGTGATCCGGGTGTGGTCCAGGGTCCGCATCGCGGTGGTGAAGCCGGTGCCGACGTGACCGATCATCCGGTCGCCGGGGATCCGCACGTCGTCGAAGATGACGTTGCGGGTCGGGGAGCCCTTGATGCCGAGCTTGCGCTCCGGTGCGCCGAAGGAGACCCCGCTGTCGTTCTTCTCGACCACGAACGCGCTGATCCCGCCGCGCGAGCGCTTCTCCGGGTCGGTGACCGCGAAGACGGTGTAGAACTCCGACTCGCCGGCGTTGGTGATCCAGCACTTGGCGCCGTTGATGATCCAGTCGTCGCCGTCGGCGACCGCGCGGGTCTTCATGCCGCCGGCGTCGCTGACCCGCCTCGGGCTCGGACAGGCAGTAGGAGAACATCCCCTCGCCGGCCGCCAGCTTGGTCAGGTACTTGGTCTTCAGCTCCTTCGAGCCCGAGAGCATCAGCGGCAGCGAGCCGAGCTTGTTCACGCCGGGGATGAGCGAGGAGGACATGCACACGCGCGCGACCTCCTCGACCACGATCACCGTCGCGAGCGCGTCGGCGCCCTGGCCGCCGTACTCCTCGGGGACGTGCGGGGCGTCGAAGCCGACGGCGCGCAGCGCGTCGAGCGCCTCCTTGGGGAAGCGGCCCTGGTCGTCGACGTCGTGCGCGTGCGGGGCGATCTGCTCCTCCGCGAGCGCGCGCACCGAGGCGCGCAGGTCCTCGTAGTCCTGCGGCAGCGTGCAGGCGTCGAAGTCCTTGTTGCCCTTGTAACCGGCCATGGTGGGACGTCCCTCGGTCTAGAAGTCAGCTCTCGTAGTTGTGTCAGTGATATGAGGAAGCCGCGCCCGCTCTTCTTACCGAGCAGACCCGCGTCGACCATCCGCAGCAACAGCGGTGGGGAGTGGTACAGCGGCTCCTTGAACTCCTCGTACATGGAGTCCGCGATGTGCCTTGATGGTGTCCAGGCCGATCAGGTCGGCCAGGGCGAGCGGGCCCATCGGGTGTGCACAGCCGAGCACCATGCCGTGGTCGATGTCCGTCGGCCGAGGCGAAGCCGGAGTCCATCATGCGGATCGCGGAGAGGATGTAGGGGACCAGCAGCGCGTTGACGATGAAGCCCGGCCCGGTCCTGCGAGCGGATCACCTGCTTGCCCAGCGTCCCGGTGGCGAACTCCGCGGCGCGCTCCGCGGTCTCGGGGCCGGTCAGCAGCGAGCTCGACGAGTTCGACGAGCTTGAGCACCGGCACCGGGTTGAAGAAGTGGATGCCGATGACCTTCTCGGGGCGGCTGGTGGCCATGCCCGAGCTTCATGATCGGGATCGAGGAGGTGTTGGAGGCCAGGATCGCGTCGCGGTTGCGACCACCTTGTCCAGCGCGGTGAAGATGTCGAGCTTGATCGGCTCGACCTCGGCGACGGCCTCGACGGCGAGGTCGATGTCGGCGAAGTCGCCGATGTCGGCGGTGAACGGCATCCGCGCCAAGCGTGGCGCTCGTAGGCGTCGCCGTCGAGCTTGCCCTTGTCAGCGCGCGGTCCAGCGACTGGACGATGCGCTTGCGCCCGGCGGCCAGGGCGTCGGGGTTGACCTCGGTGACGATCACGTCGAGGCCGGCGCGGGCGCAGACCTCGGCGATGCCCGAGCCCATCAGCCCGCAGCCGACGACGCCAACCTGCTGGATGTCACTCATGCGCTGCTCATAGGATCCTTCCGTGCTCAGACGTTGCGCCGGTACTGGCCGCCGACCTCGAAGAAGGCCTCGGTGATCTGGCCGAGTGAGCACACCCGGGCGGCGTCCATGAGCACCGCGAAGACATTCTCCCCTGCGATCGCCGCCTCCTGAAGCCGGCGGATGGCGAACTGCGCGGCCTCGGCGTTGCGGGCCTGGAAGTCGGCGAGCCGGTCGAGCTGCGACTGCTTCTCCTCCTCGGTGCCGCGGGCGAGCACAAGCTTGACCGGCTCGTCGCGGCCCTCGGGCGGCAGGAAGGTGTTCACGCCGATGATCGGCAGCGTCCCGTCGTGCTTCTGCTGCTCGTAGAGCAGGGACTCGTCCTGGATCCGGCCGCGCTGGTAGCCGGTCTCCATCGCGCCGAGCACGCCGCCGCGTTCGGTGATCCGGTCGAACTCGGTGAGCACGGCCTCCTCGACCAGGTCGGTGAGCTCGTCGATGATGAACGAGCCCTGCAGCGGGTTCTCGTTCTTCGACAGGCCCCATTCCTGATTGATGATCAGCTGGATGGCCAGCGCGCGGCGCACCGACTCCGGCGACGGGGTGGTGACCGCCTCGTCGAAGGCGTTGGTGTGCAGCGAGTTGCAGTTGTCGTAGAGCGCGATCAGGGCCTGCAGCGTGGTGCGGATGTCGTTGAAGTCCATCTCCTGCGCGTGCAGGGAACGGCCCGAGGTCTGCACGTGGTACTTCAGCTTCTGCGAGCGGTCGTTGGCGCCGTACTTCTCCTTCATCGCCACCGCCCAGATGCGCCGGGCGACGCGGCCGATCACCGAGTACTCGGGGTCCATGCCGTTGGAGAAGAAGAAGGACAGGTTCGGCGCGAAGTCGTCGATGTCCATGCCGCGCGCGAGGTAGGACTCCACGTAGGTGAAGCCGTTGGACAACGTGAAGGCGAGCTGGCTGAGCGGGTTCGCCCCGGCCTCGGCGATGTGGTAGCCGGAGATGGACACCGAGTAGAAGTTGCGGACCTGGTTCTCGATGAACCACTCCTGGATGTCGCCCATCATCTTCAGGCTGAACTCCGTGGAGAACAGGCAGGTGTTCTGGCCCTGGTCCTCCTTGAGGATGTCGGCCTGCACGGTGCCGCGCACGTTCGCGAGCACCCAGGCGCGCAGGTCCGCGGCCTCGTCGTCGGTGAGGTCGCGGCCCAGTTCCGCGGTCTTCTTCTCGATCTCGGCGTCGATCGCGGTGTTGAGGTAGAAGGCGAGGATCGTCGGCGCGGGGCCGTTGATCGTCATCGACACCGAGGTGTTCGGGGCGGTGAGGTCGAAGCCGGCGTAGAGGACCTTCATGTCCTCGACGGTGGCGATCGAGACACCGGAGGTGCCGACCTTGCCGTAGATGTCGGGACGCAGGTCGCGGGGTCGCGGCCGTAGAGGGTGACCGAGTCGAACGCCGTCGACAGGCGGGTGGCCTCCGAGGATCCCGGAGAGCAGGTGGAAGCGGCGGTTGGTGCGGAACGGGTCGCCCTCGCCGGCGAACATGCGGGCCGGGTCCTCGCCCTCCCGCTTGAACGGGAAAACCCCTGCGGTGTAAGGAAATTCGCCGGGCAGGTTCTCCGCGCGCAGGAAGCGCAGCGATCTCACCGTCGTCGCCGTAGCGGGGTAGCGCGACCCGCGGGATGCGGGTGCCGGACAGCGACTCGCGCCACAGGCTGTTGCGGATTTCCTTGTCGCGGATCTTCACGACGTGCTCGTCGCCGGAGTACGCCTCGACGGTGGCCGGCCACCGCTCCAGGGCGCTGCGACCGTGTGCGGACAGCGGCAGCGTCGGCCTCGTCGGCGAGGGTCTCGAGCAGCTCGACCTCCCCGCCGCGGTCGGCGACCAGCTTCGGCGCTGGCGCGCAGTTGCTGGCGCTGCCGCGCGGCGGCGACGTCGCGCTCGGTCTCGCGCGTGGTAGCTCGCGGACCGTCTCCGCGATCTCGGCCAGGTAGCGCACCCGCGCCGGCGGGAATGATCGTCTTCAGCGAACTGGACGCCTTGACCTCGACCTGCGGCAGCACGCCCGGCTCGAAGGTCAGCCCGCGCTCGGACGAGCAGGCCCTTCAGGTGCTGGTAGAGCGCGGTGACGCCGTCGTCGTTGAACCGGGCGGCGCTGGTGCCGAAGACCGGCTGCTCCTGCCAGTCCGAGGAGGCCAGCGCCTTGTTGCGCGCGATCTGGCGGGACACGTCGCGGCGGGCGTCCTCTGCGCCGCGGCGCTCGAACTTGTTGATCGCGACGACGTCGGCGAAGTCGAGCATGCCGATCTTCTCCAGCTGGCTGGCGGCGCCGAACTCCGGCGTCATCACGTACAGCGAGAGGTCGACGAACGGCACGATCGCGTCGTCGCCCTGGCCGATGCCGGGGGTCTCGACGATGATCAGGTCGTAGCCGGCGGCCTTGCACGCGGCGATCACGTCGTGCAGGCACGCCGGCACCTCGGAGCCCGCGCCGCGGGTGGCCAGCGAGCGGAAGTAGACGCCGCCGTTGCCGGTGCCGGTCGGCCAGGCCGTTCATCCGGATGCGGTCGCCGAGCAGCGCGCCGCCGCCCTTGCGTCGCGTCGGGTCGACGGCGAGCACCGCGATCCGCAGCTTGTCCTGCTGGTCCAGGCGCAGGCGGTGCACCAGTTCGTCGGTGAGCGAGGACTTGCCCGGAGCCACCGGTGCCGGTGATGCCGAGCACCGGGACGGCGCGGTGCGGCGGCGGCATCGCTGATCGCGGCGCTGCGATCGCCTCGGGCAGACGGCCCGCCTCGAGGGCGGTGATCGTGCGGGCCAGGGTGTGGGTGTCGCCGGAGAGCAGACCCTCGCGACTTCGAGGCGAGATCTCCGCGGCCAGGTCGACGTCGCAGGCGCGGATCATCTCGTTGATCATCCCGGCGAGGCCGAGTCGCTGGCCGTCGGCGGGGGAGAAGATGCGCACCCCGCGCGAGCGCAGCGGCTCGATCTCCTCGGCCACGATGACCCCGCCGCCGCCGCCGAAGACCTTGACATGGTCGGCGCCGCGTTCGGCCAGCAGCTCGACCAGGTAGGAGAAGTACTCGACGTGCCCGCCCTGGTAGGAGCTGATCGCGACGCCCTGCACGTCCTCCTGGATCGCCGCGGTCACGACCTCGTCGACCGAGCGGTCGTGCCCGAGGTGGATCACCTCGGCGCCCTGGCTCTGCAGGATGCGCCGCATGATGTTGATCGAGGCGTCGTGGCCGTCGAAGAGGCTGGCCGCCGTGACGAACCGAACCGGATTGGTCGGCACATGAAGCTGCGTTGCGTCCGTCATCGGGGGGCTCCAGAAGAGGGGCGGGTGGTTAGGTTGTGCGCGTGCCGCTGCCATTCGATCCGATCGCCGAAGCGCACCGCCAGTGGCAGGAGCGCTGGCCGGAGCACGCCGAGCACATGGCGGCCGTGACGTCGGTGATGCGGGTGCAGCAGATGCTGATCGGGGAGATCGACCGTGCGCTGAAGCCGTACGGCCTGACGTTCGCGTCCTACGAGGCGCTGCGCCTGCTCGCCTTCACCCGCGACGGCGAGTTGCCGATGGGCAAGATCGGTGAGCGCCTGATGGTGCACCCGGCCTCGGTGACCAACACCGTGGACAAGCTCGAGCGGGCCGGAATGGTGCGCCGCCGCACGGCGCCGGAGGACCGCCGCCGGGTGCTGGCCGCGCTCACGGCCGAGGGCCGGGCGCTGGTCGAGAAGGCCACCACGACGCTGAACGACGCGCAGTTCGCCCTCGACGGGATCGACAGGTCGACCGCCGTGGCGCTGACCGCGCTGTTGCGCACGATCCGCGAGCGGGGGAACGACTTCGAGGCTGGCGCTCATGACCCCTGGACGTAGGTCGGGACGCAGATTATTTTGACGCCCAAATAATCTCTCGAGTCCCCGCAAACAGCAAGGTGGGCTGCGCCACGTCGGCGCAGCCCACCTGAGCTGGTCTTACCTGTCGAGCAGGGCCTCGATCAGTCGCCGATGACGACGATCGAGGTCAGGTCGTACAGCCCGAAGATGTCGAGCTTGACGTTGCTCACCCGGTCGGAGAATCCGGCCAGGGAGTTGACGTACCAGAGCGGGACCGCGGGCATGTCCGCGGCGAGCTCGTCCTCGGCGTCCTGGTAGGCGGTGAAGGCCTCGTCCAGGTTGGCCCGCGAGGCCGCCCGCGCCAGAGCGTCGTTCAGGTCCGCGTTGGAGAAGTCCGCGTAGTTGGCGACTCCGTAGCGCGAGTACATCGGGTAGAGGAAGTCGTCGATCGACGGGTAGGCCATCACCTTGTCGATCACCAGCAGGTCATCGGTGGTGTCCTCGGTGGCCAGGTCGTGGAAACGCTGCGCCGATGCCGGAACGACCTCACACGTCTCGTTGAGGACGTTCTTGATCTGCTTGCAGACCTCGGTCCACATCTGCGGGTTCGCCACCGAGGGCGTCTCGGCGTCGTAGGTGATCCGGATGGTGCCGTCGTAGCCACCGGCGTTGTTGCGCTGGTCGCGCGCTTCGTCACGGTCGAAGCGGCAGTCCTGGCCGCACGCGTCGGCTTCGTAGCCGGCCACGCCCGGAGGGACCCACCCGGTTGCCGGGACGAGCGCCTCGCCCGGGACGAGCTTGACCAGCTGGGTCCGGTCCAGCGCCATCGAGATCGCGCGGCGCAACCGGGAGGACTCGTAGGTGTCGTCCTCGTCCTCGTCCGGGAAGCGGAGAAGCTGGATCTGGCCCCGCTCGTTCGCGATCCAGCGGTCGTCGAGGTCGTCCTGGTAGCGCTCGTCCTCACGCGCGCTGGCCGGGATGACGTCGGTGACGTCGAGGGTGTTGGCGACCACGTCGTTGTAAGCGGCCTCGGTGTTGTCGTACATCTTGAAGATGACGGTCTTCACGCGCGGCCGGCTCGGGCCGGTGTAGTCCTCGTTCTCCTTCAGGACGATCCGGTCGCCCCGGACCCACTCGTCGAGCACGAACGGCCCGGCCCCGATCGGCTCCTCGCCGAACTCCTGGCCCTGGTCCTCGAAGAACGTGAGCGGCAGGGGCGCGAAGGCCACCAGGCCCAGGCGCTGCGGGAACGTGGAGTCCGGGTTCTTCAGCGTGATGGTGAACGTGCGGTCATCGACGACCGTCAGGCCGTTCATCGTGGTCGAGCCGGGCTGCGGTGCCTGGCCCAGGCCCTCCTCGCCGTCCGGGTCGATCGGGTGCACCGACTCGTACCCGACGATCGGGGAGAAGTACCCCGCGTTGACCTGGTTGTGCGGGCCGAAGGCCGCCCAGTTCCAGGCGTCGACGAAGCTCGCGGCGTTCACGCCGCTGCCGTCGGAGAACAGCGCTCCGTCGCGGACGCGCACGGTCCAGGTCTTGGCGTCGTCGGTGCTGATCGACTCGGCCAGGTCCGTGCGTGCCTCGCCGTCCTCGGAGTAGTGCACCAGGCGCGCGGTGACCGCGTTGAGCACGTTCAGCCCGCAGGGGGAGTTCGTGGCGCTCGGGATCAGGGGCGTGGGCGTGCATCCGCGCACCGTGACGGTGTCGTCGTCGCCCTCGGCAGAGGTCCCGCCACTGCCGCCGCCGTTGCACGCGCTCAGGGCGAGCGCGGCCGACATGCCCGCCGCGAGGATCGCGAACCTCCGGCTCTGCATCATCTGTCGCATCTGTCGCTCCTCACGCATAACGCACTAACCGCCCGTACCTACTGAACACTATTCGCTTCCTCCCTCTGTTCACAGAATTGTGAAGCGAAAAAGATCGTCAACTCCTCCTGGGAAACACCGGGGGTACACAACGGCAACGGCTCAGGGTTGGGCCGGGCGTTCCCACGCGCTGGGTGGCTGCATAGGGTTCGAGCGTCCCGGACCCGTGCTTTTGCCACGACCCATTTTTCCCCACGACGACGTGAGGGAGGTGTCCCGCCGTGAAGACCAAGGCCGCAGTCGTCTACGAAGTCCGGCAAGCCGATCGAGATCGAGGAGCTGGACCTCGACGGGCCCCAGGAGGGCGAGGTGCTGATCCGCTACACCCACGCCGGGCTGTGCCACTCCGACATCCACGTCGCGCACGGCGACCTCGATGCCCGGCTGCCGATGGTGCTCGGCCACGAGGGCGCGGGCATCATCGAGGAGGTCGGGCCGGGCGTCACCCGGGTCAAGGCCGGCGACAACGTGGTCTGCTCGTTCATCCCCAACTGCGGCATCTGCCGCTACTGCTCACCGGCCGGCAGTCGATCTGCGACATGGGCGCCACGATCCTCGAGGGCTACCTGCCCGGGACCGCGGTTCCCGAACACCGGCCCGCGCGGCGACTACGGCGCGATGTGCATGCTCGGCACCTTCAGCCAGTGGGGCGTGATCCACCAGAACTCGGCGGTCAAGGTGGACGACGACCTGCCGCTGGACAAGGCCGTCCTGGTCGGCTGCGGCGTGCCGACCGGCTGGGGCTCCGCGGTCAACACCGCGGACGTCAAGCCCGGCGACACGGTCGTCGTCATCGGCGTGGGCGGCATCGGCATCAACGCCGTGCAGGGCGCCCGGTACGCCGGCGCGAAGAACGTCATCGCGATCGACCCGCTGGAGAACAAGCGGGAGAAGGCGATGGAGCTCGGCGCGACGCACGCGTTCGCGCACCGCGGACGAGGCGATGGCCGCGATCACGGACATGACCCGCGGGCAGATGGCCGACTCGGCGATCCTCACCGTCGGGCTGATGACGCGCCGACATGGTCTCGGCCGGCTTCAACGCCGTCGGCAAGGGCGGCACGGTCGTCGTCACCGGGCTGAACAAGATCGAGGAGGCGACGATCCAGCTGTCCGGGTCGATCCTCACGCTGTTCCGCAAGCAGATCAAGGGCAGCCTGTTCGGCGACTGCAACCCGACCACGGACATCCCGAAGATCCTCGGGCTGTACCAGGCCGGCGACCTCAAGCTGGACGAGATCATCACCCGGACCTACACGCTGGAGCAGGTCAACGAGGGCTACGACGACCTGCTCGACGGCAAGAACGTCCGCGGCGTCATGGTCCACGAGCACTCCTGACGCACGACCGCCGCCGCCGCGGGTCCCGACGTCCGAGTGAGCCGTGCCGTGCCGACCTGACCGTCGTCGGCCGCGACCGGGAGGTCGAGCTGCTGGTCGCCGGCGCTGGACGTGCGGCGCGCACATCCTGCTCGAGGGGCCGCCGGGCACCGGCAAGACCACGCTGCTGCGGGCGGTGGCCGGCAGCCGAGGCGGTGCCGTTCGTCTTCGTGGAGGGCAACGCCGAGCTCACCCCGGCCCGGCTGGTCGGCCACTTCGACCCGTCCCAGGTGCTCGCCGCGCGGCTACGCGCCGACACCTTCGTCGACGGCCCGCTGGTGCAGGCGATGCGCGCCGGCGCGCTGCTCTACGTCGAGGAGATCAACCGGGTGCCGGAGGAGACCCTCAACGTCCTCATCACCGTGATGAGCGAGGGCGAGCTGCACGTCCCCGGCTCGGCCAGGTGCAGGCCGGGCGGGCTTCCGGCTGGTCGCGGCGATGAACCCGTTCGACGCGGTCGGCACCGCGCGGATCTCGTCGGCGATCTACGACCGGGTCTGCCGGATCACGATGGGCTACCAGTCGCCGGCGACGAGGCCGCCATCGTCGGGCTGCGGGCGCCGGAGGTCGCCGGCGACTGGCGGGCCCAGGTGGTCGAGCTGGTCCGGCGGACCCGGTCGCACCCGGACGTCCGGGTCGGCTCGTCGGTGCGCGGGGCGATCGACCTGGCCCGGCTCGACGGTGGCGCTGGCCCGGCGCGCGGGGCGCCGCGGTCACCGACTGGCACGCCGGCCTGGACGCCGCGCAGGTCGCGCTGTCGGGCCGGGTCCGGCTGCACGAGTCGTGCGCTGCGCCCGGCCGAGGACGTCGTCCGCGAGCTGTACGAGGGGGTGTTCGGGCCGAGCCGCGGACCGAGCCGCGACGACCGGACCGGGAGGCGATGCGCCGGGGGGAGCCTGAGCCCGCCGCCGGCGGGCACCGACCCCGGGCGCCGGCAGCGCCGCCAGCCGCGGCGCCGCACGCGGCCGGGCCGAGCTGTCCCGGCACGCCCGGTTCGCCGAGGTCTCGCCCGAGGTCGGCCGGCTGGACGAGGACGCGTTCGACGCGGCGATGGCGGCCGACCCCGACGCCGCGCTGGCCCTGCTGGCCGACCTGGCCACCGCGACCGACGAGCGGCTGCGGGCGGCGCGCCCGGCGGCTGGCGGCCCGGATCGTGCTCGACGTCGCCGGCGCGGGCGCGGTCAACGCCGGGGATGGCACGGCTGCGGCCGGGGCCGGCCGACGCCGGCGGCGACCTGGACGTCGACGCGTCGCTGGACGCGATCGCCGGCGCCGGGCCGCTGCGCCGGCCGCCGGACCTGGACGAGCTGGTGACCCGGCAGTGGGGCCGGCCCGGCGCTGGCGCTGTGCCTGCTGGTGGACCGGTCCGGCTCGATGGGCGGCGCGCGGCTGGCGGCCGCCGCGCTGGCGGCCGGCGCCTGCGCCTGCGGGCGCCGGGCGAGCACGCGGTGCTCGCCTTCGCCAAGGAGGTCGACTGCTCCGGCCGATGAGGTCCAGCCGCCGGCGGCCGCGGTGGTCGACGCGATCCTCGGCCTGCGCGGGCACGGCACCACCGCGCTGACCGCGGCGCTGCGGCGGCGGCCGAGCAGCTGGCGGCGCGCCGGGCCGCCCGGCGGGTGGTGGTGCTGCTGTCCGACTGCCGGTCCACCGACGGACGACGCGACCCGCGCCGCCGCGGTGGCCGCCGGCTGCCGGAGCTGCTGGTGCTGGCGCCGGCCGGGGACAGCCGAGGAGGCGGCCGAGCTGGCCCGGCGGTCCGGGGCCCGGTGGGCGCCGCTGCGCGGGGTCGCCGACGCGCCCGGCCGCGCCTGCTGGGCCTCCTCAAGCGCTGACGCCCCCGTCGGCACAACAACCACTAGGCGTGTCACGCCTAGTGGTTGGAGGGGGCTCCAATCGCGGGGGTCTCCATTCGTAGGCGGCTCCATTGCCCCTGTCACCTGCTTTCGCGTTCCATAGCTGCCGTACCGATGGAGGTCGGCATGGAGTTCCTCGAAGCCGTAGGCACCCGCCGCAGCGTGCGGTGGTTCAAGACCTAGGAGCCGGTGGAGCGGGAGAAGGTCCAGGAGATCCTCGAGGTCATCCGCCTGACCACCTGCCCCGGCAACCTGCAGCCCTGGCGCGCCATCGTCGTGTGGCGCGACGAGCTCGACGACGACATCCGCGAGGAACTGCTCAAGGCCGACAACTGGCAGGGCGCGCACGTGCAGGCCCCGGTCTGGATCTACATCTTCGCCGACGCCGAGGCCGCCGGCCGGACCGCTTCGCGGCCAACACGCAGGAGCTCATCGAGGTCGGCGCGCTGCCCTCGGCCTACGGCTGGAGCAAGACCCGCATCATCGACGCCATCGAGCGCGCGGTGGAGACCCCGGCCGGCATGGCCTCGATCCACGAGCTGCTGCACGACCTGCCGCAGGAGGCCTCGGCCGCGATCGCCTACGCCGAGACCGTCGGCGCCTGCGCCGTGGCGATGCTGGCGGCGGTGAACCAGGGCCTCGGCACCTGCCTGCACATGATCGCCCGCCCGACCACGCAGGAGCGGGTGCAAGGAGATCCTCGGCGTCCCGGAGCACTGGGTGCCGGTGTGGGTGCAGCTCGTCGGGCTACTCGGCCGAGGGGGCGAGGCCGGTGGGCAGCGCCCGCGCAGCCGACTTCGAGACGCTCTTCTTCGAGGGCGACGGTCGGCACTCCGTTCCCCCGCGACCCGAAGGTCGTGGAGCGAGATGACCGAGGCGAAGCTGCTGCAGGCGCCGGCGCCCGCTGCCCGGCCGCCGCGACGAGCTGATGTTCCTCGCCCGCATGTACGGCTACCCCGAGGACCAGGACGACTGAGATCGACCCCCTCGACCACGTCCCGACTCGGTGAGGAACCCATGACCGACTTCCAGAGTACAAGACCGTCCAGAAGTGGCTGGAGGACCCGCCCGGCCGGGGCTTCCAGCCGGTGCGGGAGGACCCGGCGAAGAAGGTCGCGGTCCTGAAGGCGTTCTGCGAGCACATCGGCGTCGACCCCGACACCCTCATCGCGACCAGCACCGACCTCGTCCCCACCGGCAAGGCCGAACGCAACAAGCACCTGAAGGCGCTCAAGGTCTGGATCAATCGCTGCAGGACCTGTCGGACGACGCAAGGCACCAAGCCGAGAACCTCGTCCGCGGCTTCTTCATCAAGAACGGCATCAAGGTGATGACCCGGCCGTACTCCGACGTCTACAGAGCGCAGGCCGGGAACGATCTGACGACCTGTCGATCTGAGGGATCCTCAGATGAACACCGGTGATCTGCTCACCAACGCAGCGCGCAGTTACCCCGACCACCCCGCGTTCATCTTCGAGGGGACGAGCCGGACCTACGCCGAGTCGTGTGCCCGCGCGGACGCGTTCGCCCGGGCGCTGCTGGCCGACGGCCTGGCGCAGGGTGACCGGGTGGCGCTGTACCTGCGCAACTGCCCGGAGTTCATGGAGGTGCATCTACGGGGTCGTGGAAGGCCGGCGGGGTCGTGGTCCCGCTGAACGCCACCTTCACCCCGGACGAGCTGGCCTGGCACCTGGACGACAGCGGCGCCGTGGTGCTGGTCACCGACGCCGAGGGCCTCCCGACCGTCACCGCGTCGCGGGCGGACCTGCCGGACTGCGGCGGGTGATCTGCCACGGTCCGCAGCGGCGGCGACGACCGTCGACGGGATGCTGGACGAGGTCATCGCCGCACAGTCGGAGCGCCGCTGCGCGTCGCGCGACCGCGGTCGCGACGACCTGGCCTGGATCGCCTACACGTCCGGCACGACCGGGCGGCCCAAGGGCGCGATGCTCACCCACGGCGGGCTGATCGCGCAGTGCCTGACCACGCTGGCCGACGTCGAGCGCATGGAGCAGCACCACGTCGGCATGCACGCCGCGCCGATGTCGCACGGCTCGGGCCACAACTCGCTGGTGTTCACGATGAAGGCGTGCACCCAGGTCATCCACCAGAAGCTGGGGCTTCAACCCGGCGCTGTTCCTGGAGCAGGTCGAGCGCTACAGGGTCGCGGCGCTGTTCATGGTGCCCACCCAGATCAAGATGATCGTCGACCATCCCGGACCTGCCGCACGCGCGACCTGTCCAGCCTGGAGTGGATCATCTACGGCGGTGCGCCGATGTACCGCGAGGACCAGAAGCGCGCGCTGAAGACGCTCGGGCCGTGCTCGTGCAGATCTTCGGCCAGACCGAGATCGCCGATGTGCGGCACCGTGCTCACCCGCGACGAGCACTCGATCGCACGAGGGCGACGGCCGGGAGCGCTCGGTCGGCCGGGTGCGGGTCGGCATCGAGATGCGCATCGTGGACCCCGAGGACAACGAGGTCCCGCCCGGCAGGCCGGCGAGATCTGCCTGCGCGGCCAGACGGTGATGGCCGGGTACTGGAACCGGCCGGAGGCCACCGCGGAGACGCTGCGCGGCGGCTGGCTGCACACCGGCGACGTCGGCATGCTCGACGAGCGCGGCTACCTGTTCATCCTCGACCGGCTCAAGGACCTGATCATCTCCGGCGGGCTGAACGTCTACCCGCACGAGATCGAGGACGTGCTGCTCACCCACCCCGACATCTCCGAGGCGTGCGTGATCGGCGTGCCCGACGAGAAGTGGGGCGAGGCGGTCCGCGCGGTGGTCGTGCCCGGCGCCGGGCGCGAACGTCGACGCCGCCGAGCGTCATCGAGTTCTGCGGCGAGCGGCTGGCCGGCTACAAGAAGCCGAAGGGCGTCGACGTCGTCGACGCGCTGAAGAAGACCACGTATGGCAAGGTCGCCAAGAGGGAGATGCGGGCGCCGTACTGGGCGGGCCTCGGGCGTATTGGATCTGACGCATCTGGTCAGCTGAGAAGGGCCTGCGATGACGGACGTCTGGATCGCCGGAGCGGCGACCACCCAGTTCGGCCGGCCGCCGAAGGGCCCGGACGGACTGGCCTGCGAGGCGGTCGCGCGGCGCTGGTCGATGCGGGACTGACGCCCAGTCAGGTCGAGCAGGTCTTCGTCGGCAACGCCGCCGCGGGTCTGCTGCTCGGGCAGGAGATGATCCGCGGCCAGGTGTTCCTGGCCGACTCCGGACTGCGGCGAGCCGATCGTCAACGTCGAGAACGCCTGCGCGTCCAGCTCCACGGCCTTCATGCTCGCTTTCACCGCCGTGAAGTCCGGGATGGTCGACGTCGCCGTCGCACTGGGCGTCGAGGTGATGGTCGTGCCGGAGAAGCCCCGGGTCTTCGGGGCCCTGGCCGCCGCCACCGACACCCTGCGGCGTCCCGACATGCTCGCGCTCGTCGGCGCCACCACGATGGGCGAGCCCCGGCGAGGCCCTGCCCGAGCGCGTCGGTGTTCATGGACCACTACGCGCACAAGGCGGCGAGCTACCTCGACAAGGCCGGCGGCACCGCCGAGGACCTCGCCCGCGTCGTGGTGAAGTCCCGCGCGTACGCCGCGCACAACCCGATCGCGCAGTTCCGCAAGCCCACGACCGTCGAGGAGGTCATGGCCGGTCGGATGATCTGCCGATCCGCTGCGCCTCGCCATGTGCGCCCCGATCGGCGACGGCGCCGCCGCCGCTGGTGCTCGTCTCCGACGAGTTCGCGCGCCGGCTGGGCCGCCGCTCGGTCCGCGTCGCCGCCAGCAGCCTGGTCAGCGGCGACCCGAACGCGGACTCCCCGGTCAGCCGGGCCTCCGGCGGGCTTACGAATTCGCCGGGATCGCGCCCGCGGACGTCGACGTCGTCGAGGTGCACGACGCCGCCGCGCCCGCCGAACTCTTCTGCTTCGAGGAACTGGGTCTGCCCCCGAAGGCGGCGCGCTCGCCCTGCTGCGGGACGGTCAGACCGGTCCCGGCGGCCGGATCCCGGTGAACCCGAGCGGCGGGCTGCTGTCCCGCGGCCACCCGGTCGGTGCCACCGGCTGTGCGCAGCTCGCGGAGCTCGCCGACCAGCTGCGCGACCGCTGCGGTCCGCGGCAGGTGCCCGGCGCCCGCATCGGGCTGGCCCAGAACGCCGGCGGCGTGCTGTGGGACCGCGAGGGGCAGCGATGGTGACGATCCTGGAGCGCACCCGCTAGCTGCTAGCCGGTCCTGGCGTTTGCCGGCGACCCGCACGCACACGACGCAGCGCGGCCACCCCCGCGGCCGCGACG
>CAWGTM010000005.1:0-74705 GCA_963825445.1 uncultured Actinomycetota bacterium
GCGGCCGCGCCAAAGAACTGATCGCCGACGGCAAAGCCGAGCCCGTGGTCATGGGCAAACGCACGATGCGCGAGTGGATCGTCTTCCCACCTGACAAGAACACCTGGCGAGAGGCCGCGCGCGAAGCCCACGAGTACGTCAGCGCCTTGAGCGACCCTTCACGTTCTTGATCATGGCCCGCACCCGTTGCAGAGCCTGCTCCGCATCGGTGTCGAACGGGTTGTCGTGCACCATGTACGTCCACGTCGAACTGGGACGACGCAGTCCGTCCGAAGCCAGGTCCACTCCGTCGGCCGTGATCTCGATCGTCTTGAACGTCTCCGCCGCCCGTTCCCCGATCTCGTCCGGAATCTGACGGAACACGGGGATCGCCGTGCGGTGGAACTCGTCGATCGGGGTTTCCTTGGCCAGCGCGCGCAGGTGAATGGTCTCGCGCACATCCGCCAGGAAAGCCAGATGCTCCGTCCACCGCTGGTCCAGGTGGTACAGCATGATCTGCCGGGCCGCCGCACCGAGGACGTCCTCATCGATCGTGTCCGAAAGCTCCTCCCACCGCTCCGGACACAACGCCGCCAACTCGGTGGCCGGGAGATCGGTGGTCAGCAGCTCGTCTCGGTGGGCGAGCAACACCTTGCGCTGGTGCTCGATCAACCTCGTATAACGCCACGTGTTGCGGTGGATCTCCAGCTGCACACCCTCGGAGACCTTCTGCGCGTGGTCGATGTAGCGCTTGGTGGTCGCATCCAACAACCGCCCGGTGTCCTCGTCGTCGTCCGGCTCGCTGCCGGGCGCCGCGTCCGGCGCGTACTGGATCACCTGGTCGTCGTTGAGCGAGGCGAACATCACCGAGCCGCCCGGGTCGCCCTGACGCCCGGCCCGGCCGCGCAACTGCGAGTCGAGCCGGTTCGACGGGTAGTGCCCGGTGCCCATGACCAGCAGCCCACCGAGGTCGGCCACCTTGTCGTGGTCGCCCGTGGCTTCCGTGCCGCCCAGCCGGATGTCGGTGCCGCGCCCGGCCATCTGCGTGGACACCGTGACCGCTTCGTACGCACCGGCCTCGGCAACGATCGCCGCCTCCTGCGCGTCGTTCTTCGCGTTCAGCACCACACACGGCACGTCGGCCTCGGCCAGCATCTTCGCCAGCCGCTCGGACTCGGCCACGTCGCGCGTGCCGATCAGGATCGGCCGGCCGTCGGAGTGGGCCTCGGCGATCGCCGCGACGATCGCCTCCTCCTTGTGCTCGACCGTGTCGTACAGCCGGTCCGGCTCGTCCTCACGCACACACGGCGCGTTCGGCGGAATCACGGCCACCCGCAGCTCGTAGAACTCACGCAGCTGCTCGGCCACCGACTCGGCCGTACCGGTCATCCCGCAAACCCGCTGGTAGCGGCCGATCAGACCCTGCACGCTGACCGAGTCGAGCACCTCGCCGCTCTCCGTGGGCCGCAGCCGCTCCTTGGCCTCGACCGCCGCCTGCAACCCGTCGGGCCACCGCTGCTTCAGCGCGATCCGGCCCCGCGAGCTGTTGATCAGGTGCACCTTGCCGTCGCGGACGATGTAGTCGACGTCGCGTTCCAGCAGCGCGTGGGCGTGGAGCGCGGCGTTCACGGCGGCCAGCCGGTCGCTGTGGTCGCCGGAGTACAGGTCGACGTCGCCGAGCGCCTTCTCCACGACCTTCGCGCCACGGGAGGTCAGCCACGCGTTGCGGCCGTCCTCGTCCTTCTCGTAGTGCTGGCCGGGCCGCAGCGTGCGGACGATCTTGGCGACCTCCGGGTCGCTCTGCCCCTCGTCGGACGAGCCGGCGAGCACGAGCGGCACCTTGGCCTCGTCGATCAGCACGGAGTCGGCCTCGTCGATCAGCACGACCCCGGGCTCGCGCCCGACCATCTCGGACACGTCGGTGCACAGCCGGTCGCGCAGCACGTCGAAGCCGATCTCGCTGACCGACCCGTACGTCACGTCGGCCGCGTAGGCGAGCCTGCGCTCCTCGGGCGTCGAGGTCTGCCCGACCCAGCCGACCGACACGCCGAGCAGCTCGTAGACCGGTCCCATCCACTCGGCGTCGCGCCGGGCGAGGTAGTCGTTGACCGACATGACGTGCACGGGCTTGCCCTGCAGGGCGTAGCCGGCCGCGGCCAGCGCACCGGCGAGCGTCTTGCCCTCACCGGTGGCCATCTGGACCACGTGTCCGGCCAGCAGCTCCATGGCGCCGAGCAGCTGCACGTCGTAGGGCCGCTCGTCGATGGCCCGCTTGGCGGCCTCGCGGCCGAGCGCGCACAGCTCGACGAGGTCCTTCTCCTCGAAGCCGGCCTTCTTGTCAGTCTTGTCGGCACTGTCGTCCGGATCCTGACGAAGCTTGGCCGCCGCCGCGGTCAACTCCTCGTCGGACAGGTCGACGACCTTCTTCTCCCGCCATTCGATCGAGGTCAACAGCCCCTCGTACCGGGAGATGTCGACGGTGGACGGCCGATCGAGGAACCGATTGAACTGGCTCTTCACGCGCCGCATGAACGCCGCCACCGACGCTCACCTCCTCGCTCGCTACTCGTTGCGCCCTGCACGGTAACGGTGGACCGCCCCCTGTGAGTTCCACCCGGTAATACCGTGAATGGCAGGATCACGGACGTGACCCGTTCCTGGCGCCGTCCCGTGACAGCCTCCATCCTGCTCGCTCTCGTCGCGACCGGATGCACGACCTCCTTGGCGGGCACCCCGGGACCAGCTCTGCCGTTCGAGGAAGGCCTCGGTCCGGTGGGCCCGGTACCCGAGGGTCTCGAGGAGTTCTACGGCCAGGCGCTCACGTGGGAGAGCTGCGCCGAATACGCCATGACCAGCGTGGACGAGGACGCGATGGGCGGCGACGAGCTGCAGTGCGCCCGCCTCACCGTGCCCCTGGACTACGCCGCGCCGGACAGCGCCAAGATCACCATCGGCGTCCTGCGCAAGCCGGCCACGTCCGCGTCGGACCGGATCGGGTCGCTGCTCATCAACCCCGGCGGGCCCGGTGTCGCCGGTCTGTCGACCGCCGCGAGCCTCGCGGACGCCAACGAGGACCTCGCCGCCCGGTTCGACTTCGTCGGGTTCGACCCGCGCGGCACAGGATCGAGTGAACCGGTGGTCGACTGCCTGTCCGACGAGGACACCGACGAGGAACGCGCCGAGGGCACCGAGTTGGACCCGTCGCCGGCCGGCGTGGCGGCGGCGGAGGCCGAGACGCAGGAGTTCGTCGAGGGGTGTGTGGCGAACACCGACGAGGGCGCGGCGATGCTCGCCAACATCGGCACCCGCGACGTCGTGAAGGACATGGACATCCTCCGGTCGGTCCTCGGCGACGAGAAACTCACCTACCTCGGCTACTCCTACGGCACCCGCATCGGCAGCACCTATGCGGAGACGTTCCCGCGGAACGTGCGCGCGCTGGTGCTCGACGGTGCGCTCGACCCCGACCAGGACCCGATCGAGGAGGTCGTGGCGCAGGGCGCGGGCTTCCAGAAGGCGTTCGAGGACTTCGTCGCCTGGTGCGCCGACCGCCAGGACTGCGCGCTCGGCAACGACCCGAACCAGGCGCTCGCCAAGTTCCACAGCATGATCCGGCCGTTGATCGACGCCCCGGTGCCGACCGGCGACGGGCGGCAGCTGTCCTACGACGACGCCACCACCGGCGTCGTGCAGGCCCTGTACACCGAAGATCTGTGGGAGCCCCTGAACAGCGGGTTGAGCGAGCTGCTCCAGCACGAGGGTTCGACGCTCATGTCGCTGGCCGACTACTACCTCGGCCGCGACCAGGACGGCACCTACGACTCCACGCAGGAGGCGTTCATCGCCGTCCGCTGCGTCGATGACCCGCGCCTCGAGGATCCGGCCCAGGTGGCCGAGGTGAGCCGCCGCTACAAGGAGGCCGCGCCGTTCCTCGACGACGGCAACCCGCCGAGCGCCGCCCGCGACGCGTGTGCGTTCTGGCCGGTGCCGAACACCAGCGAGCCGCACCTGCCGTCGGTCGACGGTCTGCCGGCCACGCTGGTGATCTCCACGACCGGCGACCCGGCCACCCCGTACGCCGCGGGGGAGGCGCTCGCCGAGGCACTCGGCGGCGCGCTGCTCACCTACGAGGCCACCCAGCACACGGTGTTCCTGCAGGGCAACTCGTGTGTGGACGACGCGGGTGTCGCCTACCTGACCGACCTGACCGTTCCCGAGGAAGGCACCCGTTGCCAGTCGTGAGACAGAACATCCTGATCACCGGCGCCAGCGCGGGCCTCGGCGCGGAGATGGCCAGGCAGTTCGCCGCCATGGGCCGCAACGTGGCCCTGTGCGCGCGCCGGGTCGACTCGCTCGAGAAGCTGCGTGACGAGCTGAGCGGCGTGAAGGTCGTGGTGAAGGAGCTGGACGTCACCGACCACGACGCCGTCTTCCGGGTCTTCCGCGAGTGCGCCGAGGAGCTGGGTTCGCTCGATCGGGTGATCGTGAACGCGGGGATCGGCAAGGGGCAACGGATCGGCACCGGCGGTTTCGCGGCGAACCTGCGCACGGTCGAGACGAACTTCGTCGGCGGGCTCGCCCAGTGCGAGGCGGCCATGGAGATCTTCCGCGAGCAGAACACCGGGCACCTGGTGGCGATCTCGTCGATGGCCGCGCTGCGTGGGCTGCCGGGCACGATCTCCGCCTACACGGCCACGAAGGCCGGCCTGTCCTCGCTGGCCGAAGGCATTCGCGTGGACACCCTCGGCACGCCCATCGAGGTGACCGCCATCCTGCCCGGCTACATCCGTTCGGAGATGAACCCCGAGCCGGGAACGCTGATCGCCAACACCGTGCCCGCCGTCCGGTCGATGGTGAAGGCCATCGAGCGGGAGCCGGCGAAGGCCGTGGTGCCGACGTGGCCGTTCCGGCTGCTCGCGCCGGTCATGCGGGTGATTCCGGCTCGTCTTCTGTCGAAGTTCTTCTAGTCCCGATCGCCAGGGAGACGAGCGCGCCCACCACGCACACGAACGCGGTGATCAGGAAGATCTCGCTGTACTGGGTAAGCAGCGCCTCGTTCACCGCGAACCGGTAGGCGGCCGTCTCGCGTTCGAACTGCTCGGGGTCCATGCCGAACGGCAGCGGCGTGTTCAGGTCGGCGGTCAACGAGTGGAACCGGTGCAGGCCCCACGCGGCCAGCGCGGCCACGCCGATGAGCATCCCGGTCATCCGCGCCACGACCACCCCCGCGGCCGCCACGCCGTGCTGGGCGGCCGGCACCACCCGCAGCGCCGCGTCGGACAGCGGCGCGATCACCAGGCCCAGCCCGAGACCGGTGATCGCCAGGTCGGTGTCCAGCACGGGCAGCGCCAGGAACCCGAGGTCGTGGCGCGCGGCCAGCACGTCGATCGGCCAGCCGGAGATCAGCACGAACCCGCCGGCCGCCACGAGCAGCCCGGCGAACGCCGGCACCCGGTTGCCGAACCGGCCGGCCAGCCACCCGCCGAGCAGCGCACCGATCGGCAGCGCCACGAGGAACCGGACGAGCAGCAGCACGCTGCCGTGGTCGTCGCGGCCGAGCAGGGTCTGGGCGAACAGGTCGACGTTCACCAGCGTGACCATCAGCGCGGCACCCGCCGCCAGGCTCGCGCCGAGTGCCGCGAGGAACGGCCCGAGCCGCACGCCGCGAGTGTCGATGAGCCGCGTTTTCGCCCGGTACTCCCAGGCGAGGAACGCGAGCAGCGCGACGCCGGCACCCGCCAGCATCGGCAGTCCCCAGCTGGGCAGGACCTGGTTGCGCGGGTCGGGGTTGTACAGGCCGATCACCGCGAGCCCGAGCACCACGGCCAGCAGCGCGGCGCCGACCACGTCGACCTTCGTCCTGGTCCCGGTGGCCAGCCTTCGGGGCACCGTGAAGTGCACGGCCACCATGGCCGCCACGGCCAACGGCACGTTCACCCAGAACACCCCGCGCCAGCCGGCCACCGCGGCGATGGCGATGCCGTACAGCGGGCCGAGGACGCTGCCCAGCTCCTGGGCCGCGCCGACCGCGCCGAGCACGGCCGACCGCCGGTGCTCGGCCCACAGGTCCGCCACCAGCGCCATGGTCACCGGCAGCAGCGCACCGCTCGCGATGCCCTGGACCACCCGCCCGGCCACCAGCGTCGGAAGATCGCCGGCGATGGCCGTGAGAATCGACCCGGCGATGAACCCCACCAGGCAGATCTGCAGCAGGAACCGCCGGCCGAACCGGTCGGAGGCCTGCCCGAGCAGCGGCATGGCGGCCACGTAACCGAGCAGGTAACCCGTGACCACCGGCGTGATCCGCTCCAGGCGGTTCACGGGGATCTGCATGTCGTCGATGAGCTGGCGGAGCAGGCTCACCACGACATAGGTGTCGAGGGCGCCCAGCAGTACGGCGAGCCCGCCTGCCGCGATGGCCACGCGGCGCCCGGTGGCCGCGGCGACGGTCGTCATGTCAGTTGGGCGCCGTGATCTCGACGGGCTCGTCGATGTTCGACAGCGTCACGTCCACCGTGGGATCGCCTTCGGCCTTGACCGCGACGCTCGCCTTCACCGGCAGGTGCTGGCCCTCCTCGGCCAGCCAGACGGTGATGTCCACGTCCGAGTCGATGCCCGGCACGAGGTCGGCCACCACGTCCTTCGTCACCCGGCCCTTGACCCGGTACGCCGACACGCCCTCGACGTCCTCGAGGGCCTCGGTCTTCGGGTCCTGGATGTTCGACAGCACGTGTGCGACGCCGCGCTCCGGGTCGAGGATGGCCGCCGGGTCGTACAGGCTCGACACCATCGACGCGGACAGCTCGGTGAAGTCGCCGGTGGGGCCCTTGATGTAGGCGAGGTCGTCGACGATCACGAACTCGCCCTCGAAGAGCTGACCGAACAGGTTCATGGAGACCGTGCCCTTGGCCGCGCCGGAAGGGCCACCCTCTCTGGTCAGGTCCCCTTCGGCGTTCTTCACGTCCAGCCCGGGCACCTCGCCGTTGACTGTGAGCACGAAGTGCGCGCTCGTGATGTCGGCGGTGGCCGCGGCCGCGTCCTCGAGGAGCGCGGCGCCGTCGGGCAGGTTCCCCGTGTCGGCCGGCTCGTCGGAGGAACAGGCGGTGGCGGCCGCCGCGACGAGCGCGAGCGAGGCGACCAGAATCCGGCGCATCATGCGGGAATCGTAGAGCGGTGGCGCTGAGAGCGGCTCAGCGTGGCCGAAACGTTCTCCGGTAGGCCAGCGGCGCTACACCCAGCGCGGCACGCATGTGCTGTCGCAGCGAGGCGCCCGTCCCCAGACCCGCCTTCGCGGCGACCACGTCCACCGGCAGATCGGTCGACTCCAGCAGTCGCTGCGCGTGCCGGACCCGCTGCTGGGTCAGCCACGTGCCCGGCGACATCCCCGTCTCCGCGCGGAACCGCCGTGAGAACGTGCGCACACTCATCCGCGCGTGCCCGGCGAGAGTCGCCAGGTCGAGGTCGCGCTCCAGTCTGGTCAGCGCCCACGCCCTGGTCGGCGCCGTGCCCTCGGTGCCGGGATCCGGCACGAACCGGTCGATGAACTGCGACTGGCCGCCTTCCCGCCACGGCGGCACCACGCAGAACCGCGCCGCCCGGTTGGCCACCTCGCTGCCGTGGTCGGTGCGGATCACGTGCAGACACAGGTCGACGCCCGCGCCGAGACCCGCGGAGGTGAGTACGTCGCCGTCGTCGACGAACAACACGTCCTCGTCGAGCAGGACGTCCGGGTAGAGCTTGCGGAAGTCGGCCGCGTAGGCCCAGTGCGTCGTGGCCGGCCGCCCGTCGAGCAGCCCGGCCGCGGCGAGCACGAACGCGCCCGTGCAGATCGACATGACCCGGGCGTCCGGCCGGACGGTGGCCAGCGCGTCGGCGATCTCTGGTGACAAGGTGCCCTGGTAGCGCGGGCCGTCGACCCTCGTGCCCGGCACGATCACCGTGTCCGCCTCGGCCAGGACCTCCGCGCCGTGGTCGGGAACGATCGTGTAGCCGGCCATGACCCGGATGGGGGAGCGGTCCAACCCGCAGACCCGCACGCGGTACAGGCGTTCCCCGGAATCGTCGGTCGCCTCCGCGAACACCTGCGGCGGGATGGACATGTCGTAGCCGACCACCGGGTCCAGCGCGAGGACGGCCACCGTATGCGTCATGGCCGGATCTTTTCACATATTGGCGATCAGGCCACTCGCCAGCGACCGGCGAAAACCGGAGGCTCGACCCGTGACTCAGGTGGAGCCGCGGGTGCGGCGTGTTCATTGGGCGTGGTTCGTCGCGGTCGGGGCGTTCATCACGCTGATCGGCGCGGCCGGGTTCCGCGCGGTGCCGAGCGTGCTGATCGACCCGCTGCACGAGGAGTTCGGCTGGTCACGGGCCACGATCTCGGCCGCCGTGTCGATCAACCTGATCCTGTACGGGGTGATGTCGCCGTTCGCCGCCGCGCTCATGGACCGGCTCGGCATGCGCCGTGTGGTGGTCGGCGCGCTCTTCCTCACGGCCGCCGGCAGCGGTCTCACGGTCTTCATGACCACCAGCTGGCAGCTGCTGTTGTGCTGGGGCGTGCTGGTGGGCGTCGGCACCGGGTCGATGGCCATGGCGTTCGTGGCCACGGTCACCGGCCGCTGGTTCGTCCGTCACCGCGGCCTGGTCACGGGCGTGCTGACCGCCGCGGGTGCCACCGGCCAGCTGGTGTTCCTGCCGTTGGTCGCCACGCTCGCCACCGACCACGGCTGGCGGATGCCGTCGATCGTGGTCGCGGTCGTCGCGCTCGCCGTCGTCCCCCTGGTCCTGCTGCTGCTCCGCGACCACCCGAGCGACGTGGGGACCACGGCCTACGGAGCTTCACCGGATCAGGTGACGATCGCCACTCCGGTCACCGGCAGCAGCGCGGTCCGTGCCGTCCGCGCGCTGACCTCGGTCGCCCGCACGAAGACGTTCTGGCTGCTGGCCGGCGGCTTCGCCATCTGCGGCGCGTCGACGAACGGCCTGGTAGGAACCCATTTCATCTCGGCGGCCCACGACCACGGCATGCCCCACACGACCGCAGCCGGGCTGCTCGCGGTGATCGGGATCTTCGACATCGCCGGCACCATCTTCTCCGGCTGGTTGACCGATCGGGTGGATCCGCGGCTGCTGCTCGCCGGCTACTACACGCTGCGTGGCGCATCTCTCATGATCTTGCCGTCGCTGTTCGCGCCGGACACCGAGCCGAGCATGTGGGTGTTCATCATCTTCTACGGGCTCGACTGGATCGCCACCGTGCCACCCACGGTCGCCTTGTGCCGCAACAGGTTCGGCGCCGACGGGCCGGTGGTGTTCGGTTGGGTTTTCGCTTCGCACCAGGTGGGCGCGGCCATCGCGGCCGTGGGCGCCGGCACCATCCGTGACCAGCACGGGAGCTACGACCTGGCGTGGTTCGTGGCCGGCGGGCTGTGCGTGGTGGCCGCCGCGCTCTCGATGGGAATTCGCCCAATCCGGGAACCTGCGCTCCCCGAAACACGCAGTTAACACGATCTACCTAGGCTGCGGCCATGGACCGTCAGCAAGAGTTCGTCCTGCGCACCCTCGAGGAACGCGACATCCGGTTCGTCCGGTTGTGGTTCACCGACGTCCTGGGGTTCCTGAAGTCGGTGGCCGTCGCGCCCGCCGAACTCGAGGGGGCGTTCGCCGAGGGGATCGGCTTCGACGGCTCGGCGATCGAGGGCTTCGCCAGGGTGTACGAGTCCGACATGGTGGCCAGGCCCGATCCCGCGACGTTCCAGGTGCTGCCGTGGGAGGAGCCGTCCGGCCACCACTACGCGGCGCGGATGTTCTGCGACATCGCCATGCCGGACGGGTCGCCGTCGTGGGCCGATCCACGCCACGTGCTGCGCCGGACGCTGGCGAAGGCCAGCGAACTGGGCTTCACCTGCTACGTGCATCCCGAGATCGAGTTCTTCCTCCTGAGCGAGGTCCCGAGCGACGGGCGAGAACCTGTTCCAGCCGACAACGGCGGGTACTTCGACCAGGCGAGCCATGCCACGGCCACGCACTTTCGGCGCCACGCCATCGAGACGCTCGAGGCCATGGGCATCTCCGTGGAGTTCAGCCACCACGAGGGCGCGCCCGGCCAGCAGGAGATCGACCTTCGCTACGCCGACGCGCTGACCATGGCCGACAACGTCATGACGTTCCGGTACGTGGTGAAGGAAGTGGCGCTCACGCAGGGTGTGCAGGCGTCGTTCATGCCCAAGCCGTTCACCGAGCAGCCGGGGTCGGGCATGCACACGCATGTGTCGCTCTTCGAGGGTGATCGGAACGCGTTCTACGACAGCGAGGATCCGTACGAGCTGTCGGCCACCGGAAAGGCGTTCGTCGCGGGGCTGCTGAAGCACGCGCGGGAGATCTCGGCGGTCACCAACCAGTGGGTCAACTCGTACAAACGCCTGATCGTGGGTGGTGAGGCCCCGACAGCGGTGTGCTGGGGTCACGCGAACCGGTCGGCTCTGGTACGCGTGCCCATGTACTCACCCGGTAAGGCGTCATCCAGGCGAGTGGAGATCCGGAGCCTGGATTCGGCGTGTAACCCGTACCTGGCATACGCGGTGATCATGGCGGCCGGACTGAAGGGCGTGCAGGAGGAGTACGAGCTGCCGCCCGCGGCCGAGGACGACGTCTGGAGTCTGTCCGATTCCGAACGACGGGCCGCCGGCTACGCGAACCTGCCCCAGAACCTGGGGGAGGCCCTGGCCGAGATGGAGAACTCGGAGCTGTTGGCCGAGACGCTCGGCGAACACGTCTTCGACTTCTTCCTGCGGAACAAGCGCAACGAGTGGGACGCCTACCGGCGCTCGGTGACGCCCTACGAACTGCGCTCGTTGCTGCCCCTGTTGTGAGCCGGATGCGCTCCGCAGGCCTCTGACCAGCCGATTTGACATTGGTGCGCACGACTCGCTAACTTTCTCCTCGTCGCAAGGCGCGGCGGACAGGCCAGGAAATAGCAAGCCCGGCCCCCCTCCGACGCGAATCCCCGGCCTCTGATACACTTCAGTGGCTGGATGCAGCTGGGCCAGGCGGTTTGACACCGCGAGACGGACCAGGTAGCATAGCGGCGCTGCTGAAACCGGTAAGCCTCCCAAGTGGGACCGTCTCAGGTCCCCCAAGTAGGGATGACGGTTCGGCGTAGCGTTAAACCAACTAGGCGTCTTCCTAGCATGTTGCGGATTGCAGCGTGTAAAGAATGTACGTGTGTTGTTTGAGAACTCAACAGTGTGCCGATTCAAAATGCTAGTGAGCTTGTGCCTGGCCTTTTGGTTTAGGTATTTTTTTGCTGGGATTGGCTCGTTAATTCGGGCGCTGTTCAACAAAGCATTGTTGGAGAGTTTGATCCTGGCTCAGGACGAACGCTGGCGGCGTGCTTAACACATGCAAGTCGAACGATGAAGCCTTTCGGGGTGGATTAGTGGCGAACGGGTGAGTAACACGTGGGTAATCTGCCCTGCACTCTGGGATAAGCCCGGGAAACTGGGTCTAATACCGGATATGACTGCTAACCGCATGGTTGGTGGTGGAAAGTTCCGGCGGTGCAGGATGAACCCGCGGCCTATCAGCTTGTTGGTGGGGTAATGGCCTACCAAGGCGACGACGGGTAGCCGGCCTGAGAGGGCGACCGGTCACACTGGGACTGAGACACGGCCCAGACTCCTACGGGAGGCAGCAGTGGGGAATATTGCACAATGGGCGAAAGCCTGATGCAGCGACGCCGCGTGAGGGATGACGGCCTTCGGGTTGTAAACCTCTTTCGCACGGGACGAAGCGAGAGTGACGGTACCGTGAGAAGAAGCACCGGCTAACTACGTGCCAGCAGCCGCGGTAATACGTAGGGTGCGAGCGTTGTCCGGAATTATTGGGCGTAAAGAGCTCGTAGGCGGTTTGTCACGTCTATCGTGAAAACTGGAGGCTTAACTTCCAGCGTGCGGTGGATACGGGCAGACTTGAGTTCGGTAGGGGAGTCTGGAATTCCTGGTGTAGCGGTGAAATGCGCAGATATCAGGAGGAACACCGGTGGCGAAGGCGGGACTCTGGGCCGATACTGACGCTGAGGAGCGAAAGCGTGGGGAGCGAACAGGATTAGATACCCTGGTAGTCCACGCTGTAAACGTTGGGCGCTAGGTGTGGGGAGCCTCCAAGCTTTCCGTGCCGTAGCTAACGCATTAAGCGCCCCGCCTGGGGAGTACGGCCGCAAGGCTAAAACTCAAAGGAATTGACGGGGGCCCGCACAAGCGGCGGAGCATGTGGATTAATTCGATGCAACGCGAAGAACCTTACCTGGGTTTGACATGCACCAGACATCCCTAGAGATAGGGCTTCCCTTGTGGTTGGTGTGCAGGTGGTGCATGGCTGTCGTCAGCTCGTGTCGTGAGATGTTGGGTTAAGTCCCGCAACGAGCGCAACCCTCGTTCTATGTTGCCAGCGCGTAATGGCGGGGACTCATAGGAGACTGCCGGGGTCAACTCGGAGGAAGGTGGGGATGACGTCAAGTCATCATGCCCCTTATGTCCAGGGCTTCACACATGCTACAATGGCCGGTACAGAGGGTTGCGAGACCGTGAGGTGGAGCGAATCCCTTAAAGCCGGTCTCAGTTCGGATCGGGGTCTGCAACTCGACCCCGTGAAGTCGGAGTCGCTAGTAATCGCAGATCAGCAACGCTGCGGTGAATACGTTCCCGGGCCTTGTACACACCGCCCGTCACGTCACGAAAGTCGGTAACACCCGAAGCCCATGGCCCAACTGCTTGCAGAGGGAGTGGTCGAAGGTGGGACTGGCGATTGGGACGAAGTCGTAACAAGGTAGCCGTACCGGAAGGTGCGGCTGGATCACCTCCTTTCTAAGGAGCAACACACGTTTCCCGTTTTAAACAGTGCTGCCCGTTTGGGTGGACGGCGGGAACAGCTCGGGCCTCTGAAGGGTTCGGGAGTGATTGTTCAACTTTTTTCTAGATCGCGTGAAACAGCAAAAACAAAGCTTGCTAGTTGGGTCGGCACACTGTTGGGTCCTGAGGCAACACATGGTGTTGTTTCTGGATCAGAAGCGAGTCAGACGCTCACCTGAACCAAACCGGTTCTCGCGGATTTCGGTCTGGGAGATGCTAGGTGGTTCTTGTGGTGTGGGTGTGCTGGTTGGTGTTTGAGAATTGCATAGTGGATGCGAGCATCTTTGATCGTTTGTGTATAAGTTATTAAGGGCACATGGTGGATGCCTGGGCATCAGGAGCTGATGAAGGACGTGGGAGGCTGCGATATGCCTCGGGGAGCTGTCAACCGAGCTGAGATCCGAGGATTTCCGAATGGGGAAACCCGGCACCCGTCATGGGGTGTCACCATCATCTGAATATATAGGGTGATGGGGGTAACGCGGGGAAGTGAAACATCTCAGTACCCGTAGGAAGAGAAAACAATTGTGATTCCGTGAGTAGTGGCGAGCGAAAGCGGAAGAGGCTAAACCGTGCGCGTGTGATACCTGGCAGGGGTTGCGTGTGCGGGGTTGTGGGACCTATCTTGTCGACGCTGCCATGTCGGCGGGGAGTCATAAAGTGTTGTTGTTAGTCGAATCAGTTTGGGAAACTGGACCGTAGACCGTGAGAGTCGGGTAGACGAAAACACAACACCTCCCTTGATAGTGCTCCCGAGTAGCAGCGAGCTCGTGGAATTTGCTGTGAATCTGGCGGGACCACCCGCTAAGCCTAAATACTCCCTGATGACCGATAGCGGACTAGTACCGTGAGGGAAAGGTGAAAAGTACCCCGGGAGGGGAGTGAAAGAGTACCTGAAACCGTGTGCCTACAAGCCGTCAGAGCCATCTTAGCAATGGTGATGGCGTGCCTTTTGAAGAATGAGCCTGCGAGTTAGTGCTGCGTGGCGAGGTTAACCCGTGTGGGGAAGCCGTAGCGAAAGCGAGTCTGAATAGGGCGCTTTAGTCGCGTGGTCTAGACCCGAAGCGGAGTGATCTACCCATGGCCAGGGTGAAGCGACGGTAAGACGTCGTGGAGGCCCGAACCCACTTAGGTTGAAAACTGAGGGGATGAGCTGTGGGTAGGGGTGAAAGGCCAATCAAACTCCGTGATAGCTGGTTCTCCCCGAAATGCATTTAGGTGCAGCGTCACGTGTTTCACGCCGGGGGTAGAGCACTGGATGGTCTAGGGGGCCTACAAGCTTACCGAAATCAACCAAACTCCGAATACCGGTGTGTTAGAGCGTGGCAGTGAGACTGCGGGCGATAAGGTTCGTGGTCGAGAGGGAAACAGCCCAGAACACCAGCTAAGGCCCCTAAGTGTGCGCTAAGTGGGAAAGGATGTGGGGTCGCCCAGACAACCAGGAGGTTGGCTTAGAAGCAGCCACCCTTGAAAGAGTGCGTAATAGCTCACTGGTCAAGTGGTCCTGCGCCGACAATGTAGCGGGGCTTAAGCGTACCGCCGAAGCTGTGTCATTCACACAATACATCCGCTTCACCTCTTCGGGGGTGTTGTGCAGTGGTGTGGATGGGTAGGGGAGCGTCCTGCATCCAGGGAAGCCGCGGCGTGAGCCAGTGGTGGAGGGTGTGGGAGTGAGAATGCAGGCATGAGTAGCGAAAGCAGAGTGAGAAACTCTGCCGCCGGATGACCAAGGGTTCCTGGGCCAGGTTAATCCGCCCAGGGTAAGTCGGGACCTAAGGCGAGGCCGACAGGCGTAGTCGATGGACAACGGGTTGATATTCCCGTACCCGTGTGGATGCGTCCCTGGTGAATCATTGATACTAACCACCCAAAGCTGATCTCGGTCTTCGGACTGGTTGAGGTGGAGCGTGGGACCTGATGTGGTAGTAGCCAAACGATGGGGTGACGCAGGAGGGTAGCTCCGCCAGCTGTTGGTGACTGGTGTAAGCGTGTAGGCCGTACCGTAGGCAAATCCGCGGTGCTGTGTTTGATCACAGGGTTGAGACGTGATGCATAGCCGAATGAGGCGAAGTAGAGTGATCCCATGCTGCCGAGAAAAGCCTCTAGTGAGTGTCCATGCGGCCCGTACCCCAAACCGACACAGGTGGTCAGGTAGAGAATACCAAGGCGATCGGGTGAACTGTGGTTAAGGAACTCGGCAAAATGCCCCCGTAACTTCGGGAGAAGGGGGGCCGCAGCGCTTGAAGCCCCGTTGCGGGCTAGGGCGAGGCGGCCGCAGAGACCAGCGAGAAGCGACTGTTTACTAAAAACACAGGTCCGTGCGAAGTCGCAAGACGATGTATACGGACTGACGCCTGCCCGGTGCTGGAACGTTAAGAGGACCGGTTAGTCCTTCGGGGCGAAGCTGAGAATTTAAGCGCCAGTAAACGGCGGTGGTAACTATAACCATCCTAAGGTAGCGAAATTCCTTGTCGGGTAAGTTCCGACCTGCACGAATGGCGTAACGACTTCTCGACTGTCTCAACCACAGGCCCGGCGAAATTGCACTACGAGTAAAGATGCTCGTTACGCGCGGCAGGACGGAAAGACCCCGGGACCTTTACTATAGCTTGGTATTGGTGTTTGGTTCGGCTTGTGTAGGATAGGTGGGAGACTGTGAAGCGGCCACGCCAGTGGTTGTGGAGTCATCGTTGAAATACCACTCTGGTCGTACCGGATGTCTAACTTCGGACCGTGATCCGGTCCAGGGACAGTGCCTGGTGGGTAGTTTAACTGGGGCGGTTGCCTCCCAAAGAGTAACGGAGGCGCCCAAAGGTTCCCTCAGCCTGGTTGGCAATCAGGTGTTGAGTGCAAGTGCACAAGGGAGCTTGACTGTGAGACCGACGGGTCGAGCAGGGACGAAAGTCGGGACTAGTGATCCGGCACCACCTGGTGGAAGGGGTGTCGCTCAACGGACAAAAGGTACCCCGGGGATAACAGGCTGATCTTGCCCAAGAGTCCATATCGACGGCATGGTTTGGCACCTCGATGTCGGCTCGTCGCATCCTGGGGCTGGAGTAGGTCCCAAGGGTTGGGCTGTTCGCCCATTAAAGCGGCACGCGAGCTGGGTTTAGAACGTCGTGAGACAGTTCGGTCCCTATCCGCCGCGCGCGCAGGAGACTTGAGGAAGGCTGTCCCTAGTACGAGAGGACCGGGACGGACGAACCTCTGGTGTGCCAGTTGTCCTGCCAAGGGCACGGCTGGTTGGCTACGTTCGGGAGGGATAACCGCTGAAGGCATCTAAGCGGGAAGCCTGTTCCAAGATGAGGTCTCCCACCCCTTTGTGGGTTAAGGCCCCCTACTAGACCATGGGGTTGATAGGCCAGAGATAGAAGCACAGTAATGTGTGGAGTTGACTGGTACTAACAGGCCGAGGACTTACCACAAACGATCAAATTTGTGAGTAGAGTCGTGATTGAAGATCTGCGCATCCACTATGCAACTCTGAAACACCAACCACACCGTGGAGACACCGGTTTGTGGTGGATAGTTTCATAGAGTTACGGCGGCTATAGCGGTGGGGAAACGCCCGGTCCCATTCCGAACCCGGAAGCTAAGCTCACCAGCGCCGATGGTACTGCACTCGACAGGGTGTGGGAGAGTAGGACACCGCCGAACACACTTTCAAGGAGCCCCTCCGTCCGCGGAGGGGCTCCTTGCTATTTCCGGCCAAGGTTCCAGACCTGCGGCCAGGTTTCAGAAATCCACCTGAGCATGACCCCGGCAGAAGTGGCCGCCGGCGGCCACCGGGGGTTCGGGGCCACCCCGCGGACTGGTCCACGAACCACAGCCCCTTCCGAGCCGAGGCACAGCAGCTGCGCCGATATGACAGTGGCGAAGTGACCAGGCTGGTCCGGACCGGCCAACCAGAGTCGCCATCACGGCAACCGGTCCAGTCATCATGACCGACCGAAATGGTCATCACAGCGCAACTGAATGGTCATCACGACTGGCTGGGATAGCCATCTTGACCGGCCGGATCCGGTCCGCAAAGAGACCGCCCAAGCCGGCCAACTTGCCCCCAGGCATCAGCATCACGCCTGGAGATCCCCGACAGAACCAGCCGGCGGCTGCCACCGCGTCTCCCCACGGACTGATCCACAAACCAGCGCCTTTCGAACCGAGGTCCGCCAACTGCGCCGATCAGTCGGGAGAGTTCTGTAACTACGTGGCTTTTGCTCGGGCCGGCCGACTGAGCCTGCCAGCATCGGCAGCCGGAGCGGTCATCATGGACGACCGGAATGGTCATCATGCGCGACGAGAGTGGTCATCGAGGCCGGTTTCCGCTGCATCGCGGCGTGACCGACTACCTCGCCCGACGGGCCCACGATCCTCGCGAAAATTGGGGTGGACCGGACCACCGCGGACGGCCAACCTAACCCCATGGACGTGCGGCGCTATCAGGACCCGGACGAGTTTCGTGCGGCGGTCAGTGGCCTTCTCGGAACGGATCCGGTGCGGCATACCCTCGCCCTGACCGTGATGAACCGGTTCCTCACCGGCGAACCGCGTCCCCGGCCGCTCGAACCCGTCATGATCTCCCTGCACGACCATGGCGAGCTGGTGGGCGCGGCCCTGCGCACACCGCCCTGGCCCCTCATCGTCAGCGCCGTGCCCCTCGACGGCATGCACGTCCTGGCCGAAGCGCTGGCCGAGATCGACCCGGCGCTCTCCGGCGTCAACGGGCCCCGCGACCGCGCCGAGCCCTTCGCCGAGGCGTGGGCCGCCACGACCGGCGCCGGCGTCCGGGAGGCCATGGCCAGCCGTCTGTACGCACTCGACACACTCCTCCCGCCGGTCACCGACGGGCAGTTCCGGTTGGCCACCGAGGCCGACATCCCCCTGCTCGTCGGCTGGCGGATCGACTTCCAGATCGAGGCCATCGGCCGCGAACGCAACCCCGGCGATTCCGAGCCCCTCCTGCGCCGCACCATGGCCATGGGCGACGGCATGCCCCTGTGGGAGGTCGACGGCAAGGTGGTGGCCTGGGCGAACGTGTCGGCTCCGATCGACGACATGTCCCGCATCGGCCCCGTCTACACCCCGCCCGCGCACCGCGGCCACGGCTACGGCTCGGCCGTCACGGCCGCCGCCAGCCAGTGGGCCATCGACGCCGGCGCCGAGCACGTCCTGCTGTTCACCGACCTCGCCAACCCCACCTCGAACTCCATCTACCAGAAGATCGGCTACCGCCAGGTGTACGACTCGACGGAGCTGGAGTTCACGCGGCTACCCTCGAACCTGTGACCACACCCCGCCTGCTCGTCATCCAACCGGACGAGCAAGATCCGCTCGGCCCGCTCGGTGACTGGCTCACCGCTGCCGGGGCAGAACTCGACGTCGTCGTCCCACCCACGTTCCCCGAGAACCTCGACGGCTACGGTGGCCTCGTCTGCCTCGGCGGACACATGGGCGCCTACGACGACCTCGACCACCCCTGGCTCGCCGACGTGCGCCGCCTGCTGGCCCAGGCCGTGACCCGGCACCTGCCGACCATGGCCATCTGCCTCGGCGCCCAGCTCCTGGCGGCCGCCGCCGGCGGACGCGTCGTCACCGCGCCGGACGGCCCCGAGGTCGGCCCGCTGCTCGTGGCCAAGCGCGACACCGGCTGGAACGACCCGCTGTTCGCCGACCTGCCGTTCATGCCGGACGTCCTGCAGTTCCACTCGGACAGCATCGAGGCGTTGCCCCCGAACTCGTCGCTCCTCGCGGCCAGCACGCTCTATCCGAATCAGGCGTTCCGCGTCGGCTCCTGCGTCTACGGCTTCCAGTTCCACATCGAGACCACCACCGACCTGGTGCTCGACTGGGCGCGGAACAGCCCGGACACCGCCGAGTTCGCCCGCCCGGGGGAGCTGACCCGCGAACGGCTCGACCAGGCCCACGCCGACCTGGCCGAGACGTGGGCGCCGGTCGCCGCCCGGTTCGTGCAGCTCACCACCGGTGTCCTCACCCCCGCCGAGGCGCCGCGCCCGCAACTGCCGCTGATCCAGAGCTGACCATGGCCGACAGCGTTCGCTCCGTCGTGTCGATCGCCCGGTTCGGGCTCACCGACGACCGCGCCGAGGAGTACCTGCGTGCCGCCGGCTGGTGGGGCGAACGCGGCCCGGTGGCCGACCACGAGGCCAGCCTCATCGCCGTGTCCCGCAGCCCCGATCCCGACCTCGCGTTGCTCGGTATCGAGCGGTTGCGCACGGCCGACCTCGACGGCTGGTCCGGGCTCAACCGGGCGCTCGCCACCGACCGCGGCCTGCGCGGCCGGCTCACCGCCGTGCTCGGCTCGTCCAGTGCGCTCGGCGACTTCGTGATCGCCCGGCCGGGGGAGTGGCGCCGCCTGCTCACCGACCGGCAGACCCCGCCCGTCGACTATCCCGCCGCGCTCCTCGACGCGGTCGGCGCCGAGCGGGCGGCGGACGTCCCGGTGGCCGCGATCACCGGCGCCGACGCCGTCCGCGAGCTGCGTGCCACCTACCGGGGGCTGCTGCTCGAGCTGGCGGCCGAGGACCTCGGTCACCTCATCGAGCCGGAGCTGCCGGTCCCCGACTACCAGCAGATCACCGCGCGTCTGACCTGGCTGGCGGAGGCCGCGGTCGACGCGGGGCTGGCCGTGGCGCGTGCCGAGGTCGGTGTCGCACACGAGAAGTGTCGGCTGGCGGTCATCGCCATGGGCAAGACCGGCGGACGCGAGCTGAACTACGTCAGCGACGTCGACGTGCTGTTCGTCGGCGACGGCGAGATCGACGTCGCCACCCGCCTGGCCAGCGCCATGATGCGCGTGGCGAGCCAGGCCTGCTTCGAGGTCGACGCGGCGCTGCGGCCGGAGGGCAAGGCCGGCCCGCTGGTCCGCACCCTCGACGGCCACGCCGCCTACTACCAGCGCTGGGCCCGCACGTGGGAGTTCCAGGCGCTGCTCAAGGCCCGCCCGATCGCCGGCGACACCCAGCTGGGCGAGGACTACCTCGACGTGGTGCGCCCGCTCGTGTGGACGGCCGCCGACCGGGACAACTTCGTGGACGACGTGCGGAGCATGCGCCGCCGCGTCGAGGACCACGTGCCGGCCGAGCTGATCGAGCGGGAGCTGAAGCTCGGCCGCGGCGGCCTGCGCGACGTCGAGTTCGCCGTGCAGCTGCTGCAACTCGTGCACGGTCGCAGCGACGAGGCCCTGCGGCTCGGCGCCACCACCGACGCGCTCGCCACGCTCGGCGACCGCGGCTACGTCGGTCGCACGGACTCCGCCGAGCTTGGCGAGTCCTACCGGTTCCTGCGTCTGCTCGAACACCGGCTCCAGCTGCAGAAGCTCCGCCGCACCCACCTGTTCCCGGCCGCCAAGGACACGGTCGAGCTGCGTTGGCTGGCCCGCGCGTCCGGCATCAAGCCGCAGCGTGGCCGGGCCGAGAGCCAGGTGCTGGCCGACGAGTTCCACCGGCACGTGCGCCGCATCCGCAGGCTGCACGAGAAGCTGTTCTACCGGCCGCTGCTCGAAGCCGTGGCCCGCGTTCCCACGAACGCGCTGCGTCTGACCACCAAGCAGGCCGAGGCCCGGCTCGCGGCGCTCGGTTTCGCCGCCCCCGACGGCGCGCTGCGCCACATCGCGGTGCTCACCGCCGGTGTGTCGCGCCGCGCGGCCATCCAGGGCGCGTTGCTGCCCGCGTTGCTCGACCTGCTGGCCACCACCCCCGACCCCGACGGCGGGCTGCTCGCCTACCGCAAGGTGTCCGAGGCGCTCGCCGAAACGCCCTGGTACCTGCGGGTGCTGCGCGACGAGGCGGCGGTGGTCGAGCGCCTGGCCGTGTTGCTCGGCAGTTCGAAGCTGGTGCCCGACCTGATCGTCCGCGCGCCCGAGGTGCTGCGGCTGCTCAGCGACCCGGAGAAGCTGGCCGGTCGCGACACCGACGAGGTGGCGCAGTCGCTGCGCCAGGCGGTGAACCGCCAGAGCTACCTGGGCAACGCGGTCACGGCCGCGCGTTCGCTGCGCCGCCACGAGCTGTTGCGGGTGGCGGCCGCCGACCTGTTGGGGTTCATGGACGTGCTGTCCGTGTGCCACTCGTTGTCCAGTGTCTGGGTGGCCGTGCTGCAGTCCACGCTCGCGGCCGTCGACCGGGCGGAGGCCGTGGCCGCCGGCTCACGGATGGCGACCGTCGCGGTGATCGGCATGGGTCGCCTGGGTGGCGCCGAGCTGGGTTACGGCTCGGACGCCGATGTGCTGTTCGTGTGCGAGCCGGCGAACGGGGCGAGCGAGGAGCAGGCGGTGAAGTACGCCTCCCGGGTCGCGCAGAGCGTGCGCAAGCTGCTGTCCTCGCCCAGCCAGGACCCGCCGCTGCACGTGGACGTCGACCTGCGGCCGGAGGGCAGGCAGGGCGCGATCGTGCGATCGCTGGAGTCCTACCGCTCCTACTACCGGCAGTGGTCGCAGGTCTGGGAGGCGCAGGCGCTGCTGCGGGCGCGGCCCATCGCCGGTGTCCCGGACCTGGGGGAGCGGTTCATCGCCATGATCGACTCCGTTCGGTATCCGGAGGAGGGGCTCGACGCCGAGCGGGTGCGGGAGATCCGTCGCATCAAGGCCAGGGTCGACAACGAGCGCATGCCGCGCGGCGCCGACCCGGCCACCCACACGAAGCTCGGCCGCGGCGGGCTCGCCGACATCGAGTGGACCCTGCAGCTGTTGCAGCTGCGCCACGCCCACCGGGTGCCGTCGCTGCGCACCACGTCCACAGTGGACGGACTGCGCGCGGCGACCGGGGCCGGCCTGATCGACGAGGTCGACGCGACCGCGCTGCGGGAGGCCTGGCTGTTGGCCACCCGGGTGCGCAACGCGGCCACTCTGGTGCGGGGCAAGTCCACCGACCAGCCGCCGACGTCCGGCCGCGAGTTCGCGGCGGTCGCCGGCGTGCTCCGGTATCCGTCCGACGCGGATCCCGACGCCGATCCCGGTGAGTTTCTCGACTCCTACCGTCGCACGTTGCGCCGCGCCCGCGGCGTGGTCGAGCGGCTCTTCTACGAGGACTGAGGGATGGCGAGTTTCAGCATCCGCATCGCCGTGCGCAGCTACGAACTGGACGCGCTCGGCCACGTCAACCACGCGGTCTACCACCAGTACGGCGAGATCGCGCGGATGAGGGGCTTCCAGGCGGCCGGCTGTGACTGGGACAGCCTGATGGAGAGCCGGACGGCGCCGGTGCTGCTGAGCACCACCGTCAACTTCCGGCGCGAGTTGCGCGGCGACGACGAGGTCGACGTGTCGTGCGTCGTGAAGTTCGGGACCGGCAAGACGTTCGTGCTCGAGCAGACGCTCACGAAGCCGGACGGCACGGTGGCCGCCGAGATGCACGGCGTGTTCGGCCTCATGGACCTCGACGCCAGGAAGCTGTTCGCCGATCCGAGGGCCGTGCTGGAAGCCGCGGGCTTCGACATCACCGCCCTGAACGGCGAGTAGCGCGTCCAGGGCGGTGACGTCTCAGGTCAGCAGTGTTCGGACGGGCTGTTGTACGAGGCGCCGCCGGTGGCGCCGCCCCACTTGATGCAGTTCGGTGACGCCGCGCTGACCGGGCCGGCGTAGTGGCCGAAGCTCCCGGAGTCGGTGACTCTCGTGGCGCCCGCCGGTTCCAGGTAGGCGGAGGTGGCGGTCGGTGTGCCCTTCGACGTGAACTTCAACGTGACCACGCAGTTGCGGCTGGACGTGCCGTTCCACAGCAGGTCGACCGCGCCCGCCGTGCCGAGCCGGGCCGTGTCGATCACCTGGTAGCCGGCGCCGCACACCTCGGCCGGGTCGTAGTTGGTCGAGCAGTTGCGTGAGGTGATGTTGGCCGACGGGTAGGCGAAGGTGCTGCCGTTGAACACCGCGCGGCGGATGTTGCCCGGGTAGCCGGTGGCGCCCTGCCGCACCTCGAAGTGCAGGTGCGGGGTGATGTTGTTGCCCGGCTTGCTGGTGTTGCCGACCGTGCCGATCGACTGGCCGGCGGACACCACCTGGCCCGCCTTCACGGCGATCGTCGTGAGGTGCGCGTAGTAGGTGAAGTAGCTGTCCGCGTGTTCGATCTTCACGAGGTTGCCGTAGCCGTTGGTCGACCCCTGGTGCGCGGCCGTGCGCACGGTGCCGGCGGCCGCGGCGACCACCGTGTCACCACGGTCGGCGGTCGGGCTCGATCCTCTGTTGAAGTCCAGCTCGTAGCTCTCGTGGGCGCTGGAGTTGCTGCTGTTGCCGTTCCAGACCTGGTTGCAGGGGAACGGAACTTGGAAGGCCGGCGCCGCTGAGGCGGTCAACGGCGGGATGAAGGCGACGGTTCCGATCGCCAGGACACCTGCTGCGAGTACCGAACGAAGCCGCATGACCGCTCCTAGTTCAGGTGAAAATGTGACAAGAACCTAGGATGTGTCGCACGTCACTGTCAAGAAGTAACGAAGAGCAACGCATGCCGGTTCGACATTCCCTGCACATCAGGTGTCGGGCAGGAGCCCCGCGTCGTGGACGAGCAACGCGATCTGAACACGGTTGTTCAGCCCCAACTTCGAGAGCACGGCCGACACGTGGGTCTTCACGGTGGGCACCGACAGGTACAGGCGGCCGGCGATCTCCGCGTTCGACAGGCCCGCGCCGACTTCCACGGCCACCTCACGCTCGCGCTCGTTCAACGCGTCGAGCCGGCGGAGGGCCGTGGTGCGGCGGGGCCCGCGGTCGGTGCCGACCACGTGGTCGATCAGCCGGCGGGTGATCGCCGGGGAGAGCACCGGCTGCCCGGCCGCCGCCTGCCGGATGGCCGCCACGATCTGCTCGGGCGGCGTGTCCTTCAGAACGAACCCGGCCGCGCCCGCCCGCAGCGCGCGCAGCACGTGCTCGTCCGCGTCGAACGTGGTCAGGATGATCACTTCGGGGGCGCCGGGCGTCGACCGGAGCGCCTCGGTGGCCGTGAGCCCGTCCTGCCCGGGCATCCGGATGTCCATGAGGATCACGTCCGGCGCGTGGTGACGGACCAGCGTCGCCACGCCCGTGCCGTCGCTCGCCTCACCGACGACCTCGATGTCCGGCGCGCCGCCGAGCATCATCACGAGCCCCGCTCGCACGAGGGGGTCGTCGTCGACGAGCAGGACCTTGATCACGCGGGCCAGGGTAGCCAGGCGGCCACTCGCCAGCCGCCGTCGGAGGTGCGGCCGTGGTCGAGCCGCCCGCCGGCCAGGGCGACGCGCTCGGCCAGCCCGACGAGTCCGTGACCATAGGACTCTTTCGGGAGGTGAACATCAGTGTTCACTACCTCAACAAAGAGTCCATCCCCAACTTCACCGCCGACCCGGACCCGCACGGCCGCGCCGGGAGCGTGTCTGCGGGCGTTGGTCAACGCCTCCTGCACCACCCGGTACGCGGTCCGGCCGATGCGATCGGGCACCGGGCCGGCCACGGCGTCGGTGTGGGTCACGTCCATGCCGGCGTTGCCCGACTCGGCGACCAGCGTCGCGATGTCGGCGATCGTCGGTTGCGGCAGCTCACCTTCCGGCGCGCGCAGCACGCCGACCACCTCACGCAGGTCCTCCATCGCCTGGCGCGCGCTCTGCCGGATCACGGCCGCCGCCCTGGTCACGTCGTCGCGGTCCGCGTCCCGGTGGAACTCCAACGCGCCGGCGTGCAGGCTGAGCAGCGACAACCGGTGGCCCAGCACGTCGTGCATCTCCCTGGCCACCGACTCCCGCGCCCGCAACTGCGCCTGCTCGGCCAGCAACGACGCCTCGGACCGGGCGCGGTCCACCAGCTCGCGGTGGCGGTGGACGAACAGCCCGAACGCGAGCATCGCGCTCTGCAGGGCGACGCCGAGAGTCAGGCCGACCTCGGGCGGCAGCTCGGGTTCCGGTCGGAGAACCGTGTACCCCACCGCGGTCACCAGGCTGAGCGCGTAGACCGACACGCTGATGCGCACCGGCCGGTGAACGGCCACCGAGAACAGCGCGACCAGCATCGCGCCGGCCGACAGCTCGGAGACCGCGGACACCGCCACGAGGACCAGCGCCAGCGCCGTCGGCCACCGGCGGCGCAGCCACAGCGCCGCGCAGCTGAGCGCGCCGGCCACCTGGTCGAGGGTGAACAGCCAGTCCGGTTCCAGCGGCGCCGTGCCACCCGCGCGCATGACGGCCGCGAACAACCCGAAACCCGCGGCCAGCAGGAACAACGCGGCGTCCACCAGCCAGTCGCGGGTGCTGCGCCGGACCGTCATGAACCAGAACCTAACGGCGTTTCCGGCCGCCGGCGCCCGGTCGATACCAAAGTCGGCGCCGGTCGCGACGAAAGTCAGCGGTGCCGGTACCGACGTCCGATGTTCGCCGCTGCCCGGCGCGCCTACGTTCGGACCATGCGCAAGATCGTCCAGCTGGTCGGCTTCTTCCTGCTGCTCGCCGGCATCAGCGGCACCATCGACCACCTGTGGACCCAGCCGCTCATGGGCGTCGTGCTCAACGTGTTCAACCGCTTCGTGTTCCCGCACATCGACGCGCTGCGGGGCTACGAGCTGTACGCGAACCTGACGGTGGGGGTCGTCGGGTTCATCGTGCTGGTGGTGGCCGAGCGGGTGACCAGACCGGCCTGACGCACAAAGAAAGGGACGGCGGTCGGGGCTTATCCCCTCGACCGCCGTCCCTTGTCCGTGGGTGACCGATCAGACGTCGTAGTAGAGCGCGAACTCGTACGGGTGCGGGCGCAGCCGCAGCGGGTCGATCTCGTTCTCACGCTTGAACGCGATCCAGGTCTCGATCACGTCCGGGGTGAAGACGCCGCCCTCCAGCAGGAACTCGTGGTCCGCCTCGAGGCTGTTCAGCACCGCGTCGAGCGAGGCCGGCACCGTGGCGACGTCCTTCGCCTCGTCCGGGGGCAGCTCGTAGAGGTCCTTGTCGATCGGCGTCGGCGGCTCGATCTTGTTCTTGATGCCGTCGAGGCCGGCCATCACCATCGCGGCGAACGCGAGGTACGGGTTGCCGGACGAGTCGGGGCAGCGGAACTCGATGCGCTTGGCCTTCGGGTTCGAGCCGGTGATCGGGATCCGGACACACGCGGAGCGGTTGCGCTGCGAGTAGACGAGGTTCACGGGAGCCTCGAAGCCCGGCACCAGGCGGTGGTAGGAGTTCACCGTCGGGTTGGTGAACGCCAGCAGGCTCGGCGCGTGGTGCAGCAGCCCGCCGATGTAGTGGCGTGCCGTGTCGGACAGGCCCGCGTAGCCGGACTCGTCGTGGAACAGCGGCTCGCCGTCCTTCCACAGCGACTGGTGGCAGTGCATGCCCGAGCCGTTGTCGCCGTACAGCGGCTTCGGCATGAACGTGGCGGTCTTGCCGTTCTCCCACGCGGTGCCCTTGACCAGGTACTTGAACATCTGCAGGTCGTCGGCCGCGTGCAGCAGCGAGTTGAACTTGTAGTTGATCTCGGCCTGGCCGGCGGTGCCCACCTCGTGGTGCGCGCGCTCGACCGTGAAGCCGGAGTTGATCAGGTTGAGCGAGATCTCGTCACGCAGGTCGGCGAAGTGGTCGGTCGGCGGCAGCGGGAAGTAGCCGCTCTTGTACTTCGTCTTGTAGCCGCGGTTGCCGCCCTCTTCGTCGGTGCCGGTGTTCCACCAGCCCTCGATCGAGTCGATCTCGTGGAAGGAGCCGTTCTCCGCGCTGTCGAACCGGACCGAGTCGAAGACGTAGAACTCGGCCTCCGCGCCGAAGAACGCGGTGTCCGCGATGCCGGACTCGGCCAGGTACTGCTCGGCCTTGCGGGCGATGTTGCGCGGGTCGCGGCTGTAGGCCTCGCGGGTCAGCGGGTCGTGCACGAAGAAGTTGATGATCAGGGTGTTCTCCACCCGGAACGGGTCGAGCCTGGCCGTCGCGAGGTCGGGCAGCAGCAGCATGTCCGACTCGTGGATCTCCTGGAAACCGCGGACCGAGGATCCGTCGAACGCGAGACCCTCGTCGATGGTCTCCGCGGAGAACGACTGCGCCGGCACCGTGAAGTGCTGCATGATGCCCGGCAGGTCACAGAACCGGACGTCGACGAACTTCACGTCTTCGTCGGAGATGAACTTCAGGACCTCGTCGGAAGTGTTGAACACGCTCGTTGGCTCCTTACTTTCTGCTGTGCCGGGGGCGCTCGCGTTGACAAGCTATGAGCGCGGTGTTGCCCGTCCATCACCCTGATGTTTCGGCGGTGTTAACGACGTGGCACACGGGCTCAGGACGGTTCGAGCATGCCAGTCTCGGAGGGCCCACGCACCTGGTCCTACTCTGGTGGGGTGACCGAGGTGGAGCGGCAGCAGTGGCCGGGTGAGCGGCTCGGCCTGCCGGAGAGCGGACCTGGTTCGGCGGCTTCGCGCGGCGCGCGGCTGGTGGCACTGATCCTGGACCTGGTGCTCGCGTCGTTGGTGACCAGCCTGTTCGTGCGCTACGACCTCAACTCGCCGGAGACCATGGCCACCTTCCAGTGGTGGGCGGTGCTCGTGTGGTTCGTGATCTCCGTGGTGTCCGTGTCGTTCTTCGGGTTCACGGCCGGCAAGGCGCTGCTCGGCATGCGGGTGGTGCGCCTCGACGGTTCGGCCATGGTCGGTCCTGTGCGCGGGCTGCCCCGTTCGGTGCTCACGGCGTTGCTGCTTCCGGCCGCCATCTGCGACTCCGACGGGCGCGGGCTGCACGACAAACTGTGTGCCACGGTGGTCGTCCGCACCCGCTGATGCCCTTTCGGCCGCTGTTCAGCACCCGTTAGGCCGGTGACCGCGCGCCGTCGAGCGCTTACGATTTGCCTCCGAATGGCCGAAACTCAGCCCGAGGAGCCGGACATGCGCAGGCGCCGGCCGGGCGAACAGGAACCTGGCCAACTCTTCGCGGTCGCGATCGGTGCGGTCGGCATGCTCACCGGGCTGGCCGCCGCGGTGATCACGCAGGCGGCCGACTCCTGGCAGTACTCCGGCTTCGACCCGGTGCCGCTGAACATCGCGGTGGCCGTGGTCTTCTCGGCCATGGGAGTGCTGGTCACCTGGCACAAGCCGGGCAACGTGCTCGGCTGGACCATGCTGGCGATCGCCGCGTGGGACGGCGTGGGCGTGCTGCTGACCACCCTGACCGGCGCGCTCGAGCCGGCGTCGGTCACCGTGCTCATGGCCGTCCAGTCCTGGTGGTGGGCCCCGCCGATCTGGGCGATCACCACGCTGCTGCCGATGATCTATCCGGACGGCCGGCTGCCGAGCAGGCGCTGGTGGTGGGTGGTGGCGGGCACGGCCGTGGCGCTGCTGGTCTATCTCGTGGGCCTCGCGTTCGCGGAGGGCGACTTCGCCGGGCGCCACCTCGTCCCCAACCCGCTCGCGTACCCGGAGCTGCAGGACTTCGCCTCGGTGTGTCTGGTGGTCGGCGAGTACGGCCTGCTGGCGGCGACCGTGGTGGCGGTGTTCGGGCTGGTGTCGCGCTGGCTGCGGGCGACCGGCGTGCACCGAAGACGGATCACGCTGCTGCTGTGCGCGTTCGGTTTCGGCGCCGTGCAGGCGGTGCTGCGTGACAGCCTGCCCGGTCAGCTGCCGCTGGTGGTCGACCGTGGGCTGGAGGTGCTGGCGTTCGTGCTGGTGCCGCTCGCCATCGCGGTGGCCGTGACCCGCGACCGGCTCTACGACCTGGACATCGCCGTGCGGCGCGGGGTGGTGGCGGTGGCCGTCACCAGTACGGTGATCGTCTGTTATCTCGGTGGCTACGCGGTCCTCGCGGCCGTGCTGCCCGCGCGGTCGGTGCTGGCGGCCGGGGTGGCGGGGGTGGTGATCTTCCCGGTGGCGCTGCTGGCGATCCGGCGGGTGCGGTCGCTCGTCTGGGGTGGCCGGGTCGACGTGGTCGAGCTGGCCGTCGGACTCGGCAACCGGATGCGCAACCAACTCGACGCCACCGAGGTGCCGGCCGCCGTGTGCGAGCAGATCGTCCGGTCGCTGCGGCTGCGGATGGCGCGGCTGGACCTCGAGACGGACACGGGTCCGCGCCGGCTCGCGCAGGTCGGCACGCCGGACCGGTCCGGCGGCGCGGCCGAGTCGACGTTCGAGCTGCGGTACCGGGGCGTGCGGGTCGGGCTGCTGCACGTCCTGCCGAACTCGTCCTACCTCGACGAGACGATGGCCCAGGCGCTGGAGTCGCTGGCCGACCAGGTGGCGCCGGTGGTGGCCGCGCTGCGGCTGGACGAGGAACTGCTGCTGAGTCGCGAGCAGGTGGTGACCGCGCGGGAGGAGGAGCGGTCGCGGCTGTCGCGGGAGTTGCACGACAACGTGGGGCCGACGCTCGCGGGGACTCGCTTGCAGATCGAGTCGGTGCGGAGCGCCCTGCCGGCCGACTTCACGGGCACGGCCCTGATGGATCGCGCCATCCAGGGCATCGACGAGGCCTTGCGCACGCTGCGGCGCGTGGTGCACGGCCTGCGCCCACCGGAACTGGACGCGCTCGGGCTGTCGGGCGCGCTACGCGAACTGGCGGTGTTCCTGTCGGGCCCGTCGCTGCGGGTGGAGACGGCGCTGTCGCCGGACATGTCGGCCCTGTCGAAGTCCGTGGAGGTGGCCGCCTACCGAATCGTGGCCGAGGCTTTGACGAACGTGGTGCGCCACGCGCGGGCCACCCGCGCGGAGATCACCGTCCAACTGGACGGTGCCCGCCTGGTGGTCCAGGTACTCGACGACGGCGTCGGGGTGCCCCCGGACGCCACCCGCCACGGCATGGGTCTGCGCTTCATGGCCCAACGAGCCCGCGAGATAGCAGGCGAGTTCTCGTACCGAAGCGACGAGGCGGGGACCGCCGTGCGAGCGGTACTGCCGGTGGTCATCGCAGCGAACTGAGGTCGACCTTCACGGGGAACGGCGCCTCGGTGCGGAACACACCAGCGGCTGTAGAGCCCAGGTCGAAGGTCCAGTAGTGCGGAACGCCAGCATCGGTGTAGTCGCGCCGCTTGTCCACATGGTCGATCCGGTGAGTGTCCGCAGCCACGATCTCGATCACGAACCATGCCGCCTTCGCGCGTAATCCGCCGAGTTGCTTCCCGCCGAAAGATGATCAGTCCGGGTGTCGACTGAAGCCCGGCTCACCCGCCGGCACGAGTTCGAGATCAACATCGACGTTAATCACCGAGATGAGCTGGTCGGGCACCTGGTCGCGCAATTGCACGCACAGGGTGCCCAGCGCGAGAGCGTGGTCCGGGCCGGAGCTAGGTGACATGAGCACACGACCCGCGATCAGCTCTGTATAGCCCCAGGCGGTCTCCCGAGCGCGATGTACTCCGCGATCGTCAGCAGCCTGGTCAGCGGGATCGGCTCGTGCATCGGCCCGGGTATTGCTAGCTGAATCAGGGGCTCCTGCTCAGCGGCGCCGGATGGTGCGTTGCACGTTGCGCATCTTGGCGCCCGCCGGCATGGGGCCCTTCGGCAGCTGGGCGCCGCGGGCGGCCAGCGCGGCCAGGCGCTTCTCGATGGTGTCGATCTGTGCGGGCTTCAGGTTGTTCGGGAGCTTCATGATGCTCTGCTGCAGCTTGCGCAGCGGCACCTGGTTCTCCTCGTTGCCCACGATCATGTCGTAGATCGGGGTGTCGCCGACCACCCGCGCCACGCGCTTCTTCTCCTGCGCCAGCAGCGGCTTCACGCGGTGTGGCGCGCCCTCGGCGATCAGGACCACACCCGGACGGCCCAGGACCCGGTGCACGGCGTCGAGCTGGGTGTTGCCCGCCACCGTGGGGGTCACGCGCCAGCGGCCGCGCATGTTGTCCAGCGCCCAAGCCGCGGCACCCGGCTGGCCGTCGGCCTTGTTGTAGACGTTCTTCTGTACCCGCCTACCGAACAGGATCACTGCCGCGAGCAGGCCGAACGCGATACCGACCGGCAACAGGAACCACTCGATCCCCATGAGCATGCCGAGCCCGAACACCACGCCGGTCACCACGAGGAACGCGACCAGCATGAGAGGGATGAGCGCCTTGTCTTCCTTGCGCTGCATGTTGAACGCCTGGAAGATCTGCTTGCGCTTGGCCTTGGACGCGGCCTTCCGCGCCTTCTTTGCCTCGGCGGCGGCCGCCTTGTCCTGCTTCTGAGCCATAACCACCAGGATACGGGGCCGGTCCATGCCCTACTCGGCCCCCGCACCGTGTCCGTCGAACGCATCGGCGAGACGATCTGTCAGGATGCCTGCCATGGGTGCCTTGGGTGTCGTCTCCAGTGACCAACAGCAGGCACCGGCGGACACCGAACTGGACGCCGAGCAGCTCGCCGCCATCCACGCACCGAGGGGTCCGGTCTGCGTACTGGCGGGCGCCGGCACCGGCAAGACCCGCACGATCGTCCACCGCATCGCGCACCTCATCCAGGCCGGGCACGTCTCGGCCGGCCAGGTCCTGGCCGTGACGTTCACCGCGCGGGCCGCCGGGCAGCTGCGCACCCGGCTGCGTGGCCTCGGCGTGCACGGCGCGCAGGCCCGCACGTTCCACGCGGCGGCGCTGCGGCAGCTGCGGTACTTCTGGCCGAGGGTGGTCGGCGGCCCGCAGTGGGACCTGCTCGACGGCAAGTTGCGCCTGGTCAGCCAGGCCGCGCACAAGGCGGGGACCGGCACCGAGTCCGAAGTGCTGCGGGACCTGGCCAGTGAGATCGAGTGGGCGAAGGCCTCGCTCATCACCCCGGACGACTACGCGGCGGCCACCGTCCGCGTGAACCGTCAGCCGCCCGCGCCCGCCGAGCAGGTGGCGCAGGTGTACCGCTGGTACGAGTCGCTGAAGACGAAGGCCAACCAGCTCGACTTCGACGACCTGCTGCTGCACACGGCCGCCGCGCTGGAGGAGCACCCGCTGGTGGCCGACGAGTTCCGCGACCGCTACCGGTGTTTCGTGGTCGACGAGTACCAGGACGTCACCCCGCTGCAGCAGCGCGTGCTGGACGCCTGGCTGGGGGAGCGCGACGACCTCACGGTGGTCGGCGACGCGAACCAGACCATCTATTCGTTCGCCGGCGCCTCGCCGCGCCCGCTGCTGGGGTTCACCCGCCGCTTCCCGAGCGCGACCGTGGTCCGACTCGAGCGCGACTACCGCTCGACCCCGCAGGTCGTGTCCCTCGCCAACCGTGTCATCGGCGCGGCGCGTGACCGGCCCGCCGGGTCGCGGCTGAACCTGATCGGGCAGCGGCCGAGCGGGCCGGAGCCGACGTTCGGTGAGTACGACGACGAGGCGGCCGAGGCGAGCGCCGTGGCCACGCGGATCTCCGAGCTGCTCGAGGCCGGCACCTCGGCCAGTGAGATCGCCGTCCTCTATCGGGTGAACGCGCAGTCGGAGACCTACGAGCAGGCACTGTCCGAACTGGACATCCCGTACCTGGTGCGTGGCGGCGAGCGGTTCTTCGCGAGGCTGGAGATCCGGCAGGCCACGGCCGCGCTGCGCACCGCGAGCCTGCAGCGGCCCACCGGCGAGCTGCCGAAACTGGTCCGCGACCTGCTGGAGCCGCTCGGGTTGAGTGCCGACCCGCCGACCGGCGGCGCGGCGCGCGAACGCTGGGAGTCGCTGCTGGCGCTGGTCGAGCTGGCCGAGGAACTCGCCGGCCAGGTCGAGGGCGCCGACCTCGCGCAGTACGTGGCCGAACTGGACATGCGGGCCCGCGCGCAGCATCCGCCGACCGTCGAGGGCGTCACGCTGGCCTCGCTGCACGCGGCCAAGGGCCTCGAGTGGGACGCCGTGTTCCTGGTCGGCCTGGTGGAGGGCACCGTGCCGATCCAGCACGCCGACGGCAACGAGACGGCGGTCGAGGAGGAACGCAGGCTGCTCTATGTCGGGGTGACCCGCGCGCGGCGGTTCCTCTGGTTGTCGTGGGCGCTGTTCCGGTCGGGCAACAACCGTCGACGGCGGCGCAGCCGGTTCCTCTACGGGATGGTTCCCGACGATCACCCGGCGTCACGACTCGTGCGGGCACGTCAGCAACCCGGGGTGGAGCCGACCAGGTGCCGGGTGTGCGACGCGGCGCTGCTCGGGGCCGTGGCCACAAAGCTCGGCCGGTGCCAGAACTGCCCGGCCGACATCGACGAGGCCCTGCTGGCCAAGCTCCGGGACTGGCGCGCGAAGCGGGCGCGGGCGCTGAAAGTGCCGGCCTACGTGGTGTTCACCGACGCGACGCTCACGGCCATCGCCGAGCAGCGGCCCACCGACGCCGCGGCGCTGGTGGGGATCGCCGGGATCGGCGCGAGCAAGCTCGAGAAGTTCGGCTCGGAGGTCCTCACGCTCCTCACCGCCGACCGCACCGACGGGTGATCTGTAACGCATCGAGAAGAAGTCCCGAAAAACCTGTTGCACCCCCGTGGTGTGGGGCAATAGCCTGCAGTAGCCGGGTCGAGAGGCCCGAAGATCCTTCGGACGAGATGGGGAGGTGGTCCCAGTGGTGAACACGAATCTGATGTGCACGCTAGGTGGCTACCCCACGTCCGGGGGCTTTGGCGCGTTTACGCCGGAAGCGCACGGGGTGAAGTCTGCCCTCGTCACCGTGAAGCGTACCGCCATCGATACGCAGCCCGTCCGTGTCCGGATCCAGGGCACTGCTCTGCCGTCCTCCTCGTCCGCTCCACCTCGTGAGTGCAGAACTTGACATCACGTCAAGTACCTAGGCTCACGAAGGCCGCGGACCCGGAAACGGATCCGCGGCCTTCGTGTTTTTTGGGCTCTACCAACGAAAACCGCGACAAGTAGTAGGAACATCAGACAGGAGAAGCAAGTCATGTCGACCGCGACTGTCCCACTCGAAAGTGGGGCACTACCGGACCTGCTCAACTCGTCCGGACTCGGCGTGAGCGGACTGCTGGACGTAGCCCCCGGGGCTGGTCTGGACCTGCCATGCCGGTCGGGCACCAACCCTGACCTGTGGTTCGCCGACACCCCTGCCGACCTCGAGCAGGCCAAGCGGCTCTGCGTGGACTGCCCGGTCCGCTCGGAGTGCCTGGCCAGCGCGTTGGCCAGGCAGGAGCCGTGGGGCGTCTGGGGTGGCGAGATCTTCGAGCGGGGTGCGGTCATCGCCCGCAAGCGGCCGCGTGGTCGCCCGCGCAAGGAGGACGTTGCACGTGAGGCGGCGGAGCGCGCCGCTCGTGAGGCAGCGGATCGCACCGCCCGAGCACAGGAGGCCGCAGCGTGAACACCCCGACGATGCATCCGCAGTCAAACCCGATGAACGCAACCTTCCCGAAGGGTTCCAAGTCAATGTTGCTCTATGAACGCCTTGCAAGAGAACGAATGCGAGAGGCGGAACAGGTGGCTCAGCAGCACCTGGTCCGCCGGTTGAACTCGGCCCGACGGTGGCAACGCCTTTCGGCCTGGGCGGCGAGGCGCGCGAACCGCGCGCAGGAGCTGCTCTGAGGTTCAATCAGCACTGAGACACCGCTCGCCCCGCCCGCACCGGCGGGGCGAGCGGTTTTTGGTGTCCTGAAAGGACTTTGGGTCACGGTCGTGGAACAGCGAGGAAACCTGGCCGTCACCGACGAACGGCGAAACAGTCGTATCGTGTCGGGTTGGTTCGCCCCCGACTTGGGACGGTGTTGTGGCAACACAGGATGAACCCCCAAGAAGAACTTCCGGTCGCCGAAAGCCCCGCACCTCGGGCACCGGCCGCACGGGCGCCCGCTTTCCCGCGCTACCACCAGAACCCGATCCCGAGGAAACCGGCGCCCACGCCCGGCCGGTCGAGGACGACCGGTCGCGGGAACACGGGTGGGCGGTAGACGTGGATCGGGGGACCGGCAGCCGTTTCGGCTCGGAGCCGAGACATTCCGACGAGTCGACGGCTGCCACGGATTTCTCCTGGGGATCTGGCGGCCACATGCGATCACTGCCGCCGACGTCCGGTGAACGGGGCGAGAAAGACCGCTATTCGTCGCCGCCGGAAGAGGGCGGGCAATTCGGGGGAGGCTCGTTTTCGCAGGGTGAATACGGACAGTTAGAGGGTCGTGTCGACGTGCCGGATGGCGATGGGTCTTCGCCGCCGGCGGATATTGATGGGCAGGCGGTGGTCGGTGGTACAGGTGCTCGGTATGGGCCGTACTCCGTGGGCAAAGCCAAGCGCACCAAGCGTTCTGAGGACTCGGCCCCCGCCCGCCCCGCCCCCTCCCCCTCCGCCGCCGCCTCCTCCTTTTCTGAACCTGCTCGGGCTGTTCGTTGGCCGGATGAGGCCTTCAACGAGCTGGCCGAGCAGGTCGTCAAACCGTGGTCGTCCGCCTTGGTTCGGCCTTATGCGCACACCGGTGGGCGCACTCGTGCCGATTGTGACCTCGCTTTGGAGGCCTTGATTTCCACCAGCGTCGAAGCCGACGTTGGGCCGTTGCCGGTTACGGCGCATGGGCGGGCGATCGTCGAGTTGTGTTTGCGGCCTCGGTCGGTTGCCGAGGTCGCCGCGTTGTTGGCCGTGCCGCTCGGGGTTGCCCGGGTTCTGTTGAGTGATCTCGCCACCGCGGGTGTCGTGTTCGTTCATCCGACGGGTGGTGGTCGGGTGCCGGAGGTCGATTTCATGCACCGGGTTCTTGTCGGCCTTCGGCGGCTGTGAAATTAGGTGTGTTCGGCGGCTGCGCTCCGATCTTGTCGTTGGTTATGGTCCGGGGCCATGGGGCACACGCACGACGGCATCGACTGGACCACCCGGCTCGCCGCGCTGCGACGGGCTGACGAACTCGAGGCGTCCGTCAACCAGGACGTCGCCGCCCGGCTGGTCGGGCTGCTCGACCAACCGCGGCCGGTGGTCGTCGACCTCGGGTCCGGTGCCGGCGGGATGAGCGCCGCTCTGGCCGGTGCCCTCGGTGGCCGCGACGGTGGTCGGGTCGTGCCGGTCGACGCCGTGCCGGACCTGCTCGACGCGGCGACCACCCACACCGCCACCGTCGCCGCCGGTACCGCGGCGACCGTCGAGGTCGAGCCCGTCGAGGTGGACGCGGCCAGCGAGCAACTCGCCGAACTGCTGCCGGCCGCCGACCTGGTGTGGGCGTCGCGGGTGGTGCACCACCTGCCCGACCAGCAGCGCGCCATCGAGCGGCTGACCGACGTGCTCGCGCCCGGCGGTTGGCTGGCACTCGGCGAGGGCGGCCTGCGCACCCGGTGCCTGCCGTGGGACCTCGGTGTCGGCGAACCCGGTCTGGCCGACCGCATCGCCGCCGCCCGCGACGCGTGGTTCGTCCGGATGCGGACCGAGATGCCCGACGCCGTCCGGCTGCCGGTCGGCTGGAACCGCGCGCTGTCCGACGCCGGCCTGACCGAGGTGTTCTCCTTCAGCTACCTCATTGACCTCCCTGCTCCCGCCGACGAGGCGGTTCGACTGTCCGTTGTGGACTGGTTGACATGGATGAGTGACATCGGCGAGGACGCCCTGAGCGAGTCCGACCGCCGGGCGATCGCCCGCCTGCTCGACCCGGCCGACGACGCGTACGTCGGCCGCCGCGACGACGTGTTCCTGCTGGGTGCCAGCACCGTCTACCTGGGACGCAAGGCGCGGTGACCCAGAGTTAACAGTTTCGTCCCGCACTCCGCACGTTCATCGGATTGAATGGTTCACATGGTTGACAGGCCTCCTGTTCCCGATGCGGCCGACGCGGTGTGCGCGCGCTGCGGTCGGTCCCGAGCCGGCGCCCCACCAGCCGAGGCGTTGGCGTGGGTCATGGAGAACGACCGCCGCGGGCAGAGCTGGCTGTGTCCGACCTGCGCACGCACCCACGTCCGCGACATCGAGGGAAAGCTCCCGGCCGAGTACTGGTGATCGCGCGGGTCTCGGACTGCGCCGGGTGTGCGTGCGTGGGCATGTCCGTAGCTCGGGGACACCGATCGAGTGCTGGTGATTGCGGTCGGGTTCGTGGGTTGAGGCTGCGATTGGGCGGGCCTTGGTTTGTTGGGACTGCGCGTGCCCGCGCATCCGTGGCTCCGGGGATGCGCCGGTCGTTTGTTTGGCGATCGCGTGGTTTGCGGATGGGTCGCGTGTGTTGGGCGGTTCTGGTGTGTCGGGTCTGTGGGGCGGCCAGGTTCGTGGCATCGGGGATAGAACGGTCGAGGGCTGGTGATCGCGTGGTCTGTGGGCGGGCATGGAGTTGTGTACGGACCGCTCTCGGCTGGGAACGGGACCAGCGTCGGGTGCTGGCCACCGGTGGCTCGCGTTCGGAGGCCTGGTCTTGGCCGGACGGCGGGGCCGGGCTGGGCGTCAGTGACAGCCGGATGGAGATCAGCGCGTGATGACCGGTCGGCGTGTGTGTGGATGGCAGGTTCGGCGTGCCTGAGCGGCCAACTCGGCGTGCCTGAGTGGCTGGTTCGGCGTGTGTGGTGGCTGACTTGGCGTGTGTGGGTGGCCTTCTCGGCGTGACTGAGTGGCTGACTCGGTGCTGGGCGCTGGGTTGGGGCGAGGGTGTGGGGGTGTGGGTGTTGGGGTTCATCGGGGGGTTCTGCCCGCCTTTAGTAGGGCGTTGGCTACTTCGGCCATTACCGTGCCTGGGTCTTTGTGCAGGCGGGACGGGTCGGTTCGGAGGATGGTGATGCCTGCTGCACGTAGGCGGTGGTCGTCCTTTGGGAGTTCGGTGCCTGGTGGGGAGTGGTGTTCGCCCGTCAGCTCCCACGCCAGGCCGTGGTGGGGCCACCACGCGTCGGCCACTCCCAGGGGTAGGCCACTGCGGTCGTGGAGGGGGAACTGCCATGCCGGCATCGGCAGGTAGGCCTCTCGGATCAGTCTGCGGGCCAGGCCCAGCGCCACCGGGACCACGCGCAGGGCCTCGTCGCTCAGGAGTTTGCGCACCGCGGCGCTGCCTCGTTGGCTGCCCGCGTCCAGTTCGGCTCGGAGCGCGGCCACCGTGCACAGGCGGGTTCGGATCGGGGTGTGCAGGAGCGTTGCCAAACGTTTGCGGTCTGACTCTCGTCTCGCCGCGTCGAGGGTGGCTCGCACCAGCGGGGCCACGGGTAGGCCGTTGTGCCACACCGGTTCTGGTGGTCTGGTGGTTCGTTCGACCGTCAGGTACGCCTGGCTGATCACGCGGCGGTCGGCCGGGGCCAGGATCAGCACGCCCTCCGGCACCGGCACATCCACGCCCTGGGCACGCATCGCGTCCGCGCCGCTCACCACCGCGCCCTCACCCGCGTAGACGAGCGCCGCTCGTAACCGTTGCCGCCTGGTGGGCTCGGCACCACTCAGCAGAATGACCCCCGGCAGCAGCCGCTGCCACGGGCCGGACGGCTGGCACCTGGTCGACATCGCGTACGTGGTGACCCCGGCGGTGCGCAGCTGGGCAGCGCTGATGATCCCGTCGGGCACGGTGTGTGTCAGGTTGGCGACGCTCGGTTGAGTCATACCTCGATCCTGCGCCAGAAAGGCAGGCCGCGGAAACTCGCGAGCGGGGCTGTGGACAACTTGACCGAGCGAATGGACCGTTCGCTCGGTTCAGGCAGCGAACCCCGGTTGCCAGCGGTCGATCAGCTCGCGAACGGGCAGTTCGGCGTCGAGCTGACAGAGGATGCCGGTGGACCCGCCGAGCACCCGGTGCAGCAGCAGGTACTGCGGTGGCAGGTTCAGCGAACGCCCCGTGCGGAAGTCCTGGCCACGCATGTTGCTGACCCGCATGGCCTGCTTCTGCATCCACCGCCGCGTGAAGTGGAACGTCTCACCCTTCAGCGGCTCGACGAACGGCGCCAGGTAGGCGTAGACGTGCTCGGCCTCGGGCACCCGCCCGCCCGGGCGCACGAAATGCGCCTCCTGCAGAAGTTCCAGCAGCTCACAGGACCTGCCGTCGAGCGCGAGCCGCATCATCCGGCCGTGGATCTCCGGCAGTCCACCGGGCAGTTGGGCCACGGCGCCGAAGTCGATGACGCACAGCCGACCGTCGGCCATGAGCATGAAGTTGCCGGGATGCGGATCGGAGTGCAACAGGCCGACCCGCGCGGGAGAGGAGTAGTGGAACTCGGCGAGCAGCAGCCCGGCCCGGTCACGCTGCGCGCGGTCGCCGTCGCGGATGACCGACGACAGCGGCACCCCCTCGACCCACTCGCTGATCAGGACCTTCGGCGCGCTCGCCACCACTCGTGGCACCAGCACGTGCGGGTCGCCGGCGAACGCCTTGGCGAAGGCGCGCTGGCTCATCGCCTCCGACCGATAGTCGAGCTCCTCGCTCATCCGGTCGGTCAGCTCCTGGAGCAGCGGCTTCACGTCGGTGCCGGGCACCAGCATCTGGAACAGCTTGCTGAACCGCTGCAACTGCCGCAGATCGGACATCAGCGCCTGGTCGGCGCCCGGATACTGCACCTTGACCGCCACCTCGCGGCCGTCGTGCCACACCGCGTGGTGCACCTGGCCGATGCTGGCGGCAGCGGACGGCTGGTCCTCGAACGAGGTGAACCGGTCGGCCCACGACCTGCCCAGCTGCTCGGCGAGCACCCGGTGGGTGGTGGCTGTACTCATCGGCGGCGCCGCGGACTGCAGCTTGGTCAGCGCCTCGCGGTAGGGCGCGGCCATCTCGTCCGGTACGGCCGCCTCGAACACCGAGAGCGCCTGTCCGAACTTCATGGCCCCGCCCTTGAGCTGGCCGAGAACGGCGAACAACTGTTCAGCGGTCTTCGCGGACAGCTCGGCGCTCACCAGGTCTGCGTTCTGCCCGGCCAAACGCTTTCCCCAACCGCCGACCGCCCGGCCGGCCACTCCGAGAGGGATGCTGGCCAACCGCGCAGTACGTGCCGCGGTCTTACGTGGCATCTCCGTCACCACATGATTGTCTCAACTCAATGGTGGTGTTCGCAGCAACTTTGGCTCGATGTGACGACCTGACAGCAACATCACACGAACACTTTCTGTGCGCTGACCAGCAGCGACTGTGTGACGACAGCGCGTGTGGATCGAGTTCGACTGTTGCCTCACACGTGGCAGGCTGCTCGGGCGCGCCGTGGAGCCAGGCCAACGCGTCCAACGCCTGGGCCGCCGTGAACGCCGCCGTGGCCTGAGTGGTGGCCAGATCGGCCAGCTGCACCCGGCCGGCCAACTGGACGGCGAGCTGGGGCCAGCACTCGTCGCGGTCGCATCGGTGCAGGTCAGCGCAGCGCAGGCAGCTGGTGAGACCGGGCACCACCAGCGGTCCGACGATGCCGGTGCCGTCACGGAACCGGGCGAGTAGGTGGGGCGTGGCGGCCTCGGTCAGCGCCGCCACCCGATCGGGATCGGGCACCAGCGCGTCGGTGAGCACCACCAGATCGGGAACCTGACCGCTCTGGAACGGGGTGGTGCGCACGGTGGCGTCGGCGCGGCGGAGCGCGGCCCTGGCCGCAGACCGCCGCGGGCTGCCGAGGTCCTCCGCGCGATAGCCGGTGCCCGTGTCCTCCGGATGGACGGTGCCGCGGGCCACCACGGTCACGCGACCCACCCCCGCACCGGCCAGGAGGACGGCCACCGCCACGGCCAGCCGGCCCTCGCCCTGCACGGCGACCGAGAAACGCTGCCGCGCGTCCGGATCGTCGTGGCCGAAACCACGGACCCGGCGGGCCACGGCCGTGGCCAACTCCCCGGCGAACCGGCCGGGCGGGGCGGCGGGCCGGTCGGCCGCGTCCTCGAGTAAGCCGTGGTCGGCGAGCAGGTGGAGCAGGCCGACCATGACCGGCCGGTCCGCCGGCCGCAGTTCGTCGAGCGCCTGCGCACCCGTGCGGTCGCCGGTGAGCCGGTGGACGGCGCCGAGCACCCGGTCGGGGAGGCCGCCGAGCACGGCCGCGTGGCGCGGATCCAGGCCGATCTGCAGCTCGCCGATGCGGCGGCGCAGCAGCGGCAGGCCGCTGACCAGGCGCGGACGGGCCGGGAAGGACGGGGGCAGCTCTGTCATGTCCACCAGGCTCACACCGACCAAGCCATCCACCAAAAAGTTATCCACAGGCGGATCCGGTCGCCGAGATCACAGCGGCGAAATCGTTATCCACGCGGCCCCAGGTCACGGGCATGCGACTCGGAGATGCCTCCCAGATTGTCGGTGCTTGGTCGTAACGTGAGATCCGTGCCCGAACCCCGCGTCGAGGTGCGAAGAAGCAAACGTCGCACCCGAACCGTCACCGCGTATCGCGAAGGCGACACGCTGGTTGTGCTGATCCCTGCCCGCCTGTCGAAGGCCGAGGAGGCCCACTGGGTCGCCGAGATGCAGCGCAAGCTGTTACGCGGCGATACAAAGCGTCGGCCGTCCACCAAGTCGTCCGACGCCACCCTGCTGCGCCGCTGCCAGGAGCTGTCCGCCCGACATTTCGGCGGCCGGACCGAGCCCGCGAGCGTGCGCTGGGTGCCGCCCATGCGCACCCGATGGGCGTCCTGCACGCCGTCGGACGGCAGCATCCGGGTGAGCGAACACTTACGTCAGGTTCCCAGCTGGGTGCTCGACTACGTGCTGGTCCACGAGCTGGCACACCTGCTGGTGGCCGCACACAACGCCGAGTTCTGGGAGCTGGTTCGCGACTACCCGCGCACCGACCGCGCCATGGGCTACCTGGAAGGCCTGTCCGCGGCGGCGGGCTGGGGGATCGTGGCGGACGACTGAGTTGACGGAGGGGCGCCCCGCCCGGGCGCCCTTCGGTCAGTCCTCGTTGTCCTTCTTCGACTCACGCTCGATGGCCGCGATCGGGTCGTCGAGGTCGCTCTTCTGCTGGCCGAGACGCTCCGAGAAGTCCAGCGGCTCGTCGAGGTCCTCGGCCGTGGGAATCAGGTCCGGGTGGGCCCAGATGCCGTCGCGAACCTCTATACCGTGCTGCTCGCCGACGATCTTCCACAGCGCGGCCGCGGCCCGGAGGCGGCGCGGCCGCAGCTCCAGCCCGACCAGCGTGGCGAACGTCTGCTCCGCCGGGCCACCGCTGGCCCGTCGCCTGCGCAGCGTCTCGCGCATCGCGTCGGCGCCCGGCAGCCGCTCGGCCACCGCCTCGCCGACCACCACGTCCACCCAGCCCTCGACCAGCGCGAGCAGCGTCTCCAGCCGCGCGAGCGCCGCCTTCTGCTCCGGCGTGGTCTGGGGCTCGAGCATGCCCGACTTCATGGCCTCCTCGATGGACGCCGGGTTGGCCGGGTCGACCTGGGTGGCCAGCTGCTCGAGTGCCGACGTGTCGACCTTGATACCGCTCGCGAACTCCTCGACCGTGGCCAGCAACCGCTGCCGCAGCCACGGGACGTGGGCGAACAGGCGCTGGTGCGCGGCCTCGCGCGCGGCCAGGAAGACCATCACCTCACTGCTGGGCCGCTCGAGGCCGGAGGTGAACTCCTCGATGTTGGCCGGCAGCAGCGCCGCCGTGTTCGGCGGGCCGAGCGGCAGGCCGATGTCGGTGGAGGTGAGCACCTCGGACGCGAGCTGCGCGAGCGCGTTGCCCAGCTGGGAGCCGAACGCCATGCCACCCATCTGGCCGACCATCGACAGCAACGGGCCGGCCGCCTGCTTCGCCTCTTCCGGCAACGCGTCGACCCACGCGCCGGACACCCGCTGGGCCACCGGGTCGCACAGGCGCTGCCACGTGGGCAGCGTGTGCTCGACCCAGTCGCGAGCCGTCCACGCCTTCGAGCTGGTGGCGCCCGCCGGCAGGATGGTCACCGGGTCCAGCCACATCTCGGCCAGGTGCACGGCGTCGGCGACCGCCTTGGGCGAGTCCGACGACGCGGAGAACCCGATCTGCTCACCGCCGAGCCGCTGCAGGGCGATCTGCTTGGCCAGGTCGTAGTTGACCGGGCCGGTGGAGTTGCCGGCCTGGCTGAGCATCTGCCCGAGCTGGCTCAGCATCTGGCCGAGCTGGTTGAACGCCTCGGCCGGGTTCTCGCCCTCCTGCCCGGAGGGGTCCTTCTTGCCACGGTCGTCCGGGTTCGGCGGCCCGAAGCCAAACGGAAACTCGGTCATGTGTCCACGGTACGCGGATGCGCCACGCAGGTAACGCGCGGTGATTCGCTTCGGGAGAACACGCCGTACTCTTCTGTACCGTGAGTGACTCTCCGACCCCTCAGGTCCAGTCTCCCGATCCCCGGACGGAAGGCTACGAGCCGGGCGAGAACAGCCGGCACGGCATGAGCAGGCGCGGCTGGACGATCGTGCTCAGTTTCGCGATCGTCGGAGTGATCGGCCTTGTCGGCGGATTCGTGACCGTGCCGTACGTGTCCATGGGCCCCGGCCCGACCTACGACACCCTCGGCGACGTCGACGGACGCGCGGTGGTCGAGGTCGACGGCCACGAGACGTTCCCGACCAGCGGGCAGCTGCGGATGACCACCGTGTCCATCGGCGATGACATCACCCTGTTCGGCGCGCTCGGCATGTGGGTCAGCGGCCGTTACGCGCTCGCGCCGCGCGACGAGTACTACCGCCCGGGTCAGACCCAGGAGGACCTGGAGCGCGAGAACCAGATCATGTTCGCCAACTCGCAGAGCGCCGCCGAGACCGCGGCCCTGCGTCTGCTCGACGAACCCGTGAAGGTGGTCGTCGCCGAGCTGACCAGGAACGCGCCGGCCGACCAGGTGCTCGAGCCCGGCGACCAGCTGGTGCGGGTGAACAACAAGGACATCGCCGCCCAGGAGGACGTGCGCGACGCGCTGCAGGGCACCAAGCCCGGGGACACCGTCCAGATCACCTACGAGCGTGAGGACGCGGCGGCGCAGACGGTCGACGTGAAGCTCGGCAAGGCGTCCGACTTCGGCAGCGACGACCGGACCGAGGGGTTCCTCGGCCTCGTGCCGACCGACCGCGCGGACGTCGACTACGAGACCACCATCCACCTGGAGGACGTCGGCGGCCCGTCCGCCGGACTGATCTTCGCGCTCGCCATCGTGGACACGCTGACCCCCGGCGAGATGGAGAACGGCCGCACGGTGGCCGGCACGGGCGCCATCGACGTGAAGGGCAACGTGCAGCCCATCGGCGGCATCCAGTTCAAGCTGGTGGCCGCCGAGGAGGCGGGCGCCACGGAGTTCCTGGTGCCGGCCGACAACTGCGCGGAGGCCGTGTCGAACGCCCCGGAGGGACTGCGGCTCATCAAGGTCGAGACGTTGGCCGGCGCCGTCGAGGCCCTCGAGGACCTCGACAACGACCGGAACCCGCCTACCTGCTGATCAGGGCCGCAGCGTCGACAGCAGCGCGTCCGTGAGGTTCGGCGCCAGCTCGGGGTGCTCGACGATCTCGTCGTCCGTGTCGCTGCCGGCACGCAGCCGCAACACGCACGCGGTCGTGCCGTCGCGCAGCACCGCCGCCACCAGCCGGGCCTCGCGCCGGTGCGGGTGCTCGGCCGCGATCCGACGCATCTCCGCGTCCTCATCGGCCGGCAGCGTCGACTCGGCCTCGGGCGGCAGCACCACGATCTCCTGGGCGATCGCGCAGCCGTGCACCGCCTCCGGCCACATGATGCCGCCGAGTGCCTCGGCCAGATCGGCGTCCCCGAGCGAGTCCTGCGCCACGGGCGTCAGCGGCGCGTCGGTGTCGACCTGACCTGCCAGATCGGGCTGGGCCTGCACCAACTCGGCCGTGGGGACCAGGGCGAACAGCTGCGGCGGCTGGTCCCAGCCGGCGGTGGACACGAAGTCCTCCACCTCTCTGGCGACGGCGGACAGGTGCTTGGCTTGACTCACGGACATGCGCTCCATCCTCACCCATCGCCCCCCTCCGGCGGTAACCGTGGGCAATTCGGCATACCCGAACGGGAACCTGAAGGGGCCGGAATAGAGTTGGACATCTAGGACAGCTCTCGAGCTGCCCCGCTCGACCTCGCTCCAAAGACTGACGAACGCGATCCAGGAGAGTGCACCGTGGCCACACGGCCCCCGATCGGGATGCCAAAACTATCCCGGCGCGCCAAAGTTCTACTCAGCATCGCGGGTGCGCTCATCCTGGTGTTGATCCTCGGCGCCCGGCTGCTCGACACCTATGTCAACTGGCTGTGGTTCACCGAACTGGGTTTCCGGTCGGTGTTCTCCACCGTCCTGCTGACCAGGATCGCGCTGTTCTTCATCATCGGGTTGCTGGTGGGCGGCCTGCTGGCGATCAGCCTGATCGTCGCCTACCGCACCAGGCCGGTGTTCGTGCCGGTCACCGGCGCGGAAGATCCGCTGGCCAAGTACCGGTCCACCATCGTGCAGCGCGTGCGGCTGTTCGGGATCGGCATCCCGGTGGTGGTCGGCGCGATCGCGGGCGCGGCCGGACAGGGTGACTGGCAGGTCGTGCAGCTGTGGCTGAACGGCGTGCCGTTCGGCGAGGTCGACCCCGAGTTCGGCAAGGACATCGGGTTCTACGCGTTCACGCTGCCGTTCATCAGCTGGCTGATCACCTGGCTGTTCGTGGCCGTCGCGATCGCCGGCATCGGCGCGCTGATCACCCACTACGTGTTCGGCGGCATCCGGGTCGGGACCAAGGGCGACAACTTCTCGGTGCCCGCGCGAGTGCAGCTGTCGGTCACGGCGGGCGTGTTCGTGGTCATCCTCGGCGTCGACTACTTCTTCGAGCGCTACGAGTTGCTGTTCTCCACACGCAACGCGCTGTTCGACGGTGCGACCTACACCGACCTGAACGCCGTACTGCCGGCCAAGCTGATCCTCATGTTCATCGCGGGCTTCTGCGCGGTGGCGTTCTTCGTCGGCGCGTTCGTGCGCAACCTGCAGCTCCCGGCGATCGCGATCGTGCTGCTCATCCTGTCGAGCATCCTGGTCGGCTGGGCCTGGCCCGCGGTGCTCGAGCAGTTCTCCGTGAAGCCGAACGCCGCGGAGAAGGAGTCACGGTCGATCGAGCGGAACCTCAACGCCACGAAGGAGGCGTTCGGGCTCACCGACGACATCGTGAAGATCGAGGACTACGAGGGCGCGACGACCGCGTCGCCCACCGACGTCCGCAACGACAGGAACACCGTGCCGAACATCCGGCTGCTCGACCCGAGCATCCTGTCCAGGACGTTCACCCAGATCGAGGGTGGCGAGAACTTCTACGGCTTCCCCGAGAAGTTGGACGTCGACCGCTACGAGGTCGACGGCAAGATCCAGGACTACATCGTCGCGGCGAAGGAACTCGACCCGAACCGGCTGGTGGACAACCAGACCACGTGGATCAACAAGCACCTGCACTTCACCCACGGCAACGGCTTCGTCGCCGCACCGGCCAACCGGGTCAACCGGGCGCTGGAGGGCGACGAGGCCTCCGGTGAGGGTGGCTACCCGGTCTTCACGGTGAGCGACCTGGAGGCACTCGAGAAGGATGAGCCGAGTGACATCCCGGTCGAGGAGCCGCGGATCTACTTCGGCGAGTTGGCGACCGACTACGCGATCGTCAACGCGGCTCCCGAATACGACACGGCGAACGACCAGGACTACAGCTACACCGGCACCGGTGGCGTGCCGATCGGCAGCTGGTTCAACCGCTTCGTGTTCTTCGCCCACTACGGCGAGCGGAACATCCTGTTCAACGGCGACATCAACGACGAGTCGAAGATCATGTACAACCGCGACCCCCGGGACCGGGTCCAGGAGGTCGCGCCGTGGCTGACGGTCGACGGCGACCCGTACCCCGCGGTGGTCGACGGCAAGATCCAGTGGATCGTCGACGGCTACACGACGCTCGAGAACTACCCGTACGCGCAGCGCACGGCGCTCGGCGAAGCCACCACCGACACCCTCACGGGCGTCGCGCGGCAGGACAACCGGACGATCAGCTACATCCGGAACTCCGTGAAGGCCACCGTGGACGCCTTCAACGGCAACGTGACGCTGCACGCGATCGACGACGAGGACCCGGTGTTGAAGGCGTGGGAGCAGGTGTTCCCCGGCACCGTGAAGCACGGTGAGATCTCCGACGAGTTGCGGGAGCACTTCCGCTACCCGGAGGACCTGTTCAAGGTGCAGCGTGAGCTGCTGACGCAGTACCACGTGTCCTCCGCCGGCCAGTTCTTCTCGACCCAGACGTTCTGGGACATCCCGCCGGACCCGACAACGGAGGAAGGGACGGGCGCCGGTGTGCCCAACCAGCCGCCGTACTACGTGTTGGCGCAGGCACCCGGACAGACCGAACCGACCTTCCAGATCACCAGCGCCATGACGTTGCTCAACCGGCAGTTCCTGGCGGCCTGGGTGTCGGTGTCGTCCGATCCGGATACCTACGGCGAGTTCACAGTGCTCCGATTGCCCAACGACAACACCGAGGGCCCGGTACAGGTTCAGAACAAGCTGCGCTCCACCGACGAAGTGGCGGAGAACCGGACGCTGTTCAACAACCCGAACGTCACGGTCAGATACGGCAACCTGCTGACGTTGCCGGTGGCCGACGGGCTGCTCTACGTCGAGCCGATCTACATCGAGCAGAAGGACGCGAACGCGTTCCCCCAGCTTGCCAGGGTGCTCGTGTACTTCGGCGGCAATGTCGGGTTTGACGCGACCCTTGAAGGTGCGTTGAACGAGGCCCTCGGCCAGGGCACCGCACCGCCCCCGGACCCGGGCGGGGAGGAGCCGCCGCCGGGCACGGAAACGCCGACACCGCCGGCGCCGGACGCCAGTGACGATCCGGCGGTGGAGCAGGCAGCACGGGATGTCGGCGCTGCTTTCGCGGCCATGAAGGCGGCCGCCGCGTCGGGAGACTACGTGGCTGAGGGGCAGGCGAAGGAGGACCTGGAAGCCGCGCAACAGCGTCTTCTCGAGTCTCTCGGTATCGCCGAAGGTGGACAGCCCACAACGCCACCGGCTGGTGGCGGCGGCTGAGCCTCCGCGACAAAACATGAACGGCCCTCCTGGTTTCAGTCAGGAGGGCCGTTCACGTTTGTGGGGGATTTGCTGGTGCTGTCCGCGGTGTTTCTCGGCGGTCGAAGGGAGCCAGTTTTCCCGGGGCCCGGCCAGGGCCGGGCCACCACGGATGCCGCGGTTGTAGATGGTGACCGAGAATGGCGCGCGCCGGCGAGCGGGACGCGCTCGGTCACGCGTCCACCGGTCTCGTGCGCCTGGAGGGGGTTAGGCCTTCTTCGCGCGTGTACGGCGCTTGGCGGGGGCCTTGGCGGCCACCTTGGGCTCGGCCTGTGCCTCCTTGTACGCCTCGACGACGTGGGAGGGAATCCGGCCGCGACCGGCGAGCTCGAATCCGTTCTGGAGCGCCCACTCCCTGATCTGGCTGGCCTCCCCGGAACCGCTGCCCTTACCGGATTGCGCCGGACGGGCGCCACGCTTGATCCGACCGCCAATCCGGCGGGCCGAGTTCACATACTCGGTAAGGCTTTCGCGAAGACGTTCCGCGTTCGTTTCCGACAGGTCGATCTCGTAACTGACGCCGTCGAGGCCGAACAGGACGGTGGAAACGTCCTGCGCGCTGGTCCCGTCCAGATCGTCTACTAGCTGAACTAATACCTTCTGCGCCATCTGGTTGCTCCTGGACCGCCATATGCGCGATAAACGCGCACGTCCGTTGGTTTGTGACGGCACAGTAGCAAATATGGCGTCCGGTTTGGCAGTCAGTCCGAAGTCGACCGTGGGACAGTACAGGCCAGAGTGCATCATTATTGACTTTGCAAGGAACCGTAATTTTCACTTTTGTCCGCGGTGACAACAATGAGCAGAGCTGAGAACCGGACATACCAACCCCGGTGACATGCCCCGCGGTCCATCAAAGGGGGCGACAGGGGGCGGGGGCGGGACCCCTGGTGGGGGTCCGGGGGCGAAGCCGCCCGGCGGAGGTTTGGGGGCTCGGCCCCCAATGAAATGCGAAAGAGCCCTGTCAACGTTCTCCGTTGACAGGGCTCTCCCTCTCTGTAGCGGGGACAGGATTCGAACCTGCGACCTCTGGGTTATGAGCCCAGCGAGCTACCGAGCTGCTCCACCCCGCGCTGTTGTAAGTAGAACTATACGCGGGGTTTTCGGGGCGTTCACACCGGGGTACCTAAGAGGATCACGAGGGGTCTGACCTGGGCGGGAGCGCTTCGAGCCCCGCGGATGGCGCCGCTGGGCCGGGGGACTGCCGGGTGCGCCGCTCAGTAGATGAAGTGTCGAGGCAGGGGGTCGGGCCTGTGTGGAGCGGGTCGAGCGGCTGTGGACCGTCCAGTCCGGTGTGGCGCGTCCCTGACTCGACTCCGGCTCGAGCGGCCCGTGTTACGGAGTCGCTCCTCGCTGCGTGATCGTCCGGCCGGCGGGTCGTCGCGCGCCGGTTCGTCCGGTCGCGACCCCGCCGTACTGAACGCGTAAGTGGCAGTCCGACGTGGACGCGAGCGTGCACGCGTCACTTGCACGTGCAGTTGGGATTGCGATCGGAGGTCCACTCAGGACTCCGCGACGAGGGTGGAATGCGTCCGCTGACGTATATGACAGCGGTGTGACAGCGACAAAGCGGCTATGACGGACCGGATTCGGGTCGATCACACCAGGTTTACCCGGATGGAGTAGCGCCTCTTGTTCCCAGTTCTCCGTGAGCACGGAATGCGGGGTCCGCGAGCAGGCCTCGAGTCATTGGTGGAGACCATTGTCGCTGGTACGGAACCCGTTGGGCCCCAGCGGGATCGTCGGTCGCGCTGTGCGAGCGCCCCGAAAACACGGCCGTAGAAGGCCAGAAAGACGTCAAGCCACAGTGGACAGATATCCGGGCCACTGTGGACACCGACGCTTCTTCGTGGCACGGTGGTGTGCGTGTCTGAACTGAATGCAACCGCCGCTGCCCTGTTGGGCCTGCTGCACGAAGGTCCGGCTACCGGTGGGCAACTGGTCTCCGCGGCCCGCGACCGATTCGGCTCGTTCTTCAGCGTCACGCGTAGCCAGGTCTACCGTGAGCTGCCGGCGCTCGCCGATGCCGGTCTGGTGCGCCTCGGCAAGCAGGGTCCCCGCTCGAGCCAGCAGTACCTCGTGACGGCCGCCGGCAAGAAGGCCTTCAAGAACTGGCTCGGTAGTGAGCCCGGCCCCGATCACCTCCGCAGCCCGCTGATCCTCCGGCTGGTCCACGCGAACGGGCTGACCAACCGTCAGCGCGCCGCGCTGATCGAGTCCGCGAAGAAGGTCTACTCCGACGAGCAGGACGCGGCCCGTGCCGCGTCCAAGTCCGCGGACGACCCCTACGCCAAGGCTGTCGCCGAGTTCGGCGTCGCCAGGGCGAAGGCGGTACTGAAGCTGCTGGACTCGATTCCGACGGCCTGAACGGGCGGTAGCCGGGTTCACGTTTGACTGTGGGTAGATTCTTTAAACGTGAACCCGGACGTCGCAGCTGACCTCAACAATTTGTCCGACACCCTCGCGAGCGTCGAGGCGGTGACGGACCTAGACGCTCTGCGCGCCCAGATCGCCGATCTGGAGCAGCAGGCGACGCGTCCTGATCTGTGGGACGACCCCGAGGCGGCACAGAAGGTCACCAGCCAGCTCTCCCACAAGCAGAGCGAGCTGCGTCGCATCGAGGAGCTGCGTCAGCGGCTCGACGACCTCGGTGTGATGTACGAGCTCTCCGAGGAGGAGGGCTCCGACGGCGATGACGCGCGCGTCGAGGCCGACACCGAGCGCGAGAAGCTGCACGCCGACATCGCCTCCATCGAGGTGCGCACGCTCCTGTCGGGCGAGTACGACGAGCGCGACGCCATCGTCACCATCCGGTCCGAGGCGGGCGGCGTGGACGCCGCCGACTTCGCCGAGATGCTCCTGCGCATGTACCTGCGCTGGGCCGAGCGGCACGGCTACTCGACCGAGGTCTACGACACCTCCTACGCGGAAGAGGCCGGCATCAAGTCGGCCACCTTCAAGGTCGACGCGCCCTACGCCTACGGCACCCTCTCGGTCGAGCAGGGCACCCACCGGCTCGTCCGCATCTCCCCGTTCGACAACCAGGGCCGCCGGCAGACGTCGTTCGCCGGCGTCGAGGTCCTGCCCTTCGTCGAGGCGGTCGACAGTGTGGACATCCCGGAGAAGGACATCCGGATCGACGTGTTCCGCTCGTCCGGTCCCGGTGGACAGAGCGTGAACACCACCGACTCTGCCGTGCGCATCACGCACCTTCCCTCGGGGATCGTCGTGTCCTGTCAGAACGAGAAGTCGCAGATCCAGAACCGTGCGGCCGCGCTGCGCGTCCTCCAGGCCAAGCTGCTGGCCCGCAAGCGCGAGGAGGAGCGGGCCGAGATGGACGCGCTCAAGGGCGACGGCGGCTCGAGCTGGGGCAACCAGATGCGCTCCTACGTGCTGCACCCGTACCAGATGGTCAAGGACCTGCGGACCGAGTTCGAGGTGGGCAACCCGAGCAGTGTTCTCGACGGTGACATCGACGGATTCCTCGAGGCGGGCATCCGTTGGCGTCGTACTTCCACGGCGTCGTGATCTTGCCTGGTCAACCCCGACCACCCGGTAGGCAACAGCTCGATAACGGACGCAGGTAGACTCGCGCCTCGTGATCCGGCTCGAACACGTTTCGAAGGTGTACAAGACCTCCACGCGACCCGCGTTGGAGGACGTCTCCGTCGAGGTGGACAAGGGGGAGTTCGTCTTCCTCATCGGTCCATCCGGGTCGGGAAAGTCGACGTTCCTCCGCCTCCTGCTGCGTGAGGACGTGCCGAGCAAGGGCCGCGTCTACGTGGCCAACTTCGACGTGGCCCGCATGTCCCGGCGCAGGGTCCCCCGCCTGCGCCAGTCCATCGGCTGCGTCTTCCAGGACTTCCGGCTGCTGAACAACAAGACCGTGGCGGAGAACGTCGCCTTCGCGCTCGAGGTCATCGGCAAGCCCCGCAACACCATCCGCAAGGTGGTGCCCGAGGTGCTGGAGCTGGTCGGTCTCGAGGGCAAGTCGGCGCGAATGCCGCACGAGCTTTCCGGTGGTGAGCAGCAGCGGGTGGCGATCGCCCGTGCGTTCGTGAACCGGCCGCTCATGCTGCTCGCCGACGAGCCGACAGGAAACCTGGACCCCGACACCAGCCAGGACATCATGTTGCTGCTGGAGCGGATCAACCGCACCGGCACGACCGTGCTGATGGCCACCCACGACCACTCGATCGTCGACTCCATGCGGCGTCGCGTGGTCGAGCTGTCGTTGGGCCAGATCGTTCGCGACGACTCACGAGGCGTCTACGGCGTAGGCCGCTAGCCCTCACCACCCCCGCCCTCGAACCACAAGGACTACTTCCCCCGATGCGTGCGAGCTTCGTGTTCAGTGAGGTGCTGACCGGCCTCCGCCGAAACGTCACGATGACCGTAGCGATGATCCTCACCACGATGATCTCGCTCGCGCTGCTCGGCGGCGGTCTCCTGGTCGTCCGGATGATCGACAAGACCCAGCAGGTGTACGAGGAAGAGATCGACGTCAACGTCTATCTCACCAACGACATCAGCGCCAACGACCCCGAGTGCGACGCGGACCCGTGCCGCAGCCTGCTCAGCGACCTGGAGAACGACTCGGCGGTCTCGTCCGTCAACTTCGAGAGCCGCGACGAGGCGTTCGAGCGGTTCCAGCAGCTGTTCGAGGCCCAGCCCGAACTGCTGAAGCTCGTGCGGCCCCAGTCGCTGCCCGCGTCGTTCAACGTCTCGCTGACGTCGGACGCGGCCGACCGGCCCGAGGTGATCGCCCAGACCTACTCGGGTCGCGTGGGGGTCGACTCGGTGGTCGACGAGAGCGAGTTCCTGGACCGGCTGTTCGACGCGTTCAACGGCGTCCGCAACCTCACGTTCGCCGTCGCGCTGTTCCAGGCGGTCGCGGCGCTGCTGCTGATCTCCAACACCGTCCAGGTCTCGGCGTTCACGAGAAGGACGGAAGTCGGGATCATGCGCCTGGTGGGCGCGACCCGCTGGTACACCCAGCTGCCGTTCCTCCTGGAGGCGGTGGTGGCCGGGGTGATCGGCGCGGTGCTGGCCATCGGGCTGCTGGTCCTACTGAAACTCTGGTTCCTCGACCGCGTGATGGGCGGGCTCTTCTCGTCCGGGGTGATCAGACCGATCGACGGCCTGGACATCCTGCTGGTGTCGCCATGGTTGCTGCTCACAGCGGTCGGCATCTCGGCGATCACCGGGTACGTGACGCTGCGCCTGTACGTGCGCCAGTAAACGGCGTGCGTGGCCACGTAGAGTGGTCGTCATGTCGAAGGAACGTGGCCAGAAGATCATCGTGTCGAACCGCAAGGCGCGGCACGACTACTCGATCCTGGACACGTACGAGGCCGGGATCGCCCTGGTGGGCACCGAGGTCAAGTCGCTGCGGCTCGGCCGGGCGTCGCTCGTGGACGCGTTCGCCACGGTCGACGACGGCGAGGTGTTCCTGCGCAACCTGCACATTCCGGAGTACGTGCTGGGAACGTGGACCAACCACACGCCGCGCCGCACCCGCAAGCTGCTGCTCCACCGCGGTGAGATCGAGCGGCTGATCGGCAAGACCCGCGAGGGTGGACTGTCGCTCGTGCCGCTGTCCATGTACTTCAAGGACGGCAAGGTCAAGGTCGAGTTGGCGCTCGCGAAGGGCAAGAAGGAGTACGACAAGCGCCAGTCGCTCGCCAAGCGCGACGCCGACCGCGAGATCGCGAAGGCGCACGGCCGGGCGTTGAAGGGCCGGTATTGATCGACGCCGACGTCCCGGAGTTCGTGGCCGGCCTGGGGCTTCCCGGGCTGACGGACCTCCACGTCCACTTCCTGCCGGACTCCGTGCAGGCGAAGGTGTGGGAGTTCTTCGACCGGGCGAGCGTCGAGTACGGCACCGAGTGGCCCGTCCACTACCGACTGCCCGCTGCCGAGCGGCTGCAGATCCTGCGAGACCTGGGCGTAGTGGCGTTCGCGCCGCTCGTCTACCCGCACAAGCCGGGCATGGCCGCGTGGCTGAACGAGTGGGTGCGTGAGTTCGCGGCCGCGACGCCCGAGGCCGTGCCCACCGCCACGTTCTTCCCGGAACCCGATGCGGGGGAGTACGTGGCCGAGGCCCTCGACAAGGGCGCGCGTTGCGTGAAGTCCCACGTCCAGGTGGGCGCCTACGACCCTCGTGACCCGCTGCTCGACACCGTGTGGGGGCAGTTGGCCGAGGTCCGCGTGCCCGTGGTCATCCACTGTGGACACGGCCCGGTCCCCGGCAAGTTCACGGGACTCGACGTGTTCGAGCGACGTCCTGCGTCGGCATCCTCGGCTGGTCGCCGTGCTCGCCCACGCGGGCGCCCCGGAGTTCGACCTGGCGTTGGACCTGGTCGACCGGCATCCGGGCGTCCACCTCGACACCACCATGGTCGGCGTCCCGTTCAACGGTGCCGACGAGCGGCTGCCCGGCGACTGGACCGCTCGCCTGGCCGCCAACGCCGACCGGGTGGCGCTCGGCACCGACTTCCCCTCCATCCCGTACGAGTACGCGACCCAACTGCGGGCCATCGCCGGCTGGGCGGCGGCCGACGACCGCCTCGGCGACGCGTTCCTGCGTGCCGTGCTCTGGGACACTCCTCGCCGCCTGCTCGGACTGGAGCCGACATGACCGTCACCATCACGTCCCTGCCGGCGCTGCGGGTCGCGCAGGTGTGCACCGAGGTACGTGAGGAGGCCGAGATCGGTGCGGCGGTCGAGGAGTTGACCGCCCGCGCGGCGGCCGCCGGCCTGACCGGGCCGGCCATCCACACCTACTTCGGCGGGCCCGAAGCCATCGAGGTCACAGTGGGCGTGGTGGTGCCCTCCGACGGGGTCGAGCTGCCCGCTGTGGGCCGGGCCGCCACCGTGGTCCACCTGGGTCCGGTCGAGCTCGACGAGGCGTGGCAGGCCCTGGACGCGGCCCTGGCCGAACAGGGCCTCGAGTCCTACGGCCTCTACCGGCGGGTCGACGTGACAGGTGGGGTCGAGCTGCAGGTCCCCGTGCGAGAACTCGGCTCCTGACCGCTTCGCTGGGGGCGAACAGCCAGCGGAAACATCCGGGGCACCTCCTGGGTTGAGTAAGACAGACTCAACTTTGGAGGGTGAACTCATGGCAGAGTCGCTGACGCTCCCGGTGTTGCCGCTGGATGACACGGTGCTCCTGCCGGGGATGGTCGTGCCGATCCGGCTGGCCGGGACCGACGGAACCGAGGTCCGGGCCGCCGTGGAGGCCGCGCAAGCGGTTGCGGAGTCCGGCGAGAAGCCTCGCGTGGTCATGGTGCCGCGCCTGGAGGGCAAGTACGCGCGGGTCGGGGTGCTCGGCGTGGTCGAGCAGGTCGGCCGGTTGCCCGGCGGTGAGCTGGCGGCCGTGGTCCGCGGCACCGAGCGGGTGCGTATCGGTGCGGGGACGACCGGGCCGGGTGCCGCGTTGTGGGTGGGGGTGGAGATCGCGGAGGAGCCGCCGATCACCGACCAGACACGCGAGCTGGCCAAGGAGTACAAGTCGCTCGTGATCACCATGCTGCAGCAGCGTGGCGCGTGGCAGGTGGTCGACACGGTGCAGCAGGAGGCGGACGCGTCCGCCCTGGCCGACATGGCCGGGTACGCGCCGTACCTGACCGACGAGCAGAAGCTGTGGCTGCTGGAGACGGCGGATGTCACCGAGCGGCTGGAGAAGCTGCTCGAGTGGGGTCGTGCGCAGCTCGCCGAACTCGACGTCGCGGAGACGATTCGCAAGGACGTCAAGGAAGGCATGGAGAAGCAGCAGCGGGAGTTCCTGCTGCGCCAACAACTCTCGGCCATCCGCAAGGAACTGGCCGAACTGGACGGTAAGCCGGAGTCCGAAGAGGAGGACTACCGGGCGCGCGTCGAGGCGGCGTCCTTGCCCGACAAGGTAAGGGAAGCCGCGCTGTCCGAAGTGGACAAACTGGAGCGGACGTCCGAACAGTCGCCCGAGGTCGGCTGGATCCGCACCTGGCTCGACACGGTGCTCGAGCTGCCCTGGAACGACCGCACGGAAGACGCCTACGACATCAAGGGCGCGCGGGAGATCCTGGACGCCGACCACGCCGGACTCGACGACGTGAAGGACCGGATCATCGAGTACCTGGCCGTGCGCAAGCGGCGCGACGAGCGTGGGCTCGGGGTCGTCGGCGGCCGGCGCAGCGGTGCCGTGCTGGCGCTCGCCGGGCCCCCCGGGGTCGGCAAGACCTCGCTCGGTGAGTCGGTGGCGCGGGCCATGGGCCGCAAGTTCGTGCGGGTCGCGCTCGGCGGGGTCCGGGACGAGGCCGAGATTCGCGGTCACCGGCGCACCTACGTCGGCGCGCTGCCCGGCCGGATCGTCCGGGCCATCTCCGAGGCCGGCTCCATGAACCCCGTGGTGCTGCTCGACGAGATCGACAAGGTGGGAGCCGACTACCGGGGCGACCCGACGGCCGCGCTGCTCGAGGTGCTCGACCCCGCGCAGAACCACACGTTCCGCGACCACTACCTCGAGGTCGAGCTGGACCTGTCCGACGTGGTGTTCCTGGCGACCGCCAACGTGATCGACTCGATCCCCGCGCCGCTGCTGGACCGCATGGAGCTGGTCACACTCGACGGCTACACGGAGGACGAGAAGGTCACGATCGCGAGCGACCACCTGCTGCCCAGGCAGCTGGAGCGTGCCGGGCTCGCGGCCGACGAGGTGATCCTGACCTCCGACGCGCTGCGGCTGATGGCCGGCGAGTACACCCGCGAGGCCGGGGTGCGGCAGCTGGAACGGTCGATCGCCCGGGTGCTGCGCAAGGTCACGGCGTCACTCGCGCTCGAGTCGGTGACCCTGCCGCTCACGGTCGACGCGGCCGGACTGCGCAACTACCTGGGGCAGCCGAAGTTCACGCCGGAGTCGGCGGAACGCACGGCCGTGCCCGGGGTGGCGACGGGGCTCGCGGTGACCGGTGCCGGCGGTGACGTGTTGTTCGTGGAGGCGTCGGTGGCGTCGTCGGAGTCCGGCGCGAAGGGTGTGACGCTGACCGGTCAGCTGGGCGACGTGATGAAGGAGTCGGCACAGATCGCGCTGTCCTACCTGCGCTCGCACGGCGCGGAGCTGGCGGTGCCGGTGACCACGCTCGCCGAGCAGGGCGTCCATGTGCACGTGCCGGCCGGTGCGGTGCCCAAGGACGGACCGTCGGCGGGCGTGACCATGACGACCGCGCTGGCGTCGCTGCTGTCGGGCCGCCCGGTGCGGTCGGACGTGGCGATGACCGGTGAGGTGTCGCTGACCGGCCGCGTGCTGCCGATCGGTGGGGTGAAGCAGAAGTTGCTCGCCGCGCACCGGGCCGGCATCACGACCGTGGTGCTGCCCAAGCGCAACGAACCCGACCTGGACGACGTGCCGGCGTCGGTGCTGGAGGAGCTGACCGTGCACCTGGCCTCGGACGTTCGCGAGGTGCTGGACGTGGCGCTCGTCCCCGCGGCGGCCGCCGCCACCGTGGCTGCCTGACACATACCGAAGCCCCCGCCGCGGCGGGGGCTTCGGTATGTCACCGTTCCTTGTCCGCCGCGAATTTCCGTGCTGCCGCAACGAGTTCGTCGGCCGTGCCGTCCGTTGTCGCGGGTTCGCACAGCACCCAACACCGGTGCACGATCGACCAGATGGCCTCCAGCTCGCCGGCTGCCGGGTCGTCCACGTGGTCAGCCGGGAACGCGCGCAGGCCGACCACCTGCGTTCGGCTCCTGCGGCGCTGCCGGTGCTCGGCCATGTCCCACGACGCGATGTCCGACCACGGAATGTCCAACGTGGCCCCGTTGACCTGCAACATCACGCCCGACTCCACGAACTCCAGCCGGTACGGATCACGCAGGCCTCGCAACACGAACAACAACACCACGCCACTCAACGCCCCGACCAGGGTGAGGAGCACGCCGACGAACGTCGGCTCGAAACCGCCGGACGGGACGGTCAGCATGACGATCCCGCCCCCGAGGGTCAACGCGGTGAGAACCCCCAGCATGACCGGAATCCGCGCCGAAACCGCTGACCGGTTGAACACCGTGCGCACTTCTGTTCTGCCCCCAACTCAACCCTTCTCAAGGAAGGTGAGCACCGCTCGCACCCTGCGGTGCTCCTCGGCGCTCGGTTCCAGTCCAAGCTTCGAGAATATATTGCCGACGTGCTTTTCGACCGCGCCGTCGGAAACTGTGAGGGACTTGGCGATGGCCACGTTGGTCAACCCCTGCGCCATCAGACCGAGCACCTCGCGTTCCCGCGGGGTCAGCACGTCGATCGGATTGCGTCGACCACGTGCCATGAGCTGCGCGATCACCTCCTGGTCGATGCACGTGCCGCCGCCGGCGACCCGGTGCACCGCGTCCACGAACTCCGCGACGTCGGCCACCCGCTCCTTCAGCAGGTAGCCCACTCCACCCGCGCCACCGGACAGCAACTCGACCGCGTAGCGCTCCTCGACGTACTGGGACAGCACGAGAACCGGTAGCCCGGGCAGCTGCTCCCGCGCCTTCAGCGCCGCCCGCAGGCCCTCGTCGGTGAACGACGGCGGCATGCGGACGTCCACGATCGCGAGGTCCGGGCGGTGCTCGCTCACCGCGATGAGCAGGCCGTCACCGTCCTCGGCGGCCGCCACGGTCTCGATGTTCTCGTCGGCCAGCAGGCGCGTGATCCCGGCTCGCAGCAGGACGGAGTCCTCCGCGATCACCACACGCACGGCAGATCAGCCCTGATTACTGTCGGCCCGCCAATGGGGCTCACCACGGTCATCACACCGTCAATCGTGGCAGCCCGGTCGGCGAGGCCCGACAGCCCACCACCCGTGCGCAGTGACGCACCGCCCTGGCCGTCGTCGGTGATCTCCACGATCACCAGGTCGCCGGTCGGCCGCTCCTCGCGCCAGGCGTTGACCTTGACCTCACTGGCGTTCGCGTGCTTCGCGATGTTCGTGAGCGACTCGCCCACGATGAAGTACGCGGTGCTCTCCACGGCCGCCGGCGGCCGTGGCTCGATGGCCACGTGCACCTCGACCGGCACCGGGCACTTCGCGGCGAGCGACGACAGCGCCGCGTCCAGACCACGGTCACCCAGCACCGCCGGGTAGATGCCGCGGGCCAGGTCACGCAGCTCCGACACCGCGAGCTTCGCGTCCGCGTGTGCCTCGTCGATCAGCGCCTTGGCCCCGTCCGGGTCGGCGTCCATCTTGTTCTTCGCGCGGCCGAGGCCCATCGCCACCGCCACCAACCGCTGCTGCGCGCCGTCGTGGAGGTCCCGCTCGATCCGACGCCGCTCGGCCTCCGCCGCGTCGACGCCACGGGCCCGCGAGGCCTGCAGGTGTTCGGCCTTCTCGGTCAGCGCCTCGTTCTCGTTCGGACCGAGCAGCCACTTCGCCAGCATGATGTGCAACGCCGCGATCACCGGCAGCACGAACAGCCCGACCGGCAGGATGACGATGCCCACGAGCGCCAGCGGCAACTCGAAGCAGCGCAACGGAAAGTTGATGAGCAGGTAGGCCAGGTTGCGCCACATCTGCGGGTGCGTGAGCCGCCGCAGGTAGCGCTGCCAGAACGTGCCGGTCTCGTCGAAGGCGACCCGCGGCTTCGGGATGTCCACACCGAGGATGCCGCGGATCATCCCGCGGTCCACCGAAGCGAACGCGTAGACGATCTTGGTGAGCACCAGGAGCAGCACCAGGCCGATCCAGACGATCAGCGTGCTGACACCCGCGGAGAAGAACGCCACGATCAGGACGAAGGCGGCCACGGCCGTGGGAAACCCGGCGATCATGAACCACGCCGACCGGAAGGCCTTGTTCACCAGCGTCTGCGGGGACTTGACCGGCTGCTGGGTAGGAAGCTCTGCCACGGTCCCAGCATCCCCGGGTTCGTCCCCGGGTACCAAGTACAGCGGCTGCGGGCTCGTCATCGCGTCACCTGGCCGAAGTTCATGGGGGTGTTCCAGTCGATGGCGCCGGCCGTGTTCAGCTGCTCCATCCGCGACACCCGGCGAGGGTTCGGACCCAGCATGGCGCGGGCATAACGGGCGTGCAGCGTACCGAGGCCCTTCGTGATGAGGATCGAGAGCGCGAGCACCAGCACCCCCGCCGCAGCCCACGGCAGCGTCCCGATCCACGAGTCCGGGCCGAAGAAGGTGTCGTTCCACAGGACGATCTGCCAGTCGTTCGGCATGACGCTCCAGTAGAGCGGCAGCAGCGAGAGGTAGATGCCCACCGACCAGGTGGTGATCGAGATGGTGAACTCGGCGATGCCCACCGGCAGCAACAGGACGAAGTACGCCATGTCCTTCCAGGTGGCCGGGTCCTTGAACCGGGCGACCCAGCGGCCGGCGCCCTCGGGCAGCGGCCGGTACGGCTCCGCCACGTACGTGCCCAGCATCGCGTGCACCCGCAGCCGCTCCACGCGTGCCGCGCCCCGCCAGACCAGCACCGCCAGGGCCAACACCCCCAGCCCCACCCAGACGATCACCGTGCCGATCCCCACCGACATCGTCGTCACCACGAACACGAAGCCCGCGATCCCGATCGGCAGGTTCATCAGCAGGTAGGCGAGCGATCCCCACAGGGGAGGGTTAGGCATCGTGCCGTCACGCTCAGTGGTCGTCGCCATCGTTGGTGCCTCTCTCATCGCCGTGTACCGCACCAGCATCGCCTGTTCAGCAGGTCGCAGCCATGGGGTTGACCGGCCACTTCGGGGTAGGGCTAGCCCCACCCTCCAGGTAACCGGGATGAATGGGATGGACGGAGGCGTTAAGCTGGCAGGAGTACCCAACAAGGGGGTGAACGGTTTCGACTCTGGACGTTGCTTCAGGGGAAGCGTGCAGGTGCAGGCGGATGGCCACCTCAAGCGTCGCCGCAAACCAATAAGCGCCAAGGTTAATTCCCAGCGCGACGTCGCTCTCGCTGCCTAAGCAGCCAGAGTGATGTCTGTCGGCCCGGGGTCGCCTCCGACCCGGTCTGCCGGCATCAGCTAGGAGGCTTACCGCTGCGGCTTGGCCGCGGAACCGCAGTGGGACATTTACAGCGGCTGGGCCCGTCACATCGGCTTGTTCACGTGACCGGTGGGGCCAAGTAGAGGCACAGTGAACTGCGCACGGAGAAGCCCTGGAAAGGCGGCAGAGGACCCGGGTTCGATTCCCGGCACCTCCACGACCTCAGGCCGACCCTGCTCGGTTGCCTTCGGCAGCCTCGCCGGGTCGGCCGTCCCATGTTGGGGGGCCGAGCCCCCCAAGCCCCCCACGGTGCCAGCTCCTGCTGACCCAGCGTGGTTGTGTTTCAGGTTGACCAGCGGTGCGCCTGTCGGCGCTTGCTGTTGGCTTGCCTTCTCATGAGCCAGGCCACTGTTGTGCCGAAGGCGACGTGGTCGGCTAGCTGGGGGACCCGGGGTAGGGCTCTGATTGGGGCCAGTCTTTTGCCTGGTAGGTGTAGGTCCAAGGTTGCGATGGCCAGGCCTGCTAGTGCGCCTCGCCAGGCTGTTGGGTTCGGGATTTTTGAGATTGCGTAGCCCCAGGCCAGGGAGATGGCCAGGTGGGTGGGGATCGCTGCTGCCACCAGGTGGGGTGTGCGGTGTTCGGTTGGGCGTGCCAGTTTGCCTGCTGCTTTTGTTGCGGCCAGGGGGTCCTGGTTCGTCAGGGCGGCGTGGGCGGTTGAGGGGATGCCGCTGAGCAGGGCGGCTATCGCTGTGGCTCGGACCCAGTCCTTCATGGTTTGTCCAGGGTATGGGGTTCTCAGGGTTCGTTCAGTTGGGTTCGGTAGCGTCCCGGTGGGTCGTGAGAAGGGACATTTTGGTGGGTGGAGCTGAGCGCAACGCTCGTCGGAAGCGGCAGGCGCAGTTGACCCAGGCCAAGCCTGTGGTAGCCCCAGCGCGGCGGCGGGTTGATCGTAAGAAGGTCATCATCTGGGCGGCTGTCGCTGTGGTGGTGGTTGGTGCCGCTGTGGGTGGGTTCGTTTACTACGACAGCAAGAAGAACGCTACCGAGGGGCAGGAGATTCAGGCCGCCAGTTGGGGGACGCCTGACCCTGGCTACCCGGTTCGGCGTGAGGACGCGGTGGTTGTCGTTGGTGACGATGCTGCCTCGGTCACGCTCGACGTCTATGAGGACTTTCTCTGTCCGGCCTGTCGGTCCTTTGAGGAGCAGTACGCGGGGGCTGTCGAGGAGCGCATCGCGGACGGGTCCTTGCAGGTCAGGTACCACATGTTGCCGATGCTCAACGATCGGTCCGACCCTGCTGGCTACTCCATGGACGCGGCCAACGCCGGGCTCTGTGCTGCCGACGCCGGGGTGTTTCCCGAGTTCCACGCCAGTCTGTTCGAGCACCAGCCTGCCGAGAACGCTCGGGGTTGGGACAAGCAGCAGTTGACCGACCTCGGCACCAAGCAGTTGGACGTCACCGACCCTTCCTTCCGGGCGTGCGTTGCCGACGGGACCCACAACGCTGTCATCCAGGACCACTTCGACTCGGTTCGTGAGACCTCGTACCTGGAGCAGGACTTCGACGGCCAGCGTGGCTTCGGGACGCCCACCCTCGCGGCCGACGAGAAGGTCGTGAAAATCTCCGACCCCAAGTGGCTGGACAACCTGGTCAGCGTGGACTGACCCGCACCCGCCCCCGGGCGCAACCCCCGGGAGGCCGTCCTGTAACTTATGGAGGCACGGGGCTGTAGCGCAGCTGGTAGCGCACCACACTGGCAGTGTGGGGGTCAGGGGTTCGAACCCCCTCAGCTCCACGTGTAACCAAAGTCCGCTGATCTGCATTTCTTGCAGGTCAGCGGACTTTTTTGATCTTGTCGGGACTGTTCCCCGCACACGACGAAGGGACGTGCCGATGGCTCTCGAGATCGTTCGACCCGAGGATCTGGATGATCCGGCGACCTACAGCCACGTGATCGTCGCGACTGGTGGGCGCATGGTGTTCGTCGCCGGGCAGATGTCCGACGATCGTCATGGCGACCTTGTCGCTCCTGGTGATCTGGCGGCCCAGGCTCGACAGGTGTTCGCCAATCTCGGGCGCGCCCTGGCTGCCGCCGGAGCGCGGCCGGATCAGGTCGCCAAGATCACGATCTACGTCGTCGGTCATCGTCGGGAGTTCCTGCCTGTCATCGAAGCGGCCAGGGTCACCCTCTTCGGAGACCACAAGCCCACCGATGTTCTGCTCGGGGTGGAAACGCTGGCCGCGCCCGGTTACCTGATCGAGGTCGACGCGATCGCGGTCCTCGACTGAACCGTGGCGTCAGGGTTTGGGTTCACGTATGGCGGACAGCTCGGCCGGTGGTGGGCCGGGATGCACGACGCCCAGTCGGTGAGTGGCTCTGGTCATGGCGACGTACAGGTTGTTGTGGCCGAGCGGTGCGCTGAGGATCGTGGCCGGGTCGGCGATCAGGACCGAGTCGAACTCGAGGCCCTTGGCCTGGTCGGGGGTTAGCAGCACCACCTTGCCGGTCAGGTCTGGTGGTGTGGTGAGAGACAGCGCGGCGGCCATGATCTCCGCCGGTGTGCGGTAGTTGACGGTGAGCGGGGCGAGTTGCCACCGGTCCCGCACATGTGGCCACAGCACGCGGTCCCACGAGGTGGCGCCGGCTGGATTCCCGGTCTGGGCGAGGTCCCCGACGATGGTCATCGACCTGGTGGGGCACCGGCGCATCAGCATCCGCCAGGCCATCTCGGACAGTTCCTGTACCACGTCGACGACCACGTGCCCGAACATCGCGCGGTCGTTGCTCTGGCCGATCAGGGCGGCGGCTTCGTCCAGCAGCGGGACATCCGCGGCGCTCCAGCCGTCGGCCTGCGCGCCGAGGAGGTCCGCCACCACGAGCGCCGGGGTCGGCGGCGGCCACAGCGCGTCGAGTGTGGCGAGGATGCCGGTGTCGGCGAGCAGGGAGTTCCGCAGACCGGCCCGGTCGGTCTCGTCGAGCAGCGTTCTCGGCCCGTCCTGATCGTCTGCCCCGATCACGAAACCCGCGGCGGCCAGCGCACGGAGATCAGCCTCGCCGAGCCGGCCGTCGGGGCTGCCGCCGTCGATCGCCTCGCCCGTGTCGGTGAGCACGACCGCCTCCATCCCCTCGATCAGTCGCCGCGCGAGCACGTCCACGGCCTCCCGCTGAAAGACCAACCTGGCTTGGTGTGCGGAAGTCCGGTCCGCCTGGCCTTCCGTGCGGCACGGTCGCAGGTGCGCGGGTCGAGCCGCAGCGTCTGCTGCTCGAACTCGACGTCGACCGGGTGGTCCGGTGTCCGGACCCGTGACCGCACCGCGGCGGCCAACTGTTCGGCCATGACCGCCCGGCCCTTGCGCTCGGCGATCCCGGGAGGGTCCACCCGACCGACCTCGATGCCCGGGCACAGGTCGGCGACGGTGGCCGTCACCACGCTGTTCTCACCGAGACCCGGCAGAACCTGGCCGATGTAGTCGAGAAAGACCTGACCGGGGCCCACGACCAGAACACCGCGAGTACGCAGGTGCGGACGGGTGCACAGCAGATACGCGACCCGGTGCCACGCGACGACCGTCCTGCCACGCGTGGTGATGCGCCGTCGTCGTCGCACTCCGTGTGGAGCGTTCGCCGTCGCGGTGTAGAACGCGCGGGCCATCGGGACACGCCAGTCCAGCAGCAGCGGCTCGTCGTCGTCATCCCGGAACAGACCCAACCTGCCGACGTAGACGCGCCGGCCGTCCCGCAGGTCCAGTCGCCCGAAGCGCAACCCCTGCTCCGCCGCGTCCAGCCGGGCCAGCTCCGCCTGCCAGACGGTCACCGCCTCCCGGTCCCCGCCACCAGTCGCGCGGCCGCTTCCGCGCGCATGGCATCCACACGGGCGTACAGGCCCGTCACGAACTTCTGCTCGATATCGATCTCACGGTCGGACACCCCGCAGGCTTCCCTGCGTCGACGGTCAGTGCCATCGAGCGTGCACGGCGAAATCCGGGAAAACAGTCTTGTTCTTCCCGGCTCCGTCAGTCGACCGCCTGAACAACCTGTCGATTCCGTTGGGGGGAAAGGGTTGGCGGAATCTGTCTCGGTGTCGGATGGTCGTGTAGCGTATTGCGCTGGCCGCCACTCGAGGGGGAGCATCGCGTGCGTACCGGGACGAGGATTGCTTTTGTGTTGACGGCCGCGATCGGCCTGATCGCCGTCGGATTCGGTGTCTTCTTCCTGACCAGAACGCTTGTCGCGGACGACGCCCAGGAATCACCGCCCACGCCGATTTCGACCGCGGAAGAGATTCCGACCTTCGAGTGTGGTGAAGCCGCCACAACTGACGCGAACGGCAACCCACTCGGCGCGCTCGAACCGCTCGTGCACGGGATTCACGACGCCGCCTGCCGGCACGACTACGCAGGCCTGCTCCCTTACATGGAAAGTTCCTTCAACTCGACCTCCAAAGAAGAGGTCGTCGCCGAGTGGGAGCGGGAGGACCACGACGGCCACATACTCCAGGTGGTGGCGGAGATGCTTGAAACACCACCGGTCGGCGACCAGGGCGGCCAGTATTTCTGTCACCCGGACGGCGCCGTGGCCGTGTTCGCGCGCGGAACGATCACCCGCCCGGGCATGTGGAGCGCTTTGGACCTGGCTGGGCAGGAACGGTTCGCCGCGTGTGGGGCAGCCGAATGACCGCCCGGCGTTGGGTCGTTCCCGTGTTGAGCGGTCTGTCCACGACCGGGCTCGGCGTCTTCGTCAACCTCGCGACCGAGTTCAAGTCCAGCGCCTGGGCGTGGGCGGCGGTCGGTCTGCTCACGGTCATGGGCGTTCTTCTCGGCGTCGGCTCCGAGCGGCTCCTCGTCGCCCGGCAGTCGGCCGCTGCGGATCCTCGAGCGTCGATCGTCAACCGCGGCACCGTGATCACCGTTGACGGCAAGAGGAACCGTGTCAAGGTGAACGTCCTGGGCGCCGGGGCGATGGTCGCACTGAGCTTCGTGGTGATCGCCGCCGTCGTGGCAGGCATGCTGACCGCTCGGGCGACCGCGACCGACGTCGACACGCAACCTCCGTCACCCTCGACCAGCGCGAAGAACACCGAGGCGTTCCACGTCACGGTGCTCGACGAGCCGACCGCCGCCGAGCCGTACGGCTCGGCGGCCGGCTACCTCTTCCCGGCGGGCACCGTGTCCTCGCTGCCCGTCCCCGACGACCCGACCAGGTGTACGCAGTGGTCGTCGTGGGCGCTCGCACAGGGAGGAACCCGCGTCTACACGACAGAGTTGGCGTTCACGGTGGCCGCCCTGGCGGACGACGCGGTGCGCGTACACAGTGCTCAACTGGTGGTCGATCCTGAAGCCGGCCCGATCGCCGGCGACCGGATCGGCTGCACGGAAGGCGGCCCGATTCCGGTGTCGTACCTGTCGCTCGACCTCGACAACGAGCGGTACACCTACGAGTACCCCGACGGCTCACTCCAAGGCGCCTCGCGACCGTTCGGGCTCCAGATCGCACCAGGGCAGTCGGAACAGGTGCACGTCAGTGCGATCAGTCTCGACTGTTACTGCACGTGGTACCTCGACCTGTTGATCGAGGCGAACGGCGTGGAGCACCACAAGCGCGTCGACGACGACGGACAACCGTTCGTCACCGCCCCGCTTCGCGGTGACTACACCGATTATCGGTTCAACGTGGAGAAGAACAGGTGGGAACCGGGGATCGGATAGTCGACCCAACCTTTCCCGTCCGGCCCGGTCTCACCCGGTATGAGATGCACGATGACCCTCGGCGGCACGGTGGGTGCTGACCGCGGCCGCGGTGGTGCCGCTGGAGGCGAGTCTCCACCGGGTGTCCACCGGGCCGCCGATGTGCGACGGCGAACTGATGTCGCTCGGTGACTCGTGCGTCATCACCTCCGGGTCCAACACGACCACGTTTACCTACGGGCAGTTGACCCGCCCGAGGGTGGGCGTGCCCAGGTTGTGGTGGGCGGCGGTGCCAGCGGTGGTCCGGGCCGGTGGGCTGGCCGTGCACACCGCCTAGCGTGCTGACCGCGCCGGGCAGCGTCTCGTGCAGGGGGTTCTCGCCGCGCTCGGGGTCTACCTGCTGGTCATGCACGTCGTCCCGGCGGGTCCTACTCGCTTTCCCGCGCTGCTCGCGTCGGCGCTGGTGATTTCGCGCGGCCGTGGTGACCACCAACGACTTCGTGTCCCGGCAGTGGTCGGGCCGCCTCGAGGTGTCCTGTCGGTACCTCGTCGGCCCGGCCGACAGGCAAGGTCCACAGTGGACTCGACGAGATCGTCCGGACCACCAGGGCGCTGCGTGCCGACACCCCATGGCCATGACCCACGCCGGGTACTGATGGACCGTGCCGCCGACGCGATCAGCCAGGGCCGGTCGTTCCCGCTGGGAGCGGTGACCCTGACGGCCGACGGGTTCCTGCTCCGCGGCCGCGCGGTGACGTGGCAACAGGTCCGTGAGGTCGGCAACGGTCCGGCGGGTGAGCTGGTGGTGCACCTGCGCGAGGGCCGGCCGCTGCGAGTGGCGACCGGGGAGCTGACCAACCCCCACGCGTTCGCGGCGCTGCGCACGGCCGCGACCTGACATTCTCGTACGTCGGTGTGGGCGAGATGACAGGACGAGTGCCGAGGTTGGGGCGGTGAAGCGGAACCGGTCCGCGGGAGCGGTTTCAGGAGGCGCCATCTGCCAGGCTAAGGTGATCACTTGCCGGCGAGGTGTGACCTCTGACCGGAGAGTTTCCTCGTACCGACACGGGATCTGTTCGGTTTCCTGGCAGTTTGCTGCCTACCAATGAGTATCCCGATTGTCGGGGTTCACACAGGGTCAGGAGCCTGCTACTGTCCGGCTCCAGTGATCGTCATTCTTCGGGTTCTGGTGGGAATCTCGTACAGACATGCACCGATCCTCGTCCTGACCGATCCCGGGCAGCCTGGAGATTGTTTTGCTCTCTCGCGTTCCCCGCGATCTCGCGGACGTGACTGTCGCGCGGCCCGACTGGCCCCGTCTTGCCAGACGGCCCCGGCGACGGTCCCGGTTCACCCTGCTCGCGATACGGACGCCCATCTCGCGATCGTCGCGCGCGGCGTTGCTCGTGCTGTCCTTCCTGCTGCCGCTCGTCGCGTGGATCGTGCTCTCGGGCACCGGCATGGTGGCCGGCAGGTATCTGCCCACGCCGGGCGAAGTGCTGGCCGCCGGCATCGACATGGCCCGTTCGGGAGAGCTGTGGACCGACTTCTGGGTGTCCACGCAACGGGTCCTGATCGGCTTCGGGCTCGCCCTGCTGGTCTCCGTGCCGCTCGGGATCCTCATGGGCTCGATCGTCGCCGTGCAGGCGTTGTTCGAGCCGCTGATCGCCGCGCTGCGCTACCTGCCAGCACCCGCCTTCATCCCGCTGTTCCTGTTGTGGCTGGGGCTCGACGAGACACCGAAGCTCGCGCTGATCTTCATAGGATCGGTGTTCTACAACACACTCATGACCGCGGACGTGGTGCGCCAGGTGCCGCGGGCGCTCATCGACGTGTCCTACACACTCGGCGCCCGGCCGCATGAGGTGCTGGCCAAGGTCATCGTGCCGCACTCCGCGCCGGGGATGATCGACGCGATCCGGGTGAACGTGGCGGGTGCGTGGACACTGCTGGTGGTCGCCGAGGTGGTCAACTCGACCACCGGCCTCGGCCGCAGCATCATCCAGTCGCAGCGGTTCGCGCAGATCGACGAGATGTTCGTGGTGTTCGCGGTCTTCGGGATCATCGGGGTGATCACGGACGTCACGCTGCGCCAGCTCCGGTCGGTCGTGGGGCGGTGGGCGGCATGACCAGGGGCGTTCTCGAACTACGCGGTGTCGGCAAGGTGTTCCCCGACCACGACGTGCGGGCGCTCGAGGGAGTCGACCTGCGGGTGGACAGCGGCGAGTTCCTCTGTCTGGTCGGCGCCAGCGGTTCCGGCAAGTCCACGCTGCTGTCCCTGGTAGCGGGCCTGACCGGCCCGAGCGAGGGGGAGATCCTGCTGGACGGGACGCCGGTGACCGGGCCGGGGCCCGACCGCGGACTGGTGTTCCAGGGCGGATTCCTCTATCCGTGGCGATCCGTGGAGCGCAACGTTTCCTTCGGACTCGAACTTCTGGCGCTCGACAAGGCCGAACGGGCCGAGCGGGTCGACTGGTACCTCGCGGAGACCGGCCTCACCGAACGCCGTCGCGCCCTCCCCGGCCAGCTTTCCGGCGGCCAGCAGCAACGCGTGGCCATCGCGCGGGCGTTGGTGTGCGAGCCGGACGTGCTTCTGCTCGACGAGCCGTTCGGCGCGCTGGACGTGCAGACCAGGGAGGACATGCACCTGCTGATCAGAAAGGTCTGGCAGGACACGGGAACCACGGTGCTCATGGTCACCCACGACGTGGAGGAGGCCGTGTTCCTCGGCGAACGGGTGGTGGTCCTGGCGAGCGACCCCGGGCGGATCGCCGCGGAGTTCCCGGTGCCGCTTCCCCGTGAACGCGATCTCACGGTCAAGCGTGCCCCCGAGTTCCTGACGCTGAGGGCCGAGTTGGAAGATCTGGTCCGGGCCCAGCACCGGAGCACGGGCGAGGGAGTGTCGCGATGACCGAGTCGTCCCGCGGGGTGGCCCGCCGTGTTCTCGGCCGGCTGCGCGTCCGCGGAAAGCTCAACCTGCTGCTGGCGCTGCCGCTCGCCGCCGTGATCCTGGTGGCGGTCCCGTTCGTCATCGTCCAGGTCGACGACGCCGACTCCGCCGCCGGGACGGCGAGTCACGCGCGCCAGGCCCGCGAGATCGGCAGGCTCGTCTCCGAGGTGCAGCGCGAACGGCTGCTCACGGCCGCCTACCTGAACGGCGCCGTCCCGTTCGCCGAGGTGACCGAAGTGCAGGACACGGTCGACAGCACGGCGGCGTCGATGACGTCGGCGCTGGGCGGGGCCACCACCGCGGAACTGCGGACCGCCCTGCTGCGACTGGGTTCTCTGACCGACATCCGCCGCAACGTGCAGGGCGGCAACGTGTCCCTGGAGAGCGTCGGCCGCACGTATCACGCGATCAACGAGGCGCTGATCGACGCGCTGCGCCTCGTCCCGAACGAGACCAGTGACGCCGAGGGAACGCGGCAGCTCACCGCATTGGAGGCGCTGCTGCGCGCGGGTGAACAGCACACCCTGCGCGGTATGGCGCTGATCCTCGCGGTGCGCAACCCGGAGGCGGGGCTGTCGCTGCTCGACGACATGGCCGACCGGGCCCAGATCTCGACCGAGCGGTTCGTCCTCCAGGCAGACATCGAACAGGCCAGGGTCGTGGTGGCCGTCGAGGACAGCGACGCGGGAAACCGCGTGAACGATCTGGTGGAGCGCGCGACCGAACCCCGTGACGAGGACGCGGCCACCCTGTTCGTGGCCGAGGCCTACGCGGCGGTCGACGCGCACTCGGAGCTGCGCCGGACGAGCCAGGCACGGGTGATCACCGAGATCGCCGACTCCGCGACCGCCCGAGCCGAGCAGTCTCGATTGGTCGCCTGGGTGATCGGCGGCGGCGCGGCGCTGTTGTTCCTCCTGGTCGCGGCCCTCGCGGTCGTGGTCAGCCGATCCATCGCGAACCCGATGCGACGGTTGACCGCGGCGGCCACCGACGTCGCCGACCTCGCCGAGGCCGAACTGGTCCGCGTGGCCGACACCGAGACGCCCGCGGCGCAGGTGCCCAAGCTCCAGTCGATCGACGTGACCACCCGCGACGAGGTCGGCGAACTCGCCGACGCGTTCAACCGCGTGCAGGCCACCGCGGCGAACCTGGTGGAGCGGCAGGCCCTCACCCGCCGCAACGTCAGCCAGATGTTCGCCAACGTGGCGCGGCGCACCCAGAACCTGGTCGGCCGCCAGCTCGCCCTGGTCGACGAGCTGGAGCGCGACGAGCAGGACCCGCGTCTGCTCACCGGGCTGTACCGGCTCGACCACCTGTCCACCCGCCTGCGGCGCACGGCCGACAACCTGCTGGTCGTGGCCGGCGCGCGGACCGACACCGCGCACTCCGGCCCGGCCGACCTGCCGACCGCGCTGCGGTCCGCGCTGGCGGAGATCGAGGACTACCAACGGGTTCAGCTCAAGGATGTCCGGAACGTCGTACTGACAGCGTCACTCGCCACGGACCTGACACTGCTGTTCGCCGAGCTGCTGGAGAACGCGACGGCGTTCTCGCCGCCGGAGTCTCCCGTGGAGGTCAGCACGTGGCGGACGAAAGACGGTTCGTGCGTGGTCGGCATCGTCGACCACGGCATCGGGCTTCCCGAGGAGCGGCTCGACACGGAGAACCGGCGACTTGTCGCGCGTGAACGGCTGGACATCACGCCGACGAGCGTGCTGGGTCTGTTCGTGGTCGGCAGGCTCGCGCGACGCCACGGCCTGAACGTCCGGCTGCTCGCGACGCCGGGCGGCGGCGTGACCGTCCGGGTGCACATTCCCTTCACCCACTTCACGGAGTCGCGCGGGCCGGTCGGGCCCGCGACCCCACTGCCGCAACGCGATCCGGTCGAGGCGATTCCTCCGGCGAAGTTCACTCCCGGGTTCACCTGGTTCCCCGAAGAGCTTTCGGGCGACCTCCACGCCGCGCCGGAACCGCCCGCCGCCCGCGAGGAGAGTCGAGGCGGCCTGCGGCGTCGGGTCGCGGGCGCCCAACTGCCGGGCGTGCCGGCAGAGGCGACCGCACCACCGGGCCCACCGCGCCAGCACGACGTCGTCGCGACGCGGGATCAACTGGCGGGTTTCGAGGCCGGCACCGCGTTGGCGAAGGAAGCACCGCCGAGTCGTGGCGGGCTGAGCAGAAGAGTCCCGGGCCGGAGCATGGCGAGCGCGCTGCACAACGACAGCCCCGCGAAGCTCCGCGAACGGGCCGACAAGGCGTGGATACCGCGTGATCCTGAAGCGGACCGCGACCAGTTAGGCAGCTTCGTGGCGGGCTATGCCCGAGCCACAACCGATGCACCGAAGGGGAACTCCTGATGATCAAGCCCGCGGCGGATGTCAGTGCCGAGGCGCAGAACTTCAACTGGCTGGTGACCCGCTTCACTCAGCAGACCGCCGGCGCGATCGCGTCGATCGCGGTGTCCGCGGACGGGCTGCTGATCGCGATGTCCACGGGGCTGCCGAGGGAGAACGCCGACCGGCTGGCCGCGATCTCCTCGGCGTTGCTCGGCCTCGCCAACGGCATCTCCGACAACCACCCGATGGGGCATCCCGACAAGATCATCGTCGAGCTCGAGCACGGGTACATGCTGGTCTGCACGATCGCCATCGGATGTTCGCTCGGCGTCCTCGCGGAGAAGGACGCGGGCCTGGGCGCCATCGCCTACGAGATGGCGTTGTTCGCCAACCGGGCCAGCGGAGCGCTCACTCCGCAGCTGATCGAAGAGCTCAAGAATTCGGTGGGGATCCAGTTCGGGTGAACCGCGCCGACCACTTCCCGGAAGAGTCGGCCGATGTCTCGTTGCTGCGGCCCTATCTCCTCACCGCAGGACGTGCGCAGCCGGTCGACCTCACCCTGGAGATCGAGGCACAGGTGTCCGCCACCGAGCAGGGCACGGCCTCGCGCGGCCGGTTGACGTTCGAACACCGCGACATCGTCGATCTGTGCCAGGACGCGAAGTCGGTAGCGGAGATCGCGGCGCTGCTGAGACTGCACATCGGGGTGGCCCGCGTTCTGGTCGCCGACCTCGCGGCGCACGGCTACGTGGTCGTCGAACGACCGTGGGGTGCGCGAGGACAGGATCTCGACATGATCGAAAGGATCATTCGTGGCCTTGAAGCCATCAGTTGACCGTCCGTTCGTCCGGCGGCCACCCACTCCCGTGAAGATGGTGATCGCCGGCGGCTTCGGGGTGGGCAAGACCACGGCCGTCGGTGCGATCTCCGAGATCAAGCCGCTGCGTACCGAGGCGGCCATGACCTCTCTCGGTTCCACTGTGGACGCCACGGAACTCCTGCCGGCCAAGACGACCACGACCGTGGCACTGGACTTCGGCTGCCTCACGATCGACGACGAGGTGAAGCTGTACCTGTTCGGCACTCCCGGGCAGGACCGCTTCGGGTTCATGTGGCGCGACGTCGTGCACGGCGCCCTCGGCGCGCTCGTCCTGGTGGACACGCGACGGGTGGACGACTGCTACCCGGCGGTCGACTACTTCGAGAAGGCGGGGATGCCGTTCGTGGTCGGCGTGAACATGTTCGACGGGGTGCTCACCCACAACCTCGACGACGTCCGGTGGGCGCTCGCGGTGAGCGACGCGATCCCGGTGATCACGGTCGACGCCCGGGACAAACTGTCCGTTCGGGACGCACTGCTGGCCGTGCTGTACCACGCCCGCCGGCACCGGATGTCCCGGAACACCCCTGGTGAAAGGAAATGACCGTGCCAGAAAGTGCCCTGCCACTGGAGATCACCGACCTGGAGAAGCGCCCCGACCTGCTCGACGCGGCGCTGGCTCTCGGGGACACCGGCGGCAGGTTCATGAACCACGGTTCGGGCGTCAAGATGGCGAGCCCGTCGCGGTTCCTCCGGCACTGGCCGCGGTACTTCCTGATCGCGCTGTCCGACGGGGTGCCCGTGGCCAGGGCGCAGTCGATGCCGATCGCGTTCCCGACGCCGGAGCGTCCCGAACTGCCCTCCGGCGGTTACGACGAGGCGATCCAGTGGGGCGTACAGGACGTCCTGGACGACCGGGCGCCGACCACCCTGTGCGCGCTCGAGGTCTTCATCGCGCCGCACCTGCGCGGTACGGGGCTGTCCACGCCGATGGTGCGGGCCTTCCGCGACCGCGCGGCCGAGACCGGGCTGCGCAGCCTGCTGGTGCCGGTTCGGCCGTACGGCAAGCAGGCCGAACCGGAGGTGCCGATGGCGGAGTACGCGGCCCGCCGTCGTCCCGACGGGCTGTTGGCCGACCTGTGGCTGCGCACCCACGAGCGGCTCGGCGCCCAACTGCTCGGGATCTGCCCGCACGCTGTGACGGTCACCGGCTCGATCGCGGAATGGCTGGCGTGGACGGGAATGCAGCTCAAGGACGGCGCGAACCTGGTCCCCGGTGGGATCGCGCCCGTCCACGCGTCGCTCGTCGACGACCAGGCCATTTACAGCGAAGCCAATGTCTGGATGGAACACCAGCTCTGAATCCCCCTTCCCCCTTCCCCTGGGAGTTCTCCGTGATCAACCGTCGACTCGCGACGAGAGCCATCCTGGCCGTCGGCCTCCTTCTGGCCACAGCCGTGTCCTGCACCGAGGCCTCCACGGCCACCGGGCAGAAAATCACGCTGGGCTTCAACGCCTGGCCGGGCTGCATGCCCTGGCAGGTCGCCCAGGAGAAGGGCCTGTTCGAGCAGAACGGCGTCGACGCGGAGGCGAAGTACTTCGAGAGCCTCACCGACGCGAACAACGCCGTGTCCACCGGTGCCATCGACGCGGCCGTCCAGGTGCTCAACGACACGCTGTCGCTGCGAACCGGCGGCGGTGAGCAGCTGACGGGCGTGCTGGTGATGGACAACTCCACCGGTGCGGACCAGATCATCGCCCGCGAGGGCATCAACAACGTGACCGACCTGCGGGGCAAGAAGGTGGCGGTCGAGGAGGGCATCGTCAACCACTACCTCCTCCTGCTCGCGTTGGAAGAGGCCAACCTCACCCAGGACGACATCGAGCTGGTGCCGCTGACCACCGACGCCGCGGCGGCCGCCTTCGCCGCAGGCCAGGTGGACGCGTTCAGCGGGTTCGCCCCGTACACGACCACCGCGCTGGAACGCCCGGGCAGCCGACCGATCGCCACTTCGGCGGAGTTCCCCGGCGCGATCCCCGACCTTCTCGTGGTGGCTTCCGACGCTCGTCGACGAACGGCCGGAAGCCGTGCAAGCGTTGGTCAACACGTGGTTCGACGCGTTGGCCTGGATCGAGGAGAATCCCGAGGAGGCCACGGAGATCATGGCCAAGCGGGCCGGCGTCAGCCCCGAGGAGTACGAGACCTACGCGTCCGGCCTGACGCTGTTCACGGTGCAGCAGAACATCGACGCCTTCACTCCGGGCGTCACGCCCAAGCACCTGAACTTCCAGGCGGGCGAGATCTCCGACTTCATCACCGAGAACGGCCTGGCCGACGAGCGCCCTTCGACGGAACAACTGTTCGACGACC
>CAWGTM010000006.1:0-230050 GCA_963825445.1 uncultured Actinomycetota bacterium
TTCTCGGGCTTCTCGGTCGAGCCGATCTGCCGCAGGGCGAGCGCGGCCATCCGGGTGGTCTGCATGACCGCGATGTCCGTGCGCATGAGACTGCCGCCGTCGGTCGGCTGGTCCTGCTCGTGCACGATCAGCAGTCGCGCGACGGCCGTGGGCTTGGGCGGCATGAGCAGGGCGATCAGGCCGCCGAGGATGAGTCCGAACAGTCCGAACGCGACCCACATGCGCCTGCGCCTGCGGATGGATACGACGAGTCGCTGCAGGTCGAGCAGCGGGGCTGACGCGCCACCCGGCTGGACCTCCGGCTTGGTCATGTCGATCCCGCCATGGCCGGGTCATTGTCAGGTTGGGTGGTGACCGGGGTTCTCGGGACCGTGCGGTGGGCGATCACCGTGCCGAGCACCTGGCGGCCGGCGTCGGCGCAGGCCTCGGTGATGGCCACCAGCTCCCACGCGGTCCTGGTACCCGGCGTGACGATGACGACCGCGGCGCTCGCTCCGCCCTCGCGGTCGGGCACGGTCGGCCTGGTCGCGGACACCTCGACCACGCGCAACCGCGGTCCGTCGGTGCCGGCCAGCGCGGTGAGCCGGGCGGCGGCGCTCTGGGCGGTCGGGTCGTCCTGCGGCACCACCACGAGCACCGGCGGCGGTGTGCTGCGCAGCCTGGTGAGCACGCGGCGGTAGCGGATGTCGCGGCCGGTGTCGTCGGCCAGCGTCGGCTCCGGCACGTGCCACGGCCGGTCGTCGGGCACCAGCCAGCCCAGCACCTTGCGCCAGCCGGTGAGTTCCACGGTGGCCTGTGGCGTGGCCGGCACGTCGAGGCCGGCGAGCACGGGCGCGCCGAGCGCGGCACCGATCTCCTCCTCGCCGCGGACCCGCCGGTCGGTGCGGGCGGCCACCAGGTGGCCGAGCACGCCGAGCACCAGGAACAGCAGCGTGCCGCCCGCCACGAAGTGCAGCATGGTCGGCGCGGCCGCCCCGCTCGGCTTGTCGGCCGGACCCATGACCACCATGTTCGTGCGGCTCGCGGCCGCCTCGGCCTCATCCAGCGTGGTGACCGCCTCGGCGAGCGAGGACCGCAGCGCCTCCAGCTCGGTCCGCACCTGCACGCTCTCCACGGTCACGCCCTGGGACGCCGAGCTGTGCAGCTGGGTGATCCGCTCGTTGGTCAGCACGATCTGCTCGCGCAGCGCCTCCTGCTGCTCCTGCTGGAGCTGGCCGGACGCGTCGGTGGGGTTGCCGGTGATCTGCGAGGAGAACGTGACGTACTCGTCGGCCACCTGGTCGGCCAGCTGCTGGGCCTCTTCCGGGGTGTCCGCGGTGGCCGTGATCTCGATGACGTTGCCGTCGGCCACCTCGGCGAGCACCGAGTCCTGCAGCTCCGTGCCCGACGTGTCGAGCCGCAGCGCCGCCGCAGCCCGGTCGAGCACGACCGTGCTCATGGCCACCTGGGCCTCGGTCAGCAGCTCGTCGGGCTCCCGCGGGCCCTGCAGCAGGACGCTCGTGGACGTCTCGTAGCCGGGGGAGAACACCAGTGAGGCGCAGACGCCGAGAACGGCGCCTCCGGCGGCGAGCACGGCGAGTAACCGCCAACGCCACCGGAAGACCTGACCCACCATCGACAGGCGCACTGTGTTGTCACTCAACGCCGTGGTCTCCCCTCGAAAACAACCCCTCACCCAGGAGTCGCCCGGACCACCACATTTGGTTACATCACGGGCGAGTGAGGCTCACCGCTGCGTCGACTCGGTCGTTGACACAGCGGCCGCGTAGGCCGCCAGCAGTGCCTTACGGGAGTTGTCCCACGACAGCGGGCCACCGACCCGCTCGTTGCCGTACTTGCCCATCCGGGCCCGTTCGTCCGGGTCGTCGAGCAGCCGCGCGGTGAGCTTGGCGAACTCGAGTTCGTCGTTGGCCGGCGCGTAAACAGCCGCCTCACCAGCGGAAACCCGTGCCTCGCGCAGCTCGAACGACACGATCGGCCTGCTCATGGCCATGTACTCCATGATCTTGTTCATGGTCGACACGTCGTTCAGCGGATTGTGCGGATCCGGCGAGAGGCACACGTCGGCCGTCGACAGGTAACGCACGAGATCGGCGTCGGGAATGCGACCGGTGAACTCCACGACGTCCGCCAGACCCAGTTCACCCGACAGTGTGACCATGTCTTCGAACGTGTCGCCGGCGCCCACGAACACCGCGTGCCAGTCGTCGCGACCCAGGTCGTTGCGCAGCTTGGCCAGGGCTCGCAGCGCGTAGTCGACGCCGTCCTGGGGGCCCATCACGCCGAGGTAGCAGAGCAGGTGTGGCTTGCCCTTCTTGAGCGCCGGCTCGGCCGGCACCGCCTCGAACCGCTCGACCGCGGGAGCGCTGCGCACCACGAACACCTTGTCCGGGTCCATCCCGCCACGGCCGACGGCCGCGTCCCGGTAGCTCTCGTTCGTGGAGATCACCACGTCGGCCGCCCGGTAGGTGGCCTTCTCCAGCCGGCAACCCGCGATACAGGAAGTCCTCGCCGCGGTCGAACCGCGACAGGTACAGCTCCGGCACCAGGTCGTGCTGGTCGAAGATGAACTTCGCGCCCTGCCGCTTGAGCATGCGGGCCACCAGGAACAGCAGGTCCGGCGGGTTGCACGCGTGGACCATGTCGACCGGCCCGATCTTGCGGGCCAGCCGGAACGTGTGCCACAGCGCGGAGCTGTACTCCTTGAGATACCCGGCCGGGCCGCCGGTCGCCGCCCGCAGCGGGTAGCGGTGGATGTGGACGTCGTCCAGCAACACGTACGGCTCGGTGTCCCGCTTCGTCCCCTGTGGACAGATGACGTGGACTTCCCAGCCGTCGTCGCGCAACGCCTGGGATTCCTGCCACACCCGCCGGTCGAACGGCAGGGAGAGGTTCTCGACGAGAATGAGGGCTTTTCTCTTACCAGGCAAGGCCAACGTACCCCGGTTCGGTCCGGCGCGCGTCGGCGTCGGGAAGGCGGATGAGATCGATGAGCGTGCGGCCGCTGTCCGGCGGCAACGCGGCGAGGACGTCCGGATCGGCGCTCGCCACCAGGCACACCTCGGCGTGGTCGAGCACTTCGGTGACCGAACCCGCGAGCAGTTGGCCCAGGTGCGGCAGCCGCTGCTCGATGTACTCGCGGTTGGCGCCGAGCAGCCGGGACAGCGTGACGTTCGCGTCGTAGATCTTCAGGTCGTAGCCCTTGCCGAGCAGCCGCTCGGCCAGCTCCACCATCGGGCTCTCACGCAGGTCGTCGGTGCCGGGCTTGAACGACAGGCCGAACAGCCCGACCTTGCGCTTGCCGGTGCGGACCACCAGGTCGAACGCGCGCTTCAGATGCGCCTCGTTCGAGGGCAGGACGTGCGCGAGGATCGGCACGGACACGTCCGCACGGTGCGCCGCGTGCACGAGCCCGCGCACGTCCTTGGGCAGGCACGAGCCGCCGAAGGCGAACCCGGGCCGCAGGTAGGCGGGGCTGATGTTGAGCTTGCGTGTCGGCCACGAACACGTCGATCACCTGGTGGGAGTCCAGGCCGAGCGCCGCGCAGATCGAGCCCAGCTCGTTCGCGAAGCCGATCTTGAGCGCGTGGAACGAGTTGTCCGCGTACTTCGTGATCTCCGCCACGGGGACCGGCACGCGGAAGATCTCGCCGGGCAGCCCGTCGTACAGGGCGGCCACCGCGTCGCCGCTGGCCGCGTCGAACTCGCCGATCACGGTCTTCGGCGGGTCGAAGAAGTCGCGAACACTCGACCCCTCGCGGAGGAACTCCGGGTTGACGGCCACGCCGAAGTCGACGCCCGCCGTCTTCCCGGATGCCTTCTCGAGGATCGGGACGAGCAGGTTCAGGCAGGTGCCGGGCAGCATGGTGCTGCGGAACACCACCGTGTGGCGGGTGTCCCGTTCGGCCAGCGCCTCGCCGATCTGCTCGGCCACGCGCTCCAGGAACGCCGTGGACAGGCTCCCGTTCGGCGCCGACGGCGTACCGACACAGACCAGCGAGATGTCCGTGTCACGGATGGCGGCGGCCACGTCGGTCGTGGCGGTGAGCGATCCGTCGGCCACCACCGACGCCGTCAGTTCGCCGATCCGTTCTTCCACCACGGGCGCGTGACCACCCATGATCAGGTCGATCTTCGTGGGGTTCACGTCGACCCCGATGACTGTGTTCCCCCGGGACGCGAGGCACGCGGCGGAGACGCAACCGACGTAGCCGAGCCCGAAAACGCTGATCTTCATGCGCGGGTCCCTCCTCGCGCCATGAGTCGGCCGATGGGGGTGCGCCGTTACCAGCCCCTGTAGGTTCGGGGCATGTTCGTACGGCGAATCGCGGTAGTAGGGACCGGCTATGTCGGTCTCACGACGGGGGCGTGCCTCGCCTCGCTCGGCCACCATGTGGTCTGCGCGGATGTGGACGCGGAGAAGATCAAGCGGCTGTGCGCGGGCGAGGTCGACATCCTCGAACCACGCCTCGCCGACCTGGTGGCAGAGGGTTTGGCGGCCGGCCGCCTCTCGTTCGTGCTCGGCGCTTCGGCGGCCGTCGAGGGCAGCGAGGTCGTGTTTTTGTGCGTCCCCACGCCCATGGGTGTGGGCGGCGTGGCCGACCTTTCGGTGGTCGAATCGGTGCTCGAGGAAATTCGTGAGCTGCTTCCCGCCGGAAGTGTCGTAGTGAACAAGTCCACAGTTCCGGTGGGCACCGCCCAGCGGACCATGGACATGCTCGAGCGCGACGACATCGCCGTGGTGAGCAACCCGGAGTTCCTCCGCGAGGGCTCGGCCGTCCACGACTTCCTGAACCCCGACCGCATCGTCGTCGGCTGCGACATCCAGGACGCGGCCGAGAAGGTGGCGGCGCTCTACGCGCGCCTCGGTGCGCCGACCGTGCTCACCGACGCGGCCTCGGCCGAGCTGGTGAAGTACGCGGCCAACTGCTTCCTCGCCATGAAGCTGTCCTACGTGAACGCGGTGGCCGAGCTGTGCGACCGCCTCGGCGCCGACATCTCGGACGTCACCGAGGGCATGGGCTACGACAAGCGCATCGGCCAGGCGTTCCTGCAGCCGGGACCCGGCTGGGGCGGCTCCTGCCTGCCCAAGGACACGTCGGCCATGCTGCAGCTGGCGGACGCCGCGGACTTCGAGTTCCGGCTGATCAGGGCCACGATCGACACGAACAACCGCCAGCGTCAGCGCATGGTGGAGAAGGTGCGCCTGGCTGTCACGGGCAAGCGCGGCGGTTCGCTGTCGAAGGTGCGCCTCGGCCTTTTGGGGCTGACGTTCAAGGCGGGCACCGACGACCTGCGTGACTCGCCGGCCCTCGCGGTGGCGGCTCTCCTGCGTCAGGCGGGCGCCAAGCTCGTGGCCTACGACCCGGCGTTGCGTTCGGGTGACCAGCGCACGGACCTCGACGGCATCCAGCTGGTCGACGACCCGTACGTGGCGGCCGAGGGCGCCGACGCGCTGGTGGTCCTGACCGAGTGGCCGGAGTTCCGCGGTCTCGACTGGTCGAAGCTGGCGGGCGTGGTGGCGAGCCCGGTAGTGGTCGACACCCGCAACCTGCTCGACCCGGACGTCCTGCGCCGGGCCAACTTCTCGTGGAACGGCCTAGGCCGCCGCTAACGCATGATGACCACTCCGGTCGCGCATGATGACCATTCCGGTCGCGCATGATGACCACTCCGGTCGTGCATGGTGACCGTTGCGGGTCAGTCGAAGGTGACCACGGCCAGGGCTTGGTCGTCGTGGGGTTTGGAGCGGGGCCAGCGCGTCCCCTGCGGATCGCTGGTCTCCGCTTCCCGCACGGCGTCCAGGACTGCCTCGACGTCCTCTCGTCGCGCCAGATCCAACACCGCGGACCAGTCGGCGAAGATCCCGTAGTCGTCGACGCCGCAAGACACCCCGTCGCTCGCCAGCAACGCGGCCCGCACTTCCGAGCGCGGCCAGGTCGCGCGTTCCGCGTAGTAGGCGGCGTCCGGTTCGGCCTCCGCCACCCAGAAGCCGCCCTCCTGGTTGCGTAGCCGCCCGACCCGGTCGGCCGACGACCGCAGCGCCACCAGGTGGTCCTCGCCGAACCCCTCACCCGCGCTCAGCCGGTCACGGTAGGCGCCGCGCGGGAGGCGCCCCATCCGCGAGTCGGCCAACACCTGCGGCTCGGGCGTGAACGCCACGATCGGGCTGTCCGCCAGCACCAGGCCCTCGACCACCCGGTCGTTCCACCGCAACAACGCCACCGTGCTCGACGGTGACTCGCCGGGCTCCAGCCCGTGGTTGCGCGCCACCACCTTGATCGAGGCCGCCAACAGGTCGGCGAGATCGGCGTCCGGGTAGCCGGTCAACCGGCCGGCCAGTTCGCCGGCCAACCGGTGCGCGTACCAGCCGCCGGGGAGCAGTTCCGGCCGCAGCGAGGTGGCCCCGTCGAGCAGGATCACGGCGTTGGGCAGCGTGATCACCACGTCCTCGGTCGGTCTCGGCTGCCCGTCGAGTCCCACCCCGGGACGTTCGGCAACCTCGATGACCGGCATGTCCTCCAGGTTAGCGATCTTCGCGTCAACCTGAGTTGACATGTTCCCTTTGTCAACCTATGTTGACGGTATGACAGAAGCGACGCAGCTGGCCTCGGCGGCCGGCGACCGGGACCCGAGGGTCGGCCTGCGCGCGGTCGCCGCACTGCGCAAGCTCCTGGAACGCCTGGAGGCGGTGCAGGTCCGCAACGCGAGAACGCATGGCTGGTCCTGGCAGGAGATAGCGGCCGAGCTGGGCGTGAGCCGCCAGGCCGTCCACAAGAAACACGGGAGGGCATAGACCCATGTTCGAGAAGTTCACGAACGCGGCCCGCGAAACGGTGCTGGCCGCGGTGACCGAGGCCCAACAGGGCCACGCCTCGAAGGTGACCGAACAACACCTGCTGCTGGCCCTGCTGACCACCGACATCCTCAAGGAGTCGGACGTGACCAGGGACAAGGTGGTCGCCGCGTACCGGGCGGTGGAACGCCAGGCCGGCCTGACGGATGCGGACGCCGCGGCCCTGCGCGACCTGGGCATAGACCTGGACGAGGTGGTGAAACAGGTGGAGAACACCCACGGCGAGAACGTCCTGGCGTCCCGCGACCCCCGCCGCGAGCGCCGCCACACCCCGTTCACCCCGGAGGCGAAACAGGTCCTGGTGGGCGCCCTGCGCGAGGGCCGGGAACTGAACGATCGCGCTCTGGGCGCCGAACACATCCTGCTGGCCATGGCCGCCCGTGGCGACGTGGCCGCCCAGGTCCTGGCCGCGAACGGCCTGGACTACCGAGAACTGCGTGCCAAGGCAGGCTGACGCGTGGGTGCGCCTGCCGTGGACGTCGCCGGGCCACTGGCAAAACCGGGTGCGCCTGATCCGGCGGGATCCGTACCGTCCCGGCGTGCACCTACGCGAAGAAATCCCGGCGGATGCCGTCCGCGACGTACACCTGCAGGCGTTCGGCGACCACGGCAAGATGGTGGCCGATCTGACGGACTCCCTGCGCCATCTGCCCGGCCTCTCACTGGTGGCCGAAGTGGACGGTCAGGTGGTGGGTCACGTGATGTTCACTCGCAATCTGCTGGACGCCCCGCAACGCCTGGTGGACGTCCAGGTCCTGAGCCCGGTGGCGGTGCTCCCGTCCCACCAACGGCGTGGCATCGGCGCGGCCCTGATCAGGCGGGGCCTGGAAACACTGGCAACGCGGAACGTCCCGATGGTCTTCCTGGAAGGCGATCCGAGGTACTACTCGCGACTGGGCTTCCTCCCGGGCGGCGACAAGAGCTATCGCCGCCCGTCCCTCCGCATTCCGGAAGCCGCGTTCCAGGTCTATGAACTACCGGCCCACGAACCCTGGATGACCGGCACCCTGGTCTACGCGGCGGAATTCTGGCACCACGACGCGGTGGGCCTACGCGGCTGACGCGCAGGGTTCCCGGTCCCGCCAGGTGACCAGCGGGAGGAACGCCTGGGTGAGGGCGCCGATGGTCAGTGCGTAGAGGACCGTGCCGATGCCGACCGTGCCGCCGAGCAGCCAACCGGTCGCCAGCACCGTCACTTCGATGCCCGTGCGGATCAGCCGGATCGACACCCGGGTTCGCGCCACGAAGCCCGTCATCAGGCCGTCGCGCGGCCCCGGGCCGAGGCGCACTCCGATGTAGGCCGCCGTCGCCAGGCCGTTCAGCACCACACCGAAGACCATCAGAGCGATCCGCGCCGCCAGTGGCTCCGGCCGGACGAGAAGAGCGAGAGTCAGGTCCACCGCCACCGCGATCACCACGATGTTCGCCACCGTGCCCACGCCCGGGCGCTGCCGCAGCGGGATCCAGCACAGCAGCACCAGCAGCCCGATCAGCGCCGTGACCGTCCCGAACGTCAGACCCGTGCGCTCCGCCAGAGCCTCGTGCAGCACGTCCCACGGGTCGAGGCCCAGCCCCGACCGGATCATCATCCCCATGCTCACGCCGTAGAGCGTCAGCCCGGCCAGTAGCTGCGGCAACCGCCGCACGGGACGGACACGCACGGGCACAGGACGCAGATCTGGAGCCATGCCGCCATCGTCGACCGCGAAGTGGTTCCCAGAAAATAGCCAATCTGAAAGAATTGGCTCGTGATCCCACGTGGTGGACAGGTCAACGCCCGCAGATTGGCCCAGTTGCTCGGTGAATGGCGTCGAAGTGGCTCTCGTCACGGAGCCGCTGATCTGGCGGCCGCCATCCGCCTGCTCATCCTCGACGGCCGCCTCGCGCCCGGCACCGGGCTGCCGGCCGAACGCGAACTGGCGGCAGCCCTCGACGTCAGCCGCACGATGGTCGCCTCCGCCTGGGACCGCCTGAAGACAGACGGGCTCCTCCTCAGTCGGAGAGGAGCCGGCTCCTGGACGACCGTGCCCAGCGGCGAGGAGTACACGAGCGGAGAGCCCCGACAAGACGAAATCGACCTCACGCGAGCGGTGCCGCCGGCCATCCACGGCGTCGCCCAGGCGGCCGAGGCCGTGCTGCCCCGCCTCGCGGCCGAACTGGCCGGCCACGGCCTCTACGAGTACGGCCTCCCCGCTCTGCGCGAACGCCTCGCCCGCCGCTACACCGAGCGCGGCCTGCCCACCACGCCCGACGAAATCCTGGTCACCAACGGCGCCCACCACGCGCTCGCCCTGGCGCTGCGCCTGTTCGTCGGCCCGGGCGACCGCGTGCTGATCGAGCAGCCCACCTACCCGAACGCCATCGAAGCCATCCGCGCCGCCCACGCGCTCCCGGTCCCGGTCGCGCTCGCCGACGACGGCTGGGATCTCGACGGCGTCGAGGCCACCCTCCGCCAGGCGGCGCCGCGCCTCGCCTACGTGGTGATCGACTTCCACAACCCCACCGGCCACCACCTCGACCCGGCCGGCCGCGAACGCCTCAGCACCGTCCTCGGCCGCGCGCGGACCCCGGTCGTGGTCGACGAGACCCACGTCGACCTGGACCTGAGCAATCAGGAGTCGCCGCCGCTCAACGGTGACGTCGTCCTGGCGGCCGGCTCGGCCGGCAAGTCCCACTGGGGCGGCCTGCGGGTCGGCTGGGTCCGCGCCTCGGCTGACGTGGTGAACCGCCTGGTCGGCGTGCGCCGCGGGCTCGACCTGGGCTCACCGGTGCTCGAGCAGCTGGTGCTCACCGAGCTGCTCGACGTGTCGCTCGACGACCGCCGCGCGACCCTCAAGGCCCAGCGGGACGCACTGGTGGAGGCCGTTCGACGAGAGTGTCCCCAATGGACGTTCAACGTCCCGGGCGGCGGGCTGAGCCTCTGGTGTCGACTGCCGGCGCCGATCTCCACGAGGCTCGCGGCCGTCGCGCAGAACTTCGGCGTGCGCGTGGTGCCCGGCTCGTTCTTCTCCGCCCACGGCGGGCTCGAGCGGTGGCTGCGGCTGCCGTACACCCGACCGGTGGCTGATCTGAGTGAGGCGACACGCCGCCTGGCCTCGGCAGCGGCGTCTGTGGCGGAGAGCGGCGCCCCGATGGGGGACAACGGGCTCATTCCGGTCACATGACTAGCGCTGAAGACGGTGTACAGGGTAGAAAGCAGTGCGCTGGATGGCCTAGTCCAATCGGCCGTTCGGTCATGGATTAAGCCATCCAGCGCACCGTTTGCCTCTGGGTCTGCTCGGCAGGGCCGGCCGGCACAGCCCCTCGTTGTGCCGACCGGACGAGCTGCCAGAGGGGAGCCCCGGCGCCGCGGGGGCATCGCGGCGCCGGGGCCAGGTCCCGACCTGACCGGGCGCGGTCGGCAGGTCGGGTAGCTGGAAAGTCTGTAGTTGTGTTCGTGGGGAGCCCGACGACTCCGACGTCGCAGGGTGGGGAGATACGCGAATCAGACCAGCGGGTTCGGCCGAGTGGGCCAGTCAAATTACGGCGCGGAGCTGCTCAGGGCAGACGAGTCCGCTGTGCCGTGCCAGTCAGTCGGGTGTGGCGGCCGGCAGGCCGGCGGCCCGTCCCGCGGCGTTCACCGCGCGACTGCGGGTGGTGAACCCGGCGTCGCCGGGCTCGAGCGTGGTGTGCGCGACCATGACGCCGTGCAGACCTCGGGCACCACCGGAGTGGTCGTGCCCTGCGGACGCCGTGGGTCCGGCCGGTGCCGCCGGCGCGGCGGGCACCTTGCCGGGTAACCGGTCGCCGCCAGAGCCGTGCTGGGCCCGGTCGGCGTCGTTCGGCTCGGGTGCGGGCAGGCTCGGCTGCCGGGGAGCGATGGGTTCGGCGATGAACCGGGCGTGGTGTTCCACAGCCTCGGTAGCCTCGGTGGCGACGGACGCGGGTGCCACAGGAGCGGTCGGCACGACGGCGGCCGTGACCGGAGCGACGACCGGCTCGGCGCGGACGGTCTCCGCGGAGCCGCTCGACGAGCCGCCACCCCACGTCCAGCCGTCGTCCGCGGGCAACAGCTCGGGACCGTCGAAGATCGGCTCGCTCGGCGGAGTGACCACCGGCGCGAGTATCGAACCGGTTGTGTCGAGCACGCCGCCCACGAGATCGGTCACCATGCCGAGCAGACCACCCAGCAGGCCACCGCCGGACGACGGCCGCGGTGCAGGTTCGGGCTCAGGCTCGACGACGGGCTCGGGTTCGGGTGCGGGCGCGGGCGCGGCCATGACCGCGAACGTGGCTTCAGGCTCGGCCTCGGTGCTCGCGGAGCCACTGCTGCTGCCGGGCTCCGAAATTTCTTCGGCGGGAACCTCTTCGGTGGGTGCTTCCCCAACCGGCTCCTCGGCGACAGGTTCCTCCGCCGGTGCCTCGGCAACGGGCTCCTCGGCGGCGGGCGGGTCGGTGACCGGGTCGTGGGGCGCGGCGGTGGCGGAGGCGGCGAACAGCACGCTCAACAGCCAGCCGGCCAGACCGAGTGTCGCGACCAGCAGAAAGCGGCGCAGGCGGGCGCCGGCGACGGGCGCCGAAATTGCCCCGTCCACAGCGATCACCACCGTCCACTCAGTCCCGAGTGCCGTCCCCGACAGTGCACACTATCTAGCACCACACCGACAATGTGCACCCTAGCGCCGTGAGTTCCACCCGGAAAGACGGTAAAAGCGCACCTTATCGGCCGTTCGGGCCAATGTTGATCACTCGAGGTGACCGTCGGTGGCCTCCTGGTCAGGCAAGTTCGTGCAGGCGGGCGATGGCCAGGTCCAGCACTTCGTCCTTTTTGCAGAACGCGAACCGGACGACATGGCGCCACCGATCGGGGTTGTCCGTGAACACCTGCACGGGAACGGCCGCGACTCCGATTCGTTCCGGCAACTGACGACATAAGTCTTCGCCATCGGTGAAGCCGAGTGGTCGAACGTCGGCGCAAATGAAGTACGTGCCCGCCGTCGGATGGACGCCGAAGCCCGCCTCCGCAAGACCCGCGGCCAACCGGTCGCGCTTGCCCGCCAGGTCGTCGCGGAGACCACGGGCCCACTCCGTCTCGTGGGTCAGCGCGTACGCCACGGCCGGTTGGAAGGGCGCCCCGCCCACGAACGTGATGAACTGCTTGGCCGCGCGCACGGCCGACACCAGTTCCTCCGGCCCACACACCCAGCCGGTCTTCCAGCCGGTGCAGTTGAACATCTTCCCGGCCGACGAGATGGTCACCGTCCGCTCGGCCATCCCCGGCAACGTCGCCAGCGGCACGTGCGGCACGCCGTCGTACGTGAGCGACTCGTACACCTCGTCGGTCACGGCGATCAGGTCGTGCTCGACGCAGACGGCCGCGATCCCGGCCAGCTCCTCGGTGGTGAACACCGTCCCCGTCGGGTTGTGCGGCGAGTTCACGAGGATCGCTCGCGTTCGAGGCGTGACGGCGGCCCGCAGCGCGTCCACGTCCACCCCGAACCGGCCGGTCGACGGCTCCTCCACCAGCGACACCACCCGACGGGCGGCGCCGGCCATGGCGACGGCGGCCGAGTACGAGTCGTAGTACGGCTCGAACAGGATCACCTCGTCACCCGGCTCGACCAGCGCGATCATGGACGCCGCGATGCCCTCGGTGGCGCCGACCGTCACCAGCACGTCGGTGTCCGGATCGAGCTTCATCCCGTAGGTGTCGGCCCGCTGCGCCACGATCGCCGCGCGCAGCTCCGGCCTGCCGGGCCCCGGCGGGTACTGGTTGATGCCCGCCCCGATGGCCTCCTGGGCGGCGGCGAGCATGGCGGGCGGCCCGTCGGAGTCAGGAGCGCCCTGGCCGAGGTTCACCGCCCCGGTCCTGGTGGCGAGGGCCGTCATCTCCGAGAAGATCGTCGAGGTGAACGGCTCGAGGCGGGATACAAGAGCTGGTCGGCGCACGGTTAGCCATCCTGTCACGGACAATGGTGTCGTGCGGCAACTAGAGGCCAAGGCCATGAGCGCTCCCATCCCGGACGAGGAGGAGAAGAAGCGTGCCCTCCGCCAGATGAAGCTGGTGGCGCTGGCGTTCCTGCTGGGCGCGACGGTGATCTTCCTGGCGATGTCGTTCTGGCAGTCGGCGGGGGCGCCGGCCTGGGCGGGCTACGTGAAGGCGGCGGCCGAGGCGGGCATGGTGGGCGCGCTCGCCGACTGGTTCGCGGTGACCGCGCTGTTCCGCCATCCGCTCGGGATCAAGATCCCGCACACGGCGATCATCCCCACCCGCAAGGACGCGATCGGCAACAGCCTCGGCGACTTCGTCGGCGCGAACTTCCTGTCCGAGCAGGTGGTCCGCGAACGACTGCGGCGCGTGGGCGTGTCCAGGCGGCTGGGTGGTTGGCTGGCCGAGGAGCCCAACGCCGAGCGGGTGACGGCCGAGCTGTCCACTGTGGTGCGTGGCGTGGTGGCCGTCCTGCGTGACGAGGACGTCCAGGCGGTGATGGAGCAGGCGGTGGTCAGGCGGGTGGTGGCCGTGCCGTGGGGCCCGCCGCTGGGCAAGATGCTGGCGGGCGTGTTCGAGGACGGTTCGCACCACAAGCTGGTCGACCTCATGTGCGACCGCGCCTACGACTGGGTGAAGGAGAACCACGGCTCGGTGCTGCGCGTGGTGTCCGACCGCGCGCCGGGCTGGTCGCCGAAGTTCGTGGACTCGATGGTGGCGGACAAGGTCTACGGCGAGGTGCTGTCGTTCACCTGGCTGGTGAAGACCGACCCGAACCACCCGATGCGCCTGGCCATCGACAAGTTCCTGGCGGAGTTCGCGGCGGATCTCCAGACCGATCCCAAGTTGATGGAACGTGCCGAGCAGGTGAAACAGCAGGTCCTGGAGCACCGCGAGGTGCAGAACGTGATCGGCTCGGCGTGGACCACCGCCAAGCGCCTGCTGCTGGACGCGGCCGAGGACCCGTCGAGCGAACTGCGCAAGCGCGTCCGCGAGGGCCTGGTCTCCCTGGGCAAGCGCCTCTCCGACGACGACGGCCTACGCGACAAGGTGGACAGCTGGGTAGAGGGCGCGGCCGCCTACGTGGTCCTCAACTACCGCGACGAGATCACCACGCTGATCACCGACACGGTCCAGCGCTGGGACGCCGACGAGACCTCCCGCAAGATCGAACTGCAGGTGGGCCGCGACCTCCAGTTCATCCGCATCAACGGCACAGTGGTCGGCGCCCTGGCCGGCCTCCTGATCTACACGGTGGCCCAACTGATCATCTGATTCCGGACCCCGGAACCGAGCGAACGGCCCATTCGCTCGCACAAGTTATCCACACCCCTCCGCAAACCCCCTACCAGCGGACATGCACCGATAGACTGGAACAGGGCCGCCCCCGGGATGGGGTGGGGGGTGCCATCGCGAGGGGCTGTTGATCATGCCCGGCGTGGGTGCTCCGTGCGCTAGCGCGAGCCTTCTGCCGGTTCCGCACGCGAGATCGCGGTTCTCGCATGCGAGAACATGGTTCCGGCACGCGTGATCGCGGTTCCCACACTCGAGATCGTGGTTCCGGTACGCGAGTTCGTGGTTCCCACACCCGAGATCGCGGTTTCCGCGCCCCCGCGTTGGTCTTTCCCGACCGGAGTGCGCGATCGGAGCTACTCAGGCGGCTGTGGGGCGCCGAAACCGGTTCAGTGGTCCCATTCTCGGCTCGCCGTTCGGGCCAGGGAGTCCCTCGCAGACGGCGAACCCTCCGGGCCGCGCGCCGGCACCCCGCTGCCCATGGTCTCGGTCGCGGCCGTCGAGTCCTGCAGATCATCGGGCCACGAGCGCCACGGTCACCGACGTCGGCTGCTCCTATCTCCACCTGTTCTCGAATCAAACGGTGAACCATCGTGGGGTTCATTCCGTTGACAAAGACAGGAGCACCTTTGCGAAAAAAACTGGGGATATCAATGATCGTGGCCGTCGCGTCCCTACTTCTGATCGCGCCGAGCTTCGCCCAGGCGGCGCCGGTTTGCGGAGCCACGGAGCAACAGTGGGTCGGCACCTTCGAGGGGGACTTCGTCACGGACGTGACCAACGACACCCTGCCGATGTCCATCGAGGTGACACTGGATGTGGCGGGCGAACTCGCCGTGACCACCGAACTGGACGGAACGTCCCCCGACTCCTACGCGGGGGTGGTGGGAGACCGGCTGGGATGGAATATCGCGTACCCGCCTAACTCAATAGTGCTCTGGACGGCATTTCACGCCGATGTTCGGGGTGTGACCTGCTCCGGTGGCGCCGTGACCGAGTTCACGGGCTTCGCGTTGGACCACTTCTATTCAGGTCACGCATTCTTGTGGGGGGAGTTCGAACTCACCCGTTGACGAGCGTCAGTGGCCCGTGCGTTCACGCCAGGCGCGGGCCTTCTGGCGGTTGCCGCAGATCTGCATCGAGCACCACGTCCGCGAGTGGTTGCGCGACCGGTCGTAGAACGCCCACCGACAGTCCTGCGCCGGGCAGATCTTCACGCGGTCCCACTGGTCCAGCACGGCCAGTCGGGAGGCGGCCGCGAGCACCGCGCCGACCACGTCGGAAGCCACGACCACCGGTACCCCGTCCCGCAGCGACACCCGCACGGAAGCGTCCAGCGAACCGGCGAGCCCAGCGTCGCCCACCGCCACCCGCAGCGCGTCCCGCGCCGCGCGCACGGCCACCGTGCCCTCTCCGGTCAGCCCACGCGACGCCAGCCACGACGACCACGCCGTCGGATCGGCCAGCACGTCCGTGCCCTCGTCGTGGTCGACCGTGTTCAGGAAGTCGATCACCAGGTCCACATCTGTCACAGCAACCACTGTAGGCCCGACGGGGGTTGTCCAACCCAGAGTAACCACCATAAGCTGCAAGCCGGTTAAAGGAGGACGACATGATCAGCTTCGGTTCCGTGGTGCTCGACTGCCCCGACCCCAACGAACTCGCCGGCTTCTACGCCCGCCTGCTCGACTGGCCCGCCCCCGAGCCCGACGACGACTGGGTCACCCTCGAGGGGCCCGTCAAGATCGAGTTCCAGAAGGCGGACGACTACCGGCCCCCGACCTGGCCCGACCCGGAGCGCCCGCAGATGTTCCATTTCGACCTCACGGTCGACGACCTCGACGCCGCCCACGACCGCGCGATCGACCTCGGAGCCCGCCTCCTCGACACTCGGAAGACCTTCCGCGTCTACGCCGACCCGGCCGGTCACCCGTTCTGTCTCTGCGCCTGTTAGCCCAGCTCAGGACCCTATTCACGGTGTGTATAGACGTCAGCTATACACACCGTGTACTGTCCTGAGCCATGTCAATCGGACACACGCTGCTGGGGTTGCTCGAACAAGGCCCGCGCCACGGCTACGACCTCAAGCGCGCCTACGACGAGCACTTCGGCCACGACCGCCCGCTGCACTACGGCCAGGTCTACGCGACGCTGTCCAGACTCCTGAGGAACGGGCTGATCGAGGAGAACGGCGTCGAGCAGGGCGGCGGCCCCGACCGCAAGCGCTACGCCGTCACGAGCGAAGGCGTCACCGACGTCGGCAGCTGGCTCTCCACGCCGGAGAAGCCCGAGCTGTACATGCAGAGCACGCTGTTCACCAAGGTGATCATCGCCCTGCTGTCCCACCGCGACGCCGAGGACGTGCTCGACACCCAGCGCGCCGCCCACCTGCGTGCCATGCGTGAGCTGACCCTTCGCAAGAAGACCGGCGACCTGGCCGACCAGCTCATCTGCGACCACGCGTTGTTCCACCTCGAGGCCGACCTGCGCTGGCTGGAGCTGACGGCCGCGCGCCTCACCGAACTGGGGAAGCAGGTGCGCAAATGACCGCGCTGCTCGAAGCCACCGACGTCGGCAAGTCCTTCGGCGCCACCAAGGCGCTCGAGGGCGCGAACATGTCGGTCGCGGCCGGCGAGGTCGTGGCCGTCATGGGCCCGTCGGGCTCCGGCAAGTCCACGCTGCTGCACTGCATCGCCGGCATCATCCAGCCCGACTCCGGCACGGTCATGTACGACGGCCAGGACCTGGGCGCCATGTCGGACGTGCCGCGCAGCGCGCTGCGCCGCACCGACTTCGGCTTCGTGTTCCAGTTCGGCCAGCTGGTGCCGGAACTGACCTGCGTCGAGAACGTGGCGCTGCCGCTGCGTCTCGGCGGCATGAAGAGGAGGGCCGCCGAGGCGCAGGCACGCGAGTTCATGGCCAGGCTCGAGGTCGACGACGTCGCCGCCAAGCGGCCGGGCGAGTGCTCCGGCGGCCAGGGCCAGCGCGTGGCGGTCGCGCGAGCGCTGGTCATCGGCCCGAAGGTGATCTTCGCGGACGAGCCGACCGGCGCGCTCGACTCGCTGAACGGCGAACACGTCATGCGCCTGCTGACCGACACCGCCAGGGACACGGGCGCCGCGGTCATCCTCGTGACCCACGAGGCACGGGTGGCGGCGTACTCCGACCGTGAGGTCATCGTCCGCGATGGCCACACCCGTCAGGTGGAGTTGGTATGAGCCCGCTTCGGGGGTGGGCAAGCGACCTCGCCCTGGGGGTGCGGCTGGCTGTCGGGGGCGGCCGCACCTCCTTGGCGAGGTTCGCGCTCAGCACCATCGGCATCATGATCGCGGTCGCGGTCCTGCTGGTCGCCGCGTCGGTCGGCACCATGATGGACGAGCGCGAACACCGCACGAACCTCTACTTCGGGAACACCGAGCCGATCGACGGCGTCGACCCGGTCATCCAGGCGCCGGAGTCCACGACCTTCCGTGGCGACCCGGTCGAGATGCACTACGTCCACGCCACCGGACCGAACTCGCCGGCGCTGCCCGGCGTGCCGAACATGCCGGCACCCGGCGAGATGTACGTGTCCCCCGCCCTGGCCGAGCTGCTGCGTTCCCCGGAGGGGGAACTGCTGAAGCCGAGGTTCGCCGACTTCACCGAGGTGGGCGAGGTCCGCAAGGACGGCGTGCGCGAGCCGGGCAACCTGGTGGCCTGGATCGGGGCGTCCGCCGACATCACCGAGTCGGGCTGGCACCAGCAGGTCTACGCCTTCGGCGACGACCAGATCATCGGCGACCTCGACGGCGGGCTGCTCTCGGTGGTCCTGGTCGGGTCGGTGGTGCTGCTGCTGCCGGTGCTCATCTTCGTCAGCTCAGCCAGTCGGATAGCCGGTGCGGAACGGGACCGCCGGCTGTCCGCTCTGCGCCTGGTGGGATCGGGGTCCCGCCAGGTGCGGCGGATCGCGGCGGCCGAGTCGTTGGTCAGCGCGCTGGCCGGACTCGTACTCGGCGCCGCGGTCTTCCTCTACGCCCGGCAGTTCGCGGAGAACATCGAGCTGTTCGGGGTCCGCGTCTACACGAGTGACATCGTGCCCAACCCGCTGCTCGTGCTGCTGGTCGTGCTGCTCATCCCGGGCCTGGCCGTGCTCACGGCGCTGATCGCCCTGCGCCGCACGATCATCGAACCACTCGGGGTGGTGCGGCAGAGCAAGCCGGTGCGCAGGCGGGCGTGGTGGCGGTTCGCCATGATCATCGCCGGCGTCGTGCTGCTGCTCACCCAGGGCGGCGCCGAGGAGAACTCCGACCTGTGGGCCATCGCGGTCGCCACGGGCGCCACGCTCCTGCTGGTCGGTGTGCCGGTGTTGTTGCCCTGGCTGATCGAGCGGGTGGTCGGGCGCATCCAGGGCGGGCCGACGTCCTGGCAGCTCGCCATCCGGCGGCTTCAGCTCGACAGCGGCACGGCGGCCAGGGTGGTCGGCGGCGTGGCGGTCGTGCTGGCGGGCGCGATCGCGCTGCAGACCGTGTTGATGACCGTGGAGAACGATCTCGACTTCGCCCCGGTGGCACAGCAACAGCGTGAAGCGGTCGTCGACGTCTCCGTCGAGCCCGCTGTGGCGGAGTCGGTGGCGGCGGACCTGTCGGCCGCGGACGGGGTCGACGAGGCGTACGTCGTCCGCAATCTCACGGGATACAAGCCCGGCGACACGTCCAACCAGTACGACCACTACCTGCAGATCATGAGCTGTGCGGCGGCGGAGGCCACCGGCACCGTCAAGGACTGTGTCGACGGCGCGGTGTACGAGGTCGCGTACCCGGACATGCCCACGGAGATGCAGATCCAGCCGGGTGAGCAGCTGGAGTTCCGCCAGTATCCGTCGGACATCGTCGGTGAGTTCGACGAGAAGGACTACCAGGTGCTCAGCCCCTGGGTCGTGCCGGACAACGTGAGCCGGGTCGAAGCCGCCGCGCACAGTCGGTTCGGCGGCGGCGTCATCGTGACACCCGGCGCGCTCGGCGATGTCACGTTGCCGTCCGACCGGACCACCATCTACCCGGACGTCGACCCAGGCATCACCTCCGACCAGCTAGAAAGACTCCGCAACGTGGTCGCCCCGTACGCGTGGCGGGTGTCGATGTACTCCTACAACACGGTCGAGGAACTGACCGACGAGCAGGAGGCGTTCCTGGCCATCCGCAACGGTCTGTACATCGGCTCGGTCTTCACCCTCATGCTGGCCGGAGTGAGCCTGCTGGTGCTGGCGCTGGAACACATCCGCGAACGACGGCGCCCGCTCGCGGTGCTGGCCGCGAGCGGGGTGCCGCGTTCGGTGCTCGGTCGGTCGCTGCTCTGGCAGATCGCGCTGCCGATCGGGGTGGGCGTGGTGGTCGCGTTGGTCACGGGAATCGGGTTGGCGGCGTTGATGATGCGCCTCACCAACGACGGCCTCGCCATCGACTGGGTCGGAGTGTCCTCGCTGACGGCCGGTGCGCTCTTGTTGGCACTGCTGGTTTCCGCGCTCACGCTGCCGTTCCTGCGAAGCGCGACCAGGCTTACGACTCTTCGGGCGGAGTGATCTCCTCTGCCTGGCCAGTGGTCCGGCTCGGGATCGACCCAGATGAAGCGGGTGTCGAGGGTGCGGTTCAGAACGCGGAGGAGACCGTCGGCGGTCTGAAAGCTGCCGGTGACACCGATTTCGGGCAGGTAAGTGAAGACGTGCTCGGGTAGGGCCAAGCCCCACCCGAGCACTTCTGCGTCGGTGCCATCCGGAGCGACGGCGATGACGACGAAGCGGGCACTCGGATAGAAGTCCGCCCATCGGGTGTACAGATCAAGAGTTTTCGCCAAAGCAGTAGTTGTCATGGTGATCAACCGTCACACTACTGCGGAGGTGTCTCCCAGACTGAGAACTACATACGATCGGGTAATATCGCTATCGCGGTCAAATCCTGCTGAGATTCCAGCATGACCGACAAACAGAGTGCCTCACGTGCCCGCGCCCTTGCCAACGAACTGCGTGACCCCGCCGAGCCGCCGGCCTCACCACGAAGGAAGCGGCCGAGAAGGTCGATGTCTCTTCTGCCACCCTAAACCGAAGCGAACTCGGCCTGCGCACACCACCCCCGGAAGAGGTCTCGTCGATGCTCACGGCCTATGGGGTGAAGGGTGTCGCGAAGGAACGCGTGCTCACTCTTGCGAGGGCCGCAATATCCAGCGGGCTGGTGGGAGACCGGTGGCAATGCGCTACCGAAGCAACTGCCCACGCTAATCACATTCGAGGTGAAGCCACCAAAATCACCAACTTTGAGCCACGTTGGTGTCCCGGCCTGCTGCAAACCCACGCCTATATGCGCGCGGTCATGGAGAGCGTCCGGGGTGCGGATCTGATAGCGGAGCCGCGAGTCTCTGCCCGTGCAGGCAGGCAAACCGTGCTGTACTCGCAAGAAGCCACCGCGCTATACCGCGATCCTCGATGAGGCGGCATTGCGTCGCCCTTTCGGTGGGCGAGCAGTGATGGCAGAGCAGATCCGTCGGATCATCGAAGATGCGCAAGCTGCCCAACGTCACCGTGCAGGTGATCCCGTTCGATCGCGGTGGCTACCCGCTCTACGGTCCATACGTGTTGCTGGAGTTCACCAAAGCCCAGACGATCGTGCACCTGGAGCACAAGCAGGCATCGGGCTTCCTGGACGAGCCGGAGGACACGGCCCCGTTTCAGCCTTTGACCGATACGCTGAAAGCTGCGGCGCTCGAACCGCCGCCACCAGCGAGTTCTTGGCCGCCGTAGCGGCTGAGTATGACAAGGGGTGAGACAGAGCATGGAGTTTGTGACTCTCGTGGCGGAAGTCCAGCTTCAGTACCGACCAGACGGAGTGTGTCGAGGTCGCCTGGCGCAAGTCCAGCTTCAGTCGGCACCGAAACCGCGTGTGTCGAGGTGGCCTGGGCGGCCGGGATCCGGGACTCCAAGAACCCTGATGCTGGGCACCTGACAGTCCCGGACACCGCCCTTCAACAGCTCATCCGCTCAGGCCCCACCGCGAGGTGAGGTGCCAGGCGGCGCAGATGTTGACGTCCAGTAGGTAAGCCCCGGCCTGCCCGCACTGCCCGGTCCCGGTTCCGGGGTCGACCGGCTGGCCGTGGCCCATGTTGGTGAGCGTGTAGGTCTCCACCGCCGAGCCGTACACGGCGTGCGGGTAGCCCGCGACCGTGTCGGTGCCGGTGGGCGTGGGCGGGATGCCGTGCACGTTGGTCCACTGCTCGACCAGCTCGGTGGCGTTGGCCGGCCGAACCGTGTAGTCGGCGGTCCCCTGCCAGATGGACACGGTCGGCCACGGCCCGGTGTGCGAACTGGCGGCGCGCACGAGGTTGCCGAGCTGCGCGGGCGTGAGGTTGCGGCCGGGGTTCATGCAGGAGAAGGCGTCGATCATGCTGGCCGCGCACCGGTAGGCGATCCCGGCGACCACGCCGCCGCCGGAGAACATCTCGGGGTAGGCGGCGAGCATCACGGCCGTCATCGCCCCGCCGGCCGAGAGCCCGGAGACGTACGCCCGCGAAGCCCCGGTGTGCCGAACCATCTGCGCGATGGACTCGGCCTCACCCTGCCCACGCGTGGTGTCGCCGCGCTCGAACCAGTTGAAGCAGCGGTTGAAGTTGTTGGCCGTCTTCTGCTCGGGCAGCACCACGGTGAACCGGAACCGGTCGGCGAGCTGCGTCCAACCGGCGCCGGTCCCGTACCCGGTGGCGTTCTGCGTACACCCGTGCAGCGCGACCACCACGGGCCGGCCGGCGGGCAGGTTGTCGGGCGTGTACCGGTACATGGCGAGGTTGCCGGGATTGCTGCCGAACCCGGTGACGGGCACGATGCTCGCCGCCCGAGCGGAGCCGGCGGCGAGGAGGGTGGTCAAGAGCGTCAACGCGAGCAGGGTGGCGAGTCTGCGCATGCCGCACCTCATTGTGATCGGCGATGGTGTGCGTCGAACGTAGAACGCGTTCTCGCGGCCGGGTCAGGGGGACGAACAACATAGTCATACACGAGTTTGTGGTGTGAACACTCATGTTCACCTTCTGCCGCAACTACCTACGGTCACTCGTATGGTTGCCAGGTTGCTAGCGATGGTGCTGTTACTGGCGTTGGTCGCCCCGGTCGAAGCGACGGCGGATCGCCCGCTGCGCCCGCCTGTGGGTCCCGATGGCGGAGCACCAGGAGGTGTCCTGTCTGGACGACCTGACGACGGCCGGCACGGTCGCGTCGGGTCACACGGTCCGGCGGACTGGGCCGGCCTGACCCACGCGGGTCTCCCGCAGCAGAGCGGCGTCCCGGGCATCCAGATCGACGGCTACTTCCCGGACACGTCTCGCACGAACACGAACCACGGCTGGAACCACGACGCCAGTTCGTCCTGCGCCTGCCGACCCACTGGAACGGCGGTCTGGTGATCACCGGCTCCCCGGGCAACCGCCGCCAGTACGCGAACGACCGGGCGATCTCGGACTTCGCACTGTCGAAGGGATACGCGTTCGCCGCGACGGACAAGGGCAACACGGGCCTGACGTTCTACGAGGACGGCAGCCGCCCGGGTGACGCGATAGTGGAGTGGAACAAGCGGGTCACCCAACTGACCATCGCGGCCAAGGCGGTGGTGGCCCAACGCTATGGCCGCCTTCCCAGCACCACCCTGGCGGCGGGCATCTCGAACGGCGGCTACCTGGTCCGCTGGCAACTGGAGAACAACCCGTGGCTGTTCGACGGCGGCGTCGACTGGGAAGGCACGCTGTGGCGGGCCGACGACCACAACCTGCTGACGTTCCTCCCGCCGATCCTGCGGGGCGAGATGGCGCTCTCCCGGCGGAATCGGCGTTCCTGTGGCCGTACCACAAACAGGTGTACTGGGACCTGACCCAACGCATCTACCGAACAGAACTCGACCCGACGTACACGGGCGAAGAGTCGGCATACGACTACGCCTCCCGGCCGGGCGCGAAGGCAGCGGTGGCAAGGATCTCGCTGACCGGCAGGATCACCCGCCCGCTGATCACCCTGCACGGCACCCTGGACTCACTACTACCGATCACAGAGTCGAGCGACGTCTACGCAACGATGATCGAATCCCAGGGGCGCGGGCGTCTGCACGAGTACATCCGCGTGGCGAACGGCAACCACGTGGACGGCCTGGTGGACCAGTACCCGACCCAACTGGAACCGATGGGTCCCCACTTCCACGAGGCGTTCGCGACCCTGGAGGAGCGTCTCGGGTGACACACTTCGGGCATGATCGCTCGAATGTGGCGGGGTTGGTCCCCGGCCGACACCGCGGATGACTACCAGCGTCACTACGAGTCCGAAGTGGCCGCTCACCTGAAGGACGTGGCGGGCTTCCAGGGGGCAAGGCTGCTGCGACGCGTGGACGGCGACGAGGTGGCGTTCACGTCGATCGCGTACTTCACCGACATGGCCGCCGTCCACGGTTTCGCCGGCGACCACCCGAACCGCGCCGTACTGGCCGACACGGCCCGCCGCACCCTCTCCCACTGGGACGACGAGGTAAGCCACCACGAGGTGGCAGCAGACGTCAACTGAGGTCCGGCACCTCCGTCCCGCGCCACGGGGGCTGATGGCTGGTCACGTACCAGTCGTAGCCCTGGGCCACCAACTCCCGCAGTTGCGTCGTGTCCATCCCGTCCTCGGGCTTCCGCAGGTGCCACGGCGGCGGGTAGTAGCAGTCGCCGAGCAGCAGGACCGACGAGTCCGGCACGGCCACCACCGTCGAGTCGGGCGCGTGGTGGCCGCCCACGTGCCGGATCTCCACGCCGTCGACCGACAGCGACGAGGCGAACGTCCGCGTGGGAGGCAGCACGACGAGCGAGGCGAAGTCCACGGCCAGCGCCCGCGCGCGAAAGCTCAGCCCCAGCAACGGGTTCGCCGCCACCTGGTCCCGCAGGTAGGCGTGGCTCCACGGCCGCCGGGCGTCCGCCTCCAGCGGGGCCACGCCCGCCTCGTGTCCGATGATCTCCACGTCCGGCCACGCGCACGCGCCCCACGTGTGGTCCCAGTGGTGGTGGGTGTAGATCAACCGCCGCGCCGGCGGTAGGCCCTCGGCGGCCATAGCGGCCTGCACCTGCCGCGCGAGCCCGGGACTGTGGCCGGCGTCCACGATCGTCGAGCCCTCGCCGACGATCACCGCCACGCCACCCTGCACGGCGCCCGGGTCCGGGTCGGACGGATACAGCCAGACGCGGCCCGCGAGGTGGTGGAGCATGTCCCCATGATGAGGGGCGAACACAACGCGATCACCGACGTGGCGGGTGTGCGTGTCGGGCACACGACGGTCGTCGACCCGCCGGACATCCACACGGGCGTGACGGCTGTCGTCCCCGAGACCACGCCGCTGCCCGCCGGGCTGTTCGTGGGCAACGGCCACGGCAAACTGATCGGCGCGACCCAACTCGCCGAACTGGGCGTCCTGGAGTCCCCGATCGTCCTGACCGCGACGCTGTCCGCGTTCCGTGCGGCCGACGCCCTGGTCACGTGGCTCATGGCCAGATCCGACGCGCTCTCCCTGAACCCGGTGGTGGGCGAGTGCAACGACGGCTACCTGTCCGACATCCGGGCCCGCCCGATCACCGAGGCCCACGTCCTGTCCGCGCTGGACAACGCCACGAACGGTCCGGTGGCGGAGGGCTGCGTCGGCGCCGGCACGGGCACTGGCGCTCTCGGATACAAGGCCGGTATCGGCACGTCGTCGAGGATCGTCGACGGCGCGACCCTGGGCGTCCTGGTGCAGGCCAACTTCGGCGGCACCCCGGACTTGGGCTCCTGCATGCTGATCGCCGCGACCGACGCTCCACTGGACGCTCGCCAACTCACCCGCCTGTCCCGCCGCCTGGTCTACGGCATGGCCCGCGTGGGCGCGAACTACAGCAACGGCAGCGGCGACTACGGCATCGCGTTCAGCACCACCACCGGCCAACTCCCACCGAAGGACGCCGACCTGACCCCACTGTTCGCCGCGGCCCTGGACGCGACGGAGGAGGCGATCCTGAACTCCTTGGCAGCAGCCAAAACCACGACAGGCCACCAGGGCCACACCCTGGAAGCCATCCCGCGCGAAACACTCCGCGCGATGGGCGCGCATCGCTAGCCTGCGCACATGTCGCCAGAGCAGCACTTCGTCGGCCCGGGAGCCCAGCGCTACTACGCGGAATCGGCGGAGCGGCTGAGCGGTCAGTACGAGTCCATCACCTTCGAGGACGCGCACCAGGCGTTCCTGCCCTTCCTCCCGCCAGTTCCGGCGACGGCGGTCGACATCGGCGCCGGCACCGGCCGCGACCGCGGCGGCCCTGGCCGGCCGCGGCTACGCCACCACCGCCGTCGAGCCCACCCGGGAGATGCGCCAGGCCGCCCAGCGCCTCCACCCGGACCCGGCGATCACGTGGCTGGACGACTCCCTCCCGACACTGTCGCGACTGGCCGGACCGTTCGACCTGATCCTGCTCTCCGCCGTCTGGATGCACCTGACCGACACCGAACGCGTCGGAGCCATGACCCGCCTCCACGAACTCCTCACCCCGACCGGCCGACTGTTCATCTCACTGCGCCACGGCCCGGCCCCGGCCAACCGTCGCATGTTCGACGTCTCCGCCGAGGAGACCATCGAGCTGGCCGAACGCAGCGGCCTGCGTCTGCTGAACCGCACAGTCGAGAGCACCGACCGCCTGGGCCGTGCCGAGGTGTGGTGGAGTTCGCTGTCCTTCGCCCGCTAGCCGCGGAGTTGCTGGAGGCGCAGCGCCAGTTGGATCTCCAGGGCGCGGTCCGGTGACTGCCAGTCCTCGCCCAGCAGGGACGCGATCCGGTCCAACCGTTGCACCACCGTGTTGACGTGGACGTGCAGCACGTCCTTCGCCCTCGTCAGGTTCGTGCCGCAGTCGAAGTACGCGCGCAGGGTGTCGACCAGGTCGGTGCCGCGTCGCGTGTCGTAGTCCAGCACCGGGCCGATGGTGGCCCGGACGTAGCCCGCCAGATCCGTCCGGTCGCCGATCAGTTGGCCCACGAAACCCAGGTCGGACAAGGACGCGCCGTGGCCCGCTCGACCAAGAGCCAGTAGGGACCGCACACACCGAGCTGCTTCGGCTGCCGCCGTCGCCAAAGCCGACGGGCCAGAGGCGGGTCCCGCTGAGCCGACCGTCACCGGGGCGTCCACCGCCGCCGAAAGCTCGGCTGCCAGTTTGCCGGCAGAAACACTGTCCGCCGCCAGCAGCACCACCTGCTCGGCGTGCAGGCCGACGAGCGTCGCGTATCGCCCGCACGCCATGGCCAGCCGCCGGCGCGACACGCCGTCCACGTGCGCGATCAGCACGGTGTGCGGCGCGGCCAGGTCGATGCCCAGCCGTCGGCCGCGGGCCAGCAGCGCGGCCGGGTTGCGGGTCGGCGCGGTGAGCAGGTCGGTCAGCAGTTCGCCTCGTACCTCGTCCTCCGCGCGTGCCACCGAACGCCGTAGTAGCAACAGGAGTGACGTCACCACGGTGGCACGTTCGAACAGTCGGCGGTCGGCGTCGTCCAAAGTGGAGCGTCCGGTGAGCACCAGGCTGCCGAGCAGTTCCGGGCCGGCGAGAACCGCGCACACCCAGTCGTTGCCGAGTCGCACCGCGCGGCCCGACGAGCGGGCGGCCCGTGGCGCGATCGGCGCGGTGCCGACCCGCGCAAGCTCCACACCGGACTCGTCGAACAACACCAGGCCGCCGCCCAGCACGGCCGCCAGTTCCGCGGCCACGGCCTCGAGGTCACTGCCGCGCAGGACCAGCTGCATGAGCCGGTCGTGGGTGTCCTCGGCGCGGCGCAACTCCTCGTTGGCCCGCCGGGTCGACGCCAGCAGTTGCGCGTTGTCGATCGCCACGGCCGCGTGGTCGGCGAGCGATGACAACAGCGCCACCTCGTCGGCCGTGAACTCCCGCCGCGCCCGGTCGGCCGCGAACAGCACGCCGATCACCTTGCTGCCCAACGACAACGGCACCCCGACGATCCCGACCATGCCCTCGGCGCCGACCGCGTCGTCGATCGAGCGGGTGTGTGCGAACTTCGGGTCGTTCGGGTAGTCGGCGCTCGCGTACGGGTGTGCGGTCTGCGCCACCAGCCCACCGAGCCCCTCACCGTGGCCGATCCGCAGCCGAGGCAGCAGCGACGACACCGACCCGTCGGTGACCCGCATGTACGTGGTCCCGGCGGCCTCGTCGTTCAGGCTGAGGTAGGACAGGTCGACCCGCAGCAACATCCGCGCCCGCCGCACGATCGACTGCAGCACCTCGTCGAGGTCCCGCAACTTGGACAGGTCGCGGGCCGTGTCGAACAGCGCGGTCAGCTCGTCCTCACGGCGCCGGTGCTCGGCGAGCGTGTGCCGGATCCGCAACGCCACGTCGACCGCGTCCTCGACGTCCGCGTGCTCCACGGCGACGTGCGCCAACTGCTCCCCACTCGCCCCGTCGGCGAGCAGGTCGAGCAGCTGGCGCACCACGTCTGCCGAGTCCACACGGATCATCGTGTCAGTCGAACCAGGCCGGGTCACCCGCAGCGAGGAGGCGACGTAATCGATCGTGGTCGTGGACGGCCTCGCTCATCAGCACGCCCAGCAGGCGTAACGGCTCTTCCTGCTTTGCCAAGGCACAGAACATGCTGCCCTCCGAGTCGAACTCGATCTTGCCGGCCAGCTCGGGTGCCTCCTCGCGAATCGCGGATCGGGCGACGCCGTCCCAGGAGTGACCGTTCTCGTACTTGCCGGCGGCCTCGAACACACTCGAGGCCGCGCCGACCTCGTCGAGGTCGAGGGTGAGCGAGTAGGTGCGCCGCCACCTGCCGACCACGTCGAACACGAGGGGTGCGTAGTCCGGTCCGTCTGTCATGCGGCGCACACTACGGACGGGCACCGACAGTTTTCGGGGCCTCCGAGGCGGGCGCCACCGGCACGCCCAGCTCCTCGTCCAGCGACGAGCCGCGGGTCTCCTTGGCCGCCAGCACCGCCGCCACGGAGATCGCGCACATGGCCACCAGGTAGATCGACACGGGCACCGTCGAATCCCACGCGTCCAGCAGAGCCACCGCGATCAGCGGTGCCACCGCGCCGGCGCCGATCGACGCCAGTTGGTAGCCGATCGACGCGCCCGAGTAGCGCACCCGCGTGCCGAACAGTTCCGAGAAGAACGCCGCCTGTGGGCCGTACATCGCCCCGTGCAGCACCAACCCGACCGTGGTGGCCAGCGCGATCATGGCGAACGAGCGAGTGTCGAGCATCGCGAAGAACACGAAACCCCACAGCCCCATGCCGACGGCGCCGAACAGGTACACGCCGCGTCGACCGACCACATCGGACAGCAGGCCCCACAGGGGAATGGTGGCGAAGTGGATGGCCGACCCGATCAGCACGGCGTTGAGCCCCATGGACTTCGACAGCCCGAGCGACTCGGTGATGTACACGAGGATGAACGCCGTGATGATGTAGTACGACACGTTCTCGCCCATCCGCGCACCCATGGCGATCAGCACCTGACGCCAGCTGTGCCGGAACACCTGCGCGATCGGCGCCTTCTCGGCCACCCCGCGCTCCTCGGCGCGCCGCGCGGCCTCCAGGAACACGGGCGACTCGGACACGGCCAGCCGGATCCACAGCCCGATCACCACGAGTACCGCGGACAGCAGGAACGGGATCCGCCAGCCCCACGCCTCGAACGCCGCGTCGGACTGCACGGCTGCCAGGATCGCGAGCACGGCCGTCGCCACCAGGTTGCCCAGCGGCACGCCCGCCTGCGGCCACGACGCCCAGAACCCACGCCGGCGCGCGTCCCCGTGCTCGGACACGATCAGCACGGCCCCGCCCCACTCGCCGCCGAGCGCGAAGCCCTGCACCAGCCGGAGCAGCACCAGCAGCAGCGGCGCCGCCACGCCGATCGTGGCGTACGTCGGCAGCAGGCCGATGGCGAACGTGGCGCCACCCATCATCAACAGGCTCACCACCAGCAGCTTCTTGCGGCCGATCTTGTCGCCGAAGTGCCCGAACACCAGGCCACCGATCGGCCGGGCGACGAACCCGAGCGCGTAGGTGGTGAACGCCAGAAGCGTGCCGGTCAGCGGGTCGTAGGTGGGGAAGAACAGCGTGTTGAACACCAGCGCGGCGGCCGAGGTGTAGAGGAAGAAGTCGTACCACTCGACCGTGGTGCCGATCATGCTCGCCATCACGATCCGGATGAGCGACCGCTTCGACGGGGCTACCTGGGTACTCACAAGATCACCGCACTTCGCTGGGTGTGAGCTGGATTACCAAGGACGCTAGGCACCCACCGCCGCCCGGGCCATGTGTCGACGGGCCATAGCACCTGAGAAACGCATGTGGGTTCGGGCCATCCGACGGCGCGATCGATGCGATCTGGCTAATGTTGTCGGTGTGATTTGCCCGAAGTGTCAGAACACGATGCGCACCGTGGACCGCCAAGGCATCCACATCGACCAGTGCGATGGCTGCCGTGGGATCTTTTTGGACCGCGGTGAGCTGGAGTCCATCCTCAACGCCGAGAAGCAGTACTCGGCCGCAGCGGCCCCGCCGCCCTACCAGGGTGGAGGTGCACCGCCGCCGCCCCAGCCGGGCTATCGAGGCGGTGGCTACGGCGACTCCCCCAAGGGGTACCGGGGCGGCGGCTACGGCGACTCGCCCAAGGGTTACCGGGGCGGTGGCTACGGGGATTCGCCCAAGGGCTACGGCGGCCACGGTGGTCACCACGGCGGTCACCGCAGGCGCAAGAGCTTCATAGAGCAACTGTTCGACTGACCGGCCCTTGCACCCCTTGATCTGTGCTGACTGCGGGGTGTGGACGGCCGATCCCCGAGTGATCACCGACGGTGCCGGCACGGTTCTCGAGTGTGTCCCGTGTGGACACAGAGAGCCGTTCCGGCGCCTTCCACTGTTCGCGATCACCGGGCCCAGCGGCACCGGCAAGTCCACGGTCGGCCGACTGCTGGTCGACCTGCTCGGCGCCCGCACCGTCGTCCTGGAACAGGACCTGCTCTGGGTAGGCGCGCTGCGCGACCCGAGCGGCGACTCGGCCGACTTCCGCCAGACGTGGCTGCGTCTCGCGGCGAGCATTCACCAGAACGGCCGCCCGGTGGTGCTCTGCGGCACGGTCGCGCCCCCTCAGTTCGAGGAGTGGCCGGAGCGGGCGCTGTTCGAGGACATTCACTACCTGGCGCTGACGTGTGCCCCCGACGTGCTGCGCGAACGTTTGCGCGCCCGTCCGGTGTGGCGAGGCTGGGACGAGGACCGCATCGAGGAGATGCTGGAATTCGACACGTGGATCCGCGAGAACGCGGCACACACCCACCCGCCGATGACCCTGCTGGACACCACGGGCGCCACGGTCGCGGAAACCGCGAAAACGATCGCCACCTGGGTGAATGATCGGCTCTAGGGTTCCACGCGCAGAGTGACGTCGCGAGGGTATCGCCTTGCACCGACAAAACCGGTCCAGGGACCCCTGGATCTAATTCCAGACGCGAGCAGCGACAGTTCTGTTCGACGCGGAGGCGCGGCCACGCGACTGCCGAACTCGCGCACCCGGAGTTGGCCGGGCGGCAGGTGGGCGGGCCGGTACTTGAGTGGCGGATTCGGCGTGCGCGAGTGGTCGACTCGGCGTGCCTGAGTGGCCGACTCGACGGCGTCGAGACTGGTCAGAGCCGATGTGACGCGACCCACGCCGAAAGTGCAAGCAGGCCGCTTGCAACTGCTAGCACTCCGGCGTACGGTCGAAAGAGTCACGAGGAGGTGGCCGGGATGAGCGAGCAGAGTCCGATCGACAAGGTCACCGACCTCGGACGGGACATCGGCGATTACATCAAGCAGCAGCGCAGCAACGCCAAGATCTCGTTGCGCCAGCTCTCGAAACTCGCCGGAGTGTCCAATCCGTACCTCAGCCAGATCGAACGGGGACTGCGCAAGCCCAGCGCGGAAATCCTCCAGCAGATCGCCAAGGGTCTGCGGATCTCGGCCGAGGCGCTCTACGTGCAGGCCGGAATTCTCGACCTGCCGCGGGGCGGGGCGGTTGTCGACGCGGTCCGGGCGGACAGCGTGCTCACCGAGCGGCAGAAGCAGATCCTGCTCGACGTCTACGAGTCCTTCCGCCGGGAGAACCGCGAGACCCAACAGTCTGATGTGGACGGTACGGGAGCACCGTCCACGGAAATGGAGTGAGAACAATGGTGAAGACCCAGGATGTCCGCAAGGCCGGCGAGCAGGCCGTCGAGGTGCTCCGCACCCCGCTGCTGGCCGCCCTCGGTGCCGGTGACCTGGCCACCCAGGCCGTCCGCGACGCCGTCAACAAGACCCGCAGCCGCGTGAACGAGGGCGCCGACGCCGCCAAGGGCGCCGTCGACCAGGTTCCGGCCGACCTCGCCGGCCTGCGCGACAAGCTGGACCCGGCCGAGCTGCGCAAGCTCGTGGACGAGTACACCGACGCCGCGCAGAAGCTCTACCAGAAGCTCGCCGACCAGGGCGAGGAGGCGCTGACCAAGCTGAAGTCGCAGCCGCAGGTCGGCAAGGCCATCGACCAGCTCGAGACCGCCATCGCCACGCTGCAGGAGCGTGTCGGCGACGCCGCCGGTGACGCCCGCGAGCTGGCCGAAGAGGTTCTCGGCAAGGTCACCCGCCGCACGCGTTCGGTCGGCGAGAAGACCGCCCGCGCCACGCAGCGTGTGGCGGCCGACGCGGCCGAGGCCGTCGAGGAGCTGGGCGACGACGTGGCCCACGAGGTGCGCAGCACCTCCCGCAAGGTCGCCAACCGCACGGCCCCGCGCAAGGCCACCCCGCGGTCGACCGCGAAGACCAACGGCACGCCGAAGACCGGCAAGTAGTCATTTCCGAAGTCCCGGCACCCACCTCGGGTGCCGGGACTTCGTCATGCGCAGGTAAACAGGTCACCTGGTCACCCGTCGGGGGTCGCACGTAGTCTGGGACCGTGCCAATCGAAGCCGTGTTGATCCTGGACATCATCTGGATATGCGGGATGCCCGTCGGGGCGTTCGCGTTCATCCACGCGTTGATGCAGCGTCCGGACGCGTACACGGCCATCGACCGCATGACCAAGGCCTCGTGGCTCGGCATCACCGCCGGCGGCACGGCGGCGCTCATCCTGTTCAGGCTCTCCGGCTTCGGGTTGATGTTCTGGATCGCCGGTCTGGTGGCCACCCTCGTCTACATCGTCGACGTGCGGCCGAGGCTGATCGAGGTGCAGCGCGGCGGGCAGAAGTGGTGACCTGGACCATCGCGGGATCCCTGCGGGTCCAACGAGCCCTCGACCGTCCCGAGCTGGTGGCCGACCCGGTGGCCAAGGCCCTGGGTGAGCTGACCGATCCCACGCTCGTCGGCGTCGCGGAGATCGATCCCGACCTGGCCGACACGGCCGCGTTCTGCGAGGCCTACGGCTCGCCGCTCGAGGCGTCCGCCAACTGCGTGGTCGTGGCCGGCAAGCGCGGTGGCGAGGAGCGTTTCGCCGCCTGCCTGGTGCTCGCCACCACCCGCGCCGACGTCAACGGCGTGGTCCGCCGCCGCCTCGACGTGCGCAAGGCGTCGTTCGCGCCCATGGACACGGCGGTCGAGCTGACGGGCATGGCCTACGGCGGCATCACCCCGCTCGGCCTCCCCGAGGGCTGGCCGATCCTGGTGGACGCCGCCGTGGCGGCCGCGCCGGAGCTGGTGATCGGCAGCGGGGTCCGCGGCAGCAAGCTGCTGATTCCCGGCGACGTGCTCGCCGCGCTGCCCGGCGCCGAGATCATCGAACAACTCGGCCGGTAGCCAGTCGATCACCGTTCGTCAACCGACGAAGGTCGGGTTCGCGGTCGTCTTCTGGGTTGATGTTGCCACCCGGACGTGTCTCTACGCTCACTCTCTGTTGTTGGTAGTCGTTTTCATTGACATGGGGAGTTCACGTTGATTGGTAGACGTATTGCCGCGGTCATGGTGGCCGCCGCGGCCAGCCTCGCGACGATGGTGGGCTCGGCGAGCGCCGCGCCGCCGCCGATCATCGGCGGCAGCGACGTACCGGACGGCAAGTACCCGTTCATGACCACCCTGCAGTACGAGCCGAGGGGCGACACCGCCTACGACCGGCACATCTGCGGCGGCACCCTGATCGGGCCCTACGCCGTTCTGACCGCGGCACACTGCGTTTACGGCATTCCTCCCGAGGAGGTGGCGGACTTCTCGGTGATCGTGGGCCGCACGGTGCTGACCAACGAGGGTCAGGGCCACGCGCGGGACATCGAAGAGATCTTCGTTCACCCGAAGTACGACCCGGCGGCCGGCGCGTTCGCGCCCGACGTCGCGGTGCTGCTGCTCGCCGAGCCGGTGACCGACGTCCAGCCGGTCCAGCTCGCCACGCCCGGCACCGACGCGCTCGAGCGTCCCGGCCGGTCGGTCACGGCGAGCGGGTGGGGCAACATCGTTCAGCAGGACCCGTTCCCCGGCGGCGGCGTGTTCGTCGGCCCGGACCGCATGCAGGAAGCCGCCATGCCGGTGGTGTCCGACGACGAGTGCCAGATCTCCTACGAGGGCTCGCTGCTGCCCGAGTACGAGGTGTGTGCCGGCCGCACCGGCAAGGACGCCTGCCAGGGCGACTCCGGCGGCCCGCTGTTCGTGGCGATTCCCAACTCGACGCGCGTCGTCCAGATCGGCATCACCAGCTGGGGCATCGGCTGCGGCGCGTCCGGCTACCCGGGCGTGTGGGCACAGGTGTCCAACCAGGAGATCGGCGACTTCATCGCCGCGCCCTGGGCTGGATGAGTAGACACCTGGGGAGTGCGTCAGCGTCGACGCACTCCCTAGGGGTGTCGTCCAGGGTGGTTCTCCGGGATCCGCCGGAAGCTCCAGGTAGGTCCCGAACAGTGCAATGAACGGGTGGACCTCACCAATCCGGAGCCAACCCGTCGCCGCGCCAGACGGGTCTTCCGCAAGCTGCTGCTACTCGTCCTCGTGATCACCGTGCCGCTGGTCGTCGCGGTCGTCATCACGTTCACGGTCGCCTACAACGACGCCGACCACACGAACGTCGGCCAGCTCTCGTTCGACAACCCGGTGGCCGTGCCGCCGGTGCTCGAACCGAGGGTCGACGCCGACGGCCGCAAGCACTTCGACCTCGACCTGCGCACCGGCGAGCGCGAACTGCTGCCGGGCAAGCGCACCGAGACGTGGGGCGTGAACGGCGACTTCCTCGGTCCGACCATCCGGGTCCGCACGGGCGACCAGGTGGCCATGCACGTCAGCAACCACCTGCCCGAGTCCTCCACACTGCACTGGCACGGCATGCGCCTGCCCGCCCGGATGGACGGCGGCCCGCACCAGCAGATCGACTCCGGCGCCACCTGGTCTCCCGAGTGGACGGTCAAGCAGCAGGCCGCGAGCCTCTGGTACCACCCGCACCAGCACGGCACGACCGCCGCACACGTCTACCGCGGCGTGTCCGGCATGTTCCTGATCGACGACGAGAACTCCGCGTTGCTGCCCCACGACTACGGCGTCGACGACGTGCCGCTGATCGTGCAGGACAAGCGTTTCCACGACGACGGCCGGCTGAACGGCGAGCCCGTCGGCGCGCTCCTGCGGACGGTCGGCGCCGAGCCGACCGGCATCCTCGGCGACCACATCTTCGTGAACGGCACCCGCGACCCGCACTTCACGGTGACCGCCACCCACACCAGGCTGCGGATCCTCAACGGCTCCAACGCGCGGATCTACAACCTGGGCTTCACCGACGACCGCCCGTTCCAGGTGGTCGGCACGGACAGCGGCCTGCTGCCGGCGCCGGTCGAGGCGTCGCGCGTGGTGGTGTCGCCGGGTGAGCGGATCGAGCTGGTGGTGGCCATGCGCCCGGGCGAGGACACGGTGCTGCGCAGCTTCCCCGGCGGCATCGGCACCGGGTTCCCCGACACGCGGCTCGCGGGCGCCGACGACACGTTCGACATCATCCAGCTGCGGGCGGCCGAGTCGCTGCGGCCGACGTCCGTGCCGGACAGCCTGTCGGTCGAGCCGCCGATCGCGCCCCCGGCCGACGCGAAGGTGCGGACGTTCGACCTCGGCGGGCAACAGAACATCAACGGTGGGCTGATGGACCTGACGCGGATCGACCAGGTGATTCCCGCCGGGGCGACGGAGATCTGGGAGATCAACGCGGGCGGCCCACCGCACAGCTTCCACATCCACGACGTGGCGTTCCGGATCCTGTCGGTGGACGGCCAGCCGCCGCCCGCCTGGCAGGCGGGGCGCAAGGACACCGTGTACCTGCGGCCGGGCACAACCGTGCGGGTGGCCGTCCAGTTCGGCACGGACGTGGACGAGAAGACGCCGTACATGTACCACTGCCACCTGCTGCTCCACGAGGACAACGGCATGATGGGCCAGTTCGTGATCGTGGAACCGGGCCGCGAGGACGAGGTTTCGACCACGGTGACCACGCACGCCGGCCACTGATAGTATGCGCGCATACTAATCGGAGGGTGACCCATGTGGACGTTCCAGCACACCGAGACCACGACCGCCACACCTGAGCGACTGTGGGATCTCTACCGCGAACCCACCACCTGGCCGGAGTGGGACCACCAGATCGAGGACGTCACGGTCGACGGTCCATTCGAGACGGGCGCCACCGGCACCATCAAGCCGGTGGGCGGTCCGCGGACGAAGTTCCGGATGGTCGAGGTCACGGAGAAGGTGTCGTTCACCGACGTCACGCGGCTGCCGCTGGCGAAGATGCGGTTCGACCACCGGATCGAGCCGGGCGCGATCACCCATCGCGTGACCATCACCGGCCCGTTGGCCCCGCTGTTCGCGCGGGTCATCGGCCGGAAGGTGGTGGCCGACCTGCCCACCGCCATGCGCACGCTGGCGGCGCGGGCCGAGCAGGCGTGAGGCCCGAAAGTCCGTCGGAGAGCCCGGGTTTCCTGTTGTGGCGGGTGACCCTGGCGTGGCAGCGCGCCATGGCCGCCGTGCTTGGGGAACACGACCTGACCCACGTGCAGTTCGTGCTCCTGGCGAACGTGTGGTGGCTGGGTGACGGGCCGACGCAGCGCCGGCTGGCCGAACACGCGGGCACCGATCCCATGATGACCAGCCAGGTGCTGCGCACGTTGGAGGGCAAGGGATTGGTGACCCGCGTGGTCGACTCGTCAGACAGTCGGGCTCGGCGCGTGACGCTGACCGATCAGGGCAGGCTGGTTGTCTCCCAGGCGATGCCCGACGTCGAGGCGGCCGATGCCTCGTTCTTCGCGGCTGTTCCGCGTGCGGAGGTGCTGGCGGTGCTGTCGCGGCTAGGAGAGGCGTTCGGCGAGCCAGGCGAGTGACAGCGGCATCCGGTACTCCACCGCGAAGTGCGTGCCGTCGAACAGTTCGAAGTGGACGATGTCGTCGGGAACGCCGTGGGTGTGGAGCGCCTGCCGGAACGCGGTGGCGCCCAGGTCGAGGAAGTAGTCGTCGCGGGTGCCGGCGTCGATCCAGATGGCCTTCCTGGTGCGCAGCGTCTCGGCGTGGTCGGGCACCATTCGCACGGGATCCCAGCGCAGCCAACGGTTCCAGACGTCCTCACGCAACGCGCCGGTGACCGGGTCGAACGGCAGGAGTGGCGTCCCGTCCTCGTCGGGGGAGAAGCACGCGGCCACGGCCAGCAGTTCCAGCAGTTGCATGTCCTCCGGCTTGGTGAACGCCACGCGGGACCGGAAGTCGTTCCACCACTGGAAGATGTCGCCGTCGTAGGCCCGGAGGTTTCGGACCGCGGAGGGAAAGTCGCGGAGGTAGTGGACCTCGGACAGCGCGTCGCCGGAGTGGGTGGCGAACGCGCAGAACAGGTCCGGGCGGAGCATGGTGGTCACCATCGCGCCCAGTCCGCCGCTCGACTTGCCGGCGATCGCCCGGCGATCGGGGTCCGTCCGGTAGTGCTCGTCGACCCACGGCACCAACTCGTCGCAGAGGTAGGAGTGGTAGCGCCCGGTGCCGGCGGAGTCGACGAACTGACTGCCGCCGTAGGTGGTCCAGGCGTCGACGAACACGATGATCATCGGCGGGGTCGTGCCCTCGGCGAACATCCGGTCGATCTGCTCGGGCACGGGCTCGCGGTAGGGCGTGCGGTTGCGCCAGGCGGCGAGCTTGCCGGCGAACCCGAGCAGCAGGAAGGTGACGGGGTAGCGGTCTTCGCCGGAGTCGTATCCGGGTGGCGTGTAGACCCAGAGCGGCCGTTCGTGCGGGTCGTGCAGGGGGTTGCCGCGGAGCAGTTGGCTGTCCACCACGTGTTCGTTGATGCGTCCTGCGAGTGTCATAGGCTCTCCAGTTACTACGATTTCAAACTATATGAATTGAGAGTACTCTGCCGGCATGGCGGCGGACGACTCAATTGATCGGCACATCGCGTACTGGACGCCCGGGCTGCCGGGCATGGACCCGCAGCTGGAGGGCGTGGTCACGCGGATGCAGATGCTGGTCAGACACCTGGGGCGGCGCAAGGAGGCCGCGTTGGCCGCACAGGGCCTGAAACAGTGGGAGTACGAGATCCTGTGGTGGCTGCGCTCGGTCGGCGAGCCGTACCGGCTGACCCCGACCACGCTGGCCGAGGCGCTGGACACCCATCCCGCGACGCTGACCAACCGCCTGGACCGCCTGGAGCGCGACGGTTACGTGACCCGCGCGCCCGACCCGACGGACCGGCGCCGCCTACTGGTGGCGCTGACCTCCAAGGGTCTGCGAGCGTGGGAGTCGGCGATCGAGGAGCAGGCACGTACGGAAGAGGCCCTGCTGGCCCCCTTGTCGAGCACCGACCGCGACGCGATGATCTCGCTGCTGCGCCGGGTGGTTCTGGCCGCCGAGGAGCACGGCCCACCGCTGATGACGGTGCCGGAGTCCTAGCGGCGCGAGTCGTACCGAACGAACAGCGAACTCGCTGGTCACACGGTACGACTCGGCGTCGAGAACGTACGACTCGCTGTCAGTAACGTGCGACTCGGACCTGTAGTGCTGCGCGCGTGGGTGCGTCGGGTCAGAGCGCGTCGCGGAGTTGGGGGAAGACCTTCGCCACCTTGGCCGTCAGGTAGTCGCCGTACGTGCCGGTGAAGGCGAGTGGGCTGGTGCCGTCCCAGCGGCGACGGCCGCCCGCGTCGGTGGCCGCGCGGTCCGGCAGCGGTGGGACCTCCGCGTCGAAGGCCGGGTCGAGGAAGAACGGGAACGACAGCCGGTCGCGGCCGCTGGTGTTGCGGACCCGGTGCGGGGTCGAGCGGTACCAGCCGCCCGTGAGCCTCTCGAGCATGTCGCCGATGTTGCAGACGAACGTGTCGGGGATCGGCGGCGCGTCCAGCCACCCGTCGGGCGTGTGCACCTGGAGGCCGCCGTTGTCGTCCTGTGCCAGCAGGGTGAGCAGGCCGTAGTCGGTGTGTTCGCCCACGCCCCAACCGGTGTCGCCGTCCGGCGCGGGCGGGTAGTGGAAGATCCGGAACAGCACGGTCGGGTCGGCCGTGTAGCCGGCGGCGAAGTAGTCGGCGTCCAGGTCGAGACTCGCCGCGACGCCACGCAACACCGCCTGGCCGACGCGCGTCAACTCGTCCAGCCACGCGAGGACCACCTCACGCAACTCGGGAACCTGGCCGGGAAACAGGTTCGGGCCGTGGAGCGGCCGGCCGGCGGGCCCTTCCACACCGAAGTACAGGCCCTCCTTGCGGTCCGGCGCGCCGGAGGTCAGCTCGGCGCCGACGGGGAAGTAGCCCCGCCAGGCCCGGCCGCCGCGCGCCATCTCGATCTCCAGCTTGGCCGCCTCGGGCAGCGCGAAGAACTCCCGGCTGGCCGCATCCAGGCGCTGTCGCAGGGAAAGCGGCACGCCGTGGCCGGTGACGTAGAAGAAACCCGTGGCACGGCAGGCTTTCTCGATCTCACCCGCGACGCCGGACCCCGCGAGGTCGATCACCGGCAGCATCAGAACACCACGGTCTTGTTGCCGTGTACGAGAACCCGGTTCTCCAGGTGCCAGCGCAACCCGCGCGACAGCACGACCTTCTCGATGTCCCGCCCCTTGCGCACCATGTCGGCCGTGGCGTCGGCGTGGCCGACGCGGATCACGTCCTGCTCGATGATCGGGCCGGCGTCCAACTCGGCCGTCACGTAGTGGCAGGTGGCGCCGATCAGCTTCACGCCGCGCCGGTGCGCCTGGTGGTACGGCCGCGCGCCGACGAACGACGGCAGGAAGCTGTGGTGGATGTTCAGCGCGCGACCGGTCCACTCGGCACACAGCTGCGGCGGCAGGATCTGCATGAACCGGGCGAGCACGATCGCGTGCGGATCGTGTGCGGCCACCAGCTCGCGCACCTCGTCGAACGCGGAAGCCTTGTCGTCAGCCGGAAACGGCACGTGGTGGAACGGGATGCCGTGTGCCTCGGTGATGGTCGCGAGGTCCGTGTGGTTGCCGATCACCGCGCGGACGTCGATGGCCAGCTCGTCGGCCGCCACCCGGCCGAGGATGTCGTAGAGGCAGTGCCCCTCGCGCGACACCAGCAGCACCACGCGCCTGCGTTCCTCGGTGTCCAAAATGGACCAGTCGGCGTCGGCGGCGAGCCCAGTGGCCACCTCGCCGAAGCGGTCCCGAAGCTCCTCGACGCCGAACGGCAGCGAGTCCGCGCGGACCTCCTGGCGGGTGAAGAACCAGCCGGTGTCGGGATCTGTGTGGTAGGCGGCCTCGACGATCGTGCCGCCGTGGTCGGCCAGGAAGGTGGCGATCGTGGCGACGATCCCCGTGCGGTCCTGGCACCCGAAGGTGATGACGAAGGTCATGGCGTCCGCAGCGCGGCGATCAGGTCGGGATCGCCCGTGCGGATGGCCGTGCTCGGCCGGTGCCACGCGGCCCGGTAGACGGCGTCGGCCGTGCCGACCAGGGACGCGTCGGTGTCGATGGCCGGCTCGAGCGCGGGCCCGATCTCGGGCGGCCGGCCGGGGGTGAGCGTGATGAGCCACGCGCGACCGGCGTCGGCCGCGTGGAAAAGCACGGTGCCCTCGACGTCGGCCGGCTCCTCGGTGAGCTTGCGCGACACCATCTTGAGCGCCTCGTCGACACCGTCGGCCGCGAAGTCGGGGTCGAACATCAGCGTCGGCACGTCGCCGGCAGCGTGTTCCGCGTCGAGCCGGTGGATGGCGGTCTCGTGGGCCTGGCGCCGGGCCCAGAAGGCGGTGACGTCGCTGCCGTCGAACGTCCACACGGGAGCGTCGGGCCCCGCCTCGCGGAGCTTGCCGAGGAGCGTGTCGACCTGACCGTCCCACCACGTGAGCAGCGCGTCCCAGTCCTCGGGTGGCCGTTCGGCCTTGGGCGGGGTGGTCCCGGGATCGGCGTCCAGCGCGCCGATCACCCAGGTGTGCACCCGGGCGATGTGGCTGACCAGCCGCTGGGTGGTCCACCCGGGACAGGACGGCACGGGCACGTCGGGCCCGGCACGCACCGCCGCGGCCCGCAAGGCCGCCGACTGCCGCTCAACCTCGTCGAGAAAGCCAGGGAAATCCACGGCGCCACGATAGCCCGCGCGACCGCCGCCCGGACACGATGACCGAGCCGTCCGGCTTGGTCCCCATCCGCATCGACGTCCACCACCGCACCCCGTCGGCCGCGAACCGCTCGAGGGAGAGGGGCTTGCCATCCCTGTCCCGGACGGCGAGCCCGTCGAACTCGATGGTCCCCTCGATGACGTCGTTGAACCAGAAGAGGACGTGCTGCCCGGCGCGCCCCCAGGAGCGATCGAGGCTGACGCGCTCGGGCCAGTCGGCGGTCAGCTTCGGTAGGTCGAAGAACTCCCAGCCGTAAAGCTCCCCCTGGTCGAGGTGCGGGTTGACGGCTTCGAACCCGTCGAGCGGAATCACCGGCCCGTCGTCGCCCTCCCGGAGCACCACCCGCACGCGAGCCACGCCGGTGAACACCAGCACCCGCCGAGGATCCCCACCCTCCGGCAGCGCGAGAACGTCGAGAGCCATGGCGATGGAGTCGCCTTCCTCGACGAGCCCGACAACGGTCGCCTCGTTGAGCGTGGTGTCCAACTCGCACACGAGGCTCCGGTCCATAGAAGCCATGGTGCTCCGTGGAATCACGGCCGTCACCAGCAATTTCGAGTTGCGCGGGTCGGGAGATCTGCAGCTCTCCCGACCAGAGCGCCTACTGCAGGCGTTCCTGCGCGTAGGCGGCCATCGCCGCTCGGAGGAACTCCGCCAGACGGGGGTCCGTCCTGTCGAAGTTCTTCCGGAAGCGCGGGTCGTCGGCGTACAGGTTGCCCAGGCCCGTGTACGACTCGCGGTTCGGCACCCAGAACCCGCTGCTCAGCCAGCGGTAGTGGCCGTCGATCGCGTCCAGGGCCTCCGGGGAGTCCGGGGCGCTGCCCGCGTCGATCAGGGCGACCAGGGCGTTGAGCTGCTCGGCCCAGACCGCGCCGTTCTCCCGCCACCAGTCGGCGGCGTTGCCCTTGAAGCCCCTGTTGGCCTTCTCGACCTCCTCGGCACCCCAGCGCTGCTTGGCCTCCGCCTCGTACTCGGCGGCCTTCGCGTCGGTGAAGCCCTCGAACCAGTGGTCCATCTTCGGGTTCACGTTGTCACCTCCTTTCAGGTCCTCGATCGTCCGTGACACGGTGTTCGCCAGCTGTTCGAACCGGTCCCGCTCGGCCAGCAGCCACTTCCGGTGCATCCGCAGCGTCTCGATCTGGTCGCGACCCTGATGCACGATCTCGGCGATCGTGTCCAGGCCGACCCCCAGTTCTCGCATCACGAGAATCTGCTGCAGCCGAACCAACTGCTCACGTTCGTAGTAGCGGTACCCGTTCCCGCCGACCCACGCCGGCGGTAGCAGCCCGATCTCGTCGTAGTGCCGCAGCGTCCGGGACGTCACCTTGGACATCCGCGCCACCTGAGCGATCGACCACGCCATGCGGACAACGATAGAAGTTGACGCAGCGTCAAGGTCAAACCAAATGTGGTACCAACCACGATCGTGACTGTCGAACAGGCGAAAGCCAGCCTCCTGGGCCTCGCCGTCGGTGACGCGCTCGGCGACCAGCTCTCCCTGCGGTCCAACGCGATCGCGCGGCGGCTGCCGGCCGGTCCGTGGCGGTGGACCGACGACACGGAGATGGCCTGTTCGGTGCTGTCCGTCCTGCGGACCCACGGCCGCGTCGACGCGGACGCGCTGGCCGACAGCTTCACCCGCCACTACGACGTCGACCGCGGCTACGGCCCGGGCATCGACGCGATGATGGTCCACGTCCGCCGCGGCGCGAAGCTCCGCGAGCTGTCCGGCGACATCTTCGGCGGCACCGGCTCCTGGGGCAACGGCGGTGCCATGCGCGTGGCGCCGCTCGGCGCCTGGTTCGCGGGCGATCTCGACCGCGCGGCCGAGGAGGCCGCCGTGTCGGCACGCGTCACCCACACCCACGCGGAAGGCGTGGCCGGCGCCGTGGCGGTGGCGGTGGCGCGCGGCGGGCGCGGATCTCGCCGAGACCGCCAGGTACACCCCGCCGAGCCAGGTGCGGGACGGCATCGAGCAGGCGCTGGCCATGCCGAAAGCCGACCCGGAGTCCGCCGCCGTCGCAACTCGGCACCGGTGGCCGGGTCAGCGCCCCGGACACCGTGCCGCTGGCGCTGTGGATCGCCGACCGTCACCCGGACGACTACGAGGAGGCCGTCTGGACGGCGGCCTCGGTGGCCGAGGACGTGGACACCGTGTGCGCGATCGTGGGCGGCATCGTGGCCGCGCGCGTGGGCGAGGCCGGCATCCCCGCGCAGTGGCGGGCGGCGTGCGAGCCGCTACCCGCGTGGGTCCACGGCTGACCAGGGCAGGGTCAGCTCGCCGAGCCGCCAGCGGGTGCGGCGGTCGAGGACCGGCCAGTCGGCGGCCAGCAGCGCCACCGTCTCCACCCACCGCGCCCGCGGGCCGAACGGGGCGAACGGCGCCGCCCGCGCCCAGCAGTGGTCCAGCGCGGTGAACAGGGCGTGCACCCGCTCGCCCGGCACGTTGCGGTGGATCAACGTCTTCGGCAGCCGCTCGGCCAGGTCGGACGGTGCTTCCAAATCAGACGGCAGACACGCGAGCGTCAACGTCCGAGGGCCCGACGCCGACAGCGTGACCCAGCAGCACCGCCGCCCCAACTCGTCGCACGTGCCCTCCACCAGCAGGCCGCCGGGCGCCAGCCGCGCGAGCATGGTCGCCCACGCGTCGGCCACCTCTGCCTCGCTGTACTGCCGCAACACGTTGAACGCCCGCACGAGCACCGGCCGCGTCCCGGCCAGCTCGAACCCGCCGCGCTGGAAGGTCAGGGTCGGCGTCGACGCCGGCACAGCGGCCGCCACCCGCTCGGCGTCCAGCTCCAACCCGAGCACCCGGATGTCGGGACCGACGTCCGACAGCCGCCGCGCCAGCTCGACCGTCGTCACGGGAGAAGCGCCGTAGCCGAGGTCGACCACCAGCCCTCCGCGGAGCACGTCACGGACCCAGGGCGTGCCCGTGATCCAGCGGTCCACCCGGCGCAGCCGGTTCGGGTTGGTGGTGCCCCTGGTCGGCGAGCCGAGCGGTTTCAGCCGCGCTCGGCCAGCCATTTCTCGGCGAACTCGGCCTCGGCGGCCAGCAGCTTCTCGACCTGCTCGGCCACCACCTTCTCGATCTTGCCGCCGATCAGCGGGATGCTCACCCGCACCTCGGCCCGCACCGTCAACGCGGTGTCCACCAGCCGGCCTCGGCTGCGGATCTCGGCGGGCACGCCGGAGATGGACACCTTGCCGATGGAGATGTAGCCACCATCCTCGGCCTTCCAGTGCTCCTCGCGCTCGACCACCAGGTCGCCCTTGAGGATCGACCGCACGGCACTGGGCAGCCGCTCGCCGTCGACACCCTGGCGGAGGGTGAACGCGGCCCGGTCGCCCTCGCGGCGGTGGGACAGCAACGCGGCGTTCTTGCCGCCGATGGCCTTGAGTCGTTCGGTCAGAAAGGCCTCGTCCACCAGCGTCGAATAGACGACATCGGCCGGCGCCGGGTAGGTGGAACGGTGCTCGAGGCGGCTTGACATGGCACGGAGGTTACCGTTGGAGCCCATGACCAGCCTCCCCCTCGGTGCGGACGGGATCGCGTCCCGCACCGCGGTCCCCCTCTCCGGGCACACGACGCTGCGACTCGGCGGTCCCGCGGCGCGCTTCGTCGCGGCCGGATCAGCCGAGGAGATCGCCGCGGCCGTGCGCGCGGCCGACGCCGGCAGCGAACCGGTACTCGTGCTCGGCGGCGGCTCCAACCTGGTGGTGGCCGACGACGGCTTCCCGGGAACGGTCGTCCAGGTGGCCAACACCGGCAGCAAGATCGACTCACTGGGCGACGGCCGGGTGGCGCTCACGGTCGAGGCGGGCGAGGACTGGGACGCCGTGGTGTGCCGCACGGTCGAGGCCGGGCTCGGCGGGCTCGAGTGCCTGTCCGGCATCCCCGGCTCGGTCGGCGCGACGCCCGTGCAGAACGTCGGTGCCTACGGCGTCGAGGTCGCACAGCTGCTGATCTCCGTGGACCTGCTGGACCGCGCGAGCGGCGAGATCCGGACGCTGGGCACCGACCAGCTGGGCCTCGGCTACCGGACGAGCATGCTGAAGGGCACCGAGCGCGCGGTCGTCCTGCGCGTCCGCTTCGAACTGGCCGACGGCGGCCTGTCCGCGCCGATCCGCTACACCGAGCTGGCCCGCGTGCTGGGCGTGCGGCAGGGCAAGCAGGTGCCGGTCGACCTGGCCCGCGCGGCCGTGCTGGAACTGCGCCGCGGCAAGGGCATGGTGCTCGACCCGGCCGACCACGACACGTGGAGCGTCGGCTCGTTCTTCACGAACCCGCAGGTCCCCGACCACGAGCTGCCGGGCGTACTGGCCCGGATCGCCGCGCGGGTCGGCGAGGACGTCCCGGTGCCGCAGTACCCGGCGGGCGTGGGCACGTCGAAGCTGTCGGCCGCGTGGCTGATCGAGCGAGCGGGCTTCTCGAAGGGCCACGCCGGCAACCGGGTCGCGCTGTCGACCAAGCACACCCTCGCGTTGACCAACCGGGGCGACGCCTCGACCGAGGACCTGCTGGCGCTGGCCCGGGAGGTCCGCGACGGCGTGCGCGTCGCTTTCGGGGTCGACCTGCAGCCCGAGCCGGTACTGGTGGGCTGCTCGCTCTAGTCCCGGTGGGCGCGCGTGGCCGACGTCACGTCCAGTGCCAACGCGACCCCGCCGATCTCTTGGGCGACCTGCTGAAGTCGATCCATTCGCCGAGCGCCGAGAACCACCAGGAAGCCCTCGGCGGCGAGCTGACGTGCCGTCGCCTCGCCGATGCCGGAGCTGGCACCAGTCACAATCGCGGTGTTCACGTTGACGACCGTGCCCCCGCGGGTATCCGACCGGCACGGCAGGTCGATATGACCACTGTCACACTCGGTCGCGCGCACCCCACGGACGCTCGAGACGTCCTCAAGAACAGACGAACAGTGGAGGTTTTTCGGTGAGATCCCAGCGGTTGCTCGGCGCGGTTGCGGCCCTGCTTGCGAGCTTCGTCCTGCTCACGGCATGTACGTCCGATTCGGGTGACGGTGGGAGTGGCGGGTTCGGCGAGAAGGCACCGGCGGCGAAGATCACGGCGCCCGAGGACGGCGCGACCGGTATTCCGGTCACCGAACCCGTGCAGATCACCGTGAAGGACGGCGAGCTGACCGAGGTCACGCTGACCAACCCCGAGGGCGAGACGGTCGCCGGGGAGATCGCGGCCGACAAGCTCAGCTGGGCGACCGGCGAGGACCTGGGCTACGCCAAGACCTACACCTACGCGGCCAAGGCCAAGAACTCCGAGGGCAAGGAAACCGAACTCACCGGCTCGTTCACCACGTTCGCCCCGGCGTCCACCCCGCGCGCCACCATCAACCCGGTGGACGACGCGACCGTGGGCGTCGGCATGCCGGTCAGCATCAAGTTCCCGGAGGGCCCGGTCACCGACCGCGCGGCCGTGGAGAAGGCGCTGGTCATCGAGACCTCCGTGCCGGTCGAGGGTTCCTGGGGCTGGCTGAACGACAGCCAGGTCGACTGGCGCCCGAAGGAGTACTGGCCGGCCAACACCACCGTGACGGTCACCGCCAACCTCTACGGCGTCGACTTCGGCGGCGGCGCGTTCGGCAAGAAGGACCTGTCCACGGCGTTCACCATCGGCCGCAACCAGGTCGTCAAGATCAACACGCCGGACCACCAGATGAACGTCTACCGCGACGGCCAGCTGTTCACGAGCTACCCGTCGAGCAACGGCAGGGACTCCGACCCCGGCACGAACACGCCGAACGGCACGGTCATCGTCATGGCGAAGGAGGAGGTCGGCGACTTCTCCAACCCGCGCTACGGCTACACGAACGTCATGAAGAAGTGGGCCGTGCGGATCTCCAACCACGGCGAGTTCATCCACGAGAACAACGACAACGCCGCTTTCATCGGCAAGGAGAACGTCTCGCACGGGTGCATCAACCTGCTCGAGGCCGACGCCAAGGAGTACTTCGACAGCGCGCTGATCGGCGACCCCGTGGAGATCACCGGCTCGGCCGTGAACTTCCCGACCACCTCCGACGTCTACGACTGGCTCATCCCGTGGGAGCAGTGGCAGTCGATGTCGGCGCTGTAGATGCTGCGATTCGTTCAGAGTGCCGACGGGACCCGGCTCGCCGTGCGCGAGGCCGGGGACCCGACGGCGCCACCGATCGTGCTGGTCCACGGCTGGGGTGCGTCCGGACAGGCCTGGGTGAACCAGCTGACCGACACCGAGTTGACCGCCCGGCACCGGCTGCTGGCGGTCGACCTGCGCGGCCACGGCGAGTCGGACAAACCGGCCGAGGGTTACGCGGATCCGGCCGTCTGGGCCGGTGACCTCGCGGCCGTCCTCGAGCTGGCCGACGCTCCGGCCGTGCTCGTCGGCTGGTCCTACGGCGGCCTCGTCGTCACGGACTACCTGCGGGAACGCGGGTCGAGCGGCGTGGCGGGGCTCGTGCTGGTGGGAGCGGTGACGGAGATCGGCCGCGACCGGCCGGGCGGTGCGCTCGGCTCGGCCTGGAACGTCGGGATGCGGTCGGCGCTGTCCGACGACGTGACCGTGGCGGCGCCGGCGCTGGCGTCGATCGCCGCCGACGCGAGACGGCCGAGCCGAGGTCGGGCACCGAACTCCAGCACAGCCTCGGCCAGATGCTCCAGGTGCCGCCCGCCGTGCGTAAGGCGCTGTTCAAGCGGGACCAGGGCGGGCTGGACGCGGTGGCTGCGATGTCGGTGCCCACGCTCGTTCTGCACGGTGAACTGGACCGGGTGGTCGCTCCGGCGGCCGGTGAGTACGCGGCCGGGAAGATTCCTGGTGCGTCGATGCGTTGGTTCTCAGGGACGGGTCACATGCCGTTCGTGGAACGCGTGGCGGAGTTCAACGCTGCCCTGCTCGAGTTTGCGGGGTCGGTCGCCGCCCACTAGTCGGGGAGTGGATGCTCTGGTGTCCGAAAGTTCCGTTGTCCACCTGCGGCGACCGCCGAAACGGGTCGCCGTGCTCTCCGTGCACACCTCGCCGATGGAACAACCCGGCACCGGTGACGCGGGCGGCATGAACGTCTACATCACGCAGACGGCCACCAGGATGGCCCGGCGGGGCATCGCGGTCGAGGTGTTCACCCGCGCGACCTCGTCGGATCTGCCACCGGTCGCCGAGCTGGCCCCCGGCGTGCTCGTGCGCCACGTGTCGGCCGGCCCGTTCGAGGGTCTCGGCCGCGACGAACTGCCGGCGCAGCTGTGTGCGTTCACCGCGGGGGTGCTGCGGGCCGAGGCACGCCACGAACCCGGCTACTACGACCTCGTGCACTCCCACTACTGGCTGTCCGGGCAGGTCGGCTGGCTCGCCCGCGACCGCTGGGGCGTGCCGCTCGTGCACTCGGCCCACACACTCGCCAAGGTGAAGAACGCCGCGCTCGCCGCCGGGGACACTCCCGAGCCGCGCGCGCGTGAGATCGGCGAACAGCAGGTGGTCGACGAGGCCGACCAGCTGATCGCGAACACGGAGGTCGAGGCCCACCAGCTGGTCGACCTCTACGACGCCGACCCCACGAAGGTCCACACGGTGGCGCCCGGCGTCGACCTCGACCTGTTCCGCCCGGGCGAACCGGGCGGCCGCCCGCTCGGCGCTCGGCATCCCGCAGGACGCGGTCGTGCTGGCGTTCGTCGGTCGGATCCAGCCGCTCAAGGCTCCCGACGTGCTGCTGCGCGCCGCGGCCGAGATGCTGGCGCGTGGTGCCGTGTCGCGGGACCGGCTGGTGGTGCTGGTGGCGGGCGGCCCGTCGGGCTCCGGTCTCGAGGCGCCGACGTCGCTGCAGGAACTGGCCGGCACGCTCGGCATCTCCGACGTCGTGCGGTTCCTGCCGCCGCGGCGGGGCCCGGCGCTGGTCGAGGTCTACCGTGCGGCCGACGTGGTCGCCGTGCCCAGTCACAACGAGTCGTTCGGCCTGGTGGCGCTGGAGGCACAGGCCTGCGGCACGCCGGTGGTGGCCGCCGCGGTCGGCGGGCTGCCGGTGGCGGTGGCCGACGGCGTGTCGGGCCTGCTGGTGCCCGGCCACGCCCCGGACCTCTGGGCCGAGACGCTGGAGCACGCGCTGCATCCGGGCCTGTGGCATCTGCTCGCACAGGGCGCCGTCGGGCACGCGAGGGAGTTCTCGTGGGACCGTACGACCGACGCCCTGATCGCCGGCTACCTGGACGCGGCCGGTGCGTTCCGGCGGGCGGTGTTCGAGACGGGAGTCGCGGTGTGAGGAACTGGAGGTCATCGAGGAGACCCTCGATGAGCAGGAGCTGAAGTACACGAGTCCGTCGCCCGGCAAGTACTTCGTGACCCTGCCCGGCACGAAGAAGCTGCAGACCAACTGTTGGCTGCGGGTGGGCGCCCACGCCATGACGGTCGAGGCGTTCGTGTGCCGGCGCCCCGACGAGGCGCACGAGGACGTGTTCCGGTTCCTGTTGCGGCGCAACGCGCGGCTCTACGGGGTGGCGTACACGGTCGACAAGCTGGGCGACATCTACCTGGTGGGACACGTCAGCCTGGCGTCCGTGACACCTGATGAGCTGGACCGGCTGCTCGGCCAGGTCCTCGAGGCGGCCGACGGCGACTTCAACACGATCCTGGAGATCGGCTTCGCCACGTCGATCCAGCGGGAGTACGAGTGGCGGGTGTCGCGCGGCGAGTCTCTCGCGAATCTCAAGGCGTTCGAGCACCTGCTCACGCCTCGTGAAACCTGAGATCGGATCTTAAAGACTGTATGCACGCGCGGGTCGCGGAGCGGCTCGAGCGAGGGGGGAGTCGCGATCTCGAGCCGCTCCGCGTGGGTTCCCGCCGCGTCGGAGCCCTTAGGCGGGGGCACCCTGGGGTTTCCGGGCGGGGCGCGGCTCGGCAGGGGAGTCGAGCCGCGCTGCTGCCTTCGCGGATCAGGGAGTGCGTGGGAGCTGATCCGCTAGGGCGGTGTCAACTTGTCAGAAGTCGGACGGTTACACAAGGCCACGAGTTAGCCCCGCAGGGGGTAATCGCGCTCCGTAGGTAACAATTCGGTGTCGAACCTTACTTGTAAGTCAACTAAGCGTAGTTACCAACGTCGCCAAAGAGTGGCTCGGACGTGCACTAACGCGGTGGGTCGCTACCTGTCGACTGGACAGGTCTGGCACGCTTGCTGGCATGTCTGGATCGATGCACTCCGTCGGCACCCTGATTCTGCTCCGGCACGGCGAGAGCGTGTGGAACGCCGAGAACCTGTTCACCGGCTGGGTCGACGTGGCGCTCACCGAGAAGGGTGTCGCCGAGGCGGTGCGCGGCGGGGAGCAGTTGCGCGCGGCGAACCTGCTGCCCGACCTGGTGTACACGTCGCTGCAGCGACGCGCGATCACCACGGCGAACCTCACGCTGGACGCCGCGGAACGCCACTGGATCCCTGTGAAGCGCGACTGGCACCTGAACGAGCGCCACTACGGCGCGCTGCAGGGCAAGAACAAGAAGCAAACGCTTGCGGAGTTCGGCGAGGAGCAGTTCATGCTCTGGCGCCGCAGCTACGACACGCCCCCGCCGCCGATCGAGCCGGGCTCGGAGTTCAGCCAGGACGGCGACGCCCGCTACGCCGGCATCGAGGTCCCGAAGTCCGAGTGCCTGAAGGACGTGGTCGCGCGGGTGCTGCCGTACTGGGAGGCGGAGATCGTGCCCGACCTGCGGGCCGGCAGGACCGTGCTGGTGGCCGCACACGGCAACTCCCTGCGCGCGCTGGTGAAGCACCTGGACAAGATCTCGGACGCGGACATCGCCGGCCTGAACATCCCGACGGGCATGCCCCTGCGCTACGACCTGGCCGACGACCTGACCCCGCTCAACCCGGGCGGCACCTACCTCGACCCGGAGGCGGCGGAGAAGGCAGCGGCAGCGGTGGCCAACCAGGGCCGCTAGCCCCGCGAGATCGAGGTTCCCGCACGCGAGATCGCGGTTCCGGAGGGCTTCGGGCTCAGACCAGGCCGAGTTCGCGGGCCCGGCCCCGGCCTGGAAGCGGGACTCGGCGCCGAGCGCGTCCATCAGCTCGGCCACCCGCCGCCGGTAGGTGCGCACGCCCAGGCCGAGGGTCCGTGCGGCCGTCTCGTCCTTGCATCCCGACGCCAGCAGGTCCAACACCCGCGGCGCCAGGGCGCGGAGTTCGGCGTGCTGCGCGTCGTACACGGCCAGGTCGGTGCCCGATCGCCACGCGGCCTCGAACAGCGACGCGACGGCCGCCACCTCCGGGCCGGAGAGCACGCTGTAGCTGCCGTCGCCGTCGTCCAGGATGGCGATCCGGCGGTCCAGGATGATCGTCTCGAGGATCTCGTCGCGCGTGATCCGGACCTCCGCGCCGATCCGCGCCACCTCGTGCACGTGCTGCGCGGTCGACGGGTTCAGCAGGATCCCCGCCAGGTACAGCTTGCGAATCGTCATCCCCCGTGGCCGCGTGAAACCCGAACCGGGCCTCGTCACCGCCCACGTGTTCAGGTCGCGCGCCGCACAGGACACCGAGGTCGCCGCCGCGAACAGGTGTCCGGTGCGGGCCAACAGCTCCTCGCCGCCCCGGACCACCGCTACCGTCATGCCCCAAGTCTGCGCCCGCGGCAAGCGCGACCGCCACATCGGCAACATGTTGCCAATCCCAGCGGGGCGAACACGACATGGCGAATCTGGAGCCATGACCACGATCACCGCCGACGCGGCGGGCACCTGGCAGCTGGGCGACCGCACGGTGAACCGCATGGGTTTCGGCGCCATGCGCCTCATGTCGAAGGCCGACGGCTCCCCGAGCGACCGCGACACCGCCATCGCCGTGCTGCGCAGGGCCGTCGAGCTGGGCGTCAACCACATCGACACGGCCGCCTTCTACTTCTCCGAACCGCGGTCGGCCAACGAACTGATCAACACGGCCCTCGCGCCCTACCCGGACGACCTGGTGATCGCCACCAAGGTCGGCCCGGGGCGCGGCCCGAGCGGGGACTGGTTGCCCGCTGCTCGGCCCGACCAGCTGCGCGGGCAGGTGGAGGAGAACATCCGCCAGCTGGGCCGTGACCACCTCGATCTGGTGAACCTGCGCATCGGCGAGGCGCTGGAGCGTGGCACCGGCTCGCTGGCCGAGCGGTTCGGTGCGTTGGCCGAACTGCGTGACCAGGGCCTGATCCGCAACCTCGGCATCTCGAACGTCTCGGCCGAGCACCTCGCGGAGGCACTGGCCATCGCGCCCGTCGCCTGCGTGCAGAACCAGTACGGGCTGACCACGGCCCGCGAGGACGACGCGCTGATCGCGCTGTGCGCCGAGCACGGGGTGGCCTTCGTGCCGTTCTTCGCCATCGCCGGCGTCACGTTCGGGGGAACCGAGCCGGAGGCGGTCGCGAAGGTCGCGGCCACCCACGGGGTCACGCCGGCGCAGGTCCGGCTGGCGTGGACGTTGCACCGGGGCCCGAACGTGCTGGCCATCCCCGGCACCGGCAACCCGGACCACGTGGTCGAGAACGTGGCGGCCGCGGGACTGCGGCTGTCCGAAGACGACCTCCGTCAGTTGGACACGAACGAGTGAACACGGGCTGACCTCGCGGCGAACAACGCCCGTTTTGGTGTCGGCACGATCACTCCTGGCCGTTGCTGGCTGGTCCGGACCGGGTCTGACCTGCTTACGATTCGCCCGTGACCAACCTGGTCTGGATCTTGCCGACCATCAGCGCGCTGCTGGTGGGTCTCGTGGTCGGTGCGTGGCTGGCCAGAGCCCGCGCCAGGGCCGCGGCCTCCGCGCCGACGGGCCCGACCGTCTCCGTGCTCGTCAGCAGGCTGGTCCAGTCCTCGCACGACGCGATCGTCATCCTCAACCGGTTCGGCGACGTGGTGCAGCACAACCCGCGTGCGGTCGAGCTGGGCGTGGTCCGCAACCGGCGGCTCGACGACCGGGCCCGCAAGGCGGCCGAACTGGTGGCCGAGACGGGCGAGCCCGTGGAGTTCGAGCTGTTCCCCACCGAACGTGGCGCCACGTTCGGCCGGGGACCGGAGGCCGTGCGCGGCGAGATCCGCCCGCTCGGCGACGGGTTCATGGCGGTCGACGCGGCCGACGAGTCCGAGGCCGTCCGACTCGAGGCCACCCGCCGCGACTTCGTGGCCAACGTGAGCCACGAGCTGAAGACCCCGGTCGGCGCGATGGCGCTGCTCGCCGAGGCCGTGCTGGACGCGGCGGACGACGTCGAGTCCGTCCGCCGGTTCACCACGAAGATCCTTCACGAGGGCACCCGCCTCGGCACGCTGGTCACCGAGTTGATCGCGCTGTCGCGGCTGCAGGGCGCCGAGCGGCTGCCCGAGCTGAACGCCGTGGACGTCGACGCCGTGGTGCGTGACGCGCTCGGCCGTTCCAAGCTCGCCATGGAGTCCACGGGCATCGACATCACCACCGACGCCGACAGCGGGCTGCTGGTGGAGGGCGACCGGACGCTGCTGGTCACCGCCCTGGCGAACCTGCTGGAGAACGCGGTCGCCTACTCGCAGCCGAACTCGCCCGTGTCGATCAGCCGCCGGCAGGCCGGCCGGTTCGTGGAGATCGCGGTGACCGACCGCGGCATGGGCATCCCCGAGGACGAGCAGCAGCGCGTCTTCGAGCGGTTCTACCGCCTGGACAAGGCGCGGTCCCGGGCCACCGGGGGCACCGGCCTCGGCCTGGCGATCGTCAAGCACGTCGCGGCCAACCACGGCGGCGAGGTCAGGTTGTGGAGCCGGCCGGGCACCGGGTCCACGTTCACGCTCCGAATTCCCGCCCACAGTGCAGCCAACAGCGACCATGGAGGACAGCCGTGACCAGGGTGTTGATCGTGGAGGACGAGGAGTCCTTCGCCGACCCGCTCGCGTTCCTGCTGCGCAAGGAGGGTTTCACGGCCGCCGTCGCGAGCACCGGCCAGCAGGCGCTGGAGGAGTTCGACCGCAACGGCGCGGACATCGTGCTGCTCGACCTGATGCTGCCCGGGATGAGCGGCACGGACGTGTGCCGTGCGCTGCGTCAGCGCTCGACCGTGCCGGTGATCATGGTGACCGCGCGGGACAGCGAGATCGACAAGGTGGTCGGGCTGGAGATCGGCGCCGACGACTACGTGACCAAGCCGTACTCGGCCCGCGAGCTGATCGCGCGGGTTCGCGCGGTCCTGCGTCGCGGCGGCGAGTCGGCGGACGGGGAGCTGTTGCCCCAGGTCCTGGCGGCAGGTCCGGTGCGGATGGACGTCGAGCGGCACGTGGTGACCGTGGACGGCGGCGAGATCCCGCTCCCGCTGAAGGAGTTCGACCTGCTCGAGTACCTGCTGCGAAACGTCGGCCGCGTGCTGACCAGGGGCCAGCTGATCGACCGGGTGTGGGGCGCGGACTACGTGGGCGACACGAAGACGCTGGACGTCCACGTGAAGCGGCTCCGCTCCAAGATCGAACCGGACCCGGCGTCGCCGAGGCACCTGGTCACCGTGCGCGGTTTAGGATACAAGTTCGAATCCTGATTGGTACCGAGTGGTACCAATCAGGTACCATCCCCCCATGGCCACCAACCTCCGACTCAGTGCCGAAGCCGAGGCCGCCCTGCGTGCCGCGGCCCAGCGCACCGGACGCTCCCAGCAGGACCTCCTGCGTGAGGCGGTCGCGCAGTACCTGGGTCTGGTCCCGAGCCCGACCACGATCGGCCCGGTGATCGCTTCGAGCGGGGTCAACCCCCCGCGCGTGCCGTACCGCAGCGTGCGACCCACGCTGCGCCTCGACCAGGGTGAGCGCGGCATCGACCTGCTCGATCGAGACGACCGGCTGTAATGCGCATCTACCTGGACAGCAGCGCACTGCTCAAGCGCGTGATCCACGAGCCGGAGTCGGAGGACGTCCGGATCCTGCTCGATCGGCACGTGGCCGACAACAACGTGCTGCTGTCCTCGCACCTGGCGTGGATCGAGGTCGGCCGGGCGATCCGGCGGCGCTTCGACGTGGGCCACGTGGTCGCCCTCGACCACATCGAGGACGCCATGTCCGGGGTCGTCGACCTCCCGATCACCGACGAGGTCACCATCCTCGCCGAACGGCTCAACCCCAACGCGCTGCGATCGCTCGACGCCATCCACGTGGCGTCCGCCATGATGGCCGGCGCGCACCTGGTGGTCACCTACGACGAGCGCATGGTCGAGTCCGCTGTGCTGAACGGACTACGCTGCGTGGCCCCTGGTCGCGCGAGCGAAATCGTGAAGAAACCCTTCCCATAACGCGACCGCCCGGTAACCTGACGCCTCGTGCGCCTAGGGGTGTTAGACGTCGGTTCCAACACCGTCCACCTTCTCGTCGTGGATGCGCACCGAGGCGCGCACCCGATGCCGGCCAGTTCCGAGAAGACCGTTCTGCGGCTCGCCGAGCAGCTCACGCCCGACGGCGACCTGTCGGAAGCGGGCGCCGACGACCTCGTCCACACGGTCTCGCTGGCCAAGAAGTCGGCACGCAAGCTCGGCTGCGCGGACCTCATGGCCTTCGCCACCTCGGCCGTTCGCGACTGCGGCAACGTCACCCAGGTGCTCGAGCGGGTCCGCGAGGAGACGGGCGTCGAGCTCAAGGTGCTCACCGGCAAGGACGAGGCCCGGCTCACGTTCCTGGCCGCCCGCCGGTGGCTCGGTTGGTCGGCCGGACGGTTGCTGGTGCTCGACATCGGCGGCGGCTCCCTGGAGCTGGCGATCGGCATGGACGAGGAGCCCGACTACGCGAAGTCCGTGCCGCTCGGCGCCGGGCGCATCACCCGCGAGCGGTTCACCAGCGACCCACCCAACAGGGCGGACGTCGAGGCGACCGCCGAGTGGCTGAACGAGCAACTGGCGCCGGTGGCGAAGAAGTTCGCGAAACGGGGCGAACCGGACCGCGTGGTGGCCACCTCGAAGACGTTCCGCTCGCTCGCCAGGCTGACCGGTGCGGCGCCGTCCTCGGAGGGCCCCCGGGTCCGCCGGGTGCTCACCGAAGCCGGCCTGCGTCAGCTCATCTCGTTCATCACCCGCATGTCGGCGGCGGACCTCGCCGAGCTGGAAGGTGTGAGCTCCAGCCGCTCACATCAGCTGGTCGCGGGGGCATTGGTGGCGCAGGCCACCATGCGAGCGTTGTCACGTTCCGAGCTCGAGATCTGCCCGTGGGCGCTGCGTGAAGGAGTCATCCTGCGCAGGCTGGACCAGTCGAACGGGGCCGACTCGTGATGCTCGCCGTCGGCCGAATCGGACGGGCATTCATAATGTCCGTGGATGGATCGCGATATGAAGGGCAGGAGCGCCTCGCGGCTGGACGATATGGCCGGCGCCAGGCACGGTGGAGTCGATGAGTCACGAAGGCGGATCCGAACAGTCTCAGCGCACGGTCGCTGAGCTGCTCGCAAAGTACGGCGCCGAGACGGGTGAGCGAGCTCCCCGGCGTCGTCGTCGGCGTGCCGACGATCTCTCTGACACGGGCGCCCAGGCGATCATCGAGCGGGTGATGTCGGAGAGCGGCGAGATGCCGGTCATCCGCGAGGACCAGCCGCCGCCCGAGCGCACGTCACACCGCCACCGCACCGACTTCCAGCGGCCGGTCGACCCGCCGCAGCCCCCGCCGCGCCGGGCCCAGCCGCCTCAGCCGCCCCAGCCGCAGCCGTCCCAGCAGCTTCCGCAGCGGCCGGTGGATCCGCCGCAGCCTCCGCCACGGCGTCGCCCGGCCCCGCAGCCGTCGCAGCAACTGCCGGCACCGCCGCCGGCCGCCGGCCCTGGCCCCGGTCCCGGGAACCAGTCGGCGCGGCTCCCGGCCATCGCGCAGTCGAGCGACCCCACGCGACCGGTCCGCAACAACCGGCCGTTGCCGCAGCGTTCGCAGCAACTGCCCGTGCCGCCGCCCGTCCCGGGTGGCAACCGTGAGCGCGGCATCGTCCAGCCGTCGCTGCGGTCCCGGCTCGACGGTCACCCCGACTCGGCGCCGTCCCCGCCGCCACCGGGCCCACCGCCCGCGTTGGCCGGCGAGCCGACCACCGAGGAGATGCCCCGGGTCCCCAACCGGATCCAGGTCGACGGCACCATGACCGGCCGCCGTCCCGTGCCCGGCGGTCCCGTCGGCCCGGACAGCCGCACCCGGATGACACCCGTGCAGTACCCGCCCCAGCGCGACACCTACGGCGCGCTGGCCCCGGTCGAGCCCGAGGAGGACTACCGCTCCGGCTACCCGAACCGCGACCCCGACGGTGGCTACGAGCGCGACGGCTACGACCTGGACGAGCTGGACGACCGCGACGAACTCGACGACGATCTCGATGACGACCTGGACGACATCGATCGCGATCTCGACCGGGACGACGACCTCGACGACGACCTCGACGACGAGGACGACGTCGAGCGCTCGCCCGCCAAGGAATGGCTGATCATGGTCAGCCAGATCGCGCTGGGCGTGGTCGCCGGTGCGGCCGTGTGGCTGGGCTTCCAGTGGCTGTGGGGCGCGCTGCCGGCCGCCGCGCTGGTGCTGGCCCTCGCGGTCATCGCCGGTCTCGTGCTGGTCGTCCGCAAGATCCGCAAGGCCGAGGACCTGCAGACCACCGTGTACGCGGTGCTGGTGGGGCTCATGGTGACCGTCACCCCGGCGGCACTCCTGTTGTTGAAGCGCTAGCGCGTGACTTCGGGCGGCATCCGGATCGGGGCGTCCACCGCTTCCGTTTGGCCCCAGTCCGCGACAGCCGCGTTCGAGCTGGCGGCCGAGCTGGGCTACGACGGCGTCGAGGTCATGGTCTGGGCCGACCCGATCAGCCAGGACCCGAAGGCGCTGCGCCGACGCTCTCGCCAGTACGGCGTGCCCGTGCTGGCCATCCACGCACCGTGTCTGCTGATCACCCAGCGGATCTGGTCACCCAAGCCGGAGGAGCGCCTGCGCCGGTCGGTGGAGGCGGCACAGGAACTCGACGCGCCGACGGTGGTCATCCACCCGCCGTTCCGCTGGCAGCGCCGCTACGCCGACGGCTTCGCCGACCTGGTGTGGGACCTCGAGGAGCGAACGGGCATCAAGATCGCGGTGGAGAACATGTTCCCCGTGCGCCGCTTCGGCCGGGAGGTCTCGGCGTTCGACCCGTCGATCGACCCGACGGACGTCGGATACCGCCACTACACGCTCGACCTGTCCCACACGGCCGCCGCTCGCGAGGACGCCCTGGCCCTCCGCCACCGCATGGGCAAGGCCCTGACCCACCTGCACCTGGCCGACGGCACGGGCCTCCCGAAGGACGAGCACCTGGTCCCCGGCCGAGGCACCCAACCCTGCGCCGAGGTGTGCGAGTCCCTGGCGAGCAGCGGCTTCACGGGCCAGGTGGTCCTGGAGATCAACACCCGCCGCGCCGCCGGCCCGGCCGAACGAGCAAAAGACCTGGCGGAGTCCCTCCTCTTCGCCCGCCTACACCTGGGCCAATAACCCCCACGGTGACCATTCCGCGCGCACATGATGACCACTCCGCGCGCGCACGATGACCAGTCCGGCCCCCGAGTCGGCCACTCGGACACGCCGAGTCGGCCATTCCGGTACGCCGAGTCGGCCACTCCGGTACCTCGAGTTGGCCGCTCCTACCCATCCGGACAGTCCGAGCTGGCCGGTCCGACGGTACATACCGGACGGTCCCGCATGTCGAAGTAACCATTTCGCCCGCTGAGATGACCGCTCGGGCGGCCGTACGTAGAGTGCCGTCCCGTGAACCCCCTTCGTAGCCTGATTCTGGCCGCGGCCGGCAACGACGTGATCCGTCGGCTCGTCGCGACCGCCCCGGTGAGCCGGGACGTCGTACGTCGCTTCGTGGCAGGCGAGACCACCGCCGACGCCATCGAGGTCACCAGGACCCTCGTCGACCAGGGTCTGACCGTCACCCTCGACTACCTGGGCGAGGACACCACCGACAAGCAGCTGGCCGAGCAGACGGTGCGCGCCTACCTCGAGCTGCTCGAAGCCCTCCACGCCGAGGGCCTCGCGCCGCGTGCCGAGGTGAGCGTGAAGCTCACGGCCGTCGGTCAGCTCCTCGACGAGAGCCTCGCGCTGGAGAACGCCTCCCGCATCTGCGCGGCCGCCGAACAGAGCGGCACCACGGTCACGCTCGACATGGAGGACCACACCACCACGGACTCCACGCTGCGCGTGCTGGCCGAGCTGCGCCGCGCGTGGCCGTGGGTGGGGGCCGTGTTGCAGGCCTACCTGCACCGCACGGAGGACGACTGCGGGCGACTCTCCACCAGCGGCTCCCGGGTCCGGCTCTGCAAGGGCGCCTACGCCGAACCACCCGAGGTGGCGTTCCCCGAGGCCCACGACGTCGACCGCAGTTACGTGCGCTGCGCGAACGCGCTGCTGGCGGGCGACGGCTTCCCGATGTTCGCCACGCACGATCCGCGGCTGGTGAAGATCGTGGCCGCCCGCGCGGAGTTCCACGAGCGCAAGCCGGGCAGCTTCGAATACCAGATGCTCTACGGCATCCGTCCGGACGAGCAGCTGCGACTCGCCGGTGAGGGACACACCGTGCGGGTCTACGTTCCTTACGGCGTGCAGTGGTACGGCTACCTCATGCGGCGACTCGCAGAGCGTCCCGCGAACACCGCTTTTTTCTTGCGCGCCTTGACATCCCGCAAATGATCTGAATCCGGAGCCCGGGTCTGAGCAAGCCGACGCCGACGTGGCAGGGTAATAATCATGAGCAGTCTTGCGGGGCCCGGCGACGCACGAACCGGGCACGGTTCGGCGGGTCCGTTCGCCACCGCGTCGCGGGTTCGCTCGCTCGGTGACGGCACCTTCACCGCCGAGTTGTCCGCGCCGTGGTCGATCGGCGGCAAGCCGCACGGCGGCTTTCTCCTCGCGCTGCTCGCCAGAGCCGCGGTGTCCGCGGCCGGCAACGGTTCGCCGGTGGTCGACCCGTTGGCGGTGAGCGCCCAGTTCCTGCGCGCGCCCGAGGTCGGCCCCGTGCTACTGCGGACGGACGTGCGCAAGTCCGGCCGCCAGGCCACGGTCGTGTCGGTCCACCTGGAACAACGCGGTCAGTCCTGCGTGGAGGGTGTGGTGACCACCGGCCGGCTGCCGCGCGAGCGTGCCGTGTGGGCCGACCTGCCCAACCAGCCGGCCGAGCCGCCGGGCAACGCGCTCGAGGTGGCGAACCTGCCGATGGCGTCGATGTACCGGCTCACCGCGGGCTGCGACGTCCGGCTGGACCCCAACGGCGCGGGCTTCCTCCACGGCCAGACGAACGACCCCCCGAGGCTGCGACTGTGGGTCCGCCCGCGCGGCGAGCCGGTGGACGCCATCTTCGCGTTGCTGGCGGGCGACATCTCCGTGCCGGTCACGTTCAACCTCGGCCGCTTCGGCTGGACCCCGACCGTCCAACTGACAGCGTTGCTGCGCTCCCGCCCGGCCCCCGGCTGGCTGCGGGTACAGGTGGACTGCAAGGCCATCCACGGCGCCTGGTTCGACGCGGACGCCACGGTGGTCGACTCCACCGGCCGCCTGGTCTGCCAGTCCCGCCAACTGGCCCTGTCCGCCAAGCCCTAGTCGGTACATAGTCGCCGCCTGCCGGCTCAACGTGGCCGACAGGTTCGCCATCGCCACTCCCACGATCGAGTCCGCCTAGCTGAGCGGGAAGTCGTCCTTCCGGGCGCGAGGGTGCTTGGCCCGCAGGTGGTCGATCACCGGCTTGCATTCGCGTAAGGGCCAGCCCGTGGCGTCGTGGACGACCTTCGCCGCCTGCACGATGTCACCGGCCGCCACGTACTCCTCCGCCCGCTTGAGGGTCTGCGCGCTCAGCTCGTCCAGCCGCGGGGCCGGCTTCGGCTGGCGCTTGTGCCACAGCACCACGGCTGCCAGGACGCCGAGGGTGCCGGCCAGGCCGGCGAGCATGAGGTTCAGGAACGTGGACATGGCCGTGAACCGTAGCGTGGGAGGCTTGTCCGCATGACGGAATCCATCGCTGTGCTGGGCGCCGGGAAGATCGGCGAGGCGCTGCTGTCCGGGCTGCTCGCCGGTGGCCGCCGGCCGGCCGACCTCATGTTCACCGAACGCCACCCCGAGCGCTCCGCCGAGCTGACCACTCGCTACGGCGTCCGCGCGGTCGACATCCCCACGGCCGCCAAGGAGGCGGACGTGCTGGTGGTGGCCGTGAAACCGCAGGACATCGACCCGCTGCTCGACGAGTTGGCCCCCGCGATCGCCAAGGACACCCTGGTCGTGTCGCTCTGTGCGGGCCTGCCGACCGCGCTGTACGAGCGCCGGCTGCCCGACGGTGTGCCGGTCGTCCGGGTCATGCCGAACACGCCCATGGTGGTCGGCGAGGCCATGTCGGCCATCTCGCCCGGCCGCTACGCCACGAGCGTGCACCTGAACACGGTCGAGGAACTGCTGTCCGTGGTCGGCCTGGTGGTGCGGGTACCGGAGTCCCAGCAGGACGCGGTCACCGCGCTGTCGGGCTCGGGTCCCGCGTACTTCTTCTTCCTGGTCGAGGCCATGATCGACGCCGGCATCCTGCTCGGCCTGCCGCGTGCCGTGTCCGAGAAGCTGATCATCCAGTCGGCCGTCGGCGCGGCGACCATGCTCGCGAAGACCGGGGAACACCCGGTCACCCTGCGTGAGGCGGTGACCAGCCCGGCGGGCACCACGATCATGGCCATCCGTGAGCTGGAGAAGCACGGTGTCCGGGCCGCGTTGCTCGACGCCATCGAGGCCGCCCGCGACCGCTCACAGGAGCTGGGACGCGCCCACGAGACGGACTAACCAGCTGCGCGGTTGGAGTAAAACCGTCGCTGGCGTCGCACGAGTCACACCAGTCCCGCTACTCTCGTTGGAAGCACGTGCGTGTCGATACCGTCGGTGGGGAAGCCGACGGCGCGACACGTGTCGAAGGATGCGGTGAGCATGCCGGCGAACGAGAAAGACCCGCCTGGCCTCGCACAGGTGCAGTTCCTGACCGTGGCCGAGGTGGCCAGTGTCATGCGAGTGTCGAAGATGACCGTGTACCGGTTGGTGCACAACGGCGAGCTACCCGCGGTGCGGGTGGGCAAGTCGTTCCGTGTGCCCGAGAAGGCTGTCAACGACTACCTGCGGAGCGCGTACTTCGACGCCGGCTAGGTGCCGGTGGTCAGGCGCGCGCAACGCCCAGGTAATCTTGAGGACCGTTGCCTGGTGCCTTAGCGCGCGTCCGTGACCGTTGGTCGAGTGGTCGTTGCAGTTCCAGGTGAAGACCCGACCACCGACTAGAGCGAAGGATCCGCATGGGCTCGGTCATCAAGAAGCGCCGCAAGCGCATGTCCAAGAAGAAGCACCGCAAGCTTCTCCGTAAGACACGTGTGCAGCGTCGCAAGCTGAAGAAGTAACGCGGAGCGGATGTTCCACCAAACGAGTGACATCCGCTAACACCCGTGTGACCTGCGTTAACTACACGTTGCCAGCGACAAATTGATCACGATTCGGCGGTAGAGTCTCGCCGGTGGTCCGCCACTGTGCTAGCCGGACCGTCCCAGTCCGTGATCGATAATCGGAGTCGTATGGCGCCCAACGTCGTCCTGGTAACCGGTGCCGGCAGCTATCTCGGAGGTCAGCTGGCCGCGCGGCTTGCGGCCGACCCCAGCATCGAACGGGTGCTCGGGGTTGACCTCTCGCCGCCGGCCAAGACCCCCAAGGGACGCGTCGAGTTCGTCGCCGCCGACATCCGCAGCCCGCGGATCGGCAAGGTGATCGACTCGGCGAAGGTCGACACGGTGGTGCACGCCGCACCGCGGCCGAGCGTCGGTCCTCGGCGGGCGGCCATCAAGGAACTCAACGTCATCGGCACCATGCAGCTCCTGGCCGCGTGTCAGCGGTCGAAGTCGCTGCGCAAGCTGGTGGTCAAGTCCACGGCCGACGTCTACGGCGCCGGCCCGGCCGCGCCCGCCGTCTTCTCCGAGCAGGACGGGCCGACCGGTGGCACGGCAGCCGAGATCGAGGGCTACGTCAGCGGGTTCGTCCGCCGACGGCCCGACGTCGCCACGACCACCGTCCGGCTGGCCGAGATGATCGGCCCGGGCGTGGACAACGCGCTGGCCCGCTACTTCGCGCTGCCCGTGGTGCCGACGCTGCTCGGCTTCGACGCCCGCGTGCAGCTGCTCCACCACCAGGACGCGATCGCCGTGCTCGACCGCGCGGCCACCCACGAACTGCCCGGCGTGTTCAACGTCGGCGGCGACGGGGTGATCATGCTGTCGCAGGCGATCCGCCGCGCGGGCCGCGTCCCGCTGCCCATGCCGCGTGCGGCCATCGGCCCGGCCACCCGGCTCGTCCGGGGCACGGAGCTGTCGCCCGAGTTGGCGCGCTTCCTCAACTACGGCCGGGTGATCGACACGACCCGGCTCAAGACCGCGTTCGGCTTCACGCCCCGGTGGACCACCGCCGACGCCTTCGACGACTACGTGCACGGCCGCGGCGCCGTGTCGATGGAGACTTCCCGTGCATGACGCCCAGGTCATCCCGCTTCCCCGGGGACGCGTGATCCCCGGTGCGCCGATCCACGTGCGCCCGCGCACCCGCCCAGCCACGGTCACCGAGCTGCACCCCACGGTCGAGCCGGCGCGTCAGGAATCCCTGGCCGGCAAGGTCTCCGGCTTCCTGCGCAGGCGCCTGACCGGCGCGTACCCGGTCGACGACTTTGGTTTCGACCCCGAACTGACCGACGCGGCGGTCATGCCGGCGCTGCGGTTGATCTTCGAGAAGTGGTTCCGGGTGGAGGTGACCGGCGCGGTCAACCTGCCCACCGAGGGCGGCGCGCTGATCGTGGCCAACCACTCCGGCACGATCCCGTGGGACGCCGCCATGACCGGCGTCGCGGTCCACGACCACCACCCGAACAACAAGCACCTGCGGATGCTCGGTGCCGACCTGGTGTTCAAGCTGCCCGTGCTCGGCTCGCTGGCCAGGGCCACCGGTCAGACGCTCGCCACCCGCTCGGACGCCGAGCGGCTGCTGCGCGCGGGTGAGCTGGTCGGCGTGTGGCCGGAGGGCTTCAAGGGCATCGGCAAGCCGTTCAGCGAGCGCTACCAGCTGCAGCGGTTCGGCCGGGGCGGCTTCGTGACCACGGCCATCAACGCGGGCGTGCCGATCATCCCGTGCTCGATCGTGGGCGCCGAGGAGATCTACCCGAAGATCGCCGACCTGAAGCCGCTGGCCAAGGCGCTCGGCCTGCCGTACTTCCCGGTCACGCCGTTCTTCCCGCTGCTCGGCCCGCTCGGCGCCATCCCGCTGCCCACCAAGTGGCGCATCGACTTCGGCACCCCCATCCGCACCGACCGCCAGCCGGCCGACGCGGTGGAGGACCACAGCCACGTGCTGGCCATCGCCGACCTCGTGCGCGACACCATTCAGCAGAACCTGAACGACATCCTGGCGAAGCGCGAGTCGCTCTTCCGGGGCTAGCGTGTGTTTCAGATGTCATAGCCACTCGTTGATAGTGGCGATGACGAGGACGGTTTCGTAGCGGACGGCGAGTAGCCGCTGAACTCGGCGTCGATGATCTGCCGGCACATCTGCGCGAGCGTGGTCATCTCCGACCACGACAGGGCGAAGCCCTCGGTGGAGCGGGTGCGGTCCTGGACGCCGAGCCCTTCGGGCCGGACGGCCGTCACATCGCCGTTGAACCACGCGACCCAGTGAAGGTCGGCGTGCGTCCCGACCGCGGCCAGCACCTCGGCGAGGTCGAAGCCGACCCAACCCGGCACTTGCGGCGGGATCCGCAGCGCGGTGAGACCGGTGCCGGGCGCCGGCGCCCGGCGTGCACATTGCCCGCACAGCGAGCCGTTCGCCACGTCCTGTGGCCGCTATCTTTGCTCGTGGATGTCGGGGACATGGCTCTACCGAGGGGAATCCGTTGAAGAAGCTCCTGTCCAGAGGTTGTGCTGCCGCGATCGCCGCAGTCGTCGCGACCGGCGGCCTGGCCGCCACCGCGGACGCGGATCCGGTCGAGTCCGGCACCCTGACCTTCTCCGGTGACCCCGGCGACTTCGTGACCGGTGGCGACTCCTACACCTACGATGTGGCCGCCGGTGACGACTTCTCGGTGACCAGCATCGACAACGAGTCCGTCTCGTTGTTCGTCACCGGTGGCGACGGGGTGCTGTGGTCGGTGGACTTCGACGCACCCGAGGGGGAGACGCTCACCGCCGGCACGACCTACACGGCGACCCGGTACCCGTACAACGGTGACGGTGCGGGACTCGACTTCGGGGGCGACCACCGTGGCTGCAACCAGCTGACCGGCTCGTTCACCGTGCACGAAGCGGTGTTCGGCCCGTACGGCTACGTCGAGACCTTCGACGCCTCCTTCGAGCAACACTGCGAGGGCGCGACGCCGGCGGCACGCGGCGAGGTCCGTCTCACGAACCCCACACCCGCGCCCGCACTCTCCATCACGGCGGGCGCCGAAACCGGCACGGTCACCGGCATCGGCGACGTGGTGCTGGACGGCACCGTGACCTGCACCCTGCCGACGCCGATGTTCCTGTTCGGCCGGGTTTCCCAGGACCCGTTCCTGCGTGGTCAGTTCCAGACGACGGTCGACTGCACACCGGGTGCCCCGGTCCCGTGGTCCGTGACGGTGACGTCCGACTACGGGGACCCGTACCACGTGGGCCCGGCCGAGCTGTTCCTGTACGTCAGCGCCTACGACGCCAACTACGACCGATCGGTCGTCCGCGAGTCGACCACCGACGTCACGCTCGTCGGTTAGTGGCTTGTCAGGGCGGACTGACAAGGTCGATGGCATGAAACGTCTCGCAACGTTGACCGCCACAGCGGCACTCGGGCTCGGGCCGATCGACGTCCAGGTCCGCTGACCACGGAGCCCGGTCCCGTCCCGCGGGGCCGGGCTCGCACGTCAGGCCTGGTCGCGAAGGTGGCGGCGTTCGGCGGCCTCGATGCCGCTGCGCCTGCCCAGGTAGTAGCCGGTTGCCAGACACACCAACGCCACGACCACCACGAATACACCGACCATGGCCGAACCGTACCCGAGCGAGTCGTACCGAACGGACGCGAGCTAGATCCGTTCCCGCTTGCGGTAGGCGAGACCCGCGGCGACCGCGCCCGCCACCGCGCCCGCGCCGAGCACCGACGGCACGCCGATCTTGGCGGCCTTGCGCCCCGTGCGGAAGTCGCGGATCTCCCAGCCACGCTTGCGGGCGGTCTCGCGCAGGCTGCCGTCGGGGTTCACGGCCACGGCCGTGCCGACCACCGACAGCATGGGCACGTCGTTGGCCGAGTCGGAGTAGGCGGTGCAGCGCCGCAGGTTGAGCCCCTCGCGTGCGGCGAGCGCGCGCACCGCGTGGGCCTTGGCCGGCCCGTGCAGCATCTCGCCGACCAGCCGGCCCGTGTACTGACCGCCCTCGCTCTCGAGCACCGTGCCGAGCGCGCCCGTGAGGCCGAGCCGCCTGGCGATGATGGTGGCCAGGTCGACCGGGGTGGCCGTGACCAGCCAGACGCGCTGACCGGCGTCGAGGTGCATCTGGGCGAGCGTGCGGGTGCCGGGCCAGATCTTGTCGGCCATCAGCTCGTCGAAGATCTCCTCACCCAGCTCGAGCATCTCGGTGACCGAGTGACCGGCCACAAAGGACAGTCCAGACTCTCGGGCGTTGCGGATGCCGTCGTGGGTCTCGCGGCCGCCGATCCGGAACATCACCTGCTGCAGGGCGAACTTCGCGAGGTCGGAGCTGGTGAAGAACTTGCGCGAGGCCATGCCACGCGCGAAGTGGAAGATCGACGCGCCCATCATCATGGTGTTGTCGACGTCGAAGAACGCCGCCGCCGTGAGGTCGAGCGGCGCCGGGCGCGCGGGATCAGGCGGTTCGGCATGCTCCAGCGCGACGGCAGCCTCGGCCGAAGCCTCGCCCGCGATCGTGGCGAGCTGCTCCAGGTCCGGCTCCTTCCCACGGCCACGCCACAGGGACACCACTTGCCTCCGCGCAGTTCGTCCAACCTGCAACTACACCCGACAGCGTAGCGAGACGGTCCGACGGGTTTTGGCTCACTCGCCGATGCGGAGCCCCGGCAGTCCTGGCAGAAGCGGCGGAAGCTCCAGCGTCGGCAGCGGCAGGGGCACGGCGATCTCCGGCGGATCCTCGGTCGGCGTGGTCGGCGGGACACCCGGCCGGCCCGTCGGCGCCGGCGTGGACAGCGTGATCGGCGGGACGGGGATCGGCAGCTCGGGGGTGGGTTCGCTCGGCGGGATCGCCCCGCCCGTGGCGGGCGGCACGCTCGACTGAACGGAACTGTCGGTGTCCGGCGGCAGACTGGGGTTGGTCGTGGTGCCGGGGTCGGTCGCACAGGGTGCGGTGGCCGGCAGCGCGCCGATGTCGTCGAACGACCCGGAGGTGATCTGGTAGCAGTCCATCCGTCCGAGCAACGCACTCGACCGCGCGGTGATGCGCTCGAGCAGGTCGAGCGACGTGCTCTGGCGGCTGCGTGCGGTGTCCGGGAGTCGGGAGGTCACGCCGTCCAGGCGGGAGGCCTGCTGCTGTGCCCACGTGCGCAGCGACTCCAGTTGGCTGCCGTCGCTGCGGGTGGCGAGCGCCACCAGCTGGCGGGCGCCGGCGGCCGCGTCGTTGTCGAAGTCGGTCAGCGCGGTCAGGTAGCCGCCCACCGGGGCGTCCTGGGGATCCGGGTAGCGCCGGGCCAGGGTCTCGATCTCCCCGACCCGCGCCGCCGCGAACTCGAGGTGCTTGAGCGCCTTGGGCTCGTCGCCGAAGGTCAGGCCCAGCGAGGCGGCCTCGGCCGTGCGCTTGACGCCGTAGAACGTGTCACCGGGCAGTGCGTCCCTGGCGAGCAGCAGGCTCATGCCGGCCAGCGACCCGATGAGCGCCAGCACGGCGACCGACGCGATGGCGAACCGCGCCCGGGCGCCGGCTAAGGCGCGGGGCGGCTCGGACCGCCCGGTCGTCCGCCGTCCGCCGGGGTGCCCGTCCGGCCCCCGATCCGGACGGACGACCAGGGGGCACCCGGGTGCGCGTGTGAGTCGACACCGGCTCGTCCAGGTCCCGCAGGATCCGGTCACGCATTCGGGTGCGCTCGGACTCCGTCGGGGCGGTCAGCGGGGCGAGTCGAGCCAGCGCACGCACGACGTCTCGGTCGCGCTCCGCTGGTTCGTTCAGTTCGCCGTCCACATCCCGCTCCGGGTTCCGAGGATTCCCTCTTGTGAACGAGTTGGCGGCAGCTCGGTTACGGTGCCGCACAACAACTATCGGAGTTCGCTCGGCAGTAGTTGGGCGAGTCGGCGAACGGCCCGGTGCTGCAACGCCTTCACCGCGCCCTCGTTACGGGACATGATGGCGGCCGTCTCGGCCACCGACAGGCCCTGCAGGAACCGCAGCACAATGCATTCCCGCTGGTCAGTGCCCAACTTTCGCACGCAGTCGAGCAGCACCGAGCGAGTGAGGTTCGAGAGCACCTCCTGCTCGGGCCCGGCCTCCACGCGCGCCGGGATCGTCGATCTCCGCGGTCGCCACCTCCAGCCGGAAGCGACTCGACTTCACGTGGTCGAGCACGAGGTTCCTGGCGATCGTGACGAACCAGGCCCCGACGTCGCGTCCCTGGTAGGTCACCGAGGTGATGCGGCGCAGCGCCCGCAGGAAGGTCTCACTGGTGACGTCCTCGGCCAGCTCGCGGTCCCCGACGCGGAACAGCACGTACCGGAAGACGACGTCGACGTAGCGGTCGTACAGCTGCGCGAAGGCGGACCGGTCGCCGTCCTGGGCGGCATGCACCAGGTCCCACGAGTCGCCTGGCTCCTGCGGCCGTGATTGCACGGGTATCTCGCCCACCCCAGCTCGCAGTGCCCCCGTGTCCCGCTGAGCTGGGCGCACCGACGGCATGCTTTCTCCTCGTAGGCCTGAGACCTTGGCAGCATACGTGTTGTTACTGCGTAGTAGGTAGTGGTCTCACCTATGGGACTTGCTGAGTGGTCAACCATGACGCCAGTGAGGCATGCCACACTGCCACCAACCGCAGGTGGCAGAAGGGATCCGCGATGGTCGACGCGCCAACTGGCAACGTTGCCGACCTGGTCACCGAGGCTGCGCGGACCGTTCCGCGTCACGCCGCGTTGATCGACACGGCGACCGGCAGAGCCCTCACGTGGGAGCGGACGGACGCCGCGGTCTCCGCCTTCGCCGCCCGGCTGCTCGAGGCCGGCCTCGCCTCCGGTGACCGGGTGGCCGTGCTCCTGCCGAACGGCGCCGAGTTCTGCGTGGCGCTCTTCGGCGTGCTGCGGGCCGGCGGGATCGCCGTGCCGGCCGCCGTCCAGGCCCCCGAACGCGAACTGAATCGCCTGGTCACCGACAGCGGCGCCCGGTTCCTGGTGGGCACGGCCGAGTTGGCGGAGGTCGCCCTCATCGCGCCACCCGACCTGGACGCCGAGTCGGTCGAGGTGCAGGCCGACCAGCGAGGCGGCGAGGACATCGCCGTCCTCTGCTACACCTCCGGCACCGCCGGACTCCCGCGCGGCGTGATGCTGTCCCACCGCGCGCTGCTGTCGAACGTCCAGCAGTGCGCGCAGCTCAAGCCCGCCCCCGTCACCTCCACCGACCGCGTGCTGCTGGTCGTCCCGCTGTTCCACCTGTACGGCCTCGGTCCCGGCCTGCTGCAGGTCGCGGCGGCCGGCGCGACCGCCGTGCTCATGGAGAACTTCGGTGCCGAGCGCGCGCTCGCCGCGTGCGAGGAACACCGCGTCACGGCGCTGGTCGGCGTGCCGGCCATGTACCAGGCGCTGAGCGGAGCCACGTCCGACCGGCTGGCCGAGGCGCTGGCCTCCGTCCGCCTGCTCACCTCGGGCGCCGCGCCGCTGCCGCCCGCCGTGCTGCAGGCCATCAAGCAGGCGACCGGACTATCGGTGTTCGAGGGCTACGGCCTCACGGAGACGGGCCCGGTCCTCACGTCCACGCTGGTCGGCGGCTACGCGAAGGCCGGCTCGGTCGGCCGCCCGCTGCCGGGGGTGGAGCTGGCGCTGGTCGACAGCGACGGTCGCCCGGTCGGCGTGGCCGACGACCCGGACGAGGTCGAGTGGTACGCCGACAGCGAGTCGGAGACCGGCCGGGTGGCCGCGCGCGGCCCGAACCTGTTCAGCGGCTACTGGCCCGACGGCGCGCACGGCCCCGACGAGGACGGCTGGTTCCGCACGGGGGACGTGGGCTACCTGGACGCCGACGGCGACCTGCGCCTGGTGGACCGGGCCAACGACCTGATCATCGTGAACGGCTTCAACGTCTACCCGAACGAGGTCGAGCGGGTCCTCGACGAGCTGACCGACGTGCTGGAGTCGGCGGCCGTGGGCGTCCCGGACGAGCGCACGGGCGAGCTGGTGAAGGCCGTCATCGTGGTGCGGCCGGGCGCCGAGCTGACGGAGGACGCGGTCCGCGAGCACTGCGCCGAGCGGCTCGCCCGGTTCAAGGTGCCGCGCACCGTGGAGTTCGTGGACCAGCTGCCGTACTCGGTCACCGGCAAGATCCGGCGGGCCAGCCTGCGCGGGTAGCGTCGGCGCCATGGTGACCGTGATGTCCAGGCAGGGCTGCCACGCCTGCGAGACGGCCGAGGCCGACGTGCGCCGCATCTGCGACGAACTGGGGGTCGCCTGGTCGGTGACCGACGTCGACACCGATCCCGAACTGCGTGCCGAGTACGGCGACCGCGTGCCGGTGATCCTGGTGAACGGCGAGGAACACGGCTACTGGGAGGTCGAGGAACCCCGCCTCCGCGCCGCCCTCGCCTAACCACCCCCTCCGCGCCCGCCCACCCGCATGCTCCCACCGCATGTCGCCATGTCTCGACCACATGTCCCCACCATGGGCCGGATGTTGCCGGCTTCTGCGCCGCCGGTGTGTGAGCGGGGGATTGGGCCCGAACCGCCGGTCCGGGCCCGGCACCCGCGATCTCGCTGTCGAGAACCGCGATCTCGCTGTCGAGAACCGCGATCTCGCTGGTGGGCGGGCGGGAGGTAAGAAGTCCGTAAGCCGGTTCGCATTGCTAAAGGTCGGGCGGAGGGCGACCGTGGAAGGGTGCAACTCGACACTCGGACCGCCGCCGCCGCGGAGACACCGCCCGCGCGGCTGAGCCGTACGCGCGCGGTGACCGTCGCGTTCGTCTCGATGCTCGCGGCGATCGCCGTCGGCCATCTGGTCGCCTCGTGGATCGACCCGCCGGCCTCGCCGTTCGTGGCGGTCAACAACTGGGTGCGTGACCTCAGCCCGCATCCGGTGACCGAGTGGGCGAAGGTCACGTTCGACAAGTACGACAAGCTCGTGCTGTTCATCGGCGTCGCGGCCGTGCTCCTGGGGATCACGGCACTCGCCGGGCTCATCTCGCGTCGCCGGGCCACACCGGGCCTCGTCCTGACCGCCGTGCTCGGGGTCGTCGGGTTCGTCGCCGTGCTGACCAGGCCCGACGTCGGCCAGCTCGGCATCGTGGCGCCGGCCGCGAGCATGATCGTCGGGTTCCTGGCGTTCCGCTGGCTGCACGCCCGCGCGCCCTTCGAGAGCCACACCGAGCGCCGCACGTTCCTGCGTGCCGTGGTCGGCACGGTGATCGGCGCCGGCGTGGCGGGTGTCGTCGGTCAACTGGTGGCCGGTCGGGTCGACGTGGAGGCCTCGCGTCGCCAGATCGGCAAGCTCGTCCCGACCGACCCCTCGCCGAAACTGCCGCCCAACGCCGACTTCCCGGGGACCGCCCGGTTCATCACCAGCAACCGCGACTTCTACCGCATCGACACCGCGCTCAGCCTGCCCCGCGTGGCCGCGCAGGACTGGCGGCTGCGCATCCACGGCATGGTCGACCGCGAGGTCGAACTCACCTACGACGACGTCCGCGAGCGCGGCCTGATCGAGCGACCGGTCACCATGGCCTGCGTGTCGAACGAGGTCGGCGGCGGCCTCATCTCCACGGCCAACTTCATGGGCATCCCGCTGCGCGACCTCCTGCGCCAGGCGGGCATCAGGCCCGGCGCCGACCAGGTGCTCTCCACGAGCGCCGACGGCTTCACGGCCGGGTCGCCGGTCGACGTGCTGCTCGAGGAGAGCCGCGGCGCCATGCTCGCCATCGGGATGAACGGCGAGCCCCTGCCGATCGAGCACGGCTTCCCCGCGCGTCTCGTGGTGCCCGGCCTGTACGGCTACGTGTCGGCCACCAAGTGGGTGGTGGACCTGGAGGTCACCACCTTCGCCGCGAAGCAGGGCTACTGGATGCCGCGCGGCTGGTCGGCTCTCGGCCCGATCAAGACCCAGTCGAGGATCGACACACCCCACGACGGTGACACGGTCGGCCGGCGCACCACGGTGGCCGGCATCGCCTGGGCACAGACGGTGGGCGTCGACCGGGTGGAGGTCATGGTCGACGACGGCGAGTGGCAGCCTGCCGAACTGGCGGCCGAGGTCAGCCTGAACACCTGGCGGATGTGGCAGATCGCGCTCGACCTCGAGCCGGGCGACCACATCCTCCGGGTCCGGGCCACCGACCGCGACGGTTACACACAGACGTCGAACCCCGCCCTGCCCGCTCCCGACGGCGCCACCGGCTGGCACCGCGTGGACGTCACGGCCGCCTGAGATCGAGGCTCGCACTAGGGCCAGTTGCTAAACCGGTAGTAGGACGCGAAAACAGGCTCTAACCGGCGACTTTGTGCCTGCGTTCACAAGCGGCTACCGTAAGCACATCCCAGGGGCGAATCTTGTCGAGGAGCATCAGCGTGGCGCAGCGTGGCCAACCCGACGCAGCCGGTAAAAGGCCAGGTCGGCACGCCGCCAGCGGCCCACCTCCGGAAGGCAGCACCGAGGTCACCGCACCCATGCCGGCCATCGGCAGCGGAAACGGTATGTCACAGGACCGGGTTCGTGCCATCCCGGAGGCGGCCGTCGCGCGGTTGGCCGTCTACCTGCGGGTTCTCTCGGCCATGAAGGAGCAGGGCGTCCGCTCGGTCTCCAGCGAGGAACTGTCCGTCGCCGCGGGGGTCAACTCCGCGAAGCTGCGCAAGGACCTCTCCTACATCGGCACCTACGGCACCCGCGGCGTCGGCTACGAGGTCGAGGTGCTGTGCGACCAGATCGAGCGTGTGCTGGGCCTCACTCGCGAGCAGAGCGTCGCGGTCGTCGGCATCGGTAATCTGGGACACGCACTCGCCAACTACGGCGGGTTCCCAGGTAGGGGCTTCCCGGTGACCGCGCTCTTCGACGTCGAACCCGACCTGATGGGCGTGCCCGTCGGGGGGATCCCGGTCGACCACATCGACGACATTCCCGCCGTGTGCGCGGCGCGTGAGGTCACCATCGGCGTGATCGCCACGCCGCCGGCCGCCGCCCAGGTCGTGTGCGACCGGCTGGTCCAGGCGGGCGTCGAGTGCATCCTGAACTTCGCCCCGGTGGTCCTGCAGGTTCCGGACACCGTGGAGGTCCGCAAGGTCGACCTGGCGGTCGAGTTGCAGATCCTCTCGTTCCACGTCGCCAGGCGCGCGGACAGCGCCCCGGCCGGTGAGACCGCGCCGCAGCCCCGCGCGAACGGGGTCGCCTCCCGCCAGATCGACGGGGTGGTGGTCCGGCGATGAGTCTTCTGGCTGTCGGTATCTCGCACCGCTCGGCCGACCTGCGCGTCCTCGAGAGTGCGGTCGTTCCGGCCGGCGAGGTCGGCAAGGTCCTCGACGAGCTGATGCGCTGCGACAACGTGGTCGAGGCCGCGCTCGTCACGTCCTGTAACCGTGTGGAGATCTACACGGTCGTCCAGTCGTTCCACGGCGGTCTCGCCGACGTGGTCGGCGTGCTCGGCCGCCACTCCGGCCTCGACGTCGCCGCTCTCTACGACCACCTCTACGTGCACTACGCGTCCGCCGCGGTCGAGCACCTGTTCACGGTCACCGCCGGCCTCGACTCCATGGTGGTCGGCGAATCCCAGATCCTCGGCCAGGTCCGCGCGGCCTACAACGTCGCCCGCGAGGCCGGCACCGTCGGCCGCACGCTCCACGAGCTGATCCAGCGCGCGTTGCGGGTGGGCAAGCGCGTCCACACCGAGACCGACCTCGACCGCGCGGGCGGCTCGGTGGTCTCCGAGGCGCTGGCCGACGCCGACCTCCTGCTCGACGGGCTCGCCGGGCGCCGCGCACTGATCGTCGGCGCCGGGTCCATGGGCGGGCTGGCCGCGGCCACGCTCCGCCGCGCCGGCATCGGCGAGATCGTGGTGGCCAACCGCACGGAGGCCAAGGGCGCCCGGATGGCCGAGTTGCAGCGCGAGCAGGGCACGTCCGCCAGGGCCGTGGGTCTCGATGCACTCGCCGACGAGATCGGCGCGGCCGACGTCGTGGTGTCCTGCACGGGCGCCATGGGCACGGTCATCCAGTCCGACTCGGTGCTCGACCGCTCCCGGCCGTTGGTCATCTGCGACCTCGGCCTGCCGCGCGACGTCGACGCCGAAGTGGGCGAGCGCGCGGGCGTCACGATCATCGACCTCGAGAGCCTGCAGCGCAGGCTCGCGGAGTCGCCGAGCGGCCTCGACACCCGTAGCGCCATCGAGATCGTGGCCGCTGAGGTCAAGGCCTACCTGGCCACCCAGCGTTCCGCCGAGGTCACCCCCACGGTCACGGCGCTTCGCCGCCGGGCGGCCGAAGTGGTCGACGCCGAGCTGCTGCGCCTGGACTCCCGCCTTCCCGACGTCGACGGCCGCGTGCGCGACGAGGTCGCCCAGACCGTCCGTCGGGTGGTCGACAAGCTTCTCCACACCCCGACCGTGCGGGTCAAGGAACTGGCCGCCGGACCGGGTGGCACCGAGTACGCCGAGGCGCTGCGCGAGCTGTTCGCGCTCGACCCGGCCGTGCCTTCGGTGATCGCGCGCCAGGACGGTGAGGACCGATGACCAGGAACGACTTCAATGGCGCCTCAGCGGGAACACGTACTTCGGCGCTGCGCATCGGAACCCGCGGCAGCGCCCTGGCGCTCGCCCAGACGGGCACCGTTGCCGACGCGCTGACCGAGGCGGGTGCCAAGGTCGAGATCGTCACCATCGTGACGCCCGGCGACCGTTCGTCCGCGCCCGTCGCCGAGATCGGCGTCGGAGTGTTCACCTCGGCGCTGCGCGACGCGCTCGCCGACGGAACGATCGACGTGGCCGTGCACTCCTACAAGGATCTGCCGACCGCGCCGGACCCCCGACTCTCGCTCGCCGCGGTGCCACTGCGGAACGACCCGAGGGACGCGCTCGTCGCCAGGGACGGATTGACCCTCGGTGAGCTGCCGCCCGGTTCCAAGGTCGGCACGGGGTCGCCCCGGCGAGCGGCCCAGATCCAGGCCCTCGGGCTCGGACTGGAAATCGTGGCGATCCGCGGCAACGTGGACACGCGGGTCCGCAAGGTCCACAGCGGTGAGTTGGACGCCGTGGTGTTGGCCAGGGCGGGACTCGCGCGGCTCGGTCGCCTCGATGTGATCACCGAGGTGCTGGACCCGATCCAGGTGCTGCCCGCGCCGGCGCAAGGGGCGCTGGCCGTGGAGTGCCGGGTCGACGACGTGGACACCGAGCACCTGCTCCAGTCCACTATGGACGATGAAGCCACCAGGGTGGCGGTTGCCGCCGAGCGGGCCATGTTGGCCGCGCTCGAGGCAGGCTGCAACGCCCCGGTTGGCGCGCTGGCCGACGTGGTCGAGGACCTCGACGCGGACGACCGGGTGGTTTACCGCCTGTCGTTGCGTGGGGTCGCGGCCGCCAACTGGATTCCCGGCAGTAGGGCCGAAGGGCCCGAAGTCGATTTGATCCGGGCGTCTGCCACTGGTGACCTGACCGAAGGTGAGCAGCTCGGGCGTGCATTGGCCGCCGAGCTTCTCGAGCTCGGCGCCGGGGTGCTGACCGGCACCCCCGACGCCGAGTCGTAATTAATAGAGGAAGTGGCCGTAGAAATGACCACCCGTACCCGCAAGAGCCCTGGGCGCATCGCGTTCGTCGGCTCCGGCCCCGGTGACACCGGGCTGCTCACTGTGCGCGCCAGGGAACTCCTGGAGAAGGCCGAACTGGTCGTCACCGACCCGGACGTGCCGGCGAGCGTGCTGGAGCTGGCCGACCCCGAGGTCGAGGTTCGCCCCGCCGTCGGCGAGCCTGCCGACGTCGCGAAGGACCTGGTGACCGAGGCCAAGGCAGGCCGCGTCGTCATCCGCCTGGTGTCCGGCGACCCGCTGACCCACTCCGGGTTGGTGGCCGAGGCGCAGGCGGTGGCCCGCACGAGCGCCGTGTTCGACGTGGTGCCCGGCGTGTCCCCGGCCACCGCGGTGCCCGCCTACGCCGGCATCGCGCTCGGCTCCACCCACGCCGAGGTCGACGTCCGTGGCGAGGTGAACTGGGCGGGCGTCGCCGCCACCCCCGGCCCGATCGTGCTGCTCGCCAGCTCGAGCCACCTGGCCGAGGCCGCGTCCGCGCTGGTCGAGCACGGCCTCGCGGCACAGACCCCGGTCGCGGTGACCGCGGACGGCACCGGCTCCGGCCAGCGCACCCTCGACACCACGCTCGCGTCGCTCGCCGCCGACGCCGGTGAGATCGCCGGCAACCTGGTGGTCACGGTCGGCCAAGCGGTGTCCGGCCGCACCAAGCTGTCGTGGTGGGAGTCCCGCGCGCTGTACGGCTGGCGCGTGCTGGTGCCCCGCACGAAGGACCAGGCGGGCGAGATGAGCGAGCGGCTTCGGCTGCACGGCGCCATCCCGTCCGAGGTCCCGACCATCTCCGTCGAGCCGCCTCGCAGCCCCGCGCAGATGGAGCGCTCGGTCAAGGGTCTGGTCGACGGCCGCTACCAGTGGCTGATCTTCACCTCCACGAACGCGGTGCGTGCCGTGTGGGAGAAGTTCGCGGAGTTCGGTCTCGACGCCCGCGCGTTCTCCGGCGTCAAGATCGCCTGCGTCGGCGAGGCCACGGCCGAGAAGGTACGCAGCTTCGGCATCATCCCCGAGCTGGTGCCCTCCGGTGAGCAGTCGTCCGAGGGTCTCCTCGAGGAGTTCCCGCCCTACGACGACATCCTCGACCCGGTGGACCGCGTGCTGCTGCCCCGCGCCGACATCGCCACCGAGACCCTCGCGGCCGGTCTTCGCGACCGCGGCTGGGAGATCGACGACGTCACCGCGTACCGCACGGTCCGCGCGGCGCCGCCGCCCGCCGACACCCGCGAGATGATCAAGACGGGTGGCTTCGACGCGGTGTGCTTCACCTCGTCGTCCACCGTGCGGAACCTGGTCGGCATCGCCGGCAAGCCGCACACCCGCACGCTCGTCGCCTGCATCGGCCCGAAGACCGCGGAAACCGCGCGGGAGTTCGGTCTGCGGGTGGACGTTCAGCCGGAGCACGCCCAGGTGCCGGCTCTGGTCGACGCGCTCGCCGAGCACGCCGCCCGCCTGCGCGCCGAAGGTGCGCTGCCGCCGCCCCGCAAGACCAAGCGGGCCCGCCGCTAGGAGTTACGCATGTTCCCTGACCAGCGCGGTCGGCGGTTGCGCAGCACTGCAGCGCTCCGCCGGCTCGTCACCGAGACGACCGTGCGGCCCAACCAGTTGGTGCTGCCCATGTTCGTCAAGGAGGGTGCGCGCGAGCCGGTGCCGATCGCCACCATGCCCGGCGTCATGCAGCACACCAGGGACAGCCTGCGCAAGGCCGCCGTCGAGGCGGTCCAGGCGGGCGTCGGCGGGATCATGCTGTTCGGAGTGCCCGAGCACAAGGACGCCACCGGGTCGGGCGGAATCGACCCGAACGGCGTGCTCAACGTGGCACTGCGCGACCTGCGTACGGAACTCGGCGACGAGACCGTGCTCATGTCCGACCTGTGCCTCGACGAGTTCACCGACCACGGTCACTGCGGGGTGCTCGACGCCGACGGCAACGTCGACAACGACGCCACGCTCGACCTGTACGCGAAGATGGCGCTCGCCCAGGTCGAGGCGGGCGCCCACCTGCTCGGGCCGAGCGGGATGATGGACGGCCAGGTCGGCGCCGTCCGCGCGGCACTCGAGGCCGCCGGACACGTCGACACGGGCATCCTCGCGTACTCGGTCAAGTTCTCCTCGGCGTTCTACGGCCCGTTCCGCGACGCCGTGGAGTCCTCGCTCGTCGGCGACCGCAAGACCTACCAGGAGGACCCGGCCAACATCCGGGAGGCGCTGCGCGAGGTGCGGCTCGACCTCGACGAGGGCGCCGACATGGTCATGGTGAAGCCGGCCATGCTGTACCTCGACGTGATCCGCGCGGTCTCCGAGACGGCCGACGTTCCCGTTGCGGCGTACCAGGTCTCCGGCGAGTACGCGATGATCGAGGCGGCCGTCGCCGGTGGCTGGCTCGACCGGCGCAGTGCCGTGTTGGAGTCGTTGCTGGCCATCCGCCGCGCGGGCGCCGACGTGGTGCTCACGTACTGGGCGGCCGAGGCGGCGGGCTGGCTGCGTTAGGCCCGTTCGCGGCGGGTAATCTGCCGCCCGTGACCAAGCCAGGCAAACCGGACCCGGACCAGCCCGAGGTCGACGCCATCTCGGACGTGCCTTCGGACACGAGCAGGAACGTCGAACGCGAGACGGTCGACGAGCCGTTGATGGCCGAGTTGGAGAAGGCTCCGCCGCCACCCGAGGAGCCGGTGATGCCCACCGCCCGCGAGGCGGCCGCCAAGCGCGCGCGTTCCGCCGGACCGGTCGAGCCCGTGCCGGGTCTGCTGCGCTGGTCGTTCTACCTGGCGCTGCTGTCCGCGGTGATCGGTGTGGTCGGCGGTGTCTTCCTGTTGCTGAACAAGCAGACGCTCATCGACGACCTGGTCGAGAACAACACCAACGAGGCACTCACGAACGAGCAGATCGCGTCCGGCACCACCACCCTGCTGTGGTTGCTGATGACCGTGACCGTGATCTTCGGCGTGCTGCTGGCGCTGTTCAGCTACAAGGCGCAGGAGGGCGTGAAGAAGGCCAGGACCATGCTGACCGTGCTGACGGTCCTCGTGGTGCTGTTCTACTTCATGCTGTTCACCACGCCGTTCGGCCTGCTCAGCGCGCTGCTCGCCCTGATCGCCGTGGCGCTGCTGTACCTGCCGTCGGCATCCCAGTACTACCGGGCCCGTCAGGGCTGATGACCCAGCCGGCCGGCGACGAGCCGGTCCTGTTCGAGGAGCGGGGTTCCAGTTGGTGGCCCGCTCTGTGGGCACCGATCTTCGCGGCGGTCGGGGTCGGCGTCGAGCTGACCACCGGCGTCGTCCACTGGTTCCAGTGGGTGGTGATCGCCGTGGGGCTCGGTGGGTTCGGGCTGATCTGGGCGTCCGCGCGGCGCAAGGTGTACAAGGTCGAGCTGACCACCATGACTCTCACCCAGGGCCGTGAGCAGCTGCCGACCGAGAAGATCGCGGCGGTCACCGATGTCGGGGCGCCCACGGGCGCGAAGATCCTGGGCGGCGGCTGGACGGCGCCGCGCAGGACCGACGAGATTCCCGTACGCCTCGACGACGGCTCGGTGGTGATCGCCTGGGCGCGTGACGGCGAAGCCTTCACCGAAGCGTTGCGCGGCCTCGTCGAAAAGGACAAACCGCGTCCTGTTGAATGAGGGTGTGTCGAACCCGAACGAGGACCGGCCCCCTGCCTACGAGCGCCCGGCGTACGAGCCCGCTCCGTCGCTACCCAACGAGGACGGCCCACTCTCCCGGCCGAAGGCGATCGACTCGGCTTTCCAGGCGAGCCTCGTCTCCACGGCCATCGGTGCGGTCAGTGCGGTCTTCACGTTCCTGCTGGACCGGCAGTTCGTGGTGGACATGACCCGACAGGTGATGGAGAGCCCGGGCGCCGACCAGGGTTTCACCGAGGAACAGCTCATCAACGTCTACCGGTTCTCCATGATCATCGGGATCGGCGTGTTCGTCGGACTGAACCTGCTGTTCACGTACAAGATGCGGGCCGGCCGCAACTGGGCGCGGCTGGTGCTGACCATCTTCACGGCGATCGGCGCCCTGTCGTTCCTGTCGGCCATGGCCAGCTCCGGTGCCGAGCTGGAACTGATGTGGAGCCTCGCGCAGACGGCGTTCGGCGTGACGGCCGTGGTCTACATGTACCGCAAGGAGTCGACCGCGTACTTCCTCGCCTACAAGCAGCGTCGCATGCGCCGGTGACCGGTCCCGTGAGAAGCTGTTCGGCGTGACGACACCGCAGGCCCCGGAGGTCTCTGAGGAAGTGGTGGCACCGCCGCCCACCGAGCCAGGGTTGTTGCACCGCCCGCGGCGCGCGTGGGTCGCGTTGGCCGAGCTGATCCTCGCCGGTGGCGCGGTGTGGCTGGCGTTCTACTGCTGGCCGCGGGGCATCCACACGATCACCACGGTGCTCAACGACGGCACCGAGCTGGAGTCCACCCGCTACTACGGCAACTGGATGGGCGCGGCCATCGCGCTGGGCACCGTGGCGGGCGTGCTGGTTCTCGACGCCATCCGGCAGATCGTGCTGGCCGTCCGCATCCGGCCGCGCCGCCGGCACCGGGCCTGACCACCCGCTGACGCCGAGCGTCGGTCCCGGCTGCGAGACTGGGGCCGTGAGTACCGAGGTAGACCAGCAGCTGGTCCAACGCTCAGCCAACCTCTTCGCTCGCGCGCAGGCGGTGACCCCCGGCGGGGTGAACTCACCGGTTCGCGCGTTCCAGGCCGTGGGCGGCACGCCGCGGTTCATGGTCCGCGGGCAGGGCGCCTATCTGTGGGACGCCGACGACAACCGCTACGTCGACCTGGTCTCCTCGTGGGGCCCCATGATCCACGGCCACGCGCACCCGCCGATCGTCGAGGCGGTGCGGGCGGCGGCCGTCGGCGGACTGTCGTTCGGCACGCCCACCGAGGGCGAGATCGACCTGGCCGAGGAGATCATCGCGAGGGTCGCGCCGGTGGAGCGGGTCCGGCTGGTCAACTCCGGCACCGAGGCCACCATGAGCGCCATCCGCCTGGCGCGTGGGTTCACCGGCCGCCCGAAGATCGTGAAGTTCGCCGGCTGCTACCACGGTCACGTCGACGCGCTGCTCGCCGAGGCGGGCTCCGGCGTCGCCACGTTCGCGCTGCCCAACTCGCCGGGTGTCACGGGCGCACAGGCGGGCGACACGATCGTCCTGCCGTACAACGACGTGGCCGCTGTTCGGGCTGCGTTCGCCGACCATGGCCAGGAGATCGCCACGGTGATCACCGAGGCGGCACCGGGCAACATGGGGGCCATCCCGCCGGAGCCCGGCTTCAACGCGGCGTTGCGCGAGGTCACGGCCGAACACGGCGCCCTGCTGATCATGGACGAGGTGATGACCGGCTTCCGGGTGTCGCGTGCCGGGTGGTTCGGCATCGACGACGTGGCGGGCGACCTCTACACGTTCGGCAAGGTCATGTCCGGCGGTCTGCCGGCCGCGGCCTTCGGTGGACGGTCCGACGTGATGGCCTCGCTCGCGCCGGAAGGCCCGGTCTACCAGGCCGGGACGCTGTCGGGGAACCCGGTGGCGGTCGCCGCCGGGCTCGCGTCGCTGCGCGAGGCCACCGACGACACCTACCGCGCGCTCGACCGCAACGCGTCGCGGCTGGGCGACCTGCTGGGTGCCGCGCTCACTTCCGCCGGGGTGCCGCACGTCGTGCAGTACGCCGGCAACCTGGTGAGCGTGTTCTTCACCGACTCGCCGGTGCGTGACTTCGCGGGGGCGAAGGCCACGCGGACGTCGCGGTTCGCGCCGTTCTTCCACGCGTTGCTGGCCGGCGGGGTCTACCCGCCGCCGAGCGCGTACGAGGCGTGGTTCGTGAACTCCGCCATGGACGACGCGGCGTTCGAGATCATCGAGGCGGCACTACCGGCCGCGGCTGCCGCCGCGGCTTCCGAGGGGGATCAGTGAGTGTTCGGACGACGGTGCACCTGTTGCGTCACGGGGAGGTGCAGAACCCCACGGGGATTCTGTACGGCCGCCTGCCGGGGTTCGGCCTGTCCGAACTGGGGCAGCGCCAGGCGTTGTTGGTGGGGGAACACCTGTCGGGCAACGACGTGACGCACGTGGTGGCGTCGCCGTTGCAGCGGGCGCAGGAGACGGCCGGCCCGATCGCCGCGTCCCACCAGCTCGAGGTGGACACGAACGACGAACTCATCGAGGCCGACAACATCTTCGAGGGCCTGCGAGTGTCCATCGGCGACGGCGCGCTGCGCTCGCCCAGGCACTGGCCCCAGCTGCACAACCCGTTCCTGCCGTCGTGGGGCGAGCCCTACGTGCAGATCGCGCGGCGGATGCTGGGTGCGGTGTACCGCGCGCGCCTGGCGGCCGAGGGTCACGAGGCCGTGTGCGTGTCCCACCAACTGCCGATCTGGACGCTGCGGCGGTTCCTGGAGAGCAAGCGCCTGTGGCACGACCCGCGTAAGCGGCAGTGCTCGCTGGCGTCGCTGACCAGCCTGTTGTTCGAGGACGAGCGCCTGGTGGCCATCCGGTACACGGAGCCGGCGGGTGCGAGCAGCCCGAAGCAGGCAGGCGCATGAGGATTCTGCTGTTGGTGGCCTTGGCCTTTCTGGCCGGCTGCTCAACGGGCACGGACGCGGTCGCCACGGGCACGGACTTCCAGTTCGTGTCACCCGGCGGCAAGCTGGAGCTGTTCTACGAGGGCGACGAGCGCCAGCAGATCCCGGAGCTGTCGGGCGAGGACCTGATGAACGAGGGTTCGGAGTTGAAGCTGTCCTCGTTCAAGGGCAAGGTCGTGATCCTGAACATCTGGGGCGAGTGGTGCCCCCCGTGCCGCGCCGAGGCCCCCCAACTCCAGACCGTCTACGAGGAGTACCAGGACAAGGGTCTGGAGGTCCTGGGCATCGACGTCCGCGACTTCGACCGCCAGCCGCCCCAGGACTTCATGCGAGACACGGAACTCACGTACCCGTCGATCTACGACCCTTCGTCGCGATCCCTGTTCGCTCTGAAGGGCTACCCGCGAACGACGGTCCCGTCGACCATCGTCCTGGACACGGACCACCGAGTAGCGGCGATCTTCCTACGCGACGTCCACGCCGACGACCTACGCCCCCTTGCAGACCGCCTACTGGCGGAGAAGTAGCCGAGACTCAGTTGGTCTCGTACTCCTCGCCGTCGCCCTGGCCCGGGGAGTTGCCGCCGCCCTGCGACGGGTGGCCGCCCGAAGGCTTGTCCGGCCCGCGATCGGTCGCCCCGGCCTCGGAGTTCTCGTCGAAGTCCGGGTCGTCCACGCCGACTCCCGCCTCCGTCCAGTCCTCCATGATGCGCCCGTAGGCCGCCTGCTGGTCCGTCTCGACCTTCGCGTACGCCTCGGCCGCCGCCTTCACCTGGTCGCCCGCCACCTCGTACCGGGCGGCCGACGTCCGCAGGAAGCCCTCGAACATCGTCCGCACCTCGAGCAGTGCCGTGTCGCCAGGAGTGGCCGCGCCGTCCTTGTCGGCCAGGTGCGTGTCCGCCGAGGACGTCGTCGCGATGTTCGACAGCAGGTCCTGGTACAGCTCGCCCGCCTCGTAGCAGGCCTGGCCGATCTTCAGGATGTCCTCGACGTTCGCCTCGTACCCGTCGCCCGAGCCCGTGTGGTCGCCGCCCGCGTTGTTCTGCGTGAGGTCGTACAACTCGAGGTTGTAGCTGTGGATACCGAAGATCGTGTCCTGCAGCTCGGCGACCTCGTTCGAGTACTCCAGCTCCATCTCGGACACCGTCGAGTTCAGCTCGTCGATCTTGGAGTTGAGCGTCGTGACGACCTCCTCCAGCCCGTGCTTGTACCCCTCGGACTTGGCGCTGGGAATGAGGTTCTCGCCGATGAACCCGACGAGCGTCACGGCCGCGCCGACCGCGCCGCCCACCCCCGACCAGCCACCGGTGATCGAGATGGCCCCGCCGATGCCCTGCAACGTCTTCCACCCGGGCACCAGGTTCGTGGTGATCGTCTGCTTCTCCTTGGCCGACTTGGTCGCCCACTGGATCCAGTACAGCGCGTCGTTGCGGCCCTTCTCGATGATCGCCCCGCGCGCGGAGTACAGGTTCGCCAACGAGCCGGCGATCCCCGACTGGTTGTTGATCGAAGGCGCACACGAGTCGAAGAAGCCGGCCTTCGCACGGTCGGCGGCCAGCCCGGTCCAGCCGGCCCACCAGTCCTGGCCCTGCCCCCGCTCACCGGACACGTCCTGGACCTTGCCGACCAGCTCCCGCTCGCTCATGGGACTGAACGAGCCGGTGCCGGACGCCGACCCGGGTCCCGCCTCGAGCCCGAGGTCGGCGCCGATGGTCAGGAAGTTGTTGTGCGCGGTCTCGATCGCCCCCACGTCGTGCATGTCGAACAGCGGCAGCTCGTAGTAGGTGTAGTCACGCTCGCCCCAGGCCCAGTTCTCGACGGCCCCCAGGATGGTGCCCATGCCGCACTGGATGGTCGGCCCCACGGTCTCCGGCACCCCGTCCGGCCCGATGAGTTCGACGCTGCCCTCGGACTCGGGGACGCCGGTCTTCCCCTCGCAGGTCACCGAGCCGAGGTCGCCCTCCTGGCCACCCTCGACCCACTTGACGTAGGAGCAGCCGCCGTGCGGGCTCCGGAGGTGGGAGGCGGCGCTGGCCGACGAGTAGTTCCACAGCGGAGCCTCGTGGGGGGAGCCGGACCGCGCGATGCGGGTCGGGTAGTCGTGCTCGGCCGCCATGATCTTTTCGGTGACCTCCACGCGCCACCGCCACGTCAGGGCCTCGTGGTAGTCGTTCATCGCCTTGGACAGCTCCGCGGCGTGGTCGGTGCCCTTGATGTACCCAAGACCGGACAAGTTCTTGCTCCCCCCTCAGCGTCACCCTTTCGGGTGACAAGTGGACCGATGTGACGACACGCACGGACCGTCGGTTCCCCCCGGCCCGCAGGACGCGGCCGGTGCACGGCGGGGCGACGGCGATGCCTACCCTGGGTCCGTGGACCCCACCGCCATCGCCATCAGCGGGCCGCTCGTGCTGGCCGGCGGGGTGTCGCTGCTCGCGGGGGTCGTCTCCTTCGCGTCGCCGTGCGTGGTCCCACTCGTCCCCGGCTACCTCGCCTACCTGGCCGCACTCGTGGGCGCCGACGCGCCGGCCGTGAAGGTCGGTGCCGCCGGTGCGGAAGAACCCGAGAAGCCGGCCGGCCGGGCCCGCGTGCTCGGCGCGGTCGGGCTGTTCGTCCTCGGCTTCACGCTCGTGTTCGCCGCCGGGATCGGCTCCCTCGTCTGGCTGGCCGACGCACTGCTGATCAACCAGGACCTGCTCCAGCGGATCGGCGGGGTCCTCACGATCGCCATGGCCCTGGTGTTCGTGGGCTTCATCCCCGGCCTGCAGCGCGACGTGCGCATCCACCGCGTCCCACGCATCGGCCTGGCCGGCGCCCCGGTGCTCGGCGCGATCTTCGGCCTCGGCTGGACGCCGTGCCTCGGCCCGACGCTCATGGGCGTCATGAGCCTGGCGGTCGGCACGGGCAGCAACGCGGCCCGCGGGTTCTTCCTCATCCTCTTCTACTGCCTCGGCCTCGGCCTGCCGTTCCTGATCATCGCGCTCGGCGCCCGGTGGACGGTCCGCACGAACGGTTGGCTGCGCCGCAACACCCGCACCCTCCAGCTGGTCGGCGGCGGGCTGCTGTTCGTGGTCGGAGTGCTGCTCGTCACCGGCCTCTGGGGCGAGCTGGTCTCGTGGCTCCAGTCCAACGTCATCAGCACCACGGAGCTGCCCCTGTGATCGCGTTCCTCCGCAACACCTGGCGTGGTCTCACGTCGATGCGCACGGCGTTGGTGCTGTTGTTCCTGCTGGCCGTCGCCGCGCTGCCCGGTGCGTTGCTGCCGCAGCGGTCGCTGAACGCCCCCAAGGTCAACGAGTACATCGCGGCCAACGGCTGGTGGGGCCGCACGCTCGACCAGCTGGGCTTCTACGACGTCTACGCGAGCGTCTGGTTCTCCGCGATCTACCTGCTGCTGTTCATCTCGCTCGTCGGCTGCCTGGTGCCGCGCTCGTTCGACTACGTGAAGTCGCTGCGCGCCAAGCCGGTGCTCACCCCGCGCAACCTGTCCCGGCTGCCGCACCACAGCGAGTCCACGGTGGACGCGAGCGTCGAGCGGGTGATGGCCACCACGCGCGCCGAGCTGCGCGGCTGGCGGATCACCGAGCGCGAGGAGGAGGACGGCACCCGCAGCATCAGCGCGGAGAAGGGCTTCCTGCGCGAGACCGGCAACCTGATCTTCCACTTCGCCATGCTCGGCCTGATCGTCTCGTTCGCCCTCGGCAAGATGTTCAACTACGAGGGCCAGGTGATCGTGCTGGCCGACGGTTCGGAGTTCTGCAATGTCGGCATGCTCGGCTACGACTCGTTCCGGCCTGGTCTGCAGGTCGACGGCACCGAGCTGAATCCGTTCTGCGTGAAGGTCGACGACTTCTCGGTCGACTACCTGCACAACGGCCAGGCCGACTACTTCGGCGCGGACATCGAGTACCAGTCGGGCGCCGACCTCGAGTCCAACACCTGGCGGCCCTACCGCCTCGAGGTGAACGAGCCGCTGCGCACGGCCGGCGACCGGGTCTACCTGCTGAGCTACGGCTACGCGCCGACGTTCACCGTCACCTTCCCGAACGGCGAGCAGCGCACCAAGACCATCCAGTGGCGGCCGGTGGACAACCTGACCTACCTGTCCGAGGGCGCCACGAAGTTCGACCCGCCGGGCGTCACCGATCCGGCCGAGCGGCGTGAGAAGCAGTTGGCCATCACCGGGCTGTTCGCCCCGACGGCCGTGTTCCAGGGCGAGCTGATGGCGTCGGCCTTCCCGGACGTGATGGACCCGGCGGTCGCCATCGACGTCATGCAGGGCGACCTGGGCACCAACTCCGGCCGGGGCCAGTCCATCTTCGAGATCGACCAGGCGCTGGTGGACGACGGTCGCCTGATCCGGGTGGCGCGCGAGAACCTGCGGCCCGGCGAGGGACTGACCCTCGAGGACGGCACGACCGTCCAGTTCGACGGCGTGATCCGCTGGGTCTACCTCCAGGTGTCGCACGACCCGGCGCAGGTGTGGGTACTCGGGTTCGCTGTGGTGCTCACGCTCGGCCTCGGCGCCTCGCTGATCATCAAGCGCCGACGGTTCTGGGTGCGCGCCACCCCGGCCAAGGGGGACGGCGACGACGGTCGTACGGTGATCCTGTTCGGGGGCCTCGCCCGTACCGACCAGGCCGGATACGGCGAGGAGTTCGGCAGGCTCACCGAAGACCTGCTGGCCGAGTTCGAACCAGCCGACGAGGTCGAAGACGTCGCCGCGGGGAGGAAGACCTGATGCCGGTCAACGAGACGTGGTCCACCTACAGCGACTGGTGCTACGGCATCGCCACGGGTGCCTACATCCTCGCCATGCTCTTCTATCTGGTGGAGCAGGCGTTCGGCCACAAGATCCGGACAGCCGCCAAGGCGAAGGAACTGGTGTCCGTCGGCGGCGGGTCCGAGACGGTCGACGAGCCGGTCGAGGAACCCTCGAGTCGCGGTAGGGCCGAGCGGTTCGGTCGCATGGCCGTCGCGCTGACCGTGTTCGGTGTCCTGCTGCACGTCTCCTCGCTCGCGTTGCGCGCCATGGCCACCAGCCGGGCGCCGTGGGGCAACATGTACGAGTTCGCCTCCACGCTGTGCCTCGTGGCCGTGGTCACCTGGGTGTTCGTGCTCCGCAAGTTCCCGGTCCGCCACCTCGGCGTGTGGGTCCTGCTGCCGGTGAACGCGCTGCTGTTCCTGGGCGGCGTGGTCCTCTACTCCGACGCCGCGCCCGTGCAGCCGGCGCTCCAGTCGTACTGGCTGGTCATCCACGTGTTCGCCATCGCGCTCGGCAGCGGCATGGTGCTCGTGCCCGGCGTGGTCAGCATTCTTTACCTGGTGAAGGTGCGCCTGCCGCGGTTCGCCGGCAAGCTGCCCGACGCGGACGTGCTCGACCAGGTCGCCTACCGCACCACGATCTTCGCGTTCCCCATCTACACGATCGGCCTGATCTGCGGCGCCATCTGGGCCGAGGCGGCCTGGGGCCGGTTCTGGGGCTGGGACCCGAAGGAGACGGTCGCGTTCGTCGCCTGGGTGGTCTACGCGGCGTACCTCCACTCGCGGGCGACCGCCGGGTGGCGCGGGGGCCGCGCGGCGGCCATCAATGTGGTCGGCATGCTGACCATGATCTTCAATCTTTTCTTCATCAACTTGGTGGTCGCGGGCCTTCACTCGTACGCGGGCGGCTGACCAGCTTCGTTGGACAACTAGCGGCGTTACCAATACACTCCGCCACCGGGATTGTTGGTTATTCACCCTTATGGGTGAGTCGGGGATGGCCAGGAGGGTGTTTTGACTTACGCCGGGGCATACGGGCGCGAGGAACGGCGACCAGTGAGTCGTCCGTTACGTCGGGATGGTCACCCGCTCGGGGTGCGTCGCGAGCTGATCGAAGAGCCCGAGGAAGTCGTGGAGGACACGGCCGGTCGCAAGTGGCACTTCGGTGTCGCCGCCGGTGCGCTCCTCGTGGCCGGCACGTTCGCGGCCGGCGCGCTCGGCATCGGCAACAGCGCCGCGCCCTTCGCCGGCTCCGCCCCCGAACACGCGCCCGCCTCGCCCGGCAACGGCCCCGTCGACACCGGCCCGCCGCCCGTGTACGCGCCCCCGCCTGCGGATGAGAGCGGCGGCAGCGAGCAGGGCGTCGACCCGCAGACCACGAGCCCCGCCTCCACAGCCCCGAACCAGGGCGCGCCCGTCGAGCAGACGCCGGCCCCCGGTGGCGGCGGTACCGGTGGTGGCGGCAACGGTGGCGGCGGTGCTCCGGCGCCCGCGCCCGCTCCGGACCCCGCTCCCCAGCCGCAGCCCGCAACCCCAGCCGCAACCCCAGCCGCAGCCGAACCCGGGTGGTGGCGGGCTCCTCGATCCGATCACCGGCGCGGTCGGTGGCATCCTCGACCCGATCACCGGCGCGGTCGGTGGCATCCTGTCGCCGTTGTCCGCGAGCACCACGGCGGCGCCCGCGAGCGGCGGCGGTGATCAGCCCGCACTGACCATGATCAACCCGCTCGGCGACCTGCTCGGCGGCTGAGCGGTTCGCGGCACTGACCCCTACGGTTGCTGGTGCGAAGACCGGGCGGCCCCGTGTCGACGGTCGTCCGTGCCTGCGACTACCGTCGCGGTCGGAGGCGGTCCCGGGTCAGTGTTTCAGGGAGGAACCCAGCGGTGAGTGCGCGCGAAGGCCAACCGGACGGGGGCGCCCCCCGCGCTGGGGTTGGGCAGGACTTCTCGTGGCTGCCGGCCGGTAGTCAGCCCGGGGGCGCTCAGCCCGGCGGCCAGGAACCCGACACCCATGACTTCGGCCCCCGGCCGCTGGTCCCGGGTGCGAACGCGGTGACGGCTTCGACTTCGGACGACGAGCGGACCGACTCCGCGCCGTATCCCCCGAAGGCCGAGCCCGCCCCGCAGCAGCCGGTCCACTACGTCGACCCGTCGCAGTCCGGTCCGCTGCCGCAGCAGTACGCGGACCCCGCGACCTCCGGGCCGAGGCAGCACTCCGACCCCGCGGTGTCGGGCCCCCACGCGCCGCAGCCATACGTCGACCGGACGCCGTCCGGCTCGCAGCCGGCCCAGTACGTGGAGACCACGCCGTCCGGGCCGCAGCCGCAGCAGCAGTACCCGCCGGCCGGCTACCAGCAGCAGTACCCGGCGGCGGCCCAGCAGCAGCCCGGCCCGCAGCAGCCGGGCAAGCCTCACCCGGCGCCGCTCCACGCCGACGAGCTGTCGTCCGCGAAGCTGATCAAGCAGAGCAAGCGCAAGCCGCAGTCGGGCTGGCGCAAGGCCGTGTTCGTGGCGAGTGGCCACCTGATCAACGTGGGCGAGAGCCCCTCCGACCTGCACCGTCGCGAGCTGATCACGCGCGTCAACCAGCCGCTGCGCGGGTGCTACAAGATCGCCATGTTGAGCCTGAAGGGTGGCGTCGGCAAGACCACGACCACCACCACGCTCGGCTCCACGTTCTCGTCACTGCGCGGCGACCGGGTGATCGCCGTGGACGCGAACCCCGACCGGGGGACCCTCAGCCAGAAGATCCCGCTCGAGACCACGGCCACCGTGCGCCACCTCCTGCGCGACGCCGACCGGATCCACCGCTACAGCGACATCCGGGCGTACACGTCCCAGGGGCCCAGCCGCCTCGAGGTCCTGGCGAGCGAGCAGGACCCGGCGGTGTCGGAGGCGTTCAGCGAGGACGACTACCGCCGCACGGTCGCCCTGCTCGAGCACTTCTACAACATCGTGCTCACCGACTGCGGCACCGGTCTCATGCACTCGGCCATGAAGGGCGTCCTGGACATCGCGGACTCCCTGGTGATCGTCTCGTCGGGCTCGGTGGACGGCGCCCGCAGCGCGTCGGCCACGCTGGACTGGCTGGACGTACACGGCTACCGCGACCTGGTGGCCCGCTCGGTGGCGGTCATCAACTCGGTCCGCCCGCGCGCGGGCTCGGTGGACCTGGACAAGCTGGCCCAACACTTCGGCTCCCGCTGCCGAGCGGTGTGCCGCATCCCGTTCGACCCGCACCTGGAAGAGGGCGCGGAAATCGAACTGGACCGCCTGGCGTCCCCCACCCGCCTGGCCCTACTGGAACTGGCGGCCACAGTGGCAGACGGCTTCCCGAGCGAGTTCTACTACATGCGCTGACCGCCCCCGCGCATGTCCTCACCAGGGGCACGCATGTGCATGGTTCCCGCACGCATGTCCTCGCCTGGGGCACGCATGTGCACGGTTCCGGCACACGAGATCGCGCTTGCGGCACGCGAGATCGTGGTTCCCGCACGCGAGATCGCGCTTCCGGCCGCCGTATCGCCATCGGCGAGCTTCTCCACTGGCGTCCCGGAACCGTGAACTTCCGTGCCGGAAGTGAGGACATGCGTTCCGGACGTGGCGACATGCGGTCGAGACATGAGGACATGCGGTCCGGACATGACGGCATGCGCGCTGGATTGCGCGAGGCGTCCTCTAGCGAAGTTCCAGCGGTTCTTTACTCAGGCCGGAGGCTGCTTGCCTTCCGGGTCCTGGGGCTTCTTCTGCTCCAGGCTGCGCAGGAACTCCGGATCGTCGTCCGGGGCCAGGCGCGCCGGGCGGGCGGGCCGGCTGGGGCGCGCAGGGCGTATGGGCCGGTCGGGGCGCTCGTCCTGGGCGGTCGGGTTCGCCACGAACGCCCGCCACAACAGCACGGCGACCGCTACAGCGCCGACCGCGGCGAGCAAGTACAGCATCGTGGCCACCTCCCGTGAAGTCTCATGTCGAGGTTAGCCCGTTTGTACGGATTTGGGGCGCCGAGGGGTGACCCGTAGCTGAGGGAACCCTCAGTCTGCCTTGTTCGGCTCGGTGGTCAGTTCGGCGAGCAGCGACTTCACCTCGGACTCGCGGAACCGGCGGTGCCCACCGGGAGTGCGGATGGAACCGATGCGCCCGGCGGTGGCCCAGCGCGTGACGGTCTTGGGGTCGACGCGGAAAAGAGTAGCCACTTCGCCAGGGGTGAGCAGCCGCTCGCCGACGTGTGCTGTGGTCACGTCGTCCTCCTCGAGGTTGAGGGTTGAACAGTTCCTCCCAATCGTGTCATCTCGCCCACCGGGTACTCGAACGGTTGTCTGATGGTAAAGAGGTAGTAAGGGACAAAAAGAGCGGTTCGGACACCAAGATCAACCCGATAGGGTCTCGCCCGTGGACGCTGTCGACCGCGGGATCATCGCCGCTCTGCGCGAAAACGGCAGGGCAACCTACGCCGAACTCGGCCGGCTGGTGGGCCTGTCGGCCTCCGCCGTGCACGAGCGCGTCGGCAAGCTGGAGGCCACGGGGGTGATCACCGGCTACCACGCGGTCGTCGACCCGAGCGCCGTCGGCCTGGGGGTCACCGCGCTGATCGGCATCCATCCCACGGACATCGCCGATGACGACGACGTGGCGGCGGCCCTCGCGCTGCTCGCCGAGGTGGAGTCCTGTTACCGCGTGGCCGGCGACGAGTCTTTCGTGGTCAAGGTGCGGGTGGCCACGGTCGACGACCTCGAACGCACCCTCGGCCGGCTCCGTCGCATCGACGGCGTCGCCCGCACCCGAACCACCCTCGTCCTCTCCACGAGGTTCGAGGGCCGCCCGAACACGGTCACCGAGTAACGTCTCGGCCGTGGTGGAAAGCAGTCTCGCGCGCGATCTGGCGCTGTACACGCTGGCGCGGCTCGCTCTGGTCGCAGCGGTCGTCGTGGTCCTGACCCTGTTCGACGTGCCGTTGCTGGTTGCCGTGGCGATCGCGATCGTCGTCGGGTTCCCGCTCGGCATCATCCTGTTCCGCGGGTTGAACCAGCGCGTCACCGCGGGCCTGGCCGATCGCGGCGCCGACCGCGACGCGGCGCGGGAGCGGCTGCGTGCCGAACTGCGCGGCGACTTCGAAGAAGACGACAAGTGACGGCCATCGACCGGTGCAGTGACAAGACGCGGGAGTGGGTCTGCGAGGCCGTCCGCATCATCGACGCCGACGCCAACCGCAGCGCCGACACCCACCTGTTGCCGTTCCCGCTGCCGATCGAGTGGAACATCCAGCTCTACCTGAAGGACGAGTCCACCCACCCCACCGGCTCGCTCAAGCACCGCCTCGCGCGCTCGCTGTTCCTCTACGCCCTGTGCAACGGCTGGATCGTCGAGAACACCCCGGTGATCGAGGCGTCGTCGGGCTCCACGGCCGTGTCGGAGGCGTACTTCGCCCGGCTGCTCGGGCTGTCCTTCATCGCCGTGATGCCCCGCACCACCAGCGCCGAGAAGGTCGAGCTGATCGAGCGCCAGGGCGGCCGCTGCCACTTCGTCGACCAGCCGAGCGAGCTGTACCGCGAGTCCCACCGGCTGGCGGCCGAGCTGGGCGGGCATTTCATGGACCAGTTCACCCACGCCGAGCGGGCCACCGACTGGCGCGGCAACAACAACATCGCCGAGTCGATCTTCGAACAGATGAAGCTCGAGCCGAACCCCGTGCCGGAGTGGGTGGTGGTCGGCGCCGGCACGGGCGGCACGAGCGCGACCATCGGCCGCTACATCCGCTACCAGCGGCTGCGCACCCGGCTGGCCGTGGTCGACCCCGAGCATTCGGTGTTCTTCAACGCCTGGCGCGACGCCGAGCCGGACGCTCACCGACTGCACCGGCTCACGCATCGAGGGCATCGGCCGACCGAGGGTGGAGCCGTCGTTCATCGGCGAGGTGATCGACCGGATGATCAAGGTGCCGGACGCCGCCTCGCTGGCCACCATTCGCGCGATCGAGCCGGTCCTCGGCCGACGCGTCGGCGGTTCCACGGGCACCAACCTGTGGGGCGCGTTCCAGATCGTGGCCGAACTACGCGCGGCCGGCCGAGGGGGCAGCGTGGTCACGCTGCTGTGCGACGGCGGCGAGCGTTACGGCAACACGTACTACGACGACGACTGGCTGGCCGCGAAGAACCTCGACCTGACCCCGCATCTGGCCACTGCCCAGGCGTTCCTCGACACGGGTCGGTGGCAACCCGGAGAACCCTGATCTTCGGGGACGGGGCATTTCCCTGATGTCCCGGGTGTCGCGAGTGGACATTCTTTGTGACATGAGAACCGCCTTTGTCGCAGCAGTCGCCGCTGCCGCCACCGTCTTCACCGCGTTACCCGCTTCGGCGACGATCGACCTGCCGGATCCCAACGACGCCGCGTTGACCGCCGCGATCGCGGGCCTGCCCGATGCGGACACCACCGCCGCCCTCGTCCGGATCACGGGCTCGGAGGGCGCGTGGTCCGGTACGTCGGGCTATGCCGACATCCACGCCCACACCCCGGTCCGCGCGAACGGGAACTTCCGGATCGGCAGCACCACGAAGGTCTACACGGCGGTGATGGTGCTGCAACTGGCGCAGGAGCGCCGGATCGACCTGAACGCGCCCGTGCAGCGTTACCTGCCGGGCCTGCTGCCGGCGTCGTACCCGCCGGTCCCGGTGTACACGCTGCTCGACCACACGTCCGGCCTGCCGTCGGTGGACATCCCCGGCCTGTACGACCCGGAGTGGATCCTCGCCAACCGCTTCACGCGCTGGAGCCCTCGCCAGGTGGTGAACACCGCGTTCCAGCACCCGATCGACTTCCAGCCGGGCACCGCGCAGAAGTACACGAACACGTCGTACGTCACGGCCGGCATGCTCATCGAGAAGGTGACCGGCCGCTCGTACGCCCGCAACCTGTGCGACCGCATCACCACCCCGCTGAACCTGCGCCACACCTACTACCCGGGCGACGACCCGTTCCTGCCGAACCCCGCCGCCCGCGGCTACCTGCGGGTGGAGGACGAGGAGGGCGAGATCGACCTCGTCGACGTCACGACGATGAACCAGTCCATCCCGGGCGCCGCCGGCGCGATCATCTCCACGGCAGCCGACCTGGACGGCTTCATCACGGGCCTGTTCGACGGCCTCCTGCTGAACCCGACGATGATGCCGCGCCTGTGGGCGATCCCGGACGTCCCCATGTTCGACGGCACGGGCAAGGCGACGTACAGCCAGGGCCTGCAGCTCATCGAGGTGAACGGCCTGAAGGTCTGGGGCAAGACCGGCAGCCGCTACGGCTACGCGAGCGGCATCTTCGCAACGCGCGACCTCGAACGAAAGGTCGCCTACTCGGTGAACCCGACAACCAAGTCCCAGGACGGCCAACCCCTGATCGTCATGAAGATCGCCCTCGCCGCAGCGAGCTGACGTCACCCGGGGAGGTGCGGCACGACGCCTCCCCGGTGTCGCCTGGTACTCTGGTACTTGTCACCGATCGACCAGTGACAGAGGAGAGTTCGTCATGGCTGCTGCCACCGCCCCCATCAAGGTGGACATCGCGACCGACGAACTCGTGTCCCAGGCCGCGCATTTCCTGTCGCGCTCCAAGAAGGACATCGTCGACGCCGCCGTGCGCGAGTACGTCGACGCTCATCGCGATGAGATCAACGCCGGGATCAAGGCTGCACTCGGTCAGCTCAACGGCTCCGATGCAGCGGCCATCAGCCTGATGACCGGACTCGGCGCCGACGAACTCGAAGATCTCGGCGGCCTGCCGAAGTAGCTCTGGGTGATCCGACGATTACTGAGTTCTCTAGTATTTCGAACATGTCTGAAGACTCTAGTGGCGTGCGCCCGACAAAGCGGTGCCTCGGTGACCTGGGTCTGGCGCCGCCAGATCTGGGTCGGCCCCTCGAAGAGATCGACCACCCAGTGGTCTGCGTGGCTCAAGCCGTCCCCGATCTGCGCCACGCGGGTGGCGCCCAACGGGTCTTGGCGCTGAGCGACCGGGTCTGGTTCAAGGTCAAGACCGGCAATCGGCGAGCTGTCGTCACCGAACTGCATGGTGACGACCTACCGACCGGATCTCTGGAAAGTGTTGGGGCGTGGTGGATAGGAGCGGCCGGACACCGCCAGGCCGACAGTCCACAACACGACTTCTACGACTCGATCGGGCGCGAGTGCACTGTTGGCAGAACCGTCTCGACCGATCGTCTGCTGCCTCAGAGTTGGGACTGGAAGCGCCTCACCGCGGAGCAAGCTGTCGCGTGGCGGCGTGAGATGAAGTGGTTGGTGATCCGCCTCATCGCCAAGTCTCTCACCAGCGGAAAGCTCGCGGTGGCAGAATTCCGGGACCACCGCATCAAGGCACTCGTCCGCGCCGACGACGGAAACGAGGCGTATCTCGCCATCATCGCGGAAGGGATTCCCGTCCCGGAAATCTTCGCCCTCCTCCTCGACTGTGTTCCCGGCGTCGCATCAACCGACTGGCAACCGGAGCCCTCGCCGATCGCGGAGATGAAGCCGGCGCCAGGCGAGATCATCTGGTCCACGCTGTTCCCATCCGAGGTAGCGAGCGCAGTCCTCGAACTTGCCTGATGGTCAGCCGAAGGCCAGCGCCGCCGTGGTCAGTACGGCCCACGCGAGCATGGCGAAAGACGTGTCGCGCAGTGCGGGGATGAGCGCGAGACCCACCCCACCGCGCAGGACCACTCGCATCGACGGCGCCACCAGCACGAGAGCCAGCAACCCCACCAACAGCCACACCGACACAAGAGAAGTCACCAGCGACACCACGAACGGCACGGCCGCCAACCCCACGTAAAGGAACCGCGTCCGACGCGCACCCAATGCAACCGCCAGCGTCCGCTTCCCAGCGGAAGCATCCGTAGGCAGGTCACGCAGGTTGTTGACCACCAGCACGCTCGCCGAGATCGACCCCAGAGCCACCGCGCCCGCAAAACCCAGCCACGTCACGGAACCCGTCTGCACGTAGAGAGTCCCCAAAACCGCCACTGGCCCGAAGAACGCGAACACCGCGACCTCGCCCCACCCGGCGTACCCGTACGGCCGCGGCCCGCCCGTGTAGAACCAAGCGGCCGCCACACTCGCGACGCCCACCGCGATCAGCCACCAGAAGCCACTCAGGACAACCAGGACCAGCCCCGCCAGAGCCGCCACCCCGAAACACAGGAAAGCCGCCAAGCGCACCGAAGAAGGCGTCGGCGACCCCGGAGCCGACCAGCCGCAAAGGCCCCACGCGCTCGGAGTCCGTCCCGCGGATCCCGTCCGAGTAGTCGTTCGCGTAGTTCACGCCCACCTGCAGCGCCAGCGACACGATCAGCGCCAGCAGCGACGCCCACCAGTTGAACTCGTCGACAGCCGCCGCGGCCCCCGCCCCGACGATCACCGGAGCGACGGAGTTCGGCAGCGTGCGAACCCGCGCGCCCTGGACCCACTGTGCGGTCGTTGCGGCCATACCCCCATCTTGCTGGAGTCGTACGCTGTCCCGATGTTCGGGGGATGGCTCAAACCAGCGGCACTGCTGGTCGGCATCGCGGCGCTGCTGTACCTGCTGATCGACTTCCACAACTTCATCGACCTGCGCGTCTACCGCGCGGGTGGCCAGGCCTGGCTCGACGGCTTCCCCCTCTACACCGACGCCTTCGGCCTCCGGTCGGGCGGCCTCCAGTTCACCTACCCGCCGGTCTCCGCACTCCTGTTCACCGGCTTCGCGGTCCTGCCGGAGACGGCGGCCGTCGTCGTGATCACCGCGATCTCGCTGGCCGCCCTCGCGACCATCGGCGGGATCCTCCTGGGCTGGCGGGTCACGGCCGTGCTCACGGTCGTCCTGTTCGCCGTCACGCTCGAGCCGGTCCGCCAGACCATCAGCTTCGGTCAGATCAACCTGCTGCTCATGCTGCTGGTGGTGGCCGACTGCCTGCTGCCCCGCACCTGGTGGCCGCGTGGCGTGCTGATCGGCATCGCGGCCGCACTCAAGCTGACGCCCGCCGTGTTCATCCTCTACTTCCTCGCGCACCGCCAGTGGCGTCAGGCGCTCATGGTCGTGGCGGGCTTCGCCGGCGCGACGCTCCTCGCGTGGGTCCTCGCCCCCGACCTCCTGCCCGCCTACCTGCAGACGGTGATCGGCGACAACACCCGCGTCGGCGGCCTCACCTACACGGGCAACCAGTCGATCAACGGCCTCGTCCAACGCCTCGACCTGCCGAGGCTCGTGTGGTTCGCGGCGGCCGTGGTGGTCGCGCTGATCGCCTGGCGTGCGGTGCGCCGGCTCCGCCTGGCTGGTGACGACCTGGGCGCCGTGGTCGCGGTGGCCGCCGCCGGCCTGCTGGCGTCACCGGTTTCGTGGTCGCACCACTGGGTGTGGGCGGTGGTGGCCGGTGTGTGGCTGTGGCCGCGGCTGACGACCGTGCGGTCCCGGATCGCGGCGGGCGCCGCGTTCGTGGTGTTCGTCGCGCCGCCCCACTGGCTGTTGCCCCACAAGGCCAACCGCGAGATGGACTGGGACTGGTGGCAACACGTGATCGGCAACGACTTCCTGTGGTTCGCCGGCGGCCTGCTGATCTACCTGGCGTTCCGGAAGACCACTCAGCAGGCGGGCACCCCGGTCGCGCCGCCCACGTAGGCGGCCGCCGCGAACATGCCGGGCGCCAGGCGGTACCAGACATTCGACGTGCCCTGTGTGCCGTTCGCCGAGGCACCCGTGGTCTGGCACTCGATCCTGACCTGCGCGAACTCGGCAGCCATGCCGACCACCGGGTGGCTCGTGTCGGTGCCGGAGCGGACGTTCAACGGCGTGCCGAACGTGTCCACGTAGCCGAACGGCGCCGATCCCGTCCACTGGTACGTCACGCTCACCCACGCGTTGTTCGTGAGCTTCAGCCCGTCCCAGAATGTGCCGTCGGCCAGGTCGATGCCAGCGGGATTGGCAACTTTCCGCCCGAACTGGTCCTTGCCGCCGTTGTAGCCGTCCTGGTACGCGGCCTGCGACTGCGGCCGGCCCTGCGGCAGGTCCGCCCACTCCTGCCGCTGACCAGCGGGGTTCCAGTGATCGTCACGGGTGTTCCACGGCCCGACGTCCCACGTGGGCGCCCACTCGCAGCGCCCGTTCTTCGCGCACACCCGCACGCTGTAGTCGCCCTTCCCCTTGGCCGACAGCCCGCGCCGCGACGGCAGCGCCACGAAGTGGTCCCGCTCCACGATCTTGTGCCCGTTGGCCGTGGTGCCGCCCACCAGGCCCTCCCGCGTGGCGAACAGCTCGTACGTGACGCCCGTGCCCGCCGCGCGCACCACCGAGGTCGGCGCCGACGAGGTCACCGACGGCGTCACGGTCACCGACCGCAGCTCGGCCGCACCGCTCAGCGTGGCCCGGACCTGGGCGTCGTCCACCGAAACGGGCAGCACGGCCGGAGCGGAGGGCCGGATCTCCGTCCACTCGGTCCACTGCCCGTCGGACATGCGGCCACGGACGTCCAACGCCAATTCCGCGCCAAAGGGGACCGTGCTGTCCACGGCAGCGGTGAACGTGTTCCCGCCGGCCGCGTCGAGCCGATACGTCGCGAGCCCGGTCGGCACCTCCGCCGCCCGATTGGGCCCGGCCCCCAGCCGCAGGGTGTCGCCGGTGGCCACGTTCGTGTGCTCCACCGGCGAGGACAGGTCCAGCGGGGCGGGACCCTCGACCGGCGCCATGCCCATGGTGAGCGGGACGAGAAGCGCGACCAACAGGGGACGTCTGTGGGAGATCATGAGCCGAGTACAAACGCTCGGTAACGAAGCCGCAACTCGAAGTCACTCCGTGGGTGAGGCGAGGAGCGTCCGCACGCCCGATCGGTCAACTTTTCCCGGCCCACGCGACGGCAGGTCACCGGCGAAACGGACAACCTTCGGCACGGCCGGGGCGCCGAGCGCGGCACGAACGGCGCCGGCCAACTCGGACACCACCGGCGGCCGTGAAGGATCGACCGGCACGACCATGGCCGCCACCAGCTGACCCCACTGCGCGTCCGGCAGGTCGACCACACACGCCTCGGCCACCCCCGGCTGCGCGGCGAGCACGGCCTCCACCGCGGCAGGCGACACCTTCACCCCACCCGTGTTGATCATCGCGTCGGCGCGTCCGAGCACCTCGAGCGAACCATCCGCGTGCAGAACACCCAGGTCAGAGGTCCGGAACCACCCGTCGACGAACGCCGCCGCGGTCTCGGTAGGCGAGCGCCGATACCCGGTGGCCAGCATCGGCCCGGCCAACTCGATCACCCCGTCGACGATCCGCACCCGAACGCCGGAAAGCGGCACCCCGTCGTACACGCACCCGCCGGCCGTCTCCGACATCCCGTACGTCGTGACCACCCGCACCCCAGCGGAAAGGGCGCGAGCGACCAGCGGTTTCGCGGCGGCCGCACCGCCGACCAGCACGGCGTCGAACCGCCGCAGCACTCCCAGGTCAGGCAGGCGAGCCAGCTGCGTCGGCACGAGCGAGACGTACCGAACGTCGTCCGGCACGTCGGCAAACGTTTGCGAGAACACCGCCGGCTCCGTCCCGGACAGCAGCGACCGCACGATCACCTGGATCCCCGCGACGTGCTGCGCCGGCAGCGCGAGCAACCACCGCCCCGGCCCGCCCAGCCGCGAATGCGTGGCGGAGGCCGAGGCCCGCAACGCGGAAGCCGACAGCACCACTCCCTTGGCCGAGCCGGTCGACCCGGAGGTCGCCACCACCACGGCCGTCCCCGGCTCGACCGGCTCGTCGGGCGCGAGCTGCCGCCTCAAAGAACCAAGTCGAGGGTCCACAGCGGACACCGGCATCACGGCCGGCCCACCGTCGAGCGCCGCACGCAGGGCGTCGACCAGTTCGGCCACCCCCGTGGTTCCGTCCAGCTGGATCTCCCGCACGCCCACGATTGTCGGTCATGGTGTTTAGGCTCCTCGGCATGACACCGCTGGACGTGCCACTGCGCGACGCCTACCTGCGCAGGCTGGGGTTCACCGAGCCGCCACCACCCACGGCCGATGCCCTGGTGGAACTCCACAGAGCCCAGGCCGAGCGCGTCCCGTACGAGTCGGTGTGGATCTGGCTGGGCGAGCGCCGCACGATCGAGCCGCTCGACTCGCTGCGCTACGTCACGGGCCCTGGCGGTCGCGGCGGCTACTGCTACCACCTGAACGGCGCGTTCTCCACGGTGCTCGGCTGGCTGGGCTTCGACGTGCGCTGGCACGTGGGCGGTGTCCAGGGCAGCAACTCCGACCCGTCCGGCGCCAACGGCAACCACCTCGCGTTGACCGTGGCCAACCTCCCATCGGCCGACAACCCCGACGGCCGCTGGTTCATCGACGCGGGCCTGGGTGACGGCCCCCACGACCCGATGCCGTTACGCACGGGTGCCTACGAGCAGGGCCCGTTCACCTACCACCTGTCCCCGTCGGCGGTCGCTCCCGGCGGCTGGCGCTTCGGTGGCGACCCGCGGATGTCGTTGGTGGGCATGGACTTCACCCCCGAGAGCGCCACGGTCGCCGACCTGGAGCCCAAGCACGAACACCTGCAGACGTCGCCGAACTCGGGCTTCGTCCGAACCCTGACGGTCTTCCGCAGGGACGCCGACGGCGTCGACTACTTACGGGGCCGGGTCCTGCGCCGCACCGACGCCACGGGCGACCATCCGACCGAGCTGACCACCAGCGCCGACTGGTACGCGGCCATGGCCGACGTCTTCGGTCTCACGCTGTCCGATGTGGACGACGAACGCCGCGATGCCCTGTGGCAGAAGGTCACCGCGGCGCACGAGTCGTGGCTGGCCCGTCAGTAGTAGTACGGGTACGGCGACCAGTCCGGCGGACGCTTCTCCAGGAACGCGTCGCGTCCCTCCACGGCCTCGTCGGTCATGTACGCCAGCCGCGTCGACTCGCCGGCGAACAGCTGCTGTCCCACCAGCCCGTCGTCGATCAGGTTGAACGCGTACTTCAGCATGCGCTGCGCGGTCGGCGACTTCCCGTTGATCTCCCGCGCCCACTCCAACGCGGTCGCCTCGAGCGACGCGTGCGGCACCACCTCGTTCACCGCACCCATCCGATGCATGTCGGCCGCCGTGTAGGTCTTCCCCAGGAAGAAGATCTCCCGCGCGAACTTCTGCCCCACCTGCCGCGCCAGGTACGCCGAGCCGAACCCGCCGTCGAAGCTGCCCACGTCCGCGTCGGTCTGCTTGAACCGCGCGTGCTCCTCGCTCGCGATGGTGAGGTCACACGTCACGTGCAGGCTGTGCCCACCACCGGCGGCCCACCCCGGCACCACGGCGATCACCACCTTCGGCATGAACCGGATCAGCCGCTGACACTCGAGGATGTGCAGCCGCCCGGCCCGCGCGGGGTCGACCGACGCCGCGTCCTCGCCCGACGCGTACTGGTAGCCCGTCCGCCCCCGGATGCGTTGGTCGCCACCGGAACAGAACGCCCACCCGCCGTCGCGAGTAGACGGTCCGTTGCCCGTGAGCAGCACACACCCGACGTCAGGGGTCATCCGCGCGTGGTCCAGCGCCCGGTACAGCTCGTCGACCGTGTGCGGGCGGAACGCGTTGCGCACCTCCGGCCGGTCGAACGCGATCCGCACGGCACCCGTGTCGACGGCGCGGTGGTAGGTGATGTCGGTGAAGTCGAACCCGTCGACGGGAGTCCACGCGGAAGGGTCGAAGATCTCGGATACGGCCACGTCGCGAGCATATGACCACCCGTGTAAAGCTGAACCGGTGAACCCGTCGACCGCACAGGCCACCGTGATCGTCGACGAGCTGGTGCGAGGCGGCGTCCACCACGTCGTGCTCTGCCCCGGCTCGCGCAACGCCGCGCTGGCCATCGCGCTGCACCAGGCGGCCGACGAGGGCCGGCTCACCATGCACGTGCGGATCGACGAGCGTTCGGCCGGTTTCCTCGCGCTCGGCCTGTCCCGCACGGGCCGGCCCGCGGCGGTCGCCTGCACCTCGGGAACGGCCGCCGCCAACCTCCACCCGGCGGTGCTGGAGGCCTACCACTCGGGCGTCGGCGTGGTGGTGATCACGGCCGACCGGCCGCCCGAGCTGCACGGCAGCGGCGCCAACCAGACGATCGACCAGCGTGGACTGTTCGGTTCGGCGGCCGTGTCCGTGGAGTTCCCGGTGGCCGAGCGGCGCGAGGGCCAGAACCAGGTGTGGCGCGGCCTGGTGTGCCGCGCGATCGCGCAGGCCGAGCACGGCCGCCCGGTGCAGGTGAACATCCCCTTCCGCGAACCGCTGGTGCCGACGTTCGAACCCCGCTGGCCCGAGGCCCTCGACGGCCGGCCCAACGGTCTGCGCTGGACCACGTCCGCCGCGCCCATCCTCATGACCGGCAGTCGTGTGGACTTCCCGCTGCCCGCCCGCACGCTCATGGTGGTCGGCAGCGGCCGTCCCGACCGGGCCAGCGCGGCCGCCGCGGTCGCGGCGAGCGCCGGTTGGCCGGCCGTGGCCGAGCCGTCCGGGCAGGTCGCGGCGCTGGCTGGTGGCGCGGCCGTGTTGCGTTGCGGCGCGTTGCTGCTGGCGGCCGGCGGGTTGCCCGAGGCACTGCGCCCGGACGCGGTGGTGGTGGTCGGCCGCCCGACGCTCTCCCGCGGCGTGCGCGGTCTCATGGGCCGGGCCCCGGTCTACGGCATCGGCGACCATCCACAGTGGACCGATCCGCAGTACGTCGCCACGCATGTGCGCGGCTGGCTCGACCTCGACGACATGTCCCATGTGGAGGGTGTGGACCCAGAGTGGCTTTCCGCTTGGCAACAGGCCGATTCCCAGGCGACCACCACGGTCGACAAGCTGCTGGCCGAGCAGGACTGGCCGACCGGACTTCAGGTGGCGGCCGAACTGGTCGACGCCGTACCGTCCGGCGCGACGCTGTTCCTGGGCTCCTCCAACCCGATCCGCGACGTGGACCTGGTGGCCGAACCCCGCTCGGACGTCGACGTGTTCGCCAATCGCGGGGTGGCCGGCATCGACGGCAACGTCTCCACGGCGGCGGGTATCGCGCTGGCGTCCGACCGTCCGGTGTACGCGCTGGTCGGCGACCTGACCCTGTTGCACGACCTGAACGCCCTGCTCATCGGCCCGCCCGAGCGTCGGCCGAACCTCACGGTGGTCGTGCTCAACGACGACGGCGGCGGCATCTTCACCCTGCTCGAACAGGGCGCGGCGCAGTACAAGTCGAGCTTCGAGCGCGTGTTCGGCACGCCCACGGGCGCGGACCTCGCGTCGTTGTGCGCCGGCTTCCACGTCCCGCACACGCTGGTCAACGACCGCACGGAGTTCCGCGCGGCGCTCCAGCCGGCGAACGGCCTGCGGGTGGTGGAGGTCCGCGCGGACCGCGGCCAGCTACGTGACCTGCACGCGCGCATGCGGGCGGCCGTCCAGGGCGCCGCTCTGCGCACGTGAAACTGCGTTCCGTAAGCTTGACAGGCGGCGTTAACCTGGCCCGGTGAAGCGGATCGTGGCGATAGTCGTCTCAGTTGGACTTGCGTTGACGGCCACTCCGGCCGCCGCGGAGCGGGACACGATCGGCGCGCCCGGCGTCGGCGATCCGTACTTCCCGCTCGACGGCAACGGCGGCTACCAGGTCGACCACTACGACCTGCGCCTGCGTTACGACCCGCCGATCGACGAACTGTCCGGCACCACAACGATTCTCGCGCGCGCCACCCAGGACCTGACCCAGTTCAACCTGGACTTCCTGCTGCACCCGTCGGCCGTCCTGGTGAACAACCGCCCGGCCGAGTTCGTGAACGAGGACAACGGCGAACTGGTCGTCCGCCCGGCGCGGAAGGTCCACGACGGCAGCCCCATGCTGATCGTGGTGCGATACAAGGACAATCCCGACAAGTACACCCGATACGGGAACGATTCCTGGCAGCCGGACGGCAAGGGCGTGCTGATCGCGAGCGAGCCGACCATCGCCCCGTGGTGGTTCCCGAGCAACGACCACCCGACGGACAAGGCGACGTTCGACGTCTCCATGGCCGTCCCGGGCGACCTGGAGTTCGTGAGCACCGGCCTCTTCCTGGGCACGACACCACAACCGAACGGCTGGAAGCGCTGGAACTGGCGCGGCACCAGCCAGCAGACCACGTACCTGGTGACGGCCGCGATCGGCGACTTCGACCTGGAAGTCCGTTCGCCCAGCCACGTCTACGCGTACGAGAAGAACATGGTCAACGGCGCCAACGCCCGCACCGGCTTCGGCCGCACGCCCGAGCTGATCGACTACCTGGCCTCGAAGTTCGGCGACTACCCGTTCGAGGCGATGGGTGGCGTGGGCACCGCACGCCAGGGCGGCCTGGAGGCACAGACCCGCCCGTTCCTGGGCGACGGCGTCTTCGCGTCTGGCCCGAACGTGACCACCGTTCTCCACGAGCTGGCCCACCAGTGGTTCGGCGACGCGGTGTCGGTCAAGCAGTGGCGTGACCTGTGGCTGAACGAGGGCTTCGCGACGTACGCGGAGTACCTGTACTCGGAGGACACGGGCGGCGAGACGGCCGCGGCCAAGGCGAGGGCGACCTACGACAGGTACCCGGCCGACCACGGCATCTGGACGGTCCCGGTGTCCGACCCACCGGCGATCGGCACCCCGAGCCCGGCGGGCAGCGCCATCTACTACCGAGGCGCCATGGCCCTGCAGAACCTGCGGTCCACGGTGGGCGACGACACCTTTCTGTCGATCATGCGCACCTGGGTGGAGTCCAAAAAGGACGGCAACGCCAGCACGGAGGACTTCCAGGCCCACGCGGAGCAGGTCGCGGGCCGGTCGCTGGCCACGGTCTTCGACACATGGATCTACGCGGCCAGCAAGCCCGCGACCCCACCGGATCAACTGTTCCGCTGAATGCCGAAGACCTCGTCCTTGTCGCGTATGCACTCGTAGTAGTTCACGGCGTCCCCGAAGTGATCGGCCACGGTGGTGAAGTGGCTGACCGGCCACTTCGGTACGTTCGCCTCGGTCTCGTCTTCGGGTGCGTCGGCCGTGACGGTAAGTTTCCAGGTGGCGTACGCGCCATGAATTGTCCAGTTCTGTTCCATGGCGCACACCCTGGAATTGTTCCGCATCGGCAAGCAAGTTCCGTTCGGGTGAATGTTCTTACTTGCCAGTGTGGCAACAAGGCATCGTGTCCTCATGGTCAACGACAAAGGGGCATCAGTACGTCAGCGACGGGTCTCGGCCGAGTTGCGTGCGCTGCGAATGGAGCGGGGGCTGACCTGCCAGGACGTGGCGGACGCCCTCGACTGTTCGGTCAGCAAGATCAGTCGCATGGAAACCGGAGTGCGTGGACTCTACGTCGACGAGGTCGCCGCGATCCTGGGATTCTTGAAAGCTAAATCAAAGCAACGCAAGGAGTTGCTCGACCTCGTTCGCGACGGCGAGAAGCCCAACTGGACTCAGGTTGGCGGCTTGCCAAAGCTCTGGAAGGACATGATACGCATCGAGAACGATGCGGCTGTTATCCACAACTTTGAGCCGCTTCTGATACCCGGACTCCTTCAAACACCGGAATATGCACGCACCGTGATCGGCGGTATGACCCGTGACTATGCGGAGGGAGCGCTGGATCATCTGGTCAGAACCAGGATGGGCCGGCAGGTGGTACTAAGCCGCTTGGATGGGCCGATGCTGCACGTCATCATCGATGAGATGGTGTTGCGGCGATCTATCGGAGCACCTGGGATGATGAAGGGCCAACTTGAGTATCTGCTGAACATGAGCAAGCGGCCGAGGATCGAACTGCTGGTGGTGCCGTTCTCATCCGGCGCCATAGCCGGACTGACGGGGCCGGCGATGCTCATGGAGTTCCTTGATCAGCCGACACTCGCGTACGCGGAGATCCGGGGAGCGAGCAGCTTCCTGGAAGAGGCTCCCGCGATCGGTCGCGTTAAGCTTGCGCTGCGAGAGCTTCGTTCCACGGCCCTGTCGCAGGAGGACTCGGTGCGGCTCATTGCCGAGATCGCTGGCGAGATGGCCTGACCTGAGGAGCACTGACCGATGACCGTCGGCCTCGAGTGGCGCAAGAGCAGCTTCAGCAGCGACGACGCGAACTGTGTTGAGGTGGCGTGGTTCGAAGCTCCCGCCACTGCGGTCCGGGACTCCAAGAACACCGAAGGCCCCACCCTCGCCTTCGCCGTCCCGGCCTGGCAGGACTTCCTCCGGGCTGTCTAACGCTCGAGCATCGCGAGGATGTCGTCCACCCGCCCAAAAGTGATCATGGCGGTGGCGCCACCCGCGATCTCTCCCCGCAACGGTTCGAGGGCATCGCGGGCCTGCGCGGCGAGCGCGTCGTCCCGCAGCAGGACCGCCGTGTGTGCGTTGATCGCCCAGAGCGCGTCGTACAGGTGGTCGGCCGGAGGCGCGGGTGCGCGCGCCGCTGCGGTCTTCCCCTCAGCGAGATCGAGCAACGGCTGAACCCACCGACGGTACGGCCCCCAGTCGAGCTGCGGATCCGTCGGCGCGGGACGGCCATGGCGCAGGCGAAGCGCCAGCAGCGCCAACGGAAACATGCCGGCCTCCACCCCCGGCATGCCGGCGCCCGCGAGATCGTTGGCAAGAACGCGATAGGCGTGTGCCGCCTCGGCGGGATCGGCCAGCCGCATCGCCCGGAACGCGGCGGTGAGCACGTGCACCACCGGAGATTCGTGCACGGTGGCGAGCCGCTCGGCCGCGTCGACATGACTCTGCGCGTCCTCGCCGCGTGCGGCATGGACCTGGAGCTTGATCAGGTGGCCGAGGATCTCGAACGCGGCGAGGTCGTGGCGCGCGGAGAGGTCGATCAACTCGGTGGCGATGGCGTCGCGTTCGGCCGTGCGCCCGGGACGCTGGAACGACTGGACGAAGCGGGCGTTGAGGGCGAGGACCAGCAGGTTGGGGTCGTGGAGGTCGCGCGCGAGGAGTTCGGCCTCGGTCGCCGCCTCGGCGGCCCAACTGTCGCGTGACCCGCGATGCTCGAGTCCGATGGTGGCGAGCAGGCGGGCTCGCAGCGCGGGCGAGGCCTCCGCGCCGAGTCGGGCGAGAGTGCGTCGGGTGGTGGCGACCAGGGCGTCGGCCTGCACGGGATCGTCGCTTCTGGTCCAGATCGTGGGGACGTCGTAGGCCGCGATGACGCGGGCCGTGAGGACGGCGTCTCCCGTCCGTTCCGCCTCCGCGACGGCCGCCGCGCGTTGCTCCTGGGCGAGCACCAGGTTGGTGCCGCCGGTGATCGCGGCGGCCCCGGCGACCGTGCTCATGGTGCGCAGTCGGGTGTAGATGCCGGTCGCTTCCGTGCGGGTGAGGAGGCGGAGCCGGTCGTCGCCGAGCTTCGGGGTCAGCTGGGGAGCGCGTCGGAGGATGTCGCGTTCGAGGTGGTCGAGGCCGGGTGACTCCAGGCCGAAGTGCTCTCGGAGCCGGGTGCGGGCCTCGCGCAGTGACGTGAGCGCGTCGACCTGGCGGTCGGCCTGGAACAGGGCGTGGGCCAGCAGGACCCAGGCCTGCTCGCGCCACGGATGCGACGCGGCGAACGCCTCGAGATCCGGCACGAGCGACGCGCCACGGCCCAGGTCGAGCGTCGCGCGAGCGCGCAGCTCCGTCAGGCGGGTCCGTTCGCGCGTGACCCAGGGGGAGGCGTCGAGGTCGGCGTACGGTTCGCCACCCCACCAGGAGAGCGCCTCGTCGAGGGCCTGCTCACCGGGCCGCTCCCGAAGGACGTCCTCGAAGCGGTGGACGTCGACGTGGGTCCGTGGCATCCGCAGGGCGTAGCCGGTGCCGACGGTCTCGATGACCTGCGACGGGGTGCGCGGCGACCGTTCCGGTTCGAGCGCGCGGCGCAGTTCGGACACGAAGGTGCGGACCGCCCCGGTGGCCCCGGGCGGCGGGTCCTCCCAGAGATCACCGACGAGGAGCTGGAGGGAGACGGCCCGGCCGTCGGCCGCGACCAGCCGCCCGAGCAGCTCGCGGCGACGCTGGCTGCCGACCGACACGGGACGACCGTCGGCGTCGGTGACCACGACCGGTCCGAGCACCCGCACGCGCTGATCCACTGCTGATCCGACTCCCTGATCCTCCTCGTATGGGTACCAGCATTCCGGAATTCGAGACCAGGTCCATCGGCGAGCTGAACGTGGCGATCGGCGGGGACGGGCCACCGATCGTGCTGCTGCACGGCTTTCCCCAGACCCACCTGATGTGGCGGCACGTCGCTCCCATCCTGGCCGAACACCACACGGTCGTGTGTCCTGACCTGCGCGGATACGGCGCCAGCGGCAAGCCGGTGGCGGTCGACGAGCACACGTACTCGAAGCGGACGATGGCCGCCGACATCGTCGGCCTGGCCGACGCGCTCGGGTTCGACCGGTTCGCCCTGGTCGGGCACGACCGGGGCGCGCACGTGGCGTTCCGGGCGGGCTTCGATCACCCGGATCGCGTCAGCCACCTGGGGATCCTGGACGTGCTGCCCACGCTGGACTCGTGGAACGTCCTGCGCGGGGTGAGCGCGGCGGTGGCGTTCCACCTCTACTTGATGGCGCAGCCGGCCGACCTGCCCGAGCAGCTGATCGGCAACAGCCCGGACGCGTTCTTCGGCCACTTCCTCGACGCCTGGGCCAAGACCCCCGAGGCGATCCCGGCGGACGTGCGTGCCGAGTACCTGCGCGCCAGCCGGGAGGCCGTCCCGTCGATCGTCGCCGACTACCGCGCGACCGCGACCATCGACATCTCGCATGACCAGGCCGACCTCGACGCGGGCAACCAGCTGGCCATGCCGGTGATGGTCGTGCAGCAGGACTGGGGCGCGCAGCTGGGCTTCGACGCGGCGGCGATCTGGCGGCCGTGGGTCGCCGACCTGCGGCACTTCACGACGCAGGCGGGTCACTTCATGGCGGAGGAGGCTCCCGAGGACGTCGCCACGCTGATCCTGGAGCTGGTCAGGGCCAGATGACCTGGTCGAGGAAGTCCTCCACGGCGGTCGCCACCTGACCGTGCACGGCGACCGTGGCGGCCAACCTCCCGGGCACGTACATCCCGTGGTCGGCACCGTCCACTTCGAACACGTGCGGCGACAGCTCACGAGCGAGCGCGCCGTCCCAGAGCTTGTCACCGGTCCCACCGACCAACAACATGGGTGCGGTGGCCCGGCGCAGCGCGTCGACCACCCAGTCGGAGGTGAGCACGGGCGTGAGCCAGATCCCGGGCAGGTTTTGGCGCGCGGCCACCTCGGCAGCATGCGTCCCGAGCGACTTGGCGATCAGCAACGGCGACCCACTCACGGGCCCGAGCTTCTCGAGCACCCACGGCCCGGGATCGGCCCCGGGCTCGTGCCGGTAGTCGACGTGACGGATCGACGCTCCCCGCGCCTCGGCGGCATCGGCCGCGTACATGAGCAACGGCGCGTGCGGCCCGTAGGCCCCACCGGGAAGAACGATCACCTCACGCGTCATGGCCGCCAACCTAACCAAATCCGCCCATCCGCGAGTCCCACGTTCGGACCCGGCGAGTCCCACGTTCGGACCCGGCAGGGTTCCGCCGACGTCTGCAGATCCAGCGCGGTGGTCAACGCCACCCTCCCCTTCCCGTACTCGAGTTCGCGGTTCCCGTACTCGAGTTCGCGGTTCCTGCACTCGAGTTCGCGGTTCCTGCACTCGAGTTCGCGGTTCCCGTACTCGAGTTCGCGGTTCCTGCACCCGAGTTCGCGGTTCTTCGCATGCATGTTCTCGGTTTTCGGGCCAGCCTGGCCGTCCTGCACAGGGCGAACTCGCGCACTCGATTCAAGCCGCGCGAGACACCTCGAACCGTCGCGGCGAAGCTCCAAGCAGCCCCCCGCAGATCCACGCAACACCAGCTACAACCGACTTTTTGGCGGGCGCCCAGTACGTACCTATACCCCCACCCATCCCGGGGGGCGGCCCAGTTCCAGTCTACCCGCGCCCACCGACAGAACCCCCGATGTGGATCTTGCCTGTGGACAACCGGATACTGTGGACAACTCGCCGCCACTACAACGAAAACGGGTCATCACAACGAAAACGGGCCCCCACAACGTGAGGGCCCGCTTCCGAAACAAGAACTACTTCTTGCCCACCCGAATCTTGATGGTGGTCCCGTTCTCCGAGAGCACGCGAATGGTGGTCCCCGTCGCCGGGAGCTTCACCCCCGCGTTCGGCTGCTGCTCGGCGAAGAAGTCCTTCGTGTCGTCGAACAGCGGCACCGCCGCCTGGCCGCGGATGTAGCTCGCCTTCCCGTTGACGTGCAACGTGAACGAGTCCGCCTTGCGCGTCGAGAACGGTGCGTCGTAGCCGGCGATCCGCGCCCGCCAGAGCTGGCCCTCGAGGTTGTAGATCGGCGCCGGGTGGGCGTCGATCGGCAGCACGAGGCCTTCACCCTGGTGCAGCGCCGTGTTGTTGTTCGTCTGGGACGTGTCCCAGTACCAGACGAGCAACCCGGTCTGGTATGCGAAGTGCTCGACCCAGTCCGGCTTCGCGGGGAAGCCGTAGTTGTACGGGCCGGTCTTCATGTACTGGTCGTACGACTCGTACGTCCGGTTCGACGCGATGTAGAACGTGTCGTGCAGCGTCGTCTCCGACGTGCCGGCCGTGCGGAACCCGTCGAGCGTCCAGCCGTTGGCACCGGACTCGGCGCCGTCGGTGAAGATCGGCGCACCGTCGGCGGAGATGGTGATCTCGTCGGCGAAGAAGCCGTCCTCGATCACCGCGCCGTCGGTCCGGTAGCGGAACCGCAGCTGCACCTCGGAGCCGGCGAACTGGTCGAGCGCCACGTGCATGTCCTGCCACGCGCCGTCGGTGGTGCCGGTCAGCGCGGGCGTGCCCGACGAGTCACGCGCGAACGGCTGGCCGTTGACCGTGCCGTCGAGCGCGTTCCACGTGGTGCCGCCGTCGGTCGACGCCTGCACGTACAGGTAGTCGAAGTCGACCTCGATCGCGTACCTGGTCTTCAGGTCCAGCGACGCCGTCGAGGCCCCGGTGAGGTCCACCGACCTGATCATGCTGTTGTCGAGGTCGTCGCCCTTGCCGCTCCACCACTGGTTGTCCCCGGCGAACGGCGCACCGAAGTTCGTGGTCACCGACTTGTCGGGCAGCACGACGACAAGACCCTGGGCCTTGTCCGTGTTGTACTCCTGTGGACCGAGTTCGAGCGTCTTCGTCTGCCCGGCCACGACCACCTCGTAGTCCAGCCAGCCGAGCTGCAGCTTCGACCACGCGTCCATGTCGTTCACGCGCGTGGCCAGCACCTCGCCCGGGCCGGAGACCCGCTGCTGGGCCATGAGCGACCACCAGTTGACGTTGTTCTCGCCGCCACCCGCGTAGTCGTACAGGTCGGGCAGACCCAGGTCGTGGCCGTACTCGTGGGCGAACACGCCGACGCCGCCGTTCTCCGGCTGCATCGTGTAGTCGCCGACCCACAGGCCGGTCTCGCCGATGGTCGTGCCGCCCCCGAGGTTGCCCTCCGGGCCGGTCGAGGTGCCCTGGAACGCGAAGCCGCGGTGGCTCCACAGGGCGTCCTCGCCGAAGACCGGGTCACCGTCGGCCTGGTCGCCACCCGCGTGGACGATCTGGAAGTGGTCGAGGTAGCCGTCGGGCTCGTCGAAGTTGCCGTCGCCGTCGAAGTCCGTGCGGTCCCACACGTCGAAGCGCGCGAGGTCCGCCTTGACCTGCTCGGGCGTCTTGCCGGCCGCGATCTGGTCGTCGTACCACTGGGTGACGCCGTCGCGGACGAGCTCCTCGGAGTTGCCGCAGACGTTGCCGGCGCAGGGGTAGCCGTTGGACCGGCCGTAGCGCGCCTGGTTGTAGTTGACCTTGACCCAGTCGGTGACTTCGCCGTCGATCGAGTAGCGGCCCGAGGACTGCCTCTCGTAGTAGTTCTTCACCGAGTTGGCGTTCGGGTCGTCCGAGAAATAGAGATCCTCGAAATGCTGCTGGTCGTAGTCCTCCTGCCAGATGGTCGTGTTGTCGACCGCCCGGTTCGGCTCCGGAATCTGGTTGTGCAGCGGACCGTCGAAGGTGACCGGGCCGGGCGTGTTCGGCGCGGTGTCCTGGTCGGGGAAGTCGGGGTGCCGCTCGTCACCGAACTCGACGAGCACCACGAAGATGTTGTCCGTTTTCTCCCGCGAAAGCTCGACGTACTGGTCGACCACACCCCTCGAGCGGCCGTTCGCGCCGGCAGGGCCAGCCTTCTCGCCCATGTTGACCACGGTGCTGTTGCCGCGCTTCTCGGCGACCTTCTCGCCGGTCAGCACGTCGGCGAGCGCCTCCTGGCGCAGCGCGCGGCGCTTCTCCTCGGCGGGGCTCGGCAGGTCGTCCACCGCGTGTGCGACCGGTGCCGCGGGGGCGGCAGGTGGTGCCGCCTGAGCGGCCGTGGTCAGGGTCGCAAGCCCGGCCACCACCATGGTGGCACTCGTCAGGCCGGCGATAATTCTTCGTTGCAACGCGTCCTCCGTGGGTCGCTCAATCAATGGGCGGAACACCCGACAGGGTGCTCTCGCGCGAGCGGGATATTACGTAACGTATTCATTTATGGGACCCGACGAAAGTAGTAAGCCGAACGGGCTATATCGTTGGAGTTATGCCAGGTGGCCGTAGGGTGACCGACCGCTCGGCGGCGGACGGCTAGGCTCAGCCCGTGGTGCAGCAGGAATCCCAGGCAGCGGGTCGCAAGCCGCTGGTGCGGCGCGTGGTCGCGCGGGTACTGCTGGTGTTCGGCGTTCTGGTCACGTTCCTCGCGGTGGTGCTCGTGGTCGCCGCCTGGACCGAGGACGTCGCCATCGACAGCGACCCCGCGGCGGCGAACGCCGAGGTCGTCTCCGACTCGTTCACCCGCACGCTCGTGCGCTTCTACACGGCCGACGGCGCCGAGCACATTCCGCAGCTCGGGGTGCTCTACCCGGCCGATCTGAACGTCGGCGACGTGGTCCGCGTCGAGTTCAAGCGCGACAACCCCGAGGTGGTCCGGGTGGCCGGTCGCGGCGCTTTCGTGACGTTCCTGCCGGTCGGGCTGACGGTGCTCGGGGTGTGGGCGGTGCTCGGCCCGTCGGCCTGGTGGCTGCGCCGGCGTGCTCGGGAACAGGTGTAACACTTCTCCGCGATTTGAGCGTTCAGGTGTAACATCGGGCCGTGGACGTTGATGTGGAACGTGACTTCGACCGGATCGTCGACAGTGAGCAGCGGATCGAGCCGCGCGACTGGATGCCCGATGGCTACCGCAAGACGCTGATCCGCCAGATCGCCCAGCACGCGCACTCCGAGATCATCGGGATGCAGCCGGAGGCGAACTGGATCAGCCGCGCGCCCTCGTTGCGGCGCAAGGCGATTCTGCTGGCCAAGGTCCAGGACGAGGCCGGCCACGGGCTGTATCTCTACGCGGCCACCGAGACGCTCGGCGTCGACCGTTCGGAGTTGACGGAGAAGCTCATCGAGGGCCGGCAGAAGTACTCGTCGATCTTCAACTACCCCACGCTGAACTTCGCGGACGTCGGCGTGGTCGGCTGGCTGGTCGACGGCGCGGCCATCGTGAACCAGGTGCCGCTGTGCCGCACGTCCTACGGGCCGTACGCGCGGGCGATGATCCGGGTCTGCAAGGAGGAGTCGTTCCACCAGCGTCAGGGCTACGAGCTGCTGATGACCATGATGCGTGGCACCGACGCCCAGCGGCGGATGGTGCAGGACGCGGTGAACCGCTGGTGGTGGCCGTCGCTCATGATGTTCGGCCCGTCCGACGAGGCGTCGTCGAACACCGCGCAGTCCATGGCTTGGCGGATCAAGCGGCACACGAACGACGAGCTGCGTCAGAAGTACGTGGACATGTCGGTGCCCCAGGCCGAGGCGCTGGGCGTCACGTTCCCCGACCCGTCGTTGAAGTGGAACGCCGCGCGCGGGCACTACGACTTCGGCGAGATCGACTGGGACGAGTTCTGGGCGGTGGTGGGCGGCAACGGGCCGTGCAACGCGCAGCGGATCGCGCACCGGCGGGCGTCACACGAGAACGGCGCGTGGGTGCGGGAAGCGGCGGCGGCGTACGCGACTCGGTCAGCGTCATCGGAGGGGGTCGCATGAGTTCGCCCAGGTCTTCGTGGCCCCTGTACGAGGTCTTCGTGCGCGGCAAGCGCGGGTTGAACCACGTGCACGTGGGGTCGCTGCACGCGCCGGACGCGGACATGGCGCTGCGCAACGCGCGCGACCTGTACACGCGGCGCAACGAGGGCGTGTCGATCTGGGTGGTGCCCGCCTCGGCGATCACCGCGTCATCGCCCGACGAGAAGGACCCGTTCTTCGCGCCGGCCGGCGACAAGGTGTACCGGCACCCCACGTTCTACGAGATCCCCGAGGACGTGCCGCACCTATGAGCTTCGACAACGCCTACGACGCGATCACTTCCGACGGCGACGACCACCACTGGGCGTTCGGCACTGGTTTCGACGACCCACTGTCCGGAGTGGACCGCTCGGTCCCGGGTGTGTCCACTGTAGATCTGTCGACTTATTGCCTGATGCTGGGCGATGACGCGCTGATCCTGTCCCAGCGGCTCACCGAGTGGTGCTCCCGTGCGCCGGAGCTGGAAGAGGACGTGGCGCTGGCCAACATCGCGCTCGACCTGCTCGGCCAGGCCCGCCTGCTGCTGTCGCGCGCGGGCGAGGTGGAGGGCGCGGGCCGCGACGAGGACGCGCTCGCCTACCTGCGTGACGAGCCCGACTTCCGCAACGTGCGCCTGGCGGAGATCGACTGTGGCCCCGGCCCGGGTGGCGACTTCGCGGTGACCATCGCGCGGCTGCTGGTGTTCTCGACCTGGCGACTCGCGGTGTTCTCACGTCTTTCCGCGTCGACGGATCCCGTGCTGGCGGCCATCGCGGCCAAGGGCGTGAAGGAACTGGCCTACCACCGGGACCACGCGGCACAGTGGACTCTGCGGCTGGCCGGCGGCACTTCGTACTCCCGTGACCGGATGATCGCAGGCCTCGCGCAGGTCTGGCCGTTGGTCGACGAGCTTTTCACGCCACACGCGGTGGAGTTGGCGCTCCCGGGCGTGGCGGTGGACCCGGCGTCCGTCCGGTCCGAAGTGGACGAGGTACTCGACACGGTGTTCGGCGCGGCCTCTCTCGACCGACCGTCCGCGGCGCCCATGTCCACAGTGGCCGGACGAGCCGGCCGCGACGGCGTGCACACCGAGGCCATGGGCTACCTGCTGGCGGAAATGCAGCACCTGGCTCGCTCCCTGCCCGGAGCGGTCTGGTGAGCGCGCGGCAGGTGGCGGAGCAGGTGCTCGACCCGGAGCTACCGGTGCTGACGCTGGCAGACCTGGGCGTCCTACGCGATGTGTCCGAAGAGGAGGGCCGGGTGGTCGTGACGATCACGCCCACGTACTCCGGCTGTCCGGCCCTGGACGAGATGCGGGCCGACCTGCGACGGGATCTGGTCGCTGCCGGCTATGCGGACGTAGAGGTGCGCACGGTCCTGCACCCGGCGTGGACCACAGACTGGATCAGCTCCGATGGCCGGCGAAAGCTGGCCGAGCACGGAATAGCGCCCCCTGCGCGGATCGGCCCGCGCTCGGCGGGCCCGGTCCCTCTGAACCTGACCTCGCCGCCCGCTCGCGTGACCTGCCCCCAGTGCGGCTCGGGAGACACCACGGAACTGTCCCGCTTTTCGTCGACCGCGTGCAAGGCGCTGCGCCGCTGCGAGTCGTGCCGGGAACCTTTCGAGCACTTGAAGGAGATCTGATGCGGCCAACGTTCCATCCACTGCCGGTGTCCCGAGTGGACCGGCTGTGCGAGGACGCGGTGGCCATCACGTTCGACGTGCCACCAGAACTTTCTGACATGTATGCGTTCCGAGCGGGCCAGTACCTGACGGTGCGTCAGGTGGTCGACCAGGCGGAGGAACGACGGTCGTACTCGATCTGCGCGCCGCCGTCGGCCGCCCCACGCATCGGCGTCCGGCGGGTGGAGGGCGGCCTGTTCAGCAGCATGCTGGTGGACTCGCTGCGGCCGGGCGACGTCCTGGAAGTCCTACCCCCACTGGGCACTTTCACGCCGACCTTGGACGGCCCGGAACACCACGCGTTCATAGCGGCAGGCTCAGGCATCACCCCAGTCCTGTCGATCGCGACAGCCGTCCTGGAGTCCAATGCGGACAGCAAGGTGACGCTGCTGTACGGCAACCGCCGCACGGACACCGTGATGTTCGCCGACGATCTGGCCGACCTGAAGGACCGCTACAACGCGAGGCTCCAACTGGTACACGTGCTGTCCCGCGAACCAAGAGACGTGGAACTGTTCTCCGGGCGCCTGGACACAGAACGCCTACGCGCTCTACTGGACCAACTGGTCCCTGTGTCCGATGTGGACCACTGGTGGCTGTGCGGCCCGTACGGCATGCTCCAGGACGCGGACATGGCCCTGGCAGCCTTCGACGTGCCGAGGCTTAGGATCCACCGCGAACTGTTCTACGTGAACGAACCACCCCCAGAACCCAAGCGAGTGGACGAGTCCGTAGTGGACGGTCCAACAGCGGCGGTAACGGTAGTCCTGGACGGCCGAGAGACGACCTTGACTCTGCCGACAGAGACCCCAATCCTGGACGCGGCACAACGAGTCCGCGCGGACCTACCGTTCGCGTGCAAGGGCGGCGTGTGCGGCACCTGCCGAGCCAAGGTCACGGACGGCGAGGTGAAGATGCGCCGCAACTACGCCCTGGAGGACCACGAGGTAGCAGCAGGCTTCGTCCTAACCTGCCAGTCCCTACCGGTCTCCGACAAGGTAACGGTCAACTTCGACTCCTAACACACAAACCACGCATGCGACTGCTCCACAACCAATCTGTGGACAACCCTTCGCGTTGTGGACAACCCGCCCGCTGTGGATCTTCACGGCCACCCCCCGTGGGTATGCACCGATAGACTGGAACAGGGCCGCCCCCGGGATGGGGTGGGGGCTGCGTGACGGTAGGGGCGCCGCAGTCGATCTTGAATCGCGCGTGGCGCCTAGCCTGTCCTGGCGCGGAACAGGGCTGGTGCTCGTCGCGAGGTTCTTTGCTTGAACTCGTTCGTCCAGTGCAGCGGGAGAACGGTCGCTCGGGCCCTGACCGCGCTGGCCGGCCGGGTCGAGGACGGCAGTGGCTTCCGAGCCAAGCGCGGCGGCCAAGCGCGAGTAGGCACTCTTCCGGCAACGTTCGCGTGGACGTCATGTCAGCGTTCTCCCCAGGGCAGCGGGGGTTGCAACGGTCAGGCCGTGCGAGTCGCCATCGTGACTGAGAGCTTTCTGCCGCAGGTCAACGGCGTGACGAACTCGGTTCTCCGCGTCGTCGAGCACCTGCACGAGCGCGGCCACCAGGCGCTGGTCATCGCGCCCGGGCCGGGGCCGGAGCGCTACCTCCACGCGCCCGTGAAGCGGGTCCGCGCGGTCGACCTGCCGGTCATCACCTCCCTGCCCATCGGCGTGCCCTCGCCCAAGGTGCACGCCGCGCTCGCCGAGTTCGCGCCCGACGTGGTGCACCTGGCGTCGCCGTTCGTGCTCGGGTCCAGCGGTCTGCGTTCGGCGAGACGACTCGGCGTGCCGACGGTCGCCGTCTACCAGACCGACGTCGCCGGTTTCGCCGCCGCGTACGGGCTCAAGCACGGCGCCCGCGCCGCGTGGCGGTGGATCCGCCGGCTGCACGGCATGGCCGACCGGACCCTCGCGCCGTCACACGCGTCGGTGCGGGCGCTCACCGACCACGGCGTGCCGCGCGTGCACCGCTGGGCGCGGGGCGTCGACACCGAGCTGTTCTCGCCCGACCACGCCGACCTGCGGCTTCGCGGCATGCTGGCGCCGAACGACGAACTGCTGGTCGGCTACGTCGGCCGGCTGGCGCCCGAGAAGCAGGTGCACCGGCTGGCCGCGCTGCACGGGCTGCCCGGCGTGCGCGTGGTGGTGGTGGGCGCGGGGCCTGCCGAGGAGTCGCTGCGCAAGGCGCTGCCGGACGCGGCGTTCCTGGGTTTCCGCACGGGTTCCGAGCTGGCGACCGCGTACGCCAGCCTGGACGTGTTCGTGCACACCGGTCCACACGAGACGTTCTGCCAGGCGGCGCAGGAGGCCATGGCGTCGGGGCTTCCGGTGATCGCGCCGAACGCCGGCGGTCCTCGAGACCTGGTGGAGCACGGCCGCACGGGCTTCCTGCTGGAGCCGTACGACGACAACCGGTTCGCGGCCGAGCTCTGGTCCACTGTGGAGCTACTGCGGCGCAGGTCACTGCGGCGACGCATCGGGGTCGCGGCAAGGCAGTCGGTGCTCGGGCGGACCTGGCCGGCCGTGTGCGACCAGCTGCTCGGCCACTACCACCAGGTGTCCGGTACTGATCTGCTCGCCGCGTGAGTGGTTGCCGTAGGGTCTGACCATGTCTCGTGCCGGCCTGGACAAGAACCGCCGCGACGTGGCCGAAATGTTCGACGGGGTCGCGAAGGGCTATGACCGCACCAACTCGGTCATGACCATGGGTTTCGACCGCCGTTGGCGCTGGCTCACCCGCAAGGTGCTGGACGCCACGCCCGACGAGCGCATCCTCGACCTGGCAGCCGGCACGGCCGTGTCCACGACCGAGTACGCCAAGTCCGGCGCGTACTGCGTGGCCGCGGACTTCTCACTGGGCATGCTTCGCGGCGGCGGCCACCGCGAGGTCCCGAAGGTGGCGGCCGACGCGTTCCACCTGCCGTTCCGCGACGAGTCCTTCGACGCGGTGACCGTGTCCTTCGGCCTGCGCAACATGGACGACACGCTCGCCGCCCTGCGCGAAATGCGCCGCGTGGTTCGCCCGGGCGGCCGGCTGGTGATCTGCGAGGTGTCGCAGCCCCCGTTCCGCCCGATCCGCTGGATGCACCACAACGTGGTCCTACGCCTGATGCCGAAGCTGACGCGCCTGTCGTCGTCGAACAAGGACGCGTACTCCTACCTGGCCGAATCCATGCGCGAGTGGCACACCCAGAAGGCCCTGGCAAAGCTGATCGCCGAGGCGGGCTGGTCACGGGTGGAGTGGATGAACCTGACGTTCGGCGTGGTGGCATTGCACCGAGCCATCAACCCCGAGGCCTGATACCACTCGTTCGTCATCGCGGCCGGCCATTCGCCCTGTCTGTGGATGACCCGTCTCGCTGTGGACAACTCGCCAGGAGTGGATCTTCACGCCCGCCACTGTCGGTGGGCGCCGGTAGGCTGGAACAGGGCCGCCCCCGGGATGGGGTGGGGGCTGCGTCGCGCGCGGGGCGCGTGATCTTACAGGGTTCTGACCAGCGGTTATGCCATCTCGGACTGGTGGGACAACCTCCTCGGCCCGCGAGATCGCGGTTCTCGAACGCGAGATCGCGGTTCCGGCAGCTGAGTTCGCGGCTCCCGTACGCGAGATCCTGGTTCCCGCAGGTGAGATCGCGGTTCCCCGCATGCATGTCCTCGGTTCGGGCCAACTTGGCTTCCCTGCAAGGGAGTGAACTCGCGTGCGTGATTCATGCCCGCACAAGCCACCGAGCCCGTCGGACACAAGTCGACAATGCCTGCGGGATGGGGTGGGGGCTGTCGTGACGGCAGGGGGAGCCGTCGATCTTGGTCGGCAGGGGCCTACGCCGGGCTATCAACCCGAGCCACTGACTGCCACCGACTGACCCGCACCACCACGATCGCCAGCAGAACGGCCCCGAGCCCGTGCGCCACGGCCAGCATCATGTTCCAGTCGGCTGTTCGCCGCAGGGTGCACATGGTCATCGGCTGCAGAGCCGCGCCGCGTTCCAGCACCGCGAGGATCAGGATGGCGCCCCACGTCAACCACCCGTGGCGATCAGTCGGGGCTGGGCGGCAGGTCCCGCGCGTCGAGCAGTTCGGCGCCGCGTCCGGTCGGCTGCTCCGCCAGATGTCCTCGAGCAGAGCCTTCGGCATGACCGCGTTGAGCACGGGCACCAGCCGGCCGGCGATGACCCACCCGCGAGCGAGCCGGTGCTCCGCGCGGCTGAGCAGGTCGGCGTTGGCCCTGGCACGCCCAGATCCAGCAGAAGAACACCGCCGCGGCTACGCCCAGCCGGCGGCCTCGCGAAGATCCTCCGCGACGAAGTCGGCGTCGTGGGTTCCGCCGTCCGGACCAGGAACCAGTTCGCCCACGCACGCCAGGCGGCGACCGCCACGAGGCAGGCAAGCAGGATGACCGTCGCACGGGCGAGAGGGCGCACGGTCACGCGCGGCGCCAGCTGTCCGGGGCCGTGCGCGGGATGGACTGCCACTCGGTGATCTGGCGCAGGACGAGCACCACCAGCACGCCGGCCACGCACGTGAACACCGCTCCCAGGGTGCTCGCGAAAGCCATGTTCTGCAGCGAGTCCAACGTGGTCGGCCGGCCCGACTCCACCAGGAACCACACCGACGTCGCCCACCTCGCCAGCCACGCGAACCACCACATCCGCACGAGCGGGCTGTGCGGCAGCCCCTGCACGCTCCGCAGGTCGTTCGGCACATCGGGCCGGCTGGTGCGCCACACGTCGTCCACCACGAAGCGCGGGTACCACAGGTTGACCACCGGGCAGATCCACCCGCCGGTGGTCCAGCCGCGGCTCAGCCGATGCTGTGCTGTGTTGAACAACTCGGCGTTCGCCCGAGCCCGCCACAGCCAGCACAGGAAGACCACGCCGGCGGCCACGTACGAGAAGAGGTTGGCCACGCCGGTGGTCAGGCTCACGTTGTCCGCGTTCACCAGGTCGGACAGGCCCACGCCCGGCTCGCTCGCCAGGTAGCCGTCCACCACTACGTATCGGTTCCAGTCGCTCCAGGCGTTGAACAACGCCGTCGCGCACGCCAGCCCGATCAGCGCGGTGCTCGCCGCGGCGAGCGAGCCCACCGGCGTCAGCGCGACCGGCCGACCGGCAGGCGTAGGACTTGCCACAGTCGCTCCCCAGATGTGGTGATGTACACACGGAGATCGCGCGTTGGGTGCTGTCCGTTTCGTCACCCACTTGGTTTGTTGCTGTCGCGCTAAAATGCGATTAGTTCGTGAACGTTTTCACAAGCCCCTGAGGAGCCGTGATGGGAAGCCCCAGCCGACGTAAGCCGGCAGAGGACGCCGAGGTCATCGTTGTTGGCGCCGGCCCTGCCGGGGCCACCGCGGCTACCTACCTGGCGCGGGCCGGGTTGGACGTGCTCCTGCTGGAGAAGACCACGTTCCCGCGCGAGAAGGTCTGCGGCGACGGCCTGACCCCGCGCGGCGTGAAACAGCTGATCGACCTGGGCGTCGATACCCGCGAGGAGGCCGGCTGGCTGCACAACCGCGGGCTGCGGGTGGTCGGCGGCGGCGTCACACTCGAGCTGGACTGGCCCGACCTCGCGTCGTTCCCGCCCTACGGCGTGGTGCGCCCGCGCCAGGACTTCGACGAGATGCTCGCCAGGACCGCCCAGCGCGCCGGCGCCCGGCTGCTGGAGCAGACGAACGTCACGAGCGCCATCACCGACGAGCGCGACGGCCGCGTGATCGGCGTCGAGGCCAAGGTCGGCCCCGAACGCACCCCGGTCACCTACCGCGCGCCGATCGTGCTGGCGTGCGACGGCGTGTCCGCGCGGCTCGCGCTGTCGGTCGGGCTGGAGAAGCTGGAGAGCCGACCGATGGGCGTGGCCGTGCGGCGGTACTACGCGTCGCCGCGCAGTAAGGACGACTACCTCGAGTCACACCTGGAGCTGTGGGACCGTTCGGGCGAGGAGCCGAGCCTGCTTCCCGGCTACGGCTGGATCTTCGGCATGGGCGACGGCACGGTGAACGTCGGACTCGGGATCCTGTCGACGTCCAAGGCGTACGGCAAGACCGACTACCGGGCACTCATGCGCTCCTGGCTCGACGGCACCCCGGAGGAGTGGGGCTTCCGCGAGCACAACGCCACCGGCAAGATCGGCGGCGCGGCGCTTCCCATGGGCTTCAACCGCACGCCGCACTACTCGCGCGGCCTGCTGCTGGTCGGCGACGCGGGCGGCATGGTCAACCCGTTCAACGGCGAGGGCATCGGCTACGCCATGGAGTCGGCCAAGCTGGCGGCGGAGTGCGTGGTCCAGGCGCTGGCCCGCCCGGAGGGCCCGTCGCGCGAGCGCGCGCTCGCCGGCTACCCGATCGCCATGAAGCAGGCGCTCGGCAGCTACTACCGGCTCGGCAACATCTTCAGCAAGCTGATCGGCAACCCGCTGGTCATGCGCACGGCCACCAAGTACGGCCTGCCGCGCCAGACGCTCATGAAGCTGGTGCTGAAGCTGCTGGCCGGCCTGTACGACGAGAAGGACGGCGACGCGTTCGACCGCATGATCACGGCGGCCACCCGGATGGCCCCGAGCGTGTGAGGACGCTCTACCTGGCGCGCCACGGCGACGCGGTGGGCGATCTCACGGCGGCGGGCCGGCGGCAGTCAGAGTTGCTCGGTGAGCGGCTGGCGGCCGTCCCGCTGACGGGCGTCTTCCACAGCCCGGTGGCGAGGGCGGCCCAGACGGCGTCGATCGTGGCCGCGCTGGTCGGCGCCCCGGTCACGGAGACCGATCTGCTGGACGACTACCCGCCGACCGACCATCCGGCGCCCGGCTACTCGGCGCAGGCGCGGGCGGCCGGTCCGGCGCTGGCCGCCAGGGCGTTGGCGGAGTTCGGCACGGTGGAGGACCGGCAGGATCTGCTGATCACGCACAGCCAGCTCGTGGGCTGGTTCGCGCGGGCGGCGCTGGGTGCGCCGGAGGACCGGTGGGTGGGCCTGAACGCCGTGAACACGGGGCTGACGGTGATCCAGTTCCGCGAGGACCGGGTGTCGCTGCTGACGTTCAACGACCAGAGCCACCTGCCACCCGAACTGCGGTGGACCGGCTTCCCGGCGGCGTTCTGAACCACCAGCAAATCCGCCCGACATTCAGCCCGCGAGTTCGCGGTTCCCGCAAGTGAGATCGCGGTTCCCGGCATATGTCTCGGTTCGGGCCCCGCACAGGGCGAACTCGCGTGTTCGAGATGCCGCGCACGGCGCCTCGAACCGGTCCGGACAAACGTCGACCAGCCCTGCCCGAAACCGCCGCTGACCAGGCGACCATCTGCGCGGCGCCGCCGCCGAAGATCGCTCCCCCTACCGTCACGACAGCCCCCACCCCATCCCGGGGGCGGCCCTGTTCCAGTCTATCGGCCCGCACCCACGGGACCGGGGCGCGAAGATCCACAGCGGCCGAGTTGTCCCCATGCGCCGTGCTTGTCCACAGGGAAGACCCACAACGGCACAACTGTCGGTCGCGGATGCTATGCGCCGCTGCCCGGCTCGGTTGCCGTGGCGCGTAGCAGGTCGCGGACCAGGTCGAAGTCGATTCGGTCCGGGCCGCGGAAACGCAGGCAGCCCTTGCCCATGTCCTGGTCGGCCAACCGAGCGGCGAACGCCTCTCGGACGTCCGTGCGCAACAGATAGAAGCTGATGTACTGCTTCTGGCTGGCGAAACTGATCTCGCCCGCGTCCTTCCGGAAGTAGGACGGCATGCCGTACGCCATCTTCTCCGTGAAGCCCGGCAGCTCCGCCACACACAGCTCACGCAGGCGAGTCAGCGCCTCGCGCCGGTCGACGGGTACCTCAGCCAGGTACCCGTCGACGTCCGCCGCGACACCGCGCATCAGCTCAGGCGCTCGAGGATCATGGCCATGCCCTGCCCGCCCCCGACGCACATGGTCTCCAGACCGAACTGCTTGTCGTGGTACTGCAGGGAGTTGATGAGCGTGGTGGCGATCCGCGCGCCCGTCATGCCGAACGGGTGACCCACCGCGATGGCGCCGCCGTTCACGTTCAGCTTGTCGATGTCGATGCCAAGGTCGCGGTAGGACGGGATGACCTGCGCGGCGAACGCCTCGTTGATCTCCACGAGGTCGATGTCGTCGATGGTCAGGCCCGCGCGGCCGAGTGCCTGGCGCGATGCCTCCACCGGGCCGAGGCCCATGATCTCCGGCGACAGCCCGGAAACACCGGTCGCGACGATGCGCGCCAGCGGGGTGATGCCCAGGGACGCGGCCTTCTCGTCACTCATGATCACCAGAGCGGCGGCGCCGTCGTTCAGCGGGCAGCAGTTGCCGGCCGTCACGCGGCCGTCCGGGCGGAACACCGGCTTGAGCGTGGCCGTCTTCTCGTACGTGATGCCGGGGCGAGGGCCGTCGTCGGTGTCGACCACGCGGCCGTCGGGCAGCGTCACCGGCGTGATCTCCCGCGCCCAGAAGCCGTCCTTGATGGCCTGCTCAGCGAGGTTCTGGGACCGCACGCCGAAGTGGTCCATGTCCTCGCGCGTGACGCCCTTCTGCAGCGCCAGGTTCTCGGCCGTCTGCCCCATGGCGATGTACACGTCCGGCACCGAGCCGTCCTGCCGCGGGTCGTGCCAGGACGGCGCGCCGTTGGTGGCCGCGTCGACCGTGCGGGCCTCGGCCTCGGCGAACGCCGGGTTGTGCGTGTCCGGCCAGCTGTCCGAACTGCCCTTCGCGAACCGCGACACCGTCTCCACGCCCGCGCTGATGAACACGTCACCCTCGCCGGCCTTGATCGCGTGGAACGCCATCCGCGTGGTCTGCAGGCTCGACGCGCAGTAGCGGGTCACCGTGCATCCGGGCAGGTGGTCGTAGCCGAGCATGACCGACAGCACGCGACCGAGGTTGAAGCCCTGTTCGCCGCCGGGCAGCCCGCAGCCGAGCATGAGGTCCTGGATGTCCGCGGGATCGAGCTGAGGCACCTTGTCCAGAGCGGCGCGCACCATCTGCACCGCCAGGTCGTCGGGACGGATGTCGACGAGCGAACCCTTGCCTGCCCGCCCGATCGGCGAACGAACCGCGGAAACGATGACCGCCTCTGGCATTGCGCGAACTCCTTTGTCAGCGGAGCACAATCCCAGGTGGGCCGACGGACCAGACCTCTGAATCGTGCCTCGGTTGCTGCTTCGGAGATTACGCGGCTGACACCGTTTTTCCGGAGCCCAGATCGAAAGCGTCACACAACGGGGCGAGGAAAACGCTCGCCGCCAGTTCGTAGCCGGCGCCGTTCGGGTGGAAGCGGTCGGGGCTGAACAGTTCGTGGGGCCGCGCCAGGAACTCCGGTGACATGAGCGCTGCCACCGACACCGCCCGCACGCCGATCCGGTCGAGTTCCCGGCGCTGGGCCCGCGCGAGGGACAGCCCCCACCGCGACGCGACAGTGCGCAGCGGCTGCGGGATGGGCAGGACGATGCTCAGGTCGGGGCACGTGCCGACGACCACCGTGGTGCCCGCCCGCTTCAGCCGGTTGACCTGTCGCCCGAGCAACGCGGCCGAGGTGCCGATCCGGGTCTTCGAGGTGACGTCGTTGCCGCCCACGATCACCAGCGCGAGATCCGGCGGGTCGATCAACGCGACGTCGACCTGCATTTCCAGGTCGGTGGTCTTCGAGCCGCTCATCGCATGGGTGGTGAGCCGCACGGGCCGGCCGGACTCCTCGGCCAGGCCCTTCGCCAGGTTGACGCCCGGCAGCCGCTCGGCCGACTCGGCGCCGAGGCCGGCGGCCAGCGAGTCGCCGAGCATGGCGAACGACAGCACGTCACCGCGGGTGGCCGGCACCGGGCCGGAGCCGTCCGGCAGGTAGATCCCGTCGGCGTTGTGGGGGAGGCCGCGCGGCACGCCGATGAGGTTGCGGGCGCGTCGCGACTGCCCGTTGAGCAGGCCATATGCCGCTCCGGACAAGCCGCCGACCGAGCCGGCGGCGAATATCAGTGCTTTGAGTAACCGCACTCCCGCCATCGCCGTCCTCCCTAACCTTCAGTGAAGCAGAACTCCTGTTCGACGGCCCGACGCTGACCTGGTTCCCTGTACATCGCGTCACGGCCTCCTCATGCAAGTGTGGGCGGCGTCACTCGCGGGGGGCTCAATACTCGGTCGAACCGGTCTCGAAGTCTCTAGGAGAACTACGCGACTCGTGCTAAAAGCTCGCGAGTTAGGCTCCCCGCATATCTACTAAGGAGTGCAGGGTGCAGTACGTCGAACACGTCATCGACCTGGTGGGCAACACCCCCCTGGTCAAGCTCAACTCTCTGGCCGACGGGATCTCGGCCACGGTCCTCGCCAAGGTCGAGTACTTCAACCCCGGCGGCAGCGTGAAGGACCGCATCGCGCTGCGGATGGTCGAGGCGGCCGAGAAGTCGGGCGAGCTGCAGCCCGGCGGCACGATCGTGGAGCCGACCTCCGGCAACACCGGCGTCGGGCTGGCCATGGTCGCCCAGCGCAAGGGCTACAAGTGCGTGTTCGTCTGCCCCGACAAGGTGAGCGAGGACAAGCGCAACACCCTCAAGGCCTACGGCGCCGAGGTCGTGGTGTGCCCGACCGCCGTCGCTCCGGAGCACCCGGACTCCTACTACAACGTCTCCGACCGGCTGGTGAAGGAGATCGAGGGCTCCTGGAAGCCCAACCAGTACGCCAACCCCGAGAACCCGACCAGCCACTACCTCGGCACCGGTCCGGAACTCTGGAAGCAGACCGATGGCCGCATCACGCACTTCGTGGCGGGCGTCGGCACCGGCGGCACCATCTCCGGCACCGGGCGCTACCTCAAGGAGGTGTCGGACGGCCGCGTGCAGGTCATCGGCGCCGACCCCGAGGGTTCGGTCTACTCGGGCGGCACCGGCCGGCCGTACCTGGTGGAGGGCGTCGGCGAGGACTTCTGGCCCGACACCTACGACCGGACGGTGGCCGACGAGATCATCGCGGTGTCCGACTCCGAGTCCTTCGAGATCACCCGGCGCCTCGCCCGCGAGGAAGGGCTGCTGGTCGGCGGCTCCTGCGGGATGGCGGCCGCGGCGGCCCTGCGGCTGGCCAGGCGGCTCGGCCCGGACGACGTGGTGGTCGTGCTGCTGCCCGACGGCGGCCGCGGCTACCTGTCGAAGGTGTTCAACGACGACTGGATGGCCTCCTACGGCTTCCTGCCCCCCGAGCACTCGGGCGCGACCATGGGCGACGTCCTTCGACGCAAGGGCACGGGCGGCGTCATGCCCGACCTGGTGCACGGGCACCCGACGGAGACCGTGGCCGACGCCGTGGCCATCCTGCGGGAGTTCGGCGTCAGCCAGATGCCCGTGGTCAACGCCGAGCCGCCGGTGATGGCCGCCGAGGTGGTCGGCGCGGTCAACGAGCGCGATCTGCTGGAGGCGCTGTTCACCGGCAAGGCCGCGCTCACCGACCGGCTGGACATCCACATGTCGCCGCCGCTTCCCACCATCGGCGCAGGTGAGCAGGTCAGTACCGCGATGAGCGCTCTGGCCACGGCCGACGGCGCGTTGGTGCTGGTGGACGGCAAGCCGGCCGGCGTGGTCACTCGCCAGGACCTCCTGGGCTTCCTGGCGGGCAAATAGATCGCGAGTGTCGAGTCCGGCGTTACGCGCGAAGCCATGCACGATGGACTAGCGTTGGCGCGCACGCAAGTCGACGTTTGTTGAAGGGGTTGTACCGGGATGAACGCTCCGCAGCCGCCGCCTCCACCGTGGCAGAGCGGCCCATCGCAGCAAGGGGAAGGCGAGGAGCAGCAGGCCAGGCCGCCTGCGCAGGACAACCCCGCGCTGTCCGCACCCGGACCGACCCAGGCCATCCAGCCGGGTCAGCCGTTGCCGCCCCCCGGCCAGGTGGGCGCCGATGGTGTCGAGCGGACCCAGGCGATCCAGCCCGGCCAGCCGATGCCCGGCGACTCCGGCGCCACCCAGGTGGTGAACCCGGCCAGCTACGGGCAGCCCCAGGCTCCCGACGCCGGCGCGACCCAGATGGTGCCGCCCGGCTCGATGCCGCCCCAGCAGCCGCCGTACGCCCCGCCGCCCGGCGCCGACGCGTCGAACCCCCAGGGTTTCCCCCAGCAGCAGCAGGGTTTCGGTCAGCAGCCGCCTCCCGGCTACCCCCAGCAGCCGCCGCAGGGTTTCGGCCAGCAGCCCGGTTTCGGGCAGCAGCCCCCGCCGCAGCAGGGTTTCGGGCAGCAGCCGCCGCCCGGCTACCCGCCGCAGGGTGGGTTCGCCCAGCAGCAGGGTCTCGGCGCCGGTCCGCAGTTCGGCGGCCAGGGCCAGAACACCCAGATGATCGCTCTCATCGCGGCCGGTGTGGTCGCGGTGCTGGGTCTGATCGCCACGATCCTGGCGATCACGATCTTCGGTGATCTCGGTGGCGGTTCCGATGCATGCGCCGGCCTCCCCGACAGCGTGCGTGAGCAGTGCGAGGAAGCGGTTGAGGTCCCCGCGTCGATCTACATCGGCACCATCCTGGCCCTTCTCGGCGGGCTCGCCGCGATCGGCGGCGGCGTGCTGATCTACCTGAAGAAGAGCTTCGCGCACTTCGTGATCGCCGGTGCCGGTGCGGCGCTCCTGATCGGCGCGATCGTGTTCATGATCGGGATCCCCGAGGGCGGCGAAGCGCCCACCCGCATCATCTTCGAACTCATCTTCGGCATCCTGATCGGCGCGATCGGTGCGCTCGGCTTCTTCCCGCAGACCGCGAAGTACCTCGGTGGCGGGTCGGCGTTCGCCGGCCCCGGTGGCGGCTTCGGTGGCCCGCCGCAGGGTGGCTTCGGTCAGCCGCAGCAGGGTTTCGGTCAGCCGCAGCAGGGCTTCGGCCAGCCGCCCCAGCAGGGTTTCGGTCAGCCCCCGCAGCAGGGGTACGGCCAGCCGCCGCAGCAGGGCGGTCCGCCCCAGCAGTGGTGAAATGACAACTGACACAGGACGCCGGCGTGCCTTCGGGCCGCCGGCGTTCTGCGTTCGTACAAGTACATCCGCGCGGGGTGAACACCAGTGTTCACACCTGTCGACCCCCACACACTCAAAATTTCTCTGTGACGGGTACTGCATCCATCTGCCTGCGGGCCACGCGGCGTGCCTGATTAGATTGCGCCGATTGGCTCAAGGGGAGGCAGGACGATGGCGTACGGGTATCAGCAGCAGCAGGGTCCATGGCAGGGCGGCGGGGGCTACTACCAGCAGCAGCAACCGCCCGGCAGTCCGACTCTCTCCGTCATAGCGGGCATCCTCGGCATCGGGCTGGCCGGGTGCCTCGGCTACGCGACCATCGACCTGCTCGGCCAGATCCCCGACGGCGCTGATCTGCCCGGCGGCCTGACGGCGATGATCATTCTGCACTTCCTGGTGACCGGGCTCGGTCTGCTCGGCGCGATCCTCGTGTTCGCCCGCCAGGTGGCCGGCGCGTTCGTGCTGCTCGGCACCGGGCTGCTGGCGGTCGTGGCGATCGTGGCCGACCCGCTGATGGTTGAGCACCTGTGGGTCCTCCTGCTCGGCGACATGCCAGGGGCCCCGCCCAGCGGCGAGTACGCCGCCTACTGGGAGACGATGTTCGAGTTCGGCAACGAGCAGGCCGTGTTGTTCTTCGTGAGCCTGGTTCTCGGCGCCATCGTGATGGTCCTCGCCGCGCTGCCGCCGTCGCTGAACTACCTCCGCGGCTCCTCGCGCGGGCCGGCCGGCTACGGCTACCCGCAGCAGCCTCACTGGTGACCTGTTCCCGGTGGTAGAGATCCATCCCAGATGTTGGGCGCTCCACCGCGAGGACGTAACCTGAATCCATGGCAGAGGACACCAGCCGCTGGGGTTTCGAGACCCGGGCCATTCACGCAGGTCAGCGACCTGATCCGCGCACGGGTTCGGTCATCGTGCCGATCTACGCGACGTCGACGTTCGCCCAGGACGGCGTTGGTGGCCTCCGCGAGGGTGGCTATGAGTACAGCCGCACCGCCAATCCCACTAGAACCGCGCTGGAGGAGTCGCTCGCCTCGCTCGAGGGCGGACGCCACGCGCAGGCGTTCTCGTCGGGCATGGCGGCGGCCGACATCGCGCTGCGGGCGCTGACCCGCCCCGGCGACCACGTGATCCTCGGCGGCGACGCCTACGGCGGCACCTTCCGCCTGCTCGACAAGATCATGACGCTGTGGGGCATCGAGTACACGTCGGTCGACCTGGCCGACGTGGCGGCCGTGCGTGCGGCCGTCCGGCCGGAGACCAAGGTCGTCTGGTGCGAGACCCCCACGAACCCGCTGCTCGGCATCGCCGACATCGCCGCGCTCGCGCAGGTGTCCGCGGCGGCCGGCGCGAAGCTCGTGGTGGACAACACTTTCGCCACTCCGTACCTCCAGTCGCCGCTCGGCCTGGGCGCCGACGTGGTGCTGCACTCCACCACCAAGTACCTGGGTGGCCACTCCGACGTGGTCGGCGGCGCGTTGATCACCTCCGACGACGAGTTGCAGGACAAGTTCGCGTTCCTGCGCAACGCGGTCGGCGCGGTGCCCGGTCCGTTCGACGCCTGGCTCACCCTGCGTGGCGCCAAGACCCTGGCGCTGCGGATGGAGCGTCACAGCGACAACGCCGAGCGGATCGTCGAGGCGCTCGTCGGGCACCCGAAGGTCACGAAGGTGTACTACCCGGGTCTGCCCGAGCACCCCGGCCACGAGCTGGCCGGCAAGCAGATGCGCCGGTTCGGTGGCATGGTGTCGTTCGCCGTGGCGGGTGGCGAGCAGGCGGCGCTCGACGTCGCGTCGCGCACCAAGATCTTCATCCTGGGTGAGTCGCTCGGCGGTGTCGAGTCGCTGATCGAGCACCCGGGCAAGATGACGCACGCCAGCACCACCGGCTCGCCGCTCCAGGTGCCGAGCGACGTGGTTCGCCTGTCGGTGGGCATCGAGGACGGCACCGACCTGGTGGGCGACCTGCTCCAGGCGCTCGGCTGACCCCTGAACACGACAACGCCCCGGCCATCGCGGCCGGGGCGTTCGTGTCCGTAAGAGATCTGAAAGCAGCGCCTGTCAGGGTGCCTGCGTGCCCGGCTTGAACAGCTCGTTGAGGTCGCCTGCCGGCTGGTCGATCTGCTGGTCCTGGGTGCCCTTGTACTTGTCGGGCAGGTCCACACAACCGCCGTCGAGCACGAGCTGGCCGTCGGACTGGCGGACGTACTGGCCGGGGTCGGAGCAGTCGGCGTTGGTCACGCTGAACACGGCGATGCCGGCCAACACGACGGCGGCCAATGAGGCACCCGCGAGGGGAAGAACCCCCGCCGCCCTAGTTCCGACCGCCATGCCATCTCCCAGTCCGAGCCGTGTTGCATTCGAGAATACCCGTCCTTGTAAAAACCGTGTCGGTCGTGTGTCGATCCGCGGCACAGTCATCCGACGCATAGGTAGAAGCAGCCACAGAGGGAATGCGAGAAAACGTATGAAGAGGATCGTCAGGACCGTCGTCGGTGCTCTGTCCGTGGTCGCGGCGGCCGCCGTGATGGTCGGCGCCGGCCCGGCGGCACAGGGGGACTCCGCGAGCACGGCCGACCGTGGCCACGGCCGATACGCGGAGGTCAACGGCCTGCGCATGTACTACGAGGTGCACGGCAAGGACCGGCACAAGCCGCCGCTCGTGCTGCTCCACGGCGGCTTCTCCGCCACCGGCACATCGTGGGGCCAGCTGATCCGCGGTCTCGCGAGAACCCGGAAGGTCATCTCCATCGAGCAGCAGGGTCACGGCCACACGGCCGACATCGTGGACCGGCCGTTGCGGATTCCGCAGCTGGCGCAGGACACGGTCGACCTGCTCGACCAGATCGGCGTGGGGCAGGCCGATTTCTACGGCTACAGCCTGGGCGCCGGCATCGCGCTGGAGATCGGGATCAACCACCCGGAGAAGGTGCGCAAGCTGGTCCTGCAGTCACTGGCGATCAACAACGAGGGCTTCCACCCCGGGCACACCGAGGGCATGGCCGGCCTGGAGCCGTGGATGCTGGAGGGCTCGGAGTTCCACCAGGAGTATCTGCGGCTGAACCCGAATCCCGAGAACTTCGACCTGCTGGTGGCGAAGACGAAGGACATGCTGCTGACGCTCCCGCCCTTCCCGCCGGCCGCCGTCTCCGCGATGACCTCGCCGGTGCTGACGGTCATCGGTGACTCCGACATCGTCCGCCCGGAGCACGCGGTCGAGGTGTTCCGTCTCGTGGGTGGCGGCGTCAACGGTGACATCGTCAGTCATCTGCCGAACTCCCAGCTGGCCGTGCTGCCCGGCACCACGCACATCTCCTCCGTGCACCAGAAGGAGCTGCTGCTCTCCCTGGTCCCGGCGTTCCTCGACGCTCCCGTCAACTGACACACGAAGGCCCCGCACGCGACTCGCGTGCGGGGCCATCGCGTGTACGCGTCAGAGGTTGCCGCGGCGGTCCTGCTCCCGCTCGATGGCCTCGAACAGCGCCTTGAAGTTGCCCTTGCCGAAGCCCAGCGAGCCGTGCCGCTCGATCAGCTCGTAGAAGACGGTCGGGCGGTCGCCGATCGGCTTCGTGAAGATCTGCAGCAGGTAGCCGTCCTCGTCCCGGTCCACCAGGATCCGGTGCTCCTTCAGCTCCTCGATCGGCACCCGGACCTTACCGATGCGGGCCCGCAGCTCCGGGTCGTCGTAGTAGGAGTCCGGGGTGTCGAGGAACTCGACGCCGGCCGCGCGCATGGCGGTCACGGTCGCCACGATGTCGTTCGTGGCCAGCGCGATGTGCTGGCAGCCGGCGCCCTCGTAGAACTCCAGGTACTCGTCGATCTGCGACTTCTTCTTCGCGATCGCCGGCTCGTTCAGCGGGAACTTCACCCGGTGGTTGCCGTTGGAGACGACCTTGCTCATGAGCGCCGAGTAGTCGGTGGCGATGTCGTCGCCCACGAACTCCGCCATGTTCACGAAGCCCATGACGCGGTTGTAGAACTCGACCCAGTAGTCCATCTTGCCGAGTTCGACGTTGCCGACGCAGTGGTCGACCGCCTGGAACAGCCGCTTCGGCGCGCCGGCCGGGCGGGTGACGGTGCTGGTCCTCGCGACGTAACCCGGCAGGTAGGGGCCGGTGTAGCGCGAGCGGTCGATCAGCGTGTGGCGGGTCTCGCCGTAGGTCGCGATCGCCGCGCGGCGGATGGTGCCGTGCTCGTCGGAGACGTCGTTCGGCTCCTCGAGGACGGTCGCGCCCTGCTCACGCGCGTGCTTGATGCACTGGTCGACGTCCGTGACCTCGAGCGCCAGGTCGACCACGCCGTCGCCGTGCTTGCGGTGGTGGTCGTGGAGCGGGCTGTCCGGCGCGACCCCGCCGTTGATCACGAAGCGGGCGGAGCCGGACTTCAGCACGAACGACTTGTGGTCGCGGTTGCCGGTCTCGGGGCCCGAGTAGGCGACGAGCGTCATGCCGAACGCCACCTGGTAGAACCACGCGGTCTGCGTGGCGTTGCCGGTCACGAACACCACGGCGTCCATGGCCCGGACCGGGAACGGGTCCTTCGACTCGTCGTAGTCGACAAGTCCCACCAGCTGGCGGAGCTGGTCGAAGCTGACGTCGTCGATGGGCTGGACAGTCATGGAGCCTCCCGAGGTCGCGGTACTCGCAGGATCCGGCCTGTAGGGCATTCTGCGCAACCGGTGCTCTCATGGCTGTGCACATTGCTCAGACTTGACACGTTGGGTCGGGCAAAAATGAGGCATCCTGTGTAGGTGGACACCCTCGACGCCCGTCTGCTGCTGTTGCTTTCCGACGAGCCACGCCTGGGAGTGCTGGAGTGTTCGCGGCGCCTGGGCGTCGCGCGCGGCACCGTTCAGGCGCGCATGGACCGGCTCGAGGAACGCGGGGTGCTGCGAGGCTTCCCGCCGGACGTGGACCTGGCGGCCTTCGGCTACGGCCTCACGGCGTTCGCCGTGCTGGAGATCGCGCAGGGCAAGCGGACGGAAGTGGCGGCCCGGCTGGCGGCCATCGACGAGGTGTGCGAAGTACACGCGACCACCGGCGAGGGCGACCTGCTGGTCAGGATGGTGGCCCGCTCGAACGCCGACCTGCAGCGCGTGATCGACAAGGTGGTCGACCTGGAGTGGGTACAACGCACGTCCACGTCGATCGCCCTGTCGACGCCGATCCCCCCACGCGTCCGCCCCCTACTGGAGCGAGTCCTACACCCCGACCCCCACGATGACCACCCCGTCACGCATGATGACCACTCCGGTCACGCATGATGACCACTCCGGTCGCCAAGTCAGCAACTCAGGTACGTCGAGTTCGCCACTCAGGCACGCCGAGCCACCCACCGACGTAGGCCGGGCACAGCAAAGAACGACGCGCCCGGCCGCATGGGTGGCGGCGGGGCGCGTCGTCCGATGTCTCGGGTGGCGGGTCAGCCGGTGTACGGGACCGCCTTCACGAGGGTGACCTTCTGAGTGCTTCCGTTCGGCAGCTCGTAGGAGCGGGTCTCGCCCTCCTTGGCGCCGAGCAGTGCGCGGCCGAGTGGCGACTCCGGAGAGTAAACCTCCAGCTCACCCTCGGCGCCCTCCTCGCGGGTGGCGAGCAGAAACTCCTCGTTGTCGTCGTCTCCGTCGTAACGGATGGTGAGAACCTTGCCCGGCTCGGCAAGCCCGTCGTTCTTGGGGGCCTCTCCGACCTTGGCGCTGCGGAGCAGCTCCTGCAGGTGGCGGATGCGTGCCTCCGCCTGGCCCTGCTCCTCCCGCGCCGCGTGGTAACCACCGTTCTCCTTGAGGTCCCCCTCCTCGCGGCTCGCGTTGATCTTCGCGGCGATAACCGGGCGATTCTCGATCAGCTCGTCGAGTTCTTGCTTCAGACGGCTGTAGGCCTCCTGGGTCAGCCAGGTCACCTGGGTGTCGCTCACGGTCACCAACTCCTCGCTAATACTTCCGGCCCCGCGGATTCGGGTCGGTAGTTCCCGGGCGGCGGCGAACACCCGGAACGGAAAAACACGGCCCGCCAGGGGGCCGTGCAGGTATACGAGGGTACCACGAAACGCCAGGTGGGCCGGTCCCTTTTGTCCGGTTATGCGCAGAGAGATCCCATGTTCACCCTGTTGGCGGCAACTCTGTGGACAGGTATTCCGGTACCTGATAAGAGCACCCGAACACGTTCGCCGTGACCGGTTCGGCACGGTTCTGAATGACGGTCGTCATCCACGTCGCGCTGTCGCCCGGGGGAACGAGCACCTCCTTCCGTCCGCTCTCGGTGCCGTCCAACGCGAGGGCCCGCACGATGCACACCACGGGCCTGGACGGCTCGTCACGGGTGATCTCGAACGTCATCTCCATGGCGTTGTCCGGCAGGTTCTCGAAGCTCGTGCTCTGCGTCTCGATGGGTGCGCTGCCGAGGTTGACGTACGCCACCCAGGCCACCAGGGCACTCACGATCAGGGCGCTGGCACCGAGGAGCCAGTAGGTCCGCTTGGACGTCCGCGCAGGCCGGGTCCCGTATCGGTCCTCCAGCAACGTGCGATCGGGCGCCGTCATGATGGGGCCTCCGCGAAATTTGTCGGACCTGCCGGGAACAATGCACCCGGCGGGAACGGTTCGAGTATCTGGGCTGAGTATCCGCCACCGGTGTCGGGCGCGGAGCCTGTGGGGTTGGAGCGGGAGGGATCTCGAGGTCATGGTCGAGAAGATGCGTCTCATGACGGTGCACGCGCACCCGGACGACGAGTCGAGCAAGGGCGCGGCGACGATGGTCAAGTACGTGACCGATGGCCACGAGGTCATGGTGGTCACGTGTACGGGCGGCGAGCGGGGTGACATCCTCAATCCCGCCATGGAGCGCCCGGACGTGCTCGAGAACATCAACGAGTACCGGCGCAAGGAGATGGCCCGCGCGGCCGAGATCCTGGGCGTCCAGCACCGCTGGCTCGGCTTCGTCGACTCCGGTCTGCCCGAGGGCGACCCCAAGCCGCCGCTGCCCGAGGGCTGCTTCGCGCTGGTGCCGCTCGAGGAGTCGGTGCCGCCGCTGGTCAAGGCGATCCGCGAGTTCAAGCCCCATGTGGTGATCACGTACGACGAGAACGGCGGCTACCCGCACCCGGACCACATCCGGTGCCACGAGGTGTCCGTCGCCGCGTTCGACGCGGCCGGCGACCCCGATCTCCACGTCGACGCGGGCGACCCGTGGACCCCGCTGAAGCTGTACTACTCCCACGGCTTCTCGCGTAAGCGCCTCCAGGCGGTCCACGACGTGCTGATCTCGCGCGGCATGGAGTCGCCCTACGCCGAGTGGCTCGAGAACTGGGATCCCGAGCGTGGCGATCTCAGCCACCGGGTGACGACCCGGATCGAATGTGGGGAATACTTCGAGACCAGGGACGCCGCGCTGCTCGCGCACGCGACGCAGATCGACCCCAACAGCCGGTGGTTCTCGGTGCCGTTGGAGGTGCAGCGGGAAGTGTGGCCGTACGAGGAGTACGAGCTGGTGCGGTCCCTGGTGGACACCACGCTGCCCGAGGATGACCTGTTCTCGGGGATATCTGAGAAGGTAACTGCATGACTAACGCATCCGGCCCGTTCCTCCTGGGGCCGGAGTTCGCCGTGACGGACACGACTCCGATGGTGCTGGTCCAGGCCCAGCCGCCCACGACGAACAACGAGCCGAACGGCGGCCGGGGAGCGGACTTCGGCAAGTCCTCCCCGGTCGGCCTGCTGGTGATGCTGCTGTTCCTGATCGCGGTCGCCTTCCTGGTGCGCTCGATGACCAAGCACCTGAAGCGCGTACCCGAGAGCTTCGACCCGCCTGCGGACGAGCCGGCGGAGTCGGACGAGAAGCCGAAGACCACGAACGGCAGTTGAGTCGTGGCGGACGACGAACCGTCCGCCACGACTCAGCCCGTCAGCAGGGGTTGTCCTGCTTGCCGGCCTTCGCCTCGCCGATCACCACGTCGCCGAGCAGCGTCCGCAGCGCGAACGCCCGCTGGGTCACCGTGTCGCCGGACAGGTCCGTGCTGTTCAGCGACAGCGAGCCGATCACCAGCGGGATGGACACCGGCCGTGAGCCGATGGCGATCGCCACCCCGTTGATCTTCAGCGAGGCGATCGACGAGCTACCCGCCAGCACCACTTCCCCCTCCACGCAGGACGCGGTGGCGGTCGAGGTGATCGCGCCGATCTCGATGGTCAACCCGATCGTGCTGATCTTCGTGGTCAGCAGCCCGCCGTGCGCCGACACCGCGGTCGCCGTCGCCTCGGTGGTCGCGGTCAGGCCGCCGGCCTGAATGCTGAGCAGACCCAGGCTCAGCCGGACCTTCGCGGCCGTCGCGTCGTCGGTGAGGCACGGGTCGAAGCCCGGGTTGGCCACCGCCGGTCGCGAGCCGAGGAGCGTCAGCGCGTTCGCCGTGCAGGTGAACGCACCTTCGCCGCCGGGGATGCCGTCGTCGTTCAGGATGGTGCCGGTCGCCGTGCGGTCGCCGATGGTCGAGCCGTTCGAGCTGGTCAGCGTCACGGTGAACGTCTCGTCGTCCTCCACCGTCGGGTCGTCGACCACCGGGATGTCCAGCGTCCTGCTGACGTCGCCGACCTCGAGGACCACCTCGCCCGTGCCACCCGCGTAGTCCAAAGGCGTGGTCGCGCTGCCGTCGTCGGTGCGCCACAGCACGGTGAACCGCGACGTGGCCGCCTGGGACAGCCGCACGGTGAACCGGGCGACGGAGCCGTCCTCGACCACCGACGTGTCGCCGATGCTCGCGACCGGCAGCGGCCCCGCCGTGTCGTCGTCGACGATCGTGGCCCGGCCGGTGCCGTCGCCGACCAGCGCGCCGGACGGCGTGCCGAGTTCCACCTCGAACCACTCGTCCGTCTCGTCCGCCGTGTCACCGATGACCGGCACCTCGAGCCGCCCGGACGTCTCGCCGGCCGGGATCCGCAGCTGCCCGCCGGTCGCCGTGAAGTCCTCGCCGGGAGTGGCGGTCCCGCCCGTGGTGGTCGCCCACGGCAGGGTCACGTCCTCGCCGCTGGTCCGGTCGAGCGTCACGGTGAACACGGCCGTGGTGTCGCCTTCGATCACCGACGTGTCGCCGACGCTGACCGTCACCGAAGGCGGCGGCGAATCGTCGTCGTCGGTGATGGCCCCGGTGCCGGGGTTGGCGCCGATGCTCGCGCCGACGGCACCGGTCAGCTCGACCGTGAACGTCTCGTCGTCCTCGACCGCGCGGTCGCCGACCACCGCGATGTCCACCGACTGACTGGTCCGCCCCGGTGTGAACACCACCTCGCCGCCGCGCTGGCCGTAGTCGGCGGGAGCGGTGGCCGAGCCGTCGCGGGTCTGCCACGTCACGGTCACCGGCTGGTCGCTCTCGTCGGACAGGGTCAGTACGAACGTCGCGGGCGTGGTGACGTCGTTGCCCTCGACGACCGTGGTGCCGCCGATGCTCACCACCGGCTCGCCACCGCCGCCGTCCTCGTCGTCGTCGATGATCGTGACGGTGCCCGTCCCCACGCCGACGGTCGCGCCCACCGGCGTGCCCAGCTCCACCGTGAACTGTTCGTCGGACTCATCGGTGTCGTCGCCGATCACCGGGACCTCGACCTGTGCGGTCAGGCTGTTCGGCGGGAACTGAGCCGTGCCCCGCATGACCTCGAAGTCCTCGCCGGGCGTGGCGGTGGTGCCGGTGGTGGCCGACCACGGCACGGTCACCGGGTCTGCGCTCATCCTGCTGAGCGTCAGGGTGAGCGTGGCGGTGGTGCCCGCGTCCCCCTCCGGCACCGACGCGTCGCCGATCCCGACCACCGGCAGCACGGGGTCCGGGTCGCCGGTGTCGTCGTTGGCGATCGTGCCGACCCCGCGTGGGTTGGCGATGCTGGCACCCGTCGCGTTGGACAGTTCCACGGCGAACGTCTCGTCGGGCTCGACGTCACGGTCGCCGTTCACCGCGACTTCCACCGTGCCCGTCGTCGCCCCGGCCGGGATCACCACCTGCCCGCTGACCTGGCTGTAGTCGCCGGGCGCGACGGCCGTCCCGTCCCGGGTGGTCCAGTCGACGCGCACTTCCTGGCCGGCCGGCGCGCTCAGGGTGACCGCGAACGTGGCGGGTGTGGTGCCCTCGTTGCCCTCGATCACCCGCAGGTCGCCGATCGACAGCGTCGGTACCGGCGGCGGCGTGCCGGGCACGTGCACGGAGATCGCCTGGGTGTAGCCGGCGGACACGCCGCCCACCCGGAAGTCCACAGTGCACCGGTAGTCGCCGCGCGGGGTGTTCTCCCGCACGCCGATGGTCTGCCGGAACGCCGCGTCCGTCCCGCTCGGCACGACCAGGGCGGTCGGGCTGAAGTCGACGGTCAGCTCGGGCGCGCACGTGGTGACGGTCGGCGTGACGGCCACGTCGATCGCACGGATGCCGTCGAGGATCGCCTGCGCCACGCCGTTGGCGGCGGTCGGCGCCAGGAGTTCGCCCGCGGTCCCCGACGTGATCGCGCTGGCCTGGCCGAGCGCGTCCAGGCCGCCGCCGGTCGTGCCGTCGAGCGGCACGGCGATCACCCGCACTCCCGTGGCCTGCAACGCCTTGACCGTCTCGCCCAACGGATGCGCCATGCTCGGGTCGTGGGAGCGCGCGTCGCCGAACCACGCCACGATGCGGGTGCTGTTCGGCCGGAACTCGACGGCGTCGGTGCCGATCCGCCAGTGCGCGTTGATGAAGTCGGTCCACGGCGCGCCGCCGCCACCGACGTGGAGCAGCCAGTCCCTGACCCCCGTCTCGACCAGGCCCTCGTCGGCCGTGCGCTGGGTGTTCACGTGGAACGACCTGGCGTTGCGTTCTTCCTTGTACTCGGCCACCGCGAACTGCGCGGTCGGTTGCGCCGCGCGGATCTCACTGGTGATCCGGCGGATGTTCTGGCTGACGTTCGCGAGTACCGGCTTCATGCTGCCGGTGGTGTCGGCCAGGAACACGATGTCCGGGTTCGGCGGCACGGTCGGGGTGGTCACGGTCGCGTCGATCGTCTGGCTCTCGCCCGCGCCGAGGGTCAGCTCGACGGAGTTCGGGTTGACGCCGGGCGCGGCCGCCGCCTGCGGCGCGAACACGCTCAACCCGAGGGCGGTGAGCGCGACGACACCGGTGACGGCGAGCAGTCGCGCGGGCACGGTCTTCACCAGGGGCCTCCCCCAAGAGATCTGGCACGGGACGCTGCCGACGCTCCCGCCGGCGGCCGGATGGGGCAATGGGTCGCGGCGATGGCTGCTCCGATGGGCGTAATCGATGCCCGGAAGGGCGACTGGCGCCGCCCTTTGAGAGGCTGGTCGCATGGCGAACCGGCTGGCGCACGCGACGAGCCCGTACCTGCTGCAGCACGCCGACAACCCGGTGGACTGGTGGCCCTGGTCGGCGGAGGCGTTCGCCGAGGCCCGGCGCCGCGACGTGCCGATCCTCCTGTCGGTCGGCTACGCCGCGTGTCACTGGTGTCACGTGATGGCCCACGAGTCCTTCGAGGACAGTGAAGTCGCCGCCGTGATGAACGCGAACTTCGTGAACGTCAAGGTGGACCGCGAGGAACGGCCGGACGTCGACGCCGTGTACATGACCGCCACCCAGGCGATGACCGGGCACGGCGGCTGGCCGATGACCTGCTTCCTCACGCCCGAGGGCGAGCCTTTCCATTGCGGCACTTACTATCCGCCGGCGCCGCGCCAGGGCATGCCGTCGTTCCCGCAGCTGCTGGACGCCGTGCGCGAGGCGTGGACCGACCGGTCCATCGACGTGCGCGAGGCGGCCACCAAGATCGTCGGTGAGCTGAGCCGGCAGACTGCCGCGCTGCCCCCGTCCACTGTGGACGACGACGTGCTCGACGGCGCGGCCGCCGCGATGCTCGGCGAGTACGACCGCCGCAACGGTGGATTCGGTGCGGCGCCGAAGTTCCCGCCGTCCATGACGCTCGAGTTCCTGCTGCGCCACCACGAGCGGACCGGCTCGGTCGAGGCGTTGTCCATTGTGGAGGGAACGGCGACCGCCATGGCGGCCGGCGGGCTCTACGACCAGCTCGACGGCGGCTTCGCCCGGTACAGTGTCGACGCAGGCTGGGTGGTGCCCCACTTCGAGAAGATGTTGTACGACAACGGGTTGCTGCTGCGGCTCTACACGCGACTCGCGTTGCGTACCGGGTCGGCGCGCTACCGCGCGGTGGCGGAGGAGACGGCCGAGTTCCTGATCACTCGGCTCGGCACGCCGGAGGGCGGGTTCGCGGCATCACTCGACGCGGACACTGACGGCGTCGAGGGCCTCACCTACGCGTGGACTCCCGAACAGCTCACCGAGGTGCTCGGCCCGGAGGACGGCGCGTGGGCGGCGGAGTTGCTGGGCGTCACCGCCGCGGGCACGTTCGAGCACGGGTCGTCCACCCTGCGGATGCTGCGTGACCCGAGTGCCGAGCCGCGCTGGCCTTCCGTGCGGGAGAAGCTCTTGGCGGTGCGCGACGAGCGTCCCCAGCCCGGGCGTGACGACAAGGTGGTCACCGCGTGGAACGGCCTGGCCATCGGCGCGCTCGCCCACGCGGGCGTCGCGTTCGGCGTCGACCGGTGGATCGCTGCGGCCGCCGGCGCGGCCACGCTGATCGCCGACGTGCACGTGGTGGACGGACGACTGCGGCGCGCGTCGCGTGACGGCGTGGCCGGTGACGCGGGCGGTGTCCTGGAGGACCACGGCTGCCTGGCCGACGGTCTGCTGGCGTTGCACCAGGCCACCGGCTCGCCGCGCTGGCTGGATTTGGCGGTAAGCCTGCTCGACACCGCGCTCGCCCGGTTCACGGACGCCGAGCACGAGGGCGCGTTCCACGACACGGCCGACGACGCCGACGCACTGGTCTGGCGGCCGTCCGACCCGGCGGACAACGCCAGCCCGGCGGGTGCCTCGGCCACCGCGACGGCGTTGCTGACGGCGTCGTCCCTGGTGGGCCCCGAGCGCGCCGGCCGCTACCGCGAGGCCGCCGAGCTGGCGTTGGCCAGGGTGGGGATGCTCGTGTCTCGCGCGCCGAGGTTCGCCGGCCACTGGCTGTCGATGGCCGAGGCGCTGCGGCAGGGGCCGGTGCAGGTGGCGGTGGTCGGCGCCGCTGACGACCCACGCCGCGCGGAGTTGGTCGACGCCGCCGTGCGCGCGGTGGCCGGCGGCGCCGTGGTGCTGGCCGGTGCTCCCGACAGCGTCCCGCTGCTGGCCGACCGGCCGTTGGTCGACGGGAAGCCCGCTGCGTACGTGTGCCACGGCTACGTCTGCGACCGGCCGGTCACCGAGGTGGCCGCACTGCTCGACGCCCTTCGCTGACTCGTTCTGCCCCCAGTGAACGTAGTGGTGTAAGCGCATGTCCGGCGTAAGGTGTGTATTGATGTAATCATGTAAGTCAGCCGGTTGGAGGCTGCCATGTTCGGAGAGTGCGGGGTGGATTTCATGGGTCCGAGAGGCCATCGTTGGGGTCCGGGTCGAGGATGGGGCGGACCGGGCGGCAAGGGCCGCGGACGCGGCGGCTGGCAGCAGGCAGACCTGCCGTCGGCGGACGACGCGTCGGCTTGGTTCTCCGGACGACTGCCCGACGGGTGGTTCACCGAGCCGCCCATGGTGGTGGTGGACCGCGAGGAGATCACGGTCATCGGCACTTTGCAGCCGCTGGAAGGCGACTTCGAGGACGACGCCGCGCGCGCGGCCGCCGAGTCGGGCCGGATCAGCAGGTACCGCGAGGACACACGGGAAGAGCGGATCGAGATCGCGAGGCAGGCCGAGCACCGCTACGGCCGCAAGGTCGCCTGGGGCGCGAAGCTGGGCGACACGGAGGAACTGTTCACGACCCTGTCGGTCCCGGTCATGACCAGGCTCCGCCAGGAGGAGCGTCTGATCCTGGACACGCTGGTGGACGCGGGCGTGGCCAGGTCCCGCTCGGAGGCCCTGGCCTGGGCCGTCCGTCTGGTGGGCGAACACGCCGACGAGTGGCTGGGCGAACTCCGCGACGCGATGTCCAAGGTGGACGACCTGCGGGCGAAGGGCCCCGACCTGTAGGTCTGGGACGGCGCTGAGGACAGGGATGCGGGGCGACGCTATCGCCTCGCACCGACAAAAACGGTCCGGGGCCCCCTGGATTCGATCTTAGTCGCGAGCACCGACAGTTTCCGTCGCGTCGGGTTGCGGGCAGGCCCGTCGCGAGGCGGTCGTTCGCTCCAGAAGGACGGTGGTGGCCCACCCAACGCGGGTGCGGCCACCACCGCTCAGCATTACGCATGGCGGACCCCCTCCCGTTCGCGACCTGCCGATTTCGGCAGCGCAACGGCACTGAGCGAGGAGTCTGGTCCGCAGGATTTTCGCTGTACCCGCACGTTCCTGACCTGCACCTGAATGCGGTGGTGGGCCCCACCCAATGCGTGGGGCCCACCACCGCGTGGGGCTCAGAAGTCCCGGTCGCTCATGTACGTACTCCTCCATGCTGTGACTGATCGACCACAGCACGTTACCGAGCGGGGAGTTCGCCCGACCAAATTTTCGCTATGCGTACATGGCCAGCCAAATGGCCACGTAGTGCGACAGCGCGGCCAGCACGGTGGCCGCGTGGAAGAACTCGTGGTGGCCGAAGACCGCCGGCCACGGGTTGGGCCAGCGGGTGGCGTAGAAAACGGCCCCCAGCGTGTAGAACAGGCCACCCACCAGCAACAACACCACGGCCGCCACGCCCGCGTGGGCCAGCAGTTCCGGCAGCACGAAGACCGCCACGTACCCCAGGGCGATGTAGATCGGCGTCCCCAGCCAGCGCGGCGCGTGGGGCCACAGCAGCTTGAGGCCAACGCCCAGCAGAGCGCCGCCCCACACGATCGACAGCACGACGTACCCCGTCGGCTGGGGCATGGCCAGCAGGCAGAACGGCGTGTACGTCCCCGCGATGAAGATGAAGATCATCGAGTGGTCGAGCCGCTTCATCCACGCGCGCACGCGCAGGCTCACCCACCATCGGCGGTGGTACAGGGCACTCACGCCGAACAGGCCGAGCACCGTCGCGCCGTAGACCGAAGTGGCGACGGCGGCGGTGGTGGACACGGTGGCGGCGGCCATCACGATCAGCACGGCACCGGTGACCACCGAGACCATGAACGACCAGTAGTGGATCACACCCCGCATCCGGGGCTTGACGGGCTTCTCCAGTGTCGCGGTCACGCGCTCCAGGCTACGGGACCGTAGGTTCCCCCGGCCTGTGCCGGCCGTCACGACCAGCCGACGACCTCGCGGTGTTCGACCGCCATACAACGGTCCATCACGACGTCCAGCCCACCGGCCGCGGCGATCTCCGCGCCCTCGGTCGACAGCACCCCGAGCTGCATCCACAGTGCTCCGGCACCCAGTAGAACCGCCTGCCGAGCGATGTCAGGAACGTGCTCCGGCCGCCGGAACACGTCGACCACGTCCACGGGCGATGGCAGGTCGGCGACCGTCGAGTACACCTCGAGCCCCTCCCAAGTCGTCAGCCTCGGGTTCACGGGAAACACCCGCAGCCCGCTGCGCCTCAGATACCGCGCCACGCTGTAACTCGGCCGCGCCGGGTTGTCGGAGAGGCCCACCACCGCCACCGTGCGGGACTCGCGCACCAGCCGCTCGATCACCGCCAGGTCCTGCCACCGCGGGTCGATTCCCGTTCGCTGCATGCTTCCAGTGTGCCCCTCCTTCACGGGGGCGGCGTACCCTGCGGGGACGTGACACCCAGCTGGCGGAAGTTCCGCAAGAAAGCCGCGAGGTTCGTCTACGGCCTGTACGACAGACGCCTCACCCAGCAGGCGGCCGGCCGCCACCCCCGCCATGTCGGGGTCGTGCTCGACGGTAACCGCAGATGGGCCCGCGAGGCCGGCTTCACCGACGTCAACGACGGCCACCGGGTGGGCGCCACCCGCATCGCCGAGTTGCTCACCTGGTGCCGCGAGGCGCACGTCGAGCTGGTCACCCTCTGGCTGCTGTCCACCGACAACGTCAACCGGTCGCCACAGGAGCTGGCCGCGCTGATCGAGGTGATCGGCGACGTGGTCGACGAGCTGGCCGAGGAGGGCAACCCCTGGCGGCTGCGGATCATCGGGGCGCTGGACGTGCTGCCGGAGGAGACGGCCACCCGGCTGTCGGCGGCCGCGCGGCGCACCGAGGGCCGCACGGGCATGGAGGTCAACATCGCGGTCGGCTACGGCGGCCGCCGCGAGATCGCGGACGCCGTCCGCAAGCTCCTGGCCCAGCACGCCGAGGAGGGCCGCAGCATCGAGGAGCTGGTGGAGGTCCTCGACGTGGACCACATCGCCGAGCACCTCTACACGTCCGGTCAGCCCGACCCGGACCTGGTGATCAGAACATCAGGTGAACAGCGGCTGTCCGGCTTCCTGCTGTGGCAGTCGGCGCATTCGGAGTTCTGGTTCTGTGAGGCCTACTGGCCGGACTTCCGCCGCACCGATTTCCTGCGCGCACTGCGTGACTACGCGATTCGACACCGTCGGTTCGGTTCCTGACAAAGCAATTGGGCGAGGGATCGGGAATTCCCGAGCCCTCGCCCAATAATTGCTTTCGCGGAAATTAGTCCACGAACGAGTGCGCGATCAGCGCCGGGGTCGTGGCGATACCGGTGTATGCACCGGCCACGAGGGAAGCGGCACCGTAACCGAGGGCGCCACCACCGATGATGAAGGTGTTGTATGCGTCCCCGAACGTCGGGTACGAGCCCTCTTCCACCAGGCCCGGCAGGTCGCGCTCGTCCGAGGGGGACGCAGCGGCGAACGCCGGAGCGGCGATCATCGAAAAGCCAACAACGGCTGCGGCGACAACGCCAACCTTCTTCAGCACGTTCCCATCTCCTTCAACATTGGGGGGTGTCGGGAAACTTCACGGGGTCATACCTTGCACTCCGTCGTCAGCAAAGCTACCTGGGTTCGAATGGCTTCGCGCTGCCAATACTCCATCGTGTTACACAAATTCGCTGTATTCACCATTTCTGGTCTCCGGAGGGATTACGCGAAGCATCTGCGTGACCGTCCGGCGTTTCGGCAAGATCCACACATCCCCTGGTGGACGGGGTCAGGGCCCCGATCTGCACCGATGGGGGTCCCCCGGCCGTGGACCAGCGTTGATCACTCCGAGTAGTCGATCAACGTTCCACAAGCTGCATTCGCGTACGACTCGTGGCTCGGTTACGAAACAAAAATCACCTGCGTGGCTGCCTGTCGGGCGGCCCGATCCACGGGTAGCGTCCAAAGTGACGGGTCGCGCCCACGTGGCCCGTTCCGGGAGGCCCTGGTCGTGAATGTGACGATCGCGAGGGCCGGCACCCGGCCCTCGTGGGCGACGCGGTCGGCGTCGAGGAGGAATCCTCGCCGCTGACGTGAAGCCCAGCCTGGGTGGGTGCCTGGCCCTACGAGGAGCGGACGTGGGTGCTGCGTTCGCGTGGGAGTTGCCGTGACTGCTTCGCGTTCCTCAGGAGGCCCGGGTGACCAGCGCCGTACCTATGTTCTCGACACGTCCGTGCTGCTCTCCGACCCGTGGGCGGTGACAAGGTTCGCCGAACACGCGGTCGTGCTGCCGCTGGTGGTGATCGGAGAACTGGAAGGAAAGCGTCACCACCCCGAGTTGGGCTGGTTCGCCAGAGAGGCTCTGCGCCTGCTCGATGACCTGCGGAAACAACACGGACGGCTCGATCGGCCGATCGAGATCGGGACAGCGGGCGGCACACTGCACGTCGAGCTGAACCACTCCGACCCCGGCGTACTCCCACCCGGCTTCCGAGCCGACTCCTCCAATGACGCACGGATCCTCGCGTGCGCACTCAACCTCGCCGCCGAGACCGAGGGCGTGGCACTGGTCACCAAGGACATCCCGCTGCGGGTCAAAGCCGCGGCCGTGGGTCTGGACGCCGACGAGTACCGCGCCGAGGAGGTGACCCCGTCCGGCTGGACGGGTATCGCCGACCTCGAGATCCCGACCGAGGCGCTCGACACCCTCTACCGGGACAACGTGGTCGACCTCGCCACGTTCGGCATCACCTCACCCGGCGACTACCCGACGAACACCGGCCTGCGGCTGCTGGCGAACCAGGCCAGCGGACTCGGGCGCGTGACCAGGGACAAGCAGGTGCAACTCGTCCGCGGCGACCGTGAGGCGTTCGGGCTGCACGGTCGCTCGGCCGAACAGCGGATCGCTCTCGACCTGCTGCTCGACCAGGAGATCGGCATCGTGTCGCTCGGTGGGCGCGCGGGCACCGGCAAGTCGGCACTCGCGCTGTGCGCGGGCCTCGAGGCGGTGATGGAACGCAACCTGCACCGCAAGGTGGTGGTGTTCCGGCCCGTCTACGCGGTCGGCGGGCAGGAACTCGGCTACCTGCCGGGTTCCGAGAGCGAGAAGATGCAGCCGTGGGCGCAGGCGGTGTTCGACACCCTCGGCGCGCTGGTCAGCAAGGAGGTCATCGAGGAGGTGCTGGCCCGCGGCATGCTCGAGGTGCTGCCGCTGACCCACATCCGCGGCCGTTCGCTGCACGACGCGTTCGTCATCGTCGACGAGGCGCAGTCGCTGGAGCGCAACGTGCTGCTGACCGTGCTGTCCCGACTGGGCACCGGCTCGCGGGTGGTCCTCACCCACGACGTGGCGCAGCGGGACAACCTGCGGGTCGGTCGTTACGACGGCATCGCCGCGGTGATCGAGAAGCTGAAGGGTCACCCGCTGTTCGCGCACGTCACGCTCACCCGGTCCGAGCGCTCGCCGATCGCCGCGCTCGTCACCGAGCTGCTGGAGGACCACGGCAACTAGTGCGATGGTGGCGCCCGCTCCAGGGTGAAGGTAGGGGTAGCCCCCGGGACGAATCGGGAGTTTCCCGGATGGTTTGAGATGAGCCGTCGCGAGACCGTTTATCTCGTGACCATCAACGTCTTGCCGACCCAGGAGCGGGCGCCGCGCCGTGTTCTGACCGCCGCCGCCACGCGACCGTCGTTCTTCGCCGTTCGCCTCGGCCTGGCCGGCATCGGCGCGGCCCTGGTGTTCATGGTCCACGTGACACTGGTCGCGAGTGGACGGATGAGCATCCTCGACACGACCATGTCCGACTACGTGTTCGTGCCCGAGGTCGGCTGGATGTTCAACGCCTCCCTCATGTGCGTGAGCGTCGCCGGCATCGGCACCATGCTCGGTCTCGCGGCGGTTCGCCTGCTGGACGGGAAACTCCTGCGGCTCTCGCTGGTGCTCGCGGTGATCGCCGGCGTGACGGCCGCCGTGTTCCAGACCGACCTGGGCGAGTCGGTGTCGACGTCGGCACAGATCCACCGGTACGCGGCCGGCGTGGTGTTCTTCTGCGTGCCGATCGCGACGCTGCTGGTGGCCCGGCAGCTGCGGGGCGTCGGATACCTGGCCACGTACCGGAAGTGGATGACGGTCAACGTGATCGCCACGGCGGTCGTGCTCACCCTGTTCCTCACGAGCCACCTTGGCCCGATGCCCGAGGCGATCGGCGAGCTGAACGGACTGTTCCAGCGGATCCTGTTCGTCCTGGAACTGGGACTGCTGGCCCAACTGGTGGTGCTGCCCGTGCGCTTCCGCACTCCCATGGCGATTCCCGCCCCGCGGAGCGCGGCCATGGCGGAATCGACTCGCTGACCGCGGCGCGGGCGCTACCCAGGGTGCGGGAGCCTCAGGGTTCCTGACTCGGTGGGATGAGTCCGGCCTCGTGGGCGGCGATCGCGGCCTGCACCCGGTTGTGGACGTCGAGCTGCTTGAGGATGGCGCTCACGTACGCCTTGGCCGTGCCCTCGACCACGTGGATGCGGTCGGCTATCTCGGCGTTCGACAGGCCCGCGCCGATGAGGCCCAGCACCTCGCGTTCGCGGTCGGTCAGCCGGGCGAGGCGGTCGTCGCGTCCCAGTCGCGGACCGGTGCCGGACAGGTGGTCGATCACCCGGCGGGCCACCAGTGGCGACAGGTACGCGCCGCCCGTGGCGACCGCTCGCACGCCCGCGATGATCTCGTACGGGTCGCCGGTCTTCAGGACGAAACCGCCCGCGCCCTCGCCGAGCGCGCGGGCGATGTTCGCGTCGTCGGCGAACGTGGTGAGGATCAGGACCCCGGTGCCCGTGCCGAGCCTGCGGAGTTCGGCCGCCGCGTCGAGTCCGTCCAGGCCCGGCATGCGGATGTCGAGCACCGCGACGTCCGGCCGGTGCGCCCGCACCAGCTCGACGGCCTCGCTGCCGGTGGCGGCCTCCGCGACGATCTCCACGTCGTCGGCCGCCGCCAGGACGGCCCGCACTCCCATGCGCACGACCGCCTCGTCGTCGGCGAGCACCACCCTGATCATGACGGTCAGCGTATGACCAGGTCCTTGGCGACCAGCCGATCGCCGACGAAACACAGCCGGTACAGGTCGTCGGCGAACGGGTTGGCCACCACGCTGTAGTAGCGGCAGGTCGAGCCGGCCGGGGCGGGCGGCATGCAGTCGGGTGCGTCGACCCTGGTCCGCTCGGGCAGTTCCCCGTCGACCGGTTCTCCGACCCGCAACCGGTCGTAGTCGGCGGCCGGCAGCACGGAGGACGCCGCGTCGTAGAAGACGTAGCCGAGCACGGCGAGCAGGGTCGCCACGGCCACACCGGCGGCCACGAGCACGGCCCGTTTCGCGCTGCGCCGGACGGTCCGCTCAGCGTGCGCGCGGGTGCTGGACGTGGTGGTCGGCGGGCGCGGACGGTCCGGCAGGTGCGCCGTGACCTCGAACCCGCCGTCCGGTGTCGGGCCGGCCGCGAACCGGCCGCCGACCATGGTGACCCGCTCGGCGAGCCCCACCAGGCCGTGTCCGCTGCTCGCGGGATCGGCCGGCCGGCGGGCGGGACCGTTGGTGATCCGCAGGTCCGTGCCGGTCAGCCGCACGGTCACCGACGCGCCGGGGGCGTGCTTGATCGCGTTGGTCACGGCCTCGGCCACCATCCGGTGCACCGTGCGGGCGATGACCGGATCGGTCGGGGTCCCGTCCTGGGTCAGCTCGACCGTGAGCCCACCGGCGCGGGCCCGGTCGATGACGTCCGCCGGGGTGGCGGGCTCGGTCTCTTCGGCGCGCAGCAGGCGCATGGCGTCGGCCAGCCGTTCGGCGGCGGCCGTGACGCTCTCCCGTGCCGCGCGGGCCGACGCCCGGTGCTCGGCGGGGAGCGTGGCCGTGACCTCGAGTGCTCCGACCCGCAGCGCGGCCTGGGCGAGTTCGTGGCCGACCAGGTCGTGCATCTCGGCGGCGAGGCGGGCCCGCTCCCGGGCGCGCGCGGCGTCGGCGGCCTGTTCCAACTGCTCGGCGTGGTCCCACCCGGCGCGGGCCAGCTCGGCGTGCCGACGCCGCCACCGCCCGACGACCCACGGCACCACGGCCAGCGCGCCGACCCCCGCGGCGGCGGCGATGGCCGCGTCACCACCGGACAGGAGCAACCCGGCGGCGGCGGTGGCCGCCGTGCCGAGCACGAGCGTCACCACGCCGTGGTGCTCGGTGCGCTGCCACCGGCCGGCGAGGAACGCGAGGAACGCGACCCCGGGCGCGACGAGAAGGGTGTCGAACCAGAGAAACCCGACGGCCCAACCCGCGACGGCGACCAGGAGTGCGACCACGGTCTTCATGCTGCTGGACGGCGGGCGCGGTGGAGCGGTGGGGTGATGGCCTTGCTGACCAGGGGCAACGTGGCGGAGACGGTCGCACCGAGCAGCAGGCCGACCATCACGTCGTGCGGGTAGTGCACGCCCACGAACACCCGGGAGGCGGCCTCCAGCAGCGCGACGACGATCGCCAGCGCACCGAGGGCGCGGCTCGACCACAGGATGGCGACGGCCGCGGCGCCGGCGATCGTGGCGTGGTTGCTGGGGAACGACCAGTCGCCGAACTCCGGGCAGGTGGCGATGGTCGCCAGGGCGCGGCAGGGCCGGTCCACCTGCCAGTCGCTCTTGATCAGCTCGCTGAGCACGTAGGCCGCGCCCGTGACGATCGGCGCGGCCAGCGCCCGGGCGAGTGCGGGCGGGTCGGCCCGTCCGGTCCAGGCGAGCACCGCGAACAGCACCGCGAACACCACCACCAGTGCCTCGGTCAGCACGGCCGCCAGGTCGCGCAGCCACGCCGGTTGGTCCGCGGCGAACGCCACGATGTCGAGGTACCAGTCGGCGCTGACGTCGGGAACATCTTCCATGTGGTCGACGCTAGGAACGGAGCCCCACCCGTCGCCTCTGCCGATCGGCAGGGATCGACCCTGCCGATCGTCACCAGCCGCGTGGCTTGGCGGCCCCCTCGGCGAAGCCGGACGCCGACTGGATGCCGACCACGGACTTCTCGTGGAACTCCTCGAGCGTCGTGGCGCCCGTGTAGGTGCAGGCCGAGCGGACGCCCGAGCAGATGGAGTCGAGCAGGTCCTCGACGCTGGGGGCCGTGGGGTCCAGCCGCATGCGGGACGTGGAGATGCCCTCCTCGAACAGGGCCTTGCGGGCGCGGTCGAACGCGCTGTCGGCGCGGGTGCGGGCCGAGACGGCACGCTTGGACGCCATGCCGAACGACTCCTTGTACAGGTGGCCGTGCTCGTCGCGCTGCAGGTCGCCGGGAGACTCGTAGGTGCCGGCGAACCAGGAGCCGACCATCACGCTCGACGCACCGGCGGCCAGCGCCAGCGCGACGTCCCTCGGGTGCTTCACGCCGCCGTCGGCCCAGATCCGCTTGCCGAGCGCGCGGGCCTGCGCCGCGCACTCGAGTACGGCCGAGAACTGCGGCCGGCCGACGCCGGTCATCATCCGGGTGGTGCACATGGCACCGGGGCCGACGCCGACCTTCACGACGTCCGCGCCGGCCTCGATCAGGTCGCGCACGCCCGCCGCGGTGACCACGTTGCCGGCCACCACCGGCACGGTCGGGTCGGTGGCGCGGACCGCTCGCAGCGCGGTGAGCATCTTCTCCTGGTGTCCGTGTGCGGTGTCCACGACCAGCGTGTCGACCCCCGCGGCGGTGAGCGCCCGCGCCTTGGCCGCCACGTCACCGTTCACGCCGATGGCCGCGGCCACCCGCAGCCGGCCCTGGTCGTCGATGGCCGGCCGGTACAGCTCGGCCCGCAGCGCGGCGACCTCCGTGAGCACGCCGGCGAGCCGGCCATGGTCGTCGACCCCGAGTGCCACCCGCGCCGTGCGGCCGTGAAGGCGGTCGAACACCTCACGCGGCTTGGTGCCGAGCGGCATGGTCAGCAGCTCGGGGTCGGCCACATCGGCCAACCGGGTGAACCGGTCGACGCCGAGGCACGCGTCCTCGTCGACCACCCCGACCGGAGTGCCGTCGGAGTCCACCACCACGACCGCGCCGTGGGCGCGCTTGGGCAGCAGGTTCAGCGCGTCGGCCACCGAGTCGCCCGGGGTGAGCACCAGCGGGGTGTCCCACACCGGGTGCCGCGACTTGACCCACGACACGATGTTGCCGACCACGTCCGCGTCGACGTCCTGGGGCAGCACCACCAGCCCACCGCGCCTGGCCATGGTCTCGGCCATGCGCCGCCCGGCGACGGCCGTCATGTTGGCCACCACCACGGGGATCGTCGCGCCGGTGCCGTCCGATGTGGACAGGTCGACGTCGAACCTGGACTCCACGGCCGAGCGGCTCGGCACGAGGAACACGTCGTCGTAGGTGAGGTCGTAGGCGGGCCGGGTGTCGTTCAGGAAGTCCACGAAGATCAGCCTAATGCCGTTCTTCGAGGCCCACCGCGTCCCGTAGTTCCTTCGTTGCCTCCCGCAGCTTCGGGTTGTCGGCCGACTGGGACTCCATGAGTGCGGCCAGTGCCACGGCGATCACGTTCAGCTTCTCCTGCGCGGCCTCCTCGGCCCGGCGGCCGGCGTTCTCCAGCAGGACGACGAGCAGCAACGTGAACACGCTCGCCACCGTGTGGATGGCCGTCTGCCAGGCCTTGAGGTCCGTCCACGCGGGGAGCGTGACCAGCCACGCGACCACGACGCCGACGCAGATCATGAAGAACGGCGCCTGGCTGGCACGTCGGTAGGTCCACTCGACGAAACGATCGAAGAACGAGCGCCGGTCGCCGACCGCCCGTGTCTTCGCTGCGGGACTGCGCTCCATCGGCACAGCGTAGACGGCCCGATCGGCTAATTGTCCACAGTGGACCTCCCGGGAAGCATGGCGCGGATGGTGTCGATCGTGTCGGCCTCCGGTGGGTGTTTGTCGGGCCGGTAGCGGACCACGCGGGCGAACCGCAGGGCCACGCCGCCGGGATAGCGGGTGCTGACCTGAACGCCGTCGAGCGCGATCTCCACCACCAGGTGGGGCCGCAGGTGGACGGCCCAGTCGGTGCGGTGGTCCTCGTACTTCGGGAACTCGCTGGTCTGCCAGGCGAGCAACTCGTCGGTGAGCCCCTTGAACGTCTTGCCCACCATGATCGGCGGCCCGCCGTCGGGGTCGCGCGCGCCGAGGTGCAGGTTGGACAGCAGCCCCGTGCGACGCCCGTGACCCCACTCGGCGGCGAGCACCACCAGGTCGAGCGTGTGCACCGGTTTGATCTTGCGCCACGCCTTGCCCCGGCGCCCCGCCTGGTAGGTCGAGTCGAGCGCCTTGAGCACCACGCCCTCGTGTCCCTTGGCGAGCGCGTCGGCCAGCACCTCCTCGGCCTCCTCGGCGGTCGGCTCCATGGCCCCCGGGATCACGAGATCGCCGACGGCCTGGTGCAACGCGGCGTTGCGTTCGCGCAGCGGCGCGTCGATCAGATCGGTGCCGTCGAGGTGGACACAGTCGAAGAAGTACGGCTGAAGCAACAACTCCTGTTCACTCGTGGCGCCGAACCGACTCATGGTCTCCTGGAACGGGCGAGGCCGGCCGTCGTCGTTGAGGGCCAGGGTCTCGCCGTCGAGCACCACCTGGCGGCACGGCAGCGCCCGCACCAGGGCGACAAGCTCGGGCACCGACGCGGTGATCTCCCGCAACGTGCGCGTGAAGATGTGCACGTCGTCGCCGTCCTTGTGCACCTGGATCCGCGCACCGTCGAGTTTGTACTCGATGACCGCCGGACCCATGCTCTCGACCGCGTCGGCCAACGTGTCGCCGGGCGAGGCCAGCATCGGCCGGATCGGACGCCCCACCCGGAGCCCGAACTCGGCCAACTCGGCCTCGCCACCACGCAGGGCGGCCTCGGCCGTGTCGGGTAACTGCCCGGAGAGCATGAACGCCCTCCGCACCGCCTCCTTACCCACGCCGGCCGCCGCCGCGATGGCGTCGAGCATGATCCCCTCGAGGGCGCCCTGCCGGAGTTCCCCGGTCAGCAGGTGAAGGAGAAACCGCTGTTCAGGGGCGGTGGCCGCCCCGAACAGCTCGGTTAAGAGGTCACTCCGCCGCTGCGCAGACCCTTTGCCGCCGGTGGCCGCTACCTGGTCGAACAGCTCATCGACCCGCTCGACGGTGAGCGAGGGCTCGGCGGCGGGGGTCGTTTCCAGGCCGACCAGCGTCCGCCACCCGGCCCCGATCCGCCCCTGCCTCGGGGCCCCGGCCAGGAACCCGACGACCGTGCGCACATGGGCGCCCGCCCGACGCAGCAACCCGGCCAGCGCCTCGACCTTGGCCAGCCGAGACCGAGTCGCAGACACAGCGACCGAGGTAGTGACAACATCGTTGAGCAACACGAGAGCCATCATGCCCCCGCGCACCGACAATTTCCGGAGGTCACGTGCCCGAGGACCCTCGCCCCGACTTCACCCCCGACTGGGCCACTTGCGCCCACATGGGATGTCGAGGCATTCAGGTCGCGGGGAAATCGTGTCTCCTCCACGCACGCGACGGCGGGCGCGAGTTCTTGATCGGCCTGAGCCCGGGTGCGGACCTGGATCTACGCGGCACGGCGCTGACCGGCGACCTATTCCGCCAGATCGTCGAGCGATTTCGCACGCAGGACGGGTGGTCCCGCTACGGAACAGTGACCTTCAGCCGTGTCTGGTTCATCGACGATGCAGGCTTCGGACTGGCGGATTTCGAGGGTGACGCCCGGTTCAACGGTGCGTGCTTCAGCGGAAGCGCTCGCTTCCGCAGCGTGCGCTTCAAGAAGGGTGTGAACTTCGGCCAAGCGCGGTTCAACGCCGCTGAACTGCAGATCAGCGTGATCGATACCGCGCACTTCCTCCTGGCACAGTTCGCGGAACGTGCCGTGCTGGAGATCGACGCGGCACGGATCGAGATGCCGGAAGCTCGCTTCGAGAAAGGGGTGACACTGCGGCTGCTCAGCGGCACGCTCGACGCGACCGGGACGGTGTTCGGCGAACCCGCCTCGATAGTTGGCCGTGTGGACGGCCGGAGTCCGACGGAGGTGATCTCGCTGCGCGGTGTCGACGTGCGCGGGCTCGTCCTCACCGACGTGGGCCTGCGCAGCTGTGTGTTCGACGGCGCGCACGGCCTGGACCAGCTTCGGCTCGAAGGGTACTGCCCGTTCGGGTCGTCGCGCGGGAAGTGGTGGTCGACCCGGCGGCAGATGCTCGCCGGGGAGTTGGCCTGGCGTGGTGAGGGGGACAGCCTGCCACCGGACGAGCCAGTCGGGCCCGCGCGACTGGCGGGGCAGTACCGGTCGTTGCGGAAGTCCTTCGAGGACAGCAAGAACGAGGCCGGCGCCGGGGACTTCTACTACGGCGAGATGGAGATGCGGCGCCACTCGGAGGAGACCTCGCGGGCCGAGAAGACCATCCTGTGGTTCTACTGGCTGTTCTCCGGATACGGGCAGCGGGCTTCCCGGGCGCTTGCCGCGCTCTTCGTGGTTGTTGCCACCGTGACCACGTTGCTTACCGTCTGGGGGCAGGACTTCGGGCTGGCTGCGCGAATTGCCGTCGGAGCCGTTGTGTTTCGAGCCGATGACGCTGACCTGACCGCCGCTGGGGAGTGGACAGTGCTCGTCGCTCGGTTTCTGGGGCCCGTTCTTCTCGCGCTCGCTGTGCTCGCCATTCGGGCGCGGGTCAAACGCTAGCTATCTCCGCCACTGCTTCCCTTAGCCTGTCCGGAGTTGTGGCCGCGTAGCCGATCACCAGGCCCGGGTACGTGCCCAGCTTCGTGAACGAGGACAGTGCCTGAACCTTGATGCCTCGCGTCGCGAGCTTTGCCGACAGTGCCGTGTCCGACACCTCGGAAGGCAGGCGCAGCACCACATGTAGGCCGGCCGCCACGCCGATCGGCTGCCATGTCGGCAAGTGCGACTCGACCGCCGACAGTAGGGCGTCTCGGCGAGCCCGGTAGAGAGCACGCGAGCGGCGCAGGTGACGGTCGTACGCCCCAGAACTCAGGAAACGCGCGAATGTCGCCTGAGGCAAAGGGGAACAGCCGAGATCCGTCAACCGCTTGCGTTCCACCACCGCGGCACGCAGGGCGGGCGGCAGGACCATCCACCCCAGACGCAACGCCGGCGCCAGGGTCTTGCTCACGCTCCCCACGTAAGCCACCACCGACGGGTCCATCGCCTGCATCGCGCGCAGGGCCGGGCGGTCGTAGCGGTGTTCGGCGTCGTAGTCGTCCTCGATGACCAGCGCGTCATGGGTCCTCGCCCACGTAAGCAGGGCCCGTCGGCGGGACGGGGCCAGCGTCGTGCCGAGTGGGAACTGGTGTGCGGCCGTCACGAGCACGGCCCTGCAGGAAGGCAGCTCCGACACCGCCACGCCGTCGCAGTCGACCGGGACCGGGACCGGTGTGACCCCGTTGGCGCGCAACAGGTCCGCCTGTCCGGGGTGGCCGGGATCCTCGACTCCGACAGCGCCGCCCAGGGCGGAAGCCAGCATCGCGAGGGCTTCGGCCGCACCGTGGGTGATCACGATGTCGTCCGGCGACACGGTCACCGCCCGCACGCGGCCCAGGTAGCCGGCCAGTTCGGAGCGCAACTCGAGAAGGCCCGCCGGATCGGGGTAGCCCAGGGCATCGTCCGGCAATGCGGCCAGCGCGGCGCGGGACGCTGACGTCCACTCCGCGCGAGGGAACGCACTCAGCGCCGGCAGGCCCGGCCGCAGGTCGTAGCGCCAGCGCACCGGGGCGGGAGCAGGCGTGGGAGCACTGGCGGCGCCGACAGCGCCCGCCACCGTCGTGCCCGAGCCGCGCCGCGCGACCAGGTAGCCCTCCGCCGTGAGCTGGCCGTACGCCGCGGTCACCGTGCCCCGTGCGACCCCGAGCTGTGACGCCAGATCGCGGCTCGACGGCAGGCGCACGCCCGCCACCAACTGTCCGTCGCGGATGGCGCAGCGCAGTGCGGACTCCACCGCGCGGCCTCGTTCGCCGGCGGCCGGTAGTAGCAGCTCCCGCAAAGTGGTCCAGTTGTCAGGCATCGAAGTGGAGCTTACGCCTGGACCACCCGCAAGAGAATCTGTGTGCATGACAGTCGTACTCGCAGCCGTCGCATCCGTGCTGGTCGGCGCGTCGGTACCGGTCACCGGCCTGCTCGACGGCTACCCGGTGCTGTCCGGCCAGGCCATCCGCTACGGCATCGGCGCCCTGTTGCTCCTCGGCTGGCTGCTGGCCACCGGCCGACGCGTGCCCGTGCCCTCGCGCCGGGACCTCGGCGGTCTCGCGCTCATGGTCGGTGCCGGCATGCTCGGGTTCAACGCCGCGATCCTGATCGGTCAGCGTTACGCCACTCCCGGGTTCATCGCCGCCATGCTCGGCGCCAGTCCGCTGGTGCTCGCGGTGATCGCGCCGGCACTGCGTGGCCGCCGACCGAAACCGAACACGCTGATCGGCGCCGCGCTGGTGGGCCTCGGCGTGGTCGTGCTCAGCGGCGGCGGCTCGTGGCACGGGCCGGGGCTGGCGCTCGCGTTGCTCGTGATGGTGTGCGAGGTGCTGTTCACGCTCGGCGGCGTCGGGGTGGTCGCCCGGCTGGGTGCGGTGGAGGCGTCGATGTGGTCGTGCGTCGGGGCGGCGGTCGGTGGGTCGATCCTGAGCACCGTGTGGAACGGCACGGCTGCCTGGCCCCTGCCGACCATGACCGAGGCGCTTGCCATCGTGGTGCTCGGTTCGCTGGTCACGGCCGTCGCGTTCGGCTTCTGGTACACGGGCGTCGCGAAGCTCGGCGCCGACCGCGTGGGCGTGCTGATCGGGCTCATGCCGGTGGCCGGGCTGGTGGCGGCCGTGGTGCTCGGCCGCCAGCCGCTGACCGTGGTCTCGGCCGGCGGCGCACTGGTGATCGCCGCCGGCTGCGCGCTCGGCCTCAGCCGCCGTGTGCCATCCGCAGCACGTCGAGCGCCTCGTCCAGCTGTTCGAGCGTGAGCTTGCCGGCGTCGACGTGGCCGCGTTCGAGGACCACCTCGCGGATCGTCTTCCGCTCCTTCAACGACTGCTTGGCGATCGACGCGGCCTCCTCGTAACCGAGGTAGCGGTTGAGCGGCGTCACGATCGACGGCGACGACTCGGCCAGCTCCCGCATCCGGTCCACATTGGCCTCGACACCGTCGAACACCTTGTCCGCCAACAGGATCGACACGGCGGCGATCAACCGGGCGGACTCGAGCACGTTACGTGCGATGACCGGGAGCATCACGTTCAGCTGGAAGTTCCCTTGACTACCGGCGAAGGCGACGGCCGCGTCGTTGCCCATCACCTGTGCCACCACCATCATGGTGGCCTCGGAGATCACGGGGTTCACCTTGCCCGGCATGATCGACGACCCCGGCTGCAGGTCCGGCAGCGCCAGCTCGCCGAGCCCGGTGCGCGGCCCGGAACCCAGCCACCGCACGTCGTTCGCGATCTTGAACAACGCCACGGCGACCGCGCGCAGCTGCCCGGACACCTCCACCACGCCGTCCTGTGACGCCTGCGCCTCGAAGTGGTCGCGGGCCTCGGTCAACGGCAGGTCGGTCAGCCGCGCCAATTCCTCGGCGACCGCCGCGCCGAACCCGTCGGGCGCGTTCAGCCCGCTGCCCACGGCCGTGCCGCCGATCGGCAGCTCACCGAGGCGCGGCAGCGTGTCCCGCAGCCGCTCGATGCCGTACCGGACCTGCGCGGCCCACGCGCCCGCCTCCTGGCCGAGCGTCACGGGGACCGCGTCCATCAGGTGGGTGCGGCCGGACTTCACGGCGTCGGCCCACTCGCCCGCGCGGCGCTCGATGGTGGCCGCCAGGTGGTCGAGCGCGGGGATGACGTCGCGGACCACGGCCTCCGTGGCGGCGACGTGGATGGTCGTGGGGAAGGTGTCGTTGGAGGACTGCGACGCGTTGACGTGGTCGTTCGGGTGCACGTCGCGGTCCAGCGCCCGCGAGGCGAGCGTCGCGATGACCTCGTTCGCGTTCATGTTCGACGACGTGCCGGAGCCCGTCTGGAACACGTCGATCGGGAAGTGCTCGTCGTGGCGGCCCTCGGCCACCTCGTCGGCCGCGGCGGCGATGGCCTTCGCCACGTCGGCGTCCAACACCCCCAGCCGCTCGTTGACCCGCGCGGCCGCACCCTTCAGCAGGCCGAGCGCACGGATCTGGGTGCGCTCCAGGCCGCGACCCGAGATGGGGAAGTTCTCCACGGCGCGCTGCGTCTGGGCTCGGTAGAGCGCGTCGACCGGGACCCTGACCTCACCCATCGTGTCGTGCTCGATCCTGAACTGATTCTCGGTCATGGATCCAGTCTGATCCGCCATGGCGCCGCGCGCCCGGGTAGCTTGTGGTGGTGCTGGCCACTCTTCCGGTTGGGTAGGTGCGCATGACGACACCGTCCGAGGTCGATCTACTGATCGTCGGTGCAGGTCCGACGGGATTGTTCGCCGCCTACTACGCGGGCTTCCGTGAACTGTCGACCGCGCTGGTCGACTCGCTGCCCGAGGCCGGGGGGCAGGTCACGGCCATGTACCCGGAGAAGAAGATCTTCGACATCGCCGGGTTCCCCATGATCGTGGGCCGCGACCTGGTGGCCAACCTGGTCGAACAGGCCGACCAGTTCAAACCGACGTACCTGCTCGGCCGCAGCGCGCGCACGGTGTCCGAAGTGGACGGAAAGTTCGACGTGGAGCTGGACGGCGGCACGGTCATCCGCACGGGCGCCATCCTCATCACGGCCGGAATGGGCGAGTTCAGCCCGCGCCCGCTGCCCGCGGGTGGCGAGTGGCTCGGCCGGGGCATGGTCCACTTCGTGCCGGAACTCGAGGTGCACCGGGACCAGGACGTGGTGGTGGTCGGCGGCGGTGACTCGGCGTTCGACTGGGCGTTGTCGCTGCATCCGATCGCGCGGAGCGTCACGCTCGTGCACCGGCGCAACAAGTTCCGCGCGTTCGCCGCCACCGTGCGGCAGGTGCGGGAGCTGGGCATCCCGATCATCACGGACGCGCAGGTGACCGCCGTACGCGGCGACGTGGCCGGCGCGCTGTCGGAGGTCGAGCTGTCCGTGAAGGGCGACCCGGGCCAGGAGACGGTGATACTGCCGGCGCAGGCGGTGGTCGCGGCGCTGGGCTTCACGGCCGACCTGGGTCCGATCGAGTCGTGGGACCTGGTGATCACCCGGCGGTCGATCGAGGTGGACACCACCATGCAGACGGCGCGGGAACGGATCTACGCGGCCGGCGACATCGCCTCGTACCCGGGCAAGGTGAAACTGATCGCCACGGGCTTCGGCGAAGCGGCGACGGCGGTGAACAACATCGCGGTGGCCCTCAACCCGGAGGCACACCTGTTCCCCGGGCACTCGAGCGACGTGAGCTGACCCGCCGCTGCGGCGATACCCTGACCAGATCGTCGTAGCGACCTGGGGGAACGATGGCAGCAACGCGGGCCGGTGACGTGGTCGGCGGTCGGTACCGGCTGGACTCGGAGCTCGGCTCCGGCGGGTTCGGGTGCGTGTGGCGGGCCAGGGACCTGACGCTGGACGTCGACGTGGCGATCAAGGAACTGCGGCTGCTGCCGGGGATGTCGCCGGAGGAACAGACCGAACGGCTCGCGCGCGCCACCCGGGAGGCCCGCAACGCCGCCCGGTTGCGTACACACGAGAACATCGTCGCGATCCACGACATCGTCCACCAGGACGACCTGCCCTGGATCGTCATGGACCTGGTCGACGGCTGCTCGTTGGCCGAGCACCTCGCGGCACACGGTCCGCTGCCGGTGGACCGGGCCGCCGCCGTCGCCGCGGCGCTGTTGACGGCGATCGGCGCCGCGCACCGGCAGGGCGTGGTGCACCGCGACATCAAGCCGGCCAACGTCATGCTCTCGCGCGACGGCAAGGTCCTGCTCACCGACTTCGGGACCGCCATCCACGCCACAGACACCAGCCTGACGGCCACCGGGATGGTCATCGGCTCGCCGGAGTACACGGCGCCCGAACGGTTGCGTGGCGCCGAGGGACTCCCGGCCAGTGACGTGTTCTCCCTCGGTACGACGCTCTACCAGGCGATCGAGGGTGTCTCGCCCTTCCGTCGCGAGACCGCGACCGCGAGCCTGACCGCCGTGCTGCTCGACCAGCCGCCGCCGCCGCGCCGGGCGGGCCCGCTCGCACACCTCGTCACCCGGTTGCTGGACAAGGACCCGGCCACGCGACCGACGGTCCAGGACGCGCTGGCCATGACCGGTGTCTCCGCCGGTCCGGCGACCACGCCGATCCAGGCGCCGACCGGTGTCGTCCGGCCGCCGACCATGGTGTTCGGCGGTCAGGAGAACGCCGGGTGGCGGCCGGTGAAAGCGACGTTGGCTGCCCTCTTCGCCGCGGCTCTCGTACTCGGATATGGCTATTTCTACAAGTTCAGCCATGTCTGGTACTTCGGCCTCGGACTCCGGATCAGCATCGTGATCGACGTCGTTCTGGTGAGTGCGTTGTGCGCGCGGATCGCTCACCGCGTGCCGCCGCACGCGGGGCGATCCGCCGTGCGAGCCGTCCGGGTGGCGGCGGTCGTCCTCGGCGGTCTCGTCGCGTTCTACGGTGTCCAGGCGGTCGCGCTGAGCACGCCGGCGGGGCGAGTGGCGATCCCGCTGATCGCGATCACCGTCGGTCTCATCGCCGCGTTCGGCTACGTCACGGCGTCCAGGACCGCCGGGCGCTGATCACTAGAGTCAGCGGACGACCTGGACCAGCATGCCGGGCTGGAGGCGTTCGAAGAACAACTGCGCGTCGGCCATGTTCAGGCGCACGCAGCCGTGGGAGTCCTCGTTCACCGGGCCCTCGTGGAACGCGATGCCGCCCGGTGCGAAGAAGACCGAGAACGGCATGGGCGTGCCGTAGATGCTGCTCGTGTTCTCCTCGTCCTTCCACGCGACCGGCCACGTGCCGGTCGGCGTGTTGTCCCTGGCCGCGCCGTACGCGATCGGCACCGGGCCGTGGTCGGCCACGCCGTTCGTCATCAGCCACGCTTCCTTTGTGGACAGTCGGACGCAGGCGCTCACGTCGGGGGTGCACGGCGGTGGCGGGGGAGGTGGTGGCGTGGTCGTCGTCGTTGTCGTCGTCGTGATCGTCGTGCTTGCGACCGGAGGCTGCGTGGCCGGAGGGGTCGACACCGGGGAGGCCTGCGCCGTGCAGGCGGTCAGCGCGCCCGCGGCCAACGCCAGCCCGGTCAAACGGAGACGTGCGTTCATGAGCCCTTCCCAACTGCCTCGTGGTCATCAGTAACCCACGCGGCAGCGGGAAGGAAGGTTGCAAGACCTAGCGGACGACCTCGACCGTGTCGCCGACCGACAGTTCGCCGAAGTACTTCTTCGCGGCACCCGGGCTCAGGTGGATGCAGCCGTGGGACTTCTCGCTCAGGCTGCCCTCGTGGAACGCGATGCCACCGTTGAAGAACACGGAGTACGGCATCGGGGCGTCGTAGATGCTGCTGACGTGGTCCTTGTTCTTCCAGCCGACCTTGAACGTGCCGGGCGGCGTCTCGAAGCCGGACCGGCCGCTGGTGATGGGCACGGGACCGTAGACGATCTCGCCGTCGGACAGCAGCCACGCCTTGTTGGCCGACAGGTCGACGCACGCGGCGGCGGCACCGGTGCACGGCACGCCGGGCGGCGGCTTCGGCACGGTCTTCACGATCGTCTCGCCGGCCTCCGCCACCTCGGGCAGCGGCGGCAACGTCGCCGGAGTGGTTGCCGGGGCGTCGTCGGGAGGTGTGGTCTCCACGATCGGACGGACCGGCGGCGGCGCCGTATCCGAGTTCGCCACCGGATCGACCGTCGCGCACGCGGCCAACAGCCCAGCGCTCGCCAGTACGAGCCCCAGGATCACCTTTGTGCGCATGCGGCCTCCTTCCGGGAGATCATGACAACCGGAAGACGCCTCAACCCAACCGGGGGTTGCCCATTCACCAAATCGTGATGCCCCGGATACCTGAGCACCCGGGGCATCACGATTGCGACTCGCGTCAGCCGGTGTGTTCACCGATCCACGAGGCGTACGCGGTCGCGTCCGTGTAGATCGACGGGCCGGTCGCGCACGTCGGGTTGTCGTTCCCGGCGCGGCTGGTGACGCCGATCAACGTCCAGCTGCCCTCGGCACCGGTGACCTGCGGGCCACCGGAGTCGCCGTAGCAGGCGCCCGAGTTGCCGTTCGGGTTGCTGGTGCACAGCTCGAGCGAGCCGTCGATGCCGGTGCAGGCGCTCGCGTCGAGCACCTCGACATCCAGTTGCTGCAGGTAGTCCGGCGCGCCGCAGCCGCCGGGCTCCGGGCAGGTCTGGCCCCACCCGAGCAGCCGGGACGTGGTGCCCACCGGCGCGTCGCCGGCGATCGTCACGGGTGCCGACGTCGCGGCGGCGGCCAGCTTGACCAGCGCGATGTCGTTGCCCGCGGACGCACCGTCGTAGTCCGGGTGGACGATGATCTCGGCGGCCTGCGCCTCTTCGCCGCCCGACGCCCATTCGTTCGTGCCGATCCGCACCCCGACACCACTCGGCGACTCGCCCTGCACGCAGTGCGCCGCGGTCAGTACCCACTCCGGTGAGATCAGCGAGCCACCACAGAAATGCCCGCCGCCGCTCTGCAGCGACACCATGAACGAGTAGGTCTGGTCGGCATCGCTGCCGCCCACGATCATCGGGGTGACCCCGGGTTCGTCCGCCGCCGCCGACGGCGCGACGACCATGCCTGCCAATGCCGTTGCCGCACCGGCGAGAAGGCCAGTCAGAAGTCCCCGTACCAGAGAACGTGCCCTCATGTTCTCTCTCCTTCCATGCCCCGTGTCCTGGCTGGACACGTTGCGGAAGGTAGTTGCGTCACGCGGATGGGTGACACCGTCGAAAGTCTTGACGTGCCACGTGTGTGAACTGGTAACGACTTATGGGAGGGGTGGCAGTCCCTCGGTCGCATCGGTCCGGTCGAAGTCGACACTGGAGTACTCGCGCAGCTTCTCCAGCCGGTGGAACCCGTCGATCATTCGCACGGTGCCGGACTTCGAACGCATGACGATCGACTGCGTGGTGCACCCGCCGCTGCGGTAGTGGACGCCGCGCAACAGGTCGCCGTCGGTGATGCCGGTGGCGCAGAAGAACGCGTTGTCGCCAGAGACCAGATCGTCGGTCAGCAGCACCCGGTCGAGGTCGTGGCCCGCGTCGATGGCCTTGGCGCGCTCGGCGTCGTCCTTCGGCCACAGGCGGCCCTGGATGGCGCCGCCCATGCACTTGAGCGCGCACGCCGCGATGATGCCCTCCGGCGTGCCGCCGATGCCGATCAACATGTCGACACCGGTGTTCGGCCGGGCGGCGGAGATCGCGCCCGCGACGTCGCCGTCGCTGATGAAGTGAATCCGCGCGCCCGCCTCGCGGACCGCCTTCACCAGGTCCTGGTGGCGGACCCGGTCGAGGATGCAGACCGTGACGTCCGACACATCCGTGCTCTTGGCCCGCGCCACCCGACGGATGTTCTCCGCCACGGGTGCGGTGATGTCCACGACGTCGGCCGCCTCCGGCCCGACCGCCAGCTTCTCCATGTAGAACACGGCCGACGGGTCGAACATCGCGCCACGCTCGGTGGCCGCGAGCACGGCGATCGCGTTCGGCATGCCCTTGGCCATCAGCGTCGTGCCGTCGATCGGGTCGACCGCCACATCGCACTCGGGGCCATCGCCGTTGCCGACGTGCTCGCCGTTGTAGAGCATCGGCGCCTGGTCCTTCTCACCTTCGCCGATCACCACGATGCCGCGCATGGAAACCGTGCCGATGAGCTTGCGCATCGCGTCGACGGCCGCGCCGTCGCCACCGATCTTGTCGCCTCGGCCGACCCAGCGTCCCGCGGCCATCGCGGCGGCCTCGGTGACCCGGACCAGTTCCAGGGCGAGGTTGCGGTCGGGCTCTTCGCGCCGCCGGGTGGTGGAAGTCATCGGGTACCAGCCTGCCTTTCGCCGGGTGGGCTTTCGATCCTCCCAGATGTCGGGACCCCGCCGCGCCGTGAGCATGATCTCGGCGGCCTGCGAAAATGGCGGGCGTGGAGCAACCGACAGGGCAACGGCCATCGGGCCGGGCCGCCACGAGCATGCGGGACATGATCGGCGCGATGGTCATCCTGCTGATCTGCGTGGGGGTCCTGGTGGCTTTCACCCGTGGGTGTTCGTTCGCGCCGGGTGGGCCTTCCGTGGACTCTTCTTCGGCTCCTTCCGTGGACATGTCTCGCCGTCTGGCCGATGCCGCGTCGTCGGTGCCGTTCCCGGTGCGGCGGCCTTCGTTGCCTGACGAGTGGCGGGCCAACTCTTCGTCCACCGAGGGTGTGAACGCTGTTGACGTGGTGGTTCGGGTCGGGTGGGTCGTGCCTGACGGGAACTATCTGCAGCTGAGTCAGTCCGGGGCGCCGGAGTCGGATGTGCTCTTTGCTGAGACTGGGCAGGAGGAGTCGGTCGCGCGCGGGGAGATCGATGTGGCTGGGACGCGGTGGGTCAGTTATCCCGCTCGGCGGGATGAGCCTGCTTGGGTTACGTCGCTGGACGGGGCGGTCGTGTTGATCACTGGTAGTGCCAGTGAGGATGACTTTCGGCGGTTGGCTGAGGCTGTTCAGGACGCTTCGCCGTTGTCTTGAGAGTTTTTTGTCGGTGGGCGTCGGTACGCTGGATTACGGAGGGCCGTGGCCGTCTGTTGATCTTGTGCGGGGTCTCTGGGTTGCACTTGCGCGGGGCCCTGGGCGATTGGCTACCACGCGGTATTGGCGCTGGTCACGGGGTGGGTTCGGTGGTGGCGTCGGATTGTACGGGCGGCCCCTCCCGCGTCAAGGGCGCTCCTTCGTCGCGTCGGCTTCGCCGATTTCGCTTCGCTCAACCCTTGACCCGCGAGCCTCCGCCGCCCTGGGACGAGCACTAAGGGCGGGCTGGCGCCCGCCCTCCCTGTGTCCGCCGCCACCCCCGAACCCCGCGCGTTCCCGGTTGCACGTGCGCCAGCAACCGGGGCTGCCCGGTTGCGGCCGCACGGGGTTGCGTGGGTTCGGGTGCGCGCGCGCGGAACCGCGATCTCGCGGGTCGGGAACCGCGATCTCGGGGTCGGGAACCGCGATCTCGCGGGGGTTAGGTGGCTCGCCAGCAGGTGGTCAGGTGGTCGTCGACCATGCCGGTGGCTTGCATCAGGGCGTAGGCCGTGGTGGGGCCTACGAAGGCGAAGCCCCGTCGCTTCAGTTCCTTTGCCAGGGCCTTCGACTCCGGGGTGATCGCCGGGACCTCCGACAGGTCCTTCGGGCGCGCATGTGAGGCCGGGGCGAAAGACCACAGCAGCTCGTCCAGAGGCACGTCCAGCTCGGCTATCGCGCGAGCGTTGCTGATGGCCGCCTCGATTTTCGCCCGGTTGCGCACGATCGAAGCGTCGCCCATCAGGCGCACGACCTCGGGCTCGCCGTACTTGGCCACCTTCTTCGGGTCGAACTTCGCGAACGCCCTCCGGAAGCCCTCCCGTTTGCGCAGGATGGTCAGCCACGACAGGCCCGACTGGAAAGCTTCCAGGGTCAGCCGCTCGTACATGGCCTTCTCGCCGCGCAGCGGAACGCCCCACTCCTGGTCGTGGTACTCGACGTAGTCCTCCGTCGAGTTGCCCCACGGGCACCGGAGTCGGCCGTCGGCGCCCACCGTCGCACCGCTCACGTGACGTCCGGCTCTGCGGCCTCGGTCAACGCCAGTCGCTCGCGTAACTCCGCCACCTCGGAGCGCAGCTCGTCGAGTTCACCGCCGACTCTGCGCAGCACCCAGTCGACCTCCGACATCTTGTAGCCGCGCAGCACCAGCTGGAACCGGACATCCCGGACGTCCTCGGCCGTGATGCCGGACGACGGCAGCCTGGTGGGCGACGCACCCGGAGGTAGGGCGGGCAGCTCCTCGCCCCGGCCGAACACGACCGAGGCCAGCAGGAACACCACGGCCGCCACCAGGATCATGAAGGCCAGATAGATCAGTGCGGTGGTCACGGAAGCGATGGTGTCATACCCCACCGACAATCCTCAGCGCACGAGCAACTCCCGCATGGGTGGCCGGTCGGAGACCTCGACGCCGGCCGTGTCCGGCAGCCACTCGCCGGCCACCTCCACGAACTGGGTCATCGCGCCGTCGCCGGCCGGCAGCATCCCGCAGCGGGACAGCGCCGTGCCCAGGATCTGCCTGGCCATGAGCCCCAGCGCGGGCAGCGGCTGGTTGCGGTGGCGCCGCACCCCCAGGTTGACCTGGGCGATGCCCGCCAGTCCGACGATCGAGTGCGCGTCGAGCAGCAGTCCCATCTCCACGCCGTAGCCGGACGCGAACGGCACGGCCTCCAGCAGCGCGCGGGTGCCCGCGTACTCGCCGGACAGCGGCTGGATGATGCCGGACAGGGACGGGCGCAACGCCGACAGCAGGGGTCGGGCCATCAGCTCCGTCACTCGCCCGCCGCCGCTGGCCTCTGTGGACAGTGGACGCCGGTAGAAACCCTTCACCAGGTGGACATCGGGAGTCGACAGCAGCGGGCCGAGCAGCTTCGGTACGAAGGAAGGATCCGGGTCCACCAGGTCGGAGTCGAGGAAGACCAGCAGGTCGCCGGTGGTCGCGGCGAGTGAACGCCACAGTACCTCTCCCTTGCCCGGCAACGGTTCCAGCTCGGACAGCACCTCGCCGCGATGGACGACCCGGGCACCCGCGGCGGCGGAGACCTCGGCCGTGCGGTCGGTCGAACCCGAGTCGATCACCACGAGTTCGTCCACCAGGGTGCCGAGCAGTGGTCGGACGGAGGCGATCACGTCGCCGACAGTCGCCTCCTCGTTCAGGGCCGGGAGTACGACGCTGACCGTTCGGGATCCCTTGGCCGCCACCAGATCGTCCACTGTCCATGATGGACTCTGCCAGGTCCGCTCGTCGAACCAGGTGCGGGCGTCCGGGTGCATCACGCGAGCGCCCGCAGACAACGGGACGGCGGGCGCGTCCCCGCAATGCTTGCCACCATCTCGACCACCTTCCTGGTCCGGCCAACCTCGTGCGCGCGGAACACCCTGGCGCCGGCCATGGCCGCCACCGACGTTGCCGCGAGGGTGCCATCCACCCGCTCGCTCAGGGAAACCCCGAGGGTCTCCCCGACGAAGTCCTTGTTCGACAACGCCATCAGTACCGGCCATCCGGTGTCCACCAGCTCATCGAGCCTTCGCAGCAGGGCCAGTCCGTGCCAGGTGTTCTTGCCGAAGTCGTGGGTGGGATCGATGAGCACGGACTCCGCCGGCACCCCGAGCGACACGGCACGCTCGGCCCGCGCGACCAGTTCGGCCACCACCTCGGCCACCACGTCCAGGTAACGCACCCGATGCGGGTCGGTGCGGGGCTCGACCCCGCCGGTGTGTGAGCACACCATGCCCGCGCCGAACTCGGCGGCCACCTCGGCGAGCCGCGGATCCGCGCCCGCCCAGGTGTCGTTGATCAGGTCGGCGCCGGCCGCGCAGGCGAGCCGGCCGACCTCGTGGCGCCAGGTGTCCACACTGATCACGACCTGCGGGTACCGGTCCCTGGCCTGCTCGATCAGCGGCACGACGCGACGGATCTCCTCGTCCGCGTCGACCCGCTCGCCGTGTGCGCCCGCGCGGACACCGCCGATGTCGATGATGTCCGCGCCCTCGGCCACCAGCCGGTCGATCGCGGCCAGCGCCTCACGCTCGGCGAAAGTGGCGCCACGGTCGTAGAAGGAGTCCCTGGTGCGGTTGACGATCCCCATCACCAGGGCGCGATCCTCTGCTACCGCGCGACTGCCGAACCGAAGTGTTCCCACGAAACGATCGTGCCACGGGCCGAGCCCGAAACCGCTCCGCGATACACCGAGGTCACAAAAGGTGATGTTCGGGAAACGTCGCGGAGGAGCGGAGCGACCAAATGTCTCAGTGGACCTCCACCCAGGCCTGGTAGGCCTCTTCCACCACCCGGATGGCGTCGTCGACGTCGTCGGTCAGGTGCAGCAACGCCATGTCCTTCTCGCCGACCTTGCCCTCCTTGTGGACCACGTCGTTCACCCAGTCGTACAGACCGCCCCAATAGGACCGTCCGAACAGGACGACCGGGAACTTCGTGACCTTCTTCGTCTGCACCAGGGTGAGCGCCTCGAACAGCTCGTCGAGCGTGCCGAACCCGCCGGGCAGGCAGATGAACGCCTGCGCGTACTTCACGAACATGGTCTTGCGCGTGAAGAAGTACCGGAAGTTCACCCCGAGGTCGACCCACGGGTTGAGGCCCTGCTCGAACGGCAGCTCGATGCCGAGTCCGATGGACAGCCCGCCGGCCTCCGAGCAGCCGCGGTTGACCGCCTCCATGGAGCCGGGGCCGCCGCCCGTGATGGCCGCGTAGCCGGCGTTCGCGAGCGCGGCGCCGATGTCCTGGCCCAGCTTGTACTCGGGATGGTCGCGCTTGGTGCGCGCCGACCCGAACACCGTCACGGCCCTGGGCACCTCGGCCAGCGCGCCGAAGCCCTCCACGAACTCCGCCTGGATGCGCAGGACCCGCCACGGGTCGGTGTGCACCCAGTCGGCCGGGCCGCGCGAGTCGAGCAGGCGCTGGTCGGTGGTGGTCGTTTCTTCCCGGCGACCCCTGCGCAGCACGACCGGGCCGCGCTGCTTCTCCTTGGGGTGTTCCTCGTCTTCCGGCAGATCGGCCGGTTCCTGGATCGTCACCCGCGCGAGTCTAGGGCCGGGGAACCACCCGCGCGGGTCGTCCGTCCGAACACTGTGACAGAACCCGACACGGTGCACGCCGAGCTGCGTGCTCTGCGCAACAGGCTCGCGAAGCTCGAGGCCCGTCAGCCGCACGCCCTGCTCGCGAGCCGGGTGTCCGGGCTGGCCGCGGTGCTCGCCGGTTGCCTGCTCGTGCTGACGTCCGTCACCTGGGCGGTCGACACCGACTACGACCGCGTGTACACGCTGTGGGGCCTGGTGGAGGACGGCGGCTGGTACGCGCTGGCGACGCTGGCGCTCGTGTTCATCCTGGGCGTGGGCTCGGCGCTGGTGTTCGTGGACGGACCGTCGACCAGACCCGTGCACATCTCGTTCGTGGTGGTCGCGCTGGTGACCGCCGCCGGGATGCTGATCATCGACGTCCCGGAGGACGCGGACACCGCGCCCGGCCGGTGGCTCGCCCTGCTGGCCGCGCTGGCGCTGTCCGGTCTGCACGGCCTGCGTGCGGGCGAGCTGCGCTACCCGGAAGCCGAGTGACCGGGGCATATTGCTGCCGTCGGCCGTCCGTGCGGGCGGTCCGTCACTAGTCTCGCGACCGTGCTGCGCAAGGTAAAGGTCGACCCGATCACCCGCGACCGACTCGGGAAGGCCACGCTCGCCGAGGTCCGCAACCGCCTGCTGGCCGTCGACTGCCAGACCTGTGGCAAGCCGTTCGACGCGTCGACGCCGGGGCTCGTGGTGCACCGCGACGGCGACCGGATCACCGTGACCCTGCACCACCGGCACTGCGGCGAGCCGCGCTGGGTCGACCAGCCGGCGCCGCCGACGGCCGGGCCGCCGACCCTCACCTGGCGCGCCACCATGCTCCTGCCGGAGCACACCGGTCCGCCGGTCTTCCTGGTCAACCCGTCGTGCGAGTCGACCGAACTGCGCTGGACGGGCACCGGCTGGTGGCCGGCCGAGCTGGACGGGTTCGTGGCGGCCGGTCTGACCGACGACCTGGGGTACGTGCCGGCCGAGGAGTTGGAGGAGCTGACCGCGACCCTCGAACGGGACCGGGTGCGCGTCGACCTCACCATCGAGGACCGGACGTTCGCGTGGTCGAGCAAGGCGTCGCCGGAGGTCATGGCGCTGCTCGACCAACGCGGCGAGCTGCTGGTGGCCGTGACCCAGCTGCGCGACCCCGCGGTCGCCGGCGACCTGCCCCTCGGCGCCGGCAATCTGGCCTGCGGGGTCGCCACCGTCGGGTACGCGCCCGAGGTCCAGGTGCTGCGGGCCGGCGACGTCATCGTGGAGGCCGACGAGGCCACCAGTCCCGCGGTGGTCGCCGCGTGCGAAGGCGACCCGAGCCTGATCGAGGAGCTGCCGGGGGACGGCCGGCACCTGGAAGCGCTGCGGGTGGCGGCCCGGTACGGCTCGGCGCACGTCTTCGTGTCCGACGACCTCGTGGCGAGCCAACTGATCGGCCAGTACAGGCTGGAGGCCGCCCGACGGGGGGTGTACGTCAGCCAACTCCCCGACAACCGCGGGGACATCGTGGTGGGTACGCCGTTGCGGTTCGCCGCGGCTCGGGTGTTCGCCCCGCGGTTCGCCGCGCGCCTGGCGGCGGTCGTCGAGGTCGACGTGCCCGCGGACCTGCTCACGCCGTATCGCCGGGTGCTCCGGATCGGCGCGACACCTGAGCCCGCCGGCAGCGACGTGACCGAACAGCTCATGCGGCAGCGGGTGGTCTACCTCGGCTCCGAGATCGACGACGAGGCCGCCAACCGGCTGACCGCGCAGCTGCTGGTCCTGGAGGCCGAGGACCCGAACACCGACATCGCGTTCTACATCAACTCGAAGGGCGGCTCGGTGTCCGCCACCATGGCGATCATCGACACCATGCAGCTGGTGAAACCGGACATCGCCACCTGGGTCATGGGCCTGGCGGCCGGCTCGGCGCAGCTGCTGGCGACCTGTGGCGCGCCGGGCAAGCGCCACGCCCTGCCTCAAGCGCGGCTCCTGCTGCGTCAGCCCTCCGGCCCGCCGAACCCGGATGACCTGCGGCGCGTGATGCTGGAGAAGTGGACCCGCGAGATCACCGGGCTGATCGCCGACGCGTCCGGGCAGCCGGTCGAGCAGGTGCGACGGGACGCCGAGGGGGAGCGCTGGTTCACGGCGGCCGAGGCCGCCGAGTACGGGCTGGTCGACGTGGTGTCCGACCGGCCTACGCCACGAACGCCCTGAGCACCTCGGCGCAGCGCCGGATCTCCGCGACCGGCACGTTCTCCTGCTGGGTGTGGGCGAGCGTCGGGTCGCCCGGCCCGAAGTTGACGGCCGGCATGCCGAGTGCCGCGAACCGGGCGACGTCGGTCCAGCCGAGCTTCGCCACGGGCGTGCCGCCCGCGGCCGTGACCAGTTCGCCCGCTGCGGGAGCGGACAGACCGGGCAGTGCGCCCGCCGCACCGTCGGTCACCGTCAGGTCGTAGCCGGCGAACACCTCCCGCAGGTGGGCCTCCGCGTCGGCGAGCGTGCGGTCCGGGGCGAACCGGTGGTTCACGGTCAGCACCGCCTCGTCCGGCACCACGTTGCCGCTCACCCCGCCGGCCACCCGCACGGCCTGCAGCCCCTCGCGGTAGCGGCAGCCGTCGATGTCCACCTCACGGGCCTGGTACTCGGTCATCCTGCGCAGCGCGTCCCCGAGCGCGTGGATGGCGTTCTCACCCATCCAGCCCCGCGCCGTGTGGGCGCGCTTCCCCTTGGTCCGCAGCTCCACCCGGATGGTGCCCTGGCAACCGGCCTCCACCACGGCGTTCGACGGCTCGCACACGATCGCCAGATCGCCGGCCAGCCAGTCGGGCAGCTCCCGCTCGATCCGGCCGAGGCCGTTGCGGGCCGCCTCGATCTCCTCGCAGTCGTAGAACACGAACGTCAGGTCGTGGCGCGGCTCGGGGACCGTGGCGGCGAGGTGCAGCATCACCGCGTCGCCGCCCTTCATGTCGACCGTGCCGAGGCCGTGCAGGTACTCCTCCGAGCGGCGCAGCGGCAGGTTGTCGTTCACCGGCACGGTGTCCAGGTGCCCGGCGAACACCACCCGCTGCGGCCGGCCGAGGTTCGTCCGGGCCAGCACCGTGTTCTCCGACCTGATCACCTCGAGGTGGGGCAGGGCCTTCAGCGCCGCTTCCACGGCCGCGGCCAGTTCGGCCTCCTCGCCTGACACGCTCTGGATGTTCACGAGCGCGGCGGTCAGCTCGACGGGGTCGCCCGCCAGGTTCAGGTTCGCGATCACGATCGGCCACGCTACCTGCCGGACCCGTGCAACCTCGGCCGTGGCACCCAGCGTGACTACTGCGTCCAGGAACGCACGGGAGGGCTTATGAATGAACGTGACCAAGGGTTCACCGAGTATTTCGCCAGGCGGTCGAGCGCCATGCGCGGTACCGCGTTCCTGCTGTGCGGCGACTGGCATCGCGCGGAGGACCTCGTACAGAACACCTTCGTGAAGCTCTATCGGGCATGGAATCGGATCGAGGCGCGGGACGCCCTCGACGCCTACACCCGCCAGATCCTCGTGCACACCTACCTGGACGAGGCCCGGCGTGGCTTCTTCTTCCGCGAGAAGGTCACGGCCGAGCAGACCGACCGGACGGCGCCGGTCGCGGGCAGCCCCGAGGACCGGCTGGTGCTGTTGCACGCCCTGGCCGGCGTGCCGGCCCGGCAACGCGCGGCGCTGGTCCTGCGTTTCTGGGAGGACCTGTCGGTCGACGAGACGGCCAAGGCCATGGGCTGCTCGGCCGGCACCGTGAAGAGCCAGACGTCACGCGGCCTGGACGCCCTGCGTGACCTCGTCCCCACCACGATCACCCTCTAGGGAGACAGCCATGAACGAGAACGAACTCCGGCATGCGCTGCACGCCACCATGACGGTCGCGACACCGCCCGAGCCGATGAACGAGTCCCCGATGCTGGACCTGGCGAAGCGGACGCATCGGCGCCGGCGGGCCACCTGGGCGGGCGCCGGCAGCGCGGCCGCCGTGATGGCCGTGGTCGCCGGCGCGATGGTGCTCGCACCCACGGCTGACGACGGCTCACCGGGCCTGACCGTCGGCGATGCCGGCGTCACGTCGAAGGGGACGGAGCCCCAGTGGCCGGACGGGCAGACGGACGCCACGGCCACGGCCGGCTCGAAGTACGACCAGGGTGTGGCGCTGATGAACGAGCTGATCGGTTCGGCTCCGGACGGGTTCGAGACCCCGGACGACCTCGTCTACGCCGATCCCGCCTACGAGGACTCGGCGCTGCGCGTTCACCAGGCGGCGGACCACGGGGCCAACGGCAAATGGGAGTACTACGCCATCGTCCCGGTCGCCGCGGACGGCGGTCTTGGCAAGATCTTCGTCCAGGTGAACGCCGTGGGCAACGATCTCCCGGGCGAGGGCTGCGAGCTGTCCAGGACGCTGTGGAGCCAGGTCGGTGGCACCTGCGAGGAGATCACGGTGGCCGGCACGACTCTCGGAGTGGTGACCGACACGGGACCGCAGTCGGCGTTCGACCAGTGGGTCGCCTTCCGCACCCCCGACGGCGCCGTGGTGTACACCGCGCAGGACAACGAGTTCGAGGGCTCGGGGCAGCCGCCCTTGTCCGACCTGCCGTTCACCGCCCAGCAGCTGGCCGAGCTGGCCGCCGACGCCCGCTTCCACCTGAGCTGACCGCTCGGGGAAAGCACGGGGAGAGCGCCGTTGCCATCCTGACCGCGACCTCGAGGACGACCGCGGACAAAGGTGACGGTGCATGAACGGGCAGCCCTATCCGAGACATGGTGTGCCAGGCCCGGCGCAGGGGCACCCCGGCCCGCCAGGGCCAGCCTGGCCCGGTTATCCGCCGGTCCCGCCGCCGGGCGGTGCGAAGCCGAAGCGAACCGGGCGGGTCGTCACCATCGTGGTCGTCACCGTGCTGTTGGTGGCCGGGGCCGCAGGAGGCGTGTGGTACTGGCAGTCGGGCGGCGATTCCAGCGGTTCCGGGGACTCCGGCGGGCTGGCTGCGGAAGCGGACCAGCAGCTCGAGCTCCTGATGGAGGAGATGTACCCCGAGGACTGGAAGCCCGTCGGCTCCAACATCGAGATGACTGTCGGTGCCTGGCTCGACGGACACTGGTGGACCGAGGGACACCTGGTGCGGGAGATGCCGGACGAGGTGGTGGCCTACGACCTGGCCGATGGTTCGGTCGCGTGGCAGGTCCCGGTGCTGGGCAACGGCAACTGCCGTGCCTCGCTCGAGCAGTCCGCGAACGGCTACGTCATGGTGCTGGGCGGTGACGAGTGGGGGGTCTGCACCCGGCTCACGGCCGTCGACGTCACCGCGGGCACGGCGGCGTGGACGAAGGAGATCGCGCCGATCGACGGCGGAGCCGGCAAACGCGATCTGCTTCCCACGGGCAAGCACCGCCCGGTGATCGTGGGTGACAACGTGTACGTCGCCACCGAGCAGGGCGGCCAAATCTTCAGCGTTCTGGACGGTTCGCAACCGACGCCACACACGCCGAGCAGTTGCTTCACCACCGCCTTCCTCGCCATCGCCGACACCCTGTTGGCCAAGCGGGACTGCGCGAGTTCCACAGCGGAGGACCGGCCGGGCCTGCACCTGGCCGCCTTCGACCCTGCCCTGAACCCGCTGTGGACGTGGGTGCTCCCCGAGGACGAGACCGAGCTGGAACTGAACGGTGTGCTGTCGGTCGATCCGTTGGTCGTGGTCGTCGACTCGGACAACGCGACCGAGGTGTGGCGGGTGGAGCCCGGCAGTGGGGCTCCGGACGATCACGGTCAGCACACCGTTCTCGCGTCGACCACCGGAGTGGGTGAGTTCATGCGGCCGTGCGGGTACCAGACGACGCCGTTGGAGCCCTGCCCCCGGGCGCTGGTCGGCGACGGCGTGCTCTACCTGCAGTCGATTCTGGACGAGAACGCCCGCCAGAAAGGGATGCTCGCGCTCGATCTCACGACGGGCGAGGAGCTGTGGCACGCCCGTCCTGACGGGGAGTTGAGCGTCGCGCCCCTTGGCCTGGACGAGAACGGGCGGTTGGTCGCCCTGCGGTTCCAGTCCCCGGACCAGCGGGGCGTCGTGGTGTCCGTCGATCCGGCGAACGGAGGTCTGACGCCCCTGGTCGGGCTGCCGCCGAGGGACCAGTTGTCCAGCGACCGAATCAGGAACCTGGTGGAGAACAGCGATCTGGACGAGGAGCTGTCCTGGCACGACGGTCACCTGGCGTTCCTGGACCTGGCCCCGGAGGTGACCAGCGCCGCCGGAGCACCGGCCACCGTCGTCTTCACGTGACGGCGGCCGGACCCTGGCCGCGGCCTCGACTAACCTGTCCAGGCGTGAGCAGCGCAGACATGACATCGGACCAGCAGAACACCGGAGCGCAGGGCGTCGGCCTCGCCACCATCGCCGACGACGGCACGGTGCTGGACACCTGGTTCCCCCATCCCAAGCTGGACGACGGCCGCTTCCCGGGCACCCAACGCCTGTCCGAGCAGGAGGTGGCCGACGAACTCGGCGCGGGGGTGTCCGCGCTGCTCGGCCCGGACACCGACCGCGGTGTCGAGGTCGTGGCGGTCCGCACGGGGATCACGTCGCTGGCCGACCCGCCGGCCGACGCGCACGACGCCTACCTGCGGCTGCATCTGCTTTCGTCCCGGCTGGTGCAGCCCCACGGGCTGAACCTCGACGGCCTGTTCGGGGTGCTCGCCAACGTCGTGTGGACCAACCATGGCCCGTGCCGGGTCGAGGGATTTGCCGCCACCCGGCTGCGGCTGCGGGCCCGCGGCGCGGTCACCGTCTACAGCGTCGACAAGTTCCCCCGAATGGTTGATTACGTGGTGCCGGCCGGCGTGCGGATCGGCGACGCCGACCGGGTCCGGCTCGGCGCCCACCTGGCCACCGGCACCACGGTCATGCACGAGGGCTTCGTGAACTTCAACGCCGGCACGCTCGGCGCGTCGATGGTCGAGGGCCGCATCTCGGCGGGCGTGGTGGTCGGCGACGCGTCGGACGTCGGCGGCGGCGCGTCGATCATGGGCACGCTTTCCGGCGGTGGCAAGGAGACCATCTCCGTCGGCACGGGCTGCCTGATCGGCGCGAACGCGGGTGTCGGCATCTCGCTCGGCGACGACTGCGTGGTCGAGGCCGGCCTGTACGTCACCTCGGGCACCAAGGTCGCGCTGCCCGACGGGCGGTTGGTCAAGGCCAGGGAGCTGTCCGGTTCGTCCGGACTGCTGTTCCGGCGCAACTCGGCCACCGGCGCGGTCGAGGTGGTCGAGCGGACGGGCAGCGGGGTCGTCCTCAACGCTGCCCTGCACGCCAACGACTGACCTACGATCGGTGGAATGACCACCCACCTGCGGGCACGGCTGGACGAGCAGGTTCGCGCGCTCGTCGAACACCAGGAGATCGCGAAGGCCGACACCGACCCGGAGGGCGTGCACCAGGTTCGGGTCGCCGTCCGGCGGCTCCGGGCCGTGCTGAAGGCGGGTGTGCCGGACGCCGGCGAGCTGCGTGACGAGCTGGGGTGGCTCGGCGGTGAGCTGGGTCCCGTGCGGGATCTGGACGTGGTGCTCGGCTATTTCCGTGGGCAGACGGCCGGGTTCGACGCGCGCGAGCTGGCGGCCGTCGACCGGCTGCTCGCCCCGCTGGCCGTCGACCGGGAGCGCGCGCGGAAGCGGATGGTCAAGGCGCTGCGCGGTAAGCGGTACGCGGCGCTGCTGGTGGCGCTGACGGCCGTGTCGACGTCGCCGCGGGTGGTCGTCCCGTCGAAGAAGGAGCCGGATCTGACGGGCGTGATCGTCCGGCCGGTCCGCAAGCTGCGTGCGCTGGCCGCCACCATGGCGGCCGACGCCACCGACGACGAGCTGCACGAGCTGCGGCTGCGCGGCAAGCGGCTGCGGTACGCGGCGGAGCTGGCCGAGTCGACCGGTGGCAAGCCGGTGCGCAGGCTCGTCCGGGCCACCAGGGCGTTGCAGGAGGTCCTCGGCGACCACCAGGACGCGGTGGTGGCGGAGGACCGCGTGCGGGCGCTGCTGAAGAAGACCACGGACCCGGAGGAGGCGTTCGTGGCCGGTCGGCTGGTGGAGCGGGAGCAGGTCCGGCAGGCGGCCACGCGGTCCACGTGGCGAGCGGCTTACCTCGATGTCGACGAGGCGGCGGACAAAGTGCTCAGTTGATGAGCACTTTGCCGCGGATGATGGTGCCCATGGAGATCATGGAGTTCACGGACGCGGCCCACTGGGAGTCCTGGCTGGCGTCGCACCACGAGACGACCGACGTGTGGATGAAGATCGCGAAGAAGGGCTCGTCCCACACGACCGTCACGATCGGCGAGGCCCTGGACGTGGCCCTGTGCTACGGCTGGATCGACAGCCACCGCAAGTCCTGCGACGAGGACTACTACCTGCAGCGCTACTCCCCGCGCCGCCGCCACAGCCCGTGGTCGGTCCTGAACACGCGGAAGGTGGCGGCTCTGGTGGCGGCCGGCCGCATGCGCGAGCAGGGCCTGGCCGAGGTCCGCAGGGCCAAGGAATCCGGCCGTTGGCCGGTTACGGCGTGAGTCGGGCGGCGGCCGCTGCCACTCGTTCGTCCGAGGCCGTCAGGGCGACGCGGACGTGCTTGGCGCCCGAGGGGCCGTAGAACGTGCCGGGGGCGGCCAGAATGCCGAGCGACGCCAGCCACGCGATCGTGTCCCACGCGTCCCCGTCCCGCGTGGCCCACAGGTACAGGCCCGCCTCCGAGTGGTCGATCGTGAACCCCGCCGCCGTCAGCGCTCCCCGCAGCACCTCGCGGCGCGCGCCGAAGCGGGCCTTCTGGTCGGCCACGTGGGAGTCGTCGGACAGGGCCGCCGTCATGGCCGCCTGCACCGGCCGCGGAACGATCATGCCCGCGTGCTTGCGGACGGCCAGTAAGGAAGCCACCAGCGCCGGGTCGCCGGTCACGTAACCCGCCCGGTAGCCGGCGAGACTCGACGACTTCGACAGCGAGTGCACGGCCAGCAGCCCGTCCAACCGGCCGCCGGACACCGACGGATGCAGGATCGACACAGGCGAAGCCGACCAGCCCAGCGTCAGGTAGCACTCGTCCGACACCACGACCGCGCCACGCGAGCGCGCCCAGTCGACCACCTTGCGCAGATGGGCGACGGGCAGCACCTGGCCCGTCGGGTTCGACGGCGAGTTCAGCCACACCAGCCGGGGCCGCGCCGGGCCCGCGGCCAGCAGCCCGTCGGTCCGCAGGACGGAAGCGCCCGCCAGCCGGGCACCCACCTCGTACGTCGGGTAGGCCAGCTCGGGGATGACCACCAGGTCGCCGGCACCGACGCCGAGCAGCGTCGGCAGCCACGCCACCAGTTCCTTCGACCCGATGGTCGGCAGCACGGCCTCGGGCGACAGTCCCGTCACCTCGTGGCGTCTGGCCAGCGCCGCGACCGCGGCCTCCCGCAGCGCGGGCGTGCCGTGGGTGGTCGGGTAGCCGGGTTCGGCCGCCACCGAGGCCAGCGCGTCCTGGATCACCGTGGGCACCGGGTCGATCGGGGTGCCCACGGACAGGTCGACGATTCCGTCCGGGTGTGCGCGAGCCCTGGCACCGAACTCGGTCAGCGAGTCCCAGGGAAAGTCGGGGAGGTTCCCGATCACTCGTCGTGCTCGACCGGCGGCAGATCCTTGATCCACTGCGGGTCCGCCGCGACCGTGCCGACCTTGGCCGCGCCTCCCGGCGAGCCCAGCTCGTCGAAGAAGTCGACGTTGGCCTTGGTGTATTCCTTCCACTGGTCGGGGACGTCGTCCTCGTAGTAGATGGCTTCCACCGGGCAGACCGGCTCGCAGGCGCCACAGTCCACGCACTCGTCGGGGTGGATGTAGAGCATCCGTTCACCCACGTAGATGCAGTCGACCGGGCACTCCTCGATGCACGCCTTGTCGAGCAAGTCGACGCAGGGCTCGGCGATCACGTAGGTCACTGCGTTCTCCTGGCCTTCTGAGTAGATGTCTGACTGCAAGCGGGAGGTTACCGGCTCTCGCTAGTATCCCTCTCGGCTGATGACGTGCCTCACTGTGGTGCCGTGAGTGTGGCGGCGAGCACGCGACCCAGCACCACCGTGGCTGGCAGTGTCCCGCAGGCGAACAGCAGCAGCGACCGCCAGTCCGCGATCAGCACGATGTCGCCACCCGGTCCGAACATGCCGAACGCGCCGATCGTCACCACCCACGCGCCCAGCGGCGCCACGGCCACCAACAGCGTGGGAGACAGCCGGGCGGCGGCCCCCACCAGCAACGGCATGGTCACGGCCGCCACGAGCGACGACAGCGGAAGTGCCAGGCCACCCAGCATGTTGGGCAGGATGTAGCCGTCGAGGCGCAGCGGCAGGAACAGCAGTTCGACCACGGCCAGCACGACCGCGTCGACCATCAGCAGCGCCAGGAACAGCCGGTCGCGGGTGCTCATCACATGCCGCCGAACAGGTCGGTGTCGGCGCCCTCGGCCGCGCCCCGGGCCAGCACGTAGAACTCGGCGGCCGGGATCGGCTGGGCGATGCCGTTGGACAGCGCGTAGCTGTGTGCGCCGTCCACCGCCTGCCAGACACTCACCTGCGTGGCGTGCGCCTGGAGGGCACGAAGCTTGAGCGAGAGGACATCGGCGATCGAGACGGTGGTGGTGATCTGCGAGTCGTCGGTCACCGGCAGCTCGCCCGGTTCCGGCAGGCGGAACGGCAGCCCGTCGGCCCGGGTGAGCGCGCCGATGCCCTCCTCGGTGGCCTGGCGGGAGGTGACCGCGTAGAAGACCCGGTCCATGGTCGGGTTGGCGTCACAGGCCGCCATGGTGATCTCGTGGGCACGGATGTGGTCGGGGTGGCCGTAGCCGCCGTCCGGGCCGTAGGTGACCACCACCTGGGGCCGCACGTCGGCCAGGATGTCGGCCAGCTCGGCCGCCTGCTCGACCAGGTTCCCGCCGGCGAACGCCCTGGGGTGCCGGTTCGCGTCGGTGCCGACCATGCCGGAGTCGCGCCAGCGCCCGGCGCCACCCAGCCACCGGTGATCGGAGACTCCCAGCGCCGCACACGCGCCCCGTAGCTCGCCGATGCGGTAGCCGCCGAGCTGGTCGGCCTCGTGGGCCGCGAGCCCGCGCAGCCGGTCGGGGATGATCTCGCCCTCTTCGCCGAGCGTGCAGGTGACCAGGGTGATCTGCACGCCGGCCGCCGCGTAACGCGCGATGGTGCCGCCGGTCCAGAGACTCTCGTCGTCCGGGTGGGCGTGCACGAGTAACAGCCGGGGCGCGGCCGTGAGCGTCATCCGATTGTCCCCTTCACCAGCAAGAGAATAGGCGGGCCCGTTGGTGGCTCAGCCACCTGAGCGTTGCCAGCGGGCGGCGTCCGCGAACGGACCGGCGGTGGGCGGACCCACCGAGACGCCGACCATTTCCGGGCGGACGACCAGTGTCTCGGCCTCCTGGTACAGGGGCATGGACACGGCCGCCTGCCACAGCGCCGGCTCGACCGACGACAGCGCGTCGGCCGTGGACAGCGCGCCGGTGAGCGCCGCGTCCATGGTGGGCTGCATGCCCGGCTCGCAGATGCCGAACGGGTTCGCCGGGACGGGCGCGGGTGGTTCGGAGCCGTCCAGGACGCAGCCGTAGTCGGTGGCCAGGACGGTCGCCTGGTCGCCGCCGGCCGGGCGGGGGAAGACCGCCAGGTCGAAGGCGCCCTCCTCCGGCGGCGTCGCCGCGTACAGCTGGTCCACCAGCTCCAGGGCGGGCGGGGTGATCATCTCGGTGGAGATGCCGGTGACCGTCAACTGCTCGGCCACCTCGGTGGCGATGCGCTGCGCAGGCTCCCGCTCCTCGGCCGCCGCGATGGTGAGCGTCAGCGGCTGGCCCGCCCGCATCCACGCGCCGGCGATCTTCGTGTAGCCGGCCTCGGTGAGCAGCTGGGCCGCCAGCTCCGGGTCCGGCTGGGTGTTCGGAGCCGTCGGCGCGTAGCCGGCTGACGTGGGCGCCAGCACCTGGGCGTCGGCCGGCAGCGCGGACGCCGGGCCGTTGCCCGTGCCGACCGCGATCAGCTGCGCCCGGTCGAGCAGGGCGAGCACGGCCTTGCGGACCCGCAGGTCGACCACGCGGTCGGGTCGCACGGCGAGCGTGGTCACCGACGGGCGCGCCACGGTCTGTGCCTTCAGCCCCAGGGCGGCGAGCGACTCCGTGCCGACCGCGTCGGTGGTGGTCAGCAGGAGCTGGTCGTGGCCGGCGTCCAGCGCGTCGACCAGGCCCTCCTGCTCAGATCGGCGCAGGATGATCCGGTCGAGCGCGGCGGGGTCCTCCCAGTACCGGTCGTTGCGCTCCAGCACGACCTCGCCCCGGTCGGTGTCCAGCGTCTTGATGGCGAACGGGCCGGCGGTGGCCGGGAAGTTCGTCTGCAGTGCGCCCGACCAGCCGCCCGGCGCGTCCTTCAGCAGGTGGGCGGGCAGGAGCCCGGAGAACAGCGTCCGCCAGCCGGGGTAGGGCTGCTCGAACACCACCTCCACGACCTTGCCGGCCTCGCGCGCGTTGATGTCGGAGATCAGCCGGTAGCCGGCGGCGTCGAGCGTGCCGGGGTTGGCGGTGACCTGTTCGGCCAGGTAGACGAAGTCCTCGGCCGCCACCGGGGCCGCGTCCGACCAGGACGCGTCGCCGCGGATCTCGTAGGTCACGGTGTACGGCTCGTAGCTGGTGACGTCGGCCGAGCGCATCACGTTGGTGTCCAGCCGGGCCGTGCCGTCCGCCGCCGGCCGGAACACCGAGGGCAGCAACAGGTTCGACAACGCCGTGGTGATGGGCGACTGGTCGGCGATCTTGTGCGGGTTGTAGCCACCGGCCAGGGTGGCGACCCCCACCACCACCTCACCCGTGTCGACCGGGCGCTGCACGGGCGACGAGACGGGCGAGTCGACCAGCTGGGGAGCCGGGGTGCACGCGGTGAGCGCGGCCGCCATCGCTACGAGCAACAGATTTCGCCGAGTCCCCACGTCACCTCCCCAAGTGCCCTGAGTCCATTCGAGCCTGGACCTTGCCAGACGCCCCGACGAGGTGACGTGCGGGGCGCCCGCGCGGTTCCGCTCAGTTGTCGCGGGCCTTCTCCCGGGACCGCGACCGGGCGCGCTGCACGCTGTCCAGGATCACCTTGCGCACCCGGACCACGTTCGGCGCGACCTCGACACACTCGTCGGTCGCGCAGAACTCCAGCGCCTCCTCCAGCACCAGCTTGCGCGGCCTGGCGAGGCGCTCCAGCTCGTCACCCGTGGAGTTACGGATGTTCGTGAGCTTCTTCTCCCGGGTCACGTTGACGTCGAGGTCCTCGGAGCGCGGGTTCTCACCCACCACCATGCCCTGGTAGACGTCGGCTCCCGGTTCGACGAAGAACGAGCCGCGGTCGGCCAGCTGGATCATGGCGTAGCTGGTGACCGAGCCGGTGCGGTCGGCGACCAGCGAGCCGGAGTGCCGGCCGCGGATCTGACCGGCCCACGGGTGGTAGCCCTCGAAGATCGCGTTGGCGATGCCCGTGCCGCGGGTCTCCGTGAGGAAGTCCGTGCGGAACCCGATGAGACCGCGGGAGGGGACGACGTACTCGACCTTCACACGACCGGTGCCGTGGCCGCCCATGTGCTCGAGGCGGCCCTTGCGGCCCGCGAGCAGCTGGGTGATCGAGCCGAGGTGCTCCTCGGGAGCGTCGACCGTGAGCCGCTCGAACGGCTCGCACAGCGTGCCGTCGATCGTGCGGGTGACCACCTCGGGACGCCCGACGGTCAGCTCGAAGCCCTCGCGGCGCATGGTCTCCACGAGGATGGCCAGCGCCAGCTCACCACGGCCCTGCACCTCCCACGTGTCGGGGCGCTCGGTGGGCAGGACCTTGACGCTGACGTTGCCGACCAGCTCCGTGTCGAGCCGGTTCTTCAGCATGCGCGCGGTCAGCTTGGTGCCGCCGCCCCGTCCGGCCAGCGGCGAGGTGTTGACGCCGAGGGTGACCGAGATGGCCGGCTGGTCGACCGTGATGCGCGGCAGCGGCTCCGGCAGGTTCTGGTCGGCGAGCGTGTCACCGATGGTGATCTCCGGGATCCCCGCGATGGCCACGATGTCGCCGGCCTCGGCGTGGGTGGCCGGCACCCGCTCCAGGGCCTCGGTGAGCAGCAACTCGGTGATCTTGACGTTGTTGATGCTGCCGTCCTCGCGGCACCACGCGACCGTCTGACCCTTGCGGATGGTGCCCGAGTGGACCCGGCACAGCGCGATGCGGCCGAGGAAGCTCGACGCGTCGAGGTTGGTGACCAGCGCGCGCAGCGGTGCCTCGGTGTCCCCGGCGGGCGGGGGCACGTGCTCGAGCAGCGTGTCGAACAGCGGGTCGAGGTTGTCGTTGTCCGGCATGCCGCCGTCGACCGGGGCGTTCAGGCTGGCCCGGCCGGCCCGCGCGGAGGCGTAGACCACCGGCAGGTCGAGGATCGACGTGCTGTCGAAGCCGTCGAGGTCGTCCAGCTCGGTGGCCAGGTCGAGCAGCAGGTCGTGGGTCTCGGAGACGACCTCCGCGATCCGGGCGTCCTGGCGGTCGACCTTGTTGACCACGAGAACCACCGGCAGCCCGGCCGCGAGCGTCTTGCGCAGCACGAACCGGGTCTGGGGCAGCGGGCCCTCGCTGGCGTCGACCAGCAGGACCACGCCGTCGACCATGGACAGGCCGCGCTCGACCTCACCGCCGAAGTCGGCGTGGCCGGGGGTGTCGATGACGTTGATGGTGATGGGGCCGTCCGGCGTCTCGCGGTGGACCGCGGTGTTCTTCGCCAGGATCGTGATGCCCTTTTCTCGCTCCAGCTCGCCGGAGTCCATCACCCGGTCGACGGGTTCGGCTCGGGCGGAGAAGGCGCCGGACTGGCGCAGCATGGCATCCACGAGCGTGGTCTTGCCGTGGTCGACGTGGGCGACGATCGCGACGTTTCTGAGGTCGGTCCTGGCGATCGCAGGCGCCCCGGTATCGGTGGCAGGCACGCGCGTGTGCTCCTGGTTCATGGGGTAAGGCGTCATTGGCTGCGCGCGGATGATGGTCGCGGCATAGTGAGGATAGCCCGCGAGACTGGCGCAATTGGCAAAGGTTAGCTTAACCTAAGTGGTCGCCGAGTCCTTTGGAGCACCGTTGGGCAAGAAGCACGCGAGGTCGCCAGCCGACCTCGTGCGGAAGTGGACGAAGGCCGGCAAGGTCAAGAAGAAGTGCTGCCGGTCGAAGTCCCGCTGCAAGCGTTGCCCGGTCCTCGCACTCAAGAAGGCCAAGGTCAAGCTGGCAAAAGCCGCCTGAGTCAGGGGCTTGGGGGCTGCTGGTAGTACTGCTGGGGCCCGGGTGGGTGCGGCTGCTGCGGCATGGGGCCGGAGTGCGGCTGGTGGGCCGGCCGCGGCGCGGGCCGGTGGGCCTCAGGCTGAGCCGGGTGACGTTGCTTACGGACCATCCCGTTGAGGGCCGCCGCACCGGCCGCGGTCGCGACGCCGGCCAGCGCGATCCCGATGATGGCGCCACCTTGCGCCTCGTAGTTCTGGACAACCGGGCATTCGGCGTTGACTTCGCCGTCCTCGTTCACGAGGCACTGGCCGTCGGCGCCGCCATAGGTGTTCAGGCCGAACGTGAATGCCGTGATCGCGGTGCCGAGGGTGAAGAGCAGGAGTATCGCCTGGATCGCACGGACCACGATGACCATGGCCGTGAACGCTAGCAGCGGATAGGATGATCGGCATGCGCATCGTCAACTCCATGTGGTGGGCCGCTCACCGGCGGCCATGACGTGATGCGTTGACCATCCAGGCCGCCCGCTCCGGGCGGCCTTTGTTGTCTCGCGGGCGGGCTCACTTCCGAGGAGTTCCCGATGACCCGCCTGTCCGGCATCACCCCGTCCGGCCCCGCCCACCTCGGCAACTACCTGGGTGCCATCCGGCGCTGGGTGCGCGAGGGGCAGCCGGGCGATCTCTACTTCGTGAGCGATCTCCATGGCATGACCACGCCGTACCACCCGCAGAAGCTGCGGGCTCGGTCACAGGAGTTCCTCGCCATGCTGATCGCCGCCGGCATCGACCCGGAACGGGTCTTCGTGCAGTCGGATCTCCTGCCCCAACTGGGGGCGCTGACGTGGGTGCTGGAGTGCACGTGCTCCTACGGCGAGGCAGCGCGGATGACGCAGTTCAAGGAGAAGAGCGCGCGGCCGGTCGTCGAGGAGACCCCCGTCCGTCTCGGCCTGCTGACGTATCCCGTGCTGATGGCGGCGGACATCCTGCTGCAGGACGCGGACGAGGTCCCGGTCGGCGAGGACCAGACCCAGCACGTGGAGCTGGCCCGGGCGTTGGCTCGGAGATTCAACAGCGCGTTCGGCGAGGCCTTCGTGGTCCCACGCGTGGTGACACCCCCGGCCGCCTCCCGCGTGCGCGACCTGGCCGACCCGACCCGCAAAATGGACAAGTCGGCTCGCGACGGGGTGGGCGTCCTGTACGTCATGGACGAGCCGGACTTGTTGCGCCGCAAGGTGAAGCGCGCGGTGACGGACAGCCTCGGAAAGCTCCGCTACCACCCGGAGTCACAGCCGGGCCTGGCGAACCTGCTGGAGATCATGGCCGCGTGTCAGGGAAAACCGGCGCGTGAGGTCGCCGACTCGTTCGGCTCTTACGGGGAGCTGAAGGAAGCGGTGGCGGAGGCGGTGGTGGAGGAACTGCGTCCGATACGGGCGCGCACCCGCGAACTGCTGGCCGACCCGGGGGAACTGGACCGCATCCGCCGCGCGGGCGCCGACCGCGCGAGAGAACGAAGCGCCCACCGCCTGGCAACGGTGTTGCGTCTGGCAGGCGTGGGCTGACTACCGTGTCGGCCGTTTCCGTGGCTCCCGCGGAAACGGCCGGCCAGGTCCACCAAAACATGCCCGCGACGCCCGCGATGCAGACCCCCGCCCATCCCAGGGGGCGGCCCTGTTCCAGTCTATCGGCCCACACCCACGGGACCGGGGCGCGAAGATCCACAACGGGCGGGTTGTCCACAAGCGCGGCGGCTGTCCACAAGCCGGGGTCATTGGCGCAGCAGGGCTCGCAGGTGTGGTAGCAGCTCCTGGTCCGCCGGTAGCCATTCCACCGAATCCAGTTCCTCGGCCGTCAGCCACCGCAGCGCCTGGTGATCGTGTGGGTGCGGTTCCCCGGAGGCGGGATCCAGCTCCGCCGCGTAGATGCGTAGCACTTTCGAGCCGGGCAGAGCCACGTCCGGCCCCACCGGCGCACCGACCCGCACCGTCACCCCCAACTCCTCCACGCACTCCCGCCGCACGGCGTCCACATCGGACTCCCCAGGCTCCACCCGCCCCCCGGGCAACTCCCACAGCCCCGCCACCGAGGCCGGATACGCCCGTTGCTGGGCAAGCAAAGCCCGCCCCCGAACGATCGCCGTCCCCACGATCACCGTCATGTGGACAGTGTCCGCCACCGCACCTGGAACCGGGCGCCACCCTCCGGCGACTCGGTCACCCGCACCGCACCGCCGCGCCGGCGCACCACCTCGGCCACCAGCGCCAACCCCAGACCGGACCCGCCCGAATCCCGCGACCGGTCGTCCTGCACGCGGTAGAACCGGTCGAAGACCCGTTCTCGATGTTCCAATGCGATCCCGTGCCCGTCGTCGTCCACCACCAGCCACACGGCCGACGCGCGCTGCAGCACCGACACCGTCACCAGCGCACGAGCATGGCGGATCGCGTTGCGCAGCAGGTTGTTCAGCACCAGGTCGACCTCGGCGGGCGCGGCGAGCACCCAGCACGCCCCGGTCGGCGTGTGCGTGTTGACCACCGGCCGCTCCGCGGGAAGCCGGGCCACCGCGTCATGGGTCGCCGTCACGACGTCGACCGGCGCCACGGCGGGCCACTCACCCGCGTCGGAGCGGGCGAGCGCCAGCAGGCCATCCACCAAAGTGGACAGACGTTCCGACTCGTGCACGACGTCGGCCAGCACCTCCTGCGCCAGCTCCGGATCGGGGTTGGCCACCGCCACCTCGGCCTGTACCCGGATCGACGCCACCGGCGACCGCAGCTCGTGTGCCGCGTCCCCGGTGAACCGCCGCAGCCGCTGGGTCGCGTCGTCGCGCCTGGCCAGCAGTCCGTTCAACGCGGCCGCCAGCGACCGCAGCTCGTCGTGGCCGCCGGGCAACGGAAGTCGCCGGCCCGGGGGCAGGCCGGTGGCCGCCGCACGCATCCGTTCGACCGGACGCAGCGACGAGCGCACGGAGAACCACGTCGCCGTCGCGGCCGCGGCCGCACCGAGCAGCGCCGCCGCGATCAGCCACTTCAGCGACCGGTCCTGCATCACGTGGTAGCCCGTGAGGATCGTGCCGACCACCACCAGCCGCTGCGCGCCGTCCGGCGCGGTGGTCACGGTTCCCAGCCACCGTCGCGGCGGCTCCTCCGACAGCTGCAGCACCGGCGTCCCGGCCTTCAACACCCGCAGGTCAGCGGGCGACAGCGGTACCGTGCCGCGGTCGTCCAACGGCTCCCCGGCCGTGTTCAGCACGCGGGCCTGGATGCCGACCGGGTTGTCGGGCGGCGTGTTACCCGCCCGGACGTCGGCCAGCGTCGAATCGAGGATCGGAACCCAGCTCGGCATCGGCCGACGACACCTGCAACGGCCCGATCAGCCGGCTCGTCTGCACGGCCAGGATCAACAGCACCACGAGCGTCGCCACGGTGGCCACCGCCGTGATCCGGAACCGGACGGTGCGGCGCGGCCACACCCGCCCGACCACCCGTCCGAACAGTCCGCTCACCTGTGCCGGCCGGGCGGTCCCGGCTCGAGTACGGCGTCCAGTTCGCTGCTGGACGCCACATAGCCATGACCACGCACGGTGCGCACGATGCCACCAGCGCCGGCCGCGTCCAACTTCTTCCGCAGATAGCCGACGTACACTTCGACCGCGTTGCGGGTGGCCGCCAGTTCGTCACCCCACACGGTCCGCAGCAGCTCGTCCTTCGTCACCACGGCACCCGCGCGGCTGACCAGCACCTCGAGCACCGCGAACTCACGCGGCGACAGCGACACCGACTCCCCGGCGAACCGCACCTCCCGCATGGCCCGGTCGATCACCAGCTCGCCGACCCGCAGCCGCCGCTCGGCACCGTCGGCCGCCCCGCGCCGCAGCACGGCACGCACCTGCGCGACCAGCACCACGAACGAGAACGGTTTCACCAGGTAACCGTCGGCGCCGAGGTCGAGCCCGTCGGCCTGGTCGACCTCGCCGTCCTTGGCCGACACCAGCAGCACCGGAGTGGTCACGCCCTCGGCACGCAACGCCTGCAGCACCCGGTATCCGGAGAGCCCCGGCAGCATGATGTCCAGAAGGATCACGTCGAACGCCCCGGTCCTGGCGATGTCCAGCGCGCTCGGCCCGTCGGCCGCGACCACGACCTCCATGCCCTCGGCCCCCAGCCCGCGCTGCAACGCCCTACGCACCCCGAGTTCGTCGTCAACCACCAGTACGCGCGGTTTCATGCGCCAAGCATGCCGTCTCCTGGCCATTCCGGCCGCAGACATCTCAGTGGTCTCTCAGGATCGACGTCACTCTCAGCGTCATCTCAGTAGCGATGCGGCAACCTCACTGTTACGAGAACATCGTGAGCCAGGAATTTGAGGGGTGCGCATGAACACGAGGAGGACCGCACTGTCGTTCGCGGCAGTGGGCACGGTGGCGGGGGTGGCCGGGTTGGTCGTGCTCGCGGCACCAGCAGGCGCAGGGGAGGCGCCGCCGGCGTTGCCGCAGATCAGCGCGGAGGAACTGGTTCAGTCGGTGCTCACCACCGACCACGTTCCCGCGCTCGCCGGATCGGTGGGGCTGGAGAACAACCTCGGCCTGCCGATCCCCGGCCTGCCGGGAAGCGCCGGCCAGGACGACGGCATTCGCGTCTACTCCGACGGTGAGGGCCGGGGGCGGCTCTCGCTGGCCGGCCGCGACGGCGAGACCACGATCGTCGACGACGGCACCACCGTCTGGACGTGGAACTCGGAGAACAAGGACGTGCGCAAGGTGACGCACGACCAGGTGGGCGGCGAGCAGAAGCCGTTCGAGGGCCAGCTTGCCGACCCGGCCACGGCCGCGAAGGACCTGGTCACGGCCATGCAGGCGGAGAGCACGGTGACCGTCGACGGCACCGCGCGAGTGGCCGACCGGCCCGTCTACCAGCTGGTGCTCACCCCGAAGCCGTCCGAGCGGACCCTGCTGCGCGAGATCCGCGTGTCGGTCGACTCGGAACTGCGGCTGCCGCTGCAGCTCGAGGTGCTGGCCAACGGCCAGTCCGACCCGGCGCTGAAGATCGGCTTCACGGAGTTCGACGCCGGTGCCCAGGACCCGGGCCTGTTCCAGTTCACGCCGCCCGCGGGCGCCACGGTCACCGAACACGAGGCCGACGAGCCGATCCAGGGCCGCTCGGCCGACGACTGGATGTCCGAGGCCGACCTCGAGGTTGTCGGCAGCGGCTGGGACACGGTGCTCACCGGTCAGATCCCGGCCGACGCCCTCACCATGGGTGGCGACCAGAGCGGTCGCGGCGAGGACCAGGACGTGCTCGAACTGCTCGGCACGTTCGGCAAGGAGGTCAACGGTGACTTCGGCTCCGGCTACGTGATCAGCACGAGCGTCGGAACGGCACTGGTGACCGAGGACGGCCGAGTCGCCATCGGCGCGGTTCCCGAGCAGGTTGTGACGGAAGCACTCTCCGAGTGACTACCGTTGGCGACATGGTGATCGAGGAGGAGGCCCCCGCGGCACGCGCCGCGGGGGCCCCCGCCCAGTTGGCGGCGCGTACCCGGAACCTGCGCAAGGTCTACGGCAAGACGGTGGCCGTGGACCACGTGGATCTCGAGGTGCCCGTGGGGTCGGTGCTGGGCATGCTCGGCCCGAACGGGTCCGGCAAGACCACCACCATCCGCATGCTGCTCGGTCTCGTGTTGCCGACCGCGGGTTCGGTCGAGCTGCTCGGCCACCGCATGCCCGAGGGTGCCGGCTACGCGTTGCCCGAGGTGGGCGCGCTGGTCGAGGGCCCCGGATTTCACCCGTTCCTGTCCGGCCGGGACAACCTGCTGCGCAACGCCGCGGCCGAACCCCGGCTGGCCAGCAAGGACATTCCCCGCGCGGTCGGTGCGGCGCTCGAGCGGGTCGGCCTGTCGGCCGCCGCCAACCGCCGCTACAAGGGTTACTCGCTCGGCATGAAGCAGCGGCTCGGGCTGGCGTCCGCGCTGCTCATCCCGCGGCGCCTGGTGGTGCTCGACGAGCCGACCAACGGCCTCGACCCGGCCGGCACCCGCGAGGTGCGCGCCGTGATCGCCGACCTGCACGCCGCCGGCACGACCGTGCTCGTGTCGTCGCACCTGCTGGCCGAGGTGGAGGCCACCTGCACCCACGTGGCCGTGTTGCACCAGGGTTCCGTGGTGGCGCAGGGCGAGCTGACGGAGTTGCTGGAGGCCGGCAACGTCGGTCTGCTGGTGACCACCCCGGACGCCACGGTGGCGGTCGACGCCCTGCGGGACAACAGGATTCCCGCCCGCGAGGTGCCCGACGGGGTGCAGGTGGAGCTGACGGCCACCACGGCGCCCGAGGTCGTGGCCACGCTCGTGCGGGCCGACGTGGCGGTGCACGAGGTGCGCCGCCAGCGGACCGGCCTGGAGGAACTGTTCGCACGACTCACGGAGTCCGGCACCACCGGTCCCCGACTGTCCGAAGTGGACGAACTGGACTTCGAGCAGGAGGACGCGCGATGACCACCCTGGCCGACGCGCCGATCCTGGCGGAGCAGCGTACGAAGGCCCCGATCGGCCGTCTCCTGCGCTCGGAACTGCGGTTCATGATCCGCCGCCCACGCACTCTCGTGGCGCTCGCCCTGCTCGCGCTGACGCCGATCGTGGCGGGCATCGGCATCTCGGTGGCGTCGTCGACCGCGGCCAACAACCCCGACCAGTCGATCGAGGGTCTGGCGGCCATCGTCGACGGCAACGGGATGATCCTGCCGGTCTTCGTGCTGTTGCTGGCGCTGGCCATGTTGCTGCCGCTGATGGGCGCCATGTGGTCGGCGGACGCGATCGCGGGCGAGTCGGCGTCGGGCGGCCTGCGTGGTCTGCTGCTGGCGCCGGTGAGCCGGGCAAGGCTGCTGGCCGTGAAGGCCTTCGGCGTGGCGGTGCTGTCACTGCTGGCGGTGATCGTGATCGCGGTGGTGGGCGTCCTCGCGGGCGTGACCATCCTGGGCGGCGGCGACATGCTCACCATGTCGGGCAACGTGCTGCCGTTCGGTTCCGCCCTGGGCCGGATAGCCCTGCTGGTGGTGCTGGTGACCGTGCAGGTGTGGGCGGTGGCGGCCGTGGCTCTGGCCATCTCCGCGTCGACCGATCACCCGCTGGTGGTGCTGGCCACCACGCTCGGCGGGATCATCATGTTCACGGTGCTGGGCCGAATCTCGTCACTGGACTGGCTGCACCCGGTGCTGCTGACCCAGGGCTGGGAGAGCCTGGGCGACGTGGTCCGCGACCCGATGCCCACGGACGGCATGACGGAGAGCGTCCTGCGTGCGGCGTGCTACATCGTGATCGGCTACTCACTGGCCCTGGCCCGCATGGTCACCCGCGACGGCTGACCCCTCACGGCGGCCCGACGGCCCCCCAACCGCGAGATCGCGGTTCCCGCACGCGAGATCGCGGTTCTGGCACGCGAGTCGCGGTTCCCGCACCCGAGTTGGCGGCTCTGGCATGCGAGATCCTGGTTCCGCAGGTGGGATGTGGTCGGGTTCGGGCCAGCCTGACGGCCCTACACGGGGCGAACTCGCGTACTTGATCAAGCCAGGCACTCGAGCCGTCCGGGCAAGTGTCAAGCAGTCCTGCGCGGATCCACGCCTCACCAGCCGAAACCGACTTTGACGGCGCCCCCTACTGTCACGCAGCCCCCACCCACTCCGGGGGGCGGCCCCGAGTCCAGTCTATCGGCGGGTACCGACAGGGGCCGTGCTGAGCGGGAGTTGTCCACAGGCTGGAGGGCGCCAATGGTGGGTTATCCAACGTCGGGGATCAGCGCCAGCCCGTCCTGATCCAGGGCCAGATGTACTCGCGTGCCGATTTCCGGGGCGTCCAGAATGCCCGCCACCGCGTCCACCAACCGGTCGCCCGAGTCCAGGCGTACCTGCAGGCGGGCGTGGTCGCGGCGGTGGACTCGCTGCATCAGTTTGCCCGTCAGCGGCCCGGACTCCGTGAGGCGCAACGCGTTCGGGCGTAGCCCCAGCCGATGCGTCCCGGAAGGGGCCCACGGCATCGGAACCGTGCCCAGTTCGCACGTCGCCACACCGGAAGCCACCGTCACCGGGATGATCAGACCGCAGCCGAGAAAGGTCGCCACGGCAGGGGACGCCGGCTGCCGCCACACCTCGCTCGGTTCTCCCACCTGGTGGATTCGCCCCGCCCGCATCACCGCCACCCGGTCGGCCAGAGTGAAAGCCTCGTCGTGGTCGTGGGTCACCACCAACGCGGTCGTGCCCGCCACCCGCAGGACCCTCGCCAGGTCCACCGCCAGCTGTTCCCGCAGAGCGCGATCCAACGCGGACAAAGGCTCGTCCAGCAACAACAGCCGCGGGCGCGGCGCCAGAGCGCGGGCGAGAGCAACCCGCTGCTGCTCGCCACCCGACAGTTCCGTCACACGCCGCTGCCCATAACCGGACAGCCCCAACAGATCCAGCAGTTCTGTCACCCGGGCTTCGCGCACCGAAGCCGACGCGCCCTGCATCCGCAGCCCGAAAGCCACGTTGCCCGCCACGTCCCGGTGCGGGAACAGTTGCCCGTCCTGGAACACCAGGCCGAACCCGCGCTTGTGCACCGGTACGCCGGCGAGATCCGTCCCGTCCCAGCTGACCGTGCCGGACACCGGCGGCTCCAGGCCCGCGACGGCGCGCAGCAGCGTCGACTTGCCGCAGCCCGACGGGCCGAGCAGCGCCAACACCTCGCCGTCCGCCACCGAAACGTCCACATCGGACACCGCGTCCAAGGAGCCGTATCGGACGGTGAGTTGGGAAACGGTCAGGCTCATCAGAACTCTCCCACCCCGGCGCGGCCAGGGACCCGCACCCGTTCGACCAGCGCGGCCGCGGCCACCGTGACCACCACCAGCAGCGTGCACGCCGCATAGGCCATCTGGTTGTTCAGCTCACCCGGCCGCGAAATCAGCCGCGCCACGGCCACCGGCAGCGTGGCCGTGTCCGGGCGGGCCAGAAAACTCGTGGCGCCGAACTCGCCCAGAGCCACCACGAAACCGAAGGCGGCGGCCGTCAACAACGACCGCCCGGCCATCGGCACGTCCACCTCGCGCCACACCCGCCACGGGCCCGCACCCAAGGAAGAAGCCGCCTGACGCAGCCGCTCGTCGATCGACCGCAGCACCGGAAGCAGGATCCGGATCACCAGCGGTGTCACCACGAGTGCCTGCGCGAGCGGCACCAGGGCGGCCGACGTCCGCAGGTCACCGGGCAGCAGGTCCAGCGTCACCAGGTACCCGAAACCGACGGTCACGGCCGACACCCCGAGCGGCAACATGAGCACGGTGTCCATGGTCTCCACGAACCCGCGCCGCAACCGGCCGCGGGACAGCGAAACGAGCACCACGCTCGCCATCACCCCGAGCGTCACTGCCAACAACGTCGCGTCGGTGGCCGCCCGCAGCGAGTTCATGGCGGCGTCCACTCCGGACACCTGCAGTGAGTTGTCGTGTCCAAACCCCACCAGCGCGCGATAACCGTCGAGTCCCCAACCGTCCGAGGTGGACAGTGAACGAACGACGAGCGAGACGATCGGTACGACCAGCGCCACCAACACGGCCAGCGCCAGCCCGACCACCACCCACTCGCCGCCGGCGGGTCGCCGCGCCGACTCCACCTGACCACGCAGCTTCAGCGCGGTCTCGCGTCGCCGCCGGGCCAGCGCGCCGATCGCCAGCACGGCCACCACCGCACCCAGCTGCAACAACGACAGCGCGGCCGCCCCCGACAGGTCCAACAGCTCGACCGTCCGCAGGTAGATCTCGGTCTCCAGCGTCCGCAGGTCCGCGCCACCGAGCACCAGCACCACGCCGAAGCTCGTGGCACAGAACAGGAACACCACCGCGGCCGCCGAACCGATGGCCGGCGCCAGCGCGGGCAGCACGACCGACGTGAACGTCCGCAGGCGACCGGCACCGAGAGCCCGCGCCGCCTCCTCCGCCCGCCGGTCGAGGTGCGCCCACAGCCCGCCGACTGTCCGCGCGACCACGGCCACGTTGAAGAACGCGTTCGCCAGGATGATCGCCCACACCCCACCGGAGGGCAGCAACTGCCGGAAAGCCAGCCCCACCACCACACTCGGCAGCACGAACGGGACGAGGATCAGCACCCGCACGAATCCCAGGCCCGGCAACGACGTTCTGGCCAGCAGAAACGCCACCGGTAGTCCGGCGATCAGCGCGACGGCCGTGGCGGCCGCTGCCTGCGCCACCGTGAACCCGACCAGCTGCCACACGTCGGCCGTCCCGAGGGTGGCCAGCACCCCACCCTCGCGCAGCCCCAGCCGCACGATGGCAACGACCGGCCACACGAAGAACACCGCGAGGAAACCCAGTGGCACCAACGCGATGGGCGTGAGCCCGCGCGGCGTCAGCCGTGTACGAGCGCGCGCCACTCTTCGATCCACTGCTCCCGGCTGCCCTGCACGAGCGCGGCCGGCATCACGGCGGGGTCGGTCGGCAGCGGTGCCGCCACCTGCCAGGTCTCGGGCAGCTCGACGTCCTCGCGGGTCGGGTAGACGTACATCTGCTCGGGCACCTGCGCCTGGAACTTCGCGCCGAGCAGGAAGTCGAGCACCAGCCGGGCGTCGTCGGTGTTCGCGGCGCCGTTGAGCACCCCCGCGTACTCGACCTGGCGGAAGCACGTGTCCAGCACGGCCTTCGTGCGTGGCGTGCCGTCCTCGTTCAGCTCGGCCGACGGCGACGACGCGTACGACACGACGATCGGCCGCGGCCCCTTGCCGGACGAGCCGGAGAACTCCTGCGTGTAGGCCTCTTCCCAGCCGCTCACCACGAGCGTGCCGTTGGCCATCAGCGCCCGCCAGTGGTCCTGCCAGCCCTCGCCGAGCTTGGCGATCGTGCCGAGCAGATAGGCGAGGCCCGGCGAGGAGGTGGCCGCGTCCTCCACCACCAGCAGGTCCTTGTACTTCGGATCGGTGAGGTCGGCGTAGCTGGTCGGCTCCGACACGCCCTTCGCGGCGAGCGCGGCCGGGTCGATGTTCAGGCAGACGTCGCCGATGTCGACGGCGGTGAGTCGGCCCGTGTCGTCGATCTCGTAGCGCTGCGGGCCTTCCTGCGCCTCGGGGCTGCGGTGCTCCACGAACACGTCCTCGTCGAGCGCGCGGGACGCGAACGTGGTGTCCACGCCGTAGGCCACGTCGCCGATCGGGCTGTCCTTCGTGAGCACCAGCCGGTTGGTGAGCGCGCCGGCATCGCCGACCCGGCGCACGTCGATGGTGATGCCCGAGTCGCGCTTGAACTCGTCGAGCAGGGCCTGGTCGGCGGCGAACGAGTCGTGCGTGACGAGCACCACCCGACGGTCCCCGGAATCGCCGCCGGAGTCGGCGACGAGCGAGCAACCGGTGAGCGACGCGACGAGTGCGGTGATCGTCAGCACGATGGTTGACCTGGACAAGCGGTCCTCCTCCCTGCGCCGGCATGACCCGGATCAGGTTCGACGGTCGAGGGCTGCGTGGCCCTCCTCTCAGCCCGGCGGTACCGGACTCCCGTGGTGTCGGCTGAGCCTACCCGTGACGCAGGGGCCACTATGGGGGCATGCCCGAGCTGCTGAGCGACGAAGACAAAGGCAAGGCCCTCGGCCGCCTGAAGAAGTGGCGCCTGCGGGAAGGTGCTCTCGTGCGGACCGTCGAGCTGGCCACCTTCCCCCAGGCCATCGAGGTCGTGGACCGGGTGGCGGTGATCGCCGAGGAGGCCGATCACCACCCCGACATCGACATCCGGTGGCGGTCGCTCACGTTCAGTTGCAGCACCCACTCCGAGGGTGGCATCACGGCGCTGGACGTGGAGCTGGCCGCGAAGATCGACGAAGTGATCGCCGCGATCTAGTCCCGCAGGGCCACGGTGGTCAACGGGACGAGGCGCGGCTCCGCGTCGCCGCCCTCCGCCAGTTCGACCACCATCTCGGCCTTGCTGCCGGACGTGCGCAGCGCGGCGATGGCGTTCCCGAAGAACGGGCCGGAGATCTTCTCCCACGCCACGGGCATCGGGTCGATGTGGGGTGAGCGGAGCATCCACCAACGCAGCACGGCCGCGAGCGGCTTCCACCAGCCGAGCCGGAACAGCGGGCGCATGGCCGTGTGCACGCGGTTGTGCACGGGTGAGCAGACCAGTTGGTACACCGACGCGTTGACCGCCTCGGGGAACGTGGCACGCGCCGCGTAGACGTGGTGCACGTCGCCGGACAGCACGCACACGGTCGACACGGGGCCCTTCGCGATGCGCAGGATCAGCCGGCTGAGCCGGTCGGACGACTGGCGGAACGCCGGCCAGTGCTCGAGATCGCTCGCCTGGCGCAGTTTCTCGGCGAACCGGCCGCGCCGGCCGGGACGCCGGCACGCCACCTCGTTCATCGACTGGAGGTGGCTGATCGCGTGCGGCATCAGCCACGGCAGCGACGAGCCGATCAGCAGGTGTTCGTACTCGCCGTCCGCGTGCTTCTCGATCCACTCGAACTCGTCGTCGCTCACCATCGACCTGGCGCCGCCGGACAGGATGCGGCCGGAGCGGGTGTCGATCACCAGCAGCCGCACGTTGCCGAAGTCGCGCCGGTAGCTCCAGCGCATGCTCTTGCGTCCGTTGACCTCCTGCGCGGCGTCGTCGGCGAAGTCGGAGAGGATGTCCTCGGCGTCACCGTCGGCGGCCAGCACCTTCTGGTAGGTCTCGTCGGTCGCCAGGTCCTCGGGCGCCATGTTCCCGATGTGCTGGTAGATCCAGTACGACATCAGCGCGCCACGCTCGCGGAACTTCCACCAGTCGGTGGCCCCCACCTCGTCCCGCCAGGCCTGCGAGGTGTTCCAGTCGTCGGACACGTCGTGGTCGTCGAAGATCATCGACGTGGGCACGGTGGACAGGAGCCAGCGGAACAGCGGCGTCTGCCAGGCCTCGCGGTAGAGGTGGACGTACTCCTCGAAGTCCGCGACCTCGATGCCCGGCGGCTCGTCGAGGTCCCGCCGGGTGGCGAGCCACTTCTGGGTCGCCTTGCTGGTCTCGTCGGCGTAGACCTGGTCCCCCAGAAGCATCAACGAGTCCGGCCAGTCGCGCTCGTTCTGGCCGAGCATCCGCCGCGCGTACGCGCCGATCGCGTCGGTGCCGGTGGACGCGCGCTCCTCCTCGTCCTCGGTGTCCGGCATGCGGCACGAGCCGAAGATCATGAGGAAGTCCGGGTCGCCGCCCTCGGGATAGGTGCGGATCCGGCTGGCCGGCATGGTCGAGTCGGGCAGCGGCCAGACGGTCTCGCCGTTGAACGTCACCTCGTACGGATAGCTGGTACCCGGCTCCAGCCCGGTCACCGTGACCAGCGCGTAGTGGTGTCCCGAGACGGTGAACGTCGGCGCCGAGCCGCCGGCCGCCTCGACCGTGCCGGGCTCGTCGGTCTCCACCCAGATCGTGGCCGATCTCGTGTCGACGTGACGGAGCAGTGGGCCGAGCAGCAGTGAGGTCACCCGCACATCCAAACACCTCTGGATGAAGCGATGTTGACGGCAAAGGGTTTGGCGGGCCACTCGTGCGCGGCACTGTCGGGGTCCCCCAATAGGGTTATCCGCACACTCCCTGCGGAAGGAGCGGCTCCCGCGATGACCGAGGTTCTCGAGCTCCGGCAGTACACCCTGCATCCCGGCCGGCGGGACGATCTGATCGACCTGTTCGACGGCGAGCTGGTGGAGTCGCAGGAGGCGCTGGGAATCCGGCTGCACGGCCAGTTCCGCGACCTCGACGACGACGATCGCTTCGTGTGGCTCCGCGGGTTCGCGGACCTGCCGTCGCGGGCCACGGCGCTGGAGGCCTTCTACGGTGGTCCCGTGTGGGCCGCGCATCGCGACAAGGCCCTGGCCACGATGGTCGACACGGACGACGTGTTGCTGCTGCGCCCTTCGGGGGATCTCACGGTGGGCGACCGACCGGTCGCGGAGCCGACGAGCCTGGTGACGGTCACGATCTACCACGTGCCGCCGGACTCGGGCGACGGGTTCGCGGCGTTCTTCGACGCCGAGGTGGCCCCGGTCCTGACTTCGCTGGGTGCCCCTCCGCTGGCGCGCCTGCGCACGGAAACAGCGGCGAACAACTACCCGGCGCTACCGGTCCGAACGGACGCGAATGTCTTCGCCTGGATAGCGTCCTTTGTCGACGAGAAGCAACATCACGATCACGTCCAACAACTCGGCGCGTCGATCCAGTGGACCCGCGAACTGCTTCCCGCCCTGGTCAAGCAGGTCGCACGACCGCCGGAGCAGCTCCACCTGCGACCCACCTCCCGGTCACGACTTCATTAAGCCGTAACGCAAGGTGCGTCAAGGAAGATGCACAGTCAACGAGTTGTCGTTGGCCTGGAGGTCACGCCATGAACGGAAAGTCATCCTGGGATGTTCCGGTGGTCGACGGCCTGGACCGGGAGCGCACGCTGGTGGTGACCGTGTCCGAGGGCCGGGTAGCCATTCTCCCGCCCCCGGGCGAGGGCTTCTACCTGCCGACCCGCTCGGTGTGGCAACTCCACGAGGCCATCCGCGAGGCCGCCATCGCGGCCCTGAAAACCCACGACACTGACCCGATGGCCGCGCTCCGCTGACGCTCTCAGCTCTCGAGCGCTGCGGCGAGCAGGTCGCCGACCAATCGCACGTCGTCGACCTCGACGTCGCTTCCTTCGGGTACGGCGCGGATTCTCTTCAGTGAGCGATCAGCCGTCTGGTCGACCACCGCCGCGCGTGCGGCAGCCCATCGGCACGCAACTGCGGATCTGCTGCTTCGAGTTGGTCCCGTGAGACTGGGCCGCACCGTCGATCGAGCGTGAGCCGAACGATGTCGAGAAGGTCCGTTCCCTCCTTCGCCGCGATTCATGATGGACTCGTGGGATCGTCGGGAAGATCAGCGATCTCGGCGTCCGTGACCTCCCAGGACGTCGACCTGCACGTCTCCGTACGGAGTTCCTACCAGCGCCCCCGAAGGCCGCTGGCGTCGCTCCAGCGGACACGAGTAGTTCCAGCTGCGAGGAATCGGATACCGATCGACGGTCAACGGTGTCGAGGTCGGTCGTCGCCCGATACGGAGTGGACAGCCGGCACAACACCGCAAGACCACTCACAAGCACGACCGATCGCCCTGTCTGTTCAGCGATGACAGGTATCGCGCTCACGGAGCGGTGTTCGGTCAATACCGAACAGATGACGTCAGAGGGCGATGAGCGTGGCGCTCAGGGCCGCGCTCAGGAGCAGCGTCACGCCCATGGTCGGGCCGGCCAGGCGGCTGCTCGAGAACGAGGCGCCGCGCAGCCGGGGCACCAGCGCGCCCAGAGCGATCAGCTGAACCACCCCGACCACCGCCACGCCGGGGTCCGACAGCAGCAACGCCAGCGGTAGGAAGTGCGCGGCCACCACCACGGCAACCCACCACGCCATCCAGCGCCCAGCGCCGCGCCGGTGAAGCACCAGGCACCCGGCGCCCGCCAGCACGACCTCCGCACCCACCAGCACGCCGAACCACTGGTACGAGCCCTCGAGCGCGGACGGCGACGACCAGTGGGTAGCCGTCAGAACACCAAAAGTCACGGCCAACGCGATACCGACACCGGATCCGAGACCGAGCCACAAGCGCCAACGCGCCGGCGGATCCTCCTGCGACCAGCCGAACCACACGAACGCCATCAAGCCGAACCACGCGGTCGTGAAGTATTCGTCGCGCAGGAAATCGGAGAACATCAGACGTTGAACCGGAACTCGACCACGTCGCCGTCGGTCATCACGTATTCCTTGCCCTCGATGCGCACCTTGCCGGCGGCCTTCGCGGCGGCCATCGAGCCCGCCTCCACGAGATCGGCGTACGACACGATCTCCGCCTTGATGAAGCCGCGCTCGAAGTCCGTGTGGATCACGCCGGCCGCCTGCGGGGCGGTCCATCCCTTGTGGATGGTCCAGGCCCGCGACTCCTTCGGTCCGGCCGTCAGGTAGGTCTGCATGCCGAGCGTGTGGAAGCCGGCGCGCGCCAGCGAGTGCAGCCCCGGCTCCTCCTGCCCGATCGACTCCAGCAGCTCGCGGATCGACTCCTCGTCGTCCAGTTCGAGCAGCTCCGCCTCGACCTTCGCGTCCAGGAACACCGCGTCGGCCGGCGCGACCATGGCCGAAAGCTCGGCGCGCCTCTCCGAAGAGGAAAGCACCGCCTCGTCGGCGTTGAACACGTACAGGAACGGCTTCGACGTGAGCAGGCTCAGCTCCCGCAGCAGCGCGGTATCCACTTCGGACTGCGCGGCGAACAGCGTGCGGCCACCATCCAGAATCGACGACGCCTGCTTCACGGCCTCGAGCGCGGGCCGCGCCTCCTTGCGGGTGCGCGCCTCCTTCTCCAGCCGCGGCAACGCCTTCTCCACCGTCTGGAGGTCCGCGAGGATCAGCTCGGTGTTGATCGTCTCGATGTCGCTCGACGGGTCGACGCGACCGTCCACGTGCACCACGTTCGGGTCGTCGAACACCCGGATCACCTGGCAGATGGCGTCGGCCTCGCGGATGTTCGCCAGGAACTTGTTGCCCCGGCCGGCACCCTCGGACGCGCCCTTCACCAGCCCCGCAATGTCCACGAAGGACACTGTGGCGGGGACCACTCTCGCGCTCTCGAACATTGTGGACAGCACGTCCAGCCGCGGTTCGGGTAGCGGAACCACCCCGACGTTCGGCTCGATCGTGGCGAACGGGTAGTTCGCGGCGAGCACGTTGTTACTGGTCAGGGCGTTGAAGAGGGTCGACTTGCCGACGTTGGGCAATCCGACGATCCCGAGGGTCAAACTCACGACCGTGACTCTACGGCCCTACCTGAAGTGACCGGGACCGGACCGGTAGCGAATGGACTACCTGCAGCGACTAAGTACGAGAGTGCGTTGATGTGAAAAAGGATTAGACCGTTTGGACGCTAGTCAGTTCGGATTCGCTCAACAACACTCCGTGAGCTATCACCCTTGCGCGCGAGTGCCCTGCTCGCTCGCTGAGTAAAGGACGTTTGGATGACCCAACGTGACAGACGCCGGGGTCTCGGCGCCGCGCTCACCGCGGCCGTGGTCGGCATCTCGCTGGCCGCCATGCCGGGAACCGCTGTCGCAGACCCGACGACGCCGCCGGAGAACCCGGCCGTCGATCTCGGTACGCACGACCGCGAGCTGATCGCCGAGGCCCGTGCCGCAGGCAAGCGCACGGTCGAGATCCTGGTGGCCACCGAGCGGGGCGCGGCCAGCAGCGGTGTGGCCCAGCTCACCGACGCAGGCGCGAAGATCCGGTACCGGGCCGACCAGATCGGCTACGTCCGCGCCGAGGTGCCGATCGACAGCGTCGAGAAGATGGCCGCGCTGTCGGACGTCGTGTCGCTCGACGTCGACCACGTCGTCGAGCTGGACGACCCGCGTCCGCTGGGCATCCAGGACCCGGTCGCGCAGCCCGCGCCCGGCCCGAACACGCCCCGGGTCAACCCCTACATGCCGACCGGCGAGACCGGCGCCGCCCAGTTCGTCGAGGCGAACCCGAAGTTCGACGGCCGCGGCGTCACGGTCGGCATCATCGACAGCGGCGTCGACCTGTCCCACCCGTCGCTGAACACCACCAGCACCGGCGAGAAGAAGATCGTCGACTGGGTCACGGGCACGAACCCCGGCTTCAACAGTGCGGGCGTGAACCTCGAGAACGACCCCACGTGGATCAACATGGCGAACCCGGCAGCGGCCGGCATCGCCACGCCGAAGGCCGCGGCCGACTACCGCTACGGCGTCTTCAACGAGCGTGACCCCCGCCTCGGCGGCGAGGTCGGCAACGACGTCAACCGCGACGGCAACCGCCCGGGCAGCATCGGCACGTTCGGCGTGCTGTGGGACCCGGCCACCAACAACGTCTGGGTCGACACGAACCAGAACAAGAACTTCAACGACGACAAGACGATGACCGACTACAAGGTCCGTCAGGACGTCGGCACGTTCGGCACCGACAACCCGGCGACCCCGCTGAACGAGTCGATGCCGTTCGTCGTGCAGACCAGCCCCGCCACCCAGTCGGTCAACATCGGTATCTCCTCCGGTGCCCACGGCTCGCACGTGGCAGGCATCGTGGCCGGCAACAAGTTGTTCGGCGGCAACATCAACGGCGCGGCGCCGGGCGCGAAGCTCGTGTCCGTCCGGGCCTGCATGTTCACCGCGGGCTGCACCACCCACGCCCTGACCGAGGGCATGATCTACGCGGTGGCCGAGGCGGGCGTCGACGTGATCAACATGTCGATCGGTGGCCTCGACCTGGTCAACGAGGGCGTCACCACCCGTGAGCTGCTGTACAACCGCCTGATCGACGAGTACGGCGTTCAGATGTTCCTGTCCGCAGGCAACGACGGCGCCGGCCTGAACACGGTCAGCCAGCCGTCGCTCGGCAACAAGATCATGAGCATCGGCTCGTACATCAGCAGGGCGAGCTGGCAGCGCAACTACGGTTCGGACGCAGGCCAGGAGGACAACCTGCACCCGTTCTCGGCACGCGGTCCCCGCGAGGACGGCGGCTTCAAGCCGAACGTGGTCGCGCCGGGCTCGGCGGTCTCCACGACCCCGACCTGGGCGGCCGGCGCCCCGACGCCGGGCACGTACGCGCTGCCGCCGGGCTACGGGATGCTGCAGGGCACGTCGATGGCCTCTCCGCAGGCGGCCGGTGTGGGTGCGCTGCTGGTCAGCGCCGCGCAGCAGAAGGACGTCCAGCACGCGCCGGCCCAGATCCGGCAGGCGCTCAACTCGACCGCCCGCTTCCTGTCGAACTACCAGGCCTACGAACAGGGCATGGGCCTGATCGACGTGAAGAAGGCCTGGAACATGCTGAAGGCGAACATCGCGACCACCGACATCTCGTCGTCGGTCCCGGTGAACACCGTGCTCAGCAGCTTCCTGTCGAAGCCGGGCATCGGTACCGGCATCTACGACCGCGAGGGCGTGAAGGCGGGCGACTCGTTCGTCCGCGAGTACACCTTCACCCGCAACTCCGGTCCGGCGAACGCCCAGACCTACCAGGTGTCGTGGGTCGGCAACGACGGCACGTTCAGCTCGGCCAAGACCATCACGCTGAAGCGCGGCTCGGCCGTCAAGTTCCGGGTGACCGTGAACGCGCGGACGGCCGGTGTGCACTCGGCGCTGCTGAAGCTGGACAGCCCGTTGACCTCGGGTGTCGAGTACCAGACGCTGAACACCGTGGTCGCGGCCGAGGACTTCACGGCGGCGAACAGCTACACGATCAAGCACGGTGGTGACGTCGGCCGCAACCAGTTCGAGAGCTACTTCGTGCGGGTGCCGGCCGGCACGCCGGCGCTGAAGGTCGACATCGAGGGCGGCGGGACCACGCCGGGTGCCGGGCAGATCCGGTTCCTGCGCTACCACCCGTACGGCGTCTCGGTGGACGTCACCTCCACGCCGAACTGCTACAACCCGCCGGTGCCGCCGGGCAACGCCTGCCCGAGCGGTGACCCGCGCAGCCGCACCTACCCGGCTCCCGAGGCGGGCGTGTGGGAGATCGTGGTCGAGGCACGACGGACCTCGGACACCATGTCCGCGCCGTACACGGTGACCATCGCCGCCGTGGGTGCGACCGTGGCGCCGAACCCGGACGTCGTGGAGTCGGTGCAGCTGAACGTGCCGACGGCGCGTCAGTACGAGCTGACCGCGGCGCTCGGTGCGTTCAACGGCCGGGCCACCGGGACCAACCTGGGCAGTGGCGTGGTGGGCGAGAAGACGATCGCCGACGGCGCCGTGCAGGAGTACGAGATCCAGGTGGCGCCGGGTTCGTCGCAGCTGCGGGTCAAGATCGGCAACACGTCCGACGTGGCGGCCGACCTCGACCTGTTCCTGCTGAACTGCACGTCCGGGACGTGTGTGGCCGCCGGTCAGTCGGCGGACACGGACTCCGAGGAGGCCGTGTCGATCGCCAACCCGGCCGCCGGGCGGTGGATCGCGCGCGTCGACGGATACGCGGTGCCGGAGGGTGAGACGACCTACGACTATCTGGACGTGTTCACCGCTCCGTCGTTCGGCCGGATCGACGTGGCCGACTCGAACCAGCCACGGGCGAGCGGTTCGACCTGGACGGTGACGGGCAACGTCATCGCGCAGGCCGTGCCGGGTCCCGGTCGCGTGCTCCTCGGCAACATCGAGGTGCGGTCGGACACCAACGCACTGGTCGGCAGCGGAGACGTGATCGTCAACAGCGTCTCGTAGTTTCGACTCCCGCGGCGGGCCGTCCCCACTCCGGGGGCGGCCCGCCGTGGCGTCTGATTCCCGCGAGCCAGGGGGTGTCGGCGCTGGCAGCATGGGCCTTGTGCTGATTGACGAGGAACAGGGCTACCGGGCGTCGGCGTCGCGGGACCCACGGTTCGACGGGCAGTTCATCCTGGCCGTCCGAACGACGGGCATCTACTGCAAGCCGTCGTGCCCGGCGATCATGCCGAAGCGGCGGAACGTGGTTTTCTTCAACACGGCGGCGGCCGCGCAGCAGGCAGGCTTCCGGGCGTGCCGGCGGTGCCTGCCGGACTCCGTGCCGGGTTCGCCCGAGTGGAACCTGCGCGCCGACCTGGCCGGCCGCGCGATGCGGCTGATCTCCGACGGGGTGGTCGAACGCGAGGGCGTACCCGGTCTGGCCAGGCGTCTCGGCTACTCAGAGCGCCACCTGACCCGGGTGCTGACCACGGAACTGGGCGCCGGCCCACTCGCGCTGGCGAGAGCCCACCGCGCCCACTCGGCACGCCTACTGATCGAGACGACCGCGCTGTCCCTGGCGGACGTGGCGTTCGCGTCGGGGTTCGCGAGCGTGCGGCAGTTCAACGACACGATCCGCGAGGTGTTCGCGACGACCCCGACGGGCCTGCGGGTGGCGGCCACGCGCCGCGCCCGCCCGGCGACGGGCAAGGTGTCGCTGCGCCTGCCGTACCGCGCCCCGTTCGACGCGGCGGGCCTGCTGGCCTTCCTGTCCGCGAGGGCCATTCCCGGCGTGGAGTCCATTGAGGACGGCCGCTACGGCCGCACCCTGCGCCTACCGAACAGCACGGGCACAGCGTGGCTCACTCCGGCCGACGGGTACCTGGACTGCACCCTGAACCTGACGGACATGCGCGACCTGGGCAGCGCCGTGGCCCGACTGCGGCGCCTGTTCGACCTGGACGCCGACCCGGGCGCGGTGGCCGAGGTACTGGGCGCCGACCCACTGCTGGCTCCATCAGTGGCGGCGAACCCGGGCCTGCGTCTACCGGGCAGCGTGGACGGCGCCGAAATCGTGACAAGAGCCCTGATAGGCCAACAGATCACGGTGGCAGCAGCCCGTCGCGCTCTGTCCTCCCTCGCATCGTCCTTGGGCTCCCCACTGTCCACTCCAGACGGCCCACTGACAACTTTGTTCCCAACCCCAGCGGAGATCGCCGCACGAGGCGCGGAGATCCTGCGCGGCCCACGCCGACGCATCGACACGGTCCTGACGGTGAACGCGGCTCTGGCCGCAGGAGATCTGGACGTCCACGTAGGCGCCGACCCAGAAGAACTGTCCGTTGCACTGCAACGCTTCTCCGGCGTAGGCCCCTGGACGGCGGGCTATGTACTGATGCGCGTGCTCGGCTCCCCGGACGTCCTACTGACCACGGACGTGGCCCTGCGCAAGGGCGCCGCGAACCTGGGCCTACCGTCCACCCCGGACGGCATCGCCGAACACGGCACGGCCTGGCGCCCCTGGCGCTCGTACGCGGGCATGCACCTGTGGGCTGCCTCCGGCCCCGGAATCCGGCCTACCAGCGAAGTCCGACAGTGAGGGCCTTCCCCAGCGACGCTGTGGACAGCCACCCGACCTGTGGACAACTCGGCCGAAGTGGATCTTCACGCCCGCCGCTGCCGGCGGGCACCGATAGACTGGAACTGGGCCGCCCCCGGGATGGGTGGGGGTGTGCGCAACGGTAGGGGGCGCTGTCGATCATGAGCGGTGATCAACACCGTCCGGGCCTGCTGGGCCAACCTCCCAGCCCGTGAGATCGCGATTCCCACAGCTTGGCCAACCGAACGTCACACGGTGATGACCACCTTCGCGCGAGCGTGTTCCTCCTCCACGTACCGAATAGCGTCCGGAACCGCGCTCAACGGATACGTCCGGTCGATGGCAGGCGTCACCGAACCGGCCTCGATGAGCTCCCGCAGCGCCGCCAACTGCTCCCGAGTGGTCGAAGCCGTCAGCACCACCACCCGCTGCCGCACGAACGGCGACACCGCCTTCGCTCGCATCAGCAGCCCCATCGGCCCGAACAGACTGCCGTCGCCCGACACACCCCCACCCGACAACACGAGCGTCCCTTCAGGACTCAACGCCCGCCGCAACGAGCCCAGAGAATGATTGCCCACCAGATCGAACACCACGTCGTACCGCGAACCCCGAGTGAAGTCCTCGACCGTGTAGTCGATCACGCGATCGGCGCCGAGCGAGGAGACCAGAGCCACGTTCCGAGTACTGCACACACCGGTCACCGAAGCGCCGAGAGCCTTGGCGATCTGCACGGCGAACGTGCCGACCCCGCCGGACGCGCCGTTCACCAGAACGTGGTCACCCGCCGCGACAACCCGCAGCCCGGCCAGCGCGGTCACACCCGCGAGCGGAACAGCCGCCGCCTCCGAGAACGTCAGGTTCGCGGGCTTCGCCTCCACCAGATTCGAGGAGACGCACACGTACTCGGCGAACGCCCCGTCGGCCATCCCGGTCTCGCCGTACACCTCGTCACCCGGCCGCAGTCGCGTGACACCCGCCCCCACGGCGTCGACCACCCCCGCGAAGTCCCGTCCGCGGACCTTCGCGCGAGGCCGCCCGAGCCCGATGGTCAGCCGCGCGAGATAGGGATCGCCGCGCATGATGTGCCAGTCGGCGGCGTTGACGGACGCGGCACGCACCGCGACGCGCACCTCGCCGGCCGCCGGCACCGGAAGATCAACGTCCTGTAATGCCAACACATCGGCGCGGCCGTACCGCTCCTGGAGAATCGCCTTCATAGCCCACAACGCTAGAAGGCCCACTACGAAACGACATCCGGGAGAAACCCTGGGACGCCGTCACGGGCAGCCACACGACTGGCGATGCCGCAGCGTCGTCGGCAACCGTCGGGTCTCGAAGGGCCGGTTCGGGTCCGCGATCCGCGCAAGCAGCATCTGCACGGCCGCCTCACCCATCTCCGCGATCGGTTGCGCCACCGTGGTGATCGGCGGATCGACCAGGTCCGCCCACTCGACCTCGTCGTACCCGACGACCGCGAGGTCGCTGCCGATCCGGATCCCGCGCCGCCGGCACTCGTGCAGCACGCCCGACAGCATCGTGTTGTTGCCGGCCACCACGGCGGTAGGCGGCTCCGGCTCGTCCAGCAGCTTGCCGAGCGCCAGCGCCGCGGGCGCCGCGGCCGAGGCACCGGACACCACCAGCGCCGGATCCCACGTCAGCTTCGACCGCCCGAGCCCCAGCCGGTAGCCGAGCACGCGTTCGGTCGACGTGGCCAGGCCGTCGGTGCCGCTGATCATCCCGATCCGCCGATGCCCGCGTTCGGCCAGGTGTTGTACCAGTCCGGACGTCGCGTACACGTTCTCGGGACCGACCTGGTCGATCTCCTGGCTCGTGGTCAGCCGGTCGACCAGCACGGTCGGGATGCCGACCGTACGCAGCTCCGGCAGCACCGTGCCGGTCGCGCGTGGCGACGGCGTCAGGATCAACCCGTCGACGCGGCGAGACCGCAGCGTCCGCACGGCCGACTGCTCCGCGGCAGGCTCGTCGTGTGTGTCCGCCAACACAAGCGTGTAACCCGATCTGGTGATCTCGTGCTCGATCGCGCGGATGAGTTCGGCGAAGTACGGGTTCGCTATCAGCGAGATCGCCACGCCGACCGACCGGGTGCCACCGGTGACGAGCGAGCGGGCGATAGCGTCACCCGTGTACCCGGTCTGCTCGATCGCGGCCAACACCTTGACCTTGGTGTCCTCGGCAACCGGCCGCGTCGAGTTGACCACGTGCGACACCGTGGTGATGGACACGCCGGCCAGTTCGGCGACGTCTCGCATGGTGACCACGGACAGCTCCTGGATCGGTAAGGGTGCAAGCGTTTGCGCAAACGGTTGCGTCACGGTACTTAGATCAATAACTTCCCCGCAACCAGCCCCCCTTACGGAGGTAGTCATGGGACGACGCGGTCCTGCACTTCTCACCGCCGCGCTGATCGCGACCGTTGCGGTCGGCTGCACCGACACCAAGACGGGTACCGACGACGCCGGCGGGGACGGTCCGATCAAAATCGGACTGGTGACCAAGACGGACTCGAACCCCTACTTCGTCGCGCTACGGGATGCGGCCCAGGCCGAGGCCGACCGTAGCGGGGCCGAGTTGGTCGCGCTCGCCGGGAAGTTCGACGGCGACAACGACGGCCAGGTCGCGGCCATCGAGAACCTCGTCCAGCAGGGGGCGAAGACCATCCTCGTCACGCCCAACAACTCGACCGGCATCCTCGGCGCCATCGAGAAGGCCCGCGACCGCGGCATCCTGGTGATCGCGCTCGACACGGAGACCGACCCGCAGGACGCGGTCGACGCCACCATCGCCACGGACAACACCGAGGCCGGCCGGCTCCAGGGTCAGTACGTGAAGGCCGCGCTGAACGGCCAGCCCGCGCGGTCGATCCTGCTCGACGGCACGCCCGGCTCGACCGTCTCCGAGCAGCGCAACGCCGGCTTCGTCGAGGCCGCGGCGCCCGAGGTGCTCGGCCAGGAGGCCACGAACGGCGAGCAGAACAAGGCCCAGCAGGCCACGGAGAACCTCCTGCAGCGCGTGACCAACCTGAACTCCATCTACACGCTCAACGAGCCGGCCGCGCGCGGCGCGTACGTCGCGTTGCAGGCCAAGGGACTCGCCGGGCAGGTGATCATCGGCTCGATCGACGGATCGTGCCAGGGTGTGACCGACGTGAAGGACGGCAAGATCGCGGTCACGGTCATGCAGTTCCCGAAGAAGATGGCGGAGCAGGGCGTGCAGGCGGGCGTGAAGTTCGCCGAGACCGGCGAGAAGCCGGGCGGGTTCATCAAGACCGACATCTCCGTGATCACCGACAAGCCGATCGACGGCATCGAGAGCAAGGACACCGCGTGGGGTCTCGAGAACTGCTGGGGCTGACCGGATGACGACTCGCGTCTCACCCAGTGAGTACATCCTCCGCACGCCCGCCATCGGACCGGCCATCGCGCTCGTGGTGGCGGTCGCGGTGTTCGGGTTCACCACCGACACGTTCTTCAACGTCGACAACCTGTCGCTGGTGGTGCAGCAGTCACTGGTGATCGGCACGCTGGCGCTCGGCCAGACGCTGGTCATCCTGACGGCCGGCATCGACCTGGCGAACGCGGCGATCGCGGTGTTCGCCACGCTGCTGATCGCCAAGCTGACGCTCACCGGCACGGCCGGACCGCTGGCGCTCGTCATCGGAATCGTTGCGGCAGGACTGATCGGGGCGGTGACCGGTGGGCTCGTGACGGGCCTGCGGCTGCCGCCGTTCATCGTCACGTTGGGGTTGCTCACGATCGTCACGGCCGTGAGCCGGATCTACGCCCAGGGCCAGAGTTTCCCGGTCACCGACGACACCCTCGGCCTGCTGGGCAACGCGCAGTACCTGTTCGGCCAGATCGAGGTCACCTACGGCATGGCGGTCATGCTCGCCATGTTCGTCGGCCTCTGGTACGCGCTCACGAAAACCGCGTGGGGCAAGCACGTCTACGCGGTCGGCAACGACCCGGAGGCCGCACGCCTGTCGGGAATCCACGTGCGACGGACGCTCCTGTCGGTGTACGTGGTGGCCGGCGTGATCTACGGGATCGCCGCGTGGCAGGCACTCGGCCGGGTGCCCAACGCCGACCCGAACGCGTTCCAGCTGGGCAACCTCGACTCGATCACCGCGGTGGTCATCGGCGGCACCAGCCTGTTCGGCGGTCGCGGCAGCGTGCTCGGCACGTTGGTGGGCGCGCTGATCGTGGCCGTGCTGCGGTCCGGGCTCACCCAGGCGGGAATCGACAACCTGTACCAGGACGTGGCGACGGGCGCGCTGGTGATCGCCGCGGTGGCGGTCGACCGGTTCTCCCGTGGGAGGCAGCGATGACCCCCGTTCTCGAGGCACGAGGCCTGGTCAAACGGTACGGCCGCGTGACGGCCATGGACGGCGCCGACTTCGAGCTGGAGGCCGGCGAGGTGCTGGCGGTGGTCGGCGACAACGGTGCCGGCAAGTCCACCCTCATCAAGGCGCTGTCGGGTGCCGTGGTGCCCGACGAGGGTCAGATGTTCGTGCAGGGCAGGCTAGTCCGGTTCCACGGGCCGCTGGACGCCCGGCGCTACGGCATCGAGACCGTGTACCAGGATCTCGCGCTCGCGCCGGCACAGGACATCGCCACGAACCTGTTCCTCGGCAGGGAACGCCGGCGTCGCGGTCCACTCGGGACACTGTTCCGCGCGCTCGACCAACGCGGGATGCGGGCCGAGGCGCGGCGGGTGCTCGACGAGTTGGGCATCGACGTGAAGTCCATGACCCAGTCGGTGGAGACGCTCTCCGGTGGGCAACGGCAGGCGGTGGCCGTGGCCAGGGCGGCGGCGTTCGGCACCCGCGTGGTGATCATGGACGAGCCGACGGCGGCGCTCGGTGTGGCCGAGTCGGCGAAGGTGCTGGAGCTGATCGCGCGCATCCGCGACCGGGGCCTGCCGGTAGTCCTGATCAGCCACAACATGCCGCAGGTGTTCGAGATCGCCGACCGGGTGCACGTCCACCGGCTGGGCAAGCGGGTGGCGGTGGTGTCGCCGTCGACCCACTCGATGAACGCGGTGGTCGGTCTGCTGACCGGCGCGCTGCGGATGGCCGAGGACGGGTCGATCGAGGAGGTCGGGCTGACCACCGGACTCGACCGGTGACGGTGGTCGTCGCGGTCGGACTGTGCACAGTGGACCTGGTGCAGCGGGTGGTTTCACTACCGGCGCCGGGCGAGAAGGTCCAGTCCGAGTCGGTGGAGATCGCGGCCGGCGGCCCGGCGGCGAACGCCGCGGTGGCAGTGGCCGCGCTGGGCGCGCACGCCCGACTGTCCACGGTGCTGGGTGCACATCCGTTGGCACAGTTGGCATCGACCGACCTCTCGGAGTGCGGGGTGGAGGTGGTGGACGTGCTACCCGACCGCACGGCACCGCCGCCGGTGAGCGCGGTGTCGGTCCGAACCTCCGATGGCGAACGCACGGTGGTCTCCCACAACGCGGTGGGCGTGAGCGCACCGGCATCGGTGGACCTGGCCGACGCGGACGTCCTGCTCCTCGACGGCCATCACCCGGGCCTGGCCATGCGAGCGGCCCGCCGGGCCAGCGCGCTCGGCATCCCGGTGGTGCTGGACGCGGGCAGTTGGAAACCGGTACTGGCCGACCTGCTGTCCTATGTGGACGTCTGCGCGTGCTCGTCGACCTTCCACTCTCAGGCCCCTCTGACCAACTCGGTGGTGATCCGCACAAACGGCTCAGACCCGGTGACCTGGCAGGCCGGCTCGGAGCGCGGCGAGGTGGCCGTCCCCGCGGTGGACGCACGAGACACGGCGGGCGCGGGCGACGTGTGGCACGGCGCGTTCGCGCTGGCAGTGGGCAGACTGGGCCGAGTACCGGCGGCGGCGGACCTACCGGCGATGATCAAGTTCGCCAACCGCGCGGCCGCCGTACGCGTCCAACACGAGGGCGCGCGAACGTGGGTGGAACCAATGCTGGCGATCCCATGGTGAACCTGGAGTCGTTGGTGTCGCGAATCCGTGCGCTGCCGGGCCGCCGCGTCCTGCTGGGCATCTGCGGCGCTCCAGGCGCGGGCAAGTCCACTCTGGCGTCTCAACTGGTGGCAGCCCTGGACGACGCGGTCTACGTGGGCATGGACGGCTTCCACCTGGCCCAGGCCGAACTGGAACGCCTGGGCAGGACCGATCGAAAAGGCGCCCCGGACACCTTCGACGCGGCAGGCTACGTGAACCTGCTGCAGCGCCTACGCACTCCAAGCGACGAGGTCGTCTACGCCCCAGACTTCCGCCGGGACCTGGAAGAACCCATCGCAGGCGCGATCCCGGTCCCCCCGGAGGTCCGCGTGGTCGTGACGGAGGGCAACTACCTGCTCCTGCCGGACGGCCCATGGCGGGAGGTCCGCGACCTCCTGACCGAAACGTGGTTCCTGTCCCCACCAGAAGCCACCCGCCGCGCACGCCTACTGGCCAGACACCAGGCCTACGGCCGCACGGAAGCCGAGGCCCGCGAAAGAACCCTGGGCTCAGACGAACACAACGCGATCCTGATCAACGCGACAGCCACCAGCGCCGACCTGATCATCCACTGAGATTCCCGGGAACCAGCGCACGCTCTACTGCTCACGACAGCCCCCACCCCATCCCGGCAAGCCCGCGAGATCGCGGTTCCCGCACCCGAGATCGCGGTTCCCACACCCGAGATCGCGGTTCCCGCACGCGATTTCGCGGTTCCCGCAGCGCCCGCGTGAGATCACGGTTCCCGCATGCATGTTCTCAGTGTTGGGGCCGACGGAATCCCCTGCATGGGTGAACTCGCGTGCGTGATTGCTTGCTGCGCAAGGCATCCCGAACCTGTCCTGGCAAAGCCGAACAGTCCGGGCCCGAACCTGCGCCAAGATCAAGAACCTCGCGCGCGATGCAGCCCCCGCCCACTCCGGGGGCACCCCATGGATCCAGTCTATCGGTGCATGCCCGCACATGGTGGTTGTCCGGACGGTTGTGGATAACTTGTGCGAGCGAATGGACCGTTCGCTCGGTCGGGGCTAAGCGCCGCCGAAGCTGAACTCGTTGCCGTCCGGGTCGTGGAAGACCGCCTTCCGCACGTCGTTCTCGTACTTCTCCACGCGCGTCGGCTCCAGCCCCCGCGACGCCAGCGCCGCCAGCCGCGTGGAGAGGTCGTCCACGAAGAGCAGGTTCATCGCGTGGCCCGCGTGTTCCGGCGCGCGCAGGATGTACACCAACCGGGACTCCGCTATCTCCCACACCGCCTCCGTGTCGTGCGGGAAGAACGACGGCGGCCCATCGAACAGCGCGCCGTACCACGCCAACGCCGCGTCGAAGTCGCGCACCGCGATCCCGGCGAACAACTCTGTCATGCCGATATCACCTCCACCGTGGACCCCGTCCGCGACTTGTGCACCCGCAGCCGCATGGGAATGCGCTGCCGCAGTTCCTCCACATGGGACACCAGGCCGACCACCCGCCCACCGGCCCGCAGCTCGTCCAGGGTGTTCATCACCTCGTCCAGCGTGTCCGGGTCCAGCATGCCGAAACCCTCGTCCACGAACAGCGTGTCCAGCAGCGCGCCACCCGTCTCCGCGGCCACCACGTCCGCCAGCCCCAACGCCAGCGCCAGCGACGCCAGGAAAGTCTCCCCGCCCGACAGCGTCTTCGCCGAGCGGACGCGGCCAGAGTAGTCGTCCAGCACGTCCAGGCCCAGGCCCCCGCGCGTCCCCCGCGGACCGGCCGCATCCGTGTGTACGAAGGAGAACCGGCCATCACTCATGCGGCGCAGCCGTTCCGTTCCCGCCACGGCCACCTCCTCCAGCCGCGCGGCCAGCACGTACGACCGCAACGACATCTTCCGCGCGTTCTGGCCCCGGCCGTTGACCACGTCGGTGAGCGCCGACAGCTCCTCGTACTCCGCCAGCGCGGGCGCCACCTCGGCCCACGCCTGCCGCAGCCGCGAACCCAGATCCGCGACGTCCCGTTCCCGCTGACGCGCCACCTTCGCCACGGCGACCGCGTTCTCCATCTCGTGGCGGGCCGACGCGAACGACTCGGCGGCGGCCCCGACCGGAACCTCGGTCGCGGGGTCCACATCGGACAGTTCGGCCAGTGTTCGACGCAGCCCGTCCTCCTGCGCCCGGGCCTCGGCCAGGCGATCGTCCAGCGACTTCAGCACCGCCTCCGGGCGCGCGGCCGCCACCGCCGCCGCCACGTCGGCGAACCCGGCCGTCGCCGCTTCCGTTGCCACCACGGCACTCTGTTCCGCAACGCGCGCCGATGCCACCGACCGATCCGCCACAGCCTCCGCCAGCGCGTCCAACCGCGCGGCCACGTCCAACAGGTGCCGCCGCCGCGCCGCGACGTCCGGATGCCCGTCGCGCGCCTCGTCCAGCCGCGCCGCGCGCGTCGCCATCCGCGAAGCCAACGCCGACCGCTCTCGTTCGTAGCCGGTCGCCTGCTTCTCCGCCTCAAGCCTGCGTTGCCGCACCTGCTCGGCCTCGTTCTCCAGCGACCGCACCGCATCCCGCCACCGGTCATGCGCGGAAGCCTGACGCTCGGCCAACTCGTGCGCCTCGACAGCGGCACACAATGCGGCGGGCACCGCCTCTCGGCCAGCCAGCCGATCCCGCAACGCCGCCAGCACACGTTCCGCCTCGGCCAACTCGGCGGCCGCGTCCTGACGGGCCACTTCCAGGCTTTGTTCTCGTTGCGCCGCAGCGCGTTCGTCGGCCGGCGTCACCTGCGCCGGCGTTCCCGCGGCCGGCGCCGGATGCTCGGCCGACCCGCACACCGGGCACGGCGCACCCTCGGCGAGCCGCGCCGCCAACTCGGCCGCCATTCCGTCCAGTCGCCGCTGCCGCACGTCCAGCAACGCGTCCCGCGCCTGCTGATGTGCGTCGACGGCCGCCGCGTGCCCCGACATGCGTTCCCGCACGGCCGATTCGGCGGCCGGCACCCGTTTCGCCGTAGCGGCCAGTGTGGTCAGCTCGTCGCGTGCGCTTCGCAACGCCGGCAACTCGACCACCGCGCGCGCTGCCTCGGCCAAGGACGAACGGGCGTCCTCGATCTCCGAAGGCAACACGGAAAGCCGTTCGGTCAGGCCAGCCGCCAGCTTACCCGCTCGTGTGGCGAGCCGATCCAGCTCGGCGGCGATGTCCTCATCGGACTGTTGCTGTGCGGCCTCGGACACCAGCCCCGCCAGGGAACCGGCCTCCTCGCGCAGCTCACCGGCTGTCGCACGGGGGTCATCCACTTCGGACAAACCAACGGAACGTCGTGTCACCAACGCGTCGGCCGTCGCGTGCAGGTCAACGAGCCGGTCCAACTCACGCTGCGCGGCCGTCACCCCCAGGGCTCGCCGAGCGGCGGAAAGCTCTTCCTGCCAGGCCTTTCGCACGGGTTCCTGCTCGGCGAGCACCGCCAGTTCGGCGTGCGCCACCCGCACCCGCCGAACCTGGTCCGCGAGCGCACGGGCAGCCAGGAACGCCGCCTCCGCCCGGTCCCGCGCGGTCGCCGCCTCCAGTTCCCTGGCGATCGCCTCGGCCGCCTCGGCCCTGCAGCGCGCGGCCACCAAGTCCAACCAGGACGAGTCGGCGTCCTCCGGCGTCTCCTCGCCCGCGGCCTGCGCAACTCGCGCCACCAGCTGCAACTCGGTGCGCCGCGCGGTCTCCAACTGTCGGCCGCGATCGGTGCGCCGGTCGCGGAACCACCGCTCCACCAACGCGAAGTGCTGCGTGCCGAACAGTTTCTCCAGCAGCTTCTCGCGTTCGGCCGTCTCGGCGATGAGGAACCGCGCGAAGTCGTTCTGCGGCAACAACACCACCTGGAAGAACTGGTCCTTGCTCATCCCGAGGAGCCGTTCGATGGTGCGGCCGACCTCGTCGATCCTGGTCAGCCCGTCCGGCGCCGCCCCGCTCGGCGGCGCGCCCACCCACTGGAGAGTCGCCTTGGCAGGCTGTTTCGTCGAGCCGTCGCCACGCTTCTTCCTGCGCAGGTACTCGGGGCTGCGGCTGACCCGCAAACGGTTGCCGCGCACGGTCAGCTCGAGCCGCACCTCGGTGAGCACGGCCGGATCCGCGTAGTCGCACCGCAACCGTTTCGCCTGGTCGCGAACCCCTGGCACCGCACCGAAAAGCGCGAACGCGACGGCGTCGAGCAACGTGGTCTTGCCGGCGCCGGTGTCCCCGTGCAGCAGGAACAACCCGTCGGCGCCGAGCTGATCGAAGTCGACGACCTCCCGCCCGGGATACGGCCCGAAGGCGGCGAGTTCGAGCCGGTGCAGTCTCATGCCGCTGAACTGGCCCGCTGGTTCGCGAGTTCGGCCTTCTCCTCGTTCGCCACCTCGGCCAGCGCCGACCGCAGCAGCGCCCGCTCGGTGTCCGACGGCTCCGCGCCCCGGCAGTCCTCCACGAACTGGCAGGCCACCTCATGATCGGACCGGCCGCGCACGGTCGTGGTGTAGCGGAGCTTCGCGGTCGCCGGGCTGCTCACCGGCCGCCAGTCGAGGTGCACGGCGTGCGGGAAGCGTTCCTGCAGGCGGCGCAGGGCATCGGTCGGCCGCACGGGATCGGTCAGCTCGACCGACAGGTACCGCTCGACCAACGGCGAGTGCGCCGGATCGGTGAGCAGCCCCTCGAGCGTCCCGGTGACCGTGGCGAGCGCGCGGGGCACCGGCAGCTCGCGGCGCTCCACCCCCACCAGCCCACCCGCGTCCAACTCCACCAGCCACACCGATTTGCGGTGCCGCACCTCGGAGAACGAGTAGGCGAGCGGACTCCCGGCATACCGGAGGTTGTCGGCGAGGCGCTGCGGGCCGTGGAGATGGCCGAGCGCCACGTAGTCCACGCCGTCGAACACCGAGGAGGAGACCTGCTCGACGCCGCCGACGGAGATGGTCCGCTCGGACGCGCTCGGCGCGCCACCCGTGACGAACGCGTGCGCCAGCACCACCGACCGCACACCGTCGCCGCGACCGGCCAGATCGGCGCGGATCCGGCGCATGGCCTCGGTGAGCACACCCGCGTGGCCCGGCGCGTCGATCCCGAGCGACTGCCGTGCAAGCTCTGGCTCGAGGTACGGGATCCCGTACAGCGCAACGGGTCCGTGCGCGTCGTCGAGAAGCACCGGCGACGCCAGCTCGGCCACCCGCGTACGCAGGTGCAGCCCGCCGGCCGCCGCGAACTCGGCGAACGCCCCCAGCCGCGGCGCCGAGTCGTGGTTGCCGGGCGTGATCACCAGCTGGGCCCCGGCACGCCGGATGCGGTCGAGCACCCGCGTGCACGCCGACACCGCCTCGCCGGAAGGGACCGCCCGGTCGTAGAGATCACCGGACACCACGACCACGTCGACCCGCTCATCGGCCACCAGGTCGGCCAGCCCGCCGAGCACCGCCTCCTGGTCGGCGAGCAGGTCCCGGCCGTGGAACATCCGTCCCACGTGCCAGTCGGACGTGTGCAGCACCCGCATGCCGCCCAAGTTAGGGCGCCGGCCCAGAGAAACGCGGGCGCCACGCTGTGTCGCCGCGCCGTCGCCAAAAATTGTCGGTGCCCTCCTCCATGATGCTCCCGACAGCCCGAAACCGAGAGGGGAGCCCAGGTGGCCGCAGTGTTCGGCACCGCATCCGTCGTGCTGGTGGTGCTGCTCGTCGCTGGTGCGGCGATGTTTCGACGGCTCTATGCCGACAACCAGCGTCGGCTCGACGCGGCCGAGTTGGCCGTGCGCCAGGAACGCGACCGCACCGACGCACACGCCGCCGCGTTACGCCGCTACGAGGTCACGTTCGCCTCCATCCACGGGCGCGGTGAGCTGGGCGAACAGGTCCTCGTGGAGACGGCCCGCGCGCTCGGCTTACGCGAGGGGCTGCACTTCAGCCTCCAGACCGACGTCGCCGGCGGCGGCTCGGTGCGGCCCGACATGTTGCTGCTGGTCGGCGACGGCCGACGGGTGCCGGTCGACGCGAAGATGAGCCTCGCGTGCTGGATCGAGGCGGTCGAGACCGACGACGCGGAGGAGCGGTTCGACGCCTTACGGGTCCACGTGCGCAACATCAAGTCGCGGGCGGCGGAGCTGGCGGGCAAGGGCTACCAGCGCTGGGCCGACGCGATCTACGGCACGGTCATGTTCGTGCCGTCGGACGCGGCCGTGGTGGCGGCCATGGACGCCGATCCCGACCTGCTGCGCTGGCTGATGGACCGGCGGGTGTTCGTGTGTGGGCCCACGGGGTTCGCGGTGATCGCGTCGGCGGCCATGCTGGCGGCGAGCGAGCGGGTGCTGGCCGCCGACGTCGACGCGCTGCGCGGCCACGCGGCGGCGGCGCACCGGGCGGCGGAGGGCGCGGTCGACGCGGTCAACGTGTCGAGCACCCACCTGCAGCGGTTCCTGCAGGCGCGGCGGCGCGAGCTCGACGCGCTCACCCAGTTCGCCGAGGCCGTCCATCCGCTCACCGAGGCGTCCGCCAGCCCCACGCCGATCGCCCAGGTGCGGCGATCCGAGGAGATCGTGGTCAACGGTCTGCCCGCGCGGCGCGAGCCGCAGGCGGACGACTCGACGGAGACGGAGGTGCCTCTCGAACGCCAATACTGAAATATTCGGCGCACAATCCTTGCCTACCCCGCGTGATCCCGGCCGTGGACGATATGTCCGTTGTGAACTCTTCTCTGTGACACCTGCTCAACAACTACGTATTGCTCCTCGCACGGGCGTTGGACCGGCCGGACTGGACGATGCATGCGGCCCTGGCCACCGGCATCGCCGGCAGCCGCTACGGGCGGATTGCGCTGCAGGACGGCCAGGTGCGCGGCTTCCGGGCCGAGGGCAGCAGCGACCAGCCGATCAATGCCGGCATCTACCTCGTGCGCCGCAAGGTGCTGGAGCTGATCAAGACCGTCCCCTGCTCGCTCGAGCGCGAGATCCTGCCCGGCCTCGCCGAACGCGGGCAGCTCCTCGGAACGGCGGTGCAAGGCTCGTTCATCGATATCGGCATCCCCGACGACTTCGCCCGGGCGCAGGAGCTGCTGCCGTCCTTCATGCACCGGCCGGCTGCCTTCTTCGACCGCGACGGCATCCTGAACCGCGACGACGGCTATGTGCATCGGCCCGAGCAGATCGTCTGGATGGACGGCGCGATCGAGGCGGTGCGCTGGCTGAACGAGGCCGGCTTCTACTGTTTCGTGATCACCAACCAGGGCGGCGTGGCGCATGGCTATTATGAGGAGCAGCACGTCCACGACCTGCATGCCTGGATGCAACAGGAGATGCAGCGCCACGGCGCGCACATCGACTCGTTCGAGCATTGCCCGTTCCATCCCCAGGGTGTGGTCGAGCGCTACAGCGTGGAGTTGCAGAGTTCCGCAAGCCCCAGCCCGGCATGATCCTGAAGCTGCAGCGCGAATGGACAACTGATCCGTCGCGGTCGTCTCGTCGGTCGGCGACCGCGAGCAGCGACGTGGAGGCGGCCATCGCCGCGGGCGTGCCCGGCTACAAGTTCGAAGGGGGCGGGCGGGGGAGGGGCACAGCATCGGCGGGGGCAACCCCTGCGTCGCTAGGGGCACCTCCTCGAGAAGCGCAGGGGACGCACGCGCTGAGCTCGTCCGCGCTGATCAGGGCACGCGAACGCCCATCAGCTCCCAACTCGCCGGATAGGTCGAGTGCGAGCGTCCATCGGGAGCGATCACATCGAACTTCGCGGTGTACTTGGCCGCATAGGCAAGGGCCGGGCAGTACCACCAGCGGCGCTCCCATCTCCCCTGCCCGCTCGGCTCGGTCCGAGCAGGACGTAGCAATTGAGGCTGCCGACCGGTACGTCGAGACTGCCATAGCTTTCGACCGAGACCGTGGCCTGCCAGCTCTTGTCGCCCGTCCCGACGCGCGCGAGATTCACGGTCTTGCCGACATGCAATGGCAGCAGGGACGTCAGCACCTCGACATTGCCCTGCACGATCGGCGAGGCGGCGCTGAAGACGCCAAGGAACAGGTCGACCTGTTCCCGCCATTGAGATTGGCGAAGCGGCAGAACGGGGCTGCAGCACCGGGCAGCGCCTGTACGCTGCTCGAGTCGTTGAACGTGTAGATCGTCCGCGGCGCCGGGCAGGCGCTCTGCGGGGTCGGGGTCTGGGCAGCCGCGCCGGCTGCGACTTCCAGCAGGGCTCCGAGCACGATCGACAGTCCCAGCCGGAGACGCGCCACGATCATCGGGCCGGCGCCCAGCCCATGGGGCAGGCGCTTCCGTTCACCCGGATGCGCGAGCCGTCCGAGAATGCACAGTTGAGCTGCGGGGCAGCGGGCGCAGCAACGGGGGCCACCGGGGCAGGAGCTGCGGGAACCGGCGCCGGGCGCGCGACCGCTGCGGCGGGCATCGGCGACATCGACGGATAGGCGGCCTGGACCGGGACGGGCATTCCCGACGGCGAGAGCGCCAGGCTGACCTGGCTCTCGTACTTGTTGTCGGCGCCACGGCTCGAATCCACCACCCAGGCCAGACCGAGGGTCAGCACGTTGGCATAGGTCGCCATGGCGAGACCCGACTTGTTGACATAGGTGGCGGGGGTATAGCCCGGCTTGTCGCACACGATGAACAGGTCGACCTTGCTTTTCTCGATCGTCACCGATCCGGGCGTCGAGGCGATGTCGGCGACGAGGCCGCCGTTTCGCCAGAAGGTACAGCGCGCGCCGGACGGCGTCGTGCTCGCCGAAATCTGCTGCGTCGTCCCGTCGAAAATGGAGGCACAGCCACACAACAGGGCGGCGCTAGCCAGTAGTGCTATTGCCCGCGCCGGTGCCAATCTGCCGAGTCTCCCAATAAATATGCCCGATGATGGGTGCCTGGCGCCGATATACCATGGCAGACGAAGGTTTGGGAGCCATTCGCACGGCTCGTGGCAACGCCGCGCGCGCGATCAGCCGTCCATAGGGCTTCTGAACTTCCGGGACTTCCTTTGACACAGGAAATCCGACCCCTTCCGCCCCTTCGGGACACCTTCCCCCTCAGACGGGGAAGGTGGCGCGCAGCGCCGGAAGGGGTCGGGAGGATCAGTAGTGGCCGGCGAGCTCCGGCGTGATCTCTCGTGCGGTCGGCGATAGAGATAGGCGCCCTTCTTGTTGCCCCACCAGACGACCTCGCGGCACCATTCTGGAAGTCGTCGTAGTGCTTGGCGATGCGCTCGATCTCGACGCGCACGGCGTCTCGCGCAGCAGCGCCGGCGCGCCGTTGCGCACGGCGTCGCAGAATTCGAGGATGTTGTAGCGCAGCGCGATGACCGTGATGTCCTCGGCGACGAAGGGCTGGTTGACCAGCGCGGGGTTGAGCTGCGATCGCCTCGTCGACCACGCCATCGGCAGCGAGCCGTGCCGCGCGCTTGAGCATCTCGGCGAGCAGCCGCCGGCCTCCTCGTAGAAGGCGTCGAAGCTTGCCCTCGGCGGTGAGCTTGATGAACACGTATTCGTCGGCCGGCCAGTAGATGCCGAGCCATTCCTTGGAGTAGACGTATTCGGGGCCGCCCTGCTGGATCGACTGCGCCTCGCTCTCGAAGAAGTCGCGGATGCTCGCGCGATCACCGGGATAGCGCTCCGGATCGGCGGCCATGAAGGCCTCGATGATGTCGCGGTAGGACGAGCCCGCGATGCTCGTGCGCCACGATCAGCGGGATCTGCAGCAGCTTGTCGAAGTGCAGGAACGCGGTCATCCAGCAGAAGACGCGGGTGCGGCGCCAGTCCTCCGGCGGCATCGAGTCAGGTGGCGATGACCAGATCCTGGATTTCCGGCACGTCGTCGTCGAGCTCCTCGCGCGTGCCGTGGATGTTGATGATCTCGGACTCGACCGTCACCATGCCGAACTTCTTCAGATAGTCCGGGATCGCCCATCTCGGCGTTGGGCAGGATGGACAGGTTGTTGAACTGGATGCGGTTGTGCTGGCCGTGGCGGATCAGCTGGTCGACGCCGTTGGCGAACGAGTCGTAGGTCTCGCCCGGGCAGCCCGAGGATCAGGTCGCGTGTAGGTCTCGACCTTGTCGCGCGGTGAAGCGGCGCTGCCAGCTCGAAATAGGTCTCCGAGCGAGATGTTGTCGCGCTTGATGTTCTTCAGCGTCGTCGTGATCGAGGCTCTGCATCGACAGCGCGACGCCCTTGTTGAGCCTGGCGTCGGCCAGGATCTTCTGCGTCTGGTAGGCGCGCTCGGTGGCGTTCTTGGTGTTCTGCACCGAGAAGCCGTGCGGGAAGCCGGTGCGTCGCGGATCTCGGCGACGTGCTGGGCGATCTCGACGTCGCGCTTCTGGATGCCGAAGTTGGCGTCGCAGCACGAAGATGTACTTGATCGTCTTCTCGGCGAACCAGTCGAGCTCGCGCGTGCAGGCGATCCTCGCTCGAACTTGGTCACCTTGCCCGCGGTGGCCGAGCCCCAGTCGCAGAAGGTGCAGTGGAACGGGCAGCCGCGGTTGGTTTCCCACAGGCCGATCCACTCTCGTCTGGGATTGGCGGCCATCGATCGCGTCGAACATGCCGTTGAGGAACGGCGACGGCAGCTCCTCCAGGTCGCGCATGCGCTCGACCGGTGGGGTTGCGCACGAACGAGCCGTCGGCCGTACCATAGCTGACGCCCGCGCACGCCGTCCAGTCGCCGCGGCAGGCAGGCGATTGAGCAGCTTCAGGAAGGTCCGCTCGCCCTCGTTGTGCACGACGAGGTCGATGAACGGGTTCGCGCGCAGGAAGCCTCGGGTGATCGGGCACCTGCGGGCCGCCGAAGACGATCACGCTGCCGGGTTGGCGCCTTGAGCCGCCGGGCGGCCTCGAGCGAGATCTGGGCGTTCCAGACATAGGTGCTGAAGCCGACCACATCGGCGTCCTTCAGCGGCTCCACGATCTCGGCGACCGGGACGCGCTTGTAGATCATCGGCAGGAATGGTAGCGGCTCGGGTCGACGCGCGAACTTCTGCACATAGGACTGCAGGCAGGCGATCGAATACGGCAGGTAGTTCTGGCCGGAGAAGCTGTTGTTGATCTGCACCAGGCCGATCTTCACCGGCCTTGCGGGATCATTGGTCATGCGATTGTTGGCTCAGTTCCCGTGCGAAAAGTAGGGATCGCGTGATCGCGACATAGAGGTGTCGCCCCGTGATCAACCCTACGACAAGTTTGCCGCGGTCGAGGCCTTGGTGACCAACGGCCCCATCCTCCCCCGACGTCATTTTGCCAATGTAAACATTCGCTAGGATGGCCGGACGAAGAATCGCCGCGCGCGGTTGATGTCGAGCACCGCGGTCACGGCCGCCGCCGGCAACGGCCGCAGCGGCTCGCCGCGGCATTCGCCTCGGCTTCGACGCCGTCAAGATACCGGGGATGACGGTCGAAACGCCGGCAAAGGCCAGGCGGAAGCGGAGTGCGCTCTCGGCCCCCTCCTTCCCCGGCTGCGCGCCGACGGCCGACAGCAAGTCCGCGCGCCATCGATCCAGTTGTCGAGCTGCGCGCGAGACCAGCCGAGCGGTGATCTCCCGCCGGGAAGGTCGTATCGCGCCGATCGCGCAAGACAGGAAGCCAAAACAGAGCGGTGTGCGACCGATGAAGCCGGCGCCGCGCCGCTCGACCTCCGGCAGCAGGCCGCTGTCGACGACCCGCACGTCCATCATGTTGAAGTTGGCCTGCACGACCGGCGCCCCGAACTCGACCAGCGCCTCGATGGCCTCGACCGGGCTCTTGGCCGAAATGCCCCACCGCGGATCTTGCCAGCCGCTTTCACCGTCGAGCACCTCGCGAAGGCGCCATCCCGCAGCGCCTCGGCGGGCGGATTGTGCAGCTGGAAGAGATCGACATAGTCCGAGCGCAAACGCGCCAGGCTCCTTCGGCGGACGCCAGGATCGCCGCCGGGGCAATCCGGTGCGCGATCCCACAACTTCGTAGCCGGCCTTGGTCGCGATCACGACCTTGTCGCGCTTGGCGCCATGGAATGCCTGCCCGATCAGCGCCTCGCTGTGGCCGTCGCCGTAGGCGCTCGACGTGTCGAAGAAGGTGATGCCGCAGTCCAGCGCGCGCGCGAGAGCCGCGAGCGAAGTTGCATCGTCGGTCTCGCCGTACGAGGTGTGGCCGACCGTGCGACCGCCGATGCCCCAGGCGCCGAAGCCATTTCGGAAACGCTGAGGCCGGTGTCCGGCCGAGCACGCGATACTTCATCGTTGCCGTTCCTAGTCGCGCGCCTGCGGAAGGCAACATGTTTGCACCGGCCGTCCCGGGTTGGGACACGATCCCTCGAATTTCGCCCCACGCTTGCCACTCGGCGGGGGCATCCATATATCGTCCGGATGCCAGCCGAGCGCCAGCGCCGGAGCGGTTCGCCCGCAGAGCCATGACCCGGAAGATGAGGGTGGAGCCCTATATCAGCTTCGTAACCTACGGACGGAACGACGGTTACACGGCGGACTACGTTCTGGGGTCGGCCGGGCGGTGCGTTGCCTGGCCCATCAGCTGACGCGCCGAGCTGGCTTCCGAGATCATCATCTGAGTGGAATCCGTCGAAGGGCCGTTCGCTGCTGATCGAGGCGCTCGACATTCCGGCCGGCCTGCGGCACGTCACAATCGCCGGCGTGATCACCGGTGCCGAGCACCACAGGCACTTCCTCGGCGCCGACGAGGCGGCATTGATACCCCCCGAGGGTGTACTGCGGGTCTATGGACGTCATCTACACCGTCGCGGGCATGACCTGCGGTCACTGTAAGACGGCGGTCGAGACAGAAGTCGCGCACGTCCCCGGCGTCGAGTTCGTCGAGGCGGACCTCGACACCAAGCTGGTGCTCGTCCGCGGGGTGAACCTCGAGGACGCAGCGCTTCGCGCGGCGATCAACGAAGCCGGCTACGAGGCGGCTTGAACGAGACGCGCTCTTCGTCGCCGGCCTCGCCGGCGCCTTCGTTGCCGCATTCCTCGTCGGCCGTGCGCTCGATGTCGACGAGCGGAGCGTCGCGGAAGCCGCGTCACACGGGATGGCGGCTCCTGCCGGACTCGCCGTCGAGCAGGACGGCTATCGCCTGGTGCAGCATCGCGACGCGTTCGTCGCCGGACGCGCGCAGCCGTACGTCTTCCGCATCCTCGACCCGGACGGAGACGTGCTCCGTGACTACGGCGTCGAGCACGAGCGCCGGCTGCACCTGATCGTCGCCGGCCGCTCGCCGAACCAGGTCTTCCTGCACCTGCATCCGAAGCAGCGTCCCGACGGCGCCTGGCTGGTCCCGCTGAGGCTGCCGGTCAACGGCTCCTACCGTGTCTTCACGGACTTCACGACCGGCGGCGAGCGGCGCACCCTGGGAGTCGACATCGTCGGCTACGACGGGCCGAACCGGTGGGCCGATCCGACTTCGCAGTACGACGTCGATCTGTCGCGCGACGGCGATCGGCTCGAGGTTCGAGTCCGCTACGCCGGCAATCCGGTCAAGCTGCAGCCCTACCTCGGCGCGCGCGGTCACCTGGTCGTGCTCCGCAACGGCGATCTCGCCTACATCCATGCGCACGCCGACGAGGACGAGCTCGCCTTCGACGTCCCGTTCCCGAGCGAGGGCAACACCGCCTCTACCTCCAGTTCAAGGTCGGCGGGAAGGTCGGGACGGTCCCGCTGGGAGTTCGGCAATCGGGGTGCAGTATCGAGCTTCGATCGAGGGAATGACGTGCGCCTCCTGTGCCGTCCGGGTGGAGAAGAAGCTGAACAAGCTCGAGGGCGTCGCGGCCACCGTCAACTACGCGACGGAGCGCGCGTCGGTCGAGTTCGAGGCGGGGTCGGTGCGCGGAGCATCGTCACCGCGGTGGAGGCGGCCGGCTACAAGGCCGCGCTCCCAGGCGACGAGGCCGCCGACGAGACGCAGAGGATCCGGCCGTGTCGCTGCGCCGCCGGCTGCTCATCTCGGCCGCGCTCACGCTCCCCGTCCTCGCGCTCGCGATGATCCCGTCGCGGAGTTCGACGGCTGGCAGTGGCTGTCGCTCCAGCTCGCAACGCCTGTCGTCCTCTGGGGCGCCTGGCCGTTCCATCGCGCGGCGTACGTCAACGCCCGTCACGGTGCCGCGACGATGGACACGTTGATCTCGATCGGCACACTCGCCGCCTGGGCGTGGTCCATCGTGGCGCTGTTCTTCCTCGGAGCGGGCGAGCTCGACATGCGGATGGAGTTCGCGCTCGACCTCGGTGCCGGTGCCGGCGGCGGCGAGATCTATTTCGAGGTCGCGACGGTCGTCGTGACGCTGATCCTGATGGGCCGGTACTTCGAGGCGCGCGCCAAGCGCCGCGCCGGCGCTGCGCTCAAGGCCCTGCTCGAGCTCGGGGCAAAGGACGTCGCCGTCCTCGGGCCTGACGGGAAGAGCGCCGCGTGGCCGTCGAGGAGCTGCGCGTCGGCGATCTCTTCGTCGTCCGGCCGGGCGAGAAGATCGCCACGGACGGCGTCGTCGAGGCGGGCGAGTCGTCGGTCGACACGTCGCTGCTGACGGGTGAGAGCGTTCCGGTCGACGTCGGCCCGGGGGACGAGGCGATCGGCGCGACGGTCAACGTCACCGGACGCCTGGTGGTCCCGCGCCACGCATGTCGGCGCCGACACCGCCGTGGCGCAGATCGGCCGCCTGGTTACGCAGGCGCAGGCGGGCAAGGCGCCGGTGCAGCGGCTCGCCGACCGGGTCTCGGCCGTCTTCGTCCCGATCGTGATCGGGATCGCCGTGGCGACGCTCGGGTTCTGGCTCGGCACCGGCTCGGACGCCCAGTACGCCTTCGCTGCCGCGGTGGCGGTGCTGATCATCGCCTGCCCGTGCGCCCTCGGCCTCGCGACGCCGACGGCGCTGCTCGTCGGCTCCGGCCGCGGCGCGCAGCTCGGCGTGCTGATCAAAGGGCCCGAGGTGCTCGAGCAGACAGGAGCGCGACGACGATCGTGCTCGACAAGACCGGCACGGTCACCGAGGGCCGGATGAAGCTCGTTGGGGTCGAGCTCCTGAACGGCGCCGGTCGCACGGACGTGCTTCGGCTCGCCGGTGCGGTCGAGGAGGCGAGCGAGCACCCGGTGGCGGGCGGTCGCCGAGGCGGCGCGGGCCGGTAGGTGCTCTGCCCGCCGTGACGGACTTTCGCAATCTGCCCGGCCAGGGTGTCGTCGGCCTCGTCGACGGGCTCGAAGTGACCGTCGATCGCGCCGGCGTCCACTGGGGCGGTGAGCTGCGTGCGCGTCTCGTCGTCGAAGACACGATCAAGCCGACGAGCGCCGAGGCGATTCGCGAGCTGCGCGCGCTCGGCCTGACGCCGGTGCTGCTCACCGGCGACACGCGCGACACGGCCGAGCGGGTCGCGGCTGAGGTGGGGATCGAGCGGGGCCTGGAAGTGCCGGGTGAGAAGGCTGCCGAGGTGCGCCGGCTGCAGGAGTCGGGCGAGGTGGTGGCGATGGTCGGCGACGGCGTCAACGACGCACCAGCGCTCGCACAGGGCGATCTCGGGATCGCGATCGGCACCGGCACGGACGTCGCGATCGAGGCGTCGGGACCTGACGCTCGTCTCCGGCGACCTGCGTGCCGCGGTCGATGCGATTCGCCTCTCCCGGCGGGTGCTCGCGACGATCAAGGGCAATCTCTTCTGGGCGTTCGGCTACAACATCGCCGCGATCCCGCTCGCCGTCGCCGGATACCTGAATCCAATCGTCGCGGCTGCGGCGATGGCGTTCTCCAGCGTGTTCGTCGTCTGAACTCGCTGCGCCTACGCCGGTTCCGGAGCGTGCGCGCATGACCCACGGCTACGACAAGGACGCGATCGGCAAGCGCTTGCGCCGGATCGAGGGGCAGGTGCGCGGGATCGAGAAGATGGTCGAGGACGAGCGCTACTGCATCGACATCCTGACGCAGGTCGGGGCGGCGATGACCGCGCTCGAGAACGTCGGCCTGAAGGTGCTCGACGACCACGTCAACCACTGTGTCGCGGGTGCGATCGCATCCGGCGACGAGGCGGAGGCGCGGGCGAAGACCGACGAGCTGCTCGCCGCCGTGCAGCGGTTCGCGAAGACCCGCTAGCCCGGACGCCGGTAGCCGGAGCGGGCGACGAGCCGCGCCGAGAGCCCGGCAGCAGCGCCTGGACGAGCGCGAAGACCCGGTACCAGCGCGGGATGTAGAGCTCCCGCTTGCCGGACTCGACCGCCTTCACGATCCGCTCGGCGACGAGCTCCGGGCGATCACAGCCCGCCGGAAGAAGGCGCTCGTGAGCACGCTCTTCTGCGGAAAGCCCTCCGTCTCGACGAAGCCGGGGAGGACGGTGTCGACGAGCACCCGCGCTCGCCGAGGAGGCCGCCGAGCGAGCGGGAGAACGCGAGCTGCGCGTGCTTCGAGGCGGCGTACGGCCCGGCCGGTGCGAAGGCGACGACCCCTGCGACCGACACGACGTTGACGACGTGCGAGCCCGCCTGCAGTCCCGGGTACAGGTGCGCACGAACCAGACGCCGCCGAGGTAGTTCGTCTGCAGCACCGCCTCGATGCGCTCAGGCTCGAGGCTGAGGAAGTTTCCGCGACCGGGGATGCCCGCGTTGTTGACCAGCAGGTCGACGGTCGGGTGGCGCGTCAGGATCGCCGCGGCCGCCCGGTCGACGTCACTCCGGTCGGAGAATCGCAGAGCTCGTATTCGCCGCCGAGCTCGGTGGCCAAGGCTTCCAGCCGCTGCTGCCGGCGGGCGACCAGCACGCAATGCCAGCCGTGCCGCGCCAACTCCCTTGCGGTCTCGGCGCCGATCCCGCTGGACGCACCGGTGACCACGGCCACCCTCATGGGGCCTGCAGCACCTACGGGCAGACGCGTACGACGCGCTGTGCTTCGGCCATCTTGCCCTTCGCGTCGGTGACGATCGCCCGCAGCGTGTGCTTGCCCTTCGCCGCACCGCCGCGCCTCCAGACGGCGAAGAAGATGCCGGCGCCGCCCTGCTTGTCGGTCGCAAGCAGCTTGCGACCGTCGAAGAAGCGCACGGAGCGGAGCGCGCTGGTCGAGGACGCAAGTGCGAGGAGCGGTGTCTGTGCCGGGGCGCACTCGTTCGCCTCGGGCGTGACCCAGGTCATCGCCGGGCCGTTGACGACGGTGAGGTTGCCGGACGCGAAGGCGGTGTTGGGCAGCAACTGGTCGCCGACGGAGTCGACATTCTTCGCCTCCTGGAAGTCGGCGGCCGTGCCGTTGAGCAGCCACTTCCGGCCTTCAGCGCGGGAGCCTCCCTCGGGATCGGGAATATTTCGATTCCGGCGATTGGGTCGTACGAGCCGCTCCGATCAGGACGCGCCCGTAGCCGATCACGAGCGAA
>CAWGTM010000007.1:0-395184 GCA_963825445.1 uncultured Actinomycetota bacterium
TTCCGCTCGATGGAGAGCTTCGCACCCGATCCTTATCCCGCGCCTGGCATGGCATCGCCCTGGGCACGGCGGGGCTGCTGTCGGTCGTGTCACTGGCGATTGTCGCCATGCTCGGCATGCTCGGCGCGGACTTCCCGGACGAGCATCGCGAATGGTGGAGCCGGTTCCGGACTTCGATTCACATCTACGCGCTGGCATGGCTCGCGTGGTTCGCGCGCGGCTCTACGTGCCATGGGCCTTCCACCGTGGTGGCCGCCGGTTACACGCGTGGTCGGGGTGACCGCGCTCGCCGCCTGGGCGGGCTCGACACTGTTCGGCGTCCAGCGAGGCCCCCAGGCCGAAGCGAAACAGAAAGAGCACGAGACCCCGCGCCACCGGCAGTGTCGTCGACGATGCTTCACTATGCGGCGCTCGCCGCGCCGTACGTGTTCGCCGTGGGTCTTGTGCTCGCGGTATCGGTCGGGATCCACGGTGTGGCGCTGCACAATCTCGACACTTGCAGGCTGCGGCCGTTGCAAGGGGCGCCACAGGGTGGGCCAGGGCCTATTGGACGTGTGCCGGAGCGATGCACGGATGGGTGGGCGTGGCTGGCGGCGCCTTGTTGCTCGCCCTCCTGGTTTCCTGGCGGGTGAACATCAACGAGTTCTCAATCCATCATTTCTACAAGAACCGTCTCGTTCGATGCGATCTCGGTGCCTCTCACGGACGACAACGCAAACCGGATTGGTTCACGGGCTTCGATCCTCCAGATGACATTCCGCTCAGTGCACTTCGACGCCAGCACGGCGGCGCCGAGCCCGTACCCGGGACCGTATCCGATCCTGAACTGCGCGCTCAACCTTGTCGGGGGGCGTGACCTGGCGTGGCAGGAGCGCAAGGCGTCGTCGTTCGTCTTCACCCCCAAGTACTGTGGCTACGACGTGGACCGCGCCGTGCTCAGCAAAGATCGCGAGCAGCGCAGCGAAGGGTTCGTCGCGACGCGCGACTTCTATCAACCCGGCGGCGGCCCGAGGATCGGCACGGCGATGGCCATCTCCGGCGCCGCCGCCAACCCGAGCATGGGCCGATCCAGCAGCCCGGCCCTGACGTTTCTGATGACCGTGTTCAACGTCCGTCTCGGGTGGTGGATCGGCAACCCTCGGGTCAGAAGACCGCCGCGCTCCCTGGCCCTCGCCTCGGCCTTGCGTACACGACGCTGGAACTGTTCGGCAGCACCGACGACCGCACCAGCTTCGTGAACCTGTCCGACGGCGGACACTTCGACAATCTCGGCGTCTACGAGCTCATTCGCCGCTGCTGCCGCTACATCGTCCTGTGCGACGCCGGTCAGGACGGCCGTTTCGTGTTCGAGGACCTCGGCGATCTCATCCGACGCTGCCGAACCGACTTCGGCGTGGAGATCGACATCGCCGTGGATCGGATGGCCGGCAACGCGACGAGACCGGCCGGAGTCAGGCGCACTGCGTGGTCGGCAAGATCCACTATCTGAACCTGCCGCGCAGAATCAACGGCCACCTGGTCAACGATCGACGATGAGCCGCTCAGAAGGGTCAGGCGCCGGCGCACGAAATCGGATACCTGGTGTACTTGAAACCCTCCATCACCGGGGACGAGCCGCAGGACGTGTTGGAATACTCCCGGCGCATTCCGGAGTTCCCGCATCAGAGCACCTCCGATCAGTGGTTCGGCGAGAGCCAGTTCGAAAGCTACCGCAAACTGGGCATGCATATCGGCGAGACGACCTTCGCCCGCTATCAAACGACGATGAGACGAGCCGTCGGGAACCTGAAGTGCTGTTCGCGCGCCTCTTCGACTACTGGTATCCGCCCCCTGCGATCAACGAGCAAGTCAACGGAGCACGTCGCTGAGTACTCGCGAGTCATGGAAATGCTCCGCGCGACGGGAAGTTCGCCGGGCTCGACCCGGCTCTGTTCGAGGTCTGGCCGCGCCGACCGTTCCCGCGCCCCCGCGACCGGCTGTTCATGTGCAACTGGCTGATCCAGCTGATGGAGAACGTCTACGGGGATCTCGATCTCGAACGGCATCTAGGAGCATCCGCACGTGCAGGGGTGGATGGCGTGTTCCGGCGGTGGGCGCAGGCAGGCGTTCCGACGCACCTGGGCGATCGCGAGCTGACCTATGCCGAGCGATTCCGAAACTTCTACAATGAGCGGCTGCAGGGACGGTCCTCGACCTGCCGCGATCGTTCATCGCCGGACATCGGGGTATTCCGAGCACGGGCGGCGCCCAGGAGAACACCATCGAGGCGTTCGAGGAAGCCATCCGGCGCGGCGCGAACGTCATCGAGATGGATGTGCGGGTACTGGCGTGTGGCACCTTGGTGCTGTGGCACGACGAGCACATTGACAAGGTGCCGGTGAAGTCGCTGACGATCGGCGAGTTGCGTGCACGGGCGTCGTATGCGACCACGTTCAGCGACGCCTTGGACAGGCTGCTCGGGCGGGTCCAACTGGCGATTGACATCAAAGTGCCGGAGATTGAGGAGCAGGTCTGCGACCGGCTGGGGGACGAGCGATACGGCGGGTGGCGCCGCCGTGACGTCGTCATGATGGCGTCGAGGCCGGAGATCCTGCTGGCAGTCCGAGCGCGCGAGGACGCGCTACGCACAGGCTTGATCATCGACACCGACCGGTCGATCGACGCGGCACTGGAGCTCCTGCCGAATCCGAAGCCGCACGAGTTGCGTTTCCTCGACTTGCCGGCCGACTTTCTCGCGGTCGACCACGGCCTGTTGACGGACACGCGGCTCGCGAAGGCCGCCGTCCAGCGCGTCCCGATGGTGCCGTGGGCGGTCAACGACGATCGCCAGTTGATGCGACTCCTCCGCCACGAAGCCGTCGTCGGCGTGATCACCGACGCCGTGCCTCTGGCCGTGGACGTCAGAAGCCGACTCTGATTGCGCCAGCGCTCCGCTTCTTCGCGAACGCCGAACAGGAACGGCCTCCGACTGACCTTGCCGGTCAATCGCAGGCCGATTCTGCGGGTCCGAAGTGTTCGGGGAGAGAGGATTTGTGCCGACTCGCGGCGGCAGCCGCGCGATGCCCAGATGCCTCTCGGGCCGGCCGAACTTGAACGGAGTGAAAGTTGGTCGGGGCGAGAGGATTTGAACCTCCGACCCCTCGGTCCCGAACCGAGTGCTCTACCAGGCTGAGCCACGCCCCGACGCGAACGAGGTAGTCTACTCCAAGTCGCGCCCAGCCGCCACCCGAAGGGCCACATTCCCGGGATCGGCGCGCCGGGGTGTGTCACCTCCGCACGACGGAGCGTGCGGATCCCGCCGATATCCCCAGGATTCAAGTCCATACGCGGCGGCGCCGATGTCCGATGAGGACGACGCCTGCGGAACGCGCTCGTAATGGCCGATACCGACCAGCCGCCTCTGCCGGGGCACGACCCGCTCCCCCTGCTGCCTGCACTCGCCGGCGCCGCCGACCCGTCCGTCTCGCCGGAGCGCGCCGGGCAGACGAGCGGGCCTACCTGCAGCACGCCCTCGCGGTCAGCGTCATCGGCGTGTGGCACGTCGAGATCGCCACCGGCGCGCAGTGGTGGTCGCGCGAAACGTATCAGCTCTTCGGCGTCGATCCCACGACCTCGCCGCTGACCGTGGAGGCCTTCTACGCGCGGGTCCACCCGGAGGATCGGGAGCGCGTGCTCGCCGCGACCCGCGGGCCCTCGAGACCGGGTCCGTCTACGACGTCGAGCATCGGATCGTCACGCCGCTCGGCCTCGAGAAATGGGTCCACGAGCGGGCCACCATCGAGCGCGACCGCCGACGGCCGCCGATGCGGCTGGTCGGCGTGGTCCGCGACATCAGCGACACCCGGCTCGCCGAAGAGGCGCTGCGCTCCAGCCGCGGCCGCCTCCAGACCATCGTCCAGAACATGCCGGTTCTGATGACGGCGCTCGACGACGACGGCCACTTCGTCTTCTGGAACCGGGAGTGCGAGCGCGTCACCGGCTTCACCGCCGAGGAGGTCCTCGACGATCCCGGGTTCATCCACCGCTTCATACCCGATCCCATCGAGCGCGCCCGCATGCGCCGCGACGTGCCGATGCCCGGTGACGAGTTCCTCGACTGGGAGCTGACGATCACCTGCAAGGACGGCACGAAGCGGACGCTCGCCTGGTCGAACATCTCCGGCGAGTGCCCGCTGCCCGAGTGGTCGACGTGGGCGGTCGGCGTCGACATCACCGAGCGCAAGCGGCTCGAGGAGCAGTTCCTGCAGTCGCAGAAGATGGAGGCGATCGGCCGGCTCGCCGGCGGCGTCGCCCACGACTTCAACAACCTGCTCACCGTCATCCAGGGCTACAGCGACGTCATCCTCGGCGAGATGCGCCGCGACGCATCCGCATCGCCCGGCGCTCGACGAGATCAAGCGCGCCGGCGAGCGGGCGGCGGCGCTGACCCGGCAACTGCTGCTGTTCAGCCGCCGGCAGGTCGTCGAGGCGCGCGTGCTCGACCTCAACGCGTCGTCCGCGAGATGGATCGGATGCTGCGCCGGCTGATCGGCGAGGACGTCGAGCTCGACATCCGCACCGGTCGGCGAGTCGCTGCCGATCAAGGCCGACCCGGGCCAGATCGAGCAGGTGCTGATGAACCTGGCGGTCAACGCCCGCGACGCCATGCCGCACGGGCGGCCGGCTGACCATCGAGACGCGCGAACGTGACCTGGCCGCGGCACCAGGCGGCGCGGCGCCCCGACATGCCGCCCGGGCCGTACGTGCTGCCTGCGCGTGACCGACACCGGCGTCGGCATGACCACGACAGCTCGGCCCACATCTTCGAGCCGTTCTTCACCACCAAGGAGCCGGGCAAGGGGACCGGCCTGGGGCTGGCGACGGTGTACGGCATCGTCCAGCAGAGCGGCGGCCACATCGAGGTCTCGAGCACCAAGGGCGTCGGCTCGATCTTCACGATCTACCTGCCGCGGACGAGCGAGCCGATGACGCCGAGCGGCGTCCACCGCATCGCCCGGCTGCCGGCCAAGGGCGACGAGACCATCCTGCTGGTCGAGGACGACGACGACGTGCGGGAGCTGGCGCGCGAAGGGCTGATGCTGCGCGGCTACAAGGTCCTCGACGTCCGCGACGGCAGCGAGGCCTTCCTGCTGTCCCAGGGCTACCAGGGGCCGATCCACCTGATGGTCACCGACGTGATCATGCCGATCATGAACGGCCCGCAGGTGGCCGAGCTGATCGCCATTCATCGGCCGGCGACCAAGGTGCTGTTCATCTCCGGCTACACCGGCGACCTGCCCTTCACGCCGCAGCCGGGCGGCCAGCAGCCGGTGCTGCTCTACAAGCCGTTCACGATCGACGTGCTCGCCCGCAAGGTGCGGGACGTCCTGCGAGAGCCGGCGGACAGCTAGAGCCGCGCGCGGGCGGGCGCCAACACACTCAGACGAGCTTCTCGACCAGGCCAATCACGTCGTAGGCCGTGAGGTCGGGCTGCAGCGGCGTCACCGACACATAACCTTCGCGGACCGCAACGTGATCGGCGCGGTCGCCGTCGGCGTAGATGTCTTCGCCTTCCTCGATCCAGTAGTACGGCCGCCCGCGCGGATCGGTCGACGCCGCCACCTTGGTGACGTGGTTGCGCATGCCCTGGACCGTCACTGGACGCCTTTGAGCGTGCCGCGGGGCACGTTGATGTTCAGCAGCGTGCGGGCCGGGAGCCCCTGCTGCAGCACCTGGGCGGCGATGCGCCGGCCGCCGCGGCGGCCGGGCCGAAGTCGAACGGCTCGGCGGTCCGCTGCAGCGACACGGCGATCCCCGGCGTCCCGAGCAGCGCTCCCTTCGAGCGCGCCCGCCACCGTCCCCGAATAGGTCACGTCGTCGCCCAGGTTGTAGCCCTTGTTGATGCCGGAGACGACCAGGTCGGGCAGGCCGGCAGCACGTGGACGACGCCGAGGTTGACGCAGTCGGCCGGCGTGCCGTCGACCGAGAGACGCCCTCGCGCAGGCGCTCGAGGCGGAGCGGGCGGGCGAAGCGTATGGCGTGGCCGATGGCGCTGGCCTCGCCGAACGGCGCCACCACCGTGACATCGCCGAGGGCGCGCAGCGCGTCGGCAAGCGCGCGGATGCCTTCGGAATGGACGCCGTCGTCATTGGTCACCAGAATCCTTGGCATACGATCTGGACGAGTATACTCGGTCGGTCAGGAGCCCGAGGCCGTGCCCCAACCTCCCCCGTCCCGCGCGTGCCGCCACTCCGTTCGACGCCGTGCTCCTACCTGGGGTTCGGCGGACCCCTCGGGCCTCGACGAGATCCGGCCGTTCCTCGCCAACGTGCTGCGCGGCCGGCGCATTCCACCGGCCCGGATTGAGGCCGTGGCGCACCACTACGAGCGCTTCGGCGGCGTCTCGCCGATCACCGACATCACCGAGGCGTCAGGCGCTGCGCCCTCGAGGCCGCGCTGCGCGTGGCGTGGGCTGGCGCTGCCGGTCCGGGTCGGCGCCCGCAATGCTGTTGCATAACGGCGTTCGCGTGCTGGGCGACCAGGAGCGGGGCGGAGAGGTTCAGGGCGATCACCTTGTCGTGGAAGCGGGGCGACGCGTCGGCGGCCTGGGCGAAGGGGCTGCCGCCGGCGTTGTTCACGAGCACGTCGAGGCGGCCGTGCTCGGTGGTGATCGTGTGGAACAGGTTCTCGACCTGGTCGGGCTCGCGGACGTCGCAGAGGTGGAACTCGCCGAGCGGGGTGTCCGGGGTGTGCCGCGCGCAGGTGATCACGGTGGCGCCCTTGGCAAGGAAGGCACGGGTGATTCCGGCACCGACGCCGCGGACCCCGCCGGTGACCAGCACCACCGCACCGTCCAGGCCCACCGCGCACCACCTCCGCCTGGGTACGATCAGGATCCAAACTTAGAACACGTTCTAGAAATGGACAAGCGGATGGACTTCGCGGACAGGCCGGGGGTGGCGCTCGTGGCGGGCGGCACGGGTGGGATCGGCGCGGCGGTGGTGTCGTTGTTGGCGTCGCGTGGGTCGCGGGTGGCGTTGACGTATCGGTCGTCGTATTCGGGTCCCCACCACGGGGTTCAGGTCGATCTGACCGCCGCGGACGCCACGGCCTCGGTGGTCGCCTCGGTGGGTGAGATTCACACGCTCGTCTACGCGGCGGGCCCACACGTGCCGATGACGCACCTGAGCAAGGTGACGCCCGCGCAGTACCGGTCACAACTGGAGTCGGACGCCGTCGCGTTCTTCAATCTGGTGCACCCCGCACTGCCGGCTCTACGGGCCGCTCGCGGAAACATCGTGGCGGTGACCACGGCCGCGACCAGGCGTTTCCCTGTCCGCGACGGCCTGTCGTCGGGCACGAAGGGCGCGGTGGAGGCGGTGGCGCGCGGGTTGGCGGCCGAGGAGGGGCGGTACGGGGTGCGGGTCAACTGCGTGGGCCCGGGGATGCTCACGGACGGGATGGCCGCGCGCCTGATGGCCGACGGTTCCTTGTCCGAGGAGGCGTTGGAGGTCACCCGGCGGAACATCCCGCTGCGGCGGTTCGGCACGGCGGTGGACGTGGCGGAGGCGGTGGCGTTCCTGGCGTCCGACCGGGCGGGTTTCATCACGGGCCAGGTGCTCGACGTCGACGGCGGATACACCGTCTGACCTGCGCGAACGAGGCGTTTCGAACATATTGTCGGTGCTCGGTGCGAAGATGGCATGGACCGAACACCGGAGGTAACCGTGGACTCGTCTCACCTCTCCCGCCTGGCCGGCATGATCGAGCCCGTGGCGGCGGCCGACTTCGCGGCCGCCGTGTGCCGGTGGCTGCAGGACGCCCACGAGGCGGCGGCCGAGCTGCAACCGTTGCGGCGCCACCATCACCGGGGTGCGTGGCACAACAACACGAGCTTCGGCACCGACCGGCACCAGTACTTACGCAACACGGCGGCGTCGCTGTCCGCCGACTTACCGGACCTCCAGGTCGACTCGGACTTCCAGTCGGTCCTGCTGCGGCTGCCCAGGGCGGGGATCTACCAGTTCCAGCAGCCGGGCGGTCCGGATGGCTCACTGGGCGATGCGAGCGAGTTACGACGGGAGCTGCTCACCACCGGTGACCCACACGCGCTGTTCAGCCGGCGAGACGCGTTGCTCGCCGGCCGGGCGATGCTGCTGCTGTCGTGGTCGGGCACGGAGGAGGGCGGGCTGACCGGCGCGTCGATAGGCCAGGGCGAACTGGTCGACAACCACGTGGAGTGGCAGTGGTTGCTGTCGCTGACCGAACTGGGCGGCGACCGTGCCCTACCGGCCCACTTCGGCCCGGACATCTTCACCCAGCCCCAGCCGGAACTCCCGATCCGCCCACGAACAGAAAGGCAGGCAGACACGAGCTGACACCACACCCGCGCGCCGCGAGGGATCCACTCGCGACGGACCGACTCCCCTGGCCTCAACGCCGGGGGTCCACCCCCGCCGGCTGAGCCCGCACGCGCCACAAGCGCATCCCGAATCCGCCAGTGGGACACGCCGAGTCCGCACTCGGGCACGCCGAATCCATCAGCCCGGCGGGTCGAGCCCCACGTGCGCCCCGAGTTGGCCACTCACGCACGTCGAGTTCGCCACTCGGACACGCCGAGTTGGCCGCCCACGCACCTTGTGGATGGTCATCGAGGCGTGGGCGCTGACTTGACCGTCCGCGGGCACCTGGCTCGGGTAGTGCGTGGGAGGTCGGGTGGCGACCGGGGTCAGCTCGTCCGGGAGGCGGTAGTCGCGGGCCGGCGGAGTGGCCGACCCGTTCGGCGACGAGCTTGGTGATCTCGTGCTCGTCCCTGGCATGGATGCGCGCCGGGAGGGCTGGGCGAGCCTCAGCCCGTGAGTCCGGCGCGCTGTGCCTTGGTCAGGCTCGCCACCACCAGCTCATAGGAGTGGTCGATCAGGTCCGACAGTTCGTCGTCGGGGAGGGAGCCGTCCAGTTCGATGGTGTTCCAGTGTCGTTTGTTGAGGTGGTAGCCCGCCGTGACCGCGGGGTACCGCTCCCGGAGTGCGGTCGCCCGGTAGGGATCGCACTTCAGGCTGACGCTGGCCTCGCCCTGGGGTACCAACGCGAACATCTTGCCGGCGACCTTGAACACCGCGACCTCGTCACCGAACGGGTACTCCTGGACAGCGCCCGGCTTCTCCCGGCATTCGGCCATCACCTGATCCCGCACGCACCCGACTCTAGTGGCGGGCCCGGCGGACTCGGTTGCGCAGCTGCAGGATCCGGACCGTGCCGGGGACGACCACGAGCAGAGCGCCCGCCACCACTCCCAGCAGGATCGCCACCGCCAGTGACAGGCTGCCGTCGAAGCCGAAGAACTCGACCTCGACGGACTGGCCGTTCTGCATGATGAAGATCAGCAGCAGCACGAGCACGAGGGCGCCGACGATCAGGCCCACCCACAGGGTGCCGGTCCGGGACCGACGCGACGGCGCCTGCTCGGGTTCGGGTGAAGGAGAAGAAGGAGGCGGGAGCGGCGGCTCCTGACCGATCGGCTCCGAGTGGTCGTGTGGTTGTGCGTGAATCATGTCGTGTCCCCTCGCGGCGGACGGCCTCGGCTGATCCGGGACCGGCCCCTACCTGCGGTTACCCGCCGCACACCGCCCAAACCCGCTGACCACGGGGTTCACCGAAACGTGTTGCGGCCGAAAAGTGCGGGGTCGGGTAGCGCGACGCTCCGTGCTGGACGACGATGACACGATCTCGCCCACACCCTGGAGCGCTCAACCGTGTCTGTCGACTCCTTCGCGCCCGCGCGGCTCACCATGGCTCGTGAGCTGGCCGGCCTGCGCAAGCGGGAGCTGGCCGACGCGATCGAACGGCCGGCCGACGCGGTCTCCCGGTACGAGCTGGGCCAGTCGCAGCCCACGGCCGACGTTCTCCAGAAGTGCGCCGCCGCCCTCGACGTCGACATCACCTTCTTCACGGCCGGCCGCCCCCACCTGCGTCTCGACACGGCCGGCGCGCACTTCCGCTCCCTGCGAGCCACGACCGCCGTCCAACGTCAGCAGGCCCTCGCCCACGTCGAGCTGCTCTGGGAGCTGACCGACCAGCTCGACCACGTGATCGAGCTGCCGACCGTCGACCTCGACCTGCCACCCGGCGACCCCGCCACCACCGCCCGCCGCCTGCGCGACGCCTGGCACCTGCCGCCCGGGCCGGTCGTCCACCTGGTTCGCCATCTCGAGGCCCGCGGCATCGTGATCACCGGTATTCCGGACAGCGAGCGCATCGACGCGTTCTCCGCCGCCCTCCACGGCAGGCCGATGATCGCCCTGTCCGCGCGCGGCAACCCGATGCGCCGCCGGTTCTCCGTCGCCCACGAGGTCGGCCACCTGCTCCTGCATCCCGAACCCGCACCGGGGTCGGGCCGGCACGAGCGGGACGCCAACGTCTTCGCCGCCGAGTTCCTCATGCCCGCCGCCGAGTTGGGCGAGCAACTGCCCGCACCGGACGACGTCCCCGCGTTGAAGGACCTGGCCGACGGCTACGGCGTCTCGGTCACGGCACTCGCCTACCGCGGCAAGGACCTCGGCCGCTACGACGACGCCGACCTGCGCCGCACCCTCGCCACCATCGCGCGTCTCGGCTGGCGCAAGAACGAGCCCGTCCGCTCGGAGTTCCCGGGTGAGCAGCCGATGCTCCTCGTGCAGGCCGTCGAACTGGCGGCGGCCCACGGGCTGCCGCTCCCCCGCCTCGCGGCCGCGCTCCACATCGGACTCCCCCGCCTGCGTCAGCTGATCGGTCTGCCGGACCAGCGGCCACGGCTGCGACTGGTGTAGTGGACTTCGCCTTCGTCTCCCGTCCGGCGCCGGCCGCGCTGGCGCACTGCGTCGAGTCCATCTGGCACGCCCGCGGCCAGATCGGCTATCGGCGCGAACTCATCGCGCCCACCGGATCGACGGTCGCCGGCATCGTCCTCGGCCCGCCCATCCGGCAGACCCCGCTGGACGGCGATCCGTTCCTCGCCACCACCGGGTTCCTCATCGGCCCGCACGACCGGCCGATCGTCAACGAACCGACGGGCGACACATGGTGCGTCGGCATCGTGGCCACACCGGTCGGCTGCCGTGCCGCGTTCGGCGTCGACCCGGCCGGGATCAGGGGGCGGGTGACCGCCTGGCCGCCCGCCGCGCAGCTGCGCGCCCGACTCACCGACCTGACCCCGGACGAGGCGATCGCGCTGGTGGCGAGCACCCTCGAACCCCAGCCGGTGCCCGGTCTCGACCGCATCGCCGACGCCGTGGCGGCACTCGAGGCCGACCCGACCCGCGGCATCGCCGAACTGGCCGCCGACCTGGGGATCTCCCACGGTCACCTGGACCGCGAGTTCCTCCGCGTGGTCGGCGTCGGACCCCGGGTGCTCGCCCGGACGCTGCGGTTGCGAAGCCTCCTGGAGAACATCGACGTCTACGGCAAGGTCGAGTGGACCGCCCTCGCCGGCCGGCTCGGCTGGTTCGACCAGGCCCACCTGATCCGGGACTTCAAGCGGCACACGGGGGTGACGCCGTCGGAGTACCAGGCGGCGCAGCGCCGTGAGTTCGACCCGGCCGAGGCCGCGCCGGGTTTCGTGCCCGAGTGAAATCCGTCCAATACGGCCGGGGTGGACGGGCGCGATGCTGCGCCGCATGAGCACAGCGTTCGAGGTGACCGAGACCATCGCGCGGCCGGTCGAGACCGTCTGGCGGGTCCTGACCGACTGGGACCGCGCCCCCGACTGGATGCCCGGTGTGGAGGACGCGCGCGCCGACGGCGAGACGCTGCGGTTCCGCGCGCGGGGCAAGGACCGCACCAGTCGGATCAGCGCGGTGGAGCCCGGCCGGTCGATCACGCTGACGTCCGTGCAGGGCGGCGTCCGCGCCGACTACCGGTACGCCATCACGCCGTCCGGCGCGGGCACCCGGACCACCCTCACGGCCGACTGCGAGTTCACCGGCCTCTGGCGACTGGCCGCACCCGCGCTGCGAGGGCTGATCCGCCGCACGGACGGCGGCCAGCTCACCGCGTTGAAGCGCCTGATCGAAGCGACCTAGAGACGGACCTGGCCGACGCGCCAGTAGCCGGAGAACAGGATCTTCCGGCGGTCCACGCCGCGTTCCCTCACCAGGTGCCGGCGCAGTCCGGTGGCGAGCGCGGCCTCCCCGCACAGCCACGCGTAGTCCACACCGGACACTTCGGCCGCGCGGACGGCTTCCAGCGCCGCCGTTCCGGGGGCGTCCTCGCCGCGGACGAGCCACGTCACGGGCACGTCCGTGTCGATCGGCAGGCGGTAGTCCTCCGTCGGGATCTCCACGTACACCAGGGTTTCCGCCGGCACGCCCGTCTCCAGGATGGCCGACAGTGCCGGCAGGGCCGTCTCGTCGCCCACCAGCAGGTATTTCCCGGCGCCCGGTGGCCGGTAGGTGGCCGGACCGGCACGGAATCCCACCACCTGACCGGGTTCCGCCACGCTCGCCCACCGCGAGCCGGGGCCGGCGTCGCCGTGGAGGACGAAGTCCACGTCGATCTCGCGGTCGGCCGGGCGCCGCGCGCGGATCGTGTACCAGCGCATCTCGGGCTGCTGGTTCTCCGGGAGCTTGTTGATGGCCTGGCGCACGTTGATCCGGTCGGCGCTCGGCATGGTGACCGTCGGGCTGCCGGGTGGTGGCATGAGCAGCGCGAAGTACTCGTCCGGGCCGGTCTGGCGGAGCGTGGCGAACTCGTTGGCACGGAACGTGATCCGCCGCAGGTGCGGGTGCAGCTCACTTACCGCGTGGACGGTCATCGTGAACTGGTCCCACACCTCCCGTGTCTCCGGCGGCGCCATGATGAGCGACACGGCCTTGCTCAGCACCTTGTGTTGCAGCTGTTCGAACGTCGAGTAGTTCGGTGTCACCAGTGCCCTTCCATTCCCCTGCGACTGAGCAGAGGCTAGCCTAAGTTAGGCTAGGCACACTGAAGGGAAGGTGAGTCGATGAACGTCCAGCGACCGGTGCTCGTCACCGTGACCGCCACCAGGCCGTTGACGCCGCGGCTCACCCGCGTGACGTTCGCCGGTGACGATCTCGAGCAGTTCGCCTACGAGGGCCCTGACCAGCTGGTTCGGCTGTTCATCCCGAACGAGCACGACGCCGAGCTGGCGCTGCCGGTCACCACCGACTGGTGGGCCGAGCTGTGCGCCCTGCCCGAGTCGATCCGCCCGGTCGTCCGCAACTACACGGTGCGCCGGTTCGACCGGGACGAGCGCGAACTCGACATCGACTTCGTGCTGCACGACCACAACGCCGGGCCCGGCTCGGCGTGGGCGATGACCGCCACCGTCGGCCAGAAGGTCGGCATGCTCAGCGACGGCGCCGACTACGCCCCGCCCGCCGACACCGACTGGCAGCTCCTGGTGGGCGACGAAAGCTCACTGCCGGCCGTGGCGGCCATCCTCGAGTCACTCCCCGACGCCACGAAGGCGGTCGTGCTCATCGAGGTGGCCGACGAGCAGGACGAACTGCCGCTCACCGTGCCGCCGAACGTCACGCTGGCGTGGCTGCACCGCGGCGACACCCACCGCCGGGGCGCGCTCACGCTGGCCGACCTCAAGTCCCGCGACCTGCCCGACGGCATCCCCTACGCCTGGGTGGCCGGCGAGTCCAAGCTGGCCACGGGCGTGCGTCGCCACCTGGTGAACCACCGGGGCGTGGCGAAGAAGCGCATCTACTTCTGCGGCTACTGGCGCGCCTGACGGTCAGGCCAGCTTCGGCTTCGGCCGCGGGGTGGGCTGCTCGGTACTGGTCATCTGCTGTTGCTCGGGCTGAGTTTTCATGGTCGGTTCCGGTCCCTGGTCGATGAACCGTTCACGGCATCGCCGGGCCAGTCGCCTCGCTGCTGCGGTCATGGCTACTCCTTGGTCCGATGGGGGCGTACCCGCCGGCTGAAGGAGTTACACCTTCACGGTTCGAGGATCAGGCGGATTGGATCGCCGTCCTTCGTGGTCAGTCGCGCGACCGCCTCGGCCGCGTCGGCGAGCGGCAGCGTGCCGGAGATCGACCGGCCGAGGTCGAGGCGCCCGTAGCGGGTCAGCGCCACCAGTTGCTCGACGGCGCCGGGCGTCGAGCCGTAGTTGCCGAGGATCTGCTGGTTCCGGACGGTCAGGCCGAGACTGTCCAGCTTCAGCGGCTCGGGAGTGAGGCCGACCAGCACCAGCCGCCCACCCAGACCGAGGCAGGGCGCCGCCTGTGTGCGGACGGCGGCCACGCCGGCGAAGTCGTACGCCACGTCGAGACCGGTGCCGCCGGTGACGGCCATGATCTGGTCGCGCACGTCCGGGGCGCCAGAGTCGATGGCCACGTCCGCGCCGAACTCCAACGCCCGCTCCCTACCGGCCGGCAGCGGGTCGACCGCCACGATCGGGGCGACGCCGAGAAGCCGGAGCAACTGAACGGCGTGCGCGCCGAGCCCGCCGATGCCCCAAACACCGGCCGGGCGACCCGGCTCCGCGCGTCCGGTGCCGGTGACCGCGCCCCACGGCGTGGACACGGCGTCCGGCACGATGGCCGCCTGGTCGAACGGCAGGCTGTCCGGAATGGACACGAGCGTGTGGTGGCTGGCCAGCGCGAACTCCGCCCAGCCGCCGTCGTAGTCCACCCCTCGGGTCTGGGTCATGAGGCAGGGCTGGTGGAACCGCTGGCAGTTGGGACAGCGGCCGCACCGTTCACCCGCCTGGAGCACCACCCGGTCGCCGACCCGCCACGGGTCGGGCACGTCGGCGCCGAGCGACTCGATCTCACCGGCGACCTCGTGGCCGAGCGTCACCTCGGGCACCGGGAGGAACCTCGGCGTGAGGCTGCCGTCGATCAGGTGCACGTCGGACAGGCACACACCGGCCGCCCGCACCCGGATCAGCACCTGCCCCGGCCCGGGCGAAGGCACCGGCACCTCCCGGACGGCGAACTCCTTGGTCTGCACGTTCAGCCGGCCGGCCAGCATCGTCGCTCCCCACGTCAGGTGATCACGGTCTCCCCGAGACTAGATCCTCCGGGTAGTCTCCACTCCGCCGATCACGTGGAGGTCCGCCGTGCGCCACAAGAAGATGCTCGTCGTCGCGTGTGTCGCGGCCCTGATCCTGCCCGTCACGCCGGCCACCGCCGACAACCGGGACGAGTTCCGGATCCTGCCGTACCTGCAGAGTCCCAGCGCCTCGGGAATCCGCGTCACGTGGTTCACCGAGGACGGCGAGCCGGGACGCCTGACCGTCCACGGCGGCCGGACCTACGACGTGCCCGGTGAGTTGCAACAGACCCTGGCCTACACCGACGCCGAACGCACCCAGGAGATCCCCGGTCTCGACCAGGGGTCCTGGCTGCTCGGCGACACCAGCTACAAGCACACGGCGCTCGTCGAGGGTCTCCGGCCGGACCACCGCTACCGGTACACGGTGCGCCAGGGCGACGCCCGGTTCACCGGCCGGTTCGAGACGGCCCCCACGGCCGACGACTGGCGCCACGTGCGGCTGATCGCCATGTCGGACTCGGAGACCGAGCCGCTCGGCCGCGCGCAGAAACGCGAGTGGGCGCCGGGCACGGTGGACGGCGGTGCCCGGCCGTCGGCGGCGCCGGGTTCGGCCTGGGACCAGGTGCACGGAACGGCCACCCTGAACGGACAACAGGTTCTGCGGTATCCGCTCACCGAGGACGAGGGGCTGCGCCGCAACCTCGCGGAGGTCGAGCGGCGGTCGCCGGACGCCGTGCTGTTCACCGGCGATCTCGTCCAGGGCGGCGGATACCAGCCGGGCTGGGACGAGTTCTTCCGGAACACCGCAGGTTCTGGTGGCGACCTGCTGTCGTCGGTGCCGATCCTGCCCGCGTTCGGCAACTGGGAGAGCTTCGGCGCCCTCAACGGTGGCTACGGGTCGCCCACCGATCGCGCGCCGGTCGTCCGGTCCCGCGCGAAGTTCCACACCTACTTCGACGGTCCGGACAACGGAACCCCGCGCCACCGGGACAACTACTACCGGATCGACTACGGCCCGCTCACGGTTCTGACACTCGACAGCAACAACGGGGAGCCGGACGATCGTGCCGCGAACTACCCGCCGGCCGAGAAGCTGACCGGGCAGCAGTTCACGGTGCCGGGCACCGACACGCAGGAGAACTTCACGCGTACGGAGTACGAGACGGCGGGCGGCACCGACCTGTCCGACTACAACCCGGGCAGCGTGCAGTGGAACTGGGTGGAGCGGCAGCTGATCTCCGCGAGGGCCGCCGGGCAGATCGTGCTCGTGCAGTTCCACCACGTTCCGTACAGCTCCGGTGAGCACGGGCTGCCGATGAACCACGCGCTCACGTCGGGCCAGGGCGGCACGCCCATGCGCGTGTACCACCCGCTGTTCGAACGCCACGGGGTGGCGGCCGTGATCTCCGGGCACAGCGAGATGTTCGAGCGCAGCTTCGTCGACGCGAACGGCGACGGGGTGGGCGTGAACTACTACGACGTCGGCGTGTCCGGCGACGGCCTGCGCGGTGTCCGCCAGGTCGACGGCGCGCCGCTCGAGTACAACCCGTACAGCCAGTGGACGGCCGACCAGAGCGAGCCCGAGCGGTGGGGCGCGGGCACCACGCCACGCCTGATCGGCGGCGGCAAGCACTACGGCCACCTGGAGATCAACGTCGAACGGGTGCGCGGCGACCGCGCGCGGATCAGCCTGACACCCGTGTACCTGTTCCCGGTGCTGGACAAGAACCTCACGGTGGTCCGCACCGAACGCCGCACCTACCACGACGAACTCACCATCGACATCGACCGCCAGGGTCGGCCACAGCACTAGTGTCCTGAGTCGGAAGTCGGTGTGCCTATCGGCGGATCCAGTTTTCCGCTGGCAAGGCGCCGGAGGTCCTCGTACCGGGTTGTACTCGGGCCTTTCGGCAACGCGGTCCCGCCAGCCCGGCACTCGCTGGGCCGTCGAGAAGCGTGCCGAACCTTCGACTCAGGACACTAGGTCACGGGTGTCAGCAGCGTGCCGTCGGTGAGGAACTGGCGTAGGTTGCGGACCGCCAGGTCGCCCATGGCCCAGCGGGTTTCGGTGGTGGCGCTCGCGATGTGGGGCAGCAGCACCACGTTGTCCAGGTCCAGCAGCGGCGTCGGGACGTTCGGTTCATCGGCGAACACGTCCAGCGCGGCGCCGGCCAGGCGGCCCTCGACCAGGGCGGACACCAGGGCCGGCTCGTCGACCACGCTGCCTCGCGCGATGTTCACCAGGTAGCCGTCGGGGCCGAGCGCGTCCAGAACCTCGGCCGAAACCAGGCCGGCGGTGGCCGAGCCGCCGGAGGTCGCCACCACCAGTGCGTCCACAGAGGACGCCAACATCACCGGGGAGGAAGCGTAGGCATACGGCACGTCCGAGACTCGATGCCGCGAGTGGTAGCTGATCGCCATGTCGAAGCCCGCCAGCCGGCGGGCGATGGCCTGCCCGATCCGGCCCAACCCCAGGATGCCCACCCGCTTGCCGCTGACCTTCGTGGCCAGCGGGTACTGCCCACGCGCCCAGTCGCCCCGCCGCACGAACCGTTCGGCGGAAGACAGCCGGCGCATGACGTCGATCAGGCCACCCACCGCCAGGTCGGCCACGCAGTCGGTGAGCACGTCGGGAGTATTGCTCACCACGATGCCCTTCGACCGCGCGTACGCCACGTCCGTCGTCTCGTAGCCCACTCCGAAGTGGACGATCGCACGCAGCTTCGGCAGCGCGTCGATCTGGGAGTTGGTCACGCCGAACCGTGAGCTGGTGATCGCCGCGACCACGTCCTCCGTGGGCTCGCGAACCACGTGATAGGAGTCCTGCAAGGCGTCCTCGACGGAGGCCAACAGTGGACAAGCCTGGAACACGGTGTCGGTCATACGGTCTCCAGCGCGGGACGTTTCGGATCGAACTTCCAGCCGGGCACGAGGTACTGCATGGCCACAGTGTCGTCCCGCGCACCGAGCGCCGCCCGCTGGTACAGCTCGTGGGCCGCCTCCACGCGGTCGAGGTCGAGTTCCACACCCAGGCCGGGCGCGGATGGCACCGTCAGATGTCCGTCCACCAACGGGATCGGCGCTTTGGTCAGCCCTTCGCCGTCCTGCCAGATCCAGTGCGTGTCGATGGCCGTGATGTCACCGGGCGCCGCGGCCGCCACGTGCGTGAACATGGCGAGCGACACATCGAAGTGGTTGTTCGAGTGCGAACCCCACGTCAGGCCCCACGCGTCACACAGCTGCGCCACGCGGACCGAGCCGGCCATTGTCCAGAAGTGCGGATCAGCGAGCGGAATGTCCACAGCGGACTGCCGGACGGCGTGGCCGAGTTGACGCCAGTCGGTGGCCACCATGTTCGTGGCTGTCCGCAATCCGGTAGCACGGCGGAACTCCGCGAGCGTCTCGCGTCCGGAGTAGACACCCTCGGCACCGCACGGGTCCTCCGCGTAGGCGAGCACGTGCCGCAGCGAATGGCCGTAGCGGATGGCGTCGTCCAGCATCCAGCCGCCGTTCGGGTCGAGCGTCAGGTCGGCGTCGGGGAACCGCTCCCCCAGCGCCACCATCACCTCCACCTCGGCCGGCCCGGGCAGCACGCCGCCCTTCAGCTTGAAGTCGGTGAACCCGTAACGGTCGTGGGCGGCCGACGCCTGCGCCACGATCCCCGCCGGGTCCAGCGCCTCGGCGTTGCGAGCCCGGAACCACGGATCGTCGGATGTGGACTCGTCGCGATAGGACAGATCCGTCTTCGCGCGGTCTCCCACGAAGAACAGGTACCCGAGCGCCCGGACCCGTGACCGGTGCTGTCCGTCGCCGAGCAACGCCGCCACCGGCAGGTCGAGGAACTGGCCGAGCAGGTCGAGCAGGGCCGCCTCGATGGCCGTCCGCACGTGGACGGTGACACGCAGATCGAACGTCTGCATGCCGCGCCCACCGGCATCACGACCACCGAAGCGTGCACCCACCGCCCGCAGCACAGCGTTGTGGTCACCGACCCGAGCGCCGACCACCAGGTCGCGCGCCTCCTCGAGCGTGGTGGTGATCGCCGGCCCGCCCGGCACCTCACCGACCCCCGTCCGCCCGTCGGAGTCGGTGAGGATCAGCAGGTTCCGCGTGAAGTACGGGCCGTGCGCGCCGCTCAGGTTCAGCAGCATGCTGTCCCGACCGGCCACGGGGACCACCCGGTAGCCGGTGATCACCGGTGTCACTCGGCGGCTCCGTCCCGCAGGCGGGGCACGCCGAGCGGATTGTCGTCACGCAGTTCCGAAGGCAGCAGCGCGTCCGGCACGTTCTGGTAGCTCACCGGCCGCAGGAACCGTTCGACGGCACGGGTTCCGACGGACGTGGTGGCCGGCGCGGACGTCGCGGGGAACGGACCGCCGTGCACCACCGCGTGTCCGACCTCGACGCCCGTGGGCCAGCCACCGAACAGCACACGGCCGGCGATCAGCTCGAGCGTCGGCAGCAGGTCGGCGGCCGCCGGGTGATCGGCCTCCGTGGCATGCACGGTGGCGGTCAGCTGTCCTTCGAGAGTGTCCACAATGGCGTGCAACTCCGCGAGATCCCGCACCCGCACGACCAGCGAGGCGGCCCCGAACATCTCCGCCTGCATCGACCGGTCGGCCAGGAACGTCTCACCGGAAGTGGCGAACAGCCGGGCGCGTCCACACGCGACGATCGACTCGTCCGTGCCGCCAGAAGCCACCTCGGTCACACCCGGCCGGGCGGCGAGCGCGGCGGCCTCCTCGTCGTAGGCCTGCTGGATGCCGGTGTTCAGCATGGCCGCGGCGGGTGCGCCACCCACCGCGGCGGCCGCGGCACTGATGAACTCCTCGGCGTCGCCGACCGCGAAGATCAGCCCGGGATTCGTGCAGAGCTGACCGGCGGAGGTGGTGAGCGACGTGACGAAGGCCGACGCGAGGCCGGCCGAATCGGCGGCGAGCGCGCCGGGCAGCAGGATCACCGGGTTCACGCTGGACATCTCGGCGTACACGGGGATCGGCACCGGACGCTCGGCGGCCGCGGCCACGAGCGCCAGCCCACCGCCCCGGGAGCCGGTGAAGCCGACGGCCGCGATCGCCGGGTGCTTCACGAGCGCGGTGCCGAGCTTCGAGCCGGAGCCGAACAGCAGGGAGAACGTGCCCTCCGGCAGGCCGTGCTCGGCGACCGCCGCCTGGATGGCGCGCCCGACGAGTTCGGCCGTGCCGGGGTGCGCGCTGTGTGCTTTCACGATCACCGGCGCGCCCGCGGCGAACGCCGACGCCGTGTCACCGCCGGCCACGGAGAACGCCAGCGGGAAGTTGCTGGCCGCGAACACGGCCACCGGGCCGAGCGGCACCTTGCGTTGACGCAGGTCCGGCTTGGGCAGCGGCGCGCGGTCCGGGTCGGCCGTGTCGAGGCGCGCGCCGAGGAACCGGCCGTCGCGGACGACCGAGGCGAACAACCGCAGTTGGTTGGTGGTGCGGGCCCGCTCGCCGGCCACCCGGGCGGCCACGATGCCGGTCTCGGCCACCACGCGGTCGACGAGGGTGTCGCCGAGCGCGTCGATGTTGTCGGCCACGGACTCCAGGAACCGGGCCCGGGTCTCGAGCGGCAGCGCCCGGAACACGGGGAACGCCGCGGCGGCCAGCTCGGCCGCACGATCCACATCGGACTCGTCACCCAGGCCGTACACCGGGTCGAGCGCCGCGCCGGTCGCGGGGTCGACGCCGCGGACCTCGCCGGCACTCCCCCGTGCCTCGCTGGCGCCGATCAGCATCGAACCGGTCAGGGACAGTGTTGCGGTCACGTGAGGTTCACCTTTTCCACGAGTGCCTTCAGCTCGCCGAACTCGCTGTCGGTCAGGTCGGCGAGCGGTAGTCGGACGGGACCGGCGTCGTAGCCGACGGCGCGGAGCCCGGCCTTGACGATAGCCACGGCGTAGCCCGCGCGCCGATCGCGGATCTCGATGTAGGGCAGCACGAACTCGTCGAGCTTGCGGTACACGGTCGCCGTGTCCCGCGCGCGGACGGCCGTGTAGAAGTCGAGCGCCCACTGCGGCGCGAAGTTGAAGATGGCCGACGAGTAGGTGGTGACGCCCATTTCCAGGTACGGCGCCGCGTAGGTCTCCGCGGTCGGCAGGCCACCGACCGACAGCAGCCGCTCGCCCAGCCGGACGTTGATGCGGGTCATGAGGTCGATGTCGCCGACGCCGTCCTTGAACCCCATGAGGTTCGGGCAAGCGTCGACCAGCCGCGCCACCGTGTCGAACGTGAACCGGGCGTTCGCCCGGTGGTACACGATCACGCCGAGGTCGGTCGCGGCACACACCGCGCGAACGTGCTGGTAGAGCCCCTCCTGCGGCACCTCCGTAAGGTACGGCGGCAGGAGCAGGAGCCCGGCCGCGCCCGCGGCCTGGGCGTCCTTCGCGAGTGCCACGGCCTGGGCGGTGCCGTAGCCGGCGGGCGCGAGCACGGGCTTGTCCGACTCGGCGACGGCCGCGCGGACCACGCGCGCCACCTCGTCGTGGGTCAGCGCGAAGAACTCCCCCGTGCCGCCCGCCGCGAACAGCCCGGCCGCCGGATACGTCGACTGCCGCGCCACGTGCTCCCGGTACCGCTCCTCGTCGAACGCCAGATCCGGCGTCGCATGGGTGACAGGGAACGACAGGAGGCCCGCGCCGAGTGTCTGGCGCAGGGTTTCCGGTGGCAGGGTCATACCCAGAGCGTATGGCCAGCGGCGATACCTGTCTAAGACCAAGAAGGCATGTGCTGATACTTTCACTGCATGGCGTTCACGCTCGAACAGCTCCGCGGGTTCGTCGCGGTGGCCGAGGAAGGTCACTTCGGCCGGGCGGCCGCGCGCCTGCGCATGACCCAGCCGCCACTGTCGCGCCAGGTGCAGAAGCTGGAGCGCGATCTCGAGGTGGAACTGCTGGTCCGGACGCCGCGAGCGGTGTTGCTGACCCCCGCGGGCGAGGCGTTCCTGCCCGAGGCGCGGCGCCTGTTGAGCCTGGCCGACGCCGCACCGGTGGCCGCGCGCAACGCCGCCCGGGGCACGGCCGGCACGCTGCGCATCGGGTTCACCGCGATCTCCGCGTTGACCGTGCTCGGGACGTGGATCCGGACCATCGGAAAGCACCTGCCGGAGGTCGAGCTGACCCTGTCGGAGATGGTCACGCGCGACCAGGTGGACGCGCTGCTGGCCGGCGACATCCACGTCGGCCTGGCGCGTGGCGTGCCGGCATCCGAGGTGCTCAGCGTGCGTCTCGTCCACTCCGAGAGCCTGATTCTCGCCTGCCCGCGCGGCCACCCGATCACCGAGCTGGGCCGGCCGCCCGCGCTCGTGGACATCGGCCGCTACGACGTCGTCTCCTACGCCCCGGTCTCCGCGCGCTACCTCCAGGAGCTGGTGATCAGCGTGTTCCACGGCGCGGGTGTCGAGCCGCGCTACGTCCAGCACGTAGGCCACGTCCACAGCCTCCTCGCGCTGGTCGACGCGGGTCTCGGCGTCGGCCTGGTCCCCCGCGCGGCGGCCCGGCTCAGGCTGCCCAACCTGGCCTTCACGGAGATCGACGACCTGGCCCCGAACATCGTGGAGACGCACTGTGTCTGGCGCACCCAGCACACGAACCCGGCACTCGACGCGCTGCTGCGGCTCACCGAGCCCACCACTTGACGCCGGTTCGGCCCGCCCTTACGGTCACCGTCTACAGATGCAGACCGGATACGCATTCATAGACGACGCCTGTCGGGCGCGCCGCGGTCCGGAAGCGACCGAAACCTGACGCTCGGAGAGACGATGCCGTCTTCCGCATTCCCACCACCGCGCGTCCGACCGCCGATCGGACGCCGTGTAGCCCTCGCCGCGGCACTGCTCGCCGTGACGAGCGCGTGCACCGTCGCGAACAGCGAGGCAGGCGACGCCGGCGCGGGTGGCAACACCCTGCGCATCGTGCTGGCGCAGGAACCGTCCACATTGGAACCCTGCGAGTCCTCGTTGACCGGTACGGGCATGCTCGTCCGGTCCAACCTCACGGAACCGCTCATCGAGCGCGACCCGGCGACCGGTGACCTGCAACCGTTGCTGGCCACCGCGTGGCGCCAGACCTCCCCCACCACGTGGACGTTCGACACCCGCGCGGGCGTGCGGTTTCAGGATGGACAGCCGTTCACGGCCGAGGACGCGGCGTTCTCCATCGACCGCGCGGTGAACTCCGACCTCATGTGCAATGTGGACGGTTACGTGTTCGACGAGGCACCGCTCGGACTGGCCGTGACCAGCCCGACGAGCCTCACGGTCACCACCGAGCGGCCCGATCCGATTCTCCCGCTGCGGCTGAGCTTCGTGGAGATCGTGCCGCGGACCACCAGTACCGAGGCCAAGGTCCGGGAGCCGATCGGCACCGGTCCCTACGCGGTCGACAACTGGCAGACGGGCGTGTCGATCACGTTCGTGCGCAACGACGACTACTGGGGCTCCGCACCGGCCTATCCCCGCGTGCGGTACGTCTGGCGGTCCGAATCGAGCGTACGTGCCGCGATGATCGCGAAGGGTGAGGCGGACATGGCGGTCGGACTCGACCCGGTCGACGCCACGGAGGACAACTCGGTCGCCTATCCGAACAACGAGACGACCGCGCTGCGGCTGGACGGGACGCAGGCGCCGCTCGACGACATCCGGGTACGCAAGGCGATCGGGCTGGCCGTCGACCGGCAGGCCATTGTGGACACGCTGTTCGACGGGCTGGCCGATCCCGCCGCACAGCTCATCCCGGACGGTGTGGTCGGCTTCAACCCGGACCTCACGGCCCAACCACCCGACCCGGACGCCGCCCGTGAACTGGTGGAGGAAGCATCTGCCGACGGCACCCCGGTCGACCGTCAGATCACGCTCGTGGCCCGCAACGGCCAGTTCCCCCGCGTGGCCGAGACCGCTGAGGCGCTCCAGTACCAGCTGGCGCAGGTGGGACTGAACGTGCGGATCCTCATGACCGACACGGCCGCGCACCTCGTGTACCAGCTGCGGCCGTTCCCCACGGACGTCGGGCCGATCGCGCTGCTGATCATGCACGGCAACCAGGCCGGCGACGCGGCGTTCACCACCAGCCAGTACCTGCTGAGCGACGGTCCACAGTCGACATTCGGCACCGACGAGCTGGATTCCCGGATCTCGGAAGCCGACGAGCTGTCCGGTGTGGACCGCCAGGACGCGTTCGCCGAGATCTTCGCCGACCAGAACGAGACGGTCGCCCAGTACGCGTATCTCGCGCATATGCGGGGACTGCTCGGCGTGGTGCCGAGTGTCCACTACGAACCCAACCCCGCCACCGGGGACGAGCTGCGCCTGGCGGAGATCCGCCCGGCGGACGGCGAGGTGCGCTGATGCTGACCTTCCTGCGCAGGCGAATCATCTCCAGCGCCATCCCGCTGGTGTTCGTGGTGCTCGGCGTGTTCGTCCTGGCCCGGCTCACCGGCAATCCTGTCAACCTGTACCTGCCGCTGTCGGCCACTCCCGAGCAGCGCGCGGCGTTCTCCGCCGAACACGGCTTCGACCAGCCGATCCTCACCCAGCTGTGGGACTACCTCGGCCAGGTCGTGCGGCTGGACTTCGGCGAGTCGCTGCGCACCGGACAGTCGGCCGGTCAGATGGTGCTCGACGCGTTCCCCGCGACACTGCAACTGGCGGCCGTGACCATGCTCATCGCGATCGCCGGGGCCGTGCTGATCGGCAGCTGGGCGGCGTACCGGCCGAACTCGCTGGCCGACCGGACGTCGAGCTTCCTGTCGATGACCGCCGCCAGCATTCCGGACTTCTGGTTCGCCATCATGGGTGTGCTGGTGTTCGGCGTGAGCCTGGAGCTGCTGCCGACGTCCGGTGTGGACGGTGGGTTCGAGGTGTGGATCCTGCCGATCGCGACGCTGTTGATCCGCCCGTTCGGCGTGCTGGTTCAAGTGGTGCGTGGTGCCATGGTCGGCGCGTTGTCCGCGCCGTACGTGAAGGTCGCGCGCAGCAAGGGCGCGAGCGAGAAACGGGTGGTGTTCGGGCACGCGCTGCGCAACGCCACCATGCCGGCGCTGACCGTGGCCGGCGACCTGACCATCGGCCTGGTGAACGGGGCCGTGGTGGTCGAGACGATCTTCGGGTGGCCGGGCATCGGCAAGCTGATGATCGACTCGATCCTGCAGCGGGACTTCGCTGTTCTGCAGGCGGCGGTGCTGCTGACCGCCGTCACCATCTTCGTACTGAACATCGTCATCGACGTCTGCTACGCGCTGATCGACGCGCGCGTGCGGCAGCCGGTGGCGGCATGAGTGAGGGAGGCTCGATGACCGCCACTGTTGACCATCCTGTCGCTACTCGAGGCAGGCCCTGGTGGACGCTGCTCGGCAAGGACCGGTTCGCGCTCGTCGCGGCCATCCTGCTCGGGCTCGTGGTCCTCGTCGCGCTCCTCGGGCCGCTGCTGCTCGGGGACCGCGCGGTGCGCCAGGACCTTCGGGCATCGCTGCGGCCGCCTTCGTTCGACCACGGGATCTCCGGGTTGCTCGGCACGGACGTGTTGGGGCGCAGCGTGTTGGCGCGGTTGATCGAGGCGGCCGGGACCACGTTGGCGGTGGCCGTGCCGGCCGTGTTGTGCTCGCTGGTGATCGGCTCGGCCATCGGGTTGTGGGCCGGGTATCACGGTGGCTGGCGGGAGAGCGTGGCCATGCGGGTGGCCGACGTGATCCTGAGCTTCCCGTCGCTGCTGCTGGCCGTGGTGGTGCTGTACGTGTTCGCGCCGAGTGCCGCGAACATCGTGCTGATCATCGCGTTCGCCCGGATCCCCATCTACCTGCGGACCGCGCGTGCGGAGGCGGCCGAGCTGCGCAGCAGGCTGTTCGTGGACGCGGCCCGGACGTTCGGCACACGCACCTGGCCGACCATCTACCGGCACCTGCTGCCGATCGCGCTGCCCACGCTGTTGACGGTGGCCACCTTGGACTTCTGCTTCGTGATGCTGACCGAGTCGTCGTTGTCGTTCCTGGGCATCGGGATCCAGCCACCGGACGTGAGCTGGGGACTGATGGTCGCGCAGGGCCGGGGCTATCTGCAGACGGCGTGGTGGATCGCCGTGCTGCCAGGTGTGGCGATCATGGTGACGACCGTGTCTGCGACCGTGCTGGCCGCGTGGGTGCGGCTGGCCACCGACCCCGCGCAACGCTGGCGGCTGACGCTGCCGAAACGCCGTCGTGGCGCCCTTCCGGAGGTGACCCCGTGAACGCACTCGAAGTGGATCGGCTGTGTGTGGATCTGCACACGGCCAACGGCACGGTCCGTGCGGTGAACAAGGTCAGCTTCTCCGTCCAGAAGGGACGGACGCTCGCGTTGCTCGGCGAGTCGGGGTGCGGCAAGTCCATCACCGCGCAGTCGATCGTCGGGTTGTTGGACCCGGTGGCCGAGGTGGTGGGCGGAGCCGTCCGGGTCGACGGCACCGACGTGTTGACGTTGAACCAGGCCGGGCGCAGGAAGCTCGCGGGACCGGTGTTGTCGATCGTGTTCCAGGACGCCCTCACCGCGCTGAACCCCGTCCAGCCGGTCGGCCGTCAGCTCGGCGAGCCGTTCCGGATCCACCAGGGCCTCTCGCGCCGCAAGGCGCGGGAGAAGGCGATCGAGCTGATGGAGATCGTCGGCATTCCCGAGCCGCGGGCGCGGGCCCGGTCGTATCCGCACCAGTTCTCCGGTGGTATGCGCCAGCGCCTGCTGATCGCCATGGCGGTGGCGCTCGGCCCGGACGTGTTGCTGGCCGACGAGCCGACCACGGCGCTGGACGTGACCGTGCAGGCGCAGATCATGCAGCTGCTGCGGGACCTGCAGGCGTCGCGGGACATGGCGCTCGTGTTGATCACCCACGACCTGGCGATGGTGGCCGAGCAGGCCGACGACGTGGCCGTGATGTACGCGGGCAACGTGGTCGAGACCGGGTCGGTGTCCGAAGTGTTCGACCACCCCCGTCACCCGTATACCAAGGGGCTGCTGGATTCCGTGCCGGAGCACGCGCAGCGGGGGCGACCACTGCCGGCGGTTCCCGGCAGTCCGCCCGAGTTGTCGGCCGTACCGCCGGGGTGTGTGTTCCAGGCGCGGTGTCCGCTCGTGCGGGAGCGGTGCACGTCAGAGCGTCCGGCGTTGCGTGCGGTCGGCGACGGCCGGGCGGTCGCGTGTCACTTCTCCGAGGAGCTTGCCGGTGTCTGAGACAGCGATCGCGACGGACGTGTTGGAAGCTTCGGGACTGCGTAAGACGTTCCGGGTCGGCCGGGGTCGACTGACCGCGCTCGACGGGGTGGATCTGCGGGTCGGTCGTGGGGAGACGCTCGGGCTGGTGGGTGAGTCGGGGTGCGGGAAGTCCACGCTCGCGCGAGTGTTGCTGCGACTGGAGAAGCCGGACGCCGGCACCGTGCGGTACGCGGGCACCGACCCGTTCGCGTTGCGGGGCAAGGAGCTGCTGGCGTGGCGGCGGCGCGTGCAGATGGTCTTCCAGGACCCGTACGCGTCGCTGAACGAGCGGATGACCGCGGCGGATCTCATCGGCGAGCCGTGGCGCACCCACCGGAACGTGGCGCCCGCCGATCGCGCGGCGCGGGTCCGGGAGTTGCTCGACCTGGTGGGGTTGCGGGCGAACGACGCGCACCGCTATCCGGGTGAGTTCTCCGGTGGTCAGCGGCAACGGATCGGGATCGCGCGGGCGCTCGCGTTGGAGCCGGACCTGATCGTGTGTGACGAGCCGGTGTCCGCTTTGGACCTGTCTGTGCAGGCGCAGGTGCTGAACCTGTTGTCGGACCTGCAGCAGCGGCTCGGGGTGTCCTATGTGTTCATCTCGCATGATTTGTCCGTGGTGCGCCATGTGGCCGATCGGGTGGCGGTGATGTATCTGGGCAAGGTGGTGGAGCAGGGTCCGACGGAGGCGGTGTTCGACAGCCCGGTGCACCCGTACACGGCGGCGCTGATGTCCGCCGCGCCCACTTTGTCCGGTCCGCCCGGCGAACGGATCCTGCTGAGTGGTGAGCTGCCGTCGCCGCTGAATCCGCCGTCGGGCTGCCGTTTCCGCACGCGGTGCTGGAAGGCGACGGAGGAGTGCGCGACCGGGGTCACACCCGAACACACCCGATCGGAGGGACACACCGGTCTGTGTCACCATCCCCTGTGAGTGTTTGGGCGTTCGTGCTGCTGTGTGTGGTGGTGATGCTCGGCACGATGTTGCAGGTGTCGATCGGGTTCGGGCTGGGGATGATCGCGGCGCCGGTGATCGCGATGGTCGATCCGTCGTTGGTGCCGGTGGTGAACCTGGTGCTGGCGTGTTTCGTCACGTCGGCCGTGCTGGTGCAGGACGGTGCGCATCTGGATGTGCGTGGCGCCGGGTGGGCGCTCACCGGCCGGGTGCCGGGGGTGATCGCGGGCGCGGCGCTGGTGGCGTTCCTGCCGGCGCAGTCGCTGGCGCTCATGGTGGCGGGCATGGTGTTCCTCGGCGTGGTGGCGAGTGTGTGGGGCTTCCGGCCGCGGCCGACCCGCCGCGCGGTGGTGGTGGCCGGCGCGACGTCCGGTCTGTTCGGCACGGCCACGTCGATCGGTGGCCCGCCCATGGCGATGGTGTGGGCGCAGTTCGCGGGTGCCCGTCTGCGCAGCACGATGGGTGCGTTCTTCCTGGTGGGGTCCCTGATGAGCCTGGTGGCGCTGACCATCGGCGGTTCGGTCCACCTGGAGGACCTGCGTTACTCGCTGTTCCTCGCCCCGGCGGCGGCGGTCGGTGTGGTACTGGCGCGACCGATCGGCCGGCACCTGGACGTGCGTCGCACCCGGATCGCGGCCATGACCATGGCCGTGGCGGGCGCGACAGTGCTCACGGTGCAGCAGTTCATCTGACCACGTTGGACAGTGGTTCTCCTACTTCCAGGCGAGCGATGTTCGCGACGATCTCCCGTGCTCGCGCGGAGAAGGTTTCCGTGGTGTGGCCGGAGAAGTGTGGGGTCAGGACCACCTGGTCGAGCTGGTCGAACGGGCGGGTGTAGCCGCGGACGCCGTCGATGGCGCGGGCCCACCACACGTCCAGGCCCGCTCCGCCGATTCGGCCTTCCACGAGCGCGTCGTACAGGGCGTCCTCGTCGACCAGTTGGCCGCGGGCCACGTTGATCAGCAGCGCGTGGTCGCCCATGAGAGCCAGTTCACGGGCGCCGATCATCCCGTGGGTCCCGTCGGTCAGCGGCACCGTGAGGACCACGATGTCCGAGCCGGCCAGGAGGTCGTCGAGGCCGTCCATGCCGTCGACCCGGTCGAGCGGGACGGACGTGGGCGTCTTCGGGTTGCGGCGCACGGCGCGGGCCCGCATGCCGAGCCCGGTGAGCGCTCGTACGACCTCGGTGCCGATCTCCCCCAGCCCCACCACGCCGACCGTGCGGCCGGCGAGGGTGTCGCCGAACTCCACGGTCGGGTCGGCGGCCGCCGAGCGCCAGATTCCCCGCCGCATCAGGCGATCGGCCGTGAGCACCCGGCGCGAGAGCATGAGCGACACCATCACCACGTGCTCGGCGATCGACCGTCCATGATGGAACGTGTTACATACCCGCACGTCCGGGCCCAGCGCGTCGAAGGCGATCTGATCGACGCCCGCGCCGCCGCAGTGCACGAGCCGCAGTTTCGGCGCAGCGGCGGCCATCCGCTCGGTGACCCGGAACGCGACCAGCACGTCGGCGGTCGGCAGTTCCCGGAGGATCTCCTCCTCGGAAGCACCGGGCATCATCACCCACTCGTGCCCGTCACCCGCCGCTTCGGCCACGAACCGGCTCATGAGCGTGTCGGTCAGGAGGATGCGCACGGGGTCACCATCGGGGAGCGGTCGGGTCGAAGTCGGGCACGTACTGACGGTAGTACCCGGTGTCGTCGCGTTCGGTGATGCCGGCGGCCAGGTACTGCTCGTGCAGCCGGGCGAGCGCGTCGCGGTCCAGCTCGACACCCAGCCCCGGTCCGGTCGGTACGGCGACCGCACCGTCCACGAACGACAGTGCACCTGGGACGATCACGTCCTCGGTCTTCCACGGCCAGTGCGTGTCGCACGCGTAGGTGAGGTTCGGGGTGGCGGCCGCGAGATGGGTCATGGCCGCGAGGCTGATGCCCAGGTGCGAGTTGGAGTGCATGGACAGTCCCAACCGGAACGTGTCGCAGATCTGACCGAGACTGCGCGATCGGCCGAGCCCACCCCAGAAGTGATGGTCGGACAGGACCACCTGCACGGCGTCCTCTTCAATCGCGGGCCGCAACTGATCGAACGCGACCACACACATGTTGGTGGCCAACGGCATCGGCACCTCACGCGCGACCCGCGCCATGCCACCGATCCCCGCGGTCGGGTCCTCGAGATACTCGAGCACGCCGTCGAGTTCCTCGCCGACGCGGATGGAGGTGGCCACCGACCACGCGGCATTGGGGTCGAGCCGCAGCGGGAGGTCCGGGAACTCCTTGCGCAGCTCGCGAATCGCCTCCATCTCTTTCTCCGGGGCGAACACTCCGCCCTTGAGCTTGATGGCGCTGAACCCGTACTCGTCGACCATCCGCCGCGCCTGCGCGACCAGCTGGTCCGGATCGAGCGCGGCGCCCCAGTCGTCCTCCTCAGCGCCGGGATGCCCAGCCCACTTGTAGAAGAGGTAGGCGCTGAAGTCGACCCGGTCGCGGACGGCACCGCCGAGCAGGTCGCTGACCGGGCGGCCGAGGACCTTGCCCTGGATGTCGAGGCAGGCCACCTCGAACGGCGACAACACCCGATCAACCGTGCGACTGCCGGTGACCATGCCACTCATCCCGTGCCCACCGGCGTTCTCGTCGACCGCGAGCGCGGCGGCGATACGCCGGATCATCTCGTGCACGTGCCAGACGTCGACGCCGGTCAGTGCCTGCGCGGCCAGCTCCAGCCGGGCCAGATGCGCGGCGTCACCGTAGGTCTCCCCGAGCCCGAGCACCCCGGAGTCGGTGACCACCTCGACGATGGCCCTCAGCGCGAACGGCTGGTGCACGCCGACCGTGTTGAGCAGGGGCGGGTCCCGAAAAGCAACCGGAGTGATCCGGATGTCCCGAACACGGTGAGTCTCGGTGGTCACGCTCGCGAGTCTACATCCGTAGACAGCTGTCACAAGAAGAGACAGATCACGTCTGGGTCGGACTGTTCTCACCCAGCGTCCGGTCCAGTTTGCGGAACTCGATCCACCTGCGGCTCACGTCGCCCCAGATGAGTTGCTGCTCGTCGAAGAACTCGCGGAGGCACTCGGCGCTCACCTGGTCGGCGGGTGTCGTGACCAGGTAGAAGTCCATGTGGTCGCGCACCCGGTTGAGTCGATACTTCGTCTCCTCCATCAGAACCCACAGGGCGCGCCAGTTGAAGAAGGCCTCCAGCCCACTGAGGACCGTCCCGATCGCGACAAGCGGCAGCGCGATGGAGGCCCGATACGGGATGACCTCGATCCCCAGCACGACCGTGGCGAGCGCGGTCAACCCGAGCCCCGCGAACCGCGCTCGCGATGCGACGCGGCGGTGGCGTTTCTTCCGGTCGTCCACCCAGTCCATGTCCGCGGAGACCAGGTCACGGAACTTCATGCATGCTTCGCGCGGCGGCAGGGGCGCCTCGCGGCCGGCGAGCGCGAGGAAGCCCTGTTCCGACTGCACGACGCTTGGCGGAGCCTGTCCACGCGACCTCATCCCCTCAGCCTCGCGGACCGGGATACGCCCGACAAGCCACCAGTCGCGGGTTGCTGGAGTGTCCGCGGGCCTTGACTAGCGGAGCTCGCGCGGCTCGAAGTGGACGGAGCGGGGATGTCCCGGACAACCGTCATCATCATTGTCGGGCCTGTGCTGCCCGTGGTGTTCCTCGCCGTGAGGCGCCTCGTGAAGACCGTCGGGCTGCGGCGGGCCCTTGAGGACTTCCTGCTCGTGTGGTTCGCGCTCGCGGCGGGAATCTCGCGATCGGGGTGCTCGAGGCCGGGTACACGTTCGGCGAGGAACTGCCGATCTTTCTGCTGATCTTCGCGGTGCCTGGGGTGCCGGCCGTGACCATCCGACTGCGGGACGGGCGCCGGACGTAGCCCCTTCGAGTGAGCCCGGGCACATCCATGGCGACTGATATGGACGTCGAGTTCATATCGTGATTATATGTACTTAGCGTTCATATGAGGGACGGAGAGGCACATGAGCACCTTTGACCGAGTCGCTCTCGTTACCGGGGCCACCGGAGGGATCGGCCGCTCCGTGGTCGACCGGCTGATCGCCGACAGGTTCGCCGTGGGTGTGCACTACGCCGGGAACAGGGCCCGGGCCGACGAGATCGTTGCCGCTGTTGGGGGCGCGGCCATCGCTGTCGGTGGGGACGTCGCCGATCAGGACGCCATGACCGCCGCCTTCGATGCGCTCGAGGTCGCGTTCGGTGGGGTGGATGTGGTCGTGAACACCGCTGGGACCATGGTTCTCTCCCCCATCGCCGAGTTGGACCTCGACGATCTCGATCGTATGCACCGCACCAACATTCGTGGCACGTTCGTCGTCTCGCAGCTGGCGGCCCAGCGCCTCCGAAAAGGTGGGGCCATCATCAACTTCTCCACGTCCGTGACCCGGACGCAGCTCCCCACCTACGGCGCCTACGTCGCCAGCAAGGCCGCCGTCGAGGGCATGACCCTCATCCTCGCCCGTGAGATGCGCGGCAAGGACATCACTGTCAACGCCGTCGCGCCCGGGCCCACCGCCACGCCGCTCTTCCTCAACGGCAAGGACGACGCCACGGTCGCCAACTTCGCCAAGATCACCCCGCTCGAGCGGCTCGGTCAGCCGCAGGACATCACCGAGATGGTCGCCTTCCTCGCCGGCCCGGCCCGCTGGGTCAACGGACAGGTGCTGTTCACCAACGGCGGCCTCGCGTAGAGGAGAGACACCAATGATCATCGTCATCACCGGCGCCTCCAGCGGTTTCGGCGCCCTCACCGCCCGGGCCCTCGCCGACGCGGGCCACACCGTCCACGCCGGCATCCGCGAGACGACCGGTCGCAACGCACCCCAGGTGCGGGCCGCGGCCGACTACGCGACCGAGCACGGCGTCGACCTGCGCACGATCGAGCTGGACGTGAACTCCCAGGAGTCCGTGGACGCGGCCGTCGCGCGGATCGGCCACATCGACGTCCTCATCCACAACGCCGGCCACATGGTCACCGGTCCGGCCGAGGCGTTCACACCTGAGCAACTTGCCGGGTTGTACAACGTGAACGTGCTCTCCACCCAACGCGTCAACCGCGCCGTGCTGCCCGGCATGCGCCACCGCGGCCAGGGTCTGGTGCTCTGGGTGTCCAGCTCGAGTGTCAAGGGCGGCACCCCGCCGTACCTGGCGCCGTACTTCGCCGCCAAGTCCGCCATGGACTCGCTGGCCGTCAGCTACGCGGGCGAACTCGCGCGCTGGGGTGTGGAGACCACGATCGTCGTGCCCGGTTCGTTCACCTCGGGCACCAACCACTTCGCCCACTCGGGCCACCCGAGCGACACCGCGGTGGAGGCCGAGTACGAGACGCGCTACGCCGGGCTGGTGGAGCAGGTGGCCGGCAAGCTCGCGGCCCTCGCCCCGGACAACGCCGACGCGTCCCTGGTGGCCGACGAGATCACCCGGATCGTGGCCCTGCCTCGCGGGGAGCGGCCGTACCGCGTCCACATCGACCCGGCCGACGACGGCTCGGAGGCCGTCTCGGAGGTGGCCGACCGCATCCGCCGCGAGTTCCTCACCCGCATCGACCTCGCCGACCTGCTCACGGTGAAGTGACCCTACCTAGACCCGACAGGAGAAGACCGTGACGACACGTGGACGTGGACGCCGGCCGGCTGACGAAGTCCGGGCCGACGTGCTCCACACGGTCGGCGAGATGTTGCTCGCCGAAGGCACGGCCGACCTGACCTTCGAACGGGTGGCCCGGCGGTCCGGGGTCAGCAAGACCACGCTATACAAATGGTGGCCGTCCAAGGGGGCGCTCGCCCTGGACGGTTACTTCCACGCCGTCGAGCAGACCCTCGCCTTCCCCGACACCGGGGACCTCCGCGCGGATCTCGTCGGTCAACTGCGCGCATTCACCCATGTCATGACCGAGACCCCGGGCGGGCGGATCCTGGCCGAGCTGATCGGCCAGTCGCAGACCGACGAGGAGCTGGCCACCGCCTACCGGGCGCTGTACTCGTCCCACCGTCGCAAGCTGGCCGGTGAGCGGTTCCAGTTGGCCCAGCAGCAGGGCCAGCTCCGTCCCACCCTCGACGTGCAGGTGCTGGTCGACCAGCTCTGGGGCGCGATCTACCACCGGTTGCTCATCCCCGACGAGCCCATCACCGACGAGTTCGTGGTCGCGCTGGTGCACAACCTTCTGGACGGCGTCAGCCCCTGAGGTCGCGGATCCGATCGAGCAGCTCCGAGTCGTCACGGCCTGCCGCTCGGAGTGTCTCGGCGTAGGACGACAGACAGTTGATCTCCAGCTGCACCTCGGCCAGGGGCTCCAACAGAGCGACGGCGCGCTGGTGGTGGTCGAGCGCCTCGTCGAACGAGCCCATCATCCGCAGTGCCACACCGAGACAGTTGTGGCACCACGCCTGCTGGTGTCGCAGGTCGTTCTCCTCGGCCAGTCCCAGCGCCTCATGCAGCGTGGGCAGCGACTCCGGGTCGTCCGGGGCCAGCGCGAGGCCGAGGGTGACCAGCCCGGTGATCCGTGCGGGGCCCGAAGCCAAGGCGAGGGCCGCCCGGGCGAGGCGCGAGGCCTCGTCACGGTGGCCGAGATGCAGGGTCACCCAGCCGTCGAACGCCAACGCCTGGGACCGCCCCGAGCTGTTCTCGCCGAACAGGTCGTACGCCCGCCGGAAGTGCTTCTGGGCGGCCAGGAGATCACCGAGGTCCCGGTGCACGAAACCCAGACGTAGCGCCAAACCGGCGGCGAGGTCATCGTCCGGGCCCGCCGCAGAAGCCAGTTCGTAGGCGGCGAGGGCCTCGGTGAGACGGCCGGCGGCGGCTCGGGCGAACCCCAGGTCCGCCAGCAACGTGGCCCGCTGCCCGGTACGGCCGAGCCGCCCCGCGGCGGCCGCGCCCGCGTCGAGCAGGCGCAGGTGGTCGTCGGTGCCGCGGTGCCGGAAGAACCAGACCCGCATGGCCTGCGGCAGGTCGGCCACCACCTCGTCGACGCCGAGCCGCAGGGCCGCGTCGAAGCAGGCGACCAGGTTGTCGTACTCGAGTTCGAACCAGGCCGGGGGCTGCGAGGAAGCGAGCGTCAGATAGTGGCTCAGCACCCGGCGCACAGCGTCGTCGGCCTGCGGTTCCTCCTCGGCCGCGAGGTCCGCCGCGTATCGCCGCACCAGGTCGTGCATCCGGTACCGGCCGGGCGACAGCTCCTGGATCAGGTGGGCGTCCACCAGTTCCTCCAGCACCTCGTCGGATCGCTGGCCGGCGAGCGCACCCGCGGCGGCCGCGTCGAAGTCGGTGCCCGGCAGCACACCCAGGAGCCGGAACACGCGACGTTGGACCGGATCCAGTTGCTGGAGCGACATGCCGAACACCGCGTCGAAGCGGCCGGCGTTGTCGCGCAGTCGCTCGGCGAGCACCGCCACTGTCCACCCCGGACGGTGACGCAGCCGCGCGCCCGCCATCCGAAGCGCCAGCGGGAGCCCGCCGCACTGCGCCAGCACCTGGGTGACCGCGGCCTCTTCGTCGAGCGTGAGGCCGGCCGCCCGCCCGAACAGGTCGGCCGCGTCGCCAGTGGACAGTGGGTCGAGCGACACGGGTGGCACCTCGTCCAGACCGACCAGCCGGCGGCGGCTGGTGATCAGGACGGCGGACTTGCCGGCACCGGGAAGCAGCGGCCGGACCTGGTCCTCGTCGACCGCGTTGTCCAGCACCACGAGCACCCGCCGGCGGGACAGCTCCGAGCGCCACAGCGCCGCGCGTTCCGCGGTGCCGGCCGGCGGGTGCGTGACGTCCAACGCGCCCAGCAGCCGGCCGAGCGCGGCCTGCGGCTCGAGTGGCTCCTGACCGGGTGTGAAGCCGTGCAGGTCGAGGTAGAGCCCGGCGTCCGGATAGGACGGTGCGAGTCGGTGGGCCACGTGCACCGCCAGGCTCGTCTTGCCGACGCCACCCATGCCGTCGATCGCGACCGCGCCCGCCGTGCGCAGCAGCTCGTCCACCTGCGCCGCCTCGGCGTCCCGGCCGGTGAAGTCGAACAGGTCGGCCGGCAGGTCGTTGCGGCGTGGAGCGGGCGCCGCACCGGCCTTGGTCGCCTCGGCCCACATCGCGCGCAGCGGCCGGGGATCGCGGGCCACCACCCGGCACAACGCCACCACGGCCTCCCACGGCGGCACCAGCCGACCGGTCAGATACCGGGACAGCGACGAGCTGCTCAGGCCGGCCTTCGCGGCGAGAGCACGCAGGCTGAGACCGCTCAGCTCCTTGATCCGACCGAGCTGGGCGACCAGTCGCTCCTGGGGGCTGGACACGGGCGACACGGTAGCCGTCCCGGCCCACGCGAACGGATCGCCGTCGTGTTCGCGCAGGTGAGAGCCGTGCCGCGTGTCCCACGGTGTCCCACGGACGGCGCGGTGCGGGGTGCGCCGGTGATCGGATTGCTCCTGTCCGACACACCCACCACCGAGGAGAACCCGATGTCGATCGAGCGGATGCCGAACCCCGCGATGCTGGTCCCCGAAGCCATGACCGCGCTGATGGACCTCACGAAGGCGATCGCCGGCGCTGGTGTCGACGGCAAGCTGCTGGCGCTGAGCCACCTGCGGGCCAGCCAGATCAACGGCTGCGCCCCGTGTGTGGCCGGAGGTGTCCACCAGGCCGGCCGGCACGGCGCGACCGCCGACCAGGTGCACGCCGTCGCCGCGTGGCGCGAGACGCCCTGGTTCAGCGACGAGGAACGCGCCGCGCTGGAGCTGACCGAGGCCGTCACCCGGCTCGCCGACCGGCCGGACCCGGTGCCGGACCAGGTGTGGGACGTGGCCGCCAAGCACTTCGACCAGAAGGAACTGGCCGCGCTGCTGCTCAACATCGCGATCACCAACACCTTCAACCGGCTCAACGCGCCGACCCGTCAGCAGGCCGGCGCCTGGTGACCCGGTCCCGACCGAACCCCTTCCACGCAGAGGAGAACGCCATGTCGACCACGAAGAACTACGACGGTTTCACCACCGAAGAGCGCAGCGCCATGAAGGAGCGCGCGAAGGAGCTGAAGTCCACGAAGCGGGTCGCCACCGAGGGCGAGGTGCTCGCGAAGATCGCCGAGCTGGCCGACGACGACCGCGTGATCGCCGAAGGGCTGCACGCCCTGATCAGGGCCAACGCGCCGGAACTCACCCCGAAGCTCTGGTACGGGATGCCCGCGTACGCCCGCGACGGCAAGGTGGTCTGCCACATCCAGCCGGCGTCGAAGTTCAAGACGCGTTACGCGATGCTCTGCTTCAGCGACCAGGCCGCCCTCGACGACGGCGCCGTCTGGCCCACCTCGTACGCGGTGACCACACTGACGGCCGCCGCCGAGAAGAGGATCGCCGGGCTCCTGCGGCAGGCGGTGAGCTGAGCCGAGACTCCACAGTGGATCGCCGACGCACGTCGGCGATCCACTGTGGAGCCGTCAGAACGAGGGCATCACCTGATCTGCCACCTCGCGATCGGGTGCAGGTCACCGTCCGCACCTTCGATGCAGGAGGAGTCCGACGACGTGGACAGGACGAACGCCGTCATGCAACCACCGATCTTTCTGTGGACGAGCGCGTTGGGGTGGAACGACTCGGCCGCCCGGTGCTTCTCCTCGGGGTCCAGCGTGCCGTTCACCAACTCGTACGGGTCGACCGTGATCCGGGTCTGCCACTCGGTGCTCGGGTCGGCACCGCCGCTGCACGCCTCGTGGTTCTCCGTTGCCCGGCCGAGGTCCAGGAAACGCGCGCCTACCTGACGCGCGACGTCACGCAGCCCCTGGTTCAGCTGCGGCACCGCCTCGGTCCTGGCCCACCGCGCGTCGGACAGCCGGAACGGGCAGTACTTCTGGTACTCCGGCTCCATCCGCTCGGTGATCGGCGACGAGTAGGAGGTCAACACCAGGTTGTAGGAGTTCGAGGCGTACCCGGCGCTGGCCATGGCCGTCTTCACATCGTTCATGGCGGTCCGGACCTTCGGCACCATGGCGGCCACTCGGCTTGGCCACGCCGCACCCTGTTCCAGGCGACAGGCGGGCTTGTCCGGGTAGAGGTAGGCGAAGATGCAGGCACGCACGGTGGGCGAGAACCCGGGGTCGTCGTTCGACCCCACCCGCACGATCACCGTGGTGACCCGGTACTCCTTGGCGATGACGGCCAGGCGCTTGGCCTGGGAGCCCTCGGTGTTGTGCTCGGTGCCGGCCAGCGACACGTGCGCGGCGTTCGAGCCGGAGCACGCGATGTTGATCGTCTTCTCAGCGAGCTTCGTCTTGTGCACCAGCGCGTCCTTCGACCGGTGGCACCAGTTGCCGTTCTCTCCGTTCGTGCCCGGCTCGTAGTTGCCGGCGCCCTCACCGGAGATCCCGTTGTCGCCGAGTGAGACGACAGCGGTTGGCCTCGTGTCGACGGCAGCGGTGGGTTCGGCCGCACCGGGTGACCCGGTGATCAACAATCCGGCGGCCAGCGCCGTGCCAGTGATTAACCTGAGAATTCTTGGCGACTTGCGGACAGCATTCATGGTCTCACCCGATGTTGTGATTGGCGGTAGAAGTGTGCGATGCACGCCGCGGTCACAGTAGCGAGTGGACACCGCCGCGGATATCGGCCAAACGGACGCGTCGCCGGAACAATGGACGTCTCTCGAGTGATTGCCGATACAGTGTCGGGATGTCGGCGACCGCCGACGTCGCGAGAACTCAGGGGGTGCTCCGGTGACGACCTGGTTGCTCTACGGCGCCAACGGCTACACCGGCGAGCTGATCGCCCGCGAGGCAGCAAACCGTGGCCTGGCGCCGATCCTCGCCGGTCGCACCGCGGGCAAGATCGAACCGTTGGCCCGCGAACTCGGCCTGCGCCACCGCGACTTTGCCGTGGCCGACGCGGACGAAATCGCAGCTCACCTCACCGATGTCGAGATCGTTCTGAACTGCGCGGGACCCTTTTCGGCCACCAGCGCACCCATGATCGAAGCGTGCCTTCGCACGAACACGAAGTATCTCGACATCACCGGTGAGATCGCGGTGTTCGAGCACGCACAGGGTCTGCACATTCAGGCGGAGCGGGCCGGGATCGTGGTGTGCCCGGGGGTGGGTTTCGACGTGATCCCCACTGACTGTCTGGCGGCGATCCTGCACAAGGAGTTGCCGGACGCCACGAATTTACGGCTCGGTTTCGACACCCCGTTCGCGCTGTCTCCGGGAACATCCAAGTCCATTGTCGAGGGTCTCTCGAGCACCGGTCGAATTCGGGTCGAGAAAGAAATAATTTCGGTGCCCCAGGCCTGGCGCACCCGGCGCATCGACTTCGGGGCGGGTGAACGGCTCGCCATGACCTTCGCCGCGGCCGACGTGTCCAGCGCCTTCCACACCACGGCGATCCCCAACATCGAGGTCTACGTGCGGGTCCGACCCTGGCAGCTGGCGGCCGTCCGACTCGGCGGCCTGCTCCGCCCGGTGCTGGCCAGGCCAGGCGTACAACGAGTCCTCAAGCGACTGGTGGCCGCGACCGTGCGCGGCCCGGCGTCCGCCGTCCGCGCCGCGCGGCCGGTGCGGGTGTGGGGCGAGGTCACCAATGCGGCGGGCGAGCGGCGGACCGCGCGCGTCACCACCGCGAGTCTCTACAGCATCACGGTCGACGGTGCGCTGGCCGCCGTGGCGGCACTCCAGGGCGGCCGGCGGGCCGGCGGCTACTACACGCCGACCCAGCTCCTCGGCGCCGACATCGTCACGACGTTGCCCGGTTCCAGTTCGGTCACAGTGGACTGATCCTCGAGCCGGGCACGACGCGCCATCGAGTGGATCACACCGCGGGGCGGACGCGACCGCTCGCGATCCGGTCCACGAAACCGATGGACTCCTCGAATATCTGCTTGGCGTCGTTGTCGAGGGTCGCGAAGTGGTAGCTGTTCTCGAGCCGCCGTTCCGTCACCTCCTTCGAGGAGACCAGGTCGAGGATGTTGCGGGCGGACTGCGGGTCGACCATGTGGTCCTCGACCGACCGGAAGAAGATGATCGGCGCGGTCACCCGAGGCAGATACGACCGGACCCGCGACCGGCCCTCCATCAGCGAAGCAGTGGCCCGCAACGGAATCCGAGGGTAAAGAAAGTCGGTGACGCCGGGCTTCTTGATGTCGTTGGCCATTCCGGGCACAGAGGGCACGACGTGCTTGAGCACCGACACCAGGACCGCGTCCTTGCGAGCGTTCATGACCGACGGATTCACGAGAATCACGCCCGCCACCCGGTCCCGGCGTGTCGCCGCCAGCTGCAGTGCCATGCCGCCACCGAAGGAATGTCCGCCGACAAAGACGTGGTCACAGGTGCTGGCGAGCTTGTCGAACGCCCGGTTGATCTCGCCGTACCAGTCGTCCCAAGTGGTCCGATTCAGGTCCTGCCACGTGGTGCCGTGTCCCGGCAGCCTGGGGATCTCGACCGCGTAGCCCCGCTCGGCCAACGCCTCGCCCATCGGCCGAAGACAGGCCGGGCTGGAAGTAAAGCCATGGCTAAGAAGACAGCCAATTCTTTGATCATCCGTTAATTCAGCACGAGCCGCCGCCGAGTATTTCTCGAGTGAATCTTTGGACATGATCTCTCCTGGATTCTCGCTTGTTGTCGGTACTTCAGACCCCATGCTAGCCTCGGCAGCCTACTCCGCTGAGGTAATTCCTCAATCCACACTTTCACGTAACCGGAGGACTGTCATGCTCAGTTACTCACCGTATATCGGTGGCAAGGATGTCGAGGGGGTCGGCTGGACGTACGTGGTGAAAGCGTCTTCTTATCTCCGGGACAGCCGCGGCACCTTCCGGATGAAGAGACAGCTCGAACTCGGACACGCCACCGAAATTCCCGACGACGTGGTGGGCCGGGTCGCCCGCTGCACCCCCGAGCACAGCCACGAGGCGGTGCGCGCGGCACGGGCCGCCAGCCGTGAATTCCGCCGGACGCCGCTCGCGACGCGCGCGAAGATGCTCAACGACATTTACTACGCGGTGGTCGCGAACATCGAGGAATTCGAGGAGCTGCTGGTCGCCGAAGGTCATCCGCGCCGGCTCGCGCGCTGGGAGATCAGCGGGGTTCTCCGTGGCATCGACCCGGCCACCACCGAGTGGTACACCAAGCAACTGCACCAGACCTACGACTTCGAGGGCCGCACGGTCGAACTGGTCCGCAAGCCCGACGGCGTCGTCTGCATCAACCCCCCGCAGAACGCCGCCGGGTCGAACGCCGTCATGGGCGTTCTCTCGATGCTGGCCGGGAACACGCTGGTCGTGAAAGCGCCGCGGTCCTCACCGCTGAGCGTGATGTGGTGGTACCGCGAGCTGGTCGTGCCGGTGCTCGAGCAGTACGGCGCCCCGCCCGGCACGGTCAACATCATCTCCGGCAGAGCCAACGAGGTCCTCGAGGGCTGGCTGGACAATCCCGACGTGGACGACGTGCTCTTCTTCGGCGACAGCGTCGCCGGGTTACGGCTCGAGGGCGAGTGCGTGAAGCGCGGCAAGAAGCCGATTCTCGAGCTGGCCGGCAACGACGGGTTCGTGGTGTGGCACGACGCCGATCTCGAGGCCGCCGCGCGCGCGTTGATCGAAAGCTTCTACGGGTCCAGCCAGATCTGCATGGTCCCGAAATACGCGGTGGTGCACCCCGCGGTGGCCGACGACTTCTTCGCCGTGCTGCTGCCGCTGGTCCGCGCGCTGCGGCCCGGGTTTCCCGAGAGCGAGACGACGCTGCTGTCGCCGGTGCTGAAGACCGACCAGTATTTCGACTTCCTCTCCGAGGCGCGCTCGGCGGGTGCGACCGTGCTGTGCGGCGGCCGGCGGCTCGACGTCCACGGCGAGGAGGTGGCCGACGGGGTATTCCTCCAGCCGACGGTGATCCGGGTCGACGGCCTGGCGGATTCCCGCAAGCTCTCGGCCGTGCGCGAGGAGACGTTCTTCCCGTTGCTGCCGGTGGTCGTGCCGGGCGCCGGGGATCCGATCGAGGACGACGACGAACTGCTGGCGACGGTCATCGAGTTCCTCGACGCCAACGAGTACGGCCTGCGCAACTCACTGTGGACCGGTTCGCGCGAGGTCGCCGACGAGGTCGCCAACTCGCTCAACAACGGCGGCATGCTGAAGATCAACGACTCCCACATCGGTTTCACCTCGTATCTCTCCACCCACGGCGGCACCGGAAAGACCGGCGGGGTCTACGGCGAGATGAATTACCTCGGACTTCGCACGAGCCACGTGCAGGGCATCTCCTGGGGCACCGGAGATCCACAACCGCTCGACAAACTCGTCACGGGTTGATTCCACGCGACGTGCCGTAGCGCCGTCGTCACTGCTTGCAGGAAATGCTCGAACCTGGCTCGAAGCAGACTTGTAGATTACCTCGAACCCGGATCCGCCTCCTCATTTACGACCGTAGGATGGCGTCCTGGTAATTCCATGGAGGAACCATGAAGCCGGCAGGAATTTCGGAACGTATCGACCTCCCCGTAGATCGAATTCCCACTCGTTGGTACAACGTAATTCCGGACTTGCCCCGGTTGCCGGAGGAATACATCGACCCGGCCACCGGAAAGCCGGTCACGCGCGAGTTCATGGACCGGTTGATGATTCCGGCCATGGCCGCCCAGGAAAGATCCATCGAGCGATGGATCCCCATTCCCGAGCCGGTGCGGGACGCGTACAAACTGTGGCGTCCGACCCCGTTGGTCCGGGCCATCGCACTGGAGCGGGAACTCGACACGCCCGCGCAGATCTGGTTCAAGTACGAGGCGACTTCACCGAGCGGAAGCCACAAGCTCAATTCGGCGCTCGCCCAGGCGTACTACGCGAAGCGCGACGGCCAGACCCGGTTGGTCACCGACACCGGTGCCGGACAGTGGGGCAGCGCGCTCGCCCTCGCCTGCAAGCTCTTCGGCCTGGACCTGCTCGTCTACATGATCCGGGCCAGCTACCACCAGAAGCCCTACCGCCGCCACCTGATCGAGACGTACGGCGCGGAGGTCCGGCCCAGTCCCAGTGACACCACGGAGTTCGGCCAGAAGCTTCTCGCGTCCAACCCCGACCACCCGGGCAGCGAGGCGACCGCCGTCAGCGAAGCCATCGAGTGCGTGTACGACGACCCGGGCAGCAGGCTGGCGGTCGGCGCGTTCACCAACCACTGCCTGCTCCACCACTCGGTGATCGGCCTCGAGCTGAAGGAGCAGCTGGCCATGATCGGGCGGACCCCCGACTACCTGGTCGCCTCCGTCGGCTGTGGCTCCAACCTCGGCGGCTTCGCCAACCCGTTCATCGAGGACAAGCTCAACGGCGCGGACATCACCATCCTGGCGGCCGAGCCGGAGGCCTGCGCCACGCTGACCCACGGCGAGTACCGGCTCGACTTCGCCGACGCCGACGGGAAGGGCCCGGCTGCCTACACCTACACCCTCGGCCACGACTTCGTTCCGCCGCCGATCCACGCGGGCGGACTCCGCTACCACGGGTGCGCCCCGTTGGTCGGTCTGATCCGCAAGGAAGGCCTGCTCGACGCGAAGGCCTACCCGCAGACGGAGGTCTTCGCAGCGGCCAAGACGTTCGCGCAGCTGCAGGGTTACCTGCCGGCTCCCGAGAGCGCGCACGCCATCCGCGCGGTCATCGACATCGCCAACGACTGCAAGCGGACCGGTCGCGAGGCGACCATCGTCTTCAACTACAGCGGTCACGGTCTGCTCGACCTCGGTGCCTACGGCCGGTACAACGAGGGACTGCTCCAGGACGTCGAGGTCGAGGACTTCTCCACCCCCGCTTCGGAAACCTTTCGGGTCTAGGGACGGGACTGGGCGATGTCGACAACAATCCGGGCAGCGGACCAGTTCCGTGGCACGGCAGCGGGCTCCCACTTCGACGTGATCGTCGTGGGCGCTCGCTGCGCGGGGTCCACGCTCGCCACCATCCTGTCCAGGGCGGGCCTGAAGGTCGTCGTGGTGGAGCAGGCGACCTTTCCGAAGCCGACGCTCTCGTCGCACCTCATGGAGGCGGACGGACTCCTGTTCCTGAAGCGGCTCGGGGTGCTCGACCAGGTGAGCAAAACCGGTGTGCGGTTCATGCGGCAGATCGACCTGCGCTTCAACGAGTTCCGGGCCAACACCCACTGGCCGCTGCGGTTCGACGACGTCGGCGGGGCGGCCTACCTCCGGCGCCACCTGCTCGACTCGATCCTGGCCGACACCGCGATCGAGGCGGGCGCCGACGTCCGGATGAACACGAAGGTCGTCGAGGTGCTGTGGGAGCACGGGCGGGCGGCCGGGGTCAAGGTCCGGAGCAACAACGTCGACACCAACCTGTACGCGCCGCTGGTGGTGGGCGCGGACGGCCGGACCTCGACCATCGGCTACATGGTCGGTGCACGCAAGTACAACGTGAACCCCAGCCAGCGCTCGTACTACTTCACCTTCTTCGAGGGCGCGAAGCCGTCGGGCGACGACCACTTCGTCTTCCACCGGTGGGGCGACCGGATGGTGTGGGCCGGGCCGGCCGACGGTGGGCTCTACCTGGTCGGTGTGTCGCCGGAACGACATGAGCGGGACTACTTCCGGCACCACACCGATCTCGGGCTGCTCGCGCACATGCGAAGCTGTGACGCGACGGCCGAGGTGCTCGCCGACGCGAAGATCGCCACGGAGATCTCCGGGATCAGGAAGTTCGACGGCTACTTCCGCCAGGCGTCGGGCCCCGGCTGGGTGCTGGTCGGTGACTCGGGGCACTTCAAGGATCCCGCTGTCGGCCGGGGCATCGGCGACGCCTTCCTGCAGGTGGAGGCGCTCGCTCCGGCGATCATCTCCGGGCTCGACGGCTCCGGCGACGAGCTGGACGAGGAACTGCGCCGCTGGGGAGCGTGGCGGGACGACCGGTTCAACGGGTACTACTGGCTCGCGGCCGACGTCGGCAAGGCCGGCCAGTTCCCCACGATGGTCCCGGAAGCCCTGCGGCGGCTGCAGGCCCGAGGGGAGTTCAACAAGTTCCTCGATCTCTTCAGTCACCGGTCCGAGTACTACGACGTGCTTCCCCTGCGCGACATGGCCCGCTCGACCGGAACGATGTTGTTGAAGGGCAAGGCGAAGCGGCTCCCGCTCGTCCGCGAGGCCATCACGCTGCTCGCCGGAGAGCCGCGGCGCCGGTGGATCAACCGCCGGCCGGCACTCAGGTCCCCCGAGGTCACGCCGGCGCCGTTGGACCGGCGCACGCCCGTCGAGGACGCCGTCCCACCAGCCAAGGCCGTCGACGTCGTTCCCATCAGAAAGGCGGTCAACGATGGCACCCGCTGAGCAGGGCGTGGAGGCGCTCCACGTCAGCGACGAGCCGCGCATGGAGGCCGACGTCGTCGTGATCGGCGCCGGCCTCGCCGGGCTGACCGCGGCCCGCGAGCTGAAGGACGCCGGCTGGACGGTGCGGCTGCTGGAGGCCCGGGAGCGCGTCGGCGGGCGGCTCAAGGGGTACGCGCTCGACAACGGCGAGGCGGTCGACCTCGGCGGCGAGTACTTCGGCGACAAGAGCACGGCCATCGCGGAGGTGGCGGCCTCGGTGGGCGTCGAGCGGTTCTCCTCCTACGACGGCGGCGCGCGCCTCACGTTCGTCAACGGGAAGAGGTACGAGTACTCCGGTCTCGTCCCGTTCGGGCTCGGGCCGGTGACGCTGCCCGACTTCGGCCGGGCCGTGCTGAAGATCGAGCGCCTCGCCCGCACGGTGCCGCCGGACGAGCCGTGGACCGCGCCCAACGCGGAGAAGCTGGACAACCAGACGTTCTGGTCCTGGTGCCGGCGCAATGTCGCGACGGCGCAGGCGCGGGCGTTCCTCACCATGGTGGTCGAGGCGGCGTACTGCGCCGCGCCTGCCGACCTCTCGATGCTGCACCTGCTGCGGTACGCGAACGCGTCCGGCGGGTTCCGCTACCTGCTGGAGGTCACGAAGGGCATCCAGCGCTACCGGTTCAAGGGCGGCGCGCACAGCATTCCGAACCGGCTCGCCGGGCGGCTGCCGGACGAGCTCCGCACCGGCGCCGTGGTCCGCCGCATCGAACAGCGGTCGGACTCGGTGGTGGTCAGCGGTCCCGGCTTCTCGGCGAAGGCACGCTTCGTGGTGGTCGCGATCCCGATGACCCTGGCCGGCCGGATCGCCTACGAGCCGGCGCTGCCCGGCTACCGTGACCAGCTGACGCAGCGGATGCCGGCCGGCTCGGCCATCAAGTGCCTGGCGATCTACGACGAGCCGTTCTGGCGCGCCGACGGCTACAGCGGCCAGATCACCAGCTCCGACGGGCCGTTCCGGGTGGTGCTCGACACCTCGCCGGCCGACGGCAGCCCCGGTGTGCTGTCGGCGTTCGTCACGGGTTCGGCGGCGCGGAAGCTGACCGTGCTCCCCCCGGAGGAGCGTCGGGCCGCCGTGCTCCGCGGTCTCACCACGGCGCTGGGACCGCGGGCGGCGCACCCGGTCGACTTCGTCGAGCAGAACTGGCTCGACGAGGAGTTCACCCGCGGCTGCTACCACGGCTACGCCACGCCGGGGACCCTGACCGCGTACGGCCCCGCGCTGCGCGCACCGATCGGCCGGATCCACTGGGCGGGCACGGAAGTGGGCGTCCACCAGCTGGGTTCCATGGGCGGCGCCATCGACTCCGGCCGCCGGGCGGCCCGAGAACTCCTCGCACGCGACGCGGGCGAGAAACCAGCCGGGATCCGGACCGAGGAGTTGTCACGTCATGTCTAGCCGCGCGAAGAAGAAGGCGCCGACGCTGCTGATCGTCGGCGGCTACGGTCTCGTCGGGAAACAGGTGGCCCGGCAGCTCCGCCAACGTCATCCCGACCTCGGGCTCGTCCTCGGCGGTCGCTATCCCGAACAGGCGGAGGCGTTCGCCGCGTCGATCGGCGCCACGACCGCCACCGTCGACACCAGCGCGAAGCAGCCGCTCTCGTCGCTGCTCGAACGCCCGACGGCCGTGCTGGCCTCGGTCAGCGACCCGACCGACCAACTCCTGATCGACGCGGTCGGCCAGGGACTGCCCTACGCGGACATCAACCGCGGTGGGCACGCGAGCGTGCTCGACGCGACCATCGCCATCGCCGGTGAAGTGCCGCAGGCGCCCGTTCTCCTGTCCGGCAGCTGGATGGCGGGGGTGGCGACGCTGCTGACCGCGGCCGCCGTCCGCGAACTCGGCGAGGTCGTGCGGGTGGACATCACGGCGCTGGCGTCGTCCGACGACGAGGTCGGCCCGGACTCCCAGGGCTTCGGCCACCGGCTCGCGTGGCCGTACTACCCGATGCGGGACGGCAAGCGGGAGGCCACGCATCCGCTGACCGGCGTGCGGAAGGTCCGGTGCGCCGACGGCAACGAACGTCCGGCCGCGCTGGTGGGCACCCTCGAACAGACCACCCTGCCGCGCACCCTCAACGTGCCCACGGTCGAAACCCGGCTGGCACTGCAGGACAAGGCGTCGCTGTACGCCCTGATCGGGCTCAAGCGAACGGGCATCCTGCGCGCCCTCACCCGGCCGTTCCTGCACAGCACCCGTGCGGCGCTGCTCGAACGGCCGGGTGCGGGCGACTTCGCCGGCATCACGGTCACCGCGCGGGGACCGGAGCGGTCGGTCACGATCGACGTCCTCGATCCCCGCGGCCAGGCACACCTCAGCTCGGTCGGCGCCGTCCTGGCGGCCGAGCGCGTGCTCGGGCTGGCCGGACACCGGCTGCCGCCCGGCCTCTCCTTCCCCGAGCAGTCGGCCGACCCGCGCGGAGATCTCGCGGCGCTGCGCGCGGCCGGCGTGGTCGTCCGGCTGGACGGCTTCGCGACAGAAGACACCCCAACCAGCATCGAGGTTCTCCCGACATGAGCAAAAAGAACGTTCCCGCCCTGCTCCTGAGCACCTTGCGGACCGTCGGTGGCGGCGCCCTCCTGGTGCCGGGTGTCGGCGCGAAGGTCTTCGGCGTCCCCCAGGACGGCGAGGGCAAGTACCTGGTCCGCCTCTTCGCCGCACGCAACATCGCCTTCATCGCCGGTCTGCTGGTGAGCAAGGGCGAGGCCCGCAAGCTGTGGCTCCAGGCGGGCATCCTCTGCGACGCGCTGGACGTGGCCGCCGGGCTGATCGCCTACAAGGAGGGCAAGCCCACGAAGTCGGCGAACATCGACACCGGCGCCGCCCTCACCGCGACCGTGCTCGGCATCGCCGGCCTGCGCGCGAACCGTCGCAAGGACGGGGTCCCCGCCGATGAGTGACCGTGTCTGTGTGATCGGCGCCGGCTCGGCCGGCATCGCCATGTGCCGCGCGCTGGTGCTGCGCGACATCCCGTTCGACTGTTTCGAGCGCCGCGAGGAGGTGGGCGGTCTGTGGCGCTACTCGGCGGGCGAGGAGAGCTGCGCCTACCCGTCGCTGGCCGCGAACACGTCGAAGACGGTCATGGAGTACCCGAGCTTCCCCATGTCCGACGACATTCCCGACTACCCGCACCACACGCACGTCGCCAAGTACTTCGACGACTACGTGGACAACTACGGTGTGCGCCAGCACATCCGCTTCGGCACCGACGTGTCCACAGTGGAGCAGGCGGCGGGCGGCGGCTGGACGGTCACCCTCGGGGACGGTTCCAGCCACCACTACCGCGCGGTGCTCGTGGCCTCCGGCGGACGGCACGGCGTGCCGGCCTACGCGAAGTACGAGGGCACGTTCACCGGTCGCGAGCTGCATTCGTTCGAGTACAACGGTCCCGAGGAGTTCGCCGGCAAGACGGTCGTGGTGCTGGGACTCGGCGCCACGTCGGCCGACATCGCCACCGAGGTGTCGCGGGTCGCGAAGGCCACGCACCTGGCGGTGCGCACCGGGCACTACGTCGTGCCGAAGATCTTCGAGGGCCGACCGATCGACAAGCTGTCGCCCTTCATGAAGAAGCTGTCGGTCGAGCAGCGCCGCCCGTTGCTGACGCTGATGCTGAAGCTGGTGCACGGCGACATGACGTCCTACGGCCTGCCGGCGCCGCCGTACAAACCGGGGCAGGGCCCGCTGATCTCCACGAGCGAGTTCCTCCCGAGCATCATGCACGGGCGGATCTGTCCCAAGCCGGTGGTCGAGTCGGTCGAAGGCCGCACCGTGCGGTTCGCCGACGGGCAGACGGTCGAGGCCGACGTGCTCATCCACGGCACCGGCTACCGCATCGCGTACCCGTTCCTCGACGACACCATCGTCGGCGACGGTGACGACGCGCCGCCGCTGTACCAGATGGCCGTCCCGCCGGAGATCGACGGACTGTTCTTCGTGGGACTGCTCCACTCGATGACCTCGCTCATGCCGACCGCCGAGCACCAGTCCGAGTGGATCGGCGACCTGCTGACCGGCGAGGTCACCCTGCCCTCACGCGGCCACATGTGGTCGGAGATCCGCCGCTCCCGGCGCCGCCAGGACAAGCGTTTCTACGACTCGTCGGGACACCTGCTGGTGGATCCCCGTGAATACCAACAACTTCTCGCGACCGAACGCCGCACCTTCGCGACCGCCGGTGCGACGAACGGAGCCGGGGCCTCGTCCCGGCGACGGAAGAACAGGTGAGGCACGATGTCCACAGTTGACTCCACGGGCAGGTCCGCCCACCCGCTCTCCGAGCGGCGTACCTCGATCGGCAGACAGCTCGGCGCCCTGGTCACCCCGAAGCGGGTGTCGGTGGTCAAGCCGATCAACATGGGCATGGTGGCCGAGGTCGCCGCCGAGAAGCACGGCCGGGTTCCCATCTACCTGGACCAGCCGTTCAGCTGGGATCCGGAGCAGCGGGTCGAGCTGGACTACGTCGAGTGCGCGCTCCTGATCGAGCAGTTCTCGGCGGTGCTCAAGCAGGCCGGGGTGGCCAAGCGGGACCGGGTGGTCATCCTCAAGACGCCGAACTACGACATCCAGTCGCTCGCCTGGGCGGCCGCGCGGATCGGCGCCGTCCCGGCGCTCCTGTCCGCCCGGCTGGACCCGGACATCATCAACATCCTGCTCGAGCGCATCGACGCCCGCTTCATCATCACCGACCCGGCGGTCGCGGCGCGCGTCGGTCTGGACGCCGCCCGGCTCAAGGCCCTGAACTGCACGGCCATCGCCCCGATCGACGGTGGGATCCCCGTGGCGGACCTGTGGGGCGGTCCGGTGCCGTCGGCGAACCCAGGCCGCCACGAAGAGCCGATGATCATCACCCACACGTCGAGCACGACCGGCGTGTCCAAGCTCGCCGAGGCGTCGGCGACCGGCGTGTCGTTCTCCACGCTCGTGGAGTCCGTCGTCCCGTTCCTGCACTCCCCCGACGACCTGTTCGCGAGCGTGATCTCCCACGTGCACATCCGGGGGGCGGTCACGCAGCAGGCGACCTTCTCCCGCGGCACGCCGGTGCTCGGCATCGGCGACCACGACGACGCGACGATCCTCGACCTGTTCGCCAGGTACCGCCCGACCATCGTGGAAAGTCACCCGAACGCCTTTGTCGGCTGGGAAAAACTCATCGACCACCCCTCGTCGCCGTTCGCCAGCCTGCGGGTGTTCCTGAACACCTTCGACGCCATCCACCCGCGCACCATCCGGCGGCTGCTGGAGGCGTCGCAGCGGGCGTACCCGGTCTGGTACCAGTGCTACGGGATGACCGAGGTGCAGCCGGTCACCGTCCGGCTCTACACGCGTGGCTCGGTCCGGCGCGCCGGTGATCGCGACACCCGCAGCGTCGGCTGGACGATCCCCCGGGTGCGGGCCAGGATCGCCGACCCGGACACCGGCGAGCGCCGGGCCAACCAGAAGGACCCGGGCATGATCCAGGTCAAGACCCCGGCCCGGGCGCTGTCCTTCGTGGGCACGCCGGACAAGTACTGGGGGCGGCGCCACGGAAAGTGGTTCGACACCGGCGACTGGGGCCGGCGGGGCAAGGCCGGCCAGCTCGAGGTGCTCGACCGGGTGGCCGACCGCATCGAGGGCGTGGACAGCTGTCTGCAGCTCGAGGACGTGCTCATGAGCCGGATCCCGGAAGCCGAGGAGATCGTGGTGGTGCCGGACGAGCAGGGTGTGCCCACCCCCGTGATCTGCATGCGGGACGGCAAGGCGCTCGATCCGCAGACCTGGGACGCCGCTTCGGCCGGTCTAGCCGGTCTCGGGAAACCGTTCGAGGTCAGCCCGGAGCAGTTGTTGCACACCGCGACCGTCAAACCCCGGCGGTACCTGATCACCGAGATGATCAAGAACCACCGGCTGGGGAACTCGGGTCCGGCCCGCCAGGACGTCGTCCTCCGTGACGGGGCCTGACATGCTGGACGTGCGGGAACACCCGGAGATCGAGGCGGACGTCATCGTTGTCGGTGGCGGGTTCGCCGGTGCCACGGCCGCCAGTGAGCTGAAGAAGTCGGGCCGGAGCGTGGCACTGCTCGAGGCCCGCGGGCGCCTCGGCGGCCGTGCGCTCAGCCGCCCGATCGGTGACGGCAAGATCGTCGAGCTGGGTTGCGAGTTCCACCTGCGCGACTCGGTCAACGCCAGGATGGCGGCGCTCGTTGGGCATCGGCTCGGAAAAGGTCTACGACGACGGCGACAAACTGATCGAGACCGAACGCCGGATCGCCCGCTGGAAGGGGCAGATCCCCCGGATCAGCCCGCTCGCGATCGCGGACTTCGGGCAGGCGGCGCTGCGGATCGAGCACATGCGGAAGGAGGTCCCGGCGGAGGCGCCGTGGACCGCGCCGCACGCCGCGAAGTGGGACGGCGAGACCATGTGGTCCTGGACCCGGCGCAACATCCGGACCAGGGAGGGCCGCCTGCTCATGCGGCTGCTCGTCGAGGCCGGGATGGGCGCCTCGCCGACCGAGGTCTCGGTGCTGCACGTCCTGAACTACTCGAACTGCACCGGCGGCTTCCGCGCGATGACCACGATCTCCGGCGGTGCGCTGGAGAACAGGTTCGTCGGTGGTGCGCAGAACCTGGTGGAGCGGATCGCGGACGGCGTCTCGGCCGACACCTACCTGAACGCGCACGTCCGCCGCGTCGAGCACACGGGCGACCGGGTCCGGGTCAGTGGCCCCGGTTTCACGGCGACCGGCCGGCGGGTGGTGGTCGCCGTGCCGACCCCGCTGGTCGGACGCATCGACTTCGCCCCCTCGCTGCCGGAGACCCGCACCCAGCTCACCCAGCGGATGACCATGGGCGCGGCGATCAAGTACCTGGTGCTCTACGACGAGCCGTTCTGGCGCAAGGACGGCATGACCGGCATGGCCATCAGCTTCCGGAGCCCGTTCCGGGCGGTGGTGGACGGCAGCCCGGCCGACGGGTCCCCCGGCGTCCTCACGGTCTTCTGCACCGGCCCGGCCGCCCACCAGATGGCCAGGCAGGAGCCGTCCCGGCGCCGGGAGTTGCTCCTGCGTCAGCTCGGGCGCTACTTCGGTCCCCGGGCGGAGAAGCCCGTCGAGGTCATCGAGCAGAACTGGATGGCCGAACAGTTCACCCAGGGGTGCTACCACGGGTACTGCCCGCCCGGCTTCTACACCGAGTACGGCCCGGCGCTCAAGGAACCGATCGGCCGGATCCACTGGGCGGGGGCGGAGACCGTGCCCGTCGAGTACGGGGCGATGGGCGGGGCGATCTATTCCGGTCAGCGGGTCGCGGCCGAGATCGTCGGACAGGAGTCCACCAAGAGCTCGACGACCGCCGTCATCGCCTGAGAGACCTGCTAGGAGCAGCGCCATGATCATGTCCGCACACATCGTGAACGTCATTCCACCCCGCGCGATGGCCGGGCTGCGCGCGAAGCCGGTCCCCGGGGTGATCCAGGGACTTCGCTACGCGGAGAGCTGGCTGGTGGGCCCGTTGCGCACCGGGATGCTGCCCTCGACCAAGATCGAGGGCCTCGCGTTGATCGCGTCCTGGGACGACGACGAGTCGCTGGACCGGTTCCTCGCCCACCCGCTCGCCAAGGTCTACGAGCCGGGCTGGCGAGCGCGGTTCGAGCCCGTTCGCATGGTCGGCGCGTGGCCGGGCCTGACCGACGTACCCCGGTCGGAGCAGCCGACCGGCGACGAACCGGTCGCGGTGTTGACCCTGGCCAGAATGCGGTTGACCCGAGCCGCGGCGTTCGCGAAGGCCGCAGGCCCGGCCGAGCGGGAAGCCGTGCGCCATCCCGGGTTCCTGGAGGGCGCGAACCTGATGCGCCCGCCCAACCAGATCAGCACGTTCAGCCTGTGGCGCACCGCCCGCGAGATGCGGCAGTACACCGTGGGGACGTATCCGGGCGGCCACCGCGACGCCATGAAGAAGAACGACGACAAGGTGTTCCACCACGAGACGGGTTTCGTCCGGTTGCGGCCGTACGAGACGCTGGGTCTGTGGAACGGACGCGATCCGCTGGCGGGTGTGCGGCGTCCGAAGGCGACGAAGCACGGTGTGAACGGAGCCAACCCGAGATGACCGGCCTGGCGCGGGTCCAGGTCACGGCCGGAACCATCGAGTACGTGGACACCGGCGGCGACGGCCCGGTGATGGTGTTGCTCCACGGGCTGCTCATGGACCCGGAGCTGTGGTCCGGGGTGGTCGCGGAACTCGGCGCCGGGCACCGGTGCGTGATCCCGGTGCTCCCGCTCGGGGCGCACACCCTGCCGCTGGGGCCGGACGCCGACCTGTCGATGCGCGGCATCGCCGACCTGGTGGCCGAGCTTCTGGATCGGCTCGACCTTCGCGATGTGACGCTGGTGGGCAACGACACCGGCGGGGCGCTCGTCCAGCTGCTCATGGCCGACCAGAACCCGCGCGTCGGCAAGGCGGTGCTCGTCTCCTGCGACGCGTTCGACAACTTCCCGCCCGGCATGACGGGGAAGGCGCTGGTGCTGACGGGCAAGCTGCATCCTGCGTTGTTCGGCCTGTTCATGCAGCAGATGCGGTTCCGGATGGTGCGGCGGTTGCCTTTCACGCTCGGTTGGCTGACGAAGCGTGGGGATGCCGTCACCGCGCGCTGGATGCGTCCTCTCCTGACGCGGTCCGGCATTCGTCAGGACCTGGTGCGGGTGTTGCGGTCCATTTCCCGGGATCGGTCCTTGTTGGACTCGCTGGTGGATGGGCTTCGGGCGTTCGATCGGCCGACGCTCGTGGTGTGGGCGGTCGAGGACAAGGTCATGCCGCTGGAGCATGGGCGGCGGCTTGATGCGTCGTTGCCGCGGAGTCGGTTGGTGTTGATCGAGGACAGTTACACGCTTGTTCCGCTGGACCAGCCTGCGCGGCTCGCTGCTTCGATCCGGGAGTTCGCGACTGTTTCGGCTGGGTGAGGGTGCTTGAGGAAGGCGCTGGTCGGCCGGTTTGTCGGTGCTCGCAACTGCGCTGGATTACGGCCGTGGCCGTCCGTTGATCTTGTGCGGGGTCTCTGGGCGGGCGTTGCGGTCTGGGTGTTGCCGCTGGTCACCGGGTGGTTCGGCGCAGGGTCCACCCCACACCAGGAACCGCGTGCATGGGTTGCGCCCACGCGGGGCCGTGCCACGTCGTCGGGAACCGCGCACATGCATGCCAGAACCGAGGACACGCGTGCCGCAACCATGCACATGCGTGCCAGAAGTGAGGACATGCGTGCCCCTGGCGAGGACATGCCGTCGGGTGGTGGGGACATGCGGGGGTTTAGCGGTTTGCGGCGCGTTGTTTGGCGTTGATCGACGCGACCGTGTTCCGGATGGTTTTGGGGGCCAGGGTCAGTTTTGCCGCTATCGCTCGGTGGCTGTGGCCCGCGTTGACCAGGTCCAGGACCTCTCGTTCGCGGTCGGTCAGGTCCGTGGGCAGGGGGCGGGCGTTGCCGGACAGCCGGGACAGCAGCGGGCCCGCCACGTCGGCGCCGAACAGGGCCGAGCCGCCCGCCAGGACGCGGATGGTGTGGGTCAGTTGGCGTGCCGTCACCTCGCCCGTCACGAAACCTCGCGCGCCGGCGCGGATGGCTGTCATCAGGGCGGTCTCGTCGGCCAACACCAGGACCGCGCAGCCCGTTTCGTGGAGCCGCCGGACTACCGTGTCGCAGCCGTCGGCGCAGGCTCGTAGGTCCAGGACCACCACGTCCGGCTGTTGCGCGCGGGCCGCGTGTTCCGCCTCCGGTCCACTGTCGACCATCGCCAGGATGGTGACGTCCACCTCGGACAGCAGCGTGTGCAGGTCGCGGCCGGCCAGCACGACGGTGGGGGTCATGGTTGGAGTGTCGGACCGGGCGATGCCGGACGTAAGGGGTTCCCGGTATCCCAAATCCCAACGATCCAGGGATACGGTCGCTGACCTGCGGGTTATCGGCAGGGCGGATCGTAGGCGGTGTCGCCGAGGAACGCCGACCACTCCCCCGGCGTGATCCGCGACGAAGCGAGTTCGCACACCCGTTGGGCGGCCCGCTCCGCGTCGGTTTCCCACAGGCGGACCGTCCGATCTCTCCCCGCGCTCACGAGGGTGTGCTCGTCGGGGTGGAACGCCAGCGCGTACACCAGGTCGGTGTGGCCGGTCAGCACGGCGCAGGCACCGGGCCGGCGGCACCACGAACTGGTTGTTCTGCAGGGCATCCAGCAGTTCGGGGTAGGCGAGGCACCGGCTGTAGAAGTCGGCGCGGACGCCCAGCACCACCAGGCTGCTGGCCGACCTGGAGCACAGCGCGGCGATGAACTCCCGGCGCTGCGTCTCGTCCGAGCAGAGCGTGAAGACCTCCTCGAACTGGTCGACCACGATGACCAGCCGGGTGTGATCCAGGTGTTTCGCGGCCTTCTCGCGCAGCGCCCGCACGGGGTTCGCGGTGGGCGTCATCACGAGCACGGGCCAGCTGGCGGAGCCGGGGGCCGGCAGCGCTCCCCCGGCCAGCGCCGGGCGGACGCCGGCGTGCAGCACCGAGGACTTGCCCGCGCCCGACGCGCCGAGCACGACCAGCGGTTGGTCGCGGTCGAGCGTTTCGGCGAGTCGGGCGAGCAGTGCGGCCGTGGTGCGTTCGCGGCCGAAGAACCACTGGGTGTCGCCCGGTCCGAACGCGGACAGGCCGAGGTACGGGCAGTACCGGCTGTCCACCAGGTCGCTGAGCGCGCCGCCGAGGACGTCGTCGAGCCGCCGGGCCATGTCGGCGGTGGGCGGCTTGCGCCCGTTCTCGATGTTGCTCAGGTAGCCCTTGCTGTAGTGGGTCAGCCGGGACAGCTCGGCCAGGGACAGGCCCCGTCGGGTACGCAGCGCTCGCAGCGCCTCCCCGAACCCGGACTCCGCCCCCACCCGCGCTCCCTGCTCCGAACGGACCATCACATCATGCCATTTGCTCCCGCTTCAGCATGACGATGGAACATTCGGCAGGTCAGCGGCGCCGACGGAAGCGCGACCCGCCGCTGCCCACGCGGGCGTTGGCGCCGAGGCCGGCCATGTGCAGCGAGAGACACAGCAGGCCGGCGATCAGCAGCGTGCTGCCGTTGATCGTCCCCATGGCGGTGTCGGCGAAGTCGAGGATCAGGGCAAGGCCGAAAATTACCGCGGCGATGATGGCGAACACGACAGCCTCCTCAGGCTAGTTGTTGCTGCCAAAGCAAACGCGATACGAGCAGGCTTCACAACCGCCGTCAGGTCGATCTTGACGAGGCTCCTCCGGTCGCCGCGGCGAGCCGCGCCGACAGCATCCGCATGTGCTCGACCAACTCCGGCGGCTCGTGCACCCGGAAGTCGAACCCCTTGGTGGTCACGTAGATGGCCAACTCGTCCAGTGAGTTGGAGCCGGCCAGCAGGGTGCAATTGTGCTCGTCGATCGGTTCGAGCGCGCCGGTGGTGGGCGCGATCCGTTCCGCCGCGGTCTCGGCGCTGACGTGAAGGGTGAACCGTGCCTGGTATCGGTAGGCGGACGTGGAGATCGCCCGCGAGGTGTAGCCGCTGAGGTCGGGGTCCGGCGGGGTGCGTGGGGTGAACCGGGGGCCCGTGGGCGTGCGCGGGTCGAGGCGGTCGACGCGGTAGGTGCGCCAGTCCTGGCGGTCGACGTCCCAGCCGATGAGGTACCACCGCCGTCCCGTGTGGACCAATCGGTGCGGCTCGGTCGTGCGGATGCTTCTGGCGCCGTCGTGGGTGCGGTAGTCGAAGCGCAGGCGCAGCGAGTCGCGGACGGCGGCGGCGATGGCCGTGAGGGTGCTCGGGTCGACCGTGGGACCGGTGTTGACCATCGGCACGGTGACGTCCCGCAGGGCGTTGATCCGGTGGCGCAGGCGGGAGGGCAGTACCTGCTCGAGCTTTGCCAGTGCCCGCACCGACGTCTCCTCGATGCCGGTGATCGACCCGCCGGCAGCCGTCCGGAGGCCCATGGCGACTGCCACGGCCTCGTCGTCGTCGAGCAGCAGCGGCGGCAGGTCCGCGCCGGCGCCCAGCCGGTAGCCGGCGGTGCCCGCGGTGGCCAGGACCGGGTAGCCGAGGCCGCGCAGCCGGTCGATGTCGCGGCGCACCGTGCGTGGCGTGATCTCCAGTCGCTCGGCCAGTTCGGCGCCGGACCAGTCGCGGCGGGTCTGCAGGAGCGAGAGCAGTCGCAGCAGCCGTGCGGAGGTTTCCCACATGTCCGGAAGTCTGCCACCTAGCTAGGACGGTAGCTGACCTAGCCGGATGGTTGACACTTCTCGCCGTGCGACATTACGGTCAGGACCGTAACAGTGCGCGGAGGGAGTCTGCTGATGCGATCCACCCGAGGTGCCCTCGTCGGAGTGCTGTTGCTCCTGACCAGCCTGATGACCATCGGATCCGCCTCGTCGGCGCAGGCCGCCGCGCTGCCGGGCGGCAAGGCGAGCTGGACCGTGGCGGTGGGTGGCCTGACCGACGGCACCGCCCACAAGAACTGGGTCCGGCTGGGCTACTACCGGTTCAACACCAACGGAACCGTGGCGCACGACTGGTGGAACTGGTCCCAGCCCGACCGACCGCGACGGGTCAGCACCGGTGTGGCGTACAACTGTTCCACCAGCACCGACGTGCCGCCGGACTGCAACGTGTTGACCGGAGCGGGTTTCACGGCCGCGCCGCCCGGCGGGTTCGCCGGCACCTACACGGTGAGTGGCGCCAGGCTGACCGTCAACTGGACACACGACCGCGCCGGCAACCGTCTACCCAGGACACTCGTGGAGAACTGGACCTCCAACGCGGTGGACGCGGAACTGCACCGTGCTTCCGGTGGCCCGACGGGATTCTCGAACTACTCGGCGACCCACGGCTTCGCGTACGGCAGCAACTACGCGCTCGACGCGGCCTCCCGCGCGTCCATGGCCGAGGTTCGCAGCGAAGGCGCGAGCCTCGGATACAACGCGTGGTCCTGGAACCGGAGCAAGGTGACCAACGCCCGGAGCGGCTTCAGCCCGCTGGCGAGCTGGCAACTGTGCGACTCCGGCAAGTGCCTCGGCTTCGTGCAGCACAATTCGAACTGCGCCTGTGTGGATGCGCCGAGCAAGGACCGTCACTACTACCTCGCCGAGCATGGAACCGGACGCGCCAACAGCATGTGGCTGTGGTGCGAATGCCTGGCCGACGCCCGCGACGAGACGTGCTACACCGGCAACTCCCACCCCCGTCCACTGCTGCAGGTGATCGACGACGGCGGCCAGTACCGGGGCTGGGTGGGCGTGGAACCCTTCACGAACGCCAGCAAACCGGGCGACTACCACAACGAGTACTGGGCGGTCTTCGAGTTCACGGACGCGGTGTGAGGTCAGAGGTCAAGCACCCCAACACAAGTGCCCGGACCTGCGGTTCGATCTTGGCGGTGGTGTGTGCCATCAGGACGACACCCAGGTCTTCGCTCGGATCCGCCCACCAGGTGGTGCCGCCCGCGCCCGGCCAGGTCACCTCGCCCACCGAACCCGGGGTGGGCGAACCGCCGATCCGCCGCCGTACCGCGAGTCCGATACCGAAACCGTGCCCCGGGTTCCAGCCCGGCTTCTCCAGACGGCTGGTGTCCGTGTCCGCGGCGAGTTGGTCGGACAGCATGTACTCCACGGTCTTGCGGCCGAGCAGCGGTTTCCCCTTGTCCAACAGCATCTGGACGAACCGCAGGTAGTCGCCCGCTGCGCTCACCAGCCCCGCTCCACCGGAGTGGAACCGCGCGATCGACAGATCGGGCAGTGCGTGCGAGGGCGACGGGCGGGCGAACCGGTCCCGCTGCCCCTCCGGAACCCCGAAGGTGGTGTCCAGCATTCCCAGTGGCGTGCAGACCTCGTCCCGCAGGAAGTCTCCCAGCGAGGTGCCCACAATGGACTCGATGATCAACCCGGTGAGGTCCAGCCCCCAGCCGTAGTGCCACATCGTGCCCGGTTCGTGCAGCAGAGGTAGCGTGCTCAACCTGCCGACGAACTCCTCGCCGGTCAGGTCCGTCATCCCGTCACCCACCGCCTCCGCGTAGAGCTTGTGCACCGATGAGTCGCCGAGCAACCCTTCCGGCATGCCCGCCGTGTGTCGGAGCAGGTCGAGGACCGTCGGCTGCGACGCACGCCCGGCGAACTGCGGAAGGTAGGTACTGATCGGCTCGTCCAGCACGAGCCGACCCCGTTCGACCAGAAGTAACGCAGCGGCTGCCGTGATCGGCTTGCTCATCGACGCGATCCAGAACAGTGCGTCCGTCGTCATCGGAACACCGCGAGCCTTGTCCCGATAGCCGAACGCCTCGAAGAAGACCACCTGCCCGCGGTGCACGATTCCCACCACCGCGCCGGGCAGTCGGTCGGCCGCGACCTCGGCCTCGATGAACTCCGTCAGCCTTTCCATGGTCGACATCATCGCATCGCGCCGCCGGACTGTCCGTCAGCAACCCTCGGATTCGCCGAAGGTGCTGCACGTGTCCTGGTTGTACGGTGCCGCCACCCACTGGTCGATCGACAGTTTGCGGGAGGTGTCGTGGGCGACGAACGTCCACGGGCCGTAGTACTTGTTGTCGTACCAACGGTTGTCCTGGTCGAAGGTGATCGCCTCCGAGACCACCGAAGCCCGGTACGGCGACCACGCGGGGAACGTTCCGTAGTTCGACAGCACCGCCATTCGGCCGCACATCAGCGTTTCGCAACCCGGGGTGTCCGGGTCGAACTCGAAGGTGTTTTCGTGCACCGACACGCGCTGCGTCTTCCATCGGCAGTCGTCGTACAGCGGCGGTAGCGCGATGTCCGGTGCGGAGCAGCTGCCGACGGAGGGCACCAGCGGCGTGCAGGACAGCGTCGACGTATTCGCCGGGCTGTTGCAGAACCGGTCGGCGTTCTCCCACAACGTGATGCCCGACCAGTTGTCGGAGAACATGTTGCCGCGAATGTCGATCAGGTCGGTCCGGGCGTCCAGCCGCGGCTCGCCGCCGGACTCGCTGAGGTACACCGCCGCGACCGGGAAGTTGTCGCCGGCGAGAGCCCGTCGCCGGCCCTGGATCAACGCGTTGCGGCGGAACGTGTTGCCGCTCACCACGAGGTTGTAGGAGATCTCGTAGAAGAGCCCCTCCGCCGCGTTGTCCTCGATCAGGTTGCCCTCGATGACGAAGTCGTTGTTGTTCGTGTCGGCCCACAGACCCGCGCCGTGGTTGTGGTGCACCCAGTTGCCGATGATGTCCGCGCCGTCGACCGCCCAGAACTTCACGCCGCCGGTGCAGCCACAGCCGGGGAGCTGGGTTTCCCAGTCGTCGGTGTTGTTGCCGGAGATCTCGTTTCCCTCGATGAGCAGATCGGTGATCCCGCCGAAGCGGTACGCGTTGATCCCGTACTGACCGTTGTTCCGCAGGCAGTTCCCCAACACCCGCTGTCCGGGGCCGGCCATCAGCGCGGCGCCGTCGTTCTCCTCGATCTTGTTACCCTCGATCACCCATCCCGGCGCGGAGTCGTGGTTGACGACACCCTGGTTGTGGTCCGCGACGAACCCGCGAATGGTGAGCCCGCGAATAACCACGCCGGTAGCGTTCTGGGTGAACGCCGCCCGGTTGATGCCACGCCCGTCCAGCACCGCGCCGGGTGCGCCAAGATAGACGTTGCCGGTCTTGGGCATCACCTGCCCGAACTGGTCCGCCGCCAGCGTGTGCGTGCCAGGGCTGAGCCAGAACGTGGTGCCGGCCGGATTGGCGGCGGTCTGCGCCGTGAGATCGGTGCCCGGCGCCACGACGACCGCCCCCTCCGGCGCGTCGATCACCCCGACGACGGTGTCACAAACCCCGAAACCGGACTCCTCGTCCTCCTCACCGGGCACCGCCCCGGGGAACGCCACCTGGAGGATCACCAGACAAATCGCGATCGACAGAGCACGCGCTGACCGGGTGTTCATTTGTGACTCCGTGAGTCGGGTTCGTGACCGAATGCTGGCCCACGGGAAGTCGCGCCGACAGGACGTTCCGTTTCGCACCCGTTGACCATTTGTGACTAACGCGTGGTGGGCGGTCACGTTCGCCGCAGGCAACACCGCGACTCAGAACTGGTCATGCGACTCCTGATCTCCCGAAGACGGTTCGCGAGTGGCCGATCGCTGCCTGGTCGGTGACCTCAAGCGATTCCTGCTCAACGCGCTTCCCCCGTGGTCGCGAAAAAGCAGGGGGAGCTCCCGCACCGGGTGTACCTCTCGCCCGGCCGCCGCATGATGTCCTGGATGATCTCGATACCACTCGGGTCGAGGCCAGGGTTATGGGGTCGCCGGGGGTGGTGCCCAGGATCAGGCGGTACCAGCTGCCCACTGCGGCGAATACCAGAGCCAGACCGAACTGGGTTGCCGTCGCTGCCGCGCCTGAGACTGTGCCTGCGTTTTCTGGGGCTACCTGGTTGAAGATGCCGCCTATCATAGGTGAGACCACCAAGCCTTCGGCCAGGCCCACCAGGCCGATTGCCACGCCCAGCAGGACTGTTTGTCATTCTGGGGGCGTTTGTACTACTGCCAGGTGGGCGGCCGGGGTGACTGCTAGGAAGCAGCATCCGTATGCCGGGAGGCGGGGGCCGAAGCGCGAGACCAGTTTTCCGCTGATGGCGCTCGGACCGGCGCCGACAACCCGAATCAGTGAACTTGCCCCGGGACGCCGGCCCGGTAGAAGGGTGGACCGGTCCGGCGTGCCGCATTCAGGGCTGCCGGGTCAGCACGTCCCGGCAGTCCAATAGTCGGATGCCGGACCCGTTTGGTTCCCGGGTCGTTCAGCCGGCGGCGCGGCGGCGGGTGTCGTCGGCGGCGAGCAGGTCCTCGCGGGCCCGGGCGACCCGCGAGCGGATGGTGCCGACGGGCACGCCGCAGATCTCGGCGGCCTCCGCGTAGGGCACCCCGAACACCTGGGTGAGCACGAGTGCCTCGCGACGGTCCGGGTCGAGCCGGTCGAGCAGCAGGTTCACCTCGACCACGTCCTCGAAGCCGGCGGCCGAGCCGTGGACGACGGACCGCCGCTGGTCGGCCGCCTCGGTCCAGTCGACCATGCCGGAGATCCGGGGGCGGGCGACGGCATGGCGGATGTGGTCGACCACCGTTCGGCGGGCGATCGAGAACAGCCAGCTGCGGACCGAGGAGCGCGCGGCGAACCGGCACAGGCTGGGAATCGCCCGGAGGAAGGTCTCCTGGGTCAGGTCGTCGGCGTGACCAGGGCCAGCGAGGTGCGCGACCAGCCGCCAGACGTCACGTTGGGTGGCACGGACGAACCGTTCCAGCGCGGCGCGGTCACCCCGTCCAGCGGACAGGGCCAGGTCGGTCAGGGCGTCATCGTGGCGCGAGGTCACAAGATCGGAGCGTAGAGGGATCCCGGGCCCCTGGATACCGGCGTCGACGGATCGACCAGCGATGCTCCAGCGGCGGGAAAGCTGGACCGAACAGCCCAGGGCCGGCCGTGCGTTCGTCACCAACAGCGGCCGGATCCCGTGGTGCGGGCGAGCGGGCTCCGATACTCAGGCCATGCGTGCACTGACCCTGCTGGTGGCCGTCCTCCTCCTCGTCTCCGCGCCGACCGCTTCGGCCGCCGCCGAGCCGGATCCGTACGTCGACGCGGTCGCGCCGGCCAACCAGGTCCCGGTGACCGACCCGGAGAGCCTGGTCGGCCCGCCGGACGATCGGTTCGCGACGGTGTCCGGACGGTTCGCGAAGTTCCTCGTGCTCGATCTCGGCGCGGGTGAGGAGGGTGTCGGCGACCTGGAGGTGCGCTTCCACCACCCGGTCGGCACGCTCGCGCAGACGATGGACGTCCACTTCCTCGACGCGAACGGCCAGCGGCTCAGCCAGGGCCAGCTGATCATGATCGGCGCGGGCACCCGCGTCACCACGGTCACCAACCTGTCGACCCGGCCCTACCGGTACCTGAAGATCCTCACGGGCGTGCAGACGGCCCGGTTCGACTCCATGCGAGCGGGGGCGCCCGCCACCTCCGCGGACTGGCCCTGGTGCTGGCCCGCGCCCACCCCCGGCACGGGGTGGGACCTCGTCACCGCCGGGTACCACTCCTGCGCGCGGTGCCAGACGGCCGGCGAGGCCGGCATCGTCAACGGCGACTGGACCACCTACCGCTGCGGCACCTTCCCGGTCGGCCTGGACGTCGTCTACAACCTCTACAAGCCGAGTTCCGTGGCGATGTCGGTGTCGTAGCCGTGGCCGGGCAGCACGGGCAGTCAGCCGCCGGTCGCTCCGTCCGCGATCGCGATCCGTGCCGTCCCGGACGCGTCGCCGCCCTCGGTGTCCCAGAACCGGAAGGTCGTGTCGATCGCCACGAGCGGTGGCGCGTCGGATTTCAGCTGGCGGGAGACGATCCGGTCGAGGACCAGCTCACCGGCGAACGAACGCGCGTCGATGGGAAGGCGGAACTCGCTGGTGATCCGAGTGATGAGAATGTCGGGCAGGCGTCGGCGCCAGAATTCCGCCATGGTCCACGCGTCGAACACCGGCCCCGTGCCGTCCCGCACCAGTGAGGCGATCGACGCGTACAACATCTGGTTGTAGCAGATGTTCACCTCGACCGCGTTGAGATGACCGGTGTCGTCGATGTAACACGACTCCGGGATGACGAACTCCCCCCGACCGCCCGAGAACTCCTGAAGATAGCGACAATGCGGCTTGTAACAGGACAGCACCTCGTCCAACAGCCCGGAATCCATCGGTGCGTCCGTTGTGGACGACGTCACTTTGTTGCCTCGGTGACGACCTCGACAAGGTCACCGACCGTGGCGATGTTCGGCAGCGCCTCGTCGGGAATGGTGACGTCGTACTCCCGTTCCACCTTGAACAGGAGGTCGACCAGACTCATCGAGTCGACACCCAGTTCGTCCAGAGTGGACTGCGCACTCGGTTCGGACCCGTCCGGGTGGAGGTCCTTCACAAAGTCGCACACCAGGGTATGCACCTGTTCGGCATGCATCGGTTGTCTCCTTCTCATGACGTGGTGAGTTCGGGCCAGGTGAGTGCGGCGGCGCCCCACGTGGCGCCACCACCGAACGCGGCGAGCAGCACGTTGTCACCGGCACGCAGCTCGCCCTCCGCGGTGGCGTCGGCGAGCGCGAGCGGGATCGACGCCGCGACCGTGTTACCGACGGCCGCGACGTTGGCATACGCCCGGTCGGGTTCGATGCCCAGCTCGGTGGCGACCGTGGCGAGAATCCGGGCGTTCGCCTGATGTGCCACGAGTTTGTCCACATCGGATGGTTGCCAGGAGCACAGGTCCATGACAGCGCGGGCGGAGGCGGTCATGGACAGCACCGCGTGCCGGTACACGGCCGGGCCCTGCATCGCGAACCACCGGTCCGCCTCTACAGTCCCTTCGGGATAACGGGAACCGCCCGCCCGCACCATGATGAGGTCGGCCAGCGCGCCGTCGCTGCCCAGATCGAAGCCGAGGACCGCGCCCGCCTCGCCGGGCTCGCCGGCCCGCAGCACGACCGCGCCGGCGCCGTCGCCGAAGACCGCGGCGGTGGCCCGGTCCTCGGGATTCAGAATGGTGGAGAACGTGTCCGCACCGATGAGCAGAACCCGCCGGGCCGTGCCGGCCACGATCATCGCGTTGGCCACGGACAACCCGTACACGAACCCGGTGCACACCGCGGCGAGATCGAACGCCGGGACCGACCCGAGGCCGAGCCGTTCCGCCACGAACGGCGCGGTGGCCGGGCAGGTGTGATCCGGCGTGGCGGTCGCGAGGATCACCAGGTCCACATCGTCGTCACCGGTCGGGGCAGCGGATTTGAGCGCCGCGGCACCGGCGACGACCGCCAGGTCCGAAGTCGACTGTCCCGGTTCGACGTGATGCCGGGTGGCGATGCCCGTGCGGCTGCGGATCCACTCGTCGGACGTGTCGAACCGAGAAGTCAAGTCATCGTTGGTGACGACAGTGGACGGAACATGCCCGCCGACCCCCGCCACCACAGCGGCAACCATGTCGTCACTCCCCCGTGCCCGGGCCGGCCTCCGCACCGGCGCCGTGCTCGGCGGGGTACCCGGTACTGTTGCCCACCTCGGCCCAGGCGTCCAGTTCGCGGAGTTGCGCGTTCAGTTTGTCGCGCACCGCCTGCACCGACTCCGGCCCCAGCACCAGGTGCAGTGGCGGTTCGGGTGCGTCGATCGCGCGGAGGATGGCCGCCGCGACCCGGTCGGGGTCGTTGGGCTGCTTGCCGATCAGACCGCCGAAGTACGACAACGCCTTGCCGACGGAGTCGTCGTAGTCGGAGATGCCGGGCGGTAGAATGAACGCGCCACCACCGAAGTCGGTGCGTACGGCACCCGGCTCCACGATCGTGACCTTGATGCCCAGGTGCGCCACCTCCTGGGCCAGCACCTCGGATATCCCCTCCACCGCGAACTTCGAACCGGCGTACGCTGCTTCGCTGGCGGCCTCCGGTGCCACGCCGTCCAAAGAGGACATCTGGACGAAGTGGCCGCTGCGCTGCGCGCGGAGTTGGGGCAGCACCGCCCTGGTCACGTTCCACGTGCCGAACGTGTTGACCTCGAACTGCCGGCGCACCTCGTCCTCCGGTAGTTCCTCCAGGGAGCCGAACACACCGTAGCCGGCGTTGTTCACCACCACGTCGATGCGCCCGAACGTCGTGACCGCCTCGGCCACCGCCCGGTCGATCGACTCCCGGTCGGTGACGTCGAGGTAGGCCGGGAACACCTTGTCCTCGGCCCATTTCATCACCCCGGGCAGATCACGGTCGGTGGCAACCACCTGGTCACCGTGTGCGACCGCCGCCTCGGCGATCGCCCGGCCGAGGCCCGTGGCGGCGCCGGTGATGAGCCACACTCGGCTTTCGTCAGGGGTCGTCATGAGTCGCTCCGATCGTCAGGGGTGGGATAGCTGTCGTGCAGTCGCGCCCAGGCGAGTGGGTAGGGCAGCCCCTCTTCCTGGCGACCCAGCGGGGTCAGGTCCAGGTGGTCGTGGGTGCTGCCGAGCAGGTCGTCGCCACGCGCGTAGGTGGAGTAGGTGTGGTAGATCCGCCCGTCCTGGGCCCAGAACACGCTCGTGCCGGCCAGCTCGCCCGCGGCGTACTGGCCCGGCGCCTCGAAGGCTTCCTTTGTGCCGTAGTACTTGTAGTTGTACTCGATCGGCTGCACCGAATCGTCCAGCGTCACGCCGAAGTCGTAGTTGAAGTCGCTGCCGAAGGAGGACAGGAAGGGGAACGTCCAGTCCATCCGCTTCTTGTACGCCGTCAGCTTGGGCTCGGGCGCGCGGGCCACGAACACCAGGGACGTGTCGCGTGCGTGCAGATGGTCCAGCGGCCCGACGTTGTCGGCGAAGAACGAGCAGCTCGGGCAGCCCTCGTCCCAGGACGGGTCGAACATGAAGTGCCGCACGATCAGCTGACGCCTGCCGTCGAACAGGTCGGCGAGCGTCACATGGCCCTCCGGTCCCTCGAACACGTACTCCTTCTCGACCTCCACCATCGGCAGTTCGCGCCGCTCGGCGTTGATCGCGTCGCGGGCCTTCGCCGCGGCCTTCTCCTTGACCAGGAATTCCTTCCTGACCGCCAACCATTCCTCTCTGGACACGATCTCGGGCATCAGTAGTCCACCGCCGGCATCCAGTTCGGGTCGCGCCCACCCGGGGTCATGTCCATCAGGCCCCAGATGGGAATGATCGGGTCGTTGTTGCGGTAGTGCTGGCCGGGCTCGGCCTTGGCGTAGTGCAGCTCGTTGCCCCAGAAGTGCCGCACCTGCCCGTCCTTGCGCTGGAACACGTTGATCATCGGCGCGCGTCGGGTCTTGTCCGGGGCCATGCCGTAGTAGTCCTCGTCGTAGGTCGTGTCCGCGGAGGACAGGAACCGCATGCCCTCCCCGTGCCAGCCGCGCTCGTTCGCGTACGCCAGGATTCGCGGCAGCGGCGAGGAAGCGACCACGGCGAACGAGAACCGCTGGGTGAAGTGCCGCGCCGAGCCGTTGAGCCCGTCGAGGATGCTGGTGCAGCCCGGGCAGCCGGTCGGCGGCAGCCCCGCGGCCAGCGAGGCCTCCTCCTGGTCGGGGCCGTACATCATGTTGTACACAATCAGCGTGTCCTGCCCGGGAGCGAACAGGTCCCGCATCGGCACCGGGACCTCCTCGCCGCGGGAGTCGAGGCCGGTGAACACGTAGTCCGGCACCAGCCCGCCCGGCGGCAGCTCGCGGCGCTCCCGCGCCACCGCTTCGACCGCACGTCGCAGCTCGATCTCTCGCTCCAGCAGGCGATTCCGGGCCTCGCGGTACTCCGCGGTCTCACCAGGGAAGGAGAGCCGCGCGATCACGTTGTTGAATACGGGTGACATCGTCCGTCCTTTCTGCACACGTGCGCTCAGGTCAGGTAGTCGTGTACCGGCTTGAACTCGCCGAGACTCAGGTCGGCGATGACATGGCTCGCCGTCAGCACCTCACGCACGGGCAGGTCCGCGAGCGGTGCCAGTACGTGCTCGAACAGCTGCAGCCGGGCGGGGCCCGTCCACGCCTCGGTGACCGTGATGTCCCGCGCGCTCGTGGCGGCCAGCTCGCACACGCGCAGCGAGCCGTCGTAGCCGAGCACGTACTTGACCATGTAGGTGGGCACGGCCAGGGCACGCGCCGCGTCGGCCGGGTCGAGCGCGTGGTGCTTGTAGCCCATGGTCGCGGTCGCCACCCGTTGTGACCCGTAGTCGAGGGTGCCGACCATCGCGCCGTGCTCGGTGCGCAACGCCGGCGTGCCGAGCACCTTCGGGTACGCGCCGACCTCGCGTCCGCCCGCCGCCGCCGCGAAGTCGTCGACGTACATCGCGTGCATGTACTCCCCCGGCTCGCCGTCCAGCTCGACCGCGATCGCCTGGCCCACCTCGAGATACGGGCCGTAACCGGTGACCTCGTTCATCCGCATCAGCTCGAACCGGACGACCGGATGACCCACCCGCAACGGTTCCGGCGTGACGGCGCGGGCCGCGTCGAGGTCGGTGCGGTAGTAGATGTTCAGGTACTCGCGCCCGGTGTAGCGCGGGATCACCGGCGGGTACGCGGGTGCGGTCAGTGGTGTGGTGAACCGGCTCAGCAGCTCCTCGGCGCGCATGTCACACCCGCACCGGCAGCTTGGAGGGTCCGCGCACGCTCCTGGTGAGGCGGATCTTGCTCGGGCCGGCGGAAGCGAGCCGGGGGTAGCGCTCGAGCACCTCCTGCAGCGTCACCTCCGCCTCCAGCCGGGCCAGGCCCGAGCCGATGCAGTGGTGCACGCCCGCCGAGAAGGAGATGTTCTGCGCGCTGTTCTCGCGGCCGATGTCGAACACGTGGGGGTCGGTGAACACCCGTGGATCGCGGTTGGCCCCGGCCAGCAGCTCGAACACGAACCCGCCCTCGGGAATCGTGTGACCCTCGAGTTCCACCTCCTCGAGCGCCATCCGCGCGGTGTACTTGGTCGGCGGGTCGAACCGAAGGACCTCCTCGGTCACCGCGGGGACCAGCTCGCGGTCGGCCCGCACCCGGTCGTGCTGGTCGGGGTGTTCCAGCAGCAGCCGCGCGGTGTCGCCGAGCAGGTTGGCCGTGGTGTCCAGACCGGCGACGAACAGCAGCTCGGTCAGCGCCATCAGGTCGCGCCTGCCGAAGTCCTCCTTGTCCGCGGAGTCGGCGACCAGGTCGCTGATGATGTTGTCCTCCGGCACCTTCCGGTAGCGCTCGATCAGCTCGTCGAACAACGCGTTCATCTCGCCGAGCGAGGTACGCACGTCGCGGCGTTCGGCCAGCGAGCGCGGCCCGTCGAGAGTGCTGGACAACACAGTCCCCCACCAGCTGAACCGGTCGTGGTCCTCGAACGGGACCCCCAGCAGATCGGAGATCACCCCGAGCGGCACGCGTGCGGCCACCTCGGTGGCGTAGTCGAACTGGTCGCGGCCGGCCAGCTTGTCGAGGATCTCGCACACCAGCTCACGCACCCGTGGCTCCCGCTCGCGGATCGCACGCGCGGTGAACCAGCGGGCGATCAGCTTGCGCAGCCGGGTGTGGTCGGGCGGGTCGGCGACGAGCAACGAGTGCTCGATCGGGTGGGTCAGCAGTTGCTGATCCCCCGGCGCGATGCTCCAGTCGGCCTCGGGCGGCGGTTGCGGCATACCGAACCGGCCGTCGGTGAGAACGTTGCGGACCATCGGATGCGACACCGTGCAGTAGAACCCGAGGGCGCTCTTGTACAACTCGCCGTGCGCGCGGATCTTCTCGTACAACGCGAACGGATCCTTGCGCTGGCGGACTCCGAGCAGCTTGGCCGCCAGGTCGCCCTTGAGCGCGAGCAGTCCGGTGACCGACCGCTGCACGCCGTACTTGGCGGCGACTCGTGGGGTTTTGGTCTGCATCGGTATCCCTTTCCGTCAGTTGACCTTGCGTTGCCGGTTTTCCCACAACTCGTCGCGCAGCTTGCGGCGCAGGATCTTGCCGCTGGGGTTGCGTGGCAGGACGTCGGTGAACTCGTAGTGGGTGGGGATCTTGAACCCGGCGAGTTCGGTGCGCAGGAATCCCGACAGGTCGATCCTGGTCAGCTCCCCGGGCTCGCGCGGCACCACGAAGGCGTGAATGGACTCGCCCCACGTGTCGTCCGGTGCCCCGACCACGGCCGCGTCACGCACACCGGGGTGGCGGCACAACGCCTTCTCGACCTCGGCGGGATACACGTTCTCCCCGGCGACGATGATGGTGTCGCCGATCCGGTCGCAGATGTAGAGGAAGCCGTCCTCGTCGAGGTAGCCGGCGTCGCCCGTGTGCACCCAGCCGCCGACCAGCGTGCTGGCCGTCTTCTCCGGCTGGTTCCAGTACTCGATCATCCGCGCGGGCGTGTGCAGGCACACCTGCCCGATGCTGTTCGCGGGCAGCGGGACGCCGTCGTCGTCGATGATCTTCACCCCGACACCGGGGTAGGGCAGCCCGGCCGCGCCGAGTCGCGGACTGCCCGGGCGGTGCTCGGCCGGCGGGAGGCAGATGGCGGTGTTGCCCGACTCGGTGAGGCCGTAGATCTGGGCCATGTCGGCACCGAAGGTCTTCAGGCACCGCGCCAGCAGCACGTCGGAGATCGGCGAGCCGCCGTAGACCACCTTGCGCAGCGAGGCGAAGTCGGCGGGACGCGCGCCCGGCTCGTCCACCAGCATCCGCAACATGGCGGGCACCATGCAGGCCGTGGTGATCCGCAGCGTCCGGATGACGTCGATCGCGTGCCGGGGATCGAAGGCGGGCACCACCACGTTGGTCACGCCGGCCCGCAGGCCCTGGGTGGCCCACCAGATCCCGCCGACGTGGAAGCCGGGGATGCCCAGCAGGCTGCGGTCGTCCTCCCGCCAGTCGATCCAGTCGAGGTCGTGCTCGGCGAGCAGGTGGGCGATCGCCGCGAACGTCCGGTCGGCCAGCACCACGCCCTTGGGCGCTCCCGTGGTGCCGCTGGTGTAGATCTGCACGAGGGCGCGTTCGGGGTCGTCGTCGGCGAGTTCGGACGCGGGTCCGCCCGCCCACCACTTGTCGGCCTCGGGGGCATCGAGGATCACCGTGTGGTCGAGGTGCGGCGTCAGTTCGGCGGCCACCGGGGCGGACGCCTCGTCGGTGAACAGCAGCCGCGTGCCGGAGTCGGTCAGGATGTGCTCGACCTCGCTCGCCGTGAGTCGCCAGTCGATGGGCACGAGCACCGCACCGGTCTTGGCACACGCGAGCAGCAGTTCGTAGTAGCGCTCCGAGTCGCGGGCGAAGTGCGCGAGCCGGGTGCCGGGCCCCACGCCCACGAACCGCAGCGCGCCGGCGAGCCGGTCGGTGCGATCCTCCAGCTCGGCATAGGTGAGCACCCGGCGCCCGCATACCAGCGCGGGGTGCTCCGGCCGCCGCGCCGCCTGCTCACGAACCGCGGCGCGGAGAGTCGCTGGTGTACTCATAGTCATCAGTCCCAGGTGTACGTGTCGGGCCAGAGCGGCTGGCCGGTGTGCCGGATCCGGTCGGGCGCGTCGGGCCGGGGGTTCGACGGCGCCTCCAGCAGGACGTGTGCGTTGGTGCCGGTGAAGCCGAAGGCGTTGACACCGGCCAGGACCCGGCCGGTGTCCGGCCACGGCGTCGCCTCGGTGGGCACGGAGAGCGACATGCGCTGCCACGCGATGTCCTGCGCGGGGTCGGTGAAGTCGGGTTGCGGCGGCACGATGCCGTGTCCGACGGCGAGGATCGCCCGGATGAGCCCGGCGGCGCCCGCGGCCGTCTCGAGGTAGCCGACGTTGACCTTGCCCGACCCGATGTACAACGGGGGCGCGTCGGTCGACTGGCGCTCGTAGGCCGTGGCGAGCGCGTCGACCTCGACGGTGTCGGTGACCTTGTCGGCGCTGCCGTGTGCCTCCACGTAGCCGACCTCGGCGGGGCTGATCTCCGCCGCACGCAGGCAGTCCTGCACCACCTGACGCTGGCCGGCCGCCGACGGGCTGCTCAACGCCGCCCGGCCACCGTGCTGGTGCACCGCGCTGGACCGGATGATCGCGTAGGGCTTGTCGCCGTCCTTCTCCGCGTCGCGCTCCCGCTTGAGCACGAGGACGACCGCGCCCTCGCCGCGGACGTAGCCGTCGGCGCGCTCGGTGAACGGACGGCAGGCACCCGACGGTGACAGCAGCCCGGCACTCTCGAACGCGCCGGTGGTGATGGGCGACAGCAGCAGGTGGCTCACGCCGACCAGGGCCACGTCGCACTCCCCGGCGCGCAGGGCCTGCCCGGCGAGGTGGACCGCCGTGAGGGTGGACGAGCAGGCGGTGTCGAGGGTGAGCGCGGGTCCGCTGAGCCCCAGGGCGGTCGCGACCCGTCCGGCGGCCGCGCTCACCACGGTGCCGGTGCTCATCGGGGCGGAGAACTCCTTGAGCCCGTTGCGGACGGCCGCGAGCCCGTACTCCGGTGCCGTGATCGACACGAACACCCCGGCCTTCGTGCCGCGCCGATCGGTGATCCCGGCGTCGTCGAGCGCGTGCCGCGCCTTGGTGAGCAGCATCCGCTGCTGCGGGTCGATGTAGCGGGCCTCCTCCTCCGGGATGCCGAACGCCTCCGCGTCGAACAGGTCCACATCGGACAGATAGGCGCCGGTGCGTAGCGCGTCCGCGTAGGGCTCGAGGTCGGGTGCGTCGACGTTCCACCTCGGCCGGCCGCGGCTGTCGGTGGGCACGCCCACGTCGGCCGTCTCGACCGCCCGGCCGGCGTGCACGCTTTCCCACAGTCCGGCGGGGTCCTCGATTCCGCCGGGCAACCGGCAGCTCATGCCGACCACGGCCAGGCCCTCGGTGTCGGCGCGGCGGCGCCGGGCGAGCAGCACCATGAGCTGGTTCCTGCTCAGCTCCTCGAGCGACTCGATGTAGGAACGCATCAGCTGGCCTCCTTCATGGCGGCCAGTTCGGCGTCGGCGTCGTCGAGGTCCCAGTCCGCTTCCTCGGCGTCCTCACCGGCGATCACCGTGTCCAAATAGGACGCGAGCGTGGCGGCCTCGGGATGGTCGAAGATCACCGACGTCGGCAGCGCGGTACGCAGCGCGGCCTCGAGCTTGTTCTTGACCTCCACGCCGGCGAGCGAGTCGAGCCCGAGGTTGGCGAACGGCGCGTCCGGCTGGATGTCCTCGGCCGTGTCGAAGTGCAGGACACTCGCGATCGTGGTGCGCACGAGGTCGGTCAACCGGTCGTGCCGCTCCGCCACGGGCAGGGCCGTCAGCTCCTCGAGGTCCAGCGCGACCGTCGTGCCTTCGGCCGGCCGGGCCACGTGCTCGTACTGCGCGTTGGGCAGCGGCCGGGTGCTCGCGAACGTGGTCCAGTCGCACTCGCCGACCACCGTCTGCGCGGCGGGCCGGCTCAACATCAGCGCCAGCGCGCGGTCACCTTCGCGGGGCCGGACGAACCGCATGCCCTGCCGGACGTAGGTGTCGTGGCGTTGTTGGGAGAGTCCGGCGGCCATGCCGATCTCGTCCCAGGGACCCCAGTCGATCGCCGAGCCGGGGAGTCCGTTGGCCACCCGCCAGTGCATGAGCGCGTCGAGGAAGGCGTTGCCGGCCGCGTAGTTGGCCTGCCCGGACTGCCCGAACACCGTGGAGGCCGAGGCGTAGCCGACGAAGAACGCCACCTCCGGCAGGTTGGCCGTGGCCTCGTGCAGCAAGAGGCTGCCGTACACCTTGGCGCGGAACACGGTGTCCAGGTCGTCCCAGGTCAGCGTGGCGACCGGCTTGTCGGCCAGCAGCCCGGCCGCGTGGATCACGCCGCCGACCGGCGGGCCACTCTCCGCGAGTGCGTCGAACAACGCGCGGACGTCGTCGGGCTCCGCGATGTCCGCGGCGTGGGCACTGACCTCGGCGCCCAACTCCTCGCGGATCTCCGTGAGCCGCTTCTCGTCCGGCATGGTCCGGCTGACCAGCGCGAAATGGCGGGCGCCGAGGCCGGTCAGCGTGCGTGCGGCGGCGAGTCCCAGTCCCCCGAAGCCGCCGGTGATCACGTACGTGTGCTCGCCGTCCACAGTGGACGCCTCGGGTCGCCGCTCGGGGTCGGCGTACTCGATCCGGCGGACGTAGCGCCGGTCGCCGCGCACGGCCACCTGCAGTTCGTCCTCCGGCGTGGTGCGACAGACCTCGGTCACGTCGTCCTCGCCGGGCGGCAGGTCGACCATCGTCACGCGCCACGCGGGGAACTCGTTGGCAAGCACGGCCCCGAACCCCCACGCGGTGGTCGCGGTGAGCGCGGACTCGTCGCCCGGCGGATCGTCCGGCAGTCGTTGGGCGCCCTGGGTGACGAGCCACAGCCGTCCCTGGAAGCTCTTCTTCTCCAACGACCGCACCAGGTCCAGCAGCTCGGTGTGGTTGCGCTCGCACTCCTGCGCCGCGGAACCGTCGCCGGTCCGCCAGAACCAGGTCACGTCCTCCTGCCCGTCCCGGGGCTCCGCCGCGGGGCGTTCGACCCAATGCGGCTCGGTGTACAGACGGCGGCGGGAGCCCGGCGCGCGGGCGACGTGCCGCAGCTCCAGTCCGGTGAGGACACAGACCGTGCGGTTGTCCTCGCGGATCAGCACATCGGCGATGTAGTCCACATCGGACTCCTCGCCGGCCGGCCGCATCCGGATGATGCTGCGCAGGTGCTCCCCGCGCGGGCGGCTGCGCAGCTGGAACGCGCGGAACCGCACCGGCAGGCCCGGTTGGATCACCGTGGCGAGGGACTGAAACGCGGCGTCCAGCACGGCGGGCGGCAGGTGCTCGGCGGGCACCCCTCCCGGACCGATCAGCTCCGAGACCGACAGCTCGTCACCCTGGCGCTTGAACGACCGGATGAGCCGGAACCGCGGGCCGTACTCCATCTCCGACTCGATGAAGTCGTCGTAGAGGTCGGCCACCTCGCCGGGCGTGCCCTCGATGGCCGCGAGTTCACCGTCGCCGGCCATCGTCTCCGCCAGCCTGGTCAGCTCGCCGGTGATCGAGTCACCGGGCGGCGCGGCCGTGGCGGTGACGTGCTTGCGTTCGACGTCGCCGACCGTGCTCACGAGTTCCAGCTCGGCGCTGCCGTCGGCCGCGGGCGTCACCCGGGTGCGCAGGACACACTGGTCGTCGGTGAGGAACAGCGCCTCGTGGATCGTGAAGTCGCGGATCGGTGCGGCGGTGTCGCCGAAGACCGCGTCGACCGCGGCGATCAGCGCCTCGATGAACCCGGCGGCCGGGAACACCACCTGCCCGGAGACCTGGTGGTCGGTGAGGTAGGCGGGCTGCTCGGCGGTCACCGGGCAGGCGAACTCGCGCATGCCCGGTTCCGAAGTGGACACCTCGGTGCCCAGCAGCGGGTGGCCCGACGCCGTCTGCTTGCGGGCCGCGGGCAGCCAGTAGCGCTTGCGGTCGAAGGCGTAGGTGGGCAGCGACAGCCGCGGCCGGGGACGGTCGCCGTGCACGCCGGCCCAGTCGACCGGCAGCCCCGCCGTGTGGAGCGCGGCGAGCGCGGGCTCGACAGTGCCCTGCTCGAGGGACGCGATCCAGGCGTGGTTCTCGGCGGGCACGCACCGGCGGCCCACGTCCACCAATGTCCGTCCCGGTCCGATCTCAAGCATCGCGTGCGCACCACGGGCGGCGACTGTTCGCATCCCGGCCGCGAAGTTCACCGGCTCGCTGATGAGGCGCACCCAGTAGTCCAGGTCGCACACCTCGTCCGCGGTCGCCACCTCGCCGGTAAGGTTGGACACGAGCGCGATCTCCGGTGCCCGCGGCTCGATCTCCGCGATGGCGGTGCGGAACTCCGCGGTCACCTCGTCCATCAGCGGCGAGTGGAACGCGTGCGACACCGGCAGTTCCCGGCCACGCAGGCCCTGGCGCTCCAGTTCGGCGGCCACCGCGGCGAGCGCGTCCCGCCCGCCGGAGATCACACACTGGTCGGGCGCGTTCAGCGCGGCGAGCGCGAGATCGTCGTGTTCGGCCAGCAACGGCGCCACCTGCTCGGCGGAGCCCAGCACGGCGAGCATGCCGCCGGGAGCGGACACCGACTGCATGAGCCGCGCCCGGGTGGCCACCAGAGCCACGGCGTCCTGCAGAGTGAAGACGCCCGCGACGGTCGCCGCCACCACCTCGCCGATGCTGTGTCCGATGAGGACGTCCGGCCGGATGCCCCACGAGGCCCACAGCGCGGTGAGCGCGTACTCCAAAGTGAACAGTGCGGGCTGGGTGAACCGGGTCTCGCCGAGCGCCTTCTCGTCGGTGCCGAACATGAGTTCCGCGATCGAACGGCCTTCGAGGTGCGGGGCGAACAACGCGTCGCACTCGTCGACCGCCACGGCGAACGCCCGGTGTTTCTGGTAGAGGTCCGCGCCCATGCCGGCGTGCTGCGCGCCCTGTCCGGTGTAGAGGAACGCGACCTTGCCGTACCTGCGTGACTCCGGGGTCTCCCCCGCGTACTTCTCCAGCAGCGCGACGGCGTCCGACCGATCGGCCACCACGCCGGCGAGACGGGCGGGCAGGTGGGCGCGGGCGACGTTGCTGGCGTGACACAGCGCGCCGATGTCGATGCCCGGGTTCGCCTCGAGGTGGTCGAGATAGCGCTGCGCCTGACCACGCAGGGCCTTGCGGTTGCTGGCCGACAGCGTCAGCACGCCGGGCCCGCTGTCCGGTCGCAGCGCCGACGGCTCCGGCGGCGCCTGCTCGATGACCGCCGAGGCGATGGTGCCGGCGAACCCGAAGGAGTTGACCAGCGCGCGCCGGGTCGACGCCTCGGGCCAGTCGGTACCCGCGGCGGGCACCGCCACCGGGATGTCGTCCCACGGGATCCGGGTCGACGGCGTGGTGAGGTTCAGGTGGGGGTACACCCGCTGCTCGTTGAGCGCCAGCAACACCTTGAGCACGCCGCTGACGCCGGCCGCGGGCTCGGAGTGGCCGAGGTTGGTCTTGACCGAGCCGATCAGCACGGGGTTGTCCCGGTCGTGGGACTGTGCGAACACGTTGGCGATCGCGTCGACCTCGATGGGGTCGCCGACCGCGGTGCCGGTGCCGTGCGCCTCGACGTACTGGATGTCCGTGGGCCGCACGGCCGAGTTCTCCATGGCGGCACGCATCACCCGTTGCTGGGCGCGGCCGTTGGGCACGGTGAGCCCGCCGCTCTCGCCGTCCTGGCGGATGGCGGTGCCGCGGACGATGGCGAGGATCTGGTCGCCGTCGCGCCGGGCATCCGACATCCGCTTGAGCGCCAGGACCCCGCAGCCCTCGCTGCGGGCGTAACCGTCGGCGCTGTCGTCGAACGTCTTGCAGTACCCGTCGGGCGCGAGCATGCCCGCCTGCGAGGTGACGATGTGTGCCTGGGGGTGCAGGATCACGCTCACCGCGCCGCACAACGCCACGTCGCACTGTCGTTGGCGCAGGTCCTGCACCGCCATGTGCAACGCGACGAGCGACGACGAGCACGCGGTGTCGACGCTGATGCACGGCCCCTGCCAGCCGAGGAAGTAGGCGAGCCGTCCGGACACGGCGCTGTGCGCGGTGCCCGCGCCGAGGTAGCCGTCCAGCTCGTCGTGGGGCAGCTCGTCGACGGCGACCATGTAGTCGGCCGCGCTGACGCCGATGTACACACCGCCGTTCGCACCACGCAGCGCCGTCGCGTCCAGTCCCGCGTCCTCGAGGGCCTCCCACGAGGTCTCGAGGATCAGGCGCTGCTGCGGGTCGACGTAGCTGGCTTCCTTCGGGGAGATGCCGAAGAACGCGGGGTCGAACTGGTCGACGTCGTCGAGGAATCCGCCACCCGCGGTCGCGATCTTCCCCTTCTCCACGGGTTCGCCCTCGGCGGCGGACGAGGTGAACGCCGGCACGTCCCAGCGGTCGGCCGGGATCGGTCCGATGCCCGAACGTCCGTCGCGCAGGAAGTCCGCGAGGGCCGCGCGCGAGTCGTTGCCGCCCGGCAGTCGCATGCCCGTGCCGACGATCGCGATCGGCTCGTACTTCTCCAGCAACAGTCGGTCGAGCAGCTCCTGGTTATCCTCGGGCATTCGGAGCCTCCTGGGTCAGCGGTAGAGCCGCGTCAGCAACTCATCGAGCTGTGCGGGTGGGGCGAGCTGCGCGTCCTTTGTGGTCTCACGAGCCAGGTCGGGAAGCACGGCGGTGACCAGGTGCTCGAGCAGACTGTCCATAGTGGCGTGTTCGAACAGCGTCTCGACGCGGACCTGGTCGCCGAGCAGTCGGGTCAGCCGTTGGCGGACCTCGGTGAGCCGCAACGAGGTCATGCCGAGGTCGAAGAAGCCGGTCTGGCGTGGGAACTCCTCGCCGTCGGGCAGCCCGAGGATGTCCGCGAACTCGGCGATCACCAGCTCCTCGAGCGCCGCGCGTCGCCCGGCCTTCGGGAGCGCGAGGATTTCGCGCACCCGCGGGCTCGGCGCGGTCATCGCGCCTGCTCCGGCGGATTGGTGACCGCGAGCACTGCCACGTCGTCGGCGAGAATCCGACCGTCCACGCTGTTCTGGCTCACCGGTCGACCCCCTCGTAGAACGGGTACTTGTCGTGCACGGTCACCCGGTGCGACGCGGCGGGCTCCGGCGACGAGGTGTGCAGCGCGCGGTGTACGAGGCTGCGGTTGTCCCAGATCAGGAGGTCGCTCTCGGTGAAGCGCTGCGTGTGGATGCCGGCATGGGTGAACGACCTGTTGAGCTGACCGCTCGCCGCGAGCAACTGGTCGAGCACGTCGTCGGGCAACGGGGTGCCGTCGGCTTCCCTGATCTCGCAGGAGAATCCCTCGGACAGGTAGAGCACCTGCTCGTCGGTCACCGGGTGGTCGAACACCGTCGGGTGCACCGCGGGCGGCGTCGTCTTCTCGATCTCTTCCTGAATTTCGCGGATCGGCCGGTAGACGTCGCTCGGCCGGATCTTGAAGTTGCGCCGCACGCTGTGCTCGGTGACCGAGCCGATGATCACGTCCTTCAGCTCGGCGGGCAGTCGCTGGTAGGCCGCGCCCATGTCGATGAAGTACGTGCCGCGGTTCTTCTTCGGCACCACCTGGGGGTAGATCATGGTGATACCGAAGGGCTTGGGCATGAACGAGTAGTCCGCGTGCCAGAACTTGCCGGTCTTCGGCACGCCGACCTGTTCGCCCTCCTCGGGCTTGGTGGCGGAGACGAAGATCTCCGGGTACTCCGGGTGGTGGTACATCGGCTCGTAATAGGCCTCGACGGTTCCGAGCGCGCGCCCGAACTCGATGAACTCCGCCGAACTCAGGTGCTGGTCCTTGAGCACGAGAATCTTGTCGCGGTACATGACCTCCAGGAGGTCATCGAGGTCCTTTTCGGACGCACGGCCGAACTCGAAGCCCGAGACCGTGGCTCCCATGATGCCGTCTTGTGGCGTAATCTTCATGGAACGGGTGCTCCCTGTCTGGTCGTTCTCCGTTCGGGCTGGCGCATTGCCCCAGACAGGAAGCATTCCTCGCGGTGGTGGTGGGGGTCACCTCCCTTCGTGCGGTCTGCCCGTCAGGGCCGATCGGTGTACCGCCGATGGAGAACTCCTGTACGGGCCGCCGGACCCTCGGACCCATGACGGAGCCCCGGGCCGCGGCCGCCATCCAGACCTGGGTCAGGAGCATCGACGCCGCCTTCGCCCAGGCCGCCGGGAAGAAGCCGGTGATCATCGTGGCCGGCACGCTGCAACGTGCGGACAGCTACGAACCGCTGGCCGCGCGCCTGCGTGCCAACGGGCATCAGGTGTACATCTACGAGTTGCCCAACCTGGGGCGCGGCGACATCGCCCACTCGGCGACCGGCCTGGCCGCGTTCGCCGATCGCGTTCGCGCCGAAACCGGGGCGGACAAGGTCGACCTCGTCGGACACTCGCAGGGCGGCCTGGTCGCCCGGCAGTACGTGAAGTTCAACGGTGGCGCCGACCACGTCCGCAACCTGGTCGGCCTGGGCACACCCAACCGCGGCACCCTCACGTCGCTCGTCCCGTCGGCGTTGGGCGTGGGCAAGGACGGCGCCGTGGCCTTCGACCAGATGGTCCCCGGATCGGATTTCCTCCGGGCCCTGAACCAAGGCGACGACACGATCGGCGATGTCCGGTACACCAGCTTTTACACGAACCAGGACCTGATAGTGGTCCCGGTCGCCACCGCGACTCTGAACGACGGCGCCATGAACGTCCGCATCCAGGACCAACTGCCGGACAACCGCGTCACACACCCGGGCCTGCCGTTCGATCCGGCCGTACAGAACGGCATCGAGGACGCCCTGCGCGGCGAACCCATCGACCTGACGAGATAGGTCAGGGGATCACTGGCCGTAGCGCGCCTGCCCGTCCTTGAGGTACTGACGGCGTTTGGCCCGGACCACGTCCTCCCGTTCGGCGATCTCGCGAATGAGGGTCCGGGCGGTGCGCTCCACCGAGTCGAGCGACGCCGCGACCTTGTCGTAGTGCCTGGTCCGTTCCTTCCGATCGCCGTCGCCGGGGAGTCCGAGTCCGAGTTCAGCAAGACTCGCCGCGAACGGGCGGCGATTCGCGACCTTCGTGTTCACGTCCTCGGCCTGCTGTCGCACCGCGTGGAGCCGCCTCGCCACCTCCTGCGCCTCCCGGACCGCCTCCGATGGGGACACCTCGGCCTGCTGACCCGCTCCGTTGACCCGGCTCCGCGCCTGGCGAATCACCCCGAGCAACCGCACACACGACCGCTTGAGGTCCGCCTCCTCATGGGTCTTCGCGACCAACGCCCGATAGCCGGGCTCGGCCATCACCCTTCGGCGGATGACCGCCTCGATCTCCGCCTTGAGCCGGTCGACCTCCCGGGACAGCCGCTGGTGTTCCCGCCACTGCGGGCGAACCCGCGCATAGGTGTCCAGCTCGCCGTTCAGCAGCCAGTTGAAGAACTTGTTCCGATCCCGCAACCGGGGCGGCAGTTCGATGCGCGCCCCGATCCGTTCGACGTCGCGCACATGTTCCGCGCGTCGGTTCCGCAACCGCTCGACCTCGTCCGGTGGTTCGGCACCTGCGTTCACACGGCCCTCCTCGATGAGCGGCATCCCGGATCCGTGGCCGTACATCGTCGGGAGGACGTCATCGTTTCGCTTCCGCGCGAACTGACCAACTTCTGTCATCCGAGTCCACCGGTAGGTCTAGACCCTTGACGTCGCTCGCCGGAGATACCACATTGGTGCATGAGAGCGCTCTCATGATCTGACACCCTGCGGAGAGATGAGAAGCACCATGAAGCGAGGGAAGTTCCTCGTGTCGTTCGGCGCGTGCGCGCTGACGGCACTCGGCATCGTCGGCGGTCCGCCCGCCGCGGCCGACACTCCTACTGTCTCGGCCGGCCTGGTTCCCGCGATGCAGCGGGACCTCGGCCTGACCGAGGCGCAGGCCACCGCCCTGCTCCGGCAGGAAGCGGAGGCCAGCCGGATCGAGCCGGCGGCGCGCGCGGCTGCCGGTTCGGCCTACGGAGGGTCCTGGTTCGACCGTGAAGCCGGCACCCTGGTGGTCGGCGTGACCTCGGCCGACAGCGCCGCCGCAGTTCGGGCGACCGGTGCCGAGGCCAAGGCCGTCGAGCACAGCCAGGCGGAGTTGGACGCCGCCAAGGCCACGCTCGACGCGCAAGCCGGCCAGGCGCCGGCGGGCGTGGCCGGCTGGCACGTCGATCCGCGCGAAGGCAGCGTGGTCGTCTCGGTGGTCCGGGGCGCCGCCGGCGTCGAGGGCTTCCTCGACGTCGCGCGCTCGGCCGGACCGGTCGAGGTCTCCTACGTGGCCGAGCGTCCCCAGACGTTCGCGGCGGGCACGGTCGGCGGCGATCCGTTCTACATCAACGGAAACACCCGATGCTCGATCGGCTTCTCCGTCCACGGTGGATTCGTCACGGCCGGGCACTGCGGCGGCACCGGCGCGTCCGTGGCCGGATGGGACGGTTCGGCCATGGGCAACTTCGCCGGGTCTTCCTTCCCCGGCAACGACTACGCGTTCGTCCGCATCGGACACGGCTGGTGGACGGCACCGGTCGTGCTCGGCTGGGGCACGGTGTCCGACCAACTGGTGCGCGGCTCGTGGGAGGCGCCCGTCGGCTCGTCCGTCTGCCGGTCGGGGTCGACCACGCACTGGCACTGCGGCACCGTGCTCGCCAAGAACGAGACGGTGAACTACGCCCAGGGTGCGGTCCACCAGATGACCAAGACCAGCGTGTGCGCCCAGCCGGGTGACTCCGGTGGCTCGTTCATCACGGGCGACCAGGCCCAGGGCGTCACCTCCGGCGGCTGGGGCAACTGCTCCAGCGGCGGGCAGACCTGGTTCCAACCGGTCAACGAGATCCTCGGCGTGTACGGGCTCTCGCTGGTCACCGCGTGACGGCGGCCCCGGTTCGCACCCGCCGGTGCGAACCGGGGTTCACCGCGCAATGGCCCTGCTCGCCCAACGCGTGGTCGACCGCTCCACGGGCTGGCTCGCGACGGTGCCATCACGGGCATCACCATGTGGCTGCTGCGGTGGTCCTGACCCACCCCGCGAGTCGTACCGTTTCGCCAGCGAGTCGTACCGTCTGGACGTCAGTGGCCCCGGGATCGTAGATCGTGTCCATACGTACGACTCGCTGTCCGTACGGTACGACTCGCTAGTGGTTCATCGCGCGATGAGTTCCACATCATGAGGTGGCCGGGAGCCGATTGCGGCAGGTCCGCGGCCGTCCTTAGACTTCCCCGCCAAGCGATGCAGAACCGGGAAGTCGGTGGAAGTCCGACACGGTCCTCGCCACTGTGACCAGGAAGTTCGTCCTCGACGTCGCCACTGGGCCCGCACGGGTTCGGGAAGGCCGGGGACGGGCGTTCGACCTGGGAGTCAGGAGACCGCCTGCATCGTCCTGTTGTGCCGATCCACGAGAGATGGAGTGGCCGTGCCGGTCTTTGCCGCGCTCGCGCCATTCGTTGGCGAGGAGCAGACGATGAACGTGTTGACCGACCGCCTCGACGCGGGCCCCGTGATCTGTGCCGAGGGTTTCCTGTTCGAACTGGAGAGACGGGGCTACCTCAGCGCCGGTGAGTTCGTGCCCGAGGTGGCGCTGGAGTACCCCGACGCGCTGCGAGCGCTGCACGTCGACTTCCAACGCGCGGGCTCGACCGTGGTGGAAGCCTTCACCTACAACGGACACCGCGAGAAGATGCGGGTCATCGGCAAGGAGGACCTGCTCGAGCCGCTGAACCGGGCGGCGCTGCGGATCGCGCGCGAGGTCGCCGACGCGCGGCCCGGCGACCTGATGGCGGGCAACATCTCGAACACGAACGTGTGGGATCCGGCCGACACCGCCCGGCAGGCGGAGGTTCGCGCCATGTTCGAGGAGATGGTGGGCTGGGCGGTCGACGGTGGCGCCGACCTGATCATCGGCGAGACCTTCTACTACGCCGGCGAAGCCCTGGCCGCGCTCGAGGTGGCGAAGGCGACCGGGCTGCCGGTGGTGCTCACCATCGCCCCGATGGCGCTCAACGAGATGGCCGACGGCGTCGGCATCGTGGAGACGTGCCAACGACTCGAGCAGGCGGGCGCGGACGTCGTGGGGATGAACTGCTTCCGCGGCCCGGACACCATGTTGCCGTGGCTGAAGGGATATCCGGGCGGCCGTGTCGTGCCACGTCGCGCGCGTTGCCCATCCCCTACCGCACCACGGCCGCCGAGCCGACGTTCTTCAACCTGACCGACGCCCGCGCCAGCGTGCCGGCCCCACACGGCCGCACCTTCCCCACGGCACTGGATCCGTTGTACACCAACAGGTACGAACTCGGCTCGTTCGCTGAGGAGGCACACTCCCTGGGCGTGAACTACCTCGGCGTGTGCTGCGGCGCCTCCCCCATGCTCATCCGCCAGGTGGCCGAGGCGGTCGGGCTGACCACCGAGGCGAGCAGGTTCTCCGAGCGGATGCAGAACCACTTCATGTACGGCACCAACGAAAGGCTGCCGGACCACATCGTGGCACTGGGCGACCGCGCGTGACGGGCCCGGGCCGGGAGCCACAAGCTGTCGACGCGGACACCACGCAGCGGTTCATCCGCTTCCTGACGCTCCGACTGACCGAGGAACTCGGCCAACTCTGGGCACGTGAGGAGGCCCGCCGCGCGGACGGCTCGCCCGGCCCGGCCTGGCCGCCCAGGTCGAGGTGGTGGACTCGGTACTGCGCCAACTGGCGAGTGGCCGCCTACCCGACCGCAACGACCTGGTCGTCCTGCACACCGCGTACCGCACGCACCCCGACTACGAACCGGAGTGGTCGACGCTCGCGTGAACGGTGAGCTTGGCACGCAGGGCGGCGATCAGTTCCGAGCGGTTGGTGGCGAGTAGTTTCTGCCGCAGGCGGGCCACGTGTTGTTCCACCGTTTTGGGTGAGATGTACAGACGCGCGCCGATCTCCTTCTGGGTCAGGCCGTCCAGGAGGAGTTCGCCCACCGAGCGTTCCCGTGTGGACAGTCCGCCGCTCGCCGTGCGGGGTTCTACCGTGGCGCGCAGCGCGCGGCCCGTGCTCAGTAGGTCCCGCACGGTCGTGGCGTCGGTCAGGCGGGACGCCGCCGCGCCGCACAGGGTGGCCGCCTCCCATGGGCGGTCCGCGTCAGCCAGGGCGATCGCCGCTGCTTGGACGGCGGCCGCGTCCACCGTGCCGTTCAGGAGCTGGGCCCACACGCGGGCGGCAGTGGACCTCGCGTCATCGTCGGTCAGGTGGGAGGCCGCAGCGGCCGCCGCCGCCGGGTCGTCGGCGACGACGGCACGCTGCAGTGCCCACCAGGCCAGTGTGGCCGTACCCCACGATGGCCCACCTGCCCGGTCGACCGCCTCGGCCATGGTCGCCTCGATCGAGTCCCGCTCGACCGGGGCCACCAGGGCCGCCCCCACGGACAGTTCGCCCCACGCGTCCAGCAGCAGCACCTCGACGTCGACGCCCGCCACCACCGGGGCCACCCGGTGCCAGGTGGCCCGCAACGCGTCGTCGTCGCCCGCCCGTCTCGCCAGGCCGACAGCGGTGGCGGCCGCCAGCACCGCGTCCCTGCGCAGGATCTGCGTGCCGCCCGCCGCCGCCAGCCCCGCGCGGGCGTCGGCCAGCCGGCCGGTGCGCAGGTCGAGCCAGGCGGCCAACAGTCGGCGCCGCGCCGTCTGCCGGTCGGGGGTGGCGGCGAGCGTCTCGCGGGCCGTGCGGTCGGCGCCGCCGGCCACCATGACCGTGACCGCCAGGTCGTCCCACCGCTCGGAGGCCATCGGATCCGCCGGGACGGAAGCGACCGCCAGTCCCGCCAACCGGCGTGCGGCCGCGTCGAAGTCACCACCGACCGCCGCGAGCGTGGCCGCCACCCCGTCCAACAACACCGTGAGCCCCCGCGGTGCGGCGCCGGGCAACAGCTCCCGCGCGCCGGCGAAGTCCCGGCCGGCGACCTCCACGTCACCCAGCAGCGCGGCGGCCAGCGCGGCCCGGCCACCCGCCTGCGCCCCCGCCGCACCGGGCAGCACCGACGCGATCCCCGCCACCGGTCGGCGGCGTCGAACAGCGATCCGTCGGCGGCCGCGGCGGCCGCGGCCACCCCGGCGGCCAGGCAGTCCGGGTCGTCACCGTGGGAGAGCGCGCGGTCGGCGGCCTCGATGGCGGCCGTCATCTCCCCTGCCCGCCACGCGCGATCGGCCCGCAGACCGTCAGTCTCATTGAGCAACCCAGTCATGACCGCTCTTCCTCGGATTCCGGCACGGCCTTCTCGGACGGCGTCGGCCAGGTGGTCGTCTCAGTGGTGGTCTCGGTCGAGGACGGCGGCGGCGTGGTCGTCTCCGACGTCGTGGTCGGAGTCTCTCCTTCGGTCGTCTCCCGGGTGCGCTCGGGACGCTCCGTGGTCCGGGGCGCCGGCGCCTGCTGGTCGTGGTCGGCAACGGCGTTGCCGTCTCCGGTGGCAACGTGGGTGAGGTGGTCGTGCTCACCGGGTCGGCGTCCGCGTCGGACGGGCCCGTGCGGTTGGCCAGCGCGATGCCGCCGCCCGCCAGCACCGCCATCAGGGCCGCGGCCGCGAGAATGCGCGGCAGACCCGAGGTCTTCTTCTCCGGCGGCGGCGCGACGGCCGGGATCGGCGGTCGCACCGGCGTCGCCAGGTGCGGCGCGGGCGCCGCGCGGAGCACGACCCGGGTCGGTTCCGGCGACGGGGCGTCCAACCGACCGGCCGCGAGGGCGGCACCCGCGGCCGTGCCCACCCTGGTCGGCCACCGTGACCGGCCGACCGAGCCGCGCCGAGACCACCTGCGTGATCAGCGGGATCCGCGCCGAACCGCCGGTCAGCAGTACGGCGGCCGGTGGCGCACCGGCGATCGCGTGCTGCAACGTCGCGGCCGTCTCCTCGATCACCGGCCGGGCCATCTCCTCGAACTCCGGCCGAGCGAGCCGCACGCGGGTGTCGATTCCCGGCAGTACCACGGGAATCTCCACGTCGGTGTCGGCCGACAGCGACTCCTTGGCCAGCGTGCACTCGCGCCGCAGCGTGCCGAGACCGGCCAGCACCGCCGGGTCGGTCGGGTCCAGCCCGTCCCACGCGCTGCCGAGCGCGGCGCGCACGTGGTCGAACACCAGCTCGTCGAGATCGAGGCCGCCCACCTCCAGTTCCTCCGGGCGACCGGCCGGCACGTATCCGCCGTCGGGCAGCCTGCGCAGGACCGTGGCGTCGAGGCCGGTGCCGCCGAGGTCGTAGACGGCGACCAGCCGGCCGACCGGCACCGGGTCGGTCATGGCGAGCGCAGCCGCCTGCGCCGACGACACGAACAGCACCTCGCCCAGGCCCTCGGCGGTCAGTGCCGTGCGCAGTGCGGTCAGCCGGTGCGGGCCCCAGCGCGGGCGGGTGGGTCAGCGCCACCCTGGTCGGGGCGCCGCCAGCCCACGCGGACACGTCGGACACCACGCGAGCCACGAACCGCGCGGCCAGCGTGTCGGCGGTCAGCGCGACACCCCCGACCACCAGCGGAGTGCTGTCTCCCACCCGGTGCGTGAACTGCCGCACGGGCGCACCCCGCGCGGCGTCCTCCCCCACGGTCACCGAACCGTCCGGCGCCACCGACAACACCGACGGCCGCCGCAGCGCCGTCTCGGTTCGACCGGACCGGCGCACCGCCGCGTCCGTGACGGTGGCGCCGAGGTCAATTCCCAGCTGGTACGACATCGCGCTTCCCCTCTCCGGACTTCGCGGACTGCCCATACACGTGTGGTTCGGCGAGCCGGTTCATCCGGTTCTGGAGGAGTAGGGGAAATCCCGTAGCCGCCCGGCCGCGGCACCGGGCGTTCCCGGTATCGGCGCCGCCGGTGACCGGAGCTGTCCCGGATGGCGAACGCCGCCGGCCGACCTAACTTTGGTGCCATGCCGGACGACGAGCCGGCGGGGCACCCGAAACCGTTGGGCCCCAACCACAACAAGGAGAACCCGATGAGCAACCCAGTCCCGATCAACCTGAACGAGTTCCTGGCCAACGTCGCCGACGTCGACCTCGACGCCGTGCTCGACCAGGCCGCGCCGCAGGAGCAGCAGTCGGCGCAGATCGACGAGCAGAACGCGGTGGCCGACCAGGACCAGACGGTCGCCCAGGGTTCCGAGCAGGACCAGGACACGAACACCGAGGTCGAGACCGAGGCGGGCGACGGCGGCAACGGTGGGATCGCCGTGGGTGGCGCCGGTGGCAGCGCGGACGGCGGCTCCGGCCTCGGGATCGGCGGCGACGGCGGCGCACTCAGCCAGGCCGGCAAGTTCAACATCAACTTCGGTGACACGGCCGGCGGCAGTGGCGTCGGGGTCGGTGGGGCCGGTGGCAACGCGGGCAACGGCGGCAACGCGAACGCCGGCGGTGGCGACGGCGGCAACGCCGAGTCCGATGTGGACGTCGAGGCCGAGCAGAGCGCCAACCAGGACGCGGACGTCGACGGGGAGGTCGAGAACGACCTCGACTCCGACCAGACCACCGTCCAGGACGCGGACTCCGAGCTGTCGCAGGACATCGGACTGTCCGTCGAGGAAGAGATCGAGTCGGCCCTCGGCGACTTCGAACTGCCCGCGTGATTCGAGTCGTGCGTGGTCGGAGCTGACCTCCCGCTCCGGCCACGCGCGCCATCCATAGTGGAGTGATCGACATGGCCTCGATGTCCGACCTCATCGACTTCCTGATGAGCCTGATGCGCGACGAGAAGACGAAGGCGGAGTTCGACCGCGATCCGAACGCGACGCTGTCGGACAAGGGCCTCGACGACGTCACCACCCAGGACGTGCGGGACGCGCAGCTGATCATGGCTGACGACGGCGCCGCACGCCCCCGACCCGGCTCGTCCGACGGTTCCCGGTCGAACGACCCAGTGCAGGAGATCCGCCACACCACCAACACCTTCGAGATCGACCAGAGCCAAGTCACCATCGACCAGACGGTCATCGGCATCGACGACCGGGACACCACGGTGATCGACTCCTTCAACTCGGCGGACGAGGTCACGGCCATCCAGGACAACGACACCATCGACGTCACCAACGTCGAGGACTCCTTCAACGAGGTACCCGAGGGGGGCACCTCGCCGGAGGAACCGGTCGACACCCCGCTGGCCGAGGAACCGTTCGAACCGGCGCCGGAACCCGAACCGGAGGTGAGCATCGAGCCCGTGGAAGACGTCGCCGACGTCGAGGAAGTCACCGACGAGCCCGAGCTGGACGCCGCCGAGACCGCGATCGTCTGAGGTGACGGTGATGGCAACGAAGACGCCGAGGACCGAACCGGCGCGGGTCGTGGACCTGGCGCTCGCCGCGATCGAACGGTACGGGCGACCGGATCTCGACGGCCGACTTCACCAGGCGAAGGCCCGTCTGCTCGCCGACCACGTGCGTGTGCTCGTGGTCGGCGAGTTCAAGAAGGGCAAGAGCATGCTGGTGAACGGGCTGGTCGGCGCGCCGGTCTGCCCGGTGCTGGACGACCTGTCGACCGCCGTACCCACGGTGGTGCGTCAGGCGGACAACCCGTCGGTCACGCTGGTCCGGTCGATCGAGGACCGCACCGAACGCACGACGGTGCCGGTGGACGACCTCGCGCGGTACGCCACGGAGGTCGGCAACCCGGGCAACCGCGAGCGGCTGAGCCAGATCGAGGTCGGGCTGCCGCGCGCGGTGCTCGCCGGCGGACTGGTGCTGGTCGACACCCCGGGCGTCGGCGGCCTCAACTCCGTGCGGGCCGCGGCCACCATGGCCACGCTGCCGGCCGCCGACGCCGTGCTGCTCGTGTCGGACGCGTCGCAGGAGTACACGGCGCCGGAACTCGACTTCCTGCGTCAGGCCATCGGCGTGTGCCCGAACGTGGCGTGCGTCCTCACGAAGACCGACCTGTACCCCGAGTGGCGTCGGATCACCGAGCTGGACCGGGGGCACCTCGAACGGGCGGGCATCCACGCCGAGCTGTTCCCCGTGTCGTCGACCGTGCGCTGGCGGGCGTTGCTGTCCGGCGACGCGGAGCTGTCGGCCGAGTCCGGCTACCCGCCGCTCGTGCGCTACCTGCGTCAGGGCGTGCTCGGCCGGGCCGACGAGCTGGCCCGCCGCTCGACGGGGCACGACGTGCTGGCGGTGACCGACCAGGTGGCGGCCGCGCTTCGGGCCGAGCAGTCGGCCCAGCAGAACCCGGAGAGTGTCCAGGAGGTCATCCGCGGGCTGACGGCGGCCGAGCAGCGGGCCGCCGGGCTGAAGGAACGGTCCGCCCGCTGGCAGCAGACCCTCAACGACGGCGTGGCCGACCTGAACGCCGACATCGACTACGACCTGCGGGACCGGCTGCGGGAGATCGTCCGCGACGCCGAGGAGATCCTGGTGAACGGCGGCGACCCGACCGGGACGTGGGCCCAGTTCACCGGCTGGGTCGAGCAGTCGGCGGCAGCCGCGGCGTCGGCCAACTACCTCTGGGCGACCCAGCGGGCCCGGTGGCTCGCGCAGCGCGTGGCCGACCACTTCGCCGAGGAACAGACCCAACTGCTGCCGGCGCTGCGCATCGAACCGTCCGACGCGATCCGCACCGTGCGTGGCATGACCGTGCGCGACGGCGAGGAGTTCGGCGTGGGCCGGCGGCTGCTGACCGGCGTGAAGGGCGGCTACATGGGGATGCTGATGTTCGGCATGCTCGGCACGTTCGTCGGGTTCGCCATGCTCAACCCGATCGCCATCGGCGCCGGCCTGCTGATGGGTCGCAAGTCCGTCGGCGACGAGCGCAAGCGGATCGTCACGAAGAAGCAGAACGACGCCAAGGCGGCGCTGCGCCGCTACATCGACGACGTGACCTTCCACGTCACGAAGGACTCCCGCGACATGCTGCGCGGAGTGCAGCGGGTGCTCCGCGACCACTTCACCGCGCAGGCCGAGCAGATGAAGCGCTCGCTGCAGGAGTCGATCCAGGTGGCGGAGAAGTCGGTGAAGGCGTCCAAAGTGGACCGCGACGCCCGCCTGGCGGAGATCAAGGTGGAGCTGGCCGACCTCGACGCGGTCCGGGCGCTGGTGACGACATGACGCTCACCGCCGCGGTCCGCGGGGTCCTGCACACCGCCCTGACCGCCTACCGCGACCAGCCCCGCACGGTCGACCTGCTCCGCCACCAACTGGCCCGTCTCGACGAGCCGCTGCGGGTCGCGATCGCCGGCAAGGTGAAGGCCGGCAAATCCACGCTGCTCAACGCGCTCGTCGGCGAGGCCGTGGCACCGACCGACGCGGGCGAGTGCACGAAGGTCGTGACCTGGTACCGCAACGGCCGCAGTCCGCGCATCGTCCTGCACCCCAGGACCGGGGCGCCGGCACCGCTGCCGGTGGTCCGGCGCGACGGCGCGCTCGAGATCGACCTGGCCGGCACCCCGGCCGACACGATCGACCGGCTGGTGGTGGACTGGCCGGCGCAGAGCCTGCGGGCCACCACGCTCATCGACACCCCGGGCGTCGCGTCGATCAACGCCGGCGTCTCGCGTCGCACCGTGCGGTTCCTCGAACCGGACGACGACACCCCGACCGAGGCCGACGCCGTCATCTACCTGATGCGCCACCTGCACGTGACCGACCTGGACTTCCTCGAGTCGTTCCGCGACCAGGGCGTGGCACGGGCGACGTCGGTCAACACGGTGGCCGTGATCTCGCGGGCCGACGAGATCGGCGGTGGCCGGCTGGATGCCATGTACGCGGCGCGGGCGATCGCGACGCGGTACCGGTCCGAGCCGGCGCTGCGCGGACTCTGCCAGAACGTGGTGGCGGTGGCCGGGCTGCTCGCGCACACCGGGAGGACGTTGCGGCAGAACGAGTTCGTCGCGCTCAGCGAGCTGGCGGCCACACCCCGCGAGGACCTCGAGTCGTCGCTGCTGTCGGTGGACCGGTTCCTGCGCGACGCCCCGGAGGTCCGGCTCGGGCTGGTCCACCGCTTCGGTCTGTACGGCATCCACCTCGCGACCTCGCTGCTGCGCCAGGGCACCCGCACGCCGACCGCGCTCGCCGACGAACTGGTGGCGCGCAGCGGGTTGACCGAACTGCAGCAGGTGCTCCAGGTGCAGTTCGCCGGGCGGCAGGACCTGCTCAAGGCCAGGTCGGCTCTGCTCGCGCTGGACCGGATCGTGCGGACCGACGGGGACGCGCGCGGACTGGGCGCGCAGGTCGAACGGCTGCTGGCGGGCGCGCACGAGTTCGCCGAACTGCGGTTGCTCGGCGCGCTGCGGTCCGGCACGGTCGCGCTGCCCGGCCCGCTGGCGCGGGAAGCGGAACAGCTGCTCGGCGGCTCGGCCACTCAGCGCCTGGGGCTGCCGGAGGGTGCGTCACCGGACCACGTCCGTCACGCGGCGCTACAAGCCTTGCGGCATTGGCAAAGTCAGGCGGAGAATCCTCTGTTCGGTCGCCGCGTGGCCGACGCGTGCCGGCTCATCGCCCGGACCTGCGAAGGAATCCTCTCCGGAACTCAGCTGAACCAAGTCGGGGCGGCGCCCGTGTATCTGCCGGGTGGGACCACGGCTCATCTACCCATCGCTGTAGAAGGAGAAGTGTCATGGCGCAACCCGGCCCGGTGATCACCGCGGTCGTCGTGATCGGCGGCCTCATCGGATTCATGACCGTCAACTCGGCGGGTGGGCTGGTCGAGGCGAACGAGAGCGCGCCGGCCGCCGAGACGACGACCGCGCCCTCACCTCCTCCCACCACGACGACGACCACTGAGCCGACCACGACCGAGGCGCCACCGCCGCCGGCCTTCCCGGCGGAGGTCGTGTACGCGGGTCACGCGACCGACAGTCCCATCGCGGTCGCGATCGCCGTGAAGGGCGCGGCCGCCTCGGCCTACCTGTGCGACGGCGCGGCCGTCGAGGCGTGGTACCGCGGCGTCGCGGCGGACGGCCGGGTCGACCTGGCGACCGGGGACGGCGCCAGCCGCCTGCAGGCCGCGCTCGACGGCCCGAACCTGACCGGCTCGGTGACACTCGGCGGCCGGACCGTGGCGTTCACCATCGGTGTGGCCGCACCGCCCGCCGGTCTCTACCGCGGCAGCGACGGCGTCACCACGGTCGGATGGATCATCCTTCCGAGCGGCGGGCAGGTCGGCGTCGCGAACACCGACGGGCAGCGTGTGCCTGCCCCGGAACTCGACCCCGACGAGGGCGGCGTGACGGTCGACGGCCGGCGGGTCGACGCCCAGAAGATCGCCGGCGACACCGCTTTCGGCTGAGACGGGAGACCCCGATGACCACCCCACCCTACGATTTCGGTCCGGCCGGCCAGAAGCCGGCGATGCCCGATCCCGACCTGACGCAGCCGGTCCGCTTTCCTTCGATGCCCCAGCCCGTTTCCGCGCAGCAGTGGGTGGCGCCGCCGCCGTCGCCGTGGCGCGCGGCCGGCTGGGAGGCGCCGCCCGAGGCACCCGACCGGGGCAACTTCGCGACCGTGGTGATCGCGCTCGCCGTCGGTTCGCTGGTGGCGGTCGGCATCGGCGTGTACGGCGGGCTGCACGAGGGAACCGGTGAGGCGTTCAACCTCGCGGGGTTCTCCAGCGGCCTGCACGCGAAGGTGTGGCTCGGTTCGCTCGCGTTCGTGCTCGCGCTGGTCCAGCTGTATTCGGCACTCGCCATGTACGGGAAGCTGCCGGGCGGCGGAAAGGCGACGGGCGTCGTGCACCGCTGGTCAGGCCGGCTCGCCGTGCTGGTGTCGCTCCCGGTGGCCGCGCACTGCCTGTATGCCCTGGGATTCCAGGGTTTCGACACCCGCGTGCTGGTGCACTCGCTGCTCGGGTGCTTCTTCTACGGGATCTTCGTCTGCAAGATGATCGTCCTGTCCCGCGACCGCAAGCCCGGCTGGGCGGTGCCCGTGGCCGGCGGCATTCTGTTCACCGGCCTGACCGGCCTGTGGCTGACGTCGTCGCTGTGGTTCTTCACCGAGTTCGGTGTCCAGTTCTGATGAGGCGGAAACCCATGGATGGCAACGGATGCGGCGGCTGCCTCTCGCGGCGGACGGTGGTGGTGGGCGCGATGGCGCTGGCCGGGACGGCGGCGGGCTGCGCCCGTTATGGCGGCGAATCCGCTCCTCCCCCGGCGGCCGCGCCGCCGCAGGGTGAGGTGCTGGGCAAGGCGGCGGACGTCCCGGTGGGCGGCGGAACCGTGTTCCGCGACCAGAAAATCGTGGTGACCCAACCGACGGCCGGTGAGTTCAAGGGCTTCTCGGCCGTGTGCACGCACCAGGGTTGCGTCGTGGCGGACGTGACGGGCGGGACGATCAACTGCACCTGCCACGGCAGCTCGTTCGAGATTGCGGACGGCGCGGTGGCGGGCGGTCCGGCCGGCAGCCCGCTGCCGGCCGAGCAGGTGAGCGTGAACGCGGCGGGTGACCTGGTGCGGGGCGGCTCCGCGCCGGCGACCACCACGGCCACTTCGGAGGAGCCGACGAGCGAACCGGCACCGCCGGCAGGCCTGGCGTCGACCGCCGATATCCCGGTGGGCGGCGGCAAGGTCTTCGCCGACGAGCAGGTGGTGATCACGCAGCCGAAGCCGGGCGAGTTCGTGGGTTTCTCGGCCGTGTGCACGCATCAGGGCTGCGTGGTGGCCACCGTGTCGAACGGGACCATCAACTGCACCTGCCACGGCAGCAAGTTCCGCGTGGCGGACGGCGGGGTGGCGAACGGTCCCGCCCGCGATCCCCTGCCCACCCGCGCCCTCACGGTCGACGGCGACCAGATTTCCCTGGCCTGACACGATCTCCGGAATTTTCGGTGAACCAGCAGCGCGAACTGCTCGTGTAGAGACTGTGATCGCGCTCTCGATGTCCAGTAGTCTGCTCGCCGGGCAGGTGATGGAGGGCGTGGCGATCTCGGAACGACGAACCCGCCGGACGCGACACGCGCCCGGCGAGGACCTGATTCGTTCCCTCTACGAGGAGCACGGTCGCAGCCTGTTGGCGTACGCGTACCGGCTCACCGGTGACCGGGCGGCCGCCGAGGACGTCGTGCAGGAAACCCTGCTGCGTGCGTGGAAACACGCCGAGCAACTGGAGCATGGGACCGGCTCGATCCGGGGCTGGCTGCTCACGGTCGCCCGCAACATCGTCACCGACCGGGCCAGGGCGCGGGCCGTGCGCCCGGCGGAGGTCGCGCAGGCGCCGGACGTGCCGGCGACGCAACGTGACCACGCGGAAGAGGTGGTCGACACGATCACCGTGCTCGGCGCGCTCAACGGGCTGTCGCCGGAGCACCGGGCGGTGCTGGTGGAGATGTACTACCGCGGCCGCACGGTGAACGAGACCGCGGCGGTGCTCCACATTCCTCCAGGTACCGTGAAGTCGAGGGCGTACAACGCGGTCCGTGCGCTGCGGACGTCGTTGGGTAGTCGGGGAGGTGCGCGATGAGCATGGTCGGCCACGACCACGAACAGTTGACCGCGTACGCACTCGGCGCGCTCGACCCGGCGGAGGCCGGGGCGGTTCACGCCCACGTGTCCGGTTGCGCCGAGTGCCAGCACGAGGTTCGGCAGCTGACCGACCTGCGGGCGGCACTGGACGAGGTGCCACCGGAGGCCTTCCTGGACGGCCCGCCCCCCGACGGCGACCTGTTGCTGCAGAAGACGTTGCGGCGCGCCCGGGCCTCGTCCCCGCGCCGCTTCTCCCCGGCGATCGTGGTGGCCGCGGCGGCCGCGCTGGTGGCGGTGTTGGCGGGCGGCGTGCTGGTCGGCCGGGAGACGGCCCCGGTAGCCGGCGCGCCCACGACCACCGTGCCGCCGAACGCCCGCACCGCTCAGGTGACCGACCCGGACACGGGCGCGACGATGGACGTGACGCTGATCCCGAAGGCCGGCTGGGTGTGGGTGACGGCCGAGGTGAGCGGCATCGAGGCAGGCGCGCGGTGCGAGCTGTGGGTGCAACCCCGCTCGGGCGAGAAACTGCTTGCCGGCAGCTGGCTGGTGTCGGAACAGGGCGCGAGCGAGGGCACCCGGCTGGAAGGCACGGCCCTGGTAGACCCGGCGGAGGTGGCCTCGGTGGAGGTGTCCACCACGGACGGCCAGACCATGGTGTCGGTACCTCTGTAGGAGTCGACTTCGGCGGCCGAGGGCACCACGCCGACACGCCCTACCGGGGGCAAGGGGTCGTGCCGTGGGAGTGAGGCGGCCCACTACCTGTCACAGCGACCGGTCATGAGGAGTCCTGAGGGCGACTCTCAAGAACGAAAGGCACCCTCATGAACCTCGCACTGTGGATCGCCGCCGGCCTGCTGAGCCTGGTCGCTCTCGCCGGCGGCGTCAGCAAGACGTTCGTACCCAAGGCGAAGCTGGCCGCACACGACGGCGGACGGTGGACCGAAGATGCCAGCGTGGGCTTCGTCAGGACCCTCGGGGTACTCGAACTCCTGGCCGCGCTCGGCCTGATTCTGCCCGCCGTGGTGGACATCGCGCCGGTCATGGTGCCGGTGACCGCGGTCTGCTGGGTCGCACTCATGATCGGCGCGATGATCACCCACGGCCGTCTCGGCCAGTTCCCACTGGTGATGCTGAACCTGGCCTATCTGGCGCTCGCCGCCTTCATCGCGTGGGGCCGGTTCGGCCCAACGCCGTTCGGCGGTTGATGTACTACGCGGACGGTGCGGTGCCCTGGGTCAGCGGGCCGACGTCGATCGTGTGGCTGCCCGGGAAGGCGTCGACCGGGCCGAGGTTCCACGGCAGCGTCACCTCCGGGTCGATCGGGTCGCCGTGTGGGTTCGACGCGGCCGGTGCGGTCACGCTGAGCGCGTTCGGCCTCTGCTGTTCCTCCGGGCCCGCGACGGCCGTCCAGTGCAGTTGGGCGTAGGCCGACGATCCGCCGGTCAGCACGACCGCCGGGGCGTCGGCGGGTGCCTGGTTGTCGATCAGCACGTCGTGTGCGCCGACCAGCGTCACCGCCAGCCTGCCCGGCACGGAGCAGCGCTCCCCCTCCTTGCCGGTCAGCTGGATCGTCGCGTACCGGTTGCCCGCGCCTGCGTCGCCGTGGACCAGGTCGGCCGTGAACTGGTTCGACGTGCACGGCAGCACGGATGGCGCGGGTACCGCCGCGGCCGTTCCCCCGGCCGTCAGCAAGGCCGCGCCGACAGCGACGACGACCAGTGAGTTGCGAATCATCGTGATCTCCCCTTCGTTCGCTTCCACATGAGGAGATGCACAACCCCCGCACAGCGATGCTCCGTCGGGATGAGCCACAGCGAAGCAACCGCGAGAAATGTACGCGGTTTGTACGAACGTGTCCGATCGTGACGGCCATGGCTGGTCTGGATCGTCGAGGGTTCCTCGCAATTGTTCCCGGCGCCGCGGTGGCGGCCGCGCTGACACCGGGCGTCGCCTCCGCCGCCGCGGCCGCCGACATGGAGTTGGTGGTGCTGGCCGCCCAGTGGGACCCGGTCAAACCGGACACCGGCATCACGCCGGGTGCCGGGCCGAGCGTGCAGCTGGTCGAGCAGGCGCTGGTCGACACGGGCTTCCTGGCCGCGCAGTACGTGGACGGTCACTTCGGGACGGTGACGCGCACCGCCTACGGCCTCTGGCAGGAGTCACTCGGCTACACCGGGCCGGCGGCCAACGGACTTCCCGGTCGAGCGTCCCTCCTCGCGCTCGCCGAGGGCCGGTTCACGGTGACCCGCGCCATCACGCCCGGCAGCCGCACGACCTTCCAGGGCTTCCCGTTCAACACCCGCACGGTCGCCATGCTCCGCGAGGCCCAGCGACTCGCTCAAGTTCCACTCGTGGTCGAGCAGGGCTCCTACTCACCCGGCGAGGACCCCACCTCGGCCGGCACCCACGACGGGGGCGGCGCCGTCGACATCGACGCCGAGGCGCTGTCGACCGCCCAGCGGACCGCCCTGCTGACCGCGTTGCGTCGCGTCGGGTTCGCCGCGTGGCTGCGCAACCCGAGCCAGGACGACTGGCCGTGGCACATCCATGGCATAGCGGTGAACGACACCGATCTGTCGCGGCCGGCACAGAAACAGGTCGGCCAGTACTACCAGGGCCGCGACGGACTGGCCGGCAACCGCCCGGACGACGGGCCGCAGGTGACCAAGAAGACGTGGGAACAGTACAACCGATCGAAGTGAAACCCTGCACCAGTAAGGAAATTTCATGAGATTATCGAGTTGGAAGCGCGCCGCCGTCGGCGTCGCCATCGCCGCGTTAGCCGCCGCCGGTCTCACGGCGTTGGCATCGACACCGGCGAGCGCGGCGGCGCGCGACGGCAACTGCGACGCCGGCGAGTTCTGCTACTACTACAACAGCGACAACGCGGGGTCCCTTTCGGACTTCACGGGGTCGGTCTCCGACTACGGCACCACCCAGCCCTCGTGCTACGACTTCAAGGGCGAGGGCGCCGGCAAGGGCGAGTGCATCAAGAACAACGCGGCGTCGGTGTGGAACCGCAGCAGTGCGCTGGTGCGGGTCTACTTCAACACCGGCTACGGCGGCGCCAGCCAGGACTTCGCTGCCGGCGCGAAGGGCAACCTCAACTCGACGTTGAAGAACAACAACGCCTCGCACCAGTTCAACCCGGGTGCGGGCAGCGGGCAGTTCTGGTTGCCGTTCCCCTGCAACGAAACGTGGCAGGCCAGCACCCGAACCGGACACAGCCCGCCCAACGCCGTCGACTTCAACCACTACCCGGAGGACAACGGGTGGAAGGTGTACTCGTCGGCGCCGGGCACGGTGTCCAGGGTGGCCAACACGGGCGGTACTTCCTACGGCCGCTACATCGTGATCGACCACGCCGGTGGGTGGCAGACCCTCTACGCGCACCTGAGCTCGCAGGACGTTTCCGTCGGCCAGTCCGTGTCCGAGAAGACGATGATCGGCCGGGTCGGCAACACCGGCGGTTCCACGGGCCCGCACCTGCACTACGAGCAGAAGCGCAGCGGCACGGTGCAGCGGGTCACCTTCCGTGACGGCAGCCCGACCTACTGGGGTACGAAGAACCTGCAGCGCACGACCAACTGCCCCTGACACAGGCCGGGGGTGACAGGGCCGCCACGCGTTTCCCGACGCGTGGCGGTCCTTTGTCGTACACGTTCGGATGAATTCAGCAACGGGGGTGGGAGAATTCGCGATGGGTGCGGTGAACCCCGGAGGTCATTGTGCGAACCATCGCCACGACAGTAGTGCCTGCGTCATCGCCATCGGCATGACCGGATGCGGAAGCACATCAACCCCGAGCCAGGAACCGGCGCCGACCACTCTGTCGACACCGGCCGAGGTGCCTCCCGCACCGGAAACCCCGGTGGAGGCACAACCAGCGCAACCCGCCGCGCCCGCTCCTCCCGCCCAGCAGTGGCCGATGCCGGACCTCGTGGGCCAGGTCCTGCAGGACGCGCAGGACCAGATCCAGGCGCTGACCGGCGGCGCGATCTTCTTCACGGGCTCCCACGATCTGAGCGGCGAGGACCGGAACCAGGTGCTGGACGCGAACTGGAAGGTGTGCACGCAGAACGTCGCACCGGGAACGGCCGTCACCCCCGAGTCAACGATCGACGTCGGTGTCGTCAAGCTGGACGAGGCCTGTCCCTGACTCCCGCTTCCGCCTCACCACTTTCAGAACGTGCCCGATGTAGAGAACGGCGGCGGACAGCACACCGATGTCGTCCACCAGAATCGGGTCCGGCAGCAGGTCGATGGGAAACACCGCGTACACGAGCGATCCGTAGTAGGAGACCTTGGCCGACACCGGCACGCCGGGCTGATGCACCTTCCGGTGCCGTCGGATCAGCACGATCACCAGTACCAGCGCCACCACGGCGGTGACCGCGACCAGGATCAGCGCCACGATCCCCAGCGCGGGCAGCACGTCCCACTCCGGCATCGACGGTCCTCCTGTCCGGACGGCCCGGGTCAGCGCTTGCGGCGGAACCTCTTCGCGGCCTCGGTCGCGCGCTGACGGTTGCGCGGGTCCTTCGCCATCTCGCGGGCCTTGTTCGTCATCTGCCGCCCCTTGGGGCTGCGCATGAAGGTCTTGATCCGGTTGAACAGGCCAGCCATCGTGTCTCCTTCTGCTCGGGTTCGCCAACCCGGGGCATACCCAACGAGGGCGGCCCCAACCAACTCAGCCGGTGCAGTGGGGGACGGCGGGGCACGAACCTGCAGGTCTTCCGCCGCGCATGGCCGACCTCACAGGCTGGAATCTCCCTGTACGTTGTACAGTAATTGGACAACGTACAGAAACGGGGCCCGGTGACACGTCCCGGCCCCCGGCGCACCCTCAGTGAGCAGGCGATTCTCGACGCCGCGCTGGCCCTGCTCGCCGAACTCGGCGCCGACCGGGTGACCATCCGGGGCATCGCCAACCGCGTCGGCATCGCCCCCAACGCCGTCTACACCTACTTCCCCGACAAGGCGGCCGTGCTGCACGGCCTGGCCGAACAGCTCCTCGGCCGCGTCCTCGACGACCGGCAGACCGACGCACGGCCGTGGCGCGACCGCGTCCACACCCTCGCCCACGACCTGCGCGCCGAACTCCTCGCCCATCCCGGCTCCGTGCGCCTCCTGCTCGACAACGACGGGCCGAACGCGCAGGCGTTCAACGCCACGCTCCTGGCCGTCCTGCCGAGGCCGGGCTCGACCAGGACGACGCGGCCCGCGGCGCCCACCTGATCACCGTCCTCATCCTCGGCTCGGTGGCGACGGCGAATCAGGCGCGCCACCGACCAGTTCCGGTGGAGCATCGACCGCTTGCTCGACGGGCTCAGCACCTACGCCGCCCGGTGAATCCTTCAACGCACGTGGGAAGCACAACTTGATATCGTTCATCTGGTCTCCTGGGAATCCCCTCCCCGCCGGCACCGGCGGCTCGGAGAACTACACGGTCGGCCAGGTTCGAGAACTCACGCGGCGCGGCATTCCGACCCAAGTGATCACCGTCGGCCTCGGCGACGACGACGGCCGCAACGAGTTCACCGATATCCCGTTCCGGTCGCTCACCACCCTCGCGGAGGTCGCCGACCTCGACGGCACGGTCGTCTTCGTCAACGAACCGCATCCGGTGCCGACCAGGAACCCGGCGTTCCTGATCCTGCACAACCCGCCGCCCATCCGCGAACGCGAGCGGGCGTTCGCCGTGGATGGCACCAAGGTCCTCTCGCTCATCGCCACCAGTCGCTACGCGGCCGCGCTCTGGGCGGACTACCTGGACGTCGACCTCGCGACCATCAACGTGGTGTATCCCTTCGCCGAGCCGTGCTTCGCCACCCAGCCCCGGCCGAGCAGGCCGCCGGGGAAGACCCGCATCCTGTACGCCGGGCGGCTCAGTCCCGAGAAGGGCATCTACACCCTGCTCGCGACCCTCCACATCGACATCATCGACCAGGACGTCGACCTCACCTTCACGGCGACCACCGCGGGCTCGGACAAGCCGCAGGGCAAGATCATCGAACGGCTGCTCGGCGAGCACTCGGGGATCTCCGTGGTCGCCGCCCGCAAGACGCCGGCCGGCATGGCCGCGCTGATGGCCGAGCACGACATAGTGGTCATGCCGTCCAACAGCCAGTACTGGCACGAGACGTTCGGCATCGTCTCGATCGAGGCCCAGCACGCGGGGTGCCGGGTGATCGCGTCGGACGACGGCGGACTTCCCGAGACCGACTGCGGCGGGCTGGTACTCGTGGATCCGGACAACGCCGAGGCCCTCGCCTGGGGCATCCACGCGGCCATGAACAACGGTCCGTTCCCCGGCACGGAAACACGCCGGCACCCGGTTCACGGTCGCACAGTCGGTCGACGAACTCCTCGCGGTGTTCGCAAAGCCGCAGGCGATCCCGCCGGCCGTCATCATCCGGCAGCTCGAGGAGCTGATCGCCCTGTAGATCACACCTGGTCGAGCGCCAGGTAGAGGTCCACCCGGTCCGGGAACGTCGACAGGTCCCGGCCGGTCAGCTCGGCGATCCGCCCGATGCGGTACCGGAGCGTGTTCACGTGGACGTGCAGCTCGGCGGCGGTCTGGGACCACGAGCCCGAGTGCCGCAGGAACACCTGCAGCGTGTGCACCAGCTCGGACCGGTGCGCGGCGTCGTAGTCCAACACCGGACCGAGGACCCGCGAGCGGAACGACTGCCGCAGTTCCTCGGGCACGGCGGCCAACAGCAGCAGGTGGGACGCCACGTCGTCACCCGCCACGACGGTCGCCCGGCCGCCGGACAGCTCGGCCAGCTTGCGCGCGTGCCTCGCCTCGAACAGGCCGGACCGCAGCGCCGCCGCGTCGACCACCCGGCTGACGCCGACCGACAGCCGCACCGAACCCAACGCCGGCTCGACCGTGCGCACGGCCTCCCGCACGTCGGCCACCAACGCGGCGACGGCACCCAACCCCGCGATCCGGGCGACCGCGAAAGTCTCGCCGTCGACGTCGGTCACCAGAGCGTCCAGCAGTTCGGTGAGCAGCACGGGCGCGAGGCCGGGACTGCCGCCCTGCAGGCTGAGCGACACCACGCAGACGGGATCGGCCGGGCTGAGGTCCACTTCGGACAGCGTGACCGCCTGCCCGGCGAGCGCCGACCCGACCACGGGTTCCGCGACCCGGCTGGAGATCCGGCGCTGCTCGTCGAGCCTCGCGCGTTCCAGCCCGACCAGCGTGGCCAACTCGGCCGCCAGCTCGCGGCGCACCGACTCGCGATCCTCGTGGTCCCCGTCGACCGCCAGGAACCAGCTCACCATGCGGTGGCTTGCGCGGGCCGCCGCGGACAGCAGCGTCACCGGACCGTCGGGAGTGGACACCACCTTCGGCAGCCGGTCGGCCTTGAGGAACTGCCCGGCCAGCAGCGCGCGCTCCGGCGCGTCCGGTCCGGCGATCACCCGGCCCGTCGCGCCGAGCACCCAGCAGGTCGCGCCCAGTTCACTCGCGCCGGCGGCCACGAGCGGCGCGATCCCGCCGCCTTCGGCCACCGCCGCCACGAGCCGGCGATAGCGGTCGAGGAACTGCCCGGCGCCGGGCGTGCGTTCGGCGCGGTCGGCCGCCAGCCACAGGATCACCTGCTCGCTGACCGTGGCGAACGAGACGTTCACCGGGACCTCGAGCAGCGGCACGCCGTGGCGGCGGCAGGCGTCGACGACGTGTGACGGCACCGGCCCGCCGCCCCGCTCGGCCGTGCCCGCGCAGAGTGCCGCGACGTCGGCCTCCGCGAGGGCCGCCACGAACGCCTCCGAGTCAGCCGGGGTGGGCCACCACTCCATGCCGCTGAGCACCAGCTCCCCACCGGTCAGATACCGCCGAGGGTCGCGAAGCGTCGCGGTGAAGACCCGCTCCACACGACGTTCGAGCTGGTCAGCGCCGACCAGGACGGTCAACCCGAGCTGCTCGGACGCCAACAGGACACTCAGCCGCATCGCTCCTCCTTCCCGGCTAAGAGGGCGCGCGGGCAGGGCATGGCGGCGCCCGCCGCGCCGAGGCGGCCCCTGGCGGCACCGCGCAGGCATCGAAGTACGACCCGGTACGCCGAAGCCTGCGCGGCACCCCCAGGAACCACCTCGATCACGACGGGCATCCACCGCCCCTGCCCGCGCGCCCTCTTGTAGGAAACCACAAAAACAGACCGGCCGAGCACCTGGTCTTTCGGTGGTTCCGCCGCTGTCGGGGGACCTGACCTGGGCTGTGTACTGGCTCACATGAACCTCCCGGAGCGCGACCTGCTCGCGTGCTGCGCCTCGCCGGTATGGGCGGCGGCCGTGATCGAGGGCGGCCCCTACCCGGACGCCGCCGCGGTCCAGCGGGCCGCCGACACCGCGCTGACCGGGCTCGACTGGTCGGAGATCGAGAAGGCCCTCGCCGCCCACCCCCGTATCGGCGAGCGGGCAGCGGGCCAGAGCCAGGAGGCGCGCTGGTCGCGAGGTGAGCAGGCCGCGGCGGGTGACACGAGCATCCTGGCGGCGGCGAACGCGGAGTACGAGCGGACCTTCGATCGGGTGTTCCTGATCAACGCGACCGGCCGATCGGCCGGGGAGATCCTCGCGAACCTGCGGGCCCGGCTCGGCAACGACGAGGACACCGAACGCGCGGTCGTCCGCGAAGAACTGCGTGGGATCGTGCGACTGCGTCTGGGAAAGGCACTCGCATGAGCCTGTCCACCCACGTGCTCGACGCGGGAACCGGCCGGCCGGCGGCGGACGTCGAGGTGCGTCTCGAGCGCCGGGACGGGACGCTGATCACCGTGGCCCGCACGGACGCCGACGGCCGGATCACCGGCTGGTCCCCCGACGCCGGGGTGTATCGGCTCGTCTTCGACACCGCCGACCACGCGTTCTACCCGGAGGTCGCCGTGACGTTCCGGATCACCGACCCCGACGAGCACCACCACGTGCCGCTGCTGCTGAGCCCCTTCGCGTACACGACCTACCGCGGTAGCTGAGAGAAGGAGAAACCCGAGATGGCGATCGTTCTCGGTGACAACAGGTACGGCAAGGCCGAGGTCCGGCTGGTCCGCGTGGACCGCGACGCCGACCAGCACGGCCTCACCGACCTGAACGTCAGCGTCGCGCTGTCCGGCGACATGACCGACACCCACCTGACCGGCGCGAACGACAAGGTCCTGGCCACCGACACCCAGAAGAACACGGTGTTCGCGTTCGCCCGTGACGGCATCGGGTCCATCGAGGACTTCGGCCTGCGGCTGGCCCGCCACTTCGTCGACTCCCAGCCGAGCATCCACAGTGCCCGCGTGCGGATCGAACAGTTCTCCTGGACGCGGCTGGGGCCGCACTCCTTCTCCCGCGCCGGCGACGGCACCCGCACGGCGACCCTCACCTACGACGGCGACCGGGCGTGGGCGGTCTCCGGGATCACCGACCTGACCGTGCTGAACACCACCGACTCGGAGTTCTGGGGCTTCCCCCGCGAGCAGTACACGACGCTGCCGGAGACGAAGGACCGCATCCTGGCCACCGCGGTGAACGCCACCTGGCGCCACCTCACCACCGAAGGCGTCGACTGGACCCAGGTCTACGACACCGCCCGCCAGAGCCTCCTCGAAGCGTTCGCCGGCACCTACAGCTACTCGCTGCAGCAGACGCTGTACGCCATGGGTGAGCGGGTCCTCACGAACGACCCCGGCATCGCCGAAGTCCGCCTGAGTCTGCCGAACAAGCACCACTTCCTGTCCGACCTCTCCCCCTTCGGCCTGGACAACCCGGGTGAGATCTTCTACGCGGCCGACCGGCCGTACGGGCTCATCGAGGGCACCGTCCTGCGTGACGACGCCCCGCCCGCCGGACCGGCGTGGGACTGAGGAGTACACAGTGGACTTCATCCGACCCCGCACCCTCGCCGAGGCCCTGGCGGCCAAGGCCGAGCACCCCGACGCCGTGCCGATCGCCGGCGGCACCGACGTGATGGTCGAGCTGAACTTCGACCACCGCCGTCCCACGGCACTGCTCGACCTGAACCGCGTCGGCGAACTGCACGAACACGGACGGGACAACGGCCACGTCCGGCTCGGCGCCGCCGTGTCCTACGCGCGGATCATCGCCGAGTTGGGTACCGACCTGCCCGGTCTCGCCATGGCCGCCCGGACCGTCGGGTCGCCGCAGATCCGCAACCGCGGCAGCGTGGGCGGGAACCTCGGCGCCGCCTCACCCGCCGGTGACTCGCACCCGGCGCTGCTCGCCGCGGGCGCCGACGTGGAGATCGCGTCGGTACGGGGCACCAGGACCGTGGCCGCGCAGGACTTCTACACCGGCGTGAAGCGCAACGTGCTGGCACCGGACGAGCTGATCACGGCCGTCCACCTGACACCGGCCGAGGGACCGCAGCAGTTCAGCAAGATCGGCACCCGCAACGCCATGGTGATCGCCGTGTGCGCCTTCGGTCTCGCGCTCCATCCCGAGCAGCGCCGGGTCGGCACCGGTCTCGGCTCGGCCGCGCCGACCCCGCGCCGCGCGACGGCGGCCGAGGAGTTCCTGGCCGGCGAGCTGGACTGGGACTCCCCCAGGCCGCTGCTCGACTCGGTCCTGCGCCGCTTCGGCACGCTGGTGGCCGAGGCCGCGTCCCCCATCGACGACGTCCGGGGCAGCGCCGCCTACCGCAGGCACGCGCTGTCCGTCCTGGCCCGCCGCACCCTCGGCTGGGCGTGGGGCGACTACCTGCGAGGAGGCAGCGCATGCGCGTGAACGTGACGGTCAACGGCGAGAAGCTCGAGGCCGACGACGTGTGGCCGGGCGAGAGCCTGCTGTACGTGCTGCGCGAGCGGCTCGGTCTTCCGGGCGCGAAGAACGCGTGCGAACAGGGCGAGTGCGGTTCGTGCACCGTCTACCTGGACGACACGCCCGTCTGCGCGTGTCTGGTGGCGGCCGGACAGGTCGAGGGCCGCGAGGTCCGCACGGTCGAGGGCCTGGCCGACGGCGACCAGCTGCATCCCGTGCAGGAGGCGTTCGTCGAGTGCGGCGCCGTCCAGTGTGGATTCTGCACGCCGGGGCTCATCGTGGCCACGCACGACCTGGTCGAGCGCAACGACGAGCCGAGCGACCCGGAGATCCGCGAGGCGCTGGCCGGGAACCTCTGTCGCTGCACGGGATACGAGAAGATCCTGGACGCGGTCCGGCTGGCCGCGCAGCGGAAGCGGGCCCTGCGATGAGTGCACCCACCCGGTCTCCCCAGGATCTCGCCGACACCATCACCGGCGGCATCGGCGACAGTCCACTTCGGCCGGACGGCACGCTGAAGGTCCGCGGCGAGTTCGCGTTCGCGTCGGACCTGTGGCACGAGAACATGCTGTGGGGCGCCACGCTGCGCAGCCCCCACCCGTACGCCCGCATCACCCGCCTCGAGACCGCGCCCGCGCTGGCGCTGCCCGGCGTGCACGCGGTGCTGACCTATGAGGACGTTCCCGGCGAGAACGTGTACGGGCTCAAGCACAAGGACACCCCCGTGCTCGCCGAGGAGGTCGTGCGGTACCAGGGTGAGCCGGTGGCGCTCGTGGCGGCCGACCATCCGGAGACCGCGCGCCGGGCGTTGAAGGCCATCGTCGTGGACTACGAGGTGCTCGACCCGATCCTCGACGTCGAACGCGCGGCCCACGACGACACGCTGCCCCTGCTGCACCCGGGCGGCAACGTCGTGCGCCACCAACGCATCGTGAAAGGCGACCCCGACGCGACCGCCGACGTGGTGGTGTCCGGGGTGTACGAGATCGGCATCCAGGACCAGGCATTCCTCGGCCCGGAGGCCGGGCTCGCCGTGCCGGCCGAGGACGGCGGCGTCGACCTGTACATCGCCACCCAGTGGCTCCACGTCGACCAGAAGCAGACGGCCCACGCGCTCGGCCTGCCGTTGGAGAAGGTCCGACTGACGCTGTCGGGCGTGGGTGGCGCGTTCGGCGGCCGCGAGGACCTGTCGATGCAGGTCCACGCGTGCATGCTGGCGCTGCGCACCGGACGGCCGGTGAAGATGTCCTACCACCGCGAGGAGTCGTTCTTCGGCCACGTGCACCGCCACCCGGCGAAGATGTACTACGAGCACGGCGCCACGGCCGACGGAGACCTCGTCTACGTCCGGGCGAAGCTCTACTTCGACGGCGGCGCCTACGCTTCCAAGACCCCGGTGGTGGTCGGCAACGGCACCACGCTGGGTGTCGGGCCGTACAACGTGCCGAACGCACACATCGAGGGTTGGGGCGTCTACAGCAACAACCCGCCGTGCGGCGCCATGCGCGGGCTGGGCGCGGTCCAGCCGACCTACGCCTACGAGTCCCAGATGGACAAGCTCGCGACCGCGCTCGGCATGGACCCCGCCGAGGTGCGGATCCGCAACGCCATGAGCGAGGGCTCCACCACGGTGACCGGCCAGGTGGTCGACTTCCCGGCGCCCGTCGGCGAACTGGTGGCACGGGTTCGTGACCTGCCGCTCCCGGCCGAGGCTGCCGGCGAGATCCTGGCGCTGCCCGGCGGCGCGGGGAACACCACCCACGGCGAGGGCGTGGTCCGCGGCATCGGCTACGGCGTGACCATCAAGAACATCTCCTACGCCGAGGGCCAGGACGACTACTCCACCGCCCGCGTGCGGCTCCAGGTGATCGGCGGCGAGCCGGTGGCCATGGTGCACACGGCGGCCGCGGAGGTCGGCCAGGGACTGGTGACCGTGCAGCAGCAGATCGCCCGCACCGAACTCGGGGTGGAGCGGGTGGTGTTGCACCCCAACGACACGAGCGTCGGCGATGCCGGCTCCAGCTCCGCGTCCCGCCAGACCTACATCACCGGCGGCGCGGTCCGCAACGCGTGTCGCGCGGTGGCCGACCGGGTCTTCGAACTCCTCGGCGTGGCCGGGCTTTCGCTGTCGGGCGGCAAGATCGTCGATGCCGAGGGAGTCGTGCACGCGGAGCTGGTGGAACTCCTGGGCGACGAGGTCATCGAGGAAACCCGCGAGTACCACCATCGCAGGACCTACCCGCTCGACCCGGAAACCGGGCAGGGCAACGCCCACGTGCAGTACGGGTTCTCCGCACACCGAGCGGTGGTGGACGTGGACCTCGACCTGGGACTGGTGAAGGTGGTCCAGCTGGACTGCGCCCAGGACGTGGGCAAGGCCATCAACCCCGACGCCGTGGTCGGCCAGATCCAGGGCGGATCGGCACAGGGCCTCGGGCTCGCGGTGATGGAGGAGATCCAGGTGTCGGAAGGAAAGGTACGCAACCCGTCCTTCACCGACTACCTCATCCCCACGATCCTCGACGTGCCGCCCATGACCGTGGTGATCCTCGAGCGGGCCGACCCGCACGCCCCCTACGGCGTCCGTGGCGTCGGCGAACCTCCCACCATCTCGGCCACGCCCGCCATCGCCAACGCGATCCGCGCGGCCACCGGCCTCGAACTGCCCCGCGTTCCGGTCAAACCGGAACACATCACCGGAACCTGAGGAGACACCCGTGCGCACGCACACCGATGCCGAGACGGCCTGGCTGGCCGAGACCATCCGCCTGGCCACCGAGAACGTGGCCAAGGGCGGCGGCCCGTTCGGCGCGCTCGTCGCCCGTGGCACCGACGTCGTCGCCACCGGCATCAACCGGGTCACCGCGAACCTCGACCCGACCGCGCACGCCGAGGTGACCGCCCTGCGGGCCGCCTGCCAGGAACTGGGCACGTTCAGCCTGGAGGGCTGCGTGTTGGTGTCCTCGTGCGAACCGTGCCCCATGTGCCTGTCCTCCGCGCTGTGGGCGCGGGTGGACCGGGTGATCTACGCGGGTGACCGCGACGACGCCGCCAGGGCCGGTTTCGACGACCGCGCCTTCTACGAACTGTTCGACAAGCCGAGGGACAGCTGGCACGTACCCGTGACCAAGCTGTCCACAGTAGACGGGTTCGCCCCGTTCACGGCGTGGTTGGAGAACACCTCCCGCGTCGAGTACTGATCCCCACGGTGCTGACCGGAGCACCACAAAACCTCAAACAGTCCGTCCGCAGGTCCGCGAAGCCGCGGGCCGGGTGACGCACGCCCACCGGCAAGGGAAGACGCAATGACGCAGACCCGCCCCGAGGCCCCGCCAGACCCCACCCCACCCACTCCCGAACCCCGCACGTCCTCTTTGGAGCGACTGTTCTCGATCCGCGGCCGTGGCTCCACGGTCGGCCGGGAGGTGCGCGGCGGGGTGACCACCTTCGTCGCGATGGCCTACATCGTGCTGCTCAACCCGCTCATCCTGGGCGCGTCGGCCGACATCACCGGCGCCCGGCTGGACACCGCGCAGATCACCACGGCCACCGCCATCTCGGCGGCCGTGATGACCATCCTCATGGGACTGGTCGGCAACGTGCCGCTCGCGCTCGCCGCGGGTCTCGGCATCAACGGCATCGTGGCGTTCCAGATGGCGCCGACCATGACGTGGGCGCAGGCGTTCGGGCTGGTGGTCCTCGAAGGCGTGTGCATCGTGCTGATGGCGGTCAGCGGGGTCCGCGAGCGGATCATGAACTCGATCCCCATGCCGTTGAAGATCGCCATCACGGTGGGCATCGGGCTGTACATCGCGCTGGTCGGCCTGGTCAGCGCGGGGTTCGTGACCCGGATGCCGGATGCCGCGAACTCGACCGTCCCGGTCCGGCTCGGCGCGGAGGGGCACCTGTCCGGCTGGCCGGTAGCGGTGTTCTGTTTGGGACTGCTGCTGATGACCGTGCTGACCGCACGGAAGGTGCCCGGTGCCGTGCTGATCAGCATCGGAGCGGCGACCGTGTTCGCCATCGTGCTCACCGAGGGGTTCGGGGTCACCGGGTGGGGTCTCGTGGAACCGTCGGTGCCCGACCACTTCATGGCGGCCCCCGACTTCGGGTTGTTCGGTGACGTGGACCTGTTCGGCGGGTTCGTCTCGGCCGGCCCGATCGCGGCCACGGTGTTCCTGTTCACGCTCGTGCTGTCCGGGTTCTTCGACGCCATGGGCACCATCACGAGCGTGTCCGACGAGGCCGGCCTGTCCCGCGACGGGAAGGTCCCGGGCATGGGCCGGATCCTGGTGGTCGACGGCGCGGGCGCGGTCATGGGTGGCGTCAGCGGCTCCTCCCCGAACACCGTCTTCCTGGAGTCCGCGGCCGGGGTCGGCGAGGGCGCGCGGACGGGTCTCGCGAGCGTGGTGACCGGTGCGTTGTTCGCGGCCACCCTGCTGTTCACGCCGCTCGCCGCGGTGGTGCCGGCGCAGGCCGCGGCACCGGCACTCGTGGTGATCGGCGGGATGATGATGGCGCAGTGCCGCCGGATTCCCTGGCAGGACAGCGACTACGTGATCCCCGTGTTCCTGACGGTCGCGATCATCCCGTTCACGTACTCCATCACCAACGGCATCGGCGCCGGTCTCATCTCGTTCGTGCTCATCAAGATCTGCAAGGGCCAGTGGCCCGGCTGGCTGCTCACCTCGTTGGCCGTGATCTTCGGCGTGTACTTCGGCGTCGCCGGCTTCGAGAACCTGCTGTCCTGAAAGGACGCCCGATGGCACTGATGTTCCTCAACGGTGGCGCGATGCGCGGCGAACCGCTGCACCACCTGCTCGACGACGCTCCGCTGGTGCGGGCGACCACCACCGCCCCGAAGTACCGCTTCTACTCGGTGGGCGACGCCTGCCCGGCGCTCTACCCGGTCGCCCACGGCGGCACCGCGGTGGCCGGGGAGCTGTACGACATCCCGCTCGACGTCCTGCGGGATCGCGTGTTGCCGAGCGAGCCCCACGAGCTGGAGCTGGGCGTGGTGGAGCTGGCCGACGGCAGCTCGTCGTTCGCCATGCTGCTGCGCCGCCCCTACACCTCACACGTCCGGTTGACCGACATCACGGAGTTCGGTGACTGGCGTGCCTACAAGGAGAAGCAGTGCTCCGTTACGACGTGAACCTGTCCATTCTGTTCACCGAGCTGCCGCTGTTGGAGCGGCCGGTCGCCGCCGCCGAGGCGGGCTTCGACGCCGTGGAGTTCTGGTGGCCGTTCGCCTCCCCCACCCCGTCGGACGCCGAGGTCGACGGGTTCGTAGCGGCCATCCAGAACGCGGGTGTCCAGCTGGTCGGCCTGAACTTCTTCGCGGGCGACATGCCTGCGGGCGACCGTGGCGTGCTGTCCATTCCGGACCGGTCGGCGTCCTTCCGGGCGAACATCCCGGTGGCGATCGACATCGCGTCCCGGCTGGGCTGCCGCACACTGAACGCCCTGTACGGCAACCGGGTCGATGGTGGTAATCCGTCCGAACAGGACGCTCTGGCCGCCGAGAACCTCGCGTTGGCCGCCGCGGCCTTCGACGGGGTGATTCTTCTCGAACCCCTCAGCGGTGCGTCGCAGTATCCACTCCGGACCGCGGCCGACGCGCTGGCCGTCATCGATCGGGTGGGCGCCGGGAATCTCCGGTTGCTCGCCGACCTCTACCACCTCACCGTGAACGGCGACGACCTCGACGCCGTGATCGCGGAGCACACCGGCCGGATCGGCCACGTGCAGATCGCCGACGCCCCGGGACGCCACGAACCTGGCACCGGGTCGATCGACCTCAAGGCACATCTGCACAAGCTCGCGGCGAACGGCTACACGGGTCACGTCGGCCTGGAGTACCAGCCGAGCGGCGCGAGCGTGGACAGCTTCGGCTGGCTCCACAGCGACACGGAGGACAAGGAGACCGCATGACCTCCATAGGTTTCATCGGGTTGGGGATCATGGGTTCGCCCATGGCCCGCAACCTCGTCAGGGCCGGGTTCTCGGTCACCGGGTTCGACCTGAACGCCGACTCCGTGGCCGCGCTGGCGGCGGACGGCGGCAAGCCGGCCGGGTCGATCGCGGAGGCGGTCCGGGGCGCCGACCTCGTGGCGACCATGCTCCCGGCCGACCAGCACGTCGAGACGGTCGTGCTCGGCGAGGACGGGGTGCTGGCGCACCTCGAGCCGGGTGCGCTGCTGATCGACTTCAGCACGATCCGGCCGGAGACCTCGCAGAAGATCGCCAAGGCCTGGGACCGGGTGCTGGACGCCCCGGTGTCCGGCGGGCAGCAGGGGGCGATCGACGGCGTGCTGTCCATCATGGTCGGTGGCGCGCCGGCCGACTTCGAGGCCGCGCGGCCGGTGTTCGACGCGGTCGGCAAGGTCGCAGCGTTGGTCGGGCCCTCGGGTGCGGGTCAGTTCGTGAAGGCCGCCAACCAGTTGGTGGTGGGCGGCACGTACGCGCTCGTCGCGGAGGCGATCCTGCTCATGGAGGCGTCCGGTGTGGACGCACGAGCCGGGCTCGACGTCCTCGCCGGTGGTCTCGCGGGGAGCCGGATCCTGGAGCTGAAGCGGGAGTCGATGCTGGCGCGGGACTTCACGCCGGGCTTCCGGATCGACCTGCACCACAAGGACATGGGCATCGTGCTCGACGCCGCCCGGCAGGCCGAGGTGGCGCTGCCGTTCGGGTTCCAGGTGGCGGCCCACGTGCAGGCGGCGCGGGCCCAGGGCCTGGGCGACCGTGACCACTCGGGACTGCTCGCCGTGGCCGAGCGATTCTCCGGACGGAAGGAGCACTGACATGGCACGCATGCCCGCGATGGAAGCCGTCGTCCAGGTGCTCAGGTCCGAAGGCGTCGACACCGCGTTCGGCTGCCCCGGCGCCGCGATCCTCCCGCTGTACAAGGCCATGGAGGTGGTCGGTGGCATCGAGCACCTGACCGTGCGCCACGAGGAGGGCGCGACGCACATGGCCGACGGGTGGTCGCGCACCACCGGCAAGGTGGGCGTCGCGATCGGCACGTCCGGCCCGGCCGGCACCAACATGATCACCGGCCTGTACACGGCCATCGCCGACTCCATCCCGATCGTCTGCATCACCGGCCAGGCGGTGTCCTCCGCACTGCACAAGGAATCCTTCCAGGCGGTCGACATCGTCGAGATTGCCAAGCCGGTCACCAAGTGGGCGGTGCAGATCAAGGAGGCGGCGACCGCGCCGTGGGTGTTCCGGGAGGCGTTCCGGATCGCGCGTTCCGGTCGTCCGGGTCCCGTCCTGATCGACATTCCCGTGGACGTCGCCAAGGAGATCATCGAGTACGACGCCTCGATCGACGCGCCACTGCCCATCGAGATCGTGCGGCCCCACCAGCCTCGGGTCGAGCGCGCGCTCGATCTGTTGCTGGCCGGCGAACGCCCGCTGATCCTGGCCGGTGGCGGAGTGATCATCGCGGAGGCGGCGGCCGAGCTGCGGGAGCTGGCGTCCTGTCTGAACATTCCGGTGCAGGTCACGTTGATGGGCAAGGGCGCGGTCAACGAGGACGATGCGCTCTTCGCCGGGATGACCGGGGTGCAGACATCGCAGCGTTACGGCAACGCGTCCTTTTTGGAGTCCGATGTGGTCCTGGCGGTCGGAGCGCGATTCGGCGACCGACACACGGGCACGCTGGACGTGTACCGCGGCGATCGCAAGTTCATCCACGTCGACATCGAACCCACGCAGCTCGGCAAGGTGTTCCCGCCCGACCTCGGAATCGTCTCGGACGCGAAGCTGTTCATCCAGGCGTTGCTGGAGGCTGCCCGGGCCCGCGGCGGGCGTGGGCCGGCCGCCTGGGTGTCACGCGTGGCCGAACTTCGCCGAACGCTCGGGCGGCGCGAGGACTTCGACACGGTCCCCATCAAGGCGCCGCGGATCTACAAGGAGATCAACGAGGTCTTCGGTCCGGAGACGTACTTCGTGACGGCCATCGGGCTGTATCAGATCTGGGGTGGCCAACACCAGAAGGCCTATCTGCCGCGCCACTACCAGGTGTGTGGGCAAGCCGGGCCGCTCGGTTGGGAGATCCCCGCGGCGATCGGGGTGAAGAAGGCCCGGCCGGACGCGGAGGTTGTCGGCATCGTCGGCGACTACGGGTTCCAGTACATGGTGGAGGAGCTGGCGGTCGGCGCGCAGTACAACGTGCCGTTCGTCCTGATCATGATCAACAACGAGTATCTCGGGCTGATCCGGCAGGCGTCGCTCCCCTACGACATGAACTACCAGGTGGACATCCACTACGACGAGTACGGCACGGACCACGTGAAGATCATGGAGGCGTACGGCTGCACGGGCCGGCGGGTCCACGCGCCGGGCGACATCCGGGACGCGCTCGAGTGGGCGCGCAAGGAGGCCGTGGCGACGTCGCGACCGGTGCTCGTGGAGATCATGATCGAACGGGAGGCGAACACCCCGCACGGCCCGGCCATCGACGCGGTGCGGGAATTCGAGCCCGTTCCGTGAGCGAGCTTGCGAGGGAACCATCGAGACAGCGTCATGTCCTGGTGGCGCCGGACAAGTTCAAGGGCTCGCTGACCGCCGCCGAGGTGGCGGACGCCGTGGCTTCGGGCATCCGGTCGGTGTCGGACGTGCCGCTGCGGCTGCTGCCGATGGCCGACGGCGGCGAGGGCACGGTGGCCGCGGCCGTGGCGGCGGGCTTCAGCCGGGTGGACGTGCCCGCAAGGGGCCCGACGGGACAGCGGGTGACGGCGTCGTTCGCGCTGTCCGGTTCGTCGGCGGTCGTGGAGCTGGCGGAGGCGTCGGGCCTGCACCGCCTGTCCGACGGACCGGCTCCGCTGACCGCGTCCAGCGCGGGGACGGGAGACGTGGTGGTGGCGGCCGTGCGGGCGGGTGCGCGCCGGGTGGTGCTCGGTCTCGGCGGCAGCGCCTGCACGGACGGTGGCGCGGGCCTGCTGACCGCCCTGGGCGCCCGGCTGCTGGACCGGTCCGGTGTGGACCTGCCCCCGGGCGGCGCTGCTCTGCGCGACCTTGCTCGGCTGGACCTTTCGGACCTGGTGCGGGTGGAGCTGGTCCTGGCATCCGATGTGGACAATCCGCTGCTGGGTCCGGAGGGGGCGGCGGCCGTGTACGGCCCGCAGAAGGGCGCCCGACCGGCGGCCGTCCGGATTCTGGAGGACGGCCTGCGGCGCTGGTCGGAGGTGGTGGGCGGCGATCCCCGCGCTCCGGGCTCCGGCGCGGCGGGCGGCGTGGGCTACGCGGCCATGACGGTGCTGGGTGCGACGATGCGTCCGGGCGTGGAGGTGCTGGCCGAGCTGCTGGGCTTCGACTCCGGCGTGCGCGACGCCCGACTGGTCATCACGGGCGAGGGCCGCCTGGACGCGCAGACCCTGCGGGGCAAGACGCCCGCCGGGGTAGCGGCCCGGGCGGGCGGTGTTCCGGTGGTGGCGGTCGCGGGCCAGTGCACGCTTTCCGCCGCTCAACTGCGAAGGGCAGGGTTCGCCGCCGCGTACGCCCTCACCGACCTGGAACCAGACCTCACCCGGTGCCAGACCGACGCCGGCCCGCTGCTGACCACGGCGGCGGCAACCATCGCGAAGGAGTGGCTCACGTGACCGCCCTAGGACCCGCTACCGACCCGGCCATGCTCGCGCGGGAGTGGTTGACGTGATGGATCTTGTGGTTCGGGCCGACGAGGTTCACACCCCGGATGGTTCTCGGCCCGCTGCGGTGTGTGTGCGGGACGGGCGGATCGTCGAGGTCATCGGGCGGGGCGCCACGGTGGACGCCCGGGAGGATGTGGACCTCGGTGGTCTCGCGTTGCTGCCCGGGCTCGTGGACACCCATGTGCACGTCAACGAGCCCGGTCGCACCGAGTGGGAGGGGTTCGCCACCGCCACGGCGGCCGCGCGGGCCGGGGGTGTCACCACCATCCTCGACATGCCGCTCAACAGCCTCCCGCCCACCACCACCGTGGCCGCACTCCACGCCAAGCGGGCAGCGGCAGAGGGACAATGCCGTGTGGACGTCGGGTTCTGGGGTGGCGCGGTTCCCGACAATCTCGGTGACCTGCCGGCGTTACACGACGCGGGTGTCTTCGGGTTCAAGTGTTTCCTCGCACCGTCCGGAGTGGACGAGTTCCCGCCGCTCGACCGGGTCCGTCTGGACGCCGTCCTGAAAACACTGTCCACACTGGACGCACTGTTGATCGTGCACGCCGAGGATCCCGGCGAGCTGACCGAATCCGGTCCATCCTACGCGGAGTTCCTCGCGTCCCGCCCACCCTCGGCCGAGCGGCGGGCAGTCGAGAGGCTGATCGCGTTGGTGGCCAGGCACTCCGCGCGGGCACACGTCCTCCACGTGTCGTCGGCCGCCACCCTCGGGCTGATCGCCGACGCCCGCGCCGCCGGGGTGCGGATCACGGCCGAGACGTGCCCGCACTACCTCACGCTCGCCGCCGAGCGGATTCCCGACAACGGCACGGAGTTCAAGTGTTGCCCGCCGATCCGGGACGAACACAACCGCGACCTTCTGTGGCAGGGCCTGACCGACGGTGTGATCGACTGCGTGGTGAGCGACCACTCGCCCTCCCCGCCCGAGCTGAAACAAGGCGGGTTCGGTCAGGCGTGGGGTGGGATCTCCTCGCTCCAACTGAGCCTGCCGGTGGTGTGGACCGAGGCACACCGCCGAGGCCACGATCTGTCCACTGTGGTCCGGTGGCTGGCCACCGCGCCCGCCGACCTCGTGGGGCTCACCCGCAAGGGCCGGATCGCGCCGGGGTGTGACGCCGACCTGGTGGCGTTCGCGCCCGACGAGGAGTTCGTGGTCGGTCCGCTGCTCCACCGCCATCCCGTCACGCCGTACAGGAACGCACGGCTGCGCGGGGTCGTCCACCGCACGTGGCAACGCGGCGGCGGCACCCTGCTGACAAGAGAGGAAACCCCATGACCGACCTGGCTTCCGCCGCGATGGGCGGCACCGTGATGGCCGCGAGCGACGAGTTCTTCGCGGACAAGGAGAACCTCGTCCGCGTGGAGGCGCCGACGTTCCGGCCGCACACGTTCACCCCGAAGGGCCAGCAGTACGACGGCTGGGAGACCCGCCGGCGCCGTGTCGACGGCCACGACTGGGCGCTGATCAGGTTGGGTGTGCCGGGCGTCGTCCGCACGGTCGACGTGGACACGTCGTTCTTCCTGGGCAACTACCCGGCGCGCTGCCGGGTGGAGGCCACCGGTGTGGAGGGTTATCCGGGCATCGCCGAACTGGCCGACGCCGAGTGGTTCGACCTGATCCCGGTGGCCCCGCTGAAAGGCGGCGGCGCCAACCTGTTCGCGGTGGACGGCGCGGTCCGCGTGACGCACGTGCGCCTCCACATCTACCCGGACGGGGGCGTGGCCCGCCTGCGGGTGCACGGCGAAGCGGTGCCCGATCCGCGTGACCTGGTCGGCCTCCCGTTCGACCTGGCGGCCACGAGCAACGGCGGCACCGTCGTGGCGTGCAGCGACAGCTTCTTCTCACCGCCGGCCAACATGTTGCAGCCGGGCGAGTCACGCTTCATGGCCGACGGCTGGGAAACCGCCCGCCGCCGCGACGCCGGCCACGACTGGGCAGTGATCGCCCTGGCCTGCCAGGCCGTTCCGCGCGTGGTGGAGATCGCCACGACGCACTACCGGGGCAACTCCCCCGACCACATCACGCTGTCCGGAGTGGACGGCGACCCGGACGACGAGCGGTCCTGGTTCCCGCTGCTGACCGAGACCCCGCTGCAGCCGGACACCACCCACCGCTTCCGGCTACCGACCGACCGCCCGGTGACCCACGTCCGCCTGGCCAGCCACCCGGACGGCGGCATCGGCAGGTTCCGCCTGTACGGCGACCCGACCCCCGACGCCGTGCACGACCTCACGGCCCGCTGGTTCAACCACCTGCCGGTCGACCAGGCGACCCGAGTACTCGCGGGAACGGGTCTCCCCACGGACCGGCTCATCGCCGCCCGCCCGCACAAGGAGGTGACGGAGCTGCTCGGGCTCGCGCTCAGCCGGTGAGATGTTCGCTCGTAGCGTGGTCGCGTCGATGGGCATGGCCCTCCTCACGTCCCAGATGGACGCCTTCCCGGACCGAATCCCGTCGCATGGCCATACGATGCAGTTATGAAGGAGCAGCTGCTCGCGGAGCTGGACGCCCGCATCGCCGCGCATGCTGCTGGTGACTCGTCCGGGGTGCTCGACGACCAGGTGCTCGACCTGGTCACCCAGCTGACCGAGCTGGGCGAACCGGACGCCGGCAGCCTCGCGCGGGTCGCGGCCCTGCACCTGAGCCGGTACGCGGCGCTGCCACCCGAGGAAAGCCAGGTCGACCTGCGGCTGGCCCAGGCCCTCTACATCAAGCTGCACCTGGTGGACCCGCGGTTGGTGTCGCCGGAGATCCGGGAGTTCTTCGGGCTCGAGTCACCCCACGAGAGCGCCATCGCCCTGCTGCGCCTGTACGAGAAGAGCGGATCGCCCGACCACCTGGACCGGGCGATCTCGCTGTTCCGGCAGGAGGTCATGGAGCAGCGGGCCGACCCTCGCCACCTCGCGGTGGCACTGCGCCTGCGCTACGAACGCACGGGGAACCAGTCCGACCTGGACGAGGCTGTCGAACTGGCCCGGCCGCCGTCCTAACTCGCCCGCATCCAGCGGAACCCGTACGGCTCGATGGTGAGCTTGTCGCCGGGGGTGTTCTCGCCGCCGTGGAACAGGTCGACCAGCCGGTCGCAGTCCTTCGGCAGCGGCGCGGTCGCCTCCTCCGGACCGATGTTGTGCACGGCCACCACGGCCGTACCGTCCCACACGCACCGGTGGACGAGCACGGATCCCTTGTGGTGCAGGATTTCCAGTTTGCCCCAGCCGAACTCCGGACACTCCTTGCGCTGGCGGATCAGGCGTTCCATCCAGTTCAGCAGAGAATGCGGGTCGCGGCGCTGGTCCTCCACGTTCGCCGTGTGGTTCTCGGGCAGGGGCCGGCACAGACGTGCCCCGGCCGGCGCCGTCGAGAAACCCGCGTGGGTGCCGGCGGACCACTGCATCGGCGACCGTGAGCTGAGCCGGCCCTCGATGTCGAGGTTCTCGACCATGCCGATCTCCTCGCCGTAGAACAGGGCGGGAGTGCCGGGGAGGGTGAACATGAGCGAGTACACGAGCCGGATCCGGTCCTCGTCGAGGTCCATCATGGACGGTAGCCGCCGACGCAGGCCTCGACCGTAGACCTGCATGTCCTCCTCCGGACCGAAAGCCGCGAACACCTCCGCGCGTTCCTTGTCGGACAACTGGTCGAGCGTCAGCTCGTCGTGGTTGCGCACGAAGTTCGTCCACTGGCACTCCGGCGGAATGTCCGGCAGCTGCTTGAGGGTCTTGACCAGCGGGGCGACCTCGTTGCGCGCGAGTGCCAGGTACATCGACTGGTTGAGCCGGAAGTTGAACATCATGTTGAGTTCGTCGCCGTGCTCGCCGAAGAACTCGATGCCCTGGTCGTACGGGAGGTTGACCTCGCCGAGCAGCACGGCGTCACCGCGGCGACGGGTGAGGTAGCGTGCCCAGCTCACGCAGCAGCGCGTGCGGATCCTTGCTGTCGGCCTCGATCCCGCTCACCTCCTCGAGGAGGAACGGCACGGCGTCGATGCGGTAACCGGTGACACCGAGCGCCAGCCAGAACGCGCCGATCTTCGCGATCTCGTCGCGCACCGCGGGGTTCGCCGTGTTGAGATCGGGCTGCTCGGAGTAGAACCGGTGGAAGTACCAGCGCTGCGCCTGCTCCTCCCAAGCCCAGTTCGACGTCTCCTCGCCGGGGAACACGAGCTTCGCCTCGGACTCGGGCTTCTCGTCCTGCCAGACGTAGTAGTCGTGGAAGGGCGCGTCGCGGCCCTTGCGCGCCGACTGGAACCACTCGTGTCGGTGCGACGTGTGGTTGACCACGAGGTCGATGATCACCCGCAGGCCCCGGTCCTGGGCGGTCCGCAGCAGTTCGGCGAAGTCGCCGAGGTTGCCGAGTTTCGGGTCGACGCCGTAGAAGTCGCTGATGTCGTAGCCGTCGTCGCGTTCGGGCGAGGGGTAGCACGGCATGAGCCACAGGCAGGTGACGCCGAGTCCGGCGAGGTAGTCGATGCGGTCGGTGAGCCCGACGAGGTCACCGCAGCCGTCGCCGTCGCTGTCGAAGAACGTCTGGACGTCCAGGCAGTAGATGACCGCGTTCTTCCACCACAGGTCGCTGGTGGCCGTGCGCTTGCCCGTCATGAACTCAACTCCGGGAGGACGTGTTCGCCGAAGCAGTCGAGGAAGGCCCGCTGCTCCTGGCCGACGTGGTGGACGTAGATCTCGTCGAACCCGAGGTCGGCGGCCGCGCGCAGCCACTCGACGTGCCGGGCCGGTTCGGCGGAGATCAGCACGCCGCCGTGCATGTCCTCCGGCCGGACGTGGCGGGCGGCCAGGTCGAACTCCTCGGCCGTGGCGATGTCCCAGCACAGCGGCGCCTCGAACACGTTGGTGCGCCACTGGTCGTGGGCGATCTCCAGCGCCGTCGCCTCGTCGGGCGCCCAGCTGACGTGCACCTGGAGCGCGAGCGGCTTGCCCTCGCCGCCGCCCTCCCGGAAGGCGTCGACCACCTTGCGCAGCGCCTCGTCCGGCTGCCAGATGGTGATGAGCCCGTCGGCCCACTCGCCGGCCCAGCGGGCGGTGTCCGCGCTGACGGCGGTGGCCAGCACGCGGGGTGGTTCGGCCGGCAGGCGTCCACAGCCGGGCCCGGTCGACCCGGACCAGCCCGTGGTGGGTGACCTCCTCGCCGGCCAGCAGCGCGCGGATCACGTCGACGCACTCCCGCAGGCGGGCGTTGCGCGTCGGCTTGTCCGGCCAGGGGTCGCCGGTGATGTGCTCGTTGGAGAACTCGCCCGTGCCCAGCGCGACCGACAGCCGGCCGGGGAACATCTCGGCCAGCGTGCCGAGCGCCCTGCGCGACGATCGCCGGGTGGTAGCGCTGACCAGGGGCGTTGACGAAGCCGATGGGCAGCGACGTCGTGGCGAGCGCGGCGCCGAGCCAGGACAGCGCGAAGCCGGACTCACCCTGGCGTTCGCTCCACGGGGAGAAGTGGTCCGACGACCACGCCGCCCGGAAGCCGGCCTGCTCCGCGTGTTGGACGTCGGTGAGCAATCGGCTCGGCGGGATCTGCTCGTGCGAGGCGTGCCACCCTACGACCGGCATGGACGAGCCCTTCGGTGGGGAATCGGGGTCAGTCCCCGAGGTTCCCCGTCGTCGCGCCGCGAAACTCCCCCATTCGCCAGGAGCCCCGTGACCAGCGACGTTCGCTAGCGACGTGCCAGCACCGACGGATCGCGCCACACATAACGCATCCGGCGGGGTTCGCCGTTGAGGCGGCCGGGCACACCCTCGGGGTCGGGCATGGCGTCGGTCTCCACCCATTCGCCCTTGGTGGCCTCGTAGAACCGCTGTGCCGCCACGTTCTGTTCCAGCACCCACAGGTACAGGCCGGTGCGGACGGGCGCGGCGCTCAGCTCCATGAGGCGCGCCCCGATGCCGCGTCGCTGGTGGCCGGCCGCCACGTGCAGGTTGTCCAGCAGCGCGCCCCAGGTGGGATCGTCGTCGAAGATCACGTGGGCGAGGCCGATCAGCGTGCCGTCGTGGTCCTCGGCCAGCACGGTCACGCTCCCGGGATCGGGCTGCCGCAGCCGGGCGGTCCACACGGTCAGGCGGTCAGCTTCCACGTCGCCGTCCAGGAAGGAGTCGGCCAGGGCGCCCCGGTAGTGGCGGCGCCAGCTGTCGGCGTGCAGTGCCGCGATGCCGGCCGCATCGGTGGTCTCCGCCTCGCGGTATCGGATCATGACTTCTCCTGAGAGCGACCGGCTTCGGGGTGGGGCAGCCATGCGTCGGCCGGGGTGATCAGCCAGTTCTCGGCCGCCGCCAGGTCCGCCGCGGCCTCGTGGAGCGCGCGCAGGCCCGGGTGGTCGAGGTCGGTCCGCCACATCATCGTCCAGGGGAACAACGCGACCGGCGACACCAGCGGTCGCAGCACGGCGCCGGGTACGTCGGGCTGGGTGGACATGGTGAGGATCGGGGCGTCGCGGTCGCGGATGTGCTGGACCAGCTCGTCCGCGCCGTGGACGTGGGGGTGGGACTTGGTCGGATCGGGGTCGAAGGGGGCGAGCAGTTGGAGGACCGCGTGCTCCCAGCCGGGGGTCGCGTGGTTGCCCGCGCGGATGCAGACCCCGGTGCCACGCAACGATTCGAGCGGCACTTCCGCGAGGTCGGCGAGCGGATGGTGGACCGGCACCAGCACGGCCAGGCGCTCGTACCGCACGGGTCGCTGCCGCACGCCGTGGGCGGGACCGTGGTGGCGGCCGAAGGTGACGTCGAGCCGGTCGGCCAGCAGCAGCGGCACGGCCGACTCGGTGCCCGTGTGGAAGCGGACGAAGAACTCCAGGTCCGGCACGCGGCCGCGTGCGGCCGCCAGGACCAGCGCCGGGGTGAGGCCGGGTCCGACGACGTCCACGGTCAGCGGCCGGCGCTCCCCGCGCAGTTCCAGGAGGGTCGCGTCGTGCAGTGCCAGCAGTTCTCTGGCCCGGGTCAGCAGTGTGCGGCCGGCGGGCGTGAGCGTGACCTCCCGGGTGGTGCGGTCGAGCAGCCGCACGCCGACCTGGCCCTCGAGCCGCTGGACGTGGCGGCTGAGCGCCTGCTGCGCCACGAACAGTCGCTGCGCGGCGCGGGTGAAGTGGAGTTCCTCGGCGACCGCCACGAAGTGCCGCAGCAGGCGGATCTCGAGGTCGTCGGGCACGGGCCCAGATTAACCTGCCTGGCGAGTTAATCACGCGTCGATCGGTGTTGGATCTTGAACGGGGTCAGCGGCGACGATCGGTCCCGTGAACGAACGAGGTGTGACCGCGACGTGGTACGGCCTGACCGGCGTGCTGAACGCGCTGTGGGGTGCGACGCTGCCGGCCACCGACGTGCGGCTCGACCTGGGTGCCGGCGGGCTCGGCGTCCTGTTGACCGTGCTGGCGGCCGGTGCGCTGGTCGGCATGCCGACGGGCGGGCGGCTGGGGCTGCGGGTGACCGGGCCGACGGCGGCGCTGGCTCTGATCGGTCCGGCGGTCGCGCCGTCGGAGGCGCTGCTGGTGGGGTCGGCGTTCGTGCTCGGCGTGGCGTTCGGCGCGCTGAACGTGGCGTTGAGCCTGCGGGCGGTGGCCGTGGAACGGGCGATCGGCCGGATGATCATGGCCACCATGCACGGCACGTGGACGCTCGGTGCCGTGGCCGGCGGCGCGGCCGTCACCGGGGGGCTGCGTGCCGGCGTGGACGTGCGGGTGGTGCTGTTCGCCGGCGCGGTCGTCCTGGCGGTGCTCATGCTGGCGGTCGGCGGCTCGCCGGCCGCACCCGCGGCTCCCTCGACGCCGACCAGTGCCGCGCGTCCGCGGCAGATCGTCCTGCTCGGCGTGGTCGGCGCGGCCGCGTTCGTCACCGAGGGCGCGGCCACGGACTGGGCCGGCGTGCACGCCACCAGGGTGCTCGGCGCGGACCCGGCCACCGCCTCGCTCGTGTACACCGTGTTCTTCGGCGCCATGACCGTCGTGCGCTTCGTCGGCGATGCCGTGCGGACGCGGATCGGCGGCCCGCGCACCATCCGGTTGGCCGGCGGGGTCGCCACCGCCGGGTACGCGCTGGTGTTGCTGTCGGGGGTGCTGCCCTCGGTCGGCGTCGCGATGGCCGGCTGGGTGCTGGCCGGCGCCGGCATGGCCATGGTGTGGCCGATCGTGGTCAGCGCGCTCGGCGCCGCCGGCGGTCGGCTCTCGGCGGTCACCATGATCAGTTACGGCGGCGGCCTGCTCGGGCCGTCGGTCATCGGTTTCGTCGCGGCGGGCGCCACGCTGCCGGTCGCGCTGCTCATCCCCGCGGTGCTGGCTCTCGTCGTCGTCACCCTCGCCCCCGTACTGCCCCAGGAAAACAAGGAGATCCCATGCTCAGCGACACGATCAACTCCGACCAGCCGATGACGCCCTCGTCATCCCACGTCCTCGAGGTTCCCGGCGCGCGGCTGCACTACGAGGTGCGGGGCGCGGGACCGCTGGTGGTGCTCGTCGGCTCGCCCATGGACGCCGACCCGTTCGCGCCGCTGGCCGACCTGCTCGCTCCCGACCACCTGGTCGTCACGTTCGATCCGCGGGGCATCAACCGCAGCACGGTCGAGGATCCGGACCAGGACTCGACGCCGGCGCTGCGGGCCGACGACGTGGCGCGGCTCATCCGGCACGTCGACGCGGGTCCGGCGACCGTCCTCGGGTCGAGCGGGGGTGCGGTGACCGCGTTGGCCCTGGTCGAGGCGCATCCCGAGCTGGTGGCGACGGTCATCGCCCACGAGCCGCCGCTCAACGACCTGCTGGAGGACCGGGAGGACCTCGCCGCGCGCACCGACGACATGATCGCCACGTACATCGCGGGCGACGTGCTGGGCGCGTGGGCGAAGTTCTTCGCGCTGGCCGACATGACCGTCCCGGACGGCATGCTGGAGGCGATGTTCGGCGGCGACCGCGACCCACGCGTGGTGGCGGACGAGAGGTTCTGGTTCGCCCACGAACTGCGGCCGAGCGTGCGCTGGCACCCCGACTTCGCCGTCCTGCGCGCGACTCCGACCCGAGTCCTGATCGGCGTGGGCGAGGACTCGGGCGGCGAACTGTGCGAACGCACGTCCACGGCCCTCGCCACGGCGCTGGGCCTCGAACCGACCACCTTCCCGGGCGGTCACATCGGCTTCACCGAGGACGCGGTCGCCTTCCACACCCGGTTGCGCGAAGTCCTCTGAGGTCGGTGGCTCGCGGTCGGCCGGTCGGCCGGCTGCGAGTCCTCCGAGGTCAGTACGCCAGGGCGCGTACCGGGCCGGAGACCGGGCCTCGCCGCGGGGCGGGGCGGTCGGCGCGGCCCGGAGGGCGGCTGCGGGTCGTGCGGGGGCGGGCCTGGGGTGCGCCGTCCAGGCGGTAGGCCGCGGCCGACTCGTCGGCGCGGTCTTCCTCCTTGACCTCGCCCCCGAGGACCGCCAGGCCGATCATGCTGGCGAACAACGCCAGGTGGACGACCGCGTTCGTGGTGTGCAGCGGCACGAAGGCCGGCTCCAGCAGGGTGCCGAACTGCCACAGCAGGACGTAGGTGACGCCGCCGCCGATGAGGAACGCCTGAGCCGTGCGCGGAGTGCGGCACAGCACGACGCCCGCGAGTCCGAAGGCAAGGTGGACGAGGATGTCCACCGCACCGGTGCCCTCAAGCGCGGCGGCGGACACGAACAGCCCCGCCACTACGAGCGTCACGACCTGCCCCGGCGCCCACCGCGCCCGCGCGTACTCCGTCATCCAGCACCTGCCCTCGATCCGCCACCCGAACAACGCGGTTGGGATGCCCCAACTCTGCACTGTCTAACCCTCCGCCGCGACTTGTAACAGGAGTAGCGAGGCGGACGGCAGATACCGGCGGGCGACAAAAGATCAACAGGCGGCTCGTTGGACGTCCTCGGCGCGGGAGCGGTAGTCGTCCAGTCCCGGGTACAGGCGTGGCATCTCCCGGGTGAGGAAGTCGACCGGGACGTCGGGGAAGCTGCCGTGCCGGGTGCCGTAGGTGAAGAACCGGCGGCCGCGTTGGTCGAACGGTTGTAGCAGCGCGTCGGACTCGCCGTCGAACTCCACGGGGGCGAGGTTCAGCCGTTCGCACAGCGACGTGTTGAACATGAGGGTCACGGTGATCCACCGACCGTCGAGCTGGATCTCGCTGTAGCCGTGCCAGGCGAACAGGTTCGTGCCGAGCGCCCTGCGTAGGCGCCACCCGGTGATGTGGTGGTTGCGGACGTCGGCGAAGGCGACCTTCGCGGGGATGCCGGCCGCCCGGCACAGCCCGGTGTACAGCGCCGCCTTGCTCACGCAGTAACCCGACCCGGCGGCGAGCACGCTGCTCGCGCGGTAGGTCTCGGGGTCGCGGAGGTAGTCCCCCATGGAACCCGCCCGGTCGGCCGGCAGGGTGCTGTAGGCGATGGCGTCCCGCACCTCGTAGTACAGGTTGCGGGCCCGCTCGGCCGGGGACCCCGCCGCCGTGGCCGCGAGTTCCCGGATGGCCGGGTGGTCGCTGTCGACGTACTCCCCCGGTGACAGGAACGGGCTGCTCATGCCGGGCCGGGCTGGTCGACGATCTCCAGTGCGGCGACCGTGCAGTTGTAGCCGCCGCCGAGGCCGGCGATGAGGACGCGGTCGCCGGGCTTGAGCCGCTTCGTCTCCACGAGGTTGTTGAGCGCGGCGAGTTGGTCGGTGCAGCCGGCGTGCCCGACCTGCCTGGCGTAGTTCCAGGTGCTGCGGTCGATGTCGATGCCGAGCGGGTCGAGGCACTGTTCGTGGAGCGCCTCCCGGCCGAGCGCGGGCGTGACCACCAGGTCGACGTCCGCCGCCGCGAAGCCGGCCTCGGCATAGGCGAGGGCCCCGGCCTCGCGCATCAGTTCGGACATCCGCTTGATCAGGTCCTCGATGCTCAGGCCGCACGACTCGGAGAACTCGAGGATGCGGTCGAAGAAGCTGATGGGATAGCCGTCCTGGGGGTTCTCGGTGAAGGGCAGCGCGCCGCGCTGCATCCCCTCCAGTTCGGAGTCGGCCACCGACACCACCGACAGCACGCGCGCGAACCCGGTCCCTTTCGCCAGCGCCAACGCACCCGCCCCGTCGGCGAAGACGAAGATCGGCGGCGCCGAGCGGAACCTGTCCCAGGCGGCCGGCCCGAACCGGTCGGCCGCCGTGATCAGGGCGGCCGACCTCGCGGGGCCGGCCGCCAGGTAGGAGCAGGCCAGTTCCAGCGCGCCGACGCCGGAGTTGGACAGCTGGTGGATCTCGAAGGCGATCCCGTAGCCGTCGAGGACCTGGTGCTGCAGGTAGGAGGCGGCGTTCCAGCCGGCCAGCCCGTTGTGGGTGGCGACTCCGTGGAGCAGCAGGCTGAACCGGTCGGCCGGCAGACCGGAGTTGGCCAGCGCCTGACGCCCGGCGCGCACGGCCAGTTCGGGCGCGGACTCCGTGTCCGCGATGGTCACGCGCTGCTGGCCCGTGTGCCGTTGGGCGTCGCGGGTGTAGCGGCCGTCCGCGATGGCCTCGTCGACCGCGACGGCCCCGGGGTGCGCCGCCCCCGTCCCGGCGATGTAGATGTCCTCGTAGCGCATGGCCCCTCTTTCTTCCGCGAGTGATCAGGCGGCGGTGAGCCGCGTGGCGAGGTAGTCGGCGACGGCGGCGGCGGTCGGGTGGTTCCAGATGAGCGTGGCCGGCAGGCTCAGCCGCAGGCGTTTCTCCAGGCCGCGCCGGATGATCTGGGTCATGATCGAGTCCAGGCCAAGTTCGGTGAGCGGCCGGTGGATGTCCAGCTTCGCGGCGTTGATCCGCAGTTCCGCCTCGAGCTGTTTGCCGATCTCGCCGAGCAGCACGGCCCGCAGCTCGGTCGGGCCGAGTCCGTCCGTGAGGTCCTCGGGTGCGTCCTCGGCCTCGACGGGCGCGGCCAGCTCGCTGAGGATCGGCAGGCCGGCGGCGCCGACCACCGGGACCACGGCCACGTAGTCGGTGTCGTGGCGGGAGGCCAGCTCCCACGCCCGGAAGGCGTCGGCCGGCGAGACGGTGCCGACGCCGAGGTCGGCCAGCTCGCGGTCGACGAAGTCGCTGGCCCCCATGCCCGTGCCACGCCAGGAGGTCCAGGCGAAGCTCGTGGTGCCCCGATCTCCAGCACGGCGGCGGCGCCGGGCGAGCGCGTCGAGGCAGGCGTTGGCCGCCGCGTAACTGGCCTGGCCGGTGAGGCCGAGCTGGAACCCGACGGAGGAGAACAGTGCGAGGAAGTCGAGGCTGCCCGGCGGGAACAGGTCGTCGAGCACGAGGGCGCCGTCGACCTTCGGGCGCAGGACCGTTCGCAACGATTCCTCGTCGAGGTCGCCGAGCATGCGGTCGTCGAGCACGCCGGCCGCGTGCACGATGCCCCGGATGGGCGGGAGCCCGAGTGCGTCGGAGGTGAGCGCGGCGGCGGCCGCGTCGCGGTCGGCGATGTCGAACGCCAGCACCCGCACGGTGACGCCGAGCGCTTCGAGCGATCGGACGGCGTCGACGCGTGCGTCGGTCACCTGGTCCCAGGTGGATCGCGGTGGCAGCGGCGTGCGGCCGGTGAGCACCAGCCGCCGTGCGCCGCGGGACGCCAGCCAGGTGGCCACTTCGATGCCGAGTGCGCCGAGGCCGCCGGTGATCAGGTAGGTGCCGCCCGGGTGGCAGTGCAGCGCTTCCGCCGTGGGTTCGCCGGTCAGAGGGACGAGCCGGGCGGCGGTCACCCCGTCGCCGCGAAGCCGGTACCCCTCAGGCCGCGGCAGGGACTTCAGCAGGGGCACGAGGGTGCCGGGATCGGCGTCGAGGTCGACGAACCGCGCGGCGAGTTCCGGATGTTCGCCGGCGATCACCCTGGTCAGGCCCCACATCGCGCTTTGGGCCGGGTCACCGCTCGCCCAGGCGCCGCTGGTGACGGCCCACAGTCGGGGTGGCAGCCCGCCGCAGCGCTCGACCAGGAGTTGGGCCGTGCTGGCCAGGCGCCAGGCCGACGCGACGGGATCCTCGGCCGGCAGGACGAGGACGGCGTCGCCGGGGCCGAGGTCATCGATCAGGTCGGTCAGTTCGGCCGGTTCGGTGGCCCGCAGGCAACGGAGTCCCGGGAGCGCTGCGGTGAGGGTGTCGACCAGGAGGCCGGTGCCGACGAGGGCGACCGTGCGCGGGCGGGCCCGCGGGTCGGGGGTGAGGTCGGCGGGGAGCCAGTCGAGGGTGTGGACGAGTTGTTGGGGGCTGACGTCGCCTTCCAGGGTGCCGAAGCGCAGGCCCGTGAGGGTGCCGAGGGTGGCGTCGTCGTGGGTGATCAACACGTCGGTGGTGTCCGGGCTCGTGAGCCGGACGTGCACGGTGACCTCGGCGGGGAGCGTCGCGGTCAGGTCGAGTGCCGCGATGGCCGTGGGCATGCGGAGGGTCTGGTCGTCGGGGAAGGCCAGCGGGGCGACGGAGAGCACGGCGTCGAGCAGCGCGGCCCGGTCGCCGGCACGGACCGCAGCAGTCAGGGCGCCGCCGGTCCCGGCCAGGGTGACGATCTCCCAGGGGAACCCGACGTCGGCCACGCCGACCGACCGCAGCCGGTCGGTGACGGCGCTGGTGGGGAGCGCGGGAAGGTCGGCCGGCGGGTCGAAGGGAGTCGGGGTGGTCGCGTCGAGCGTGGCGGTGGAGTGCGTGATCCAACTGTCGTGCTGGCGGGACGCGAGGCGGACGGTGGTGTCCGTGCGGACCACCTGGATGTCGTGGTCGCCGGTCACCGCCACCGGGATCCTCAGGTGGACGTCGGCGAGGGTCCGGGTGCGGCCGGCCACGAGGAAGGTGTTCAGCAGCACGGCCGCCGGGACGACCTCGACGCCGTGGATGGGGTGGGCGCCGGGGTACGGGAGGGTGCGCCGGTCGAGGTGGGTGAGCCACAGCTCCGAGGACGTACCCGCGACGGTCACGGGGGCGCCGAGCAGGGTGTGGGAGTCGACGTCGTGCGCGCCCGTCTGGGTGCGGCGGGACGGTGTGCGCCAGTACCGCCCGTGCTGCCACGCGCGGCGGGGCAGGGCGGTCCGGCGGCCGGGTGTGCCGCCGATCTCGACGCCGTGGCAGTGCAGGGCGCCGAGGTTGGCCAGCAGGGTCGGTAGTTCCGGGCGTTCGCGCCGCAGCGTGCCGGTGACGAAGACGCCCTCGTCCGCCAGCGTCTCGGAGATCGAGTACGCCACCACGGGATGTGGGGCCACCTCGACGAAGACCCGGTAGCCGTCCTCGAAGGCGGCAGTGACCGCGGCGTCGAGGCGGACGGCGTCACGCAGGTTGGCGGCCCAGTAGTGGCCGTCGCGGGGTGCGGTGGAGCGCGGGTCGTGCAGGGCGGTCGAGTACACGGGGACCGTGGGCGCGGCGGGTGGCAGGTCGGCGAGTGCCGCGATCAGGTCGTCGAGCAGGGGGTCCATCTGCGGGCTGTGGAACGCCACGTTCGACGGGACGGCGCGGACCATGACTCCGGCGGCGGTCCACTGCTCGCTGACGGCGGTCACCCCGTCCGGGGTCCCGGAGATCACGGTCGACAGGGGCGACGCGGCGATGGCGGCGACCACGTCGTCCTGACCGGCCAGGCGTGCCTGCGCGGCGTCGAACGAGAGGTCGGCCATGGCCATGGCGCCGCCGCCGGCCGCCTTGCGCAGCAGCGCCGAGCGGCGGCAGACGAGCCGGGCGCCGGTGACTGCGTCGAAGATCCCGGCGGCCACCGCGGCCGCGATCTCGCCGACCGAGTGGCCGATGACCGCGGCGGGCGCCAGACCCCTGGACCGCAGCACGGCCGTCAACCCGACCTGGACCGCGAAGATCATCGGCTGAATGACGTCGACGTCCACCAGCGGGCCGTGTTCGAGGATCGCGCGGGGCGAGAAGCCGATCTCGGCCACGAAGACCGGGGCGATCTCGTCGATCGCCGCCCGGAACGCAGGCTCGTCGGCGAGCAGGTCGCGGCCCATGCCCTCCCACTGCGAGCCGTGGCCGGAGAACACCCACACGGGTCCGGGGCCGAGGTCGTCGAGGGGACGACCGGTGGCGATCTCGGGCCTCGACTCGCCGGCGGCGACGGTCTCCAGCGCGGCCGTGAGGGACGCGCGATCGTGCGCGACCACCGTGGCCCGGTTGGACAGGTGGGTGCGGTGGGTGAGCAGGGTGTGGGCGAGGTCGTCGAGCGAGGTACCGGCGGTCAGCCACCTCGCCAGGGCGGCGGCCTCGGCACGCACGCCCTCCTCGGAGGACGCGGACAGCGCGAACACCCGGGGGCCGACGGCGGCTTCGGTTGGCTTCTGGGTGCTCGGCGGCGCTTGCTCGAGCAGCACGTGGCCGACCGTGCCGCCGTAGCCGAAGCCCGAGACGCCGGCGCGACGCACCTGGTGATCCTGCGGCCACGGGGTCGGCTCGGTCGTCACATGCAGGCCGGACTCCGCCCACGGGATGTCGGGGTTCAACTCGGTCAGGTTGACGGTCGGCGGGATGGTGGCGTGTTCGAGCGCCAGCACCGCCTTGATCACGCCGGCGACACCGGCACCCGCCTCCAGGTGCCCGATGTTGGCCTTCACCGAGCCGATGAGACACGGCGCGTCGGCTGGCCGGCCGGCGCCGAACACCCGGGCCAGCGCGCCCACCTCGATCGGGTCGCCGACCCGGGTACCGGTGCCGTGGGCCTCGACGTAGCCGACGGTGAGCGGGTCGACGTGTGCCTGCCGCAGCGCATGACGCACCACGTACTCCTGCGCCTCGCCGCTCGGCGCCATGATCCCGTTGGTGCGGCCGTCCTGGTTGACCGCGCTCCCCCGGATCACCGCACGGATGTGGTCGCCGTCGCGCTGGGCGTCGGCCAGCCGCTTGAGCACCAGCACACCCACGCCCTCGCCGCGGCCGTAACCGTCGGCCGACGCGTCGAACGACTTCGACCGACCGTCCGGCGAGGTCGCGCCCGCGGCGTCGAGCACCATCGACAGGCCGGGCGCGGCGATCAGGTGGACCCCGCCGGCCAGGGCCACCGTGCTCTCCCCCGCACGCAGGCTCTGGCAGGCCAGGTGGATGGCGACCAGCGACGAGGAGCAGGCGGTGTCCACGGCCATGCTCGGGCCGCGCAGGTCCAGGAAGTAGGAGACGCGGTTGGCCACCGCGCACAGCGACGCGCCGATGCCCGTCCACGCCTCGATACCCGGCAGGTCCTCGAGCATCTGGCGGCCGTAGTCGTCGGAGCCGGTGCCCATGAACACGCCCGCGTCGGTGCCGGCCAGGGTGTGCGGCGGGATGCCGGCGTCCTCGAGGGCCTCCCAGCTCGTCTCGAGCGTCAGGCGCTGCTGCGGGTCGATCAGTTCGGCCTCGCGGGGCGACACCCCGAAGAACTGGGCGTCGAAGGCGGCGGCGTCGGCCAGGAAGGAGCCGCGGCGGGTCACCGACCGCAGGGGCCCGTAGGCCTCCCAACGCTCGGCCGGGATGTCGCCGGTCGCCTCGCCGCCATCCATGAGGAAGCGCCAGAACTCGCCGGGGGCGTTGATCCCGCCGGGGAGCCGGCAGCCGATGCCCACGACCGCTACGGCTTCGGCGGCGTCCTCGTGGTTCGTCACGCTTCGACGAAAGCCCATGGCGCGCAACCGGACCGCAACGCGCGGACGGGCTTGCACCCGTGTTGCGGGTGGTCGTCGACCATGGCCCTCATGACCCGTTCACTCGACATCGGCGTCGACATCGACGGGGTGCTGTACCCGTTCGTCGAGGTCGTCGCCGGTTACGCCACCGAGACGCTCGGGCGAGACTGCTCCGGCAAGGCTGAGTCGTGGGACTGGTACAAGCACCAGTGGGGCCTGACGAGCGAGGAGTTCTTCGCACTGTGCGGGCGCGGCGTCCACGACGGCGTCGTCTACACGGAGGGCGCGCCGCTGGCCGGCGCCCTGGCGGCCGTCCAGTCGCTCGCCTCGGCCGGCCACCGCATCCACTACATCTCGGCGCGGGCGGTGTCGGGAGTGCCGGTGTCCCTGGCCTGGCACCGCACGGCCGAGTGGCTGCGCTGGTGGGACTTCCCGGTCGACTCGCTGACCATCACCGAGGACAAGACCTGCCGCCCGACCGACGTGTTCGTGGACGACTCCCCGCACATCATCGACACGCTGGTGGCCGCCGGCCATCCGCGACCGGTCCTGTGGTGTCACTCGCCGACGCAGACCCACTTCGCCGACCGGGTGTTCACCTGGCCGGAGTTCCTGGAGATCGTGGCGGAGGAGTCGAGCGAGGAGGCCGCCCTGTCGGCTTAGGACTGTCCGTCTGGGACGGTCAGTTGTCCGGCTCGTCGTCCGGAAGTGGGGGCGTCGTGGAGGAGTCCAGGGCGTCGATGCCCAATTCGGCCACGAGGCTCGTGTAGATCGGCGTCAGGTCGGTCGTCACCAGGCATGGGTACCCGCCGCCGGGGGTGGCTAACCACCCACTCGGGCGGCGTTGCCGGAGTCGAACCGTTACTTTCTGTCGCATGGACGTGTCGTTGGTGATCGCTCTCCTCCTGCTCGGGGTCTTCGTGCTCCGGTTCCGTGGGGAGCCCCGCCGGCTGAGCAACGGCGTCTGGCTGTTCGCCGGACTGGGCATCCTGATCCTGTGGGCCCTCGGGCAGCTCGGCCGCACGGGAAACGCCGGAGCGGTGGTGGCCGGCGCGATCCTGTTCCTCGGCCCGCCGCTGCTGGTGTTCGTGGTGGCCGTGTTCCTGATCGCCGACGGCGTGATCCTGCTGCGTCGCGAACGCCTGCGTCCGGCGAACATGCTGTCGCTGCTCTCCGGGATCGGCATCGTGGTGGTCGTGGTGGCGGTCGCCGCGCTGACGGTGGTCGCCTACCGGGAGCAACGGCCGGCGGTGTTCGTCCCGGCGTTGTCGCTGCTGGCGGTCGCCGGTTATGTCGGGTTCGTCTTCCTGGTGGTGCTGCTCTACGCGTTCGTCTACAGCCGGGTCCGGGCGGGTGTGGGCCACACGGGCATCATCGTGCTCGGCGCCGGCGTCCCCCAGGGCCGCGTCACTCCCCTGCTGGCCAGCCGCCTGAACAAGGCGGCCGAGCTGTACCAGGTGGAACGGGCGGCCGGCTTCGAACCGCTGCTCGTGGCCTCCGGCGGTCAGGGCGCGGACGAACCCGTGTCCGAGGCCCACGCCATGGCCGCCTACCTGCGGGCGAACCACGACATCCCCGACGAGGCGCTGGTCGAGGAGGACCGCTCCACGAACACCCGCGAGAACCTGCAGTTCAGCAGGCAGCTGCTGCCCGGGCGCGACGAGGAGCGGCTGCTGGTCGTGACCAGCAACTACCACGTGCTGCGCGCCGCGCTACTGACCCGGCGCCTGCGCGTCCCCGCTCTGGTCCGTGGCGCCCGCACCGCCCGCTACTACGTGCCGAACGCGTTCCTGCGCGAGTTCGTGGCGCTGCTGGTCGAGCACAAGCTGCTGCACGCGACGTTCATCCTGCTGGCCGCGGCCGGACCGCCGCTGCTGTACCTCGCGGCATCCTGAATTTGTCGGTGCTCGCCGGTAATCTCCCGCACGTGAACGCTCGCGAACGAATCCAGGAACTCGCCGACCAGATCGTGGCGCTGCGCGACGCCTACTACCGGGGCTCGCCCTCGGTGGCCGACGCCGAGTACGACGCGATCGAGGACGAGCTGCGGGCGCTGATCGAGGCGAACCCGGAGTTGGCTCCGGATCCGAACCCCCTCGACCAGGTGGGCGCGCCGGCCGTGCTGCACGCGCCGATCCGCCACTCGCGGCCCATGCTGTCGCTGGAGAAGGCCAACAAGCCCGAGCAGGTCGCGGCGTTCTTCGCGCGCTTCCCCGGCCAGCCGGTGGTCGTCATGCCCAAGCTCGACGGGCTGTCGCTGGCACTGGTCTATGAGGACGGTCGGCTGGCGCGGGCGATCACCCGGGGCGACGGCACCACGGGCGACGACGTGACCCTCCTGGTGCGGGCCCTCGGCGACGGCATCCCGGAGCGGGTCGACGCGCCCGGCCGGGTCGAGGTGCGTGGCGAGGCGCTGATGCTGCGGTCCACGTTCACCGCCTACAACGAGGCGCACCCGGACCGGCCGCTGATCAACCCGCGCGGTGGCGCGGCCGGCACCCTGCGGGCCAAGGACCCGGCCACGGTCGCCGGTCGGCGGCTGCAGTTCTTCGCGTTCGACCTCTATGCCGACACTCCCACCACCGACCTGGAGGCCGCGCTCAAAGCGCTCGGGTTCGCGGCGGCCGACATGCGCCACTGCGACTCCGCGGAGGCGGCGCAGGAGGTGATCGACGGGATCGAGCGGCAGCGCAACGAACTCGACTACGACCTCGACGGCGCCGTGCTGCGGCTGGCCAACCGCGACGCCTACGCCGCCGCCGGAACCCGGTCGAGTTCGCCGCGCGGCGCGATGGCGTACAAGTTCGCGGCCGAGGAGAAGACCACGCTGCTCACCGACGTGGTCTGGGATGTCGGCAAGACCGGCAAGATCGCGCCGGTCGCTCACCTGGAGTCGGTGTTCGTGGGCGGTGGCAACGTCACGCGCGCCACGCTCGCCAACCAGGAGGTGATCCGCGCGCGCGGCATCATGATCGGCGACACGGTGCTGGTGCGCCGCGCGGGCGACGTGATCCCGTTCGTGGCGGGCGTGCTCGACGCGAGCAAACGCACGGGTGCGGAGCGCGAGATCGTGCCGCCTTCCGAATGTCCCTCGTGCGGCCAGGGGTTGACCGAGCAGGGCAACAGCCGGGAGTTGTTCTGCACCAACGTCGCCTGCTCGGCCCAGACCGTGCGGCGGCTGGTGCACTGGGCGTCGCGGGCGGCCGCCGACATCGAGGCCGTGGGTCCCGTGTGGATCGAGCGGCTGGCCGAGGCGGGGATGCTCGAGCGCCCGTCCGACTTCTACCGCCTGACCAAGGAACAGTTGCTGGAGTTCGACCGCATCGGCGAGGTCTCCGCGTCCCGCATGATCGACTCGATCGCCGCGAGCCGTGGCGTCGGCCTGCGCCGGGCGCTGATCGGGTTCGCCATCCCGAACGCCTCGGAGGGCACGGCCGTCCGGATGTGCCGTGCCGGGTTCGCCTCCGTGGAGGAGGTGGCCGACGCGGGCGAGGAGCGACTCGTCGCCGTGGAGGACATCGGCCCGAAGGTGGCCGCGTCCCTGGCCGAACACCTCAACCGGCTGCGCCCGGAACTGGCGGATCTTCGGTCGCTGGGTGTCTCCCTGGACGTGCGCGACGAGGACCTGCCCCCGGTCGTGGCGTCCGACGCACCGTTGGCCGGAAAGACGGTGGTGGTCACCGGCGCGATCAACGACCCCCGCTCGGGTGAGAAGGTCCCGCGCCCCACTTTCCAGCGCCTGTGCGAAAAAGCAGGCGCTACCACCGCCACGTCGGTCTCGGCGAACACCGACATGCTCATCACGGGCGCCGAGGTGGGCGCCAGCAAACTCACGAAGGCCGAGAAGCTGGGCGTGGAGGTGGTGGATCAGGGCGAGATCTGGAAGCAGCTGATCGCGGCCGGCATCGCCTGAGTCAGACGGGCGAGTGCTCGCGCAGCTGTCGGGACAGGTGTCCCCAGACGGTCGCGGCGAAGAACATCACCGCGACCGCGGCCCAGTTCGCGGCGAGCTGCTGACCGTCGAAGTCCTCCTCGACCTGGACGGCGACCAGCAGGTGGCCGAGAGCGAGGAGCGTGAGCAGCGTGGAGAGGGTGACGCAGAGCCACCGCTGGGTCAGCCGCAGTACCGCCGCGGCGCCGCCGAGTGCTGCCAGCACCACGATCCAGCTGAAGTACCCGCCGAACACGAACGCGCCTTCCGAACTGAAGCCGACCATGGCGGAGAAGACGTCCCACCCGCTGGCGTTGGCCACGGTGTCCTCGTCGACCTCCAGGTCGGTGTACCAGCTCATCGAGACGACGAGGAAGAGCGCGACCGTGGCGATGACCACGAGCGTTCTGGCGAGACGCACTTCCTGCTCGGCTCGCACCTCCTGCAGTTCGAGGGTGAGCTGCTTGATCTTCCCGTCCGACCCCGTCATGCGGCAGATGGTCGCAGACAGGTTGGCGGCGTGCGCGGCCACTCCGACGCGCCGCATGATGACCGTTCCGGTCGCGCATGATGACCACTACCGTGGCCGGCCGGTGAGCCGAGGGGGCCACCGGCCGGCTGGGGTGATCTTGGGGTCACGCCTCCAGGGTGAGGCGCGGCCAGGAACCTGTGTCGCGTAGTAGTTGGCGGTCGTGGGTGGCTACCACCACCGCTGCCGGGGTGGTGGTCAGAGCCTCCGTGAGTTCGTCGACCAAAGTGGCTGACAGGTGGTTCGTCGGCTCGTCCAGGAGCAGTACGTGTGGGCGTGCGGCCAGCACCAGAGCCAGGTCCAGCCGCCGTTGTGCGCCCACCGACAGGCCGCCCACCGGGCGGTGCAGGTCCGGCCCCGCCAGGACGCCCAGCTCCCCGAGACCCGGGGCCTCGCCGGCGGACAGAACGCCCGCCGACACCAGGCGGGCCACCCGCGCGTCGTAGACCTCTCGGCCGGTTCGGCGGGCCGGGACGTCGGACTCCTGCCCCAGCCTGCCTACCCGGACCGTGCGCGCCCGCCGGACGGCGCCGGCGGATGGAGCGAGATCGCCGGCCAGTACCGCCAGCAAGGTCGACTTGCCCGCACCGTTCGGGCCGGTGACCACCAGGCGATCGCCGGACGAGAGCGTGACGTCGCACGGCCCAGGCAACCGGCCGGACACGGTCACCTCCGACGCCTGCAACAGTGTCGCCGCGCCATGACCAGGCAGCGACGGCAGGGTGAACCGAACCGGTGGCCGTGGCACCGCCACCACGTGGGCCTCCAGTTCCTCCTGCCGCCGGTGCACCGCCCGCACCAGTGCCGGAGCACGCGTCGCGCGGGTGTGTTTGCCCGTCCCCTTGTCCGGGCGCCAGCCGTCACGCAGGCGGTTCTGCGCGGACGACAGGTCGTCGGCCAGCCTCGCGCGCTCGGCCAACTGGTCGGCGTGTGCTGACTCCCAGCGGGCACGTTCCGCGGCGCGGCCCGACACGTAACCCGCGTAGCCACCGCCGTACACGCGCGGGAGGCCGTCGCTCGACGGGTCCAGGTCCACGACCGTCGTCGCCACGTCCGCCAGCAGTGCGCGGTCGTGGCTGACCAGCACCACCACGCCCGGGTGCGCGAGCAGCCGGTCGGTGAGATGGGACAGGCCGGCGGCGTCCAGGTGGTTGGTCGGCTCGTCCAGCAGCAGCACCGCGTGTTCCGCCCCGAGCAGGCAGGCGAGCCGCACGCGATGGCGTTGCCCCACGGACAGTGTGGCGAGCGGCCGGGTCCGGTCGGTCACGGCACCCAGCGCGGCCAGCGAGATCTCCACCCGCCGGTCGGCATCCCACGCGTCGAGGGTCTCTGCGTCGGCCAACGCGGAGGCGAACAGATCGTCCGCGCCGGGAGCCCCGGCCGTCAGCGCCGTGGTGGCGTCGTCGAGCCGGCGCAACACCGCGCGCACGGTGCTCAGTTCCAGGTCGATCAGGTCGCCGACCGTGCCGTCGAGCGGGAGTTGCTGGTCGGCCACACCGAGTCCACCGGCACGGTGGACCGAGCCCTGGTCGGGCGTCAGGGTGCCGGCCAGGACCTGCAGCAGTGTGGTCTTGCCTCGGCCGTTCTCACCGACCACGGCGACCCGGTCACCGGCGGCGGCCACCAGGTCGACGCCGGTCAGCACCGGGTGTCCCACCTCGGACGACGTGGACGCCGGTGGCGCGGACGTGCGCCGAGCGGGCAGGGGCGAGCGAAAGAGAAGAGCGGGACATGTGGAGTCCTTCGAACGTGATGAGCAAAGGGACGACAAAGGAGGCGCCCGCGCGGAGCGGCGCCTCGGACCTGGTCGTCTCAGCCGTAGAGCTGTTGCTGCATCACATCGGCGAGGGTAGATCGTTCCCGGCCGCCCGTCATCCGGTTTTCGGCGCGGTCGAGCGGCCCGGCGCCCGGTGCGGAAGGATGGGCACCGATCTTTCCCGGAGGTGCCCCGCGTGACCTACGCACAGATGCGCGGCCAGGACGTGCCACGCCGCATCCACCAGGTGCGTGCCATCGACTGGATGATGGTGGCGCTCGCGATCATCTCGGTCGGCCTGCTCCTCTGGGTGTGGCTGGCCGAGCCGCCGCGTGAGACCGAGCTGCTGCTGTTCAAGATCGACGTCGGCATCTGCGCGGTGTTCTTCGTCGAGTTCCTCTGGCGCTGGCGCACCACGGGCTGGGGCTGGAAGTTCCTCGGCCGCAACTGGTTCGAGATCCTCGGCATGATCCCCGTGTCACATCCGGCGCTGCGCGCGTTCCGGCTGCTGCGGGTGTTCGTGCTGATCGCCCGGCTCGGCCGCGCGGTCGACCGGACCATCGGCGACGCCGTGACCCAGCGCCTGGTGAACCGCTTCCTGGTCGCGATCATCGACGTGTTGAAGAAGCCGGTCACGGTCGCCGTACTCGACGAGGTGGTGTCCGTGCTGCAGACCGGCCGGTACGCGCAGAACATCTCGAAGGCGCTGGCCGACAACCAGAACGAGCTGCGGGAGCTGGTGCTCGAGAAGATCAAGGCGGACCCGGCGGCCGGCCGGTTCAAGAGGCTCCCGTTCCACGACGAGATCCTCGGCACGGTCACCGACACGGCGATCCGGGTCATCCTGGAGATGCTCGCCGATCCCCGCACCGACGAGATGATCTCCGACACCCTGCGCGAGAACATCGACCAGATCCGCGAGGCCGTCCACGCCAACGAGCCGCAGCGGACCTCGTAGCATGCGACCCATGTCCATCAAACTCGAGAACGTCGCCATCGCCGTTCGCGACCTCGAAGCAACGATCGCCTTCTTCACCGATCTCGGCCTTACCGTCCTCGGCCGTGACACGGTCAGTGGCGAGTGGACCGACACCGCCGTCGGCCTCGACGGCAACCACGCCAAGATCGCGATGCTCCAGACGCCGGACGGTCAGGGTCGCCTCGAACTGTTCGAGTACATCCACCCCGCCGCGATCGAGACGGAACCCACCCTTCCCAACGAGATCGGCATGCACCGCGTCGCCTTCTCGGTGGACGACATCGACGAGGCTCTCGAGATCGCCGCGAAGCACGGCTGTCACCCGCTTCGTGGCGTGGGGGTCTACGAGGACATCTACAAGCTGTCCTACGTCCGCGGTCCCAGCGGCATCATCGTGATGCTCGCGCAGGAGCTGAAGAAGTAGGCGCTAGCCCCCGACCACGACCGTGCGCAGGTTAGCGGTGCCGGCAGTGTGGCGGGCCCACGCAACCGGGGCGTTCGCCGGGCTGACCGTCTCGTGGTCCACCGTGAGTTCGCCGGCCGCCACTCTCGTGGCGATCAGCACCACCGCGTCGGCGCGTTGGTCGGCCGTCAGTTCGTTGTTCGTGTAGCCCAGGATCCGCAGCGACCTGCTGCGCAGCAGCGACGAGGTCAACGGGATCGTCTCGCCGGCCGCGCTGCCCAGGTTGACCAGCCGGCCGCCGGGGCGCAACGCGGCCGCGGCGGCCGCAGCGGGGGCGCCGAACAGTGGGTCGAGGACCAGGTCGGCCGGACCGTCCACAGCGGACAGGAACCGGGCGGTCAGTTCGTCCACATCGGACGTGTCGAGGGCGACCACCGCGTCGGCGCCCGCGTCGGTCGCGCGCATGAGTCCGGCGGCCGAGCGGGCGGCGGCCACCACCCGCCGCGCGCCGCGGGCCCTGGCCAGCTGGATGGCCGCCTGCCCGACCACCCCACCCGCGCCCAACACGATCACCTGCTCGCCCTTCGCCAGCCCGCCGCGCCAGATGAGCGCCTGGTACGCGGCCACCGCCGACAGGCCGAGCGCGGCGACCAGCACGGGGTTCACGTCCTCGGGCAGCGGCACCAGGTCGGCCGCCGGGACCACCACGGCCCCGGCCATACTCCCGTCGCCCGGGCGCATCCCCGCCGAGGTGGGAAACCACACAGGTCGACCGGCGTAGGTGCCGACGCCCTGCACGCCCGGCACGTACGGGGTGGCCGGCACCCCGAAGTACGACGTTCCCGACGCGCACAGCAGGTCGAGCGGGGTGATCGGCGCGGCCGTCACCTCGACCAGCACCTCCGCCTCGCCCGGCGGCCGTGGGGCGCGGTCGACCAGCACCGGTGGCGTGCCGGGCGTTTCGATGGTGAGAGCCCAGGTCATGTCGCGATGTCCGGGTAGGGCAGCGAGTGGTGCGCCAGCCGCCGGGCGTACTCCAGCTGGAAACCCAGTGGTTCGTGGTCACGTTCGAACATGGCGATGAACAGGGTCAGGGTGAGGAACGGGTGCGCACCCAGCGCGAACAGCGCCGAATAGTCGTGGGTGGACAGTGCGGCCCGTTCGGTGTCGTCGAACCGCAGCCAGGTGGAGGACTCGCCCGTGTGGCAGGCCAGGATCCGGTTCGCCTCGGTGGCTTCCCACCACTCGACCGTCCTCTGTGGATCCTCGCGGTAGCGCTCGACGAGCGAGGGGTCACGATCCACGGTGAACAGGAACTTGTTCAGCAGGTACTTGCTCACGGCCGCCCTCCCGGATACCAGGTGAAGTAGGCCTCCATGGTGTGGAACAGGTCGTAGGTGTCCACATGGTCCGCTCTAGCGCCCTCCCCCGCCACCCCCATCATGAGCATGAAGTCCATGAACCCGTGGGTGGCGTTGCCCGGCAGGTGCAGGCTGTCGAGCGTGACCTCGCGGCAGCATTCGTCGAGGTCACCCGTGGAGATCCACTCGACGGCGCGCTGGTCGAACTCCGGGTCAGGCCCGTGGGAGCCGAACTGGCGTGGTCCGCCCAGCTCCAACGACAGGTGGCCGGTGCCGATCACCGCCACCCGCTTGTCCGACGGCCAAGACTCGACCAGCTGGCGAATCGTCCGTCCCAACTGGACGAACCGCTTCGGCTGGGGCAGCGGCGGCGCGAAGATGTTGGTGTAGATGGGCACGATGGGCAGGTCGTTCTGTGGGCGCAGCGTGATGATCGGACAGGTGATCGAGTGGTCGATGCGCAGCTCGTTGGAGAACGCCAGGTCGAAGCCGGCGTCGAGGCCCTCGCGCAGCACGTACTCCGACAGGTCCTCCTGGCCGGTCATGACCATGCGCGGCAGGCCGAACTCGCGTTCCTCGTTGTACCAGTTGGCGTCGTAGAAGGGTGCCTTGCCGACCAGGAACTGGGGCATGTTGTCCAGCCACAGCTGGTGGAAGTGGTCCGATCCGACCATCACCAGCACGTCGGGCCGCGCCCGGGTGAGGGTTTCGCGGAACGCCTCGACCTTGCGTACCCACTCGTCGGCGAACGGCGGCCGGTCCTCGCCGGTCGCGGTGCTGGCGCGGTAGTAGAACGGGTGGTGGGTGGACGCGATCACCGCGACCAGCTCAGCCATCGCCACCTCCGTGGGGAGTCGGGGGAACGGACACGGTGTTGGAGTCGACGGACAGGAACACGTCGTTGGCGATCGGGTTGCGCAGTTCCTCCGCGAGCTGGCCGATGAGACCCGCGGTCCGCGCCAGCAACGCGAAGCCCCGCAACAGTTCCAGGGGCAGTCCGAGGTCGGCGAGCGCGGCCCCGCACACGCCGGCGCCGTTGAGCGGCAACGTCTTCCCGAGGATCTCGGGGTGCACCCGGCCGATCGCCGCGAACAGGGACAGGTGCGGGCCGAACAGGTTCTCCTCGCGCGCGATCTCGAACAGCCTGGGGGTGCGCGGGTCGCCGTCCTTGTGCACGTGGTGACCCAGTCCCGGGACGCGCGTGTTTCCCCGCGCGGTCAGGACGTCTCGCGCGAGGTCGTCCCACCCGGCGTCGTCCTGCGGCAGTTGCGTCTCGCGGAGCCGCTCGTGCAGGAAGCGGCCGCAGTCCTCCGTGACGCCCAGGAACCGGGAGCCGCCGCCGAGCAGCCCGGCGGCGAGCGCGCCCTGCACGGAATCCGGTGCTGACAGGTAGGTCAGCCGCGTGACGATGGCGGTCGGGGTGAACCCGTGGTCGGCCAGCGCGGCGAGGACCGCCTCGAACACCCTCGTCTCACCTGGGGTGGGTCGGCGCTGGGTGGCGAGCCAGAACGCGAGTTCCCCGAACCCGACCTGGCCCATCACGTCGCTGGCGAGATCCTGACCCAGCAACGTGATGGAGTCCTTCGTGGACGCACCAAGCGCGGTGGGGTACTCAGGCATCCGCTTCCCCCCGCCACTTGACGGAGTCCACCGCCAGTACGCCGAGCACCGGCTGGTGGTCAGACATCTTTGTCCCCCAACCACTTCCGGATCTCGGCGCCGTGTTCGTCGAGCCCAGGTGGCGGCAGCGCGTAGGTGGCGGGGGTCGCGGAGAACCGGATGGGGTGGCGGGTGGTCGGGACCGCCCGGTCGCCATCCCCGACCTCGACGATCGGTTCCAGCCCGAACCGCTCGGCCATGGCGAATCCCCCGTCGATGGTGTTGATCGGTCCACACGGGACACCGGCCGTCACGAGCAGGTCGAACCACTCGACCGCGCCGCGGGTGGCGAGCCGCTCGATCAACAGGGGACGCAGGGCCTCGCGGTTGGCCGTGCGGTCGGCGTTGCGGACGAACCGCGGATCGTCGGCCACCTCAGGAATGCCGAGCACTTCGCACAGCTTCCGGAACTGGCGGTCGTTCGCCGCCGCGACGATGAGGTCGTTGTCCGCGGTCGGCAGCGGCTCGTACGGGACGACGCTCGGGTGCGCGTTGCCCATGCGGTAGGGCACCACGTCGCCGGCGGCGTAGGCGGAACTGTGGTTGACCAGTCCGGTGAGCGCGGAGGACAGCAGGTTGACGTCGACCCGCTGGCCCTCGCCGGTCGCGTCGCGATGGCGCAACGCGGCCAGGATGCCGATCACCACGTGGTTGCCGGCCATCACGTCGAACACCGAGATGCCCGCGCGGTAGGGCGGCCCGTCGGGGTCGCCCGTGAGGCTCATGAGCCCGGAGATGGCCTGCACCATGAGGTCGTAGCCGGGCACGTGCCGGCCGGCGCCGTCGCCGAAGCCGGTGATCGAGGCGTAGACGATGCCCGGGTTGGCCGCGCGCACGTCGTCGTAGCCGAGCCCGAACCGGTCGAGGCCGCCCGGTTTGAAGTTCTCGATGAGGACGTCGGCGCGGCGGGCCAGTTCGCGGGCGGCGGTGGCGTCGGCCTCCTCGCGCAGGTCGAGCGCGATCGACCGTTTACCCCGGTTGATGCCCAGGTAGTAGGTCGACTCGCCGTCGCGGACCGGGGGCATCCAGGTGCGGGTGTCGTCGCCGGCCGGTCCCTCGACCTTGATCACCTCGGCGCCGAGGTCGGCCAGGAGCATGGTGGCGTAGGGCCCGGCGAGGACCCGGGAGAAGTCGGCGACCAGAACACCGGCCAGTGGGCCGTCCATGCGCCTCCATCCGCGTAGTCGTCCGTGGAGCGGACACTTGTCCGATCATCGAGAGGCCCAGCTGGGATGTCAAGAGGCGACGGTCACGTGCGGCACGGTCGCCAGCCGGGCGAAGTCGGCGCTGATGTCGCCCGCGGTCTTCAGCAGCAGCGGCAGGTGGTGGCCGACCAACCGCTCGACCGACGTCTCGGCGGCCTGGGTGTTGACGTTCAGCGAGCCGACCACCCGGCCGGCGCCGTCACGCAGGGGCGCGGCGACCGAGCGGATGCCGAGGGCGAGCTGCTCGTCGGTCAGCGCCCAGCCGCGGGCGCGAACCTCGCGCAGTTCCAGGTCGCGCTCGACCTTGTCCGGTCGCCACCGCGGCTCCAGCCCCGAACGCGTCGGCTCGGCCAGCACGGCGTCGACCTCGCCGGGGTCGAGAGCGGCGAGCAGCACCTTTCCGAGTGAGGTCTGCAGCGCCGGGAACCGGGTGCCGATCTGCACGGCGAGCGCGACGATCTTGGGGACGGCCACGCGGGCCACGTACACGATGTCCGACCCGTCGAGCTGGGCGACCGAGCACGACTCGTTCGTGCGCGCGGACAGGTCGGCCATGTGCGGGCGGGCGATCTCCCACAGACCCTGGGACCGGACGTAGGCGACGCCGAGGTCGAGCACGCGGGGGGTGAGCGCGAATCCGGCGCCCTCCGCGCGGACGTAGCCCAGTTCGGTGAGCGTGAGCAGGATGCGGCGGGCGGTCGGCCGCGCGAGCCCGGTGGCCGCCGCGACCTCGGTGAGCGACATGACCGGCCGGTTGGGTTCGAACGCGGCGATCACCTCGAGCCCGCGAGCGAGCGCCTCGATGAAGTCCGGTCCGGCTCCCTCGCGTGGCATGGCGGCTCCTGTGTGTCGCGGGCATTGACTTCACTGCTGGTGCGGATCAGAGTAACCCTCACAGTCCGCCGCTATGCGGACACTTGTCCGTCTTCGGTGGAGGAGTCCTTCCGATGAACGAGTACAGTGCCGTGCTCCTGCGCGGCGGGACCGTGCTGCCCATGGACGACGCCCGCTCGGCGCTCACCGGCACGGACGTGCTCGTGATGGGCGACCGGATCGCGGCCATCGGCCGGGACCTGGACACACCCGACGGCACGTTGGTGGTCGACGCGACCGACGGCATCGTCATGCCCGGCATGATCGACACCCACCGGCACATGTGGCAGACGGCCATGCGCGGCTACGGCGCCGACTGGACGCTCACGCAGTACTTCGTGTGGTTCTACCTCGACCACGGCCGGCTGTTCCGGCCCGAGGACATCCACGCTGGCAACGTTCTCGCGGCCATCGAGGCACTGGACGCGGGCGTGACCACGGTCGTCGACTGGTCGCACGGGCTGCGGACGGTGGACCACGCCGACGCCGCGGTCGACGCGCTGCGGTCGGTGCCCGGGCGCCACGTCCTGGCCTACGGCAACATCCAGGCGCCGCCGGCCGAGTGGACGGCCGCGCCGGAGTTCCGCGACTTCGTGACCAGGCGGATCACCGGTGACGACATGCTGGGCTTCCAACTGGCCTTCGACGTGACCGGCGACCCGGCCTTCCCCGAGCGGCCGGCGTTCGAGGTGGCCCGCGACCTGGACGTGGCGGTCACCACCCACGCCGGCGTGTGGGGCGCGACCAGCGACGACGGCATCCGGCTCATGTACGACAACGGGTTCATGACCGACCGGACGGTGTACGTGCACGCCGCGTCCCTGTCGGCCGACTCCTACCAGCGGATCGCGGCGACCGGCGGTTCGGTGTCCGTGTCGACCGAGAGCGAGCAGAGCGCCGGGCAGGGTTACCCGCCCACGTGGGCGATGCGCGAGCACGGCATCCCGGTGTCGCTGTCCATGGACACGAGCGTGTGGTGGAGCGGCGACCTGTTCTCGGCCATGCGGACCACGCTCGGCGCCGACCGCTCGCGCGAGCACCTGGCCGCGCACGCCGAGAACCGGACGGTCACACACTGCTCGCTGCGCGCCGAGCAGGTGGTGGAGTGGGCGACCAGGGGTGGTGCGTACGCGCTGGACCGGTCGGACCTCGGCACGCTGGCGGTCGGCGCGAAGGCGGACGTCGTGCTGATCAAGAACGACCACTCCCCCGTGTCGTTCCCGCTGCTCAACCCGTATGGCCATGTGGCGTTCCAGGCGCAGCGCGGCGACGTGCACACGGTCCTGGTCGACGGCCGGGTGGTGAAACACGAGCACCGGCTGGTGGGCATCGACCTGGCGGCCGCGCGCCGCGGTGTCGAGTCCACGGTGCACCATCTGCGGGCCGCCATGGGTGAGGAGGCGTGGCGCACGGGCATGAACCCGGACATCCCGGAGGCGAAGGTTCTGGACAATCCGTATACCTACACCGAGTACCGCAGCGCCGCGACGCACAGCGGTACCGTCGGGGCATGAGCTTCTCGGCACCGGACCCCAGGTGGACCCCGCTGGACCAGTCGCAGCCCGTGGCGACCGGGCCGAAGGACGTGACGGACGGCGGCGGGCCGATCCTGCCGTTGCTGCGCCGGGGGCTGGTCGACGAGCCGGTGGACCGCGACGAGCTGCTCGACTACGTGGTGACCGCGATCCACGACATCGAGCCGGTGTTCGTCCCGCGCCCGGAGCTGGTGGCGCTGCTCGATCTGCCTTCCTCCGTGGAGCCGAACCTCGACCGTGAGGGCGCACTGGAGCGGGTCGACCAGTTGCGTGCCGCACCCGGGGGTGACGGGGAGTTGATCGGCGCGGTCTCGCTGGCGATCTCGGCGATCTGGGCGGCCGCGGCGGCCGCGCCCTCGCATGACCTGGGCCCGGAGGTGATCGGGCTGGTCTGCACGGCGCTGCACGCGCCGCCGGAGGTCCGCTCGGCGAAGGAGGCCTACCAGCACGCGCGGGCCGCACGCAACGCGCTGACCGAGGAGCTTCCGGTGTTCACGTCCACCGCCCGCGAGGCGGCCACCACCGTGACCACCGAGCTGGAGGAGCCGGCGGTGCGGGTGCTGCTGCGGACGTACGTGATGCGGCGGTGGCTGCTCGAGACGACGTGGCCGCAGCGGCGGGTCTGCTGGCGGATGTTGGACAAGGTCGCGGCGGCCACGCTCCCGCCGGCCGAACCGTCCACCCTGGAACGACTGACCGAACGGCTCGATGAGTACCAGTTCCGCCGCTGGCCGTCCTAGCCCGCACGCTCCGCGCGTGCCGTTTTGTCGGTGGTCGCGGCCAGGCCGAGTCTCGGGGGGCCGGAGGCCGCCGTTGATCTTAGTCGTACTCGTACCTCGGCCGGCGGTCGAACGCTGAGCACCATCGAGCGGCAACAACGAATGACCCGTATTTCCGTTCGACGTCACGACAGGCGGCAGCGAATACGGCGCAGTGATGCGGCCGACGACTCCCGCCGGACACGCCCCGAGTAGCGGAAACCGCTGTGCGCGAAAGGTTTCAGCGACGAGAAGATCTTACATCGCAAGATGAACAAGATTTCGAAACATTGTTTTGCACACGAGAAAACAATGGCATTCCGCGATCTTCAGGAACGGAATCCCGTCGGCGCGGCGGACGGAAATTCCACAGATCAACACCTCACGCGGCGCGCTGGGTATCACCCGCGAATTGATCAAGGATATTTTGGGGAGCCGACGGCACCGACCGTCCACCTGGGAAATCGTTCGCACTTCAACCAGGTCAGGATGCGTGAGCGGTTGATTACGCACCGCTCAGGGTTCCCTTCGATACCCAAGAGAGACCCAAGAATTTGCTGTAACAAATCCTTCCGGATCGCCACACAGTGTGTAAACATGCTCCTGCCCGTGGGGGCGGGAGCATTCGACCGCACAATGATGTGAGAGGTAGATCAGGGGTGTCCGTGGTTCCGGGCTGCCGTCGTACGGACGCGGCATTATGAGCGTGGCGTTACATGTTGCGGTCGGGTCAGGCGCACTGACCAACGCCCAGTGTGACGCACTCGCCGATTCTCCAACAGATGTGATAGTGATCGACAGAAACGGCCCGGAGATCGAGAGCCTGTGCTATGTCTCCAGCGCTCTCTCCGAGGTCGCCAATCGCCGGGTCCCCTTTCGTCCGACAACCGTCAATAGTTACGAATCGGACGACCAAATAGCCCGAGTGCCGATGTCCACTGTGCCAAGTGGAGTAACTCGCTGCGCTTCTCGGCAGAGCCGCTGGGTCACTCGACCCCACATTCCGGAGCAGACGAAGGGACACCGATGACCTCGGAACCAGTTCGCCATGCCGGCACGACCTCGACCATCGACGACGGCGTGACCGGCAACCTCTTGATCGACCACCAGGACCTGCTCCCCCACGCCATCGCCGAGTGCGTCGCGGACCCGACGCCCGTGACCGACGACCCCGCCAGGTTCTCCCCCGGGTTCGCGCTGCCCGAACTCACCGACGCCGTGCGCGACTTCTACTCCGTCGCCACCGCGCGCTGGACCCCGCTGGGCGACTACGCGAACCACCGGCTCACGATGCTGGACCTGACCGGCAACCCGGCCACCCACACCACGAAGACCTACCCGTCGCTGCTGATCGTGGCCCGGGCGGTCGAGTTCATCCGGCGCACCGGCGAACCGGTGATGATCTTCTCCCCGACCTCGGCGAACAAAGGCACGGCTCTGCGCGACGCGGTGCTCCGCGCCATCGACGCGGGCCTGGCCACGCCGGAGCAGCTGCGGGTCGCGATCCTCGCGCCGCGGTCGTGCCGCGACAAGCTGCGCGCGAGCCGCCTGTCCACCGATCCACACCTGCGCGCGCTCAACCCGTTGCTGCTCTACACGGGCGCGCAGTCGGAGGACGTGAAGGCCATCGCCAGGGAGTTCGTGTCGGCGCACGCCGCCGAGCTGAAGCGCCGCCACGGCCTGAACCTGTGGTTCTCCCTCGAGCTGTCCAACTACCTCGTGGCCGACACGGCGCGGGCCTTCTTCGAGCAGTCGGTCGACCCCGACCTCGCCGGCCGGCCCCGGCTGCACGCGCACGCGGTGTCCAGCGCCTTCGGGCTGCTCGGCTACCACCGGGGGCGGGCGGTGCTGGAAGCTCTCGGCGACGTGGACGTGGCGAACCGGCCGGCCAGCCTGCTGGTGCAGCACATGGCGACCGCGGACATGGTGCTGTCCCTGCGGCACGGGAGTTTCGACCGCGACCACCTGCCGCCCTACCAGCGTGACCCCGCGACCGGTCTGTACGAACAGACCACGGCCGACCCGCACTTCCCGGCGACCACGTACGACCGCGACGAGGTGCTCGACCCGACCTTCTACACCAGGCGACCGGCCACCTCGCCCGCCATGAACGACCTGATCGCGCGGTTCGGCGGGGACGGCGTGGTGGTGTCGTTGCACGAGTGCCTGCAGCGGTATCCGGTGATCCGGGAGCGGCTCGCCGGTCACGACCGGCCGCTGCCGGCCGACTTCCGGACCGTCCGGGAGTGGTCGGTGGTCATGGCGATGACCGGGGTGTTCAACGCGATCGACCGCGGCCTGGTGGCGCCGGACACCGACATCGTGGTGCACGGTTCCGGCTGGTACTCGGCCGGCGACTACCAGCCGCTGGACCCCGCCGCGGTGTCCGAAGTGGACGATGTGGCCGGCGTGGCCGGGGTTCTCTGCTCATGACCGCTGTCCAGCTCCCGCGTACGGCCACGACCGTCACCGCGGCGTTCGCGGCGCGGGTCGCGGCGAACCCGGACCACGCCGCGGTGATCGCGGAGGACGGGCCGCTCACCTATCGCGACCTGGCCGCGAACGCCGTCGCCGTCGCCCGGGAGATCCGGCGGTCCGGCGGCACGGGACCGGTGGGTGTGCTGTGCCGGCACGGGTCGACCACGATCAGCGCGATGCTCGGCGCGCTGGTCGCCGGCCGCGCCTACGTGCCGCTCGATCCCACCTTTCCGGTCGCTCGCCTGACCTATCAGCTGGCCGACTCGGGCGCGGACCTCGTGCTCACCGATGGTGACAGCGCGGCCGTGCTGACGGGGGCCCCGCTGCTGGACGTCGACCCGTTGCTTGGCCGGGGGGAACCGTTCGACGACACGGACCTGGTCGCCCCGGTGGGACCGGACGACCTCGCCTACGTGCTCTACACGTCCGGCTCGACCGGTGTCCCGAAGGGCGTTCGGCAGAGCCACGGCAACGTGGTCTTCGGTGCGACCAACCATGCCATCACGTTCGGCATCACCGCCGCGGACCGCACGAGTGTGCTCACGTCCTTCGGGTTCGACATGGCGGTCACCGACACGTTCTCCGCGCTGCTGTCCGGCGCGGCCGCCGTGCCGATCGACATCCGCGAGCGCGGCCTGGCGCATCTGGCCGACGCGCTGGCCGAGCGGCAGGTGACGATCTACCACTCCACGCCGACCGTCTACCGCTACCTGGTGGCGAGCCTCGCGGAGGGGGCGCGGCTCCCGGACATCCGCGTGGTGCTGCTCGGCGGCGAGGAGGTCACGGCCCGCGACGTCCGGCTTTGTCGGGAGCGGTTCGGCGAGCGGTGCGTGTTCGTCAACGGCTACGGCGCCACCGAGGTCAGCTTCATCGCCCAGCACCACCTGCCGCACGACGCGCCGGTCGACGACGGCGTGCTCCCCATCGGCCGGCCGCTGCCCGGCATCTCCGTCCATCTGGTCGACGAGGCCGGAGAGCCCGCCGACAGCGGCGAGATCCTGGTGCGCAGCGACCACGTCGCGCTCGGCTACCACGGCAGGGCCGCGGCGGCCGACCAGAAGTTCGGTGTGCTGGACGGCGAGCGGACCTACCGGACCGGGGATCTGGCCAGGTACCGCGCCGACGGACTGTTGGAGTTCCTCGGCCGGGCCGACCGGCAGGTGAAGGTGCGCGGATATCGCGTGGAGTTGGGCGAGATCGAGACGGTCCTCGCCGACCTGCCCACTGTCGCGCAGGCCGCGGTGGTCGCCCGCCGCACGGCCGACGAGGTCGAGTTGGTCGGGTACGTGGTGCCCGTGGGCGAGGTGGCGGTGGCCGAACTGCGGGCCGCTCTCGCCGAGCGGTTGCCGCACTTCATGGTGCCGCGCGCGATCGTCACCCTCGCCGAGTTGCCGCTCACGGTGACCGGCAAGCTCGACGAGCGCGCGCTGCCCGAGCCGGACGCACCGGCCACCGACCCGGCGCCGACGGCCACGGGGGTGGCGGGCGTGATCACGCGGGCGTGGTGCGAGACGCTGGGCCGAGCGGGTGTCGGCGAGCACGACAACTTCTTCGACCTCGGCGGGCACTCCCTGCTGATGGCGTTGGTGCAGCAGCGGTTGGAGCGCGAGCTGTCCAGGCGGCTGCCGATCGCGGAGCTGTTCGCCCATCCCACGATCGCCGGGTTGACCGCGCACCTGTCCGGTGCCCGGGTCGACACGGTGGAGGCGGCGGCCGACCGGGCGGCGCGCCGCCGCCAGGCACGGTTGAGGCGAGCATGACCGCCGTCGCGATCGTCGGCCTGGCCTGCCGGGTGCCCGGTGCGGAGGATGCGCCCACGTTCTGGCGCAACCAACTCGACGGGGTCGACGCCGTCCGCCGCTACACCGAGGCGGAGCTGCGCGCGTCCGGAGTGGAGGAAGCCAGCATCGCCGACCCGGACTACGTGCCGGCCTACGGGCATCTCGACGGGCTCGCGGACTTCGACGCGGCCCGCTTCGACTACTCCGACACCGAAGCCGCCCGGATCGACCCGCAGCAGCGGCTGTTCCTCGAGGTCGCCGCGGCCGCACTCCACGATGCCGGACACGAGCCCGACGAGGAAACCACTGTCGGCGTGTACGCGGGCGCGGCCGCCAACCGCTACTTCCTGTTCCACGTGCTCGACCACCTGCCGCGCGACGAGTGGGAGGACGCGATCCCCGGCAGCCCACCGGACTTCCTGCCGGCGCGGGTCGCCTACAAGCTCGGGCTCACCGGGCCGACGATCGCCGTGCAGACCGCGTGTTCGTCGTCGCTGGTCGCCGTCTGCCAGGCGGCACAGGACCTGCTCGACTACCGCTGTGACGTCGCGGTGGCGGGCGGCGCGGCGGTCATCTCCACCCGTCAGGCCGGATACCGGCGCCGTGGACAGTTGTCCGCCGACGGCGTGTGCCGCGCGTTCGACGCGGCCGCCACGGGAATGGTGTTCGGCAACGGCGCCGGCGCGGTCGTCCTCAAGCGACTCGACGACGCGATCGCCGATGGTGACCCGGTGGCCGCCGTGCTCGCCGGGTGGGCGGTCAACAACGACGGCGCCGAACGGCCGGGGTTCACCGCACCCGGGCTCGGCGGGCAGACCGACGTGGTGGTGGAAGCGTTGGGAGGCGCGGACATCGAGCCGGAGACCATCGGGCTCGTGGAGACCCACGGCACCGGCACCCCGGTCGGCGACGCGATCGAGGTCGCCGCGCTGACCCGCGCGTTCCGCAGCGAGGCACGGGGGTTCTGTGCGCTCGGCTCCGCGAAGAACGCTATCGGCAACCTGGACGCGGCGGCCGGTGTGGTCGGGCTGATCAAGGCGGCGCTCGCCGTCCGCGACGGTCTCATCCCGCCGCTGCTGCACTTCGACTCCCCCAACCCGGAACTCGGCCTCGATGCGAGCCCGTTCTACGTCAACCGCGAGCTGGCGAAGTGGCCGGTGGGCCACGCGCCGCGCCGCGCCGGGGTCAGCTCGTTCGGGCTCGGCGGCACGAACGCCCATGTGGTGGTGGAACAGCCACCCGTCGCAGCCGGTGCCCGTGCCCCACGACCCCCGCTGACCTTCCACCGCACCCGCCACTGGATCGACGAGAAAGGTTCCCGATGAGCGCCGCGCATTTGACCGACCTGCCCGGCACCCGGTGGCAGGTGTGGCGGGACGGTCTGCTGCGCTCGGCCGGGTTCCCGGTCGACGTGCTGGAGAGCTTCGCCGCGCCGGACTGCGCCGAGGTCGCCGACGCCCACCTCGACGGCGGCGCCGACGCGGCCGAGTACGCCGCGGCGTTCGACCGCGCGGCCGCCGCGCTCGGGCGGGCGGTGTACGCCGTGTCGGCCGATCCGCGGTTCCGGGAAGCCATCGTCTGGCAGAACCCGGGCGCGCTCAACGGACCGGCGGGTGTGCTGCGGGACGGCCCGGACGCGCCCCGCAACGAACGACGCAGGCGCCGCGAGGAGGTCGTGGCCAAGTACGCGCAGCGCTACAGCGGCAAGAACGACACCATCGGGTTCTTCGGTCCGATGTGCTGGGTCGAGGTGGACGCCGACGCGCCGCTGGTGACCGGCGGCCACGGCCCGGCGATCACCCGGCTGCGCAAGGTGTTCTTCGAGTGGTGGGCGCTGGTCGCGGTGGCCGAACGGATCGCGGCGGATGAGGCCGTGCGGCCGTGGCTCACGGTGACGCTGCAGCCGCACCTGACGGTCACCGGCCGCACGCTGCTCGCGCCGAACCGGCCGCCGCAGGAGCTGTCCGTGGCGGACGCGGCCCTGCTGTCCCGTTGCGACGGTCGCGCCACCGCCCGTGAGGTCGCGGCGGCCTGCGTGGCCGCCCCGGACTCCGGTGTTCGCCGGGAATCCGATGTGGACGCGATGCTGCGGCTGTTCGTGGACCAGGAGGTGGTGCGGTGGGAGTTCGTGCTGCCCATGAACCTGACGGCCGAGTCGCGGCTGATCGAGCAGGTCGACGCCATCGGCGACGAGCGGGCCCGGCAGCGGGCGCGGGCGATCCTGGCGCCGCTGCTGAGCGCGCGGGACGCGCTGGCGGCCGCCGCCGACCCGGACGAGGTGGCCGCCGCCATGGCCACCCTGGAGTCGACGTTCACCGAACTCACCGGGCAGGAGACGCACCACCGCGACGGGCAGACCTATGCCGGGCGCACGCTGTGCCACCTGGAGTCCGCGCGGGACGCCACGTTCACCTTCGGCGGTGAGGTGTTGGCCGCGCTGGCGCCGCTCGACCCGCTGCTGCGCTCCACGCGGTGGCTCACCAGCACGCTCGCCGAGACCTACCGTGTCGAGCTGACCCGGCTGTACGGGGAGCTGGCGGCCGAGGTGGGCACGTCCGAGGTTCCGTTCGCCCAGTTGTGGTACCTGGGGCTGGGTTCGTTCTTCGGTACGGAGAAGCTGGCCGATGCCGTGGTCGACGAGTTCGGTCGGCGCTGGACGAAGCTGTTGGGATTGGACAGTCTCGAGCCGGGGACCGAGCGGCTCGACCTGTCGGCCGCGGAGCTTTCCGCCGCGGTGGACCAGGAGTTCGCCGCCACCGGGCAGGGCTGGGCCACCTCGCGGATCCACTCCCCCGACGTGCACCTGTGCGCGCCGGACGCGGAGTCGTTGGCACGCGGGGACTTCACGGTCGTCCTCGGTGAACTGCACCTCGGGATGCCCGCGCTGGACACCGACTTCTTCCGCGTCGGCCACCCGGACGAGGGCCGTCTGCTCGACGCGATGACCGCCGACGTCCCGGAAAGCCGGGCGCATCCGCTGGTGCCGCCGGACTGGCCGAGGCAGTGCGCGCGCAACGCCGACTGGATGTACGGCGCCAACGACGTGCAGCTCGGGTTCACCCCGGCACCGGGCGCCGACCCGGACCGGCTGGTGCCCATCACCGCGCTCACGGTGGTTCCGGACAGCGGCGGCGGTCTCGTCGCGCGGGCGATCGACGGCCGCACCTGGCCGCTCATGGAGCTGTTCGCGGACTTCGTCGGCACCCACGCGTTCGACACGTGGAAGCTCGCCGGCACCGACGGGCACACGCCGCGGATCACGGTGGACGGTCTGGTGCTGATCCGCCGGACCTGGCGCACCACGGTGCTCGACACCGCGCTCACGGACGTGTCCGGTGAGCGGGAGCGTTACCTGGCGGTGCGCCGGTGGGCGCGCGAACTCGGTTTGCCGCAACGGATCTTCGTCCGGGTGGCCACGGAGATCAAGCCGTGTTTCGTCGACCTCACGAGCCCGGTGTTCACCCGGATCCTGTGCACGCTCATGCGGTCCGCGCGCCGGACGGGCGGCGACGACACCGAGGTCGTGGTGACCGAGATGCTGCCGACGCCGGACCAGGCGTGGCTGACCGACGCGGACGGCCGCCGGTACTGCTCGGAGTTGCGGCTGCACGTCAGCGATCCGGCGGCCCGGGGTGACACCCATGGCTGAGCCGCCCTGTTTCGTCGCTCCCGCGCCGCGGGGGTCCGCGCGGACGCTGCTGTTCTGCTTCCCGCCCGCGGGTGGTGGGCCGAGTGCGTTCCGCGGCTGGCCGGCCGCGCTGCCGACCACGGTGGACGTTCGGGTACTCGCCCTGCCCGGCCGGGAGAGCCGGTTGGCCGAGCCGCCGGTGATCGACATCGCGGCGATCGCCGACGCCGTGCGCGCCGCGGCCGACCGCCCGTTCGCGTTCTACGGCCACAGCCTCGGCGGGCTGCTCGCGTTCGAGGTGATCCGGGAGCTGCGCCGAGTGGGCGCGCCGTTGCCCGAGCGCTGTGTGGTCGGCGGTTCGCGGGCGCCGCACCTGGTCGACCCGTTGGCCGACATCGTTCTCAAGCCGGACGAGGAGTTCCTCGACGTCATCGGCGCGCTCGGCGGGGTGCCGGGCGAGGTACTGGCCAACCCGGAGCTGATGGAGCTGCTGCTGCCGGCGCTGCGGTGCGACTTCACCTGGTACCACGAGTACCACCACACCGCCGAGGACCCGCTGCCCGTGCCGATCACCGGCATCGCGGCCACCGGCGACGAGGTCACCCGGCCCGAGCTGGTGGCCGGCTGGCGGGATCACACGAGCGCGGGCTTCCGCCAGCACACGATCGACGGCGGGCACTTCTTCCTCCAGGAGCAACTCGCGACCGTCGCCGGACTGGTGGCCGCCGAGCTGGAGCCCGCGGCCGGCGCCGTCGGGCTCGTTCCGTTGCCCGGCACCGAGTGGCAGGTCTGGTCGGCCGGGATGCTGCGCACCGCCGGGTTTCCCGCCGACGGCCTCGCCCTGCTCGGCGCCCCGGGCTGCGCGGCGGTGGCCGACGCGCACCTCGACGGTTCGACCGACCACGACACCTTCCGGGCGGCGTTCGACGACGCCGCACGGGCGGTCGGTGCCGAGTTGGTGGGCGTGGCGGCCGATCCGCTCTTCCGGGAGGCCGTCACCTGGCAGAACCCGGGAGCGATGACCGCGCTCGACCGACTCGTCGCGTCCGGTGTGGACGGCCGGAGCACCAGCAAGCGCCGGGAGCGGGAGAAGATCGTCGCCCGGTACTGGGCACGGTACTGCGCGAAGAACGACAGCATCGGCTTCTTCGGGCCGGTGTGCTGGGTCGGGGTGGACGACGGACCCGAGGCGGTGCGCGGCGAACCCGGACCCGGGCTCGTGCGCCGTCGCGTGGTGCACTTCGAATGGTGGGCGCTCACCGCGTTCGTCGACGGGTACGCGACCGACCCCGAGATCCGCTCCTCATTCCCGCTGACCCGGCAGCCGCACCACCACCTGCGGGACGGCGTGCTGCTGCGGCCGGCGCACGCGCCCCTGCGGCTGTCCCGCGCGGAGGCGGCGATCCTGTCGCTGGCCGACGGGCGTCGCCCGGCGCACGAGGTGGCGCGGCTCGCGGTCGCCGACCCGAGTTCCGGGCTGCGCAAGGAGAGCGACGCGTACCTGCTGGCCGACCAGTTGGCCGAACAGGGTCTGCTGCGGTGGCGGCTGGACCTGCCCTACGACCTGACCGCGGAGTCCTTTCTGGACTCGTGGATCGCCGGGATCGGCGACCAGGAGCCGAGGGTCCGCGCGGACTTCCAGCGACTCGTGACGGCCAGGGACGCGCTCGCCGCGGCCGCCGGTGACGCCGACGCCGTCCGGGCGGCGGTCGCGGGCCTCGACGAGGAGTTCAGGGCGGTCACCGCGCGGCAGCCCCGGCAGCGGGCCGGCGAGACCTACGCGGGCCGGGCACTGTCCTACGAGGACACCGAACGCGACCTCGACCTCACGGTCGGCGCACCCGTGCTGGCCGCGCTCGCCGAACCCCTGGACCTGCTGCTGCGGGCCGCACGGTGGCTGACCGTGGCCATCGCGCGGGCCTACGCCGACGCGTTCCGCGTGCTGTACCAGGAGCTGGTCGACGAGCTGGGCACCGCGCGGGTCCCGTTGAGCGAGCTGTGGTTCCTGGCCAACGGACTCGTCTACGGTGTCGGCGAACGTCCGGTGGACGCGGTGATGGCCGAGTTCGTGCGGCGCTGGTCCGAGGTGCTCGGCCTCGACGACCTGGCGCCGGGAACCCGTCGGGTGCAGTGGAGCGCGGCCGACCTGGCGGAGAAGGCGGCGCACACCTTCCCGGCCGACGGTCCCGGCTGGAGCGGCGCCCGGCTGCACAGCCCCGACCTCAACCTCTGCGCGGAATCCCTCGACGCGCTGCGGACGGGTGACTTCACGGCCGTCCTCGGCGAACTGCACGCCGCCTGGCTCACCTGTACGTCCGGCTTCTTCGTCCAGTTCCACCCGGACCGGGACGCGCTGGTGGCCGCGGTTCAGCGCGACCTCGGTCACCGCACGGTGCCCCTGTATCCCATCGAATTCCCCATGCTGACCGCCCGGTTGGCCGACCTGCTGGTGGGGCCGGCCGACCGGCGGCTCGGGCACGCACCCGCGCCCGTGTGGGAGCCGGAGAACGTGCTGTCGGTGAGCGCGCTGACGGTGTCCGACGTGGACGGTGTGCTGGTCGCCACCGACGACGCCGGCCGCGGCTGGCCGCTGGTGGAGTTGTTCGGCGAGTTCCTCGGCACTTTCGCGGCCGACGCCTACAAGCTCGTCGGCTCGGCCGAGCACACCCCTCGGGTGACCATCGACCGGCTGGTGGTGGCGCGGGAGACCTGGCGGACCACCATCGGCGGCACCGGGCTGTCCGATGTGGACGACTACGGGAAGCGCTATCTCGCGGCGCGTCGGCTGTGCCGTGCGCTGGGGCTGCCGGACCGGGTGTTCGTGAAGGTGGGTACCGAGGTCAAGCCCTGCTATGTCGACCTCACCAGCCCGGTGTCGATCTCCGGGTTCTGCACGATGCTGCGCACGGCGAGCCGGGAGTCCGGGCCGGACGTGTCCGTCACGATCACCGAGCTGCTGCCGACACCCGAACAGACCTGGGTGCCCGACGCCGCCGGCCGCCGCTACTACTCCGAGCTGCGCCTGCACGTCCGGGACCCGAAGGGAGCGGTGACCCCATGACCGCAGTGGTTTCCGCACCGCCCGTGGAGTGGGAGTCCGGCCCGACCGTGGCCGTCCCCGACGCCACGCTGGTGGACCTCGTCCTGGCCCAGGCCCGACGCCGGCCGGACGCCCTCGCCGTCCGTCAGTGGGACCGCCGGTACACCTACGGAGAACTCCTCGCGAAGGCCACGGCGTTGGCCGCGCACCTGGCCGCACTCGGTGTCGGTCCCGAGACCCGCGTGGGCGTGCACCATCGTCGCGACCCGGACCTGGTGGTCGCGTTGCTGGGTGTGCTGATGGCCGGTGGCACCTACGTTCCGCTGGACCCGGGTCTGCCTCCCGAGCGACTGCGCACCATGGTGGCCGACGCCGGTATCTCGCTCGTAGTCACGGAAACTCGGGACACGGTGGCGGGTTGCCAGGTCGTTCACACCGACGGGCACGACCCGGTGCCGGAGTTCCGGTGCCCCGCCGGCCCGGACAACGCCGCCTACGTGCTCTACACCTCCGGTTCCACCGGTCGGCCCAAGGGCGTGGTGATGCCGCACCGGGCGGTCGTGTCGCTCGTGACCACGTTCGGCCCCGCCTCCGCCGCGGGGGACGACGGCATCTCGCTGGCGTTCGCCGCGCTGTCGTTCGACGTGTCGGTGGACGACCTGTTCGTGCCGCTGGCGAACGGCGGTGCGGTGGCACTGGCGAGCGATGAGGACCGGGCTGATCCCGTTCGGCTGCAGCGCTTCGCCGAGGCACACGAGCCGACCAGGATGACCCTTCCGGTGGCGTTGCTGCCGCTGCTGGCCCCGGATCGGCTGCCGAGTCTGCGGGTCCTGATCACCGGGGCGGAGGCACCGAACCCGGACGAGGTGTTGCGCTGGGCCGGTCCGGCGCAGGATCCACATCGGACGTTCATGAACCTGTACGGCCCCACGGAGACCTGCGTGCACGTCACGGAGTTCGTGGCGACCGGTCGGTGGAGCCGTCCGCTGCCGATCGGGCGACCCCAGGTCAACCACCGCGCCTACGTGGTCGACGACCAGCTGCGCCGGGTGCCGCCCGGCACCCCGGGTGAGCTGCTGATCGGCGGCGCCGGGGTGGCCCGGGGTTATCTCGGTGACCCGGCGCTCACCGCGAGCCGGTTCATCCCCGACCCGTTCGGCGGTGCGCCGGGCGAGCGGGTGTACCGCACGGGCGACCTGGTGATGTGGCAGCCGGACGGGCAGCTCATGTTCCTCGGCCGCGCGGACCGCCAGGTGAAGATCCGCGGCCAGCGGGTGGAGATCGGCGAGGTCGAGACGGTGCTCGGCACGCACGACTCGGTCGGCCACTGTGTGGTCGATGCCACCGACAGCGGCCGGGGTACGGAACTGGTCGCGTTCGTCGCCGGCGTGCCCGGACCCGGCGGAGCTGCGCCGGTACTGCGCCGACCGGCTGCCCGCCGCCATGGTGCCCGCCCGCATCCACGTGCTGGACTCGTTGCCGCTCACCACCTCGGGCAAGGTCGACCTGGCCGCGCTGCGGGACCGCGCCATCGACGACACTGTCGACACCGCCCCGGTTCGTCCCGCCGAGGGACCCGAGCAGCGGGCACTCGCCATGCTGTGGCGGGACCTGCTCGGTGGCGAGCCGGGGGCCGGACGCCGACTTCTTCGGCTGCGGCGGTCATTCGGTCACCGCCATGCGGTTCGTGGCCGCGCTGCGCGACCAGCTGGGCAAGGACGTCGCGGTCGAGGACGTGCTCGCCGGCCGCACCCTCGCGGGTATCGCCGCCAGGGTGGCCGCCGCGCCGGCCATCGACGGCGCGGACACGTGGCACGGCACCGCGCCGGCGCTGTCCCCGGCGCAGCGCCGGCTCTGGTTCCTCGACCGGTACGCGCCGGACGCCACGGCGTACAACATCGCGATGGCCGAGCGGTTGCACGGCGAGATCGACGTGGTCGCCCTCCGCTCGGCGCTCGGGGCGGTCGCCGCCCGCCAGGAGGTCCTGCGCTGGCGGATTCCCGACACCGACGGCGTGCCTCGCGCCGAGGTCGACCCGCCGGGCGACGCGCGGCTCACGGTCTTCGACGTGACCCATCTGCCGGCCGCGTCCCGCGACGACGCGCTGGCCGACCGGTTGGCCGCCGCGGCCAGGGTGCCGTTCGACCTCGCCACGGGTCCACTGTGGCGGGTGGAGCTGTACCGGCTCGCCGAGCGCGAGCACGTGCTGGCGTTCACCGCGCACCACACGGTGTTCGACGGCTGGTCCCAGGATCTGCTCTACCGCGATCTCGCCGAGGCCTACGCCGCGGCGCGCGGTGGCGGTACCGCGGCACTCGCCCCGCTGCGGGCCACGTTCGCCGACTACGTGGCGTGGCGCCAGGACCGCCAGCGGCGGCGGGCCGAGCGGGACCTGGCCTGGTGGGTGGACCACCTGCGCGACGCACCGACCACTGTGGACCTTCCGGCCGACCGGCCGCGGCCGACGGAGCAGACCTTCCGCGGTGCCTCGGTCCGGCGCGATCTCGACCACGACACCACGGCGGCGGTCGAGCGGCTCGGCGCCGACCTCGGCGCCACCGGTTCGGCCGTGCTGCTCGCCGCGCTCAGCGTCGTGCTGCGGCGCGTCACCGGACACCACGAACTGGTGGTCGGCACCCCGGCCGTGGACCGCCGGCACCTCGACTTCCTCGACATGATCGGGTTCTTCGTGGAGGTCGTGCCGCTGCGGGTCGCCGTCGCCGACGACGTCACGTTCGCCGACCAGGTGGCGGTGGTGCGGAACGAGTTGCTCGACGCGCTCGCCCATCCGGAGGCACCGCTGGACCGGATCGTCGACGCGCTCGGCGCAGGCGGGGCCACCGACCGCAACCCGATCGCCCAGGTGATGTTCAACATGTTCAACTTCACCGCGCCGCGTCTGGACCTCACGGGCGTGCGGGCCGAGCCGGTCCCGGTGGGGGTGCCCGGCTCGCCGTTCGATCTGACGGTCTACGGGCTGACGCGCGACGGTCGGATCGGCATCGACCTCGTCTACAACCCCGACCTGTTCGACGCCGAGCGGATGGCGTCGTTCGCCGACGCCTACCTCGCCGTGCTCCGCCACGTGGTGACCGATCCGGCGGCCGTGCTCGGCGAGGTCCCCCTGCCCGACGAGCGACGGCTGGCGACACCGGGCCACGACACGCCGGCACCGGTGGTGGTCCCCGACGCGGTGGCGGACGATCCCGTCCCGCGTACCGACACCGAGCGGACGATCGCCCAGGTGTGGTGCGAGGTGCTCGCCGTGCCGTCGGTCTCGGCCGTCAGCCAGTTCTTCCAGGTGGGCGGCACCTCCATGGCGCTGCCCGCCGTGCAGGAGGGGCTGCGGCGCCGGCTGGGGAGCGCACCGGCGCTCGTCGAGCTGTTCCGCTACCCCACCGTTCGCGCGCTCGCCGCGCATCTCGACGGCACCGCCGGTGCGGTCGACTCGGCCGTACGCGACCGCGCCGCCCGGCGTGGTGCGGCCAGGAGAAGCCGGTCGCACCGCCGCCCGTCCACCCGTGATCATGGAGGAGACCAGTGACCGTCCACTCAGTACAGGACGAGGGCGCCGAGCCGATCGCCGTCGTCGGCATCGCGGCCAGGGTGCCCGGCGCGGCGGACACCGCCCAGTTCTGGGAGAACCTGGTGGCCGGCGTCGAGTCGCTGACCCCGTTGCGCCGTGAGCGGATGGCCGCCGCCGGTGCCACCGAGGACGAACTGGACGACGAGAACCTGGTGGCCGCCGGGTTCGTGTTGGAGGACGTCGACCAGTTCGACGCCCGGCTGTTCGGCATGACGCCCGGGAGGCGGACGTCACCGACCCGCAGCACCGGGTGTTCCTCGAGTTGTGCCACGGCGCGCTGGTCGACGCCGGCTACGACCCGGCGCGCTACGCGGGCGACATCGGGGTCTACGCGGGCCGGGGCACCGAGCGGTACCGGTGGGAACACGTGCACCGCAACCGCGAGCGTGCTCGCCACCACGCCGTCGATGTCCATCGGTGTCGGCAACCTCTCGGACTACGTGACGACGCTGGTCTCCTACAAGCTGAACCTGCGCGGGCCGAGCGTCGCCGTGTTCACCGCGTGCTCCACGTCGCTGGTCGACCGTCCACATGGCCACCGAGGCGCTGCGGTCGGGCGAGTGCGACATGGCTCTGGCCGGTGGCGTCAGCATCGAGTTCCCCCAGGACCGCGGCTACGTCTACCACGAGGGCGGGGTGGCGTCGGCCGACGGGCACGTGCGGCCCTTCGACGCGGCGGCCACCGGCACCATGTGGGGCTCGCGGCGGCGGGGCGGTGCTGCTGAAGCGGCTCGCCGACGCCGATCGCGACGGCGACCACGTCTACGCGGTGGTGATCGGCAACGCCATCAACAACGACGGCGCCGGCAAGGTCGGCTTCACCGCGCCCAGCGTCGAGGGCCAGGCGACGGCGATCGCCGCGGCGCTCGCGGTGGCCGGCGTCGACCCGCGCACGATCAGCTACGTCGAGGCGCACGGCACCGGCGACCTCGATGGGCGACCCGATCGAGGTCACCGCGCTGACCAGTGTCTACGGCCGCGACACCGACCGACCGGGGCTGGTGCGGCATCGGCTCGGTGAAGTCCAACATCGGCCACCTGAGCCAGGCGTGCGGGCGTCGTCGGTCTCATCAAGACGGTGCTGGCCATGGAGCACGGCCTGATCCCGCCGAGCCTCAACTACGAGACGCCGAACCCGGCCATCGACTTCGCGGCCAGCCCGTTCTACGTCAACGCCACGCTGTCCAAATGGGACCGTGACGGGAGCCCGCGGCGGGCCGGCGGTCAGCTCGAGTTCGGCATCGGCGGCACCAACGCGCACGTGATCCTGGAGGAGGCGCCGGCGCGGGACGGCCGGCCGCCCGTCGACGGCCGCGCACCTGCTGCGGGTGTCCGCACGACACCGAGGCGGCGCTCGCCGAGGCCGGCACGCGGCTGGCCGAGCACCTGGCTCGGGCATCCCGACGTGCGTCCGGCCGACGTCGCGCACACGCTGGCCGTCGGCCGCGCCGCGCTGACCGCACCGCGGGTTCGTGGTGGCCGACACGGCTGCGGACGCGGCGGCCGCGCTGCGGGACGCCAAGCGGCGCAACGATTCCGTGGCGCCGGCCGGCGCCGCCGCCGGTGGCGTTGCTGTTCTCCGGGCAGGGCGCGCAGTACGGCGGGCATGGGTGCCGAGCTGTACCGGCACGAGCCGGTGTTCGCCGCGGCGGTCGACGAGTGCGCCGCGGTTGCTCGCGAGCGAGCTCGGCGCCGACATCCGGGAGCTGATGTTCGCGACCGGCGACGGACGCGGACGCGCGAGCTGCGCCGAGACGCGCGATCACCCAGCCCGCGCTGTTCACGCGTGGAGTACGCGCTGGCGCGGCTGTGGCAGTCGTGGGGGGTGCGGCCCGGCCGCGATGATCGGCCACTCGATCGGCGAGTACGTCGCGGCGACCCTGGCCGGGGTGTTCGCGCTGCCGGACGCGCTGCGGCTGGTGGCGGCCCGCGGCCGGCTGATGCAGTCGATGCCGGCCGGCGCGATGCTCGCCGTCCGCGGCGCCGACGGAGATCGCAGCCGCTGCTGCCGGACGGGCTGTCGATCGCCGCGGTGAACGGGCCGGGCACGCTGCGTGGTCGCCGGGCCCGACGGACGCTGGTCGCGGCGTTCGCCGCGGGGCTGGCGCGAGCGGCGTCAACGCGAAGCGGCTGCGTACCTCGCACGCGTTCCACTCGCCGATGATGGACCCGATCCTGGCCGAGTTCACCGCGGCGGTGCGCCGCCGTGCCGCGGCCGCGCGCCGACGCGTGCCGTTCCTGTCCAACGTGTCCGGTGACGTGGATCACCGCCGAGCAGGCCACCGACCCCGCGTACTGGGCGCGCCCAGCTGCGGCGGACCGGTCCGGTTCGGGACTGTGTCGCGCACGCTGCTGGCCGAGGCGGGCCGTGGCGCTGTTCGTCGAGTGCGGGCCGGGCCGGCAGCTCGCCGGGCTGGCGCGCATGCAGGTGCCAGGGGCAGCGGGCCGGCCGCCGCTGCCGAGCCTGCCGGGCCCGGCCGACAAGCTCGGCGACGTGGCGACCCTGCTGACCGCGGCCGGCAGGCTGTGGACCGCGGGCGTGCCCGTCTGCCCGCCAGCACCGACCGGCCGTCGGGTGCCGCTGCCGGCGTACCCGTACGAGCGGACGCGGCACTGGGTGGACCCCGACCCGAGTCGACGCTGGCCGCGCCGCGAGGGGCGGCCAGTGAACGGCGGCTGCCGGCCGACGGTGGTTCGCCGTGCCGACCTGGCGTCAGGCCGGCGCCCGCACGGTGCCCGACCTGCCGTCGTCGTGCCTGGTGTTCGCCGGCGGACGAGCGCGGTGCCGGGACGGCGCGAGCTGCTGCGGGCGGCGCGGTTGCGTGGTGACCGAGGTGGTGGCCGGTTCGGCGTACGCGCGTACCGGGACCGGGTACACCGTCCGGCCGGGCGAGGCCGACGACTACGCCGCGCTGCTGGCCGACCTCGGCGCGCCGCCGGAGCGGGTCGTGCACGCGTGGACGCTCGGGACGGCGGCCGGCCGGCGACGACGTCGACGCGACGTGGGAGGCCCAGCGGCTCGGGCTTCTTCAGCGTGCTGCGTCTGGTGCAGGCCGCTCGCCGGCGCCGGCTGCGACGCCGCGAGCTGGACGTGGTCACCACGGCGACCCAGCACGTGATCGGCGGCGACCTCACCCGGCCGGAGCACGCCACGCGTCGCCGGGGTGGTCCGGTCTGCCCCGTCGACGTGCCGGGCCTGCGCGTGCGGCACGTTCGACGGCCAGGACGTCACGGGTGCCGCGGACCTGGTCGCCGCGCTCGGCCGACCCGGCCGACGACGACCTGCGTGGCGCTGCGCGGCGGCCGCCGTGTGGACGCTCGGCCACGACCAGGTTCAGCTTGCCCGACGCCGGCACCGGACCTCCTCCGCGAGGGCGGGCGCTACCTGATCACCGGCGGGCTCGGCGGGTCGGCATGACCCTCGCCGAGGACCTCGCCCGGCCCGGTCGGCGAAGCTGGTGCTGACGTCGCGATCCGGGTCTGCCGCCGGTGCGGAGTGGGACGACGCACCTGCGGCGCACGACGCGCACCGACCGGGCCGGCCGCGGATCGCCGCCGTCCGCCGGATGGAGGCGGCCGGCGCCGAGGTGCTGGTCGCCGCCGTCGACGTGTCCGACGCGGACGGTCTGCGGGCGTGCGGGACGAGGTGCACGACGCGGTTCGGCGGGCTCGACGGCATCGTGCACGCCGCCGGGCGTGGCCGGCGGCGGCATGGTCGAGACCCGGACCATCGAGGACATGCGGGCGGTGCTGGCGCCGAAGCTCGCCGGCACGGTCGCGCTGCGGTCCGGTGTTCGGCGCCGACGAGCTGGACTTCGTGTCGCTGTTCTCCTCGGTCACCGGCACGGCCGGCGGTCTGGCGAGATCGACTACTGCGCCGCCAACGCCTACCTCGACGCACACGCGCAGAGCGCCGGCTGGCGCGCACCGGTGCGCTCGCTGGGGTGGGCCGGGTGGCTGGAGGTCGGCATGCTGGCCGACCTGTTCGACCCGGCCGAGCGGACCGCCGGGCCGGCCGAACCCGTCGGCCACCCGCTGGTCACCGAGCTTCGCCGTAGCGAGGACGGGACGGTGGTCGCCACGGCGACCGTCTCCCCCGCCACGCACTGGACGCTGGCCGAGCACCGGATCGCCGGGGTGCCGGTGCTGCCGGGTGCCGCACAGGTGGAGGCGATCCGCGCGGTCGCCGCCGCGACGCTGCCCGGCGAGGGTGCGGTCGAGCTGAGCGACGTGCTGTTCCTCGAGCCGCTGCGGGTTCCCGACGGGCAGAGCGCTCAGCTGCGGATCCGGCTGCGTCCGCTGGGGACCGACGGCGCGGTCGAGGCGACGCTCACCCACGGTGGCACGACCTACAGCAGGGCGACCGCAGGGCGCGTGACCGAACGGCCGGGCGAGCGGATCGACCTCGACGCCGTTCGTGCCCGGTGCGTCCCGCGGCCCGAGCTGGCGGCCGAGAGCCTCAGCCCGCCCGGCGCGCTCGTGTCCTACGGCGCGCACTGGACCAACGTGCGGGAGGTGTGGCGGTCCGACCGCGAGCAGCTCACGTCGCTGGAGGTGCCGGACGACCTGCGAGACGACCTGCCGGCGTGGACGATCTCGCCGGCCGTGCTCGACCAGGCGACGTTCGTGTTCAGCGGCACCGGCGGCGGCGCGCTGCCCATGGGTTACGGCCGGATCGTGGTGCACGACCGGCTGCCGGCCAGGGTGTGGGTGCACCGCACCCTGGACGGCACGACCGGCGGCGAGTTGCGGACCGACAGCTTCACGCTGGTCGACGACGAGGGCACGGTGCTGGTGTCGGTCACCGACTTCATGCTGCGCCGGGTCGAGGACGCACCGGCGCCGCCTGTCTCGCCGGGGGTTCCCACCGATGCCGCGCAGCGCTGGCTGGCGCCCGCCGAGGGTGTCGCGGCGTTCCTGCGTGGCATGGGGGCGAACGTCGGCGGGCACGTGGTGATCACGCCGCGCTCGCTCGCCTGGGTGCGTGAGCAGGTCCGGGTGGACGCCGAGAAGATCCTGGGCGGTCCGGCCGGCGGTCCACAGGAGACGGTGCCGGCCACGTCCTGGTCGAGTCCGACCGAGACGGTCGTCGCGGGCATCTGGAGTGCCGTGCTCGGTGTGCCGAGCGTGCGGGCGGAGGACGACTTCTTCGTGCTCGGCGGCAACTCGCTGGTGGCCGTGCAGCTGATCGCGCAGATCCGCGAGGCGACCGGGGTCCGGCTGCCGCTGCGGTCGATCTTCGAGACGCCGACGGTCGCGGAGATGGCGGCGACCGTCGCCACGTTGCGGGACCAGGCGGACGACAAGCCGGCGCCCACCCCCGTGTCGACCATCCCACGGCTCGCCCGCACACCGGACTAGGAGGTGACCATGATCCACACCGACCTGTCGTTCGAGGGTGCGCTCGACGAACTCGCGATGGCCTACCGGGACGTCCCGTTCTACGGGCCGCACCTGGACGCGGCCGGCGTCACCCCGGAGGACATCCTCGACCCGGCCGACTGGCGCCGGGTGCCGCCGACCACGAAGGCCCACTTCCGCAAGCACTTCCCGGCCGGCGTGCTCGTGCGGGGCAGCCGGATGGCCGACGACTTCGTGTTCCGCAGCCGCAGTTCCGGCACCACCGGGGACCGGCTGGTCACCCTGGCGCACACGTTCACCCTGGCGGAGCGGCAGATGCGGACCACGTCGGTCCACCCGGGGATGCTCGGGGTGTTCGCCCGGGCGCATCCGCAGCGCGCGTGCCGGTACGCACCGCCCGCGTGTTCGGACGTGGAGTGCGCGACCCCGTTCACCACTCCCGCGAGCCGGACGCTCGAGGACGGCACGCTGGTGCTGCCGGTGGCCCACGACCTGCTGGCCACGTCACCGCAGTTGGTCGACCAGGCGATCGCCGAACTGACCGAGTACGCGCCGCACTGGCTGTACGTGGACCCGGCGCACCTGGCGTTCCTGGTGGACGCCATGGTCGAGCGCGACCTGCCGCCGCCGAGCGCCGGCGGGGTGGTGCTCGCCTACAACCTGGCGACCGCGTCGGCGCTGCGCCGCATCCGCGCCTACCTGCCGGCGGAGACGGTCATCGTCGAGGCCGCGTCGATGTCGGAACTCGGCTGGGTGGGGATGACCTGCCCGGAGCGGCTTCCTGCACCTCAACACCGACAGCTTCTACCTGGAACTGCTGGCGCTCGGCACGGACCGGCCGGCCGAGCCCGGTGAACTCGGCGAGCTGTACGTCACGAGCATCGGCGACCGGCTCAGCCCCCACGTCCGCTACCGCACGGGCGACGGGTACGCGCTGCTGGCCGGGGAGTGCCCGTGTGGCCACCACTTCCCGCGGGCCGTCCACCATGGCCGGTGCGCCGACTACCTCCGCGGGGCGGACGGGACCGTGGTGCTGACCCCGAGGACGCTCGACGATCTGGTCGGCCCGGCCGAGTGGCTGCGGTTCTACAAGCTGACCCACCACGACGGCGCACCACCGGTGCTGCGCTATCTGCCCACCCCTGGCGCCGACCACGCGGCGCAGGCGGCTGACCTGTCCGACGTGCTCGCCGAGCGGATCGGGTCCGGGGTCACGGTCGAGGCGGTGCCCCACATCGAGTCCGAGCGGTCCGGCAAGTTGTTCGGCTGCGTCCACACGGGAGCCCGGGTAGGTGCGCATGCGTGACGTGCGACCGGACTTCCCGGTGCTGGAACGAACCGTCGACGGCGTGCCGGTGACCTATCTGGACAGTGCGGCGACCTCGCTCACGCCGCGGTCGGTGATCGACGCGCTGACGCACTACTACACCGACGTCGGCGCGAACATCCACCGTGGCAAGCACATGCTGTCCGAGGAGGCGTCGGACACCTTCGAGCTGACCCGGTCCAGGGTGGCCACCTTCCTGGGTGTCCGCGCGGCCGACGTGGTGTTCACGGCGGGCACCAGCCACGGGCTCAACATCGTGGCCGCCGGCCTCGACCTCGGACCGGACGACCTGGTGGTGGTCAGCGAGGACGCGCACCACTCGCTGCAGTTGCCGTTCCGTGAGCGGTCGACGGTCGCCTGGCTGCCGACCGACGACGCCGGCGCGGTCGACCTGGCCGCCTACCACCGGCTGCTCGAACGACGCCCGAAGCTGGTCGCCATCACCCACTGCTCCAACGTGACCGGCCGCTACGCCCCGGTCGCGGAGCTGGCCCGGCTCGCCCGCGAACACGGTGCCCTGACCGTGCTCGACGCCGCGCAGTCCGCGCCGCACCGCGCGCTGCGCATGGCCGACCTCGGCGTGGACGCCCTCGCGTTCTCCGGTCACAAGATGTTGGGGCCGACCGGGATCGGCGTGCTGGCCATCACCCCGGACCTCGGCGAGCGGCTGCGCCCGGCGGCGCTCGGCGGCGGCGTGGTCGACTGGGTCGACCGCGACTCCTGGGTCCTGCGCCGCGCACCGCACCGGTTCGAGGTCGGCACCCCGCACATCGCCGGCGTGTACGGGCTCGGCGCGGCCGTCGACTACCTCGACGCGCTCGGTATGGCGGAGGTCGGCGAGCACGACCAGTGGCTCGCCCACCTGCTCCACACCGAGGCGGCCAAACGGGACTACCTCAGGGTGCTCGCGCCGGGGCCGGCCGACCGGAGCGCGACGCTGTCCGCGGCGGTGCGCGGCGTCGCCGACCTCACGGAGTTGGCGAGGTCCCTTTCGGACAGCTACGGCGTGATGTGTCGCAGCGGCCACCTGTGCGCGCAACCGTTGGTGACCGCCGTGGCCGGCGCGCCCGTGCTGCGGCTGTCGGCCTACCTCTACAACACCGCGGACGACATCCGGACCGCGTTCGACGCGCTCGACGAGCTGCATCCACTGCTGGAAGGTGCCTGATGGCCCGCCCGACGTTCGCCGTCATCGGCGCCGGTCTCGCCGGCTCGCTGGCGTCGATCTACACCGCACAGCGCGGGTTTCCCACCGAGGTCTACGAACGGCGGGCCGACCCGCGGTCACCGTCCGGTGTGGATGGTGGCCGGTCGATCAACCTGGGGTTGTCCCAACGCGGGATCCGCGCGCTCGCCGGGGTCGGCCTGCTGGACCAGGTGATGCCCAAGGCGGCGCCGATGCGGGGCCGCGTGGTGCACCACCTGGACGGCACGCTGTCGTTCCAGCCCTACGGCACCAACCGCGACCAGATCCTGTACTCGGTGCTGCGCCACGACCTGAACGTCACGCTCATCGACCGCGCGGAGGAACTCGGCGTCAAGTTCCACTTCGACGCACCGCTGCGCGACCTCGACACCACGCGGAACCGGCTGGTGGCCGGTGCGTTGACCGTGTCGGCGGACGTGGTGATCGGCGCGGACGGCGTGCACTCGGTGGTCCGCCAGAAGATCCGGCGGACCGAGCAGGTGCGGACGCTGGAGTGGGGCTACAAGGAGGTGTACCTCCCGGCGGGCCCGCGTGGTGACCGCAGGACCGACCCGAGCGCGTTGCACGTCTGGCCGGGTGAGCACGGTCTGATCGTCGCGCACCCCAACGTCGACGGTTCGCTCACCGGCACGGTGTTCCTGCCGCACGAGGGCCCGGTGAGCTTCGCGACGCTGGACTCGGCCGCGAAGGTGGAGCGGTTCTTCGCCACCGCCTTCCCCGACGCGCTCGACCTCATGCCCGACCTGGTGGAGGAGTTCCTCGCGCACCCGGTGGGCAGCCTGCACACGATCCGCACGGCGCCGTGGCACCTCGGTGGGCGGGTGTTGCTGATCGGCGACGCGGCACACGCCGTGTACCCGTTCTACGGGCAGGGCATGAACTCCTCCTTCGAGGACTGCTCGGTGCTCGACGCCTGCCTGGCCGATCACCCGGACGACCTGGTGACGGCGTTCACCGCGTTCCAGGACCGGCGCAAGCGACACACGGACGTGCTGGCCGAGCTGTCCGAACAGAACTTCGTGGAGTTGCGGGACCGGGTCAGCTCGCCGTTCTACGCGGTGCGCAAGAAGGCGGACCTGGCACTGAACAGGCTGCTCGGCGATCGCTGGCTCCCGCTCTACACCATGGTGTCCCACACGACCGTGCCGTATGCCGACGCCCTGGCCCGCTCACGCCGGCAGGACCGGCTGCTCGCCGCCGCCGGTGCCACGGCACTGTCCGCCGCTCTCACCGCCGTCGCCCTGGGTGGGCGACGCTCCCGTTCTCGCCGAGGTGCCCCGTGTTGATCCATCCCGCAGACCCGAGCAGGACCCTGGTGGAGGTCGCCGACCTCGACGGGACCCCGGCGCACCCGCTCGTCGCCGAGCACGGGGAGACGCTGCGCACGGTGGTCGACTGGGCCAGGGAGTACCTGTGCAGCGGGCACGTCGACCTGGGCCGACGGGGACACGTGTGTCCGTTCGCCAAGACCGCGTTGGACGGCGGCACGTTCTACCTGTCCGTCCACACGGGAATCCCCGAGCGCGTCGAGGACGTCGCGGAGATCCTCATGGGGTACCGCGACTGGTTCGAGGAACTGTGCACGGTGGACACCCGGCGAGCGGCGAACCACACGGTCCTCGTGGCGTTCCCCGACCTGACGGGCGACCACGTGCGTCGGGTCATCGACGGCACCCAGGCGATCCTCAAGCCGGACTACGTGGCCCGGGGCCTGATGATCGGCGAGTTCCACGACGGCCCACCGGAGGCGGGTGGGTTGTGGAACCCCGACTTCCGGCCGCTGCGCAGCCCGGTGCCGCTGCTGGCCATCCGCAACATGGTGCCCACCGACTTCCCGTTCCTGCGTCACGATCCGGAATTCACGGCCATCTACCTCGGCCGGTTCGGCGACCGGATCCCGGCGCACCTGCGCGAGCAGGTGGCCGAGACGGTCGACACGTTCGGGCTCACCCCCGCACCGGAACCCGTGGGTGCGGAGGTGCCGCTGTCGACCGCGCAGCGCCGGTTGTGGTTCCTCAGCAGGCTCGACCCGGGCAACGCGGTGCACCACCTGACGAGGGCGATCCGGTTGCGTGGCCCGGTGGACGCCGGTCTGCTGGCCGACCGGCTCGGCGGGGTGCTGCGCCGGCATCCCGCGCTGCGGATCCGGTTGGCCGAACGCGACGGGCAGCCGGTGGCCACGCTCGCCGAGTCCGTCCATCCGGAACTGCCGGTGACCGGGGCGGGTGACGAGGCCCGTGCGGCGCGGCTGGCCCGCGCGGTCGCGCGGCGGCCGTTCGACCTGCGTCGCGGACCGCTGCTGCGGGCCGAGCTGTTGCGGCTGGCCGAGGACGACCACGTGCTCGTGCTGGTGGCGCACCGGATCGCGGCCGACGACAGCTCGCTGGACCTCGTGGCCGGCGAGTTGGGTGGCGCGGTCACCGAGCCGGTCGCGGACGTGGTGACCGGTGCGCCCGGGGACGATCTGGCGCACTGGGTGCGGCGGCTGGCCGACGCGCCGACGCTCAACCTGCCCACCGACCGCAGGCGCCCACGCACCCAGTCCTACCGGGGCGCGACCCACCGGTTCACGCTCCCGGCCGACGCGCTGGCGCGGCTGCGCGCGGTGGCCGGGGGGACGCTGCTGCCGGGGCTGCTCGCCGCGTTCGACGTTGTGCTCGCCCGGCACAGCGGGCAGCACGACCTGCTGGTCGGGATGCCGGCCGGCGCCCCGCGGTCTTCGGTGGGGCCGCTCGAGTCGACGGTGGTGCTGCGTGCCGATTTGTCCGACGACCCGACGTTCCGGGAGCTGACGGCCCGGTGTGCGGCCGACGCGCGGGACGCGCTGCGTCATCGGGGCGCGGCCTTCGAGGACGTGGTGGCCGCGCTCGACGTCGAGCGGAGCCTCGACACTCCCCCGGTGTTCCAGGCCCGCATCGCCGTCCGCGAGGACGCGCCCGTCGTGCCGCCGCTGCCCGGGGTGGCGGCCGAGGAGTTCCCGATCGACGTGGGTGCCACGGAGGTCGACCTCACGCTGCACGCCTGGCCGGCCGCGAGCGGCGGTCTCGCGTTGGCGCTGGAGTACAGCACCGACCTGTTCACCGCGGCCACCGTGCGCCAGCTGGCCGAGCACCTGGTGACGGTCGTGGTGTCCGCCGGGGCGCAGCCGGAGCTGCCGGTGCACCGGATCCCGCTGCTCGCCGACGGCGAGTACGCGCGGCTGTTGGAGGTGCGGCAGGGGCCGGTCCTCGCGGTGCCGGCGACTCCGTTGGAGCTGCTGGCTCCGGCCGACCCGGACGGCGTCGCCGTGCGAGCCGAGGACGGCGATGTGACCTTCCGGGAGCTGCACGAGCGGGCCGCCCAGGTGGCGCACGTGCTGCGGGCGTGGGGTGTCGGCCCGGACGTCGCGGTGGGTGTGTGCGTCGACCGGTCGGCGGCCATGGTGGTGGCGCTGCTCGGCGTGTGGCTGGCCGGTGGGGCGTACGTGCCGCTGGACCCGGGATTCCCGCCGGACCGGTTGCGGCACATGCTGTCCGACGCCGGTGTGGACGTGGTGGTCACCCACGAGCCGGTCCGGCGCCGGGTGGGAACACTGTTCGACGACATCGCCGGGGTGGTGTGCCTCGACGAGGACGCGGACGTGGTGGCCGAGCAGCCGACCGAGCCGCCGCTCGACGGGCCGGGTCCGGACGATCTCGCCTACGTCATCTACACGTCCGGCTCGACCGGGCGTCCCAAGGGTGTGGAGATCCCGCACCGCGCGGTGGCGAACCTGCTGGTGGCGTTCGACCACGCGGTGCCGCTCACGGCGGCCGACCGCTGGCTCGCGGTCACCACGTTGTCGTTCGACATCGCCGCGCTGGAGCTGTTCCATCCACTCGCGAGCGGCGCCTGCGTGATCGTCGCGAGTGGACCGGAGACGACCGACGGCGCCGCGCTGCGCCGGCGCGCGGTCGAGTCGGCGGCGACGATCATGCAGGCCACACCGGCCACCTGGCGGCTGCTCCTGGCGGCGGGCGAGCTGCCGGTCGGGCTCCGCACGCGGCTCTGCGGTGGGGAGGCGGTGCCCCGGGATCTGGCCGACGACCTCGCGGCGGACGGTGCCCGGGTCTGGAACGTGTACGGGCCGACGGAGACGACCGTGTGGTCGGCGGCCGGTGTGATCGAGCCGGCGCCCGCGCCGATCGAGATCGGGCCGCCCATCGCGAACACCAGCGTCCACGTGCTGGACGCCGCCGGGACGCCCGCGCCGGTCGGGGTGGTGGGCGAGGTCCACATCGGCGGGCTCGGGCTGGCCCGTGGGTACCGGAACCTGCCGGAGTTGACGCGGGAGCGGTTCGTGGCCGACCCGACGCGGCCCGGCGAGCGGCTCTACGCCACCGGTGATCTCGCTCGTTACCGTCCCAACGGGAGGGTGGAGTTCCTGGGCCGCACCGACCATCAGGTGAAGGTGCGGGGCTTCCGCATCGAGCTGGGCGAGATCGAGTCGGTGCTGCTCGCCCACGACGGCGTGGCGGCCGCGGTGGTCACAGCGCTGCCGGGCCCGGACGGCGACCCGCGGCTCGTGGCTTACGTGGTCGGTAGCGGGGTCGGTGACGCTTCCTGGCCGACACTGCGGGACTGGTTGCGGCGCGGCCTGCCCGAGTACATGGTGCCGGCGACCGCGGTGCCCATGGCGGAGCTTCCGTTGACACCGAACGGGAAGATCGACCGGGCGGCGTTGCCCGAGCCGCTCTGGGGCTCGATGATCACCGTCCGCCAGGGACCGCGCAACCCGATCGAGACGTCTCTGGTGGAGCTGTGGCGCGATGTCCTCGGCGGCGTCGAGGTGGGCGTGACCGACGACTTCTTCGCACTCGGCGGGCATTCGCTGCTCGGCGCGAAGCTGCTCGCGCGGGTCCGCGCCTACTTCGACACCGAGGTGCCGATGCGCAGCCTGTTCGAGGAGCCGACGGTCGCGGGCCTGGCGGCCGTGCTCGAGCGGCTGGAGCTGGCGCCGGGTCAGGCGACGGCGATCGCGGAGCTGCGGCAGCGCATCGCGGCCATGCCGGACGACGAGGTCGCCGCGTTGCTCGACCAGTCCAGTTGAGACGAGAGGGAGACGGAATGCCGGCCGACGACGCGCGGGAACTGCTGTTGGCGAAACTGCTCGCCGGCAGTGGGTTCCAGCTGTCCGGGGGAACCTCGGTGCCGCGCCGCTCGGGCGACGCGGCGGTGCCGCTGTCCTCGGCGCAGCACCGGTTGTGGTTTCTCGACCGGTTGTCCCCGGGTGGCGCGTACCTGATGCCGGCCGTGCACCGGATCACCGGTGCGGTCGACCTTCGGGCGTTGACCGGTGCGCTGCATGTGGTGGTGGCCAGGCACGAGGCGCTGCGCGCGAGCATCGTGGAGGACGCGACCGGGCGGCCGGTGCACGTGATCGCCGCGCCGGGCGACGCGCGGATGCCCGAGTTGGTCCACCATCGACTGTCCGATCCGGACACCCTGGCCGGGTTGGTCGGCGAGCTGACCAGTCGGCCGTTCCCGTTGGACAGCGCACCGCTGCTGCGGGCCGCGCTGATCAGTGTGACGGATGACGATCACGTGCTCGTGTTGTGCGCGCACCACATCGTGTGCGACGACCTGTCGCTGAGTGTCCTCACCCACGACCTGCTGGTCGCCTACCAGGCGATCCTCGCGGGCACCACACCCGACACGGCGGAGCCGGCCGTCCGGTTCGGCGACTATCTCGCCTGGCAGCACACCAGGGGCGGCAACGATCCCCAGTACTGGGTCGACCATCTGACCGGTGCGCCGCCGCTGCTGGACCTGCCGACCGACCGGCGCCGGCCGCCGGTGCGGGCGTTCCGCGGTGGGAGCGTGCCGGTCGAGTTCCCCGTCGAGCTGTCGGCGGCGGTCCACGCGCTCGCCCGCCGGGCGGATGCCACCCCGTTCATGGTGTTGCTCGCGGCGTTCTCGGCGCTGTTGTCCCGTTACAGCGGCAGTTCGGACATCGTGGTCGGCTCGCCCGTGGCGAACCGTTCGCTGCCGGAACTCGACGACCTCGTGGGCATGTTCGTGAACACGATCGCGCTGCGGGTCGGCGTCGACCAGGACCGCACCCTCGGCGAGCTGCTCGCGCGGACGCGGGAGGTCGCGGTGTCCGGCCTCAGCCACGCCGGGGTGCCGCTGGAGGAGGTCATCGAGCGGCTCAACCCGCCGCGCGACCTCGGCTACAACCCGGTGTTCCAGGTGATGCTCGTGGTCAACCCGGCCGGTCCCCGGGTGGACTCCCCTGGTCTGGCGGTGCGGCCGGCCGACCTCGGTGAGACGCCCGCGCGATTCGATCTCACGCTGGTGGTCACCGACGCGCCGGACGGGTTCGTGGCGCACTTCGACTACGACGCCGACCTGTTCGACGCGGCCACCGTGACCGCGATGGCCACCGGGCTGCGCCGGGTCCTGACGGCCATGACCACCGACCCGGACCGTCCCCTGTGGACCGTCGACCTGGTGACACCCGAGGAGGTGTTGCGGGTCGCCGCCGGTCCGCCCGCGTACGATCCCGCGGTGCTGCTCGACCTGATCGCCCGCTGGGCCACCGATACCCCGGACGCGCCCGCCGTGATCGGCGAGGACCGCACGATCGGCTACGCCGAGCTGGACCGGGCGGCCAACCGGGTGGCGTGGCGGCTGCACGACCTCGGTGTCGGGCCGGACACCCTGGTCGGGCTGGCACTGCCGGCCGGCGCGGACGCGATCGTCGGGGTGCTCGGCATCCTGCGCGCGGGTGGCGCGTACGTGCCCCTGGATCCTGGTCATCCCGATGCCCGGCTGGCGTTCCTGCTCGACGACACCCGGGCCGCGGCGGTCGTCACCTCGTCCGTCCACGCGGGACGGTTCGACACCGTCGTCCTGGTCGACGGCGACGATTCCCGGACGGGACCGCCGCCCGTGCGGATCGACCCCGAGCACCTGGCCTACGTGATCCACACGTCGGGTTCGACCGGCGAGCCGAAGGGGGTGATGGTGCGTCACGCGGCGCTCACCAACCTCGCGCTCGCCTTCCGGGACCTGCACGGTTTCGGGCCGCACACCCGGCTGCTCATGGTGCCGCCGCTGAGCTTCGACGCGTCGGTCGGCGACATCTTCCCCGCGTTGGTCAGCGGTGGTGCGCTCGTGACGGTGGCCGAGCCGGCGGCGCTCACGGCGCGGCGGCTGCGCGAGGTGTGCACCACGCACGGTGTCACGGCGGTCGACACGGCCGCCGCGTTGTGGCGGCAGTGGGTGTCCGAACTGGACTCGTGGCCGGTGGAAACGGTGACCACCATGATGGTCGGCGGCGAGGCCGTGCCCACCGACACGCTCCGCGCGTGGGCCGGGGCGACCGGTGGGACGGTGGCGCTGCACAACCACTACGGGCCGACCGAGGCGACCGTCTGCGCGGTGAACCACCGCACTATCGACGGCGCCGAACTGGGCGAGGTGTCCAGTGTCCCGTGTGGACGGCCGCTGCCCGGCGTTCGTGCCTATGTGCTGGACCAACACCTGCGGCCGGTGCCGGCCGGTGTGCCGGGCGAGCTGTTCCTGGGTGGCGCCGGCGTCGCCCGTGGTTACCTCGGCGCGCCGGCGCGCACGGCGGCCGCGTTCCTTCCCGACCCGTACGCCGTCGAGCCGGGACAGCGGATGTACCGCACGGGCGACCTGGCGCGCTACCGCGCCGACGGGCTGCTGGAGTTCCTCGGCCGCACCGACCGCCAGGTGAAGATCCGCGGGCATCGCGTGGAGCTGGGCGAGGTGGAGGCGGCGGTCACCGCACTTCCCCAGGTGGGTGAGGCGTGTGTGGTGGCGGCCGGTGACCCGGCCCGGCTGGTCGCCTACGTGGTCCCCGCTCCCGGCGCCGCACCGACCGCCGCGGACCTGCGCGAGCCGCTGGCCGAGCGGCTGCCCGGCTACCTGGTGCCCAGTGGGGTGGTGCTGCTCGACGCGCTGCCGCTGACCCGGCACGGCAAGGTCGACCACGCCGCGCTGCCGGAGCCGGACGTCCACCTGCACCGGCCGGTCCACGTGCCGCCGCGCACCGCCGCCGAGCGGACGGTGGCGGCGATCTGGGCGCGCCGGCTCGACCGCGCCACGGTCGGCGCGAACGACAACTTCTTCGACCTCGGCGGGCATTCCCTGCAGGCGACGGGGGTGGTGGAGGACGTCCGCACGGAGTTGGGGGTGCGGCTGCCGGTGCGCGCGTTGTTCGAGGCTCGCGACCTCGCGGCGTTCGCCGCCGCCACGCAGCGGGTCGACGCGCCGGTCACCACGGGGCCCGATCTCCTGGCCGACGCGGAACTGCCGGACGACATCACGCCCAGTGGTCCCGCCACGGTGGACGGACAACACGTGCTCGTCACCGGTGCGACGGGGCTCATCGGTGCGCGACTGCTGGTCGAGTTGCTGCGGACCACCGACGCCACCGTCCACTGTGTGGTCCGGGGTCAGTCGGACCGGCTGTTCGAGGTCGCCGGGCGGCTCCCGGACTGGTCGACGGCGTTCACCGACCGCGTGGTGGTGCATCCCGGTGACGTGTCGGCGCCGCTGCTCGGCCTCCCGCAACGGGCCTACGACGACCTGTGCGAACGGGTCGGCACCGTCTACCACGCGGCGTCGCTGGTCAACGTGGTGCTGCCCTACGAGCGGCTCCGGCCGGACAACGTGACCGCGACGACCGAGGTGCTGCGGTTCGCCGCCCGGCGACGGACGAAGGCGACCCACGTGATCTCCACGCTCGGCACGTTCTTCGGCTCCGCCTATGCCGGCACGGTGGTCACCGAGTCCGACGAGCCGACCGCACCCGAGGGGATCACCTCGCCGTTCGCGCAGAGCAAGTGGGTGGGCGACGCCCTCGCCCGGGCGGCCCGCCGCCGTGGCCTGCCCGTGTCGATCTACCGGCCGGCGCGGATCACCGGGGACAGCCGGACCGGGGAGTCCAAGATGGACGATGTGCTGCCGAGGCTGCTGGCGACCTACGCCCAGCTCGGAAGTGCCCCGCAGGATGGTGCCCCGTTCGACATGGCACCGGCCGACTTCCTCGCCACGGCCGTCGTCCGGCTGTCCCGGTTGCCCCATGGGTCCTTCCACCTCCGCAATTCGGTGGGTCTGCCCGGTGGTGAGTTGGGCGCCGGGCTGCGGGCGCTCGGTTTACCTGTGGCGGCCGTGCCACGCGACGAATGGATGCGACTGATCACCGAGGCACTCGACGCCGGGCAGGACCTGCCGATCGGCGCGTTCACCGGCTACGCCATGCCCACCGAGCTGCCCACGTTCGACTGCACGGCGACGGACGCCGCGCTCGCCGAGGTCGGCCTGGCCCACCCGTCGCCCGATCCCGCGCTGTTGCGCACTTATCTCGACTTCTTCGTCCACAGTGGCCTGTTGCCGGTTCCGGCGGGGAGGTGACGGGCATGCGTGGCTTCGCACTCATCTGGGGCGGTCAGCTCGTCTCGGTGCTCGGCTCGTCGCTGACCGGGTTCGTGCTCGCCGTCTGGGTGTACCAGTCGACCGGATCGGTGACCCAGCTCGCGCTGGTCACGGCCGCGAACACGGTGCCTGGCATCCTGTTGGCACCGCTCGCGGGCATCGTGGCCGACCGGTGGGACCGGCGCCGGGTGATGCTGGTGGCCGACCTCCTGGCCGTGATCCCCACGGCCGTGGTGGCGGCGCTGTACTGGGCCGACCAGCTCGAGGTGTGGCAGCTCTACCTGACCACCGCGGTCACGGCCAGCGCCAACGTGTTCCACAGTTCCACGTACTTCACGCTGGTGCCCAAGCTCGTGCCCAAGCGCCACCTCGGCCGGATCAACGGGCTGTTCCAGATCAACTTCGCGATGGCGGCCGCCGCGCCCGTCCTCGGTGGCATCCTGCTGGCCACCATCGACGTCACCGGGGTACTGCTGATCGACGTGGCGACGTTCCTGGTGGCCGCGTCCGCGCTGCTGGTGGTGCGGCTGCCGGCGGAGGTGACCCGGCCGGGCGGCGAACCCGTCCGGCGGACCGTCATCCAGGATCTGAAGAACGCCTTCCAGTACCTGCGCGAGCGGCCGGGGTTGCTGTGGCTGATCGCGTTCTCCGCGATGTTCGACATGTTGTTCGCGTTCGCCGAAGTGCTCATCCGCCCGCTGATCCTCACGTTCGGCTCGCCGAGCACCCTCGGCTTCCTGATGTTCGTGGGGGGCGCGGGGTTGTTCGCCGGCACGCTCGTGATGACCGCGTGGGGTGGGCCTCGGCGGAAGGTGTCCGGCAGCCTGCTGTTCACCGGGCTGGGTGGGGTCGCGCTCGCGCTGCACAGCCTCGCCCCGTCGACCCTGCTGATCGCCGTGGTGGCGCCGCTTTTCCTGTTCACCCTGCCGATCGTCAACGGCTGCGTCATGACCGTGTTCCAGACCAAGGTGGACCCCGCGCAGCTCGGGCGGGTCACGGGTCTCGCCCGCACCGTCTGGCAGGCGGCCACCCCGATCGGTGTGCTCATCGCGGGTCCGTTGGCCGACCTGGTGTTCGAGCCGGCCATGCGGACCGGCGGCGCGCTCGCCGGCACGGTCGGTCCGGTGATCGGCACCGGCGCCGGCCGCGGCATCGCGCTGCTCTACGCGGTCGTCGGGCTGCTGCTCGTGGTGCTCGCGGTCGTCGGCGCGCGGCTGCGCCGACTGCGTGACCTGGAGGCCGACCTGCCCGACGCCGTGCCCGACGACGAACCGGCGACTCCCGCCACCGCACGATAGGACCGACGATGCCGTTCTCCCTGGGGCCCAACGAGGGCCCGGCCTACCTCGACAGCGCGATCGCGCCCGCGCCACACCTGGACCTGCTCGGCGCGGTCGCGTTCCGGGCCGCCGGTGCCGGGGCCCGGCTGGGTGTGTTCGACGTGCTGGCCGACGGCGAGCGTTCCCCGGCCGACCTGGCCGCCGCGATCGGCGCGGCACCGCACACGCTGGGCCTGCTGGCCGACGTGCTGGTCAGCGCCGGCTATCTCACCCGGTCGGCCACCGGCTACGCGAACAGCGCCAGCACCACCAAATGGCTGCGCCAAGGCGCGCCGGGGAGCTACCTGCCCACGCTGATGTTGTGGCAGGACCTGCTCTTCGACCTGTGGGACGACCTGGAACGCACGGTCCGCGAGGGGCGGCCTGCGGTGGACTTCTACCAGTGGTTGGAGGAGCGGCCGGACAAGGCGCGTGACTTCCAGCAGATGCTCGGCACGCTCGCGTCGTGGCTGTCGGAGGAGGTGGTGGAGCTGGTCGACGTACCCGAGGGCGGGACGAGCCTGCTGGACGTCGCCGGCGGACACGCCCGCTACAGCATCGCGTTCTGCCAGCGGCATCCCGGGCTGCGCGCCACGGTGGTCGACCTGCCGGCGGCGCTGGTGGCCGGCAAGGAGGCGGTCGACGCCGCGGGCCTGGCCGACCGGATCACGCTGGTGCCGGTGGACCTGTTCGACGGCGGCCTCGCCCAGCTCGGCACCGGCCACGACGTCGCTCTGGTGTTCAACTTCCTGCACGGCAACGACACCGCGCGCAACGCCGAGTCGCTGGCCGCGGTGAACGCCGCGCTGCGTCCCGGTGGGACGGTCGCGGTGCTCGAGCAGCTGACCGGCGCCGACCACGACGCCGACTCCGTGGCCGACGAGGCGTTCGTCCGGTCGTTCAGCCTCAACCTCTTCCACACGCAGGGCGGCCGGCTCCACGACCGCGCCGAGCTGGACGCGCTGCTGGCCGACGCGGGGTTCACGCCGCCCGCCTGGCACGCGCTGCGTCGGATGCCCACCGATCATCTCGCCGTAGGGAGCAAGCCATGACCGAGCACGTGGTGGTCGCCAACCACGAGGAGCAGTACTCGATCTGGCCCGCGGGTACCGACCTCCCGGCGGGCTGGCAGGTGGCCGGCCCCACCGGCACGCGCGAGGAGTGCCTCGACCACATCGCGCGCCACTGGACCGACCTGCGGCCCCAGAGCCTCCGAACGACGGACGGCTGACGTGCAGAGCTTCCCGGCCTCCTACGGTCAGCAGGGCCTCTGGCTGTCCAGCAAGCTGGTGCCGAACACGCCGCTGTACCAGCTGGGGGTGGCGCTGCGGCTCCGCTACCGGGTCGGCGAGACGCAGTTGGTCGACGTGTTCACCGAACTGACCCGCCGGCACGAGACGCTGCGGACCGCGCTGCGGCTCGAGGACGGCACACTGGTGCAGGTGGTGCACAAGACCGTGCCCATGCCGTTGACCACGCTGGATCTCACGGACCTGCCCGAGGCGGAGCGGGAGCGGCGGCTGCGTGAGCTGACCGCCTCCGACACCTCGGCCGTGCTCGACCTCGACGCGGCGCCGCTGTGGCGGGCCCGGCTGGTGCGGTGCGCTCCCGGGGACTGGGCCGTGGTGTTCGTCGCACACCACGCCATCCTCGACGCGACGTCCATCCTCAACGTGCGGCGCGAGCTGCGTGAGCTGTGCCGGGCCACCCAGGCCGGCGAGGCGCCGGTGCTGCCGGACCTGCCGATCCAGTACGCGGATTTCAGCTCCTGGCAACGAAACCGGCTCGCCGAGGGCGACGAGCACCTGGCGTACTGGCGCTCCCGGCTCGCCGGGCTGCCGAAGACCCACACGCTGCCGACCGACCGGCCCCGGCCCGCGGTGGCCAGCCATGTCGGGGCGGCACTGCAGTTCGTCCTGCCCGCCGACCTGACGGTCTCCGTGCGAGCCGCGGGCCGTCGGGTGGGGGCGACCCCGTTCATGGTGCTGCTGGCGGCGTTCAACGCGCTGGTCGCCCGCTTGTCCGATGTGGACGATGTGGTGCTCGGCACGCCGGTCGCCGGCCGGGACCTGCCCGAGGTGGCGCCGCTGATCGGGATGTTCGTCAACACCGTGGTGCTGCGCACCGATCTCACGGGCGATCCCTCGTTCACCGAGATCGTGCGGCGCACCAGGCAGACGGCGCTCGACGCGTGGGAGCACCAGGACACTCCGTTCGATCTGCTCGTGGAAGCGCTGGCCCCGCAACGGGACGCCGCGCACAACCCGCTGTTCCAGCTCGGCTTCAACTTCCTGCCCGAACGCGGTTACAGCGCCAGCGGGGCCGAGGTGTCGTCCATGGGGGTCGGCGAGGGCCCGCGCCCCGAGGTGGCCCGGTTCGATCTGCACCTGGACGTGTTCGAGCAGGGCGGCACGTTCATCGGGGTGCTCGAGTACGCCACTGACCTGTTCGACGCGGCGACCGCACGGGCCTTCGCGGACCGGTACGTGCGGTTGTTGACCGAGGGCATCGCCGCCGGTGACACGCCGGTGTCCCGGCTGTCGTTGCTGGACCCGCGGGAACGCGCGCGGCTGCTCGAGACCGCCCGTCCCGTGGTCGCGGCGCCGGCGACGCTCTGGGACCGGCTGGCCGCCGTGGCGGCGGCCCGGCCCGATCAGCCGGCGGTGGGTGCGCTGACCTATGCCGAGCTGATGACGCGGGCGGGCGCGCTCGGCGGCCGGCTCACCGACGGTCCCGTCGCCCTTCTGCCGGGGGATCTGCCGGAGTTGGCGGTGTCCGTGCTCGGCGCGGTGCACGCCGGTCTCCCGTTCCTGCTGGCGGACCCCGCTCAGCCGGCGGCCCGGTTGGCGTTCCTGTTGCGGGACGCCAAGCTCGGGTGCGTCGTCGCCCGCGCGGGGTCGGTGGGTCCGGACGGTGTGCCGGTCGTCGACCTCCATGCCGACGGTCCCGCATCCGCCGCCTCCGCCGAGGATCCGGACGCGCCGGCGTGGGTGTGTCATCCGCCGGCCCGGACCGGGTTGCCCAAGCGGGTCGGGTTGAGCCGACGGGCGCTCGTGGCGGCGGTCGACGGGGTCGGGGCGCTGCTGGAGATCGACGCCGGTGACGTGGTGGGGCTCGGTCCCGCCGCGCCTGCCACGCTGTCCGTTCCGGTGCTGCTCGCCGGTCTGCTGGCCGGCGCCACGGTGGTGCCGGCGCCCGACCCGACGGTCCGGTTCGACCACCTCGCGGTCACCACGTCCACGATGGACGTCGCGACGGTGGCGCCGCCGGCGCGGACGCTGCTGGTGGACGGTCCGCCCACCGGACCGGGTTCCGGCGCCCGCACCGTCCACCGGCACGGCTTCGCCGAGTGCGCGAGCGCCGGCCTGATCCTCACCGATGACACCGGCCTGGTGGCCCGGCCCGCGCCGAACGTGGGCGTGGCCGTGGTGGACCCCCGGGGCGAACTGGTGGGGGTCGGCATGGCCGGTGACCTCCACCTGACCGGTCCGACGGTCGGGTCCGGCTATCTCGACCGTCCACAGCCGACCGCCGCCGCATTCCCGGCGAACCCGTTCGAGCCCGGCACCCGCATGTTCCGCACCGGTCAACGAGCCCGCTGGCGCCCGGACGGCGATCTCGACCTGCTGAGCTAGCAGGGCTAATTGTCGAACGACCTGCGACGTCGTTGTGGCTGGCATGTCACCCGTGAGTTCGCGTTTCCCGCACGTGAGTTCGCGGTTCTCGCACGCGAGTTCGCGGTTCTCGCACGTGAGATCGGGTTTCCGGTGGGTGAGGCTCTCTGACATGACGGTCGGGAACCGGGATCTGGGATGCGGGAACCGCGATGTCGAGTGCGAGAACCGCGATCTCGATGGGTATGGGTGGTATCTCGACTGCGTCAACGCTGATCAAGCCTGGAGTCGCGCCCTCTTACTCGCAGAGGGCGGTTTCGGCGGCCTGGCGGACGTCGGCCACCGAGCCGTTCGCCAGGTGGCCGTTCACCACCACGAACACCGACCGGCCGTCGTCGGTGGCGGCGGTGAACGAGTCGAACCCCGGCACGTTCCCCGCGTGTCCCCACGCGACTCCGCCGCACGGCAACGGAAGCTCGCGGATCCCGAGCCCGTAGTCCGGCCCCTCGGCCGGCACGGTGGTCCGCATCCGCGCCAACTGCGCGGGCGGCAGCACCCGGCCGTCGAGCAGCGCACGCACGAACCGGGTGAGGTCCGGGCCGGTGGAGATGAGCGCGGCGGCCGCGCCGGGGATGCTCGGTTCGAGTTCGGTCACGTCGGTCACCGGCTGCCCGGGGAACGCGAAGTACCCGTGTGCGTGCGGGCCGGGGATGGTCCGCTCCGACGGGTAGCTGGTGTCGCGCAGGTGAAGCGGCTCGATCAGCCGCTCGGTGATCTCCGTGCCGATGTCGGTGCCCGTGACCGCCTCGACGATCATGCCGAGCACGAGGTAGCCGGTGTTCGAGTATCCCCACCCCGTGCCGGGCGCGAACAGCGGCGGATGGCTCAGTCCGATGTGGACGAGGTCGACCGCCTCCCACGGGTGGTCGGCGGCGTCGGGGTCGGCGAGGACGTCCTGCACGTAGTCGGCCATGCCGCTCGTGTGCTGGAGCAACTGCCGCACGGTGATGGCGTCGCCGTCGTAGCCGGTGCCCGCCACGAGCCCCGGCAGGTGGCGCTCCACCGGGTCGTCGAGCCCCAGCCGTCCCTCGGCCACCAGCTGCAGGACCACGGCGGCCGTGAACATCTTCGTGTTGCTCGCCACCCGCACCCGGTCTCGCGGGCGGATCGGCCGGTGGGTGCCCACCTCGCGGGTTCCGGATGAGACCCACCACGTCGCCCGGCCGTCCCGCACGTAGGCCATCGCACCTGGCGCGCCGTCGGCCACGAAGCCGTGGATCACCGCGCCGGTGTCCCGCGTTTCCGTCGCGTCCGCCGTTCCCGTGACGCACAACGACATGGCCACTACCCCGATACCCACCCTGGTACGCATGGGGAACGACGCTACGGAGCCGCGCGGAGACACCCCATCCGGTGAACCCCCGCATTCACGGTCGGGCCAGCCCCACCGCCGCACGCACCCGGTCGACGGCGTCCGCACCGGTCGACGCGTGGGGAGACAGTCGGATCTGGTCCGGGCGCACGGTAGCCACCACCTCCTCGGAGGCCAGCGCGGCGGCCACGTCCGCGATCGGGACGCCGGGGAGGCGGAAGGCCAGGATGCCGGCCCGCCGGTCGGTGGCGGACACGATCTCCGCGCCGGCCGACCGCAGCAGCGACTCGAACTCCGCCACCCGGTCGGCGATCCGCCGGGAGATGAGGTCCGGCCCGATCTTCTCGATCAGTTCCAGCGCCGCGGCGAGGGCGCCGGCGGCCACCGGGCTCAGGTTGGTCACCGACCACGACGCCGCGCCGGTGGCCGGCGGGTGGACCTCGTCGTCGAACACACCCGGCTCCGACACGCCCGTCCACCCGGACAGCAGCGGCGTCGACTCCAGCGCCCGGTCGGACAGGACGGCGAACGCGATCCCCCACCCGGCGCGCAGCCACTTCTGCGCGCCGCACACGAGCACGTCGGCGACCTCCCACGGCTCGTCGACCACGCCGACGCCCTGGATGCCGTCCACCACCAGCAGCCGGTCCCCCACCACGTCGCGCAGTGCGGCGAGATCCGCGCGGTAGCCGGTGCGGAAGTCGACGGCACTCACCGAGACGACCGTCGTGTCGGGCGTCAGCGCGTCCGCGACCACGTCCGGGGTCATCCGCGCGGCCCGCAGCCGCCGCACGGTCACCCGGCCCGTTTGCGAGGCCCGCACCCACGGGTAGGTGTTGGCCGGGAACTCCCCGGCCGACACCAGCACCTCACCGGCCGGCACGCTGAACGCCGCCTGGAACAGGCCCTGACTCGTGTGCGGCAACAGCGCCACCCGGTCCGGGGTGGCGCCGCACAGCCGCGCCACGGCCTGCCGGGCCCGGAGGTCGTTGCGCATGAGGTCGTCCACTGTGGATGCGCCGGCGGTGGCCAGCCGGCCGAGCGAGGCCGCGCATTCCGCCACGACCGCCCGCGACGGGGGCCCGACCCGCGCGAAGTCGAGGTAGCCGGGCGACTCGTCGAACTGTTCACTCCAGATGTCCCGCACGCGCACCGATGCTAGCCAAGACCGGTCAGGAATCGAGAAGCGCCGGCCCCCGGACCGGACCTAGCGTTCCGGCCATGGCAAACAACGCACGCATCAGGCAGTTCCACCGCTGGACGGCGCTCGTGTTCACGGTGACCACCGTGGTCACGGCCGTCGCGCTGGCGCTGGAGACCTCCGCGGAGTGGATCTCCTATGTGCCGCTGCTCCCGCTCGCCCTGCTGCTGGTGACCGGGATGACCATGTACACCCGGCACTACCTCGGTCGGCGGCGCACCGCGAAATGACCCCGGGGGCGCCCACAACGGACGCCCCCGGGGATCACTCGATCACTGTGTCGGCAGTGACCGCTCGGTGAAGGTCGGTGCCTTCATCGTCTCCGACTCGCCCGCGGTGACCACTCGGGGCATGCCGTTGATGGTCCGGTAGCCGATCACCCAGTACTGCTTGGTCGGGGTGGTGATCGCCAGGACCGTCGGGTCGATGACCGACGGCACGCCGAGGCCGTACCACGTCGGGGGTTGCACGTAGGTGCCCGAACCGGCCGTGGTTTCGCCCCAGACGGCGAAGTCGTTGTCGGCCTGGCGGTGGACCACGTAGGTCCGGCCGGTGTTCGGGTCGATGATCGCGGCCGGCTGACCGACCGACGTCCCTGTGCCGACGGGGGTCCACGCGGCCGGGAACACCCCGGTCGTGTCCTGCTTCTTCGTGGCGATCGTGCCGTCGGCGGACCGCGCGAACACGGCCATCCGGTAGCCCGGGTAGGTCACGGCCGCGACCTTGCCGCTGCCGTCGCCGCCGAGGTCGGTCCACGGGGACACGGTGAGGTCGTTGCGGAACACCACCGTCCTCACCGCACCCGACGTGGTGCGGGCGAACACCTGCACACCGTCGCGGGCCGCGGTGATGGTCGGGACACCGACCAGGTCGTGGTCGCCGAGGTTGCGCCAGTACGGCACCGCCCCGGACCGCGCGAACGCCCACAGCTTGCCGTCGGCGTCCACCGCGAACAACACGGTCGTGCCGTCCGCCAGGTTCCCGGCGACCGGGCCGCTGGCCATCGAACCGCCGAGGTCCTGCATCGCCGTCCACGTGGGCGCGTTGAGCGCGGTCTGGGTGCTCGTCCACAGGTCACCGCCGTCGCCGTACTGCGCCGACACCTGCACGGTGCCGCCCGCGCCGTGGCTCAGCGCCGGCGGACCGGCGAACGCCTCGTTGCCCGAGATCGTCTGGTACTGCGCCTGGTAGGTGTCCGGGTCGGCCTGGTAGGCCATCATGACCTTGCCCAGGTTGTCCACGAAGGAGTAGACGACGCCCGTGGCCGCCTGGCCCTCCTGGACCTTCCCCTGCAGCATCTGCAGCGTCGTGTCCTGCGGCGTGGGGATCACCGGCTGCGGCTCGGCGAACCAGCCCTCGATGTCGACGTACACGAGTGACTGCGAGGTGCTCTGGTTCTTGATCCGCACGATGCCGTCGGTGCCCGGTTTGACGATCACCGACGAACGGTGGTGTGCGCCGGCCTGGTGCTGGGCGTGGGAGGTGGGTGGCTCGGCCTCACCGTTGGACCACACCCGCAGCACACCGGCCGCCGCGCCGCCGCCCTGCACGCTCAGCATGGCGCCGGCCACACCCCGGGTCGGCAACCCGAAGGTGCCGCCGACCGGGAGGTCGAGAGTGCCGTTGGCCGCCACGTAGCCGCCGAACAGGCGCCCCATCGCCGGGCGCAGGCCCGCGCCGACGGACGACGTCTTCGAGAAGTACGCCATGGTGTCCACGATCAGGTGGGCGGCGGTGGTGCCCCAGTTCTTGAACGTCACCTTCGTGTCGGTGGTGAGCGGGACGACCGTGCCGCTCGACGAGGCGATGCCGTTCTCGTAGTTCAGGACGCCGTTGGCGCTCATCGCGACGCCGGTCGGCGCGGCGCTGAAGTAGCCGGGCTGGGTGGAGTTCGGCGGCACGGTCAGCGACAGGTACGCGGCCGACGCGCCGACCGGGATGCCGCCGGGGGCGAGGTCGATGACGCGGCTACCACCCGCGGGGATGATGCCACCGGTGGTGCGGGTGTCGACCACCCGCTTCTGCGTGATCGGGACCAGCCCGCCGTTGGCGCTGCCGGTCGAGGTCTTGAAGTAGCCCTGCACCTCGACGATGACGTGCGACTCGCCGTGTGCGTTGTAGACGGTGAGCTGCCCGTTGGCGCCGGGCTTCACGATCGCCACGTTCGACTGCTGCTCGGTGGCCATGGCGTAGACGGTCGACACCGAAGGCTGCGTGGTGTTGGCCGCGTACACGGTGATCCAGGTGGCGGCGGTCGGCGCCGCGGCGATCACCCGGACCATCACGGCACTCACGCCGGTGGCCGGGACTCCCCCGACACCCAGCACGGTGAACGACGCCCTGCCGCCGGCCTTGAGTTTGGCGGCCTTGCGGGTGTCGTAGATGTTGCTGGGCGCGGACAGGGGCACGAAGTCCCCGCCCCGCCCGGCCGCGTCCGCCTGGGCGACCGGCTGGTCCACGGGTGCCACCACCACGGCCAGCGCCGCGGCGACCGCCGCGAGGGCGGCCACCAGTCGTAAGGCCGGTCTCCGGCGCTTTCTCGTCTCGAGCATGGAACGTCCCTTTCCTATTTACGACTGAGCAGTCGCCGAATTGCCCGCTTCCCCACGTTCATCACCACCGCGGGCAAGGTGCCGGCCGTGAGCAACACGGCCGTGCCGGGGTCGATGGTGCCGTCGAGAAGGCCGGTTCCGACGGAGACGAGGTCGTCTCCGAGGTTGCCTCCGCCGTGCTTGCCGGTCCCGAGCGTCCGCTGGTCGATCGCATCCGCGGTGAAGCAGTGGATCGTGGCCCCGTTGCACTTCACATTGGGTATGACATCCCCGCTCTTGGGGTGCTTCGGGCACTCGACGTTGTGGGTCAACAGATCCGTGTTGCCCGCCACCACGTAGTAGGTGTGGAGCACGTCGACCGTCAGGTTGTAGACACGACCTTCCTCCGTCCACTCGCGAGTGTCGATGACCGTGGCCGACCGACCGTTGCTCGACGCGAGTTGGTTGCCTGCCACGAGCTCCCCGGCATCGACCCACGTCTTCAGGTCGGCCGCCCAGATCGGGTGGTTCTGCGTGGCCACGACCTCACCGGTGTTCGTGGTGATCTCCACGAGGTCCTTGCGTCCCTCGCCGACGATCACGTCGGTCACCGGCTGGAACTCCGTGCGCCCGGTGGTGGGGTCGGTGGCGAGTACCTGGTCACCCAGCCGCACCTGGTCGATCCGTTTCGCGCCGCCGCCGGCCAGCCGCACGAGCGTGTCACCGGCGAAGCTGTTCGCCTCCCGCACACAACTGGCGGTCTCCCCGACGTTGTCCATCACCCGCCGGCCGGTCTTCACGGCGGCCACGGCGTCGTCGGAGTGGCGGGCCGTCAGTGACGCGACCCGCGCCGCACGCACGGCACCGCCGCCGACACCGCCGAGCAGGTATCCGCCGATGGTGGCGGCCGTCCACGCACACGCCTCCAGGTCGCCCTTCGTGACACACGAGACGAGGTCTGTGACGCCGGTCGCGTCGGCCGCGACCTTCAACGCCGCCTTGAGATATGGAGCCGCGGCCTGCGCGAAGTCGTTGACCGCCTCGACCGCCTTGGACACGTTCTCCACGACCGCGCCCGCGACGTCGACCGCCTTCTGGTAGATGGCGGTGGCGCTCTTCACGGTGTCGTGGACGACGTTCCGTGTCGTCGCCACCACCTTCGCCGGCAGGTGCGCGGCCGCCGACACGAGCTTCTTCGCGGCCGACAGCATGGGTTTCGCGGCGGCGAGCACCGCCTTGACGGGTGTGTGTTTCGCGACGTAGGCGGCCGCCTTCTTCGCCACCCTGGTGACCTGTTTGGCCTTCGCGATGGCCGCCTTGCGGGCCTGTTCGGCCTTGCGGGCGGTCCAGTTGATCGCGTCGCGGACGGACTTGCGGCTCTGTTGGTAGTAGTTCTTCGCGCCCTTGTAGAGCCACTTGGCGCCCTTGCTGATCCCGCGTCCGATCGCCTTCAGTCCACTCGAGACCTTGCTGCCGACCCACTTGGCCGCGGACTTGACCTTCTTCCCGACCCACTTGGCGGCGGAGGCGATCTTGCTGCCCACGAACTTGGCGCCGCTCCACACGGTGCTCCCGAACCACTTGATGCCGGACGACACGTGGCTCTTGACCATCGAGAATCCCGAGGAGACCTTGCTCCCCACCCAGCTCGCGGCCTGGCTGACCTTGTTCTTCACCGACTTGCAGAACCCGCAGGACAGCTGGCCGTCCGGGTCGGTGAAGGTGAGCGGGTCGCCGTTGCCGTAGGTGTACCGGTTCGCGGTGATCGAGTCGCCGCGCGTGTAGTCGACCGTGTCGCGTGCGGTGAAGGAGCCGCTGTTCGGGTCGTACCAGCGGGCACCCATGTTGACCTGTTTGGTGTCCTGGTCGGTCCAGTCGCCCTGGTAGCCGAGGTTCCCGGTGTCGCCCTTGGTGGTCAGGACCTCGCCGAACGGGTCGTAGGCGGTGGAGTCGGGCAGCCCGCCGAGCGTGGTGTCACCGGCCGCGAAGCCACCGACGATGTCGCCGTGTTCGTCGGCGAGCGCGAGGGTCGTGCCGGTCGCGTCGCCGACCGCCAGCAGGTCGTCCTCCGGGCCCCGCGCGAACTTCTCCACGCCGTCGTACACCGGCTCGTCGGACAGGCCGGCGTAGGTGACGGCCATGCCGTCGCGGGTCACGAGCCGCCCGACGCCGTCGTAGGCGTAGCTGTGGCCGATCGCGCCGACCATGCGGTCGAACGCGTCGAAGTCGAACTTCTCGGTCAGCCCGGAGCTGGTGCGCGTCGCCCGGGTGCCGCGCGCGGTGTAGGTGTAGGTGTAGTCGCCGTCGGAGAGCAGCCGGTTGCGCTGGTCGTAGGTGGCGGTCTTGGTCCCGGTCCTGGTGCGGTTGCCGGCCGCGTCCCACTCGTAGGCCGTGGTGCCGGTCGGCCCGGTCCACGAGGTGAGCCGCCCGGCCAGGTCGTAGGCGTAGGTGTTGTTTCCCGAACCCGCCGTGCCGGTGGTGGCCTTGCCGACGACCTGGTCGTTCGCGTTGTAGCTGTAGTTCACCCCCGAGACCACCGCACCGGCGCTGTTCTTCAGCGTGTCCGAGGTGTTGCGGGCCAGGTCGTCGTAGCCGAACGTGCGTACCCGCCCGGACCCGAAGTCCACCGTGGACAGGAGGCCGGCGGTGTCGTAGCCGTAGCGCTGGACGGTGCCCGACAGTCCGTCGGCGACGGTCGCGAGTCTTCCGTTGGTGTAGGTGAACTTCGCCTCGCCCGCCGCGTCCTTTCTGGACAGCTCGTTGCCGTCGCTGTCGTACACGTAGTCCGCCGACCCGCCGGGTCCGCGCGCGGTCCGCAGGTTGCCGCGGTCGTCGTAGGCGTAGGTGTTCGTCCCGCCCGGCGCGCTCACCGAGGTGATCTGGTCGAGCAGGTCGTAGCCCACCGTGCGGGTGCTGGTGGCGACCGACGCGCCCGCGCCGGTCTCCTGCACCAGCCGCCCGCCCGCGTCGTAGGTGGCCGCACGGGTCACGCCACCCGGCGCGGAGATCTTCGCTGGGTAGGCGCCGGCGTCGTAGCCGACCGTCCACGTGCGATCCGCGGCGTTCGGGTGCGTGGTGGTGGCCGGTTCGATGGCCGACTCGGGCAGCCCCAACGTGTTGTAGGTGTACAGGAAGCTGTTGCCCAGTCCGTTGGTGAGGCGGGTGCGCTGCCCGGCCGCGTCGTACCCGAACGACGTGGTGATCGAGGAGGTGGCGGTCACCGGCTCCACCTGCCGCACGAGTTGGTCGCCCGCGTCGTAGGTGTAGGTGGTGGTGGTGCCGAGCCCGTCGGTGGCCGACACCAGGTTGCCGGCCTGGTCGTAGTTGGCACGCTGGGACTGGATGAGTGTCCCGTTCGGACGCAGCTTGTTCACCGCGACCGCGCGGCCGGCGGCGTCGTGGACGGTCTGGGTGGTCCGTCCGATGTGGTCGGCCGCCCGGACCTGCCGGCCGCTCTGGTCGTAGCCGAACTGCGCCGACACCCCGGACGGGTCGACCGCGCGGATCAGCTGGCCGAGCGAGTCGTAGACGTTCCTGGTGACCGCACCCGAGGGCGCGTCGGTGCGGACGAGTTGGCCGGAGTCGTCGTACACCATGGTGGTGGTGTAGTTGTTCGGCTGCGGGTTGCGCTCCACCTCGGTGGCGGTGAGCGGACGATCCAGGTCGTCGTAGGTCGCCTCGACCCGACCACCCATGGCGTCCGTCGTGGACAGTGGCTGCCCGGTTCTGGTGTAGGTGAAGGACGTGACCGCGCGGGTGTCGTTCGTGGTGGCCGGTTCGTCCTGCTTCACCATCCGGCCGAGCTGGTCGTAGGTGTAGCGGGTGGCGTTGCCGCGTGGGTCGATCTCCTCCACGACGTTCCCGAGCCCGTCGTAGCGGGTCCTCGTGGTGGGTGTCACCGCGCTCGCCGCGCCGGGCGCCCGGTAGGCGGGTTCCGCCTCGGTCACCGGCCGGCCGAGCCTGTCGAAGGTCCAGGTGCGGGTGCGGCCGACCTCGTCGCGCACCGACGTCTGCTCGCCGAACGTGTTGTAGCCGTAGGTGGCGACCGGACGGACGGTCACCGGAGCGGCCCCGCCGGACTCCGTGGCCACCGGCGCGCTCGTGTCCCGGACCAGCCGCTCCAGCTCGTCGTAGGCGAAGTTCGTCGTGTAGGCCGCCGGGTCGGCACCCGCCGCGTTGCCGCGTGGGTCCGTTGTGGACAGCTGCAGGCCGCGTTGGTCGTAGGTCGAGGTGGTGACGAGCGACTCGGTGCCCGTGGACGTGGTCTCGCGGATGGCGTTGCCGGCGTCGTCGTAGACGTAGTCCACGACCTCCGCGGTGGTCGGCACGGTCCACGGCACGTTCGACGGCCGGCCGGTGCGGCTGACCCGGGTGACGCTGCCGCCCTGGTCGTAGGTGTAGTTCGTGGTGCGCGCCAACCCACCGGGATCCTCCACGGTGGACACGAGGTCACCGCCGCGGTCGTAGGTCTGGGTCAACGTCATGGTGCCGTTGCCCGTGACCTTCTTCGTGGGGTTGCCGGCGTTGTCGTAGAAGTTCTCCTCGACCACGTAGTCGCGGGGCACGCCGTCGTGGCCGCGGAACTTCTTCAGCACGATCTTCCACAGGCGGTCGTCGCCGTAGTACTGGTACTCGTAGCGCCGGCCCATGGCGTCGGTCTCGCTCGCGCGCCGCCCGGCGAAGTCGTAGGAGTAGGACTTCACGACCAGGTAGTCGGTCACCAGGCCGCCCTGGTCGTCGCTCGTGTAGGCACGCAGCCGCACCTCGGCGAGCGCGTTGCGGGCGGTGTAGGCGTAGTCGTAGCGGTTGCCGAGTGCGTCCACCGTGGACACGAGGTTGCCGAACCGGTCGTAGCTCGAGGTGGTCTCGTTGCCCTCGGCGTCGACCACCCGGATCGGGCGGCCGGCGTCGTCGTACTCGGTGGTGGTCGTGCGGGTCGGGTCGCCGCCGACCTTGTCGCTCTCCTCGACCTTGACGGCGTTGCCGTCGACGTCGTAGGTGGTGGACGTCAGGAGCTGGTGTTGGGTGCCGGTCACCGTGTCGGTGGTCACCGGCCCGGTCACGCTCACCGGCCGCGACAGCGCGTCGTAGGCGAACGTGGTGGTGACACCCGCCGGGTAGGTGTCGGACACCTCGGTCTCGGTGATCTGCCGGCCGAGCAGGTCGTAGGTGTACTTGGTGACCAGACCGGACGGTTCGGTGGTCTGCGCCAGGTCACCGTTCGCGTAGTACTGGTGGCGGGTGACCTTGTTGCGGGTGTCGGTGGTGGTGAGCACCATCCCCGCGGGGATCGACCCGCCGCCGACCGCGGATTCCGTGCCGGTGCTGTAGGTGTGGCGCACGAGCGCGCCGTCGGGCTCGGTCTGCGTGGCCAGGTTTCCCTGCGCGGTGTAGGTGTAGCTCGTGCGGTAGGTGGTGTCGGTCGCGCTCGCCGATCGCGCGTCACGCGTCTCGACGGGCAACTCGTTGCGGGGGTCGAGCGGGTTGGTGACGGTCGCCGGGTAGGTGGTGTACGAGGTCTGGCACGAGTTGGCCTTCTGGCACGTGGTGCGGGAGGCGACGTTGCCGCGCGTGTCGTAGGTCATGGTGACGGCGTCGCCGTTCTCGTTCGTGACCTTCGCGAGCCCGCCGGTGTCGTTGTACTCGTAGGTGCGGATGGCCATGCCCTCTAGCGGGTGTTCCACGAACACCGGCCCGCCGGAGCCGCCGGGGATGACCGTGCAGAACTGGGGGTCGCCGGGGTCGGGCGTGGTGCACTCCTCGACCTCCTCGGGCGGCGCGGGCGTGGGGTAGCCGGGGCGGTCCTCCTCACGCAGTTCGAGCCCGATGGGCATTCCGGAGCGCAGCAGTTGGTTGGTCAGCGCGTCGTACTCGTACAGGTTGGCGCGGTTGGACGGGTCGATCACCTGCACGCTGCGGCGCAGGTCGGTGGCGCCACCGAACACCGCCGGGGCGCCGATCTTCCAGGTGCCACCGTCGCGGTCGGTGTAGGTGGCCAGCCGGTCGAGGTTGACGTCGTAGGTGGCGGTCAGCGCGGTCGACCCGCCGGGCATGGTCACGCCCGTCAGCTGGTCGGCCGCCACCGCGCCGTAGCGGTGGTGCGCGGCGACCGCCACGGCGCCGAGCGGCCGCGAGTACACGGCGACCTCGTCGATGGCGCCGGTGAAGTACCGGGTGGTGGCCGTGCCCCACGCCGGCCACGAGCCGGGGGTGGTGACGGTCGCGGCACCCAACTGGTTGTACGTCAGCAAGGCGTGGTCGAGCGTGGCGGTGGTCTGTCCCACCCGGACACCGTCGAGGTAGAGCGTCTGGGTGGTGCCCATGGAGGACAGGACCGCGTGGTGCCAGCGGCCGTCGTTGACCGCGCCCGTCGACGCGATCGGCGCGATGGCCGCGTTGCCGAACTGGCCGCGCAGCTTCCCGTCGGTGCCGACGTACAGCACCGGCACACCGCGGCCGGGTGCGGTGCCGAACGCCTTGTCCTGGTAGCCGAGCAGCGGCCCGCCGGTGCCGGTGGTGGCCGCCTTGAACCACAGCTCCACCGCGCCGTCGCGGCTCTTCTTCACCACACCCCTCGGCAGGTCCACTCGCGACGACGTGCCGTTGAACGTGGCCGACGTGCCGGTCGCGCCGGCGAGCGCACCCGCGCCGCCGAGCGTCACGGACGTGTACTTCGCGGCGTCCTCACCGAGGTTCACGGCGATCTCGCTGCCGGCGTTGCCGCCCTCGGCCTCACCGAGGCGCCAGTACGACTCGGGCTTCGAGTCGAGCACGGCGCTGCGGTAGTGCGAACCGGCCGCGTACTCGTAGGAGGTGCAGACCGCGCCGGGGGCACACACCTTCGTCAGGACGTCACCGGAGTACGTGTAGTCCCAGGAGGTGTTGAGGTCGGTGGTCACCTTCGTGATGTGCGTGCCGGTCCAGGTGAACCGCAGCGCGCGACCGGCCGGGTTGGACTGGCTGTTGGACACCTGCGCCTTGGTGAGCTTCCCGCTCAGGTCGTAGCTGAGCACCACGGAGCGCTGCGCGTTGTCGGTGATCCGGATCAGCCGGCCGCCGGAGTCGAACGCGTAGGTCACACCGGCCCGGTCGGCGAGCGTCCACGCGCCGCCGGTCAGGCTGAGGGCGGCCGACCTGACCGACGGCGCGGCGAACGTGCCGTCGGCGTTGCGGCCGAACCGCACCGCCTGGCCGTCCGGATAGGTGACCACGACGTTGCCCGATCCGTCGTCGTCGGTGGTGAGCCGCATGTCGTACCTGGTGGTCCAGCCGGCGCCGAACGCGTTGTCCCGCCTCGGGTCCAGGCTGTTGTACGTTCGGATCAGGTTGAGTTCCGGACCGGCCGTGGCGGCCGTCGCGTCCACGGCCACTGTGGACAGATTGCCCGACTGCGCGTCGTACTCGCGTTCCTGCGCGGCCTCGGCCGCCCCGGCGATCCGCGAGGTGATCTCGGGTTGCGGCACGTCGGCCAGGACGGTCGAGTAGTCCGACGACACCTCGTTGGCGCCGTCCTTCACGAACACCCGCCACAGGTAGGCCTTCGTCCACGCCATCCGTCCGGAAGGGACGGTCCACGTCTGACTCGCCTGGTAGCCGGAGTTCGTGCAGGACACCGGCGCGCCGGTCGCGTTGCGGTCACACAGCTCGAACTTGAAGCTCAGCGACGAACCGGGCGGCGCGTCGATGTCGAGAGCGCGCCCCCACAACGCGGGGGTCAGCGTCGGGGCCTGATATCCGTTGGGTGGGAACAACTCCTGCACGACCGGCGGCAGGTCGGTGACCTCCAGCACGATCCGCGCCGGCGCGACCTGGTGGTCGGTGAAGACGATCCCGCCGTTCTTGACCATCGTGAAGTCGAGGAAGTACCGGCCGGGCGGCAACGCCTTGATGGTCGCGTCCAGCGTCACCCGCGCGTTCCGCGCGACCGGCGACGTGATGTCGGCCGACCGGAACTGGCCCACCGCCTGCCCGGTCTGTGCCTTGTAGACCCGGTAGGCGAGGTAGTAGCCGCCCGCGTTCCACGTGTCCTTGCTCCGGTTGGTGACCGTGATCTTGACCTTGCCGGCCTGGTTCTGCAGCACCGGCGGGTCGGGGACGGGGTTGGGGATGGCGTACTCGGCGTTGTACGGGCTGTGTGTCACGTACAGCCGGGGGTTGTTGGCGGGCTCGCTCGTCCCGACGAACCGCTTGCCGCTCAACGCGTCCGCCACGTTCGCGCGCAGCGAGATGCCGTTGTTCGCGGTCGTGCCGTCGACCCAGCCCTGCACGAGCCGGGTACCGCCGACGCCGAGGTCGAACAGTTCGTTGGCCGAGGGGCAGGGCGAGGTGGGAATGGTTTCCGGGAACCAGCCGTGCGCGAAGGACCGGCTGGCCATCGACGGGCCGACCGCGGGACCGGGATAGGAGTAGCTGCCGGTGGGCGACCACGCGGCCGTGACCGGGTGGACGGTGACGGGGCGGGCCTTGCAGGAGTTGGCGTCGTAGTTGAGCACCTGGAGCTGCGCACCGAAGATCGTGTGGAACTTCAGGGTGTTCACGAGCGAGCCGAACTTCAGGTAGGACGCGGTGTTCGCGCCGGCAACCCGGCCGACCTGCAACTCGGACCCACCGGCGGCCGACGAGGACCCGCGCACGTACATCGACGCGTCGGCCTTGTCGTTGGCCACCGGCAGACTCACGGTCGGGTCGACGTGCACGGGGAACTGACGGACCGGGTCACGCAGCCACGCGTCGTCGATCGTGACCTCGAGGGTGGTGCCGTCGAGCCGGTAGGTGACCCCGGTGGACAGGGCGGCGGCCGAGTCGACCATGTTCCCCGGTGGGATCACGGCCTTCACGTCGCCGGCCGCGTCGGTGAGCACGACCTGACCGTCGGCCAGTGTCGGCGTCAACCCGGTGAGCCGCAACGGGAAGCGGAACGTGCGCGCGGTGTCCGCGTTGTGCAGGACCAGGGTTTCCTTGACCGCACCCGGGCGGGCCGCCAGGTTCAGGTCGACGCCGGGCAGGACCCCGGGATAGGTGACGGAATCGGCGGCGGGCACCCCGGCCGAGGGGGCGGCGCCGTCGAGACCGTAGGCCAGTTCGTGGTCGCCGAACCGCATCCCGGCCAGTTGTGCGGAGTCCGCGCTCGCGGCGAAGGTGAGGGCCGCGGAGTTCGTGGTGTTCGCCCAGCCCTTGTCGTCCGGCGTGAGCGCGGTGTCGATGGGGATCCAGTTCCCGTCGCGGTCGCGGAAGTTCAGCGGTGTCGCGGAGAACTCGGTCGTCTCTGTTCCGTCGGTGTTGGTGAAGACCCGCTCGTGTGCGCCGCGGGCGTCGGGTCTCTCCCGGCTGGTGGTCCGGTCGAACCCCGTGCGGTTCGTGGGACCGGTCTCCACCGACGCGATGTTGCTGGCGGACGCGTCGAACTCGGTGCGCGGGTAGCGCGACCGCTCAGACGCCGGGACCGTGCGGTTGGGCTCACCCGTCTCGAGGTGGGCCTGCCCGGACGCGCTGCCCCATCGTTGATCCGGCGCCTCGTGGTACGGATATCCGTCCGCCCCCAGGGGATACCGGGGCTCGACGGCGTCCCCGGCCAGGCCTGCGCCCAACGCCACGACGAGGCCGAGACAGCCGGCCCGGATGAGGGCGAGCGTGCGTCTGCTCCGGAATCTGACAGGGTGAGAAGCCACGGTCCACCTCGTTGGTAGAGCGAGCACGCTGAGATCCGTCGTAGCTTCACGGGCCGCTCTAACAAGTCGCTAACACCACCCTGCGTGATTGACTTCAGGGTAATTTACTCTAGAGTCAATTCAATGAGATCCTGGTGGGGTTGGGGAAACGTCGAGGACGCGGTCACCGGCGACGAACGCGACGCGCTCACCGCGCGGGTGGCGGCCGTACTGCCCGACGCCGACCTCACGGTGCACGCGCCGCCGGCCGTCGCCGAGTTGGCCGTCCCCGCCTCCCGGGTGACCGTGCCGGACACGCTGGCGGAGCTGGCTTCCGTCGAGGTGGCCGACCGGGTGGCCCACGGACGCGGCCAGGCTTTCCGTGACGTGGTCCGGAATCTGCTCGGCCAGGTCGACCACGTGCCGGACGTGGTGATGCGGCCGCGGACCGAGCGGGACGTGGTCGACGTCCTGGACTGGTGTGGCGCCCAGGGCATCGCGCTCGTCCCGTACGGCGGCGGCACCTCCGTGGTGGGTGGCGTCGAACCGCGCTTCTCCGACTTCCCGGGCGCGGTGTCCCTGGACCTCGGGCGACTCGACCGGATCGTCGAGGTGGACCCGGTCAGCCGGGCCGCGCGGATCCAGGCCGGCATCCTCGGGCCCGCACTCGAGGACGGACTGCGACCGGACGGGTTGACGCTGCGTCATTTCCCGCAGTCGTTCGAGTTCTCCACACTCGGCGGCTGGCTCGCCACTCGGGCGGGTGGGCACTACGCGACCGTCCACACCCACATCGACGACCTGGTGGAGTCGATGCGGGTGGTGACCCCGGTCGGGATCAGCGAGTCCCGTCGGCTGCCCGGATCCGGCGCGGGCCCCTCCCCCGACCGGTTGTTCCTCGGGTCCGAAGGCACGCTCGGCGTGATCACCGAGGCGTGGGTCCGGGTACAGAACCGGCCGCGGTGGCGGGCCGGGGCGTCGGTGGTGTTCGACTCCTATGCCCAGGCGGTGACCGCGACCCGGGTGATCGCGCAGTCCGGGCTGTACCCCGCGAACTGCCGCCTGCTCGACCCGGTGGAGGCGTTCCTCAACGCCGGCACACAGAGCACGGGTGGTGTGCTGGTGCTGGGGTTCGAGTCGGCCGACCATCCGGTCGACTCGGCCCTGGCGCGGGCCGTGGAGATCTGCGCGGACCACGGCGGCCAGGCGTCTCCCCGGACGGCGGAGCGGTGGCGTTCGTCGTTCCTGCGCATGCCCTACCAACGCGACGCGCTCGCCGCGCAGTCGATGATCGTGGAAACGTTCGAGACGGCCTGCACGTGGGACCGGTTCGACGCGCTGCGCGAGGCCGTGCTCGCGGCGTTCGCGTCGACCGGCATCGTCGGGTTGGTGTCGTGCCGGTTCACCCACGTGTACCCCGACGGCCCGGCGCCGTACTTCGGCGTCTACGCGGCCGGGCAGTGGGGACGCACGGTCGAGCAGTGGGACGAGATCAAGGCCGCCGTGTCCGCGGCGATCTCCGACGCCGGCGGAACCATCACCCACCATCACGCGGTCGGCCGCGACCACCGCCCGTGGTACGACCGCCAGCGACCCGAACCGTTCGCCCTGGCACTGCGGGCCGCGAAGTCGGCGCTCGACCCGGCCGGCATCCTCAACCCGGGTGTCCTGGTGGGACAGTCGTGAGCCGGGCCGGCACCAAGGGCGTGCCCCGCGAGGAACGCGAGCAGCAACTCCTCGACGTGGCGACCGCGGAGTTCGGCGACCGCGGCTACGCCTACGCCTCGATCACCGACATCGCGGCCGCCGCCGGGGTGTCGAAACCGTTGATCTACACGTACTTCGGCTCACGGGACGGCCTGCACGCCGCCTGCGTCCACCGCGCCGGGACCCGGCTGGTGGACGCCGTCGCCGCCGCCCAGACGGCGCCCGGCGCGCACAAGGCGCTCGCCACGCTGACCGCCATCTTCACCGCCCTCGACGGCCACCCGGAGCACTGGCAGATCGTGTACGACGCGACGCTCCCCCGCTCGTCCGCCGCGTACGACACCGCCCGCACCTACCAGGATTCCCTGAACACCATGGGTGCCGCGGGCGTGGCCTCGATCCTGTCGGACCCCACCGACCAGTCGCTGCTGCTCGCGCTGTGGTTCAGCATCGTGTCCACCACGATCGCCTGGTGGAGCGACCACCCGGACCAGACCCCGGAGCAGATGACCGCCCGGTGCACGCGCCTGTTCGCCGTGGTGGGTCCGGCCCGCTCCTAAGGACGCAGCACGATCTTGCCGTGCGTGTGCCGGGCCGACAGCTCCCGGAACGCCGCCTGGACCTCGTCGAGCGGGTACACCCTGGCGATCGGGACCTCCAGCGCGCCCTTCTCCACCAGCGCCGCGAGTTCGGCCACCACCGCCGCCGTGCCGCCCTCGGCGTTGCCCTCCGTCTTCACGCCGTACCTGGCCGCCGCCTCGAAGTCGAAGATCGTGTTGATCCGGTCGGGTGCCACGCCGAGGTCCAACGCCAGCTCGACGTACCCGCCGCCGAACGTGTCGATGAACGCGTCCACCCGACCCGCCACCTCCCGAATCCGGTCGGCCACGCCCTCGCCGTACGCCACCGGGATCACGCCCTGACCTCGCAACCACTCGTGGTTCGCCGCGCTGGCCAGGCCGACGACCGTCGCACCGGACGCCTTCGCCAACTGCACGACCAGCGAACCCACCCCACCGGCCGCCGCCGACACCACCACCGTGTCGCCCCGCCGCGGGGCCACCGCACGCACCGCGGCGAACGCCGTCGTCCCCGCCACGTACAGCGAACCGGCCTCCTCCCACGACACCCCGGCCGGACGCGGCGTCAGGTCGGCCTCCTCCACCACCACGAACTGGGCGTGGCTCGCGCGATTGTCGGTGAACCCGATGACCTCGTCGCCGACCGCGACCCCCGTCACGCCCGCCCCGACCTCCGCCACCACCCCCGCCAGGTCGCTGCCCTGACCCGACGGGAACGTCGACGGCCACCGCTGCGCGAAGACCCCCGTCCGGATGCTCGCCTCCCCCGGGTTGATGCCCGCCGCCCGCACCTCCACCAGAACCTGGCCCGGACCCGGAACCGGCCGGGGAACCTCCACCACCTTGAGCACGTCGATGTCGCCGTACTCGTCGAACCGAACCGCCTTGGGCATGTCCGCCACCTTTCCTCGTGCCACGAGGCTGGCACGTGCGGCGCGAACCGACAGCGGACCGTTCACCCTAGGATCGGCGATCCTAGGCGGGCCGCACCCGATCGAGAGATCATGGGCGTCATGGACCGTCCCGACCTCGCCGACTTCCTGCGCCGAACGCGCGAACGGCTACGTCCCCACGAGGTCGGACTGCCCGCGGGCCAGCGGCGACGCACCCCCGGCCTGCGACGCGAGGAGGTCGCCCAACTCGCCGGGATCTCCTCGGACTACCTCATGCGACTGGAGCAGGCCCGCAGTCCCCAACCCTCCACCCAGGTACTCGCCTCCCTGGCCCGCGCGCTGCGGCTGACCGAGGACGGACGCGACCACCTCTACGTCCTCGCCGGCCACCGACCGCCCGCCGGACGACTCGCCGGCAACCACGTCCGCCCCGGCCTGCTCCACCTGCTCGACCAACTCGTCGGCACCCCCGCCCAGATCCTCTCCGACCTCGGCGACCTCCTGGCCCAGAACGAGATGGCCCAGACCCTGTTCGGTTCCGTCTGTTCCGTCCGCGCCCACGACTGCACCCAGGACCACAACATTCTCTGGCGGTGGTTCAACGACCCGGCCGTGCGCGAGGCGTACCCGACCGACGAGTGGGACCAGCAGAGCCACCGGCTGGTCGCCGACCTCCGCGCGGCCGTGGCCCGCCGCGGCACCGACGCCGACTCGACCGCCCTGGTCGAGCGCCTTCGGGCGTCCAGCGCGGAGTTCACCGCGCTGTGGGAACTCCACGAGGTGGCGGTGCCCCGCCAGAGCAGGATGCGCGTACTGCACCCGACGATCGGCCCGATCGTGCTCGACTGCGAAATCCTGTTCACCCCGAACGAGGACCAACGGCTGCTCATCTTCACCGCACCGCCCGGCACCCCCGACACCGAACACCTGGAGCTGGTCCGCGTGGTCGGCAACGAGCAGTTCCGATAATTGTCGGTGCCTCGTGATGGGATGACCCCATGGCGACAGTGGACGATGTGCGGCGGATCGCTCGGGCTCTGCCCAGGGCGGTCGAGCGGCTGGTGCGCGACCGGGTCAAGTTCAACGTCGGCCGCATCGTGTTCGTCGCGCTGTCCCGCGACGAACAGGTGATGGGCTTCGGCTTTCCCCGCGAGGAACGCGAACAGCTGGTCGCCTCCGCACCCCACAAGTTCCTCATGCCCGAGCGCTCCGACCTGCGCTACCGGTGGGTCCAGGTCCGATTAGCCGAGATCGACCAGAGCGAACTGCGCGAGCTGATCGAGGACGCGTGGCGCATGTGCGTGCCCAAGAAGGTGGCGGCCGAGTACGACTCTCACGGCACGAACACCATCTCCGGGTAGGTCGGCGACGGGCCGTCCAACAGGTGGTCGTCGCGACCACGCAACCTCCGGTCGAAGAAGGAGGTCACAGAGGCCCGCACGCCGCACCGCGCGGGCCGGTCCACCGTGCGATGTACTGGTGCGCCACGTCCTGCCGAGCCCGAGCTGGGGCATCACCGCCACCAGGTCGGTGTAGGTCTGGTGGCGTGAGCCGCGCAACGTGAAGTCGCGCAACCAGCCGTCGCTGTTCTCCCAGAACGCTCACCACGACGGCTCGGTCGTGTGATCCACGCCGTCGCGACCCATCAGCACGAACGGCCGGTCCAGCCCGTGTCGCGCCACCGGCATGAGGTTCGTCCCGTTCGGCTCCTGGTTGAACTCCAGGGTGCCGTCCAGGTCGATGCCCGCCCGAGGCGCCTGTCCTCGAACATGGTGGACGCGGCCGTGATCCCGCCTGCGGACTGGCCGAACATGCCCACCCGACGCGGATCCACCACAGAGGACAGTCCGAGGGGCAGCTCGCCGAGCCGGTCCACCACGACCCGGGCGTCGTCGATCCGCGTCCGCAGCATCTTCTCCAGCAGCGTCGGGACGGTGCCGTTCTCCACGGCCTCAGCGAAGGCGTCGAGCACCGGTTCGTTGTCCGTCACCGTGCCGTCGGGGAACCACACCCCGGGCGCCTCGTGGGTGTGATCGATGGTGATCACCACATACCCGCGACTGGCCAGCTCCTCGACCAGTCCGGTCCCCCACGTCCGCGGGTCCCCGGCGCCCGCGAGTACAACACCACCGGCCGCCGGCCACCCCGGCGATCGACCCGGCGCACCCTCACGAGCGTGGGTACGCATGTTCGCCCAGTCCACGGTCCCCGCCGGGATCCCGGCGCCCAGGTGCGGCCACGGTGTCGAACACGTCAGCGGCACCGGGCCGCATGTACGGCGCCGGCCGACCGCCGGCCAACGCCGGATACCAGACGCTGATCATCAACTCCCGCCGCGGCGCGCCCGTCCACGGATCCGACCGCGACCGGTCCACCAGATGCACGGACGTGGTCCCGATCGCGTGCCGCCCGGCGGGTGCCGGCAGGGCCGGCCCGCGCGTGGCGGAGGCCTCCGGAAGGCCGATTCCCATGAGGAGCACCACGAGCAGGCCGGCGGTACGACGAGCGAATGTCATCCGTCCACGATGTCGGTCCGGCGGGGCCGGCAATTCGGCGAGCCCCGTATTCACGGTGGGCTGACCCCACCCCCGTCCTCAGCTGTCTTTTGACGGTCCTGTGGGCCGGCACCGTGGATCCAACGGATGAATTGGACATCTATATAGTTAATAATTTATAATTAATTGAACGGACTGCGACGGAACCTCAAGGTCAACCGGTCATTTCGGTCAGAGGCTGAACGCGACCGACCGCAGGATCAGCGCGAGGATGAAGACCAGCGTGAACGCCAGGTCGATGCCGATGCCGCCTGCCCGGATCGGGGGCAGCATGCGACGCACCGGCGCGATCACGGGCTCGGTGCCGGCGTGGGTGACCCGCCGGGCGCGCCGCAGCCAGGGCTTGTACGACTCGCGGCCGAGCATGGTGGTCCAGTCGAAGATCATCCGGGCGATCATCAACACGATGAACGCCGTCAGCGCCCACCCGAGCAGCGTTCCGATGACATCCATACCTCGCTCAACGTCCCGGGCGCCGGCCACGTTCCCGCCGCCATGCCACCCACCGCCCCGCGTGGGAGCATCGTGGGGCTCGCAGAGTTGGAGGCCTCCCGCGGTGAAGTTCAACGAAAACGCCGACCTCGACACCTCGCAGGTCACCGATCAGCGCGGACGGGGCGGCAAGCTCGCCCTCGGGTGGCGGCGGCGCCGGCATCGTCGGGCTGATCATCTACTTGCTGGTCACCCAACTGGGCGGGGGCGGCGGCACCGGCCTCCCGTCGGGATTCGGCGACGTCGGGCAGGACCAGCAGGTCGGCTCGGAGGCACTCGACGAGAAGTGCCGCACGGGCGCGGACGCCAACCGCGAGGCCGACTGCCGCGCGGTGGCGTTCATCAACTCGATCCAGGGCTACTGGCAGACCCAGCTCGACGGCTACCAGCTGGCCGAGACGAACTTCTTCTCCGGCGGCGTGCAGACCGGCTGCGGCAGCGCCAGTTCGGCCACCGGCCCGTTCTACTGCCCGGCGACTCCGAGGTGTACATCGACCTCACGTTCTTCCAGGACCTGGAGTCGCGGTTCGGCGCCACGGGCGGGCCGTTCGTCGAGGCCTACGTGCTGGCCCACGAGTACGGGCACCACGTGCAGAACCTGCTGGGCACCTCCGAGCAGGTGGGCACCGACACGGGTCCGCGGTCCGGCTCGGTCCGACTGGAGCTGCAGGCCGACTGCTACGCGGGCGCGTGGGCCAACCACGCCACCACCACGCCCACCGCGGACGGCGAACCACTGATCACCGAGGTCACCCAGGAGGACATCGCCGCCGCCCTGGACGCCGCGTCCCGCATCGGCGACGACTACATCCAGCGCGAACTGGGCGGCGGCGAGGTCGACACCACGCAGTTCAGCCACGGCAGCTCCGCCCAACGCCAGAAGTGGTACACCACGGGCTACGAGTCGGGCGACCCGAACAGCTGCGACACCTTCGCCACCGACGACCTGGGCTGACTACGCGGGACTCGGTACCTCCGGCATCTTCCGCAGCCGCCGGACCGGCGAGAACGTCAACAGCAGCACCGGCACCACCACGCCGATGATGCTCGACACCAGGATGACCTCACGGATACCGAACGTCTCCGCCAGGAAGCCGGACGCCAAGGCACCCACCGGCGCGAGGCCGAGAGCCACCGACCACATCGTGGCGATCACGCGGCCCTGCAGCTTGTCCGGGGTGATCGACTGCTGCAGCGTCAGCTGGTTGACCATGTACACCTGCACGAACAGGTCCACGATCAGCTGCGAAGCGGCCAGCATCACGATCGCCGCCCAGATGGGCCCGGAAGCCAGCGGCACCAGCAGCAGCGCGCCGTTGCCGATGATCGTGCTCCACAGCATCACCGGGCCGGGGCCCCAGCGCGCCATGATGTACGGCGAGACCCACGCGCCGATGATCGCGCCGATGCCGCCCACCGCGAGGATCACGCCCACCCAGCCGGCCGACAGGTCCAACTCGCGGATGAGGAACAGGAAGTACAGCGTCTCCATCACGCCGGTCACGAAGAACGTGTAGAACGCCGTGCTCAGCACGATCGGGCGCAGCAGCGGCTGGGTGAACACCCACCGCATGCCCTCCCAGATGGACGCGAACACGTTCGGCCCGTCCTTGTCGACCGGCGGCTTCTCCTCCTCCTTGCGGATGAACAGACACGCCACCGCGGACGCCACGTACGTCACGACCGTGACGATCACGACCAACGCGGCCGAGCCGATCGCCACCAGCAGACCGGCGAGACCCGGTCCGGCGGAGCGGCCGACCGACTCGCTCAGCTGCAGCTTGCTGTTGCCCTCCGGCAGGTTGTCCCGCCCGATGAGCGACGTGAGGAACGACCGGTAGGCGGTCTCGAACAGCACTCGCAGCACGCCGACCACCAGCACCACCACGAACAGCCAGGCGAGTGACAGCGCGTCGAAAAGGAACAGCACGGGAATCGTGAGGAGCATGGCCGCGCGGCCGAAGTCCGTCCACACGAGAATCGGCTTGCGGCGGGTCCGGTCGGTCCACGCGCCGGCGAACAGGTAGAGCACGGACGGCAGCCGCGCGAGCGCCACCATGATGCCGATCTGCCCGGCCGTGGCGTCGAGCAGCTGGATGGCGATGAACGGGATCGCCACCACCGTCACCTCGGCGCCGATCAGCGACGCGCTCTGCCCGCCCCACAGCTTCATGAAGTCGCGGTGCCCCCACAGGCCACCGCGCTGCCGTTCAGTCACTCCCGAAGCCATGGTCCATCCATTTCCGCATCGTGGTCGCGGCATCGGCGACCTGTGGTTCGTACAGGATCGAGTAACCCTCGCCGTGGATCGGCGCGAGCGCCAGTCCCCCACCGACCACTTCGGACCAGCCGAGGTCGGACAGCGGGGCGGCCGGGTCATCGGTGGGGCTGAACAGTGCCACGGCACCGGGGTACGGCGCCGCGCGGTGGAAGCCGACCGCGTGGGCGTTCGCGCGGAACACGCCCAGGAACCGCCGGGCCTGGTCGGCATCGGCCGTGTCGGGCGAGAGCGTGCCGGCCGCGGCGGACGCCTCGATGACCGCGTGGAGCCGTTCGTCCGGGTCGAGCGACCGCAGGTACTCGAGGTCGACGTCGATCGGCCCGCCGGCCAAGGCGTGGAGCATCAACGCGGTGTCGTCCTCCAGCGACGACGTCACCACCGGCTCGCCCGCGCCGGAGAAGAACAGCACGACCAAGGGCACGTCCTCGCCGTCGTCGCGGAGGCGGCGGGCCAGCTCCAGCGCGAGGTTCCCGCCGATGCAGAACCCGCCGAGCACGTACGGCCCGTGTGGACGGACGGCCCGGATCAACGCCACGTAGTCGTCCACCATCTCCGCGAGGGTGGCGTGGGGTTCCTCGCCCTCGGCCAGGCCACGCGCGGCGATGGCGTAGACGGGTTGGTCGTCGCCGAGCTTGCGGGCCAGCGGCAGATACCGGAACACCTGACCGCCCAACGCGTGCACGAGGAACACGGGGGTCCGCTCCCCCGTGGCGCGCAACGGAACGAGGCGGCTCGGCGTGAGGTCGGCCGGCCGGCGGATCACGTCGGCCAGCAGCGCCACGGTCGGCGCGGTGAGCACCGTCCCGACCGGCAGGTCGTGGCCCAGCTCGGCCCGGATCCGCGCGATGAGCCGCAGCGCGAGCAGCGAATGGCCGCCCAGGTCGAAGAAGTCGTCGTGGATGCCGACCGCGTCGACGCCGAGGGTCTCCTCCCACAGGTCGGCGAGCTTCGCCTCCACCGGGTCGCGTGGCGCGCGGTAGGCGCGGCGACGGGCGGTGTCGTCCGGGGCGGGCAACGCCGCGCGGTCGAGCTTGCCGTTGCGGGTGGTGGGCAGCGCGTCGAGGCGAACGTAGTGGCTGGGCACCAGGTGGTCGGGCAGTAAGGTACGCAACCGCTCTCGCCAGTCCACTTCGGACTCGGTGACCAGGTAGGCGATGAGCCGGCCGTCGCGGACGACCACGGCGGCCGCGCGGATCTCCGGTTGCTCGACCAGCCGGGCGTGGATCTCCCCCGGTTCGATCCGGTGGCCGCGGATCTTCACCTGGTCGTCGAGCCGGCCCAGGTACTCGATCTCCCCGTCCGGACGCCAGCGGGCGAGGTCGCCCGTGCGGTACCAGCGTTCGTCGGTGGTGACGAACCGTTCGGCCGTCAGCTCCGGGCGGTTCAGGTAGCCGCGGGCGAGTTGGACGCCGCCGATCCGCAGCTCGCCCGGTGTGCCGATGGGTGTGGGATGGCCGAGCGGATCGGTGATGGCGATGCGGGTGTTGGCGATCGGGCGTCCAATGGGGACGGTCAGCTCGCCGGGCAGGCATTGGTGCCAGGTGACGTCGACCGCCGCTTCCGTCGGCCCGTAGAGATTGTGCAACTCGATCGCCGGGTGGTCGGCCAGGAACCGAGCGGCCAGCGGGGCCGGGAGTTCCTCGCCGGAACAGATGACCCGCCGCACACCGCCGAGCGTGCCACCGATGTCGAGGAACGCGTCGAGCATGCTGGGGACGAAGTGGACGGTCGTGACGCGTTCGCGGTCGATCAGGTCCGCCAGGTGGGCCGCGTCCCGCTGACCGTCCGGGCGAGCGAGCACCAGGCCGGCGCCGGTCAGCAGCGGCCAGAACAGCTCCCACACCGACACGTCGAACCCGTAAGGGGTCTTCTGCAGCACCCGGTCGTCGGGGCCGAGCGGGAACGTCTCCTGCATCCAGTGCAGGCGGTTGGCGATCGCCCGATGGGACACCCCCACACCCTTCGGCCGGCCGGTGGAGCCGGACGTGAAGATCACGTACGCCAGGGCGTCCGGGTCGACCGGTCCGCGAGGCGGGGTCGACGGGTACGCCGGGAGTTCGTCATCGACACACAGCACCCGGACACCCGGCAGGTCCAGCCGAGCCGCGAGAGCGTTGGTGGTGACCACAGTGCGCGCACCGGCGTCGGTGATCATGAACCGCAGGCGGTCCGGCGGATCGTCGGGCCGCAGCGGGAGGTAGGCGCCGTGTGCCGCGTGGATCCCGAGGAGCGTGGGCACCAGGTCTGGCCCCCGGTCGAGCAGCACGGCCACCACGTCGTCGGTGTCCACACCGGACCCACGCAGGTGGTGGGCGAACCGATTCGCTCGGTCGAGCAGGTCCGCACAGGACTGCCAGGAGCCCTCGAACCCCACGGCCGGCGCGGAAGGCGTCGCGGCGGCCTGGGCGGCGATCAGCTCCGGCAGGCACCCGTCCGGATAGGACCGATCGGTCGCGTTCCAGCTCTCGATGAGTGCCAGATCCGCCGCCAGGTACGGTGTCGTCGGCCGCGGGTCGCCGGCCGGTTCCGCGACCGCGGCGAGCACCCGGTGGTACAGCTCGAGGACCGCGTCCATCTGGGGAGCCGGGAACTCGGCCGTGTCGTAGCTGAGCGCGACTTCGAGGCGGCCTTCGCTGCGCGACCGGTTGAACCCCGCGGTGAGCGGCAGGTTGGTCCGCTCGAAGAACTCGTCGGCCACGAACTCCAGCCGGTCGTCGCCCGTGACGGCGCCGTAGACGTGGAAGTCGCGGTAGTCGAACAGCGTGTCCAACAGCGGGGCGCGACCGGCCAGGCGTTGGATCTCGAACAGCGGGAACCGGCGGTGCGGCAACAGCGCCACCTCGGCCGCGAACACCGACCGCACCAGCTCCGCCCAGGTGGGCGCGTCGAGCGCGACCCGCACGGGCACGCTGTTGAGGAACAGCCCGAGAACCTGCTCCCCCGCCTCGTTCTCCGGGCGGGAGTGCGTCACCAGTCCGGTCAGCACCTCCGCCTGTCCGGTGAGCAGCCCGAGCACCCGCAGGTGCGCGGCCAGCAGGACGGTGCGCAGCGGCACCCGCAGCTCGGTCGCCACCTCTTCCAACCGCGCGAAGACCTGATCGCCCACCCAGGAGCGGGCCATGCCCAGCTCACCGGGTTCGGCACGCGGAAAGCCGGGCAGCCTCGGGAGCCGGCTGTCCGGCGCGTCGTCCACCACGTCCGTCCAGAACTCGACGGTCGCCGGACTGCCGAGCGCCGCGCGTTCACCCGCCACCAGGTCGCGGAACCGCGCGGCCGGGGGATCGGCCGGCAGGCTCGCGCCGTCGAGCCGGGCGAGGTAGCGGCGCAACAGTTCGGTCACCAGGCTCGCGACACTCCACCCGTCGAGGATCGCATGGTGGAAGCTCAGGCTCAGCGCGAACATGCCGTCCGGCAACAGGTGGACGTGGGTGCGCAGCAACGGCGGTGTGGCCCAGTCCAACGGCCGGCGCTGCTCCTCGCCACGCCAACGCCGGACCTCGTCGCTCGCCGCGGCCGGGTCGAGCCCGGTCAGGTCGGTGGTGTCGAGGGGGATGGCGACGCCGCGGTGGACCAGCTGGATGGGTTCGCTGAACCCCGCCAGGTCGAACGAGGTCCGCAGCACGGCGTGCCGGGCGGTCAGCTCGGCCAGCGCACCGGTCAGGGCGTCGGCGTCGAACGGGCCGCGCAACGTGATCGTCTGCAGGTCGTGGTACGTGGCGGAATCCGGCTCGTACGCGCTGTGGTAGAGCATGCCGGCCTGCAGGGAGGCCAACGGATAGGCGTCCTCGACGGTCATCGCGCACCTCCCGTCAGGCCGGCGAGCCGGGCCGCGTCCTCGGGGCTGAGCAGGCCGAACGCCTCGTAGCCCTCGTCGACCTGGGGTACCTCTTCTGGCACCAACGCGGCGGCCAACTCGGACACCGTCTGGTGCAGGAACAGCTGTTGCAGCTCGACGCGGTAGCCGGCGTCCCGCAGCCGGGCCAGCACTTTGAGACTGTGGATGGAGTCGCCGCCGGCCGTGAAGAAGTTGTCCTCGGCCGACACCCCCGACAGGCCCAGCACATCGCGCCACGCGGCCGCCACCGCTTCCTCGGCCGGGCCTGCCGGGGCGCGGTCGGGTGTCGTGCGTTCGGCCGGCACGGGCAACGCCGCCCGGTCGAGTTTTCCGTTGCGGGTCAACGGAAGTTCGGCCAACCCGATGAACGCCGAGGGAATCAGGTGTTCCGGCAGGAGCGGACGCAGCCGGTCGCGCCAGTCGATCCCCTCCGCTTCGGCCACCACGTAGGCGACGAGCCGCCCGTCGCGGGCGACCACCACGGCCGACCGGACCTCGGGTTGTTCGGCCAGCCGCGCCTGGATCTCCCCCGGCTCGATCCGGTGGCCGCGGATCTTCACCTGGTCGTCCAACCGGCCCAGGTACTCGATCTCGCCGTCCACCCGCCACCGGGCCAGGTCGCCCGTCCGGTAGAACCGCTGCCCGTGCTCGGTCACCACGAACCGTTCGGCCGTCAGCACGGGCTGCCCGACATAGCCGCGCGCCAGCTGCGCTCCCCCGATCCACAGCTCGCCCGCCACACCGATCGGCACCGGCCTACCATGGGCATCCACGATCTCCACGGTGGTGTTCGCGATCGGCCGTCCGATGGGGACGGTCGACTCGCCGGGAACGCAACGGTGCCAGGTGACGTCGACCGCCGCCTCCGTCGGCCCGTACAGGTTGTGCAGCTCGACACCGGGCAGCAGCCGGTGCACACGGTCGGCCACGTCCGGCGGCAGCGCCTCACCCGAGCAGATCACCCGACGCAGACCGGCGGGCAACCGCACGGTGAGGAACGCGTCGAGCATGCTCGGGACGAAGTGGACGGTCGTGACCCGTTCCCGCTCGATCAGCTCGGCCAACTGGTCGGCGTCGCGTTGCGCGCCAGGGCGGGCGAGCACCACACCCGCGCCGGCCAGCAGCGGCCAGAACAGTTCCCACACGGACACGTCGAACCCGTACGGCGTCTTCTGCAGCACCCGGTCGTCCGGGCCGAGGGCGAACGTGTCCTGCATCCACCGCAGCCGGTTGACGATCGCGCGATGGGTGACGCCGACGCCCTTCGGCTCGCCGGTCGAGCCGGACGTGAAGATGACGTACGCCAGGGCGTCCGGATGGGTCCGCGACTCCGGCGCGGCCGTCGGCATCGTGGCGATCGTCGGGTCGTCCGGCCGGACCACCACGGTGCCGGTGAACCGGTCGCCGTCGGTGGTGACCACCACGCGCGCGCCGGCCGTACGCACCATGAGCCGGGACCGGTCCGGCGGGTCGGTGGGTTCGAGGGGGAGGTAGGCGGCGCCGGCCGTGAGGATGCCCAGCATCGTGGGCAGCAGGTCGGGGCCGCGGTCGAGGCACACGCCGACCACGTCGTCCGTGCCGACACCCTCGGCCATCAGCCGGTGCGCCACCTGGTTGGCCCGCGCGCGCAGGTCCGGATAGGACAGCCAGCGGCCGTCGAATCCCACGGCCGGGCCGGTCACGTCGGCCACCAGCTCGTGCAGGCAGGCGTCCGGGTAGTACCGCTCGGTCGCGTTCCAGCCGTCGATCAGCGCCCGCTCGTCCGGCGACGTCAGGTCCAGTGTGGACAGCGTTCGGGTCGAGTCCGCGCAGGCGGCCGACAGCAGCAGGCGCAGGTGTTCGACCAGCCGGGCCATCCGGTCGGCGTCGAACAGGTCCGTGGCGTACTGCAGCACCGCGTGCAGCTCGCCGTCCGCCTCCTCCACCAGCAGGTCGAGGTCGACCTGCGCGATCCCGGCGTCGACCGGCAGTTCGGTCAGTGCGAGCCCGTCGGACGGCGGCGGGAACGGCGGGGTGTTCTGCACGGCCAGCAGCACCTGGAACAGCGGGTTGCGGCCGAGCACGCGTGGCGTGCCCAACTCGTCGACCAGCACGTCGAACGGCAGCTCCTGATGGGCGAACGCGTTCAGCGCCCGGTCGCGGGTCCGGCTGAGCAACTCGGCGAAGCTGGGATCCCCGGAGAGATCTCCGCGCAGTATCACCGTGTTGATGAACAGTCCGGCCACCTGCTCGACGGCCGAGTGCCGACGCCCGGACACCGGCGTGCCGATGGCCACGTCCGTGCGACCCGTGTAGCGGACGAGCACGGTATGCACAGCGGCGGCCAGCACCATGAACAGCGTGGCGTTCTCCTGCCGCGCCAACCGGTGCAGCCCGGCCGTCAGCTCGCGGTCGAACCGGAACCGCAGCCGGTCACCACGATGACTGGGCACGGGCGGGCGGGGCCGGTCGGTCGGCAGGTCGAGCGTGTCGGGCAGCTCCGCGAGTTCGGCCCGCCAGAAGTCCACCAGCTCGGTGCGCCGCCGCTCGACCTGATCCCGTTGCCACAGCGCGTAGTCCGCGGCCGTGACGGTGAGCGCGGGAAGCGACTCGCCGGCGTGGAGGCGCCACAGGTCGGCCAGCAGGATCGAGACCGACCAGCGGTCGGTGATGCTGTGGTGCAGTGACAGCACGAGAACGTGTTCCTGCGCAGCCACCCGCAGCAGGCTCGCCAGCACGAGGGGCCCGTTCGCCAGGTCGAACCGGTGCCGCGCCAGGTCCCGCACGGCAGAGTCCACATCGGACACGTCCGACACCGTCAGCGCGGCCCGCGCCTCCTCGTGCACCACCAGACGCGGTTCGCCCTCGTGGTCGACGAAGGTCGTGCGCAGCGCCTCGTGCCGCTCCACCAGCCGGCGGAAGGCCGTGGTGAGCGCCGTCGGGTCCAGGTCGCCGGTCAGTCGGTAGGCCCAGGTGAGGTTGTAGGCGGGGTTGCCGGGGTCGAGCTGGTCGATGAACCACAGGCGCAGCTGGGCATCCGACAGCGGCGCCGGTTCCCCCGGTAGCACCCGTCGTGGAATCTCCGACGACTCCGCGTGGTCTCGTGCCGCGAGCACGGCCGCCGCGTAGTCGGCCACGGTCGTCAGCTCGAACGTGCGGCGCAGCGGCAGTTCCACCCCGAACGTCTCCCGGATCCGGGACAACAGCCGGATGGCGAGCAGCGAATGTCCACCGAGGACATAGAAGTCGTCGGTCACGCCGACACGGGGCACGTCCATCAGCTCGGCCCAGAACGCGCAGAGCGTCTCCTCCACGGGCGTGCGGGGCGCCACGTAGCGGCGAGCGGACTCGGTGGCCGCCCCCGGCTCCGGCAGCGCCGACCGGTTGAGCTTTCCGTTGGGGAGCGCGGGAAACTCGTCGACCGTCACGAACGCCACGGGGATCATGGCCTCCGGCAACGAAAGCCGCAGGTGCTCGCGCAGGTCGATCGGATCGAACGAGCCGAGTACGTACGCCACCAGCCCACGGCCACCCGGCGCGTCGTCGCGCACGTCCGCCACCGCACGCGTGACCGTCGGGAAGGACTGGATGGCCGACTCCACCTCACCCAGCTCGGTGCGCACGCCACGCAGCTTCACCTGCCGGTCGACGCGACCCAAGTATTCCAGCGTGCCGTCGGCCAGCCGACGCACGAGATCGCCCGTCCGGTACAGCCGCCCACTCCCGAACGGGTTCGCGACGAAAGCTTCCGCCGTCAGGTCCGGCCGGCCCCAGTACCCCCGGGTGACCCCGATGCCACCGAGGAACAACTCCCCCGGCACGCCTACCGGCACCGGCTCGCGGTCGGGCCCCAGCACGTACGCGGCCGTGCCGGCCGTCGGCCGCCCGATGGACATCCGCTCGACGTCGTCGGGCACCCGGTAGGTGGTGGACCAGATGCTGGTTTCGGTCGGCCCGTAGAAGTTCCACAGCGAGTCGCTCACCGCGTGCAGGCGGCGGGCGAGCGACGCGGACAGCGGCTCACCGCCGGAGATCAGCGTCGGGACGGGCTCGGTCAACACCGGCAGGAGGGTCTCCAACACCGACGGGGTGGCCTGCAGAACGGTCGCCCGGCCCTGCTTCACGGCGCCGGCGATCTCCCGAGCGGCCAGGGTCGCGACGTCGGGCACCACGAGCACGGACCCGCCGACCGCGAGCGGCGCGAACAGCTCCAGCACCGACACGTCGAACGACGGCGACGACGAGAACAGGACCGTGTCGGACGCCGTGATGCCCAGCTCCGCCACCGCGTGCCGCAGCAGCGCCACCACACCGCGGTGCGGGACCATCACGCCCTTCGGCCGCCCGGTCGAGCCGGACGTGTAGATCACGTACGCGAGCCGGTCGGGGTCGACGTGCTCGGTCACGGGCTCGGCCGAACCGACCCGCGCGTGGTCCAGCAGGAGCGTCGGCGGGTGCGGGCTCGGCAGGTCGGCCAGCAGCTCGGTGGTGGTCACGAGCAGCCGGGTCTCGCCGTCGGCCAGCATGTAGCCGAGCCGCTCGGCCGGGTACAGCGGGTCGAGCGGCAGGTAGCAACCGCCGGCCTTGAGCACGGCCAGGAGCGTGACCACCAGGTCGGTGTCGCGCGGCAGACACACGGCCACGCGGCTCTCGGCGCCGACCCCGAGGTCGCGCAGCACCCCGGCCAGTTGGTTCGCCGCCCCGTCCAGCTCCGCGTAGGTGCGGCTCCGGCCGGCCATGGTGGTGACGGCCACCGCGTCGGGCGTGCGGGCCGCCTGCTCGGCCACCAGCTCGTGGACGGTCCACGGCCCGCCGGTCGCCGCGGGCACCACCGACGCCGTCACCAGACGCGAGCGTTCCTCGGCGTCGAGCAGCGGCAGGCGCGACAGCGGAGTGTCCGGGTCGGCAACGGCCGCCGTGAGCAACGCCCGATAGGCGGCCATCATGCGTGCCACCGTGTCCTCGTCGAACAGGTCGCCCCGGTAGGCGACCACCACCCGCAGCCCGTCCGGCTCGTCCACCAGGTCCAGCTCGAGGTCCAGCAGCGCGGCGCGGTTGCCTCGGACGCCGCGCAGCCGGCCGCCGTCAGTATCGTTGCGGCCGAACGGGACGAGATTGAAGCTCACCTGGTGCAGCGCGGCGGAACTGGCGTCGCGCCCGGGATGGATCAGCTGGAGAAGCTTCTCGAACGGGACGTCCTGGTTGTCCAGCCCGTCGAGCACGGTCGTCCGCACGCGGCCCAGCAGCTCGCGGAACGTCGGGTCGCCGCTCAGGTCGGTCCGCAGCACCACCAGGTTGATGAACAGCCCGATGAGCGGCGCGACCTCGGGCACCTCGCGGCCGGCCACCGGGCTGCCCACCACGATGTCGTCACGGCCGGAATACCGCGCCAGCACGGCTTTCAGCCCGGCGAGCAGTGTCATGTAGAGGGTGGTGCCGTCTCGTTGCCCGAGTGCGGCGAGCCGGTCGGTCAGCTCGACCGGCCAGGTCTCCGTGTACTCGCCGCTGTCGTGACTCGGCCGAGCCGGGCGCGGCCGGTCCAGCGGCAACCCGAGGTCGGTGGGTGCGCCGGCCAGTCGCGCGCGCCAGTAGGCGACCTGGCCGTCGAGGCTGCCGTCGGACAGCCGGGTGCGTTGCCAGGCGGCGAAGTCCGCGTACTGGATGGCCAGGTCGGGCACCCGCGCCGGCCGGTTCTCGGCGAGTGCGGCGTCCAGTTCCCGCAGCTCGGCCAGCACGAGCGCCGTGGAGGACGCGTCGTAGACCGTGTGGTGGATGGTGAAGACGAAGAACCAGCCGTCGGCCAGGCGGACCAGCCGGGCCCGCCACAACGGCAGCGTGTCCGGCCGGATCGGCGCCGAGGCGTCGGCGTCGACCAGGTCCTGGAGCGCCCGCTCGCCGTCGTCCACATGCGACAGGTCGGTCACCGCCAGGTCGACCGGCAGCTCCGCCCGGACCACTTGGAGGAGCACGCCGTCCCGGAACCGCAACCCGGTCCGCAGCGTCTCGTGTCGGGCCACGAGGTGTCCGAGCGCGCGCCGGAACCGGTCCGGGTCCACGTCCGCGCCGAGCGGCGCGCACAGCACGATGTTGTACAGCGCGGCGTCCGGTTCGAGCTGGGTGAGGAACCACAGCCGTTCCTGGGCGAACGACGCCTCGAACTCGTAGATGTCAGCCACGGACGGGCCGCCGTTCCAGTCGCGGAATAGCGGTGGTGACCGGCGTTTCCTCGCCCTTCAGCTTCTCCACCACGGCCGCCATGCCGGAGACGGTCGGCGACTCGAACAGGGCACGCATCGGCAGCTTCACACCCAGCGCCTTGCGGACCTGGGCGATCAACTGCACGGCCACGAGCGAGTTGCCGCCCAGTTCGAAGAAGTCCTGGCCGAGCCCGATGCCGTCGGTGCCGAGCACGTCGTCCCACGTGCGGGCGATCAAAGCCTCCACGGGGGTGCGGCCGTCGTCCTCGATCGGCGCGGTGGTGCTCCCGGAGGTGGCGAGGTTCTCCTCCACGGTGTCGGTGGTGAGCGCGTGGATCCGTTCGATCACCAGGTCGAGCGGCTCGGCGCAGACCACCACCTGCGGCCCGAGATCGACGGCCAGCACGCGGTGGAACGCGTCGGCGCCGGTCACCGAGCCGATGCCGCCGGCCCCGGTGTCGCCCGCCATCGTCCGGACATTCGGTGCGGCTGCCGGAGCCCGCACGGTCGCCTCGATCGACGCGCCCACCGAGTCGGGGTCGACCCGGCGCAGCATGTAGTCCTTGATGGCGACGACTTCGTGGCCGTCGTCGTCGTAGAGGGTGAGGTCGACGGTGAGCAGTTCGCCGTCGCCCTGGTCGCGGTGCTGGAGGTGGCTCCACAGCCGGGCGGGCATGGGCCCGCGGACGAGCAGCCGGCCGTAGCCGAACGGCAGGTAGAGGCCGTGGCTGCGGCGCTGGGCGTGCAGGGTGGCGACGTCGAGCAGCGACGGGTGCAGGCCGTAGCGCTCCAGTTCGGCCACCACGAGATCCGGTGCCTCGATCAGACCGAGGTCCTCGTCGTCGCCGAACCACACCTCCTTCAGGCCTTCCCAGTGCGGGCCGTAGCGGAACAGGCTCGGCAGGTCGGTGGCGTCGTGCCGTTCGCAGCGCGCGCGGATGGCCACCAGATCGGCGGTCCGCGGCGGCTCGGGCACCACCCAGGCGGCGCTGCCCCGCACGTGCATCCGGGTCACGCCGCCGGTGACGCTCGTGACCTCGCCGAGTCCGTCCTCGTCGAAGCGCACCCGGATCTCGGCAGATCCGTCGTCGACCACCGGCAGCGGTTCGGCGAACACCACGTCCCGCAGCTCGGCCACGTGACCCGGCGGCGCGATGCTGGTGGCGGCGAGGGCCTGGCGCAATGACTCCAGGTGGGCAGTGCCCGGCACGATCGCCACGCCCTCCGTGCGGTGCTCGTCGAGGAACCAGTGGGTGCGCGGCGACACGATGCCCGAGCACCAGTCGGGTCCGTCGGCGCCCGCGTGACGGGTGGTGAGGACCGGGTGGTCCACCGAGCTGGTCCGCTCGCCCCACTCGAGCGCGCGGAACGCGCTGGGCGCGGTCACCTCGGCCGCCATCCCGGCCTCGGACCACCAGCTCCACTGGATGGCCACCACCCGGGCTTTCCAGCCGTGTGCGCCGCGCGCGTAGGCGTCCAGGAAGTTGTTGGCCGCGCAGTAGTCGACCTGGCCGAAGCCGCCGACCAGCGCGGACACCGACGAGCACAACGCCACGAAGTCGAGCGGCAGGTCGCCGAACGCGCCGTGCAACGCGAGCGGTCCGGCGATCTTCGGGCGCAGGACCCGCTCGGCGTCCTCCCGTTCCTTCACCGCGACCATGCCGCCGCCGGGGATGCCGGCCGCGTGGATGATCCCGTCGAGCCGGCCGAACTCCGCGAGGATCTGCCCGCGCACGGCACGCAGGCTCTCGACCTCGGTGACGTCCGCGGCGAGCACCAGGACCCGCGCGCCGGCGTCTTCGGCCCGCCCGATCGCCGCGATGGCGCGGCCGGCCCGGTCGTCGGTGCCGTGCACCCGCAGGTACTCGGCCCACTCGGCGCGCGGCGGCAGACCCGTGCGGTCGAACAGCACCAGCCGGGCGCGGACGCGGGTGGCGAGGTCCTCGGCCAGGGTGATGCCGACACCGCCGAGGCCGCCGGTGATCGCGTACACGCCCTCCTCGCGCAGGGCGACCGTCGGGTCCTCCGGTGCGGCGACCGGCGCCGGGTGGTGCTCCTGGGTCCAGGCTCGCCCACCACGCAACGCGAGCAGCGCGCCCTGCGCCGGCCGGACCAGTTCGGCCACCACGTCGGTGGGCCGGGCCGGGTCGGCGTCGAGGTGGCGGACGGTCAGGCCGGGCACCTCGAGGGGCACCACCTTCGCGATGCCGGCGACGGTCGCGTGTTCGGGCCGCACGAGATCGTCGCCCGTGACGCCCATCGTGCCGACCGTGACCGCGTCGACGTGCACGGGTTCGGCGGGCTCGGCCGCCGCGAGGGCCTGGGTGAGCCGCAGCAGGCTGAAGAATCCGAGGTCCTGGGCCTGCCAGGTGGCGTCCACCGATCCCCCGGCCGGGTCGCCGGCCAGCGCCCACGCGTGCACGATCCGGGTCGGCAGATCCGCGCCCAGGTCGGCGACGAGCGCGTCGTAGTCGTCGCGGTGGTCGGGTCGCAGCACGAAACCGTCCGGCGTGCGGGCGTAGCTCTCCCCCGCCCGGACCTCCACGACCTCGGCGCCAACCGCGCGCAGTGCCTCAGTGATCGCGTCGGCCGGGCCGTCGGCCGTGAAGACCAGGCTGCGGGTGGGTGCCGGCGGGTCGAGCCGGGGCGGGGCCTGACGCCATGCGGGCACGTGGAACCAGTCGTGCACCTCGCGCGGTCCCGAGTGGACCGGCGCGGTTTCCTCCGGCACCTCCGGGTCGATCCAGTGCCGCTGCCGCTGGAACGGATAGGTGGGCAGTGGGATGCGCCGGCCCGCGGCCGGCACGTCCAGGTCGATGCCGTGGGACCAGAGCCGGCCGGCGGACGCGAGGAACACCTCCGCGTCGCCGCGCTGCTCGTCCCGGCGGGGCAGGCTGGGTAGCGGCTTCGGAGCGTCGGTGGGGATGAGCGGCGCGGCCAGGCTGGCGAGCTGGTTGCCGGGGCCGCACTCGACGAACACGGCCGGGCCGTTCTTCAGCACGGTGGCCACGCAGTCGCCGAACCGCACCGGCTCCCGCAGGTGCCGCGCCCAGTACGCGGGATCGGTCACCTGCTCGGCGGTCGCCCAGTCACCGGTCACGTTGGACAGGAAGTCCCGTTGCGGCGCACGGGGTTTCGCGGCCGCCACCGCCTCGGTGAAGGCGGCCAGGACCGGATCCATCATGGCCGAGTGGAACGCGTGCGAGGTCCGCAGCGCCGTGCTCTCGATGCCGTCGGCCCGCAGGTCGTCGGCCAGCCGGTCGACCAGCGGCGTCGGTCCACTCAGGACCACCGAGCCGGGCCCGTTGAGCGCGGCGATCGACACGCCATCCGGCAGCCGGCCGGCCAGTTCGGCCTCGTCGCACCGCACGGCCGTCATGGACCCGGCGGGCCGCTCCTGCATGAGCCGTCCGCGCAGGGCCACCAGGCGCACGGCGTCGGCCACGTCGAAGACCCCGGCGACCGTGGCGGCCACGTACTCGCCGATCGAATGGCCGATCATGGCGGCCGGCTCCACGCCCCACGAGCGCCACAGTTCGGCGAGCGCGTAGCCGATGGTGAACAACGCCGGCTGGGCGAACTCCGTGCGCCGCAACGCCTCGTCGTCCGATCCGAACAGGACCGACCGCAGGTCGCCGGGGAACGCGTCGGCGCACCGGTCGACGGCCGCGCGGAACACCGGCTCCCGCTCGTACAGCTCGGCGCCCATCCGCGCGTGCTGGCCGCCCTGCCCGGAGAACAGGAACGCGACCCGCAGTCCCTCGGTCACCTCGCTCGTGCGCAGCCGAGTGCGGTCGCGCAGGCCGGCGGCCGCGTCGACCAGGTCGGATGCCACCACGGTCGCGCGGTGCCGGTGCCCGGTCCGGCCGAGTCGGAGCGTGGCGGCCACGTCCGTGAGGTTCAGACCCGGGTTATCGGTCAGGTGTATGGCCAACCGGTCCACGGCCGCCGTCAACGCCTCGCCGGTCTTCGCGGACACCTGCAGGAGTTCCCGCGGCCGGGTCTCGCTGGTCGGCGCGAGTGGCGCTTCCTCGAGCACGACGTGCGCGTTCGTCCCGCCCATCCCGAACGAGCTGACACACCCGCCCGGCGCGGCAGCCGCCGGCCGGCTCCCACGGGGTGAGCGCGGTCGGGCACGCAGAACGGGCCGTTCGCGAAGTCGATCTCCGGGTTGGGCTCGGTGAAGTGCGGGACCGGCGGGAGCTGGCGGTGTTCCATGGCCAGCACCGCCTTGATCACCCCGGCGACACCGGAGGCCTGGCTCGAGGTGCCCGATGTTGGCCTTCACCGAACCCAGCGCGCACCAGCCGGTGTCGCCGGCCCGCCCGAAGACCTTGGTGAGCGCGGCGACCTCGATCGGGTCACCGAGCTTCGTGCCCGTGCCGTGGGCCTCGACATAACTGATCGTGCGGGGATCGACCCCCGCCAGACCGAGCGCCTGCGCGACGGCCACCGCCTGGCCTTCCGCGCTGGGCGCGGAGAACCCGAGCTTGGCGGACCCGTCGTTGTTGATGGCGTTGCCCCGGATCACCGCGCGGATGGTGTCGCCGTCGGCCCGCGCGTCGGCCAGCCGCTTCACCGCGATGGCCCCGCCGCCGCTGCCCCACACGGTGCCGGCGGCCCGCGCGTCGAACGGCCGGCAGCGCCCGTCCGGCGACTCGGTGCCGCCCTCGGCGTGGGTGTAGCCGCGGCCGGGCGGCAGTTCGATGCACACGCCACCCGCGAGCGCGAGGTCGCACTCGCCGTTGCGTAGCGCCTCGGCCGCCAGGTGCAGGGCGACCAGCGACGTCGAGCACGCGGTGTGCACGGTGAGCGCCGGTCCGCGCAGGTTCAGCTTGTACGACACCAGGGTCGCCACGTAGTCGGGCAGGTTCACCAGGTGCACGGCGGTCGTGCCGGAGGTCGCCATGATCTTCGGGTTGCGCCGGACGTGACGCCAGCGGTAGTCGTCGAGCCCGGTGCCGGCGTAGACGCCGACCACGCCCGGGTAGCGCGTCGGGTCGCAGCCCGCGTCCTCCAGCGCCGTGTGCGCGAGTTCCAGGAACATGCGGTGCTGCGGGTCGGCCAGCGCCGCTTCCCGCGGTGTCATCCCGAAGAACGACGCGTCGAAGTCGGCGACGCCGTCGACCACCTGGGCGGCCGGCACGAAGTCGGGGCCGTCGAGTTCCTCGGCCGGGACGCCGAGGTCCGCTTGTTCCTCGCGAGTGGAGAACCGGACGGAGTCGACGCCGCCCGCCAGGTTCCGCCAGAACTCGGTCGTGTCGGCCGCACCGGGCACCCGGCAGGCCATCCCGACGATCGCCAGTGGCTCGCTGTCGTACTCGCTGTCGTACCCGGTCATGACTGTCCCTCCCCGACATCGGCGCTCGCCCGGGTCGCGGTGCGGCGCCTGCTCCGTTCACGTCGTTGGGCCACGCGGGCGGCGACCTGGTTGAGGTCGTCGGCCACGGCGGCACCGTCCAGGAACTCCCCCAGCACCCGCACGGTCGGGTGCAGGAGCAGGTCCACCAGCCGCAGGTCGCGGCCGAGGACGGTGCGCGAGCTTGCTGCGCACGGTCGCCAGCGCGAACGAGTTGCCGCCCACGTCGAAGAAGTTGTCGTGCACGCCGACCTCCGCCAGTCCGAGGACGTCACGCCACACACCGGCGATCGCGATCTCCGTGGGACTCAACGGGCCCGCCGTCCGCGCGGTGGTCGGCACGGGCGCCGGCGTATCGCGGATCCCGTCGGCCGGCGGCCGCATCTCGCGCCAGGCCCACCGCGCGGTCGGGTGCTGCCGTCAGCGCGCCGACCAGTTCGGTGTACGCGGCCAGCAGCGCCTCGATCCTGGCCGCGTCGAACAGGTCCGGGTTGTAGAGCACGTCCACCGCGAACCGGTCCTCGCGGCGCACCACGTAGACCGTGAGGTCGAACGGCGAGCCGGGCATGCTCGGCCGGATCGCCTCGGTGGTCACGCCGGGCAGCCGCAGCCGGGGTTCCGGGAAGTTGTAGACGTTGAACAACACCTGCACCAGCGGGGCGCGGCTGGGGTCCCGCTGGGTCGCGAGCGCGTCGACGATCTTGTCGAGCGGGGTCGCCGGATGGGCCAGCGCGTCGAGCACCACGTCCCGGCAGGCCCGCACCTGGTCCGCGAAGTCCGTGACGGGGTCGGGGCGCAGCCGCAACGGCATGATCTCCACGAAGAACCCCACGAGGTCGTGGAAGGCCAGATGCCGGCGGTCCGCCGCGGGGGTGCCGATCACCAGGTCCCGACGGCCGGTGAGCCGGCGCAGCAGTTCGCCGAACGCGGCCAGCAGCACGGTGGACGGTGGCGTGGCGAGCGTGGTGGCCAGCCGGGTCACCGCCTCGCTGGTCGCACTGTCCACAGTGGCGTGTGCGGTGCGGCCGGTGTAGGTCTGGACGGGCGGGCGGGCCCGGTCCCTCGGCAGGTCGACCACCAGCGGCGCGTCCCCGAGCTTCGTGGTCCACCAGTCGAGGTCCGCCTCGGCGCGGCGCTGGTCCCGGTCGGCGCGCCAGGTGACGTAGTCGGCGAACGTGGTGGACAGCGGTGTCAGCGCGCCGCGCTGCGGCGTAGGCCTCGGCCAGGTCGGCGTAGAGCGGCGCCTGGGACCAGCCGTCGAACACCGCGTGGTGGACGGTGATGGCCAGGACGTGGTGGTCGGTGTCGAGACGGAAGAGCTTCGCGCGCCACAGGGGCCCGGCGGCGAGGTCGATCCTGGTGGTCGCCTCGGCGTCGAGCGCGGCCCGCAGTGCGGCCTCGCGGTCGGCGGCTCCGTGAGGTCGATGACCGTGAGCGGCACCGGGCCGGGCGGGTCGACGACCACGTCGGGAAGCCCGTCGGACTCGGTCAGCCGCCAACGCAGCACGTCGTGGCGGCGGGCCACCTCGGTCAGCGCCGCCTGGAGAGCGGGGACGTCGAGCGGGCCTCGTAATCGTTCGGGCAGCGCGACGTTGTAGGCCGTGGAGTCGGGCGCCAGCTGGTCGAGGAACCACAATCGGCGCTGCGGCGCGGAGAGCGCGGGCGCGCTGCCGGTGGGCACGTCGGCCTCGAGGAGCGGCGCCCGCGCGGCCCGTTCGGTGATCCCGCGCAGGGTGCGGCCGGCGAACACGTCCTCGATGGTGACGTCGCGGCCGCAACTCGGCGCGCAGGGCCGCCACCAGCCGCATGGCCGACACGGAATGGCCGCCCGAGGCGAAGAAGTCGTCGTCCGGGCCGGCGGTGGCGTCGCCCAGCGCCGCGCGCCAGGCGGCGGTGACCGCGTCGGTCGGCGTGTCGTCCACTGTGGACGCGGCGAGTTCCCGCAGGCGCGCGACGTCGATCTTTCCGTTGGTGCCCACCGGAAAGGTGCCCACCCGGACCACGCGCGGCACCATGAACGCCGGCAGTCGCTCGGCACACCAGTCGCGGATCGTGTCGGGGCCGGCTGTCACGAAGGCCACCAGCTCGGGGCCGTGCGGGCCGGGCACGGCGTCGACCACCGCGTGCTCGACGTCCGGGTGGGCGCGGAGCACGGCCTCGACCTCACCCGGTTCCGTACGCTGGCCCCGCAGCTTCACCTGCCGGTCGGTGCGGCCGACGTAGGTGAGCGTCCCGTCCGCGTCGCGCACCACCACGTCTCCCGTGCGGTACACCCGCTCGCCGGCGACGTGGACGAACCGCTCGGCCGTCCTCTCGGGATCGCCGAGATAGCCCCGCGCGACCCCGGGTCCGCCGATGAGCAGCTCACCGTGAACGCCGTCGGCCACCGGCGCCAGGTCGTCGTCCACCACGTACGCCCGGTGCCCGGCGATCGGGTGGCCGAGCGGCAACGGGGGCGCCCAGTCGCCACGCACCTCGTACAGGCACACGATGACCGTGGTCTCCGTGGGGCCGTAGCCGTTGAAGAACCGCCGGGCGGGGTCGACCGTCCAGCGCCGAACCTGGTCGGGCCACGGCGCCTCGCCGCCCGCGACCACGCACCGCCAGGCGGGCAGACGGTCCGGGTCGAGCAGCGGCAGCAGCGCGGGGGTGATGAAACCCCAGGTCACCTCGTGGTGTTCGACGAACCGCTGCAGGCGGGTGGGGTCGGCGCGGTCGGCCTCGGTGAGCAGTTCGATCTCGCCGCCCACCGACAGCGGCACGAACATGTCGAGCACCGAGGCGTCGAACCCGAGAGCGGCGAACCCGAACGAACGGCACCGCTCCCCCAGCTCGTCGGCCCCGGTCTCCCTGGCGAACTCCATCACCCAGTTGACGACGCTCGCGTGGGTCACCACCACGCCCTTCGGCCGCCCGGTCGAGCCGGACGTGTACATGACGTAGGCGGCGGTGTCCGGACCCGCGGGACCGGCCGGAACCCCGACCGTCGGCTCGCCGATTTCGATCAGGTCGGCCGTCACGACGATCGTGGCGTCGGCGTCCCGGAGCAGCAGGTCGCGCCGTTCGGCGGGTAGCTCGGGGTCGACCGGCACGTAGGCGCCGCCGGCCATCAGGACGCCGAGCACGGCCACCACCAACTCGGGCGTGCGGGCCAGGCTCACCCCGACGGTCGTCTCCGGGCCGACTCCCTTGGCACGCAACGTCTCCGCCAACCGCGCGGCCGCGCCGACCAGTTCGGCGTAGCTCAACGTCGCGTCCCACTGCCGCACGGCCACCGCGTCCGGAGAGCGAACGGCCTGCGCCAGCACCAAACCTGGCACGTTCATGACATCCCCCAAGGTCGGTCGTATGTCTACACGCCCGCCGGGCGTCCGTCGAGGGTCGTTTTCGGGTCGATCCACTGTCGACGGCGCTGGAAAGGGTAAGTGGGTAAGGGGATGCGCCGACCGGATACGGGAGGCGACACTGGAGACGACATACTGGGCGCGACTGTCTCAGGTGTCCACCGCGCGAGCGCGGCGATCGCGCCGGGTACGTCGTCGGCCACCACAACCGTCCGGTACGCGTGCCGGCGCCGGCCCACGGACAGTGTGTGGCCGACGTCGACCAGCGATATATCGGGATTTCGTTCGAGATGGACGCGGGTCTCGGCGACCACCGTGGCCAGTGCTTCCGGTGTGGCCGCGCTGAACGGCAGCGTCACGGGACCGTCCGGCCGGGGCGGCGGGCCGGGATCGGGTGGCTGCTCGACGATCACGTGGGCGTTCGTGCCGCCCTGACCGAACGAGCTGACCCCCGCGCGCCGCACGCCGGGCAGCGGCCAGTCCGCTGTGGACGTGTTCACCCGCAACGGTCCGAGGTCGATCTCCGGGTGGGGCCGGTCGAAGTGCAGGGTGGCCGGCACCCGCCCGGTCCGGACGGCCCTGGCCGCCTTCAGCAACCCGAGCACGCCGGCCGCCGCGTCCGCGTTGCCGACGTTGGTCTTCACGGAACCCAGCAGGCACTCGCCGTCGAGCACCTTGCGGAGCGCCTCGACCTCGACCGCGTCGCCGAGCGGTGTGCCGCTGCCGTGCGCCTCGACGAACCCGATGGTGTCCGGCTCGATCTCCGCCACCGCAAGGGCTTCGGTGACCACGGCCGTCTGTCCGGCGCGGCCGGGTGCCCCGTACCTCGCGCGGTCGCCACCGTCGTTGTTCACCGCCCAGCCGCGGATCACGGCCTCGACGTGGTCCCCGTCGGCGATCGCGTCGGCCAGCCTGCGCAGCACCACCACGCCCACGCCGCTGGCCGGTGGCGAACCGTCGGCGGCCGCGTCGAACGCGCGGCACCGGCCGTCCGGTGACGACAGTCCGTCCTCTGTGGGCAGGTACCCGGTCAGGGTCGGCGAGGCGATCGCCACGCCACCGGCGAGCGCCACATCGCAGCGGTAGTCCAGAAGGCTTTGTGCGGCAAGGCAGACGGCCACGAGCGAGGACGAGCAGGTGGTCTGCACGGCGACACTCGGCCCGGTGAGACCGAGCTTGTGGGACACGCGGGCCGGCAGGTGATCAGCCGCGAAACCCATGAGCAGCCGTGCTTCCCGGTCGAGCTTGCCGTCCGCCGGCCACGCGGCCGGGTTGTCCAGCAGGTGGTACAGGAAGTACCGGTTGTGGGCGGCGCCGGCGAACACGCCGACGTCACCGCCGGGCGCGTGACCCGCGTTCTCCAGCGCGGTCCAGGCCTGTTCGAGGAAGAGCCGCTGCTGCGGGTCGATGAGCGCGGCCTCGGCCGGCTCGTAGCCGAAGAACTCGGCGTCGAACAGGTCGATGCCGTCCAGGTGCCCGGCCGACCGCACGTACCGTGGGTCGGCCAACAGTTCCGCGGACACGCCGGCCGCTCGCAGTTCGGCTTCGGTGTAGTCGCGGACGGCGTCGACACCGTCGATCAGGTTGCGCCAGAAGGCATCCAGGTCGTCGGCGCCGGGTGCGCGGCACGCGGCGCCGATGATCGCGATGCCGTCCTCGAAGTCGCTCATGCGCCTCCTCGCCTCGCGTGCCGGCGCCGGGCCATCCGGTCGGTCACCGAGCTGAGTGCCGGATCTGGTTTCGGGTCACCGGACATCGCCTCGGCGAGTCCCGCGACCGTAGGGTGTTCGAGCATCGCGGTCAGCCGGACCTGGCCGCCGAGCCGTTCCTGGACCCGGGCGAGCGTCAGCGAAGTCCCGCCCAGCTCGAAGAAGTTGTCGTCCCGTCCCACGGCCGGTATCCCGAGCACCGCACACCAGGCGGCCGCGATCCGTGACTCCACGGGACCTTCCGGCGGTGCGGACGCGGGCCGGACTACGTCGGGCGCCGGTAGCGCCCGCACGTCCACCTTCCCCGTGGGAGTGAGCGGGAACGCCGCCATCGCGACGATCGTGCGGGGCACCATGAAGTGTGGGAGCGTCTCGGCGAGCCGCGCCCGCAGCGCCGCGGGATCGGCGCCACCCTCCACAAAGGCGATCAACTCGGTGCCGCGCGCCACCGCGACCGCCTGCCCCACGGCGGGATCGGCGTGCAGTGCCGCCTCGATCTCACCCAGTTCCACGCGGTAGCCGCGGATCTTCACCTGCCGGTCGTCCCGGCCGAGGTAGACGAGCGACCCGTCGGGCAGGCGGCGGGCGAGGTCGCCCGTGAGGTAGGTGCGGGTGCCGTCGTCCTCGACCCGGAACTTGCGGTCGTTCAGCTCGGGGTCGCGCCAGTACCCCACGGAGACGTAACGGCTGCGGATGCCGATCTCCCCGTACAGCGCCGATGGCTGCCCGCCGGGTCCGAACAGGACGATCTCGATCCCGTCCAGCGGATGGCCGATGGGCACCACGCCCGGCCGCGCGGGTGTGTCGGCGAGCGGCAGGTGGTGCTGTGCGGCGAAGCTGACCTCCGTGGCGCCGTACCCGTTGATCAGCACGGCGTCCGCCGGCAGGTGCGGGCGGGACCGTTCGACATCCTCCCCGGTCACCGGTTCGCCGCCCAGCAGGACCGCACGGATCCGGCCGAGTGGCTCACCGCCCGCCAGGAGGTGCCGGTAGACCGTGGGGGTCGAGTGGTAGACGGTGACGCCCAGCTCCGTGAGGGTTCTCGCGAGCCCGGTGAGGGCGCCACCACGCAGGTCGAGCGGCACCACGGCCGCACCGTTGAGCAGCGCGGAGAACAGGTCGGTGACCGCCATGTCGAAACTGAACGACGACAGCAGGCTCACCCGGTCCTCGGGCGTGACCCGCAGGTTGTTCGTGTGGTTGCGAATCTGGAACAGGACGTTGCGGTGGGTCTGGACGACGCCCTTCGGCAGTCCCGTCGAGCCGGAGGTGTAGAGGATGTAGGCGGGGCTGTCGGCCGTCGCCTTGCTGGGCGGCAGGTCGGCCGGCGGGACGTGGTCGAGGTCCACCACCCTGGGAACCGTACCCAGCTTCGCCAGAAGTCCACCGTGGACTCCCGTGGTGACCACGGCGGCCGCCTCCGCGTGTCCCAGCATGTGCGCCAGCCGGTCCACCGGGTAGGACGGGTCCAGCGGCACGTGGGCGGCACCCGTCCACAGCACCCCGAGGATGGCGGCGATCGTGTCCCGGCCGTGGTCGAGCAGCAACGCGACCCGGGTGCCCGGCCCGGCGCCCGCCTCGTACAGCGCCGTGGCGATGCCGGCCGCCCGCGCCGCCAACTCGCGGTAGGTGACGGTCCCGTCCGGGGTCACCACGGCCGCGCGGTCGCCGTGCCGGTCGACCTGGCGCAGGAAGCGGTCGACGATCGAGCCGTCGAGGTCACCGAAGGGCACGAAGCCCGGTCCGGTGACGTGCGCGGACACCAGACTCGGCGCGGGTTGCCGCTCGGGTGCCGGACGGGGCAGGAGATCTCGCTCCGGCAGGTCCTCGGCGAGCCCGTCGAGCACGATGGCCAGGTCCTCGGTCAGGCCGGCCGTCAGCGCGGGATCGTGGGGTACGGACAGCCCGTCCTCCAGCACCTGGATCGGCGCCGCGTCGGCCACCCCGAGGTACCGGCCCAGCAGTACCCGCGCGGCGGCCACCAGCGTGACCGTGTCAACAGGACGGTCGACCAGGATCCGGTCCGCACCCTCACCCAGAGGCCCTGTCATTCGGTCACGATCGCCGCGGCGATGTCGTCCACAGTGGACACCGGAACGACCGCGTCCGCACCGAGCGGCTCGTAGTCGGGCGCCGCGTAGAACCCGGACCCGTGCACCACCACCTCGCGGTCGGCCGGCACCAGCCCCCGGTCGATCGCGTTCAGCACCCCGGTCAGCACCATGACGAGCGACCATTCCCGCACGAGCCGCGGGTCGGCCGGCAGGCGCACCCCGACCGGCTCGAGCATCGCCCGCAGCCGGGGGTACCGGGTGAGGCATTCGTGCAGGGACACCACGATCCCGTCGCCGCCGTGGCGCGCGATCAGGTCGTTCATGGCCGGCGAGGTGGCGGGTTCGCGCGTGTAGAAGGTCTGGTCGAGGATCTCCGCGGGATCGTGGGTCGCCAGCGGGAAGTGCGGGTCGTCCTGTGTGTACAGACCGGTGTCCTGGTCGAGCGCGTAGGCCGGCAGCCGCGTGCGGTCGAAGTCGCCGTTGCGCAGGTTGAGCACCATGTCGGGGGTGCCGAGGTGCTGGACCAGCAGGTAGCCGGGGCGCGGGGCCTCGGGCATCAGGTCGAGGCCCACGGAGTAGCCGAGCAGGCCGAACGCGCTGGACACGGCGTGTGCGTGCCAGCGGGGTGCGGTGGCCGGCGCGACCTCGTGCTCGAAGAACGCGCGGGCCGCGTCGGCGATCAGGTAGTTGCGCAGCTCGAGCGTGAACCAGACGCGGGTGCCGACCTCGGCGAGCTTGGCGGCGTGACGGTCCACGAACGCGCGGCCCAGCACCTTCACGTGCTCGGCGTTCGGGCCGTCCCAGGTGAGGACCGGGTTGCGGCGGCACAGGTCCGGGTCGGTGCTGAGCGCGCTGGCCCGGAACTTCGCGAGCGCGGTTCTCGGCGCTACGGTCACAATGCGGAGCTGGTCGGGCGTGACCAGGCCGGTCTCGATGGCGCGGGCCACGGCGTCGCGCAGCGCGACACCCTTGTTGGCCGAGGTCGGCGAGAAGATGAGCACGCGTTCGCCGGTCCGGCGGATGTAGGCGACCGCGCGCGCGACGATCAGCAGCGACGCGATGGTCTTCGTGGTGTTCGTGGCGGGGTTGGCCGTGAGGTCGAGCATGCGCAGACGGTGCGACCGGTGCTCGCCGAGGTCGTGCCAGCTCGCGCCGGCCACGTCGAGGAAGCGGCGGGTCCGGTCGTCGAGTTCGGGTAACGCGAAGCCCGGGGAGAAGCGTTCAGGAGTGGTGTCCGGCTCGGGATCGTCGACACACCGCGCGATCACCTCGGGCAGGCGATCGTAGTAATCGGTGATGAGATTCCTGTGCATGATCGGGTCCTCCCAGTAGTACGAGAACGCTCATGACGTCTCCTCGCAGGCTCGGATCCGCCGCTCGCGGTCGCCCTGTGACATTGATTCGCTCGCAAGCTCGCTCATGACGTCCTCAGCCGGTCACGGAGCTCGACGATCCGGTCGAGCACCGTCGTGATCTCGCCGACCGGGAACCCGGCGGCCAGATCGGGAAGATGTGGTTCGAGTGCCTGCGCCGCGCGTGGCGCGAACGTCACCCGGTCCCCCTCGACGCGCCCACCGTCGGCGAGCGCGGCCCGCTGGTTCCACGCGACGGCCGACGCCTGGTCAAGGCCGCCGGGGAGATCCAGGGCGATCGTGCTGTCGCGCAACAGGACCGGGTATCCGCCGGGCAGCCCGAGCGGGCCGGGCAGGTTGGTGCGGACCTCGGCACCCGTGAGGAGGTCCTGGACGAGCAGCGCGGCCGTGTAGCCGGTGACGTGGTTCAGCTCCGGTCGCGGCGTGGCCCGCTGCCGGGCGAGCAGCTCGGTGACGTTCGGGACGAGCTGTCCGTCGAGCCAGGCCAGCGCGTCGTCCGCGGGGTCGCGCGGCGGGTACAGGTGCACGTGGTGGCCCAGCACCCGCAGCTCCCGGTCCGGCGCCAGCTCCAGCGCGGTCCGCAGCGACGCGGTGAGCACGGCGACGTTGCCCACCCCGCAGTGGACGGGCAGCCCCAGGGCGGTGAGCAGGGGGTTGACCAGGTCGGGGAAGCAGGCGTTCACCAGGAGCGCGTGGGCGTCGGCGGCCGCGCGGGCGATCGCCATGGCCGGTTGGGCCTGCAACGGGAGCGTGATGGCGAAGCCCGCCCGTCGCACCAGTTCCATCCAGCCGGAGCCCTGTTCCCAGGGCGAGTGGTGGGACGCGCAGTTGAGCACGACGTGGGGCGCGATCTCTCCGAACACCGTGTCGAAGGAGTGCGCCTCGCGGGCGGCGAACTTGACGGCCGACCGGGCCAGCCGCGCGCGCACGCCGGCCACGTAGGCAACCTCGGCCGCGCGCTCACCCGACCGGGCCACCACGGTGACGGCGGCCGGCACCGGGCCCACGGCGAACGAGTAACAGACGGCCCGGGCCAGTGACCCGCTGCCGACGACGGCGATCTTGAACTCCCCCATTTCACCGGAGTGTATGAGCAAGCCCACGGCGGCAAAAGGCATCTTTTGGCCCAGTCACGCACTGTCGTGAGTGCCAACACGGTGTCCAATGCGGACACGTTCTGGCCGCATTGTCTGCGAAGGTGAGCACATGACCGTCCTCGACACCCGGGCCCTCAACCGCGCCACCCTCGCCCGGCAGCTGCTGCTCGACCGCGCCGACCTGCCGGCGCTCGACGCCGTCACGCACCTGTGCGGCCTGCAGGCGCAGGAACCCCAGGAGCCGTTCGTCGGGCTCTGGTCGCGGCTGCGGGCGTTCGACCCGGCGACGCTGTCGAAGCTGCTGGAGGGCCGGCAGGTGGTGCGGACCCACCTCATGCGCCGCACGGTTCACCTGGTCACGGCCGACGACGTCCTGGCCTGGCGGGCGCGGCACGGTCCGATGCTGGTGCAGAAGGTGCTGGCGGTCTACCGCGCCGAGCTGGCAGGCATCGACCTCGACGAACTCGCCGCGGCCGGACGCGCGGTGCTGTCCGACGGCGAGCCCCGCACGATGACCGGGCTCGCGCGGGAGCTGGCCGACCGCTGGCCCGACGTCCCGCCGCGACCGCTCGGCGAACTGCTGATGGCCGGTCTCCTGCCGGTGGCGCAGCTGCCGCCGCGCGGGCTGTGGCGCACGAAGGGCGGTGCCCGGTACCAGACGCTGGTCACCTGGCTGGGTCGCGAGGTCGACCCACCCGCGCCCACCGGCACCGACCCCGTGGGCGAGACGCTGGTGCGGCGCTACCTGGCCGCGTACGGGCCGGCCGCCACCGCTGACCTGCGCGCCTGGTCGGGGCTCGCCGGACTTCCGGGCGCCGTGGCCGCCGTCCGCCCCGAGCTGGTGAGCTTCCGCGACGAGCGGGGCCGGGAGTTGCTGGACCTGCCCGACGCGCCGCGTCCCGATCCCGACACCCCGGCCCCCGTGCGGTTCCTGCCGGCGTTCGACAACGCGATCCTCGGGTACGACGACCGCGGCCGGATCATCGACCACGAACACCGTCTCCTGTCGGTGGCCGGCGAGCGTGTGGTCCTGGTCGACGGCCGGGTGGCCGCCACCTGGACGGTCGAGGCCGACACAGTGGTGGTCCACCCGCTGCGTGGTTTCTCGCGGGCCGACCGCGCGGCGGTCGTCGATCAGGGGCGGGAGATGGCGTCGTTCCTGTCCGACGGCGAGGCTCAGGAATGTACGGTGGCCGCCGCGCGTTGAACAAGGGAAGACCTGTACACACCACATGGGAGGCACGGGTGGCGTTGGACCCGGAGGAACTGTTCGAGGTCGACTCGGATGTGCCCGACCTGAGCGGTGCGGTGCTGCTGCACTACTTCGAGGGCTTCATGGACGCGGGTTCGGCCGGATCCACGCTGGTCGAGCACCTGCTGGCGGCCTATGAGCACCGGGTGATCGCGCGGTTCGACATCGACGAACTGATCGACTACCGCGGCCGGCGGCCCACCATGACGTACGCGACCGACCGCTGGGAGCACTACGACGCTCCCGAGCTGGTGGTCCACCTGCTCCACGACGATGCCGGCACGCCGTTCCTGCTGCTCACCGGCGCCGAGCCGGACCGGCGGTGGGAGGCCTTCGTCTCCGCCGTGCGCGCGCTGGTCGAACGGTGGGGTGTCCGCCTGACGGTCGGCTTCCACGGCATCCCCATGGGCGTCCCCCACACCCGTGAGCTGTCGGTCATCTCGCACGCCACCCGGCCCGAGCTGGTCACCGACAAGTCCCCGTTCAACCGGGTCCAGGTACCGGGCAACGTGGCGGCGCTGCTGGAGCTGCGGCTCGGCGAGGCCCGCCACGACGCCATGGGCTTCGCGGCGTCCGTGCCCCACTACCTGGCGCAGGGCACCTACCCGGGCGCCGCGCTCCGCCTGCTGTCGTCGCTGACCGCCTCGACCGGCCTGGCCATCAAGGACGACAGCCTGGCCGCGGCCGCCAAGCGCACCGACGCCGAGATCACCCGCCAGGTGGCCGAGTCCGCCGAGGCCGCGCAGGTCGTCGAGGCACTGGAACGCCAGTACGACGCCTTCACCGAGGCCGCCGAGTCCTCCGACAACCTGCTGGTCCCGGAGGGCGAACCCCTCCCGAGCGGCGACGAACTGGGCGCCGAACTGGAGCGTTTCCTCGCCGCGCAGCAGAAGGACAACTGAGGACGCCGGACGGGTGTCGCCTGTGGACCATCGAGGTCGGCGCGGGCGACCCACTGATCCTGTGTCACGGCGGCCCCGGCCTGTGGGACATGTTCAGCGACCTGGCGGCGTCCCTGGCCGACCAGCTGCGAGTGATCCGCTGGGACCAGCGCGGCTGCGGCCGCTCGGAACGCCGGGGCCCGTACTCGCTGGCCCGCACGGTCCAGGACCTGGACGCGGTCCGCGAGCACTACGGCCTGGAGAAGATGGCGGTCCTGGGGCACTCGTGGGGCGCGACGCTGGCTCTGCGGTACGCCCTGGATCATCCGAGCAGGGTCAGCACGCTGGTCTACGTGTCGGGCACCGGCCTGGGCCGGGCCTGGCACTCGCACTACGAGCGGAACCTCGCCGCACGCGTCGACCTGTCGGGGCTCCACGGCCGTGAACGGGCGATCCGGCAGTGGACGGCGGACTTCGCCGACCTCGGCACGGCGACCGCCAACGCCGAACGCATGGCCGACCCGTGGTTCGACATCAACTACGAGTGCAACTCCGCGATGAGGCACGAGGCGTGGCGGGAGCCGGAGCTGATCGCCGCCTGCCGTGAGCTGACCGTCCGAACCCTGATCGTGCACGGCGCGGAGGACATCCGCCCCACGTGGGCCGTCGACTCACTGACGCGAGCCCTACCTTTAGCCGAACAGATCGTGTTGCCCAACGTAGGCCACGTGCCCTGGCTGGAAGCACCGGCCGAGTTCCGATCCGCCCTGCTGGCTCACCTCTGACGCGCTACCGCGCGAAGACGCTCTCCAGGGACGGCCACGCTTCGGTTCGGCAGTAGACCGGGACCACCTCCAGTGGGACCTCGCGGGTGGTCAGGCCTGGGGGGACCGGGGTGCCTGTCCAGGCGTCCGTCCACTCGCCGGCTGGGAGGTACGTCGTCCAGGTCGTGGCGCCAGGTGACGTCACCGGGTTCACCAGAAGGGAATCGCCCAGCTGGTACTGCAGAGGGTGGTCCCAGACGATCGGATCCGTGGCGTGGTCGAAGAACAGCGGGCGCATCAAAGGGCGGTCCGTGGTCACGGCCACGCGAGCCTGGGCGGCCAGATAAGGGATCAGCCGCTCGCGTTGGTGCGCATAGGAGCGGAACACCGGGACCACCCGAGAGTCGCCCGTGGTTTCCGCTACGTGCCAAGGGGTTCGGTCGCGTAGGGGGCGCTGGTGGTGGTTGAACTCCGAGTGGTACTGCATGATCGGCATGAACGTCGACGCCGCGGTGGCGCGGAGATACAGCTCCGCGTCCGGGACCGGGCCCGAGAAGCCCGCCAGATCCCAGCCCCAGTACACGATTCCGCACGACGCCGCCGTCAGACCGGCCACAATGGACGACCGGTAGGCCTCCCACGTGGAATCCTCGTCGCCCGCCCAGAACACGCCATGTGCTTGTGAGCCCGTGAAACCCGCGCGGGAGAACGTGACCGGGGCCTTGCCCGCCGCGCGCAGCAGGTCGCCGAAGGTGCGGGCGTAATGGACCGGGTAGAGGTTGTTGCCCTCGTCGCCTCGTCGGCCGTCGGCGTAGCGCAGGTCGTGGCCCCACGCGTGTTCGCCGCCGTCGGTTTTGAAGCCGTCGACGTCCAGGTCGTCCACCAGGTACCGGCGCTTGTCCGTCCACCAGCGACGGGTGCGCTCCACCGACAGGTCCGGCATCAGCGCCTTCGGGAACCACCAACCCCGGTTGTGGTACGGAGTTCCGTCCGCCTCCAGCACCGCATGACCCTCGCGGACCATGGCCTCCGCCTCGCGGCGTACCTGGCCCGTCAGCTCGGGATCAGTCTTCAGCAACGGGATCTGCCACAGGATGACTTTGATACCCCGCGCGTGGAGCGCCGCGATCATGCCCTTCGGGTCCGGCCACGCGCCCGCGTAGGTGAACGGACCGGGCGGGCTGCCGTCGGTCAGCGAGTACGTCGCGTCGCGGAAGATCGTGATGCCCTCCTCGTCGCTCCAGGCCTCGATCACGATCACGCCCACCGGGATGTCCAGGTCGCGGTGACTGTCCATCCTGGACATGACGAGATCCTGGGTGTTCCACTCGTTGCCCGACGCCCACAGCCGCAGCACCCACTCCGGCAGCTCCTCCGCCCGGCCGACCTCGTCGAGGAACGCGGTCAGCACGGCCGTCGGCGAACCGTGGTACACCGCCAGCTCCACCGAGGGCTTGTCCCCCAGCGCGACTTCGACGGTCAGCTGATCCCCGACGTCGTACCAGGTTCGGCGTGCCGTGCGGACGTGGAACCCCCACCCCGCACCGCCGATCACATGCGCGAACGGCATCGGCAGGTACGTGCGGCCGTGCTTGCCCTGCGCCTTGTACTGTTCGAACACCACGGCGTCCAGCCGGCGGCCGCGTTGGTCGACCGCGTCGTAGCGCTCGCCGAACCCGACCACGTGTTCACCGGCGGTGAGCGGCAGCCGGAAACGAGCCCGGTGCACGCCCGTCGCCGACACCAGCCACTCCACTTCGGACACCAGCTCACCGGAGACCGTGCCCACCGGGTCGGAGGTCCAGCGAGCGGGCGCAACCTCGAACCAGTCCGTTGTGGACTCATCGGCGTGGAAGCGGTACCGGTACACCCGGTCCTCGTCCAACGCGGGCGTCGCCACCGACCACCCGCCCTCGCCACCCAGCGCACCCGCCTGTGCGGCACTCAGGTGCCCGTCCCCACCGGCCAGCGCCGCCGCGTCCTCCGCCGGCGTCACCGCCCGCGACATCGGCAGCATGACCCCGTCGAACTCGCAGGTCACCTCGTCGACATCCGCCAGAACGCCCAGAGTGACCGACGAGCCCGCCAGCGGCAGGACCGGCACCCGCTGGTCCGGCGACGTGGCATAGGGGTGTTCGACACCGTGCGGCCGGTGCGTGATCATGAGTTGCCCTCCAGCAGACCCAGCTCGGACGCCAGGATCAGATACATGCCGTGTGACCAGAGCAACGGCGTCGCCACAGGACCCCACCGAGCCACCCACTCGTCGCGGGAACCCGGGTGCAGCAGGTGATGCGGCACCTGCTCAGGAAACTCACCGTCCACAGTCGCCTGCGCGGCGATCCATTGTAGATACCGCATCCCGGCCTCGTGGTCGCCACGCGCCGCCCGGTTCCACCCGAGCAACGCCGACAGCAGCAGCCACTGCCCACCGCCGTAGAACACGTCTGCCGTGAACCGGTGCACGCCTCCACCGAAGTCGAGGTCGGCGGCCACCGCGTCGAGCGTCGCGTCGGCCAGGTCACCGTCCACCAACCCGAACGGCACCACACACGACGGCAGCGACCCGTCGACCGCGGTGCTCGCGAGCCACTTGGTCAGATGCCCGTCGGCCACGCCCTCGGCCAACACGAGCGCCTGGATCTCCTCGGCCACCGCGCGAGCCGCCGAAGCACGGTCGGCGTCCAGAAATCCCGACACCGCCACCAACCCGCCCCGGATCGCGGCCAAAGTGGACACGTGCCGGTGCTCGACGTGCTCCTCCCACCAGTCGTAACACGGCCGGTCCCAGCTGGTCAGCAGGTAGTCGACCGCCACCTCGAACCCCGCCCGCCAGCGCGCGGGGTCGACACCGTGCCGACGCGCGTGGGTGACGGCCGACCACAGCCACATGCCGTAGCCGTCGGTCTGGAAGTCCCACCACGGGTCGGAACCGTTCTCGCCGGTGAAGGTGAACCGCGTCGGCAGCATCCGTTCGATCGGCGGCAGGCCGCCGCCTGCCCGCACGGCCACCAGGGAGTCCACTTCGGACCGACGAGCCACCAGCACCGAGCAGACCCAGTTGTGGAACCGGTTGGCCGACGCCGTGTCGCCGTACCGGGAGATCCCCTCCGCGGTGAACGCCCCGTCCCGCAGCCACGCGAACCCGCGGTACGCCGAGAACGTCGGCGACGCCGGATAGGCGCCACCAGGGTCCTGGTGTGCGGTGATCACCGCGTGACTGCGGTGGGCGAGGTCGATCAACCCGGCCGTGTCGGTCGGGGCGGTCACCTTGGAGAGGTCCATCGAAATCCGTTCTGTGTGGACAGTCAGCCGAGCAGTCCGTTGACCGCCGCCTGGGCGTCGGTCAACGCCTGCGCGACGGGCTTGCGGCCGGCGGCGGCCTCGGTCAGTTCCTTGGTCACCGCGTCCTGCATCTCCTGCTGGCGCTCGATCACCGGCGGCAGCACGGTCGCCTCGAGCGCGTCGAACACCGCCTGCCGGTTGGCCGGCTTCGGCTGCTCCAGGTAGGGCGCGAGCTTCGACTGGTCGCCCACCGGCGGCAGCTCCCACGAAGCGTCCAGCCGGGTGGTGGTCATGACGTCCGAAGAGGACATGAAGGTGACCCACTTCTGGGCGGCCTCGGTGTTCTTCGCGGCCGAGGACACCACCAGCCCGTTCACGAACATGGCGGACGCCTTCTCCGTGTCGCCCGGCTCCACCACCACGTCCCACTCGAACGGTGCCTCGGCCAGCGCGCCGAACATCCAGATGCCGCTGTGCCACATGGCGAGCTTGCCGTCGGCGAACAGCTTCGAGTCGAAGTCCGGGGTGCCGGCACCGTCGGCCTCGGTCGGCATGGTGGTGCCGTTCTTCCCGATCAGCCAGTTCGCGGCCTTCAGGCCTTCCGGCGAGTCGAACATGGCGGACTTGCCGTCGGCCGACAGGAACTCGCCACCCGTCTGCGCGAGCGCCTTGTAGAACTCGTTGTAGGTCACCGGCTGGTAGTCGCCCCACACACCGGCCGCCTTGTCGGTGAGCCGTGCTGCGGCCGCCTGCTCGTCGGCCCAGGTCCAGTCGGCCGTGGGCAGCGCGACACCCTTCTGCTCGAACAACGTCTTGTTGTAGAACAGCACGACGTTGGAGAACGACTCCGGCAGGCCGTACTGCTTGCCGTCCGACGCGTAGGCGTCCACAAGCGACGCCTGGTAGGCCGACTTGTCCACTCCGGACAGTTCGGCCAGCGACCCGTTCTTCGCGTAGGTCACGAAGTTCTCGTAGTTCAGTTCGAACGTGTCGGGTGCGGTGCCCCCGGCGACGGCCGTCTGCAGCTTGGTGAAGTAGTCGGCGTACGGCACGGTCTCGACCTGCACGTCGATGTCGGAGTTGTCCTTCTCGAAGGCTGACACGATGGCGTCGAGGTTCTCCTCGTTTCCGTCGTTGGCCGAGAAGTTCATGTAGCGCACGACGGTCTTGCCGTCCTCGGCGGTGCCGGGGTTCGTTGCCGAGCCCTGGGCGCACGCCGAGAGCGCCAGCGCGAGCACGCCGGCAGCGGCGGCGGCGGTCCGGATTCTCATGGGGGTCCTTTCACTTGATGCCGGTATGCGCGATGCCGGCGATGATGTGGCGTTGGGCGAGGAGGTACACCACGGCGATGGGGACCACGGACAGGACCGAGCCCGCCATGACCACGTCCCACTGGGTGGTGAACTGCCCTTGCAGGGTCGAGAGGCCGAGCGGCAGGGTCATGAACTCCGGTGAGCGGATCACGACCAGGGGCCACAGGAAACTGTTCCAACTGGACATGAACGCGAACACCCCGACGGTCGCGAGCGCCGGCCGGATCAGCGGGACGATCACCGTGGCGAAGATCCGCAGGTGCCCGGCGCCGTCGATGGTGGCCGCCTCGTCCAGTTCGGACGGCACGCCCGCCACCGCCTGGCGCAGCAGGAACACCCCGAACGCCGACGCGATGCTCGGGGCGAGCAACGCGAAGTAGGTGTCCTGCAACTGCAGGGTCTTCATCTCGATGAACAGCGGGACCACCAGCACCTGCAACGGCACCATGAGCGTCGCGAGGTAGCCGGCGAACACGATGTTCTTGCCGGGGAACGACAACCGGGCGAACGCATACGCCGCCATGGCGCCGGTCACGAGCTGGAGTGAGGTCGCGGCGAGCGCGATGCCGAACGAGTTCAGCATGATCCGCCACATGGGAATGGCGTCGAGCAGCGTCCGGTAGGCGTCGAGTGTCGGGTCCTCGACGATCAGCGTGGGCCCGCCCGCGAGCGATCCCTCCGGGGTGATCGAGGTGATCACCGTCCACAGGAACGGGAACAGCATGATCGCGGCACCCACGAACACCGCCAGGTACAGCCAGAACCTGGAGGTCGCGCGAACCGGGTCGGTGGATGGCCGTCGTGATCGAGGTGGTTCCTGGCGGTGCCGCGCGGGCTTCGGCGTACCGGGTCGTACCTCGATGCCTGCGCGGTGCCGCCAGGGGCCGCCTCGGCGCGGCGGGCGCCGCCAAGCCCTGTTCGCGCGATCTCTAGGCATAGTGCACCCACCGGCGTTGGCCCCGGATCTGGACGATCGTGATCACCAGGATGACCGCGAACAGCAGCCACGACAGGGCGGACGCCTCACCGGCCCGGCCGTAGCGGAACGTGAGGTCGTAGATCTGGCCGACCACCACCTGACTCGCACCGCCCGGACCGCCGCCGGTCATCACGTAGACCTGGTCGAACACCTGGAACCCGTTGATCAGCGAGATGACCACCACGAAGAACGTGGACGGCGTGAGCAGCGGGAGTGTGACGCGCCAGAACCGTTGCCACGTCGAGGCTCCGTCGAGGCTGGCCGCCTCGTACAGGTCGCGTGGGATGGCCTGGAGCCCGGCCAGCAGGATGACCATGACGAACCCGAGGTCCTTCCACGCCGACGCGAGGATCACGGAGAACAGCGCCCAGCCGGGGTCGGTCCACCAACCGGGCTGGCCGAGGCCGACCGCGCCGAGGATCTGGTTGACCAGCCCGTTCGCCGGGTTGAGCAGCCACTTCCAGACGAGCGCCACGACCACCCAGCTGGTGACCACCGGCAGGAAGTACGTGGCCCGCAGAAACGCTCGACCGTGAAGCTTCCGGTTGAGCGCGAGCGCGAGGCCCAACCCTCCGATGTAGACGAGCGGGAGATACCCGACCACGTACAGGAGCGTGTGGACGAACACCGTGCCGGTCTGTGGGTCGCTCAGGAGGTTCACGTAGTTGGACAGGCCCACCCACCGCATGGGCGAGATCAGGTTCCACTCGTGCAGGCTCACCCAGATCGAGGAGATCATCGGCACGAACGTGAACATGACCAGCGGGATCGCGCTGGGCAGCAGGAAGAACAGCACCCAGCCGTAGTGCTTCCACGACCGGCGCTGCCGGCGGCGGCGAGCGGGGGTGCGGGCCACCGGCACCACGGGAGCCGGCCGGACGTCGACGGTCATCGCGCCCCCATGCGGTCGCGGACCATGCGGCCCTGTTCGCCGCCCGTGCCGGCCGAGTCGAACGGCGACGCCAGCACGAGCGACGCCGCTCCCCTGGCCCACTGGTCCTCGGTCCACGGCTCGATCACCACCGGCAGGTCGCGGCGGGCGGGCAGCAGGCAGTCCCGCAGCGCGGGTTCGAACCCCGGCTGCCAGAACTCCCACGCGTCGACGCCCTCACCCATGAGCACCACCACCTCCGGGTCGAGCGTGTGCACGATCCCCGCGAGCGCGCGGCCGAGCAGCCGCCCGGCCTCCGCGTACACCGCCCGCGCCGCCGGATCGCCGTCGCGGGCGGCCTTCGGCAGCGTCGACAGCCGCCCCTTCGGGCCGACCACCCCCCGCGAGCGGGCCGCCCGCAGCAGCCCGGCCGAGCCGATGTGCGCCTCCAGACAGCCGACCGTCCCGCAGCCACAGCGCGGCCCGTCCTCGGTGATCGGCGTGTGCCCGATCTCGCCGGCACCACCGGCGGCGCCCCGGTAGATGGCGCCGTCGATCACGATGCCGCAGCCCACCCCGCGCCCGATGGTCACCACCAGGTACGACGAGTGCTCGCGACCCACGCCGTACAGCCGTTCCGCGGCCGCCAGGGTGTTCACGTCGTTGTCCACCAGCACGGGGACGCCCAGCCGGTCACGCAAGGCCTGCCCCAGCTTCACGTCCCGCCAGCCGAGCGTCGGCGCGTCGACCACACCGGACGCCTGCGCGTCCACCGAACCGGGCACGCCGACCCCGACGCCGAGCACCGAGCCGTCGAGCGCGGTCGCCAGGATCTCGCCGACCGCGTCGGGGTCCTTCGGGTCGAACGGGTGCACGGTCGAGGTGCGGACCGTGCCGTCCAGTTCCACGGTCACCAGCGCCACGTGGTCGGCCGTCACCTTCGCGCCGAGCGCCGCGCCGGACCGTTCGACCAGGCCGAGCAGCCGCGCCGGTCGCCCGCCCCGCGACGGGACCGACTCCAGTTCTTCCACCAGCCCGCGCGCCAGCAGATCCTTGATCACCTGGGTGACGGTGGCCGGGGACAGACCGAGTGAGCGCGCGATCGCCACGCGTGACGTGGGCCCCTGGGTGCCGAGCAACCCCAGGATCCCACTCGGCACGAGGTCGCCGCGCGGGATCGGACCGGACACACTCACCACTGAGCCACCCTTACTTCAGCACTAAAATTAGTGGCAAAGTAAGGGGTGCGCGGCCGGGTGTCAAGCACCGCCGTTCGGCTGATTGACCGGTTCGAAACGTCCGGTTACCGTCGGAGCCGTACTTCCTTCGGTGACCTTAGTAAGGGTGGCCCATGCAGCCGATGCGTGCCGGGAGCAAGGCGCTGATCCGCGAGATCAACGCCGCGCTCGTGCTGGGTGAGCTGCGGGCCGAGCCCCTCCGGTCCCGCACCGACCTGGCGAAACGCACGGGGCTGAGCCTGCCGACCGTCTCCGAGATCGTGGCCGAACTGCTGGCCGCGGGGATCGTCGAGGAGCGGGCGACCGGCCGGTCGGGTGGCGGCCGGCGACCGGTGCTGCTCGCGATCAAGCCCGACGCCGGGCACGTGGTCGGCATCAAGCTCACCGAGACCCACGTGATCGCCGTGCTCACCGACCTGGCGGCCACGATCGTCGAGCGCCGGGTGACCACGGTGGACCGGACGACCGTCGAGGTGGTGGTCACGGCCGTGGTCGACGCGGTCGAGCACCTGCGGCGCGAGGCAGGTCACGTGTACGGGGTGGGCATCGGCATGGCCGGCGTGATCGACCGGGCGAGCGGGCTGGTCCGGCACGCCACCTACTCCGACTGGCACGACGTCGACCTCGCCGGGCTGGTCGAGTCGCGGGTGGGACTGCCGGTGGTGGTCGACAACGACGTGAACACGTTGGTGGCCAACGAGAAGTGGTTCGGCGCCGGGCGCGGGGTCGACGACGTCCTGGTGGTCAGCATCGGTCGCGGTGTGGGTCTCGGGCTCGTGCTCGACGGCCGCCTCTACCGCGGCGCCGCGGGTGGCGCCGGCGAGTTCGGGCACACGAAGGTGGCCGACGGCCCGGACTGCGCCTGCGGTGGCCGCGGCTGCCTCGAAGCTCTGATCGGCGAGCCGGCGCTGCGGGCCAACGCCTCGGCCGTGCTCGGCCGGACGGTCGGCCTCGACGAGGCGGCCGACCTGGCGAGGGCCGGCAACCCGGCCATGCGCGCGGTCTTCACCACGGCCGGCCGGCTGCTCGGCACGGCCGTGGGCAACCTGGTGAACCTTCTCAACCCGAAGCTGGTCGTGCTGGCCGGCGAGGGCACACGGGTCAGCGACCTGTTCCGGGCGGACTTCGACTCGGCACTGTCGCTGGCGGTGTTCGACGGGCTTCAGCGTGAGCTGGAGATCGTGGTGGACACGTGGGACGACGAGGCCTGGGCGCAGGGCGCCGCCGGTCTCTTCCTCGGTGAACTGTTCCAGCCGAACCTCCGGCCCGACGAGGCCGGTCGGCCGTCGCTCACGGCCCGCTCGGCGAGCTGAACCCCGGCCGCGCCGGGAGAAACACAGGGTGTGATGGTCCACTTCAGACGGGCGCGCTCCGGGCTCCTGCTCGCGGCGGCCGTGTTGCTCCTCCAGTTCCTCACGGTCCCCTCGGCGTCGGCCGGCACCCTGAACGGCGTCTTCCATTCGCCGTACGGGTTCGACGAGCTGTACGGCACCCAGCCCACCGAGCGCGCACCCCGCGACCCGATGGCCGGGCAGAACGTCACGCTGAGGACCACCACCTGGCCGGTCTCCCCCGGTCAGACCGTGTGGATCACCTGGACGAAGAACGGTGTCGCGCAGACCCCCACCGGCGCCGCGTTCGACCACAACAGCGGCAACAACACGTACTGGTCGCTGAACCTGGGCAGCTTCGCCCGCGGTGATCAGATCAGCTACACGGTGCGCGCCAATGTGGACGGTGCGGGTGAGCGGACCACCGGCCCGTTCGCCTTCGCCGTCACGTCGTGGAGCGGCCCGTCGAACGTCACGGGCTTCGTGAACAACGGCACGTCCGTGGACGTGACCACCGGCGACACGGCCGGCAGCTTCACCCCGAAGATCCGCTTCGCGTTCCCCGCGACCGACCGGTTCCGCACCCAGATCGCGCCGGCCGGCAGCGGCCTGAACGTCACGGGCTCGTCGTCGTACACGGTGTCCGACAGCGGCTCGACGCTGACGATCGCCACCACCGGCCTGCAGGTGAAGATCCAGAAGAACCCGTACCGGGTGGCGGTGTACAAAGCCGACGGGACCACGCTGATCGCGCGGCAGTACGACCCGGCGTCGTTCCGCAACGTCGGCTGGGCGAGCGACGGCGCCACCACGGTCACCAAGATCGAGGATCACTGGTACTCCCCCACCGGTGAGCGCTTCGAGGGCTTCGGCGAGCGCTACGACCACCTCGACCAGCGCGGCAAGGACGTGCACAACTACGTCTACAACCAGTACCAGGACCAGGGCGCCAACCACCGCACCTACCTGTCGGTCCCGTTCTTCACGAACTCCGCCGGCTACGGCGTGTACCTGCCGAGCACCCGGTACTCGATCTTCAACCTCGGCACGCACCTGTCGGACATGGCGGGGTTCACGGTGGACACGTCCGGCGCGCTCAACTCCACGGCCGACTACTACTTCTACACGGGCAGCCGCGCGGAGATCATCGACGACTACACGGCCACCACCGCGCGACCGGAGCTGCCGCCCAAGTGGGCGTTCGGCCTGTGGATGTCGGCCAACGAGTGGAACACCCAGTCCGAGGTGATGGCCGAACTGGCGAACGTCACGTCGAACACCATCCCGCACTCGGCCATGGTGCTCGAGCAGTGGAGCGACGAGGCCACCTTCTACCTGTGGCACGGCGCGACCTACACCGCCAAGCCGGGCAATCAAGCACTGTCCTACTCGGACCTCACGTTCCCGCCGGGCTCGGCGTGGAGCGATCCGAAGGCCATGGTGACCGCCGCACACAACCAGAACATCAAGGTGGTGCTCTGGCAGATCCCCGTGCTGAAGCAGAACTTCGACGTCAACCCGCCGACCCCACCGCAGCAGCACGTGAACGACCGCGACTACGCGACCGCGCAGGGCTACGTGCTCGGCGACGGCGCCGGCGGTCCCTACCGTGTCCCGACCGGACAGTGGTTCGGTGACAGCACGGTGCCGGACTTCACGAAGACGGCCGCCACGAACTGGTGGATGAGCAAGCGGAACTACCTGTTCGACGACGTGGGCATCGACGGGTTCAAGACCGACGGCAGCGAGGCGGTGTTCGGCCGCGGCGTGACGGCGGGTGACGGCCGCAAGGGCGACGAGCTGCACAACGCCTACCCGAACGCCTACACAGGCGTGTACGACACCTACATCGAGTCGAAGACCGGCGGGACGGGCGTGCAGTTCAGCCGCGCCGGCACGGCGGGCGCACAGGGCAACTCGATCTTCTGGGCGGGTGACCAGGCCTCGACGTTCGGCGCGTTCCAGGAGGCCGTGCGGGCCGGGATCAGCGCCGGCCAGTCGGGCATCCCGTTCTGGTCCTGGGATCTCGCGGGCTTCACCGGTTCGTTCCCCAGCAGCGAGCTGTACCTGCGGTCCACGGCCATGTCCACGTTCTCGCCGGTCATGCAGTACCACTCGGAGAAGGCGAGCCCGTCGCCGTCGGAGGCGCGGACGCCGTGGAACGTGCAGGCCCGCACAGGTGACACGAGCGTGGTGCCGACGTTCCGCAAGTTCGCGAACGTCCGGATGAACCTGATCCCGTACGTGTACACCGAAGCGCGGAACGCCTCGACCACCGGGCTGCCGCTCATGCAGTCCATGGGCATCCAGTACGGCTCGGACGCGACGGCCGCGGCACTGGACCAGCAGTACATGTTCGGCCGGCAGCTGCTGGTCGCGCCGATCACCACGCAGGGCGCGACGTCGAAGAACGTCTACCTGCCGGCCGGTGAGTGGTACGACTTCTGGAACGGCGGCCGCGCACAGGGCCCCGGCACGAAGTCCTATGTGGCCGGTACCGACTCGATTCCCGTATACGCCAAGGCGGGCGCGATCGTGCCGCTGAACCTGAACGCGAACTACGAGCTGGGCGGCACCATCGGCAACAGTGTGACCAGCTACCCGAACCTCGTGTTCCGCGTCTACCCGTCGGGCACGTCGAGCTACGACTACTTCGAGGACTCGGCCGGAGTCACCCGCACGATCACCTCCACCGAGTCGTTCGGCACGCACACCACGACCGTGAGCGTGCCCGCGCTGACCACCACGTCGACCGTCCAGGTGGCGTCCACGAAGCCGACTTCCGTGACCCGCAACGGAACCACGCTCACCCAGCAGGCGTCGGTCGCGGCGCTGACCGGGGTGGCCGAGGGCTGGTACTGGGATCCCGTGCGGCAGCTGACGTTCGTGAAGCTGCCGAGTGCGGGCGCGGCGCGGACGGTAGTGCTGAACGGTGTCGACAAGGCCTCCTACGAGGCGGAGTTCGGCACGAACGTCGGGGTGTCGGCCAACAACAACCACCCCGGCTACACGGGCACCGGCTTCGTGGACGGGTTCACGGCGGCCGGCGACTCGGTGACCGTCGACGTGAACGCCTCGGTCAGCGGGTCGCACAACCTGAAGTTCCGGTACGCCAACGGGTCCGGGGCATCGGCCACCAGGACGGTGTTCGTGGACGGGGTGTCGGTCGGCACGGTCACGCTGCCCGCCACCGCCAACTGGGACACGTGGGCCACAGCCGCACTGTCCACTTCGCTCACCCCCGGCAAACACGCGATCCGGCTGTCCTACAGCACGGGTGCCATCAACCTCGACAACGTGACGGTGGCCCGCCCATGAGACGCATACTCCTCGTGTTGACGCTGGTGGCGGCCGGTCTGACGGTGTTCGTGCCGTCGGCCTCGGCGGCCGTGCAACGCGTGCAGTTCACCGCCGGCGGCAACTACCTGGTGGTCGAGTTCCTCGACGACGACCTCGTGCACTTCGAAACGGGGACGGGTAGTGGCCCCGGAGTCGGAACACCGGTGTTCACCTCGCGACAAGTACTGAAGACCAACTACCCGGGCCCGTCGAGCCTCACGCAGAACGGCGGGATCCTGACCACGCCCGGCACCCGCGTCGAGGTGAACACGTCCACGCTGTGCGCGACCGTGTACGACACGGCGCCGAACCCGGACCTGCTGCTGACCACGCAGTGCCCGCGCAACCTGGGCCAGGCGTGGAAGGGTCTGTCGTTCACGAAGTCGTCGATGCAGAACGCGTACGGGCTCGGCGAGCAGTTCTTCATGGGTGGCAACGCGGACGGAGACTGGGTGGGCCGCACCCGGTCGCCCGGCGGCACCTACGGCAACGCCATGATCTACGACACGGACAACGGTCCGGTGGGCAACGCGCAGATCCCCGTGCTGTTCGCCGTGGGGCCGTCGAACGCCAACTACGGCCTGTTCGTGGACCAGGTGTACAAACAGGAGTGGAACCTCACGGGCGACCCGTGGACCATGGACACCTGGGGCGACCAGGTGCGGTGGTACGTGATGACCGGGCCGAACCTGCCGGATCTGCGCAAGGACTACCTGGAACTCACGGGCAGGCCGCCGGTGCCGCCGAAGAAGGCGTTCGGGCTGTGGATGTCGGAGTTCGGCTACGACAACTGGTCCGAAGTGGACTCGACGCTCGCGTCGTTGCGGGCCAACCAGTTCCCCACGGACGGCGTGATGCTGGACGTGGACTGGTTCGGTGGCGTGACGGCCGGGTCGGACAGCACCCGCATGGGCACTCTGGACTGGGACACCGCGAACTTCCCGAACCCGGCCACGAAAATCGCGTCGCTGTTGTCGGCCAACGGCGTCGGCGTGATCCCCATCGAGGAGTCCTACATCGGGCGAGCCCTGCCCGAGCACACGACCATGGCGTCGGCCGGATATCTGGTGCGCGCCGGCTGCTCGACCTGCGCGCCGGTCTACCTGACGGGCAACGACTGGTGGGGCCGCGGCGGCATGATCGACTGGACGCAGCAGGCGGCCGGCACGTCGTGGCACAACACGCAACGCGACCACCTGGTCGACGAGGGCGTGACCGGTCACTGGCTGGACCTGGGCGAGCCGGAGATGTACGACTCGAACGACTGGACGGCCGGGGTCCTGCCCGGCAAGCACGCCCACGCCGACTACCACAACACCTACAACCTGGAGTGGGCGCTGTCGATCGCCAAGGGCTACGCGGACAACGGCGAGACCCGCCGGCCGTTCCTGCTGGTCCGCTCGGGCGCCGGTGGGATCCAGCGGACCGGTGCCGCGATGTGGTCGGGTGACATCGGCTCGAAGCTGACGGCGTTGGCACAGCAGCAGAACACGCAAATGCACATGTCGATGTCCGGTGTGGACTACTACGGCTCGGACATCGGCGGGTTCCGGCGCGAGATGCTGAACTCCGACCTGAACGAGCTGTACACCCAGTGGTTCGCGAACTCCGCGTGGTTCGACGTGCCGGTGCGGCCGCACACGGAGAACCTGTGCAACTGCCTGGAGACCGCGCCGGACGGCATCGGTGACGTGGCGAGCAACCGGGCGAACCTCGCGCGGCGCTACGAGCTGACGCCGTACTACTACTCGTTGGCGCACAGGGCGTTCACCGACGGTGAGCCGCTGGTGCCGCCGCTCGTGTTCCAGTACCAGAACGACCCGAACGTCCGCGAGATGGGCCACGAGAAGCTGGTGGGCAAGGACCTGCTGGTGGGTGTGGTGGCCGGTGCCGGTGAGCGGTCGCGTGACATGTACCTGCCGGCCGGCACCTGGTGGGACTACCACAACAACACCCGGATCGTCTCGACCGGACAGTGGGTGAACGACGTCCCGTTGTGGCGCAACGGAACGTTCACGCTGCCCACGTACGCCCGGGCCGGTGCCATCCTGCCGAAGATGCATGTGGACGGTCAGACGATGAACGTGGCCGGCAAACGCGCCGACGCCACCACCCGCGGCGAGCTGGTGGCGCGGGTGTACTCCGACACCGCGGCGTCGTCGTTCACCCTGGCCGAGGACGACGGCACGTCGACCGGCTACCAGTCGGGTGCCAAGCGGACGACCGCGCTGAGCCAGGCCCGCAGCGGCACCACGGCCACCGTGACGGTCGCCGCGTCGTCCGGCACGTACTCCGGTGCGCCGTCGTCACGCCAGAACGTGGTGGAGCTGGTGGCCGACACGCAGGCCTCGGCCGTCACGCTGAACGGCACGGCGTTGACCCAGCACGCGACGAAGGCGGCCTTCGACGCGGCGACCTCGGGTTGGTACAACGCGGGCGGCAACCTGGTGGTGGCGAAGTCGGCGTCGGCGGCCGTCACGTCGGCCAAGACGTTCCAGTTCACGCTCGGCCAGACACCCGTGTCGGCCGTGTTCACCTGCACGAACGGCACGACCACGGCGGGACAGTCGGTGTACGCGGTGGGCAGCGCTCCGCAGCTGGGTGCCTGGTCGGTGGCCAGCGCCGTGAAGCTGACCCCGACCACGTACCCGACCTGGAGCGCCACCATCCCCACCCTCCCGCCGAACACCCCGCTCGAGTGGAAGTGCGTGAAACGTCAGGAGGCGAACTTCCCGAACACCGCCGACCAGTGGCAACCGGGCGCGAACAACGCCATCACCACCCCGGCCACCGGCAGCGCGGGCACCACCAGCGGAGGGTTCTAGTCCGACAGGTCCGGGAGCGGCGCCGCGTCCTGCGGCGCCGTTCCCGTGAGCGGGGTGGTGTCCACGTACCGGAGTTCGTAGACGCGCTCCGCGAACTTCCAGCCGTCCGGGGTGCGCCGGTACTTGTCGTGGTAGATGGCGTAGTTGCGGTGTGAGTCGCCGTCGCGGGAAGCGGCCGAACTCCTCGACGTACGTCCGGCCGGTGGCGGTGTCGCCGTGGAGTTCGATCACGCCCGGGTGGGTGTTCTGCACGAAGTACTCCCACACGGTCTCCAGGCGGTCGCGGCCGGCGCGGATCTCCGCCCGGCTGCCGAACGCCACGTTCACGCCCGGGATCCGCCACACTCCGTCCTCTGTGAACAGTGACGCGAACCGCTCGTTGTCCCGCATCATGCCGGCGTCGGTGAACTCGCCGCGCAGTGCCTCGATCTCCACGCGGTCGGCGATCTCCTGGAAGTCGGCCATCACGCGGTGAAGGACTCGACGCCGAAGCGGCCCCACGCCACGAACGCGGCCAGCGCGAGCAGGACGAGGGTCACGGCGATGCCCTGTGCCTCGCGGCGACGCAGGTGCACGATCATGGCGCCGGCCATCAGCAGGGCCAGGCCGACGGCGGCGAGCGGCACGAAGATCGGTGCGACGTCGACCACGGCCGGCAGGATCAGCCCGATGGCCGCCAGGATCTCGAGCAGGCCGATCGCCTTGATGGCGCCCGGGCCGAAGTCCTCGATGGCCGGCGTGGAGGCGACGATCTTGTCCTTGGGCTGGGTCAGTTTTGTGACGCCGCTGAGCAGGAAGAGGGCGGCCAGCACGCCCGCGATGATCCACAAGGTGAGGTTCATGCCGGGTCCGACGACGTAGCCCCTCGTAGTGTGAGGACCTCACACCTGAGCGCCCTGTTTCGTCGGATCGGGTGAGGGAAGGAGACCGTCATGCGACCCGAGCCAGGCCTGGACGCCGTCATGAGCGAGCGGCGGCAGTTGATCAACCTCGCGTACCGGCTGCTCGGTTCCGTGTCCGACGCCGAGGACGTGGTGCAGGAGACCTACACGCGCTGGTACGCGCTGTCCGCGAAACAGCGCGACGCCATCGAGAAGCCCGGCGCGTGGCTCACCACGGTGGCCAGCCGCGTCTGCCTGGACCTGCTCGGGTCGGCCCGGGTCCGGCGGGAGAGCTACGTGGGTGAGTGGATTCCCGAGCCGGTACCGGACGGCTCCCACGACCCGGCCGACCGGATCACCCTCGACGAGTCGGTGAACATGGCGTTCCTCGTGGTGCTCGAGTCGATGACCCCGGCCGAGCGCGTGGCGTTCATCCTGCACGACGTCTTCCGCTACTCCTTCCCGGAAGTGGCGGAGATCGTGGGCCGGACACCGGCCGCGTGCCGGCAGCTGGCGACGTCGGCCCGGCGGCGCGTGCGCCCCGATCCGACCCCGGCCACCCAGCGCGCGGACGTCGTGCGGGGTTTCAAGGAGGCGTGGCAGGCCAGGGACATCAAGGCGCTCATCGGCCTGCTGGATCCGGCGGCCGTGGCCATCGGCGACGGAGGTGGCCGGGTGGCCGCCATGCTCGAGCCGATCCAGGGCAACGAGCAGATCGCGCGCTACCTGGTGGGGATCGCCGAGCTGGCTCCCGACCTGCGGGTTCTGGAGAGCACGGTCAACGGTCAGCCCGGCGTGGTGGCGCAGCTGGACGGCGTCACGGTGGTGGTCGTGGCGTTCGACGTGGTGGGTGACGTGGTGCGCAACCTGTGGGCGGTGCGCAACCCGGAGAAGCTGCGGCTGTGGTCGTGATCGTGATCGGCTAGAAACTCGCGGCGGCCGGTTCCCCCACTGTGTCAGGATGCGCGGGTGAGACCGCGTCTGCTGCTCGTCACCGATCTGGCCTATCCGGCGGCGGGGCGCCCGTACCGCGACGAGGATCTCGACCTGGCCGAGCGCCTCCGCGGGGCCTTCGATCTCGCGTTGTGTCATCCGCTCGACGCGGCCGCGCTGATGGCCGGGTTCGATGTGGTGCTGGTGCGCAACAGTGGGCCGGTGCTGCACTACGCCGAGCAGTACGCGGACTTCCGCCGCCGGGCGATCGCCGCCGGGACGCGGGTGTTCACCCAGCTCACCGGCAAGGCCGACATGGTGGGCAAGCAGTACCTGCTCGACCTGACGGCCGGGGGTTATCCGGTGATCCCGACCGTCGACCGGGTGGCCGACCTCGACCGGCTGCCGGACGTCGCCGAGTACGTGGTGAAGCCCAGGTTCGGCGCCGACTCCGTCGGGCTGCGGTTCGTGTCGCGCGCCGACCTCGCCGAGATCACCGATCAGCTCATCCAGCCCCGCATCCCGTTCGCCTACGAGGTGTCGTTCTACTTCGTGGACCGCGCGTTCCAGTACGCCCTGTACGCACCGCGCCCCGACAGTCGGTGGGACCTCGAGCCCTACGATGCGACCGCCGAGGACCGCGCGTTCGCCCAGCGGTTCGTCGACTGGAACGCCGTCGACCACGGGATCCAGCGCGTCGACGCGTGCCGAACGGCCGACGGCGAACTGCTGCTCGTGGAGCTGGAGGACCTCAACCCCTACCTGTCGCTGGACCGCGTCCCGCCCGCCACGCGCGACGCGTTCGTCGCCGCGCTCACCGCGTCGCTGCTCACGATGACGGGTAACGACCCCCGGTGAAGTTGACCCGCAGCGAGTAGATCGACGTGCCGGCCGTGATGAACAGCTGATTCCGTTTCACGCCACCGAACGTGAGGTTCGCCGCCGGTTCGGGCAGCAGCAGCTTGCCGACCAGCGTGCCGTCCGTCTCGAAGCAGTGCACCCCGTCCCACGCGGCCGCCCACACCCGGCCCCGGCTGTCGAGGCGCATGCCGTCGAACCGGCCGAAGTCACACTCCGCGAAGATCTCCCCGCCGGACAGCGTGTCCCCGTCGACGTCGAACACCCTGATATGACTGGGGTTCTGGCGAGTGTCCACGATGAACAGTCGCGTCTCGTCGAGTGAGAAGGCCAGGCCGTTGGGCCGGGTGAAGTCGTCGGCCACGATCGTGACGGCGCCGGTGGCCGGGTCGAGCCGGTACACGTGGCAGGCGCCGATCTCGCTCTCCGCGTCGTTGCCCTCGTAGTCGCCGTCGATGCCGTACGAGGGATCGGTGAACCAGATCGAGCCGTCGGCCCGCACGGCCACGTCGTTGGGGCTGTTGAGGCGCTTGCCGTCGTAGTGGGTGGCCAGCACGGTGATCGTGCCGTCGTGTTCGGTGCGCGTGACCCGGCGATTGCCCTGCTCGCAGGTGACGAGCCGGCCCTGGCGGTCGATGGTGTTGCCGTTCGCGTAGCCCGACTGATGGCGGAACACCCCGACCGTGCCGGTGGTCTCGTCCCAGCGAAGCAGCCGATCGTTCGGGATGTCGCTCCACACGAGGTACCGACCGCCCGCGAAGTAGGCGGGCCCCTCGGACTTGCGAGCACCGGAGTGCAGGCGTTCGACCACGAAGTCGCCGTCGCTCCCGGCGAACCGCGGGTCGATCGCTTCGAACCGTGTGGGAATCGTTTCTGAGATCACGTTCGGACTATAACCCCGAACACCGAATGAGATACAGTCATTGTGACCCACGACAGGATGGTGTTCAGTTGATCGACGAGATGGACCGCGCGCTCCTCGCGGAGTTACGCCGGGACGCGACCCAGCCCTACGCCGCGCTCGGCCAGGCGGTCGGCCTGTCCGCCGCCGCCACCCACGACCGGGTCCGCAAGCTGCGGGAACGCGGCGTCATCCGGCGCACCACCATCGACGTCGACCCGGTGGCCATGGGCCTGCCCGTGCTGGCGTTCGTGCTCATCGAAGCGGGCGCGTGGATGGGCGACGAGTCCACGAGCGCGGCGCTGAACGCCATCGAGGAGATCGAGGAGGCACACGTCATCGCCGGCCCGGCCACGCTGCTGGCGAAGGTCCGCACGGCCACCAACACCGATCTCCAGGACGTGCTGCGCCGCATCTACGCCATCGACGGCGTGACCGGCACCCAGACGATCGTGGTGCTGGACGAGATCTAGCCCCGGCGGGGCTTGGTCCGCGGCGAGGACTGGAAACGCTCGCGGCGGACGGTGGCTCGCTTGCCCTTGATGCTGCTGCCCTTCAAAGCGGCGATCACCTCGTCGGCCGCCGATTCCGGGACCTCCACGAGTGAGAAGCGGTCGGCGATCTCGATGGCGCCGATGTCGCGGCCCGTCAGCCGCGACTCCCCCGCGATGGCGCCCACCAGGTCCTGGGGGCGGACGCCGGCCGCGCGGCCGGTGCCCACGAACAGCCTGGTCATGCCCTCGCGGACGGTACGAGGAGCCCGCTTGGACGGCCGGTCCTCGCGTTCCGGCCTGGCCTCGGGGATGTCTTCCTCGTCGTCGGCCGAGCCGTTGGCCTCGTGGGCCAGCTTGACGGCCGCGAGCGCGACCTCCAGCACGTCGAACTCCTCGGCCAGCGACTCCACCACCACGCGGAACCGGTCGAGGCTGTCCTCCAGGAGGCTCTCGCGCAGCGCGGCGCGGGTGAGGTCCAGCCGACGGTTGCGCAGGTCGGCGACCGTGGGGAGCTTCTCCACGGGGATCCGCCGCCCGGTCACCCGCTCGATCGTCTTGATCATCCGGTGCTCGCGCGGCTCGGCCAGCGTGATGGCCACGCCCTCGCGGCCCGCGCGGCCGACCCGGCCGACGCGGTGCACGTAGGACTCCGGCGCGCTGGGCACGTCGTAGTTGACGACGTGGGTGAGCGAGTCGATGTCCAGACCCCGGGCCGCCAGGTCGGTGGCCACCACCAGGTCGAGCGTGCCCGCCCGCAGCCGGCCCACCACCCGGTCGCGCTGGTTCTGGTCCATCCCGCCGTGCAGGCCCTCGGCGCGGTAGCCGCGGCCGTTCAGCGTCTCGGTCAGCTGGTCGACCGACTCACGGGTGCGGCAGAACACGACCGCCGCCGTGGGTGCCTCGATGTCGAGCACCCGGCCGAGCGCGGCCGGCTTGTGGCCGCGCGGCACCACGTACGCGCTCTGGCGCACCAGGGCGACGTCGTCCTTCGTGGACTCCTCGCGCCCCAGCTCGATCCGGGCGGGGTCGCGCAGGTGGCGGCGGACCATGCCGTTGATCCGCGCGGGCATGGTGGCCGAGAACAGCAGGGTCTGCCGGTCCTCCGGGGTGTCCTGGAGGATCGACTCGATGTCCTCGGCGAAGCCCATGTCGAGCATCTCGTCGGCCTCGTCGAGGACGACCATCGTGAGGCTGGCCAGGCTGAGCGTGCCCCGGGCGATGTGGTCGAGCGCGCGCCCCGGCGTGGCCACCACCACGTCGACACCGCGGCTGAGCAGGCGCAGCTGCTGGCCGATCGGCTGACCGCCGTACACGGGGACAACGCGGGCGCCGAGGTCGTGGCCGTAGCGGTGCATGGCCTCGGAGACCTGGACGGCCAGCTCACGCGTGGGCACCAGCACGAGCGCCAGCGGCTCGGCCTCCTTGCGGGGCCACGGGATGCGCTGGAGCACGGGAAGGGCGAACGCCGCGGTCTTGCCGGTGCCCGTGGCGGCCTGGCCGAGGAGGTCCTTGCCGGCCAGCAGCGGCGGGATGGCCAGCCGCTGGATGGGCGTGGGCTCCTCGTAGCCGAGCCGGGCCAGCGCCCGCACGAGTTCCGGCCGTAGTTCGAGGTCGGCGAAGCCGCTCGCGTCCTGGCTCATGTCCTGGGTCATGTCCTCGGTCATGGTCGGCCTCCTCGGGGCGATCAGCATGGGGTCACTCGACCGTCATAGCGGTCCGGGGCCTCGCCAACCGGAACGACCTGGTCGAATGTTACCCGCGCCGACACCCGGCCCGATCAGCCGGTCACCGCGTGCGGCCAGGAACCGCAGGGCAGGTGATCGTTCTCCGCGAGTTTCGAGGCGATGTCGTGGGCGTTCGCCGACGCGTCGAGGAGCCGTTCGCCCGAGGCCGCGATGTAGCCGCCCACCACCTTGAGGATCGTGTCGATCTCGGCCTTCGGCGTCTCGATCGCCTCCGGGACGCCGACGCCCGTGCCTGCCTCGATGGCGGCTCGGTCAGCGCGAGCGCCAGGTCGACCACCAGGGTCACCAGGCCCTGCACGTAGGCGGCGTTCTCGCGGAGGACCTTTCTCCAGCCGGTCGCCGATGAACTGGGTGTTGGCCGCCACCTGCTTGGCCTCGGCGCCGTCGTAGCGGTCGGCGAGGTCCCGCGGCGGCATGTCACCGTCCGTTCGTCGTGCGTCGGACGGGGGCGCCGACGCGGTTCAGTGCCGTCGCAAGGCTTTCCGGTGTCGCGGGGGCCAGCACGATCCGCAGGGTCTCGGGCCCGCCGAGCAGGTAGTTCAGGTGGCGGCCCCGTTCCGTGTCGGCGTAGCGCACGGGACCTCGGCTGGTGCAGCGCCCGAGCTTGTCGCGGCTCGCCGCGTACAGTTCGCCGCCGTCCAGCACCGGGCGTTGGATGATCCGGAGCACCTCGGTCACGTGTGCGGGCACCAGGCGTTCGGTCGCCTCCGCCGGGGCGTGCAGCTCGTTCAGGTCCGCGGCCGTGACCGTCAGCTGCTCACCGGGATGCGGTGCCACGTCGGGAAGTTCGGCCAACAGTTCCGGCAGGAGCCGGTCGCGGGAGATCTGCGACAGGCGGACGCTCTCGTCGTCGCGGACGGCCAGCACGGCGTCCATGCCGCCCGCCGCCGCCAGCACCGACCGGGTGCGGCCGTCGACCGTGAACCAGCCGTAGTACTCGGAGACCGGCGTGGTGAACAACGACATCAGGTCACGCAGGTTGGGGTCCACCTGACCCGGTCCCACCAGCACGCCCGCGTCACCCAGTGCGTCGAGGGCCGCCCTCGTGAGCGACGCGTGCTCCGCCGGCTCCCGCCAGACCGGCGCCGGTCGCATCGTCAGGTGCGGTTCGCCCACACCCTCCCACTCGATCAGCGCGGCCAGCGCGAACACCGGCAGCTCCACGGTGTCCCGGCGGATGTCAGTCCTGGTCATCGTCATACCGTGCCGGTTTCCAGGCCGCGCCGATCACCGGCGACGACGCCGACCGGTCACTGCCGAACAAACCCTCGGGGTCCGGCTCGATCAGGTACTCCGGGCGGGTGTGTTCCTTGTCCTCCTCGCGGTTGGCGGACCCGGCCGGCATCATGCCCATGCCGCCGGCACCACCGCCGCGACCGCCGCCGAGCGAGCCCGGGACCGCCTGTCCCCCACCGGGTCCACCCGCGCCCCGGCCCACCTGCGAGCCGGACCCGACCTGGTCGGCACCCGCCCGGTCACCCATGCCACCGAACGGCATGCCGAGCGACGACGCGTCCGCGCCGACGCCCGCCGACCTGGCCGCGTGGGTGCCACCGGGCTGCTCCCCCGAGTTGTTCCGTGACGGGTCGCGACCGCCCGGGCCGGGCACGCCGCCGCCCGCCGGAATGTGTGGCGGTGGCGGGTTCCGGGGCGGTGGCTCGTCGGGGAAGTGCGTGACGGGCGGCGGGTTGTGGACCACCGGCGGGCCCGCGTCGCTCGGAGCCGTGACACCCGGCGGCCACCCACCGGGCGGCGGAGAATCCGGTGGCGGTGGCAGGTCCGAGCCCGGGTCGTCGGCCAACGGCGCCACATCCGGTGCGCCCGGATCACCGATGCCGCCGCCGGGTCCCCCGATGCCGCCGCCGGGCGGTACACCACCGCCCGGCGGCGGTCCGCCACCCGGCGGAGGTCCCGGAGGGCCGGGCGGATCAGGAGGCAGCGGTCCATCGGCGACCCCGGTCATGGTGTTGTCCGAGTTGTCCCCGACCAGCATGGGATGCGGGTACGTGGCCGAGATGTCCTGGTTGTCCGCGCTCGCCCAGCGGTACGTCTCGTACGCGTCGTTGTTGATGCGGGCGGCGACGTCGCGGGCTTGTTTTGCCTCCTGGAAGTCCGTCATCCGCTCGAAAGGCGCCATCGGTCCGTGCTCGAAGGCCACCCGGACCATCTCCAGGGCGTCCGGCTTCGTGGGTTCCGGCGGCACGGGCACCACCGTGTCCTTCGCGTTCCGAAAAGCCGAGGTCTGCGCGTCGTGGGACTGGGCGCAGGAATCCAACAACTCCACCGAACTGCCGAGGGACTCCCACAGTTCGTGGGCCTTGTCGCTGGCCACGCCCGAGGCCTCCCCCGCCCAGGCGGCCGACATCCGGTTCTGGATGACGCCGAAACTCGCCATGAGTTCCGCGTACTCCTTCGCCACCTCCCGCACCTCGTCGGCGGCCCGCTCGAGCGGATCGGAAGTACCCAACGTGAAATTGCGATAGATCTCTTCCGGTGTCATGACGCGACTTGTCTCCTCAACAACAAAGGCCTGTCACCCGATTCGGCTACGTCCGGACGCTGCTGTCATTCATCACCTGGGCATTGCCGTCGTCCTTGTCGGCGTAGGCCTTCTCGGTCCTCTCGAGCAGCCGCAGGTATGCCTGAGCGAACTCCCACAGTGCGGCGTTGGAGGACCGTGCGGCTTCCATCGCGTGGCGCGCACGGGCCTGGAATCCCGCGGTGGCCGCGTCTTCGGCGGGCAGCTGGAACATGATCTGGTCGAGCCGGTCGAACCGTTGGCCGACGTGGTTCACCCGCGTGACGATGTCTTTCCAGCCTTGCTTGACCGCCGCGTACTCGGCCTCGTCGAACATGAAATCGCTGCACATATCGCCTGACCCTCCACTCGCGATGAGGAAGTTGTACCGGCGTCGCGTGGCGGGTGGTGTCGTCCGAACGACCCACAATTCGGCCATTCCGCGAATAGCCGCAGATGAGGGCTGGTACGTTTCCGAATCATGGGGACATCCCGGCGAGGCCCGGGCGTGCGGCACATCGACGACCTGGCCGCCCGGGGGGCGCTCTGGCTGCGTGCGGTGATGGTCGGGCTGTGCGGTGCCTTCGGACTGGTGGGCTACGAGGGCGGCGCGGTCGTTCTGGCGGCCGCCATCGTCGCGGCGTACACGCTGCTCTCCGTCGTCCAACTGTGGTTGCGGGCCATCACGCCGGCCGGGGCGTTCGCGGCGAACGCCGTCCTGGCGGTCGTCGTGGGACTGGCGCAGGTCCCCCTGGGAGCGCAGCCGTTCAGCGGCTGGATCGTGGCGACCGCCGGCATCACGTCGATCACCTGTTACTTCGAGTGGTCCGACCGGCCGGTGTTCGCCCACGCCACCGCCGCGTTGATCATCCTGGGCTACGGCGTCGGCTGTGTGCTGGCCGGCGGCGGTCTGCCGATCCTGCCGGCCGGGCGGATGGTGGTGCAGGCGATGCTGGGGTTCTTCGGCCTGCTCATGATCCACCGGGTGGCGCGGCTCTACGACACGTTGAGCGCTCAGCTCGCGCGGCGCCGGGCCGCGGCGGCCGCCGCACGCACCCAGCAGCAGGCCGACCGGGCCTACCTGGCCACCTTGCACGACACGGCCAGCACCACGTTCCTCATGGTGTCGACCAGGGCCAGCGAGGACTTCGACTGGCTGCCCGCCCAGGCCCGCCGCGACCTGGAGGTGCTGACCACCGAGTGGTCACCGCCGAGGGAGATGGACCTGGCCGAGCTGCTGGCCACGCTGGCCGACTACCCGGGGCTCACCGTCCGGACCGAGCTGCACGGGCCGCTGCCCATGCCGTCGGAGCCCGCTTTGGCCGTGTACCACGGAGTTCGCGAGGCGCTGAGCAACGCCCGCGGCCACGCGGGTGACCCGAACGCCACCATGACCGCGCGCGAACACGCCGGCCGGATCGAGGTTCGGGTGGCCGACCGGGGCCGCGGGTTCGACCCGGCCACCGTGCCGCCGCACCGGCGGGGACTGTCGGAGTCGATCGTGGGGCGGATGGCGGCCGCGGGCGGCGAGGCGGACGTCCACGCGGCGCCGGGACGCGGCACCGAGGTGACCTGGCGGTGGTCCCCATGATTGACAGTGTCGACCTCGGCGCCGGGCGGGCGACCTTCCTGCGTGGCCGGCTGCTGGTCACCATCCGGGCGGTCCTGCTGACGGTCGCGCTGACCATCCAGTTCGGCGTGTACGGGCACCTGTTCTTCACCGGCTGGCCGGGCGGCGTCACCGACGCGGCGATCTACGGGGTCATCGCGGTCACCGGCCTCGGCTGCGCGGCCATCCTCGTGATCCGCGGCCGCACCCCCGCCCTCGATCGATGGCTGGGGACGGCACTGCTGTTCGGGTGTTCGGTGGTCTCGTCGCAACTACTGCCGCCGAACGCCGTGGAGCTGGCCGAGCACTGGTCGTTCAGCGTGATCGGCTGGCACGCGCTGGCCCTGCTGTTCGACGTGTCGCTGTGGTGGTTCGTGGGGTTCTGCGTTGCCCACGTGGCGGCGACCATCTGGCCGGCGTTCGCGGCGGGCGGCTCGGTGCAGGATCTGGCGGCCATGGCCATCGTGGTGGTGGCGGTCGTCGGCTTCCAGATCGGTGTGGCGCTGAGCGCGAAGGTCGTGCGGGCGATCGCCGACGCGGCGGCCGAGACGTCGCTGGCCGAAGAGCGGCTGGCCGTCCAGGAGGAGGCGGCCGCGGCGGCCGCGCGCAACCGCGAACGCCGGTACGCGGACCTGCGGGCCACCACACTTCCGCTGCTCGCCGGTCTGGCCGACGGCCGGCTGGATCCCCAGGATGCCGTGGTACGCAAGAGATGCGCGGTCGAGGCGTCCCGCATGCGCAGGCTGTTCAGCGAGACCGAGGCGGCCGATGACCGGTTGCTCCACGAGCTGGGCGCGGCCATCGACATCGCCGACCGCCACGGCACCAGCGTGCACCTGTCGGTGCGCGGCGACCCGATCGAGGTACCCCGTGCGGTGCGGCGGGAGCTGCTCGCCCCGGTGGCCGAGGCGCTGGTGACCACCGGCTCCGACGCGCGGCTGACCGTGGTCTACGCGCCGGACCGGATCCGGCTGAGCGTGCTGTGCACGGCACCGGAGTTCCCGGTCACTCCTTCCGGTGAGACGGGGGTCGACCACACCGCGTCGGTCTCCGACGGACGGTTATGGTTGGAGACATCATGGCGATCACCGTGACGGTCGTGGATGACCACCCCGCGATCCTCGCCGGGGTACGGGCGTGGTTCGCCGAGGCCGAACAGCCGATCCGGGTCGTCGCCGCGGGGACCTCGGTCAAGTGCGCCTGGACCGCTCCGGGCGACCAGGCCGACGTCGTGGTGCTCGACCTCAACGTCGAGGGCGACGAGGTGTCCTACAAGTCGACCGTCCGCCGTCTGGTCGACGCCGGCCGCAAGGTCATCGTGTACACCATGCAGGACAACCAGGAGGTCGCGCTGTCGTGCCTCGACCTGGGTGTGTGCGCCTACGTCACGAAGGCCGAGGGCCACGACCACCTGGTGGCCGCCACGATCGCGGCGGCCGAGAACCGGCCCTACCTGCCGCCGGCGCTGGCCGGTGCGATGGTGGCCAACCGGCAGCCGACGCACCCGCAGCTGTCCGACCGTGAGCAGGAGGTCCTCACGCTGTGGTTCCAGTGCGAGTCCAAGCAGCTGGTGGCCGACCGCATGCGGATCACGCCGCGCACGGTGGGCACCTATCTGGACCGGATCCGGGTGAAGTACAGCAACGTCGGCCGGCCGGCACCCACGAAGGCGGCCCTGCTCGCGCGCGCGATCCAGGACGGCCTGATCGACGTGGACGACCTTTGAGTTACGCCGGCGCCTCCGCCAGGGAGAGCCGGTTGCCGTCCGGGTCGACGACGTCCACGTGGCGCACGCCGTTGCCGTAGGTCTCCACCGGCTCGTGCTTGATGTCGTTGGCCACCAGGCGCGCCAGGATGTCGTCGAGGCCGGCGACCCCGATGGTGAGCTGGAGGTGGCCGACGGCGTGGGCGCGCACCGGTTGGTCGTCAACCACGATCCACCCGGACTCACCGACCTGCCACAGGTGTTCCTCGCCCATGACCTCGTCGGCCGGGCGTCCGAAGAAGATCTCGAACCAGGGCAACGCGACCGCCCGGTCGCGTACCGGCACCACGCTGTACAGGTGCATCATCGTTCCCGCCATGTGCTGATCCTCTCTCGACACTGTCGCCCGTACTGACTCGCCGGCTCGGCGGAACTCATCGGTCAGGTGCCAGGATTGGCGCCATGAGCGAGCTGCGGGACCGGGTCCGGCAGGCATTCACGTGGCGGGGCTGCGGATCGGCTGGGTGCGCGCGGAGAGCCGGGTGATCGAGCGGCTGGCCCGGCGCAAGGCCCTGGCCGACATGGGCAGCCCGGTACTGGACCAGGCGGTGGCCGCCGCATGCTCCCCCGGCTGGCCGAACTGACGGCCGCCCGGCAGTCCGCACTACGCCACGGCATCGAGGTGGTGGCCGGCTCATCCGCGGACCCGGACGGCAACCACGACAGCCACATCCCGCGTCCCGTTCACCTTCCCGGTCCCCGTGCTGACCGACGTGGTCGCCCGCCTGGAACGAGCCTGGCACGAGTTCATTCCACAAACGTGACCCCTCCGGCGGGTCCGACATTTCTCGGCGCGACGGCCTGGCCGGTGGTGGGAGAGATCATTCCTGCGCACAGACCGCGATTGCGAAGCTGCGCGGCGATCTGTGGGACGGCGTTGATGGTCGACTGGTAGCCGTCGTGCATGAGGATCACGCCGCCCGGCTGCAGCCGTGCCGCGGCCTGCACGATCTGGCTCGTGCTCGCACCGTTCCAGTCCTGGGAGTCGACGCTCCACAGCACCTCCGTCAGTCCCCACTGCGCCTCGACCTGCCGGACCGTGGCGTTGGTCTCGCCGTAGGGCGGGCGGAACAGTCGAGGGGTCTGCCCCGTCGCCTGCTGGATGGCCTGCTGGGTCCGGCCAAGTTCGGAGCTGATCTGTGACGCGCTCAGCTGGGTCAGGTGCGGGTGTGACCAGCTGTGGTTGCCGACCCACATCCCGGCGGCCACCTGACTCCGTGTCAGCGCGGGATTCTGCGCCACCTTCGCGCCGACGTTGAAGAACGTCGCCCGCACCCCGGCCGAGCGCAACGCGTTCAGCAACTGGGTGGTGGTGCCGGCGAGGGGGCCGTCGTCGTAAGTCAGTGCAACGTAACCGGATTCGCAGGCCGGGACGGGCGCTGCCTGCGCCGCACCGGGCAGGGCCACTGTCGCGGCGAGGAGCAGTCCGGCGACAGTCACAGCGGATCGGAACATCGCGTCCTCCGAGGGAATGGCCGAGAATTCTCGGCTGTCACAAAGGCTTCCCCACGCACAATGCGGCGGACAGCCTTGTACCGGGCCGAAAATTTCGGGGAATTGGCGACTACTTTCGCAAAGTAGGGCGTGAACCGCGTTCAGTCAATGTCGGAACTCCCGGGGGTTGACGCGGCCCCGGCCACCGGTTTGGTTGAAGGAGAACCAACTGGAGGCGTCATGCCGGTCGCGGCGAAGCTGTTCTCGGTCCTGCTCGCCGCCACCGTCACCGTGGGGTGGGCGCCCTCCCCACAGGTGGCCGAACCGGCGCCGGCGGCCACCCGGTTCCTCGGCGCCGTCACGTTGATCACCGGCGATCACGTGACCGTGCGCCAGGTCGGCGCGCGCCTCGTGCCGCAGGTGACGCCCGCCGCCGGTCGCGAGCATGTGCACTTCGCCACCACCTCGGTGGGCGACTCGCTCCTCGTGGTGCCGGAGGACGCGTGGGCCGCCGTGCGTACCGGGCGGCTCGACCAGCGGCTGTTCGACGTGGCCCTGCTGCTGCGGGACGGCCACGACGACGCCGAGAACGCCGACATCCCGCTGATCGTCCAGGGCGGCGCGGCCGACGGCGCGGTCGTGACGCGGAACCTCCCCACGATCGGCGCCACGGCCGTGCACCAGCCCAAGGAGACGACCGCCGATTTCTGGGCAGCACACGAGGATGGCGCCCGCATCTGGCTGGACGGGATGCGCCGGCCGAGCCTCGACGTGAGCGTCCCGCAGATCGGCGCGCCGAGCGCCTGGGAGGCCGGCCTCACCGGCACGGACGTGCGGGTCGCCGTGCTGGACACGGGAATCGACGACACGCACCCGGACCTGCGCCGACAGGTGGCCGCCAAGCGGAACTTCACGACCGACGGGGCGCGTGACCGGGACGGGCACGGCACGCACGTGGCGTCCACCATCGCCGGCACCGGCAAGGCGTCCGACGGGGCCAACACAGGTGTCGCGCCGGGCGCGAAACTGTTGGTGGGCAAGGTGTGCGGCGGCAACGGCTGCCCCGAGTCGGCCATTCTCGCCGGCATGGAGTGGGCCGCGGCGAACGGGGCGAAGGTGGTCAACCTCAGCCTCGGCGGCCCCGACACGGCGGCCGATGATCCGCTCGAACTCGCCGTGGAACGGCTGAGCGCCGAGCACGGCATCCTGTTCGTGGTGGCGGCCGGCAACGACGGTGGCTACGGCGCCGAGACCGTGTCGTCGCCGGCCAGCGCCGACGCCGCGCTCGCCGTGGGCGCGGTAGACGACGATGACGTGGTCACCGGCTTCTCCTCGCGCGGCCCCCGGGTGGACGACGCCGCGCTGAAACCGGAGATCGTGGCGCCCGGCAACGAGATCATGGCGGCGCGGTCGCGGTTGTCCGACCTCGGCGAGCGCGGCGACCGGTACGCCACGCTGAGCGGCACGTCCATGGCCACCCCGCACGTGGCGGGCGCCGCCGCCATCCTCGCCCAGCAGCATCCCGACTGGACGGGTGCAAGGCTGAAGGCCGCGCTCATCGGGTCCGCGAAACCGTTGGCGGACACCGAGGTCTACGCGCAGGGCGCCGGCCGGGTGGACGTGGCCAGGAGCATCGGCCAGACCGTCCACGCCGAACCCGCGACCGTCTCCTTGGGACGGATGAGCTGGCCGCACGAGGACGACCAGGCCGTGACGCGCACGGTCACCTATCACAACGCCGGGACGCAGCCGCGTCACCTGACGCTCGCTCTGCCGGTCAGTGGCCCGGGCGGCGAACCGGTGCCGGACGGCATGTTCCGGCTTTCCGCGCAGACCCTGACCGTGCCGGCGGGTGGGAGCGCGAGCGTGGACGTCACGGCGAACACCGCACTGCCGGCCGCTGAGGGCGCGTTCGGCGCGCACATCGTCGCCACCGACGACACCGGTCTGCAGGTCGCCACCCCGGTGGCCGTCGACCGGGAACCCGAGAGCTACGACCTGACGCTCAGGACCCTCGACGCGGCCGGCAAACCGACCGACAACCACTACTCCTTCGTGTTCGGGCTCGACCAGCAGCGGTTCCGCCCGGTGCCGGGCGTCGACGGCGCCGGGACGCTGCGCGTGCGTGCCGGGCGGTATCACGTGGACGGCACGATCAACACGCCGCGCCCCGGTGAGACCACGTACGACTCGGCGAAGGTGCTCCACCCGACGGTCGACGTGCGGGCCGACACCACCGTGGTGATCGACGCCCGGTCGGCGCGGCCGATCTCGGTGACGTTCGACCGGCGGAAGGTGGTGCCCGAGGCGGTGGCCGTGGCGTACACCCGGAACACCCCGCACACCGCGCTGTCCAGCGGCGTACTCGGTGACACGTTCGAGCGGATCGGCGTCGGGCAGGTGGGCGATCCGGTGCCGGATGTCGTCGCGAGCGTCGGTGGCGTGTGGGCGGTGCCGGACGCGCAGGGTTCGCTGTTGCGCAGCGCCGTGTCGTACAACCTGGCCTGGTTCCACCACGGCGGCGTGCCGACCGGGTTCGCCCGGCAGGTGGTGGACGCCGAACTCGCCGAGGTGCGTGCCACGTACCGGTCGCAGGCGGATCGCAAGCGGGGCACCAAGGTGTGGATCGCGCAGGAGCCGGAGTCCGAGGTGAGCAACGGTTTCGGGTTCGGGTTCCGGTTGCCGCTCGAGCGGACGGAGTTCCACAACGTGGGGCCGCGGTGGTCGGCCGAGCTGCAGCAGTGGTCGCTTCGCCAGAAGCAGGTGCACACGGAGACCGTGCTGACCGGTGGGCCGGTGGAGCACCAGGCCGGGCAGCCGGTGGTCGAGGAGTGGAACACCGCGGTGTTCGGGCCGGGCTTCACCCGGTCCGGCGAGTTCGCGACGCGGTCCGGCGACGTGCTGGCGTTCCAACTGGCGTTGTTCACCGACGCGGGCCTGGACCGCGCCGGTCTGTCCGAAGTGGACTCCGGGAGTACGGTGCTGTACCGAGAGGGCGTTCTCGTCGGGGAAACCGATCTGCCGGGCGCGGGCCAGTTCGACGTGCCGGCTACCCAGTCGGACTACCGGCTGGAGGTGAACGCCTCACGGTCGGGGGTGTCGGAGTTCTCCACGTCAGTGACGTGCGTGTGGACGTTCACTTCGGTGCGCCCTCCGGACCGGGGCAAGGGCGGCACGCCGCTGCCACTGCTGGCCGTGCGGTTCGCCCCGCCGGACCTCGACCCGCGCAACAGGGTGAGCGAGGAGAAGATCCGCATCCCGATCACGGTGGAGCAGCCGACCGAGACTCCCGCCCCTCTGACGGCGCTGACGGTGGACGCTTCGTTCGACGACGGCCGCACGTGGCGCCCACTGGCGGTCACCCTGGAGAGCCCCACCACCGCGACGGCGGAGGTCACCCATCCGCGCGGACCGAGCTACGTCTCCCTCCGAGCGAAGGCCACCGACGCGTCCGGCAACACGGTCACCCAGACGATCATCCGCGCCTACGGAAGCAGGTGATCCACGCCTGCCGTGCACAAACTGACACTGTGCACGGCACAGTTGGCCCGCACTGACCAAGTCGCCGCGCGCGGGTGGTCGACTCGACGTGTCTGAACGGCGGACTCGGCGTGGCTGAGCGGCGGACTCGGCGTGCCTGAGTGCCTGACTCAGGCTGTGTGGCCGGGCGGCGGGGTTGGGTGCGCTATCGCTGTTCCGCGGCTCGGTCCGCTGCTTTTTCCGCCTGCCAGCCGTCCTCGTCCTTGCCCCGGCGCCAGTAGCCCGAGATGGACAGCAGGTCCTTGCGGAGGCCGCGTTCGTCGAGCAGGTGGCGGCGTAGTTGTTTCACGAAGTCCGCCTCGCCGTGGACGAACGCCTGGCCGACGCCCGGCGGGAACTCCAGGGCGCGTACCGCGGCCACCAGGTCGGCGCCGGCGCAACGGTGCAGCCAGGTGATCCGCGCGTCGGCCTTTGTGGACAGTGCCTGTTCCTCGGCCGGGTCGTCGATCTCGATGAACGCGTGCACGAGCGCGCCGGCCGGCATGGCCTCCAAAGCCGCGCCGATGGCGGGCAGTGCGCTCTCGTCGCCGGCCAGCAGGTGCCAGTCCGCCCCGTCGCCGGGGGCGTACGCGCCGCCGGGGCCGGCGAATCGCAGCAGGTCGCCCGGATGGGCGTTGCGTGCCCACGGGCCGGCCAGTCCCTCGTCGCCGTGGTAGACGAAGTCGATGGTCAACTCGCCGGTCTGCTCATCGTGGGCGCGGACCGTGTACGTCCGCATCCGCGGCCATTCCTCGCGCGGCTGCTCGGCCCGGATCTGCTTCATGTCGAACGGCTCCGGGTAGGTCACCCCCGGCACCGGAAAGAGCAGCTTCACGTACGCGTCGGTGAACTGGTTCGGCACGAACCCCGTCAGGTCACCCAACACCACCCTGATCATGTGCGGCGTGAGCTGCTCCGTGCGCACCACGCGCCCCGTGTTCGCCATTCCGATCTCCTCACTGAATTAAGTAAGGCTAACCTTACATGCCGCCAGGAAGGGACCGGTCGACGAAGCCCGCGATCAACTCGTCGATGTCAAAGGTACTCAGAACGCCGGGCACCGTCAGATGCTCGACGATCAGCGCGGTCATCGCGTAGTACAGCAGTACGGTCGACAGGTCGTCACCCGGAAAACCGGCGGCGGCGCGGCCCTCGATGTTCCCCGCGAGGTTCGCGCGCAGGGTCTCGGTCAGCGCCGCCTGCAGGTCGGGCCGGCGGGTCGCCTCCAGCCGAAGCTCCAGCAGCGCGAGCCACCCGGTCCGGTTGGCCGAGATGTGCCCGAACAGCGCCCGCATGACCTCCGTGAGCGAGCCCGACACCTGCTCGGGAGCCAGGGTGAGCCGCTGATGGATGTGCGCGCCGAGCTGGTTGAACAGCTCGTCACGGTTGGGGAAGTAGTTCGACGCGGTGCCCGCCGGCACGTCGGCCTCGACGTCGACCGCGCGGAACGTCAGACCCCGCGCGCCGTCGCGGGCCAGCACCTCGATCGCCGCGTCGATCAACGCCGTCCGCCTCGCGGAGTTCCGCACCATAATTCGTTCCCTTCTTCAGACCACTACATGTAGAGTACTACAGACACAGTGGTTAATGGAGGAACACATGCGAAAACTGACCTACCTCGTCGCGTCGACCATCGACGGCTTCATCACCGACCCGAGCAACGGCAACCCCGACTTCTTCCTCCACGAGGGCGACCACGGGGAGGCGCTGCGGTCGGAGTACCCGGAGGTCCTGCCCACGCAGATCCGCGGGATGTTCGGGATCGCCGATGCGCCGAACAAGCACTTCGACACCGTCATGCAGGGCCGCGGCTCCTGGGACATCGGCGTGCGGGATGGAGTCACCAACGCCTACCAGCACCTGCGCAGCATCGTGTTCTCCCGCACGATCACGCGGAGCCCCGACCCCACGGTGGAGTTCGCCACCGACCCGATCGCCCGGGTCCGGGAACTCAAGCAGGAGCCGGGTGCGGGCATCTGGCTGTGCGGCGGCGGAAAACTGGCGGCCGCACTGCGCCCGGAGATCGACGAACTGGTGATCAAGCTGCACCCGATCGTCGCGGGCGCGGGCATCGGCCTGTTCGACGGCGAGTTCTCCCCCGCCCAGTTCGACCTCGTCAACACCCAGCCGTTCACCAGCGGCGTCGTCCACCTCACCTACACCCGACGCTGATGTGTTGACCGACATAGGATCGGCCGCATGCCGACACGTCGGGAAGAGAACAGCAAGGAGAGCCGCCGGCTCCTCATCGAGGCCGCGGCGACCGCGTTCGCCGACAAGGGGTATCGGCAGACGACGGTCGCGGACATCGCCGACCTCGCCGGCATCAGCAGGGGGTCGATCCCCTGGCACTTCGGCAGCAAGGAGGGGCTGCTGCTCGCGGTCGTCGAACGCACCTTCCTGACGACCGCGAGCAGCCTGTCCGACGCGGACGGACTGGTCGGCCTGCTGGACCAGGCCGAGGCGATCGCCCGGCAGCCCGTCACCAAGTGCTGATCAGCCTGTTGCTGGAGGCCATGGAGCCCGACTCGCCGATCCACAACCAGTACGTCGAGCTGCACACCACCATCCGCGGCATCTACGCGCGCTGGGCGGCGCGGGACGACGTGGCGCCGCGGCTCCCGTCGGGGCTGACGCCCGACGACGTCGGCACCCTGATCCTCGCCGCCACCGTCGGCCTCCACCAGCAGTGGCGCCTGGCGCCGGAGCGGGTCGATCTGCACCGGGCCTACCAGGCGCTGCGGCACCTCATCACGAGCGCGCTGCGGGTTCCGCCCGGAGCGTAAACCGCTGCTCCCGACGCGGCGACGATGTCAGGATGACTCGCATGGCGGACATCTTGCGCATCCATCCCCCCGCCCCGGACCCGGAGCCGCTGTGGCGGGAGGCGTTGGGCCGGAGCCTGCGCGCCATTCGGGATTCGCGGGGTAGTCGGCTGGTCGACGTGGCCGAGCAGGCCGGCATCTCGCCGCAGTACCTGTCGGAGATCGAACGCGGCCGCAAGGAACCTTCGAGCGAGATGATCGCCGCGGTGGCCGGCGCGCTCGGTGTCGGCCTGGATCAGCTGCTGATCGACATCGCGGGCGATGTCCGGCGACGCCAGGCTCCCGTGCGCCACCGGCCCGCCGGCCCCGTACTCATGGCGGCGTAAGCAAGATCAACCCCGGCGAGTCCCACGTTCACGCCACGCGAGTCTCCCTCCCAGGACATCCGAGTTGGCGGTTGGCGAAACCCAACCGGCGGTCGCGAACCGGCGACTCGCGTGTCGCGAGAGGGGGACTCGCGGGGGCTGAACGTGGGACTCGCCGGGCGCGAACGTGGGACCCGCGGGTCACGCGCGGCGGTCCAGGACGTTGTCGGCCAGGCCGTAGGCCACCGCGTCCACCGCGTCGAACACGCGGTCCCGGTCTGTGTCGTGGCGTAGGTCTTCCACCGAGCGGCCCGTGTGGGTCGACAGGATTCCCTCAAGCTGGGTGCGTACTCGGATCACCTCGTCGGCCTGCAGGATCAGGTCCGGGATGGTCCCTCGGCCCTGGGCGGCCGGCTGGTGCAGCACCACCCGCGTGTGCGGCAGCACGGCCCGCCGCCCTGGTTCGCCGGCCGCCAGCAGCACGGCACCGGCCGCTACCGCCTGGCCCACGCACGTCGTCGCCACCGGGGCCTTGATGTACGTCATCGTGTCGTAGAGGGCCAGCATGGCCGCCGGGTCGCCGCCCTCGGAGTTGATGTACAGGTTGATCTCCTGCTCCGGGTTGTCGGCCTCCAGGTGCAGCAGTTGGGCGATCAACGCGTTCGCCACGCCCGAGTCGATGGCGGTGCCGAGGTAGACGATCCGGGCGGACAGCAGGTGCGAGTAGACGTCCATGATCCGCTCACCACCCGTGGTCCGGGTGATCACGTTGGGAATCGTGTAGGTGCTCATGCGCGCAACCCCAATGCGGTACGGACGGGCATGACCTGCGAAAGGTCGGACACCACGTTGTCGATGAAGCCGTACTCCAACGCCTCCGCCGTGGTGAACCAGCGGTCGTGCAGGGAATCGGCGAAGACCTGGGAAGGGTCCTGGCCGGTGTCCTGCGCGATGAGGCCGAGGACGGTGTCGCGGGTGTGGCGCAGGTCGTCGGCCTGCACCTCCACCTCGACGGCCGATCCGCCGATGCCCGCGGAGCCCTGGTGCATGAGGATGCGCGCGTGCGGCAGGGCGTAGCGCTTGCCGGGGGTACCGGCCGACAGCAGGAACTGCCCGGCGCTGCACGCCAACCCGAGCGCGAGCGTGGCCACGTCACACGGCACGAGCCGCATCACGTCCCGGATGGCCAGCATCGACGGGACCGACCCGCCCGGCGAGTTGATCCACAGCGCGATGTCCTTCGTGGGGTCGTCGCCGGCCAGGGAGAGCAGTTGGGTGGCGAGGACCGTCCCGTTGTCGTCGTCGAGCACCCCGTCGAGGACCAGCACGCGCTGGTCGAGGAACCTCTCCCGCAATCGGTGATCGAACAGCCTGGTGTCGTCAGTCATGACTCGACGATGGCGCGAGCGCCGCGTGGTTCGCTTGTGATGCTGCCGTGAGCGGATCAGCTCACAGCAGACCGGCTGGAACTGGTCAGTCACGGGGTGGCGGTGCGCCTTTGGCTATCCTCCACAAACGAGGACCCGTGGTGTGCACGATGGTGACATTGCCCTACCAGTCGGTACACGGAAGTCTGTACCTCGTCGGGAGCCCTGGGGACAAGGGCTCCCATTGTGTGTCGGCTACAAGAAAGGCTCGCTTCGGTGTTCAGTCGTGTTGCCATCGTCAACCGGGGTGAGTCCGCCATGCGGCTCATCCACGCGGTCCGCGACCTCGCCGCGGAGACCGGGGCACCCATCGAGACGGTCGCGCTGTACACCGACGTCGACCGGACGGCGACGTTCGTGCGGGAGGCCGACCGCTCCTACGACCTCGGCCCCGCCTCCGCCCGGCCCTACCTCGACCTCGAGGTCCTCGAACGCGCGCTGATCGAGTCCGGCGCCGACGCCGCCTGGGTCGGCTGGGGATTCGTGGCCGAGGACCCGGCGTTCGCCGAGCTGTGCGAGAAGATCGGGATCACGTTCGTCGGCCCGAGCGCCGAGGCCATGCGCAAGCTCGGCGACAAGATCGGCGCCAAGCTGATCGCCGAGGAGGTCGGCGTGCCGGTGGCGCCGTGGAGTCGCGGCGCGGTCGAGACCCTGGAGGCCGCGAAGCTGTCGGCCGCGGAGGTCGGCTACCCGCTGATGCTCAAGGCGACGGCCGGCGGCGGCGGGCGCGGCATCCGCGTGATCACCAACGAGGACGAGTTGGTCGACGCCTACGAGCGCACCAGCCAGGAAGCGGCGCGGGCGTTCGGCAGCGGTGTGGTGTTCCTCGAGCGCCTGGTCACCGGCGCGCGCCACGTCGAGGTCCAGGTGATCTCCGACGGCCAGGGCACCGCGTGGGCGCTCGGCGTCCGCGACTGTTCGGTGCAGCGACGCAACCAGAAGGTCATCGAGGAGTCGGCGTCGCCGGTGCTGTCTCCCGAGCAGACCCAGGAGCTGAAGACGTCGGCCGAGCGGCTGGCGGTCGCCGTGGGCTACTCCGGCGCCGCGACCGTCGAGTTCCTGTACCACCCCGGCGACAAGCTGTTCGCGTTCCTCGAGGTCAACACGCGTCTGCAGGTGGAGCACCCGATCACCGAGGCGACCACGGGCGTCGACCTGGTGCGGCTCCAGCTGCACGTCGCCTCGGGTGGCCGGCTGACCGGTGAGCAGCCGGCCGAGCGCGGGCACGCCATCGAGGCCCGGCTCAACGCCGAGGACCCCGACCGCGACTTCGCGCCCTCCCCCGGCCGGATCGCCCGGCTGCTGCTGCCCGCCGGCCCCGGCATCCGCGTGGACACCGGTGTCAGCGAGGGCGACACCATCCCCGCCGACTTCGACTCCATGATCGCCAAGATCATCGCCTACGGCCGCGACCGCGACGAGGCACTCGGGCGGCTGCGCCGGGCGATGAACGAGACCACGGTCATCATCGAGGGCGGCGCCACGAACAAGAGCTTCGTGCTCGACCTGCTCGACCAGCCCGAGGTGATCGACGCCAGCGCGGACACCGGCTGGATCGATCGGGTACGCGGCGAGGGCCGGCTCGTGTCCCACCGGCACTCGGCGGTCGCGCTGGCCACGGCGGCCATCGAGGCGTACGAGGAGGAGGAACGCGTCGAGCTGCAGCGGCTCCTGTCCACCGCGCACGGCGGCCGTCCCCAGGTGCAGCACGAGAGCGGCCGTCCGCTCGACCTGAAGCTGCGCGGCGCGAGCTACCGCGTGAAGGTCGCGCGCATCGGCGCGCACCGGTTCCGCGTGGGCATCGACACCGGCACCCAGTCGCACACGGCCGACCTCGACCTCGACCGGTTCGACCGGCACTCCGGGCAGGCGGTCGTCAACGGCATCCGCTTCCGCCTGGTCACCAGCACCTTCGGGCCCGTCCACCTGGTCGAGGTGGACGGCGTGGCCCACCGGGTCAGCCGCGACGAGGGCGGCGTCGTCCGCTCCCCCGCGCCCGCCATGGTGGTCGCCACCCCGCTGTCGGTCGGCGACGAGGTCGAGGCGGGCGCACCCGTGCTGGTGCTGGAGAGCATGAAGATGGAGACCGTGCTCCGGGCGCCGTTCAAGGCGCGGCTGAAGGAGTCCGTGGTGTCCGTGGGCAGCCAGGTGGCGGCCGGTGCGCCGCTGTTGCGTCTGGAACCGCTGGCCGACGACAGTGACGGTGCCGCCGCCGCGGAGGCCTCCGACGAGGTCGAGCTGGACCTGCCGGCCCAACGGTCCGACGTCCCGGCGCGCGACCGCACCGCACGCTGCGTGCAGGATCTGCGCAGTCTGCTGCTCGGTTTCGACGTCGACCCCCACGACGAGCGCCGGTTCCTGGCCGACTTCCTCGCCGCCCGCACGGAACTGGCCGAGGACGGGCAGCGGAGCCTGGCCGCCGAGGTCGACCTCATCTCGGTGTTCGCCGACCTGTCCGAGCTGACCCGCAACAAGCAGGGCGACGAGCCCGGCGGGCCCAGCCACGTGCACAGCGCCCGCGAGTTCTTCCACACCTACCTGCAGAGTCTCGACGTCGAGCGCGCCGGGCTGTCCGAGGCGTTCCAGGCCAAGCTCGGCAAGGCACTCGGGCACTACGGCATCACCGAACTGGACCGCACGCCCGCGCTCGAGGAGGCCGTGTTCCGTATCTTCCTGGCCCAGCAGCGCGCGGCGTCCGACGCCACGGTGATCAGCACGCTGCTGCGGGAGTGGCTGCGCGAGGCCCCGCCCGGCGAGGACCTGCGCGAGCCAGCCGGTCTCGCGCTGGAGCGTCTGGTGGCCGCCACCCAGGTCCGGTTCCCCGTGGTGTCCGACCTCGCCCGCGGCGTGGTGTTCACCTGGTTCGGACAGCCGCTGCTGCGCCGCAACCGCGCCCGCGTCTACGCCGACGTCCGCAACCACCTGCGTCACCTCGACGCCAACCCGGCCGCGCCGGACCGCGCCGAGCGGATCGCCGCCATGGTCGGCAGCACCGAACCGCTGGTGCGGCTGCTCGGTCAGCGGCTCGTCCGCGGCGACCGCGACAACGCGGTCATGCTGGAGGTGCTGACCAGGCGGTACTACGGCAACAAGGGCCTGGTGAACGTCCACACGACCGACGCGGCCGACTGCACCTTCGTGGTGGCCGAACGCGCCGGCTCCCGGCTGGTCTCCACGGCCGTCAGTTTCGACGCGCTCGGCGCGGCCCTGGACGGGCTCGCCACGGTGGCCGCCACGGGCGACCGCGACACCGACACGTCGGCCGACATCTACCTGTCGTGGGAGAAGCAGCCGGAGAACACCGACGACATCGCCGCCGCGCTCCACTCGGTCGTCGGCTCGCACCCGATGCCCGGCCAGGTCCGCAGGCTCACGGCCACGGTCGCCGGCAGCGGTGGCGCCGTGATGCACCACCACTTCACGTTCCGTCCGTCCACAGCGGGCATGCTCGAGGAACGGCTGATCCGCGGCCTGCACCCCTACATCGCGCAGCGGATGCAGCTCGAGCGGCTGCGGAAGTTCGACCTCACCCGGCTGCCGTCCTCCGACGAGGAGGTCTACCTCTTCCAGTGCGTCGCGCGGGAGAACCCGGCCGACGACCGGCTGGTCGCGTTCGCCCAGGTCCGCGACCTCACGGAGCTGCGTGAGCAGGACGGCCGGCTCGTGGCGCTGCCCACGGCCGAGGACACCATCGCCGTCTGCCTCGACTCGATCCGCCGTGAGCGGTCGCGCCGGCCGGCGAAGAACCGCTTCCCCACCAACAGGATCGTCGTCTACGTCTGGCCGCCGAGCGAGATCACCCGCGCGGAGCTGGAGATGATCGCCGAGCGGGTCATGCCGTCCACGGCGGGCGCCGGCCTGGAGGAGATCCTGTTCATCGCCAGGCAGCGGAACTCGGCCACCGGTGATCTCGCGAAGGTCGCGGTGCGGGTGACTTTCGACGCCGCCGGCCAGGGCCACGTGAGCATCGCCGAGCCGTCGGACGAGCCGATCGAGCCACTCGACGGCTACCGGCAGAAGGTGTTGCGCGCGAGCAGCCGCGGCACCGTCTACCCGTACGAACTGACCGGCCTGCTCGGCTCGTTCACCGAACACGACCTCGACGACGAGGGTGCGCTGGTGCCGGTCGACCGGCCGAAGGGACGCAACAGCGCGGCCATCGTCGCCGGTGTGGTCACCACCCCGACCGAGCGGCACCCGGAAGGCGTCACGCGCGTGGTGCTGCTGGGCGACCCCACGAAGGCGCTCGGCGCGCTGTCGGAACCGGAGTGCAGCCGGGTGGTCGCCGCGCTGGACCTCGCGGAGCGGATGCAGGTGCCGCTCGAGTGGTACGCGCTGTCCGCGGGTGCGCGGGTGTCCATGGAGTCCGGCACGGAGAACATGGACTGGGTGGCGGTCGCGCTCAAGCGGATCGTCGAGTTCACCCAGGACGGTGGCGAGATCAACATCGTGGTGGCCGGCATCAACGTCGGGGCACAGCCGTACTGGAACGCCGAGGCCACGATGCTTATGCACACCAAGGGAATCCTGGTGATGACGCCGGACTCGGCCATGGTGCTGACCGGCAAGCAGGCACTCGACTTCTCGGGCAGCATCTCCGCGGAGGACAACTTCGGCATCGGCGGCTACGACCGCGTGATGGGCCCGAACGGTCAGGCGCAGTACTGGGCGCCGAACCTGGCGGCCGCGCGTGACGTGCTGATGTCGCACTACGACCACAGCTACGTGGTGCCGGGCGAGGAGCGGCCGCGGCGCGCGCTGACCTCCGATCCGATCGACCGGGACGTCTCGGACTTCCCGCACTCGGTGCCGGACAGCGACTTCACGACCGTCGGCGAGATCTTCTCGGTCGAGGCCAACCCCGACCGCAAGAAGGCGTTCGATATCCGCACGGTCATGCGGGCGGTCGCCGACCAGGACCACCCGGTGCTGGAGCGCTGGGAGGGCATGGCCGAGGCGGACACCGCCGCCGTGCAGGACGTGCACCTCGGCGGGCTGCCCGTGTGCCTGCTGGGTATCGAGTCGCGTTCGGTGCCGCGCCGCGGGTTCCCGCCCACGGACGGCCCCGACACCTACACGGCCGGCACGCTTTTCCCGAAATCTTCGAAGAAGGCCGCGCGGGCGATCAACGCGGCCAGCGGCAACCGGCCGCTGGTGGTGCTGGCGAACCTGTCCGGCTTCGACGGCTCACCCGAGTCGATGCGCGAGCTGCAACTCGAGTACGGCGCGGAGATCGGCCGCGCGATCGTGAACTTCCGTGGCCCCATCGTGTTCTGCGTGATCTCCCGCTATCACGGCGGCGCGTTCGTGGTGTTCTCGAAGGCGCTCAACCCGAGCATGACCGTGCTGGCCCTGGAGGGCTCGTTCGCGTCGGTGCTCGGTGGCGCGCCCGCCGCGGCCGTGGTGTTCGCCGGGGATGTCAACGCGCGCACGGCGAACGACCCGCGGGTGCGGGACCTGGAGGCCCGCGTGTCCGCCGCGTCCGGCGCCGCGCGGGCCGCGCTCGCGGCCGAACTCGACGAGACCCGGTCGTCCGTGCGCACGGAGAAGCTCGGCGAGGTGGCGGCCGAGTTCGACCGCGTGCACGACATCCGGCGCGCGGTGGCGGTCGGATCGGTCGACGAGGTGATTCGCGCTTCGGAACTGCGGCCGAAGATCATCGAGGCGATCGAGGCACGTCTCTGAGAACGCGCAGGACCACTTCGCCGCTGCCGCAGCGCCACGGGTTGGACGCCGCGCGGTTGTGGCTGCCCGTGGAAGGCCCGTGGGCGACCGTTCGTGACCACCTGGTCGAGCGGTTGCCGCGGGTCTCGCCGTCGCGCATCGAGTCGATGTTGCGGTCCGGGGAGATGGTCGGCGAGGCCGGCCCGCTGGCGGTCGACTCCCCGTACGCGCCGGGCACGTTCGTGTGGTTCCACCGGGATCTGCCCGACGAGGTGCCGGTCCCGTTCGAGCTGGGCATCGTGCACCAGGACGACGACCTGGTGGTGGTGGACAAGCCGCACTTCCTGTCGACCATCCCCCGCGGGCAGCACGTGGTGCAGACGGCGTTGGTGCGGCTGCGCCGGCAGTTGGGGATTCCCACGCTGAGTCCCGCGCACCGGCTGGACCGGGTGACGGCCGGGCTGGTGATGTTCGTGGTGCGGCCCGAGTTGCGCGGGCGGTACCAGACGCTGTTCCGGGATCGGTTGGTGCACAAGGAATACGAGGCGATCGCCGGGTACTCCCCCGCGCTGGACCTGCCGATGACCGTGCGGAGCCGGATCGTGAAGGAACGCGGGGTGATCACCGCGCAGGAGGTCCCCGGCGAACCGAACGCCGAGACGCACGTGTCGCTGGTGGAGCACCGCGACGGCCTGGGCCGCTACCGGCTCGTGCCGTCGACGGGGCGGACGCACCAGCTGCGGCTGCACCTGGCGAGCCTGGGCATCCCCATCCTGGGCGACGGGTTCTACCCGGTACTGCAGGACCGGCCGCTCGACGACTTCTCCGACCCGCTCCAGTTGTTGGCGCGGGTGCTGGAGTTCACCGATCCGGTGTCGGGCGAGCAACGCCGTTTCGAGAGCCGCCTGCGGTTGGCGACCTGGCCGGAACAAGATCAACGGACGGCCACGGCCCCCCGAGATCCAGCGTAGTCGCGAGCACCGACAAACCCGGCCCAAGGCCGCGCCCACAACGATCCGAGCCCGGAGTTCGCGCGAGTCCCACGTTGACACCCCGGCGAGTCCCACGTTCAGCCCCGGCGAGTCCCTCGTTCAAGCCCGCGAGTCTCCCTCGCCGGACATCCGAGTTGGCGGTTCGCGACCCGGCCCCCATGGCCGCGAACCGCCAACTCACCTGTCGTGAAGGGGGGACTCGCGGGGGCTGAACGGGGGACTCGCCGGGCGTGAACGGGGGACTCGCGGGTTCAGGTGCCCTGGAAGCGGGGTGGCCGGCGCTCGCGGAAGGCGGCCGCGCCCTCCGCGAAGTCGGCCGTGTCCATCAGTCGCACGGCGGCTTCGACCTCGCGGTCCAGCACGTCGTCGCGGTCGGACACCAGCATCGCCTTGATCTCGGCGAACGCCAGCGGTGGGCCCTCGGCCAACGTGGCCGCGGCGGCCAGGGCGCAGGCGAGCGCCCCGCCTGACTCGGTCACCTGGTCGACCAGGCCGGCCGCGTGTGCCTCCGGTCCGGTGAACGCCCTCGGCGCCAGCAGCAGAGCCCGGGCGGCGGCACGGCCGACGCGGTCCGGCAGGGACGCGAAGATCCCCATGTCACCGGCCAGACCCACCCGCGTGAACGCCGTGCTGATCGAGGCGTCGTCGGCCGCCACCACCAGGTCGCACGCGATCGCCAGCGCCGCACCCGCGCCGACCGCGTGGCCCTCGACGGCCGCGACCACCGGCTTCGGGCCGTGCCAGATCGCGCGGACCACCCGCTGCACGGCCTGCACCCGCGGCCGCGCCTCCGACGGTGGCATCCGGCGCATGGTCGTGACGTCGCCGCCCGCGCAGAACGAGCCGCCGGCGCCGGTGAGCACCACGGCCCACACGGTCGCGTCGGCCATGGCGGTCTCCAGCGCCTCGGCCAGCACCTCGCGCAACTCGAGGTCGAGCGCGTTGCGCCGCTCGGGCCGGTTCAACGTCACGATCCGCACGGGCCCGTCGTCGGCGACGAGCACGGTGTCCGGCACGGCGGGTCCTCCCCTGCGTCGGCGGCAGTCCCCGCGAGCCTAGCCGCCGCCGGCGAATTCCGAAATTTTCGCCGCGAAAACCTATTCCGAAACATCTCCGAAAATTGTTGACATCACGATGGAGTCAGCCCAACACTGTCGGTATCGGTTAATTCACGCACACCCGCACCTGGTCACCGAATGGTCGCCAGGGAATAGCACACTGCCTCAACGAGGAGGACGTATGAACAATCCACTCAGCCGCAGAACTTTCGTCGTCGGCGCCGCCGCGGCGGCCACGGCCTCGGTGTTGCTGCCGGGCGTCGCGGCGGCCCAGACCATCACCACGAACCAGACGGGCAACCACAACGGGTACTACTACTCGTTCTGGACCGACGCCCAGGGCACGGTCTCCATGACGCTCGGATCCGGCGGCAACTACAGCACCTCGTGGCGCAACACCGGAAATTTCGTGTGCGGCAAGGGCTGGAGCAACGGCAGCCGCCGCACCGTGCGGTACTCGGGCAGCTTCAACCCGTCGGGCAACGGCTACCTGTGCCTGTACGGCTGGACGTCGAACCCGCTCGTCGAGTACTACATCGTGGACAGCTGGGGCAACTACCGACCGACGGGCACCCACCGCGGCACGGTGACCAGCGACGGCGGCACCTACGACATCTACCAGACGATGCGGTACAACGCCCCGTCCGTGGAAGGCACCAGAACGTTCCCCCAGTTCTGGAGTGTCCGCCAACAGAAGAAGGTCGGCGGAACCATCACCACCGGCAATCACTTCGACGCGTGGTCCCGGGTCGGAATGCGACTCGGCAATTTCAGCTACTACATGATTCTCGCGACCGAGGGATACCAGAGCAGCGGAAATTCCAACCTCACGGTGAGCTGACAGGGCCTACTCGGCGGCGGCCTCCTCGGACGCCAGGGTCTTGCTGTCGCCACCCTGGCTCTGCTCGCCGATGAACGTCAGCACCTGCTTGACGATCTTGAGGACGCCGAGCGCGCCGTCGATCAGCTTGATCAGGTTCTCACCGCTGGACAGCAGCGCGGCCAGTTTGCCGGCGAGCTGCACCCCGCAGTCCACGGCGATCTGCACGCACTGCGGGATCGCCACGGCGAGGCTCTGCCCGAAGGTCGCGGGCGCCGCGGCGATCGCCTCGGTCATGATCGGCACGATCTTGCCGACCGCCTCGGTGATCAGCCGGGTGACGATGTCGATCACCTGGGCGACCACCTCACCCGCGCCGATCATGGCCTTGGCCGACGTCAGCGAGGTCTCGGCGATCGACAGGATGCCGTCGGCCAGCTCCATGCCCGTCTGCTGGTAGCCCGACGCGGACTCGCCGGACCACTCGCTGGTCTCGCGGCCGGCGGCCGACCGGTACTCCTCGCCGACGGTCGCCGCGTCCTGGCCGGCGGAGTCGAACTCCCCCGCGCCGGAGGACACCGAGTCGGGGTCGCCGCGCAGCTGGTGCAGCGGCTCCTCGAGGAAGGAGATCATCGGGGTGAGGAAGCCGACGCCGGCGCTGGCCAGGCCGGACAGCGGGCTGGCGGTCGAGCCGAGCGTGTCGAGGGAGACGGCGGGCTCGCCGGCCAGCTCGGCCGACAGCCATTCGCGGTTGCCGACCGCGTTCCCCGCGAGGCGCAGCTCGGCCAGCAGGGCGTTGATCCGGACGGCGTCCTTCTCTTCGGTGGGCTCAAGGGTGGTCGTCACGTCAGGTTCTCCCCCACGGTCGTGAAGCCGGACGCGCCGCCGTCGTCCGTGCGCTGGTACTGGTCGGCTGCCTGCCGCATGCCGGCGCCCACCTTGTCCACTGTGGACGCCACGTCGGCGAACGCGGTGCGGGTCTCGGCCATCGCGCCGCCGAGGCCGGCCGTGAGGAACTGGGCGAACGAGCCGAGCGACTGCTCGCCCATCGTGTCCGACAGCCCCGTCCCGACCGCGGCCAACTGGTCCGCGTAGCCGGCCAGGCTGGTGGCGTGGCCACGCAACTGTTCGGGATTCACCCCGTAGTCGCCGGTCATCGCGCCACCCCCGCCGGCAGGTGCTGGCTGATCTCGGCCAGGGCCGGGCCGTCGCCGAGGTAGTTCGCCATCACCTCGACCATCCGCGCGCTGGCGAGTCTCTGAGCCTCCCGCGCGGTGGTGACGATGAGCGCGGCGAGGGCGTCGGCCTCCAGCCTGCGCGCCGCCGCCGTCAGCGTGACGTGCTCGAGAATCCCCGCCGCGTTCACCGTCACCGTCACCTCACCCCTCGGAGAGGTGGCGCTCGCCCCGACCTCACGCAGGCTCGCGCTCGCCGCGCGGGCCCCGTAGGCCGCGCGTTCGAGGCGGTCCTGGTAGTCGGCCAGCCACTGTGCTGGATCCATGATGTTCCCCTTTCCTGTGTTCCCCGTTAGCCGCGCGCGACCGTCGCCGCCTCGCCGAGGAGGCGGACGAGTTCGGTGTGCCGCAGCGGATTGACGCTCATCCAGCCGTTGTCGTCGTGGTCGACCCGGACCCTCCCGTGTGGACTGTCCAACCAGGACACCTCGAGCGGGCGGCTGACCACCGTGCCGGACCGGCGGACCACGCCGAGCTGACCCCGCCCGTGCACCGCCGGGAACAGCTCGACCAGCTGGTCGACCACGGCTCCGTCGCCGCCGCACTCCCGGACCAGCTCCCGGACACACCGCCGGGTGGCCGGGGTGTCGGCCGTGTTGCTGAGCAGCCGCAACGTGTCGCCGACCGCGCCGGGCGGCAGCGTGATCGGCATGGTGGGCGCGGGTGGCGCCGTGGGGATCAGGCCGGCGAACTCGTCGGTCAACGCCGAGACCGCCACCCGCCGCACCCGCACCGTCTCCTCCCGCGGCGACTGGCGGCACACGATCGCGCCGCGCCGGTCGACCATGGCCACCACTCCCACGACCGCCTCGCGCCCGATCACCACCAGGTCGACCGCGCTGCGGTACTCCCGCAACGCCGTGACCAGCTCCGCCGCCAGACCGGTGGGCCCGTGCTCGGTGGCGAGATCGCGGGCGGCCAACGCCTGACCCGCTGCCGAAAGCAACGCCTCCCGTTCGCGAGCCAGCCTGCCGAACGACGGCACGCGCAACGGAAACGGCGGCCGCACCCCGGCGTGCGCGGCCAGCAGGTCCAGCTCCACCAGGTCGAGTTCGATCTCCCGGACGAGCGTGGCGGTCACGTCCGCGACCCGGTCTCCCGCATCGCCGACTCGGCGCCGGCCTCGCCGGCGGCGTAGCCCGCGTTGGCCTCGGACAGCGTCCGTTGGAAGGCCTGGACCTCCTGCTCGGCCGCGCTCACCTCGCCGGCCAGGCCGGTCCGGCCGGCCGCCTCCCGCAGCCGCATCGCCAGGTGCACGGCGGGTGGTGCGGTGCCGAGCATGGGCAGTCGCTCGGCCAGTCGCGTGGCGGTGGCCACCAGGTCACCCGTCAGGTCGCCCAGTCGCGTGAGCGTCGCGATCCGTTCCTGGAGCAGTTCCGGCTCGACGTCGTACCCAGTGCCGTTAACCACTGCTCATTCCTGTCCTCCGATGACCGACCCGCTGGTGTGCACGTCCACGTCGAACAGCCCGTGCCCGAGTTTCGGCAGCAGGTTCTCGTGTCGTTCGTTGTCCGAATCGCCGCGCTGGCCGCCGACCGGGGGAACCATCCCGCCGGGTGCGCCGGCGCGGGCGGCGGCCGCCTCGGCCGCCAGGTGCGGCGACGGCAGGAGCGGGCTGCCCGGCATACCGGGTAGCGCACCCATCCGTCCACCCGGCCCGAGCGGGGCGCCGGGTGTACTACCGATGGCCGGGCCCGAGCCGACACCGGTGCTGACGCCGCCGCTGACACCGCTGCTCGGGCCGGGGCCGACCAGCCGGTCCCACGCCACTCCCGCGGTGGCCGGCGGTCCGGGTGCCGGTCCCGCGGCGGCGTGCGCGGCCGTGGTGGCCGCCGGGATCGCGCTGCGTGCCTCGTCGATCATCCGGCTGCCACCCATCAGCGAGGACTCGTAGGTCTGCATGGCGTGCACGGCCTGGGCCTTCTGCTGGTCGGCCGTGGCGGCGCCGAAGTAGAAGCTGAACCCGCCGCTGCCGACCGCGCCGAACGCCGTGTCCATGCTGGGCGCAGGGGGCGGGGCGGACATGGTGGGCGGCGGCGCGAAGGACATCGCGGGCGCGGCCGGGAACGCGGGCATCGCGGGTACCGCCGGCAGCTCGGCGAACGGCGCCGCCGGGTCGGCGCTGGGTGGCGGCGGCATCATGGCCCGGGCACTCGCTAGGGCGTCGGCCGCCTCCTGCGCGGCCTGCTGCCCCGCACCGGCCAGCTCGCTGATCTTCTCCATCCGCGCAGCCAGCGCGTCCAGCCGGTTGGCCGCCTCCTCCGCCGCCGGGCCGTGCCAGCTGTCCTGAAGCGCGACCGCCTGCTCACGTAGAACCTCCGCGTGCGTGTTCAGTGCCGCCCGATGCTGTGCCCACTCGGCGGCCACCGTGCTGACGTCCGCGACGTCGGCGTCGCGCCACAGCATCTGGTACAGCTCGTCGTGGCTGTAGGCCTCCCAGTTCATCCCGCCCTCCGGCGGGACCGGCCCGGTCAGGTACTCGTCCCAGGCGTCCCCTGCCTGCTCATTCGCCATGAACCCCATGCTCGCGGCGGGCGGGGAAACCGGACAGGCCAAGGGGGAGGCCATATCTGGCCGTGGCGTCTGATCAGCGGGAACGCGTGCGGAACGACACCATCAGGTGATCTTGGAGACGGGCGTGCCGGAACTGGTAGACCGCCCCGGCCCGGCGCAGGACACCCCGCTGGTAGGCGTCCTCCAGGAACTCCGGCAGCCCCCAGGGCACCCGACCGTTGACCGGCAGCCAGACGCGGGCGAACACCATCCAGGTGCCCCACGCGGTCAGGCTGGCGACGGCGAGCCCGACCACCAGCCCGAGCACCAGGCCGTAGGACAGGCCGTACGCCAGTCCCGGCCACGGCCCGTGCCGCACGGTGACCACGGCCGTGTAGCCCACACAGGTCACCAACCCGAAGATCAGCGACTGGGCGAGGACCGTCCGGCGGTTGGTGTTCAGCAGGTCGACGGGGCTGGCGGCCGAGCTGATGTCCACGGGTGCCTCGAAGCTCGCCAGCACCGCCCACGCCGACCCCCACAGGAGGCCGAACGCGAGACCGAACAGCATGACCGCGCCGGTGGTGTCGCCCATGCGGCCGACGATCCAGAACGTGGCGCCCAGCTCGCTCGCGATCCCCAGCCCGCCGGCCAGGCTCACGCCGGCCGCGAGCCCCACGCTGAGCCTGCGCCAGAACGTGGAGCCGAACCGGCGGCTCCCGCGCAGCCGCATCCGCACCCGCGACGGTTCGAACAGCGTGCCGCCGAGCGCGAGCACGGCGCCGTGGACCAGGCCGATGGTCAGGCTCGCGGCCAGCCCTTCGGCCGGCCCGGCGGCGAGTGCGGCGGACAGTCCCGTGGCGAAGCCGGAGTCGGGGGTGCCGATGCCCATCACGTGGACCAGGCCGATGAGCAACGCCGCGGGCAGGCCGGCGGCGATGCCGAGCACCGAGCCGCTCACCACCATCCGCAGCCAGCCGGGCATCCGGTTGCCGAGCTGCCACCAGGCCAGGTCGTGGGTGCCGAGCCGGTCGAGGTGGTGGGCGAGGAACCCGAGCCAGTGCTCGACGCGGTCCACCGGTTGGTGGCGGTAGACGGTGGGCACGAAGCTGCCGAGCAGGTGCCGCTCGATCGCGTCCCGCGTGGGGTAGTCGAGCAGCGCGGCCGGGTCGTGGTCGGGGGTGTCGCTGTAGATCGTCCTGGCGAGCCCGACCATCAACGGCGTGGTCAGCACGGCCGCGAGGTCGCCGTCCGGGTGCTCGCGCACCTCGGTGAGCACCGGTTCCCAGACGGTGCCCGCCTGGCCGCCGCGGCGGGTGGTGCGCGGGAGGTAACCGGCCAGGTCGTCCGGGGTCAGGTCGGTGAGCACGACCGCGCCGGCCGAGGTCAGGACGTCGGTCGACTCGACGGCCGCGCGGTACTCGTCGACGCGGCTGGTGACCACCAGGTCCAGGGCGGTGGTGTTGAGCGCCGCGAGTGCCGGCCGGCGCTGGCCCTCGGCGATCTCGTCGAAGCCGTCCAGCACCGGCAGGATCCGGCCGGTCTCGACGAGCGCGGCGGCGAGCGTCGACCCGTCCGGACCGGGGGCGCCGAGGCCGGGGTGGTCACGCAGCAGCTGCTCGATCAGCCAGTCGCGCAGCGCGGTGGTGCCCGGGTTCCAGGAGCCGACGCTGAAGATCACGGGGACCGGGTCGGCCGGGCCTGCGGGGCTATTGACGTCGAGCAGCCCGAGCACGAACCGGAGGGTGAGGATGGTCTTGCCGGAGCCGGCGCGGCCGAGCACGACGAGCCGCCCGGACGGGATCTTCTGGTACACGCCGACGATGTCGTCCAGCTCGCCGCGCAGGTCCAGCGGCGTCTCCCCGGCACCTTTGCGGATGTTGTGCCAGGAGTCGATCAGCTCTTCGGGCACCGGCCCCCAGCGCACGGGCAGCGGCACGGGGTCGTGGATCTGGCGCTGTTCCTCCTCGCGCCGCAGCCGGGAACGCAGCTCGTAGGCGAGCTGGCTGGCCGCGTCGGCGAGCGGGTCGTCGAGCAGGAGCACCGGCCCGCCGCTGACCGCCGAGAACAGCTCGAGCCGCTCGGCGGCCGTCAGCTCGAGCGCGACCGCCAACGCCTCGACCGTGCTGACCCGGGGGTTGTCCCGCTCACCCGTCTCGAGCCCGCGGACCGTGCGTACGCCCTGCTTGGAGAGTTCCGCCAGGTCGTCCTGGGTGAGCCCGGCACGAAGCCGGAACCGCTTCAGCAGCGGACCGAACCGACTAGCCACCGACCCGCCCCCACGCGAGATCGCGATCTCAACCGCGAGATCGCGGTTCTCGACGCCGAGATCGCGGTTGCGGCACGCGAGATCGCGGGTTGGGGAGCGGGCCGCCCGAGGAGAACGTGCGAGAAACGCGAACTCACCTGCGGGAAACGCGATCTCGGGCGCGGGAAACGCGAACTCATGGTCGAGAACCGCGATCTCGATGCCTTCAGGAGCGGGGCCGGCGGGGGGCGGTCTTCTCCGTTTTCGTGGGCTGGGCCTTCTTCACCCGGTCCAGTTCGTTCTTCACCGCGACCTGGGTGGCGCGTTCCTGCTGCAGCCAGTCGGGGCGCGTGGTCTTCAGCTCCTCCACCTGTTCGGTGGTCAGCGGGTCGGTGATGCCCGCCCTGGTGAGGCCGCTGATGGAGATGCGCAGCTTCGCGGCGATGACCTGGCGCGGGTGCGGGCCGTTGCGGCGGAGGTCGCGCAGCCAGTCGGGCGGGTCGGCCTGCAGGGCGTTCAGCTCGTCGCGGGACACGACGCCCTCCTGGAACTCCGCCGGGGTGGCCTCGAGGAGGACGCCCAGCTTCTTCGCCGCGGTCGCGGGCTTCATCGTCTGCGGCGTCTTGTGCGAGGTCATGACAGCAGGGTATCGGGCACGTTCAGTCACCGACTTAACGCCCGGTAACCTGGCGCCGTGGCTCCGTCCTTCCGGCTCGGCTACGTCCCTGGCGTGACGCCCACCAAGTGGGTGCGGACCTGGAACGAGCGCTCGATCGAGGTCCCGTTGACCCTCGTGCAGGTGGCGGCCGCCGACGCCGCCGCGCTGGTGCGGGACGGCGACGCCGAGGCCGTGCTGCTGCGGTTGCCCATCGACCGGACCGGGCTGCACGCCATTCCCCTCTACACGGAGACCACGGTCGTCGTGTTCCCGAAGGACCACCTGCTGGCCGCGGCCGACGAGGTGTCGCCTTCCGACCTCGACGACTCGATCGTGTTACACCCGCTCGACGACACCTTCGACTGGGAGCGTCCGCCGGGTCAGCCGGCCCACGAGCGGCCCGCCACCACGGGCGACGCCATCGAGCTGGTGGCCGCGGGCGTGGGGCTGCTCGTGGTGCCGCAGTCGCTCGCCCGGCTGCACCACCGCAAGGACCTCACCTACCGGCCGATCACCGACGTGCCCGAGTCGCGGGTGGCGCTGTCGTGGCCGGAGGAGGAGACCTCCGACCTGATGGAGCAGTTCATCGGGATCGTCCGGGGGCGCACGGTGAACAGCACGCGCGGCCGCCCGGCCACACCGGCGCCGGCACCTCGACCGGACAAGCGCAAGCCGGAGCGGCGACGGGACACCGCGCCGAAGCGCGGCAGGCCCCGCCGCCGCTCCTGACTCACCCCTCCGCGACTCCCGCATAGAGGTAGGCGCCCGGCAGGCGCGGGTCGGCCAGCAGCCGGACCTCCTCGCCGGCCCGCGGCACCCGCAGTTTCGACACGATCGTCCGCAGGGGAACGCGGCTCTCGTCGCCCAGTTGCACCACCAGTTCGACGATCGGGTCGAAGTTGACCAGCTGCCCGGTGTCCTCGATGGACACCACGATGGCCGGCACGGTCGGCATGCCGGCGGCCACCATGGCCTGCACGTCGATGCCGGTGTTCGCCGCGCCGATGGCGTCCTGGAGGCGGCCGAAGTCCTCGGCACCGACGAACGCCTTGGTCATGCGGCCGTAGAAACCCTTGCCGCTGGCCACCTTGTTGGCGATCTCCATCCCGCGCTCCGCACGGTTCTTCCTGTTTCCGAACATGACTGTTCTCCTTCTCAGAACAAGGGGGTGAAGATGCATTCGAAGCCGGCGCGCATGCCGGTGCTGTGGGTGGCGGCCATCCAGTACTCGCCGGGCCGCACGATGCCGCCCATGTACGAGTTGATCTCGCCGCTGCTGTTCGCGTAGCCGACGCTCGTGGTCGGCGGGCTCGTGGGGCCGACCAGCAGCCGCATCCGCGCGGTCCGCCCGCCGACGAAGTACACGGCCACGTACCCGTAGGTCTCCGCCTGGTAGACGGTGTCGAGGTCGGCCTCGAAGCGGGGCGCGCCGATGCCCGCAGGCTTCGCGCGGCTCTCGAGCGACCGCAGCACGCCGTCGGCCCGCTCGGCCAGCGCACGCAGCCTCGCCTGGCGTTCCTCGTCGTCGAACATCGGGCCCAGCAGGCCGGTCAGCCGGTCGATCCGGCCTTCCAGTTCCTGGACCCGTGCGTGCAGCGCCTCGTCCCGTTTCATGACAGGAACGCTATGGCGGTCGTGCGCCCTACCGGTCCCAACTTCGCGGCGGTGCCCAGGTGGTGGCGAACGCCGCCCACACGAGGGGCGAGCAGGTGAGGTCGCCCGTGGTCTCCCACTTCGTCGCCGCGGCGCGCTGCCAGTCGTTCACCGCGGTCACCGGGTTCGCCGCGCGGTGTGCCTGGTCGACTGCGGCCACCGTGGGCTCGAGCACGGACGCGTCGGGGAAGCCCGGGACCAGGCGGCGGAGTCCTTCGTCGGTGGGCAGCGTCCACCGGGTGGCCGTCACGTGCTCGGCTCCACAGTGGACCATGGCGGTCACGAGGCCGGACGGTTCGGCGAAGCGGACGTCGCCGCCGCTCTCGCACGCCACGAGCGCGACGCGGGCGGGGAAGCGCCACGGTCGCACGGGCCCGGGCCGGTGGCCGAGCACGAGATCGGCGGCCGTGAGGGGCCGGTGCGCGCCGATCGGTGCCGCGCGACCGGTGGTGTCGGCCGTGCAGGACAGGTGCAGGCGCGCGTCGAGGCCGTGGCCGCCGGTGGTGACGTGGCCGACGTAGAGGAGACGCGCGGCGGTGGCGAGTGCCTTCTCCAGGTGGTCGCGGTCGATGTCGTCGCGGCGGGTGCCGCCGAGCACCGACCCGAGTCCGGAGTCGTCGGCGAACCCCGGGACCCGGGGGTCGAGCACCTCGACGACCGTCCCGTGTGGAGCGAACGGGGACACCCGGCGGTCCCGCGCGTTGGCGACGGTGGCGGGCGGGAGCACGGAGATGTCGAGGTTGTGGACGGCTCGCTCGCCGTCGTCGACCCGCAGCGCCTCCCAGGGCACGAGCGCGGTCGAGGGGGACGGCTGGACGCGGAGGTGGGGCCGGACGCCCTGGGTGAGCCACTCGTTCAGCTCGGCGGCCAGCGGGCCGGGCAGCAGTGCGCGGGACAGCCGGGTGGACAGGTCGAGTTCCCGCGCGTGGTCCACGAGCGGCCCGTGGGTGAGCGACCGGCGCAGCGCCTGCCCGGCGTCCTCCCCGGGCAGCGGCGACGGCACGGCCGACGCCCACTCGTCGAGCACGCCCTGCACGAGTTCACGGTGGACGACCTGGGCGCGGGGCTGGGTCGGTTCGTGCTCCCACCGCCACGAGAAGTAGAGATCGCCGGCGTCGACGAGCTTGAGCTGCACGGTCACCATGCGGCCACCGCGTTCCGCGACCGCACCGGGAAGCCGTATCGCGCCTCCGCCACGTCGATCCAAGTGTCCAGTGTGGACGGTACCGCCGGGTCGAACCGCACCCTCGGAGGCAGAGCGAAGCCCGCCACCGGGAACGCCGGGTCCGTGCCCGCGCTGAAGCCGGCCGCCGCGTACGGCAGGTGTTCCGCCGCGGCGGGTGGGGCGGGAAGTGACACCAGCTCGGCACGTTGGGAGGGTGTCGCGTCGCCCGAGGACAGCGAGACCGCGCCCGCCAGGTGGTCCATGTACTCGATCGCCAGCGTCGTGTCTCCCGTCGCGCGGATGGCCAGGAGGGCCGAGCGGGTAGCGGGTGCGGAGGCCAGCGCCACCCAGCGTTCGCGTAGCGGGCCGTGGGGGAACCGTTGCCGCAGGGCCTCGGCCGCCAGTGCGGCCGGCAGGCCCAGGTCCAGGGCCTGGCGGGAGATCGCCGCTCGTTCGTCGCCGGTCACGGCCGCCGCGCGGCGGACCAGCGCGTCCGTGCGCCACCACGCCATGCCCAGCGCCACGTGCCACAGGCCCGCCGACTCACACAGGGCCGCGGCCTCGGTGTAGCTGGACTCGGCGGCCTCGAACTCGCCGAGCGCCTCGTGCGTCGAGCCCCGAACCTGGTGCAGCGCCACCAACTCCATGGGCGACGCACTCGAGCCCAGCCCCGCCCGCGCCCGGTCCAGCATCGGCAACGCCGAGCCGGCGCGCTCCCGCAGCACCGCCACCGCCGCCCGCCCGATCAGGCACAGCGCGAGCCAGTGCGGGTTGTCGGCCAGCAGGTCCTCCGCCTCGGCGTACAGCGCGTCCGCCCGGTCGCCGTCGGACATCAGGTACGCCAGTCGCGCCGCGCTGAGCACGGACGTGGCCTGCTCCTGGACGTCACCCGTGGCCGCGCTCAGGTCGCGGGCCAGCATCAGGTGTTCCAACGCGCCGGGCAGATCACCGGTGCCGCTCAGGATCTCCGCGAGCGTGCGGTGCACGGGCGCGGCCAGCGCCGGCGCGGACGCGTACGCCAGGTCCAGCGCGGCCTGCGCCTCCTCGGCCGCGTCGGCGAAGCGCCCGCCGATGGCCAACACCCGGGCTCGGGTGGACCGGACGGTCGCCACCGCCACCGGATCGGCGTCCACCGCCGCCGCCTCGTCGAGGTCGGCCAACGCCTCGGGCAGTTCCGTACGCCCCTGGTGCACGATCGCGCGGCTCGCCAGCGCGTTCACCAACACGGTCGCCAGGCCGAACCCGTCGTCGCCGAGCGTCAGCGCGTTCCGTGCGGCCGTGATCGCCTCGGTGCTCCACCGCATCACCAGGTCGTGGTCGCCGACCACGCTCGCGAGGTTGCCGGCGACCGACGCACGGCACGCGAGCGCCTCGATGTCCTCCATGCCAACGGTTTCGCGGTACGCGGCCTCGTACGCGGCGATCGCGCCGGCCCGGTCCCCCGCGTTCGCCAGCACCACACCCTCGGTGTTCAACTTCACGAACCGGGCCCAGCGCGGGCCGAGCGGCCGCGTCTGCCCCGGGTCGCCACTGAGCAGCCGGTACCGCTCGGCACGCCCCGCGTCCCCTGCCTCCTCGGCCAGGATCGCGAGGTTCACGTACAGGTTCGGCAGGAACTCGGGTGCGTGCGTCGCGGCCAGGACGACCGTGGCCGTGGCGTCCTCCTCGGCCTCGGCCAGCCGGCCGGCCATCATCAGCAGCCCGACGCGGGTGTTGCGCAGCGTCACCTCTTCGGGCGGTCCGGCGTTCACCAGGGCCGCCTCGACGTCCTGCCACGCCTCGTCCCACCGGTCGAGCCATGGCAGCAGGTCCGCGCGCGACGCGATGAGCAACGCGCGCAACGGACCTTCGGCCACGGGCACCGCGGACGTCATGAGGTCCACCGCGTGCTGCCGGTCTCCCGCCATGGCGACGATGTGCGCCAGGTTCAGCAGTGCCTGTGCGCGATCGGCCAGCGGTGCGGCGGCCACCGCGGCTTCCAGCGCGATCCGCGCGCCCGCGTGGTCACCCGCCGCCGCGAGTTGGATGCCCTCGTTGTGCAGGTCCTTCCAGGTGCTCACCGGGCGGACCGTTCGGTGCGCGTCGCGTCCGGTGCGTCGATCCGCGCCCGCGCGTGGGCGATGATCGCCGCCCGGCGGTCCTCGGCGCCCGGCGCGGGGGCGGCCGGTTCGGCGAACCCGGGTGCGTAGACGGTCACCGTGCGCCGGCCGGGCGGCAGCAACAACACGGTCGCCGGGACGGGCACCGCGCCGGCGAGACGGCCGAGACCGTCCACTTCGTCCAGTGACACGTCGATATCCGCGAACCGGGCCGACAGCGGCGATCCCGGTCGCGGACCGGGCGCGACGGACACCTCGAGCACCGTCGCCCCGTCGCGGCGAAGGACCGCCCAGTCGGCGGGCGCGGCGGCGTCGACCACGCCGGCCGGCACGAGCGCCCAGTCCACAGTGGAGGATCCGGTGAGGACGGTGGTCCCGGCGGAACTGACCGTCCCGGCCGCCAACGCGTACCCGGACCGGACCGGCGCCGCGACGGCCGCCAGCGCCCGCTCCACGGCGTCCGGATCGTCCAGCAGGTGTTCCACAGTGGACACCGCGGTCGCGCGTTCCTCCCGCAGCACCACGGGGTCAACAGCTGATATCCCGGCCGTCGCCGACGCCGGCCACCACGCCTCGACCCAGTTCAGCCGCGCCAGCACCCGGCAGGCGTCGCGGACCGGCGAGTCACCGGTGACCGTCACCTCCGTGGCACCGCCGAGAATCCCGTCGGCCGCCGCACCGTAGATCTCCCACAGCCAGTCGGCCGCCCGGTCGGGGTCGTGGATCCGCGCGGCCGGCACGGCGTCATCGGACAGGACGTCCCAGGCCAGCACCGCGCCCACGGCCTCCACGATCGCCGAGACCTCCGGCCACTCGGGGAAGGAGCCGACCACCAGACCGTCCACACGCGACACCCTCACGCCCCGGTCCCCCGCTCCAGCGCCGACCGCAGGCGGTCCCGCTGATCGAGGATGACCGACCGGAGCACCCCGTCGAGCACGTCCCACACCTGGTCGGCCGTCAGGACGTCGTCACGCAGCTCCCGGCCGTGCACCCGCACCCAGAGTCGCCGCAGGTACGCCTCCCGCACGCCCAGCACATCCGCGCGGACGGCGGGCGGCGCGGCCGACGGCAACCGCAGCACGCGGTGCACGTACGCCTCCCGCGCCCACCGCGACCGCAGCCGGGCGGCGGCGCTGCCCGGCGCACCGGCGCGCTGACCCGCGAGATCGGCCGACGCCTCCCGACCCAGGAGCATGACCACCCGGCTCACCTCGTCACCCAGCTGCCACGGGCCGGCCGACCGGCTGATCTCCTGACGCACCAACGCCGGCACGGCCGGCAGCCCGGCCCGCAGGAACGCGTTCGTGAGTGGCCCGAACAGCCGCTCGAGGATCGACCGGTCGAACGGCTTGGGCAGGTTCCCCTTCGACGCGCTCTCCCCCAGCGCCGGCCGCGCCGGCAGGTCGCGGTCGGTGAGGCCGTGGGCCGAGGCCACGCCCGGCCGGTCCAGGTCGGTGGCGCCGGCGCTGCCCGCCCCGGCGGCCACGAGGTCACCGAACAGCGCCGGTGACGGGGCGACCGCGCAGGTGGCCAGGAACTCGGTGGTCGCGACCGGGGTTCCCGCCATCCGGGCCGTCGCCCACGCGGCCTCGATCAACCGGGCCAGATCGGCCGCGTTCGCGGGATCGGTGAGGAAGTCGCGCAGCGCGGCGACCGTCGGGCCGTCCTGGCCGTGCGCCTCCGCCAGCACCTCGGCGGCCACCCGGTCGGCGTCCGGTCCCGGGTGGCCGTGCTCGGTGGCCAGTTCGTAGCAGCGTTGGAAGTAGAGGTCCTGGGGGTTGCCGTCGGTGATGCGCAGCCGCCGGCGTTCCTTCTTCAGCACGGTGAACCAGCCGGCCGTGGCGGCCAGCGCCGGTCCGGCGTCGACGATCCGGGCCCGCAGCGCGGGGACGTGCTCGGCGGCGATCGGGCCGGCCGCGAACTCCGGGTTGAGCACCGGGCGCAGCACCAGCGGGTCGAGCAGCAGCTTGACCGTGCGGGTCAGCGGGCGGCCGGCGCCGTTGCTCAGCGGCGCCACGGCCGCACCCAACTCGGTCCAGGCCGACGCCACCACCTGACCACGGGGAAGCGTCGCCACCGCGGGCAGAGCGGTTGGCGCGGTGCTCACCAGCCGAGCCTAGCTCGTTCCTGGGACCGGTAGGCGCGGCCTCGGCCCGACGCTGATCGCATGCACCAGAACCCACCGCGGTACGCCCCGGGCCCGCCACGCCTCACGCTGCCACCCAAGCCGCGCGGCCGGGTCGTGCCGATCCTCTTCCTGCTCGCGGTGATCACCGGCGGGCTGTTCGGCGGCACCTACGCCTTCTCGGACGAACCGGACGTCCGACTGCTGCCCGGCATCACGTTCGCCCAGGTCGACGGGCTGGACGCGGTCCTCGTGCCCTACGAGCGACACGGCACCCGCGGCTTGTTCCAGGTCATCACCCAGGACACGGTCCAGTCGCGGCTGGCGGCCGTGGAGGCCACCTCCGGGACGATCCTGTGGGACGCCCGGCTGCCCGACCAGCGGGACGCGTCGGTGCTCGCCGCCGGACAGCGCCTCGCCTACCTGGCCACCGGCTCCGGGTTGATGATCGTCGACCTGGCGGACGGGTCGGTGGTGGCGCAGGGGCTGGGGTTCGCGGCCGCGCCGAGGGCCTTCGCGTTCGACGCGGCCGGGCAGCGGGTGCTGGGCCTGACCTCGGCCGGCGAGGTGCAGGCCGTGGGGCTGGACCAGACGCAGGCTTCGCCGGTCGACGCGGCCACGGCCGCCGCGTGGGCCGGCCGGCTCTCCACCGAACCGGGCTCGGCCGCCCCGACCATCGCCACCGGCCCGGAAGCGGCGGTGGCCGGCTCGGCCGAGCGGGTGGCGCTGCAGGACCTGCCGTTCGGAATGCCCGGCAGCACGCTGGTCCGCGTCACCGTGGAGGGACTGCCGATCCCGGTGGGCGGCGTCGCGTTCGTGGGCGGTCAGCTGGTGATCGAGGGCGGCGCGGCCGTCGGCACCACCACCGGGCATGTGCTGATCGAACACCGCGACACGGTGGAGGACCGGAGCACCACGCTGTCGGTGGTCACCCTGGACAGCGGTCGGATCACCGGCTCGGTGACCGTCGAGTCGCCGGTGGACCGGGCGCTGGTCGGCCCGAACGGCATGACCGCCGTGGTCGCCCGCGACGTGCTGGCCGTGGCCCACGCCGACGGCGACGTGGTGAGCGTCGACGTGGGCGCCACCAACTTCTTCGGCACTCCCGGAACGGACTGACCCATGCGACTGTTCCTCTGGTTCGCCGTCCCCCTGCTCCTGGGCATCTGGTTGTACGGCGCCATCGTCCTCGGCTGGGGCGACGACCTGCTGGTCGTGCTCGTCATCTTCGTGCTGCTGGTGGCGCCGTCGGCCCGCCGCGGCCGGCGCCCGCCCGAGGAGTTCCACGGTGCCCCCCTCGCGGTCGGCACCGTGGTCTCCGCGACCCGGACCGGCCGGATGGTGCGCGACCACCCGGAGCTGGACATCCGGCTCCAGGTGCACACGGCCGACGGCCGCTCGTTCCCCGCCACCACCCGTCGGCCGGTGGCGGTGGGGGAACTGCCGGCCGTTCAACCGGACACCCGGCTGCCCGTCCGGTACCTGGCCGACGGGCGGGTGATGGTGGCCTGGGATGCCTCCGACCAGGAGATACGGGCGGCGATCGACCGGGTGAACGTGGCCAAGGAATGGTTCTGACGTACCGTGGCGGAAGTGGCGGCACCCAGGCTCGACTCCGGTCAGGCGGTGCACGACGCCGCCTACGACAAGGCCGTCCGGGACGTGGCCGGCAGTGTCACCGACGGGGCGTTCGTGGCGGGCGAGTCGTGGCCGACCGTGTGGGTCCGCGACGCCGCCTACGCCATCGACCTCGGCGCCGGCCTGCTGCATCCCGAGATCTCCCACGCCACCATGCGGGGCGTGGCCACACCCGGCCAACCGTGGACCCAGGATCGGTGCGCCCACTTCGGCGGCTGGCCCCGGCTGACCGACTCGATCGTCGGCGCGGTCGGCGCGTGGGCCTGCTATGTGGCCACCGGCGACCTCGACGTGTTGCGGTGGAGCCAGGAGACGACCCGCGCGAGCCTGGCCCGGGCCGAACGGGAGGCCTACGACGGACAACTGTTCCGTGGCTGCGCCAGCTTCATGGAGTCCAACAGCGGCTACCCGCCCCGGTTCGCGTTCCGCGGCGAGCGGGTCGGCGCGACGAAGGCGTTGAGCACCAACGTGCTCCACTACCGGGGTTACGAGTTGGCGGCCCGGGCGGCCCGTCTGCTCGGCGAGGACTCGGACCTGTTCGAGTTCCGGGCGGCGTCGCTGAAGCAGGCGATCAACGACCGGCTGTGGCGGCCGGACCGCGGCCACTACGCGTACTACGAAGGTGACAGTAATATCGAGGGACCGTCGGATCGCGGGGAGGGACTCGGCAACGCGCTGGCCGTGCTGTGGGGCGTGGCCGACGACGACCAGGCGGCCGCCATCTTCGGTTCCGTCCCCACCACTCGAAGCGGGCTGCCGTGCCTGTGGCCGCGGTATCCACTGTGGACCCGGTGGCTGGTGAAGGACGAGTACTTCTACCACAACGGCATGGTGTGGCCGTTCGTCCAGGGCTACTGGGGTTGGGCGGCCGCCAGTCGCGGCGCGGTCGACGTGTTCGCCGCGGAACTGTCCTCCTTGGCCCACCTGGCCGGCCGCGCCCCGACGTTCCACGAGTTCTACCACCCCGACAGCGGGCGGCCGGGTGGCTCGGCCCGCCAACTGTGGAGCGCGGCCGGCTATCTCGCGATGGTCCACCATGGACTGTTCGGCCTGGCGTTCGACGGCGACGAGATCCGCTTCAGTCCCGTGGTCCCGGCCGGCTTCGACTCCGTGCGGCTGTCCGGTTTCCGGCACCGCGGCCTCACGCTGGACATCACGATCTTCGGCGCCGGTAGCCAGGTCGCGGGGTTCGCCGTGGACGGCACCGCGACCGCCCCGACGATCCCCGCGACCCGGACCGGTCACCACCGCGTGGACATCACCCTGCGGTGACGGCGCGCCCCAGGCGTTTCGCGGCGTGACGCGCACCGGCCTCCCGGTCACCCAGGACGTAGCCGGCGATGTCGGCCAGCCCGAAGATCTGCCCGCCCGCACCCCAGGTGCCCTCGGTGATCTCCTGCGGGAACACCCACACGCGCAGCGGATCGCGCGGGCGGTCGTCCGGCTCGGCGTCCAGGACCGCCTGGGTGACCGCCGCGACCATCCCGGCGCGGCGCTCGGCGTCGAGCTGGCCCTGGGGCACCGACGCGACGATCCGGTAGCGCGGCAGTTCGGCCGGCTCGCCACCCACGAAGATCGCGGCAGGACGGTGCACGTACACCCAGGCGATCGACCGGGCGACCGCGTCGTCCGGGTCGGCGCCCTCCCACTTCAGCAGGATGGTGGTCAGCTCGCCGAGCAGGTGCCGCTCGGCGTCGGGCGTGAGCGCACCCTCGGGAATGTAGGCGTCCAGCATCGGCATGTCGTTGCCCTCCAGGTCTCCTGAGTCTGCAATCTAGACTCAGCTAGGGTAGCCCAGAGCGGGCGGCCACCACTTAGGCTCGAGAGATGCGCGTGTTGATCGTGGAGGACGAGCCCTATCTGGCCGAAGCCGTCCGTGACGGGCTGCGGCTGGAGGCCATCGCCGCCGACATCGCCGGCGACGGCGACACCGCCCTGGAGATGCTCACCGTCAACTCCTACGACCTCGCGGTCCTCGACCGCGACATCCCCGGGCCCTCCGGCGACGAGGTGGCCCGGCGGATCGTCGCCTCCGGCAACGGCATGCCGATCCTCATGCTCACGGCCGCCGACCGGATCGACGACAAGGCGTCCGGCTTCGAACTGGGCGCCGACGACTACCTGACCAAGCCGTTCGAACTCCGGGAACTCGTCCTGCGGCTGCGGGCCCTCGATCGCCGCCGCGCCCACGTCCGGCCACCGGTGCGGGAGATCGCGGGCCTGCGGCTCGACCCCTTCCGCCGGGAGGTCTTCCGCGACGAACGCTACGTCGCGCTGACCCGCAAGCAGTTCGCCGTGCTCGAGGTCCTGGTCGGCGCCGAGGGCGGGGTCGTGAGCGCCGAGGAGCTGCTGGAGCGGGCCTGGGACGAGAACGCCGACCCCTTCACCAACGCCGTCCGCATCACCGTCTCCGCGCTGCGCAAACGACTCGGCGAACCGTGGCTCATCGCCACCGTGCCCGGCGTCGGCTATCGAATCACTACCGATATCAGCACCGATGAGTAGCAGCGCCCGCTGGAAGCTCACCCTCAGCTACGCGGGCTTCCTCTTCGTCGCCGGGGCCGTCCTGCTGGCCGTGGTGTGGGTGTTCCTGCTGCGTTACGTGCCCGACAACGACCAGGGCCTGCTCGGGATCTCCCCGAACCGCAACGTGCTGCTGGTCGTGTTCGTCCCGCCCGCGGCCATCGCGCTGGGTCTGCTGCTGGTGTTCGGCCTCGTGGGCGGATGGCTCCTCGCCGGCCGGATGCTCGCACCACTCAACCGGATCGCCGACGCCGCCCGGCTGGCCTCTCACGGATCGCTGTCCCACCGGATCCGCCTCGACGGCCCCCACGACGAGTTCCGTGAACTTGCCGACGTGTTCGACACCATGCTCGAACGACTCGAGTCCCACGTCTCCGAACAGCAGCGGTTCGCGGCGAACGCCTCCCACGAACTCCGCACCCCGCTGGCGATCTCCCAGACGATCCTCGACGTCGCCCGCCACGACCCGGACCGGGACGCCGACGAACTCGTGGAACGCCTCCGCGCGGTCAACAAGCGGGCCATCGACCTCACCGAGGCCCTGCTGCTGCTCAGCCGCGCCGACCGCGGGAACTTCGCCCGCACGGCCGTCGACCTCTCCCTCGTCGCCGAGGAAACCACGGAAACCCTGCTCTCCCTGGCCGAACGTCGCGGGATCACCCTGGAGGTCACCGGTGAGCCGGCCCAGACCTACGGCTCCGCCGGGCTCATGCTGCGGATGGTCACGAACCTCGTCCAGAACGCCATCGTCCACAACCTCCCCGACGGCGGCACCGTCACCGTCCACACCGAACCGGGGCCCGACGCGAGCGTGCTCAGGGTCGAGAACACCGGCCGCCCCCTCGCCCCGGACCTGCTGCCGACCTTCACCGAACCCTTCCAACGCGGCACCGAACGCGTCCGCACCGACGGGCACGCCGGCGTCGGACTCGGGCTGGCGATCGTCGACAGCATCGTCCGCGCGCACAGCGGAACGCTGCACCTCGCTCCCCGCGCGGGCGGCGGCCTCGTCGTCACCGTGCGGCTCCCCCACCCCTGACATATCGCGGGCGTATCGAAAATCCGATACGCCCCCGCAACAGTCCCCCGGCTTGGCTGGCCACATGAATCACGATCTCGGCCGGCGGCGGCTACTCGGATGGGGTGGGCTCGTGGCCGCAGGCGTAGCGACCGGTCTCCCGCTCGTGGGCGCCGAGGCCGCGCCCGGACTCGATCGGATCGCCGCCTACGACCGCTACGTGGCGAAGCTGGCCGCCGAGGACAAGTTCTCCGGCGTGGTGCTGCTGGCCCATCGGGGCCGGCACGGTGCTGTCGCGCGCCTACGGCCTGGCCGACCGCGAGAAGGGGATCCGCAACCACGAGAACGTCGCCTTCGTCCTCTCCTCGGGGAGCCAGCCGTTCCTGTCGGTGGCCATCCTGCGGCTGGCGCAGCAGGGCAAGCTGGCCCTGTCGGACACGGTGGGCAAGCACCTGACGGGTTTCACCCCGGACATCGCCGAACAGGTGACCATCCACCACCTCCTCACTCCCCTGTCCGGGTTGGACGCGCCGATGCCCGACTGGCAGCGTGTCTTCCACAGCACGGCAGAGGTGCACGAGCAGCAACGGCTGTGGGCCCGGCAGGCGACGCTCGTGGGCGTGCCCGGCGCTGGCGACAACAGCCACCGTCCCGGCGGCGGCTCCGCCCTGGCCATCGCCGCGCAGATCGTGGAAGCCGTGAGCGGCAGGACTTTCTGGGACTACGTGCACCACCACGTCTTCGCGCGCGCAGGCATGACCGGCTCGGCGTACCACACCCGGCCCCAGTGGCTCACCGACCCGCACATCGCGCACCCGTACATGCTCCAGGCCGACGGCGACCGGGTGGACGCCGTCCGCAACCTCGACAAGGGCACCATCGGCGAGCACACCCCCGACCGGAACCCGGGCCGCGCCTTCATCGGCACCGCCTCGGGCGACGGCTTCGCCACCGCGCCCGACCTGGTCCGGTTCGCCACCGCGCTCCGCGACGGCACGCTGCTGTCGCGCCCCTACGCCGACCTGTTCGCCGGGGCCCGGATCCCCGGCTACGACCCCACGTCGTTCGAGGCGTACACGATGCCGGTCTCGATCGTCGGCGACCAGTGGACGATCGGGCGCGGCGGCGTCACCGGCGGCGGCTCCACCAACTGGACCATCTACCCGGACACCGGGTGGGTGGGCGTCATCCTCGGCAACTACGACGAGATCGACCTGTTGGGCATCTGCCTGCAGGAGATCAAGGCCGTCACCGGGGTGACGCTCGACCCGCCGGGCGGCGGCTGATGATGCGCCTGTCCGGGTGGCTCTGGGTCACCACGTTCAACGGCATTGCCTACCTCACGATCCTCGCGCTGCCGTTGGCCGCGCTGGCCGTGTGGGTGCTCGCCCACCGCAGGCGGGCCCACGCCCACCCGTGGCGGACCTCGCTCGCCGACGTCGGCATGGTCTACGGGACCCTGCCGTGGGTGTGGATGACCCTGTTGCCGGGCAGTGGGGCCGGCCGCGTCCCCGGACGGGTGAACCTGGTGCCGCTGCGGGATCTGCTCGCCCAGGTCGACGACGGCGGGTGGATCCAGATCGTCGGCAACCTGCTGGTGTTCGCGGCACTCGGCTTCTTCGCGCCGCTGCGGTTCGCCGCACTGGCGTCGGTACCGCGGGTCCTGGCGCTCGGCGCGGCCTGCTCGGTCCTCATCGAGGTCGTGCAGTACGTCATGCGGCTGGACCGGGTGTCCTCAGTGGACGACGTACTGGTCAACGCCGTCGGCGCGGGACTGGCCGCGCTCGCCTCGCGCCGCTGGTGGCGAAGCACCGCGAATGAGTCCGGGCCGACCCACGAAAGGCCGGCCCGGACGGCACATCAGTGAATCAGGAGACGTCGTAGCGGTCGAGGTCCATGACCTTCACCCACGCGGACACGAAGTCACGCACGAACTTCTCCTTCGCGTCGTCGCTCCCGTAGACCTCCGCCACGGCACGCAGCTCGGAGTTCGAGCCGAACACCAGGTCGGCGCGGCTGCCCGTCCACCGGACCTCGCCGGTGGTGCGGTCGCGGCCCTCGAACGACTCGGCGTCCTCAGTGTCTCCGGCAGTCGCCGACCACACGGTCTCCATGTCCAGCAGGTTCACGAAGAAGTCGTTGGTCAGCGTCCCGGGCGCCGTGGTGAGCACACCCAGCTTCGACTGCCCGTGGTTCGCGCCGAGCACCCGCAGGCCGCCGACGAGGACGGTCAGCTCCGGCGCGCTCAGCGTCAGCAGGTTCGCGCGGTCGATGAGCAGGTACTCCGTGGGCAGGCGGTGGCCCTTCCCGCGGTAGTTGCGGAACCCGTCGATCGTGGGCTCGAGCGCGGCGAACGACTCCACGTCCGTCTGCTCCTGCGACGCGTCCGTGCGGCCCGGGGTGAACGGGACCGCCACCTCGTGGCCGGCGGCCCGCGCCGCCTGCTCCACGGCCGCGCTACCGGCGAGCACGATCAGGTCGGCCAGCGAGACCGGCTTGCCGAAGGACGCCTGGATGCCCTCGAGGGCACTGAGCACGGTGGTCAGCTGGTCGGGCTCGTTGACCTCCCACTGCCGCTGCGGCTCGAGGCGGATGCGTGCCCCGTTCGCGCCGCCACGCTTGTCGCTGCCGCGGAACGTCGAGGCCGACGCCCACGCGACGGAGACCAGCTGCGAGATCGACAGCCCCGAGTCGAGGATCCGACGCTTCAGCTCGGCCACGTCCTCGGCCGAGACCAGCTCGTGGTCGACGGCCGGCACCGGGTCCTGCCACAGCAGCGATTCCTGCGGCACCAGCGGCCCGAGGTAGCGCTGGATCGGGCCCATGTCGCGGTGCGTCAGCTTGTACCAGGCGCGGGCGAACGCGTCGGCGAACGCGGCCGGGTTCTCGTGGAAGCGCCGCGAGATCGGCTCGTAGACCGGGTCGAAGCGCAGCGCGAGGTCGGTGGTGAGCATGGTCGGCGGGCGCTTCAGCTCACCGCTCTCCGGGTCCGGCACGGTGTTCGCGCCGGCGCCGTCCTTCGGCTGCCACTGGTGCGCGCCGGCCGGGCTCTTCGTCAGCTCCCACTCGTAGCCGAACAGGTTGTCGAAGAAGCTGTTGCTCCACTGGGTGGGCGTGCCCGTCCAGGTGACCTCGAGGCCGCTGGTGATGGCGTCGCGACCCTTGCCGGAACCGAAGCCCTGCTTCCAGCCGAGGCCCTGCTCCTCGATCGAGGCGCCCTCGGGCTCGGCACCCACGTACTCGTCGGCGTCGGCCGCGCCGTGGGTCTTGCCGAACGTGTGGCCGCCGGCGATCAGCGCCACCGTCTCCTCGTCGTTCATGGCCATGCGGCGGAACGTCTCGCGGATGTCGCGGGCCGAGGCCAGCGGGTCGGGGTTGCCGTTGGGGCCCTCGGGGTTGACGTAGATGAGTCCCATCTGGACGGCGGCCAGCGGGCTCTCCAGCTCGCGGTCACCGGTGTAGCGCTCGTCGCCGAGCCAGGTGCGCTCGGGACCCCAGTACACGTCCTGGTCGGGCTCCCACACGTCCGCGCGGCCGCCGGCGAAGCCGAACGTCGTGAACCCCATGGTCTCCAGCGCGCGGTTGCCCGTGAAGATCATCAGGTCGGCCCAGGAGATCTTGCGACCGTACTTCTGCTTGACCGGCCACAGCAGACGACGCGCCTTGTCGAGGTTTCCGTTGTCCGGCCAGCTGTTCAGCGGCGCGAACCGCTGCATGCCGGCGCCGGCGCCACCGCGGCCGTCCTCGATGCGGTAGGTGCCCGCGCTGTGCCACGCCATGCGGATCATGAACGGGCCGTAGTGCCCGAAGTCGGCGGGCCACCAGTCCTTCGACGTCGTCAACACCTCGTCGACGTCCCTGGCCAGGGCGTCGAGGTCGACCGTCCGGAACTCGGTCGCGTAGTCGAAGTCCGCGTCCATGGGGTCGGCCACGGGCGAGTGCTTGCGCAGAATCGAGAGGTTGAGCTGGTTGGGCCACCACTCACGGTTGCTGCCACCCTCGGTCGGGTGGCCGAAGCGTCCGGCGTGGACCGGACAACCGCCCGCGCTCTCCTCGTTCATCTCGCCGACTTCGGCGTTGGGGGCGTCAGAACTGTCAGACACAGGAATCCTTCCCAGGAACGTGCTCAGGAACAGGCGAAGTCTGTCCTATTTTCTGGAACGAATCAAGTTAAAGCGTCCGCGTGTCCGGCACTGAATCGAGCACGAAGATCCGGAAGTCGCGGCCGGCGAGCCGGCGTTCCATCTCGTAGCCCGGCCAGTTCCGCAACGCCAGGGCCCAGATCTCCGCGAGTTCGGGCTCGACGGCACGCCGGGCGACCACCGGGATCTCGCGGCCACGCACGATGATCGTGGCGTCCGGGTGCGCCGCCAGGTTCAGTGTCCACGCCGGATGGTGCGGGCGGCCCCAGCCCGACCCGATCACCACGAACCGGTCGCCGTACGGGGTGTAGAGCAGGTCGTTCGCCCTCATGAGGCCGGTCCTGCGACCCCGGGTGACCAGCCGCAGCGACGGCAGCCCGGCCAGCCGGACCACGCTCAGCCGGCCACCGCTCACCCGGTTCAGCGCCCGGTCCACGGGGATGATCACCGGTGCCAGCCGCATCAGCCAGCGGTACCGGCCCAGGCGCCGCATCAGCGCGCGCACCATCACTGGGTGACCGCCACGATCGGCCGATCGGCGCAGGTCACGCAGGTGAACACGTGGTAGCCGCCGCCGTCGGCGATCATCAGGCCCGAGGGGTTGCGCGCGGCGTCGAGGCCGGGCGTCCAGGAGTTGTCCCAGTCCTCCACCGACGCGACGGTCAGCAGGTGCGCCATCTCGTGTCCCCGGCCGCAGGAGGGCACCTCGCGTTCCTGTGCCCACTCCACCCAGCCGCCGACCTTGGACCCGGGTGCGGGCCCGAGCTGGTCGTAGTCGACGACGCTGTCGACGACGCTGTCGACGATCTCGCTCAGCTCGTCGGGCGTCAGTTCCAGCACGTGCGGATAGTCGGCCACCACCTCGGGGCGCAGCACACACGGCCGGGGCACGAACTCCTCGTCCGGGACCGGACCGGGCAGCCGCGGGTCGACCAGCTCGACGGACGTGGAGTCACGCCAGAACACCCGGCACACGGGCGCCATCCGCGTCCACGGCCGGTCGAACATGTCGTCGGTCTCGTGCTCGGTGGGGCACCACAGGAGCTGCAGCAGGTCCGCGCCGAACGGGAACGGCACCCCGGGCACGTCGGCCGCGAACAGCTGGAGCACGGGCACCATCGGCCCGGGTGGACGGTCGGCGAAGACGGTGGCGTGGGTGGACGGCTCGGGGCACACCGGCCACGGCTCCCCCACCGGCCACAGCAGCGGTCCACCGAGCGAACTCTGGCCCGCCGCCGGCCGGCCCGCCCGGGGATGCAGACGGGTGGTCGCCCTGGCGCGGTCGTGGATCCCGGGAAGCAGGGCGGCCACGTCGACGGGCCGCGGTGGCGTGGTGGGCACCCTCGTGATCAGAACGCCATCTGCGCGCGGTCGTACGGCTGGGACAGCAGGGCGAGCTGGTTCGGCTTCCACAGGCTGTCGTTGACCGTGAGCCTGCCGCCGCGGCGCAGCAGCCACACGTCGTCGTGTTCGTAGTGGAGCAACGCGTCGCCGGAGATCCGCGCCAGGACACCGAGTGCCAGCTTCAGCACGTCGGTCTCCTGTGCCTCGAAGTCACCGGACTTGCTCAGTCCGAAGTAGACCTCGATGGTGGGCGCGAAGCCGAACTCCGTCTCCACCGGGTCGGGCGGGTCGTAGTCGGCCACGTCGATGTCGAACCAGCCGCCGCCGCGCAGCGTTCCCTTGTTGCCCTGGAAGTCCTCGAGAAGGCCCTGGCCGGCGTCGACCATGGCACCCAGGACCGCGCTGGGGGCGACGGGCGCACCCAGCTCGAGCTTGTAGGTGATAGACACGGGTCACGTCCTGCCGTTACTGGGGAAACGCGTCGATGATGTTGCCGTTCCTGTCGATGATCTTGGCCTCTTCGAGTCCCTTGACGTGTGGGAGGAGGGCCTTCATCTCGTCGACCGACATCGGACTGCGTTCCATGTTGATGACGATACTGCCAGACTGCTTCTTCACCTTGTCGCGAAGCTCGCTGCGGACACTGTCCCGCTTGTCACTGCTCGGCGCGTAGCAGTCCCACAGCTTCCCCTCCATGTTGTAGTCGGGGTCGCTGGTGCCGTTCACGCCCTTCTCGCCGGTGTTCTGCCTGATGTTGTAGCCGGCCCTGGCGAGGATGGTGGCCGAGTCGTTCTCGATCCGGTGCCCCTCCTGCTGCTTCGGGCTGCCCAGCGTGGTGTCGGTGGGCGTGCCGCCGGGCGTGGCGTTCGGGTCGGCCTGGCCGGAGGGCTGGGTGCCCGTCGGGGTGGTCGGCGTCGGGTCGCCCGGCTTGCCCTGCGTGCCACTGCCGGGCGGGCGGCCGTGCTCGGCGATGTCGACGGTCGCGTCCTGGGCGTTGGACACGCTCGAACTCGCGTCGATCGAGCCGTGGCTCTGGGACGGCTTGCCGTCGCCGGTGCCAGTGCCATTCCCGTCACCGGGTTTCCCGTCGCCACCGTTGCCGGGCGTCCTGGGTTTGGGGGTCACGTGTGCCTACCCGTTGAGGAGTTTGCTGAGGTTGGTCAGGCTGTCGATCAGGCCCGTCGTGTACTGGAGGATGCGGCCGACCCACTTGACCACGGCCGCCACGATCTGGGCGGCGATCACCGGGATGGTGACCACGAAGATCGCCTCGGCCGCCCACACGATCACCCTGGCCACCAGGTCGGCGATGAGGTCACGCACGATCTCGCGGGTCATCTGCACGAGACCGCCGGCGCCCTCGGTGGCGGCCGCCATGGCCGCGGAGATCGCGCCGAGTCCGCCGATGGCCTCCACGTTGTTGCCCATCATGCGGACGTAGGAGTCGGCGGCCGTGCCCTTCCAGGAGGAGACACCCGTCTCCAGCTCGGACTTCAGGTCGGCCGACATGGACGCCAGTTCGGTGGCCATGTTGTTCCAGGTGGCGGCGTGGGAGGCGACCACGTCGGGCATGCCGGTCAGCTCGTCGAGCATCTGGCGCAGCGGGTCGAAGTACTCCATGGCCCAGCCGAGGCCGTTGGCGAGCAGCGCGCTGATGGGGTCGATGGCCGACGCGCCGACCTCGACCGCGAGGCCGACGCCGGCGAGCGCGTCGTCGACCCAGCCCTCGCTCTTGATGGCGTCGACCAGGCCCTCGACACCCTCGGCGAGACCGGAGCCGGTCCACACCTCCCGGGAGGACTCGACCGGAGCGATCAATGAGTTCTCGGTCATGGGTGATGCTTTCTGCTAGCGCATGATCCGGTCGAAGTCCTCGCCGGCCACGGTGTCCTGGGTCTCGTAGTCGTCAGCCGTGCCCCGCAGGGACTCGGCGCACAGCGTCAGGTTCTCCTCGACGTAGGCGATGATCTCGTCCTGGCGGGTGTGCCTGCCCTCCAACACGGCGGCGATCCACCCGCACAGCAGCCCGTACGCCTGGTCGTTCTGCGCGATGTTCGCGCTGGCGCCCTTGACCGCCCCGAACCGGTCGCGCACTCCCTCGACGGCGCCCGCGTGGGTCCGAAGCTGTTGCACGTCAACGTCAAAGCCGTCCATCGGTCACTTCCAGCTCAGTTCGTCAACGCGTCTCCGTCATCGGACTCGCGGGCCGTCGCTTCGGTTCCGTCCTCGCCGCGCAGATGTTGGCCGACCTGTGCGGCGATGGCCCGCGCGGCGGCCGACTCGGTGCCGACGGTCTCGGCGATGATCTCCTGGGTGCGGTCGGCCAGCTCGGCCTTCGCGGCGCGCACGGTGGCCATGATCGCGCGGGCGACGGCGTCGGGTTCCGCGTGCTCGATCTCGCGGGTGAGCCGCAGGTTGACCAGCGATCCGCTCGAGTCGACGGTGACCTCCGCCATCCCGCGAGGGTCGCGGAGGGTGACCTCGAGCGCCTGGAACTGGTCGCTCATGGCCTTCGTGTCGGCCGCCAGTTTGTCGATCCGACCCTTCCACGCGGCGAGCCGTTCCTTCGCTTCGTCCGGACTCAGGACACGGTCGTCCATGTTCTCCCTCTGGCCCATGCGGTTCGGTTCAGCAGGCGACGCTAACACGAGGGATCCCCGTGTTTCAGCCGAAATGACGGTCGTCGGCCGTGGCGCCCGTGTACCGTCGACTCCGGGTCGGGGGGCCGTTTCACACTGGGGGTCTGTCGTCATGCGCCGAGCGCTTCCTGCTGTCCTCACCCTGGTGCTCACTGCCGGATTACTGGTCGCCGGCACGCCGGCCACCGCTCGGCCAGTGATCGAGAACACCAGCACCGCGGAGCCGGTCGCGGACGCGTCGACGTTCTCCCCGCGCGCACCCGTGCGGGTGCTCGACACCCGGACCACGGGGTCCGTCCCCGCCCGCGGCACCGTCACCCTCGACCTCGCGGCGCACGTGCCCGCCTCGGCGACCGCCGTGGTGCTCACCGTGACCGGGGTGGCCCCGACGGCGAGCACCTACGTGACCGTGTTCCCGAGCGGACTTCCCCGGCCGGCCACCTCCAGCCTGAACCTGCCGCCCGGCGACACGCGGGCCAACCAGGTGACCGTCGCGCTCGGCGCGGATCGCCGCATCAGTCTGTACAACGACTCCGGCGCCATCCATCTGCTGGCCGACCTGGCCGGTCACTACGGCACCGCGGACTCCGGCGCGAAGTTCACGGCGCTGCCACCCAACCGGGTCCTGGACACCCGGGCGGACGGCACGACGCTCGGCGCCGGCGGCACCCGGGTGCTCGACCTCACCGGCGCGGTGCCCGAGTCCGCGACCGCCGTGACCTTCAACCTGACGGCCGCCGCGCCCACCAGCACCACCTACGTGGTCGCCTGGCCCACGGGCACGCCCCGGCCCGCCGCGTCCAACCTCAACGTTCCCGCGGGCGACACCCGGCCCAACCTCGTCACGGTCGCCCTCGGCGCCGACCAGAAGGTGAGCCTGTACAACGCCGCGGGCGCCACGAACGTGATCGCGGACCTCACCGGCTTCTACACACCCGACTACGGCGCCCACTTCGTCCCGTTGGCACCCAAGCGGGTGCTCGACACCCGGACCGACGAACCCCTCGGTCCGGGCGGACGCCGCCTGCTGTACCTCGACGACGATCTCCCGCTGACGTCCACCGCCGTGGCGTTGAACCTCACGGGTCTCGCCGCGACCACGAAGACCTACGTGACGGCGTCCGCGCCCGTCGAGCACCTCCCCGACGCCTCGACCCTCAACGTCGCACCCGGCCAGGCGGTCCCGAACGCCGCCGTCGTCGCGTTCTCCCTGGGACGCACCGTCTCGCTCCACAACGACAGCGGCAGCGTGCACCTCGTGGCGGACCTGGCCGGGGTGTTCACCGTGCTCGACCCCGCGCCGTGCACGGCCGACTGTGTCCTCGCCTGGGGCGACAACGGCGACCGGGCCCTCGGCAACGGCGAGATCGTGGGCTTCTCCTCCGTGCCGAAGCCGGTGGTGACCCTGTCCGGCGTTCGAGCGGTCTCGGCCGGCTGGGGGGTCGGGTACGCGCTGCGCACCGACGGCACGGTGTTGGCCTGGGGCAACAACCACCACGGGCAGCTCGGCAACGGGTGGTCGGCGAGCGAGTCCTACGGCACGTCGGCCGTTCCCGTACCGGTGGTCGGGCTGACCGGCGTCACCGAGATCGTCGGCGGCGGCGACAGCGGGTACGCGTTGCGTGCCGACGGCACGGTCTGGGCCTGGGGCGGCAACGACAACGGGCAGCTCGGCAACGGCACCCGCACTCCGTCCCCCGTGCCCGTGCGGGTGACCGGTCTGACCGACGTGGTCGCGATCGGTGGCGACACGGGCAACGGGTACGCGGTGCGCGCGGACGGCACCGCGTGGGCGTGGGGCGGCAACAACAGCGGGCACCTCGGCGACGGCTCGACCGTCCCCTTCTCGACCACGCCCGTCCGGGTGTCCGGCCTGACCGGCGTCACGGCGATCGCGGGGGGCAGCGCCACGTACGCGCTGCGCACCGACGGCACGGTGTGGGCCTGGGGCAGCAACCTCCAAGGCCAACTCGGCCACGGCCAACCCTGCGCCCCCGACGTGGCGTGCGGGTCCCGGGTACCGGTCCCCGTGTCCGGCCTGACGGGGGTCACGTCGATCGCGAGCGGCGCCTTCCACGGCATGGCGCTGCGCTCCGATGGCACCGTGTGGGCGTGGGGCCGGAACTTCCAGGGCGCGCTCGGGAACGGCACGGACTGCTGGGAGGACCCCGCCGTGTGCAAGTCGTACGTGCCGGTTCAGGTGTCCGTTCAGGGCGTCACGCACCTCGCCGCCTTCCAGGGCGGCGGCTACGTCGTCCGAACCGACGGCACCGTCTGGGCGTGGGGCAGCAACTCCGGCGGCACGCTCGGCAACGACTCGGTGGCGGAGTACACGACCGTGCCCGTGCCCGTTCAGGGGCTCACGGGCGTCACCGACCTCGCCAGCGGCGCGGAGACGGGGTACACCGTCGTGCCATGACGATCCGTGACGGTCACCACGATCGAGCCATTCCCCACCGCACTGATCCACCGGGGCGTTACTCTCGATCGGACGAACCGAGAGAGTGACGACGCACCTTGACCGACCTGATGATCACCATCGCGCTGTGCGTGGCTGTCTCCATCGCCTACGCCACGGCGGCGCTCATCCAGGCCCGCCACGCGCATCTCACGGTCGCCCAACTCGCCCGCCTCCCGCACTGGTGGGGTGCGCTCGCGCTCAACGCGCTGGGTGCCGCGCTGCACGTCACGTCGCTGGCGTTCGGGCCGCTGTCGCTGATCCAGCCGCTCGGGGTGCTCACGCTCGTCATCGCCGTCCCGCTGGCCGCCATGACCGTGCGGCGCAAGGTGACCCGGCTCGAGCTGACCGGCATGGTCTACACGGTGATCGGCCTCGCCGGTCTCACCCTGATCATCACCACGGCCGGTACCGGCGAGACGCTCGGGTCCGGCGAACTCCTGGCCCTGATCGCCGCCACCACCGTGTTCACCGCGCTGCTCGCCGTGCGGGGCCATCGCCCGGGCGCGTCGACGCTCTGGGAGGCGGTGGCCGGCGGGGTCGCCTTCTCCGTCTGCTCGGCCCTGTGCCAGACGGTGGTGGTGTCCGTGGGCGAGGGCGGCGCGGGAGTACTCCTGCGGCCCGTCACGCTCATCGCCATCGTGGCGATCGGCGTGTTCGCCATCGCCGCCACCATCCTCACCCAGCGCTCCTACCGCAGCGGGCTCGGTGCGCCGCTGGCCGTCACGAACCTCGTGAACCCGGCCAGTGCCACGGCCATCGGCGTGATCCTGCTCGGTGAGACACTCGGCACCTCGCCGATCGAGATCGTGCTGGCCATCGCCTGCGCACTGGTCGCCGGCTACGGCGTGGCGCAGTTGGCCCGCGCCCGCGACGACATCACGCATCCGGCCACCGAGGACGCCCCCGCCGCAGTGTGAGCGGAGGCCCGGTCGAGGGCTCCTCGGAGACCCGGCCGCATTGGGTGGCCGTGGTGGACCATCGCTGCATGACCCTCACCCAGCTCGGTTCGTGGCTGATGCTCGGTGCCGGTGGGTTGTTCGCGGGCGGCATCCTGGTGGTGGCCGTGGAGCGGACCAACCTGTGGCGGCGGATGCCGGTCGAGCAGTACGCGGTCGACTTCCGCCGGTCCCTCGCGCGGGTCGACCCGATGCTGCCGATCCTCGGTGCCCTGACCGCCCTCGGCGCGTTGCTGTTCGCCCTCAACGCCTCCGGCCGCCCGGCGGCCCTCACGTGGACGGCCGTCGCGCTCCTCGGCGTGATCATCGTCAGCTCGCTGGCCGTGGCCGAGCCGATCAACATGCGGTTCCGCCGGCTGCCCGAGGGCTCGCCGCCGCCGGGGGCCGACCGGCTCCGGATCGTGTGGCGCCGGTTCCACTACGGCCGCACGCTGCTCGGTGTCGCGGCCTTCGGCTGCATCGTGGCCGCGGTCGCCTAACACTGTGTCCTAGCTAGTCGGACTCGGTGTGGGGTCCTCGTACACGTTGGGGATGCACTCGGCCTCGCGCGAGGCGTCGTCGAACTTGCGCAGGATCTCGTCGTCCGGGCAGGTCGGGTCGCCGGGTTCGGGTTGCTCGCACCGACGGCCGCCCTGGTCGCCGTCGACGACCACCTCACCGGGCTGGCAGATCTTCTCGACGCCGCACCCCGACACCAACGCGGAGGTCAGGATCGCGAGCGCGCCGAACAGGGGAAGCATGCGGCGGACCATCCACCGAGCCTAGCGAGGGCTCACAGGGTCAGCAGAATGATCATCCAGAACAGGAAGAGCAGGCCCATGCCGATCAGCAGCGCCGCCATCCCCCGCGTCTTCTGCGGGGTGAAGCCGATGGCGCCGCTCATGCCGATGAACGCGGGCGGGCGGTAGTACACCGTCACCTGCTGTCCCGGGTAGACGGCCACGTTCAGCTGTGCCGACCCGAACTGACCGAGGTAGCGGGTGAACACGCGCACGTGGTAATTGCCCGGCATGAGGTCCAGCGGCCAGGCACCCCAGTTGGCCCGGACCGGCTGGCCGTTGACCTCGATGGTCGGGCCCGTGGCGGCCAGAATGAACGCGCCGCCCGCGTAGGAGGAGTCGACGACGAGCCGGCCGACACTCTGCGCGGCCGGTGGCTGGTAGGGCATGGTCATGGCGATCATCTTGGCGGATCGGCGGGCCTCGTGTGTCGAAATCCGGGTGCCGGCTTCTACTCCTGGTCGAGAGCGTCCTCACAGGACACCCCGACCCCCGGAGACCACCATGAACCTTCTCGCCATCGGCGTCACCACCGTCGCCGCGTTCGTCGCCAGCAGCACCTACTACAGCGTTTTGACGCCCGCCGCCGAGGGAACCGCGCGCCCGCCGGTGTGGAAGATCCTGGTCGAGTTGCTGCGCAGCGGGGTGGTCACCGTGGCCTTCGCGCTCGCGATCGGCGAACTCGTGATCACCGGCGTGGGCGGCGTGCTGCTGTTCGCGCTGGTCGTCTGGCTCGCGTTTCCCGTGGCCATTCTGTCCGGTTCGATCGTCTGGGAGAACGTCCCGTTCCGCACGGCCGCCCTGCACGCCGGCGACTGGCTGCTCAAGTGCGTGCTCCTGGCGCTGGTGGTCGGCCTCTGGCGGTAGTGGCCGCCGCGACCGAGCGCGCCGCACAACAGGTTCTGGCTCTCCCGCCGATGCGCACAGCGCCACTGACTTGCCACAGTCGGTAGTCACCATCTCAACGAGGAGAGGTACCCCATGAGACTGAGATCCATTGCCGGGCTGGTCACGGCCCTGGTTGTCGGCGCGGGAATCGCGGCCCCGCAGGCCGTCGCGCAGGACAATCCCTACGAGCGCGGGCCGGACCCGACGGAGAGCAGCATCTCGGCGTCGCGCGGCCCGTTCTCCACGGCGGACCTCAGCGTGTCGCGGCTGTCGGTCACCGGTTTCGGCGGCGGCACCATCTACTACCCGACGAGCACGGCCGAGGGCACGTTCGGCGCGGTGGCCGTCTCCCCCGGGTTCACGGCCACGCAGTCGAGCCTCTCGTGGCTGGGCCCCCGCCTCGCCTCACAGGGTTTCGTGGTGTTCATCATCGACACGAACTCCCTCTACGACCAGCCGAACAGCCGGGGTGACCAACTGTTGGCCGCGCTGTCGTACCTGACCAGCCGCAGCTCGGTCCGCACTCGGATCGACTCGTCCCGGCTGGCGGTGGCCGGCCACTCGATGGGCGGCGGCGGCACGTTGGCGGCGGCCAACGACCGGCCGGCACTCCAGGCGGCCATTCCGTTCGCACCGTGGCACACCACGAAGTCCTGGTCGGGCGTACGCGTGCCGACGTTCGTCATCGCCGGCGAGAACGACTCCGTGGCGGCCCCGTCCAGCCACGCCAGCCCGTTCTACAACAGCATCCCCTCGTCTTCGGAGAAGGCGTACATGGAGCTGAACGGCGCGAGCCACTTCTTCCCGCAGTCCCCGAACACCACGATGGCGAAGTACACGATCTCGTGGCTGAAGCGCTTCGTGGACAACGACACCCGCTTCGACCAGTTCCTGTGCCCCGCCCCCGACGACAGCGACATCGAGGAATACCGCAACACCTGCCCCCACGCGTGACATTCCGGCGGCCGGACCCCCTTGTCCGGGGTCCGGCCGCCGCCTCACCAAACGCCCGTGGCCGCCGCGGTCTTCGCGTAGTCGGTGAAGTCGCGCGGGTCCCGACCCAGGACGCGTCGCACGCCGTCGGACAGGTGGGCGTTGCGGCCCTCCTCGATCCAGCCGAACAGCAGCACCAGCGCCTCGATCAGGCCGGGTGACGAACCCTGCTCGGCCGCCAGCGCCGCGTACTCCTGCCCCGACACCTGCACGTGACGCAGGTCGCGGCCCGTGGCCGTCGCGATCTCCGCCAGCGCGTCGGCGAAGGTCAGCGACCGGGGGCCCGACAGCTCGTAGATCTGGCCGCCGTGACCGGGTTCGGTGAGGACGGTGGCCGCCACCTCCGCGATGTCCTCCGCGTCGATGAACGGCTCCAGGCCCGAGCCCGTCGACAGGGTCAGCGTGCCGGCCTTCACCGGGTCGCGCAGGTACGGCTCCTCGCTGAAGTTCTGCATGAACCACGTGGGCCGCAGGATCGTCCACTCCGCGCCGGCCTCCCGCACCGCGCGTTCGCCGTCCAGCCACGTCAGTCCACCTGAGACGCCCGCGTCCCGCGACGACAGCAGCACCAGTCGCGCGACGCCCGCTTCGACCGCCCGCGCGCTGAACGCACCCAGGGTCTCGGCCGCGTCGGGCGCCTGCGAGTCCACCAGGTAGACCGCACGCACGCCGTCCAACGCCGGCGCCCACGTGTCGCGGTCGCGCCAGTCGAAGTGGGTGGCGCTGCGGCGCGACGCCGCACGGACCGGGGCGCCGCGCTGCTCCAGGTGGGCCACCACCCGGCGACCGGTCTTGCCCGTCGCGCCCAGTACGAGAATCATCGCCATACCCGATCCACATAGGACTCGAACGTGCGCGGCGCGCGGCCGAGGACCCTCCGGATGTCGTCCGTGGGCGCACCGAACACGCCACGACGCATGAGGTCGAACATCTCCACCAGGTACCCGGCGTCCTCCGCAGAGAAACCCTGCGCCACCATCGCCGCCACGTACTCCTCGGGCGTCAGATCGGTGTACCGCACCGGCTTGCCCGACGCGCGCGCGATCTGCTCGGTCGCCTCGCGGAACGTCAGCCCGCGAGGACCGGACAGCTCATACGTCGCCCCGGCGTGCCCCGGTTCGGTCAGCAGCGCCACCGCCACGTCGGCCACGTCCTCGATGTCGACGAACGCCTCCACGATGCCCTCGGCGGGCAGCGCCAGCTCGCCCGCGAGGATCGGGGCGTGGAACACGTCCTCGTCGAAGTTCTGGTTGAAGTTCGTGGCCCGCAGGATCGACCAGTCGACGCCGGACGCGCGGACCGCGTCCTCGGCGGAGCGCATGTCCAGGCCGAACGGCGAGTCACCCCAGGTGTCGGCCGCGCGGCCGGACAACGCCACGAACCGGCCCACCCCGGCCGCCACGGCCGTCTGCACGAACTTGGGCGCCGGCCCCGGCTCGGTGGGCGCCACCAGATACACGGCCGACGCCCCGTCGACCGCCGCCTCCCACGTCGCCGGGTCGTCCCAGTCGAAACGCACCTCGCTCGACCGGGACGCCGCCCGCACCGTCCTGCCGTCGGCCCGCAGCCGCCGCACCACCCGCCGGCCGGTCTTGCCGGTCGCACCCAGTACCAAGTACACGTCGTCGTCGCTCATGACCTCATCCAATCCCGACCGGCGTGGACTCTCCATGGGTCAGAGCGGCGTTCGCATGTCCATTCGTCTACGCTCGGGTCATGGACGCCTTCGCCGACCTCCTGCGCGGGGTACGCGCCAACGGCTCCGTCTTCGGGCACCAGGTGCTGTCGCCGCCGTGGTCGCTGCGGTTCGTGGACGGCGCCCCGCTGACTCTGTGCACGCTGCTCGAAGGCGAGGGGTGGATCGTTCCCGACGGCCAGCCGCCGCTGCGCATCACGGTCGGCCAGACGGTGATCGTGCGTGGTCCGCTGCCGTTCACGTTCGTCGACGACCCCGCCACCACGACACCCCCGCTGGACTGCGGGGAACACTGCGCGCTGCCCGAGAACGGCGGCACCGCCCACCACCTGGGCTGGCAGTGCGCCGACCCGGACGGATCGACCACGTTGATCGTCGGCGCGTACCCGGTGCGTGGCGACATCGGCAAGCGGCTGCTCGACGCGTTGCCCCAGGTGCTGGCCGTGACCGACGACGAGGCCACGTCCGCCGTGTGCGAGTACGTCGCGGCCGAGGTGGCCGACGACCGGCCGGGTCACCAGGTGGTGCTCGACCGGCTGCTGGACTGGATGCTCGTGTGCACGCTGCGCGGCTGGTTCGGCCGCGCCGAGACCACCGCGCCCGGCTGGTACACCGCCATGAGCGACCCGCTGGTCGGCGAGACGCTGCGTCTCATGCACGACGACCCGTCCCGCCCGTGGACGGTGGCACAGCTGGCCGCCCGCGTCGGCGTCTCGCGCTCGGCGTTCGCGCGCCGGTTCACCACGCTCGTCGGGCAGCCGCCGCTGGCCTACCTGACCCACTGGCGCATGACCATCGCGGCCGACCTGCTGGTCGAACCGGAGGCCACGGTCGCCGACGTCGCACGACGCGTGGGCTACGCGGACGCGTTCAACTTCAGCGCGGCGTTCAAGCGCGTGAAGGGCATGAGCCCGAGCAACCACCGGGCCCAGCTGGTCACCTCACGGTCGTAATCACAGGCGTAGCCCGCCACCCGAACGGCCCAACGTGCCCGAACGGGGTTCCCCGCAACTTGCAGAATCGGTAACGTCGGCTCCCGGACCGGGGCTGCGCGGGGTGGTACGCGCAGAAAGCACCCCGGGTCGAGCCGCATCGCGGGGTCTTCCCTCCCGCGGAGGACTCTCGACGTTCCTTCGCGACGACGATGCCTCGTCTCGTCGCGGACGCCCGACGATGGGCGCATTGCGGAGACGCGCGAGAGCTGAACCTGAAACGGGAGGACATGAGCGTGACAAATGAATCGGTGGGAGAGTCGGAGCCGATTGCGGAGTGAGATCCAACGCGACCCGAATTCTGCTCGCTCTTGATTCCAGCATCAGTTCCGATGGCGTCCGGGAAATTCTCCGGAAGGATCACGGCGTAACGGTCGTCGGAGATATCGGCAACGCCGACGAACAGCTGCTCCAACTCGTTTCCCGACTGCATCCGGAAGTTTTGCTGGTGGATCGGGAACTCGACCATACGGACGGTATTTCGCTGGCCACCGACATCGTGGCGCTGCTCGGCGATCAGGCACCGACAGTGATCGTGCTGGCCGACACGCACCACCGGGGTGACGTCACGAGGGCCGCCAAGGCGGGGGTGCGCGGCTTTCTGATCAAGAACCAGGAGGCGTGGACGCTCGGCGCGGCGGTCCGCGCGGTCGTGGCGGGCGCGGCCTGGCTGTCGCCGTCGGCGGCCGGGGAGTTGATCGACGAGTTCCGGGGCGACCAGCACGAACCTTCGGAGAAGACCCGGCTCACCGATCGCGAGCGTGTGGTGCTGCGGTTCGTCGCTCTCGGTTGCTCGAACACCGAGATCGCCGGCGAACTTACGCTGTCCGAGTCAACCGTGAAGTCGCACATCTCCCGAATGCTGTCCAAGCTCGCTCTGCGTAGTCGGACCCAGCTGGCGGCGTTCGCCCGCGATCACGACTTGGCCTGAAGGGCAGGCTTACCTGATGTGTACGTCCAGCACAAGCACGGTTTCGATCCGAAGTGCGAACGAATTCGTTCTTTTGAACGATACCCGGAGCGTTGCCGGAGCGCTACTCTCGTAATACAACGAGGGCAAGCCAACATTTCCCGGCATGAACGGGGCGGCCAAAACAGGGTCGCCCCGAATTTAGCCTGCGGTGATGCACAATGCGCAAAGGCCTCGCCAGAAGTATCCGACTCACGAAGAGCGAGGTTGAACTTTCATGCGGCTCGACACCACCGAGTCCCTCAGATCCTCCGACGTCGACGATCTCACACAGGCGATCGGGAGGTCTCTGGGCCCGGTACGGCTGAGATCGGCGAGACCGAACGCGCCCCTGTCGGCACGGGTGACCTCCCGCCGCCTGCTGAACGTATCGATCACCCGCATGTACTACGACACCGACGTCCGCCTGGAACCCGAACGACAGCGGCAGTTCTACGCCGTCCACATCCCCATCACCGGCAGCGCGGTGGTCCGCTCCGGCGCCCGGCGGGTGCGGGTCTCCCCCGGCCGCGGCTCGGTCACCGCGCCTTCCCAACCGTGGAGTGTTCTCTGGTCGGCGGGGTGTGAGCAGTGGGTGGTGCGCATCGACGCCGCCACGCTGGCGCTGCACCTGAGCGACCTGCTCGGCCGTCCGCTACCGTTGCCGCTGACGTTCGACCCGGTCCTGGACCTCACCACCGGCCGCGGCCGGACCCTGTACGACAACCTGGTGTTCATGGCCACCCAGCTCAACCGGTCGAACAGCATGTTCACCGACTCGGTGGTGGCCGTCGCGAACCTCGAGCAGGGCCTGATGACCGGCCTGCTGCTGGCCGCGGAGAGCAACTACCGGGGCCTGCTCGACGCGCCCGGCGCCGCCACCTCCTCGCGGGTGGTGAACGAGGTGGTGGCGCTGATCGAGAGTCACCCGGAGGCGCAGCGCTCGATCGCCGAACTGGCCAGGGACCACGGGGTGAGCGTGCGGTCCCTGGAGCGGGCGTTCCGCCGGGACCTGGGGGCCACGCCGAGCGCCTACCTGCGGGCGGTTCGACTCCGCCGGGCCCGCGAGGTCCTGCTGGCGTCGTCCACCGACGCGGTGACCGTGGGACAGATCGCGCGACGACTCGGGTTCGTCCACCCCGGCCGGTTCGCCGTCCTGTACCGACGGACGTTCGGCGAAACTCCCTCGGAAACGTTGCGAGGGTGACTAGGTGTGCCAGTCGCGTTCGGCCACGACGACGCCGTCGACTCGCACGCTGCCGACCACCGAGGTGGCGTTCACCGTGCAGTGCAGGTCGATCCGCACCTCCACCCGCTCCCCCGTTCCCATGTGGACCGTCGTGGTGGACCGGCCGAGCACGGTCGCGTGTTCCGGCGCGTCCCGGCCAACGGTGGCGCGCAGCTCGGAATCCAGCTCCACCAGGTGTTCGCGGGTGGGATCGTGACACCTGGCCGTTCCACCCATGACCACGGTCGTCCCGTGGTTGATCGGATCGCGGCGGATCTCCCACCGCGGTTGGTTTCCGAACCACAGGCTGCCTGTGCGTTCGGCCGGCGGCGGCAGCGACGCGGGCTCACCCTCCGCCGCGGCGGTCACCGGCAGCGCGAGCGTCAACTGGTTGACGCTCGCGCTGTCGGCGGCCTCCGGCCACAGCCGGGGAAACGCACCGCCGGCCACCGTGACCCGCAGCCGGTGCCCGGCCGGCACGCGGTAGCAGGTGGGATCCAGCTCGACCACCGGTCCGGCGCCGGGTGCCACCACCGCACCGGTGATCATGGTGGACCGGCCGGCCGGGTCCACGTCGGCGAGCCGGACGACGTGGCGGCGTCGTTCGGTTCCACCGACGGTGACCGTCGGCCGGCCGATGATCAGGAGCGGGCGCGGCAGCGGCTGCCCGGTGACCGTGAGGCTCACGAGGTCGTCACTGTGCTGGTCGAGCGGCAACCCGTAGCTGCCGGTGGGAATCCCCCACATGCCGCTGAGCGCGCCGACCGTGGGGTCGACCCGCGTGCCCACCACCTCGCCCAGTTCGGCGAACCGCTCGACCTTCGCGGGCGGCGGCCACGACTCGTAGTGCCGCCAGCCCGGTTCGGCGCCCTGCACGTACGCGGTCACCGGCGGCTCGCGGTCCACGCCGTTGTCCACACCGGACAGCCACCGGTCCCACCACCGCAGCGCCAGCCCGCAGAAGTCGACGGGGCTGACCGGCGCGTCGTGCGGCATGCTGTGCATCCACGGCCCCATCAGGAGTTTCTTCGGCCCACCGAGCCCTTCGTAGGCGCGGACGGCTCCCGCGCAGAACACGTCGCGCCAGCCGCCGACGCACAGCGCCGGGACCGCCACGGCCGCCAGGTCGATCACCCGCTCCCGCCACACCTCGTGGTCCGGCCCGTGGCGGCACAGGTCCAGCAGGTAGGGATCGGCGTGCTCCACGCGGTGACGCCACCGCCGCTGCTCGGCGGGATCGGCGCGGTTGTCCAGCGGCGGCAGGAGCAGGTCGAGCACCGTACCGAGCGTCCAGATCCCGAGCGGGGCAAGGCATCCGGGCACACCGTCCGGGTGGATGAAGTCGCGCGCCGGGTCGGCGAACCCCATGACCGGGAGCACGGCCTTCAGGTGCGGCGGGCACAGGCTGGCCGTTCGCAACGCCAACGCGGCCGAGTAGGAGAACCCCCACATGCCGACCGCCCCCGTGCACCACGGCTGGCCGGCCGCCCACTCCACCACGGCGGCACCGTCGTCGGCCTCCGCCGGGTCGAACGGCGGGTGGGCGACACCGTCGGACGAGCCGGTGCCCCGCAGGTCGACCAGCACACCGGCGTACCCGCGGGTGGCGAACCACCGCACGGTGTCGGACGCGCCGACCCCGCCGAGCGCGTCCTTGCGGTAGGGCACCATGGTCACGAGCGCGGGCACCGGGCCCGCGGTGACGGGTAGGAAAAGATCGGCCGCCAGTTCTGCACCGGGTTCGCCGGTGGGGATCCGCACCCCGCGCACCACTCGGACGTCAAGTTCCATCGGCACTCCCTCGGTCAGGTGGTGTCGCGGGCCACGAGTTCCAGCCCGAGCACGATGCGCTGGACGGGGGTCGACGTGTCGGCCAACCGCTCGTCCAGCAGCCGGATGCCGATCCGACCGGACTCCTCGAAGTGCTGGCGGATAGTGGTCAGTCCGGCCGCCTCGGCGATGTCCGTGTCGTCAAAACCCACGATCGCCAGGTCGTCGGGCACCCGCACGCCCTGCGCGCGGCACTCGAGCAACACCCCGGCGGCCAGCGTGTCGTGGTGGGCGAACACGGCGGTCGGCGTCGGTTCGCGCGACAGCACGTCGTGCAGCGCCTTGCGCCCGCCGGCGATGTCGTTGGCCGCCAGCACCGTGTGCACCCGGTCCTCGCCGAACCCCGCGTCGCTCATCTCCGCCAGGAACCCGATGTTGCGCCGCTGGCCCTGGGACACGAACGCGAACGACTCCTGGGGTTCCTGCACGAACGCGAAACACGTGTGGCCGCGTTCGAGCAGGTGGCGGGCGGCGATGGCGCCGCCCTCCTCGTCGTCGATGTTCACCGAGCTGAACTCCGGGCGACTGCTGTCGATCAGCACGGTCGGCTGCCGGCGGCGCGTGAGGTGCTCGGCCAGTTCGTCGTCCACCGGCAGGCCCATGATCAGCAGGCCGTCGAGCCGCCCGGTGACCGGCAGCGTGCGCAGCAGCGGCGCCTCGCTCGCGGCGGCGGACTCGTTGTCGTACACCACGATGTCGCGCGCGGTGGCCGTGGAGCCGGCGAGCACGCCCATCAGCCGGCGCCGGTAGGAGTCGTAGGAGGAGAACGGGGCGAGCACGCCGACGCGGCCGACCCCGCCGCGCGCCTGGTTGGCGGCGGTCGCGTTCGGCACGTAACCGAGCTGTTCGATGGCCTCCAGGACCCGGGCCCTGGTCACGGAGTTCACCCGATCGGGGCGGTTGAGCGTCTGCGACACCGTGGAGATGCTCACGCCGGCGATCTTCGCCACGTCGTAGATCGTCACGTTGCTCACGAGCCGGCTTCCCCCTGTGCTGGTACGAGCGTTGGTGCGTCACGGTAGGCACGCCGCCTCGCACGCTGCTCGACGGGGTCGGGGTCCGGGACCGCCGCGAGCAGCGCCCGCGTGTAGTCGTGCCGTGGGTCGTCGCAGATCTGACCGGTCGGTCCCGACTCGACGACCCTCCCTTGGTACAGCACGACCACCCGGTGCGCGATGTGGCGCACCACCGCGAGATCATGGGTGATGAACAGATAGCCGAGGCCCTCCTCCTTCTGCAGCCGCAGCAGCAGGTTGAGCACCTGGGCCTGGACGGACAGGTCGAGCGAGCTGGTCGGCTCATCGCAGATCACCAGTTTCGGGCCGACCATCAACGCCCTGGCGATCGCCACCCGCTGCCGCTGCCCGCCGGAGAACTGACCGGGATATCGGTCGGCCGCGTCGGCCGGCAGTCCCACGCGTTCGAGCGCCTCGGCCACCCGCGCCGGTTCGTCCACCCGGATCCGGTGCGCGCGCAGGGGTTCCACGAGCGTCTGGCCGATGGTGCGCATGGGGTTCAGCGAGCCGTACGGATCCTGGAAGATCGCCTGGATCTCCCGGGTGAGCGCCCGACGGCGGGCCGTGGTGGCGTGTGTGACGTCCTCACCGTCGAACACGATCCGGCCGCCGGCCGGTGGCACCATCCCGAGAACGGCGTTGCCGATGGTCGACTTGCCCGAACCGCTCTCCCCCACGAGCGCGACCGTCTCACCCGGACCCACCGTGAGGTCCACCTCGGACACGGCGGGCGGCAGCAGCTTGCGTCCTCGGCGGTACCGAATGGACAGTTCCTCGACACTGAGCAAGGTCATCGCGACACCAGCTCCTGGATGTGGATGCACCGGGACTCGCGGTCGGGAGCGGGGATCACCAGCGGGATCGGGCCGGTGCCACATTCGGCGGTCGCCAGGTCGCAACGTGGCTGGAAGTGGCAGCCGGTCGGCCAGAGCGCCGGCGGCGGGACGCTGCCCGGGATCACCGGCAGCCCGTCGGCCACGGGCGCCACGTGCGGGTTGGCGGCCAGCAGCCCGCGGGTGTAGGGGTGGCGGGGCGTGCGGTACAGCTCGTCCACAGTGGCCTGTTCCACCACTTCGCCCGCGTACATGACCATCGCGCGGTCGCACAGGTCGGCGAGCGCACCCCAGTCGTGCGTCACCAGGATGACCGCCATCCCCAACTCCGCCCGCAGTTCCCGCAGCAGGCCGAGGATCTCCACCTGCACGGTCACGTCGAGCGCGGTGGTCGGCTCGTCGGCGATCAGCAGGTCGGGGTTGCCGGCCAGCGCGAGCGCGATGACCACCCGCTGCGCCATGCCGCCGGACAGCTCATGTGGGTAGCGGCGCGCCACCTGCGCCGGCTCGGGCAGGTGCACCATGGTCAGCAGCTCGACCGCGCGGGCCCGGGCCGCCCGTCGGGTCATCGGGTCGTGGCGGCGGATCACCTCCACCAGTTGGCTGCCCACGCGGAACGACGGGTCGAGCCCGCTCATGGGTTCCTGCGCCACCAGGCCGATGCGGGAGCCGCGGATGGTCCGGAAGTCCTTTTCGGACATGCCGGCCAGCTCGCGGCCACCGAACATCGCCGAGCCCGACTTGACGTATCCGCCGTCGGCCAGCAGACCCAGGAGGCTGCGGGCGGTGACCGTCTTGCCGCAGCCGGACTCGCCGACGATGCCGAACGCCTCACCAGGACCGACGTCGAAGGTCACGTCACGCACGACGGTGGTGTCGCCGAACGCGATCGTCAGGTCCCGCACGGACAGCAGCGCGGTCCGGTCCGGCTCGGCCGTGCTCGCGACCGGTGTCGGCCGGCGGCGCGGACGTACTACGGCCGGTAGGGCGCGGCCGACCGTGAGGTCCCGCACCGCGTCGCCCAGCAGACCCAGCGCCAGCACGGTGATCACCAGGATCCCGCCGGTGGGCACCATCAGCCAGCCGTCCCGGCTGATCACCTCGGCCGCCGAGCCGACCATGTTGCCCCAGCTGGGTCCTTCGGTCTCCGGAGTGGACAGTCCCAGGAACGACAGCGCCGCCTGGACCAGCACGGCGGTCGCCGCGAACAGCGACACCTGCACGATGATCGGTCCGGCCAGCCTGGGCAGGATGTGGCGCCACATGATCCGGCCGCCCGTGAGCCCGGACAGCCGGGCGGCCTTCACGTACAGCTCCTGGCGCAACGCCATGGTCTGCCCACGCACCACGCGCAGCAGCGTCGGGCAGCTGATCACGCCGAGCGCGATCATGGTGGCCAGGTCGTTGCCGGGGAACACCGACAGGACCATGAGCAGCACGATGATGCCCGGCAGTGCGAGCAGCAGGTCGCCGAGCCGCGCGATCAGCCGGTCGGTCCAGCCGCCGAGATAGCCGGCCGCGAGCCCGAGCGTCACGCCGAGCAGCGTGAACACGAGCGCCGCCTCCACCACGCTCACGAGCGTGATCTGCCCGCCGTGCAGCAGCCGGCTCAGCACGTCGCGGCCCAGCCGGTCGGTGCCCAGCCAGTGTTCGGCACTCGGCCCGGCCAGCGCGTTGCCCAGGTCCTGGGCCTCGGGATCGCTCGGCGCCACCCACGGCGCGCCGGCCGTGACGATCACCAGCAGCAGCAGGTAGAGCGCGGAGATCAGACCGAGTGGTCTGCGCAGGAGTCCGGTCATCACGAGCCCCGCACCTTCGGGTTGAGGAGCCGGTAGGACAGGTCCACCAGCAGGTTGGCGATGATGACCACGATGGTGAAGTAGAACGCCACGCCCGCGATCAGCGGCAGGTTGTGGCTGCCGGTCGCGTTCACCGCCTCCTGACCGAGACCCGGGATGGAGAACACGCTCTCCACCAACACCGTTCCGCTGAGCAGACTCACCAGCAGCAGGCCGAGCATGGTCACCACGGGGATGGAAGCGTTGCGCAGCGCGTGTTTCACGAGGATCGAGCGGGTGGACAGGCCGCGCGCGTGCAGCATGGTGACGAACTCGCGGGACAGCACGTCGGCCATCGAGTCCCTGGTCTGTTTGGCCACAAAAGCGATCGCACCGGCCGACAGCGTGATGATGGGCAACGCGATGGCGGCGAGCCACGCGCCCGGGTCGGTGGCGATGTCGGTGTACCCGCCGGCCGGGAACAGCGCCAGTCGCACGGCCAGTAACTCCACCAACACCAGCGCCAGCCAGAAGTTCGGTATGGCGAAGCCGACGAGCGACACGGCGTCGACCACCCGGCCGAGCCACCCGCCGCGCCACGCGCTGAGGATGCCGAGCCCCACCCCGAGCACGGCCGAGACCAGCACCGTGCCCAGGATGATCGACAGGCTCGGGCCGATCCGGCCGGCCAGGACCTCCGTGACTTCCTGACCGCTGAACAGGTCCTGGCCGAGACTGCCGTGCGCCAGGTTGGTGAGCCAGGTCCAGTACTGCTCGTGCAACGGCTGGTCGATGCCGAGCAACACCCGCATGTTCTCGTACTGCTCCTGGGTGTACGTGCTCGTCTGACCGGCCAGAATGGACTTCGCCGCGTCGCCCGGTGCCAGCGACACCAGCACGAACGTCAACGCGCTCACCACGAACAGCAGGACCAGTGAGGACACCAGCCAGCGCACGGCTTCCCGGACCATGATCTACACCGCCGGCTGGATCTCGTACAGCGACAGCACCGGCGCCTTGGGTGAGGTCGCGAGGCCGGTCACCGTCTTGCGGGCGTAGTAGGGCAGGCCCGTGGTGACCACCGGGACGAACCACGCCTCGTTCACCAGATGGGCCTGGATCTCCTGGTCCGCCTGGACCTTCTCGTCCCCGGTGGCCCGTGCCGCGCTGTCGAACAGGGAGTTCAGCTCCGGATCGGCCGCCTTGAACGGGTTGAACGCGGCGGTCGGCAGGAACAGCGACGGGCCCTCCATCCAGAGGGGAATCTGGCCGAAGGAGGTCATGAACGCCGGGAACTTCCCGCCGAACGCGTCGGAGGAGAACTGGTTGGGATTGGCGTGGTCGGTGATGTCCAGTTCGACGCCGACCTTGCTCCACTGGTCCTTGAGCGCCGAGGCCAGCAGGTTCAGCTGCTGGTAGCGCGGGGTGACCAGGCGCAGCGTGAAACCGTCCGGATAGCCGGCCTCGGTCAGCAGTTCGCGGGCCTTGTTCTCGTCGTACGGATAGGTTTCGTTGAGCGCCTCGTCGTAGCCGTAGCCGTCGGGCACGGTCAGCTGGTTGGTCGGCTCGCCGATGTCGGGGAACAACGCGTCGGCGATGCTCTGCCGGTCGGTGGCGAAGTTGAGTGCCTGGCGGACGCGGACGTCGGCCAGTTGTTCGGCCATGGTGCCGTCGCGGTCGGCCAGCACGACGCCGCTCCACAGGAACGGGGTGGACACGACCGTCAGCCCGGCCTGTTCGGCGGCCGGCACGGTCGACGGATCACCCACCGCCACGTCCGCCTGGCCGGTCTTCAACGCGTTGAGCACCGCCTGGGAGTTGGTGATCACGCGGATGACGACCTTGCGCCAGTGGACGTTCTCCTTGTCGTAGAAGTTCGGGTTGGCGACGTAGGTGTAGTGGTCGCCGGCCACCGTCTCGTCGGGATCGAGCTGGTAGGGACCGGCGCCGAAAGTGTTGGTGCCCAGGCCGTCCGGCGCGGCGAGCCCCTTCTGGCTGATCACACCGCCCACGACGTAGTCCTGGGAGAGAATCTCCGGGAAGTTCGGGTTGGGCGCGCCCGCCGTGATCGTCACGGTGCGTGGATCGGTGGCGGTGAACGTGTTGTTCGCGAGCATGGGCGCCATTTGTCCGCCCGAGGCCACCACGTACTCCAGATGGTCCACGACATTCTGCGCGGTGAGTTCGCTGCCGTCCGCGAACTTGACGCCGTCGCGGAGCTTTATTTCGAAGACCGTGTTCTCCGGGCCGGTGTACTCCCAGGACTCGGCGAGCCCGGGCGTGAGCGTGCCGTCGGACTTGCGCACGATCAGCGGCTGGTAGGCGAGTTCGGTCAGCCAGGCGTTGTTCTGCGCGGTCTTCGCCGGGTCGAGGGTCTGGGGAGGGATCACGGACACGACGGTCAGCGTGTCGCCGACCTGCCCGCTCGCCTCCGGTTGGTCTTCGGAGGACGCCTGTCCGCCGCCGCCACCGCAGGCGGTGGTCACCAACGCGGCAGCGGTCAGGAGAACGGTTAATCGGGATTTCATGGCTTGACTGGCTCGATGACCAACCACGCCTGCCTCCTCGGGTCGGCCGGTTGAATTAACCAACAGGAAACACGCGCAAAATTCGCATGTCAACCCCTTCGCGCGAAGCGCTTTGCATGGTTACTATCGTCGAATGATCTGCGAAGTCTGCGATGTCGAGGTGGTCCGCGACGTTCGGATATCAACAGCCGACCCGCGGATCACGTTGTCGGCCGACCTGTATCGACCGGTCACCACCGCGCGGGTGCCGGTGCTGGTCACGGTTGTGCCCTACCGCAAGGACTTCGTCGGTGGCATGGCCCACGACGGGCCCGCGCGTTGGTTCGCCGAACGCGGCTACGCGGGGCTCTTGGTCGACCTGCGGGGCATCGGCTCGTCCGACGGCGTGCGGCGCCCGGAGTTCGACCCGGGCGAGGCCGACGACGCGGTGGCCGCCATCGACTGGGCGGCGGCGCAGGACTGGTGCGACGGCAATATCGGTATGTGGGGCCATTCCTACGGCGCGACCGTCACCATGCGCGCGGCGAGCCGGCGGCCGGCGGGTCTGCGCGCGATCATCCCGTTGATGCACGGGCTGGATCCCGGCCGCGACACCGTGCACCCGGACGGCGCGCGCGGCGACCTGCACGCACTGGTCAACCGGGGCACGTCGATGCTGGTGCAGCAGCTTCTGCCGCCGCTGGGTGAGGACTCTCCGGTCGAACTGCAACGGTGGTACACCCGCCTGCACGACACGGAACCGATCTTCCTGGACTTCGCCAGGTACGGCCCCGGCGATCCGGTGTGGCGCGACCGCGCGATCGACGGCGAGGCCATCGAGGTGCCGGCACTGTGTGTCGGCGGCTGGCGCGACGCGTTCCCCGACGGGCTGATCCGGGCGTACGAACGGATGCGGGGCCCGAAGAAACTGATGGTGGGCCCTTGGGGCCATGTCCTCCCACAGGATTCCGGCGTCGCCCCCATCGACTTTCTTTCCGTCGCTCTCCGGTGGTGGGACCACTGGCTGCGGTCGGTGGACACGGGCGTGATGACGGAACCCCCGGTGACCCTGTATGTGGAAGGCTCCGACCCAACTTGGCGTGGCTACGAAACGTGGCCGCCCGCACCGGACATCGCCCCGGTGGCGGCCACAATGGACGAGGTCGTCGAGTTCGTACCGGACCCGACGGCGGGCGCCCTTCGGGGCTTACCGGGCCTGTGCCTGGGCGAGTCATGCCCACCCCAGGACCAACACGACGACGACGTCCGTTCGGTATGCGCGACAAGCGATCCGTTGAGCGCGGACCTGGTGATCACCGGCCGCACGGAGGTGCTGGTAAAACTGGCGGGCGATCACGATGGCCGGGTGGACGCCGTACGACGACTGGTGGTGCGCCTGACGGAGGTGGACGACACCGGACGGTCCACTTTGGTCACCGCCGGGGTGCTACGCCCGACCACCGCGAGCGCAGGACACCGGGTGGTCCTGCGCCCGGTGGCGTACCGGGTACCGTCCGGCCGCCGACTACGCGTAGCCATCAGCGACGCGGACTTCCCGCGCCTGACCCCTCTGGCGTCCCCAACGCCTCTACGGGTGGTGGGCGTAGAACTGTCGGTCCCAACCACCCAACCGGGCGATGGGGTGGAGGTGGCGGTCACCGCTTTGCCCCTGGTGCCGGCGGAGCGCCCGACAAACTGGACGATCACCCGGGACCAGGTACGCGACGGCGTGGAGGTGGCGGTCGAATCCCGATCGCAAGGCCAGAACCCTTGGTACGGCTACCGTTTCGAGACAACGGGTTCCCTCTCGGCCTCAGTTCGCCGCGCCGCGCCGGAGTCAGTGGTGATGCGAGGCGCCAACCGCGCGGCCGTCTGGATGGGCACAGGCGACAAGGTAGTAGCGACCGCGACGCTGCGCTGTACACAAACCACACTGTGGGCGAGGGGCGAAGTAACGGTCGACGACCTGGTGATCTACTCCCGCATCTGGGAAACCACAATCCCACCCTGCGCCGACTGAGCTTGGGGTTTGGCGCGGGGCACTCGCGGTCTTGTTGGGCCTTGGTGCGACTGCGCCTCGCGGTGGGCGGAACATCGCGGTCTTCCGGGGCAGGGTCTGGCGGAACCCTGCGATCTAGCGGGGCCATGGACTAGCGGACCTTACGATCCGACTGCACCCCGCAGTCGAACGGAGCCTCCCGGTCATACAGGGCAACAAGGACTGACGGATCCCTCCGGACCTGTGAAGCCATGCGATCTAGCGGAACCTGCGATCTGGCTGCACCCCGCAGACGAGCGGAACCACACGGTCACACGGGCCCACAGGGACTGGCGGGGGCCCTCCAGTCCCGCGGAACCCTGCGATCTAGCGGGACCCCTGCGACCCACTGCACCTCGCGGTCGAGCGGAACCTCCCGGCCTTACGAGGCAGGGTCTGGCGGAGCCCTCCAGTCCTTCGAGGCATGCGATCTAGCGGAACCTTGCGGTGCGGCTGCGCCTCGCAGTCGAGCGGACCTCGCGGTCTTCCGGGGCCAGGGTCTGGCGGAGCCCTCCGGTCTTGCGAGGCCACGCGATTTAGCGGGCCCTGCGATCCGGCTGCAACTCGCGGCCGAGCGGAACCTCGCAGTCTGCCGGGGCAACAGGGTCTGGCAGAGCCCTCTGCTCTTGCGAGGCCGGCGATCTACCGGAGTCCTGCGATCCGGCTGCGCCGCGCGGTCGAGCGGAACCTCCCGGTCACACGGGGCCACGGGAACTGGCGGGACTTTGCCGCCTCGCGGGGCCTTTCGGTCTAGCGTGCCCCGGTGATTTGGGCGGTGGCTGGGACGATCGCGGCGCGTCTCTTGCGCGCGGTGACGGTCTGAGGGTGTTGCGGGGACGATCGCGCACTTCGGTTCGTGGGCGTGGGGTTGGGGCGGTCGGGGCAGTGTCTCGCCAGAGGCTGGGCAGGGTGTGCGTGGGCGTGGCGAGTCACTGCAACGACCGAATGGCTGAGCGGCTACGGGGTTGCGGTGAGCAGTGCCAGTCCCAGCGCGTTCTCACCTACCAGCGGAGCGCGGGTTGGTGGTTACACCCTGCGTGTTTTCTTACCCGTGTTATCTCATGGCGTGAAGGTGGTTTCTTCGCGGAACCTGCCCAGAATCAATCCAGCGAGGCGGAATGAATTCCGGGATACCCACCGCACTCATCCGCACTTCCCACTCGGAATGGTGAATGATCCGGTGATGTCTTCGGCAGAGGAGCACCATGTTCGCGAGGTCGGTGGCGCCGCCGTCGAGCCAGTGGCGAATGTGATGCGCATCCGCCCACCGCGCCGGACGATCGCAGTTCGGGAACGCACACCCACCATCCCGAGCGTTCAACGCTGCCCGCTGGGCGGGGGTGACCAGGCGGTGGGTGCGGCCCACATCCAACGGGACCGACGCACCGCTCATCACCACCGGCACGATCCCCGCATCGCAGGCGATCCGCCGCGCCGCTGCCGCACCCAGCAGCGCACCACCTTCCAAGGTCGCGGTGCCCACACCCTTACGCAGGACCTCCAGGTCCACGGTCGCATTCAGGTGCGGCTTCACCCCACCCCGCACCGGCAACTTGTCGCTGATCAGCGCGTGGTGGACCACATCGCAGAACGCGTCCCCCAGCCGCTGGGTCGGGTGCCGCTCATCCTCCGGACCACCGGGCTTGGCCAGCGCACCCAGCAGGGAGTCCAGTTCTTCGGCTGATTCGGGGTCGATGATGCCGGTGAAGTGCATCCACCCCGCTTCGTCCCGCCGGTACCGGAACACGTTCTTCGGCGCCGCCAACACCTCAGCCGGCTGGTCACCATCCGGATCGATCCGCGCCAGCAGGGTTTCTCCGTGCTTGGCCAGCACATGGGCGGGTCCGGTTCGAGCCATCGCCACCAGATGCTTCTCCACCACCTCGACGGTGTCACCCGGAGCCCAGTCCGGGATCTTCTTCACCGTCCGCACAACCGCATCCACCTGCTCAGCATCCAGGTCACCGGCCAACAGGGCTTCGCGCACCACCGGCAACCGCGCCGGCGTGACATGCCCGGTCGGGGTCACCACCTCCGCGATCACCTCAGCATGGGTGATCAACCGCGTGGCAAACCGGGGATTGAGCCGCGTCACATCTGAGACGAGCAGGCTCAGTCGCCTATACCCCGCCAGATGCGCGACATCAGCATCGCGCATTTCCGATATCACCGACACCAGAGATGCATACACTTCACGGAAAGCGGCAGCAGAGGAATCCAGTTTCTGGATTAGCCCCACCACACGAGAGCTGGACATAACCCAATCCTACGCCCGCCACCCATATTTTCATCGCTCGAAAGAATGAAGCATTTAAAGATCGACACCACAATGAGTAAGCCCATTCACCCCTGCAGGAGGTCGGACCAACAGGCGCTAAAAACCAGCCCCGTGATCGAAGCTCACCATGAACCGCTGCAGTGGCTCGCCGCACCCAAACACACCACACCCACGAACCGGCGAGACACTGAGGTGATCTCAGCAAGATCGTCTTGGGTGTGCCTGGTGTGAGGGCGAGTCGTTGGTGTGGCTGGGTTCCAGCTGTGGACGCCGGGGAGATGTGGGCGGAGAGCTCCTGATAGGACTGGATTTGCGAAGATCAAATCCTAGGTCAGGGGCTCCCCGTGATTGCCTATCGTGCCATGCTCGACGTCTCCCGTGAACTCGCCCAGTACCTGTCCCGGCTGCTGGGCGCCGAGCGTCGTCAGCGCGGTACCCGCAAGAACAGCAGGGCGTTGACCTGCTTCAACCAAGCAGTGCTGGGGTTACGCTGGTTCCGCCAGGACGCCGACGTGACCGCCTTGGCGCGTGACCACACAGTCTCGCGTGCCACGGGGTACCGCTACCTCGACGAAGTCATCGAGGTGCTCGCCACTCAGGCTCCGGACCTGCACGAAGCCCTGGAACACGCCAAGAAACAAGACCTGGCCTACGTCATCCTCGACGGGAAGATCTTCTCCGCCGACCGCTGCAGCGAGAAAACCCTGAGTGTCAAAGAAAAACAGATCGACCTGTGGTACTCCGGGAAAGCCCACGAACACGGCGGCAACATCCAAGCGCTCTCCGGACCGGACGGCTTCCCACTGCGGGTGGCCGACGCAGAACCCGGCTCGATCCACGACCTGACCGTCGCGCGCGAACATGTCCTCGGCGCCCTGTACTGGGCCGCCACCCACCTCGACCTACCGACACAGTCCGACGGCGGCTACGAAGGCGCGGGCATCAGCATGCACACCCCGATCAAACAACCCCCTGGTGACCAGGTCCTCGACGTGGACAACCGCACCTACAACACCCTCCTCCGCGGACTGCGCTGCCTGGGCGAACGCGGCTTCGCCGCCCTCACCGGCCGCTGACGCACCCTCCACCACACCACCGCCAGCCCCAGCAAGATCGGCGACATCATCAAAACAGCACTCCTGCTCACCCACTTCGAACACGGCCGACTCAACTGAAAGTCGGTGAGATCACCTCAGTGGCTCGCCGCACCCAAACACACCACACCCACGAACCGGCGAGACACTGCCCCGATCTCCACAACCCCATGCACAGTCACCGAAGCACGCGATCGTCCGAGTGGGACCGCACGCGAACCACCAAAGCTCCCACCACCAAGGCAAAGGCGCCGGCCGCGAAAGCCCAACCCCGCCACGACAGGAACCCACCCGAGCCCGCCAGCACTCCGAGACCCACCAGCCCCAGTCCGCCACCCAGCTGACCGGCCGTCTGGTAGACCGCCGCCGCCAGCGCCTGGTCGCCACGCACCGAAGTGGCGAGCGCGCAGATCGGCACCGACTGCAGGCCGAAGCCCACCGCCAGCACCGTCAGGGCCGGCACCATTTCCACAAGAGACACGTGTGTCGGTAGAGCTGCCAACAGCAGCATGCCCACCGCTGCCACCGCGAGACCCGCCACCGCGACGGAAGGAGCGTCCACGCGCCGCAAAACGCGGGGCGCCAAGGCCGCGCCGAGCAGAATTCCCAAGCTCAGCGGTAGGAAGACCAGACCGGTGGCCATCGGACCGTGGCCCAGAACGGACTGCAGCCACAGCGTGCACGTGTAGCACGCGGCCACCATCGCCGCGGAACTCAGTGCCAGCACCAAGTTCGGGGCCGCCACTCGCCGCAACGGGAACCTCCCGCCGACGCGTACGGCGGGGACCACCGCCGGGAGCCACCTGGCCGCCACCACCGCCGCGCCCACGCACACGGGCACCGGGACCAGGAACACCGCCGGCCACGACCACGCTGCGGTCAGCGCGCCACCCACCAGAGGGCCGACGGCCAGCGCTGCGGCGCCGGCGGCGCTCCAACCCGCCAGTGCGCGGGCACGGGACGCTCCGGTGAACGTCACGGTGATGACACCCAGCGCTGCCGGGCAGACGAAAGCGCCGCCCACGCCCTGCAGCACTCGTCCGGCCACCAACAACTCCGCCGTGCCGGCCAGCCCGCACACCACCGAACCCAGGGCGAAGACCGTCATTCCCGCCACGAACACCGGTTTCGGGCCCAGCCGGTCGGCCACCCACCCGCCGAGCAGCAGGCAGCCGCCGAACGCGAAGCTGTAACTGTTCACCACCCACGGCAGACCCGCAGAGGTGAAACCCAGTCCACTTTGGATCGACGGCAGCGCGACCGTGACGATCGTGGCGTCCACCATCACCAGGAAGTGTGCCAGCGACATGACCACCAGCACGCGGTTCATCGAGTCGCCATCCGTGCGCCGTGCAACACGTCCACCAGGTCCGCGGCGAACGAGTGCAGCTGATCGCTGGAGAACATGCTGTCCGGTCCGCAGATCTCCCCCGCCAGCCGGCCGTCCGGGTCCTGACGGAGCACATAGGACAGTGGCAGGACTTCCGGATGGTCCTCCGTGTGGCGCGGCGAGATGCTGGTGGCCGGGATGGCGCGCGGCATGATCGTCAACGGTCCCGCGTCGCCGGATCGTGCCGCCGCACGCGGCAGGTAGTTGAACCGCGTGTCGTACAGCCGACCACCCCGAGGCGCCAGATCCTGGTCCAGCACCGCACGGATCCGACCCAGCGGCAGCTGGTGCGCCACCGCCGCCCGATAGGACCGGTGCACCTGCTCCAGGCCACCCGTCGGGTCCACCCGCACGGGCACGTGGTCCAGCACCGGACCGAGAACTCGTTGCAGCCGTGGACGTTCCCGGCCCGAGCGGGTCACGCCCACCACGAGATCGTCGCCACCGCGGGCCGCGCACACGGCGGCCAGCAACGCCGAGCTGCTCTCCGGCGCGACCTCGGCCGGGACCGGCGGCACGGGTACCGACACGAACCGGCCGCCGACCGGCGGTGCCGGCAGGATCGGTGGCAGCGCCGCGAGTTCGGTGCGCCACCACTGTTCCACCGAGGAATCCCGCCGCCCGCGCTCCCACTGCGCGAAGTCGCCGGGCGTCACGCTCAGGTGTGGGAGCCTGGGTGCGCGACCGGCGACCAGCGCGCGGTAGCAGCGGACCAACTCGTCGTGCAGCACCCCGTGGGACCATCCATCGAACACGAGATGATGCACGAACAGGGCGAGAACGTGTCGGTGACGGCCGAGCCGACAGAGCAGCCCGTGCCACAGGGGTGCCACCGACACGTGCCGTGGCCGTTCGGTCTCGAGCACTATCCGTGCCTCGACCTCGCCCTCGCTGGCCACGTCTAAAATGGACAATTCCGGTTCGATCGACGGCACCACCACCTGACGCACGTCCGTACCGTCCACTTGGAACGCCGTGCGCAGCGACTCGTGCCGCGCGGTCAGGGTGCGCAGGGCGGTCCGGAGCACGTCCGTGTTCAGCTCGCCGTCGAGGTTCCAGGCGAGCGGCGTGGTGAAGTGCGACCGCCCGTCCCGGCAGGCCAGCACCCAGTCCCGTTGGTAGTAGGTGGCCGGTTCCATCACTGCGCCCGCACCGTGGCGGTCAGCTCGCTCAGCCGCAGACCCGGCACCTCGGCCACCGTCTGCAGGAGCGAGGAGAACCGCTCGCCGAACCACATGACCGTCTCGGCGTCGTGCACGCCCGCGTCACCCTCGATCTCCCCGGACAGCCCGTACCGGTCGATGCGCGGCCGGTAGTCCAGCACCGCCTCGCCCAGCCACCACAGGTCGGGGCGGGACTTCACCAGCCCCGTGGGAAACGCCATGTCCACCACCTGGAGCTCGCCCATCCGAGGCTCCGGGATCACCTGACGCGGCGGCAGGAAGTTGAGGTTCACGGAGAACACCGGCGCCGCCACCCGGTTGAGGACCGGCAGCAACGCGCCGAGCGGTGCCCGGTGGTCGAACGCGTCGATCATCGATTCCCTTACACGGCCGACGAAGTCGTTGAACGTCGGGTTGCCGGACACGTCGATCACCAACGGCAGCTGGTCGGCCAGGCACCCGACGGTCGACCGCAGCCGGGGGTGATCCCGGTTGCCCTTCGTGAGTCCCACGAGCACGCGGTCCGCGCTCGCCTCCGGCGCGTGCGCCGCGACCATGGCGGCCACGAGGACCGCGGTGATCGTGGTCCGCTGTTCGGCGGCCAGCAGGGACAGCGAGTCGACCACGGCGTTCGACAGTCGCGGCAGCGGCGGCCGGATCCCGCGGTGGGTGCGTCCGACCGGCATCGGCACCCCGAGGCGCCGGTCGACCGAGGCGAGCGTGCCGGCCCAGTAGCGCCACAGTTCGGGTGGGACGGTGGCCGCCCGTTCCAGTTCGGCGAACTTGCTCATCTGGTACCGGACGGGACCGGGATCGGTGTCCAGGAACAGGTGCCGGAGGTCGTCGACCACCACCTGGCTCGACGCGAGGTCGGAGATCGCGTGGTGCATCCACACGATCAGCACGTGGTCGACCGGCCCGAACGAGTGCAGCTCGGCGAAAGCGAGCGGCCCACCGTCCACAGCGAACGGTCGTTCCGCGCCGGCGAGCAGTATCGACGGGAACTGCTCGTCGGCGTCGCCATCGTGCTCGATGGACACCAGGTCCAGCCAACCACTGCGCGAGACCCACTGACACAGCACACCGTGCCGGTCCTTCGCGAGGACCGTGCGGAAGGCGTCGTGCCTGGCGCACAACGCACTCAGCACGTCGCGGACCTGACTCAACCGTACGGCGCCACGCAGGCGCACCACGGCCGGCACGTTGATGGCGGACAGTCCGTTCGCCGCCCACAGGGATTCCTGGCCGTAGGAGGCCGGGTGAATGTCCACTTCGGTCAGTCCCATCACGACACCACGAACGCGGGCTCGTCGTCCTCGGCCGGCGGCGCGTGATCCACGCGGCGCGCGAACTCGCGGAGGCTCTGACTGTCCATCAGGTCGCGGACACGGACCGCGCGGCCGAGTCGCTCGGCCACCTGGCTCACCACTTCCATGGCACTGAGCGACGACCCGCCGATGCGCAGGAAGTCGGCGGACGCGGAGACCGTGTCCATGTCCAGTGACGTGGCCCAGATCTCGGCCACCGTCTCCTCCGTCGCGGTCTCGGGGAGGTCGGGTGCGGCCTCGGCCGTGAGCATGGTGCGCAGTGCCCGCTTGTCGATCTTGCCGAGCAGGTTGCGCGGCAGGTCGGCCACCACGACCACGCGGTGCGGCGCGGCGACGCCTCGGCGCTCGCGCAGGTAGTCGTGCAGTGCCTCGACGTCGACGTCGGGATTCACCCGGACGGCCGCCATGACGCACTCGGTCAGCACCGGGTGCGGGACGCCGCACACGGCCGCCTCGATCACGCCCGGGTAGTCCATGACCGTGGCCTCGATGTCCAGTGTGGACACGTTCAGCCCGCCGGTGTTGATGAGGTCGGGATGGCGGTCCACCAAATAGAAGTAGCCGTCCTGGTCGACGAGTCCGATGTCGCCGGTCCGCGTCCAGCCGCCGTCGAGGAACACGCCGGCGCGGGCCTCGACGCCGTCGTAGCGGCGTTGTGGGGCGTCGCTTCGGAGCTGGACGTCGCCGGACAGTCCGGGTGGGACTTCCGAGCCGTCCGTCCCGACGATGCGGACCTCGGCGCCGGCGGTCGGGCGGCCGAGCGACTTCGGCCGCGCCGGATCGTAGGTCGTCGCGAGGCGGCGGGGCCAGCATTCGGTGGTGGAGTAGACGTTGCGCACGCGGGCGTTCGTGAACATGCGGGACAGCTGCTCGAGGGTCGCCGGATGGATCGGCGCGCTCGTGGTCCGCACCTGACGCACGGACGACACGTCGAACTCGTCGCTCGCGCTCACCAGGGCGATGGCCATGGCGGGCACCAACACCACGTGCGAGGGCCGGTGTTCGGAGATGGCGCGCAGGAACGAGGTGGGTTCGAAGCGCGGCACGGTCAGCGTCGCGTGGGGACTGGGCCCGAGCGGCTGGATGAGCAGTCCCTGGCCGACCGTGGTGGCCGGCGGGAGCGCGTGCATGGCCGTGCTCTGGCGGGCCGTGCTCTTCGGCGTGGCCGTCGACCGCAGCACGGGGTAGAGCAGGTTGGCGTGCGAGGCGACCACGCCCTTGGGCACGCCGGTGGTCCCGGAGGTGTAGATGATCTCGGCGTCGTCGTCGGGACTGATGTCCACGTGCACGGGTGCCGTGGAGTGGGCGGTCAGCTCATCCACGGTCGACGCCCACCCGCTGTCACGTTCGGCGAAGTCCGGGCCGATCAACCCGACGGCCTTGGCCGCCGCGTAGGTGCGGGCCAGATGCACGGTCCCACTGGCCACGGACACCGGCACGGCCACGGCGCCGGCCTTGAGCACACCGGCCCAGGCGATGGCGTAGGCGATCCAGGCGTCGGTGGAACAGGGCAACAGGATCCGGTCGCCGGCCCGGACACCCCGGGCGATGAGTCCGCGGGCGACGGCGTTGGACTGCTCGTCCCAGCCGCCGAAGGTCAGATCGGCCACCCCGACCAATCGATGGGCGAGTTCCTCCGGACGCTCCATCGCCCGTCTCCGCAGCTGCGCCGCGACGGTCCACTCCGTTTGGTTCGAAAGCAATGTCCTCAGTCCCCGAGTAGTCGTGTTTGGACGAAAACCGAGGACCAATACTGAGCGGTAACCCGCACCACGATCATCCACCGAACGACAGATTCAGATCACTTTGCGACAGTCCGGCCTGGTAACGCATTGGTCCAACCACCGATGAAGGCCACATGGCGATGACCGACCTGACCGCGCTGGCGGCACCGGAATGGGCGGTCCCGACGCGACCTCGCCACGAGACCGTCGACGACCACCGGATCAACATTCGGAATCAGTGGTGGCGGACCTCGATCTCCACGCTCGGGCTGCCCGGCGAGCCGCCGACCGGCCCCACCCTCACGCGCGCCCAGGTCTGGGCGGCCGACGATGTGTTCACCCTGCTGTGGCGAACCCTGGCGTGGGGGTCGGGCAGCCAGCTGAGGCAGAACACCCGCCGGCTGCGGAGCATCGCGGCGGACCTGCCGCGAGCGGAGCGGCTGCTCACCAGCGCGCGGGACCTCGCCCGCGACAACCCGGCCGACGCGTACCGGGTGCTGCGGCCCGGCCGGCGCTCCGAGATCCGGGCACTGGGTCCGTCGTTCTTCACGAAATTCCTGTACTTCGCCGGCGGTGGCGCGCCGTCGCACCCGTCGCTCATCCTCGACTGTGTCGTGGCAACGGCACTGCGCGACCGCTGCGGCTGGACCTCGCTGCACCCGGCGGGCGGCTGGCCGGCGGAAACGTACGAGCGCTACTGCGGACTGCTGGGCCGCTGGGCCGTCGAGCACGGACGCGCGCCGGACGAGTTCGAGGCAAGCCTGTTCCGTGGCGGGTGATCGGCCGGCGAGCTACCGTGACTGATGCTTCCCAAGCCCGAGTTTCGGCGGCGGGTCCGTGCGCTGGCCGAGAGCCAGTGGCGTGCGTCGGTGACCGTGGTGTTCCTCGACGAGGTCAAGCCCGCCTTCGAGGTGCCCGGCCGGCGTAAGGACGGCACCGTCAAGGGCAAGCGTCTCATCAGGCGCTTCTTCTGGAACATCCTGCGTGGCACGGTCGGCGGTGTCGTCAGCGCGGTGCTGTCGGTGGCCGGTGGGGGTGTCGCCAACATGTTCCAGCGGAAAGGGCTGGTGACCGGGCCTGCGGACGCCCAGGTGCTCGCGTTGGTCGATACCGCGAGAAGAGCCCGCGGTGCCTGGCTCGTCTTCACCCCCGCCCGTGTCGGGGTGATCGACTCCGGACCGATCTTCGCTGATCAGGCCGAGCCGGTGTTCCTCTGGCAGGGCTCCGGGCCGCGGGTCCACCCGGAGCGAAGGCGCGTCACCTGGCCCGACGGCTCCGCCTACCAGTACGAGATCAGCGCCGAGGAGGCCGACTACCTCAGGCAGCCTGACGCGCGGGGACCGACGCGGTGAGCGGCGCGAGGTTCTTCGCCAGCCCGAACGTGTTGTCCGGGTCGTAGGCCGCCTTCAGCGAACGCAGCCGGGCGAGGTCTCCAGCGGTGTAGGCCGTGTGCGTGCGCGTCCGGTCGTGCAGCCAGTTCAGGAACGAACCACCCGTCGCGTGCTCCTCGATGACCGCCGACGGCGCACCGTCGATCACCACGGAGAACGGCACGTCGCGGTGGCCGATCGGGCCGGCGTCGATGCCCGGACGAGCGAGAGCGCCGCCCCACGTCCGCACCTCCACGGTCGCGTGATGGGCCGCCTCGATCGAAGCCGTGATCACCGCGTCCGGCAGCTCGGGCAGCAGCGAGAACTGGTGCGGCGCCGTCCCACCGATGGTGCCGCTCTGCGTGTACGGCATGGTGTGCCACCCGTCGGTGACCGGCGTGCCGGCCACCCGCCACAGCGGCGCCAACGCGCGCCGGGCCTCCTCGGCCGGGCCGGCGTACATGCCGCGGATCGCCAGCGCGTCCTTCGTGAGCACGATGTTCGCGGTCAGGGCGTCGGGCCGCACCGAGTCCCGGTAGAACGCGAGGACGTCGGCCGCGCGGTCCGGCGAGAACGTCGCCACCCCGGCGTACACGGAGCTGACCGGGTGCAACCGGAACTCGAGCCCCGTCACCGCGCCGAAGTTGGCGCCGGCGCCGCGCAGCGCCCAGAACAGGTCGGCGTCGCGGTCGGCGGACACCGTGCGCAGCTCACCGTCGGCCGTCACGACCTCGGCCCGCACGACGCTGTCGGCCGCGAACCCGAACCGGCGCGACAGCCACCCCATGCCGCCGCCGAGGGTGTAGCCGACGACGCCGACGGTCGGCGACGTGCCGGCCAGCGGGGCCAGCCCGAACGGCGCGGCGGCCTCGATCACAGCACCCCAACGGGTGCCGGGGCCGACCCACGCGGTGCGCCGGTCGGGGTCGATCAGGACACCGTCCATGGTGGACGTCCGGGCCACGACCACGTCCTCACCTTCGGGCATCGCGCCCCCGTGGCCGGTGGCGTACACGGCGAACGGCACACCGAGGGAACGGGCGGCGATGACGGCGTCACGCACGTCGGCGGGGGTGGTGGCTTCGACGATCATGATGTGCTCCTTGTGCGTGTTCCGTCGCTCTCACCCATGAGTCGAGTGGGCTCGCACCCGATCGACATCCCCGTCGAACTTTTTTTCGCGCGGCTACCGTGGGGCTCATGGCGTCCCGCGAACAGCTCCGCGACTTCCTGCGCAGCCGCCGGGCCCGGCTCACCCCGGCCCACGTCGGCATCCCGTCGGTCGGCCGCCGCCGCACGCCGGGCCTGCGCCGCGAGGAGGTCGCGCAGCTCGCCGGCGTCGGCGTGTCCTGGTACACGTGGCTCGAGCAGGGTCGCGACATCACGGTGTCGACCGACGTGCTCGACGCCGTCGGTCGCGCGCTGCGCCTGACCGGACCCGAGCGGGTGCACCTGTACCTGCTGGCCGGGCTGAACCCACCGCTTGCCACCGGTGACGCCAAGCTCACCCCCGAGCTGCGGCGGCTGCTCGACGCGTGGCAGCCCCGGCCCGCCGTGCTCCGCGACCGCTACTGGAACCTCCTGGCCGTCAACGACGCCGCCCGAACCCTGCTCGGCTACGACGACACCGACCACAACTGCCTGGTCACGTTCTTCACGAACGCCCGGTACCGGGCCCTGCAGGCGCGGTGGGACGCGGTGGCGCCCGCCGTGGTGGCCGCCTTCCGCGCCGACGCGGCCCACTTCCCCGGCGACCCCGAGTTCGAGCGGGTGGTCGACACGCTCACCGCGCTCAGCCCCGAGTTCGCCGAGCTGTGGGCCCGCCACGACGTCGGCGGCCCCGCCCAGGTGGTCAAGGCGGTGCGCCACCCCACCGAAGGCGACCTGGTGTTCGACCTCACGACGCTGGCGGTGGCCGACCGCCCGGACCTGATCCTCGAGCTGTACCTGGTGGTGCCACACCCAGGTTGAACACGCACTGGTTGCGCGGCGGCGCCGGCCGCACGCTGAACCCATGACGAGATTCGACGACAAGATCGCCCTGATCACCGGCGGCACGAGCGGCATGGGCCTGGCGGCCGCGCGCCGGTTCCTCGCCGAGGGCGCCCACGTGGTGATCACCGGCCGCGACAAGACCCGGCTCGACGACGCGGTGGAGGACCTCGACGGCGGCGATCGAGTGCTGGCCGTGCCCGGCGACGTGGCGAACCTGGCGGACCTCACCGACCTGGCGACCGTGGTTCGGGAGCGGCACGGCCGGCTGGACGTGCTCTTCGCGAACGCCGGGGTGGCGGCGTTCCGGCCGAACGCGGACACCACGGAGGAGGAGTTCGACCGCCTGGTGGACATCAACTTCAAGGGCGTGTTCTTCACCATCCAGAAGCTGACCCCGCTGCTCGCGCCGGGCGCGGCCATCGTGATCAACGCGTCGTGGACGGTCCACCGCGGCCTGGCCGGGGCGTCGGTGTACGCGGCCACGAAGGCGGCCGTGCACAACCTGACCCACACCCTCGCCGCCGAACTGCCGGACGTCCGCGTGAACTCCGTGAGCCCGGGCTACATCGAGACGGCCATGTTCCACGAGAACGTCACGCCCGAGGCCCAGGCCGAGGTGGTGACCAGGGTGGCGGCGAACCGGTTCGGCACGTCCGAGGACGTAGCGGCGGCGGTCGCGTTCCTGGCCTCGTCCGAGGCCTCCTACATCACCGGTCAGGACCTGATCATCGACGGCGGCCTGGTGTCGGTCACGGTGTAGCGGGGCATGATGTGGGAATGAGCGACCGTGAGTCCACCCATGCGCTGCGGCTCGAGGGTGAGCTGGGCCGGTACCAGGAGCGGTTGCGGACCGCGTTCGGGATCGGCGCCCGGGATCACGTGCTCGACATCGGGTGTGGCTCCGGGCAGACGACCCGCGACGCGGCCCGGATCGCGGTCGACGGGAGTGCGCACGGGGTGGACCTGTCGGCAGCGGTGATCGACACCGCCCGGGAGTCGGCCGCCGGTCTGCCCAACCTCACCTTCGAGCAGGCCGACGTCCAGACGCACCCGTTCCCGCCGGAACACTTCGACCTCGGCATCAGCCGGTTCGGCACGATGTTCTTCCCCGATCCGGTGGCCGCGTTCACGAACGTCGCCCGGGCATTGCGGCCAGGTGCCCTCCTCCGGCAGTTGGTCTGGCAGAACGGCGACCGCCAGGAGTGGTGGTCGGCGATCGCCGAGGCACTGACCGGCAACAGCACGCCGCCGCCGGCCGGTCCGTTCGCGCTCGGCGATCCCGTTGCCACCGAAGGACTTCTCACGACCGCGGGCTATACCCAGGTGGACTTCGAGGAGATCATCGAGCCGGTCCACTATGGACCCCTGCCCGACGCCTACGACTTCGTGACCGGCTGGGCGTTGACCATGGCCAAGGTGCCCGGCGACGACGAGGCCGCCCTCGACCGGCTGCGCGACCTGCTCGCCGCCCACGACACCGCCGACGGCGTCTGGTTCGACTCCCGCGCCTGGCTGGTCACCGCGCGCCGCCCCTGAGCGCACGGGTGTTGACGCCGCGCGCCCGATGGGTGACGATGCGCTCTGCCTACTCGTGAGTAGGCACTGTCTTCAAAGGCACCGTCATCGAAGCCGGGAGAGCCCATGCGTCGTCTGCTCGCGTCCGCCGCCGCCGTGATCGCCGCACTCAGTCTCGTGAACACCGCGCAGGCCGAGGAGCCACTCACCTACGTCGCGCTCGGCGACTCCTACAGCGCCGCGTCCGGCGTGCTGCCGATCGACCTCACGGCACCGCTCGTGTGTCTGCAGTCCACCCGCAACTACCCGCACGTGATCGCCGCCGAGACCGGCGCCCGGCTCGACGACGTGACCTGCGGCGGCGCCGACACCAGCCACTTCACCACCGCCCAGTACCCGGGCGTCGCGCCGCAGCTCGACGCGGTCGGCGCGGACACCGACCTGATCACCATGACCATCGGCGGCAACGACAGCGGCGTGTTCGGCAACGCGATCATCGCCTGCGGCTCGGCCGGCCTGCTCACGCTCGGCCACGGCAGTCCCTGCAAGGACCAGAACGGCTCGCGGTTCGAGGACACCGTCCGCACCACCACCTACCCGGCGCTGGTGGCCGCACTCCGCGCCACGAAGGCGAAGGCACCGCAGGCGGAGGTCGCCATCCTCGGCTACCCGTGGATCGTTCCCACGTCCGGCGGCTGCTTCCTGAAGCTGCCCATCGCCACCGGTGACGTCCCCTACCTGCGGTCCCTCCAGGCCACCCTGAACGACGCGGTCCGCCGCGCCGCCGCCGAGACCGGCGCGACCTACGTCGACCTGGCCGCCGCCTCCGACGGCCACGACGCCTGCAAGCCGCTGGGTGTCCGGTGGATCGAGCCGATCGTGACCACCACGAACCCCGTGGTCGTGCACCCGAACGCGTTCGGCGAGCGGCGGATGGCCGAGGAGACCATGCGGGTGCTCGGCCTCCCGTAATTGATACCGCCTACTCGTTGTGCAGGACCTCGGCGATGGTCGTGCGCGCCGCGTTCCTGGCGGGGATGAGCGCGCCGAGCACGGCGATCGCGATCCCCGCCAGGGCCAGCAGCACGAGCACGTACGGCTCGTAGACGTCCATCACGAAGTCGAACACGTCGGACTGCCCGGCCTCGAGCATGGCCGGGCCGACCACGTCGTGCGCGGCCAGTCCGAGCGGCACCCCGATCGCGCCGCCGACCACGCCGAGCACGCCCATCGACGTCACCATCATGACGATCACCTGGCGGGGCGTCATGCCGATCGACTTGAGCATGCCCAGGTCGCGGCGGCGTTCGCGGGCGTTCAGGACGACCGTGTTGAACACCCCGAGCGCCGCCACCGCGGTCAGGACGAGCGTCAGGATGGTGGCCGTGCTGATGATGACCACCGCCTGGTCGGAGCCGCCCTCGCCCTGCGGCAGGTGGTGCAGCCCGGGTTCCTCGGCCGCCACCCCGTCGAGGTAGGCCTGCTGGTCGGTACCCGGTTCGAGCTGGACGTGGTAGGAGTCGGCCCTGGTGTCCGGGGCGAGCCGCTCGAGCACCGACCAGTCCGCGAAGAGCGCCTCCGGGCTGTTGGTCACGGAGATGCCCACGATCTTCAGCTGGACGCGTTCGCCGTCCACCTCCACGGTGATCGAGTCGCCCACCGTGAGCCCGCGCTGGTTGAGGAACCGCGACGGTGTCGCCACCTCGCCCGGCCCGGTCGGCCAGTGCCCGTTGATCACCCGGGGCCCGAGGTCTTCGGCGTCGCCACGGAAGGCGGAGATGCCCACCATGTCCTTCCCGCCGACCAGCTGGACCGGCAGTTCCGCCACGGCCGCCACGTGCGTCGCGCCGGGCAGCGACCGCAGCAGCGCCTCGTCCTCCTCGTCGCTCAGTGACGGTTCGGAGTCGTCCGCCATGGGCGGGCGCGGCCCTGGCCGGGGCGGGCCGTGCAGCCCTCCGGCCACCAGCTCGAGCCGGTCGGTGTGGCTGGGATCGACCGCCTCCCGGTAGGCGGTGACCGACAGGGTCACGCCGATCGCGAGCGTCACGGTCATAACGCCGAGCACCACGGCCGCGAGGGTCAACCCGCTGCGTGCCGGGCGAGCGAACGGCACGCCGAGCCCGAGGCTGACCGATCGGGGCAGCCGGGTCCCGCCGAGCCGGCGCTGCACGGTGAGCGCGCGACCGAGCCGGGGCGCGCTGCCCGCGCTGATCGCCGCGGCCGCCGGTAGCCGACGGGCCCGCAGCGCCGAGACCAGCGCGGCCAGCACCACCACGATCGGCATGCCCACCAGCGCGACGACGTTCACCCAGAGGTCGACGCCGATGTCGGACGCGCCGAAGCGTTCGAACGCCTCCTCCAGCAGCGGCCGGGCGCCGACGTTGCCGATCACCAGGCCGAGCACGCAGCCGATGATCGAGGGAACGGTGACCATCACCAGATACACGGCCATCACCTGGTTCGGAGTGAAGCCGAGTGCCTTGAGCATCCCGATGTTGCGGAATCCCGCCACCACCGCGCCACTGATCACGTTCGCCACGATCAGGATCGCCACGGCCAGCCCGAGCACGCCGAACACCACGAGGAACGGGATGTAGACGGCCGTCTCGGACGTGATGTCCTGCTTCAGCACGAGGTAGGACTCCGCACCGAGCAGTGCCTCCGCCGGCAGCCCGGCGGTCACCGCGTCCTGCCCGGCGCTGACCTCGGCCGCGGTCGCGGCATCGGTGAACCGGTAGAGCATCTGCGTGGCGTTCGGTCGGAGTTCGGCCACCTGGTCCGGGGTCACCCAGCCGTCGGCCGAACCGCTCACCGAGTAGGCGAACCCGACGACCGTGAACCGCGGCTGCCCGGGGACGGAGATGCGGTCGCCCATCGGGATGATCCCCGGGTTCCCGGGGATGTAGTTCAGGACGATCTCCCCCGGCCCCGTGGCCCACCGGCCCTCCCAGAGGTTGAGCCGGTCCACCTGCCCGTCCGGGTCGGCGCGGCCCACCACGGTCAGCGGCGGCATCCGGCTACCGGGATCGGTGGTGAGCTCGACCGTGGCCTGGTCGAACGGGCCGGCCGTCGCCTCGACACCCGATCGGTCGGCCGTGTCCGCCAGCTGATCGTCGGACACCGCGGTGTCGAACGCGGCCACCAGGTGGGCGCCGTCCTGCTGGGCATAGGCCCGGTCGAACGGCGCGGACGCCGAGGTCAGCAGTCCCATCGCCAGCACCATGGTCGCCGTGGAGACCCCCACCACCACGCCGATCACCACCGTCTGGACCAGGCGACGCCGCAGCCCGGCGCGCGCGACCCGCCACACGGCGGTCACGGTGTCCGCTCCAGGCTCGTCTCGCGGGCCACGCGACCGTCGACGACCTCCACCAGCCGGCTGGCGCAGCGGGTGGCCAGCCGCTCGTCGTGGGTCACGAGCAGCAGGGTCTGCCCGATCTGGTTGAGGTCGAGCAGCAGGTCCATCACCTGCTCGCCCGCCCGGCTGTCCAGCGCGCCCGTGGGTTCGTCGGCCAGGAGCAGCGCCGGCCGGTTCATGAGCGCCCTGGCGACCGCCACCCGCTGCCGCTCCCCGCCGCTGAGCTGGGCCGGGTAGATGTTGCGCCGCCCGGCGATGCCCAGTTCGTCCAACAGTTCCAACGCGCGGGCGCGGGCCTGGGCCGACGAGGTGCCGGTCAGCTGCGCGGCCAACGCCACGTTGTCGAGCGCCGGCAGGTCGTCGAGGAGGTTGAAGAACTGGAAGATCATGCCGATCCGGCGGCGGCGGAACAACGCGAGGCCCGTCTCATTGAGAGACCCGAGGTCCTCGCCGTTCACCACCACCGACCCGCCGGTCGGCCGGTCGAGCCCGGCCACCATGTTCAGCAGCGTGGACTTGCCGCAGCCCGACGGGCCCATCACCGCCACCGCCTCCCCCGCCCGGATCCTCAGGGAGAAACCGTCCAGGGCGACCGAATCGCTGTACTCCTTGCGCACGTCCGTCAGTTCGACGACGACCTGCGTACTCTCATCGCTAGTCACAGTGGGCAATCCTGGGTTCGGCAGCGGTTGCGGACATCGCTCCTCGGAGGTAACCACACGCCCGGGGTCATCCCGGCGATGTACGGCCCTGACCCACCGGGATGATGCGGCCCGCCAGACGCCCTGGGACAGTTGACCCGTGTGGGATCTCGGGCTCGGTTGGCTGGTCACGGCGGCGTTGGCGGTCGTGGTGACCGTGGTGCTCGCCGTCCGACTCCGCGCCGCCCGCCGCGCCTCGGCGAAGGCACTCGAGGAACGCGGCTGGCTGCTCGAGCGGGAACGGGAAAGCGCGGCACAGCAAGCGGTCGACGCCGAACGGGCCAGGATCGCGCGGGAACTGCACGACATCGTCAGCCACAACGTGAGCGTCATGGTGGTCCAGGCCGGGGCCGCCCGGCGGGTGCTCGACGCGGCACCCGAGGACGCGGCCGCCGCGCTGCTGGCCGTCGAGGCGGCCGGGCGGGACACGATGACCGAGCTGCGCCACCTGCTGGGTGTGCTCGCGCCGCCGGCCGACGGCACGGAGCCAGCGGAGTTGTCGCCGCAGCCGAGTCTGGCGAGGCTCAGCCCGCTGATCGACCGCATCGCGTTCGCCGGGCTGCCGGTGGAGGTCCGCATCGCCGGTGAGCCGCGACCGCTGCCGTCCGGTGTGGACCTGACGGCCTACCGGGTCATCCAGGAAGCGTTGACCAACGCGCTCAAGCACGGCGCCGGGCAGAAAGCGGAAGTCACTGTGCGCTACGCCGACCACTACCTCCGGGTGGAGATCCTGAACACCGGGCCGAGTGTGTTGTCGGGCGGAACTCCCGCGCTGTCGGACGACTCCGCCGAAGGGCGTGGCCTGCTGGGACTCCAGGAGCGGGTGCGGGTGTTCGGTGGCGACCTCGACGCCCGGCGGCGGCTCGGCGGCGGGTTCCGCGTCCGGGCCAGGATTCCGTTGGCGCGGCCATGAACCCGCGAGTGGTGATCGCCGACGACCAGGCGCTCGTGCGGACCGGCTTCCGCATGATCCTGGCCTCCGGCGGGATCGACGTGGTCGGCGAGGCGGCCGACGGTGTCGAGGCGGTGGCGGCCGTTCGGGAGCTGCGGCCGGACGTGGTGCTCATGGACATCCGCATGCCGAACCTGGACGGGGTGACGGCCACGCGCCGCATCCTGCAACAGCAGCCCGAGTGCCGGGTGGTCATGCTGACCACCTTCGACCTCGACCGCTACGTCTACGACGCGCTCGCCGCCGGCGCCAGCGGCTTCCTGCTGAAGGACGTCACGCCCGAGCACCTGGTGGCCGCCGTCCGGCTGGTCAACACGGGCGACGCGCTGCTGGCGCCGTCGATCACCCGGCGGCTGGTCGACAGGTTCGCCACCGGTACCCGGCGGCCGGCCGTGCACCGCGACCTCGCGGCGCTGACGCCGCGGGAGCGGGAGGTGCTGACGCTGCTGGGGCGGGGCCGGTCCAACGCCGAGCTGGCCGCCGACCTGACGCTGAGCGAGGCGACCGTGAAGACCCACGTGGCGCGGATCTTCGCGAAACTCACCCTCCGCGACCGGGCGCAGGCCGTGGTCCTGGCCTACGAGACCGGTCTGGTCACCCCCGGCGACTAGCTGTTGCGGGTCGTGACGTTGGTGACGGCGCCCGCCCCGGTATTCGGTCAGCTTGGAGGGTGCGCAAATAGGGTCGGTGGATGCCCGTCGTGATCGAGGTGGTTCCTGGCGGTGCCGCGCGGGCTTCGGCATACCGGGTTGTACTTCGATGCCTGCGCGGTGCCACCAGGGGCCGCCTCGGCGCGGCGGGCGCCGCCAAGCCCTATTTGCGCGTCCTCTTACTTGAGCCGGACGACTTCCAGCGTCTCGTAGACGTTGCAGCCGAGCGCGTTGCAGCCGGCGGTCAGTGCGATGGTGGCCGCCTGGCCGCGCTTGAACTTGCCGCTGTCCGGCACGACCTCGGCCTCCCAGTCGGCCGTGCCGCCGCAGGTGAGGTCGAGCCGCTCGAAGAGGCCGGAGATCTGGGCGTCACCCTGCTCCTGCTGCAGTTTGCCCTGGAAGATGACCTGGTCGGCCTGCCCGATGCAGGTGTAGGTACCCGAGATCGTGGCGGTACCGGTCTTCTTGTTCACCTTGCCGACGTTGTCGACGGTCATCGACACCTTCGGCGCGGGCTCGGACTCGTTCACCGAGATGGCCAGCTGTCCGCCGACGACCGCCGGGTCGTCGCTGAACGCCATCACGTAGTACGTCTCGCCGGCCGTGGCCTCGAAACCGATCGAGTCCGGACCACAGGTGACGAGGGACAGACTGCCGGGAGTTCCGGTCGCCACGATCACGCCGGCCAGGTAATCGGAAGCCGAGACATCCACGACATACGCCGGAGCGGACCCTTCGAACTCGTACCAGACACTGCCGTTCGTGGCCGGCGCGCCGCAGCCGGAGTTGAGGGCCGCGTCCTCGTCGTCGGTGGTTCCTTGCGTGGTGTCGACGGTCTCGCTGAACGGAAAGGCGGTGATCGCCGTGGCGGTCACGCTGGTGTCGTTGGCCGGTGGTGCCGCGGCACTCGCGGGCAGTGCGCCCGCCATGACCATGGCGGTGGTGGCGGCGAGCAGGCCGAAGAGTTTGCCGGATCTCGCCAGCACATTCGTGTCCAAAGGAATCCCTTCCCCAGTGTGGTCACGTGCCCAGATCACGTGATCCACCCATTAAGACGCGATGCCGACGCCAAATGTTGCCTCCATTTCCGTGATTGTTTTCGTGATTAACGTTCACATCACGACTGATCAACACTACGGACCGTGACAGCGGTCAACTGTGAACATGGGAATTAGTCACGACAGTTGACCCGGTTTGCAGTCTTGTGGTGACGCACGGCCGACGGGTGAGATCGAAGTGAAGTTGACCCATCGGCCCTGATAGACCGCCGCACGGCGGGCAGTAACAACCCTGCAACCACCATTCCGACGACATCCCCTGCGTCCATTCGGACGGTCGAAAGGAAACCATTGTGAGAAAAATCGGTTGGCGTACGACCATGCGAAGAGCGGCCGTGCTGACTGCCGGCGCCGCCGCGGCGATCGGCCTCCTGGCCGCCCCGGCGGTCGCCACGCCGCCTCCCGACGACGTCTCGCCCCAGGTCGTCGGCGGCACGCGTGCCGCCCAGGGCGAGTTCCCGTTCATGGTCCGGCTGTCGATGGGCTGCGGTGGCGCGCTGTACACGCCGTCGATCGTGCTCACGGCCGCCCACTGCCTCCCGGCGACCGGCAACAACACGAGCATCGGCGTGACGGCCGGCTCGGTCGACCTGCAGGACCCGGCGCGGATCACCCGTACCTCGACCTACGTCTACCGCGCGCCCGGCTACAACAACCCGAGCGGTGACGACTGGGGGTTGATCAAGCTCAACTCGCCGATCACCAACCTGGCGACGCTGCCGATCGCCACGACCACCGCGTACGACAGCGGCACGTTCGACGTGGCCGGCTGGGGCGCGGCCACCGAGGGTGGCGGCCAGCAGCGCTACCTGCTGAAGGCCCAGGTCCCGTTCATCACCGACTCCCAGTGCGGCTCCGCGTACAGCGAACTCGTGCCGGGTGAGGAGATCTGCGCGGGCAACTGGTCCGCCGGTGGCGTCGACACCTGCCAGGGTGACTCCGGTGGCCCCATGTTCCGTCGGGACAACGCGGGCGCCTGGATCCAGGTGGGCATCGTCAGCTGGGGCTACGGCTGTGCCAGGCCGCAGAACCCGGGCGTGTACAGCCAGGTGAGCACCTTCGCGGCGGCGATCGCCTCCGCGGCCGCGTCCATCGGCACCCCGCCGGCCGGGCGCACCTTCCAGAACCAGAACAACTACAACATCCCCGACCAGGGCACCGTGTCGAGCCCGATCGCGGTGTCCGGCGCGTCCGGCGCGGCGTCGGCCACCTCCACGATCGACGTCAACATCGTCCACACCTACCGGGGCGACCTGGTGGTGGACCTGGTCGCACCGGACGGCTCGGTGTACAACCTGCTGAACCGCTCGGGCGGCAGCGCGGACAACGTCGTCCAGGCGTTCTCGCGGAACCTGTCCAGCGAGACCGCCAACGGCACGTGGAACCTCCGCGTCCGGGACGCGGCCAGCGCGGACGTCGGGTACATCAACGGGTGGTCGATCACCCTGTAGACCCTTCTCGCTGACCGGGTAACGAGGGCCATCTCCCCACGGGGAGGTGGCCCTCATCCATGTGCCCTGTGCGGCGGATGTGCGCGTCGACCTTCCTCTCGGGACATGGCACGTCGTTTCATGACTCCGAACGGAGTATGGAATAACGTTTCAAACGGGGCTACTGTCTCGTCAGCCCGCGTCGCCCGATCGAGGAGATCCGATGAGCCGGAAGAGTCGCTGGAAGCTGACCAGACGATGGGGAGCCGGGGTGCTCACCTCGATCACCATGCTCGCCGCCGGAATCATGATCGGGTCGACGATCTCCGCGCCCGCCGCACCCGAGAACGCCGCCAGGACCACCGGCCCGCCCGAACTGGTCGACGGTAGGTCGGCCGACGATCCGTCCTTGTCCGCCGGCGCGCAGTGGTACCCCTGGGCACCGGGGCCCGGTGAACTCGGCACCGCGCCGCAGGCCTTCTCCGTCGACCACGTCGTCAACGGGCGCACGGTCAAGAAGGTCATCACGTCCTGGAACCAGAACGAGGACAGCCCGGGCGCCCCGCTGCGCAACGGCCGCGCGGTCGCCGACAACAACGGCCAGGTCTTCGTCCCCTACACCGCCCTACCGCCCGAGTTCACCATGATCGGCGCCTCGCGGCTGCGCGACGGATCGATCCTGTCCATGAGTTTCGTACCCGGCACCGCCCCGGCGCCGAACCGGATCGGCCTCCCCATGGCCCGCTCGACCGACCTGGCCGGGTCGTGGACACTGTGGACGGCCCCGCTCGTCGAGAACCTGTGGAAGCTCGACTGGTACCGCGTCCACCGCGACATCGTCGAGCTGCCCGACGGCACCATCCTCGCCGGCGCCTACGGCAAGGGCCTGATCAACGGCGTCAACAAGGAACACAGCCTCGTTCTCGAGTCCACCGACGGCGGCCAGACCTTCCGGCAGCGGTCGGCCATCAACGCGGGTTCTCCCTTCTCCACCAACGAGTTGGCCCTGGCCCGCACGAGCGACGGCAACCTGATGGCCGTGATGCGCGGTGCCGACGTGCCCGGCAAGCCGCCGTCAATCCCGCTGACCATCTCGTTCTCCGCCGACAACGGCGTCACCTGGGAGCCGCTCAAGGAGTTCGTGGCGCCCAACGGCCTGCCGAACAACGGGATCATGCCCAAGCTCCTCCTGCAGGGCAACGGACAGCTGCTGATGACCTACGGCCGCCCGGACAACAACCTCGTGGTGTCGCTCGACGGGACCGGCCGCAAGTGGGACCGCGGCGAGACCATCTACTCCCGCCACCCCGGTGAGGACGCGTTGCGGCGTTGGATGGGCAGCAGCGGCCAGACCGACCTGGTGGCACTGAACAACGGCTCGTCGCTCGCGTTCGGCGACACCTGTCACAACATCTGGTGGTGCCGCGAGTTCGGCCACGACAACAAGATCTGGACCCGCAAGATCGACGCGCTTGCCCCCGGCACCGGCAAGCTCGACCTCGCCACGAAGGTCGCCGCCGGCACGGTTGCGTTGAGCGGCAAGGTGATCCCGGCCGACCCGCGGTTCGCCGAGCAGCGCCTCGAAGGCATCGTGGACGGCAGCACCGAGTACCACGCGGCCGCCCGGTTCGGTGACAGTCAGACCCTCACGATCAAGCTCGACCACACCTACACACTCGAACGCTTCGGTCTCATGATGGCCGAGGGCGAGGCGAACAGCGCGAAGATCGAGGTGTCGACCGACGGGCGCGCGTGGGGCCGGCCGGTGGCGCGCACGGGCGTGCGGACCGACTTCGCCATGCGGTACACGGACATCAAGCCCGTGCGGGCGAGCTACGTGCGGATCTCCTCGACCACCGAGGCACCGCTCACCGCGATCACCGAGCTGGAACTGTTCGCCAAGGAACTGCTGACCTTCGAGAACGACGCCGTCACCTCGGTCCCCCGGTCCGTTGAGGACAGTCGCTATACGCTGGTGGCCAACACGATCGTGCCCGGCGCCGACCACTCGTCGGCCCACCTGGTGCTGATCGACGCGGACACCAACGGCAAGGCCACCGCCCGCTTCCGTGCCGAGTCGCCGGCCAAGACGCAGCGGATCTCGATGTCCTACGAGGGATACGGCTACGGCTCCGGAGCCGTCTGGGACATCCTCGGCACCGACGCGTCCGGCCGCGAGGTGACGGCGTTCAAGCTCCACTTCACGGCGGACTGGACGAACAACCGCATGCTCGTCCGGGCGTGGGACGGCGAGAACTGGCAGAACGTCGGCGGCGTCGGCCCCGTGCCGCCGAACAAGCAGTGGATGACCGTGACCATCGACAGCACGGCGAGCGAGACCACGGTCAGCGTCAACGGCCAGGTGGCCGGCACCACCGACCTGGCCCTGGCCAAGGCCCGCCGGTTCGACGGCTTCCGAGCGGAAACGGGCCTGGTCCCGGCCGACGTGGGCAACATGGAACACGGCTACGACGACATCGCCATCACGCCCGTCCCCTAACTTCGGGTGAAGTTGCGTGCTGACTGACCCGAATGGTGGTATTCCGGCCCCGACCGATTCCCTAGCTTCGTATCGGTCGGGGCTTTCACCTGGGGGGTTTGATCATGAGCCGATTGATGCCTGCTGTCCTGAGCATGGTGCTGGCCGCATCACTGTTCGCCGTTCCACAAGCGACCGCCGAAGCGGCGGCCGCGCCCGCCGCCGCGGCCGCCTCGAAGTTCACGGCGCAGAGCCCGGTCCGGGTGCTCGACACCAGGACCGGTGGCGGCGCGGTGGGGGCGGGCGGCACGGTCACGCTGAATCTCGCCTCGCGGGTGCCGGCCTCCGCGACGGCCGTGGTGCTCAACGTGACGGCCGTGGCGCCGACCGCGCTGACCTACGTCACCGTGTATCCGGGCGGCAGCACGCGGCCGGAGGTGTCGAACCTGAACCTGGTGGCCGGCGAGACCCGCGCCAACCAGGTGACGGTCGCGCTGGGCGCGGACCGAACCGTCCGCCTGTACAACCGGAACGGCGCCGTACACCTGCTGGCCGACCTCGCCGGCCACTACCGCACCGACGGCGGTGCGGGCTTCACGGCGCTGCCGTCGACCCGGGTGCTGGACACCCGGACCTACCGTGCCCTCGAGCCGGGCGAGACACGGGTCCTCGACCTGACCGACCGCATCCCCGCGTCGGCCACCGCCGTGACCTTCAACCTCACCGGGACCGGCCCCACGGCCCCGACGTTCGTGACCGCCTGGCCGACCGGGACACCCCGGCCGACCGCGTCGCACCTGAACCTGACGGCCGGCTCGACCAGGCCGAACCTGGTGACGGTCGCCGTCGGCGCGGACCGCCGGGTGAGCCTGTACAACGAGGCGGGCTGGGTCCATCTCCTGGCTGACCTGACGGGTTTCTACACCCCGGACTACGGCGCCGCCTTCGTGCCACTGGCCCCGACCCGGGTGTTGGACACGAGGACCGGCGCCGGACCGGTGGGCGCCGAAGCGTCCGTCGCACTGGACCTCACCGGCAACGCGCCGCTGACCGCCACGGGTGTCGTGCTGAACGTCACCGGCGTACAGGCGACGGCCGCGACGTACGTGACAGCGTGGTCGCAGTTCGAGCCTCGACCCGACTCCTCGTCACTCAACCTCTCCGCCGGCCAGACCACGTCGAACGCGGCCGTCGTCCCGTTCGGCCGGCACCGCTCCGTCCTGCTGTACAACCGGGTTGGCGCCGTGCACCTGCTGGCCGACCTCGCCGGGGTGTTCGCTGTGGTCGACGACGACCCCTGCACCGAGGACTGTGTCGTGGCCTGGGGCGACAACTCCGAACGCCAACTGGGCACGGCCGAGACCACGACCAGCTCGGCGGTCGCCACCCCGGTGGTCTCACTGTCGGGAGTCCGGGCGGTGGCCGGTGGCCTGAACAACGGCTACGCGTTGCGCACCGACGGCACGGTGTGGGCGTGGGGTGACAACTACTACGGGCAGCTCGGCAACGGCTGGCTCACCGGGCTCTACAGCAGCAGCAGCCCTGGCGCCAGGTCGGCGGTCCCCGTGCCGGTGGTGGGGCTGACGGACGTCACGGCGGTCGCCGCCGGCTCCGGGCTCGCTCTCGCGCTGCGCGCCGACCGGACGGTGTGGACCTGGGGCCACACCGGTTCCGGCCTGACCGTGCCCGTCCCGGTCGCCGGGATGACCGACGTCGTGGCCGTCGCCGCGACCGGGTGGACCAGCTACGCCGTCCGCGCGGACGGCACGGTGTGGGCCTGGGGCCACAACACCTACGGAGAACTCGGCAACGGGTCCACAGAGGACTCCACGATACCTGTCCAGGTGTCCGGCCTGACCGACGTCACGGCGATCGCCGGCGGCGCCGCCACGCTCGCACTCCGCGCGGACGGCACCGTGTGGAGCTGGGGGCGGAACCAGTACGGCCAGCTCGGCAACGGAGCCCTGTGCCCAGGAGGTTCGGCCGCCTGCGTGTCCAGGGTGCCGGTCCAGGTCTCCGGCCTGTCGGCAGTGACGTCGATCGCCGCCGGCGCTTCGAGTGGCTACGCGGCACGCGCCGACGGCACCGTGTGGGCCTGGGGACACGGCCGCGCCCTCGGCAACGGCACCGACTGCTCCGGCGCTGGGCGATGTGAGTCCCGTGTGCCCGTGCAGGTGACGCACCTGACCGGGGTGACACAGGTTGCCGCCGTCCACTCCGGTGGCTACGCGCTGCGCGCCGACGGCACCGTGTGGTCATGGGGCGACAACACCTATGCCGAACTCGGCAACGATTCCGTTGGCCGGTTCTCGGCGGTCCCCGTGCCCGTTCTCGGAGTGGCCGGAGCCAGTGCCGTGTCCGCCGGTAACGGTGCCGGCTACGTGATCGTGCCGAATCCCTAAGATCGTCGGCATGACGCGGTACGTGCTCGTGGGTGGTGGGGTCGCGGCGGCCACCACCGCTGCCGGGTTGCGGCGGCGGGGGTTCGACGGCGAGATCGTGCTCGTGGGTGACGAGCCGGACGTGCCCTACGAGCGGCCGCCGCTGTCCAAGGAGTTCCTCACCGGGGGCGACGTGAAGCCGGCCCGCCCGGCCGAGTGGTACGCCGCCAACGGCATCGAGCTGCGGCTCGGCACCCGGGTGACCGCCGTGGACACGCACGCTCGCACGGTCCGACTCGGCGATGAGGATCTCCACTACGACGCACTCGTCCTCGCCACCGGGCTGCGGCCCCGGACACTCGCGGGGTTCGACGGCGAGCGCGTGCACCACCTGCGTACGGCGGCCGACGCCCGGCGGCTGCGTGACGCGCTCGCCGGGGCCGAGCACCTGGTGATCCTCGGCGCGGGGTTCATCGGCTGCGAGGTCGCGGCGTCGGCCGTGAAGCTCGGCGTCGACGTGACGATCTTCGAGCCGGAACCGGCGCCGCTGGCCCGCGCGCTCGGGACGAGGATCGGGGCCGCGCTGCTGGACGTCCACCGCTCCCGCGGGGTCGAGGTGCGGACCAGCGAATACGTCGAGACCTGCACTCCCGAGGGGGTGCTCACCTCCAACCTGGGCCACCGCGTCGAGGCGGACCTCGTGCTGGTCGGCGTCGGCGCGACCCCCAACGTGGAACTCGCGCTCGAGGCGGGCATCGAGACGGGTGACGGCATCCTGACCGACGAGTGCGGCCGGACGTCGGCGCCGGACGTCTACGCCCTGGGTGACGTGGCCGCCCACCTGCACCACGGCCGGCGGATCCGCGTCGAGCACCACGACAACGCCCTGCGCCAGGGCACGGCGCTGGCCGCCACCCTCACGGGCGACCCGGTCCCCCACACCGATCCGCACTGGTTCTGGTCCGACCAGTACGAGCACAAGCTCCAGTCGGTGGGCCACGCCCGCGACCTCGACGACCTGATCGTCCGCGGCTCGGTGGCGGACCAGAAGTTCTCGGCGTTCTCCCTGACCGACGGCCGCATCGACGCGGTGATCGCCCTGAACCGGCCGGGCGACGTGCTGGCCGTGCGCCGAACACTGCACTCCGGCCACAAGGTGACGGCCGACCAACTCCGCGACGAGTCGCTGCCGCTCAAGGAACTGCTCAGCGGCCCCTGACGGTCAGCCGGGGAATGGACGGCTGCTCGGCGCCCGCCTCGATGGCCGTGACGCCGCCGCGGGCCCAGCGCACCAGGCCGGACACGTCGATGCCGTACGGGGCGTTCGCCGTGTAGGGCTCGAGCTGCTCGGCGCCGCGGCTCAGCAGGTTCACCGCACCCGTCGGGTTGCCCCGGGCCGCGTGGGTGACGCCGACCGCCAGTTGGGCCATGCCCTTCCACAGCGCGCGATGCTCGTCGGGGGACGACTTCCACGCGTCCTCCAGCACCTCGTGGGCGTGGAACGGCATGCCCTCGTCGAGCAGTCGCTGCGCCTCGGCGATGGTCTGGGCCGGCGGGCGGACCACGCCCTCCGGTTGGCGGGCGACGCCGGGCGTCCCGTGGGGCAGCGGCCGACCCAGGCCGTCGCGTGGGCGGGCGTTTCGGGCTCGTCCGGACTCGTCACGGTCGCGGTCGGTGTCCACCCCGACATCATTCCATCCCGCAAGGTTGACAACATGTTGTCATCATGACAACATGTTACCTATGACACGAACCGCTTACCTCGCCGTTTACGACACGCTCGCCGACTGGGAGTTCGGTTACCTGATCGCCGAGCTTCGGACGGGCCGCTTCACCGGCACTCCGTTCGAGGTGGTGACCATCGCCGAGTCGCTCGAGTCGGTGACCACCATGGGCGGGATGCGGGTCCTGCCGGACGCGACGCTCGCCTCGGCCGACCCGAAGGACGCCGACCTGCTGATCCTTCCCGGCGCGGACCTCTGGGACGAGGGCGGCGGCTTGGAGGCCGATGGGTTCGTCGCACTCGCGACGCGGTTCCTCGCCGCGGGCAAGCCGGTGGCGGCCATCTGCGGCGCCACACTGGGCCTCGCCCGGGCCGGCGTGCTCGACAACCGGCGCCACACCAGCGCGGCGGTGGAGTACCTGGGCGACTACGCGGGCGGCGCGCACTACGAGGACAAGCGCGTGGTGGTGGACGACGACAAGCTGCTCGTCACCGCCGGGCCGGACAGCCCGGTGCAGTTCGCCACGGCCACGCTCGAGGCGCTCGGGCTGGTCGGCCGGCCGATGGTCGACGCCTACGAGGGCGTCTTCCACCGTTCCGACCCCACGGCCTTCCCGGCTCTCATGCAGGCCGCGGGCGCGTGACCGCGGCGGAGGAGGCGATGCCGGAAGCAGTACCGGAAACACAGGCCGGCATCGCCCTCACGGCCCTCATCATGACCAGCTTCCGGCTGAACGGTCTGCTCATGGAGGCCGCCCAACGCATGGCGGCCGCCGGCGACATGACGGCCGCGTGGTGGCAGGTGCTCGGCGGCGTCCTCGACGAACCGCGCACGGTGGCCGACATCGGCCGCAAGATGGGCATGACCCGCCAGGGCGTCCAACGGATCGCCGACCTGCTGGTGGACCGCGGACTGGCCGAATATCGGGAGAACGCCGCCCACCGCCGCGCGAAACTCCTGGCCTGCACCGAATCCGGCTACCGGGCGATCGCACGCATCGCGACCGTCCAACACCCGTGGGCGGACCGGATCGGCACGGCCGTGGGAATCGCGGACCTGAACGAGGCGAAGGCCGTGCTGCGGCGGCTGGTCGAGGTTCTGGAGAGCGACTAGGTCTCCGGGCCCAGAAGGTGATCCTCCTGCTGATCGCGAAGGGCCTGTCGAACGCGGAGATGGCCGACACCCTGGTGGTGAGCGCCTCCACCGTGAAGACCCACGTGGGCAACGTCCTGTCCACACTGGGCTGCCGAGACCGCGTGCAGGCCGTGGTCCTGGCCTACGAACAGGGCGCCGTCCGCCCGGGCGCCTAGAGATCCGCGCGGATCTTCGCCGCTCGGTCCGCGGCTTCCTGGGCCTCGGCCGTTCGGCCGGCGTCGGTCAGGCGGTGGGCCAGTTCGGTCAGCATGGTGGCCAGGCCGGGCAGCGCGGTGGCCGGATAGGTGTCGACGCGTTGTTCGTACGCCTCCACCAGGCTTTTCGCCAGCAGGATCGGGAACTCGCCCAAAACCGTGGTACCCGACGGGATCGTCTCCAGGAGGTCGGCCGGCAGGGCGGCGTTGCGGGCCAACGACGTCAGCGCGGCGGCCAGCGGTTCGGGGTGGGAGCCCTGGACCGCCGCCGCCACGGCCGCCGGGGACAGGCCCGGTAGGACGGACAGCAGTTCCCGAAGGCAGTCGTGCACGGCCGGGTGATCGGCCGCCGCGCGCGAAAGCACCGTCAGGGCCCGGACTTCCTCCTCCGGGGCCGTGTCCTCGAACAGGGAGAGAAGGAACGTCGGGGTGATCTCGGCCAGCCGCGACGGGTCCACCGAGCCACGCAGGAGATCGGCCGCCAGGTCTGCGGACCGCTCCACCGCCGGACGCGGTCGCGGCGACGACGCGCCGTCCAGGATCTCGACGGCGATCCGTGGCAGGGCCTCGCCCAGCGGGTCGCGGATGATGCCCGTCGCGATGCCGTCGTACGGGGTCGGGTCCCAGTTCACGATCACGAGCGTCGCGCCGGCGCGCACAGCGCTCGCGGCCAGGGAACCGGCCGGCTCCACCGTGAGCGTCGTGCCCACCGCCAGCACCAGGTCGCACGACAGGACCGCGCGCTCGGCGCGTGCGAACACGGCGGGTGCCATGGTCTGGCCGAACATGGTGCTCGCCGTCTTCTGGATTCCGCCGCAGCGCACGCAGTCCGGCACTCCCGGCAGGTCCAGGACCGAAGCCGTGGGCGACCGGTGTCCACACTCGACACACAGCATCTCGTGCATCGTGCCGTGCAGTTCGACCACCCGGTCGGCCGGTGTGCCGGCCCGCTGGTGCAGGCCGTCGGTGTTCTGCGTGACCACCGTGGTGTCCACCAGCGGCGAGCCGGTCAACCGGGCCACCGCGTGATGCGCGGCGTTCGGTTCCGCCTGCCAGACCGGATGGTCGCGGCGCGACTGCCAGTAGCTCTCGCGCAACGCGGGATCGTCGAGGAACGCCCGATACGTGGCCTTCTTCTGCGCGCCCGGGTTCAGCGTCCAGGCCCCCGATGGTCCGCGGAAGTCCTGGATGCCGGAGTCCGTCGAGACTCCGGCACCACTGAGGACGACCAGATTTCTGATTCCTCGCAGGTCGGTCACGGCACCCAGTGCATCACACGGGCGGGCGGACGTAGGTCATCGAGTACGGGTTGCCGTGGATGACGAACGGCAGGTTGCCGCCCGCGGACTGTACGTAGGCGTTGACCTTCCACGTGCCGCACCCGCCGGCCGGCTGGGTGACCGTCAGCTGCTGGGAGATCCGGCGGTGGTGGACGTACCGGTCGACGTCGACGACCGCCGACGGGGTCGCCTGCGCCACGCAGCCCGCGGCCGTGGAACTGGGCGTCGCCACGATCCGGTACCGCACGGTGGCCGTGCCGCTGCCGGGATACGAGCCGTCCGGGCAGGCGTTCCCACCTGTGCCGTAGCAACTGGTGGCGTACATGTCCGACGTGGCGAGGAACGACCGCGCGCCGGGCAGCGGCGCGTACGCGGGCACGACGTGGAGCTGCTTGCCGGCACCGCCGACCGCGAAGTAGTTGGACCCACCCGAGCCGAAGACCTGCGCGACGCCGGCCGGCCCGATGGGACCGTCGATGTCGGCCACGAAGCCGCTGCGCAGGCTCGCGGTCTCGTAGCCGGTCGCGAGTCCGTCGTTCAGATAGACCCGCAGCAGGCACTCGTAGTTGCCGGTGACGGCCGGCTTGAACAGCATCCGGACGGTGAGCTTGACGTCGGCCGCGCCCTCCAGGAGGTTCTGGCCGCTCCACACCTGACCGTGCTGGGAACCGGTGTTCGGCAACGTGGTCCCACCGACCGCCTGACAGGTGATCTTGTGCCCGACCGCGATGCGCGACGGCGCGCCGTCGTTGCGGCCGTTGCCCACCACGACCTCGCTGCGCAGGTTGTGGGACACCCCGGCCGCGACCGTGCCGAGCTGCAGCCGTGCCCGGATCTGTCCCTCCCCGCCGGGCGACTCGGACATGGTCACGGGTGTCGCGTACGCGACCTTCACGTACGCCGCGGCGGTGGGAGCCGACAGCAGGGGGAACAGGATCGCCGTCGACAGCAGAGTCAACAGGGCGACCAGGGTGCGGCGCAGGGTTCGCATGCCGGCCTCATCTCATGGCGAGGAGTGCGGAAGGACCTGATTCTGCCCTGGTCCCGCACATTTTTCGCCCATTGCCGTAATTACTGACGAGCGGCTCGCCACTCCGGTGCGAGCACCGACCAGACCTCGAGGTCGGCCCGCTTCCCCCGGTGGAGGTAGTACTCGCGCAGCACGCCCTCCTTCGTCATCCCGAGCCGCTGGGCGACCGCGATGCTCGCCGAGTTCCCGGTCGACACCAACCACTCCACGCGGTGGATGCCGCGCTCCTCGACCGCCCAGTCGATGATCAGTCGCGCGGCCCGGGTGACCAGTCCCTTGCCCACGCCCGCGGGTTCGAGCCAGCACCCCGCCTCGGCCTTGCCGGCCGCCACGTCCAGGGTGCGGAACATGACGCCGCCGACGAGCGTGCCGCCCGCCCAGATGCCGTAGAGCCGGCCGGTGTCGGCGGCCGCCCGATCCGCGAAGGACTGGAGGAGCGCGCGGCTGGACGCGAGATCCGTGGCCAGGTCGGGGAAACCGATGAACTCACTGATGTACTCGCGGCCGCGGTCGAGGTGGGCGAGGAACTCCTCGGCGTACCAGGTTTCCAGCGGACGCAGCACGGCGTCGTCGCCGATGGCCTTCTCGAACAGTGTCATGCCGCCATGATCACCGGTAGGTGGCCTCGTTCGCGACCTGTTTGAGCCGTTCGGCGATGACCGTCGCTGGTTCGGCCGACCGGCGACCGTCCACCACGAACGGTGTGCCGTAGCGTTTGCGCAGCGAGCGGACCCGCCAGTGCGCGCGGCCGGTGAAGAGCGCGTCGCCCTGACGGCTCAGGAGGCGGACGGCCGGTCCGGACGGGCTCACGTCGATGCCCTCCACGGCCGGCCACGCCAGGAACACCACCTCCGGTTTGGATCCCAGCCCGGTCCGCACCCAGATACCGGACCGGTCGGCCGCCAACTGCGGTCCCAGCAGGCCCTGGTACTCGCGCACGATCAGCACGGAGAACCCCAGTTGGACGGCCAGCGGAACCACGATCAACAGCAGCATGGGCGTGATGGTCGACCAGACGAGCACCAACGGGACGACCACCATCAGCGCGAGCAGGAACACCACCGACACCAGCATCACCACGAACAGCGCCCTGGTGCGCCGGTTGCTGCGCACCACCAGCTGCGCCTGGGCCGGGACGGCCGGCGCGAACGAGACGTGCTGCATGAGATCCGCTCCTCGATCGGGGGTGCGGGTTCGAAACTACTAGGCCTCAGTGAGCGCGGCCGCCAGTTGGGCGATCACACCCTTCCAGTGCGTGCGTCGGCCGGTCGCTGCGCACGCATGACGGCCGACGGTTCCACGGCGGTGACGTCACGGTCGGGAGGTTCGTAGGAGCCGGTGCCGGCGCCGACGTTCAGCACCGTCCGCGCGTCGCCGAGCGCGGCCCAGAACTGTGCGGCGATCCTCGGTTCGGTGCGCCGCGTCGCGGTGTACGTGGCCCCGATGGAGTCATACAGCATGAAGGCCGATCAAAGCCGACGACGGGGTCGCCCCAACAGCCGTCGAGCGGCGTCCACGAGATACACCCGAAGACTCTCGTCGTCCAGCACGGCGAGCGCCGGTGACCCACCGGCCATCGCCACCCCGGACAACGCCACGTGGGCGGCCACCAGAGCGGACGGCGACGGGTCGTCGCCGAGGAGGAGCGCCGGCAACCGGACCATCACGTTCTCGTCGCCGTGCAACCGCCGCTCCACGGCCCGGGCGATCCCCGGGTCGCTGCAGAACACGGCCACCAGCACCCGATGCCGCACGATCAGGTCGACGAGCCCGTCGAGCACGTGGTCGACCCGGGCGCCCTGTCGCCGCAGCCGGGAGGCCTCGTCGATGATCGCGCCCAACTCGGCCACCGCGGGCTCGGCCACCGCCTCGGTGATCTCGTCCTTCGTCTTGAAGTGGTAGTAGACCGCGGCCTTCGTGACGCCGAGCGCGTCGGCGATCATCTGCAACGAGGTGCCCTCGACACCGTGCTCGGTGAACAGCCGCAGGGCGGTCTCGAGCAGCCGCGTCCTGGTATCCACAGCTACGGCAGCCATTGCCCACCTCCTGAGAGTTTCACCGTACGCTCTCAGCTAGCCGTCCGGCAAGTTGACCACTAGCCGTGCGGCTAGTCACATACTTGCCGATCGGCTTGGCACCTACTTGTCGTTCGGCTAGCTTCGAGGGGAGCGGAGACACCGAACACTGGAGCACCTCGTGGCGACATTCCTCTACCGACTCGGCCGGATCTCGTTCCGGCGCCGCTGGCTGGTCACCGGCGTCTGGGCGGCCCTCCTGATCGCGTTCGGCCTGGGCGCGGTGACGCTGTCCGGCCAACTGACCAACGCCGTGTCCATCCCCGGCACCGAGTCCCAGCAGGCGATCGACCACCTGAAGACCACCTTCCCCGAGGCGGGCGTCGGCGGCGGCACCGCCCGCGTCGCGATCGAGGCCCCCGAGGGCCAGACCTTCGCCGAGCCCGCCACCAAGGCCGCGGCCGACCGGGTGATCTCCGCACTGAACGAGGTGCCGGAGGTCGCGCGGGTGTCCGACCCGTTCGCCACCCAGGCCATCTCCCCCGACGGCCGGGTGCTGCTCGTCCAGGTCGGCTACGACCAGCAGGCGTTCGAGCTGACCGAAGCCGACCGCGAGGCGCTCCTGCACACGGCCACCATCGGCGAGCAGGCCGGCCTGACCGTCGAGTTCGGCGGTGACGCGGTCAAGGGCGCACCGGAGACCGGCGCCACCGAGATCCTGGGTGTCGCGGTCGCCGCGCTCGTCCTGCTCATCACGTTCGGCTCGGTCGTCGCCGCCGGGCTGCCGCTGCTCACCGCGCTCATCGGCGTGGGCGTCGGGATGGCCGGCATCACCACGGCGTCCGGCTTCATGGACCTCAACGCCAACACCCCGGTGCTCGCGCTGATGATCGGCCTGGCGGTCGGCATCGACTACGCGTTGTTCATCGTTTCCCGCTACCGCAACGAACTGGCCCGCGGGCTCGACCCGGAACACGCGGCGGGCCGCGCGGTCGGCACCGCCGGGTCGGCCGTCGTGTTCGCCGGTCTCACGGTGATCATCGCCCTGGCCGGGCTGACGGTCGTCGGCATTCCGTTCCTCGGCGAGATGGGTGTGGCCGCCGCGATCACCGCCGGTGTGGCCGTACTCATCGCGCTCACCCTGCTGCCCGCCATGCTGGGCTTCGCGGGCGACCGGATCCGCGCCAAGGCGCCGAAGAACCCCGACCGGACCCCCATGGGCGAGCGCTGGGCCCGCTTCGTCGGCCGGCACCGGATCGCCGTGCTCGGCACCGCGCTCGCCGGTCTCATCGTCCTGGCGGTCCCGGCGGCCAGCATGCAGCTCGGCCTGCCGAACGACGCCACGGCCGCCCCGGACTCGACCCAGCACAAGGCCTACGAGCTGGTGAGCGACTCGTTCGGGCCGGGCGCCAACGGTCCCCTCACGGTGGTGGTGGACACGGCCGGCAGCACCGACCCGCAGGCCGCGGTCACCCAGGCCGCCGAGCGGATCGGCGGGCTGGACAACGTCGCCGCCGTCACCCCGCCACAGTTCAACACCGACGGCACCACGGCGATTCTGTCGGTCATCCCGAAGACCGGCCCGAGTGAGGCGGCGACCGAGACGCTGGTCGGCGCCATCCGCGACGCGGCCGTCCCGCTCGAGGACAGCACGGGCATCGAGCTGTCGGTCACCGGTCAGACGGCCGCGAACATCGACGTGTCGGCCACGCTGTCGGATGCCATGATCCCGTACCTGGCGCTGATCGTCGGTCTCGCGTTCCTGTTGCTGATGCTGGTGTTCCGCTCGGTCGTGGTTCCGCTGAAGGCCACCATCGGGTTCCTCGCGTCGGTGGCCGCCACGTTCGGCGCGGTGGTCGCGGTGTTCCAGTGGGGTTGGCTGACCGACGTGCTCGGGGTGGAGAGCACCGGGCCGATCATGAGCATGCTGCCGATCCTGCTGATCGGTGTCCTGTTCGGACTCGCCATGGACTACCAGGTGTTCCTGGTGACCCGGATGCGCGAGGAGTACGTGCACGGCGCGTCGGCCGACGAGGCGGTGGTGACCGGGTTCCGGCACGGCGCCCGGGTGGTGACCGCCGCGGCACTCATCATGATCAGTGTGTTCGCCGGGTTCGTGCTGGCCGAGGACACGCTCATCCAGTCGATCGGGTTCGCGCTCGCCGTCGGGGTGGCGGTGGACGCCTTCCTGGTCCGCATGACCATCGTGCCGGCGGCCATGGCACTGCTCGGCAAGGCCGCCTGGTGGCTGCCGCGCTGGCTGGACCGGATCCTGCCGAACGTGGACGTCGAGGGTGAACGACTGGTCGAACAGGACGGCCGCCACGAGGACCGGAAGCCCGTCTCCGTCTAGTCGAGACCGGCGCGCAGGGCGTTGACCCTGGCCAGCGCCTCGCCGAAGGCACCGGAGTCCAAGGTGCCGTCGGCGAGTGCGGTGGCCAGGGCGTTCGCCGCTTCCTCACCCTGGTTCACGTCCCGCGCGGACGCGAGGATGAGGTCCATCCCTGCCCCGGCCGCCAGCACCGCCTTGTTACCGGTCGAGCCGAAGTCCCGCAGGGCACCGGCCTCGATCGCGTCGGTGATCGTCACACCCGTGAAACCGTTGCGGGACCGCAGTTCCTGCTGCACCACCACGGACGACAGACCGGCCGGGCGCGCGCCGTCCAGCGCCGGGTACACCGCCCACGACAGCATCACGAGCTTCGCGCCGGCCGCGATGGCGTCCTGGTAGGGCGCCTCGTGGACCGTCCGCAGGGCGTTGAGCGACACGTTCAGCGTGACCGGCCGCAGGTCGGTGTTGTTCGCGGCGGTCGCCGTGCCCAGTCCCGGGAAGTGCTTGACCGTGGCGGCCACGCCCGTGTTCTGGTGTGCCGTCACGAAGTTCGCGCCGAGATCGCCGACCACGGTGTGGTCCATGCTGTAGGACCGTTCGTACTGGTCCATGAGGTCGCCGGGCGCGTGGTAGACGTCCAGCACGGGCGCCAGGTTCACGTTCATGCCCACGCCCGCCAGGTTGTTGCCGGCGCCGGCACCGGTGGTCGTGGCCGCCGCGCCCGGGTTGGCCGACTGGCCGACGTCCTTGTGCGACAACACGGGTTCGCCGGGCAGCCGGCGGACCTGGCCGCCCTCCTGGTCGGTCATCAGCAACAGCGGATGCTGCATCGGGCTCTGCGCGGCGGCGTCGCGCAATTGCCGCACCACGCCCGCGATCTGCTGCGGGCTGGACACGTTCTCGCCGAAGAAGATCACCCCGGCCGCCTCGCCCGCGCGGATCCGCGACAGCAGACTCTGTGGTGGGGTGAGACCGGGATAGGAGTAGATCACCCGCTGCCCGGCGGCCTGTCTGGCCAGCGCCTGCGCACTCAGGTCACCCGAAGTGTCCGAGGCGCCGGCCGACGTACCCGTGAAACCCAGTGCCAGCACCAGAAATGCCGCGCTCCACCGACCCCGACGACGCATGCCGACCTCCTCGCGCAGAGTGGGTCAACCATAACGCGTAGTCGCGACATAAGGAAAGTTTCTCACCAAATCAGGGCACGACGAGCACGGGCCAGTGCCCCGCGCGAATGAGCCGCGTGGCCACCGAGCCCGCGATCCGATGCCCGGCACTGGTCGACGCGCCCACCACGACCACGTCCACCTGGTTGGTGTCCGCCGCCTCCCGCAGCGTGGCGTACGGGTCGCCGTGGACCTTCATGAACGTCACCGGCACGCCCAACTCCTCGGCGTTCGACCGCATCTCCTCGCGCAGTTCGGCGTAGAGCCGCAGCAGCGCCTCGGTTTCGGCGGTCACCGCCACTGACGGCCCGAGCCCGCTCAACGCCGAGCGGGCCGCCACGAACGTGACCAGCAACCGGCAGTTCTGCCGGCGCGCCATGCCGAACGCGAACGACGCCGCCCGCATGGCGGTGGCCGTGCCGTCGACCCCGACGAGGATCGTGCGCACCGCCCCGGGATCCGAAGGTCCGAACCGCTCCACAACGGACTCGAACGCACTCTCGGTCATGTCGCTCACCCAACAATCGGGTCGTTGACGACCTTGTCCTGCTCCTCCAGGTCAATCGTGCTCCGCAACCGGGTCGGGCGCAGCAGAAGCGCCGCCACCACACCGACCACCGCGACCGCCGCGGAGATCAGGAAGATGTGCGCGGTCGCGTCGCCGTAGACCTCGCGCACCGCCACCTGCACCTCCGGCGGCAGCGCCGCCAGGTTCAACGCGCTGACCCCGTCGCCACCCGGCGCCACGTGGCCGCCGAGCTTGGCCGTGAGGTCGGCCGTCACCCGGTTCGCCAGCACCGCGCCCAGCACCGACACCCCGATGGTGCCGCCCAGCGAACGGAAGAACGTGACCGACGCGCTGGCCGACCCAAGATCGCGCAGCGGCACCGTGTTCTGCACGGCCAGCACCAGGTTCTGCAGCGTCATGCCCACGCCGATGCCCGCCAGCAGCATGGCCCCGGAGACGTAGACGAGCGACGTGTCGTGGTCGACGAACCCCAGCCCGAGGAAGCCGAGCACCAGGATGATCGAGCCGGCCACGATGTACGGCTTGATCGAGCCCGACCGGCTGATCATCCGCCCGGCGATGGTGGACGACACGAGCACGCCCGCCATCAGCGGGATGGTCAGCAGACCGGCCTCGGTCGGCGAGTAGCCGCGGCCGATCTGGAAGTACTGGCCGAGGAACACCGCGCCGCCGAACATGGCCATGCCGACCGCCAGGCTCGCGATGATCGCCAACGCCGGCGTGCGACTGACCACGATCTTCAACGGCACCACGGGTTCGGCCACGCGCGACTCCACCCACACGGCCACCGCCAGCACGGCCAGCCCGCCGCCCACCATGAGCGCCGTCTGCCACGACAGCCAGTCGAACGAGTTGCCCACGAACGACACCCAGATCAGCAGCACGCTCACGCCTGCCGCGATGAGGCCGGCACCCAGGTAGTCGACTTTCGCCTCCGGGCGGCGGACGGTCTCCAGCCGCAGGGTGCGCTGCAACACGATGAACGCCAGCAACCCGATCGGCACACCCACGAAGAAGCACCAGCGCCAGCCGAGCCACGGCACGTCGACGATCAGACCGCCCAGCAGCGGTCCCCCGACCGTGGCGACCGCCATCACGCCACCGAGGTAACCGTTGTACTTGCCGCGTTCGCGGGGCGGGATGATCGCCGCGATCACCACCTGCACCAGCGCCTGCAGCCCGCCGACGCCGATGCCCTGGAACGCCCGCGCGGCGATGAGCTGGCCGGTGTCCTGCGAGATGCCGGCCAGCACCGAGCCGATCACGAAGATCACGATCGCGATCTGCACGAGCGTCTTCTTGTTGAACAGGTCGGCCAACTTGCCCCACACGGGCGTGGTGGCGGTGGCGGTCAGCAGCGTCGCCGTGACCACCCAGGTGTACTGCGTCTGCGTGCCGTTGAGCGAGCCGATGATCAACGGGAGGGCCGTGGACACCACGGTCGAGCTGATCATCGCCACGAACAGCGCCAGGAGCAGGCCGCTGAGCGACTCCAGCACCTGGCGTCGTGGCATCTCCCGCACTGTGTATCCCGTGTCATCCCCGCGTTCATCCCCGCCCCATCGAGTGTCTTGCCATATTTTTGCCCACTGGGCAAACTTGCACAACAGGAAGGGTACTCCTGGATAGGGTGACACCTGATGGACACCATGGAGATCACAGACACGCTGCGCGACCGGAAGAAGGCCGCTACCCGTCAGTCGCTGCACGAGGCCGCGCTGCGCCTCGCGCTGGCCGACGGCCTGGACGGCGTCACGGTCGTGGACATCGCCGACGCGGTCGGCGTGTCCCGGCGGACGTTCTCCAACTACTTCGCCAACAAGGAGGACGCGGTCCTCCACGCGGACCGCGAGCGCACGAAGACGCTGCTCCGGCTGGTGCGGGACCGGCCGGCGGCCGAGCGGCCGTGGCTCGCCGTGCGGCGCGCGGCCACCGGGATGTACCGCGAGACGCCGCCCGACCTCGAGTGGGTCAAGCAACTGCGGCTGCTGCGCCGGCACCCGTCACTGCTGGCCAGGCAGGCGGCCGACCAGATCGCCCTGGAGCGCGACCTGGCCACCGTGCTCACCGACCGCGGCCACGAGTTGGACGTCGAACTGGCCAGGCTGATGGCGTCGACGTTCCTGGCCACGCTGCGCACCTCGGCGCTGGTGTGGCTGGAACAGTCGGGCAACGAGGCCTTCCCCGACGTGTTGGAACGCCTACTGGGCCGGATCCACCCGCGCTAGACAGCCGCGGCGGCGGCCCGCATCCGCTCCCCGACCGTGGGACCGTGCGGCGCCGGCTGCCGACGGGCGCGCGGCCCGAGGTGGGTCTCCCGGAGTTCGTCCATGAAGACCTCCCACAGCGGCGGGCCGCCCTCGGCGAGCACCTCCGCTCGCGCGGCGTGTTCGTCGGACACCGGGAGATGCCGGGCTCCCCAGACGTTGAGGTGGGCGAGGACGGGCACCAGCTGGATCGCCTGCTCGGTCAGGCCGTAGGTGACCTTCTGCTTGTGCGAGGAATCGTCGGACCTGGTGAGCAACCCGTGGTCGACGAGCACGGCGAGCCGGTCGGCCAGGACGTTCGAGGAGATCCGCTCGGGGCTGGCCAGCAGTTCACGGAAGTGCCGGGCGCCGCCGAAGATCACGTCACGCAGGACCAGCAGGGTCCACCGGTCACCGAAGATCTCCAGCGACAGGCTGACCGGGCAGCTCGATCGCGCGTCCTTGCGCACCGCACTCACCTCCGGACCCGATTGCCTACTCGTTCCATTGTGCCCTAGATTGCAACTGGTTGCATAATTATATCAGTTTCAGAGAGTGGTGGCATGAGTACTCAGCAAGAGACATCGGGCCGGACCAGCCCGACCCCCGTCCTGGTCACGCTGTTCTTCGGCGTGTTCGTGATGGGCTGCGCGGAACTGCTGGTGGTCGGCGTGCTGGACCTGATGGCGGCCGACCTCCGCGTCTCCGTGTCCGCCGCCGGCGCGCTGGTCACGTCGTTCGCGCTGGGCATCGCGATCGGCGGCCCGGCTCTGACCATGCTGACCATGCGGGTGAACAGGCGGACCGTGCTGATCGGCGCGATCGTCGTGTTCGTCCTGGCCAACCTGGTGCTGGTGCTGGCCTCCGGCTACGGGGTGTTCGTCGTGGCGCGGTTCGTGGCCGGCGCGGCCGAGGGTCTGTTCATCGGTGTGGCGTTCGTCACGGGCATGTCGATCGTCCCGGCGGAGCGAGCGGGCCGGGCGATCTCCATGATCATCTCCGGGGTCACGGTGTCGGCCGCCGTGGGTGTGCCGCTGGGCACGCTGGCCAGCCAGGGGCTCGGCTGGCGCGGTTCGTTCACCACGATCATCGTGCTCTGCGTGGTCGCGCTGATCGCGACCGTGGCACTGGTTCCGTCCGTTCCCGGCACCGGTCGCGGCGCCGCCGGCCAGGCCAGACACGCCTTCGCCCCACGGGTGCTGGCCATGCTGAGCCTGAACGTCGTGGTGTTCGCGTCGCTCTACACGGCCCTGACCTACATCGTCCCGTTCCTGCGGGACGTCACGGGTGTCACCGGTGCGGTGGTCACCGTGTTCCTGTTCGCCTACGGCCTGTCCACGGCGGTGGGCTCGTTCGGAGGCGGCCGGTTCGCCGACCGGAACGCCGCGGGCACCCTGATCGTCGCGACCACCGGCACGGCGCTCGCCCTGCTGGGCCTGTATCTCGTCGGTTCCAGCCCGATCCTCGTGGCGCTGGTGCTGTTGGCCTGGGGGATGCTCGCCATGAGCATGGCGCCGTCGCTCCAGCTCCGCGTGGTGACCCTGGCCGGTCCCGGCGGCCGGTTGGCGTCGTCGCTGCCCGCCTCGGCGGTCAACCTGGGGATCGCGGCGGGCTCGGCCGCCGGCGGGGTGGCGATCAGCGACTTCGGTCCGTCGGCCCCCGTGCTCACCGCGGCGATCATCGCGGCGATCGGCGTCGTGCTCGCCTGGGCCACCAGCTACCTGAAGCCGCCGGTACCGGTCGCCTAGGCAATGTGCTCGTCGGGGCGCCGGTGGTAGGCGTTGACGTACTCCTGCTGGGACAGGTCGCGGATGGCCGCCATGATCTCGTCGGTCACCGCGCGGCGGACCCGCGGCTTGTTCTCACCCGTGAAGTTCAGCGGTGCGCCGAACCGGATGGTGATCGGGGTCGGGCGCGGAATACGGGCACCGTCGGGCTGGAGTCCCTCGGTGCCGGTCAGGCCGACCGGGATGACCGGCGCCCCCGTGGTGAGGGCGAGCACCGCCACGCCCGTGTGGCCCCGGTGCAGGCGGCCGTCGAGCGAGCGGGTGCCTTCGGGGTAGATGGCGAACGCGCCGCCGGCGTTGAGCACCTGCTGCGCGGCGCCGAGCGCGGCCAGGCCGGCGTGGGCGTTGCCGCGTTCGACCGGGATGTAGCCCAGCGCGTCCACGAAGTTCGCCATCAGGCGGCCCCGCGGGCCCTTGCCGGTGAAGTACTCGGCCTTGCCGAGGAACCTGATCCGCCGGTGCGGCAGGACGAACGAGATGACCGCCGTGTCGAGTGCCGCGCGGTGGTTGGCCGCGAAGATCACCGGGCCGCGGGTCGGCACGTTCGCCTTCCCTTCCACCGTGGGGCGAAAGACCGCGCGTGCGGTCGGTGCCAGGAGGAATCGGACAAACGGTTGCAGCACGAAAATCTCCAGGGTCGTCGAGTTCCGCACTGCACAATACGTGGTGTGATCGACCTGAGAACAGCTCATACAGCCGACCTCGACCGCGACACCCTGGTGACGATCCGCACGTTGCTCGACCGGGCCTTCGACGGGGACTTCGCCGACGAGGACTGGGACCACGCGCTCGGTGGCGTGCACGTCACCGCCTGGGAGGACGGCGAACTCGTGGGCCACGCGGCAGTGGTGCAGCGACGGATGCTGTACGGCGACCGCGCGCTGCGGGCCGGATACGTGGAGGCGGTGGCCGTGCGGCCCGACCGGCGCCGCCGGGGCGTGGCGGGCGAGGTGATGACCGAGCTGGAACGCGTGATCCGCGGCGCCTACGACCTGGGCGTGCTCAGTTCATCGGAGGAGGGCATGCCGTTCTACGCGGGCCGGGGCTGGCAGCTGTGGCAGGGCGAGTCGGCCGCGCTCACACCGGACGGCACCACCCTCACGCCCGACGACGACGGGTCGATCTTCGTGCTGCCGGTGGTGGACCTGGACGTGTCCCGCCGGCTGACCGGCGACTGGCGGGACGGCGATGTCTGGTAGCTAGTACTCGTCGGCCGGGACCTCGCGCTGCTGTTCCCGCACGTCCGCCGGGTCGGCCTCGCCGGCCGCCGTCTCGTCCGGCACGGGCTCCTCGGGCACCACGTCCGCCTGCTGGTCGAGCAGGTCTGCCTCGTTCACCGGTTCGGTCACGCGTCCTCCTGGCTCCAGCTGAGCACCCCGACGGTCATGGTGAGCGCCCGCCGGACCGTTTCCAGCCCGGTCAGCGGATCGATCGTCTGAACGGCGAGATCCAGCTGGATCGACGCGTCCTCGGCGCTGCCGTTCAGCTCGGCCAGCATGGCGCGGATGGTCGCGCGGGCCGGCGGGTCCAGCTCGTCGATCGACACCTCGTCGTCCATGCCGTCGCGCAGGTCGATGGTGTACGCCGTGCGTTCGTTCGGGTCGGAGCCGATGCTGAACCGGACGGCCGTGGTGGCAACCCTGATCAACTCGGCCACGACGGCGCGGACGTATTCGCGCAGGTCGTCGCCCTTCCGGTCCACCACTGTCTCCAGTTCGCGACCGAGACCGTCCTCGTCGCCGTCGAGTACACAGTGGACCATCCGGTGCGCGGTCAGGTGCGCCCGGCTGGCGGGTCCGTCGGTGAGCATGGCGCCACGCTCCCTTCCCAGTCGGCGTGGGGATTCCCGCGCGCGACCGAGTCCAAACAAGGCCGGGGACGAACATCGAGGGCGAATCCGCTGCAAAACGACGCCATTTGGACGGTTTCCTGCACTCGCGCACGGGTATCCCGAGCTGGTAGACCTGACGAAGGGTGCATGCCGTGGATACCAACAGCTATGTGGCGTTCCTCCTGATCGGAACCCTGCTGGTACTGATCGACGGCCAGATCATCTATCGAAACGGCCGCCGGTTCCTCAAGCAGGCGACGCCGAACGCGCCTGCCGAGTCCCTGGTCAGGCTCGTGACGACGCTGTTCCACCTCGGCGCGCTCGGGGTGCTGGCGCTGCTCTCCACCATCGACTTCTCCGCCGACAACCAGACCGAGGGCGTCGTCATCCGAGTGGGCATCATTCTGTTGGTCATCGGGATCGCGCACTGGCTCGCCCTGTCGGCGCTGTCGCGGATCCGCGACCGCGAGGAGTTCGAGGAAGTCACGGCGGAGCGCGACGCCAGGCGGCAGGCACACGAAGCCGCGCAGCGGGCGCAGAGCACGATCGTCACCGATCCGACCGTCCATCCCGCCTACACGGGCGAGAGCGCGACGGAGCTGAACCGTCCCCAGAACCCGCAGCAGTACTAGAAGAGGGCGCTGACCGACTCTCCATTGTGGATCCGTCGCATGGCCTCGGCCAGCGCGGGCGCGATGGAGAGTTCGGTCAGTTTCGGGGTGCGGTCGGCGTTCGCGATGGGCACGGTGTTCGTGCACACGATCTCCGCGACCTCGTCGGCCGCGCCGATGCGTTCGATGGCGCCGTCGGCGAACAGGCCGTGGGTGCACGCCACCCGCACGGTCCGGGCGCCGCGGTCGCGCAGCCGGGCGAGCAGCTCGATCACCGTGCTGCCCTTGGCGATCTCGTCGTCCAGCACGATCACGTCGCGGCCTTCGACGTCGCCGATGATCGAGGTGATCTCCACCCGGTCGTCGGCGAACCGCTGCTTCGCCCCGGCCGCCACCGGCACCCCCAGCAGACGCGCGAAGTGCGACGCTTCCTTGGCGTTCCCCAGATCCGGGGACACCACGATGGTGTTCGACAGGTCGTAGCGCCGGAAGTACTCGGCCAGTTCCCGCAACGCGTGCAGGTGGTCGACCGGCACGCTGAAGAACCCGTGCACCTGCGGCGAGTGCAGTGTCATGGCCAGCACCCGGCTCGCGCCGGCCGCCACCAGCAGGTCGGCCACCAGCCGCCCGCCGATGGAGATGCGCGGCGCGTCCTTCTTGTCCGACCGGGCGTAGGCGTAGTGCGGCAGGACCACCGTGGTCCGCGCGGCTGACGCCCCCCGGGCGGCGTCGAGCATCAGCAGCAGCTCCACCAGGTTCTCCTGAACCGGCGTGACGAGCGGCTGGATGAGGAACACGTCCCGCTCACGACAGTTGGCCTGCAACTGCACCTCGAGACAGTCGTTGGCGAAGCGCTGCACCCGCACCGGCCGCAGCGGCACCTCGAGATGCCGGCAGATCTCCTCGGCCAACTTCGGGTGCGCACTCCCACTGAAGACGGCGATGTCCCGCACGAACTCCCCCTGCTGCGATCGGCCTGACCAGGCACGACGGAGCCTACTGGGGACCTCCTGTCCGCACGGGACGCCACCCGCTAGAACGATGTGGGGATCGCCGGGTGCCGCTGTACCTGCATCGCGCTCCGCACCACGAGTTCCTTGTACAGCGCGGCCGCCCGGCCGGTCAGCACGAACTCCTTCGGCCGGTCGTACCGGTCCACGTACTGGATGAGCCCGTCGCGGCGGCCGAGGCTGATGCACTGGTTGACGTACCGGAACCGGAACGGCTTCGGCTCCCGCCCGCCCCGCCGCGCGGTGATGGCGGCCGCCGCCTGCTGTGCCGCCGGCAGCCCCGTGGCACACGCCATCCGCAGCTCCTGCCCACCCGGCATGCGCCCGGCGGCCGCGTCACCCACGCCGTACACCTCCGGGTGCGACACCGACCGCAGCGTCTCGTCGACGATCAGCCGGCCGTGCTCGTCCACCGCGAACCCCGCCTCGGCCGCCAGCGCCGGCACGCGGAACCCCGTGGTCCACACGACCGTGTCCGACCGGACGTGCTCGCCGTCGGCCAGGACCACGCCGTCGGCGCGGACCTCGGTCACCGCCGCCTGCTCACGCACCTCGATGCCCAGCCGGCCGAACACGCGGTGCAGGTGGTGCCGGCCCTTTGCCGACAGCCGCTCGCCGAGCGCGTCACCCGTCACCAGCCGCACCTTCACGCCCGGCCGTGACTCGGCCAGCTCGGTGGCCGCCTCGATGCCCGTGAGACCGCCGCCCACCACGGTCACCACGCCACCGTCGCGCAGCTTGTCCCGCAGCCGCGCGGCCTGCTCGGCGCCGGCCACCGTGTCCGCGTGCTCGGCCGCGCCGGGCACCGACTCGAGGTCGGCGCGGCTGCCGAGCGCGTAGATGAGGGTGTCGTAGCCGATCGACTCACCACTGGCCAGCACGACCTCCTTGTGCTGGTGGTCGATGGCGGTCGCGCGGTCGACCACCAGCCGGATGCCGCTGCCGGCCACCAGGTCGCTGATCGGCCGGTCCCGCAGTTCCTGCCCGGCCGCCAGCTGGTGCAGACGCACCCGCTCCACGAACCGGTCCCGGTCGTTCACCAGCGTGACCGTGACGTCCTTGGTCCGCGCCGCGGCCCTGGCGGCGAGCTGTCCCGCGTAACCGGCCCCGAGGACGACCACCTGCTCTGTCATGACGTGCTCCTCTCGTCATCACAAGGACTGGTGGGGTGCCGATTCTGTGACAGGTGCCGAGAGCGATCCGGGTCACACGGCGTACCGTCAATCTTGATCTCGAACTGTGCTTCTTTCACCGCTTCTTTCACCGAGGAGGGTCCCGACATGCGAGTGGTCACGGACACCGGGCGCTGTGTCGGCGCCGGGCAGTGCGCGCTCACCGAGCCGGCAGTGTTCGACCAGAGCGACGAGGACGGCACGGTGGTGCTGCTCACCGACCACGTCGAGGGTGACGTGGTCGCGAACGTCGAGGAGGCGGCCGACCTCTGCCCCAGTCAGGCGATCACGCTGGTCAAGGACTGACGAGGACGTGCCCGCGCGGTGCGGGCCGCCGTACCCGCACCGCCGCGAGCACCGCGCCGGCCCCGGCCGCCGCCGTGGTGAGCAGGAACGCCGCGCGGAAGTCGAGCTGGTCGGGAGTGGGGCCGAGCACGAGCGTCAGCACCGCGAGGGTCACCGCGCCGGACAGGTACTGCGAGGTGGTCAGCAGCGCGCCCGAGGTGCCCTGCTGTGCGGCCGGCACGTCGTGGGTGCCGATCACGAACATCGACGTGTAGATCACGCCGTGCCCGAGTCCACTGAGGACCAGCCCGGGCAGCAGGTCGGCCGCGTAGTCGGTCCCGGACAGGGTGATCGACAGCCAGGCGAGGCCCACCGTGGCGAGCGCGAAGCCGCCGAGCAGGACGGCCGGCGCGCTCAGGTGCCGCAGCAGCCGCCCGGCCAGGAGGTTGCCGGCCGTCACCATCACGGCCAGCGGCAGGAACGCGAGCCCGGCCTTGAGCGGGTCGTAGCCTTTGAGCTGCTGGAGCAGCAACGTGAGCAGGTAGAACTCCGAGCCGACGCTCGCCATGTAGAGCGCGGTGGCGGCCGCCCCGGTCCGCAGTGACGCGGTGGCCCGCAGCGCCGGTTCGATGAGCACGGCGCGGGCCGTGCGCTCCGTGTGCACGAACGCCACGAGCAGCACCACCGCCAGGCCCACGGTCACGAGCGTCGCCGGGTCGCGCCAGCCGCGATCGGCGCCGAGAGTGAGGCCGAGGACCAGGCTCAGCACGGCGGCCGTGCCGAGGACGGCCGCGCGGACCGGGATGCGTTCGGCGCCGGTCGGGCGGGCCGAGGCGAACCAGCGGAGCGCGGCCAGCGCGCAGGCCAGCGTGAGCGGAACATTGATGAAGAACGTGAGCCGCCACGACGCCGTGGTGAGGACGCCGCCGAGGATGGCTCCCGCGGCGAGCCCGGCGGCGCCGACCGCGCTCCACACGGCAAGCGCCGCGCCCCGCCGCGCGCCGGCGGCGAACGTGCTGCCGATCAGTCCCAGGATGGCGGGCTGCATGAGCGCGGCCGCCAGCCCCTGAGCACCTCGGGCGGCGAGCAGGGTGGCGCCGTCGCCCGCGATCCCACCGACCGCGCTGGCCACCCCGAACGCGACGATCGCCACGGTGAACATCCGCCCGGCCCCCACGCGGTCGGACAGGCGCCCGCCGACCACCAGGAAGCCCGCGAACAGCACGGCGTAGGCGCTCACCACCCACTGCGCGGTCGCCGGTTCGAGGTCGAGATCGGCGGCGACGCTGGGCAGCGCGATGTAGATGATGGAGTAGTCGAGCGCGATCAGGAACTGCGCGATCGACAGCACTGCGAGAACCATTCGCCCATGGTCGAACCTTGACACTAGTGTGAAGGGCAAGGCTTGTGACGAAGGGCGCACCACCATGCGGATCGGAGAGCTGTCGACGCGGACGAACGTGCCGACGCGACTGCTGCGCTACTACGAGGAGCAGGAGCTGCTCGACCCCGAGCGGGCGGCCAACGGCTACCGCGACTACCCGGAGCCGCTGGTCGACCGCGTGGTGCAGATCCGGGGACTGCTCGACGCCGGGGTGCCGACCCGGATCATCAAGCAGATCCTGCCCTGCCTGGACAATCCGTGCTCCATCCACGTGGCGGACGCGACCCCCGAACTGCTGGCCGACCTGGAGCACCACGAGGCCCAGATGACCGCGAAGATCGACTGCCTGGCGAAGAACCGGGACGCGATCAGTGCCTATCTGGAGGCCGTGCGCGCTCTGTCCCGCTAGGATCTCCGCACGCCCGGTCGGGGTTCTGGGGAATCCATAGTGGACAGGAGACTGCCATGGTCGCGGTCGCTTCGGAGCCTGGGTTACGGACCTTCGCCACGCGCGGGGTCGGGATCGTGGTCGCCGTCCAGGTGGCGGTGCTCACCGCGCTGTCCGGTCTGTACGGCTTCCATCGTGACGAGTTGTACTTCGTGGCGGCCGGCAAGCGGCTGGACTGGGGCTACGTCGATCAGCCGCCGCTCACCCCCGTGCTGGCGCGACTGTCCACGGCGGTGTTCGGCGAGACACCCATGGGACTGCGGGTGGTGGCGACGCTGCTCGGCGCCGCGCTCGTGGTGGTGGTCGCGCTCGTGGCCCGCGAACTCGGCGGCGACCGGCTGGTCCAGACGGTGACCGCCGCGATCACCGCGTTGTCCTCGCTCGTCATGGTGGTCTCGCACATGCTGGCCACCAACTCGGCCGACACCGTGCTGTGGGCGCTCGTCGGACTGTTCGCGCTGAAACTGTTCCGCACCAACGATCCCCGCTGGTGGCTGCCGCTCGGCGCGACCATCGGCGTGGGGCTCGAGAACAAGTGGCTGGTCCTGCTGCTGGTGGCGGCACTCGGCGTGGGCGTGCTGCTCGTGGGACCGCGGTCGGTGCTGCGGACGTGGTGGCTGGGCGCGGGCGTGGTGGTGGCGCTGGTGATCGCCGGCCCGGGGCTCGTGTGGCAGGCGACGCACGACTGGCCGCTGCTGACGGTCGCCGGGGGCATCAGCGCGGACGACGGGGCCGAGAACCGGATCCTGTTCGTGCCCATGCAGTTCGTGTACCTCTCCCCCGTGCTGGCTCCCGTGTGGATCGCCGGGATCGTGCGGCTGTGGCGTATGCCGTGGGCGCGGTCGTTCGCCGTCGCGTATCCGGTGCTGTGCGTGGTGCTGTTGGTGTTGGGCGGCAAGCCGTACTACGCGATCCCGTTGCTGTTGCTGCTCACGGCGGCCGGCGTGGCGCCGACGCTGCAATGGCTGAACACGCGTGCCCGACGGCAGGGCGCGGCGGTCGCGGCCGTGATCGGTGTCGTCATGAACGCGATCGCCGGCCTGCCCGTGCTGCCCGTCTCGGCGCTGGGTCCGGCCATGGCGCTGAACGCCGAGCAGGGCGAACAGGTCGGCTGGCGCGAGTTCACGGCGACCGTGGCGTCCTCGGCGCCGGACGATGCGGTGATCCTCACGAGCAACTACGGCCAGGCCGGTGCGATCGAGCACTACCGGCATGAGTTCGGGCTGCCGCAACCGTTCTCCGGGCACATGTCCTACTACGACTGGGGTCCGCCGGCCGATTCGTTCACCGGCTCGGTGGTGCTGGTGGGTTCTCTTGACACCGCGTTCTTCCGGTCCTGCACGCGGGTTGCCGAGCACGTGAGTGTGGTGGACAACGACGAGGACGGAACGCCCGTGGTGGTGTGCGCGGGTCCGGTGCGGCCTTGGTCGGAACTCTGGCCTCTCCTGCGACGGTTCTACTAGATGGTTCCACTCGGACGATCGCGCACTTCGGTGGCTGTGCATGGGGTTGGGATGCTCCTATGGTTGTCAAGCGGCTGGTTGAAGATCTTTTGTGGGTGTGTTGGTGCTGGTGAGGATGTTGTAGATCTCGCGGGCGATGTAGCGTTTGAGGCAGCGGATGATGTCCTTTTTGGATAGTCCTTCGGTGGTGCGGCGGGTCATGTAGGCGCGGGTGCGGGGGCAGTTGGCGAGGCGGGCGATGGCGATGATGTGGAGGGCGCGGTTGGCTTGGCGGTCACCGCCGCGGCTGAGGCGGTAGCGGCGGGTTTTGCCGCTGGAGGCGGGTACGGGTGCGGCGCCGCAGAGGGCGGCGAAGCTGGCTTCGGTGGTGATGCGGTCGGGGTTGTCGCCGAGGGTGGTGAGTAGTTGGGCGGCGGTTTCCGGGCCGACACCGCGCCGGGCGAGTAGCTGGGGGCAGGCCCGCTGGAGCAGCGGTGTGAGTTGGTGGTCGAGGTCGGTGATCTCCTCGGACAGGGTGCGGTAGCGGCGGGCCAGGCTGCGCAGCACGTGTTTGGTGACCTGTTCCGGGCCGGTCAGGTTGTCGGCCAGGTCGGGGCCGGGGCGGAGCCTGGCGCAGGCCTGCACGAGTGCGGCCGGGCCGAGGGTGCGGAGTTGGTCGCGTAGCCCGGCGGGGGCGGTGACCAGCAGCGCGCGGAGTTCGTTGATGGCCGCGGTGCGGGCTTTGACCGCACCGGCGCGGGTCAGGTGCACCGCGCGGATGGCCTCCACGATGCCGGTGCCCAGCTTCGGCACCGCGGTCGCACGCCCGGCCAGGACCGCCTCGGCGGCGGCGTAGGCGTCCAGCGGGTCGGACTTGCCCTGCTGGCGGCGCTGCCGCCGGTCTGGGCGGTTCACCTCGACCACCCGCACGCTGGCGGCGTGCAGATGGCGGGCCAACGCGGCACCGTAGGCACCGGTGCCTTCGACTCCGACCGCGTGCAGCCGCCCGAACGAGCGCAGCCAGTCCAGTAGCTGGGCATAGCCGGCCGCGGTGGCGGCGAACTGCGCGTCGGCCAGGCGGGTGCCGTTCATCACCAGCACCGCCGCATGGTGGGTGTCGGCGTGGGTGTCCACACCTCCCACGACCCGCCGCCGGCTCTTCGGCTTCTTCAGTGGTGTCGCTTGTGCCATCCTGGGTAGGTCGCCTTCCTCGCTGCATCAACACCCGGGGTCAGGGCGGCGTGTGCCGGAGACGGCCGGGCAGACATACCAGTGAAGAGCGGTCGCAAGCTCCTATCAAGTCACGACCCGGCCCTCCGGCACACACCAATCCCGATGCTCCCGGTGAGGTAGACAGATCCCAACAAGGACACTCCACAGAGGTCCGGCGATCGGAGAGTCAGACCCCACCAGGAACACCAGGCCCCGCTACCTTCCACAAGATCAGCGGGACACGCCAATCCTCACTGGCGATCGGGGCAGTGTCTCGCCGGGCTGGGTGTGGTGTGCGTGGGTGCGGCGAGCCACTGCAGCGGTTCATGGTGAGCTTCGTGCACGGGGCTGGTTTTTAGTGCCTTTTGTCCGACCTCCTGCAGGGGTCAATGGGCGCTCATTGTGGGTCTTGATCTTTAAATGCTTCATTCTTTCGAGCGATGAAAATATGGGTGGCGGGCGTAGGATTGGGTTATGTCCAGCTCTCGCGTGGTGGGGCTAATCCAGAAACTGGATTCCTCTGCTGCCGCTTTCCGTGAAGTGTATGCATCTCTGGTGTCGGTGATATCGGAAATGCGGGATGCTGATGTCGCGCATCTGGCGGGGTATAGGCGACTGAGCCTGCTCGTCTCAGATGTGACGCGGCTCAATCCCCGGTTTGCCACGCGGTTGATCACCCATGCTGAGGTGATCGCCGAGGTGGTGACCCCGACCGGGCATGTCACTCCGGCGCGGTTGCCGGTGGTGCGCGAAGCCCTGTTGGCCGGTGACCTGGATGCTGAGCAGGTGGATGCGGTTGTGCGGACGGTGAAGAAGATCCCGGACTGGGCTCCGGGTGACACCGTCGAGGTGGTGGAGAAGCATCTGGTGGCGATGGCTCGAACCGGCCCCGCCCATGTGCTGGCCAAGCACGGCGAAACCCTGCTGGCGCGCATCGACCCGGATGGTGATCAGCCTGCGGAGGTGTTGGCGGCGCCGAAGAACGTGTTCCGGTACCGGCGGGACGAGGCGGGGTGGATGCACTTCACCGGCATCATCGACCCGGAGTCGGCCGAGGAGCTGGACTCGATGCTGGGTGCGCTGGCGAAGCCCGGTGGCCCGGAGGATGAGCGGCACCCGACCCAGCGGCTGGGGGACGCGTTCTGCGACGTGGTCCACCACGCACTGACCAGCGACAAGATGCCGGTGCGGGGTGGGGTGAAGCCGCACCTGAACGCGACCGTGGACCTGGAGGTCCTGCGTAAGGGTGTGGGCACCGCGACCCTCGAAGGCGGCGCGCTGCTCGGTGCGGCGGCGGCGCGGCGGCTCGCCTGCGATGCCGGGGATCATGCCGATGGTGATGAGCGGTGCGTCGGTCCCGTTGGATGTGGGCCGCACCCACCGCCTGGTCACCCCCGCCCAGCGGGCAGCGTTGAACGCTCGGGATGGTGGGTGTGCGTTCCCGAACTGCGATCGTCCGGCGCGGTGGGCGGATGCGCATCACATTCGCCACTGGCTCGACGGCGGCGCCACCGACCTCGCGAACATGGTGCTCCTCTGCCGAAGACACCACCGGATCATTCACCATTCCGAGTGGGAAGTGCGGATGAGCGCGGTGGGGATTCCGGAATTCATTCCGCCTCGGTGGATTGATTCTGAGCAGGTTCCGCGAAGAAACCACCTTCACACCGTGAGATAACACGAGTAAAAAAACACACAGGGTGAAACCACCAACCTGCCCCGCTGGTAGGTGAGAACACGCTGGGACTGGCACTCGCTCACCGCAACCCCGTAGCCGCTCAGCTATTCAATCGTTGCAGTGACTCGCCACGCCCACGCACACCACGCCCGGTCTCTGGCGAGACGCTGCCCCGAGCATCCCAACCCCACGCCCACGAACCGAAGTGGGCCGCGATCGTCCCCGCAACACCCCCGACAGCACCCAACCACCGAAGCACCGTCACTCGAACCGAACGATCGTCCGACCTCCCTGACCGAGAGTGTCGAACGCGTCGTTCACGCCGTCCAGGCCGATGCTGCCGGTAGTGAGCGCCGCCAGGTCGAGTCGACCGTCGCGGACCAGGTCGACCAGACGGGGCACGTCGACGTCCGGATCGCTCGACCCGTAGACACACCCCCGCAACGTCCGAGCGAACCAGTACAACTCCAGCGTGTTGAACTCCACGAGCTTCGACTTCCCACCGATGCCGACCACCGTCACCTCACCACCGCGCCGAGTGGCCGACCACGACATCCGCACGGTGGCGGGGATGCCCACACAGTCGAAAGCATGGTCGGCGCCCCGACCACCGGTGAGTTTGCGAACCGCCCGAGCGGCCGTGTCACCGGACGGAACGAAGTCCGTAGCGCCGTGGGTGAGCGCGAGAGAAGCCTTCTCCTCGGCCGTGTCGATGCCGATGATCGGCCCGGCCCCGGCCGCCTTCGCCGCCTGCAACGCCGAGAGCCCCACGCCGCCGAGCCCCACGACCACCACCGACTGACCGGCCCGGACGCTAGCGGTGTTCAGCACTGCGCCCGCACCCGTGAGCACGGCGCAACCGAGCACGGCCGCCTGGTCGAGCGGGATGTCGTCGGGCAGCCGCACCACCGCGCCCTGGGACACGACCGTCTCCTCGGCGAACGCACCCGTGCCGAGCCCGGGGTAGATGGGCGTGCCGTCGTCGAGCGTGCCGTAGGGCTCGCGTGCCCGTTCCTCGGCGTGCACGCACAGGTAGGGCTCGCCGTTCTCACAGAACCAGCACTCCCGGCACGCGGGCGCCCAGTTGAGCACCACCCGATCGCCCACGGAAACACGGTCGACGTCGGGTCCGACGGCGATCACCTCGCCCGCGCCCTCGTGGCCGAGCACGGCCGGCACCTCCTGGGTGAGCGTGCCGTTGGCGAGCGACAGATCAGAATGGCACACCCCGGCGGCCGCCACCCGCACGCGCACCTGACCGGGACCGGGATCGGCGAGGGTCACCTCCCGGATCTCGAGGGGTCCACCCTGTCGCATCAGCACAGCTGCCCTGACCATCGAACTCCCTCACGCCGTAACGAGATTTGACCTCGACATTACTGGAGGTCGGAGACTGGCCCCATGTTGGAGATCCTGGTTGAGCGGTTCGGGGACCCGGATGTGCTCGTCGCACATGAGGCACTGGATCCGGTGCCCGGACCGGGACAGGTGGTGATCGACGTGGCCGTGGCGCCGGTGCTGATGCTGGACGTCGCGGTGCGCCAGGGACGGGGCCCGTTCCCGACGAAGCCGCCGTACGTGCCGGGTGCCGGGGTGGCCGGCCGAGTGCGATCGGTGGGTCCGGACGTGCCGCAGGGCTGGATCGGCCGGACGGTCGTGGCGGACGTGACCGGCGGCTACGCCCAGCGGGTGGCGGTGGACGTGACTGCCATGGTCCCGGTGCCCGGCGGTCTGGGTGTGGCGGACGCGGCCGCGCTGCTGCACGACGGACGGACGGCCGCGCGGCTCATGGAGGTCGTGCCGGTCCGCGCCGGGCAGCGCGTGCTGGTGACGGGCGCCGGCGGGGCGTTGGGGCTGCTGCTCGTGCAACAGGCGGTCGCCAAGGGTGCCACGGTGATCGCCGCCGCCGGCTGCCAACGCAAGCTCGATGCGGCCGTCCAACAGGGCGCGACGGCCGTCGTCTCCTACACCGACCCGGACTGGCCGGCCCAGGTCCGCGAGGCGACGGCCGGCGCGGGCGTCGACGTGGTGTTCGACGGCGTGGGCGGCGCGATCGGCGCGGCCGCGTTCGACCTGACCGCACCCGGCGGCCGGTTCTCGGCCCACGGAGCGGCGAGCAGCGCGTTCACGGCCATCGACTCGACCGAGGCGGCGAGCCGCCGCATCAGGGTGTTCGGCATCGACCGGGTGCAGCTCCACGGCGGCGAGATGCGCCGGGTGGTGGCCCTCGCCCTGGCAGAAGCCGCGATGGGCCGTATCCACCCGGTCATCGGTCAGACCTACCCCCTGGCACAGGCGGCCGACGCCCACCGGGCCCTGGAATCCCGCACCGCCATCGGCAAAACCCTCCTCCTGGCCTGACGGTCAGGCGGCGTCGTGGAAGACCAGGCCCAGGGTATGGCGGCGGCCGGAGCGGATGATCGACACCCCGTGCCGCATGGGCGCCGCCGACCAGCCGCGGGCCGAGCGCACCGGGCGGTCGCGGGTGGTGAACACCAGACCGTGACCGCGTGGGATCAGCACCGACGTGCCCCGTGACTGTGCGCGCGGCCGCTGCTCCACCATGAGGAACTCGCCACCCGTGTGGTCGCCGCCCGGCTCGTTCAGGTTGATCACCACCTGCAGCGGGAAAACCTTGTCTCCGTACAAATCCCGGTGCAGGGCGTTCCAGTCGCCCTCGGTGTAGCGCAACAGGATCGGCGTCGGGCGGGTCTGGCCGGCCGCGTGGCATTCCGCCAGCCACTCGGCCAGGGTGTCCGGCCAGCGGTCGTCGCGGCCGAGCTTGTCCGCCCAGTCCCGCGCGATCGGCAGCAGATGCGGGTACAGCGCGGTCCGCAGCGCGGCGACCGGCGAAGGGAACGGCGACGCGAAGTACCGGTACTCGCCCTGCCCGAACCGGTGCCGCGCCATGGAGATCGTCGCGCGAAACCGGGACGGCGAATCGTACAACGAAGCGATCGACGCGCACTCCCGGTCGCTCAGCAATCGGGGCAACAGAGCGCAGCCGTGGGCGTTCACCTCGTCGGTCACCGACGCCCAGTCGATGTCGGGTAGCCGAGTCACGCCGCCTCCAACGTCAGCAGGGTGCGCTTGGCGTCCGGGCCGCCCGCGTAGCCGCCGAACGATCCGTCGGAGCGGACCACCCGGTGACACGGGACCACCACGGGCACCGGGTTCATCGCGCAGGCCGTGCCCACCGCGCGGACCGCGCGAGGGCTGCCCGCGGCGGCCGCGACCTCCGCGTAGGACTCCGTGCGGCCGTAGTCGATCACCCGCAGGTGGTCCAGCACGGCACGCCGGAAACCGGACGCCAGGCGCAGGTCCACCGGCACCTCGAAGGCCGTCCGCCGGCCGGCGAAGTACTCGTCGAGCTGACGGCTGACGTCGTCGAGCCGGGCCGGCGCGTGCAGGATGCGTGGGCTGACGGTCGCGGCGAGCGCGGTCAGCTCGGCGTCGTGGCCGACGTTCTCGAAGACCACCCGCACCAGACCGAGGGGCGTCGCGGCCAGCAGCAGCGAGCCGATCGGGGTGTCGACGGTCCGGTAGGCGATGTCGAGCAGCCCGGCACGCTCGGCGTCGGAGGCCAACCTGGCCCGGAGTCTGGCGGTGGTTTCCTCGTCGGCGAGGGGCAGCGCGGCTCGCAGCGCGTCGATCTTGTCGTTCATAGCTCTTCCCTCGGATAGGTGGTGCGCAGTCGCTTGATCCCGTCCGCCGCCGCGCGCCGGGCCGCGTCGACCGTGCCGCCGGTGATGTCCGCGATCTCCCGGTACGGCAGGCCCGCCAGGTGGTGGTAGGCCACGGCCAGCCGCTGCTTGTACGGCAGCTCACTCAGCGCCGTCCACAGCTCGCCGTGCCATTCGTGCGGCGCGGCCGGTCGCTCGGGCACCTCCGCGACGACCACCGCACGGCGCGCGTCGCCGCGACGCACGTCGATGGCCTTGCGGTGTGCGACGGTCACCAGCCACGCCTCGACGTTGGCGTCGGCCGGCAGGTCGGGATATGCGCGCAGTGCGGCGAGAAACGTCTCCGACCACGCGTCCTCGGCGTCGGTCGGGCCGAGCACCGCCCGGCAGACACGCAACACCATCGGGCCGTACTCGCTGACGATCTCCTCGAACGGTCTCACGGAAGGTAGACGCGCCGGCTCCACGGAACGTGAGATTGCCACGTGACGGGTTTCTCCAAGCCGCCGCCCGACCGGCGCGCCAGGATGACCGCGTGACCAAATACGGCTACCTCGCGACCATGCGGACCCACCCCGGCAAACGGGACGAGGTCGTGGCGCTCCTGCTCACCGACCCCGAGGCGCTGCGCCCCCTCGGCTGCCACGTCTACGCGGTCGGGGTGTCCGAGTCCGAGCCGGACCTGATCTGGGTGAACGAGGTGTGGGACAGCAAGGAGGCGCACCAGGCGTCCCTGCGGGATCCCTCGGTGCAGGCGGGGATCGCCGCGGCCATGCCCCTGCTCACCGGCGAGTTCACCGGCCAGGAGTTGACCGTGCCGGGTGGCCTCGGGGTGGGCTAGCGTCGGCACATGCGAATCGGGTTCATCGGGCTCGGGATCATGGGCCTGCCCATGGCCGTCAACCTGGTACGGGACGGCCACGAGGTCAGCGGCTACAACCGGAGCAGCGCCAAGGCCGAGAGACTCGCGGAGGTGGGTGGACGCGCGGCCGGGTCGGTGGCCGAGGCCGTCCGCGACGCCGACGTGGTGATCACCATGCTGCCCGACTCGCCGGACGTCGAGGCCGTGGTGCTGGGAGAAGTCCCCGCCGATACCAACGCCTTGATCATCGACATGAGCACCGTCTCCCCCGCCACCGCCCGCGCGATCGCCGACCGCCACGAACGCAGCCTCGACGCGCCGGTGAGCGGTGGCGAGCAGGGCGCGGTCGACGGCTCGCTGTCGATCATGGTGGGTGGCCGGGCCGACGACTTCGACGCGGCGCTGCCGGTGCTGCGGGCCATGGGCAAGACGATCGTCCACGTGGGACCGGCCGGCGCCGGGCAGACGGTGAAGGCCGCCAACCAGTTGATCGTGGCCGGCACCATCCAACTGGTGGCCGAGGCACTCACGTTCGTCGACGCGCACGGGGTCGATCTGAAGGCGGCGGTCGAGGTGCTCTCCGGCGGCCTGGCCGGCAGCACGGTGCTCGACCGCAAGTCCGACGCCATGCTGCGCCACGAGTTCGAGCCCGGCTTCCGGGTCGACCTGCACCACAAGGACCTGGGCATCGCGCTCGAGGCGGCGCGGCAGGCGGGGGTGGCGGTGCCGCTCGGCGCGGTGGTGGCGCAGTTGATGGCCGCGCTACGCGCCCAGGGCGACGGCGCGCTCGACCACTCGGCGTTGCTGCTGGGCGTGGAGCGGCTGTCCGGCCGAGAGGCCACCGACAACGCACACACGGATTGACCGTCACTGCCGAGGACGTTCGCCGACGGGTTGCTCGGCCCATCGCCCGGGAGGGTGGGAGGGTGGTCGGAGCTGCGCGAGTACGCCGAAGTGGTCGCTCGCCCAGACGCCGTCGACCGGTTCGGTGAAGACCAGGCGGCAGTCGGCGACGTCCAGCAAAGGCCCGTGTGGCCCGCTGCGGATCAGGATGTAGTCGATGCGCCTGCCTCGTTCGAGTGGCATCTGACCTGCCCGGACGAGCGGGTTGCGTGGCGTGAACGTGTGTCCCGGCTCGTCAGGGTGTGCCGCCGCCCAGGCGTCCTCGTAGCGCACGCTGGTCCCCTGCAGTGACTGAGCACCGGTCAGGAATCGGATGCTGGCCGAGCCGGGGGTCGCGTTGAAGTCGCCGAGCAGCACGACCGGAACGTCCCGCCCGACCGGTCACGCTGTGGTCGCCCGACCACGTGGCAGCGGACCGCGGCTGAACTCCGCCACGTTGTCCCTGGCCCACGCGGCGAACGAGCGCGCGGGCCGGCCGGTGATCGACTCGACGGTGTCCGCCACCCCGGGGCTGTCCAGGCCGCTCACGCCCGCCTTGCGGACGGCGGCCAACACCTCGTCGCCGGCCGGCGGGTCGTCCGGGCGGACCACATAGCTCAGGTGGCGGCCGAGCGCGCCGGCCAGGGCGTCGATCTTGTCGCGAACGGTCAGCTCCGCCGGGCCGGTCAGCGGGTACTCGCGGCCGGCGTGGCCGTCCTCGGTCAGCACCCGTGCCGCCACGGCCGCGATGTCGGCCGCGTCGATGGCCGGCGACGGGTTGCCCAGCAGCGGACCGGTCACCAGGCCGTTCGCCCGGATGGCCGGCGCCCAGGACAGCGTGTTCGAGAAGAACTCCCACGGCTGCAGGACTGTCACCGCGGGAACGTGCGCGCGGACCAGCTCCTCCACGCGGCGGATCTCCTTGCCCGGCACGGAGTCCGGGTACATGCGGCCGACGAGCGAGGTCACCAGCACCGCCCGCCGGACGTGCCGCGCGTCGGCGAGCCAGTCGGCGTCGGGAAGCGCCTCGCCGTCCAGGAGGAAGAGCCCGGTCGCGTCGGCGGGCGACACCGACGGGCCCACCACCGGGGCCGGCACCAGGTCCCGGGCCCTGCCCTGATCACGCGCCACGACCCGGACGTCGTGACCGCCGGCCACCAGGGTGGCGACCAACGGCCGACCGATGTTCCCGCTCGCACCACACGCAACGATCAAGGCAGGGCCCTTCGCATCGACACTCCGACGTGCCCAGCCTGCAACCTCGACCTAACTGGAGGTCAAGCGGCGGATCTCGTTCAGCAGTGCGGCCGCCGCGGCGCTCGCCGGGTCGGCGCTCACGGTCACCGTCTCCCAGCGGGCCGCCGGGTCGTCGAGGGCCACGAACCGCACCCGGTCGGTCTTCACGGAGAACGACCGCGGCACCAGCGCCACCCCCAGTCCGCACGCGATGAGGTCGAGCAGCGAGTGCACGTCGTTGACCTCCAGGGCCACCCGCCGCTCCACGCCCGCCGCGGCCAGCAGGGCGTCGACGACGTCCCTGGTCCCCCAGTCGCGCTGGAAGTCCACGAACCGTTCCGCCCGCAGGTCGGTCACGGCGACCGTGGAACGCGTCGCGAGAGGATGGTCCGGCCCACAGGCCAGCACCAGCGGCTCACTCACCAGCGGCATGATCACCACCTGCTCGGGACAGCGCCGGGGCCGCGACACGAACGCGAGATCCAGGACGCCGTGTGCCACCTGCTCGGTCAGCTCCGAGGACCCGCCGTGGCGCAGCCCGATCTCCAGGGCCGGATAGGTCTCCAGGAACGCGGCGAGCACGCTCGGCAGGTTCACCGCGTGCAGGCACTGCAGCGTCCCGACCGCGATGCTGCCCTGCAACAACCCCTGCACGGCGGCCACCGCGTCGCGTGCCGAGTCGGCCGCCGCCACCGTGCGCCGCGCCTCGGTCAGTAACGCCATGCCGGCAGCCGTGAGCTGCACCTGCCTGGTGTTGCGTACGAACAGCGCGGCGCCCAGCTCCCGCTCGAGCGACCGGACCGACGCCGAGAGCCCGGACTGCGCCACGTGCAACTGCTTGGCCGCCCGGGTGAAGTGCCTCTCCTCGGCGACCGCGATGAAGTACCTGAGCTGCCGCAACTCCACGATTAATCGCCTTCGCTGCTTAACCCGATCGGGATCTTCTGTTGGACAGCTTAATCGGGAGCTGGGAGATTGGGGAGCAACGAAAGGGAGGTCCCATGCAGAACCGCCGCATCGGCGACACGGAGGTCAGCGCCATCGGGCTCGGCGGCATGCCGATGTCCCTCGAGGGCCGCCCCGACGAGCAGCGCTCGGTCGCCACGATCCACGCGGCGCTGGAGGCCGGTGTCACGCTCATCGACACGGCGGACGCGTACCACATCGACGCCAGCGACCCCGGCCACAACGAGTCGCTGATCGCCGGCGCGGTCGCGAGCTTCGGCGGCGACACCTCGGCCGTGCTGATCGCCACGAAGGGCGGCCACACCCGGCCGGCCGACGGCTCGTGGGGCATCGACGGCTCGCCCGCGTACCTGAAGAAGGCCTGCGACGCCTCGCTCAAACGGCTCGGCGTGGAGGCCATCGGCCTCTACCAGCTCCACCGGCCCGACCCGACGGTCGACTACGCCGACTCGATCGGCGCGCTGCGCGACCTGCTCGACGCCGGCAAGATCCGCCAAGCCGGCATCTCCAACGCGAACCCCGACCAGATCCGGCTGGCGAACGACATCCTCGGCGGCCGGCTGGCGTCCGTGCAGAACGAGTTCTCCCCCACCTACCGGTCGAGCGAGCCGGAGCTGGAGCTGTGTGCCGAGCTGGGCATCGCGTTCCTGCCGTGGAGTCCGCTCGGCGGCATCGCGAAGGCCGGGGAGCTGGGATCGCGGTTCGCCGAGGTGGCGGCCCGCCACGGGATCAGCCCGCAACAGGTGTGCCTGGCCTGGATGCTGGCCAAGGCGCCGGTGGTCATCCCGATCCCCGGTTCGTCGCGGCCGGAAACAATCCGCGATTCCGCGAAGGCTGTTCATGTTCAGCTGTCCCAGGAAGAACTGGCCGAGTTGAACGCCGCAGGTTAGCCGGGTTCTGACAGACTCCCCGGCGTGGAGTTCGGTGTGCTCGGCCCGGTCGTGGTCCGACGCGACGGGCAGACGGTGACGGTCGGGAGCGGCCGTGAGCGGTTCGTGTTGGCCACGCTCCTGCTCAACGCCGGCCGGCTGACCACGGTCGACCGGCTCCTCGACGCGCTCTGGCCGGACCCGCCCAACACGGCCCGCGCCCAGCTGCACAACATGATCAGCAACGTGCGACGGCGGCTGCGGCCGAGCGACGGCGACCTGGCCGATCTGGCTGATCTGGCCGATCTGGCTGATCTGATCGTCACGCGGCCCGAGGGGTACGTGCTGCGGCTCGGTACCCACCGCCTGGACCTGCTGGAGTTCCGCGAGCTGACCGAGCGCGGACGGCTGGCCGGCTCGTCCGGCAACCACGAGCGGGCGGCCGACCTGTTCGCCGAGGCGCTGGCCCTGTGGCGGGGACCGGCGCTGTCCGACGTGACCGACGACCTCGCCTCCACCACCCGCCAGCTGCTGCACGAGGAGCGGGTGGCGGCGGCCGAGGCCCGCATCGACGCGCAGCTCGCGCTCGGCCGCTTCGACGACGTGCTGCGCGACCTGGACACGCTGCTGATCGAGCACCCGTACCGCGAGCGCCTCCACGAGATCCGGATGGCCGCGCTCGCCGACACCGGCCGCCGCGCCGAGGCGCTCGCCGCGTACCGGCAGCTGTACCGGCACTTCGCCGACGACCTGGGTGTCGAGCCCGGTCCGGCGCTGCGCGACCTGGAACAGCGGATCCTGCGGGGCGAACCGGCGGCCCAGGCCCCCTTGGCTGCCGCGCCGCGTCAGTTGCCGACCGCCACTCCCGCTCTCACCGGGCGCGACGAGCTGATCCACGAGATCTGCGCCGAGCTGGGCAGCGACGACGACTCGGCCGCGCAGGTCCGGGTGCTCGTCGGGCCCGGTGGGGTCGGCAAGACGTCCGTGGCGCTGGCCGTGGCGCGGCGGCTCGACAAGGCCTTCCCGGACGGCCAGCTCTACGCCGACCTGCGTGGCACCCACGACGCCCCGGCCGACCCGCACGCCGTGCTCGGCCGGCTGCTGCGCACCCTGTCCGCCGGGCCCGGCGAACTCGCCGACCAGGCGCTGCCGGACGACGTGGACGAGCGGGTGGCCATGTACCGCAGCGCGCTCGCCGGGCGGCGCGTGCTCATCGTGCTCGACGACGTGGCGGCCGAGGAGCAGGTGCGGCCGCTGCTGCCGGGCACCGCCAGCTGCCGGGTACTCGTCACGTCCCGACGTCGGCTCGGCGCGCTGCTCGGCGCCACCCGGTGGTCGGTTCCCGTGCTCGCCCCGGACGCCGCGGTCACGCTGCTCGGCACGGTCATCGGCACGCAGCCTGCTCGTTACCGGCAACCTCAAATATAATTACGGCGACAACTCCCACCGCTGGACGCCCGAATTTTCAGGCCTGGTCAGCGGCAGTTGGGAAACCCCGATCGGGCGGTTCGGCCTCCTCGGCGATTATGCGCAATCCCATGTCGTCACGCGCACGGAAAGCGTGATCATGGACAAGATCGATACTTATTGCACCGCCGGCTTCGGTTCGGCGGCGGCGGCCAACATCGGCAGCGACGGCACCATCGCCTGCACCGCCAATCCCTTCGGCGGAACCGGATGGGCCTATATTCCCGACGGCATCCGCTATTCCCAGGTCGACTATGACCGCAAGCGCCGCGGCATTGCGGCGGCTGCCCAATATGAGAGCCCCGACGGCTCCGTGCGGGCGACTGTCCAGTATCTCAATTCACGCTATCGCAATGGATGGTTCGAGCGCGCGAGCCATGTCATCCTCGACGGCAATTATTTCGGGACACCCGCCTTCAATCCGCGCACCGGAACGGTCCTCGGCCCGGCGACGGGCACGCCGGCATTCACCTTCGGCGCAGATGGCATGCTGGAATCCGGCATCATCACGCAAGGTCATGGCAGTTTCAGCGGCACCTACGAAAGCGTCCAGGCGGCGATCAACGCAGGCTCCGCCGTGCCCGGCGTGCCGTTCGTCAATTATTGCGGCAACGGCGTGTGTGGTGACAATCCGCGCGACGGCATCTACATCCAGGACGAGGCGCGTAACTTCGCGCATCGCGAAGGCACGCGCGATCTTTCGGGCAACCTCAAATGGGATGTGACCGATCGGCTCCACACGAGCTTTGACGTCCAGCATATCGATGCGTCGACCTATAATAACGACATCATCGTTACCGCCGGATCGATGGCCAACGCGCAATATAGCGTGAACGGCGACGGCACGCCCGAGGTGAAGCTGCTGCCCGGCTCGAACGTCAATTATGCAGCCGGCGGGCTCGCCAATCCGCACAATTACTGGATCCCCTTCATCCAGGGCCATGTCGAAGACAATGATGCCAAGGAAACCGCATTCCGCGGCGACGCCGAATATGAACTCGACAAGGGCGGCTGGCTGAATTCGCTCAAGGTCGGCGTCCGCTATGCCGATCGTGAGCAGACGGTGCGTTACTCAACCTTCAACTGGACGCCGATCGCGGCGCCATGGAACTGCAATGGCCCGGGCTTCAACGCCGACAATACCAGCGGCGGGGCCTACCCGACCGATACGGGCAATTGCGCGGCAATGCCGGCCATCCCCCGTTCCTGGGCTATGGCGCCGGCATCTGGGAATCCAACGATCTCGGCAATTTCTACAACGGCAAGGTCTACGACAATGGCGGGCTGGTCTATCTCAACCGGGCGACGCTCAAAAATTTCGACGGCCTGATCAAGGGGTTGAGCGGGGCCACGACCAATTCGCCGCTCCCGCCGGCTATACCGCGATCTGCGACCGGGCCGAGGCAACGGTCGATGATTGCTTCACCCCGGGCGAAGTCCTGCATGTCGAGGAACGGACGGAGGCCGCTTACGCCATGCTGCGCTTCGGCGGCGAGGACAAGACGACTTGTCGGCATCAACGTCATCGGCAATATCGGCGTCGCGCTGTCGTGCGGACCAAGGAGACGAGCGACGGCAGCGTGGCCTTTCCCGCCGCCACCACGTTCAACAGGCTTCCGGCCTGCAACACGCCACTATCGGGGGCAACGTCGTCAATCCGTACGCTGCTATCTGACGCCGGCGATCATCGCGTTCGCAAACGGCGCGACCACGCCCAACAGCTACAAGTCGTCGCATCCGATTGGCTGCCCAGCTTCAACGTCCGCTTCGGACTGGATGAAAAGGATTTCGTCCGCTTCGCATATTCTCGCGCCCTGTCGCGGCCGGAGATCGGCCTGTTGCGCAACTACGCTCGCGATCAATGCGCCCGTCATCAACACCACCGCCGGATTCACCCTATGTCGTCTATAATTCTCCCAACGCTCCTCACACTGCGGCCAACGTAACGGGCTATAATTTCGTGTTCCTGGCCAATTCGGGCAATGCCGCGCTGCGGCCGGTGCAGGGCGGACCAGTTCGACCTGTCGTTCGAACGTTACATGGGCCGCAACAGCTCGTTCACGCTCAACGCCTTCTACAAGAAGCTCGACCGACAGCATCGCTTACGGTCAATTCACCGCGATGTCGCCAATGGCAGCTCGACCCAGACCGTGCAGATCCGCGGACCACAGAACGAGAATGGCGGCGGCAAGCTGACGGCTTCGAAGCGGGCTACCAGACCTTCTTCGACTTCCTGCCGGGCCTGTTGAGCGGACTGGGTACCCAGGCCAACTATACCTACGTCCATCAGTCGGGGATCAACAATTCGAACCTGATCACTGCGCTCCTCGAGCGGCGACGTGGGCGCGTTCGGCGCGGGTCAGCAGGCCTCGTGGCGGGACCGGCAACGTACTCGATTCGCACCGCCTCGCGGGTATCTCGACCCATACGTTCAACGTCGGTCGGCCTATACGAAAAGGGCCCGGTCGGCGCTCCGCGTCGCCTATAATTGGCGCTCGCGCTACCTGACGCAGAATCTCGATTGCTGCATCGGTCTGCCGGTATTCCAGAAGGCGGCGGGCTTCCTCGACGGTTCGTTACGGTTCTCGCTCAACCGATATCTCGAATTGTCGGTCGAAGCGTCGAACCTGCTCAACACGAAGACAGTATATCAGCAGCAGATTTTCGGGGACTCGCCGCGAGACCCCGGGCGCCAAGCGGTCTTTCGTGACTCCGCTTGGAGCCGGGTCGACCGCCGCTATCAGTTCGGCGTTCGGGCCAAATTCTGATCCTCCCACTAGGACGCTGGCCGTCGTCATGGCCAGCCGCGACGACGCCGATTTTGGGGAACGCGCCATGAATGACGGACGGCAGGCCCTTGCGGATCGTCATCGTCGGCGGCGGCACCGCCGGCTGGATGGCGGCCGCCGGGCTCGTCCGGCTGCTGGCGCCGGCCGACTACGACATCACGCTGATCGAGTCGCGACGAGATCGGCACGGTCGGCGTCGGCGAAGCGACGCTGCCGCACATCAAGACGTTCAACGACATGCTCGGCATCAACGAGGCCGAGTTCATGCGCGACACCCAGGCGACCTTCAAGCTCGGGATCGAGTTCGTCGGCTGGGACCGGCCGGGCGAGCGCTACATCCACCCCTTCGGCCCGTTCGGCGAGCCCTGGGCGGGCGTCGATTTCCAGCATCACTGGCTGCGCGCGCTGCTGGCGGGCAAGACGTCGGCCGCTCGCAGGACTATTCGCTATCGCGGTCGCAGCCGCCGCCGCAACGCGCTTCGAATTTCCCGACGAGGACCGCAAGTCGATCCGATCGACCTATGCCTACGCCTATCATTTCGACGCCGGGCTCTACGCCAATTTCCTGCGCGACTGGGCGACGGCGCGGGGCGTCGACGCGGATCGAGGGCCGGATCGTCGAAGTCGGCCGCGATCCCGCGAGCGGCCATGTCGCGGCGCTGACGCTGACAATCGGGCGCGACGTCGCAGGCGATCTGTTCATCGATTGCTCGGGCTTCCGCTCGCTGCTGCTCGGCCGGACGATGGGAGTGCCTTGGCAGGATTGGAGCGAATGGCTGCCGTGCGACCGCGCGCTCGCGGTGCCATGCGCGCGGACCGAGCCGCTCTGCCCTATACCCGCGCGACCGCGCAGCACGGCCGGCTGGACGTGGCGCATCCCGCTCCAGCATCGCACCGGCAACGGCTATGTCTTTTCCAGCGGATTCATGCAGCGAGGAGGCGGCGCGCGAGACCCTGCTCGGCGCGCTCGACGGCGCAGCGCTCGGCCGAGCCGCGGCTGCTGCGCTTCCAGGCCGGGCGCCGCGCGCAAGCGCCTGGGCAGGCAATGTCGTCGCGCATCGGGCTGGCCGGCGGTTTCCTCGAGCCGCTGGAATCGACCAGCATCTTCCTGATCCAGGCGGCGGTGACCGATCTGCCGACCTGATGCCGACGCGGCGCAGCGGGATCGATCCCCGGCTCGCTGCGCGAGTTCAACCGCCTGTTCGAGGTGCATTACGACGCGACGCGCGATTTCCTGGTGCTCCATTAATGCGCCAACCGGCGCGAAGGCGAACCGCTGTGGGACCATGTCCGCCACATGGCGTTGCCCGACAGCCTCGCGCACAAGATCGCCCTGTTCGAAGCAAGCGCCGCCGCGCCCGATTATCGGTATGGCCTGTTCTCGCGCGACAGCTGGCTGGCGGTGCTGATCGGGCAAGGCATTGTGCCGCGCGCCTATAATCCGCCTCGCCGACCAGCCTTCGCTGGAGACGCTCCAGGCGAAACTGGCGGACCTCAAATACAGGGTCCATGTGGA
>CAWGTM010000008.1:0-55160 GCA_963825445.1 uncultured Actinomycetota bacterium
TTCGCCACCGTGCTCGGTGGGGCCGACTATCCCGATGCCGCGCTGGCCAAGGCCTGGGTGCAGCTCGCCTACGGTGCGCACCACGACGCCATCACCGGGTCCGAGTCCGACCAAGTCTACCTCGACCTGGTCACCAGTTGGCGGGACGCACACGATCTCGCTGTCGGGGTGCGTGATCGGGCGCTTGCCGTGTTGTCCGGGCTTGTTGCCACGCCCGCCGCCGCTGGTGTTCCGGTGATCGTGTGGAACCCGCTCAACCACGCCCGTTCCGACGTTGTCATCGTGCGGCTGTCCGAGCCGATCGCGTCTGGGGTCATCGTCACCGATGACTCCGGGGCGGTGCTGCCCGCGCTCGTCGAGGCCGGCGGGTACACCGTCAGCTTCCTTGCCACCGACCTGCCGCCGCTCGGTTGGCGCGGTTACCGGGTTGCGCCCTCCGATCAGGACCAGGGGTGGATCGTCGACGACGGTGACACCGCTACCAGCACGCACTACCGGGTCACCGTTGATCCGGCGCGTGGTGGTGGGGTGTCCAGTGCTGTTCGGCTCGTCACCGGTGAGGAGCTGATCACCGGTGGGTCCGTTGGCAACGAGCTTGCTGTCTACGAGGAGTACCCGCAGCACCCGACCTTCGGTGAAGGGCCCTGGCACCTCCTGCCCAAGGGACCCGTTGTCACGTCGTCGGCCGGCACCGCAGCGGTCGTTCGTGACGCAGCCCGCTCGGCGAGCGGCTGACGATCACCGGGGCGGTCGGGCCCGTCCGGTACACCCAGACGATCACGTTGTCGACCGGGTCGACCGCGTCGACTGTGTCACCACGGTCGACGAGTTCGACGGGGCTGACCAGCTGCTTCGCGTGCGGTGGCCCTGTCAGGTGCCGGGGGCCCTGCCGGTCAGTGAGGTCGGCAATGCCGTGGTGGGACGCGGGTTCGGGCTCATCGACGTGGACTCCGCCGCGCATCCCTGGACGCTCGACAACCCGGCCCACACCTGGTTCGGGTTGTCCGCCGCCGCTTCGTTGCGGCTCGGGGACGGGGTGCTGCGGCCCATCGGGGTCGCGGAGATCATCGTGCCCACCGAGGCCGAGGCAGCGCCCCTGGCCCGGGAGCTTGCCGTCGCGCTTGCCCGGTCCGGGGTGACCTCCACCGTCAGTTCCGCCGCCGGGGCGCGGTACGGCGATCTCGGCGTCGACTCGAACCTGCCCGATGTTCGGATCACCCTCGGGGATGCCGCTGTCAACAGCTTCACCGCCGAGGTCCTCGAGCGGGCCGGAGTCGAGGGTGACGGGATTTTCTGGGTGGCGCCGGAGATCGCTCGGCGAGGTCTGGCAACCCAGCGCCGATCTGCGGGACGCCCGCGCGCTCGGGGTGTTGGTCGTGTCGGGCGGGCGGGACGTGCTGCCCGAGCTTGTTCAGTCCATTGTGGACGATCTGGTCGACCACGTGGTCGAGGTCGGCGCGGGCGAAGCGGGGCAGGACGGGTTCGCCGGGCGCAGTGTCGCTCTACTCAACCGGGGCATGCCCGGGTTCGCCGTCGATTCCGGCGGGACGTTGCACGGGTCGCTGTTGCGGTCCTGCACCGGCTGGCCTTCCGGGGTGTGGATCGATCCGCCGCGGCGCACGGTGCCGGACGGGTCGAACTTCCAGTTGCAGCACTGGACCCACTCGTTCCAGTACGCGGTCGCCGCTGGGGACGGGGACTGGCGGCAGGCGGGGATCGATGCCGCGAGCGCGGAGTTCAGCCGGCCGCCGCTCGCTGTGGTGACCGCCGACGGTGGGTCGCGCGGGTTGCCCGCGACCGGATCCTTGTTGCGTGCCGAGCCTGCTGATCGGGTGCGGTTGGCCGCGGTCAAGGCGGCCGGCAACCCGCTCACCTCCGGGTCCGCTGTTGTCGCAGACCCTCGGGTCGGGGTGGCTGCGCGGCTGGTTGCCCACACCGGTGAGGCGGTCACCGCCACGCTGCACTCCGATGTCGTGCGACTGGTCGATCCGGCGCTGGCCAACCTGTTGGAGGAACGTGGCTCCGCGTTGACCGAGTTGTCGGTGCCGGTCGGTGGTTGTGACGCGCTCACCGTGCTGGCGCGACCCGAGGCCGCCTGGTCCACTGTGGACGGTGGAGTGCTCGGACCTGAGGCCGAGCCGGCCCAGCCGCTGTACGCGAAGTACTGGCTGCACAACCGTGGACCGGCGCCGTTGGGTGGACTGCCGCTCGCCGTGCATGTCGACCCGACCGTCGGCACGCTCGATCCCGGTGAGCGGACCACGGTGTCCGTGTCCGTCGCCTCCTCGTGCACCGACTCCGACCTGCACGGGTTCGTTCGGCCCCTACTGCCCGACGGGTGGGTGGCCGAGCCCGCGGAGTTGCCGTTCGGGTTGCCTGCCGGCGGGCACCTCACCACCGAGCTGACGGTGACCGCTCCTTCCGATGCCGAGCCGGGGCGTTATCCCGTGCGGGTACGGGTCGAGCCCGCTGGCGACGGGGTGCCGGCCAGTTGGCTGCAGGTGGTCGAGGATGTCGCGCTACTGACCGTGGGTGGGCCTCGCGTGCCGGAGGATCTGCTTCGGTTGTCGGCCGATCCGGAGCCGGTTCGCCTGGCGCCGGGTGAGCAGGGGCAGTTGACGCTGCGGGTGGTTTCCGGTGCCAGCGCGCCTCTTGCGATCGAGGCCGCGCTGGTCAGTCCTTGGGGTACCTGGGAGTTCGCCGGGCCGCGGTCGCTCGGTGTCGAGTTGCCTGCCTTGGGTGAGGTGGAGTTGGCCTTCGATGTGACACCGCCGCCGTGGGCACCGGCCGGCCGTTGGTGGGCGTTGGTGCGCGTCGCCGGCGCCGGGCGACTGCTGTACTCGCCTGCCGTGCCACTGGAGGTCGTGCGATGACTGCCGTTGCCTGGGTGGGTGACTCACCCATTGACGTGTCCGATGTGGACGTCCGCGAGGATGCGCTGCGGACCGGTCCCGTCGCATCCACGTTGCCGCGTTCGCACACGAGCGAGGGGCGCCAGCTGCGGCGGTGGGTCGTGCAGGTGCTCGTTGCCGAGCAGTTGGTTCGCGTCGAGGCCGACGCGCGGGGCCTCACTTCCGATGACGCGCCGGAGCTGGTCGAGTTGGCGCCGGACCGGGCGGCCATGCTCGGACTCGGTAGCGTTGCGGCCGACGTGCTGACCAGGAACCCGTTGGCGCGCAGGGTTTTCGTGGCGGTCACGGCCAACGTGCGGGTGCCCGAGGTGGACGTCGAACGGTTCCACACGGCGAACCCCGAGCGGTTCCGGGCAGCGGAGCAGCGCGTGGTGCGGCACCTACCCGAGGGTCCACTTCGGACTTTGCGGCGCGGGGAGTGGGCCGGCGCGGTGGAGGACGCGGTGTTCGCGGCCGAGCCGGGCGCGGTGGTCGGGCCGATCGTCGACCCGCTGGGCTCGCACACACTGGTGGTCGAGGAGGTGCGGCCGGCCAGGACGCGGTCGTTGGCCGAGTGCCGCGCGGAGATCGAGGCCCACCTGGTGGCCGGCGCGCGGCGGCGGGCGTTCACCGCCTGGTTGGACCGGCACGCGGCGGCGACCGTGCGGCTGGCCCACGGCTACGAGCATCCCGGTGACCCCGGTCAGCCCGACAACACCCATCGGCACTGAGCCATGACCGTTCTCGCGCTGGACATCGGCGGCACGAAGATCGCCGGCGGGCTGGTCGACCGGACCGGCCGGCTGCTGCGTCAGGCCACCCGGCCCACGCCGGTCGACGCGCCGTTCGACGCCGTGTGCGCCGTGGTGGCGGAGTTGGCCCCGGGTTCGGTGTCGGCCGTCGGCATCGCGTGTGCCGGTCCGGTGGACGCGGTGGCCGGCACCGTTGCCCCGATCAACATCCCGGCCTGGCGGGACTTTCCGCTGGTGGACGGGGTGCGTGACCTGCTGGGCGTGCCGGTCGCGCTCGCGGGTGACGGGCTGTGCATGGCGCTCGGCGAGCACTGGCTGGGCGCCGGACAGGGCAGCGACGCGATGCTCGGCATGGTGGTGTCGACCGGGGTCGGCGGCGGGCTGGTGCTCGACGGACGGCCGTTCGGTGGGCGTACCGGCAACGCCGGTCATGTCGGGCACGTGGTCGCCGAGCCCGACGGCGAGGCGTGTTCGTGTGGCGGCCGGGGTTGCGTGGAGACGGTGGCCAGCGGACCGAGCCTCGTGCGGTGGGCACGAGCGCGGGGCTGGGTCGGCGCCGATGCCGGCGAGCTGGCGAAGGCCGCGCTGACCGGGGACGACGTGGCAGCGAGCGCGTTCCGGCGCGCCGGCGGGGCGGTGGCCCTGGGCGTGGTGGCCACGGCGGCCGTGTGCGACCTGGACCTGGCGGTGATCGGTGGCGGGGTGGCCCAGGTCGGCGGGCTGCTGCTCGACCCGGTCCGCGAGACGATCGCCGAGCACGCCCGGCTGTCCTACCTGCGTGGGCTGCGGGTGGAGCCGGCCAAGTTGGGCACGGCGGCCGGCCTGTACGGCGCGGCGGCTCTGGCGTTCCACCACTCGTTGCCATAAACTTGCTTCGGTCAACGAATTGTTTCACGGGAAACGAGGCTTCCATGCCCACAGACGTGCCCGCCTCGCACGTAGCCACAGTTAGAGCGTTCAACCGCAGCTACACGAAGTTCCTCGGCGTCCTCAACGAGCACCTCCACAACTCACCGTTTTCCTTGACAGAAGCAAGAGTGTTGTTCGAGTTGGGGCAGCGCGACGAGACGGAGGTGGCCGAGCTGCGCCGCACGATCGACCTGGACGCCGGCTACCTGAGCCGGCTGCTCGCCCGGTTCGAGGAGAGCGGCCTGGTCCGCCGCGGCCGGTCGGGTGCGGATGCGCGACGCCAGGTCATCCGCCTGACCAACCGGGGATACGACTCGTTCCGCGTGCTGGACACGAAGTCGGTCGGACAGATCCGCGACCTGCTGTCCGACCTGTCGGAGACCGAGCAGACACGGTTGATCGAGGCCATGGACCTGATCCGCCACCGCATCGACCGGCCGACCGATCGCCCGGACGTGCGGCTCCGGCCCCCGGCGCCGGGGGATCTTGGCTGGGTGATCGAACGGAACGGCGCGCTGTACGCGTCGGAGCACGGATTCGACTCGACGTACGAGGGCCTGGTGGCCAAGATCGTCGCGGAGTACCTGGCGAACCACGATCCCGACCGCGAGGCCGCGTGGGTGGCCGAACTGAACGGCGAACGCGTCGGGGCGATCTTCTGCGTGCGACAGGACGAGACAACCGCCAAGCTGCGGCTTCTGCACGTGGAACCGAGCGCGCGGGGCGCGGGTGTCGGCACGGTGCTGGTGGACGAGTGCGTCCGGTTCGCGAAGGCAGCGGGTTACCGGACGATCGAGCTGTGGACGGTGTCGCTGCTGGCCCCCGCGCGCCGGATCTACCAGCGAGCGGGCTTCACGCTGGTAGCCGAGGACACGGCGCCGCGGTTCGGCCACGAGCTGACCGGGCAGACGTGGCGCCTCAACCTGCTGGCAGGCACGCAATCGGGGAGAACGCGCCGCTCGGCCGCAACGCGCTGAGGCCGCCGCCGAGGACACGCGGTCGAGACATGGCGACATGCGGTCGGGCTCACCCGCGTGGCAGGCGCCCCATCAGGTAGAACTCCTCGTTCGGCCGCAGCGCGGTGAGGTGGGCGATGCGGTTGGAGAGCGCGAAGAGCGCGGTGATGGCGCCGATGTCCCAGATCTCGTCGTCGGAGAGCCCGGCGTCGCGAGCGGCGTCGAGTTCGTCGCCCGTGAAGGTCGCCGGCTCGACGGCGAGCGCGAGCGCCAGGTCGACGATCGCTCGCTGTCGCTCGTCCAGTTCGACGGTCCACGGGTTGGTGGCCACCCGGTCGGCGATGGTGGCGTCCTTGGCGCGGATCCGCAGGATCGCCCCGTGGGCGACGACGCAATAGGTACAACTGTTGGCGCCCGACGTCGCGACGACCACCAGCTCCCGCTCGGCCTTGCTGAGCGTGGAGTCCCGCTCCATGACGGCGTCGTGGTAGTCGAGGAAGGCCCTCAGCTCGGCCGGCCGATGCCCGAGCGCGAGAAAGATGTTGGGCACGAACCCGGACTTCTCGGCGATCGCTCCGACCCGCTCGCGCAGGTCGAGGGGCAGGTCATCGAGCGACACGACAGGGAACCGACTCACAGCCACGGTTGGCCACGCTACCTGAGTGGACAATTTCGGGACTCGTGTCGATTATCGGGGGGCCTGGACGTCTAGGGAGCGCATCGACAAAGGAGGCACCATGCCGAACTTCGTTGGGTTCCTGCGCGGTACCGAGGACGCGCAGGCCGACCTCAGTCCTGATGAGGCGCAGCGCACCCTGGAGCGTTATCTCGCCTGGAGTGCTGACCTCGAGAAGGCTGGCAACATCCCCGGTGGCGGTGGGCTTTCCCGCCGGGGCCGGGTCATTCGCAAGAACGCGCTCGACGTCACCGACGGGCCGTTCGTCGAGGGGACCGAGATTCTCGGCGGGTTCATCACCGTCGAGGCCGCTGATCTCGACCAGGCCGAGAAGCTCTTCTCCAACCATCCGCACCTCGATTTCGGGTCGATCGAGGTACGCAAGATCGGTGAGCAGGGGTGCGAGCCCTGATGGACGACCAGCCCGGCCGGGTGGTCGAGCAGTTGTTCCGGCACAGCGCCGGGCAGCTCACGGCCACCCTGGCAAGGGCGCTCGGCCCCGCCCGCCTGGAGCTGGCCGAGGAGGCCGTCCAGGAGGCGATGGTGCGGGCGTTGCAGCGCTGGCCCTTCGCCGGGATTCCGGACAATCCGCGTGGGTGGCTCTACCAGGTCGCTCGGAACACGGCGCTCGACCTCGTTCGGCATGACTCCGTGGTTCGGGCGAAGTTGCCGCTCCTGTACGAATCCCCGCAGGTCGAGGCCGGGGGTGACGACGAGTTGGCCCTCATGCTCCTGTGCTGCCACCCCGACCTCCCGCAGGTTTCGCAGGTCGCGTTGACGCTCAGGACAGTCGGCGGGTTGGGGGTCAACGAGATCGCCACCGCTCTTCTGACGCAGCCGGCGACCGTGGCGCAGCGGCTCGTCCGGGCAAAACGCTGGTTGCGGGAACACACCGGACGGATCGAGGTGCCCGGCGCCGATCAGGTCGAGGTGCGTGTGGACAGCGTGCTCTCCGTCCTGTACCTGCTGTTCAGCGCCGGGTACGACGCCGTCGAGGGTGACAACGCCGTGCGCTCCGAGCTGTGTGCCGAGTCCATCCGACTGTGTCGGCTCCTGCTCGCCGACCCGAGGACCGACCTCCCGCGGGCCCGCGCTCTCCTCGCGCTGATGCTCCTGCAGGGGAGCCGGCTGAAGGCACGCACCGACGATCACGGGGACGTCCTGCTGCTCGCAGACCAGGACCGGTCGCGCTGGGATCAGGCCATGGTGGCCGAGGGGATCCGGGTGTTCGACGGCTCGCTCGGCTGTGACGCCCGGTCCGCCTTCCACATCGAGGCGGCCATCGCGCTCTGCCACACCATCGAGCCGACCGACTGGGCCAGGGTGGTGACCCTGTACGACGACCTGCTGGCCATCCGACCTTCGCCGGTGGCCGCGTTGAACCGGGCCATCGCCGCGGCCATGGTCGGCGGGCTCGATCCGGCCGAGTTGAGCCGGCTCGAGGAGGATCCGGCGCTGCGCGACTACCACCTGCTGCCCGCCGCGCTCGGTGGGCTCTGGCTACGCGCGGGGCGGCCGGAGATCGCTGCCCGTTACTACCGCGAGGCACTCACAAAGCGTTGTTCCACACCCACTCAGCGGTTCCTGGAACGTCAACTCACCCGTTGTGACCTGGAGATCAGTCACGTTCGGTAGTAGGCACCAGTGGGCCTCAGCTGTGGACAAAACGCGTGCTCACGCATGAACCACAGATGTCGCTCACGTGTCCACGGGGTGCTACCAGGTCACTCGCCGGGTGCTACCCAAACAACCTGTGCACAGCTTAGTCCACAACCTGTGGATAAAACTCGCGGACGTCAGCGGCCAGTACCCGACTGGTGGTGCTCGGCCAGGTGATCGCCCACGATGAGCAGGCACGCCAGGCAACGCGCGCCCTCATGACTGCGGGTGATCTTGTCGAACGGGACGCTGTGACTGCACGCCGCCTCGAGGAAACTCGCCACCTGCTGCGGACGCACGAAAGCGTGCACACGATCGTCATAACGCGAGAACTGCCAAACCCACTTGTCACACCTGATGGTCTCGGACATCGTCCGACCTCCATGATCCCGGCGCCACTCATAGTGCAGACGCGAGCACAGCGGGCTCATGATGCAAGTTGCACAGAGCGGGGGCCGCCATTCGGCGACCCCCGCTCTGACCAGGTATTACTCAGCCAAGGCGCTGCTTGAGCACCTCGAGCTCCTCACGCAGCAGCGTCGGGAGCTTGTCGCCGATCTTGTCGAACCACTCCTCGATCAGGGGCAGCTCGGCACGCCACTCGGTGACGTCCACCTTCAGCGCCGCCTCGATGGCCTCGCGCGAGTCGTCCAGACCCGACAGGTCCAGGTCGTCGGCGGTCGGCACGTAGCCGATGGGGGTCTCCACGGCGGCGGCCGTGCCCTCGATGCGCTCGATGGCCCACTTCAGCACGCGGGAGTTCTCCCCGAAACCCGGCCACAGGAAGCTCTTGTCCTCGCCCCGGCGGAACCAGTTCACGTAGAAGATCTTCGGCAGCTTGTCGGCGTCGGCACGCTTGCCGGTGTCGATCCAGTGCTGGAAGTAGTCACCGACGTTGTAGCCGATGAACGGCAGCATGGCCATCGGGTCGCGGCGCACGACGCCGACCTTGCCCTTCGCGGCGGCCGTGGTCTCCGACGACAGCGTCGCACCCATGAACGTGCCGTGCTGCCAGTCACGCGACTCCGCGACCAGCGGGATGGTGGTGGCGCGACGGCCACCGAAGAAGATCGCCGAGATCGGCACGCCCTTCGGGTCGTCCCACTCCGGCGCGAGGATCGGGCACTGCGCCATCGGCGTGCAGTACCGCGAGTTCGGGTGCGAGGACAGCTCGTCCGAGTCGGGCGTCCAGTCCTGCTTCTTCCACGAGGTGAGGTGCGCGGGCGGCTCGCCCATGCCCTCCCACCAGATGTCGCCGTCGTCGGTCAGCGCGACGTTCGTGAACAGCGAGTTGCCGTGCTCGATGGTGCGCATGGCGTTCGGGTTCGTGTGGTAGTCGGTGCCCGGCGCGACGCCGAAGAAGCCCGCCTCCGGGTTGACCGCGTACAGCCGGCCGTCCTCACCGAAGCGCATCCAGGCGATGTCGTCGCCGAGGGTCTCGACCTTCCAGCCGGGGATGGTCGGCTCGAGCATCGCGAGGTTCGTCTTGCCGCAGGCACTCGGGAACGCGGCCGCGATGTAGTGGACCTTCTGCTCCGGCGAGATGAGCTTCAGGATCAGCATGTGCTCGGCCAGCCAGCCCTCGTCACGGCCGATGGTCGAGGCGATCCGCAGCGAGTAGCACTTCTTGCCGAGCAGGGCGTTGCCGCCGTAGCCGGAGCCGTAGCTCCAGATCTCCCGCGTCTCCGGGAAGTGGGAGATGTACTTGGTCTCGTTGCACGGCCACGCCGTGTCTTCCTGACCGTGGTCGAGCGGGGCGCCGAGCGAGTGCAGGGCGGGGACGAAGGAGCGCTCGTTGCCGTCGGCGTCGATGAACTGCTCGAGAGCCTTCGTGCCCATGCGGGTCATGATCTTCATGGACGTCACGACGTAGGCCGAGTCGGTGATCTCGACACCCAGCATCGGCTGCTCGGCGGTGAGCGGCCCCATGCAGAACGGGATCACGTACATCGTCCGGCCGCGCATGGAACCCCGGTAGAGGTCCGTCATGAGCGTCTTCATCTCGGCCGGGTCCATCCAGTTGTTCGTGGGACCCGAGTCAGCGGGGTCGACCGAACAGATGAAGGTGCGCTCCTCGACCCGAGCGACGTCATCGGGGTCGGAGGCGGCCCAGAACGAGTTCGGCTTCTTCTTCAGGCGGGTGTAGGTTCCGGCGTCGACCAGCTCGGTGGTCAGCCGGTCCCATTCCTCGTCGGAGCCATCGACCCAGACAACCCGGTCCGGCATGGTCAGCTCGGCCACTTCGCGGACCCAGGTCAGGAGCCGCCCGTGCGTCGTTGGTGCGTGATCCACACCCGGAATTGCCACTGCCGTCATCTCGCTTCGTCTCCTGACTGAACGCCGGAATGCCGCTAGGACGCCGCTGTCCTGGTAAGGACTTCGGCGTCCTGAGTGAACGGCGAACTCCCCGTCCGAGGAACGAACGGGATGCCGCTTGGGGATACACAGGAGGTTAACCGGGTTGCCGGCAGGTAATCACCACCTGACGTGTCGGCTCCCTCACAAGACCGATTGAGAAATCGATTCAGCACCCGGATGCGAGAGCGACAAGGCTCACAAAGAGCGATCCCGGCAGGTCTGACCTGCCGGGATCGTTCTTTGTTCAGTGATGATGCTGACCCGTGGGTCAGGTCACTTCTCGGCCCAAACGGCGTCCGAGGACGCGGCGGAGGAAGAGGTGGTCTCCGACTCGTAGGAGCCGTCCTCGTTGATGTGGCCCTCCTCGGTGGTGGTCCACTCGTCCTCGCCGGTGTGCTCGGCCACGGTCACGTCACCGTCGGACTCGATGATGACGGCCGAGTCGGCCTCGCCGTCGCCATCGGAATCGGTGAACGCGTAGGTGGTGCCGTCGGCGTCGGTCACCACGGCGGTGTCGTTGTCACCGTCGGCGTCGGTGTCGTACGTGGCCGGACCCGCGTCCACGTCCTCGCCCGGCAGGTCGACCGTGATGTTCTCGCCACCGCTGGTGGACGAGTCGTCGGTGCTCGGACGTGTCGGTCGTGTCGGTGGTGTCGGTCGTGTCGGTGGTGTCGCTGCCGGACCCTGCGGCATCGTCCGCACCGTCACCGGTCGGCGTGGGAAGGGTCTCGACTTCCTCCGCCGTCCACTCACCCGTGGTCTCGTCGTACTCCGCACCCGCGACGACGTTGCCGTCCTCGTCGTACTGCACTGCCACGTCGGCCGTGCCGTCACCGTCGGTGTCCGCGAACGCCAGGTAGCCGTCCTCGGTCTCGACGACCGCGGTGTCGTTGGCACCGTCCTGGTCCATGTCGTAGTTCTCTTCGGCGACGTACTCCTCGCCGTCGATCTCTACAGTGAGGTCGTCCTGCGCGGTGGTGTCGGTGTCCGTGTCGGACGTGGTGTCATCGGTCGTGGTGTCGTCGTCGACGTACACGGGTGGCCCCCTATCTGGTCCCTCACGGGATCTCTCAAGCTCATGTTTCGGTGTTGCGCGATGCTATGACTTACCGTAGGCCCGTCCGGTTCCCAGGCCAACGCGAGTCCGTGAACTCCCACCCAACAGGGTCGCCCTGTTACGCGCGGTCGCGGACCGACCTGATGCTGGCGAGCAACTTCTCCGCCCGATCCCGACCGGCGGTGACCTCGGCAAGGCGCTTGTTGACCACACCCAACCGCTTCGCCCGCTCGGACGCGTCGAGACGCAGTGCCTTGTCTACCTCACGAAGCTCTTCTTCGATACCCGTGATTCGCTTTCCGAGCGCCTCATCGAGCGCGAGAGCCAACTGGGACTCCGCCTCGATCAGCTGCTCGGACACCAGTTGATCCAATGTGGACCTGGCGTCGGCGATCGACTCGGACAGCCACTGCTTCATGTGCTGTTTGTCGGCAGTGTGCTTTCTCGTCCGGTGCAGCCACCAACCGGCACCGAGTCCGATGATCGCCACGGGTGCCATGGCCAGCAGGCTGGCGCCGAGCGCCCCGCCCGCGGCGGCGCCGCCGATCCCCGGGATGAACCGCGCGATCATGGATCCCGCGCCGAGACCACCGGTGGCGCCGGTGAACACCAGCAGCTTGTCCTCTGTGGTCGGTTGGCGCTTCTCGGGCGGTCGCAGCATGACCGGCGGGTGGGCGGCCCTCGCGAACTGCGCCCGGATGACCTCGAGTTCGTCGGCCGAGAACAGGTCGGACAGCACGTTCTCCGTGACCCGGTGAAGTCGCTGGTTCACCGACTGCCCGATCCGGCCGGACACCATCTGCAGTGCGGCGTCCACCTGGCCGGGCAGAGTGGGCAGCGCGTCCCGGTCGGCCGCGTCGATGGCCTGACGGAACCACGACTGCATGTCGCGCATCTGCCGGGCGACCTCGTGGTTGTTCTCCACGCGGGCGCGTTGGATCTCGCTGCGCGAGCGGACCTGCCAGCCCTTGGTGGACGACCGCCGTTCGGTGGTCAGCTCGTCCTTGCGGGCACGCAGCGTCTCGGCCTCCTCCTCGCCGGTCGACAGCGCACGACGCTCGGACTCGAGCTTCACGTGCAGTTCGCCGAGCGAGGAGGACAACGCCCGCATGGTGTTGGCCTCGGTGAGCATGACCGACCGGCCGATCAGCAGGTCGGACAGCGCCGCACGGAAGTCGTCGACACCGGAGCGCTCGCGCAGCATGGTCGCCGCTTCGGGGTTGGGTGCCTTCCCGGACATCTCGTACATCCGCGCGGAGACCGGGTGGAACTTGGCGCCGGCGAACCGGGGCGCGTGCTCGGCCAGCAGCGCCTGGTCGGCCTCGAGCACCTCTCGCCAGCCGCGGTACTGGTCCACTTTGGACAGTGCGAACACGACCGTCTCGACGCGCTCGCCCACGTTCGCCAGGAAGTTCAGCTCGCCGAGGGTGAAAGGCGCGGACGCGTCGACCACGAACAGCAGGGCGGTGGCCGTGGACGCAGCCTCGGCCGCCAGCTCGCCGTGCATCGAGTCGAGGCCGCCGACCCCCGGCGTGTCCACAATGGTCAACTTCTCGAGGAACTCGATCGGCCCGTCGACCTCGACGTAGCGCGGCGGCAGCTGACCGCCCGGCAGCTCGTGGGCCGCGGACACCCAGTTGATCAATTCGGAGAGGTCGACCGGAACGGGGGCGAGCTGGCCCGGGTAGCAGGCGCGGGCCTCCCACGCCTCGCCGTGGCCGAACACCAGATAGGTGGCCGTGGCGACGTCGGCGTCCACAGGGGACAGTGCGGGCTGGCCGAGCAGCGCGTTGACGAGTGAGCTCTTGCCCCGGTTGGTCTCGCCGACCACGACGACCGCCGGCTTGCCCTTGCGCCGGGCGCGGACCTCCTCGACCCACTTCGCCACGTCCGGGTCGGACTCGCGCAGCAGCGCCACCAACTTCTCGCGTGCCTGTGCCACCTGCTTGGGCAGGGACACGGGCGGAGCGGCCGGAGCCGTCATTGCGCGGCCTTGCTGTACACGGTCACGATCGGCACGCGCAGCACGTCGCCGCGGTCGCTGAAGCCGACGACCTCGGTCTCGGCCACCACGCCGTCGAGCGTCTCGTCCGCCGTGGAGACCGTGCCGCCCGCCTCGTGGTAGCGCCGGGTCGAACCGGACACCGTCCGGCCGGATCGCGTCGACCCCGACACCGGCCAGGCCTTCTTCCAGGCGCTCGACCACACCCGCGCTGCGCGCCCGGTCGAGTGCGTAGAGACACAGCTGCACCAACGACTTGCGCTCGGCGAGCACCTGGTCGAGCTGCGCGGACTCGGGTGAGGTGGACACGGCAGCCTCCTGCTCGAAATCGGAACCCGCGACCAGCCCGTCGGCCGCGATGCCCGCCTGGGGGCCGACCTGGTGGCTCGGTGGCTCGGCGGCCCGCACCGCGTCGGCGATCACCTGGGCCTTCACCTCGATGGTGGACTCCGTGGAGACGTCGCCGGGCTGCTGCTCGACCTCGTCGTCACCCTTGCGCTTGAACCATGACGCCATAACCAACTCACCCCGCCTGCTCACGCAGTTGTTGCCAGATCAGGAAGTACGCGCGGTGGACCACGTGCGCGACACGGCTCTGCGCCGGGGTCGCACCGAAGGAAGCGAAGGACCGCCACCACCCCGCCCGTTCGAGGGCGTAGGCGGAGTGTTCCTTGTGCGGCCGGCCTTTCATGCCGAGCTGCTCACCGATGTCGGCGCTGCTGCCGACCCGGAGCACCTCCTCGGACAGATCCTCCGGCATGGCCACGGCGCCGGAGGTGACGAGCGTGAGCGCCTCGAGCAGCCGCAACTGGTGTGCCTCGGGCTTGGCCAGCAGCACCTCGATGGCGTCGTGCACCCGCTGGCGCTCACCCGGGTCGCCGGAAGCGGTGGCGAGCGCGGTGATCGATGCCAGCGCGGCGGCCGCCTTGATGCCGTCGGCCCTCGCGCGGAACACGGCGTCGAGCCGGCCGCGGACGCCGGCGAGCCCGGAGGCGTTCAGCAGCGTGCGGCGCAGCGAGCCGGCCGTCAGCTCCGGGTCGGCCCGCAGCGCGTTGACCGCCGCGCGGATGCCGTAGAGGTCGAGCTTCTCGAGCAGCCTGTTCCTGGTGCCTTCCGGGACCTCGCACTCCCAGGTGGTGAAGATGTCCGCGGACATCAACATGGTCTCCCAGGTGCCGTCGTCCAGTTTGGACAGCGAGCGCAGCGCGTCGGCGTCGGCCGACGTGAACCCGCCGGACTCGGCCGACTCGGCGAGGAGTCCGATCACCGGGATCACGTCGGCGACGCGCGGCTTGAGGGTCTGGGCCTGCTTCTCGGCCAGGAGGCTCGCGGCCTTCCAGACGTCGCCGTCGGAGCCGGAGACCGACTCAGGCGTGATCGTGTCGGCCTTGTTCAGCACGGCGATCGCGTTGACCGGCCCCGCCTCGCGACTGGCGGTGGCCGCCGTGAACGCGGCGAGCGCCTGCTGGTCGTCGGCGCGCACGCCCTGGGTGACCACGTACAGCACGGCCTCGGCGCCGGCGACCGCGTTGCGGGAGGTGTCGTCGAGGTCGTCGCCGTCTTCCGCGGCCTTGGCGTCGTCGCCTTCCCCGCCGTCCTCGGGCTTGCGGTGCTTGGCGGCACCGAGCAGCTGTTCCGTGCGCTTGACCGACGCCGCGTCGAGCGAACCGAGGCCCGGGGTGTCGATGACCGTGAGGTCACGCAGGACGGCGTTCGTGAGGTAGGCCTCGAGGTGGGAGACCTTGTCGAAGTCGACGTCGAGGTCGTTGGGGATCATGCCGCCGACGTCGAAGGGCAGCACCTGCTTGCGGCCGTCGAGGAACACCACCTCGACCCGGTCGACCGTGCCGTACTGGAACCGGGTGACCAGCCGGGTGCACTCGCCGACGTCCGTGGGCGCCACCCGTCGCCCGATGAGGGCGTTGACCAGCGTGGACTTGCCGGACTTGATGCGGCCGGCGACCGCGACCTGCAGTGGCGCGGACAGCCTGCGCAGCACTTCGCGGAATCCGGCGGCCGTACGCGCGGACACCTGCGGCTGAAGCCGGGTGCACAGGTTGGCCACCGCGGCCGACAACGGGCCGGCGAGGTGCTGCTGCTCGGTTGCCGTCGTCACATCCACCCCCTAGAACACTGTGCGGCCGGTGCTCCGTTGATCGTGCCATGTGCGGCCGGCGGCCGGGGGTGGGTCCTACCCATCCGGGGGCCAGGCGTCGAACAGTGCCGCCGCCGCGGCCTGCCGGTCGACGCCGAGCGCGGCGGCCCGGGCGGCGTAGTCGGCGGCCGCGGCGGCGAGTTCTCCTACCGGATCGGTGCTGGTGACCGGTGCCGCCGCGACGACCGTGCCCCGCCGTCGTCCGGTCCGCAGGATCCCGTCGACCTCCAGTTCGCGGTAGACCCTGGCGACCGTGCCGGCCGCGAGCCCGAGGTCGCCGGCCAGCTGACGGATGGCCGGCAACCGACTGCCGACGGGCAACGCCCCGCTCCGCACGAGGTGCACGAGCTGGTCCCGCACCTGCCGCCACGGCGCGACCCCACTGTCGGGATCGACCACGATGCGCGGCGCGGTCATCCGGCCACCGGAACGGGTGCCGTGCGGGTCGGGACGGCCAGCCTGATCCAGCATCCGATGGCCACCAGCTCGGCGACCACCCCGCCGAGCCACCCGGTCAGGAAGAGGTCCGGGTCGTGCACGCCGCCGGCCGCGATGCCGACCGAGGCGCCGAGCCAGGTGAGGCCGATTCCCACGGCCACCCTCGCCGATCGCGTCCGGAGTGCGCGATCAACCACCTCGTCGGAATGTGTCGGGCGCCGGACCGCCAGATGCACGGCCGCGGCGGTCACGGCCAGGCACAGTGCGGCGCTCGCGAGACCGAGCCAGCCCGGTTCGGCCGAGTAGGGCACGTGAACGACAGAGCCCGATGCCGTGGGCACCGGGGTGTGGCCCTCGGGCGGCGCCGTGGCGATGCCGACCACGATCAACACCAGCACCAGTCCGACCTGGCCGGCGGCGACCAGCAGCGCCCAACGCGGCACCAGCAGTCGCCACTCACGCCGGTCGAGCGAGGCCACCCGGAGGCCGGACACCGGCCGCAGGGTGGCGATCAGCTCCGCGACCGCGAGCGCCACGAGCAACGGCACGAGTGCCAGGGTCAGCCCGCCGAGGGAGTTCCCCATGGCATCGACGGCCGCGACGACCGGGAACAGCACGACGTACACCACGACGTAGAGCACCCGCCGCTGTCGCAGGTGGCCGACCGCCTCGCGGATCTGTTCCGGCCCGGCGTCGTCGACTCCCCAGCGCCGGAGCAGGGACGCGCCGCTGCGGGTGCCGGGCAGGAGTAGGACCACCAGTGCGGCGGCCGCCATCAACCACATCTCCACGAACGAGTCTCCTTATGCGACAGGCACGGCGCGGCGGGTGGGCATGGCCAGCGTCAGCCAGCAGGCGACGGCGGCCACTTGGACGACGAACACTCCGGTCTCCGCCCAGCCGCCGGTCCCGTCGAGCCAGCCCGGGGCGTGGAGCCTCCTCGGGCAGCAGGCTCGAGCAGCTCCACCCGGTCTCCTCCGGGGAGGGCGGGGAACAGGTCACCGCGTCGAGTTCGTCGAGGAAGTGGATGCGGTGGCCGGCCACCATGACGGCCGCGCCGAGCCAGCCGAAGCCGATGCCCACAGCCACCCGTGCGGTCCGGGTGCGCAGAGCGGCGTCCACCGCCTCGTCCGGCACGGCCGGACGACGGACCGCCAGGTAGACCAGCAGGCTGACCAGCACGAGACACAGTGCGGCGCCCGCGAGGGCCGTCCAGCTGGTGGTGCTGGTCATGTCGGCCCGGTAGTCGTCGCTCACCTCGAACCGCTCGCTGTTGGGTGGCAGCGCCGCCGCGTACCGGTCCGCCCACGGCTGGCGCGACCAGGCCGAGTGTCGACAGGACGACCACCAGCAGCACGAGCACCGCGCCGACCACCACGGCCGACCGCGGGATCAGGTCGCGCCAGCCACGCGGGTCGAGCGACGCCACCCGCGGCCCGCGTACCGGGCGCACCACAGCGAACAGCTCGGCCAGCAGCATGGCCACGAGCAGCGGCACGAAGAACGCCACGAGCCCGCCGCTGCCTTCGTCCCTGCCGTCGAGCAGGGTGGCCACCGGCGCCAGCACCACGTACAGCAGCACGTAGAGCAGGCGCCTGCGCCGCAGGTAGCGGACCGCGTAGTCCACCTGGTCGGGCCGTGGTGCCGCGATGCCCCAGCGCCGCAGCAGGTTGCGTGCCGCTGCTGCGCACGGGCCAGAGCACGACCAGCAGGACCACGACCACGATGCTCGAGGAGATGAGCCAGTTCGCCATTTTGTATCACCTCTTTGATACAAAGCTACCGCCCGCGTCAACCATGCGGCGTAGTGGCCGTCAACCTGCGGCCTGACGCGCACGAACCCCCAGGTTGCCTACCCTTTGGGTGTGCGGCGACTGAGTATGTGGATGAAGGCGCACCCCATGGTGGGTGACACGCTGCTCGCACTCCTGCTCACGGTCTTCGACCTTCTGCTCCTGCTCGCCAGAGCGACGACCCCGCCGGAGGTCGCCCCGCCGCCGCCCGACTGGTACATCGCGATCCCGGTGATCCTCGGGGTGGTCGCACCAATCGTGTTCCGCCGCAAGCGTCCGTTGTGGGCGGCCTACCTGGTGGTCGTGATCGCCATCCCGCACTCGCTGCTGGAACTCGGCATCGCGGGTTTCGCCACCTCGGCCATCATGCTGTACACCCTGGTCGCCTACGTCAGCCGCAAGCAGGCCCTGGTGTATCTCGCGGTGAACGTCGTCATCACCGGCATCCAGGCACCGCTCCAGATCGACAGTTCGGCCGAGTTGGTCACCACGTTCATCTTCGCCGGGCTGCTGCTCGCGTTCTGCTGGGCGCTCGGCGAGTTCGTCGGCGCCCGGCGGGCCTACCACGCCGAGATGGAGCAGCGCCTCACGTTGCTCGAGACCGAACGCGACCAGCAGGCACAGATCGCGGTCTCCGCCGAGCGGGCCCGCATCGCGCGCGAACTGCACGACGTCGTGGCCCACGCGGTCAGCGTGATCGTGGTGCAGGCCGACGGCGCCGCCTACGCCGTGCACTCCAATCCCGAGCTGGCCGAGCGCGCCGTGCAGACGATCTCCGCCACGGGCCGTGAGGCGCTGGCCGAGATGCGCAGGCTGCTCGGCGTGCTCCGCAGCGAGGACGGTGGCGGCGAGCGGACCCCGCAGCCGGGTACACAGTCGCTCGCCGAGCTGGCCGAACGGGTGCGGGCGGTCGGCCTGCCGGTGCAGCTGGACATCGTCGGCAACGTCGACGACCTGCCGGCCGGCGTCGGCCTCGGCATCTACCGGATCGTGCAGGAAGCACTCACCAACTCGATCAAGCACGCGGGACCGGGGACGGCCGCGTCCGTGAAGGTCGCCCGCGTGGGGGACCGGGTCGAGCTGAAGATCTCCGACAACGGCCGGCGCAAGGCCGGTGCGCTCGTCGGCGTTTCCGGCGGCAACGGGCTCATCGGCATGCGCGAACGCGCGCTGATGTTCGGCGGCACGCTCGAGGCGGGGCCGCGACCCGGCGGCGGGTGGCAGGTCACGGCGAGCCTGCCGTTCGGGAACGACTGACCGGGGGGCACTAGCTTGGGCTACGTGATCAGGGTGGTGGTCGTCGACGACCAGGAGCTCATGCGTGTGGGTTTCCGCATGGTGCTCGGCGCGCAGGAGGACATGGAGATCGTCGGGGAGGCGGCCAACGGCCAGGAGGCGGTCGACCTCGCCGAGTCGCTTCGTCCGGACGTCGTGCTCATGGACGTGCGGATGCCGGTGCTCGACGGTGTGGAGGCCACCAAGCTGATCACCGAGCGGGCGCTCGCGAAGGTCCTCGTGATGACCACGTTCGATCTCGACGAGTACGCGTTGTCCGCTCTGCGCAACGGCGCGAGCGGATTTCTCCTGAAAGACACCCCGTCCGTGCAACTCGTGGCCGCCCTGCGGTCGGTGGCGAGCGGTGACGCCGTGGTCTCGCCGAGCGTCACACGCCGGCTGCTCGACCGGTTTCTCGGCTCGGCGGGCGGCGAACTGCGCGACGCCGCGATGCTCGACGTCCTCACCGAGCGGGAGCGTGAAGTCCTTCTCCTGATGGCACAAGGCCTGTCGAACACGGAGATCGCGCGCAAGCTGTTCCTGTCCGAGGCGACCGTGAAGACGCACGTCGGCCGGGTTCTGTCCAAACTGGACCTGAGGGACCGGGTGCAGGCCGTGGTGCTGGCGTACGAGACCGGGCTGGTTAGGCCAGGAGAGCACTGACCCCTACCTGAGTGTGATGACATCTCAGGGTTTCCTCAGGGTGGTTACGGATTCCACCACCCTTTTGGTTGATAGACGCTACCTCTCGAAGTTGACCCGAAGTGACGACTCCAGGTGGACGTGCGAACAGCCCTCGTACCGCCACCATTGTCGGCGAGGGGAACACAGACCAACCAGGGAGAAACCATGATTGAGGCAGTCGGCCTCACCAAGCGCTACGGGAAGACGGTGGCGGTCGATGACCTGACCTTCACCGTCCAGGCCGGTCGGGTCACCGGCTTCCTCGGTCCGAACGGTGCTGGCAAGTCCACGACCATGAGGATGATCCTCGGTCTGGACGCCCCGTCCGCGGGTGGCGTGCGCATCGACGGCAAGCGCTACCGCGAGCTGCACCAGCCGCTTCGGACCGTCGGCGCACTGCTCGACGCGAAGTGGGTGCACCCGAACCGCTCGGCCCGCGCACACCTGCGCTGGCTCGCCAAGTCCAACAAGTTGTCGATGAAGCGCGCGGACGAAGTGTTGGAGATCGTGGGTCTCAGCGGAGTCGCCAACCGGCGCGCCGGCGGGTTCTCGCTCGGCATGTCCCAGCGACTCGGCATCGCCGCCGCTCTGCTCGGCGACCCGCAGGTGCTGCTGTTCGACGAGCCGGTGAACGGCCTCGACCCCGAGGGCATCCTTTGGATCCGCCGGTTCATGCACCGGCTGGCCGAGGAGGGCCGGACCGTGCTCGTGTCCAGCCACCTGCTGTCGGAGATGGCGCTCACCGCGCAGGAGCTCGTGGTCATCGGCCGCGGCCGGCTGATCGCGCAGTGCACCACCGAGGAGTTCGTGGCGCAGGCGACCGAGAACACGGTCGTGGTGCGCAGCCCCCAGCTGGCTCTGCTGCGCTCGGCGCTCGGTCAGTACGGCGCGACCGTCCGGGACGAGGGCGACAGCCTGGTCGTCTCGGCCATGGACATCACCAAGATCGGCGAGCTGGCCGCCGAGAAGAACGTCGTCCTGCACGAGCTGAGCCCGCAGCGTGGCTCGCTCGAGGAGGCCTTCATCCAGCTCACCGGCGACTCGGTGGAGTACCACGCCGAAGTTGCCTCCGGCCAGGTGCCGGCCGCCTCCGACCTCACCGCTGCTGGGAAGTGAACCAATGACTCTGCTCGCTGTTGAACGAATCAAGCTGTTCACCACTCGCTCGCCGCTGTGGTGCACCCTGGCCGCTCTCGTCGTGTTCGTCGGCTTCGCCGCGCTGGTGACCGGGGTCGACGACGCCGATCCCAGCATCTCCGCCACCCAGTTCGGATACGGGTTCGGCATCGTCGTGATCATGGTGATGGCCACGCTCGCCATCACCACGGAATACCGCTTCGGCACGATCAAGGCGACCTTCCAGGCCATCCCCAACCGGACGGCCGCACTGCTCGCCAAGACCACCGTCGTGTCGCTGTTCGCCGCCCTCATCGGGCTGGTGGCCGCGTTCGGTTCGGTGGGCATCGCCTCGCTGATCAAGCCGAGTGCCGACCTGACCCTCAACACGGCCTACGAATGGCGTGCCGTCGCCGGCGTCAGCCTGGTCTTCATGTTCGCGGCCGTCATCTCGGTGGCCGTCGGCATCATGGTCCGGCACTCGGCCGGCGCGGTCTCGATCGTGCTCATCTACTCCCAGCTCGTGGAAAGCCTGGTCACGCTGATCCCCAACGTGGGCACCGACATCCAGAAGTGGATGCCGTTCTACGTGGCCAACAAGTTCCTCACGGGTGACCCGGACTCCACCAACGCGGTGCTCAACGGGCCGCCGCCGTCGAACGCGACACTCAGCCCGTGGGCCGCGCTCGCCTACTTCGGCGGATTCGCGATCCTGATGCTGATCATCTCGTTGGTCGTGGCGAACAAGCGAGACGCATAACCTTTTTCCGCCGGGACGACGGCGGGTCGCGGTTCGGGAACCCCGACCCGCCGGTGCGGAAAACCTGGTTACGCGTTCGGGGGAAGAGAGCCCGGGTCACCTTTCGGGGGGTGACCCGGGTTCTTGCCGTGCAGCTGCAATTGCACGGATTACTGCATTCGGTTGACTTCGGTAACGAGCCCGTTGTCGGTCCCGATGTGCCATTTGGGCAGGTCACGTGCCGTGCAGCAAACGCTGTGGTTAAGACTACGTTAAGTAGCTGTGAGGTCAGCCACAGCGAGCGGACAGACGGGCCTGCCGCGAGGTCAGATCGAACAAGGCGACGTGGCTGCGCCCTAACTCAATACTGGGTGCGGCCTTGGAGGTGCACTTGTGACGGTGGTTGACACCGGCCCGTTTACCGATGCCGCTACGGCGGCTGAGCAACGTCGCTCGTCGATTCCACTGATCCCGCGCGGGGCGTTACGGGTCGAGCCCATGATCGGGTTGGAGTGGTCGCAGGCCATAGACCAGTGGGGTGATCAGGACGCCACCTCACCGGCCGAGACGCGCCGCTCGTGGTTGCACCGGGCGCCCGAGGCGCAGGTGCTCGCCCTCTACCGAACCATTCGCGAGTCCGATGCCGACGCACCCGCGCCGTGGTGGCTGCGTGCGCTCGAGGCGGGCCGCATGCAGTCCCGCGCCGAGGGTTTCGCTGTCGAGGACCGCGTGGCCAAGCTGCTGTCCGCCCGCACCGGCTGGGTCTACGTGCCGTGGTCGGCCGACGGCGACACGGGCTTCTGGGAGTTCATGCCGTCGGAGCGCAAGCTCCACGAGCCGGGCGTGCCGACCACGCTCATGCTCACCGACCGGCATCCCGGCTGGATCGACGTGATCCGGGTCCACGCCGGCGACACCCCGGAACCGCTGGCCGTCCAGGGGTTGGCCGACCTGCGGTCGAACGTGGCGCGGCTGGAGTCACTGGCACCCTGACGTGTCCGTAGTCTCTGACCTCGTGGATTCGCCCCAGGAGATCGCCAACCGGCGCACGGTCGTCAGCTTCGTCAACCGCGGCGGGCGGATGACGGTCGGCCAGACCCGCGCCTGGGATCGCCACTGGCCGTCGCTCGGCCGTGACGTGGCCGAGTTGCCGGAGGGGCCGCTCGACGTGGCCGGGTGGTTCGGTCGCGAGGCGCCGATGATGCTGGAGATCGGTTCCGGCATGGGCGAGACCACGGCCAAGCTCGCCGCGGCGGCGCCCGAGCTGAACTACGTGGCCGTGGAGGTGTACCCGCCCGGCCTCGCCCAGCTGATGATGCGTGCCGACGAACTCGGGCTCACGAACCTCCGGCTGCTGCGCGGCGACGCGGTCGTGTTGCTGGAGAACCACATCGCGCCCGGCACACTGCACGGCGTGCGGATCTTCTACCCGGACCCGTGGCCGAAGAAGAAGCACCACAAGCGCCGGATCGTGCAGCCGGACGTGGTCGCCACCATCGCGTCGCGGCTGGCGCCGGGCGGCACGCTGCACATGGCCACCGACTGGGAGAACTACGCCGAGCAGATGCTCGAGGTGTGTTCGGCCGAGCCCCTGCTGCGCAACCTGCATGACGGTTGGGCGCCCCGGCCGGAGTGGCGGCCGCTCACCAAGTTCGAGAGCCGGGCCGAGGTGGACGGCCGGATCAGCCACGATCTGATCTTCGAGCGGTAGCACCAGCCGATCGAGTGGTCCCCGGGCTGTTGACCAGGTATCTACCGGACCAGCGACGGGGCGAAATGCCCGGATTGCCGTCCACCGTCGGTAGCAAACAGCGGTAGTACTCCACACGACCAGGTAATTGAGGACAGCCCGACCGGGGCCGATATCCACTGATGTGACCGCTCTGCGCGACGAGGCCATCCCTCTCCCCGCCTTCCCGGCCGGGCGCATTATGCAGCGCGCCCAGGTGCTGTACGACCAGGCGGAGGAGTTCATCCGGGCGTTCCACCACGCGCGCCCGAAAGCCGGGCAGGTCGAGGCCCGCCTCGCCCAGGTGCGCGAGGAGATCCTGGCCACCGGGACCTACCGGCACACGCCCCACGAGCTGGCGTTCGGCGCCCGGCTCGCGCTGCGTGACAGCGGCTGGTGTCCGGCCAAGGTGCCGTGGCGCGGTCTGCTGGTGCGCGACCTGCGAGAGGTACGCGACAGCGCCGAGGTCGCCGCCCACTGCGTGCAGCACCTGCGGCTGTCCACGAGCGACGGTCGGGTGCGTCCCATGGTGAGCGTGTTCGCGCCGGACGAGCCGGGCCGGCCGGGTCCGCGCCTGCGCAACGACCAGCTGGTGCGCTACGCCGGCTACGCCGAGGGCGGCCGGCTGCTGGGCGACCGCCGCTACGTCGAGTTCACCTCGGCCGTGTGCCGCCTCGGGTGGCGCCCGCCGACCGGCCGGACGGCGTTCGACAAGCTGCCGCTGGTCGTGCAGACCCCCCACGAGGGAGTGGCGTTGTTCCCGCTGCCGCGTGACGTGGTGCGGGAGGTGCCGCTGGAGCACCCGGAGCTGCCCTGGTTCGTCACGCTCGGGCTGCGCTGGCACGCGGTGCCGGTGATCAGCAACCGCAAGCTCGTGATCGGCGGAATCGTGTACCCGGCGGCGCCCTACAACGGGGTGTACATCTGCCAGGCCATCGGTGAGGACGTGTTCGCCGACGACGCCGCGTACGGGCTGGCCAGGATGGTGGCCGACCGGCTCGGGCTGGACACGTCGTCGTCGCGCACGCTCTGGTACGACCGCGCGGTCGTCGAGATCAACCGCGCGGTGCTGCACTCCTACGACCTGGCCGGCGTGAGCATGGAACACGCTGTCGACGGTTTCCTGCCGGCCACCAACAGGCCGCCGCGGCCGGCGTTCGTACCCTGGCACGACGAGCCGCTGTAACGCGTTTGGCAGGATCTGCGCATGCCATCCCCGCTGCGGCTGCGTGCGCCGATCGTCCTGCCCTGCGACCCCTCGTGCACGGTGCTGCGCGACGCGGTCGTCGACATCGCGGCCGACGGCCGGATCGGGTACGTGGGCGCCTTCGCTTCCGCTCCGGTTTCCGACGCGCCGGTGCGCGACTACCCGGGGATCCTGCTGCCCGGCATGATCAACACGCACGCGCACAGCCCCATGACCGTGCTCCGCGGCATGGGCGGCGACCTGCCGCTCATGCGATGGCTGCAGGAGATCATCTGGCCGGCCGAGTCGCTGCTGACGCCGGCCGACATCGAGGCCGGCATGCTGCTCGGCTCGGTGGAGATGCTGCGCAACGGGATCACCACGAGCATCGAGCAGTACTTCCAGCCGGAGCACGTGATCCGTGCCGTGCTGGCCACCGGCCAGCGAATGATCCTCGGACCGGCGATCGTGGACGTGCCCGGCTGGCACTGGCGCGCGCAGCTGGACGAGATCAGTGCCCGCATCGACGTGGACGGTCGGCAGCCGGACGACCGGATCGAGCTGGGCTACGGCCCGCACTCGGCGTACACGCTGAGCCCGGAGGCGCTGACGCAGGTGGCCGAGGCGGCTCGGGCGCGCGACGCGCTGCTGCTGATCCACGTGGCGGAGTCGACGAACGAGGACGTCGTGCAGCGCGAGAGCCACGGCTCGGTGCCTCGACTTCTGGCGTCGCTCGGCGTGCTCGGCGGCCGCGTGCTGGCCGCGCACTCGATCCATCTGTCCGATGAGGACATCGAGATTTTCGCTACCCACGGGGTTTCCGTGGCGCACTGCCCGGGCTCGAACGCGAAGCTGACTTCGGGGATCGCCCGCGTCCCGGCGCTGCGTGCGGCGGGGGTTGCGGTGGGCCTGGGCACGGACGGCCCGGCGAGCAACGACGACCTGGACCTGTGGGAGGAGATGCGCCTGACGGTCCTCCTGGCTCGTCTGTCCACCATGGACTCAACGGCGCTGGTGGCTCGAGACGCGCTGCTGATGGCCACGCGCGGCGGCGCTTCCGCCGTGGGCCGCGACGACATCGGCGCCCTGGAGACGGGCCGCTGGGCGGACGTGGTGGGCGTGGCGGTGGACACGCCGGCGTTCGCCGCGGGCCTGTCGGTGCCGGACGAACACCTGCTGGCGAACCTGGTGTGGGCCGCTGGCGCCCGCGACATCCGCGACGTGTGGGTGGGCGGCGACCAGGTGGTGTCGTCCGGCGAGCCGACGAGGGTGGACCGCGAGAAGGTGCAGGCAGCGGCAGGCGCGGTGACCACCCGCATCCGCGGCTGACCGGGTCAGACCGGTTGGCGGACCACGATCTCGTGTACGTGGGCGTCGCGCGGGAGGGTTACCGCCGCGCGGACCATGCTCGCCACCGAGGCCGGGTCCATGTACTTCTCCGGCACGTAGTCGCCCTTTTCGTACTCGCGGACCGCGCGCTGCATGTCCGTGGCCGTGCGGCCCGGGTGGACCGACGTGACTCGTAGGCCGTTCGGTTCCTCTTCCGCGCGCAGCACGTCGGAGTAGGCGCGCAGGGCGAACTTGCTCGCCGCGTACGTGCCCCATCCCGGATTGGCCTTCAGACCCGAGCCTGAGTTGATCAGTACGACGTGGCCTTCCGTCGCGCGCAGGGCTGGGAGCAGGAGGCGGGTCAGTTCCGCCACGGCCACCACGTTGATCTCGTACGAATCCCGCCAGTCGGCTGCCGTGGCCTCCGTAAGGCGGCCCAGGCGGGAGATGCCCGCCGAGTGGACCAGCACGTCCAGGCGGTGGATGCCCGCGGTCGCCGCGGCCAGGGCGTCCGCGTCGGTGAGTTCCACCGGCCACGGGTGGGCGCCGGGCAGTGACGCGGCCGTCTCCTCCAGTGCGTGCACGTCGCGGCCGCCCAGGAGCAGGTCGTGGGTGGCGGCCAGGGATCCGGCGATCGCGGCGCCGATGCCGCGGGATGCTCCGGTGATCAGCGCGAGGGGACGGTCAGTCATGGGGCAACCCTACGAAACAGGGCCGCACCCGCGCGGGGTGCGGCCCATGATCGTCAGCGGCGTTTCTTGTAGACCGCCACCACCGACGGCCTCGGTTGGCTGTCGCCGCCGTCCGGCCAGTGGGAGGCCGGGTTGTCGGCACTCGCGTCGTCGACCTCGCCCGGGTGTTGCACGGACACCAGCACGAAGTCGTCCTCGATGATCGGGCCGCACGTCTCCGCACCGATCGGCACCGTGAGGAACTGCTTCACGTGGCCGCGTTCGCGTCCCTCGACCGGCACGGCGAACAGACCGTCGTTCACGCCGAGGGCGTTGCCGTCGGTCGAGAGCCACAGGTTGCCCCGGCTGTCGAACGCCACGTTGTCCGGGCAGGAAATGGGGCTGACCTGCGACTTGTCGTAGCCGCCGAAGTACGTGTCGGCCGAGTTCGGGTCACCGCACACCAGGAACAGCTGCCAGGAGAACCGCGTGGCCGTGTTGTCCCGCCGCGACTCCTCCAGCTCCAACACGTGCCCGTGCCGGTTGGCGACGCGCGGGTTGATCTCCGTGGCGCCTTCCTTGCCAGGCTTGCCGCGGTCGGTGTTGTTCGTGAGCGCCGCGTACATGCGGCCCGTCTTCAGGCTCGGCTCGACGTCCTCCGGCCGGTCCATCTTCGTGGCACCCACGGCGTCCGCGGCCTGCCTGGTGAAGACGTAGACCTCCTCGGCCGTGAACCCGTCCACAAAGGACCGGTCATTGCGGGCCAACGCGATCCACTCGCCCGAACCGTCGAACTCGCCGTCGCTCGGCAGATGCCCACTGCCGTCGATCTCCGAGGCCGGACTGTCGCCCGTGAACTTCGCGACGTAGAGCGTGCCCGAGTCGAGCAGCTTCTTGTTGTGCTCACGGGCGTGCTTGCTGTCGCCGCGCTTCATCCTGCCGTCGGTGACGAACTTGTAGAGGTACTCGAACCGCTCGTCGTCACCCATGTAGGCGACCACGCGACCGTCGCGCGCCACGATCACGTTCGCGCCCTCGTGCTTGAACCGGCCGAGCGCCGTGTGCTTCACGGGGTTCTGCTTCGGCTCCAACGGATCGATCTCCACGATCCAGCCGAACCGGTTGGCCTCGTTCGGTTCCTGCGCCAGGTCGTAGCGCTTGTCGAACCGCTCCCACTTGCGGTCGGTCGCCCCGGCCGGGAAGCCGTAGCGTGCGAGCCGGGCCCGCGCGACCGGGTCGGTCACCGCGTCGGCGTTCGCGAAGTACTGGTTGATGTTCTCCTCGCCCGACAGGATCGTGCCCCACGGGGTGAGCCCGCCCGAGCAGTTGTTCTTCGTGCCGAGGACCGTCCGACCGGCCGGGTCGACCGACGTCTGCAGGTACTTCGACCCGGCGGCCGGGCCCTGCACGGTGAACGGCGTGGTGAGGGTGATCCGACGGTTGTAGTGCTTGTCGAGCTTCACCTCGAGCCGACCGTGTCGGTTCTTCTCGACCATGACCACCGACAGCCCGTGTGCCGCCCAGCCGATCTCCACCTGCTCGCGCGTCGGGTTGGCGGAGTCCCAGCCGTAGAACATGAAGAGTTCGGCCGTGTACTCGTGGTTGTTCACCATGAGCCAGCGGTCGTGGCGGCCGGGGACGGGGACCAGCCCGCAGTAGTCGTTGTTGAAGCCGAACTGCTTGGCCTGGGCGGCGGCCGTCTGGGCGGCGAAGTCGAACTCCGGCGCGTCGGGCAGCACCGGGTCGCCCCAGCGGATCAGCACGTCCTGTTCGTAGCCGCGCGGCACCACGACCGCGTCGAGCGTGTTGGGCGCCACCGGCTGGAAGTCGAGGCTCGGGCCGTGGCCGTGCCCATGATCCTGGCTCGCGGGGGTGGCGACCTCCGGCGTGGCCACCGCACCGGAAGGGCCGACGACGCCGACGCCCGCACCGGCCACGGCAAGGACGGCACCTGCCTTCAGCATGCTGCGACGGGTGACGATGTCGCGGACGACGTCACCGAAGTACTGGTTGTCGGAGGTGTTGGGCGCCTCGTGGGCGCAGGCGTTGCCACAGCGGTACTGGCAGGTCACCGCGGCACGTCCGGTCGGATGCTTGGTGAACACCGGTAGAAGCCGGGGCTTCTCAGCAGGGAACATCTGCTGAACGTAGGACTGCGGACCCCATGAATCAAGTGGAACGGGCCGCACCCTTGTCGCAGGGTGCGGCCCGTTTATGAAGAAGTATGAAGATCAACTAGCGCCGTTTCTTCCAAGCTGCCACGACAGAGGGCCTCGGCTGGCTGGTCCCGCCGTCGGGCCAGTGCGAGAGCGGGTTGTCCGCACTCGCGTCCGAGAGCTCGCCCGGATGCTGGACGGACACCAGCACGAAGTCGTCGGTGACCACCGGTCCGCAGGCCTCGCCGCCGTTCGGGACCGTGAGGAACTGCTTCACCCGACCCCGCTCGCGACCCTCGACCGCCACGGCGAACACGCCGTCGTTCGACTCGAGGGCGTTGCCGTCGGTGGAGATCCACAGGTTGCCCCGGCTGTCGAACGCCACGTTGTCCGGGCACGAGATGGGGCTGACCTGCGACTTGTCGTAGCCGGCGAAGTAGGTGTCCGGCGAGTTCGGGTCACCGCAGAGGAGCAGCAGCTTCCAGGAGAACCTCAACGCCGTGTTGTCCCGCCGGTGCTCCTCGATCTCCAGCACGTGGCCGTGCTTGTTGTTCACGCGCGGGTTGATCTCCGTGGCGCCTTCCTTGCCGGCCTTGCCACGGTCGGTGTTGTTCGTGAGCGCCGCGTAGATCCGGCCGGACTTCAGGCTCGGCTCGACGTCCTCCGGCCGGTCCATCTTCGTGGGCTGCACCGCGTCGGCGGCCTGCCTGGTGAAGACGTAGACCTCCTCGGCCGTGAACCCCGGCACGAACGACCGGTTGTTGTGGGCCAGCGGGATCCACTCGCCGGTGCCGTCGAACTCGCCGTCGGACGGGACCCTGCCGGTGCCGTCGATCTCGGCCACCGGGCTGTCGCCCGTGAACTTGGCGACGTAGAGCGTGCCGGAGTCGAGCAGCTTCTTGTTGTGGTCGCGGGCGTGGCGGCTGTTGCCCCGCTTGATCCTGCCGTCGGTGACGAACTTGTACATGTAGTCGAAGCGCTCGTCGTCACCCATGTAGGCGACCACTCGGCCGTCGCGGGCGACGATCACGTTCGCGCCCTCGTGCTTGAACCGGCCGAGTGCGGTGTGCTTGACGGGCGCCGAGTGCGGCTCGAGTGGGTCGATCTCCACGACCCAGCCGAACCGGTTGACCTCGTTCGGCTCCTGCGCCAGGTCGAACCGCTTGTCGAACCGCTCCCACTTGCGCTGCGACGCCTTGCCCGTGACGCCGTAGCGGGTGTTCCGCGCCTTGGCCACCGGGTCGGCCACCAGGTCGGCGTTGGCGAAGTACTGGTTGAAGTTCTCCTCGCCGGACAGGATCGTGCCCCACGGCGTGACGCCGCCGGCGCAGTTGTTCATGGTGCCGAGCACCTTGCGCCCGGTGCGGTCCACCGAGGTCTTCAGGAACTTCGAGCCGGCGGCCGGGCCCTGCACCACGAACTCCGAGGTGAGGGTGATCCGGCGGTTGTAGTAGCGGTCGAGCTTCACGTCGAGGCCGCCGCGCCGGTTCTTCTCCACCACCACGACCGACAGGCCGTGTGCGGCCCAGCCGATCTCCACCTGCTCGCGGGTCGGGTTGTCCGGGTCGAACCCGTAGAACATGTGCGTCTCGGTCGTGTACTCGTGGTTGGACACCATGAGCCACCGGTTCCGGTAGCCGGGCATCTCCACGAGACCGCAGAAGTCGTTGTTGTAGCCGAACTGCCTGGCCTGCGCGGCCGCCGTCTGGCGTGCGAAGTCGAACCGGGGCGCGTTCGGCAGGACCGGGTCGCCCCAGCGGATGACCACGCCCTGCTCGTAGCCGCGGGGAACCACCACGGCGTCCAGCTCGTTCGGGGCGACCGGCTCGAAGTCGAGCCCGGTGCCGCCGTGGCCGTGACCGTGTCGATCGGCTGACGGGTCGGCCGCCGCGGTGCCGGTGCCGACGGCGGCGGCTCCCACTCCCGCGACGGCGATCACGGCGCCGGCCTTGAGGATCTTGCGGCGGTTGACGATCTCCTTGACGACATCGCCGAAGTACTGGTTGTCCGAGGTGTTGGGCGCCTCGTGCGCGCAGGCGTTGCCGCAGCGGTACAGACAGGTGACCGCGGAACGGCCGCCGCGGTGGGTGGTCAGCAACGGAAGGAGCCGTGGTTTTTCGGCTGGTGACACGCGTGGCCTCACTAGGTCAGTTCGAGGGAACGCGCTGACGTTAGGTCGGTGAAACCAGCGGAACATGGTGCAGAAGATGAACGCGGGATGAAGAGCTTCTTATGCCGGTCGCCGGGGTCGCACAGCGTGCGTCCCCGGCGACGGTCAGGTCAGGATCAGGTGATGCCGCCGTCGATGTAGTTGCCGGCCGCGTCCTTGGCGTCCCAGCCGAAGCCCTGGGTGGACCCTTCGAAGTCGGCCAGCCAGAGTGTCCCGATGTCGGTGACGCCCAGCTTCTCGACAGCCACCGGGTCGCCGGGCCCGTTGCGCACGGTCAGTTCGACCACGTCCGGCGAGGTCACGAACACGAGCAGGTGGGGCAGTGGACCGCTGTCCGGCAGGCCCTCGGACAGCACGGCGATCGTCTGCGTGTGCCCGATCGCCGGCGGGCGCGGCCAGGGCGCCACCTCCCTGCACCCCGGCTGGCCGGACTCGGCGGCCGCGACCGCCTGCACGCACACCGAGTTCGCTTCCTGGTAGACGACGGCCTGCCAGGCCTTACCGTCCTTCGTGAAGGTCCCGATCGGGAAGGAGCCGGGCGGCGTGCTCGGTGGGTCCGATCCGGTCGGCGCGTCCAGTTCGCTCGTGCTCGTGGCCGTCTGGTCGGCCGCGCCGACCCCGCCGTCACCGCGGAACACGACCATGGGGGTGACCACGGCGGCGACCACGACGGCCGCGGCGGCGACCAGTGCCGGCATGCGCCATCGGTCTACGCGGCGGGTGGCGAGCCGGCGCTCCAGCTCGGCGCGCGGGTTGGCGCTGGGTGCGACTTCGCCGGCCATGCCGGTGAACGTGCCGCGCAGGCGGTCCTCAAGGTCCATCATCGATCGTCCTCCCCGGCCGCGAGCGCCTTGCGCAACGTGGCCATGGCCTGGTGGGTGGTTGCCTTCACGGTGCCGACCGCGATGCCGAGGGTCTCGGCGATCGCCGACTGGTCCAGGTCGAGCCAGTAACGCAGCACGAGCACCTGACGCTGGCGCCGCGACAGCGACGCGAGCGCGTCGCGCACCGCCCGGTCGACGTGGCCGGCCAGCACGGTCGCCTCGGCCGACGCGGCATCCAGGTTGGGCTCGCGCGGCGCCCGCCGCACCACCCGCAGGTGTCGCAGCCTCGATCTGGACAGGTTGACCACGGTCCTGCGCAGGTAGGCGACCGGTTCGGCCAGGGTCGACCATCGGTCGTGCAGCCGGACGAAGGCCTCCTGCGCGATGTTCTCCGGGTCGTCGGCGCCGAGCAGGTATGCCAGGCGCTTCATGGCCTCGAAGTTGCCGTCGAACAGCGCGTCGAACCCCGCGCCGGTATCGACGCGGGGTCCGTTCTCGCTGTTGGTCGTCGCCGTGTTCACGCCCCCTTGACGCCCACCACGGCTCCAGGGTTTAGAAGCCGATCTCCTCACGAATGAGCACGACCGTAGACCGGTCGGTGAGGAACTCGCGCTCCATGATCAGCAGTTTGCCGAGGACCGAGCCCTCGTAGCCCAGACCGCGCATCCGGTCGTGCTCGCGCGGGAGGCTGTAGGTGCGGACCCGGCGCAGCGCGGTCTCCAGGTCGGGCACCACCTTCTGCCCGCCGACCACCCAGATGGCCTTCTCCGCCCCGGCCGCGTACGGCCCCAGCTGGCTGCCGGTGCCGGAGCCGGCGACCAGGACGCCGTCCTCGGTCACCGCGTGCACGCTGCCGAGCACGACGTCCGGCGTGGCACCCATGGTGATCTTGGTGCGCATGTCGGCCGGGTCGACCTCGGCGAGCTGGGAGCGAACCGACACGAACTCACCGGACTCGTCGATGTCGGCGAGCAGCCCGGAAATCCGAAGGGTCTCGCTCATCGAGGTGAACACGGCCTTGTCCCGGGGAAGCAGCTCACGGACCAGCGCTCGGGCGTCGGCCACCGTGTCGACCACGTGGGCGGCGTATCCGCGTTCGTCCAGACCCTTGGCCGCCCTGCTCAGCTGCTCGTCTCCGGCCGGCACGGCGAATGTCTCGTCGACCGGAAGTGCCTCGATCGTCATGAAATCCCTCTTCAGTGATGGTTCTGTTTGGTAACTGACCCCATCATGAGGAACTATGGAACAAGTGCCAAGACGGCACTTTCACCTGCCTCGGTGACCTGGAGGTAACCGTGCGGCTACCGGCCCCACCGTCCGACAAGCTGTGTCACGCGCGACAGATCCTGGACCGTGTCGGCGACAAGTGGTCGTTCTCGGTCATCTACTCGCTGGCGAGCGAGACCAAGCGGTTCACCCAGCTGAAGCGCGACATCGACGGCATCAGCCAGCGCATGCTGACCGCCACGCTGCGCAGCCTCGAACGGGACGGGCTGGTGCGCCGCACGGTGTACCCGGTGGTGCCGCCACGGGTGGACTACGAGCTGACCCCGCTCGGCCTCACGCTGACCCGCACCGTCTGCGAGCTGATGAGCTGGGCCATGGAACACGCCGACGAGATGGACGAGGCGCGCGCCGAGTACGACGCGCGCCCCACGAACGGCACGTAGCCGATCGGGTGACGGGGGTGACATGCGCCGCTGGCAACATCCGATAGTGGCCACATGGGACGAAGTGGAACACCCGTTCGGCACCGACGGGTGTCGGGCGAGCTGCGGACGTTGCGCAGGGCGGCGGGGATGACGTGTGCGGACGTGGCGGAGGCCCTCGACGTTTCGGTCACCAAGGTCAGCCGCATGGAGACCGGTGAACGTGGCCTGTTCGTCGATGACGTGTCCGCCATGCTCGGCCTGTACCGGGTGCCGGCGGCGCGGCGGGAGGAACTGCTGGCCCTGATCCGCGAAGGCGCCCAACGCAACTGGCAGAAGCTCCAGAAGGGCAAGCTGCCCACCACATGGCAGGACCTCATCCGCTTCGAGACCGATGCGAATGTGCTGTACAACTTCGAGCCACTCATCGTGCCTGGCCTGCTGCAGACCCCGGAGTACGCTCAGCGGCCATCTCGTGGGCACCGCGGAACTCACCGAGTCCGAGATCGAAATGCTGGTGAGTACTCGGATGACCCGGACGGCGTTGCTGTCCAAGCGAAACGCGCCCGCACTGCATGTGGTCATCGATGAGGTAGTTCTGCACCGGCCGGTCGGTGAGCCCGGCGTGATGCGCCGCCAACTCCAGCACCTTGCCGCTACAGCCACCCAGCCCAACGTGACGCTGCGCGTGCTTCCCTTCGAGGCCGGAGCCACGCCTGGGTGTGACCGGCCCGCTGCTCATCCTGGACTTCGCAGGACAAGCGAGCTCTGATCTACCTGGAGCACCGCGAGAACACCACGTTCCTGGAGGACGAGGAGTACGTGAAGCGGGCTAAAATCGCCATGCGGCGCGTGCGTGACGCCGCGCTGGCTCCGGTGGACTCGATCCGGCTCATCGCCAATGCTGTCGGCCGGATGCCATGACCCCAAGGAGCAAGCCATGACCGCCCCGGACCTCACCCGAGCTGGATGGCGCAAGAGCAGCCGAAGCAGCAACCAGGGCAACTGCGTCGAGGTCGCGTTTGCCAGTTCCGGAGAATCGGCAACGGTGGCCGTGCGGGACTCCAAGAACGTCCCAACCGGCGCCGGTCACGTACTTGCCGTTCCCGCCGCCGGTTGGGTCACTTTCCTCAGCGCCCTCACGTCCAGTTGAGCTAGCGCTCGACCTCGCCCGCGATGAACTTCTCCACCGCGTCGTAGGCCTCCGAGTCGGAGTACTGCTCCGGCGGCGACTTCATGAAGTACGACGACGCCGACAGGATCGGGCCGCCGATGCCACGGTCCAGCGCGATCTTGGCGGCGCGCACGGCGTCGATGATCACGCCGGCCGAGTTGGGGGAGTCCCACACCTCGAGCTTGTACTCCAGGCTCAGCGGCACGTCGCCGAACGCCTTGCCCTCGAGCCGCACGTAGGCCCACTTGCGGTCGTCGAGCCACGGCACGTGGTCCGACGGGCCGATGTGGACGTCGGCCTTGGCCATCTCGTGCGGGATCTGCGAAGTGACCGACTGCGTCTTCGAGATCTTCTTCGACTGGAGCCGCTTGCGCTCCAACATGTTCATGAAGTCCATGTTGCCGCCGAAGTTGAGCTGGTACGTGCGCAGCAGCTCCACCCCGCGGTCCTCGAACAGCTTGGCCAACACTCGGTGGGTGATGGTGGCGCCGACCTGGGACTTGATGTCGTCGCCCACGATCGGGACGCCTGCCTCGGTGAACTTGGCGGCCCACTCGGGGTCGGACGCGATGAACACGGGCAGTGCGTTGACGAACGCCACGCCGGCGTCGATCGCGGCCTGTGCGTAGAAGCGGTCGGCGTCCTCGGAGCCCACCGGCAGGTAGGACACCAGCACGTCGGCGCCGGACTCGCGCAGCGCGGCGACGATGTCGACCGGCTCCTCGTCGGACTCCGTGATGATCTCGCTGTAGAACTCGCCGAGGCCGTCGAAGGTGTGGCCACGCTGCACGCTCACACCGAGCGGCGGCACGTCACAGATCTTGATGGTGTTGTTCTCGCTCGCGACGATGGCCTCGGACAGGTCGCGACCGACCTTCTTGGCGTCCACGTCGAACGCGGCCACGAACTCGATGTCCCGCACGTGGTAGTCCCCGAACTGGACGTGCATCAGGCCGGGGACACGAGAGTTCGGGTCGGCGTCGCGGTAGTAGTGCACGCCTTGGACCAGCGACGCCGCGCAGTTGCCGACGCCGACGATGGCCACTCGAACACTGTGGCGCTCTCCCTGGCGCTGTTCGAGGCGCTCGCCCATGCCGGTTCTCCTTCTCACTGTGGTTCTGACTGTGGTTCCCAAGTCACAGATCCGCGTTGACCTGCTGGCGCCTACTCGGCGCCCTCCTGCCGTTCCTTCTGTTCCCGCTGCTCGGTGGCGATCAGCTCGTTGAGCCAGCGCACCTCTCGTTCGCTGTGCTCGAGGCCGAGCCGGTGCAGTTCACGGGTGTAGCGGTCGATCTGCTCACCCGCCCGCGACACCGAGGAGCGCAGCCCTTCGCGACGTTCCTCGACCCGCCTGCGACGGCCTTCCAGGATGCGCATCCTGACCTCGGCCGGCGTGCGGGAGAAGAACGCCATGTGCACGCCGAAATTCTCGTCGTCGTAGGCCTGGGGCCCCGCGTCGGCGAGCATCTCGGCGAAGCGTTCCTTGCCCTCCGCGGAGAGCTTGTAGACCCGCTTCGCACGTTTGCCCCAGCTCCTGGCGCCCTTGTCCGCGTCGGTTTCGGCCGGCGGGGTGTCCTCCACGATGAGGCCGGCCTTCAGCAACCGACGCAGGGTCGGGTACAGCGAGCCGTAGGAGAACGCCCGCAACGTGCCGAGCATGTCGAAAAGCCGTTTGCGCAGCTCATAGCCGTGCATCGGGGCTTCATGCAACAGCCCGAGGATCGCGAACTCGAGCACCGGTGCCCTTTCTTGTGCTTGCTGACCTACTCGGCCACTATATCGCGCCGATACATCAGGTGGGCAAAACTGAGAGCCACGTGTTGTCGATCACTAACCGGTGCACCACTGGTCAGGACGTGGTCAGGACACTGTCTGGTCACCGCCCGCGCGCCGTAGTCCAAACAGTGCAACGACGTGGTAACGGCGACGCGTACCCTGTTGGTCGTGCGAACCCAGCGGCAGATCGTCGACTACGCGCTGCAGCGCAAGGCGCTGCTCGCGGAAGTCCACTCGGGTCGCGTCGGCACCATGGATGTGTGCGACGCGAACCCGTATCTGCTGCGGGCCGCGAAGTTCCACGGCGCCCCCAGCGACGTGACGTGCCCCGTCTGCCGCAAGGAACCGCTGACCAGGGTGTCGTGGGTCTACGGCGACGAACTCAAGCACGCGTCCGGCTCGGCCAGGGCTCCTGAGGAGCTGGTCCGCATGGCGACGCTGTTCGACGAGTTCAGGGTCTACGTGGTCGAGGTGTGCCGCACTTGTGGATGGAACCACCTGGTGCAGTCATACGTCCTGGGGAAGCGTGGACTGGAGACTGGAAAACCACGGAGGAGGACGGCGGCAGAGTGAGACGTTTGCTCAGCGCACGCTCCGTCGCCGATGACCACCGTCCGGCGCGTCCTGATGTCGTGCCGCCCTGGGAGGCCCGTAAGTGAACGATCATCGCAACCACCGGCGTGGCGATCCTGCCTGGCCGACTGGTGACGAACCCCGCGAGCAGCCAGAGGAGCGAACCGGCTTCTGGAGTCCCTTGTGGGAAGACGACGATGACGAGCCGGTAGGCCGCCAGAACGGCAGGTCGAACGGTCAGAACGGCGGCAACGGGCGTGGCAGCGCGCCCCGCCCCGGCGGTTCCCGTCACGGTGCCGACGCCAACGGCTGGCCCACCTCGCCGCCGCGCGAGGACACGCCGCCGCCCCGTCCCGCACCCCGCTCGCTCGGCGGTGCGGCGGGTGCCGCGGCCGCCGGCGCGGCCGGCAGCCCGGGCTGGCCCACCCAGGAGCCCACCTCCTTCACCCGCTCACCCGCGGGCGGCCCACGACCCCCGACCGGCCCGCCGCCCCGTGGCGCGCGGCCGCGTCCTGGCGGTCCGCCACGTCCCGGCGGCCCCGGTGGACCGACCGGCCCCGGCATCCCCGATGGCCCGACCGAACTGCTGCCTCCGGTCGGCATCGGCAACGGCCCGGAGCCCGCGCTGCTCACCCACCGCGAGCCCGACTACGACGAGGACTTCCGCGACGACCCGGACCTCGACGACGAGTACGACGACGAGGAAGAGCAGCCGCTCACCGACGCGCAGCGCAAGAAACTGCGCAAGAAGAAGATCTGGCGACGCGTCCGCCGGACGATGTACGTGTTCACCGCGCTGATGATCATCGTCCCGACCGTGGCCTTCTTCATCGCCTACCAGATGGTCGACGTACCCAACGCCCAGCAGGTCGCGGCGAAGCAGGGTCAGTCCATCCAGATCCTCTTCGACAACAACGAGGTCATCTCCACGGTGGTCCCGCCCGGCGGCGAGAACCGCAAGATGGTCACCTACGAAGAACTCCCCGAGATCGTGAAGAACGCGGTGTTCGCGGCCGAGGACGCCGAGTTCATGACCAACCCCGGGTTCGACATCACGGGTGTGCTGACCGCCGCCTGGAACCAGGCCACCGGGGGCGACGGTGGTGGCTCGACCATCACCCAGCAGTACATCAAGAAGGCCACGGGCGAGGACGACCAGACCATCACCCGTAAGGCGCTCGAGGTCGTCAAGGCCTACAAGATGAACAACACGTACGAGAAGAAGGACATCCTCACCGCCTACCTGAACACCATCTACTTCGGTCGCAGTGCCTACGGGATCTCGGCGGCCGGCAAGGCCTACTTCGGCAAGGAACTGAAGGACCTCACGGCATCCGAGGCGGCGCTGCTCGCCGGCATGATCCAGAACCCCAGTCGCGACAGGGAACAGGATTACATGGATCGGCGCTGGAATTTCGTGATGGGTCAACTGGTGGACAAGGGCTGGCTGTCGGCCGACGCACGTAAGTCCGCTGTGTTCCCCACACTGATTCCTCGAGAGCAGTCCCGTCCGAAGGCGGAGACCGGCCCGCGGGCCCACATCCAGGAGGCGGTGTTCGAAGAACTCGAACGCGACGCCAAGTTGTCCCTGGACGAGATCCACCGCGACGGTCTGATCATCAAGACCACCATCAACGCGGGTCTGCAGGTCGCGGCCGAGCAAACCATGACCGAGGTGATGGGGGATCAACCGCCCACGCTGCGCCCGGCACTCGTGGCCACCAATCCGACGAACGGCAACGTGGTCGCCTACTACGGCGGGGCGAACGGCATCGGTACCGACTGGGCGTCGGTGCGGCAGGAACCCGGCTCGTCGTTCAAGCCGTTCGACCTGGTGGCGCTCCTGAAGAAGGGCAAGGGGCTCGCCGAGATCTACGACGGCACGTCCGGCCGGAAGTTCCCCGGACGTGAAGCGCCCGTGCGTAACTCGAACAACTCGACCTGCGGCGAGCAGTGCACGGTCGCCGAGGCCATGCGCCGCTCGATCAACACCGTGTTCTACGACATGGCGCTGAACACCACCGGCACGGGAGCGGTGGCCGATGCCGCGGCAGAAGCGGGTATCACCTCGCCGCTGCGGCCCGAGGGCGGCGCGAACCCCGACGGCAACATCGCGATCGGCGGTGGCCAGACCCAGGTCACCACTGCCGAGATGTCCTCGGCCTACGCCACGTTCGCCGCCGAAGGCAAGTACAACAAGCCGCACCTGGTGGCCGAGGTGCTCAACCCGGACGGCAGCCGCAGGTGGGCTCCCCCTGCTCCTGAGCAGAAGCTGGCCTTCGATCCGAGCGACTCGAGGAACAACGCGAAGATCGCCAGGAACGTGACCCAGGCGCTCATGCCGGTGCTCGAGTACTCCGACCTGGAGTGCGCCGACGGTCGGCAGTGCGCCGGCAAGACCGGCAGCCACCAGTACGACCTCGGTGACACGAACGACAACCTGAAGGCGTGGATGGTCGGCTACACGCCACAGATCTCCGCGGCCGTGTCCCTGGCCGCCGAGGACGAGGCCGGCAAACGGCTACCGCTGAGAGACAAGAACGACGACGTCGTCTACGGCGGTGACCTCCCGGGCCAGATCTGGAAGACGTTCATGGACAAGGCCCTGGACGGCGCGGACAAGCTGAAGTTCAGCAAGTTCGATCCGATCGGTGAGCGGGTCGAGGACGTCGAGACGACCACGAACTCGCAGAGCAACACGAGTTCGCAGACCACGACCACCACTCCGACGACCACCACCGAGACCGAGACGGAAACCGAGACGTCGACGGAGACCACGACCGAAGACGAGGATCCGCAACCCGGTTGTCCGCCCTTCTGCGGAGGAGGCCAGGATCCGGAACGACCACCCGGCTGAGGACGGGCCACGGGACGATCACTCGTAGATCACCCGTAGCATCGCCGACGTGCCAGCCGAATCCGAGCCGGCGTCGGGGACCGAGCCGACCGACGAGGAACGCCGTGACACGCGTGATCCGGGGGTCAGCGACACAGCGACGCTGACCCCTGCCGATCGCGTGTTGCCCACGTGGACAGAGCCGCTGGCCAGAGCCGGCAGCGCGCCGATCGGCGGTCCGGTGGGCCGGCACGCGGTGCTCGGCCGGCACTGGTTCTGGACGCCGCTGCGGGTGGCGCTGCTGATCGCGGTCGCCGGGTTGGCCATCGGCTGGTTCGGCAAGGCCGCCTGCGTCCAGCAGTACTACAACGAGGACTCCGAACAGCTCGAGCTGGACTGGCGCTCGAACCGGCCGTTCACGGCCATGTGCTACTCCGACATCATCCCGCTGTACTCGGCGGAACGGCTGAACGAGGGCGGTTTCCCGTACCAGACCAGCTGGATCGACGCCGAGGGTCAGCCGAACGAGCACCAGCGCTGGATGGAGTACCCGGTGCTCACCGGGATGTTCCAGTGGGTGAACGCGAAGTTCACCGACGGCTGGCTGTACCTCGCCGACAACGTCGGGTTCCTGCCGACCGGCCTGCCGGTCACCATCTTCTTCGACATCTCCGCGTTCTGGCTGGCGCTCGCCTGGCTGGTGACCGTCTGGGCGGTGGTGAAGACCGCGCGCCGGCGGCCATGGGACGCCGCCCTGATCGCGGCGTCCCCGCTCGTGATGGTGCACGCGTTCACCAACTTCGACACGCTCGCCACCGCGTGCGCGGCCACCGCCATGCTCGCCTGGGCCAGGAAGAAACCGGTCCTCGCCGGGGTGCTCCTCGGCGTCGGCGCCGCGGCGAAGCTGTATCCGTTGTTCCTGATCGGCGCGTTGCTCGTCCTGTGCCTGCGGGCCGGCAGGATGCGTGAGTGGCGGCACACCACGATCGCCGCGTTGGCCACCTGGGCGGTGCTGAACGCGCCCATCGCGATCCTGTTCCCCCGTGGCTGGTGGGAGTTCTTCCACCGCAACAGCCTGCGTGGCGCGGATCCCGACTCGCTGTACAACGTGGTGTCCCAGTTCAGCGGCTGGACCGGCTTCGACGGTTCGCTGCGGTTCGACGAGACACCCGCGGTGCTCAATCTGGTGAGCCTGATCCTGTTCCTGCTCTGCTGCGCGGGCGTCGCGTTCGTCGCGCTCCACGCGCCGACCCGGCCGCGGGTCGCGCAACTCGCCTTCCTGGTGGTCGCCGCGTTCCTGATCACCAACAAGGTGTGGAGCCCGCAGTACTCGCTCTGGCTGGTGCCGCTCGCCGTGCTCGCGTTGCCGCGATGGCGGTTGCTGCTCGGCTGGATGACCCTCGACGCACTCGTGTGGGTGCCGAGGATGTCGTTCTTCGGCGACGACCGCGTGGGGCTGCCGGTCGAGTGGTTCCTGTCGTTCGTGGTGCTGCGCGACCTGGCCGTGGTCGGCCTGTGCGCGCTGATCATCTACGAGATCTACCGGCCGGCGAAGGACCTGGTGCGGATCACCGGCGGCCCCGATCTCCTCGACGATCCGGCCGGCGGCGTGCTCGACGGAGCGCCCGACAAGCGGGTGTTGGGAAGGCGGAAGCGGGAGCCGGAACTCGTGGAGTCAGCGGGTTAACGCCGGTTCCGGCTCGTCGGCCGGCTCCGGTTCGGCCGTTTCCTCATCCACCGTGGTGCGTGCGGTGAGGAACGCGAAGAACAGGCCGATGAGCAACGCCGCCCGGCCCCAGACGCCGACCATCACCGACTGTGCGGCCAGGCCCTCGTAGATGTCGCCCTGGCCGCCGCCGTAGATCTCGTAGTACCAGCGGAAGATCCCGATCCCCATGGCCAGGTCGGCCGCGAGGTAGGCGACGATCCAGCCCCACCGGATCCGCAGCAACACGAACATGGGGATGAGCCAGAGGGTGTACTGCGGCGAGTGCACCTTGTGCAGCAACAGGAACCCGCACAGCATGGCCGCCGACACCGGCAGCCACGGGTACGTGCCCTCCTTCTGGTAGCGAACCCAGCCGATCGCGCAGGCGACGACGAACGAGATCATCATCAGTGTGGGCGACAGCAGGCCGATCAGTTCCTGCACCGGCTCGTTGTCCGGATCGGAGTCGGGCCGCAGTCCCCAGAACCAGATGGAGTTCGTGGTGATGTCGGCCTTGCGTTCCAGCTGGAACGCGAACGACGCCCGCCAGCCGTCGAACCCGATGACCATGAACGGCAGGTTCACGGCGATGGCCGTGCCGACCGCGACGAGCGCGATCCGCAGGGCACCCACCCAGTCGAGCGCCCGGGGCAGTGCCTTGCCCACGAACTCCCGGCCGCCGCGACCGCCGGTGAGCACGTAGAGCATCAGCGGCAGCACGAAGATCGCCGGGTAGACCTTGAACGTGAAGCCGAGGCCGAGCAGCACGGCGGCGACCGTGGCCCGTTGGACGAGCGGCCGGTCGAGCCCGCGTTTGCCCCAGCCGCGGTGCACCACGTAGAACGCGGCGACCGCACACAGCACCACCGGCAGTTCCCAGTTGTGGAACGCGTACAGGACGAGCGGTGGACCGACGGACCACAACAGCGATCGCCAGCGTCCGAGCCGGGCGAGCATCCAGGCGGTCAGCAACCCGAACGGTGCGAGCACCAGGGCGGACAGCAGGAGGAAGTCGGCGTCGGTGTGGGCGAACACCGCGGACGCCCAGATCACCACGCCGGTGAGCACCGGGTACTCGACCACGCCGCCGATCGGCCGGCCGTCCTCGTTCAGCTCACCGTTGACGTAGGGAAAGACGTGGCGGTCGATCTCGCGACCGATCCACAGCTGCTGGATGTCGGAGTAGCAGACGTCCTGGTAGCGACGCTGGTCGTACTCCGGGGTGCTGCGGCCGTAGTCGTCGAACTCCGGACCCGTGCACCTGTCCTTGTTGATGAAACCGAGAACGAGCGTGATGCCGCACAGCGCGACGACCACCACGAGAGCCACCCGGCCGAGCCGTGCCGCGGTGCCGGCCACGCGCCCTTTTGCGCGCGGTGAGCCGACCTCGTCGGGCACTGGTCTTTCCGCCTTCCCTGCTGACTTTCGCGAGGGCGCTGCCGCACCGGTACTCACCGCCCGATGGCCTCACGCAGGAACGCGATGTCCTCGGCCTGGCCGTCAGCCGGCGTCTCCACGATGATCGGCGCACCGGCCTGTGCCGCTACAGCCGCGAGCAACTCCGGTTCGATCATGCCAGTCTTGATGTTGGCGTGACGGTCGCGCGCGGAGTCGAACTCGTCGCGCGAGTTGTTCAGGTGCACCAGGTCGATCCGGCCGGTGATGGCCTTGACCCGGTCGACGATGCCGTCCAGCTCCTCGCCCGCCGCGTGCGCGTGGCAGGTGTCCAGGCAGAAGCCCGCGCCGAACTCGCCCACCTGGTCCCACAGCCTGGCCAGCATCTCGAACTTGCGGGCCATGGCGTTGTCACCGCCCGCCGTGTTCTCGATGAGGATGGGCAGGGGGAAGCCACCGGCCTCGGCCTGGCGCTCGAAGAACTTGCGCCAGTTGACCAGCCCCTGGGCCGGGTCCTCGCCCTGGGTGACGTGGCCGCCGTGCACGATCAGGCCCTTGGCGCCGGACTTGGCGGCCGACTCGGCGTACTGGGTCACCGTCTTGCGGGACGGGATGCGGATGCGGTTGTTGGTGGAGGCGATGTTCACCGGATAGGGCGAGTGCACGAACACCTCGATACCGGCCTCGCGCAGCGCGTCCGCCTGCGGATGCGGCTGCTGTGCCTTCCAGCTCTGCGGGTCGCCGAGGAAGAACTGCACCACGTCCGCGTCCCGCTCGCGCGCTGCGGCGAGGGGGTCGTCGCTGTGGATGTGGGCACCGATGCTCATGGCCAGCGAGCGTAGTCGGCGCCCCCCACACAAACGGGAGGCGCCCAGCGTTGTGCCCCGCGCCGGGAATGGGGTGCGTGGATCGGTGGATCCAGGTTTCCGCTGGCAAGGCGCCGGGCCGTCCTCGTACCGGGTTGTACTTGGGCGGTCCGGCAACGCCGCCGGCGGGGAGCTGGGCCGCCGAGGCATGTGCCGGATTCCCGGCGCGGGGCACTAAGTCGCCCTTTGGAGGTTGCTCCGGATGGCCTACATGGGTCAGATTCACCTGGTACCCGTCACTCAGCCGGGTTACGGTCGTTGGAACTGGTGAGTGCTACCGGCCAGTACCCCGAGAGGAGCGACGATGCGGCGGCGCGTGCGGAATGTTCCTGCGGCGGTGGCGCTCGTCCTTGCTGTCTGCACTCTCGGGCTGCTCGGCGCCGGGGGCACGGCCACCGCGGCCGAACCCATCGTGGTCGGTAGTTGTGCCACTTCTGTGCAGGGCGCGCCCGGTCAGCCGGTGTCATTGAGCCCCGGCGCCGTACTCGGCGTGGTCACCGACGCGGTTCGCGCGGTCCCCATCCTGGGCCCGCCGCTCGCCGCCACCGCGAAGGCGGCGTTCGCCGCGTTGCCGCCCATCCCGATCGGCGCACTGCCCAACGGCACCGGCTTCATCACGGGCGGCACCATCGCGAACGCCGTGGTGGCCGAACTGAAGAAGATCCCGCTGCTCGGGCCCGTGCTCGGTGCGGTCGTCTCGTCCGTGCAGACCACGCTCGCCGGGCTGTGCGGAGTCACGGTCACCGGCGCGAACGCCGTGGCCGCGCCCGTCCAGGACGGTGCGGAGGCAGTGGCCGACGCCTCCGAGGAGGCCATGCGCAACCTGCCGGGCGGCACGCCCGGTGGTCCTGGTCCCGGCCAGCCCAACCCGGGTACGCCCGGCCCCGGCGGTCCCGGCCAGCCCCCGGCCGGCATGCCCGGCCCGAACCAGCCGCCCACCGGCGGCTACCAGGGTCCCGGCTGGCAGCTCTACTCCCCGGGCCTGTGGAACTTCGGCCGCTCGCCGATGGCCGACTACGGCTCCATCCCGTTCGCGCAGGCCGGCCTGTTCGCCCCGTCGCCGGGCGTCCGCTACGGCGGTTCGGTGCCCGGCTACTCGCCGGAGTTCGGCATCCTCGGCGAGACCGACGAGGACGGCGTGCAGCAGGCAGCCGGCCGGGCCGAGGCGTTCACCCCGCCGGCCAACCAGCACATCGCGCTTCCCGTGCTGCTCGCGGTGCTCATGCTGTCCTGTGTGACGGCCGCGCTGGTCCGCACGTGGGTCCTGCGCAAGGCGCCCGGGGCCAGCCTGTAGCCTCTCTCTCGAAAGACCCCTCCTGCCACGGAGAGTCCGTGGCCGCCGAGTCCACAGGAGGTGAGTGGTCTTCATGCGTCATTACGAAGTCATGGTCATCCTTGACCCCACCCTCGACGAGCGCACCGTCGCTCCGTCTCTCGACACGTTCCTCAACGTCATCCGCACATCGGGCGGCAACGTGGAGAAGGTCGACGTGTGGGGCAAGCGTCGCTTGTCGTTCGAGATCAACAAGCACACCGAGGGCATCTACGCGGTGCTCGACGTGAACGCCGATCCGGACGCGGTCAAGGAGCTGGACCGCCAGTTGGGACTCCAGGAGTCGGTGCTGCGGACTAAGGTCCTGCGGCGCGACCCCGCGGGGGCCTGAGACCGGGAGGAACAGCATGGCTGGCGACACCATCATCACCGTTATTGGCAACCTGACGGCCGATCCTGAGCTGCGTTTCACGCAGTCGGGGGCCGCGGTGGCCAACTTCACGGTGGCCTCGACGCCCCGAACCTTCGACCGCCAGAGCGGCGAGTGGAAGGACGGCGAGGCGCTTTTCATGAGGTGCAACATCTGGCGGCAGTCCGCGGAGAACGTGGCCGAGTCACTCACCCGTGGCGCCCGCGTGATCGTCAGCGGCAGGCTGAAGCAGCGGTCCTTCGAAACCCGCGAGGGTGAGAAGCGCACCGTCGTCGAGCTCGAGGTCGACGAGGTCGGCCCGTCGCTGCGGTATGCCACCGCCAAGGTCAACAAGGTGAGCCGCGGTTCCGGCGGAGGCGGTGGTGGATTCGGTGGTTCCGGATCCGGCGCGCCCGCCGACGACCCCTGGGGCTCCGCACCGCCCGCCGGTCAGTCCGGTGGCGGCGGTGGCGGTGGCGCCGGGTTCAGCGACGAACCGCCGTTCTGACCGACCAGCACCCCACACGCGTAAAACAGACACTCAGGAGTACCCGTGGCCAAGCCACCCATTCGCAAGCCCAAGAAGAAGGTCTGCGTCTTCTGCAAGTCCGAGAAGAAGGCCAAGACCAAGTCGGATGTGCAGAACATCGACTACAAGGACACCACGCTGCTGCGCAAGTACATCTCCGACCGCGGCAAGATCCGTGCTCGCCGCGTCACCGGCAACTGCAGCCAGCACCAGCGCGACGTCGCGATCGCGGTGAAGAACGCGCGTGAGATGGCGCTGCTTCCCTACACCTCGACCGCGCGCTGATCAGGAGTCCGCAGATGAAACTCATCCTCACTGCCGACGTGTCCGGTCTTGGCGAGCCGGGTGACATCGTCGAGGTCAAGGACGGCTACGGGCGCAACTACCTGCTGCCGCGTCAGCTCGCGATCGTCGCCTCGAAGGGCGCCGAGAAGCAGGTCCAGACCATCCGTCGGGCCCAGACCGCACGCGCCATCCGCGGTCTCGACCACGCCCAGGAGGTCAAGGCCGAGCTCGCGAGCGTCGACCCGGTGCCGTTCAGGGCCAAGGCCGCTGCCGGTTCCGGCAAGCTGTTCGGTTCCGTGACCACCCAGGACGTGGTCACGGCCGTCAAGGCGGCCGGCGGTCCGATCCTGGACAAGCGCACGGTCGAGCTGTCCGGTCACATCAAGACCGTGGGCAAGCACTCGGTCAGCGTGCGGCTGCACCCGGACGTGACGGCCTCGTTCCGTCTCGACGTCACCGCCAGCTGAGCTGACAGAGAGTAACTACCGCCTCATCAACCCCGTGTCGGGTTCACCGAGTTCGACACGGGGTTGATGTTGTCCTGGGCGTTGTCCACACATGTGGGTTAACCCTCTTGAGGGGCCTCTCCGCGACACGCCGAGCACACCGCCAGGCGCGACACGCCGGGGTTTTGACGGCTAGTTTTTCCACAACCTGTACACAGTCCTTGACCTGGACGTTCGTTGACAACTTGACCAACTGTCCACAGGTTGTCCCCAGCACCCGACCCAGTTGTGGTTGGTTATCTGCCGGCGCTCCCCAGCCTGTCCACAGCGGTATGCACAGAGGCATCGGCGCTGGCTTGAAAGGCGTGATCGGCACCCCTAGGTTTCGCGTGCACTCCTCGCTCTGCGTACGCGTACACGGGTGCCGCTGCCGAGAGACATTGCCTCGGCCGTGGTACCTGCCTATTGTTGATAGTCGAACACCTGTTCGATGTTCGAAGGGGGATTCACGGTGGCAATGACCGATGACCGTCCGTCCTCGGGTGCGCCCGCGGATCACGGCCACGACCGACAGCCACCCCAGGATCTCGCAGCGGAACAGAGCGTGCTCGGCGGCATGATGCTGTCCAAGGACGCCATCGCCGACGTGGTGGAGGTGCTCCGCCCCGGCGACTTCTACCGCCCGGCCCACCAGGTGGTCTACGACTGCATCCTCGACCTGTACGGCCGGGGCGAGCCGGCCGACCCGGTCACCGTGGCCGCCGAGCTGGAACGTCGTGCCGAGCTGCGCCGGATCGGCGGCGCGCCGTACCTCCACACGCTGATCGCCACGGTCCCCACGGCCGCGAACGCCGGCTACTACGCCGAGATCGTCTCCGAGAAGTCGATCCTGCGCCGCCTGGTCGAGGCCGGCACCCGGATCGTGCAGCTCGGTTACGCGGGCGCCGAGGGCGCCGACATCAACGAGGTGGTCGACCGCGCGCAGTCCTCGATCTACGAGGTCACCGAGCGTCGCATGACCGAGGACTACGTCGCCCTCGAAGAGCTGCTCCAGCCCACCATGGACGAGATCGACGCCATCGCCTCGCGCGGTGGCTCGTCCCTCGGCGTGGCCACGGGCTTCGCCGACCTCGACGCGGTCACCAACGGCCTGCACCCCGGCCAGATGATCATCGTGGCGGCGCGACCCGGTATCGGTAAGGCGCTGGCGCTCGACACACCTCTACCCACCCCGACCGGATGGACCACGATGGGTGCTGTCGCGGTCGGCGACCACCTGCTCGGAGCTGATGGGCTCCCGACTCTGGTCGTGGCGGCCACTGACGTGATGCTCGATCGCCCCTGTTTCGAGGTGGAGTTCTCCGACGGCACCGTCATCGTCGCCGATGCGGAGCATCAGTGGCTGACCGAGACTCGAGCGTCGCGACGGTCCGCGCAACAAGCGAAGACGGGCTACAACCGATACAAGAACCAACGAAGGTTCGCCGCTGTGCGGACCACCAGCCAAATCGCTGCCACGCTTCGTTGCGACACCACTGACCGCAGGTTGAATCACTCGGTGGTCAACACCCGACCACTCAATCTGCCAGAGCGCGACCTGCTCCTGCCTCCTTACACGCTGGGCGCATGGCTGGGTGACGGGCATTCGGCCGGCGCACGGTTCACGACAGCGGATCCTGAGATCGCATGGCACATCGAGAGCGAAGGACTAGACGTAGTCGGGCGCGGCAACCTGCGCTACAGCCTGCGACTGCCCGCTGAGCCGGTCGCAGAACGTCACTGCGCCGTGTGTGGTCACGCGTTCACATCGAGAACAAGCCAGGTCAAGACCTGCGGCCGGAGTTGCGGAGGTAGGTCTCGCTTCAGCTCTCCGCCCATGCCGTCCCCGATCTGTCCTGACTGCGGTGGCCCGTCGTCCGGGTTGGTTCAATGCCAGAAATGCCGCGACCACCATGGCACTGTCGGGGCCATTCTTCGCACGCTCGGGGTGCTGGACAACAAGCGGATTCCCGCTGCCTACCTGCGGGCATCCGAATCGCAACGACGCGCGCTGCTCGCAGGTCTGCTCGATACCGACGGCACCGTAACCTCGACTGGATCTGTGCAGTTCGCTGTTACCAGCCAACAGTTGGCCGAGGACGTTCACGAACTCGTCATGAGTCTCGGCTACCGCGCCGCGATGACCACGAGGAGGGTGAACGGCCGCACAGAGCAATCCTCGACCGCATACACGATCAACTTCAGTACACAGGACGATGTTTTTCGGCTCGAACGGAAGCGTCTACTGCACAAGGAACGCAACCGGACCAAGAACCTGGCACGCACCGGTTCTCGATACATCGTCGATGTACGACAGGTGCCGAGTACGCCGGTGCGATGCGTTCAGGTCGACAACGCCGATCATCTCTATCTGGCGGGCCGCACGATGGTCCCGACGCACAACTCGACGCTCGGCATGGACTTCATCCGGTCCTGCTCGGTGGCCCACGGCATGACCAGCGTCATCTTCTCGCTGGAGATGAGCCGTACCGAGATCGTCATGCGCATGTTGTCGGCCGAGGCGAAGATCCGGTTGCAGGACATGCGTGGTGGCCGCATGACCGACGACGACTGGACCCGGTTGGCCAGGCGGATGAGCGAGGTCAGCGAGGCGCCGATGTTCGTGGACGACTCTCCGAACATGACCATGATGGAGATCCGCGCGAAGGCCCGCCGGCTCAAGCAGCGCCACGACCTGAAGCTGATCGTCGTGGACTACTTGCAGCTGATGACGTCCGGCAAGCGCGTCGAGTCCCGCCAGCAGGAAGTCTCGGAGTTCTCACGTCAGCTGAAGCTGCTGGCCAAGGAACTCGAGGTGCCGGTGGTGGCGATCAGCCAGCTGAACCGTGGTCCCGAGCAGCGCACCGACAAGCGCCCGATGCTGTCCGACCTGCGTGAGTCGGGATCCCTGGAGCAGGACGCGGACATGGTGCTCCTCATCCACCGCCCGGACGCCTGGGAGCGCGACGATCCCCGCGCGGGGGAGGCCGACCTGATCCTGGCCAAGCACCGTGCTGGTCCCACTTCCACGGTGACCGTGGCCCACCAGCTGCACTACAGCCGGTTCGCCGACCTCGCCCAGGGCTAACGCGGGGTCAGCACGCAGAACTCGTTGCCGTCGGGGTCGGCCATGACCACCCAGTCGACCTCGCCCTGGCCGATGTCGACACGTGTCGCCCCGAGGGAGACCAGACGGTCGACCTCTGCCTGCTGATCGCCGTCGGCGGGTGGGGCGATGTCGAAGTGCAACCGGTTCTTCCCGGTCTTCGTCTCGTACGGCGGACCACCCCAGGTGATCTTGGTGCCGCCGCGCGGCGACTGGATGGCGGTCTCCTCGTCCTGGTCCCAGACCAGCGGCCAGCCCAGCGCCGCGCTCCAGAAGTACCCGACCTTCGGCGAGCCGTCGGAGGAGAGCGCTCCGATGAACCCGCAGTCGGCCAGGAAGTTGTTGCCCGGCTCGATGACGCAGAACTCGTTGCCGTCGGGGTCGGCGAGCACCACGTGCTCCTCTTCCGGGAGTTGACCGACGTCGTAGTGCTGGCCGCCGAGTTCGAGTGCCCTCGCCACCGTCTGCCGCTGCTCTTCGAGGGTCGCGCTCGTGAGATCGAAGTGCATCTGGTTGCGGCCGGTCTTCGGCACCTCGGTCGGGAGGAAGCCGATCGGGAACTGGGTGTCATCGCTCGGCAGGAGCACCGGACCACCCACGTCGACCAGCTCGCGGCCGAGAACACCGGCCCAGAAGCTCGCGAGACCACGGGGATCGTTGGCGTCGAAGCACAGCGCGACGAGGTGGCAAGTCATCTCGCGACGCTATGGGCTCGGTATCCGTCCCCGCAAAAGAAATATCGCCGTCGACGTGCCCAGTGGTACAGGAGTTACGGTTGACCCATGTCCACGCCACGCCGTCCGCCTCGTTCGCTGGGGCGTGTCCAGGCGTACCTGGGCAGGTGCACCACTGGTGAGGCGGTCATCAACCGCGATCTGTTCGGTGGGGTGACCCTTCAGGGGCTGCACGGACTTCGCACGGCGCGGGCTTTGCAGCGGGCCGGGGAGCTGCACGGCGTCGACCTCGATCCGGCCGCCTACCTCGCTCGGGGCAAGCCGCAGACACCGGTGGTCGAGGGCCAACTCGGCTTCGACCTGGACCTGCCCTACTTCGACTGGGTGGAGACGCAGGCGGAGTTGGGGCTACGCGTCGTCCGTACGGCCGGGCCACGCATCCGCACGAGTGACCTCGACGTGTTGAAGGCCGAGCTGGACCGGGACTACCCGGTACCCGTGTCGGTGACGCTCGTCCTCGACGGCGGTTGGCTCGGCAGCAAGAACAGCGGGATCCTGGCCGAGCAGCTGCGGGCCGCCGACCGCGACGTGTCGCTCGTGCTCGGCGCACCGTTCGATCCGCTGGACTCCACGCTGAAGGTCGCCGGGTTGCGGCGACTGCTCCGGTGGAGCGTGCGCACCAACCGGAAGCTGGAACTGTTGCGTACCGGGCCCATCGGCATTCCCGCCATCGCGGCCGGCGCGAAGCTGGCGGCCATCGGGTTGTCCACCTCCACCCGGCACCTCGGCGGTCCGGTGGCACGCCGTGCCGACGGCGTGAAACCCAAGCGCAGTCCCCAGGTGTTCGTGCCGAAGCTGCTCCACTGGCAGCGCGGCAGTGCGCTGAGTCGGTTGCCAGACTGCGGTTGTCCTGCCTGTGCGCAGGCGGGTTCCGGGTTGCGGCGCTTCGACGTGGCGTTCGACTCGGCCGTGCCGGCCGGGGTGCGGGCGGCCGCGCGGGAGCACGACGCCCACGCGCTCAGCTCGGTCGTGCACGCGGTCACCGGAGCCGCGGATCCCAAGGAGGAACTGGCCCGGTTGCGGCTGGACGCGCAGGAACTGGCCGCCGAGGTCGACATCGTGGCACCCAAGTGGCTGACCAGCTGGGACTAGCGCGCTCCAACTGGGAACAGGATCACCGGGACGGGTGGTATCCGCATCCTTGAACTGTCCATGGTGGACACGAGAGGGTGCACCATGAGCACCGCCGCGCTGGCAGCGCCACTGCTGACGGGCACCATGTGGGAGGACCTGGTCGCCGAGTTGGGTGTCGGGGTCCTGCTGCTCCACGAGCACGGCGGGGTGCGTGCCGCCGGCGGCACGGCCGCGGGTCTGGCCGAGGTGCCGTTCGAACTCTCGGTGTTGGCCGCGCAGGTGCTGCGAACCGGGTGTACCGCAACGGTTCCGCTGATGGTGTGTGGCGGGGCGCGTTGGGTGGAGGTGTATCCCATCCGGTTGCGCCGGGAACGGCTGGCGCTCGTGCTGCTCCGCCCGGTCGACCGGGATGTCTGGCAGGGCAAGGGTTTGCTGGATCCGTTGACCGGGCTGCCCAACCGGGTGCTGCTGATCGACCGGCTCGGCCACGCGTTGGCCGGGGCCCGCACGAAGAAGCATCGGGTGACGCTCGTGCTGGTCCGCGTGTCCGGTCTCGGCGCGGCCAGCGCCAGCGACGGCGACCGGTTGCTCGCGCAGACGGCGGGCAGGGTGCGGGCCGGACTGCCGGAGGACACGACGGTCGCCCGTTACGCCGGCGCCACTTTCGCCGTGGTCGCCGATCATCCGGAGGACACGGGCGGTCCGCTCGCCGGTCGGGTGGCCACGCTCGCCGTGACCCCCGTGCGGACGGGGTGGGCGACCAGCGACGGCGGCGACTCGGTGCCGGACCTGATCGGCCGGGCACAACACCGGCTCACCACATAGCGAAGGGCCCGGGAGCGAGTCGCTCCCGGGCCCTTCTCATTCAGTTACCCGTCAGCCGATCGGGTGCTGGGCGAACAGGTTCGCCAGCGCGGCGCGCGTCGCGTCGAGCGACGAGTCGTCGAACGCCGGGGTGCCGTTCGAGAGGCCCGGCGCCTGGATGCCGGAAACCTCGGGGACGGCGACCGGCAGGGTGCCCAGCTCGGGCGCCTGCACCACCGGGACGTCGGTGAAGTCACCGACGACCGGAACCGCCGGCACGACCGGGATCACCGAGGTGACATCGGTCAGGTCGCCCGCCGCGGGGACAGCCGGGATCACCGAGGTGACGTCCGTCAGGTCGCCCGCCGCGGGGACAGCCGGGATCACCGAGGTGACGTCCGTCAGGTCGCCCGCCGCGGGAACCGCGGGGACAGCCGGGATGACGGTGGTGACGTCGGCCAGGTCGCTGACCGCCGGGATCGCGGGAACGGCCGGCACAGCGGCCAGCTCGGTCACGTCGGTCACGTCGCCCAGCGCGGGCAGCGCCGGAACGGCCGGCACGGCGGCCAGGTCGGTCACGTCGGCCAGGTCGCCGAACACCGGCGGGAAGGCCGGCAGGTCCCGCGAGACCGGCAGCATGCCGGCAACGGGAAGACCCTGCACCGGCAGCGCGCCGGCGACCGGAAGGCCGCCGAGGACGCCACCGAACAGACCGGTCACCGAGTCCAGCGGAAGCGCACCGTTCACCGGGAGGCCACCGACCGGCAGGCCGCCCAGGGGCAGCGCACCGGCGACCGGCAGGTCCCGACCCATGGGGTGCGGGGCCGGCAGGATGTGGAACTCACCCGGGGCGTCGGTCAGCGTGCCCGTACTGCCTGCCACGTCCGTGATCATGTCCTGGCCGGGGAGGCCGGACATGCCAGTGGCGAAACCGTCGAGAACACCCGTGAAGGCGCCCGTGAAGTCGTCGGTCGGCATGGAACGCTGGTGCGTCGGCAGCAACGAGGGCAGCTCGGTCGGCGCGATGCCACCGCTCACCGGGAAGTCCAGCTGAGCCGGGCCCTCGCCGACGGTGATGTCGCTCCAGTTGACCGAGTCGGTGATCGCCAGGGCGAGCACCTCCACGGGCACGTCGTAGATCGGCAGGTTGGCGCCGACCGGCAGAGTGCCGTCGATCCCGGACAGCGAACCGAACTCGCCGCTGGTGGTGGACTCGCCACCCACCTGGCCCAGGGTCTCGCTGTAGCCGCTACCGAGCGAGGCGCTCTCGATGGCCGAGACCGCGTCCCCGAACGGCTGCACAACAGCCGCCGCCGGAACATCGGCCAGGTTGCCCGAGAGGAAGCCACCGTCACCGTTGGTGTCGATGTCGCCGCCGGAGGTCGCGTCGGTCGCGTTCTCGGCCAGCGCCGAGTTCACGCCGCCGACACCGGACACCGCGTCGCCGAAGCCCTGGACCAGCGGGAGAGCCTGGGGGCTCGCCACGTTGCCGGCCACGAGGCCCGACTCACCACTGGTCTCGGTGTCGCCACCGGCCACGGTGTTGGTCTCCGAAGCCGCTTCGGTCTCGTTCAGACCGAGCGCGGCGACCGAGTCACCGAAGAGCTGACCGGCACCGGCCACCGGCACGTTCGCGACGTTGCCGGTGCCCGCCCCGTCGGTGCCGTCGGTGGTGGCGTCGCCACCGGCCTGCAGGTCGATCTCGTTGAGCGCCGTCTGCTCGCCGTTGGCCAGGCCGCTGGCGCCGAGGCCGAACGCCTGGAACGGAACCGACGCCGCGCCCTGCGCGATGTTGCCGGACACCAGGCCGCCCTCGCCGGAGCCCTTGGCGGGCCCACCGGCGGTGACCTCGGAGTCGTTGTCGGCCGAGGCGTCGGTGAAGGCGACCGCGCCCGCACCGTTGCCGAAGCCCTGCACGGCGCTCGCGACCGGCACGGTCACGAGGTTCGCCGCGCCGACACCGTGCGGGTCGGTGGTGTTGCCGCCGCCGCCGGAGGAGACCGTCTTGGTCTCCGTGACCGTGGACTCGGCACCGCCGACCGCGGCAACGCCGTTGCCGAACATCTCACCGGGCAGCGCAACCGGGACGGTGCCCATGTTGCCGCCACCGGCCGAGTTGTCGCCGGTCGTGCCGGTGTGACCACCGGCGTCCGTCTCGACGTCGTTCTCGACGTCGGTGTCGGCGTCACCGGCACCGGCGACGGGGTTGGAGAACACGTCGACCGCACTCGCGACGGACGGGACGGCGGTGGTGCCGCCGGCCACGCTGTCGTGGCCGCGGGTGTAGGAGTCACCACCGGCCTCGGCGTCGACCGTGTTCTCGGTCATCGCGTCGGCGTCGCCGACACCGGCCACCGCGTTGCCGAAGACCTCGCCCGGCAGCGCGACGGGCGCGTGCGCGATCGAGCCGGAGCCCGCGGACTCCGCACCGGAGCTGCGGTTGGTGCCGCCTGCCACGGTCTCGGTGGCGCACTCCGACACGGTGTCGGCCTCGCCGGCACCGGCGACCGCGTTGCCGCAGACGTTCACCGGGCCGCTCGCCGCGGGCTGAGCCACGGTGCCCGAGACGAGGCCCTCTTCGCCGTTCGTCTCGACGTAGGTCGGCACGTTGTACAGGCCCTGGCGGGTGTCACCCGCGGTGGCCGACGCCGTGGTGTCCGACGTGGCGTCCGCGCCGCCCAGCCCGGCGATGCCGTTGCCGTTCAGCTCGACCGGAACCGCGACGGGAACCGCACCGGCGGTGCCGGAGGCGGCGCCGCCCTTGCCGGAGGTGAGCACCGAACCGCCGGACTCGGCGTTGGTCTCGGCCTCGTTGGCCGTGGCCGCCCAGCCGCCACCGGCGACCGCGTTGCCCGTGATCTGCACCGGCGTTGCGCCGTGTGCGGCGGCCGCGGTGCCGGAAGCGAGCCCGTGGGCACCGCTGGTTTCCAGGTCACCGCCGGTCGCCACGTCCTGGGTC
>CAWGTM010000009.1:0-205291 GCA_963825445.1 uncultured Actinomycetota bacterium
CCGACACGGGGTCAGGCCACCGCTTCAGTAGGTGCTCGGAGATGACCTCGCCCCGCGCGGCACGGAGCGGCGCGGGGCGGGTCATTCTTGGCGCTGGGTCGATCTTGAGTCGATCAGCGCACGCCGACGATGCGGTAGTAAGAGCCATCACCCCGGACGGGTGCCCAGTTCACCGCGTTGTACCCGACCCCGGAGGCCTCGTTGAGGGCCGAGAAAGCGCGACCGTCGCCTGCGTAGAAGCTCACGTGGCCGTTGTAGAAGACGATGTCGCCGACCTTGCGGTTGGAGGGGTGGACCTTGATCACGTCCTGGCTGGTGAGGTTGCTCAGGTCTGTGTGGTTGTCTGCCGCCTTCTCGAGGGCCCAGTTGTACTGGTTGGCGGAGGACATGCGCGTCCAGCTCGGAAAGTTCGGAACGTTCTGATAGGTGAACCAGAGGAGCCCTGAGCAGTCCCACTCGTCGGGGCCGATGCCATCATTCAGGCCCTCACTCACGTACGCGTCGCCCTCCTGGTTCAGGGCGTACTGGTACGCGATCATGCCGAAGTTGCCGCCTTTGATCTCCGTCACCGCCTTGGCGACGTCGTTGGTCACCGTGCCGGTCTTCGGGTTCGGCATCAGACCGCGCGGACCGAGGACACGGCCCAGCCGGCCGACCTTGCCCATGAGGTCCGGCGTCGCCACGGCGGCGTCGAAGTCGAGGAAACCTCCACTGACCCGCTCGATGAGCTCGTCGCCGCCGACGATGTCGGCACCGGCGGCGAGTGCCTCCTCGGCTCGGTCGCCCTGCGCGAACACGAGGACGCGGGCGGTCTTGCCGGTGCCGTGCGGGAGGTTGACCGTTCCGCGGACCATCTGGTCGGCCTTGCGCGGGTCGACCCCGAGCCGCAGCGACACCTCGACCGTGGGGTCGAACTTCGTGGTCACGGTCTTCTTGACCAGGGTGAGGGCCTCACCCGGCGGGTAGAGCCGGCTGTCGTCGACGAGCTCGGCCGCCTTGCGATAGCACTTGCTGCGCTTCATGTGCTGCTCCTGTCTCGGTGGTGCCGTGGAGTCGTGGTCAGCGGGCCAGCGCGGCCCTCCCACGGATCGAAGGCGAACTTTCGGTCGTTCTGGTGTTACTGCGTTCGAGCCGTCGACGACGTCGACCCCCATCGACCGGGCGGTGCCGGCGATGATCTTCTCGGCGGCGTCGAGGTCGCGCGCGTTCAGGTCGACCATCTTGGTCTGCGCGATGTCCCGAGCCTGGGTCCTGGTGATCCGACCGACCTTCTTCGTGTGCGGCTCGCCGCTGCCCTTCTCGACGCCCGCAGCTGTCTTGATCAGCACTGCGGCCGGCGAGGTCTTCAGCACGAACGTGAACGTGCGGTCCTCGTAGATCGTGATCTCGGCCGGGATGACCTGGCCGCGCTGGCTCTCGGTCGAGGCGTTGTACGCCTTGCAGAAGTCCATGATGTTGACGCCGTGCGGGCCGAGGACGGTGCCCACCGGGCGGTGCCGGGGTCGCCGCGCCAGCCTTGAGCTGGATGCGGACGATGGTTGAGATCTTCTTCTTCTTGGGAGGCATGCGTCTTCGCTCTCTCGCTAGATCTTCTGGATCTGGCTGAAGGACAGCTCGACCGGGGTCTCGCGTCCGAAGATCTCGACCAGGCCCTTGACCTTCTGCGCCTCGGTGTTGATCTCGTTGATGGTGGCGTGCAGGGTCGCGAACGGACCGTCGACCACCATGACGGAGTCGCCGACCTCGAAGTCGATCGTCGTGATCTGCGCCTTGGCGCCCGGGCCGGCCGGCTTGTCGGGCGTCGCCACGAACGCCGGGGCGAGGATCTTCTCGACCTCGGCGAGGGACAGCGGCAGCGGCTGGTGGTTGTGGCCGACGAAGCCGGTCACCTGCGGCGTGTGCCGGACCGCGGCCCATGACTCGTCGGTGAGGTCCATCCGGACCAGCACGTAGCCGGGGAACACGTTGCGCCGGACCTGCTTGCGCTGGCCGTTCTTGATCTCGGTGACGTCTTCCTGCGGCACCGCGATCTCGTAGATGAAGTCCTCCATGTTCAGCGAGCCGATCCGGCTCTCGAGGTTCGTCCGGACGCGGTTCTCCATGCCGGAGTACGTGTGGACGACGTACCACTCACCCGGCCGGGCCCGCAGCGCGGCGCGGAACTCCTCGGCCGGGTCGCCCGGCGCGGCGTCCTCGGTCGCGGCGTCGGCGCTCGCCGGGTGCGTCGCCGATGACCTCGGCGATGTCCGCCGCGTCGGCCTGCGGCCTCGGCCTCGTCCGGGTCGAGCAGCGGTGTCTCGGCGCCGGCGGGCTCGACCGCGACGCTCGTCGTCGAGGGCGAGCTCGTCGGTCGTCGAGCAGGCCGGGCTCGGCGCCCGGCGCGCGGCTCGTTGATCTCGCCGGTCGTGAGGTCCTCGGTGAAGACCTCGCCGGACTCGCCGACCACGGCCGAGCCGGAGTACGCGGCGGCGTCGGGGTCCTCGCCCGGGTCGCCGGCGACCGCGGACTCAGCCGATCCCTCGATGACCTCGTCGCGGGACAGGCCGCCAGGTGACTCGTCGCGCGGCTCGTCGAGGTGGCTCACGCTGGCCAGCTCGTCGGCCAGCGGCTCGGCGCCCTCGTCGTCGAGCGACGGCTCGCCTCGAACTCGGCGTCGTCGGCGTCGCCGACCGCGGCGTCCTCGAGCTCCGCGTCGTCGCGCGGGTCGTCGGACTGGCTGGGGGTGGAGTCGGACACGGTGTCTGCTACTTCCTTGCTGTCGAGGTCGTACGCGGGGTGGCGCGGTCGCCGCCGGCTTGGTCGGGGTCGATCCGACGCTGGAGCCGGCGGCCTCGGGTCAGCCGAACACCTCGAGCACGACCCAGCCGAAGGCGAGGTCGAGCAGCGAGATCACCGCGATGATGAACGCCACGAACACGAGCACGACGGCGGTGTAGGTGATGAGCTGGCTGCGGGTCGGCCAGACGACCTTGCGGAGCTCGGCGATGACCTGGCGGTAGAACAGGCCAAGCCGTGCGCCGAGGCTGCGGCGCGCTGGCCGTCCCCGACGTGCGCTCACGCTCGGCAGGGGGCCGGTGCGTCTCGGTCACGGCTGTCCTTCGGCTGGTCGGCGGTGCTCTCGGATGGGGCTCTTCGGATGGGTGTGCGGTCACGCAGGGCAGGAGGGACTCGAACCCACAACCGCCGGTTTTGGAGACCGGAACTCTGCCAATTGAGCTACTGCCCTAACGGTGGTCGGGCCCGGGCGATCGCCGACGCGAGCACATGACGCAGCGCACGACGAAACCGCGATGGTGACCACCAACCGGCGAGTGTACGGGAGGTGCCGCCCCTGGTCGAACCGCGCGTCGACCGGCGCTGAGCCGACGACCCGGTACGCGGCGACGCGCTCGAGGGGCCGGTGGCAGGATTGCGCCATGACCGCCGCCCCCCTCGTTGACGAATCCTCCGGCCAGACCGCCGAGCGCCGCGTCTCCCGCCGGGTCGGTTCGATCGCGGCGTCGGCGACGCTCGCGATCGACGCCCGGGCCAAGGCGATGCGGGCGTCCGGTCGACCGGTCGATCGTGTTCGGGACCGGCGAGCCGGACTTCCCGACCCCCGCGCACATCGTCGCGGCGGCCGAGGCGGCCTGCCGCGACCCGCGGTTCCACCACTACACGCCGGCGTCGGGGCTGCCCGAGCTGCGGACGGCGATCGCGGAGAAGACGCCGCGACGAGAACGGGCTGGCCGCGACCGCCGCCCAGGTCGTGGTGACGAACGGCGGCAAGCAGGCGCTCTACAACGCGTTCGCCGCGATCCTGGACCCGGGCGACGAGGTGCTGCTGCCGGCGCCGTACTGGACGACGTACCCCGAGACCATCAGCCTGGCCGGCGGGACGCCGGTCGAGGTGCTGACCGACGAGTCCACCGGCTACCTCGCCAGCGTCGAGCAGCTCGAGGCGGCCCGAACCCCTCGTACGCGCGCGCTCGTGTTCGTCTCCCCGAGCAACCCGACCGGGGCGGTGTACCCGGCCGACGCAGATCGAGGCGATCGGGCGGTGGGCGGTCGAGCACGGCATCTGGGTCGTCACCGACGAGATCTACCAGCACCTGCGGTACGGCGCTGCGGCCGAGGGCCGCTACCCGTCGATGCCGGTCCTGGTCCCCGAGCTCGCCGACCGGTGCATCGTCGTGAACGGCGTCGCGAAGACGTACGCGATGACCGGCTGGCGGGTCGGCTGGCTGATCGCGCCGCCGGACGTGGCCGCGGCGGCCGGCAACCTCCAGTCGCACGCGAGCTCGAACGTGTGCAACGTCGCGCAGGCCGCCGCGCTGGCCGCGCTGACCGGGCCGCAGGACGAGGTCGAGACCATGCGCCAGGCGTTCGACCGGCGGCGGCAGACGATGACCCGGATGCTCACCGAGATCCCAGGCGTGACCTGCCCCGAGCCGCTCGGGGCGTTCTACTGCTACCCGTCGGTCGGCGCCCTGCTCGGGCGCGACCTCGGCGGGCACACGGTGCAGACGTCGGCCGAGCTGGCCGAGCTCCTGCTCGAGGAGATCGAGATCGCGGTCGTGCCCGGCGAGGCGTTCGGCACACCGGGCTACCTCCGCCTGTCGTACGCGCTCGGCGACGACGACCTGGTCGAGGGGATCGCCCGCTTCCAGCGCCTGGTGGCCGGTCAGCCCCGCTGAGCTCCGCCGGGCACAGCCAGCGCGAACCGGGGGTGCGCCACTCCTTCGCTACGGTTGGCCGCAGATGGACGGGCGCCCGCTGGAGCTGCTGCCGAAGGCGCACCTGCACCTGCACTTCACCGGCTCGCTGCGCCCGAGCACGCTGCTCGAGCTCGCCGACGAGACCGGGACCCGGCTGCCCGACGCGCTCGCCGCCGCGCTGTCGTCCGGGCGGCCGATGCACGTTCGACGGCCACCGAGCGGGGGTGGTTCCGGTTCCAGCGGCTCTACGACGCGGCCCGCAGCGTGGTCCGCACCGAGGCCGCCGTGCGCCGGCTCGTGCTCGAGGCCGCCGAGGACGAGCGCCGCGAGGGCTCGGGCTGGCTCGAGATCCAGGTCGACCCGACGTCGTACGCGCCGTGGCTCGGCGGGCTGACCCCGGCGCTCGAGCTCATCCTCGACAGCGCGCGGGAGGCGACCGACCGGACCGGGGTCGGGGTCGGCGTCATCGTCGCGGCGAGCCGCATCCGGCACCCGCTCGACGCGCGGACGCTGGCGCGGCTCGCCGCCCGGTACGCCGGCGCCGGCGTGGTCGGCTTCGGCCTGTCCAACGACGAGCGTCGCGGGGACACCGCGGCGTTCGCGCCGGCGTTCCGGATCGCCCGCGGCGGCCGGCCTGGCGGCGGTGCCGCACGGCGGCGAGCTCCGGGGAGCCGACGCGGTCGCGGACTGCCTCGACCTGCTGGGCGCCACGCGGATCGGGCACGGCGTGCGCTCGGTCGAGGACCCGGCGCTGGTCGGGCGGCTCGCCGAGCGGCAGGTCCCGCTCGAGATCTGCCCGACGTCGAACGTCGCGCTCGGCGTGGTGGCGCGGCCCGCAGGACGTGCCGCTGCGCGCGCTGATGACCGCCGGCGTGCCGATCGCGCTCGGCGCCGACGACCCGTTGCTGTTCGGCCCGCGGCTCCTCGCGCAGTACGAGGAGGCCCGCACCGTGCACGGCCTCTCCGACGCCGAGCTCGCCGCGCTCGCCGGCGAGTCCGTCCGCGCCTCCTGCGCCCCGCGACGCCACGAAGGCAGCACCTGCTCGACCGCGATCACCACCTGGCTCGCGACCTGCCACCGGAGTGAGGTGGCGCTGAGTCAGCCGACGCCGACCACGACCGGCTCGAACCGCGAGCTCGCACGCCGAACGTCGTCGGCGACGCCGTTCTGCACCTCGGCGGCGAGCGCGAGCAGGTCGGCGGTCGTCGCGGACCCGCGGTTCGTGAGCGCGAGCGTGTGCTTGGACGACAGCCGCACCCGCTCGTTGCCGTAGCCGCGAGCGAAGCCGGCCCGCTCGATCAGCCAGGCCGCGGACGTCTTCACCGATCCGTCGGCGGCGGGGTAGGCCGGCGGCACCGCCGTCCGGTCCCGAGGCGCTGCAGCGCCCGCGCCCGCAGCGCCTCGAACGCCGTGGCGTCGAGGACCGGGTTCGTGAAGAACGACCCAGCGCTCCACGTGTCGTGGTCGGCCGGGTCGAGCACCATGCCCTTGCGCGACCGCAGCCGCGAGGACGGCCGCCCGCGCCTCGGCGAGCGGGACCCGCGCGCCCAGCTCGACGCCGAGCGCGCCGGCCAGCTCGGCGTAGCGGATCGGTGCCGAGGAGCCGTCGAGCGGGAGCTCGAACCTGACCGCGAGCACGACGAAGCGGCCCGGCTCGGTCTTGAACCGGCTGGTGCGGTAGCCGAAGCGGCAGTCGGCCGGCGTCAGCGTGCGGACCTCGCCGGTCGAGCGGTCCCAGGTCCGGACCTGCTCGATCACGGCGCAGACCTCCTGGCCGTACGCGCCGACGTTCTGGATCGGGCTCGCGCCGACCAGGCCCGGGATGCCGGAGAGGCACTCGAGCCCGGACCAGCCGCTCGGCCACGGCGCGCTCGACCAGCGCGTCCCACGACTCGCCGGCGGCCACCTCGACGGTCGCGTGCCGTCAGCGCGGCCGTCCGACGGCCGACCGGCTCGACGCCGCGGGTCCGGACCGCGACCACGAGGCCGTCGAAGCCGTCGTCGCCGACGACGAGGTTGCTGCCGCCGCCGAGCACGAGCACGGGCTCGCCCGCGGTCGTCAGCGGCTGACGACTGCTCGACACGAGCTCGGCCTCGGAGGTCACCTCGACGTACGTCGCGCGCCGGGCCGCCGAGGCGCAGGGTGGTGAGGTCGGCGAGCCGGACCGCGGGCCGACCGTCCGTCGGCGGAGCCGCCGTCGTCCATCGGGTCAGGGCAGACGGACGAAGGCTCGCGCGGCCGTGAGCACGCGCTCGCCGTCGCAGGTGGCGGTGAGGTCGACGCGGACGATGCCGTCGTCGAGGAGCGCGCGCGACCCGGCCGCCGAACACGACCTCGGCACCGACCTCGTCGTCGGGAACGAGCACGGGCTTGGCGAACCGGACCGTGAAGTCGGTGATCGCGGCCGGGTCGCCGACCCAGTCGGTGACCACCCGGGCCGCCTGCGCCATCGTCAGCATGCCGTGGGCGATCACGCCGGGCAGGCCGACCTCGTGCGCGACCCGGTCACTCCAGTGGATCGTGTTGAAGTCGGTCGAGGCGCCGGCGTAGCGGACCAGGTCGGCGCGCGTGATGCGCACCGTCAGCGTCGGCAGCTCGTGCCCGACCTCGACGTCGTCGTAGCGCGGCGCGGCCCGCGATCTGCGCCGGCGCCTGCGTCCTCCGTGGCCGCGCTCATGCCGCCTCCTCGCGGACGAGGATCGTGGAGTAGGTGCTCGCGATGTGCTCGTCCTGGTCGGTGCGGATGTCGGTGCGGATCACGAGCCAGGACATCCCCATCCGCTCGCGCACGCTCTCGATCTCGGCGATCCCGGAGATCACGTCACCGACGCGGAGCGGTCGATTCGACACGAACCGCTGGTCGACGTGCAGCACGCGGGAGAACTCGATCTCGAGGTCGGCCATGATCGCGTGCCATCCGTCGAGCGTGAGCACGAACGCGAACGTCGGCGGCGCGAGCGGAGCCGGAGCGTCGACGGCGACGTAGTCCTCGCGCGGGTCACCGATCGACTCGGCGAACTCGCGAACCTTCTCGCGGCCGACGTCGTACGGGCGCTGCGAGTGGTACGTCCGGCCGACGACGGCCGGGTCGATCGACATGCTCGGGCCGCCGGCGTTGAGTCGTTGGGATCAGCGCGTCTCGCGGTGCGCGGTGTGCCGGCCGTCAGCGCGGGCAGAACTTGGTCAGCTCCATGCGGTCCGGGTCGTTGCGGCGGTTCTTCTTCGTGATGTAGTTCCGCTCCTTGCACTCCACGCAGGCCAGGTGATCTTGGGACGGACGTCGCTCTTGGCCACGGTGACATGCCTCTCGGAACACGCTGCGGAATCAGTGACGAATGCAGGCCGGCGCACGACGGCGGCGACCGACCCGACGGGCTAGGGTAGCCGACGCGTCTGAGCGGCCGTCGAACCGTGCCTCGACGCGCGATCGCGTAGCGGGGGCGGGACTCGAACCCGCGACACCACGATTATGAGCCGTGTGCTCTAACCACCTGAGCTACCCCGCCGTGCCGGCCGGCACCCGCGCTGCGCGCGGTGACCGGCCGATGGAGCCCCTTTACGGAATCGAACCGTAGACCTTCTCCTTACCATGGAGACGCTCTGCCGACTGAGCTAAAGGGGCAAGCGAGCGACGACACTACACGGCCGCCCGAAGCCGGCCTGACGGTTCGCCGGTCAGGCGGAAGGCGGCCCACGGAAGCGCCACGGCCGCGCCGACCGTGCGGCCACCCGGCCGGTTCAGCACGACCCGCATGCGGGTCGGCGAGCCGGCCGAGGGCACGCGCACGGTGGCGCGGCCGGGCAGTGGCAGGTGATGGGTTCGAACCATCGAAGGCTGAGCCGGCGGATTTACAGTCCGCTCCCTTTGACCACTCGGGCAACCTGCCAGGTGCCACCTCGCGGTGGCGGCTTGACAGGATAGCCGACTGATCGGGTGCCTCCGGGCCCGATCAGGACTGGCCCGGCACGGCCGGACCGCCAGGGCACGCCACGCACACAGAGAGGGAAGCCCGTGCCTGACTCATCGTTCGACGTGGTGAGCAAGGTCGACCGCCAAGAGATCGACAACGCCCTCAACCAGACCGCGAAGGAGATCGCCACGCGGTTCGACTTCAAGAACGTGGGCGCTTCGATCGCCTGGTCCGGCGACAAGATCGAGATGGTCGCCTCGTCCGAGGACCGCGTCAAGGCGGTGCTCGACGTCTTCAAGGAGAAGCTCATCAAGCGCGGCATCTCGCTGAAGGCGCTCGACGCCGGCGAGCCGCGGCTGTCGGGCAAGGACCACCACATCACCGCGTCGCTGCAGGCGGGCATCACGCAGGAGAACGCGAAGAAGATCGCCAAGATCATCCGAGACGAGGGCCCGAAGAACGTCCGCGCTCAGATCCAGGGCGACGAGCTGCGGGTCAGCGCGAAGAAGAAGGACGACCTGCAGGAGGTCATCGCGCTGCTCAAGGGCCAGGAGCTCGACTTCGCGATCCAGTTCACCAACTACCGCTGAGACGCGGCTGGCTCCGGCTCCGCGCTCGGGTGGTCGGCCGGATCGTCCTTGATCACCGCCGGGGCGGTGCGTCCTGGGTTTCTGCGGTCGGCGGACGCTGCATATCAAGAGCGACCGCGACGACGGACGACCACGTGGTCCGGACCGCTGTCGGGTGCCGGCTCGCTCCGAGAAGAGCGCCGGCGACGACGGAGGTCGCGGCGGGCTCGGCTCCGCTTTCGGGTGCGGATCCACCACAGGCGGCCCGCAACGAGAACCCGTGGTGGCGGGTTTCGGCCACGCGCGGTCTCGGCACCTGCGAGTGTGCAGAAGTGGCTCCCGTTCGACGATCTGAGCAGCCATCTCCGCACACTCACGAGTCGCCAGGCCGGTCAGAGGAGGGGAGATCGGGTCATTGCCGGTCTCGCTTGTCACATGTGCCTCATCAAGCACCGGCCCTACTGCTCGACTGCGTACGCCGGTCCGGCGCGTGGGTGGACCGCCCACGCAGAACACGGCCACGAGCCAGGAGATGCCGCCCGGGGCTATGAGGGAGCGGCAGGCGAGCCGCTGCCGACCGCCGACGCGAGGTCGCAGGCAACCTCTGTCGTCGCCGGCAGTTCTTCACCGAGGAGACCGGCTGCCGATCGCCGTCCCGAGGCGCAGGCAACCTCTGTCGTCGCGGGCGTTTCTCACCGAGGAAGACCTGCTGCCGACCGCCGTCCCGAGGCGCTGGCGCCTGGCCGCCCGCTCCCAGCGACTGCCCCCTCACGCGCACGCGTCCGCGACCCGCTTGTTGCTATCGGTGTAGGTGTAGGCGTCGGAGAAGTAGCGGTCGGGGCCGTCGCTGTTCCAGATCCTGGTGGTCTCGCCGAAGATCGGGCTGTAGATCGCCTCGCCCCTGGTCTGGCACCGGATGTGGACGACCGCCCGGTCGGCGAGCTGACCGACCACGTCACCTGACGTGCGCGGCTTGTTGCGCACGTTGAGCGGGCCGCCCTCGGTCAGCACCACACCGATCGCGATGTTCTCGCCGGTGAACTTCCGCACGGCCTTGCGCGACTCGGTGAGGAAGAACCGGAACGCCGGAGTGTTGTACGACGTCCACGGCTGGAACGTGCTGCTCCGGCTCGAGGTAGATCTGGTACGCCGCGTCGGCATTGCACTGCAGGTCGTACGCGCAGGCGTCCGACACCTCCGAGTGGTAGCAGTCGTTGATCTGCCAAGGCCACGGTCGCGCGAGCCGTCCGGGCAGCCCTCGGTCGGCGGATTCGTCCCGGTCGCAGTCGGGTCGCAGGCGGACTCGGCGAGCGAGATCGCGGTCGCGAGGACCAGGTCCACGCCACGCCACCCGGCCCGGTGGGCCGCCTTCGTGCACTTGATCGGCAGCAGCGGGGCGGCGGTCCGGTCGAGGAGTTCGAGCTGGCGCAGCACCTCCGCCTCGTCGGCGGGATCGCCGCCGGCGCCGGCGCCCGCACTCGGCACGAACGGCCGACAGCGCGAGCCCGAGCACGGTTCCGATCACGATCGCAAGAGGCGTCCGCGGACCGGCGGACCCGGCGGCTGGGGTCGGGACTGGGGCGGCTGGCGCATGACGCGCCTCCTCTGTGGCGGACGTGCTCAATGTGACTGGTGTGATCAACGCTGACCGGAGCGTAGTCGCACATGCGGAGCGGTGGGCCGACGCCTCAGCGTCGGTAGCCGGCCATCCGCTCCAGCCGCGCGACGCGGTCCGCCATCGGCGGGTGCGTGCTGAACAGCCGCGACATGCCTTCGGGCCGGAACGGGTTCACGATCAGCAGGGCGCTGGTGGTCTGCAGGCTCCGGTTGAGGACGCAGCGGAAGCGCCCGGGTGCCGGCCTCGAGCTTGCGCAGCGCGATGGCGAGCCCGAGCGGGTCGCCGGTCATCGCGGCGCCGGAGGCATCCGCCTGGTACTCCCGCGATCGGCTCACGCCGAGCTGAACGACGGTCGCGGCAACCGGAGCGAGCACCAGGAGCAGCAGCCCGGCGACCAGGCCGCCGTCCTGTCGTCGTCGGACCGCCCGAACGGCAGGAACCAGGCGAAGTGCGCGAGGAACATGACCGCGCTGGCCAGGGCAGCGGTCACCGACGACACGAGGATGTCGCGGTTGTGGACGTGCGAGAGCTCGTGCGCCAGCACCGCCCGCAGCTCGCGCTCGTCGAGCATCGTGAGGATGCCCTCGGTGCAGCACACCGCGGCGTGGCGCGGGTCACGGCCGGTTGCGAACGCGTTCGGCGCCGCCGTGGGCGACACGTAGAGCCGCGGCATCGGCTGGCGCGCGGAGGTCGAGAGCTCCCGCACGATGCGGTACATCGCTGGTTGCACCGCTTCGCTCACCGGGTACGCCCGCATGGCGGCCGCCGGCTACTGCCTGGTGATGATCCTGCCGGCGCTCGTGCTGCTGGGTGTCCGGCTGGTGCTGGCCGAGCGGGTCACGCCCCTGCTGGCCAGGGTGAACAACTGGTTCGAGAAGACGCCATCGGGGCGAGGGTGGTCCTGGCGATCGTCGGGGGCCTGGTGGCAGGACGCCGCGTCCGCCTGGGCTTCTTCGGCTAGGAGTGATACGGCTAGCTTGGGCGTCCACCCGGGAGGCCAGATAGGTGGCGCGGGCCTTCCCGAGGTCGGCGCGGTTGTCCTCCGCCCACTTCGCCAGCGGCAGCAGCGCCCGCAGCAGCGAGCGGCCCATGGAGTGAGCTGGTACCAGGTCGAGCCGAACGTGCTCGGCCGGTCGATCTTGACCACCAGCCCGTCGCGCTGCATGCGGTGCAGCGTGTCGGTCAGCACCTTCTGCCGCAGCGGCCGCTCGTGGGTGACCCAGCCGAGCCGTTCCTCGGTCCGGTTGATGTGCTCGAGGAGCTTCGAGTAGGTCATGGGCCGAGCGGTGAGCGACGCCAGGACAGCCGTGACCCACTGGCCGGCGAGCACGCCCATGGCCTCATGGATGCCGTGCCGGTACGGCAGGCTCTCCTCACTCATCCCAAACACCCCCGGGCGACCGCTCTCGAATCTCCAGTGTGCCCGATTGACGACTTTCCGTGTTCCCCGGTTCGCGTTACGCCAAACGAGTTATCACGCGCGGCCGAACGGCCTGTTCTCGTCGCCGCACTCGAGAGTTTGGGGGTTACGCACCTTGCAGTGCGCCGAGGACCCGGGTGTAGGAACAACTAGCCGCGGCAACTTCCGCTGCGGGTCGGGGAGCCGGGACGACGGTGACGCCAGACAATCCGAGCCGCGGTAACCATCCTCACCCGCGTTTGTCGGGCGTCACCGTCGGCCTGCTCAGGTCGCCGATGGCCGCCACGATCGTCTGAACCTGGTTGCGGCCGCTGTCCTTGGCCACGAAGAGCGCGTCGTCGGCCGCCAGGAGCACGTCCTGGAGGTCGGGGCCGAACTCGGGGAACAGGGCGATGCCCACGGACACCGACAGGCCCGAGACGACGACGGACTCCGAAGCCGGCACCCGCAGCTCACGGACCCGCTCACACACCCGCTCGCCCAGCTGGTGCAGCCCCTCGCCGTCGACCTCCGGGCACAGCACCACGAACTCCTCGCCACCCCAGCGGCCGACGATGTCGTAGCGGCGCGAGGTCGACGACAGCGTGTCCGCCACCGCCTGCAGCACCCGGTCGCCGACCAGGTGGCCGTGGGCGTCGTTGACGGCCTTGAAGTGGTCCAGGTCGATCATCAGCACGCCGACCTGCGTGCCGTCCCGGTGTGCGCGCTGGATCTCCGCGGAGGCCAGGCTCGTCCACGCCGTGGCGTTCGACAGGCCGGTCTTCTGGTCGGTGGACGCCGCCTCCTCCAGCTGCCGCATGAGCACGCTGCGGTGCAGCACGAGCAGCGCGGGCACGATCATCAGCGCCCAGCCGGGGTGGAACGACACGAGCAGCGCGGTGATGGCGCCCAGGCCGATGGTGCCGAACTCGAGCGCGGCCTCCCGGCCGGTGCCGAACGCCTTGCGCAGGGACAGCCGCCGCTCGTGCAGCGTGATGGCCACGACGATCAGGCCCCAGTTCACGCCCGCGTACGCGAGCGCCGCCAGCACGACGACCGCGATGGCCACGGGGTTGTTCCAGTCGGCCATATCGGCCGGCGCGAGCCAGTGGCGCAGGTAGGACGCCGAGTACGCGGAGAGCATGACCGTGGAGGCCGTGAACACCATCCGGTAGGCGTGGACCTGGCGCACCCGGTACCGGCTCCGCCAGAACAGGTGCACGTAGAGCGTGCAGATCACGGCCGGAGCCAGCACGGGCGGTAGCGACAGCAGGGCCGCGAACGTCCAGACGGACGTCAGGTTCACGTGGGGGGTGTCGTTGAACCGGCGGCGTACCCGCTCGACGTTGCGGGTCAGCTCACCGATCCCCAGTCCGAGGCCGACGATGATGCCCAGCGTCGCCAGATCGGCGGCGTTCACCTCGCTCGACCGAATGATGAAACCGGTCAGAACGGCCGTACCGGTCTCCACCGTGAGTATCAGCACCAGCAGACGTGGGGACTCGCGCCAGAGCGCCCATCGTGACGGTCGTCTGGACCGCTCATCGGTGGAAAGGGATGCTGATTTGTGCGATCGGGCAACACGGACCTGGTCGGCACTGCCATTGCCGTGCTCGGCGGCAAGTCCCCCGGAAGGAGGCACAAGAGATGCAGTCGTGGGAGTGGTGAGACCCGTATCGGGCTCGACATGTCCATTGCCGCGCTCGGCGGCGACTCCCTCGGAAGGAGGAACTCGTGAAGAAGTCCTGGGAGTGGTGAACACGTCATCTCCGTCCGCGTCCGAGGTGCCCATGGGAGGAGGTAGTTCCGATGATGTACTCGTGGGAGTGGTGACATCCGTTTCGTGACGTGAGTGCCGGGAGCGCAGCCATGGCACTCCGACGACCAACGCCAGGAGGGCGCCGGTGACACCGCCGGCGCCCACTGCGAACACCGGGCTGGTCGCGTCGGCGAGGATGCCGGCGCCGAGTACGGCGATGCCCTGCGACGACAGCACGCCGGCGCCGGCCAGTCCGGACGCCGCACCGCGGCGGTGATCGGGCACGCCGAGTACGAACGCGGCCTGCGCGAGCACCAGGTAGGCGGTGGCGCACGCCCCGGACAGGGCCCACAGCACGGCCACGACCACCAGCGGCGGCCCGAGCAGGCACGCCGCGAGCGGCAGTCCCGCGCCGACCGCGAACCACAGGGTGGCGACCGGACGGGCCGACCGCGGCACCTTGGCGGCCAGCCACGCCCCGGCGATGCTGCCGACGGGCACGGACGCCATCAGCACGCCGACCACGGCGGCCGCACCACCGAACGTGGCCCCGTACGGCGCCGCCAGCCCTTCGGGAATGGCGAACACGCCGACCAGCCAGGACAGTCCGACGAGGCCCAGCAGGTTCGGGTCACGCACGATGAGCCGCACGGCGCCGCCGTCGTGTTCGGCCACGTTCCGGCGCGCCGCCGGTCGGTGCCGGACCCCGGCCAGCACGACGAGAGCCGCCACCACGAACGTCACGGCGTTCAGGCCGAGGGACACGTGCGGGTCGAGCACGAGCAGCAGCGCACCACCGGCCAGGAAGCCCGCCACCTGCGCGGACTGGCTGGTGACCGTGCGCAGCGCCAGGCCGGTGACGTACTTGTCGCCCGTGAGGATGGTGGGCAGCAACGCCTGCTGCGCGGACTTGAACGGGGCACCGGCGAGGGTGAGCACGAAGACCAGCGCGAACAGCACGGGCAGCGGCAGCACGGGAATGGCCATCAGCCCGGCGATCCCGGCACGCAGCAGGTCGACCACCACGATCAGCTCGCGGCGCGGATAGCGGTCGGCCAGCCCGCCGAGCAGGACGCTGCCGATCAGCGCGGGGAGGAAGGTCAGCGCGTAGGCCAGCGCGGTCCAGCCGGCGGAGTTGGTCTCGCGGAACACGAGGACGGCCAGGCCGACCCTGGCGAGCTGGTCGCCGACGACCGACAGCAGCTCCGCCGCCCACAGCGCGCGGAACTCACGCACAGCCAGGACACTGCGGAAACCTGCCTGACTCCTCATTCCGACTGCCCTCGCTCCTGACACCAACAGGCCGTGCGCCGAGACCGCACGACCCGCCGGGATACGACCCTATGGCCAACCCATCAATAGATCGTGGTCACTGCCGTTATCCACTCGAATGGCCCAGCGTGATCACCAACAGTGAACATCGGGGAAACCTGACAGCCGTTGGCAAGTTTGCCAGGAAAGGTGTCGACCATGAGTGAGAACGGATTGCAGGGGAAAGTGGCGCTCGTCGCAGGCGGCAGTCGAGCGGCCGGCCGGGGGATCGCGATCGAGCTGGGCCGGGCCGGGGCGACCGTGTACGTGACCGGGCGAACCACCCGCGAGAAGCAGTCGGAGATGAAGCGTCCGGAGACCATCGAGGAGACCGCCGAGCTGGTCACGGCGGCCGGCGGCGTCGGCATCCCGGTGCGTGTCGATCACCTGGAACACGACCAGGTCAGGGCGCTCGTCGAGCGGATCGACGCCGAGCAGGGCCGGCTGGACGTGCTGGTGAACGACATCTGGGGCGGCGACGTCTACCTCACGTTCGGCAAGAAGCTGTGGGAGCACGATCTGGACGGCGGCCTGCGGATGCTGCGCCTCGGCATCGACACCCACGCGATCACCAGTCACCTCGCGTTGCCGCTGCTGATGCGCCGGCCGGGCGGGCTGGTGCTGGAGATGACCGACGGGACCACCGCGTCCAACGCGAGCTACCGCGCCGACGTCGGGTTCTTCTACGACCTGGTGAAGACGTCGGTGCAGCGGATGGCGCTTGCCCAGTCCGAGGAGCTGAAGCCGTACGGGTGCACGGCCGTCGCGCTGACCCCGGGCTGGCTGCGGTCCGAGGCGATGCTCGAGGCGTTCGGCGTGACCGAGGAGACCTGGCGGGACGCCACGAAGAACGTCCCGCACTTCGTGATCTCCGAGTCGCCGGTGTTCGTCGGCCGGGCGGCGGCCGCGCTGGCCACCGACCCGGACGTGACCCGGTGGACCGGCAAGTCGGTGTCCTCCGGTGAGTTGGCGCAGGTGTACGGGTTCGACGACGCCGACGGGAGCCGCCCGGACGCGTGGCGCTACATCGCGGAGGTGGAGAGCCAGGGCAAGCCCGCAGACGCGACCGGTTACCGCTGAGGACTGTTGCGTGCCGCCATGGCCAGCCCGCGTTCCACCATGGCGGCACGCAGCTCCGGCGGGTCGAGGATCTCGACGTCCGGGCCGAGTGAGCTGAGCTGGGTGAGCGCCACCTGCTGGCTCTCCACGTCCAACTCGACCTCGCACCAGCCGTCGTCGTCGGGGTCGCCCGCGCCGGCCACCGCCTCGGCCGCCGCCTCCTGGTCGGTGACGAACGGCAGCGCCTTGAGCGCGCGGGGGGACAGCCGCGCCCGCACGGTCTCGCGCAGCAGTGAGCGTTCGAACCGGGCGGAGGCACCCGCCCACCACGTGACCAGGTCGAAGTCGGCCGGCCGGTCGAACCGGTCCGCCGTCACGGTCACCTCCGTCAGCCGGCCGACCCGGTAGGTGCGGATCTCACCGGCGGATGCGACGAGGTACCAGACGCCCGCCTTCACCACGAGCCCCAGCGGCGCGAGGTCACGCTCGACGGCCCGGTCGGCACGCTGGTAGCGGACCCGCAGCATCCGCTGCTCGGCCACCGCCTCGGCCACCGCCATGAGGTGCTCGACCTCTTCCGCACGGTGGAACCAGCCGGGCGCGTCCAGGTGGAACCGGCTGCTGATCCGCTCGGCCGACTCGCGCAGCCCGGCCGGCAGCGTGGCCAGCACCTTCGCCCGCGCGGCGGTCAGCGCGGAGCCCAGGCCCAGCTCGGCCAGTACCTCGGGCACCCCGATGGCGAAGATCGCGGCGGCCTCGCGTGCGGTGAGCCCGTCGAGGCGGGTGCGCCAGCCGTCCATGAGGCGGATCCCGCCGGTGCGGCCCTGCTCGGTGTACAGGGGCACGCCGGCGGCGAGCAGCGACTCGACGTCGCGGTAGACGGTTCGCTCGGAGACCTCGAGCGCCGTCGCCAGCTCAGCGGCGGTCGCCCGCCTGCGTTGCTGCAGGAGAAACAACAAAGCCACCAGCCGTTCGGCACGCACCCGGTGATTGTGCCGGGTGGACCTCAGGTACTGGTGGCTTCCTTATCGTCGCGTTCTGGTCCATCTTCGTCGGGTAACGGCCACGACATGGCGACCGTCGTGCCGCCGGGGGTCGGGGTGATCGTGGTGGTCGCCGTGAGGCCGCGGATCAGGGACAGGCCTCGGCCTCGCAGGCCACCACTGGGTTCCGGGGGTTTCCAGCGCCCGTAGTCGGTGACCGTGACGATCGCGCGGCCTGCCTCGACATCGCGTTGGGCGCGCACGTCGAGCACGCCCTGCGTCTGGTCGGGATAGGCGTGCTCAACGGAGTTGGCCATGGCCTCGTAGGTGGCGAGGACCAGCGCCTCCTTGTCACCGTTGGACAGACCGATCCGGTCCGCCCATTCGGCCAGGGCATGGCGGAGCGCTGCCAGTCGGCCCGGCACGGCGGGCACGCGGAAGTGCACATCGCCCCCCAGGCCATCCTCGAGTTCCTGTTGCCCCACGTTCACGGCCGGAGCTCCCACCTTTCAGCTCTCCGGACCCCCTCACCGAACCGACGTCAGTCGTCGGACAGTGCCTGATCCAGAGTGGGGTAAATCGCTATCTCCTCGGTCATGCCGGTCAGCTCCATCGGACGGAACGTGGTGCTGCCCACGGCCACGATCCGGAAGCTCGTGTCCTTCGCCAGCTTGTGGCTGCCCATCAGCACGGCCATCCCGGCCGAGGCCAGGAAGTCGACGTCCGTCAGATCGACCACCAGGGTGGCCGGCTGGTCCGACATGGCGTTGTTGATGGAATCGCCCAGCTGGGGCGCGGTGACCAGGTCGACCTCGCCCGCCACGAGGAGCACTACCGCGTTCCCGTGGGGCTCGACCCGAACCGACAGGCCGGGCGCGGACGACTGGTGGTCGCCCTCTTGGTGAAACGGCTCAGAAGTCACCGAGACATCATCCCGTACGCAGTGAGCGGACCGCGCATCACCACGCCCCATCCAGGTTTCGAGTGCCGGCTATCGGTGTGGATCTGTCCATTCGGACCTCCCATGGGGACTCGCGGGGGCGTTGAGCAGGTGGTTAGCCAGTTTCCGTGGTCGTAAACTTCGTGGCCCCTTCTTTCTTCCGGTCGCCGGCCAGCAGCGTGGTGATCAGGCGGCTGACCTGGGTCGCGACCTCTCTCGCGGAGGTGTGCAGCTCGGTCGAGCGCTTGTCGAGCTGACCGTCGAGCCACAGCGACGCGATGCCGTGGCCGAGGCTCCACACGGCGACGGTGAGCACGCCCGTGCTGTCGGCCGGCAACGCGCCGATCCGCACGCAGTCGGCCACCGTGTCGGCCAGCGCCGCGAACGCCGCCTCGCCGGCCTGTTCGGCCTCGGCGTCCTTGCCCGGCTGGGACAACTCCGGGCGGAACATGAGCCGGAAGTAGGCGGGGTGGTCGATGGCGAACGCCACGTACGCGTCGGTGATCTCGGTGAGCGCGGTGACCGGGTCGTCGGTCTTCTCGCGGACGGCGGTCAGGTCGGCCGCGAGCAGCGCGAAACCACGCCCGGCCAGCGCGCCGAGCAGCGCCGCCCGGTCGGCGAAGTGGTGGTAGGGCGCCCCCGGGCTGACCCCGGCCTCTCGCGCCACGCGTCGCAGGCTCACGGCGCCGATCCCCTCGGTCCCGATGAGCCGCAGGCACGCGGTCAGCAGCGTCTCGCGCAGATCGCCGTGGTGGTAGCTCTCCCTCTTCACGGCACCGAGCGTATACGCGCGTTGACCGTTCCGGAGCGCTCATGTATACAGTGCTTAGATAATGTGAACACCGATTAGATGAGGTGACGGTCATGGCCGATCGGGTACTGGTGACCGGGGCGACCGGGTTCGTGGCCGGGCATTGCGTCGAGGAGCTGCTGGCACACGGGTACGCGGTCCGGGGAACCGTGCGCGACCCCGCGAGGGCCACGCACCTGCGGGCGCTCGGGGGAGATCTCGAGCTGGTGGCCGCCGACCTCGACGACGACGCCGGATGGGCGGACGCGGTGGCCGGGTGCGCGTACGTGCTGCACGTGGCCTCGCCGTTCCCGGGCGGCGCGCCCGACCACGAGGACGACCTCATCCGGCCGGCCGTGCAGGGCACGCTGCGGGTGCTGCGGGCGTGTGCGGCCGACCGAACCGTCCGGCGGGTGGTGCTCACGTCGTCGATCGCCGCGATCGTGGCCGGCCACGACAAGCGCGACCGGACCGTGCGGACCGAGGCCGACTGGTCGGTGGTCGAGAGGAGCCCGGCCTACCAGAAGAGCAAGACCCTGGCCGAGCGCGCGGCCTGGGACTACGCGCGCACCCACGGCGACTTCGAGTTGGTGGCACTGAACCCGGGCATGGTGCTCGGGCCGCTGCGGCGCGCGTCGGCCGGCACGTCCGTGCAGCCCATCCAGCGGCTGTTGGCGCGCAAGGTGCCCGCGTCGCCCCGGGTGGGGTTCGCGACCGTGGACGTGCGGGACCTGGCGGTCGCCCACCGGCTGGCCCTGGAGGCACCCGACGCTGCCGGCCGTCGCTACATCCTGGCGGGCGAGCACGTCTGGCTGCGGGACATGGCCGCCGTGCTGGCCGAGGAGTTCCCGTCGAACCGCGTGCCGACGGGCGCTCTGCCCAACTGGCTGGTGTGGACACTCGCGCGGTTCGACCGGTCCATGCGCCTGGTGTGGGGTTTCGTCGACCGCGAGGATCTGGTGAGCGCGGAACGGGCGACCCGGGAACTGGGCTGGACCATGCGCCCGCTGCGCGAAACCCTGCGCGACACGGGGGAGAGTCTGATCAAGTTCGACATGGTCTCCTGAACTTCGTCAGCCGCTCACCGCGTTCTCATCGGCTGTGCGTCCGGCGCGGGCACCCTGTTCTCGTGCTCGTACAGGTGGCGCCGCCGCGGAGCGGAATCGGGACGGTCGCCGTGCTCGGTGACTCGGTCGGCGTCGGGATCGGCGATCCCGCGCTCGGCGGCGGGTGGCGTGGGTTCGCGCCGCTGCTCACGGAGGCGCTCGGCGCACCGACGCTCGCCAACCTCTCGGTCAGCGGTTCGCGCATCGGTTGTGTGGCGGACACCCAACTGCCGGCGGCGATCGCGGCGCGGCCGGACGTGGCCGTGGTGGTCGTGGGGATGAACGACACCATGCGGTCGGACTTCGATCCCGTGCGGCTCGGCGACGACCTGGACCGGGTGGTGTCCGGGCTCGGTGCGGTCGGCGCCACCGTGGTGACCATCCGGTACCACGACCACCAGCGCGTCTTTCCTTTGCCGGCACCACTTCGGCGCGCGCTCGGCGCCCGGATCGCCGCGCTCAACGCGGTGCTCGACGCGGTGGTGGGTCGCCACGGCATCCCGCACGTGGACCTCGGCGGGCTGCCCGGCATCTACCTGCCGGCCGCGTGGGCGGTCGACCGGCTGCACCCTTCGGAGCTGGGGCACCGCATGCTCGCGCGGGCGATCGCCGCGCGTCTGGCCCAGTCGGGGGTGGCGGTGCCGGGGGAGGTGTCGCTCGCCTGCACGGGTGGGCGGCCCGCCGGCCCGTGGGCGCACTGGGCGTGGCTGGTGTTCAAGGGCGTGCCGTGGGTGTTCCGCCGCGGCCGGGACCTCGTTCCCTATGCCGCGCGGTCACTTCTGCGCGCGTGTTAGTGACCTGTTAGAGCCGCTGGGCAACCTCGACCGTGGCGTGGTGTCCACCAGGGCGCCACCGAACGAAAGGAGTCGACCATGGCGGTCCTCGGCCGGTTGGCCGATCGGATGCTCGGCGCCGTCCTGCCCCAGGCGAACGCGGGCGCCTGCCCGTGTGGCGACAGCTACTGCACCTACTCCGGCTGCCCGCGTGGCTACAAGCGCACGTGCCGCGACAACTGCAACTGCACGCAGACCTCCTGCGGCCCCTGCTCGCGCGGGGTCTGCTGAGTCGAAAGGAGTCGATCATGGCTGTTCTCGGCCGACTGGCCGATCGCATGCGGGCGAACTGTGACTGTTCGAAGGTCACCTGCGGCTACTGCACCGTGGGCTACTGCTAGCCGGATGAGCTGGGCGCGGGCGTGATCCGCGCCCAGCTCGACGCTTGACCTACGATACCCCCCTAGGGTATAAATCTCGCACGGCGACCGAGGTGTATACGGGTAGGGGGTACGCTTCGGTTGGCTCCAGCTACCGAGAGAGGCAAGCGGCGATGATCGAGAAGAACTACACCGTGACGGGCATGACCTGCGAGCACTGCGTGCGGTCGGTGACCGAGGAGGTCAGCGCCATCCACGGTGTGACCGAGGTGTCGGTGGACCTGCCGACCGGGGCGGTCACCGTGCGGAGCGCCGACGTGGTCGACGAGACCGCCGTCCGCGCGGCCGTCGAAGAGGCCGGCTACCAGGTACAGGCCGCGTAAGCGCCATGAACACCGCAGGCAGGCTTTCCGCCTACGGGGTAGCCCTCGTCCTGGTCGCCGGTGGCGCCTGGGGCCTCGGCTCCGCTGTCGGTCCCCTGGCTGACTCGGTCGAGTCGGCTCCCACGGCCATGGCCGAGCACGGCGAGAACGACGCCGACTCGACCGAGGCCGCGCACGGCGAAGAGGAAGCCGGGCACGGGGACACCCACAGCGACCCTGTCGCGGAAGCAGACCTCGACCAGCCCGCGGGGCTGGCATCGTCCAGGGGCGGATACACCCTCACGCCCACCAGCACGATGCTGACTCCCGGGGCCGCCACTCCCTTCTCCTTCCGGATCACCGGTCCGGACAACGCACCGGTCACGGCGTTCGACGTCGAGCACGAGAAGCAGATGCACCTGATCGTCGTGCGGCGCGACACGGCCGGTTTCCAGCACGTCCACCCGGTCATGGCACCCGACGGCACCTGGTCGATCCCCTTCGACCCGGGCGCACCGGGCAGCTACCGGGCCTTCGCGGACTTCAAGCCCACGGGCGGCGAGGCGGTCACGCTCGGCGTGGACCTGTCCGCTCCCGGCGACTTCCAGCCGCGCACGTTCACCGAGTCCGAGACCTTCGCGGTCGACGGTTACGAGGTCAGCCTCCGCGGCCACCTCGACGCGGGCACGACCGCCGAGCTGACCCTCACGGTCAGCAAGGACGGCAAGCCGGTCACCGACCTCGAGCCCTACCTGGGCGCCTACGGGCACCTGGTGGCGCTGCGTGGCGGCGACCTCGCCTACCTGCACGTTCACCCGGAGGGCACGCCCGGCGACGGCGTCACCCCCGCCGGTCCGGACGTCACGTTCTTCGCCGAGGTCCCCACGGCCGGCAGCTACCGGTTGTTCCTCGACTTCCAGCACGGGGGTGTGGTCCGCACGGCGGAGTTCACCCTGACCGCGGAGGCGCACTCATGAGTGAGCGGGAGATTGAACTCGCGATCGGCGGCATGACCTGCGCGTCGTGCGCCAACCGGATCGAACGCAAGCTGAACAAGCTCGACGGCGTCACCGCCACCGTCAACTACGCGACCGAGAAGGCCCGCGTCAGCTACGCCGACGGGGTCGCGCCGACCGACCTGGTGGCGCAGGTGGAGGCCGCCGGCTACACGGCCACCGTGCCGTCCGCGAAGAAGGACGAGCCCGCCGAGGAACCGGCCGGCATGGACCCGCTGCTCCAGCGACTGATCGGCGCGATCGTCCTGTCGGTCCCGGTGATCGCCATGGCCATGGTGCCGGCCTGGCAGTTCGAGTACTGGCAGTGGATCTCGCTGACCCTCGCGGCACCTGTGGTGACGTGGGCGGCCTGGCCGTTCCACAAGGCCGCCTACACGAACCTGCGCCACGGCACGGCCACCATGGACACGCTCATCTCCATGGGCACGCTCGCCGCGTTCGCATGGTCGATCTACGCCCTGAAGTGGGGCGGGGCCGGGATGCCGGGCATGACCCACCCGTTCCGGATCACCATCGAGCGGATGAGCGGCCAGGGCGCCATCTACCTGGAGGTGGCCGTCGGGGTCACCACGTTCATCCTGGCCGGCCGCTACTTCGAGGTCCGCGCCAAGCGCCGGGCCGGGTCGGCCCTGCGTGCGCTGCTGGAGCTGGGCGCGCGGGACGTGGCCGTGCTGCGCGGTGACGTCGACGGCGTCGAGGTACGGATCCCGATCGAGGACCTGCGGGTCGGCGACCGGTTCGTGGTGCGGCCGGGCGAGAAGATCGCGACCGACGGTGTGATCGAGACGGGCAGCTCGGCGGTCGACGCCAGCATGCTCACGGGCGAGTCGGTGCCGGTCGAGGTCGGGCCGGGCGACACGGTGGTCGGTGCCACGGTCAACGCGGGCGGCCGGCTGGTCGTGCGGGCCACCCGGATCGGCGCGGACACCCAGCTCGCCCAGATGGCGAAGCTGGTGGAGGACGCGCAGACCGGCAAGGCGGCCGTGCAGCGGCTGGCCGACCGGATCTCGGGGGTGTTCGTGCCCGTGGTGATCGCGCTGGCCCTCGGCACGCTGACGTTCTGGCTGGGCGCGGGATCCACTCCGCCGGCCGCGTTCGCCGCCGCGGTGGCCGTGCTGATCATCGCCTGCCCGTGTGCGCTCGGGCTGGCCACGCCCACCGCGTTGCTGGTGGGCACCGGTCGCGGCGCCCAGCTGGGCATCCTGATCAAGGGCCCGGAGGTGCTGGAGTCGACCCGCAAGGTCGACACCGTGGTGCTGGACAAGACGGGCACCGTGACCACCGGTCAGATGTCCCTGGTGGACGTGGTCACGGCGGACGGGGTGGACCCCGAGGAGCTGCTGCGCCTGGCCGGTGCGATCGAGCACGCCTCGGAGCACCCGATCGCCAAGGCCATCGCCGCCGGGGCGACCGAGCGGGTCGGCACGCTGCCGCCGGTCGAGGACTTCATGAACGTCTCCGGCCTGGGTGTGCAGGGCACGGTGGACGGCCACGCGGTGGTCGTCGGTCGTGCGGCGCTGCTCGCGCAGTGGAGCCTGCACCTGAGCGACGAGCTGGCCGGGGCGAAGGCCGCGGCCGAGGAGTCCGGCCGCACGGCCGTGGCGGTCGCGTGGGACGGCGAGGTCCACGGGGTCCTGGTGGTGTCCGACACCGTGAAGCCGACCTCCGCCGAGGCGGTGCGCAGGCTGAAGGCGCTCGGCCTCACCCCGGTGCTGCTGACCGGCGACAACGAGGCCGCCGCGCGGGCCGTCGCCAAGGAGGTGGGCATCGACACGGTGATCGCCGAGGTCCTGCCGGCCGACAAGGTCGCGGAGGTTCGGCGGTTGCAGCAGGAGGGCAAGGTCGTGGCGATGGTCGGCGACGGCGTGAACGACGCCGCCGCGCTCGCCCAGGCCGACCTGGGCCTGGCCATGGGCACCGGCACCGACGTGGCCATCGAGGCCAGCGACCTGACGTTGGTCCGCGGCGACCTGCTGGCCGCGGCCGACGCCATCCGGCTCTCGCGGCGCACGCTCACCACCATCAAGGGCAACCTGTTCTGGGCGTTCGGCTACAACCTGGCGGCGCTGCCGCTGGCGGCGGCCGGCCTGCTCAACCCGATGATCGCGAGTGCCGCCATGGCGTTCAGCTCGGTCTTCGTGGTGGGCAACAGCCTGCGGTTGCGGGGCTTCAAGGCGCTGCCGGCGCATGAGTCCACGACCACCGTCCGACCGGCCGCCACGAAGGAGACGGCACCATTGGGGTCATGAGCGACCTCTGGTTACGCCGGTTCCGCCCGGCGTCCGACCCCGCCGCCCGCCTGCTGTGCCTTCCGCACGCGGGCGGCGCGGCGTCGTACTACCTCCCGGTGTCGCGGGCGTTGGCCCCGGCGATCGACGTGCTGGCCGTGCAGTACCCGGGTCGTCAGGACCGGCACACGGAGCCGCCGGTCGAGTCGGTCGAGGGGCTGGCCGACCAGCTGGTGCCGTTGCTCGACCTGGATCTCCCGCTGCGGATCTTCGGCCACAGCCTCGGCGCGTCGGTCGCCTTCGAGGTGGCGCGGCGGCTGGAGGCGCGGGGCGTGGTCCCGGCCGCGTTGTTCGTCTCGGGCCGGCGGGCCCCGTCACGGGACCGCGAGGAGACCGTGCACCTGCTCGACGACGACGGGCTGCTGGCAGAGGTGAAGTCGCTGGCCGGCACGGACGCCGCGGTGTTCGACGATCCGGAGCTGGTGCGGATGGTGCTGCCCACCCTGCGCAACGACTACCGGGCGGCCGAGACCTACCGCTGGCGGCCGGGGCCGCCGCTGACCTGTCCGGTGCACGCGCTGACCGGCGACGCCGACCCGAGGGTGACGGTCGAGGAGGCCGCCGCGTGGGAGGAACACACGTCGGGGAGGTTCACGCTCACCACGTTCACGGGCGGGCACTTCTACCTGACCGACCACCTGCCGGCGATTTTCAACCTGTTGGCCGCGTAGCTGGTTGGGGCTAGCGTGCGGGCATGATCTCTCGCCGACTGACCCTGCTCGCGGCTGTCGCCGCGTCCGTTCTGGCTTCCGTCGGGGTGGCGTCCGCCGCGCCCGCGACACCCGAAGCGACCACCCGTCCGGTGGTCCAGTGTGAGTTCATCCCCACGCCGGAGAACCCGGCCGCCCGTCCCGTCCGCCCGCCGAACCCGCAGGCGCCGGCCAGCGGCAAGGCGAAGGTGCTGCTGGTCACCAACTACGGGGCCGTGGCCATCGAGCTGGACCGGTCGAACGCGCCCTGCGCGGTGCACAACTTCACGCACCTGGTGCGCAGCTGGTTCTACCAGAACACCCAGTGCTGGCGGCTCACGAACAGCACCCGCCTCGGGGTGCTGCAGTGCGGTGACATCTTCTCCGTGGAGGTCGGCGGCCCCGGCTACCGGTTCGCCGACGAGGTGACCGGCGCCGAGACCTACCCGCGCGGCACGGTGGCCATGGGCAACCAGGGCCCGGACACGAACGGCAGCCAGTTCTTCATCGTCCACTCGTTCGCGAACATCTCGCCCGCGTACACCGTGCTCGGACGGGTGACGCTCGGGATGTCCACCATGGACCGGATCGTGGCCGCCGGTATCGCCGATGGCGCTACCGACGGCCCGCCGAAGCATCCGGTCCGGATCTTCGCCGCCGTAACCGTGTAACCGTGACTGTCTAGCCCTTGTCGGCCAGCGCCGTACCTTCCACCCGGGCACGGACCTTCGCGAAGGCCGTGTCCCGGGAGGTGGAGGTGTCGTCGCCGAACGGCGAGAACCCGCAGTCGTCACAGGACCCGAGGCGGTCGGCCGGGATGTACTCGGCCGCCTCGAGGACGCGGACCCGGACCTCCTCGGCCGACTCCACCCGCGGGTCGATCGGGTCGATCACGCCGACGAACACGAACTGCTCGGGCTTGCGGTGCTCGCGGATCACCGACAGCACCCGCTTGCGGTCGGTCTCGCTGGCCAGCTGCACGTAGAACCGGCCGGCGTGCAGCTCGAACAGGCTCGGCAGCAGCTCGGCGTAGTCGACGTCCGCGCTGTGTGTGGAGTCCTGGTCGCCGCCCGGGCAGGTGTGCACGCCGATCTTCGCGCGCTCCTCGTCGGAGAAGCGGTCGAGCACCGTGTTGTTCAGCGCCACGAAGTTGTTGAGGATGCCCTTGCTCGGGTCGAGCTTCACCGACAGGCGGCCTTCCGTGAAGTCCAGCTGCACGGAGTCGGCGCCCGCGTTCAGACAGCGGCGGATGTCCTGTTCGGACTGGTCGGCCAGGTCGGTCAGGAACTGCTCCTGTGAGTACCCGTCGATCCCGTTCTGGGGATAGAGCAGGGACAGCGCAGACGGCGCGATCACCGCCTGCTTCACCCGCGCCTTCGCGTGTTTCAGCGCGGCCGTCAGGTAGCTGTCGGCGAAGGTGCCGTACTGGAATGGCCCGTCGGCGAGCGCCGGCAATTGGCGTGTGTGCCCGTCGGCGAAGGGGATGGTCACCCCATCCGGTGCAAGAGCCAGATCGCCGGAAAGCGGGTAGGTGACGAAACTGGGTTTCGTCTGTTCGCCGTCGGTGATCACCGGCGAACCGGTTTCCTCGAATCGCGCAATAGTGTCGCGAAGCGCGGCGTCGTACTGCCGCTCCAGCTCGGCTGGATCGGGGTTCGTGCTGGTCATCGCCTCAAGTAAGGCAGTGGGGCGCGGTACGCTACCGATCGGCTCGGTCGGAATGGGCACAATTGCTCCTTTCGCCGACCTGATCATTGCGGCATGCCGCGCCCCCCACCTACCGCCAGGAGGATTAAACCAGCGGGTATCTACCGTGACGGGGCGCCGGGGCCCCAGGGGATACCGATTCCCCACCAGGCGAAGAACAGGACTGTCCACGCGAGAGTCATGGCGATCGCCAGCGGCAACGTGTACGACGCCAGCGTGCCGATGCCCGCGCTCTTGCGATACCGCTGCAGGAACCCGAGCGCCATGATGAAGTACGGACTCATGGGCGTGATGGCCGTGGAGCCCGAGTCGGCGATCCGGAACAGCGCCTGCGTGGTCTCCGGCGAGACGGACACCAGCATGAGCATCGGCACCAGCACGGGTGCCGCGATCGACCACATGGCCGACCCGCTGGTCACCATGATGTTGACCAGCGTCAGCATCACGAGCACCAGCAGGAAGATCACGGCGATCGGCAGGCCGCTCGACTCGAACACCTCCGCCGCCCGCACGGCCAGCACGTCACCGAGGTGCGTCCAGTCGAAGTAGGCGAGGAACTGGGCGATCGCGAAGAACAGCACCAGCACCGGCGCCATCTGCTTGATGCCCTCGACCATCAGCTTCGGCACGTCGCCGGGCTTCTTGATGCTGCCCGACCGGACGCCGTAGACGATGCCCACCAGTCCGAACAGGAACGCCACGACCGCCGCGATGCCGTCGATCAGCGGCGACTCCACAATGGAGCCGTTCTCGCCACGCAGCGGCGAGGACTCGGGGATCATGATCGCCACCAGCACCACGAGCGCGGCCACCAGGGCGAGCACCGCGAGGCGCAGGGCCGACCGCTCGCGGTCGCTGAGCGTCAGCGAGCCGATGTCGTCGAGGTCGGCGTCCGGGTCGGCGTCGAGGTCCGGCCGCTTGCTCAGCACCAGCTTCACGACCAACGTGATCACCAGTGCCAGCAGCACGGACGAGGCGATGTTGAAGAACCAGTTGGACAGCGGCGAGACGTAGATCTCCGGGTCGATGATCTGCGCGGCCGCCGTGGTGATGCCCGCGAAGATCGCGTCGTTCGGTGTGGGCACCGGGCTCGCGTCGTAACCGGACGCGATGGCCGTGTACGCCACCACGATGCCGAGGATCGGCGACTTGCCGACCGCGCGGAAAGCCAGGCCGCCCAACGGAACCAGGATGATGTACGCGGCCGCCGACGCCACATGGGACACGGTGCCGGCGAACGCGACCGCGAACACCACCCACCCGGCGGGCACCCGCGAGACGCTCACCCGCATGACGGCGGCCAGGAACCCGCTGCGCTCGGCCACCGCCACACCCATGATCACCACGACGATCGTGGCCATCGGCGGGAAGGTGGCGAAGTTCTCGACCATGGTGGTGAGCGCCATGGCCAGGCCCTCACCGGAGATGAGGTTCTGCACGGCCACGGTCTCGCCGTCACTCGGCGACACCACCGTGACGTCCAGCCCGGCCATGACGGCGCTGACGATCGCCAGGATGGCCGACAGGATCCAGAACAGCCAGAACGGGTGCGGAAGCTTGTTGCCCACGCGCTCGATGACCGCCATCGCCCGCACGAGGCGGGGGAGCTTGTCCCCGGATTCCGCTGTCGTGTCAGGGGTTTGCGTCGTCACAGGGACCACCGCCGCACGAAGTTCCACAGCATCTCGTGGGCCTCGATCGTCTGCGTGACGTAACCGCCGCCGCTGTAGCTGTCGGCACCCGGCCATGTGTGGCCGCCGTCGGTCACCGCGACGTGCTGTACTTCGGTACCGCGGGCGCAGCCGATCCAGCGCGAGACGGTGACGTCGCCGCCGATCTTCTGGTCCCACCAGCGGATCAGGCACCGGTCGCGCTTCGCCCAGCCCTGTACCCACTCGGGGATGGCCGGCAGGCCGCGGTCGGCGTCGCCCGCGTAGGGGATGGTCACGTCACCCGTGCCGTGGAAGTCGATCACCGGCATCGGCCGCGACGGGCGGCAGTCGATGCCGTTCGGGTAGAACGCGCCGGCGATCGGGGCGATGGCCGCGATCCGGTCGGCCTCCACGCACGCGAGGATGCCCACGAACCCGGCGCCGTTGGACTTGCCGGTCGCGTAGACGCGGCGCTCGTCCATGCACAGCGTGGCTTCCAGCTCGTCCAACAGGTCGTTCGTGAACGCCACGTCGTCGACGCCCGGCGCCGAGTAGGGCGCGCCCTGCCAGGCCTGGCGGTCACCGTCACCCGTGCCGATGACACCGTTGGGGTAGACCACGATGGCCGGCAGTTCGGAGAGCTTCGAGAAGATCTCGGTGCCCACGCCGGTGTTGCCCCGGCCGTGGAACGCGAGCACCACCGGCCAGTCCTTCTTGGACTTGTAGTTGGCCGGTAAGTGCAGCTGATAGGTCCGGTCGAGGCCGCCGCTGTGGATGCTGTCGCAGCTGGCTGGTACCCGGCTCCTGGGGAGCGGGCACGCGGCAGTCGCGGCTGGCGGTGGCGGCGGTTGCGGTAGAAGTGGAGAGCAGTGCGGCGGCGCTGACGGCCGCGGCAAGGCAGGCGAGTACGCGGGAACGCATGGGGGATCGGTCCTTCCGTCTTCGGTGACGGTGCTTGACGGGACTAGGCGGCGAGCCACTCCGTGACGTAGTCGGCGATGCGCGCGACCACCATGTCCACAATGGAGTTACCGGCTTCGGCGGTCGCGGTTCGGGGGTCGCCGAGAATGCCGATCTTGCTGAGCCGGTCGTAGCGGATCGTGAGGGATGGATGACCGTCGCGACGGGACAGTCGGGCCACTGGATCCAGCTCGGCCAGGGCGGTGGTGCCCGGCTCGAGCCGATCCCGGTGCACCAGCTCGGGTGCGATGTGCAACATCTGCGCGGTCTCGGCCTCGCCCCCGTGGCCGTGCACCTCGCTGACGTCCATTTCGGACACCACGGTCGCCGCGAGCGGCGTCACGGGTGTCCACGCGAACTGCAGCTCGGGGTGGGTGGTCAGCAGGTCCTGGCCGACCGCGGTCAGGGTGGCGTTGTTGCCACCGTGGCCGGTCACCACGAGCACCTTCCGCCAGCCGTGGCGGTGGAGGCTGTCGACGTACTCGCGGATCACCGCGGCGAACGTCGTGGTGGAGAGCGTGATGGTGCCGGCGAACCCGAGGTGGTGCGGCGAGACGCCGACCGGTACGGGCGGTCCGATCACCACCCGGTCGCCCACCGCGGCCGCCACCGCGTCGACCACGTGGTCGGCGCGGAGCAGGTCGGTGGCCAGCGGCATGCCGGGTCCGTGTTGTTCGAAGGCGCCGGCCGGGATGAGCACCACCGGGCTGGCGGTGACCGCCTCGGCGGCCTCCACCGTGGTCATCTCGCCGAGTTTGCGGGTCATGTGGGGAACTCCGCGGCCTCGATGGCCTTGCGGATCGACTGGAGATGCACGCGGGTCAGTTCTTCGGCGGCCTTCTCGTCGCCGTCGCGGACCGCCTCGTAGATCGCCAGGTGTTCCGTGTGGTCGCGGGCGCGGTCGTCGTAGCGGTGGCGGATCTCGATCTGCTCCCGCACGCGCACGTGCAGCAGCGCCTCCACCGTCTCCTCGAGTAAACCGTTGCCGCTGGTGGCGGCGAGGGCCACGTGGAAGTGGACGGCCGGGCGGGAGTCGCCGTCCTGGGGCTGGAGTGCGTTGGCGGCGGCCAGTTCCAGCCGGTGCAGCGCGTCGGTCACCCTGGCGCGCGCGGCGGCCGCGGCGATCGCCGGCTCCAGCACCAGGCGCGCGTCCACGAGTTCCAGCACCGACTCGCGGTCGATGGCCGGCCGGTGGGGGTTGGCCAGGAGCCGCCGGTCGATTCCGGCGCCGACGTAGGTGCCGGAGCCGTGCCGGAACTCGACGATGCCCGTGGCCTCGAGCCGGCGCAGCGCCTCACGGACGGTCGGGGTGGTGACGTCGAACCGCCGCGCGAGGTCGCGGGAGGACTCCAGTGCCTCACCCGGCGTCAGCTGCTCGGTGCGGATGATCTCCACGATGCTGTCCGCCAGACGCTCGGACAGGGTCGGCTCGACTCGACTCATAAAGTGACTAAATCAGTTAGTGACTTTAGGTGTCAAGGGTCACGGAAGGTTCCCTGCACCATGGTGGCCATCAGGCGTGCGGCGTCCGACGGGTCGAGCGCGTTGTGGCGGACGAGGGACTGCCAGGTGTGGAACGCGGTCGCGTGGGACAGGGCGGCGTCAGCCAGTGGAGCGCGGGTGGCGTTCGGCAGGAAGCCCTGGACGATCACGCAGCCGACCGAGTCGAGGTAGTCGCGGTAGGGGTCGAGTGCGCGCACGACCACCGGCACGGTCTCGGCGTCACGCAGCACGTTCGACAGCATCGGCTCGATCTCCGCGTAGAACGCGTACAGCTCCTCCAGGGCCTTGGCCAGGCGTTCCGGCCCCGGTTCGATGGCGCGCCAGGCCTCGACGTCCGGCCACGGGTGGCTCGACCAGTAGTGCCGCGAGCAGGCGTCGAACAGCTCGTCCTCGTTCGGGAAGTGGCGGTAGACGGTGTGGCGCTGCACGCCGGCCGCCTGGGCGATCCCGGCGATGGTCGTGCGGGCGGGGCCGATGGTGCCGTGCAGTTCCACGGCCGCGTCGATGATGCGCTGGCGGGTGGCCGCCATCGCGTCGGCGCGCTGCCGGAGTTCGTACTTCCGGCACTCCTTTTCATCAACCACGTGTGTTCCCTGAAATTGACAGCCTCGTGTCCCGAGTCTAGCCTCGCTTTCGGAGAACACAACTGTTCTATGAAATGAGGGCCCCCATGACCACGCCGAAGATCGCGATCATCTACTACAGCGCCACCGGCAACCTGCACACGCTGGCGAACGAGTACGCGGCCGGCGCCGAGGACGAGGGCGCCGAGCTGCGGGTCCGTCGCGTGGCCGAGTTGGCCCCGGCCGAGGCCATCGCCTCGAACCCGGCCTGGCAGCAGCACTACGACGCGGTCAAGGACCAGCCGACGGCCACCGCCGACGACATGCTGTGGGCCGACGCCGTGGTGTTCGGCTCGCCCACCCGCTTCGGCAACGTGGCCGCGCAGCTCAAGCAGTTCCTCGACACGCTCGGCGGCCCGTGGTCCCAGGGTCTGCTGGCGAACAAGGTCTACTCGGGCTTCACCTCGACCGCCACGTTGCACGGCGGCCGCGAGTCCACGCTGCTCGCGCTGTACAACACGGTGCACCACTTCGGCGGCATCCTCGTGACGCCCGGCTACACCGACCCGATCCAGTTCGCCACGGGCACCCCGTACGGCCCCTCCCACGCCGACGGTCAGGGCTCCATCCCGATCAGCGACGACACGAAGGCCTCCGCGCGCTACGCCGGCCGCCGGGTCGCGACCGTCACCCGCCACCTGCTCGACGGTCGGGCGGCCGCGTAGTCAGCACGTGCTCGCGGAACCGCGCCGACAGCGGCGGCAGGTCGCGAGTGGACAGCCAGGCGAGCCCGATGTCGCGCTCGCCTGCCACGTCCGTCACCCGCGGGTGTGGCGCGGTGGACGCGGTCCGCGGCGGTGGTAGCAGCGCCACCCCGAGGCCCGCGGTGACCAGCCCGCGCAGCGTCTCGACCTCCTCGCCCTCGAAGCCGACCTTCGGGGTGAACCCGGCTTCGGCGCAAAGCGCCTCGGTCGTGTCGCGCAGCCCGTAGCCGGGGCGCAGCAGGATGAACGTCTCGTCGGCCGCGTCGGCCAGCCGCACGCTGTCGTGCCGGGCGAGTGGGTGACCGGGTGGCACGGCCAGGTGCAGTGGCTCGACGAGGAGCCGCCGCCACTCGACGGCCGGCGTCGCCGGGTCGCCGCTGGTGATCACCAGGTCGGCCGTCCCGTCGTGCAGTTCGGCGAGCAGGCCCTCCTCGCCGTGCTGGCGCAGCTCGAACCGGGCGTTCGGGTTCTGCTCGCGGAACCCGCTGATCACGTCCGGCACGAGCCAGGTGCCGAGCGTGTGCAGGAACGCGAGCGGCACCACGCCCGCGTCGGGGTCCACCAGCTCGCGGACCGCGCGCAGGCCCTGGTCGTAGCGGTCGAGCACGGCGGCCGCGTGGGTGGCGAACACGTGTCCGGCCGGGGTGAGCCGCAGGGTCCGCCCCGATCGGGCGAACAGGTCGGCGCCCACCTCGTGCTCGATTCGCCGCAGGGCGCGGGACAACGCAGGTTGGGTCAGGTGGGCACGGGCGGCCGTCTCCGTGACGCTCGTACCGCTCGCCACCTGCTGGAACAGGCGGAGTACGCGAAGATCCATGGCATCCATGTTGACACGGCATGGAAGTCAGAAAAAGAAGGCATTGGACGCATGGTTCCGGTCGGCGCAGGCTGGCGGTAGGACGTCCGGGAGGAGTGGTCATGGCGACGGTTGCCGAGCAGTTGGTGTTGACGCTGCGGGACGCGGGTGTCGAGCGGATCTACGGGATCGTCGGCGACAGCCTGAATCCGATCGTGGACGCGGTCCGGCGCACCGAGGGCATCGAGTGGGTCCACGTGCGTCACGAGGAGGCGGCCGCCTTCGCGGCGGCGGCCGAAGCGCAGGTCACCGGCAAGCTCGCCGTGTGTGCCGGCAGCTGCGGGCCGGGCAACCTGCACCTGATCAACGGCCTGTACGACGCGCACCGCAGCGGCGCGCCCGTGCTGGCCATCGCGTCACACATCCCGTCGGCGCAGGTCGGGACCGGGTTCTTCCAGGAGACCCACCCCGACCGGCTGTTCGTCGAGTGCAGCCACTTCAGCGAGCTGGTGTCGCAGCCCGACCAGGCGCGGCGGCTGCTGCGGATCGCCATGCAGACGGCGGTCGGCAAGCGCGGCGTGTCGGTGCTGACCATCCCCGGTGACGTGGCCGACCGCAGGGCAGTCGGCCCGGACAGCGAGCGGGTGCAGCTGGTGTCGCCGTCGCCCGTGGTGCCGCCGGCCTCGGTGGTGGCGGAGCTGGCCGAGCTGCTGAACTCCGGCGAGAAGGTGATGCTGTTCGCCGGTGCCGGCGCGGCGGATGCCCACGACGAGGTGCTCGCGCTGGCCGAGCGGCTGGCCGCGCCGGTCGGGCATTCGTTGGGCGGCAAGGAGTCCATCCAGTACGACAACCCGTACGACGTGGGCATGAGCGGTCTGCTCGGCTACGGCGCCTGCTACGAGGCCATGCACGCGGCGGACCGGATCGTGTTGCTGGGCACCGACTTCCCGTACGACAACTTCCTGCCGCAGGCCAACACCATCCAGGTGGACAGCGAGACCGCACACCTCGGCCGGCGCACGGCGCTGGACCTGGCCGTGCACGGCGACGTACGCGAGACGATCAAGGCGGTCCTGCCGTTGCTGCGTCAGCGCACCGACCGGTCCTTCCTGGACAAGATGTTGCGCAAGCACGTGCGCAAGCTGGAGAAGGTGGTCGACGCCTACGCGAAGCGGATCGAACAGCACCGGCCCATCCACCCGGAGTTCGCGGCCGCGATCCTCGACGAGGTGGCCGACGACGACACGGTGTTCACAGTGGACACCGGCATGGGCAACGTGTGGGCGGCCCGCTACCTGACCCCCACCGGCCGCCGTCGCGTGCTCGGCTCGTTCCGCCACGGCAGCATGGCCAACGCCCTGCCCCACGCCATCGGCGCGCAGTTCGCCCAACCGGGCCGGCAGGTGGTGTCGATCTCCGGCGACGGCGGGCTGGCCATGCTCATGGGTGACCTGCTCACGCTGTCCACCTACGACATTCCGGTGAAAGTGGTGCTGTTCAACAACTCCACGCTGGGCATGGTGAAGCTGGAGATGCTGGTGGACGGGCTGCCGGACTACGGCACCGACCACCCGCCCGTGAACTTCTCGGCCATCGCGGCGGCGTGCGGACTCTTCTCCGTGCGGGTCGAGGACCCGGCCGAAGTCCGCGACTCCCTCACGAAGGCCTTCACCCACCCCGGCCCGGCGCTGGTGGAGCTGGTCACCGACCCGAACGCCCTGTCCATCCCGCCGAAGATCACCGGTGAGATGGTGCGCGGCTTCGCACTCGGCGCCAGCCGCACGGTGCTGAACGGCGGCGTCGGCAAGATGGTCGACCTGGCGCGCAGCAACCTGCGCAACACGCCGCGCCCCTAGACCGCAGCCGAACACACCCGGTCGCGGCCCGCTTTCTTCGCGCGGAAGCAGGCGTCGTCCGCGGCGCGCAGTAGCTGGTCCACCGAAGCGGACTCGGCGACCGCCGCGCCGATCGACGTGGTCAGGGTCGTGTGGCCACCGTTCGGCATGGGTACCTGCTGGATCCGCAGCCGCAGGCGTTCGGCCACCGTCATCAGGTCGTGCTCCCCGACCCCCGGCAGGGCGATCACGAACTCGTCGCCCCCGTAGCGGCCAACGTGGTCGTACTCGCGCACCTCGTCGGTCAACGCCCTGGCCACCTCGCGCAGCACCTGGTCGCTCGCGGGGTGGCCGTGGCGTTCGTTCACCGCCTTGAAGTTGTCGAGGTCGATCATCAGCACCCCGAGCGAGCCGCTGGTACGACGTGCGCGGGCCAGTTCCTGCTCGGCCGTCTGCAGCCAGGCCGACGCGTTGAGCAGCCCCGTCTTCTGGTCGGTCCGCGCGACGTCGCGCAGGTCGACCAGCAGCACGCTCTGGTGGAACGCCACGAGCCCCAGCACGAGGATCGGCAACAGGTACGGGTGGTGTGTGAGGGACATGGCGACCGCCACGGCCACCGCGACCGCCCCCGCCTCCAGCACCTGGATGTTCATCGGCCCGAACGCCCGGGACCGCGGCGCCGCCGGGTTCGTCATGATGATCACGGCGACCACGAGCAGGTAGTTGATCAGCCATCGGACGGTCGCGGCGGCGGCCACCAACCCCAGTCCGGCCCAGCCGTCGGGAATCCCTGGGTACGGGCCCGGCGCGGCGGCCAGGAGCCCGATGGCCGCCTGGGTGCCGAGCAGCACGGTGGCCGAGGTGAACACCACCCGGTGCGGGGCCCGCCTGATCCCGCCGGGCTGCACCCGCAGCCAGGCGTGCGCGTCGGTGATGAACACCATGGCGATCGCCAGCACGGGCGGCAGCAGCAGGACGGCCGCGAAGTTCCACGCGGTCCGCAACTCGAAGTACGGCGCCGTGCCGCCGGGGGACGAACCCTGCCGGGTCCGCTCGATCCCGCGGGTCGCCTCCACGTGCACGAGCGCCCCCGCGACGATGAGCGCGAAGGTCAGGAGCGCGTCCCGGTCGACGGGAACGAGCGTCACGGTGACGGCCGCCGAGCCGTAACCGAGGGCGACCACGATCAGCACGTAGGTGACCGTGGGCTTGCCGCGGGTCCACAGGGCCCAGCCACGCACCCTGGCTGGACCGGTGGATGCTGGCATCGGAGTCTCCCCAGGATCGGCGGTAGCAGAGTATTACCCGGTCACCCGTTGCGTTTCGTGACCGTCCGCGATGTTCACTGCATGACCGGTACCAGGCAGCTGACCGCGCTGCGGGCCACCTGGCTGTTCGACGGCGAAACGTCGCAGCCGGATCCCGTGGTCCTGCTCGACGGGGGAACGGTCCTCGGGGTGGGATCGGTGCCGCCGGGGGTCGACGTGATCGATCTGCCCGGGACCACGGTGATGCCCGGCCTGATCGACCCGCACGTGCACCTGGCCCTCGACGCCAGCCCGGACCCGGTCGGCGGGCTCGCCGCCCGCTCCGACGCCGAGACGGTGGCCGCCATGATCAGGGCCGCGCGGACCGCCCTGCGCGCCGGCATCACCACCGTCCGCGACCTCGGTGACCGCGACTTCCTCTCGCTCGGCCTGCGTGGCCGCGGGGACCTGCCGACCATCCTGGCCGCCGGCCCACCGATCACCTCGCCCGGCGGACACTGCCACTTCCTGGGCGGCGCCGTGGCGGCCACCGAGCAGGGGATCCGCGCGGCCGTCCGGGAGCGCGCCGCCCGCGGCTGCGATGTCGTGAAGATCATGGCGAGCGGTGGCTCCCTCACGCCCGGTTCGAACCAGGCGGACTCCCAGTTCGGGCTGGCCGAGCTGCGTGCGGCGGTCGACGAGGCACATCGGCTGGGCCTGCCGGTCACCGCGCACGCCCACGGTGAGCAGGCCATCGAGGACGCGGTGGCCGCCGGCGTCGACTCGCTCGAACACGTCTCGTTCTGGACGAACGAGGGGGTGGCCGACCGGCCGGACCTGATCAGGGCCATCGTCGAGCAGCGGGTGATCGTGGGCGCCACCATGGGCCGCGATCCGTCGATGGCGGGGACGGCACCGCCACCGCCGATCCTCGCGCGGCTGCCGTTCATGATCGCGACCCTGACTCGCCTGGTGGTCGAGGGCGCGATCGTGGTGGCCGGCACCGACGGCGGCATCGCCCCCATGAAACCCCACGACGTGCTGCGCCACGTGCTCCCCGACCTGCTGTCCGTCGGCATGAGCCCGGTCGACGCGCTGGGTACCGTCACGTCGAAGGCGGCCGGCGCGTGCGGGCTGGCCCACCGGAAGGGCCGGCTCCTGCCCGGCTACGACGCGGACATCCTGGTGGTCGACGGCGACCCGCTGACCGACCCGACGGCGTTGGCCCGGGTCCGCGCGGTCTACAAGAATGGCGTTCTCGTGGCCGACTAAGAGGGCGCGCAAATAGGGTCGGTGGCGGGCGCCGCCATGCCCTATTTGCGCACCCTCTAAGTACAGCCCTCGGACAGGACGTCTACGCACCGTGCACGCAGCAAAGACCCACAAGCCGCGGCAGGGCGCCGGTACGTTCGAGGAGTTGTTCATGACCCAGTTCGTCCCCATGAGACAGTTCGCCCACCTGTTGGGCGCCGACGACCCGGAGAACATCGCGCAGGAGGCGTTCGTCCGGATGCACCGCCGCTGGGGCACCCTGCGGGAGTCCGACAAGGCCGTTGCCTACCTGCGGCGCACGGTCGCCAACCTGGCCACATCCCGGCTGCGACACCTGAAGGTCAGCCGCAAACACCCGGTGGCGCCGCCGCCCGACGTCGCGTCGGCCGAGACGAGCGCGCTGACCGGCCTCCGGCACAGCGCGTTGTGGTCCGGCATCCAGCGCCTGCCGCGCCGTCAGCGCCAGGTCGTGGTGCTGCGTTACTGGCTCGACCTGGACGTGGCGGAGGTGGCCTCCGCGCTCGGCATCGCGCCGGGCACGGTCACGGCCACCACGTCCCAGGCCCTGTCCCGACTGCGTGCGGAGGTGGGCGCGTGAGCGACCTCGAGCGTGAGCTGACCAGCGTGCTCTCCCAGCAGGCCGGTCCGTCGGGCGACCCGCACGCGGCGCTCGCCGAACATGAGCGGCGACTGGCCGCCCGGGCGAAGGTCGTGCGCAACCGCTCGGTCGCCGGGGTGATGGCGGTGGTCGCGGCGGTCGGCGTGAGCAGCGCGCTGCTGCTGAACGGGCCGAGCGAACCGTCGCCGCCGGTGGCCACCCAGCCGACGGGTGAAGAGACGACCGCGCCCGCCACAGCCGATCCCGGCGTGGTGGACTCCGTGAAGCTCGCGGACTTCACGGCGGACGGCAAGGACTGGACCGCGCATCGTGACGATCACCGACGAGTACGGGTCGCGGTGCGTTCATCATCGTGGGCGTGCCGGCCGGTGGACCGCCCGATACCCACGGCGTCGAGCAGTACCCGCCGGCCAGGGCTGCCAGGAACCCGTCGCCGTCCACCCCGGCGACCCGCTGATCGCCCAGATGGCGGTGCTGCCCGCCACCGACACCGATCCCGGTCCGCTGCCGCACCTCACGGTCTGGGCCACGGTGCCGGAGGTCGCGGAGATCAGCGTGGCCGGCGCGCCGGCGAGACGTTCACGTGACGCTGCTCGACACCATCGACGACGTGAAGGTGTCCGGGTCACTTCGGAGTCGATCGCCAACGCTGCAGCGGTTCACGATGCGCGACGCGAACGGCAAGGTCCTGCGTGAGGACGAGTACTAGCGGGTGACGATCTCGATGACGCGGGTCGCGTCGTCGAGGGGCAGGAGCCGGTCGAGTGCTGAGGCGAACTCGGCCGGCGTCCTGACTTGTTCGGCCTCCGCGCCGAACGACCGCGCGAACGCCGCGAAGTCGGGGTTCTCCAGCGAGGTCCCGTACTCGCGGCCGGGGAACCGGCGCGTCTGGTGTTGCTCGATGGTTCCGTAGGTCGAGTTGTTCACCACGATCACCAGTGGTGCCAGTCCATATCGGACGGCCGTCGCCAGTTCCTGGCCGGTCATGAGGAAACAGCCGTCGCCCGCGAACGCGACGGCCGTCCGGTCGGGATGGACGAGCCGCGCGGTGATGGCGGCCGGCAGGCCGTAGCCCATGGTCCCGGACTGGGTGCCCAGCTGGGACGGGTAGTGCGTGAACCGGCGGTAGCGCTGCGGCCAGGCGGTGTACGCGCCGGCGCCGGTCGAGAAGATGGCGTCGGCCGGGATCCGGGACAGCAGTTCGGCCATGTAGGGCGCGGGATCCACGCCCGGTGGCGGCTGCGGGTCGCGGAAGTAGTTGGCACGCAACCGGTCCAGCCACGCCGTCGGTTCTCGCGTGCCGCGGGTGAGGGCCGCCGCGAACGCCGTCGGCCGCGCCACGATCGCCAGTTCCGCCTGGTAGACCGACTGGAGTACCGCGGGATCGGGGTGGACGTGCAGCAGTCGCGACGGGAGCTTCAGGGTGAAGTCGTCGACCGTGAGCGCGTCCGGCCGGGTGCCCACGAACGCCAGCACGTCCACTTCGGACACCAGATCTGACAGTCCGGGCGTGGTGTTCAGCCCGAGCGAGCCCACGTGGACGGGTGAGGTGTTGTCCACCAGGTCCTGGTGTCGGGTAGCCGTGGCCACGGGAATCCCGTGCGACTCCGCGAACTCCCGCACCTGGACCGTCGCGAGTGGACTCCAGCCGGAGCCGCCGACCACGAGCAGCGGGCGCTCCGCTTCGCCGAGTCGCGCGACGAACTCCGTGGTGTCGACCACCGTCGGCGCCGCCGGCACGGGCGGCACGACCGGCGCGTCGGTGGTGGCCGACAGCACGTCCTCCGGCAGCACCACGACCACCGGCCCCGGCTCACCGGCCACGGCCGTCCGGCACGCCCGCGCGATCAGCTCCGGCAGCCGATCCGGGTGCCCGGCCTCCAGCACGGCCTTGGCGAGCGGCGCGAACATCGCGCTGTAGTCGACCTCCTGGAACGCCCGCAGCCCACGCAGTCGGGTCGGCACCTGGCCGACCAGCAACACCATGGGGCTCGCGTCCTGCCTGGCCACGTGCACGCCGCCGCTCGCGTTCGTCGCGCCCGGACCCCGGGTGACCAGGCAGATCCCCGGCCGTCCGGTCAGCTTCCCGTACGCGGCGGCCATCATGGCGGCGCCGCTCTCGTGCCGGGTGGTGATCAGCCGGAGGCGGTCCCGCGCGTCGTACAGCCCGTCGAGCACCGGCAGGTAGCTCTCGCCGGGCACGCAGAACGCCAGGTCGACGCCCTCCACCAGCAGTTGCTCGACGACCGCGTGCCCACCGAGACGCATGTGCCTCCTCCGATACCGGCTGGTATACCACGCACCGTCAGGGTGCTCCGGCGTTGCGAGCCCTGATCCGGCTCAACGACCGGTCGACGTGCAGCCGCACGAGCGCCTCGGCCTTCGGCGCGTCGCCCGCGCGAGCGGCGTGCAGGATCTCCTGGTGTTCAACGGTTTCCGCCTGGCGGTTCGGCCAGTTCTCCCACGCCAGGCCGATCGCCAGCACCGTCAGGTCCTGGAGCTGGTCGAGAGCCTTCACGACGAACGTGTTCTCGCACGCCGAGTACAGGGCGCGGTGGAACTGCCGGTTCGTGACGGTCAGCGCGGTCGCGTCGCCCGCGTCCGCGTGCTCGACCGCCCTGTCCATGGTCGCCACCACGGCGGCGAAGTCGATCCCGCCACCGGCGATGGCCTGTGCCACCGCCCACGGCTCCAGCAGCACGCGCTCCTCGTAGACCTGCTGCGCCTCGACCAGCGTCAGCCGCCGGACGGTCATCCCCCTGTTGCGGGTGAGGGTGACCAGTCCGGTACTGGCCAGCATGATCAGCGCCTCCCGCACGGGCGTCTTCGACACCCCGAGCATGTCCGCGAGCCTGCGCTCCACCAGCACCTCGTCCGGCCGCAGCCGACCGGACAGGATCGCGTTCCTGAGCGTCTCGGCGACCCGGTCGGACCGAGAGGTCAGCGCGTCGGCGCACATGGCCCTGGTATACCACGATTGCCGTCACCGAGGTCCCGCCGTTCAGAGGGCAAGCCGACGCGTGGTGCCGATCGTGTCGAGGAACGCCTGGTCGTGGCTCGCCACGATCAGGGCACCCGCGTAGGACTCCAGCGCCTGGGTCAGCTGCCGCACGCTCGCCAGGTCGAGGTTGTTCGTCGGCTCGTCGAGCAACAACAGCTGCGGCGCGGGCTCGGCAAGCAGGAGCGTGGCGAGCGTCGCGCGGAACCGTTCGCCGCCCGACAGGTTGCCCACCGCGAGGTCGGCATGGTCCTGGCGCAGCAGGAACCGGGCCAGCCGCGCGCGGATGGTGTTGTTCGACGCCGACGGCGCGGCGGCCGCGACGTTCTCCACGGCCGAGCGATGGTCGTCCACAATGTCCAGTCGTTGCGGCAGCCAGCGGGCGGGCACATGGACGGTCAGCTCGCCGGCCACCGGCAGGATCGCACCCATGATCGTCTGGAGCAGCGTGGACTTGCCGGATCCGTTCGCGCCGACCAGCGCGATCCGTTCCGGGCCCCGCACGTCGAGCGTGAGACGAACGCCGTTGCGAAGCTCCACATCGGACAGCCGGAGCACCTCCCGGCCGGGCGGCACCACCGTGTCCGGCAGGTCGACGCGGATCTCGTCGTCGTCGCGGACCGCCTCCTCGGCCTCCTTCAGCCGGTCCCGCGCCTCGGACACCTTGTCCACGTGCATGTTCCGCAGCTTGCCGGCCGCGATCTCCGAGTCCTCGATCCGCTTGCGCATCCGGGTCTTCGGCTCACGCTTGGTGTCCCACATCTTCTGGCCGTAGCGCTCCCGCCGGGCCAGCTTGATCCGCGCGTCGCCCAGCTCGCGCTTCTGGCGCCGCAGGTCCTCCTCGGCCACGCGCACCAGGCGCCGCGCGGTCTCCTGCTCGGCGGCCACGGCGGCCTCGTAGTCGTCGAGATTCCCACCGTAGAAGGAGATCTCGCCGCCACGCACCTCGCCGATCCGGTCGACCAACCCCAGCAGCTCGCGGTCGTGCGACACGATCACCAGCACGCCCTGCCAGGTGCGGACGGCCTCGTACACCAACTCGCGGGCGCGGTTGTCCAGGTTGTTCGTCGGCTCGTCGAGCAACAGCACGTCCGGTTCGGCCAGCAGTTGCGCGGCCAGGCCGAGCTGCACGAGTTCGCCACCGGACAGCTCGCCGACCCGCCGGTCGAGCCCGACGTGCGCGAGCCCGAGCCGGCCGAGCACCGCGCGAGTGCGGTCCTCGACGTTCCAGCGATCGCCCACCACCGCGAAGTTCCGCTCGTCGACGTCCCCGCGTTCGATGGCCGCCACGGCCGCCCGGACCTCGACCAGCCCGAGCACGTCGTCGACGCGGCGTTCGGTGTCGAGGATGAGGTTCTGACGCAGGTAACCGATCTCGCCGGTGACCGACACCGAACCGGCCGCCGGCACCAGCTCCCCGGCCACCAGCCGCAGCAGCGTCGACTTGCCGGAACCGTTGACCCCCACCAGTCCCGTGCGACCGGGCCCGATGGTCACGGTGAAGTCCTCGAACACCGAACCGCCGTCGGGCCAGGCGAAGGAGAGGTCGTTGACCACGATGGACGTACTCATTTCTCGGTCAACCTCCCGTCCGCCAGTCGAAGCCATCGTTGGACGCCGATGGCCGCCAGGAACGGCTCGTCGTGGCTGACCACCACGAACGCGCCCTCGTAGGCGTTCAGCGCGCTCTCCAGCTGTCCGACGCTCACCAGGTCCAGGTTGTTCGTCGGCTCGTCGAGCAACAGCAACTGCGGCGCGGGTTCCGCGTACAGCACGCACGCGAGCGTCGCCCGCAGCAGCTCACCACCCGACAGCGCGGCGACCGGCAGGTGGATGCGCTCACCCGTGAACAGGAACCGCGCGAGCACATGCATTGCCTGTGTCACCGGGAGATCCGGCGCGAACGTGCGTAGGTTCTCGGCGATCGTCCTATCAGGATCGAGCAGGTCCAGCCGCTGGGACAGGTACGCCACCCGCCCGGCGGCACGGGTGACCACGCCGGCCGCCGGTTCGAGGTCGCCGCTCATCAGCCGCAGCAGCGTCGACTTGCCCGCCCCGTTGCGGCCGGTCAGCGCGATCCGCTCGGGGCCACGCACCGCCAGTTCCAGGTCGTCGAACACCGGCACATCACCGTGACTCGCCCGCAGTGCCTTGCCGTGGAACACGGTCCGGCCGGCCGGGACGTTCGTGCCCGGCAGCGACAGGGCGAGCCGCGCGTCGTCGCGCAACGCCTCGTCCGCCTCGTCGAGCCGCGACTTGGCCGCGTCGAGCCGTCGGCCGTGCACGTCGGCCGCCTTGCCGGCCGACTCCTGGGCCCGGCGCGCGTGGTTGCCCGCGTGCAGCCGGGAGAGCCCGAGCGACGCGCGGTTGCGCGACGCGTTGCTGGCCCGACGCTGCGCCCGTTCCCTGGCCTGCTGGGCCTCCCGCTTCTCCCGGCGCAGGTCCTGCTCGGCGCTGCGGAGGTTCTTCTCCGCCACTTCGCGGGCCTGGTGCTGGGCGGCCTCGAACTCCGTGAAGTTGCCGCCGAACAGGCGCAGCTCATCCGCCGACAGCTCGGCGATCCGGTCCACCCGGTCCAGCACCGCGCGGTCGTGGCTGACCAGCAGCAACGCACCCGGCCACGACTCGATCACCCGGTACAGCGCGTGGCGCGCGTCGAGATCGAGGTTGTTCGTGGGCTCGTCGAGCAGCAGCACGTCCGGGCTCTTCAGCAGCTGGGCGGCGAGCCCGAGCGAGACCACCTGGCCGCCGCTCAGCGTCGCGAGCGTGCGGTCGAGCGCGACGTCGGTGAGCCCGAGCCGGTCCAGTTCGGCGCGGGCCCGTTCCTCGATGTCCCAGTCGGTACCGATGGTCGTGAAGTGCTGCTCGCTCGCGTCTCCGGCCTCGATGGCGTGCAGCGCGGCGACCACGGGCGCGATCTCCAGAACCTCGGCCACGGTCAGCTCGGTGGACAGCGGCAACGTCTGCGGCAGGTAACCGAGCGTGCCGGTCACCGTCACCGAGCCGGAGGTGGGCTCCAACTCGCCGGTCACCAGCTTGAGCAGCGTGCTCTTGCCGGCGCCGTTGGGCGCCACGAGACCGGTGCGGCCGGCACCGACGGTAGCGGTGAGTTCCTGGAAGACCGGGGTGTCGTCCGGCCAGGAAAAGGACAGGTTGGTAAACACGATCATGTGTGGGGGCCTTCAGGTCAGCCGGGCATGGCGCGGCCTGCCCGGATGGGCGAAGTGGACATCGTTACCGGGGGCTTTCACCCGGAGATGTCGTCGTCCCCTGTCATTACGGCGCTCCTCATGATCACTCTGCGCAATCCACGGTAGCAGCGCTCGGCGGATCGTGCACCGGGGTTTCAGCCATTTGAGTGTGAGGGCGCTGTTGAGGGCGCTGTTGAGGGCGGCCACCAGCCGTTCCGGACTGCCCGGCCCCACCATCACCTGCGTCGGGCCGTGGTTGGTGATCATCCAGCGGCGGCCGCCGAGGTCGGCGTACCGGACGGGGTGCTCGATGGCACGGCGGAGCCCGGTGCTGGTTCGGGTGGCCGCCCACAGTTCGGCGCCGCCGGTCCGTGGTTGCACGAGAAGTTGTTTGGCCAGGCGGGTTTCCGGACTGGCCCGGCGGGCGGTGACCCCGGCGGGTGAGAGCAGCCGCCCGGTCACGGTGACCGCCCGCACTTCGTCCGGCGACACGAGGAACGGCTTCACGGGTGCCGCCGGGAGAGGCGGCGCCTGCGCGACGAGGCGGTCGGCCAGCCGGGTGGTGGGGATGTTGCTGAGGCCGACCATCCCGTCCTGCGTGCGAACGGCGAGCACGGCGGTCCGACCGATACGACCGGCCAGCACGCCGATCGTGCTGCCACGGTGGGTGATCCAACCGAACAGCTCGACCGCCGGCCGACAGAGCACGGCGAGCGAGGCGCCGACCTCACGTTCCAACCCGTTGGCAGGATCACGCCACCCGAGCGAGGCAAGGTAGTCATCGGCGGGCGGCGCACTGGCAGGCGGCCTCCACACGGCCGCGGGAGCGAGCGCGAGGTGTAACTCACCAAGGTGTTCGGCCGCCACCAACTCCGCGAGCACCCGCGCCGGCACGCTGACCGGCGCCGGGAGCACCACGTCAACCGTCCTCGTCGCCGATGGCCGGCGGAGCGGTCAACTCATCGGTGTCCCACAACTCCTCGGGATCACCGCCATCGAGGTAGGCAGGCGTCTTACGCTCGGTGTCCTCCTCGCGTCGCGCCCCAGCGGGGGCCGGCAGCCCAGCGAACCCGACCCCACCACGCCCAGGCCCAGGCCCTGCCGCGATCACCATGGGCCGGACGGAAGTCCCGGGTTGGGTTGCACTACCACCCCTACCACCGCCGAACAGCCCATCAGCAGCCCCACTGCCACCAGCCACGTTTCCATTCAGGCCACCATGCCGCTGCCCACCTTCGGGCGCCTCGAAAGAGGGAACGCCGAACCCGCTGGCCGGCACAGCGCTGGCCGGCACAGTATTGGTCTGCACAGAGTTGGGCGGCACCGTGTTGGTCGCCCCCATGGCCGGCGGCCGAGTCGACTCCGCTGCCGGCTCGGTGGTGCCCGGCAGGAAGGTCGCCCCAGGCACCGGATCGGGCTCCGGCGCACGACCGCCGTCCACGCCCGTCTCGGAAACTTGTTGGTCGCGTGCTCGCGCTTCGTCCACATCGGACTCAACGGACGCTCCGCCGGTCTCGCCACGGGGCTCGTCCTCGATGCCGATCCCGGACAGGTCGTCGGCGAGCTGCCCGTACGAGGTGGGCTGCCCGTCGGAGTTGTACCGGCTGGCGCCGGTGTATCCGTTCATCACGTCGACGTTGTGCTGCGCGGCCTCGTGGTGGAGCGCGACCTGCGTGAAGTAGCTCCCGGCAGAGTCCGGGTCGGTGAACATCACCAGCGCGTCGACGCCGCCGGGCACCGGCGGCACGGGCACCACGGCGTTCCTGGCCTCGTCGAACGACCCGACCTGCCGAGAGGTCAGATCCTGGGCTACGTACAACGCTCGCCCGGCCAACCCGTGCTCGATCACCAGCGGCGCCACACCACGGTCCGCGGCGTCGGCTGCGCTCCCCTCCCACGCGGCCTCCAGACGAGCCCGCAACCGCAGCATCCGGTCGACCCGACCCTGATAGCGCCCGACCAGGTCGTTCACGTGGTCGGCGCTGGTGGCCAGGCCTCTCGGACCGGGCCCGTCCTGGAAGTTCCGGTAGATCTCGTCCCCGGACATCCACGTCATTGATTCTCCTTCAGGGTGTGGATGACCGCCTCGGCCGCCTCTTCGACCCGGTCACAGCTGGTCTGGGCGTCGATATTGCCCTGGCCCTGAATGGAAACGGTGTAAACCAACCGTTCGGAGATGCCGACTGTGACGTGGCAGTTGCCGTGTTCGGGATCCTCCGAAAAGTAATTGAATACCCCGGGATATTCCTCCACTTCGGTCTCCTCGAAGTAGTCCCAGGTTTCGGAGCCGCCGTATTGAATGTCGTAGGTGTCGGCCAGCCCGTTCTTGTTCGAGGTCAGCCAGCTCACACTCAGGTTGATGGACTGCGCCGAGCCGTACCAGAGGCAGCTCGGCTGGCTGAAATCACTGCTGGAACTGGGGGCGCCCGGCTTGGTCCGAATCACCCCGTAGGAGGCCAGTTGCGCAGGGGTGAGCACGGCGCAGGGGTCGGCGACGTACTTGCTCGCGTCCAACGGGTCGGCCACCGTGGGCGCGGCGGGGCCGGCCTCCGTCGAGCCGTTGGACGGCGGATCCGGTGCGGGGACAGCAGTTCCTGCTTCGGTTGTGGCACAGCCGGTCACGGCGATAGCTGCCATAGTCAGCGCGATGATGACGGATATCTTCATCGTCGGGCTCGTTCGGCGTCGAGTAGGCAGTCCTCGGCATACGCGTCGGCGTTCGCGTAGGCGTCGCGCGCGGCCTGGAGTTTGTTGAGTTGTTCGCTGACATAGGCGAGCATCGAGTTGTTGTGTGCGCGGGCCATCTTGAGCGATTCGCGGTACGCCTCGGCCTGGAGTCGACTCATGTCGTCGGCGGCGGGAGGGGTGGCGGCACCTAACGCCACATCGAACTCGGTGTAATCGGTCGCGATGTCGTGTCTCATCGCCTCGAGTTCCGTGATGATCGAATCGACTTCGTCGAGGTCGGTGAAGACATACCGACCACCTGATTCGCCACTGCCTTGAATCTGTTTACCCAGCTCCGGCATGTGTCAATCTCCCCAGTACGGCGCTTGCTCAAGAGAATACTTGGGCTCAAGTCTCGCTGTGAGTAATCAGCGCTAGTTCACCTGAATGGACGCACGATAAAACTTGACAATTTCACTCCGCAGCAACCACGCGCATATTGCGCGAAGATCAACAATCTTCATTCGATAGAGGCACGGCGCGGGGCACGGCTCACGCTCGGTGGGCGGCACGGCTCGTGCGGTCGACGAAAATCCCTTGGCCCCTCGGTTAGCCTGACAAAGGTCCGAGGTCTGGGGGGTGGGGGCTGTGACGGTGGCCGCGCCGGAGCGGGCGGTCAGCCTGTGGACGCGTGATTTTGGCCTGTTCTTCACCGCGAGGGCTGTCGCGCGGATGGGCGACATGATGTTGCCCGTCGCGTTGGCCGCTGGGCTCGTCAGCTTCGGGCACGGGGTCGGTGCGGTGGGCGCGGCCATGGCGTCCTTCAGTGCCACCCTCGCCGCGTTCGTGATCTTCGGCGGCGTACTGGCCGACCGGTTCGACACCCGCAAGCTCATGGTCTGGGCCGACCTCGTCCGGGTCGGCACGCAGGGGCTCGTGGCCGCCATGTTCTTCTCCGGCCACGTGATCCTCTGGCAGATCTGCGTGCTCGCGGTGATCAACGGGCTCTGCGCGGCGCTCTTCCAACCCGGCGTGGCCAGCACCATCCCGCGGATCGCGCGTGACGTGCAGGGGGCCAACGGCGCCATCCGCACCGCCGAGTCCGTCATGAGCATCGCCGGGCCCGCGGTCGCCGGTCTGCTCATCGGAGCCACCTCGGTGGGAGGCGTGTTCGTGGCGCACGCCGCCACCTACCTGATCAGCGCCGGCTGCCTGCTGGCGTTGCGACTCCCGGACGCCGTGTTCGAGGTGATGCGGAGCACCTTCCGGATCGATCTGAAAGACGGCTGGCGAGAATTTTGGTCGAGACAGTGGATGTGGGCGGTCATCGTCGTCTGGATGGTCGCCCAGGTGACGGCGTTCGGGCCGACCGCTCCGCTGGTGGCCACGGAGATCGTGATCAACCACGGCGAGGGCGCGTTCGGCCTGGTCGCCGCGGTCGGTGGGCTCGGCATGGCCATCGGCGGGCTGCTGGCCATGCGGATCCGCCCGCTCCGCCCGCTGCGGGCGGGTGGGCTCGCGTTGTTCGGGTTCTGCGTCCAGCCCGTGTCGGTGGGCCTCGACCTGCCGGTGCCCGCGATGGCCGTCGCGTTCGCCGTGGCCGGTGGCGCGGGCGCCTTCTGGGGCGTCATGTGGGCGACCAGCGTCCAGACCCAGGTGCCGCCGGGCGTGCTCAACCGCATTCACGCCTACGAGGTGGCCGGCTCGCTCGCCATGATGCCCGTCGGTCAGGCGCTGGCCGGCCCGGCGGCCGCGCTGCTCGGCCCGTCGACCGTGCTGCTGGTCAGCGGCGTCATGGCAGTGCTCTGCTGCGTGGCGCTGGTCAGCGTGCCGGCCATCCGCAACCTGCGCCGGGTCAGGCGCCCGGATTGAAGAAGCTGGCGTGCTCCGGCTCGATGAGCATCGCCACCCGGTCCTGGTCCCGCCCGTAGTCCATGCCGATGTACTTGTTCGACAGGCGGTCGACGATCGCCCACCCGGCGTCACCCGTCACCACCTCGACCACCCGGCCGCGGACGTAGGCACTGACGAACGGGTTGGCGTGGTCGAGAATGGAGATCCCCACGCGTGGGTCGCGGGTCAGGTTGCGACCCTTGCGAGAGTCGGGCGACGTCATGATGGCGATCCGGCCGCCATCGAGGTCCGCCCACATGGGTGCGCTGTGCGGTGCACCGTCGGGCAGCAGGGTGGCGACATGGGCGACGTTGGGGCCGTCGAACAGTTTACGGATGTCATCGGACAGTGGGAACATGGTCACTCCTCAATGGACTGGTGGAAACGGAAGAATCCCCGCGGGTCGTACTTTGCCTTCACCGCACGGAGACGGTCGAGGTTGACGCCGTGATAGGCGGTGGTCCAGTCGGTCAGGTAGGGATCCGGGAAGTTCGGGTACACCCCGCCCGTGCCCCACGGCCGGACGAGGTTCCACGACCGGTCGAGCCAGTCGCGGTCCGAGCCGGCGTGCTTCAGCAGGAAGCGGGCGTCGCGGTGGGCGAACGCCGTGGCGTGTACGGGAACCCGGTTGTACGCGCCGCCCATCGGCATGAAGTCCAGCTCTCGCCCCGGATCGCTGCCCAGATGATCGACCAGCGCGGCCACGGCGTCACCCGGCAGCGGTTCGCTGAAGAACTCCGACCTGCTGATGGAGTCCTCCAAGCCGCCGATCGTCTCGAGAAACCGCTTGGTGTCGCGAAAGGACAGTGTGGCGTAGGTGGCGCTCTCGGGTGGCACGCCGATCAGGGAGTCCACTTCGGACCGTGGCCCCTGGGTCGCGCCGAACAGGTTCACCTCGGACGTGACCAGCAGGCTGGCGGCGAGCGCGTCCGGCGCGTCCGGCGCGGCGGCCATCCACGCCTCGATCACCGCGGCCGCCTCGGATTTCGGCCAGCGCAGGTGGAACGCGGTCAGCACGGGCGCGGCGACCGTGCGGAACGTGAACGACGTGACCACGCCGAACTGCCCGCCACCCGCGCCGCGCAACGCCCAGAACAGGTCGTCACCCTCCGCGCAGTCCACGATCTGCCCGTCGGCCAGCACGACCTGGGCGGCGAGCAGCGAGTCGCAGGTCAGGCCGTGCTGGCGGCCGAGGATGCCGAGCCCGCCGCCGAGCGTGAGCCCGGCGATGCCGACCGTCGACCCGCAGCCGGCGGGGATGGTCCGGTCACCGAGCGCGTCGTAGATGTCGCCGAGCAGGGCGCCCGCGCCGATGGTCGCCACGTCGCCGTCCAACGACACCGACCGCAGTGGCGTGGTGTCGAGGATGATCCCGTCGGTGGTGGAGCGGTTGGCGAAGCAGTGCCCGCCGCCGCGGGGGACCAGGTGCTGGCCGGTGTCGCGGGCCAGCCGGATGGTCTCGGCGACCTCGGCGGGGGAGTGGCAGGGCACGACCGTCATGGGTCAGAACGCTAGGCGCCGGCTGGCAGGCCGTTCTTGAACAAACCGGCCATCCTCAGCAGCGGCGTGTACGAGGCCGCGTGGTCGTGACCGCAGCCGCACTGCTCGGCCGTCTCGGAGAGGAAGGCGCGCGGGGTCACGCCCGTGAGCCGGAGGCACTCGCGGGTGAGGTGGGCCTGGTCGGCGTAACCGGTGTCGGTGGCGAGCCGCGCGAGGCCGGCGAGCGGCTGCCCCTGGGCGAGCGCGAACTGGGTCTGGGCGAGGAAACCCTGGAACCGCAGCATCCGGTGCAGTGCCTTGGGGGCCAGCCCGATGGTGTCCTGGCAGCGCCGGCGGAACTGCCGCTCGGAGATGGCGAGCGATTCGCGCAGCGTGGTGACGTCGCTGCTCGCGCCCGGCCGGAGGCGACGCACGGCTTCGGCGATCAGCGGGTCGGGTCGGGTCATCCGACCGAGGAGGAACCGCTGCATGAGATCCGTGGAGTCGAGGCGCTGCCGTCCCCAGACGTCGTCGACGTCGACCGCGAGATCCGCCAACTCGGCGGTGGGCAACCCGAGCACGGCGGCCGCCGCCCCCGGGTGGAACCGCACCCCGACGACCGTGGTGCCGGCGGGCAGGGTCTCGGTCGCGGGTCGGGTGAGCGGGCCGACGATCTGAGGCGTGCTCCCGATGCGGCATCGAAGCTCGACACTTCCGTTGGGAATGCCGCGATGCCGGTAGGGCTCGGCACCGCTGGTCTGCACCCAGGTGGCGGACACGAGCCCGGCGAGCGCCGGCACGGGCGCCCGTTCCTGGTAGCTCTGGTCCACGAGCGGCAGTATCGCAGCGCAACACAGGCGGCGGAAGGTCACGACTCCACAACGGACCGATTGAACGGTCCATTCAATCGACCGGGGGCCCCCTGGTTTCAATTCTACCGGCGAGGTCCGACAATTCCGGCCGGTCATGGAAAGCGCCGTTGCGTACCCCGCCGGCCGATCAGAGCGCGTACCCGCCGGCGGTCGGAAGGCGGCCGTGCGCGCGCCGCCGGCCGGTCAGGGAAGGCAGCCTCGTGTACCTCGCCGAGCGGTCGAAAGGTGTTTTCGGCACTTCGTCAGGCGATCAGGACAGGCAGCTTCGCGTGGTCGCGGCGGGTAGGGAAGTGGCCTTGCGTGCGCCGCCGGTCGGTAACGGAAGGTGCTTGGTGCACTTGCCGGGCGGTCAAAAAGGGTGGTCTCGCGCGGCCGCCGGGCTGTAGGGGAGGTGTCCTCGCGCACCCCGACCGCGGTCTGGGTAGGCGATCTCGTCGAGAGCGGTCAGTAAAGGCGGCCTCGCGCGCCGCCGGGCGGTCCGGGAAAGGCGGCCTCGCGCACCCCCGCCCGTCAGGGGAGGCGGACTGCTGTGCCTGTCACTCGGATGCCGGCCGTTGCTCCTGGCGGGATGTCCACCACCAGTCGGCAGGGTTGGCCCAGGTCGACGCCCTGGTGGAGGACCACCTGGGCTGGCGGCGTGACCAGTTCGTTGGCCCTTAGGTACGCCCCGAAGGCGCCCGCCGCCGCGCCTGTTGCCGGGTCCTCGCGTACGCCGCCCGGCGGGAACGGGTTGCGGGACTGGAACTCGAACGGCCCGGCGCGCCACACCAGCTGCACGGTCGTCCACCCTCGGTCCGCCATCAGCGTGCCCAGTGCGTCGTAGTCGTAGTCCAGATCTGCCAGGCGTTCGCGGGTCGCGGCGGCCAGCACCAGGTGTGACGCGCCCGCGTTGGCCACCGCAGGCGGCAGCGTCGGGTCCAGTTCGCCGATCAGCCAGCGCAGCGCGTTCAAAGCCAGCAGCACGTCTACGTCCTCGGCCGGGGTGACGGTCGGCGGCACGGTGGTGAGCGTCGCCGTGACCCGGCCGTCCGTCAGCTGCGTTGTCACCTGGACCGGGCCCGCCGCAGTCGAGAACAGCAGGTCGCCCACGCCGTCGCGCTCGGCCAGGGCGACCGCCGAAGCGATCGTCGCGTGGCCGCAGAACGGGACCTCCGCCAGCGGGCTGAAGTACCGCACCGCGTACCCGTCGGACGAGGGAACCAGGAACGCCGTCTCCGAGTAGCCGACCTCGGCGGCGATCGCCAGCATCTGGTCCGCGGAGTGCGAGGAGTCCAGCACGACGCCTGCCGGATTGCCGCCCTCGCGGTCGACGTCGAACGCCGCATACCTGAGAATCACGACCGTTCACACCACGCTTTCAGCGAGCTGGCCTCCGTGTCGACCAGACGCCGGATGGTACGCCCGCCGAGCAGCCCACCACCGGCGCCAACGGGCCCGAGACCGTGAACGCCGACGTCGCCACCACCTGACCGTCCGCGCCCGTGGTCACCTCGTGGTGCGGCTGTGAACCGCACGCCCGGCCCGCGAGTGGTCCGCGTGAACGCCCGGCCCGGAGTCAGCTCGGTGACCGTCCACCGGCGCACCGGCTGCTTGGGCTGACGGACCTCCGCACTGCTGCCCACCGTCAGTTCGCCCTGGTCGTGGCGCCGCACGGACTCCATGGTGGGCGTCCACTCCGGCCACTTCTCGACCACGCTGATCGTCTGCCGCACCACGTCCGCCGGCGCGTCGACGCGTGTCGCCACCTCATCGGCACCCGCGACGGCCTGCTCGTCGAGGTGGTCCGCGAGGTCGAACGCCGGCAGCGTGCCGCGCTGGCCGACCTGACCACGGCGACCGGCAGCCCTCGCGACGTCGCGCTGGCCTTCTGGCGCCGGCTGTCGAAACGGTACGACTCGCTGTCGATAACGTACGACTCGCGGGGGTTAGGTCAGGCGGGGCCAGGTGCGTGTTGTGAACTCGTGGACCGCATCGGTGGCGACGTGGTGTTCGTGGGCGTGTAGTAGGCCGTACGTGAAGCCGTTCTCGCCTGCCAGGTGTGCGGTCATGCCCAGCTCGCGGATCGTCGGCCGGGTCACCACGCTGTCCTGGAGTTCGCCCAGCACCTTGGTCATCGCCTTCGCGCGGCGACGTAGTCGCTTGCCCAGCACCGGTTCCGCCACCTCCGCCCCGTAACGCAACTGCTTCGCCGCCTTGCGAGCACTGTGCAGCAACGACGCGTCCTCGCCCGCAACAGATACCCGCCGCGACACCTTGCGGTGCGCGCGTCGCAGATGGCGAGGCAGCTCCTTCGCAGCGCGTCGGGAGGCCCGGCCCCGCAGCGGCGGGTCGGTGACCAGCCGGTCCAGCGCGTCCAGCAGTCGCAGGTACCGCTTGGCCTTGAGCGTCCGCAGCACCGACTTCTGGGCAGCGGCGCGAGCGGGTGCGAAGTGCCGGGTCAAGCGCGCCTGCACGGGTCCGACCACCAGCTCCGCCGGCAGCGCGGAAACGGCCTCACCCAGCCGTTCCTCCAGCACCTCCAGGTCCCGCGCGGGGCTGAGCCGCCGGCCCAGCCACTTCAGTTCGCCACGCAGCGGATCGGTCACGCTCCGGTCGAGCAGCCGCCGATACACCCGCAACACGCTGCGCAGACGCCGGCTCGCCACCCGCAGCTGGTGCACGGCGTCCGGGGTGTCCCGCCGGGCCAGCAGGTCGTGGCGCACGAGCGTGTCGACCTGGTCACGCAGGTAGGCGACCAGCGCGTGGCCCGCTGACTTGCCGCCGGACAACGCCGGTACCGCCAGCACCCGCGCGAGCTTCGAGCCGTGCGCCGCCTGCCGCAGCCCCGTCTTGCGCAGCCGGTCGAACAACGCGTCGTCCGCGCCCTCGTCCAGCTCCACCTCCACCTCGCGCCAGCTGTCCGACCCGGTGCCCGTCAGCCGCGAGGCCTCCACGTGGTCATCGGTCAGCTCGCCCAACGCCGCGCCGCCGGAGTCACGCAGGAACCAGCGCGACCGGCTGGTCACGATCCGCGCGACCGGCACGAGCGGCTCGCCCCGGGTGTGACCGAGTACGAGCGCCTCCAGCTCCGCCGGCACGGAGTCCGACAGCGGCAGCTGAACCTCGTCCCGTGTGTCGGCGCCCCGAACCACCTTCAGATGCCACCCGGCGTCGTCGCCGCCGGTCCGCCGCCGCAACGTGGTCCCCGTACGGGCGAGCCGCAGGTCCACGGTGTCGTAGTACACGGCGGACAGCGTCTCCTCCCGCGGCCCGTCCGACTCGGCGATGCCGGCCAACGACGGCAGCTCGGCGTTCAGCGGAAGCTCGTACTTGCGTTCGCGTTCGACATGGGTACGCACACCTCTTCGGCTACCCGTGGTGACGCGGGGACAAACCGGGCAGCCACCGCGCCCGCGAGCGCCAGGCCTGCGCAGACCCACATGGCCACCGCGAAACCGGAGACGAACGAGGACGCCGTGGCGTAACTGCCGGCCACGGTGAACACGGCCACCAGTACGGCCACCCCGAACGCCCCACCCAACTCCTGGGTCATGCTGTTCGCCCCGGACGCCTTGCCGATCGCGTCCTCAGGCACGCCACCGAGCACCGCGTTCTGCACCACGGGAATGGCCATCGACGCACCGATGCCCGTCACGACCAGCGGCCACACCATCGCCCCGTAGGACAGGTCGGGCGCGGCGATCAACGCCAGCCACCCCAGCCCCACGGCGTTCAGCGCGAGCCCACCGACCAGCAGCGGCCGGTTGCCCACCTTGTCGGCGAACGCCCCGGCCAGCGGCGCCACGAACAGCAGCATCGCGGTCCACGGCACCAACCGCAGCCCGGCCTCCAGCGGCCCGTGCCCGAGCCCCGTCTGCATGAACTGCGCCAGGAAGAACACCGACCCGTACAGCGCGGCGAACAGGAACACGCTGGCCGCCGTGCCGGCCGAGAACGCGCGCCCCCGGAACAACCCCATGGGCAGCATCGGCTGGTCGGCGCGCAGTTCCCACGCGACGAACGCCACGAGCAACGCTGAGCCAGCCACGAGCGGCACGAGCACCGACGGGCTGTCCCAGCCGGCCGGATTGCCGCGCACGAGACCCCACACGAGCCCGAACACACCCCCGGTGACCAGCACCAACCCGCGCAGATCGAGGGCGGTGTCCGAACCGCGGCTCTCCGCCACGTGCCGCGCGACCAGCGGGATGACCACGAGCGCGATCGGCACGTTGATCCAGAAGATCGACTCCCAGCCGAGTGCCTGCGCCACCACACCGCCGACCGGCGGACCCGCGATGGTGGCGAGCCCGGTCAACGCCTCGAACGTGCCGAGCGTGCGACCACGGCGCTCGGCCGGCACCGACGCGGTCAACAACGCCACGGCCAGGGGCATGACCAGCGCCGCGCCCGCACCCTGCACGGCGCGGGCGGCGATCAGCCACTCGATGCCCGGCGCGAGCGCACACGCGGCCGACGCCGCGGCGAACAGACCGAGACCGATCATGAACACCCGCCGCCTACCGAAGCGGTCGCCGAGCGCCGCCCCGGTCATCAGCAGCACGGCGAAGACCAGCCCGTACGCGGTCACCGTCCACTGCAACTGCTCGAGCGACGCGTCGAGGTCCAGCCGGATGGTGCTCAGCGCGGTGCTCACCACCAGCAGGTCGAGCGCCACCATGAGCGACGCGACGGCCGTCAGAGCGAGAACCCATTTCGTTTTCATACGAGTGGAGATCCCGCTAGTCGGGCAAAGTCATCGGCAGTCCGTAAACGGAGAAGAGATCCGGGGTGCGGAACGCCGTGACCTCGGCGATCTCGTGGCCGCGCAGGGTGAGGACGTCGATGGCGTCGGCCAGGAAGGCGCTGCCGTCCCAACAGTAGGTGGCGAACGCCACCTGCCCGTTCGTGTCGGCCCGGCGGAACCGCCAGCGACGGCCGCCACCGAACGGTCGGGCCCGCAGGAACTCCTCGATCGCCGCGCGCCCCGCGTACCAGACGTGGTCCGGCGGCATCGAGTACTTCGCGTCCTCGGCCAGCATGGCGACGATCGTGGTGACGTCGCCGGCCTGCCAGGCGGTGACGTACCGGTCGACCACGTCCCGCAACCCGTGGTCGCCGAGCAGGCGCAACGTGGCCTGCTGGCTGCGGTCCGGCACCTGCGCGTCGACCGCCTTCCTGGCCCGCTGCAACGCGCTGTTCACCGCGGGGACCGTCGTGTCCAGCGCGTCGGCCACCTCCTTCGCCGAGAAGCCGAGCACCTCCCGCAGCACTAGCACCGCACGCTGCAGCGCCGGCAGCAGCTGCAACGCGGCCACGAACGCCAGCTCCACGCTCTCGCGCTGCTGGTACCCCGACTCCGGCCCGGGGTAGGGCTCCAGCCACACGCGCTCGGTCAGCGGTGCTGCGCCCACCTCGGCGGACGGCTCGAACCCCACGGGCAGCACCCGCGCCGGCCGTTTCTCGATCAGCCGCAGGCACGTGTTCGTGGCGATCCGGTACAGCCAGGCGCGAAACGAGCTGCGGCCCTCGAACCCCGACATCCCGCGCCAGGCCCGCAGTAGCGCGTCCTGCACGGCGTCCTCGGCGTCGTGCACCGAACCGAGCATTCGGTAGCAGTGCGCGTGCAGCTCCCGGCGGTGCGGGTCGACGAGCTGCGTGAACGCACTCTCGTCACCGGTCCGCGCGGCGGTCAACAGTTCCATGGCTCTACAGATCCCGTCCGGTGCCCGAACTCATCGCGCCGGGCGTGTTGCCGAAGGCGCGCCGGAACACGTCGATGAACGCGCTGGCCGACGCCCACCCGCAGCGGTGCGCCACGGTGGTCACCGGTTCGCCGGTCGCCAGCAGCACCAGCGCGTGGTGCAGCCGCAGCTGGGTGCGCCACTGCGGGAACGTCATGGCGAACTCCGCGCGGAACAGCCGCGACAGCGTTCGCTCGCTCGCGCCGACCTGGGCACCCAGCGAAGCGAGCGACCGGGTGTCCGCCGGGTCGTCCGCCAGCAGGGCACACACCGCGGCGAGCCGAGAATCCCGCGCGGCCGGCAGTCGCAGCGGCTGCTGGGTGGCCAGGCGCAGCCGGTCGAGCAGCACGGCCCGCAGCCGCAGTCGTTCCTCGCTCGGGTCGGCTTCCGTATAGGCGATGATCAGCTCGCGGAGCAGCGGCGACACCGACAGCACGGCCGGCACGTCGAGGCCGAGCGGGTTGACCGGCAGGCCGACCAGCCGCACGTCGGTGGCGCCATAGGCCCGGTGCTCGTGCGGGGTGCCGGCCGGCACCCAGATGGCGCGGGTCGCCGGGGCGATCCACGTGCCGGCGTCGGTGGCCACCGACAACACGCCGGCCGAGGCGTAGACGATCTGGTGGTCGTCGTGGCGGTGGCGATCGACGCGCCCGCCGCCCGCCAACCGGAGGAGCTTGGTCGGCGCCGTGGGCATATGGCGAGAAGTCGACATTGATCGTCAGAATATCGGAAGCCGGACAACGCGGCCGGGTCGAAGCTGGGAGGCGTGACCAAGCACCTGCCCACCATCGTGCTCGCCGTCGGCCACGGCATCGGTCGACCTGTACCAGGGCCTGGTGCCGGTGTTGATCCCGTTCCTCGTGCTCGAACGGCACTACGACTACGCGGCGGTCGCGGGATTCGTGCTGGCCGCCACCGCGTTGTCGGCCGCCGTGCAGCCGCTGTTCGGGTTGGTCACCGATCGTTGGTCGGCGCCGTGGTTGGTGCCCGTGAGCATGGCCGCGTGCGGCGGCGGCACCTTGCTCGTCGGCCTGGTCGACTCGTATCTTCGCGACGCTCGCGGCCATCGCGGTGACCGGGCTCGGGGTGGCGGCCTACCACCCGCAGGCGGCGCGGACCGCCCGGATCGTCACGGGTGGCGGGTCGGTGCAGATGAGCTGGTTCTCCCTCGGCGGGAGCATCGGGTTCATGCTCGCGCCCGTGGTCGCCGCGCCGGTGCTGGCCATCGGTGGCCTGGCGGCGACGCCGTGGCTGGTCGCGCCGGCCGTGGTGGGACTCGCCACCACCCTGGTACGTGCGCGCGGCACCGTCCACAAGCGAGCGTCCCGGGACGGCACGGACGACTGGCCGGCGTTCCGCAGGCTCACGGCCGTGGTGGTGCTGCGGTCCATTGTGTACGTCGGTCTCAGCGGGTTCGTCGGCCTGCACGTCGCGTCCCAGGTGGACGGAGGCAGCGGTGTGGCGAGCGCCGCGGTGTTCGCGTTGTTCGCCGGCAGCGCCACGGGAACCGTGCTCGGCGGCTGGCTGGCCAAGCGGTGGGACCGGGTGCACGTCATGCGCGTCGCCTACCTGGCGGCGGCCGTCGCGGTGGCCGGCGTGGTCGTGGTGCCGGGCCCGGCGGTGTTCGGGTTCGTGGTGGCGACCTCGTTGCTGCTGGCCGTGCCGTTCTCGCTGCACATCACGCTGGGGCAGGACTACCTGCCGAGCCGCCCGGGCACGGCCAGCGGCGTGACGCTTGGGCTGGCGGTGTCGGCCGGCGGGCTGTTCGCACCCGTGCTCGGTGCCCTGGCCGACGCCACCTCATTGCGGCTCGCGCTCGCCCTGCTGGTGCCCGTGGCGCTGGTCGCGTGGTGGCTCAGCCGCCGGCTGGTCGAGCCCCGCGTACGGATTCCGTAAACGCGCGAGGTCGCCGCGTCAAGGTCCGTCAGGGCGCCACTACCAGGGCTTTTCACGAGACACACTCACGTCGGTCGGTCGCCATCGGGGCGGCCCCGCGTGTGAGGGGCATGGGCTGACGGCCATCATCGCCGTGTTCCTCGCGGGACTCATGGTCGGCCGAACACCGGAGTACCTGGGCAAGAAGCTCGGGCGCCGCGAGGTGACGGCCGCGGCCATCTCGATCCTGACCATGCCCACGCTCGTGCTGCTCGGCAGCGGCATCGCCATCATGTTTCCCAGCACGGCCTCCGCCATGGGCAACTCCGGCGTCCACGGCTGGTCCGAGGTGCTCTACGCCTACACGTCGGCCGCCAACAACAACGGCAGCGCGTTCGGCGGCATCACCGTGACGAACGGCTGGTTCCAGTCCTCGCTCGGCTCAACCTGGCGGTGCAGGCCGCCGCGTGACTACTCGACCCGGTACAGGTCCCGGTTCTCCGGGAGCTTCCGGAAGCCGGCCGACGCGTAGGTGGCGACGGCACCCACGTTGGAACTCGGGGTGTTGACGATCGCGCTCGACGAGCCCAACTCCCGCAGCGCGGCCGCCGCGGCAAGGGAGATCGCCCTGCCGTAACCGTGCCCGCGATGGTCGCGGTGCACGCCCATCGGCTCCAGCAGGCCGGGCCGACCGGGACCGGCCGACCACACGGTCACCGCCGCCACCGCGTTGTCCTGGTCGTCGTACGCGAGCAGGCACCGGGCGTCGGCGTAGGCCGAGCCGGCGGTCATGGCGTGCCAGCGTTCGACGGTGAACGTCGAGCCGTCGAACGCCTCCCGCTGTACCTCGGCCCGCACGGCCGCGTGCTCCGGCCCGACCACCTCGATCCGCACACCGGGGTCCGCCACCGGTTCCGTGAGATCGCGGTGCAGCGGGGTCCACGGCTCGTCGAACTCCCAGCCCGCTGAGGCGAGCAGGTCCTGGACCAGCGTGCCCCGGGGTACCTCCACGTTGACCTTCCCGGCGGGCAGCATGCCGCGCTCCGGGTCGGTCATGTCGTCGACCAGCTGCCGGGCGAGTTCCTCGTCCCGCGCGAAGTCCGGTGCGGTCGTGAGCCGCAGCAGGTCTGCGCCGTCCAACAGCCCGACCGCGACGATCCGGCCGTCCCGACGCCAGGTCCGGACCGCAGCGTCCGTGGCCTCCGCGCCGAACCGCCGGAACCAGCCGAGATCACCCGGATGCAGCTGCATCGGCGCGCCCTCGTACTGCCACTCCCGCAGCACCCCCACCGCCTCGTCGATCGCCATACGCGTGATCACACCACGCGCGCCTCCGGTTGCCCACGTGAATTTCGCGGCCGTCCCAGCCGATCCGAGGCGTCAAGATTCCGTAAATGCCCGCTGATACAGGGGGTTTGCTGCCCTACTGTCGCCGCCCGAGGAGGCAGGCGGGGATGCGACAACGGACGGTGCTGGTCGGCTTCGGCGTGACCGGTATCAGCGCGGCCAGACAGCTGTTGCGCACGGGCACGGCGGCCGCCGACGTGATGGTGGTCGACAACCGGCCGGAGGCGGTGGCCGACGCCGAGGAACTCGGGCTGGCCGCCATGCTCGGCGACGGCACGGAGCGGGCGGTCCTCGACCGGGCGACCGGCGGCCGGGCCGGGCACGTGATCGTGACGGCCGGCCCGGACACGGTCGCCGTGATGGTCACCATGCTCGCCCGCGACCTGTGCCCGGATGTCGTGGTGGTGACGGCCATCCGGGATGCCGAGTATGTCCGGTACGCCCTGCGCGTCGGCGCCAACGACGTGATCGCCACGTCACAGTGGACCGGCCGGGCGCTGGCCCTCGTGCTCAACCTCGCCCCCTGAACTGGTGACAAGCTTCGGGAAGCTCTGACAGGCCAGAATCCGCCGGGTAGCCTCCCGCCCATGGATTGGGGTTTCGAGGAAGACGACGAGGTCGAGGACGCCCGCCGCGGCACGCAGGCGCCGGACGAGTCCACAGACGACACCGACCCGCTGTCCGGACAGGACGCTCGCGGCGCGGTGACCATCACGGTCACCGAGACGGCCGCCATCACCTCCGTGCGCCTGGCCCCCGAATGGCGGGAAGTCGCCGAGGCGCGTGAGCTGGGCGGTCTGGTGCGTGAGGCGGCCAACAACGCCACCGCCGCGGCCGTGGCCTACCAGGCCCAGCGGGTCGACATCCGCGCCGAGGTCGCGGCGGGAACCGGAACGCCGCCGCGTGCGTCTCAGCCCCCTGAGGAGGAGGAACCACCGCTCACCAGGGAGGACGTTCGTCGGCTTCTGGACGCGGTCACCGCGGATCTCGCGCAGTTCAAGGTGCAACTGTCGACGGTCGTCGACCAGACGGTGCATGTGGACAGTGCGGGTGAGCACGTGACGGTGTCCGGCCGGCAGGGCCAGGTGCTCGACGTGACCCTGGATGTGTCGTGGTTGTTCACAGCGCGGGAGTCGGAGATCGAGAACGAGGTGCGGGACGCGTTGACCAGTTTCGCTGACCGCTCGACACCGGGTGAGCTGTCCCGGGGTCCGCAGAGCGGTGCGATCAACGAGTTGATGCAGTTGGTTTCGGACCCGCAGGCAATGGTGCGCAGGATCAGCAAGCGCAACGGCCGCCCCTGAGGCGACGACAACAAGGGCGAAGCACATGACGAGCAGTGAAGACATACAGACAAATGCCCAGGTGTTGCGGGACGACGCCGCCATCTGGGACCAGGTGGCGTTGGACCTGGACGGGCCCATCCAGGCGATCGCCGGGTTGACCCTCGACGGCGCGGACGACGTCACCGGCCTTGGCCAGCGGCTCGGCATCGACACCAGCTACGAGAAGGCGCGCAGCGAGATGGAAGCGCAGTTCAAGCAGGCGGTCGAGTACTTCGGCGTCATGGCGTCCGCGGTTCGCGAGGTGGCCGACAACTACGAGCGGCAGGAAGCCGCGAACGCCGAAGGATTCACGTCCACGCAGGGCGAACTGGGGGGCAACTGATGAGCTCGACCGTTGAGGACGCCCTGGCCCAGGCCCGGGACATCGACTCCGACTTCCGTGGCTTTTTCGACAAGGTCAACAGCGTGATGGACTGGGTGCCCGGGTTCCTCGAGCACCTGATCCAGCCGATCATCGACGGGATGAACTGGCTGGGCGAGAAGATCAAGGGTTTCTGGGACGGCGTCAAGGAGTTCCTGGACAACACGGGTAGCCCCAGCAAGCTCGAGGCCCACGCCGAGGTGCTGTCCGGCACCATCATGCCCGCGCTGCAGGCCATCTCGGACAAGATCACGCCCTCCAAGCTGCCGAGCAACGTCGAGTGGTCCGGCAGCGGCGCGACCGCCTACTTCGGCGTCGTGGGTGAGCAGAAGTCGAGCGCCGACACCGCGCGCGACCTGTCCGGCGAGCTCAGCAACACGCTGAAGGAACTCGCCAACGCGATCGAGAACTTCTGGATCGCCATGGGCCTCGCGTTCGCCTCGCTGATCGTCGGCACGGTCGCGGCCATCGCCGAGGCCTGCACGGTCATCGGCATCCCGCCGGCCATCATCACGATCTGCGCCGCCATCGGCATCGCCCTCGGTGCCATCACCGTCGCGATCACCGAACTCAAGTCGATCTACGACACGATCGACACGTCGCAGGACAAGATCGACCAGGGCCTCGTGAAGCTGGGCGAGGACTGGGCGATGGCCACTCCCGCGGCCCAGGCCAAGATCGACAACCCGGGCGAGTGGACCCCGTCATAGCGGCGGAACACCCTTAGCCGGCAACGACCACCACGGCCACCGTGGTGGTCGTTGCTCGTTACGGGGACTGGTGGATCTGTGGGGCCGCCTGCTCGTGGACCCAGCGGTGGCCCGCCTTCGCCGCTCGTTTCAGGGCTGACCGTTCGCCCAGGTAGTCGCCGGCCATGCCCACGATCGGCAGCATGCCCAGCACCCGGTGGTAGAACCGGCCGTGGGGGCGTTTCTCCAGTTCGTCGGAGATGTCCAGCAGCAGTTTGCCCTGTCGCCACAACCACTTGGCCGCCGGTTTCAGGCCGAGCCGCTTGCCCTCCGGCAACGAAGCCGGCTCCTCAGAACCAACAGGCTCGACGTCACCCGCCGCCACTTCCGGGGAGATGTCCCGGTCGAACAGCACCTTCGCCAGCAGTCGGACCCGCGTGGCCGGATCGTCCACCCCGTGCTCGGACGCGATCGCGCACAGCAGCAGACCCTGGCCGGCCGAACCGAGCATGTCCTGCAGCGGCAGCCGGTCGCCGAGCGCACCCGCGAGCCCCGTGACCGACGCGGCCAGCGACGTCAGCCTGCCGACCCGGCTGACCCACCAGTCGGACCGTTCCTCGACCGTCAGCCTGGCCCAGCTGTCCGACCCGGGGTAGCGCACCTGCGCCAGCCGCCGTCGGAGCCGGGCCAGGAGCGCGGCGTCGACGTCCGGGTCGGCGTCCGCGCCGGAGAGGTCGACGTCGTCGTGGCGCAACCGGTCCACCATGGGCCCGCAGCCGCGCACGAAGACCCGCAGCACGGCAGCCACTCGCTCATCGCTGATCACGCTCGGGGGAGTACCCAGCGACCCGCACCGCCAACCCGTCGAGGATCCGGTTCAGGCCGTACTCGATGTCCGGCTCGGGTGAGCTGTCCGCGTACTCCTGCGCGGCGATCATCCGCGCGAGGATCGGGTACCCGCGCTCGGCGAGCAGCGGGTACAGGAACCCGGTCATCTCGGCCGACTGCACGGGGGTCAGCGGGCCCTCGTCCAGGCCACGGGCGAGTCCGGCGGACGTGCGTGCGTACCCGTCGAGCAGGATGGCGGACGAGAGCCACTCGTCCTCGGGGATCCCGGACCCGGTGAACACCGAGAGCAGCGCCTCCAGCCAGCCGAGCAGGTTCGGCGTGACCGGCGCACCCCGCACGGGAATGTCGAGCATCCACGGCCGGGTCCGGTAGCGCTCGAACAGTGCCCTCGTCCAGGCCCCGGCCCCCTCTCGCCAGCCACCGGGCAGGTGGGCGGGCGGTGGCCCGCAGGCCGCGTCGACCAGGAGCAGCAGCAGCTCGTCCTTCGCGCTGACGTAGCGGTACAGCGCGTTGGCCGTCAGCCCGAGCCTGCTGGCGATCTTCGGCAGCGACAGTCCGGCGAAGCCTTCCTCGTCCGCCAGCTCCAGCGCCGCGTCGATGATGCCGGTCACGCTGTGTGCCGGTTTCGGCCCCCGACGTGCGGGCGGCGGGAACCCCCAGACGGCGGCGATGCCGGGTGGGAGGAAATCGCTGGACATACGGCACACCTTTCCGCATAGACTGCGCATGTCATAAACTGTTCATGACATAAACAGTTTAAAGGAGAGGTAAATGACTGTCCACTCGAACACCACCCAGCACCGTCTCCGCTCGATCCGCCGGGCGTTCACCCTGCTCGTGCTGAGCGTCAACGCCATCCAGATCGTCGTCTGGTTGTTGATCTGCATCATCGGGTGGCACATCGAGAATCCGTGGTGGCTGTGGTCGCTCGGCGGGGGCCTACTGATCGTCGGCGGCCTCCGGTACGCGGAGAAGCGGGCGACGACATGACCGCGCCGGTCCGCCTCGACGGCGTCCGCAAGACCTACGGCGGGCGGGTGGTGGCCCTCGACGACGTGAGCGTCGAGTTCCCGGCCGGCACGTTCACGGCCGTCATGGGGCCGTCCGGTTCCGGCAAGAGCACGCTGCTGCACTGTGCGGCCGGGCTCGACGAGCCGACGTCCGGCGCGGTCACGCTGCTCGGCACGTCGCTCGCCGGCAAGGACGAGACCCAACTGACCGAGCTGCGCCGCGAGCACGTGGCGTTCGTGTTCCAGGCGTTCAACCTGATGCCCGCGCTGACCGTGTGGGAGAACGTCACGCTGCCCGCGCTGCTCGCCGGCCACGAGCCGGACACCGCGTGGGTGCGTGAGGTGCTCGACCGGGTCGGCCTCGCCGATCGCGTGAAGCACCGGCCGGCAGAGCTGTCGGGCGGACAGCAGCAGCGTGTGGCCATCGCGCGGGCGCTCGCCGCCCGCGCCCAGGTGGTGTTCGCCGACGAGCCGACCGGCGCGCTCGACAGCCAGACCGCGCTCGACGTGCTCGGTCTTCTTCGTGAACTGACCCGCGCCGGGCAGACGATCGTCATGGTCACCCACGACCCGGTGGCCGCGTCGTTCGCCGACCAGGTGCTGTTCCTGGTGGACGGCCGGATCGTCTCGACGCTGGCGACTCCTACCGCCGAGCAGGTCTCCGGGCAGCTCGCCCAGCTGCGGCCGGTGGCCGTATGAACCGGCTGGCGCTGGCGAGCCTGCGTCACCGGCTCGCGGCGTTCGTCGCCACGTTCCTGGCGGTCCTGGTGGGCGCCGCGCTGATCGTCGCGTGCGGTGGGCTGTTCGAGTCGGGCCTGCGCAGTGCGGCCGTGCCGCAGCGGCTGGCGGGTGCCGACCTGGTGGTCACCGGTCCGCAGGGGTTCAAGCTGCCGGACCAGGAGTCGGAGACCGTCCCGTACGCCGAGCGGCCGGGGGTGTCGGTCGACCGGCTGGCCTCCATCCGTGCGATTCCCGGGGTCTCCGATGCGTGGGCGGACGTGTCGTTCCCCGCCGTGGTCGCGGGATCCGAACCCACGAACGTCCTTTCCGGACACGGCTGGGCGTCGGCCGGGATGACCCCGTACACGCTCACCGGTAGCGCACCGGCCGACGGCGAGGTGGTGCTCTCCGGCAAGGAGGTGGGCGACCGGGTCGAGCTGGTGGTGGCCGGCGCGCCCGAGACGTTCACGGTGTCCGGCACCGTGTCCGGCGGACCGGACGCGTTGTTCTTCTCGGCCGGAGACGTCGCGCGGTTCACGCCGCGTGTCGACTTGATCGGGGTCCGGTTGGCCGACGGCGCGTCCATTGAGGACGTTGCCGGGCGCATGCCGGCCGGGCTGACCGTGCTCACCGGCGACGACCGGGGCGCCGCGGAGTTCCCGGGCATCACGGCCAGCATGCTGCCGCTGATCCTGTTGTCGAGCATCTTCGGCGGCATGGTCATGGTGGTCATGGCGCTGGTCGTGTGGGCGACCATCAGCCTGTCGGTGCGTCAGCGCCAGCAGGAGTTGGCGCTGCTGCGGGCCACGGGCGCGACGCCCGTGCAGGTCCGGTCGCTGGTGGTCACGGAGACGATGGCGGTGGCCGGGATCGCCGTGGTGTTCGGTGTGGCGCTCGGCGCGCTGGTCGGCCGGTGGGTGTTCGACGCGAGTGCCTCGCGGGGCGTGATCCCCATGGCGCTGGAGTTCCGGCAGGGGCCGATCCCGTTCGCCGCCGGGGTGGTGCTCGGACTGCTCACGCCGTGGCTCGCCGCCCGCTTCGCCGCCGGTGCGGCCGGGCGGACCAGGCCGATCCAGGCGCTGGCCGAGGCCGCCATCCCGTCGGCCGAGGTGCATCCGTTGCGGCGGATGCTCGCCATGATCTCCGCGATCGGCACGGTAGGGCTCGCCGTGAGCACCATGTTCCTCGACCCGGAGACGGCGTCCGCGGTCGGCGGTCCGGCCGTGCTGACGGGTTCGATCGCGGTCGCGCTCTACGGCCCGGAGCTGGTCACGCTCCTGGTGGACCGGTCGTCCGCCGTGCTGCGGCGGGTGTTCCCACGGCACGGGTCGCTCGTGGTGATCAACACGAGGGCGCGGGCCGTGCAGTTCGCGGCCGTGCTCACGCCGATCACCCTGGCCACGGCCATCGCGCTCGGCAACATCTACTCGCAGACCACCCACGACGACGCGCTGCTCGACACCGCGGTCGACCAGTTCCAGGCGGACGCGGTGGTCAGCTCGAGCGCCGGCGGCATCCCGCCGGCGCTCGTCGAGGCGGTGCGGGAGACGTCGGGCGTGACGGCCGCGTCCGGCGTGGTGTTCAGCTCGGGCTGGCTGGAGGAGCCCTACGACGAGAAGGGCAGCGACCCGTCGCCGTTCGTGGGCATCGACGCGCCGGACGTGCTGGCCACGCCCGTGACCGCGGGCTCGCTGGCCGACCTGCGTGGTGACGCGGTGGCGCTCGACGAGGACGAGGCCGACGACCTCGGCCTGTCGGTCGGTTCGCCCGTCACGCTCCGGCTTGGCGACGCGTCGCGGGTGTCGGTGAAGGTCGTGGCGTTGCTGGAGGACAGCCCGAGCGTGGTGCTGCCCACGGGTCTGCTGGCCCCGCACACGATGACCGGGCTGCCGTCGAAACTGTTGGTACGCGGTGTTTCCTCGGTCGACGTCCGGGACTATCCGGGCGTCACGGTCGGCGGACCCGACGCGCTGGCCGTGGAGTTCGAGCAGGGCCTGGGCGTGCAGGCGTGGATCAACTACCTGCTGGCCGTGTTGGCCATGGCCTACGCGGCGATCGCGTCGGTGAACACCCTGGCCGTGTCGGTCCTGTCGCGGCGGCGCGAGTTCGCGGCGCAACGCCTGGCGGGCGCCACCCGCCGCGAGGTGGCGGCCATGCTGTCGGCCGAAGCCGTGGTGATCGGCGCGGCGGGCCTGGTGCTGGGCACGGTGATCGCACTGTGCACGGTTCTACCCATGGCGGTGGCCGTGGGCGCGTTCATCCCGACGGGTCCACTCTGGGTGTTCCCGGCGACCATCGTGGCCATCCTGGCGATCGTCTACCCGGTGAGCAGGGTGAGCGCCCGCCTGGCCATGCGGCGCCGAGCCATCGACGCGGTGACCGCAGCCTGACCGCGAACGTACGACTCAGCGTCGAACCGGTACGACTCGCCGCACCTGCGAGTCGTACCGTTTCGAGCTGCTACGTGAGCAGCGGCGCGACCCGGCGGGTGGCCTTGTCCAGCAGCGCGGCCAGTTCGGGGAGGCGCTCGTCGGGCAGGCGGACCGTCGGGCCCTGCACGGCGACGGCTCCCAGCGCCGTGCCGTCCGGGCCCAGAACGGGAGCGGCGATGGCCCGCACGCCCGGGTTGCGTTCCTCGTCGTTCAGGGCCCAGCCGCGGGTGCGGACGAGCTCCAGCTCCTCGCGCAGCCGGCCGCGGTCGGTGATCGTGCGGTGTGTGGCCCGCACCAGTTCGCCCAGCCCGGCGATCTGGTCGTCGATCTCGCTGTTTCCGTGTGCCAGCAGGCATTTGCCCATGGCGGAGACGTGCATGGGCACCCGGCTGCCCGGCGCCTGGTCGAACCGCAGCGGCTGGTTGGACACCACGTCCAGCACCACGAGCACGTCGTTGCCCGCGCGGATCCCCAGGTTGATCGACTCGCCGGTCGCCGCGCCCAGCTCCCGCAGCAGCGGCATGGCCTGCTGATAGCCGAGCCGCTCCTCCGCCTTGCGGCCGAGCACCACGAGCGCCGGGCCGAGCCGGTACCGCTCGGTACGCGGATCCTGCAGCAGCAGGCCGTCCTCGGCGAGCGCGCGGGCCAGCCGGTGGGCGGTGCTCACCGACAGGTCCGCCTGCTGGGCGAGTTCCGTGCTGCCGAGGCCGTCCTCGGCAGATTCCACGCAGTGCAGCACGGCGAGCGCGCGTTCGATCGCCTGGGTTCCCGATCGGGGCTGGGTCACGCCGGCATCCTCGCATAACAGATTCGCGCCGGCCTTCCATGATGTGGGAGCACCTCCCACAAAGTGATTGACATGGTCCCGTCCGGCGCACACCATCAACGCATGAGTGCCGCGACGTTCCTGGAATGGGCGCGAGTGGAGCGGACCCGCATGGAACCGGAGGAGGCCGACGAACTGCGCCGGGCAGGTGGCCTGCTGATCGACATCAGGCCGCTCGACAACCGGCGCGCCGAGGGAGAGATCCCCGACGCGATCCCCGTGGAACGCATCGTCCTCGAGTGGCGCCTGGATCCACAGGGGACGGGACGCCTGCCGGAACTGACGGAGGACACGAGGGTCGTCGTGTTCTGCAACGACGGCACAGCCTCCAGCCTCGCGGCCCGCGACCTGAAACGGATCGGCCTCCACCACGCGACCGACCTGGTGGGCGGTTACCGCGCGTGGCGGGCCGCCGGCCTGCCCACCCGCGAGGGCGGCTCACAGGCAGTCATCTGATGGCAGGTCAGAGGCGTGTGAGTGTGGCCGTGTTCGCCAGGTCGTAGCCGCCCAGGAGAGTGATCGACTCCTGGACCTCCGGGTCGCGGAGCGCGGTGATCAGCGGGCGGGCCGCTCCCAGCGCCGCGCCGGGAAGCGCGATGTCGTACGACTCCCACACCAGCGGGACGAACTCCAGGCCCAGTTCGGGGACGTTCGCGCGTAGACCCAGGCCCGCGTCGGCGATTCCGGCCGTGACGGCCAGCGCCACCTCCAGATGGGAGTGCAGCTCGGGCCCGGCCACCGAATGCGGGGGAACGCCCTCCGCGATCAGCAACTGTTCCAACAGGACGCGCGTGCCCGCGCCCTGTTCCCGTTTCGCCACCAGGACTCCCGACAGGTCCGCGGCGGAGGCGAGGCTCAGAGGGTTGCCGGCCGGGACCAACAGCCCCTGCTCCCGCCGCCACAGGTGCAGTAGGTGAGGGTCCGACTCCCGCAGCAGAGCCCGGGCGAACGGGGCGTTGTACGTGCCGTCGCGGTGGCGTAGGTGGATGGCCGCGCCGTCGGCCTCGTCGCGTGCCAGGGCCCGTAGTGCCTGGAAGCTGCCGCGGGTGCCGACCTGCACGACCGCCGCGTCCACGTGACCCAGCAGGAGTTGCAGTGCCGGGTCGTCGCTGCCCGCCAGGCGGAACACCCGGTCGGCCTCCAACAACCGGGCCGCCGCCAGCGCGCCTTCCGTGGCGACCCTGGCCCGTCGCCGGTCGCCCAGGGTGAGCACCGCACCCTCGGCCAGCGTCCGGTACGCCCGCGCCACGGTGGACGTCGTCGTGCCCAGTTCGTCCGCGTACTCGCGCACCGACGGCAGCTCCGCGCCCGGGGCAAGCGCGCCGGACCGGACCCGGCGCGCCAGGTCGGTCACGATCTCGACATAACGGGCCACGCCGGCGAACTCTATCCTCGGTCTCGTGGAAACAGCTGGTGGTGTGGTCCTCGCTGGAGGCCGGTCCACGCGGATGGGCGCGGCCAAGGCCGGACTGGAGTGGCACGGCTCGACGCTGCTCTACCGCGCCGCCGCGATCATGGCGCGCTCGGTCGACGGGCCGGTGGTCGTGGTCGCCGCGCCCGGTCAGGAGTTGCCCGACCTGCCGGCCGGGGTGCGAGTGGCCGAGGACCCGGTCGAGGGGCTCGGGCCCATGCAGGGGCTGGCCGTTGGGTTGGCCGCGCTCGAAACAGACGCCGCGTTCGTGTGCTCCACCGACCTGCCGTTCCTGCACCCCGCCTACGTCCGGAGGGTGTTGCGGGCCCTCACCGACGACGTCGACGTCGTGCTGCCGGTGGCGAAGGGGTTCCGGCAGCCGCTCGCCGCCGCCTACCAGACCAGGATCGCCGGCCTGGTGGCCGATCTTCTGGCCAAGGGCAACCAGCGTCCGGGGATGATCTTCAAGCACTGCGCGGTGACCCAGCTGGACGACGACGCCCTCCTGACCCCGGACGTCAGCAAGTACGACCCGCACCTCGACTCCGTGCTGAACATCAACACCCCGGAGGACTACGCCGAGGCGCGCGACCGCGAGCCGCCCGAGGTCGTGATCGAGCGGTTCGGCGCGTTGGCCAAGGGCGGCGGACACCGCCCGCGGACCGTCCGGGCGGCGACCATCGGAGCGGCCGCCGAGCTGGCCGGACTGGTGCTCGACCGGCACATCGTCGCCGCGCTGAACGGGGATCAGGTGACCAGGGACGGCCGGTTGCCGCTGGTCACCGGGAGACACCGTGGCCTTCCTCTCAGCGGATGCCGGCGGATAAGGCATACAGTAGACACATGGCGCCAGGTGGATTCTTCGGACAGGCGCTCGTCGTCGACGTGCGCGGCGACCACGCGACGGGCGACAAGCTACGACTCGACGACCAGGTACTGCGTGCGTATCTGGGCGGCGTCGGCCTGGGCACCTGGCTCATGCACCGACTGGGCCGGCCGCAAGGAGACCCGCTCGCCCCCGAGGCGCCGCTCGCCTTCGTGTTCTCCTCGCTCGTCGGCACCCCGCTGACCACCAGCGCCAAGTTCGCGGTGGTCGCCAAGTCACCGCTCACCGGCCTGCTCACCGACGCGCTCGCCTCCAGCCAGTTCGCCATCGCCGGCAAGCTCACGGGCAACGACGCGATCGTCATCCGCGGCCGCGCCGACGAGCTGTCCGTCCTGCTGATCGACGGCGACGGCCCACGACTCGAACCGGCCCCCGAGCTGGCGGGGCTGGCCGCCGCCGACGCGGAGACCCAGGTCAGGGAGCGGTTCGGCCGCGGCTGGCGCACGGCGGCCATCGGTCCGGCCGGCGAACGCGGCGTCCGTTACGCGACCATCAGCCACGACGGCCGCCACGCGGGACGAGGCGGTCTCGGCGCGGTGCTCGGCGCCAAGAACATCAAGGCCGTACTCGTGAAGACGGCCACCAAGGTGGACGTCGCCGACCACACCGGCGTGCTCGCGGCGGCGAAGGATCTCCGCAAGCGCAGCTTCGGCCCGGCCACCGCCAAGTACCGGGAGCTGGGCACGCTCGCGAACCTCCTGGCGTTCAACGCGGTCAGCACGCTGCCCACCCGCAACTTCACGGCCGCCACCTTCGAGGAGGCGCCACGACTGGCCGCCGAGGAGCTGCACGAACTCCGCGGCGTGGCCCGCAACAGCTGCGCGTCCTGCTCCATCGGCTGCGAGCACATCTACTCCCGCAAGGGCAGTGATAAGGGCGCTGGCAGTCAGCGCATGGAGTACGAGAACGTCTTCGCGCTCGGGCCCCTGTGCGGGGTGTCCGACCCGGACGACGTGTTCGCCGCCAGCGCCCGCTGCGACGAACTCGGCATCGACACGATCTCCGCGGGCGGCACGATCGCGTGGGCCATGGAGTGCGTCGAGAAGGGCCTGATCGACGAGCCCTGGCTGAAGTTCGGCGACGGCGCGGCCCTGCTCAAGGCTCTCGACGCCATCGGCACCCGCGAACCCGGCCTCGGCGAACTGCTCGCCCAGGGCTCCCGCCGCGCGGCCGAACAGGTGGGACACGGCTCGATCGACTTCGCGCCGCAGGTCAAGGGTCTGGAGCTGCCCGGCTACGAGCCGCGCAGCCTGCAGTCGATGGCGCTCGGGCTGGCGGTCAACGCGCGGGGTGCCGACCACAACCGGTCCGGCGCGTACGAGGCCGACCTGTCGGGCGATCTCGACCGGTTCGCCGGCGGCTCACCCCACGTGGCCGCCGCCATCCAGACCGAGGACAAGGCCGCGATCATGGACTCCATGATCCTCTGCAAGTTCCTCCGCGGCGTGTTCGAGGACCCGTTCACCGAGTGGGCCCGGCTGCTCGCGCTGGTCACCGGCTGGGACCTCGACGCGGACGAACTGCAGACCACCGCCCGCCGGATCGTGCGCGCGAAACGTGCCTTCAACCTGCGTGAAGGCGCGACCGCGGCCGACGACACCCTGCCCGTCCGCATGCTCGAGACACCCCTCGAGCTGGGCTCCGGGCGCACGGCCACGCTCACCGCCGACCGGCTTCGAGCGATGGTCTCGGGGTACTACGAGGCACGCGGTTTGGATCAGGACGGCAGAGTGGCACCCGGCGATCTGGCGGATCTTCTTCTCCAGGCCTAGCGTCGGCCTCGACGAGCCGAGCCGTGACTGTATGCTGTATGCAATACCAGGGAGACGGAGCAACGATGACGACTCTCGAGGAGCCGGAGACGTCCATCCGGACGGTCACGGCCGAGATCGACGGCCGGTCGGTGACCGTGCCGGAGGGCACCACCATCTACGACGCCGCCCAGCAGGCGGGCGTGGACATCCCCGTGCTGTGCCACAACGAGCGCTACGACCCGGTGGGCGTGTGCCGCATGTGCGTGGTCGACACCGGTGGCCGCGTGCTGGCCGCCGCGTGCGTGCGCCCGTGTGACGACGGCATGACCGTGAAGACGGACACCGAGGAGATCCAGCGCCAGCGGGCCACGCTCACCGAGCTGCTGATGTCCGACCAGCCCGCGCGTGCCGAGGACCCGAAGCAGACCACGACCGGCGACAACCTCCTGCTGGAGCTGGCCGACGGGTTCGACGTGTCGAAGGAGACCACCGAACTGCCGTGCGGCTCGGGCCGGGGCGTCGACCTGTCGAACCCGGTCATCGCGGTCAACCACGACGCCTGCATTCTCTGCGACCGCTGTGTCCGCGCGTGCGACGACGTGCAGGGCAACGACGTGATCGGTCGCTCGGGCAAGGGCTACGAGACCCTCATCGCGTTCGACCTGAACGACCCGATGGGCCAGTCGTCCTGCGTCACGTGTGGTGAGTGCGTGCAGGCCTGCCCGACCGGCGCCCTGACCAACAAGTCGATCAACAACATCCCCATCCAGCCGCGCGAGAAGCTCGACGCGGTGGACAGCGTCTGCCCGTACTGCGGCGTCGGCTGCGCGCTCACCTACTACGTGGACCGCAAGCGTGGCGCCATCGCGTTCGCCGACGGCCGCGACCAGCCGGGCTCGAAGAGCAGGCTGTGCGTGAAGGGCCGCTACGGCTGGGACTACGCGGCCTCGCCGCAGCGCCTGACCATGCCGCTCATCCGCATCGACTCGGCCTACCCGAAGGGCGCGCTGTCGGCCGACGTCCGAGGTGACAGCAAGGAAGAGAACGACCGCGGCCGGGTCGAGGGCGGCAACCGCAGCGGTGGCGGCCGTGAGAAGAAGAAGGGCCGCGACGGTCGTCGCAAGCCCGGCGGGCTGGTCGACTACGACGAGGTCATGCCGTACTTCCGGGAGGCCACCTGGGAAGAGGCGCTCGACCTCATCGCCAGCAGGCTCAAGGAGATCCACGCGAAGGGCGGGCCGGGCGCCATCGCGGGCTTCGGCTCGGCGAAGTGCTCGAACGAGGAGGCCTACCTCTTCCAGAAGCTGATCCGTACCGGCTTCGGCACGAACAACATCGACCACTGCACCCGGCTCTGCCACGCGTCGTCGGTGGCCGCGCTGTTCGAGGGTGTCGGCTCGGGCGCGGTGTCGACCACCTACAGCGATGTCGCCAACGCCGACGTCGTCATCATCACCGGCTCGAACCCGACCGCCAACCACCCGGTCGCCAGCTCGTTCTTCAAGCAGGCCCGCCGCAAGGGCACCAAGATCATCTACGTGGACCCACGCGCCAGCACGGTGGCCGAGCACGCCGACTACCACTGCCAGGTGAAGCCCGGCACCGATGTCGCGTTCTACAACGCGATCATGCACGAGGTGATCCGGCTCGGCCTGATCGACCGCGAGTTCATCGCCGCCCGGGTCTCGAACTTCGAGGAACTGGCCCGCACGGTCGCCGACTACCCGCCGGAGCGTGCCGCGCAGATCACCGGTGTGGACGCCGATCTCATCCGTGAGGTCGCGAAGGTGTGGGGCGAGGGCAACGCCGGTGTCATCTACTGGGGCATGGGAATCTCCCAGCACACCACCGGAACCGACAACGCGCGCTGCCTGATCGCGTTGTGCTCGATCACCGCCAACGTCGGTCGCCCGGGTACCGGGCTGCATCCGCTGCGCGGACAGAACAACGTGCAGGGCGCCTCGGACGCGGGCCTGATCCCGATGTTCTACCCCGACTACCAGGGCGTGGACCAGGAGGCGACCCGCAAGCGGTTCGAGGAGGCCTGGGGTACCGAGCTGGACCCCAACCGCGGCCTGACGGTCACCGAGATCATCGGGTCGGTGCTCAAGCCCGACGGCGTGCGTGGCATGTACATGTTGGGGGAGAACCCGTTCCTGTCCGACCCCAACATCAACAAGGTCCGCAAGGCGCTCGGCGCACTGGACTTCCTGGTGGTGCAGGACATCTTCCTCACCGAGACCGCGGAGTTCGCCGACGTGATCCTGCCCGCCTCCTCCTATCTGGAGAAGGACGGCAGCTACACCAACACCGACCGCCGGGTGCAGCTCGGCCGCAAGGTGATGGACCCGCCGGGCCAGGCGCGGGTGGACTGGGAGATCGTCCAGGCCATCGCGCAGCGGATCGGGTTGGACTGGAACTACGCCTCGCCGAGCGAGATCTTCGACGAGATGGTCGCGCTCATGCCGTCGTACGCCAACCTCAAGCACGACAACCTCGGCCTTTCCGGGAAGCTGTACCCGAACGCCGACCCGGAGAACTCCGACGGGACGGTCGTGTTGTTCGACGAGCGGTTCAACACCGACGACGGGCTCGCGCACCTCGTGCCCGCGCAGTGGTTGCCCGCCAGGGAACTGCCGGACGCGGAGTACCCGCTGGTGCTCAACACCGGCCGTCTGCTCGAACACTGGCACACCGGCTCGATGACCCGTCGCTCGTTCGCGCTCGACACGATCTCGCCGATCGCCGAGGTGTACATGCACCCGAAGGACGCGGCCGATCGCGGCCTCGCCCACGGCGAACTGGTCCGGGCGCGATCCCGGCGCGGCTCGATCGAGCTGCAGGTGCGGATCTCGCACCGCGAGCAACTGGGCAACTGCTTCATCCCGTTCCACTTCCGGGAGGCGGCGGCCAACCTGCTGACCATCGACGAGATCGACCCGGTCGGCAAGATCCCCGAGTTCAAGTTCTGTGCCATCCAGGTCGAGGCGCTCGGCGCCGCGCACACGGAGGGCGCCACAACTGCGACAACTCCACTGGGAGCCCACGAATGACCCTGAGTTCCGAGCGGGCTGCGAACGTCGCCGCCCGCCGTGTGCCCGGTGTGGAGGGACGGGCCGGCAAGTTTCCCGGTCCGTCGCTGATCCCCGCGCTCAACGCGATCCAGGCGCGGTTGGGCTGGCTGCCGCGGGAGGAGCTGGAGCAGCTCGCGCGCGACGTGAAGCGGCCGCGCTACGAGATCGAGGGCCTCGTCTCGTTCTACCCGCACTTCCGCACCACGCCGCCGGTGAAGGTCGCGCTGCACGTCTGCCACGACCTGTCGTGCTGGCTGCGCGGCGGCGACGAACGGATCGCGGCGGTGAAGGAGAAGTACGGCGAGGACACCGACGTCGAGCTGGTCGAGGTGTCCTGCCTCGGGCGCTGCGACGTCGCTCCGGCGGTGGACGTGAACGAGCACCCGGCGCCGGTGTCCGATGTGGACGTCCTGGTCACCGAGGCCCGCGGCAAGGGGGTCGGCGAGGCCGTCGCGAACCGGCGGACCGAGCCGTGGCCCAACGACCCCTACTCCGGTGGTTCCGGGGTCGGCGAGCGGTACGCGTCGCTGCGGGCGCTGCTCGCCGGTGACCTGAGCGCGTCCGACGTGGTCGCCACGCTGTCGGACTCCGGGCTGCGCGGCATGGGCGGCGCCGGCTTCCCCACTGGCAAGAAGTGGGACCTGGTGGCGGCCGCCGAGCCCGACTCCGTCAAGTACGCGATCTGCAACGCCGACGAGTCCGAGCCCGGCACGTTCAAGGACCGCCAGATCCTGGCCGACCAGCCGCACCTGGTGCTCGAAGGGCTGTTGCTCGGCATGGCCGTGGTCGGCGCCGAGCAGGGTTACGTGTTCATCCGCCACGAGTACGGTCCCGAGGAACGGGTGCTGGCGGCCGAGATCGAGGCGCTGCGCGACGCGGGGGTCATCGGCCCGGACGCGTGCGGCAGCGGCCGACGGCTCGACCTCGAGATCTTCGTCTCGCCCGGCGGCTACATCCTCGGTGAGGAAACGGCGCTGCTGGAGTGCATGGAGGGCCACCGCGGCGAACCACGCAACAAGCCGCCGTTCCCCGGCAACTACGGCCTGCACGGGCGGCCGACGCTGATCAACTCGGTGGAGACGTTCGCGGACGTGCCGGTGATCCTGCAGCGTGGCGCCGAGTGGTGGGGCGCCCAGGGTCTCGGCGACTCGGTCGGCTGGAAGTTCTTCGCGGTGTCCGGGCACGTGGCGAACCCGGGTGTGTACTGCGTTCCCATGGGCACCACCGTTCGCGCGTTGATCGACCTGGCCGGCGGGGTCGAGGGCGGCGCTTCGATCGGTGCCGTGCAGCCGGGTGGCGCGTCGTCGAACTTCATCGGGCCCGACAAGCTGGACCTGGCGCTCGACTTCGGCACGCTCGCCGAGGCGGGCACCATGCTCGGTTCCGGCGCGTTGGTCGTGCTCAAGGAGGGCACCGACCTGTTGGCCGCCGCCACGAACGTGCTCCGGTTCTTCCGCAACGAGTCCTGCGGCAAGTGCGTGCCCTGCCGGGTAGGGTCCACGAAGGCGCACACGCTGCTGGAGGGCAAGTCCACGGTGGACGACGGGGAGCGGGCGCAGGTCGTGCGGCTGGAGGAAGCGATGCGCAAGACGTCGATCTGCGGGCTGGGGCAGGTCGCGCTCGGTCCGGTGATCTCGGTGCTCGGCCTGGACAAGGGTGGGGCCGCCGCCCGGCCGCAACCGCGTCCGAACGGCTCGGCGGAGCAGCCGAATCCTTGACATACAAGGAGTTCTTCACCGCCCGTACTGTCACCGAGGCTCTCGCGGGATTCCGGCCGGCTCACCGGACGGCCGTCGAGGACGTGCCGCTGTCGGCCGCCCTGCATCGGGTGCCGGCTTCCGATGTGGTGTCTCCGGCGGCTCTGCCCGGCTTCGTGAAGTCCACTGTGGATGGTTACGCCGTGCGAGCGGCCGACACCTACGGCGCGTCCGAGGGGCTGCCGTCCTATCTGGACCTGCTCGGTGCCGTGCGGATGGGGGCGGCTCCCGAGGTCGCCGTGCGGCCTGGTGGATGCGTGGCCATGCCGACCGGGGGCGTGCTTCCTGACGGCGCGGACGCGGTGGTGATGGTCGAGTACACGGCCGAGACCATGCCCGGCACCATCGAGGTCACCCGCCCGGTCGCTCCCGGCGGTGGGCTGGTGCGGGCCGACGAGGACGTCGCGGCAGGCGCGCCGCTCGTGCCCGCCGGCCGACCGTTGCGGGCGCCCGATCTCGGCCTGCTGGCCGCCGCCGGGGTCACGTCGGTGGCCGTGCACGCGCGGCCCCGGGTGGCGATCATCTCCACGGGCGACGAGGTCGTCCCGCCGTCCACTGTGGACCTCACGCCGGACAGGTGCGTGACGCGACCGCCTCCGCGCTGGCCGGACTGGTGCTCGACGCGGGCGGTGACCCGGTCATCGCGGGGATCGTGGGCGACGAGCCGGGAGTGTTGAAGGACAGGCTCACCGACGTGCTGACGACAGCCGACCTCGTGGTCGTCTCGGCCGGATCGTCGGTCGGCGCGCGGGACGAGACCGCGGGTGCGGTCGCCGCCGTCGGATCGGTGTGGTGCCACGGGCTCGCCATCAAACCCGGCAAGCCCACGCTGCTGGCCGACTGCGGTGGCATCCCGTTGATCGGGCTGCCCGGCAACCCGCTGTCCGCGCTGGTGGTGTTCGGCCAGGTCGGCGTTCCGTTGCTGTGGCGGCTTTCCGGGTGCGAGACGCCGCCGCCGCTGCCGGGCACGCGCGCCCGGCTGTCGCGGGATCTGGCGTCGGCCGCCGGACGGCTCGACGTGGTCCAGGTCCAACTGCGTGACGGGGTGGCCGAGCCGGTGTTCGGCCCGTCGGCGCTGCTGTCCGTGCTCACCCGCGCCGACGGCTACCTGGTGGTGCCCGAACCGGCTACCGGCCTCGACGCGGGTACCGAGGTCCATGTGACGCTGTACCGATGAACAGCCCGTTCGTCTCCGACGTGCCCGCCGCGGCGGCCCACTCCGCCTGGCGGGAGGCCCGCGCCGCCAGTGGCTGTCCGTCGCGGGTGGACATCGTGCGGGTGCCGGTGGGCGAGGCGGTCGGCCGCGTCACCGCGGCGCCCGTGTGGGCCGCGCGGTCCTCGCCCGCGTTCGACTCGTCGGCCATGGACGGGATCGCCGTCCGCGCCGAGGACACGGTCGGGGCCGCCGAGACCACTCCCGTGCTGCTCACCGACTTCGAGGTGGTCGACACCGGCGACCCGCTGCCCCCCGGCTACGACGCGGTGGTGATGCGCGAGCACGTCCACCGGGTCGGCGACGCGGCCGAGTTGCGGGCCGCCGTGCCGCCCTACCACCACGTCCGGTCGATCGGCGAGGACATCAGCGCGACCGAACTGCTGCTGCCCGAGGGCCACCGCCTGCGGCCGGTGGACGTCGCCGCCTGCGCGGCCGCCGGCGTCACAGAACTCGCCGTGCGGCGCGCGCCGATCGTGGCGGTCGTCCCGACGGGCGACGAGATCCGGCCCATCGGCGCGGTGCTGGAGCCGGGCGACATCCTCGACACCAACTCGCTCATGCTCGCCGCCCAGGCCCGCGAGGTCGGCTGCGAGGCGCGGGTCTCCGAGATCGTCCGCGACGACCCGGACGCCATCACCGCCGCGCTCCGGGAGGCGGCCGCGGAAGCCGACCTGGTCCTGTTGATCGCCGGGTCCAGCGCGGGCCGCGACGACTACACGGCCCGCGTGGTCGCCGGCGCCGGAACCCTTGCCGTGCACGGGGTCGCCGTCCGGCCCGGCCACCCGGTGGTACTCGGCGCGGTCGACGCCACGCCGGTGGTCGGCGTCCCCGGCTACCCGGTCTCCGCCGCCCTCACGTTCGACATCTTCGCCGCACCGATGCTCGCGGAACTGGAAGGCGCCGCACCGCGCGAGCGTCCGTCCACCACCGCGCACCTGGCCCGCAAACTGCCGTCGGCCATCGGCATGGACGACTGGGTCCGGGTCCGCCTCGGTCGGGTGCGGGACCGCGTGGTCGCCACGCCGCTGCCGCGTGGCGCCGGCGTGCTGACGTCGTTGGTGCGCGCGGACGGACTGTTGGTGGTGCCGTCCGGAGTGGAGGGTCACCACGCGGGCGAGGAGGTCCGCGTCGAACTGTTGCGGGGCCTCGGCGAGATCGACCGCACGATCGTCGCCATCGGCTCCCACGACCTGGTGCTCGACCTCGCGGCCTCGCGGCTGCGGGCCGACGACCCGCTGATCACGCTGGCCTCGTCGAACGTCGGCTCGCTCGGCGGGCTGGTGGCGCTGCGCGACGGCCTGTGCCACGTGGCCGGCTCCCACCTGCTCGACCCGGCGACCGGCGAGTACACGCTGCCCTATGTGGACAGGCTGCTCGGCGACGACGACGTCGCGGTGATCCGCCTGGTGCACCGCGACCAGGGCCTGATCGTCGCGCCGGGCAACCCGCTGGGCCTCACGAAGATCGACGACCTCACGCGGGTGCGCTACGTGAACCGCCAACGCGGCGCCGGCACCCGCGCGTTGCTCGACCACGAGCTGACCCACCGCGGCATCGACCCGGCGGACGTCACCGGCTACACCCGCGAGGAACACACCCATCTCGCGGTGGCCGCCGCGGTCGCCGCCGGTCGCGCCGACGCCGGACTGGGCATCCTGGCGGCCGCGCGTGCGTTCGGCCTCGACTTCGTGCCGGTGGCCCAGGAACCCTACGACCTGGTGCTGCGCACCGAGAGCCTGGCCGACCAGCGCCTCGCGCCGCTGTTGGCGTTGCTCGACCGCACCGACTTCCGCGCCGAGGTGGAGGCGCTGGGCGGGTACTCGTGCACCGAGACCGGTAGGCGGATCCGCTGAGGACGTAGGCTTGTACCTCTCTGTGCTACTACAGAAGGAGTCAGCGGATGCGCCGGATCGCTGTTGCGTTGGTGTTCCTGTTGTCGCTCACGGCCTGCGGCGGCACGGAACCGGCAGCCGAGAGGTCACTGATCCTCGCCACCACCACGAGCACACAGGACTCTGGGCTGCTCGACGAGCTGCTGCCCACCTTCACGGCCGACACCGGCTGGCAGGTGAAGCCCGTGGCCGTGGGCAGTGGTCAGGCCATCGAACTGGGCCGGCGCGGTGAGGCCGACGTCCTGCTCGTGCACTCCCCGTCGGCCGAGGAGGAGTTCGTGGCGGAGGGCACGGCCGGCGAGCGGCGTCTGGTGATGCACAACGACTTCGTGCTCGTCGGACCGGCGGCCGATCCCGCGGGGATCCGCGACGTGCCGGCCGCCGAGGCCATGGCGAAGATCGCCGCTGCCGGTGCGGGGTTCGTGTCCCGCGGCGACGAGTCCGGCACCCACGCCCGCGAGAAGCAGCTGTGGGATAAGAACGGGATCGTCCCTTCCGGACAGTGGTACCGCTCCACCGGGCAGGGCATGGGCGCCACGTTGACCGTGGCGAGCGAGACGTCGTCCTACACACTGGCCGACCGGGCGACCTTCCTGTCCCAGCAGGACAACCTCGACCTCGAGGTGCTGAACGAGGGCGACAAGGCGCTGCTGAACATCTACCACGTCATCGAGCTGACTCAGCGCGCTGGCGACCGGGTCCAGCCCGACGGCGCCAAGGCCTTCGCCGACTGGATGCTCGGCGAGCAGGCACAGAAGATGATCGGCGAGTTCGGCGCCGAGGAGTTCGGGCAGCCCCTGTTCATGCCGGACGCCGGCAAGGACGTGGCGACGCTGGGGAACTGACCGCATGGACGTGCTCGGCGACGGCTTCCTGGAAGCGTTGCGGCTGCTGCTGACCGGCGACCAGGACACCTGGGCGATCACCGGGCTCACCCTGCGGGTCTCGCTCAGCGCCACGGTGGTCGCGTTCCTGATCGGCGCCCCGTTGGGCACGGCACTCGCGCTGGGTCGCTTCCGGGGCAGGCGGGTGCTGCTCGCGATGGCCAACACCGGCCTGGGGTTGCCGCCGGTGGTGGTCGGGTTGTTCGTGACCGTACTGCTGTGGCGCTCCGGTCCGCTGGGCGGACTCGGTCTGCTGTACACCCCGACGGCCATGGTGATCGCGCAGGCCGCGATCGCCGCTCCCATCGTGACGGCGCTGACCGCCACGGCGCTGCGCCAGGTCGACCCGGACTTCCTGTTGCAGCTGCGAGGTTTGGGCGCCACCCGGCTCCGGGCGATCGGCGCGCTGCTGGCCGAGGCGCGGCTGCCGCTGCTGGCGGCCGGGCTGGCCGGGTTCGGCGCCGTGGTCAGCGAGGTCGGCGCCGCGCAGATGGTCGGCGGCAACCTCGCGGGCGAGACCCGCGTGCTCACCACGGCCGCCGTGCTCGCCACCAGTCGAGGCCAGTTCGCCCTGGCCATCGCGTTCGGGCTGATCCTGCTGGTGCTCGCGTTCGCCGTGAACCTCGCGGTCACGATCTCCCAGCACCGTCAGGAGGCGGGCCGGTGAGCATCGGATGCCGTGAGCTGCGGGTCATGGCGCACGGACGCGAACTGGTTTCCGTGCCGAGCCTGAACATCTCGACCGGAGAGACGCTCGCGGTCCTCGGCTCCAACGGCGCCGGAAAGTCCACTTTGCTCCGTGCGCTCGCCCACCTCGCGCCCCGGTCCGGCACCGTCCTGCTCGACGACGAGGTCGCCACCACCGCACAGGTGCGCCAGGCAGTGGCCGCCGTGCTGCAACGTCCGGTGCTCCAACGGAAGAGCGTTCTCGACAACGCCGCCGCCGGTCTGCGGCTACGTGGAGTGCGGCGCGGCGAGGCCCGGCGCCGCGCCGCGCCGTGGCTCGCCGCCCTCGGCGTCGCGCACCTCGCTACTCGTCACGCCAGGACGCTTTCCGGTGGCGAGGCACAACGGGTGGCCATCGCGCGGGCTCTCGCTGTCGCACCGCGGGTGTTGCTGCTCGACGAACCGTTCACCGGTCTCGACGCCACCACCCGCACGGATCTGCTGGCCGATCTCCGTGCCGCGTTGGAGCAGCAGAACGCCGCCGTCCTGCTCGTCACGCACGACCGCGACGAGGCACGCGCGCTCGCGCACCGCACGGCCCTGCTCGTGAACGGCGAGATCCGGCAGATCGGAGACACGGCCGACGTTCTCGACGCGCCGACGGACCTCGAGTGCGCGACCCTGCTGGGCTTCACCACGCATCTCCCGCCGGCGCTCACCGGTCGGTCGACCATGCTCGTCGTGCGGCCCGAACGCTGTTATCCGCTGGCCGACACCACGCCTTCCGACGCGCTCGTGATCTCGGGTGTGCTCCGCAGGGTGGTGCCGCTCGGCGGCGCGGTCCGGCTCGACGTGGACACCCCGGCGGGACCGGTCACGGCGTTGACCACGGCCGAGGTCCCGACCACGCCCGGCAACCCGATCCGCATCGCGACCGCGACCGAGCACCTCCGTGGAGTCGGCGGTTGACGGTGTCGGTGCGGCGTTCGATGAGGGCGGTGTCGTGCTACCGGCCCGCGGCGCACTCGGCCTGCGTGTCAAGGCAGCGGTCGAGGCCGGTCGCATCAGGGTGGTGCCCGGGTTTCGTGTGGAACGTGTCGACGGGCGCGACCTGGTGTCCGACACCGGCGCTCGGGTGTCCGATGCGGTCGTGCTGACGGGCTTCCGTCCGGACCTGTCGTGGCTGTCGGAACTACGCCTCGACCTGGACGCGACGCTGCGGGCACCGTCGCGCTCGCGCCGCTGATCGACCCGAACGTCCACTCGTGCGGCACCGTCTCTCCGCACGGTGTCACGGAACTCGCCCACCCGGAGCCGGGCGTGTATCTGGCCGGGATGACGAGCTACGGCCGCGCGCCGACGTTCCTCGTCAGGACCGGCTACGAACAGGTCCGCTCGGTCGCCGCCGCGCTCGCCGGTGACGGCGAGTCGGCCGAACGGGTCGAGCTGGCGCTACCGGAACCGGGGTCTGTGGCGGCGCCGAAGCGTTCGACGACGGTGGCTGCTGCGGCACACTGACGCTGTCCGCGCCGCCGGCCAGGTGAGGCGCGCTCGGCGCCCTGTGCTCGACGCGGATCACCACGGCAATGGCCTCACTTGGAGGAAGCGATGACTGACCGCGCGCCGACTGTGCTGTTCCTGTGCGTCCACAATGCCGGCCGGTCCCGGATGGCGCTGGGTTTCTTCCAACACCTGGCCGGGCTGCGGCGACGCCTGCCCGTTCTACCCCGGCAAGCGTTATCTCGACCGGCAACTGGACGACCCGGCGGGCAAGGGCGTCGCGGACGTCCGTCCGGTTCGCGACGAGGTCGAACGGCGGGTCCATGCCCTACTGGCCGAACTCGCCGCCTGAGGCACGGCCCTCAGGCGGCCCTTGTCCGAAGACCGTCAGCGGTTGGCGAGCCGCAGTGATGCGCCGACCGAGTGCAGGTGCTCCAGCACGTACCCGTAGGTCCGCCCCCAGCCGCACTGGCTGTAGTCGATGCCGCGTCTGGTGCAGAACTCGCTCACGATGCGCTGCGCGTGGCGCAGGTTCGGGCGGGGCATGCTCGGGAAGAGATGGTGTTCGATCTGGTAGTTCAGGCCGCCGAGCGTGAAGTCCACGACCTTGCCGCCGCGGATGTTGCGGGTGGTCATGGTCTGCTTGCGCAGGAAGTCGACCTTCTCGCCGGCCGGCATGATCGGCATGCCCTTGTGGCCGGGCGCGAACGAGCAGCCCATGTAGAGGCCCCAGAGTCCCTGGTGCACCAGGATGAACACCACGCCGGTCAGCGGGGAGAGCACCAGGAAGACAGCGGTCAGGTATGCGGCGAAGTGCACGAGCAGCAGGGTGATCTCCAGGACGCGATACCGGAGTCCCTTGCGCAGCAGTGCTTTCATGCTCGACACGTGCAGGCTGAAGCCCTCGAGGAGCAGCAGCGGGAAGAACAGGTAGGCCTGGTACTTGGCCATCCAGCGGAGGAAGCCGCGCTTCGCCTCGGCCTGCTCGACGGAGAAGGCGATCGCCGGGATGTGGATGTCCGGGTCGTCGTCCTCGTGGTTCGGGTTCGCGTGGTGGCGGGTGTGCTGGTTCATCCAGGACGAGTAGCTGAGGCCGGTCATGCCGCCGTGCCAGCGCCCGATCAGGTCGTTGGCCCACCCGCTCCGGAAGATCTGCTTGTGGCCGGCGTCGTGCCCGATGAACGCGAGCTGGCCGAACATGATGGCGAGGAACACGGCGACAACCATCTGCCACCACGAGTCGCCGATGGCGAAGAACGCCACCCAGCCACCCGCGAACGCGAGGACGTTGAGCCCGATTTTCAGTGCGTAATAACCGTAACGCCGACCCAGTAGGCCGGCGTTACGGATTTCGTGAGAAAGGTCCGCGTAATCCTGATGATGCGGTCCCGCCTTCGGCGAGGCTGCGATTGTCATATGGGTGCTACCCCTCTCTGGTGCGACATACAGCGCAACCAGAATCTGAGGGAGCACCGTACGCGGCGCGTACGCGCTCAGGGTCCAGACTCGCACGAGACAGGGCGGACGGGCAACAAACACATCATTAACTCGGGCCGGCTCGAGTCCCTGCCGAGGGCCGTTCGGGTGTACGGTTGGGGCAGCGCGCGCCCCGGGCGTCGCGGCTCCCGTCTGTACACAAAGGACTTTTTGGAGAGGTATGCCCTCCGACGCGCCCCACGGTCAGTCCGCTACCGGCTGCTCGGCGTGTGCACATCCCTGGTCCGTCCACGATCGGATCGCGGCCCAGTACTGCCTGGCCACCACCGCCGGCCCAGGCAACCGCGCCTGCGTGTGCACCGTGCGACCCAGCTCAGGCCGCCACGCCAGGGCCAGCCAGTACCACTACTGACCCACCCGCGCTTGAGGCAGAATCGTCGCTCGTGACCCAAGCTGCCGTGGACCCGGACCTGACCCAGGCCCGAGCGGGGGACGAGGCCGCGTTCACACGCCTGGTCCAGCCCCTGCGCCGCGAGCTGCACGCACACTGCTACCGCATGCTCGGCTCAACGTATGACGCCGACGACGCGCTGCAGGACGCGCTGATCAGGGCGTGGCGGGGCCTGGCCAGGTTCGAAGGCCGCAGCTCACTGAGGTCCTGGCTGTACACGGTCGCCACCCGTACCTGCCTGGACACGGCCGAGAAGCGGGGCAAACGAGCGCTGCCGGTGGACCTGAGCCCGGCGAGTGACCAGATAGTGGTGCAGGACACACCACTGACGGAGATCGCCTGGCTGGGCCCCTACCCCACTGCTCCCGAGGCCAGCTACGAACAGCGAGAAGCAGTAGAACTGGCGTTCGTAGCAGCCCTCCAACATCTGCCGGGCAACCAACGAGCGGCCCTGCTCCTGTTCGAGGTCCTGGGCTTCTCAGCAGCGGAAATAGCGGACATGATGGCCACGTCCACCACGTCGGTGAACTCGGCCCTGGCACGAGCTCGCCGCCTGGTAGCGGAACGGGTGCCGACCCCCCAGCGCCCAACGGCGGAGACCAAGGAAATCGTGGCCAAGTACGCAGCGGCCTTGGAACAGGGCGACGCGGCGACCTTGGTAGCCCTCCTGGCAGCGGACGTGACGTGGTCGATGCCCCCGATGGGCCGCTGGTACCGCGGCGCCGCCCAGGTGACAGCCTTCATCAAGGCGGTCCCGATGGTCTGCGGCAGCTGGCACCACGTCGCCGTCACGGCCAACAACCAACCAGCGGTGGCGTCCTACCTGAGCCCAGACCCGTCCGAACCACACCGTGCCTGGTCCATCGACGTCCTCACCGTCCGAGACGGCCAGATAACCGAGGTGACGTCGTTCATAGGCGAGGAACACTTCACACCGTTCGGCCTACCCCCGACGTACGCCCCGGAGCCGCAACCGACCCGCTAAGCTGTCCGCGCCAGCCCTCGTAGCTCAGGGGATAGAGCACCGCTCTCCTAAAGCGGGTGCCGTAGGTTCGAATCCTACCGGGGGCACACACGTCTGACCAGCGCAGACAGCTTGGTTCAGTGATCTTGATTCGGGAAGACCTCTGCTGCGGGTACTACCCGCAGGTGGCCGCCCGGGTGGATGGCGTTGCTCAGTACCGCGTTGTGGTGGGCGATTACCTGTTCCGGGGTCAGGCCCGCGTCGGGGTCGCCGTCTGCTCCGGGAGCGTGGCCGTCGCTCACCAGGATCACGTTCAGGTTGTGGCTCAGGGCTGAGCGGGTGGTGGCGTCGACGCGGTAGTCCGTTGCCACGCCTGTCACTATCACCGTGTCCACCTTGTGCGTGGCCAGGACCTCGGCCAGAGGTGTGTTGTAGAAACTGTCTGTCGCTGGTTTTGCACTCGTTGGTCGGTTTCGGAGAGGCCCAGGCCGGGGTGCAGTTGCCAGGCCTGGGCTCCCGCCGCCATTGGGGTTCCCGCTGGGTCCGTTTGTTGTACGGCTATCACTGGTACACCGTTTGCGTGGGCCGCCGCGATAAGTGACGCAATCCGGCTCACCAGTTCCTCGCCGCGCCAGATCAGTGGGACGTAGGCAACCTGTACGTCCACCACCAGCAGAGCTGAACCCATCGGCCAAGGCTAGGCGCAGGTGTCAGCATCCGGGATCAGGGACTCGCCCACGAAGGGGAGTGCCCGGAAGGTGATTGTTCCGCCCGATGTGGTCGCGATGCCATCCGTGACCGTGTAGTAGTCCTGGGAGCCTGACCACGTGCCGGCGTCGTCTTCTGTCGCGTTCATGGCGATCAGTTGGCGTTCGCCGTCGGACTCGGCGCAGCCGTAGCCGTTGCGCGACATGTCGTCGCCGCCCTCGTACAGGCGTAGCTGGTGGCCGTCCGGGGTGCCCAGCGTGCGCAGCTTCCCGGACGAGTAGTGCCACACGCCGAAGACGTGGGTGTCCTCGCTGAACATCTCGCGCACGGCCAGCTCGTCCTGGCCGTCGTTGTTCAGGTCCACCACTCGCGGCGGGCGGACCAGACCGGGCGCGTCCGCAGGGGCGTCGGCGCGGAAATCCTCGCCGTTGATCGTCACTACCAGCTGTTGTTCTTGTGTGCCAACGTTTTCCACTGTCACCAGGTCGTCCGCACCATCGCCGTTCAGGTCGGCGTGTGTGGACGGATCGGTGCTCGGGCTGAACGTCAGCGCCGCGGCCAGCATCAGAATTGTCGTGGACATGTCGTTCCTCCTTCGTATGATCACTGGGAAAGACGTGTGTGCTGGAACGGACGTGCAGTCGGAATGGGATCGGTCACCACAAAGCAACCCGGGCCGCCGTCACACGTCTGACAGAGGAGGGAATTGTGCTGCGGGTTGCGAACGAGGCCGACGTGCCGGGAATCGCCGCGCTGATGCGGAAATCGGTGCTCGACGTGTTTCCCCTGTTCCACGACGAGGTCGAGACGGCCGCCGCCGCGCGGTATCTCACCGAGCCCGACACCGTGCTCATCGAGGACGGCACCTACTTCGTCCACGAGGGCGACGGCCAGATCGTCGCTTGTGGAGGGTGGAGCAAGCGCGACAAGCTCTACACCGGTTCCGGGGCCGCGCCCACCGACGACCGGTTGCTCGACCCGACAACGGAAGCCGCGCGGGTGCGTGCCATGTTCGTGCGTGGTGACTGGACCCGTCGCGGGCTCGGGCGCGCGATCCTCGACCGGTGTGTGCGGGCCGCGCGGACAGCGGGTTTCCGGGACCTCGTCCTGATGGCGACCCTGCCCGGTGTGCCGCTCTACCGGTCCTTCGGGTTCCGCGAGGTGGGCCCCGCCCGCATTCCGCTGCCCAACGGGGTCGTTCTCGGCGGTGTGTCCATGGAGTACCCGCTCAGCCCTCCAACGCCGTGATGTCCAGGTGACGCAGGCGATCGGGGTCGGCCAGCACCTCGATCGCCGCGATCCTGCCGTCTGCCACCGTGAACGCCATCACGAACATCGGGCGGCCGTTCGCCGCCACGACCACCCCGGCGGCGCCGTTGATCAGCGCCGGGAGGACGAACGGCGACAGGCGGCTAGACGTGATCGCCTGCTGGGACACGTCGCCGGATCCGCGCAGTTCCATGGTCATGCGCGGACGTGCGGTGCCGCCGTCGGACCGCAGCACCACGTCCGGAGCGAGCACGGCCACCAGCGCGTCGAGGTCGCCGTCGCGGGAGGCGGCGAAGAACGCGGTGACCACGTCGCGCTGACGCGTGATGTCCGGGTCCGGCACCGGCGCCTGGGTCTGCACCCGACGACGCGCACGACTCGCGAGCTGCCGAGCAGCAGCAGGAGACTTGTCGATCATCGGGGCGATCTCGTCGAACGGCACGGCGAACAGGTCGTGCAGGACGAACGCCAGTCGTTCGGCCGGGGCGAGCGTCTCCAGCACCACGAGCATCGCCAGCCCGACCGAATCGGCGAGCAGCGCCTCCTGCTCGGGATCCACGCCCGAGGAAGGGCTGATCAGCGGATCCGGCACGTGCAGCGGTTCCTCGCGCCGGCGGTCGCGTGAGCGCAGCAGGTTCAGGCACACCCGGCCGACGACCGTGGTCAGCCACGCGGCCAGGTTGTCGACCTCCGAGGAGGCACTCCGGTTGAGCCGCAGCCACGTCTCCTGCACGGCGTCGTCGGCCTCACTCACCGACCCCAGCATCCGGTAGGCCATCGCCCGCAGCCGCGGCCGGTGCTCCTCGAACCGCTCCGTCACGTTCACCTGTCACATCCCCTTCGCGCCCGGGGTCGTAGCAGCAGAACCACAAACCGAGCAGCGGAGGAATTATGAACATCCTGGTCACCGGCGGTACCGGCACCCTCGGCCGGCTCGTCACCCCGCTCCTGCGCGACGCCGGCCACGACGTGAGTGTGCTCAGCAGGAGCCCAGTGGCGGACGTCATGGCCGACCTGCGCACGGGCGAGGGAATCGACCTGGCTGGTGCCGACACGGTGCTCCACCTGGCGGGCGGTCCGAAGGGCGACGACGAGGCCACCCGCAACCTCGTCCGGGCCGCCGAACAAGCCGGCGTGCGGCACCTGGTGTACATCTCGGTGGTCGGCGCGGACCGGGTCCCGGTCGGCTGGCTGCGCATGAAGCACGCGGCCGAGCAGGCGATCGCCGAGTCGGCCGTGCCGTGGACGACGCTGCGGGCCGCCCAGTTCCACAACCTGACCTTCGACGTGGCCGCGAAGATGACGAGGCTGCCGATCGTCCCGGTCCCCGGCGGGCTCCGGTTCCAGCCGGTCGACGTGGCCGACGTGGCGGCGCGCCTGGTCGAGCTGACGCTCGGCGAGCCCGCCGGCCTGGTGAACGACCTGGTGGGCCCGACGGTCTACGGCATGGGTGACCTGCTGCGCGGCTACCTGCGGGCGAGCGGCAGGCGCCGGCCGATGATGCCGATCCGCATGCCCGGCAAGGCCGGCAAGTCGTACCGGGCGGGCGAGAACCTGAACCTCAACGGCGCCGACCAGGGCAAGCGCACGTGGGAGGACTTCCTGACCGACCACTTGACATGATTAACGCTGGCGTTAATAGTTACCGATGTGAGCAACGACCTGGACCGAGTACTCGCCGCCCTCGCGGATCCCGCGCGCCGGCACGTCGTGGACGTGCTGCGCGTCGGGCCGCGGCGGGCGGGTGAATTGGCCGACGAGGTGGCCATGAGCGGGCCGGCCATGAGCCGCCACCTGCGCGTGCTCCGGGACACCGGCCTCGTCGAGGTCACCGGGGTGGCCGGCGACGCGCGCCTGCGGGTGTACCGGCTGCGGGCCGAGCCGTTCGCCGCGTTGCGGGCCTGGCTCGACCAGGTCGAGGCGTTCTGGGCCGACCAACTCGGCTCGTTCGCCGACTACGCGAAGGAGCGAGCCGAATGACCGAGGCGCACGCGATCGTCGAGGTGGAACTCGATCCGTCCACCGCGTTCGACGTGTTCACCCGCGAGATCGCCGCCTGGTGGCGGGCCGACCGGGGACTCTGGGGCGCCGGGGGAGAACTCAGCATCGAACCCGGCGTCGGCGGTCGGCTGACCGAGGGCGGCCGCGAGGTCGGCACGGTCTCCGTGTGGGAACGCGGGCCCCGGCTCGCGTTCAGCTACGGCCCGCCCGACGGCGTGCCCGGCGACCGCACGGACGTCGAGGTCCGGTTCGAGGCAACGGAAGCCGGCACCCGGGTCGTGCTGCGCCACGGCGGGTGGACGGTGCCGGAGCCGCAGGGCTACTGGTCGAGCCAGCTCGCCGGGTTCGCCCGGCACTCGCTCGAACACGTTCTGCTCGCCCGGATCGGCGAGTTCCTCGACGCCCTCGGCGTCGGCGATCTCGACTTCTTCGAGCGCAACCTCACCGACAGCGCCCTGCTGATCTTCCCGGGCAACGTCTACACGAAGACCACGGGCATCGAGTCCATGCGGGAGCACCCGCCGTACGTCAAGTACGACATGGAGGATCCGCGAATCGTCCACCTGGGAGATTCGACGGCCGTGATCACCCATCGCGCCACCGTGATGCACACCGAGAACACCGCCGCTCAGTCCATTGTGGTCACCACGGTGCTCGCCAAGCAGGGCGAGACCTGGCGCATGGCGCTCAACCAGTGGACACCAGCAGACTAGGGAGAACCATCGTGTACTTCGCCATCCACACGCCGGACACCGCGCGTGCCAAGGACTTCTACAACGCCGTGTTCGGCTGGACCTACGACTCGAGCGGCGACTACCACCACATCAAGGGCTCCTCGCCGGCCGGCGGCATCACACCCGGCGACACCGCCCGCGTCGGCGCGTCGTTGGTGGTGCCCGACGCCGCGGCGGCGGTCGCCAAGGTTCGCGAACTGGGCGGCACCGCACCGGATCCCCGGCGTTCGGATTCCGGCTGGAGCGTGCAGATCGAAGACGGTCACGGCGGCGGCGTCGAGCTGTGGCAGCCGGCCGAGGGGTACGCCGCCGACGGCGACCCGAAGGAGGGCGACGTGTTCTACTTCGTCGTGCCCGTGGCGAACGACGAGGCGAAGTCGTTCTACACCAGCGTTCTCGGCTGGGAGCTGACCCCGGGAAGTCACCCGGGCGGGTGGAACATCACCAACGTGACGCCTCCCGGTGGGATGTTCGTGAGCGCCGCCGGGCCCGTTGACCTGTACTTCCAGGTGGCCGATGTGGACACCGCCGCGGAGCTGATCAGGCAGGCGGGCGGCACGGCGGGGGAGAAGCAGCCGAACACCCACGGCCACCACGCGGCGTGCCGCGACGACCAGGGAACGGCGTTCAGCATCGGCTCGGTAAGCCGGGCCTGACCCGGCGCGTTAGGGTGCCCCCATCAGCGGCGCATGGGGAGGATCCACGTGGGCGACGGGCGGCTCGAAATAGCCGGGATCTCAAAACGGTACGGCGACGTCATCGCGTTGCAGGGCACGACATTCGACGTTCGGGCCGGTGAGCTGTTCGGCTTCGTCGGCAGCAACGGCGCCGGCAAGACCACCACCATGCGCATCGCGCTCGGGGTGCTCGCGGCCGACGACGGCGAGGTCCGGTGGAACGGCGAGCGGGTCACCCTGGAGACCCGCCGCCACATCGGCTACATGCCGGAGGAGCGCGGGCTCTACCCGAAGATGAAGGTGGGCGAGCAACTCGTTTACCTGGCGCGACTCCACGGACTCAACGCCGCGGCTGCCCAGAAGTCGATGGAGGAGTGGACCGAGCGGCTCGGGGTCGACGGTCGCCGCAACGACGAGGTGCAGGCGCTCAGCCTCGGCAACCAGCAGCGTGTCCAGCTGGCCGCCGCCCTCGTCCACAACCCGAGCATCCTGGTGCTCGACGAGCCGTTCTCCGGTCTCGACCCGATCGCCGTCGAGGTGATGAGCAAGGTCCTGCTCGACAAGGCGGCCGCCGACATCCCGGTCGTGTTCTCCAGCCACCAGTTGGAGTTGGTCGAGCGGCTGTGCCACCGGGTGGGGATCATCCGCAGTGGACAGATGGTGGCCGTGGGCACGGTCGACGAGCTGCGCTCCGGCGGCAGCGTCGAGATGGTCGTCACGGCGCCGAACGCCCAACCCGGTTGGGCCAACGCGATTCCCGGTGTGATCGTGCGCAGCCAGGAGAACGGCCGCACGGTGCTGGAGCTGCTCGGTGGCGCCGACGATCAGGCGATCCTCCACGCGGCGCTCGCCACCGGACCGGTCACCGAGTTCGCCCGCAGGCAGCCCTCGCTGACCGAGCTGTACCGCAACGTCGTGACTCACGGAGAGGCCGCCTGATGAGCATGCCGGATGTGAAGCTCGGGTCGTGGGAAGCGGTGCGGCTGGTGGCCGGCCGCGAGGTCGTCACGAAGATGCGTTCCAAGGCCTTCATCATCACCACCATCGCCACAGTCGTGCTGCTGTCGGGTTTCGCGCTGGTCATGAAGATGACGAGCGGCGGCTCCGACGCCACGGTCGGTGTCACCCAGCAGACCGCCGCACTCGCGGAGCCGTTGCGCGCCACGTCCGACGCGATCGGTCAGAACGTGGACACCAAGGAGGTCGACGAGCAGGCCGGCCGCGACCAGGTGGCCGCCGGTGACCTCGACGCGCTGCTGGTCGGCGACGGCACGAGCATCAAGGTGGTGGTCGAGAAGGACCTGGACGACAAGCTGAGCAACGCGCTCAACGTCCTCTCCCGCCAACTCGCGCTCGACCGGGCGATCGAGGCCGACGGCGGTGACGCCGCGGCGGTCAACGCGGCCGCCGCCGAGGCGAGCGTCGATGTCGAACCGCTGGAGGAGCCGTTCCCGTACCAGCCGGAGCAGCTGATCCTCGGGATCATCGCCGGCATCCTCATCTACATGTCGCTTCTGCTCAACGGCCAGATGGTGGCGACCGGTGTGGTGGAGGAGAAGTCCAGCCGCGTGGTGGAGCTGCTGCTGTCCACCATCCGGCCGTGGCAGCTGATGGCCGGCAAGGTAGCGGGCATCGGGTTCGTCGGCTTGATCCAGATGGTGGTGATCGGCGGTGTCGGACTGGCGGCCGCGCTCGGGCTCGACGTGCTCTCGATCTCCGTGTCCGCGGCCGTCGGCACGGTGATCTGGCTGGTCGTCTGGTACCTGCTCGGCTTCCTGCTCTACTCGCTGGTGTTCGCCGGGCTCGGCGCGCTGGTGTCCCGGCAGGAGGATGTGGGCGGGGTGATCTCCCCGGCGCTCATGTTCGTCATTCTCGGTTACGTGATCGGCATTTCGATCCTGCCGTCGGATCCGGGCAACACGTTCGTCGGCATCCTGTCGATCATCCCGCTGTTCGCGCCGACGCTCATGCCGATGCGTCTGGCCATGGGCGGGGTTCCCGTGTGGGAGGCGGTTTTGTCGGTCGGACTCGTACTGATCTTCATTCCGCTGCTCGTCTGGCTGGCCGGCCGGATCTACTCGAACGCCGTTATGCGTAGTGGTGCGCGGGTCAAGCTGAAGGACGCCCTGCGCGCAGCCTGAGTGATCACTGGCAGCTACGGGGTAGGATCCTAAAGTGGCAGCTCAGGCCGCCGCGTCAGTAATCCCGCCATGACCGCCCACTGTCGGGGAGGCGTTCGTGATTAAGGTGCTGCTCGCGGACGATGAGGATCTCGTCCGCGATGGACTTCGCACAATACTGTCCAGCGCAGGAGACATAGAGGTCGTCGCCGAGTGCGACGACGGCTTATACGTGGCCGACCTGGCCAGACAGCATCGACCACACGTGGTGTTGTTGGACATTCGTATGCGCTCGGCCGACGGCATCGTCGCCCTGCGTAGGCTCCGCAGCCTGCCGGAGCCACCGGTGGTGGCCATGCTCACCACGTTCGATGTCGACGAGTACGTGCAAGAAGCTTTGCGCATCGGCGCAAGCGGCTTCCTGCTCAAGGACACCGAACCGATACAGCTCATCAAGGCCGTGCGCGATCTCGCGCGTGGTGGTGCCGTGCTCGACCCGAAGGTCGCCGCGCGAGTGCTGTCGGCGGTCGCCGACGGTGAGCGTGCGGCGGAACCGGCGCGCCGACTCCTGGCGTCACTGTCCGATCGGGAGCGTGAGGTCGTCGGGTTGATCGGGCAGGGACTGTCCAATGCGGAGATCGGTGGCGCGCTGCACCTGTCGGAGGCCACGGTCAAGGGTTACGTCTCCGCCGTGCTCGGCAAGATCGGTGCGGTGAACCGGGTCCAGGCGGCGTTGGTCGCGTACCGGGGCGGGCTCATCGCTTGACCTCCAGATAACTCGAGGTTGAACACTGGGTCGCATGCGAGCGATTCAGGTTTCCCGCTACGGCGGGCCCGAGGTGTTGGAAGTTGTCGACGTCCCTGACCCGGAGGCGGGGCCGGGTCAGGTGACGGTCGACGTCGCCGTGGCCGACGTGCTGTTCGTGGACAGCCAGATCCGATCCGGCACGGCGGGCGGGTGGTTCGAGATCGCGTTGCCGTACATCCCCGGCAACGGGGTGGGCGGCACGGTCGCGTCGGTCGGCGCGGATGTCGATCCGTCGTGGGTGGGCCGCCGCGTGGTGGGCCGGATCAATGGTGTGGGGCAGCAACCTGCCGGCGGTTACGTCGAACGCGCGGCGGTCGACGTCGAGCACCTGCTGGTGGTCCCGGACGGCCTGAGCATTCCCGAGGCGACCACCGTGCTGCACGACGGTTCCACGGCGTTGCTGGCGTTCGACCGCGCGGCCGTCAAACCCGGTGACTGGGTCCTGGTCAACGCGGCGGGTGGAAGCCTGGGCTCACAACTGATCCCCATGGCGAAGGCGGCCGGCGCACGGGTGATCGGCGCGGCTCGAGGCACCCGCAAACTTTATGCGGCCCGGTCCTGGGGCGCCGACGCGGCCGTGGACTACACGGAACCCGACTGGGCCGACCAGGTCCTGGCGATCACCGAAGGCCACGGGGTGGACGTCATCTTCGACGGCGCGGGCGGCGCGGCGGGCCAGACGGCGTACCTTTTGGCCGCGTCGGGCGCCCGACTGCTGGCGTACGGCGCTTCGTCGGGTGCCTTCGTGGAGGTGGACCCGGCGGACGCGGCCGCACGAGGCGTCGAGGTGGTGGGAATCATGGACATCGGCGCGGACGAGGACCCGGCCGAGTCACGCCGCTCCCTGGAACGCCTACTGGACAACGCGGCCGCCGGCACCGTCACCCTCCACGTGGGACAGACGTTCCCTCTGGCGGAGGCCGCAGCCGCCCACGCGGCGATCGAGGCTCGCGAAACAGTGGGAAAAACCCTACTGACGGTGGATTGAGCCGGTCACTCGGCTTCGTCAGCGACGGTCCACACCTGCTTCAACTGAAGATCACGCCGAATGCCGGCAGGCAGGAGATGGTAGAACCGGAACAGTCCGTCGAGCACGTCGTTGGCTTCCCACACCTTGATAGTGAATCGTTGGGTGGAGAGGTATCTTCGCGCGTCGCGGGTGATCCCGCCCCAGGCGACGAGCAAGCCATGATCGGCTCCGTGCGTGGCGATCGCGCCCTGCAACTGCTGCACAACCGGCAGTCCCGACGGCGCTCTGGCCTCGGATTTGACCTGGACCACGATCTTCGGCGGCGTAAGGCCGAGGAGACCGGTGCCGGCGATGATGTCCACGCCCTGGTCGGCGCCCGGCGGTGAGACCTCGCACTGGTAGATGTCGGCTTCGAGAATAGCCGCCACGAGATCGGCCATCCGGTGGCCGGCGAAGTTCTCGATCACTCGGCTGAAAATCCGGTCCTTGGCGACGGTCTCGATCTCGACACCGCTCTGGGCGACGTCGGATGCCTCGTCGCTTGTGTCGTTCGGTTTGACGGACTTGGCCGACCCAGCTCGGGCTCCTGGGTCGGGCTTGTCCTGCATCACTTCATTGAGTCGCCACGCGGCGTCGTATCGGGATATTTCGCAGATGGTGGAGAACGCGCCGAGCGAATAGAGAAGGTCCTGCTTCACTCGGGTTCGGGGCACGTCGGAGGAAACCCATTCCACCGAACGGCGATGGCGCTTGGTGTGGTCTGGTTCGCCAGCGTCATAGAGGTAGTCGCTGAGGATCCGGCCTATTGCCAGGTGCGGAGAGGACTTCAGTGGCATGACGACGATGTCTCCCACGCTCATGCGGCTGCGCAGAGCCCACAGTTGTGCGGAGAAGTTCTTGGCGCGGCCTTCTTGGATGGCTTCGATTCCGCGCGTGACCGCAGCGAGCACGTCTGCGCGAGTCTCTGCCGTGGAGAGGTCCGGGACATCGCCGAAACCACCGCCGGTGCAGTCTTTCCAGGGCCCACTGCTCACGTTCGCCCGCTCGGCCCGCCCGTACCAGCCATGCACGCACGGCAACCCTCCCGAAATCGACAGACGCTCAATCGTAGGGATTGCGGACGGCGCACGAAATGCCCCATCGGGATTCGGTCAGGCCTGGGTGGTGCCGTCCGGGGAGGCGCGCCACTGTTCGAAAGGGCGGTTCAGTCGCCAGCGTGAACCGTCGTGGTCCAGGATTCTTACGGCGCAGTGTTCCGGATTGGACAGTGACTCGAACAGGTCGATGCTCCACGAGAACATGCGGCGGCACAGCAGGCGCATCGTGAGGCCGTGGGACACCACCAGCACGGTGTCCGGGTGGGACTGGTCCTTGGAGATACGAATCTCCAGGTTGTTCAGAAAGGACGCCACGCGATCGTCGACGTCGGCGCCCGACTCGCCGTGGGGGAGCCGGTAGAAGAAGTGCCCGAACTCGTGGCGCTTGCGTTTCTCCACCTCCTGCTCCACCGGGTCCTGCAGGTTGCCCCAGTCCTGCTCGCGCAACCGCGGCTCCGGCACCGTCCGCTCCACCGTCACATCGAGCAGCGCGAACGTCCGCAACGCCCGCACGTACGGGCTGACGTACGCGGCCACCGGGCCGTGCAGCAGCGCCCGCACCTCGGCGCCCGCCGCGCGGGCCTGGTCCTCACCGCGCGGGGTCAGCGGCAGTGCATGGTCCGGCGTGCGCGTGTAGGCCAGCTCGTCGACGTTCCCGAGGCTCTCCGCATGCCGCAAGAGGATGATCCGCACAGCGCTATCGTGCCCGGTCCCCGGGTATTACAGTTGGCGGCCGAAGCTGACGAAGGGTGTCACATGATCAAGTACATCGCGCTGTACAGGCAGCCGGCTGATCCCGAGGCGTTCGAGGCCGCCTACTTCACCCAGCACAAGCCGCTGATCGACAAGGTGCCCGGCCTGGTCCGCCAGGAGATCAGCAAGGTCACGCGCACCTTCGTGCCCGGCTTCCTCGACGGCAACGAACCCTTCCTCATGGCCGAGCTGTACTTCGAGTCGAAGGACGCCATGAAGGCCGCGTTCGCCACGCCCGAGTGGCAGGTCTCCGGCGCCAACCTCACGGAGATCGGCGGCATGGAGCTGGTGGCCATGTTCTCGGCCGAGGTCGTCGAATGATCGCTGCGGTCATCGGCGGCGGCACGATGGGCGCGGGGATCGCCCACGTGCTGCTGGCCGCCGGTTCCCAGGTCACGGTGGCCGAGGCGTCCCCCGAACGCGCCGACGCGGCCCGCGAGGCGGTCGCCGGGTCACTGCGCAAGGCCGCTGACCGGGGCAAACTCGATCAGGAGCCGCGCGACCTGCTGAAGAGCCTGACCACCGTGGACTCCACAAAGGCACTGCCGGAAGACGCGGAGCTGGTGGTGGAGGCGGTGCCCGAGGACGTCGACCTGAAGCGCCGCATCCTCGGCGACGTGGCGCTGACCTGCCCGAACGCGGTGCTCGCGTCGAACACGTCGTCGCTGTCGATCACGAAGATCGCCGAGGGCCTGCCCGGCGAGCGTGTCATCGGCATGCACTTCTTCAACCCGGTCCCCGTCCAGGCACTGGTCGAGCTGGTCACCCACGCCGGGCTGAGTGCCGAGACGCTCCTCCGCGTCCGCGGGTACGCCGAGGCGCTCGGCAAGACGGTCATCGAGGTGCGTGACTCGCCGGGTTTCGCCACGTCACGGCTGGGAGTGGCGGTCGGGCTCGAGGCCATCCGGATGGTCGAGGAGGAGGTCGCCTCGCCCGAGGACATCGACACCGGCATGCGTCTTGGCTACGGCTGGCCCATGGGCCCGCTGCGGCTGACCGACCTGGTGGGACTCGACGTCCGCCTCTCGATCGCGTCGCATCTGGAGCGTGAGCTGGGCCCGCGCTTCACCCCGCCGCAGCTGCTGCGAAACAAGGTGGCGCGCGGTGAGCTGGGCCGCAAGACTGGCCGCGGATTCTTCGACTGGTCGTAGGGGGCGGTTGTGCTCATCCGGGAGTACCGCGGGGCCGCGGACGACGCCGATCTGTACCGGATCCGGCGGCTCGCGTTCGGCGGGCCGCGGGAGTCCGAAGGCCCCCAGGACCACTTCTCCTACCGGCCGGAGGGGCACTGGGCGCTCGTGGCCGAGCACGACGGCGAGCCGGTCGGCTGCGTGCGGGTGCGCAACTACCACCAGTTCTTCGGCGGCGCGGCCGTGCCGATGGGCGGCATCTCCACGGTGGCCGTCGATCCGCACGCGCGTGGTCGCGGCGTCGCGAACGCCATGCTCGACGAGATCCTGCCCGGCATGCGTGACCGCGGCCAGAGCATCTCCGCGCTGTTCCCGTCGGCGCCGCCGCTCTACCGGGGTCGTGGCTGGGAGCAGACGGGCACGAACGAGCGGGTGACGCTGAGTCCGTACGCGCTGGCCCGGCTGCCGAAACCCGCCACCCGCCCGACCATGCGGCGGCTGCGCAAGGACGATCTGCCGGCGCTGCACCAGGCCTACGTCACCTACGCGTCCACTGTGGACGGAATGCTCGACCGCTCGGAGCCGGGGTTCGACCACGCCGACTACCTGGGCTTCGACATCGTCGACCTCGTACCCGGCCCCGACGGTCTGCTCGGTTACCTGTGGGCCGAACGGACCTCCGACACGAGGATCGACTGCAACGACCTCGTGGCCCACGACCGGGACACCGCGCTCGGTCTGCTGCACAACCTGTCGCTGTGGGCGGGCAACATCGAGGAGATCTCGCTGCGGCTCATCGACCCGGCGTGGTGGGACCTGCTGGTGGACCAGCCGGTCGAGCACGACAAGCACAACCACCCGTGGATGCTGCGGGTCGTCGACCTGGCGGCGGCCGTGGCCGCGCGCGGCTGGCCGCTGGCCACACACCTGGCCGACCTGGCGGTGGACATCGAGGTGATCGACGAGCACGCGCCGTGGCAGGCGGGTCGCCACCGGCTGATCGTGGAATCCGGCACCGTGCGCTGCGAACGCGGTGGCAGCGGCGCCGTCCAGTTGACCGCCAGGGCGCTCGGCCCCTGGTACGCGGGGTCGGCCGACTCGGCCATGCTGCGTCGCGCCGGCCTGCTCTCCGGCGACGCCGACGCGGCCCGGTTGCTGGACGTCCTCACGGGTGCCCCCCACCTCGTCATGATGGGCAATGCGTTCTAGCTCACCTGCGAGTGTGTGAACTCTGTGAGTTTGTTTGGCCCCTTCTCAGGCGCGTCTCAGCAGGGCGCGTAACACTGACCCCATGCGCATCCTCGTTGTCGACGACGACCGGGCCGTTCGCGAGTCGCTCCGGCGATCGCTGCAGTTCAACGGATACCAGGTCGACCTGGCCAACGACGGCCAGCAGGCGATCGAGTCCGTGACCGCCGCCCGGCCCGACGCCATGGTGCTCGACGTGATGATGCCCCGCGTCGACGGCCTCGAGGTGTGCCGGCGACTCCGCAGTACCGGCGATGACCTGCCCATTCTCGTGCTGACCGCCCGCGACGCGGTGTCCGACCGGGTGGCCGGGCTCGACGCGGGCGCCGACGACTACCTGCCCAAGCCGTTCGCCCTCGAGGAGCTGCTGGCCCGCCTGCGTGCGTTGCTGCGTCGCCGCACGTTCGACGTGAACGGGGCGGCCGAGCCCGCGCTGCGCTTCGGCGACCTGGAACTCGACCCCGGCACCCGCGACGTCAAGCGCGGCGAGCGGCCCATCAGCCTGACCAGGACCGAGTTCGCCCTGTTGGAGCTGCTGCTCGCGCACCCCAAGCAGGTGCTCACCCGCAGCCGCATCCTCGAGGAGGTCTGGGGCTACGACTTCCCGACCTCGGGCAACGCGCTCGAGGTCTACATCGGCTACCTGCGGCGCAAGACCGAGGCCGAGGGCGAGCACCGCCTCATCCACACGGTGCGCGGGATCGGCTACGTCCTGCGGGAGACCCCTCCGTGATGGAGCCCGACGGTCGCCGTCGGATCTCGCTGCGGTCCAGGGTGGCGTGGTTCGCGGCGACCTGCGTGGCCGGCGCGGTCGCGCTCGTCTCGCTCGGTGCGTACCTGACGGTCAAGGAGAACCTGTACGCCCAGGTCGACACGAGCCTGACCCAACGTGCGGACAACACACTCAACGCGAACATCCTCGCGCAGACACCGTCGGGCAACGTGCCGCCGGAGCTGCTGTCGATCAACGAGACCAAGTTCGCGATCATCAACGGGGACGGCCGGCTGGTGTGGGGTTTCAACGGCCACCTGCCGCCCATCGGGCAGGCCGAGCTGAACGTCGCGTCCGGAGACAGCGGTGACCACATCCGCACCGACACCAGGACCGACAGCCGCGTCCTGGCCGTGGCCTACGACGACGGCCAGGCGCTCGTGCTGTCCCAGTCGCTGAAACCCACGAAGGCGCAGCTGGCCGACCTCACGCTCGTGCTGCTGCTCATCGGCGGGTCGGGCGTTCTGGTGGCGGCTGTCGCCGGAACGGCCGTGGCACGCACCGGCCTGCGTCCGGTCGAACGGCTGACCCGTGCCACCGAACGCGTGGCGCGCACCGGTGACCTGCGGCCCATCCCGGTCGACGGCGACGACGAACTCGCGCGCCTCTCGCTCAGCTTCAACCAGATGCTCGGCGCTGTCGCCTACGCCCAGGGCCGGCAACGTCAGCTGGTGGCCGATGCCGGTCACGAGCTGCGCACCCCGCTGACGTCGTTGCGCACCAACCTGGAGCTGCTGCTGTCGGCCGAGCAGCCGAACACCCCGCAGCTGTCCGAACGTGACCGCTCGGAGATCCACGACGACCTGCGTGCCCAACTCGACGAGCTGACCCAGCTGATCGGCGACCTGGTGGAACTCGCTCGGGAGGACGCGCCGCAGTTGGCGCGCGACCGGGTGGACATGGTGGAGGTGACCGAGCAGGCGCTGGACCGGGCCCGTCGCCGGGCGGGCGACGTCCGCTTCGAGGTCGACCTCCAGCCGTGGTTCCTGCTGGGCGACCCGGCGGCGTTGGAACGTGCGGTGCTCAACCTGCTGGACAACGCCGTGAAGTTCAGCTCGGCCGGTGGCACCGTGCGGGTGGACCTGCGGCCCGCGGCCCACGGTTACGCGTTCCTCCAGGTGGCCGACGCGGGCCCGGGCATCGCGGACGCCGACCTGCCCCACGTCTTCGACCGCTTCTACCGCTCGGCCGAGGCCCGCACGCTGCCCGGTTCCGGACTGGGCCTGGCGATCGTGAAGAGCGCGGCCGAACGACACGGGGGAGCGGTGTACGCGGGTCGCTCGGCCGACGGCGGGGCACTCATCGCCGTCCGCCTGCCGGGAACTCCGGACGCGAATTCCCCCGAACTCTCCGGGAGACCATAGGTTGGTCTCAGGACCCTCTCAGGACTGTGACGCAAGGTGGTGTCATGACCGAGGACAACCGGGAACCACACCCCGACCTACCTGGCGAGCCGGCCGAGCAGCCGACTGCTCCCGCCTCGGCAGGGCCCGACAGTTCGATCGAGTCCGGCCTGTCGCCGGAGGCTGAGGACGGCGAGCCGACACCGCCGCACGGCATCCCCGCACAGGCCCACGAAGGTTCGACTCCGCCCGCGCCGCAGCAGGGGACCACAGCCCTGCCTGCCGAGCCGGGCCCGCAGCCGACCTTCGCGCAGCTGTCGGGCCAGCCGACCTATCCGCAGCGGTCCGAATGGTCCGCGCCCGGCGAGCAGGTGGTCTTCGGTACGGCCGCTCCCGGACTCGGGACGCCCCCGCCCCCGCCGCCTCCGCAGCACCAGCCGCCCATGCCGATGCGGGTCGGGCAGCACAACCCGTCGCCCCGCGTGCCCGAGCAGCAGCGTCGTGGCGGCGGAGCCCTGGTGACGGGCGTGACCGTGCTCGCCCTGCTGGTCGGCGGTGGCGCGGGAGCGCTCGGCGGATATCTGGTGGCCGAGCAGAACCAGGCGAACGGGCCTGTCTCGAACTCGTTGGACGATCCACTGCCAACGGATGAAGCGTCCAACGCCCCGGCCGGGTCGGTCGAGGCGGTGGCGGCGAAGGTGTTGCCGAGCGTGGTGCAGTTGCAGGTGCGAGGCGGGTCCTCAGCAGGGGAGGGCTCCGGCTTCGTCATCAGCTCCGACGGGCTGATCCTGACCAACAACCACGTTGTCGAGGCCGCGGCGGCGGGTGGGCAGATCACCGCCGTGTTCCACGACGGCAGCACAGCCGGCGCGCAGATCGTCGGCCGGGACCCGACGTCGGACCTTGCCGTGGTCCGCGCCGAGGGTCAGTCCGGGCTCCCGGAGGTGGAGCTCGGCCGGTCCGGCGATCTGCGTGTCGGTGAGGGCGTCGTCGCGATCGGTTCGCCGTTCGAGCTGGCCGGCACCGTGACGTCCGGCATCGTCAGCTCGCTCGAGCGTCCGACCAGGGCCGGCGGCGAGGACGGGTCGCAGGCCACGGTTCTCGACGCCATCCAGACCGATGCCGCCATCAACCCCGGCAACTCCGGTGGGCCGCTGATCAACATGCAGGGCCAGATCGTGGGCATCAACTCGGTCATCTACAGCCCGACCGGCGGCGCGCAGGGGCAGGCGGGTTCGGTGGGCCTCGGCTTCGCCATCCCCATCGACCAGGCACGACGCACGGCCCAGGAGATCGTCGACACCGGTCAGGCCACGCAGACGGTGCTGGGCGTGAGCGTCACCGACGGCCAGAACGGTGGCGCGGAGATCAAGGAGGTCACCCCGGGTGGCGCGGCCGAGCAGGCCGGCCTGAAGGTTGGCGACGTGGTCACCAAGCTGGACGACCGCCGGATCGGCACCTCGGACGCCCTGGTGGCCGCCGTTCGCTCGCACGCCCCCGGCGACAAGGTGAAGCTCGAGCTGGACAACGGTTCGCGCACAGTTGAAGCAACTCTTGCTGGACAGCCGGTCGAGACTGAATGATGAGTCGGGGGCCGCGAAAATATGGCCTCCGCCACAGTCGCTCGGCCGCGCGTAGCGGCCGAGACCAACCCCGGCTCGATGCCCCCGAGCCGGCGGAAGTAGCGGCGCCGCACGCGGACGATTACCCCTCGCTCGCCCGCGTGCGGCGCTGCGCATGTTTGGGTTTGCGCGCGTGCTGAGGGCAGGAACCCGCTGGCAAGGTAGCGCCTTGCACCGACAAATAGCGTCAGGGGACCCCTGGCATTAATCGTAGAGGTCGGCACCGACAGTTTCGTCCGCTGTGGATCATGCCTGTGGACAGGCGCCGAGTCAGGCGGTGTTCATGACCCGGGAACGTCGCCGGGCCCGGTAGAGACCCGCCGCCACCACGGACACCCACACCACGCCCAGAGCGATCGCGAACCCCAGTCCGTAGTCCCGGTCGTGCAACCCCGGATTAGTGGCCACCCCGAACGGCCGCCACAGCAACGGGATCGCGAGCAGCGTCAACACCCCGCTCAGCACCGCACCCACCCCGATCGGCGCACGCCACGCCACCGGCACGTACCTGGTCAGCAATACCCCGAGCACACCCACCACCGGCGCGGCGACCGCGTCATGCAACACAGGTCCGCCCACGAACCACGCGATGCCCTGCACGGCGTTCCGCGTGCTGGCGGTCGCGAAGTCCCACGCGAGCAGGCCCCCGTACGCCAGCAGAACCAGCCCCACCACAGCGAAAGCGATCCGTAGCTTCACAGCACCTCCAGCCGTGCGACCCACTTCGTCTGCAGCACACCCGGCCGGCTCGGCGCGATCACCCGGCACGGGAACCCGTGGTCGAGCGCCAGCGGTTCGCCGTTCAGCCGCAACGCGAGCAGCGTCAACGGGTCGCCCGTGTGCGTGCCGGGCAGCGTGCTCTTCCGGTAGCCGCCACGCTGTTCGAGCGACTCCACCCGCACGTCCGACCCCGCCCAGTCGCCCAGCAGGTCGGCCACTCGCACCCCCGTCCACGACGCCGACTGACTCCACCCCTCCACGCAAGCGATCGGCAGCGAAGCGGTCGTCTGCGGCATGGCCGACAGCTCGTCGAGCGAGAACGTCCGGGTCCCACCCGGCGTCACGACCTCCAGTCGCCACGCGGGATCCAACGCATCCTCCGTCACCCGTGCCGCCAAGGCCGTCCGGTTGACCGGCAGGCCCTGCGGTCCCCGCGAGGAACGCCACGACAACGGCGACACGTCACGCAGCAGCGGCACGGTCGCCCCGGCCGTCGCGACCACGGCCACCCCGGTGGCGAGCGCCGTACTACGCAGGAACCCGCGCCGCGACAGCACTCCGTCCGAAGAGTCCTCGGGTTCGCCGTTCAACCGCTGCAATCCGCGCCGGATGACCGGCAGCTTCACCGCCACGTGCACGAAGATCGACCCGATGGCCACCCACGCCATCGCGTAGTGCGCGGCCGGGAAATGGAACCCCCACAGGTAGTTCTGCGCCACGTTGAACAACCCGGTGGCCAGTTCGAAGAACGCGGCCCCGGACAGCACGAGGATGGACGCCCGCTCGAGCGCGTGCGGCAGCGAGCGAACCAGCGGCCGGCCGAACAGCTTCGGGTAGACGCTCCACAACTTGGCCAGCAGCAACGGAATCGCGGCGACCCCGGCGATCACGTGCAACCCCTGCGTGATCCGGAACAGGTTCACGGGCCGCGCCGGCCAGTAGAACCAGGTCGGCGGCTTCTGGATGAAGTGGCTGAGCAGTCCCGTCAGGAAACAGACGGTGAACGCGATGCCGAGCCAGAGCCCGATCCGCGCGGTCACCCGCTCGTGGTGCGCGGCCGAGCGGAAGTCCTCCTCCTTCGGTGGCTGGAGCTTCGTCAGCCAGCCCGGTGCGGTGACCATGACCCACCTCCCCCCGGAATCTCACACTGTCGGGATCGGAAACCGGTCACGACGGAGTCAGCTCGGTGAACCAGCGGTCGCCCGCCGGGCGGATCCACTTCGGCGTCAGGCCCGCCCGGCGTGCGGTGTCGGCCACCGCGTCCGCGCCGAGCCAGGCCCAGTCGAACCAGCGGCCGTCCGAGGCGTCGCCCGTGCTCACGCGCACCCGGCCGTGGCGCAGGCCGATGCCTGGCGGATCGATCTCCACGAGTGCGCTCCCGCTGTCGTGCAACAGGTTCCGCACGCGGGTCAACAGCCGCACCGGGTTGCCGCCGATGCCGATGTTGCCGTCGGCCAGCAGCGTGTGCTGCCAACGGCCTTCGCCGGGCTGCTCGTCGAACACGTCACGGCGGATGGCCACCGCACCCGCTTCCCTGGTCAGACGCACGGCCACCGGCGAGATGTCCGTGCCGAGCGCGATGACGCCCCGCTCGGTCAGCGCGGCGGTCAGCCGGCCGGGGCCGCAGCCGATGTCCAGCGTCGGGCCGACGCAGTGCCGCAACAGCAGTTCGTCACCGGGCGACGGGGTCGACCGCCATCGCTCGGTGGCCAGGTTGATCCGCTCGCCGCTCGCCAGCTCCAGCCAGCAACGCTGACCGAGCAGGCCGGGCTCGAAGGTGGTGGTCTCGATCATCAGGCGGCCTCCGCCAGGATGGCACGCGCGAACCGGCTGTCCGGAATCTGCGCGGCGACCAGACGCGCGTCCGCCATGGTGTCCACATCGGACAACGTGGGCAGCTTGCGGATCCGAAGCCCCCACTCACGCAACGCGAACAACGTCTGCGTGCCGGTGTCCGAACGGGACATCGACACGCCACGCAAAGCCCCTGCCGCCAACGGATCGCGCAGGCCGAGCCCCCACCAGCCGCCGTCCGCCGCCGGGCCGAGCACGGCGTCCGTGCCGATCTCGGCCAGCCGAACGAGCGCGCCGGTCAAAAGCTCCGGTCGCAGTTGCGGGGTGTCCATCCCGATCTGGAGCACAGGGAGCCGCCACTGCGCGACGTCCTCGTGTGCGTTGGCCAGCCGGTCGGCGAAGCCGTCGCCGCGCTGGGGGAGAACCGTGCACCGGGCGAGCAGCTCGACCAGTTCGTCGCTTCGTTCGGCGTCGGCGAGCGAGCCGGTCATGGCGACCACGGGGACCGTGTCGTTCACCGCGAGGACCGCGTCCAAAGTGTCCAGCAACGCGGCCGCCGCGAGGGCCGCCGCACCACGGTGGCCGATCGCCGGTGCCAGACGGGTCTTCGCGAGCCCGGCGACCGGCGCCTTGGCCACCACGAGAATCACGGCGTCGTTCATCGCAGCACCCCCGCCATGTCCCGCACGGCCCGCATGGTGCCGCGCACCGAGCCGGACACCTTCGACTTCGTGCCGGCCGCTCTCGGCCGGTACGCCACGTCCTGCTCGACCACCCGCCAGTCCGCGTCGGCCGCGCGCAGCAACAGTTCCAGCGGGTAGCCGAACGCGCGGTCCTGTACGCCGAGGTCGAGCAGATCGGTCCGCCGGATGGCCCTGGCCGGCGCGATGTCCGACACCGGCAGCCCGCGTCGGCGCAGAATCGTTGCCAGGACACGGTTTCCGGCGCGGGCGTGCCACGGCCACACACCGCGCGACACCGGCACCCGCCGCCCCACGGCCAGTTGCGCGCCGGCCCGCACGGCCGCGACCAGCGGCACCAGTTCGGCCGGGTCGAGCGAGCCGTCGGCGTCGAGGAAGCAGACGACGTCGGCCGTCGCGTACTCCAGGCCGGTGTGCACGGCGGCGCCGTAACCACGTCTGCGCTCGTGCAAAACGGTCGCGCCGTAGGCGGCCGCGACCTCCGGTGAGCCGTCGGTCGAGCCGTTGTCCACCACGATCGCGCGGTAGCCGGCCGGCAGCGCGGTCAACACGCCGGGCAGGGCGGCGGCCTCGTCGAGGCAGGGCAACACCACGTCAACTGGGTCCATGCCCATTGACGTTAGGTCCACGCGGGACACCCGGAAAGCCTTGTGCTGCTTACCAAAGTGTGACGGCGGGGTAGTTCTTACGGACTTCTGACGGATGCCGTTCCCGGCGGTTCCCGTGGCGCTTTCCGGGCTACGGTCCCCACCGTGACCACTGTTATCACCGAGCCGAAGCCTGATGCCCGCGTGACGCACAGGAAGGACGTGCTGACCGGCGTCGCGGCGATCGCGCTGGTCGTCGTGGCCCTCGTGGTCGGCATGCTCACCGGCGCGCGCCACTACGGTTCCGGTCTGGTCAACGGTGCGCCCAGCCGGTTCGGCGAGTACCCGGTGCTCGGTGACCTGCTCCCTCGCGTCAGTCCGGTCAGCGTGCTGGCCGTGCTGCTGGCGTTCGCGGTCGTGGCCTGGGGACCGGCGCTCGCCGCACGGATGTCGTGGCGACGGCTGCTCGCGCTCGGCTACCTGGTCTCCGTCGCCTGGATCTTCGTACTGGCCCTTGTGGACGGTTGGCGACTCGGCGTGGCTTCGAGGTTGGCCTCGAGGGGCGAATATCTCGCGGTGGTCGACGGGATCACCGACATTCCGCGGTTTCTCACCACGTTCGCGTCCCGCATCCTCGACTTCCAGCCGGAGACCTGGCCGACCCACGTCTCCGCCCACCCGCCGGGCGCCACGCTCGTGTTCGTGTGGCTCGACCGGATCGGACTCTCCGGCCCGAGCGCCGCGGCCGTGCTGTGTGTCCTGGTCGGCGCTCTCGCGGCGGTCGCCGTGCCGGTCACGATCGCCACGCTCGGTCGCGCCGACCTGGCTCGCGCGGCCTTGCCGTTCTGCGTGCTCATCCCGGGGGCCGTGTGGCTGGGGGTGTCGGCCGACGCCATGTTCGCCGGCGTCACGGCCGTCGGCATCGCCCTGTTCGCCATCGGCTCGAGCAATCGTCGACCGGTGGTCGCCGCGCTGGGTGGCGTGCTGCTCGGGTTCGGCATCTACCTGAACTACGGGCTCGTGCTCATGGGGTTCCTCGCGCTGGCGGTCGTGTTCGTGACCAGGAACTGGCGCTCGCTGGTCCCCGCGGTGGCGGGTGCGCTGGCCGTGGTCGCGGCGTTCACGCTCGCCGGTTTCTGGTGGTTGGACGGCTATCAGCTGGTGGTCGAGCGGTATTACCAGGGCATCGCGGACGACCGGCCGTACTGGTACTGGGTCTGGGCGAACCTGGCGTGTCTGGTGCTGGCCGTCGGCCCGGCGGCGGTCGCCGGACTGCGCCGCGCGGCGCCTTCCTTTCTGACCGTCCGGACGTCTCCGGTGGGCGCACTCGTGCTTGGCGCGGCTCTGGCGGTACTCGCGGCCGACATCTCCGGGATGTCTAAAGCCGAGGTCGAGCGGATTTGGCTACCGTTCGCGGTGTGGCTGGTCGCGGCCGCGGCGCTGTTGCCGGCGTCGTCGCGACGGTGGTGGCTGGCCGCGCAGGCAGGGACCGCGCTGGCGGTCACCCACGTGTTGCTGACGAGTTGGTGAGTGCATGAACTCCAGGGTCCTGGTGGTCGACGACGATCTGACGGTGCGTGATGTGGTGCGCCGGTATCTCGAGCTGGCGGGCCTGGAGGTCGCGCTGGCCGACAACGGCGAGGACGCGCTCGCCTGGATCGCGGAGAACGACCCCGACCTGGTGGTGCTCGACCTGATGCTGCCGGGCATCGACGGGCTCGAGGTGTGCCGTCGCCTGCGCCAGACCAGCGCCGTGCCGGTGGTCATGCTGACCGCGCTCGGGGAGGAGGAGAACCGCATCGCCGGGCTCCAACTCGGCGCGGACGACTACGTGACCAAGCCGTTCAGCCCGCGCGAGCTGGCGCTGCGGGTGTCCTCGGTGCTGCGACGCTCGGGCGCGGCCCAGCAGGTGGCCGCACGCGAACTGCTGGACGGCAACCTGCGGCTGGACATCACGGCGCGGCGAGCGACGCTGGCTGGCGTTGATCTGGCGCTCACCACCAGGGAGTTCGACCTGCTGGTGTTCCTGCTGACCCATCCCGGTCAGGCTTTCACCCGCGAGCAGCTGCTCGAACGGGTGTGGGGCTGGGACTTCGGCGATCAGTCCACAGTGACCGTCCACGTGCGACGACTGCGCGAGAAGATCGAGGCGACGCCCGCGAAGCCGACGAGGATCGCGACGGTGTGGGGAGTGGGGTATCGCTATGACTCTGCTTAGTCAGGACATGATCGACCCGAGCGAGACGTTCGGGGAGATGCTGGCCCACGCCATGCACATCCTGCCGGTGGCACTGGCGCTGGTGCTGCCGATCGTGGTGCTCGGCTCCGGGCTGCTGTACTGGGTGCGGCGGGGTTCGCTGACCACGACCATGACAGTGTTGGTGCTGGTGCCGATCGTCGCGGTGCTGACGGGCGTGCTGGGCGTCAGCCGTTTCATGTTCACCACCACGTTCACCACCATGGCGTTGGTGTGTCTGCTGGTGCTGGTGGTCACCCTCCCGGTGACGCTGCTGCTGGGGCGCGCGATCGCCCGACGCAGCGTGTGGGAACGGGAAGCACGGGAACGAGAACGCGCGGCCGAGGCCTCGCGGCGCGAGTTGGTGGCGTGGATCAGCCACGACCTGCGCACCCCGCTGGCCGGCATCCGCGCGATGGCCGAGGCGCTGGCGGATGGCGTGGTGTCGTCCCCTCGCGAAGTGGCCGGCTACGCGAACCGGATCGGCGGAGAGAGCAAACGCCTGTCGGGCATGGTGGACGACCTGTTCGAGCTGTCCCGCATCACGGCAGGAGCGCTGCAACTGACCCTGTCGCAGGTAGCTCTGCGGGAGGTGGTGAGCGACGTGCTGGCCGCACAGGTGCCGGTGGCGCAACGAAAGCGCGTGCGAGTACTGGCCAACGCGGGGATGGCCCCGGTGGTGCTGGGCAGCGACCCGGAACTGGCCCGGGTGGTCCGCAACCTGGTGTCGAACGCGATCCGACACACGCCGCCCGACGGAACGGTGGCCGTACAGATCGGCGTAGAAGACGGCAACGCGGTCCTGGCGGTGGACGACGCGTGCGGCGGCATCCCGGACGGGGAACTCAATCGAGTGTTCGATGTGGCGTTCCGAGGCAGCGCCGCTCGTACCCCGAGCCAGGGCGGCGACGACCAGGTGGGCGGCGGCCTGGGCCTGGCCATAGCGAAGGGCCTGGTGGAAGCCCACCACGGCAAGATCAACGCCGCGAACCACGGCCCAGGCTGCCGCTTCGAGGTCCGCATCCCTCTCGCGCTGGCCTGACTCCGCGCCGTCCCAAAACTGTCGGTGCTGCCGACCAAGATCGAATCCAGGGGGCCCCGGACCGTTTTGTCGGTGTGGTCGGCTACCTCTGCCAGCGGGTCTGTGTGCACGCGGCGCCTGCGGGTGGTCGGTTGCGCGACCGGTCAGACGAGCGCGGCCGAGTCGCGCAGGGGTGCGGTCGCGAAGGCCGTGACTCCCTCGGCGAACGTGGTGGTCGCCGTGTGGCCGAGAAGTCGGCGGGCGCGGGCGGGATCGGCCACCACGTGGCGGACGTCGGCCGGACGGGCGCCACCCACGACGCGTGGCGGCGGGCCCCCGTAGGCCAGGGACAGTTGGGTGGCCAGCTCGCCGACCGTGTGGGGATCGCCGGAGCAGATGTTGACGGGCGTCAGTTCGCCGGCGGGAGCGGGTGTCTCGATGGCGCGGACGTTCGCGGCCGCGATGTCCGTGACGTGGACGAAGTCGCGGCGCTGTTTGCCGTCCTCCAGCACGGTCGGCGCCTCGCCGCGTTGCAGCGCCGAGCGGAACAGCGACGCGACGCCCGCGTACGGCGTGTCGCGCGGCATCCGGGGACCGTAGACATTGTGGTACCGCAACGCCCACACGTCGCCGCCGGTCTGGCGGGCCCACGCCGACGCCAGGTGTTCCTGTGCCGCCTTGGTCGCCGCGTAGGTGCTGCGCGGGTCGATCGGCGCGTCCTCGGGAACCAGGGCGGGCGCGAGTGCCGCACCGCAGGCCGGGCACGGCGGTTCGAAGCGTCCACTGTCCAGATCGGACTGCCGGCGCGTACCCGGCCGGACCACACCGTGTTCGGCGCAGACATATCGGCCCTCGCCGTAGACGACCATCGACGACGCCAGCACGAGGCGCCCCACCCCGGCCCGGTGCATGGCGGCCAACAACACGGCGGTGCCATAGTCGTTGTGCATGGCGTAGTCCGGCGCGTCCTCCGGCGACAGCCCGTGTCCCACGACCGCCGCCTGGTGGCACACCACGTCGACGCCCCGCAGCAGGTCGTCGAGCAGCGCCGGATCCCGGACGTCGCCCAGGATCACGCCCTGCCCGACCGTCGCATGTGGACCGTGTGCCTTCGGCAACAGGTTGTCCAGCAGGACGATCTCGTGACCGGTGAGGGCGTCGGCCACGTGGGACCCGATGAACCCGGCGCCGCCGGTGATCAGCACTCGCATACGTCGACGGTATGGCGGCCCGCCGCGCCACGCGAGCGTTGCGGGCCCGCCGTCATGAAACCGTCAGATCTGTGTAGTCGTCGAGCGGGACGTTGTCGTGGGAGTCCTCGTCGGTGCTGGCGGCCGCGATCGCGTCGAGCATCTCCTGGGACGGTTCCGTGAGCATCGACCCGATGGCCTGCTGCGCGGCGTCCTGGTTGGTGGCAACGTAGTCGCGCAGCACGCGCTCGTGTGCGGCGAAGGCCGTGGCGTGGTCGGACCTGGCCAGTTCGCCGGCCAGCACGTACGCGCCGAGCAGCGCCTGCGATGTGCCACGCCCGGACATGGGCGACGAGCAGTAGCCGGCGTCGCCGATGAGCGCCACGCGGCCGGTGGACCACCGGTTCATCACGACCCGGCTCATCTCGTCGAAGTAGAAGTCGGGTGAGCCGGCCAGTTCGGCCAGGATCCGGGGTGCTTCCCAACCGACGTGTGCGTACGCCTCGCTCAGCAGTCGGCGCTGCGTTTCGGCGTCCCGCGGTGGTGTCTCGGGGCCCACGGGGAACATGAACCCGGCCCGGGCCTCCGTGTCGTCGGAGCGGCTGAAGATGTTCACCGTGCGGTCGTCCGCCAGGTGCGCGAGCCCCGAACGCCGCAGGTTCAGGTAGTTCGGCAGGGTGAACGAGGCGAAGTAGTAGCCGAGCGACTGGATGTAGTTCTTCTCCGGCCCGAACGCGAGCGACCGCACCTTCGAGTGGACGCCGTCGGCGCCGACCACCAGGTCGAACCGGCGAGCGGGGCCGCGCTCGAACTCGACGAGCACGCCGTCCGCCTCCTCGGTGAGCGCGGTGATCGAGTTGTCGAAGACGTACTCGGTGTCGGGTGCCGTGAGGTCGTGGAGGATGCGGGTCAGGTCGGCCTTCAGGACCTCCAGGTCACCCGTGAAGATCGCGCTCGGCATCACGGCGACCGTGGCCCCATCCGCGTCGACGACCGTGGCGTCGCCCATGTCGGTCGCGTGCCGGCGGACCTCGTCGAGGATCCCCATCCGGTCGAGCACGGTCATGGCCGAACCGCGGAAGTCGATGGCCAGTCCGCCCGGCCGCACAGCCGGCGCACGCTCCACCACCGTGGCGCGCATGCCGTGTCTGTGCAGCCAGTACGCCAGCGCCGGCCCTGCGACGCTCGCCCCCGAGATCAGTACGTGGGTCATCTCAAGCCTCCCTCTCGAAATTGCCTGTATGTACACCGTATATGAACTAGTACACTGGGCTTCGTGAGTAATTTGTCCAGCCAGTGCACTAGTGCGTCATGATCGAGCCGCCGTTCGCCAGGATCGTGGCCGCCATCCGGGCCCGGATCGAGTCGGGTGACCTCGCGCCGGGGGAGCGGGTGCCGTCGACGCGGCAGATCACCCGGGAGTGGGGCGTCGCCATGGCGACCGCCACCAAGGTGCTGACCACGCTTCGGCAGGAGGGGCTGGTGGTCGCCCGGCCGGGCATCGGCACGGTGGTGACCGCCGAGCAGCCGAGGTCACGACCTCAACCGGTGCGGACGCCCACTCCGGAAGTCACCCGCCACCAGGTGGTGCGGACGGCGATCGCGGTGGCCGACGCCGAAGGATCGTCGGCCGTGACCATGCGCCGGGTGGCGTCCGAACTCGGCGTGGCGACCATGTCGCTGTACCGGCACGTGGCCGGCAAGGACGAACTCGTCAACCTCATGGTCGACGAGGTGTTCGGCGACTATCCGTTTCCGGCGGAGCAGCCGCCCGCCTGGCGGGATCGCCTGGAGTTGGTCGCCCGTCTGCAGTGGACGATCATGCGCCACCACCCGTGGGCGGCCATGGCCGTGTCGGTCACCCGTCCCGTGCCGACGCCGAACACGTTGGCACACGCGGAATGGGTGATGCGGGCCCTCGACGACACGGGGCTCGATGGCTATCGGATCTTCCAGGTCCATCTGGCACTGATCAACTACGTGCGGGGGATGGCCATCAACCTCGAATGGGAGGCGGCGGCCGAGGAGGTCACGGGGATCACGAACGAGCAGTACCTGGCCGGTCAGGACGCGCTGTTCGAGGAGCTGGGCAGCTCCGGGGCGTACCCGACGTTCGCGCGGGTGGCGGTGAGCGCGGGGTTCGATCTGGACCTCGACGAGCAGTTCGAGTTCGGCCTGAAGCACCTGCTCGACGGGTTCGTGGCGAGCCTGCCGGTGGATGCCGGACCTTCGGCGGGCCCGCCCGGGTGATCCGGCTACGGTGGCAACATGGAACGGAGTGCGCAGCGGGTCGGCAGGGCCCTCATCGTGATCGTTGATGACCGGGTGGTGCACGGGGAGCTCGAGGACTCCGTGGGCCCGCTGGTTACCGAACTGTTGGAGGAGAACGGGTTCATCGTCGACGGCGTTGTCGCGGTGGCGGGGGAGGTCGTGGCCGTCCGCAACGCACTGAACACCGCGGTGATCGGCGGTGCCGATCTGGTGATCACGGTCGGCGGCACGGGGGTATCGCCGAGGGACGTCACGCCGGACGCCACGCAGGGCGTGCTCGACCGGCCGATCCCGGGCATCGCCGAGGCCATCCGCTCGTCGGGCCTCGCGGCCGGCTCCGTGGACGGCGGCATCTCCCGCGGCCTCGTGGGCATCTCCGGCAGCACGCTCGTGGTCAACCTGGCGGGCTCGCGCACGGCGGTACGCGACGGCATGGCCACGTTGTCCGCGCTCGTGCCCCACGTGATCGACGAACTGTCCCGCCTGGAACCGAACTAAGAGGGCGCGCAAGATGGGGTCGGTGGATGCCCGTCGTGATCGAGGTGGTTCCAGGGGCCGCGTCGGCGCGGCGGGCGCCGCCATGCCCCATTTGCGCGCCCTCTAACTCCGAGGCTGATCGGGTCGGCCCAACCGGCCCGGTCAGGCCTTGGGCTCGTCGTCGGGCTTCGCGCGGTCCAGCACTCCCTCCACCTTGTTCGACACGTTCTCGATCTGGTCGTGGAACCGGCCGCCCGTCACCTTGTCCAAACCGGACGCGGTGACGTCCACGCCCTTCGCGGCCAGCTCGCCGGCCCTCTCCATGGCCGGCCCCGCCTTCTCGGCCAGCCCGCCGGCGACCTCGGCCGCCTTCTCCTTGGCTGCCTTGGCCCGCTCCGCGAAGTCCATGGGTCTCCTCGATCTCGGCCGGAACGGTCTTCCGGATGGTCCCACCGATGCGCCCAGCCCTACAGTCGAGCACCATGGGGTGGTGACCGAAGAACGCGAGCAGAAGCCGGCTGCCGACCCCGCCCGCCGCCGCAAGCTGGACGAGATCTTCGGCGACGTGCTGCCGGCTACCACCTCCGACGAGCGTGATCCGGAACCCTCGTCCAGGGACAAGGACTGGTACGAGCGCAACCGCCCGCCGCACCACGAGTAACCGCTGGCTTCCGGCCCAGGTGCGCCCTCCGGCCGCGCCGACTGAAGTGCCGGTCGGCGCCAGCCCGGAGAGAACGCGCTTATCGAGGCGGCTGCTGGCCGCCCTGCTCGGGATAGCCGGGATCGGGATAGCCCGGATCGGGGTAGCCCTGCTGCGGGTACCCCTGCTGCGGCCCACCCTGTGACGGGTAGTCCTGCGATGGGTAATCCTGCGGCGACCCACCCTGCTGCGGGTATCCCTGGGGCGACCCGCCCTGCTGTGGGTAACCCTGCGGCGATCCGCCCTGAGGTGACCCTCCCTGTTGTCCGCCTTGCTCGGGGTAGCCCTGCTGCGACCCGCCCTGTTGTGGCCTTGCCTGTTCGGGGTAGCCCCCGCCCTGCTGTGGCCTGCCCTGCTCCGGGTATCCCTGGCCACCCTGCTGCTGCGGCCAGCCCTGTTGCTGCCCGCCCTGCTCGGGGTAGCCCCCGCCCTGTCGCGGCCTGCCCTGCTCGGAGTAGCCCGGCTGCCGGCCGCCCTGATCGGGATAGCCCTGCTGAGGCGCCGGCTGCTGTGAGTAGCTCGGTTGCCCACCGGGGGCGCCCTGCTGGGGCCCACCCGGCTGCTGGAGACCGTACGAGCCCAGCTGAGTGCCGACCGGCGCCTGCTGCCCGCCGCTCTGCTGTGCCACCAACAGGTCGCGGATCTCGATGAGCAACTCCACGTCCGTCGGCTCGGCGGGACCTGCTTCCTCGCCCCGCTTGCGCCGCTCCTGGATGTGCTTCATCGGCACCACGATCAGGAAGTACACGACCGCCGCCACGATGACGAAGGTGATGAACGCGTTGATGATGGCGGCGAAGTCGATCTTGGAGTCTTCGTTGCCAGGGCGGATCGTCCAGGAGAGGCCGTCGACGCCACCACCCCCGATGGCCGCGATCAGCGGCTGGATCAGGTTTTCGGTGATCCTCGAGACGATCGCGGTGAAGGCGGTACCGATGACCACCGCCACCGCCAGGTCCACCACGTTCCCGCGCATCAAGAAGTCTTTGAACCCCTTCAGCACTGGAGGTCTCCCTTCTTCTCGCGTTTCGATGTGGACCTATCGGAGCGTAATGGCCACGGGTTGACCCAACGAGACGGACGCCACACGGGTCGCCGACTCGCGAGGGAGCGCTATCACCACGAGCCGATCGTCGGAGTCGCCGCGCACGGTCACCACGGTGGCGTCGGCGGCCAGCACCACCGACCCGGGTAAATCGGCTGCCACCGTGACCACGTCGACCCGCGCACCCGGCGAGAGCAGCTCCGCCACCGCCGGATCGGCCAGCCGCACCGGGACGGCCACCGCACTGGGGTCGCCCGTGGTCAGCCGGCTGTTCTCCGGACCGACCAGCCGCGCCCTGGTGATGGGTTCACCCGCACTCGCCGCGCCGGCGAGCACTCGACCGACCACCTGTTCCGCGTCGGTCAACGCGGCCGCCGGACGCAGCGACGACGGCGCTCTTGCGACCCGCACGTCCACGACACCGAGGCTAGAACCCGGAGCGAGGTCCCGCGCGGCGACCAGCACGGGAACGGTCGGCGTGTCACGGGCCTGCGGTGCGCGGAGCGCCAGAAGAGCGGCCAGGAGCACGAGCACGAAGGCGGTGACCCGGCGCAGCGCGAGCAGCCGGGGCCAACCGCGCCTGCCGAACAGGCGGCGGACGCGGTCACGGACGAACGGGGCGAGGGAGCTGTCGGGCATGCCGCCAAGTTACGACCGGCCGGCGACCGGCGGCGGCGAAGAACGGCTACCTGTGGATAACCGAAGGACCTGTGGACAACTCGGCCGTCAGGACGCGACCTTGGCCGGACTTGTCGTACCCCCGGTGGATGATGAGGGTTTTGCCGTGGACTCCTTCTTCGAGGAGCTGGAGTCGGTCGACTTGGTCGACTCGGACTTGCTCTCCGACGACGAGGAGGTCGAGGCGGGCGCGTCGGCGGCGGTCGAGGAGGCGCGGCTGTCGGTGCGGTAGAACCCGCTGCCCTTGAAGACCACACCCACGGAGCCGTACATCTTGCGCAGCACGCCGCCGCACTCCGGGCATTCGGTCAGCGAAGGGTCGCTGAACGCCTGCACCGCGTCGAACTGGTGCTCGCACGCCTTGCACGCGTACTGATATGTGGGCACGGGTGGCTCCCTCTCCCCGGAAAACTTGGCACTCGTCTCTACAGAGTGCTAACTGCATAATGCGCCAGACCGGAGTCTCAGCGCAAACGTCCTCCAGTGATTCTCGCTCGCGTCACACGAACCGCAGTAGACCCCGGTTGGGAGTGAGCACGGCGGTCATCCGGATGTCGTGCACCTCGCCGGGCAACGCCTCGAATATCTCCTGGTCACGGACCACGGCCACCAGATGGGTGCCGTTCGCGACCAACGTCAGCGACCGGTCGTAGTGACCTGCGCCACGTCCGAGCCGGATCCCGTGGCGGTCGACGGCCAGCGCAGGCACGAGCACCAGGTCGGCGATGCGCAGGGCCGACGTCCCCAGCAGCTCGCCGATCGGTTCCCGCAGTCCGTGTGGCCCCGGCCGCAGCGAGTCCGGCCCGGCGTACCAGCCCCAGTCCAGCGGCCCATGGCCGTTGACCACCGGCAACAGCACCCGCGCGCCGAAATCGTTGAGGTCGTCGAGCATCTGGGCCGAGCCCGGTTCCGAGCCGATGGGCACGAACGCGCACACCGTCTGACCCGGCCGGACGATGCGGCCGCTGGTGAGATGCGTGGCTAGCGCGACGGCTTCGGAGAAGCGGACGCTCGCGGGCACCCGGCGGCGTTCTGCGAGCAGCTCAGCGCGCCATAGCCGCTTCGTCTCTGCGGCTGACTGTTCGCGATCACTCCCAGGCCGGGCCACGTCGTCAGGTTAGGCTCGCTGTCCATGGCGCATTCCACCGCAGTCACTTCCGGCCATGGTGTCGAACCCTCCAGTGGCATTCTCACGGCCATCGTCCCCGCGGCCGGCCTCGGTACCAGGTTCCTGCCTACCACGAAGGCCGTCCCCAAGGAACTGCTACCGGTGGTAGACACCCCCGGAATCGAGTACGTGGCGGCCGAAGCCGCCGAGGCGGGGGTGCGCAGGCTCGTCATCGTCACCTCGCCCGGCAAGGACGCGGTCGCCCAGTACTTCCAGCCGCAGCCCGAGCTCGAGGCGACCCTCGAGAAGCGTGGCAAGACCGAGCTGCTCGCGAAGGTCCGCCGCGCGCCCGCGCTGCTCGACGTCGAGACGGCCATCCAGGAAGAGGCCCTCGGCCTCGGCCACGCGGTCGGCTGCGCGGAGCCGAACCTGCGGCCCGAGGACGAGGCCGTGGCCGTGCTCCTGCCCGACGACCTGGTCCTGCCGAGCGGCGTGCTCGGCCGGATGCTCGCGGCCAGGGAGCGGTTCGGCGGCACGGTCCTCTGCGCGTTCGACATCCCGAGGGACCAGATCTCCGCGTACGGCGTGTTCGACGTCGAGGACACCGACGACCCGGACGTCAAGAAGGTCAACGGCATGGTGGAGAAGCCGCCGGCCGACGAGGCACCCTCCACGTTCGCCGCGGCCGGCCGCTACGTGCTGGATCGCGCGGTGTTCGACGCGCTCAAGCGCATCACCCCCGGGGCGGGCGGCGAGTTGCAGCTCACCGACGCCATCGCGATGCTGATCACCGAAGAACACCCCGTGCACGTGGTCGTGCACCGCGGTGGACGTCACGACCTGGGCAATCCTGGTGGTTTCCTGCGTGCCGCCGTGGACTTCGCGCTCGAGGACCCCGAGTATGGGCCTGACCTGCGTGAGTGGTTGCGGGGTCGGGTGGAGGACTAGCAACAGACAAGGGTCGGGTAGATGAGGTCAGTCGACGAGCAGCTCGGCCGGGCGCTTGCCGCCGCAGTTCGGCCTGCGCCGGTACGGGTGGCCATCTCCGAGGCCCAGGGCCTGTTGTGTGCCGAGGAGGTCGTGGCCGAACGCGCGTTGCCCGGCTTCGACCAGGCGGCCGTCGACGGGTACGCGGTACGCAGCGTGGACGTCCAGGCGGCCGGCACCGAGCCGGTGCTGCTGCCGGTGGTCGGCGAGATCCAGGCCGGATCCCGCCAGCCCCGGCGGCTGCAGCCCGGACAGGCCGTCCGGATCGACACCGGCGCGCCGCTGCCCACGCTCGCCGACGCGGTCGTGCCGATCAGCTACACCGACGGCCACCACGCCAGGGTGACCGTGAACCAGCCCGTGCCCTCCGCCGCGTTCGTGCGGCGGACGGGCGAGGACGTGCAGACCGGTGACGTCGCCGTGCGCCGTGGCTCGGCCATCGGTGCCGCCCAGGTGGGCCTGCTCGCCGCGGTCGGCAAGTCCAAGGTGCTCGTCTACCCGAGGCCCCGCGTGTCGGTGATCTCGCTCGGCGACGAGCTGGTCGACATCGACCGCACGCCCGGCCAGGGACAGGTCTACGACGTCAACTCCTACTCGCTGGCCGCCGCCGCGCGGGACGCCGGCGCCGAGGTCAACCGCGTCGGCGTCGTGCCGAGCGACACCCACCGGCTGCGCGAGATCATCGAGGGCCGGCTGCTGCTGAGCGAGATCGTGGTGATCGCCGGTGGCGTCGGTGGCGAGGTGGCCGAGGAGATCCGCTCGGCACTCGCCGAGCTCGGCGACATCGACATGACCAGGGTCGCCATGCACCCGGGATCCGTGCAGGGCTTCGGCCGGCTCGGCCCGGACGCCGTGCCGACATTCCTGCTGCCGAGCAACCCGATGAGTGCGCTGGTCGTCTTCGAGGTCATGGTTCGACCACTCATCCGTGCCGCGCAGGGCAAGCGCAACCCGCATCGCCGCCAGATCACCGCCCGCCTGCTCTCGCCGATCGTGTCGGTGAAGGGGCGCAAGGGATACCTGCGCGGCCAACTGCTGCGCGACGAGTCCAACGGCGAGTACCTGGCGCAGCCGCTCGGCATGTCCGGTGCGCACCTGCTCGCCTCTCTCGCCGAGGCCAACTGCCTGATCCTGGTGGACGACGAGACCACCGAGATCGTCGTCGGCGAGGAAGTACAGGTGAGCTTTCTTGCCCAGCGTGGGTGAAGGCATGGCCGGTTCGGCCAGGCATCCCGCGCAGTCACCCATGGGCAGGCATCCCGGTTGGCCCGTTCGCCTCGGCCCGTTGCGAGTCCCCGCCGGTCTGGTCGAGGTGCGCGCGCCGCGGCTGTGGGACGCCACCGCGTGGAGCCGGGTTCGCCGTCGGGACCGCCGGTATCTCGAACGCTGGGAACCGACGGCGCCCGGAAACTGGGACAACAACAACGCCGCGCTCGCCTGGCCCGGGCAGTGGTCAACGTTGCGCGGCCTCGGCAGGCGCGGCATGTCACTGCCGTTCGTGATCACGGTCGACGGTGAACTCGCCGGGCAGGTCACCGTCGGGAACGTGGTCCGCGGCTCGCTCTGCTCGGCGTGGGTGGGGTACTGGGTGGGCACGCACGTCGCGGGCGGCGGCGTCGCCACCGCGGCCGTCGCACTCGTGGTCGAGCATTCGTTCGCAGCGGCCGGACTACACCGTCTCGAAGCGACCGTGCGACCGGAGAACACGGCAAGCCTGCGGGTGCTCGGCAAGCTCGGGTTTCGCGAGGAAGGCTTGTTCCGCAGGTATCTCGACGTCGCCGGAAGCTGGCGCGACCACCTGTGTTTCGCACTGACCACAGAGGACGTTCCGAATGGACTGGTCGCCGGACTGATCGCCGAAGGTCGCGCGCAACACCCGTAAGTCCTTCGGATCTTCGGCGCGCCTCCGACACTGGTGTGACTGTTGTGACTAACGTGGCGTCGAGTCGCCGCAGGAAATCGTCACGAAGTCGTCACCGGGGGAGGTGTCGAGGCATGCCTAGTTCGCTTGTCGTGGTCGCGCTGGTAGTCGCATGGCTCGTCGTCCTCGTGCCGATGATCGTGCGGAAACGCCAGGAGGTCACGAAGCCCGCGGATTCGGAGCTGGCAGCCAGAGTGGTCCGAAGCGGGGGCAGTGAGGCCGGCGGAGACACCGCCGAGGAGGCCGACATGCACGACGCTGACGCACTCGACGAGGATTTCGGTGGAGAATTGGCTGAGGACGCCACCGACGAGCCCTCGGAGGATGCCGCGGATGAGGACGACTCTGCCGAACTGGCCCCCGACATGACCTACTACGACGACGCCAGGCGCTACCGCCCGGGCCGCGGCGGCTTCGACCCAGAAGCCGCCGCGGTGATCGCGCGCGCCAAGTACGCCTACCGCCAGCGAGTCGTGCTGGCCATGATCATCGGCGCGATCGTCACCGCCGTCACCGCCGCCGTCGCCTTCCCCCAGCTCTGGTGGGGCCACGGCGCGCTCGACCTCGCCCTCGTCAGCTACCTCGGGTACCTACGCCGCCAGGTCCGCATCGAGACCGAGATCCGCGAACGCCGCCTCGCCCGCATGAACCGCGTCCGACGCGCTCGCCCGCGCTACGTGGAGCACCAGGTCGAGGAAGAGGTCGCGTACGAGGAGTACGAGGAGACCTACGTAGACGAGGTCTACGAGCCCGAGGAGCCCACCCGCCGCGAGCGGGTCGCCGACGGCCCCAATCGCCCGTCACAGGCGATCAGCCGCCACGGCGCGGTGGTCGTGGACGTCGACGACGAGGACCCCGCCTTCGACGAACTCGACGAGCCGAGCAACTTGCCCTACCGGCGTGCGGTAGGTGAGTAGCGGGCTGTTATGCTCGCGCAGCACAACCAGGGGGCTGTAGCGCAGTTGGTAGCGCGCCTCGTTCGCATCGAGGAGGTCCGGGGTTCGATTCCCCGCAGCTCCACGGCCTAGGGCCGACCCTGCTCAGTTGCTTCGCAACTTCGCCGGGTCGGCCGTCGCCATCTTGGGGGGCCGAGCCCCCCAAGCCCCCCACGGTGCGGTTGGTGCCTGACCCAGCTGAGAACCGGCTGGACCGTCGTCCGGCCCAGGTGACTGAGCGCTGGCCGGGCGACGGCTCGACTGACTGGCCTGAACCTGCTGCGCTGCTCCATCCAGGGCGGGCGAACGGCTCGGTCAGTGACTGGCGGCCACCAAGGCGTGCTCCAGTGTCTCTTCAACGGCGGTCGTGCCGGTCTGGGCCACCTCGGCGTGGGCCGGTGGGAGGTGGAGCGGCGGTACAGGTCGACGACGCCGTCCTCGACCCGTTCGACGCGTACAGTCCGCCGACCGGGCTGACTCGCCCGCATTCACGTACTCGTGCTGTACGACAGCACTCAACTGGTCGGCCTTGAAGCAGCAGGCGTCCCGCTGGGCCGGGATGGAGTAACCCTCTGCCGCACCGCAAACAGATTTGTGCTTGCGGTCGTGCTCCGGCTTTGCCGGATCAGTGCTGGTGAGGCTGAGGCTGCGGATAATGCAGGATTTTGAGGGGGGCTGAGGTGCGGGTACGGCGCGGTGTCCGGCAGTTCGCATTTCGCGGCCGACATCTCCAGATGCCGGTGTTGCTGTTGGCGCGTGCGGACAACGAGGCCGGCTAGCAGCCGGTCAGCCGCGCGGGTAAATCGTCAGCCGTGCCCCTACGTCCCCCATACCTCTTCCCTCAAAAGACAGACCACCCGCACGCCCGGATATTCCAGAAAGAATCTCTTGGTGATGTTTCTCAGCGTCAGGGACGGTCGCATTCCGCCGCGCCGGCCGAGCCCTCGGCGTCACCGCACACCAAGGCACCCTGCAGAGCATCCTCAGCCTCCGCCGCGCGCGCTGCGAGGCGCCAGCACACGCCGCCCCTGACAACCTCGATGCCTGGCCTCAGTGCGATGACCAGCGGAAACGTAACGTTCGGTGCGTTGAGCGCACCCAAAGCGTCGTTCACCGCACGAAAGCCAGCCAGGACCTGCCTGGCTGGGCGTCGTCGGGCCGCCGCCGCGGGTTGGTTACCATCGCGGTATGGGTGAAAAGATCGCGGAGGTCGTGGACCAGGCGGAGACGCCGGGAGCCGGGGCGGACTACGCGCCCGCCCGGATGACCACCGAGGGACAGGTGCACACCGTCGCCGACTGGGAGGACTTCGCCGACGCGGAGCATCTCGACGACGGCCGCATCGTGATCAACATCGGGCCGATCCACCCGTCGTCGCACGGCGTGCTGCGGATGGTCATGGAGCTCGAGGGTGAGACGGTGACGCAGTGCCGCCTCGTCATCGGCTACCTGCACACGGGCATCGAGAAGAACCTCGAGTACCGCAACTGGACCCAGGGTGTCACCTTCGTGACGCGCATGGACTACCTCTCCCCGCTGCACAACGAGACCGCGTACTGCCTGGCGGTGGAGAAGCTGCTCGGCATCGAGGCGCCGCCGCGTGCCCAGGTCATCCGCGTCCTGCTGATGGAACTCAGCCGCATCGGCTCGCACCTGGTCTCCATCGGCGCCGGTGGCATGGAGCTCGGCGCGATGACCGGGATGACCATCGGCATGCGCGAGCGCGAGGAGGTGCTGCACCTGCTCGAGCACCTGACCGGGCTGCGGATGAACCACGCGTTCATCAGGCCGGGCGGTGTCGCGCAGGACATGCCGGATGACGCGATCCAGCACATCACCCAGTTCCTGCAGGTGATGGACAAGCGGCTTCCCGACCTCGACAAGCTGCTGACCGGCCAGCCGATCTGGCGCAACCGGCTCAAGGGCATCGGCTACCTGCCGTTGGACGCGTGCCTGGCGCTGGGCGTCACCGGCCCGGTCCTGCGGTCGGCCGGCCTCGCGTGGGACCTGCGCAAGCTCGAACCGCAGTGCGGCTACGAGACCTACGACTTCGAGGTGCCGACCTCCACCCACGCCGACGCGTTCGACCGCTACCTGCTGCGGGTCGAGGAGATGTGGCAGTCGCTGCGCATCATCAAGCAGTGCGCGAAGCGGTTGAAGGAGCCCGGCCCCGTCATGGTCGAGGACCGCAAGGTCGCCTGGCCCGCTCAGCTGAGCATCGGCTCGGACGGCATGGGCAACTCCCACGAACACGTCCGCAAGATCATGGGCCAGTCCATGGAAGCGCTCATCCACCACTTCAAGCTGGTGACGGAGGGGTTCCACGTGCCGGCGGGGCAGGTGTACGTGCCGATCGAGTCGCCGCGCGGCGAGCTCGGCTACCACGTCGTGTCCGACGGCGGCACGAGGCCGATGCGCGTCCACGTGCGCGACCCCAGTTTCGTCAACCTTCAGTCGCTGCCGGCCATGGCCGAGGGCGGGCTGCTCGCGGATGCGATCGCCGGGCTGGCCTCCATCGACCCGGTGATGGGCGGCGTCGACCGCTGACGTGCTGGGTGGGAACGTGTCTTAGACGAGGAGATGCCCTCTGAACTGGGAAAATGGGACTTGTTGAGGGTTCCATTTCCCAGGCCAGAGGGCATCTTCCAGATGGCGCGACCAGACCTGAGCGCCGACTGCTCGGGGCCGTCTACCGGGCCGAGATCTTCATCGGCAGCTCGCCCTCCGGGGCCATGACGACGCCGATATGCGTTCCCACCTCGGCACCCGGCAACAGGTCCACCCGGAACCGACGAGCCAGGACGGCCGTCGCCATAGTGATCTCCATCATCGCGAAGCTCATCCCGATGCAGATCCGTCGGCCACCCCCGAACGGCAGGTACGCCGTCCGCGGTCGGCCCTTGTCGTTGCCGGGCATGAACCGCGACGGGTCGAAGCGGTCCGGCTCCGGCCACCACTTCGTGTCCCAGTGGTTCACCGGAGGGATCACCATCACGCGGGAGCCCGCCGGAATCCGGTAGCCCTGCACCTCGTCGTCAGCCATCGCCGTGCGGTCGAGCGCCCACACCACCGGGTGCATGCGCAGCGTCTCGCTGACGCACGCCCGGGTCCACTGCAGACGGTCCGCGTCGGCCGCGGTCGGCATCCGGTCGCCGAGCACCTCGTCGACCTCGGCCTCCAGCTTCTCCCTTGCCTCGGGATGGGCCGCCAGCCGATACCACAGCCACGACAACGTCAGGCCCGTCGTGTCCTGTGCGGCGAACAGGTAACCGGTGGCCTCGTCGCGAATCTCCTTGCGGGACAGGGGCGCACCGGTCGTCTCGTCACGGCTGGCGAGCAACTGGCCGAGCAGGTCCTTGCCGGGGTCCTGCTCAGCCTCTCGCTTGGCGCGGATCTCGTCGATGATGCGGTCGAACTCGCGGGCGGCGCCTTGCACCTTCGCCCGGCGGCGGAACTGCATCCGCCACGCCCTGTCCGGACCGACACCGGGCAGCTGGTTGAGGACCAGCACCAGCGGCGACCGCAGCACCTTGCCCGTCACCGTCTCCGACGTCCTGATGGCCGCGGTCATCGCGGCCATGTGGCCGCTCGTGTCCGGGCCGAACAGCGCGCGCGAAACCCCGTCGAGCGCCATCTCCCGCATGGCGGACACCATGCCGATCTCGCGGGGCAGCGACCCGCCGGCCCACGTGTCCGCTGTCCGCGCGGCGACCTGCACCAACTGGTCGGCGTAGTTCGGGAGTTTTCGTGCCGCGAACATCGGTTGCGCGAGCGACCGGCTGCGGGCCCACGTCTCCCCGCTCGCGGTGAACAGCGCGACCCCGATCATGTCATCGACCGAGGGATAGTTGACCCGCACGTAGTTCTCCTGCTTCGAGACCAGCACGTGCGCGGCGGTCTCGGCACCGGACAGGAAGTACACCGTCTGCCCGCCGAGGTTGAACCGCACGACCTCGCCGTAGGTCGCCGCGAGGTCGCGGAACACCGCGATGGGATCCTGCTGGAAACCTCGCGTGAGCTTGAGCGACTCGAGCCCCGACGGGCCGGGCGGCGTGGTGGCAGGCATGGGCATCCCCTCGTCGGAATTTGTCCGCGACGGTACGCCACGCGGCGCCCACTTGTGGCCAATATCAACAAATTCACGCCGCGTCATCGGTTTCCGCCGGAGCCGCGTGGCCGATTCCTGATTGGATGGAGCGCCTCGTCGAGGACCCCTCGCGCTTGTCTCGAAGACGCCTGCGCACAACTCCGGCGGTGCTACTGTCGGGGAGGAGAGGACTCGAACACTTGGGGGCAAGTATGGGGGATTCCTTGTGTGGTCAGGGAAACACTCAACGTGTGTGGTCGAAGCAACACTCAGCGTGAGGAATGGCGGTCGACGTCACGTCGGCCGGTCCGCTGAATAAATCGTCGCGCGTGGTGACCGTCGTGTCTCCGGGCACTGGGGTACGTCGCGTCGTCGGGCGACTTCTCCTGCGGCACAGGGGATTGCCAATAGTTCGAAGAGGAGAAGTACACCGATGTCCGAAACCGGTCTTCCCGGAGTTCTCGACGGATTCGCCCTGACCGACCAGAGCGCCTTCCGCACCGGGTTTCCCTACGACGTCTTCGCGCGGCTCCGGCATGCGGCGCCGGTGCTGTGGCACCCCGGCGTGCACACCAAGGACGGCGAGGGCTTCTGGGTGATCAGCCGGCACGCGGACCTCGTGGCGGCGGCCGAGCTGTCGACGCTGTCCTCGAAGGGCGGCGGCGGTCGGGCTGGTGGTGGCACGCACATCGACGACCTGGAAACCGGAGTGCACGCCGGCGTCCTGCTCAACATGCTCGACGACCCGCGGCACCGGCTGCTGCGCGACCTGGTCTCACCGGGGCTCGCGAAGTCCGTGCTGGACGCGCAACTGCCACGAATTCGGGCGATGGCGCGCGAGTTCGTCGATGGGGCCGTCGCCAAGGGGCGGGTGGACCTGCAGCCGGAACTGACCGCGCCGTTCGCGATCCAGACGATGGCGCTGCTGCTCGGCGCGCCGGAGCGGGACTGGCCGCGACTGGTGGACTGGGCGCAGACGATCGCCGGACTGGACAACCGCGCGTCCGGTGACCATGACGACGTGGCCGCAAAGACGATTTACGCCCTGTACGAGTACAGCCAGGAGCTCATCGCCCTCAAGCGCGCGACCGAGCCGACCGACGACCTGATGTCGATCGTGTCGCGGCAGGACCTCGCCGACCACGAGACCGAGGGGCCTCTCTCCGAGTACGAGCGGGCCGCTTTCTTCTGCCTGGTGATCGCTGCCGGCAGCGAGCCGGCGCGTAACGCGATGGCGATCGGTCTCCACGCCATGACACAGCATCCCGACCAGTGGGCGCGGCTGCGCGCGGACCGCTCCCTCGTGAACGGCGCGGTCGAGGAGATGCTGCGCTGGTCCTCGCCGACGCCGTACAACCGGCGGACGGCCACGGAGGACATCGTGTTCCGCGACACCGAGATCGAGGCCGGCCAGAAGGTCACTCTGTGGTGGGCCTCGGGGAACCGCGACGAGTCGGTCTTCACCGACCCCGACACGTTCGACATCCGCCGCGACCCCAACCCGCACCTGGCGTTCGGTCACGGCATCCACTCCTGCCTCGGCCCGCAGTTGGCGCGCCTGGAGATGCGGGTGCTGTTGAACGAGCTCCTGGACCGCGTCGCGGAGTTCACCGCGGTCGGCGACCCGGAGTGGGCGGCGACCAACAAGCACACGGTGATCACGCAGCTGCCCGTCGAGTTCACGCCGGCACGGGAGCTGACCGAAGAACGGGCATGACCGGCGGACCGGTGCCTCTGGCCGGCGAGCGAAGCGGACGAGGTCGTCCCGGGAAGCCTGCGCCGTACCGCTGGTCGCGACCGGACTGGTGGTCCCACCACACGATGAGGAAGAGAGTCATCCCATGACAGAGGCAGCGGCGCCATCGTCGGCGGACGTGGCCAGGGCGATGCTGACGTTCGACCCGACCACCCCGGAGTACCGCGCGAATCCCCACGCGGCGTATCGCCAGGCGCGAGAGCTCGGTGGGGTGGTGCGCAGTCAGCTCGGGTTGTGGGTGGTGACCCACTATGACCTGTGCGCGTCGGTACTGCGTGACGCCGCGTTCGGCTGGGGCGACAGTGCGCCCGACGAGGACACCACGACCACGACGCGCTTCACCACCAACCCCGACGGCACCCAGGTACGCCCGTTCATCTTCCTGGACCCGCCGGACCACACGCGCCTTCGCAAGCTGGTCAACAAGGCGTTCACCCCGGCGCGGGTCAGGACGTTGCTCGAGCAGACCAAGAGCCTGGTGGCCGACCTGCTCGCGAAGGCGCGCGCCGAGGCGGGCGACGGTCCGATCGACCTGATGTCGACGATCGCCCGACCGATCCCGGCAATCGTGCTCGGCGCGCTGCTCGGCGTGGCCGACGAGGACGTTCCGCGGTTCCAGTCGCTGTGCGCGGACATCGGGCGCGGCCTCGACCTCGCGGTGTTCCTCACCCCGGAGCAGATCGCCCGCCGGGACAGCGGGCGGCAGGAGCTCATCACCTACTTCGGTGAGCTGGCCGAGAAGCGGCGCGTCGAGCCGCGCGCCGACCTGGTCAGCGAACTCGTCCTCGTCGAGGAGGCCGGCGACAAGCTGACCATGGCCGAGCTGTGTGTCACCTGCACGCTGCTGTTGTCGGCCGGCTATGTGACGACGGAGAACCTGATCGGCAACGGGATGCTGGCCCTGCTGCGCAACCCCGAGCAGCTCGACTGGCTGCGCGCCAACCCCGACCGGCTCGACGACGCGATCGAGGAGCTGCTGCGCTACGACGGGCCGACGCAGCTGGTCGGCCGGGTGGCCTTGGAGGACACCGAGCTGGGCGGTCAGCCGATCGCCAAGGGTGAAACGGTTCTGCTGATGCTCGGCGCGGCCCACCACGACCCGGCGGCCTACGAGAACGCGGACGAACTCGACCTGTCCCGCTCCGGCCGCAACCTCGGCTTCGGCGGCGGAATTCATTTCTGCGTTGGTGCGCCCCTGGCCAGGATGGTCACCAATGTCGTGGTCGGCGAGCTGGTCAAGCACGACCTGCGGCTCGTCCCGGACGCCGTGCGCGCCGGGGAGAGCATCACCATCCGGGGCGTGGCGGAGTTGCCGGTGACCGTACGGGACCGCTGAGTCCTCGACGAGCATCCAGGGGGAGTGATGGTCGACATCAGGGCTGGCCGGTCGGCCGACGCCATCGCCGTGATCGGGATGGCGTGCCGACTGCCCGGCGCGGCGGACCCGGCCGAGCTGTGGGAGCTGTTGGCGAGCGGCATCGACGTGACGTCGGCGCCGCCGCCGGACCGGTCGGGCCTGACCAGGGGCAGGGCCGGTTTCCTGACCGCCGTGGACGAGTTCGACCCGGCGTTCTTCGCGATATCGCCGCGGGAAGCCGCGGCGATGGACCCCCAGCAGCGGCTCGCGCTCGAGTTGGCCTGGGAGGCGCTGGAGCGTGCCGGCATCGTCCCGGGTGGACCCACCGGCGTGTTCGTCGGCGCCATCGCGGACGACTACGCGCGATTACGACCGGCCACCGGTCCGCACACCGCGACGGCGCTGAGCCGCGGCGTCATCGCCAACCGGGTGTCCTATCTGCTCGGCCTGACCGGACCGAGCATGTCCATCGACTCGGCCCAGTCCTCCTCGCTCGTCGCCGTGCACCTGGCGGGGGAGAGCCTGCGCCGCGGCGAGTGCGACATGGCGCTCGCCGGCGGTGTGCAGCTGAACCTGGCACCGGACGGGTTCCGGGCGATGGAGCAGCTCGGCGCGCTGTCGCCGGACGGCCGCTGCCGGGCGTTCGACGCCCGCGCCAACGGCTACGTGCGCGGCGAGGGCGGCGGGTTCGTGCTCCTCAAGCGGCTCGCCGACGCGGAGCGCGACGGCGACGAGGTGCTGTGCTTGTTGCGCGGCAGCGCGGTCAACAACGACGGCGGCGGCGACACGCTGACCGCGCCGAGTGTCGACGCGCAGCGAGCGGTCCTCGCCAGTGCCTATGCCGAGTCCGGTGTGGACCCGGCCGGTGTCAGCTTCGTCGAGCTGCACGGTGCGGCCACACAGGCCGGTGACCCCATAGAGGCGGCGGCGCTCGGTTCGGTGCTCGGCGCGGACCGGTCGGCGGAGCACCCGCTGCTGGTCGGCTCGGTCAAGACCAACGTCGGCCACCTCGAGGGCGCCGCCGGCATCACGGGCCTGCTCAAGGCGGTGCTGTGTCTGCACCACCGGGCACTGGCGGCGAGCCTGCACTTCGACACGCCAAACCCGGACATCCCGCTGGCCGAGCTGGGCCTCGCGGTCAACACGGCGACCAGAGCGCTGCCCGCCGGTCCACTGACCGCCGGCGTGAGCGCGTTCGGCATGGGCGGCACCAACTGCCACGTCGTACTGGCCACCGCCGAGCCGGGGCCGGTCGAGGCGGCGCGGCCGACCGTCGACCAGGAGTCGCTGGTCGCGGTGTCGTTGTCCGGGCACACCGAGACCGCCCTGCGGGCGCAGGCCGGTGCGCTGCACGCACACCTGACCGCGAACCCCGACTTGTCCACTGTGGACGTCGCATGGTCGGCGGCAACCACCAGGACCCGGCTCGCCCATCGCGCCGCCGTGCTCGCCGACGGACGCGCTGAGCTGCTCGACGGGCTGGCCGCGCTGTCCGCCGGCACCCCGTCGGTTTCGGTGGTCGGCGCCCGGCGCGGCCGGGCCGGTGGTGGTGGCCTCGCGCTGCTGTTCCCCGGCCAGGGCGGCCAGCGGCCCGGAATGGGCCGGCGGCTGTACGGCCGGTTGCCGGAGTTCACCGCCGCTATCGACGAGGTCTTCGCCCAGCTGGACGGTTCGGTCCGGGACGCCGTTTTCGGCGACGCCGGCGCCGACCTGGACCGGACCGAGAACACCCAGCCGGCGCTGTTCGCGATCGAGGTGGCGCTGTTTCGCCAGCTCGAGGCGTGGGGGATCCGGCCGGATCACCTGCTCGGCCACTCCTTCGGTGAACTGGCCGCCGCACACGTCGCCGGCGTGCTCGGCCTGGCCGACGCCGCCACGCTGGTCACCGCTCGCGGACAACTGATGGGCGCGCTGCCGTCGGGCGGGACGATGGTCGCCGTCGAGGCAACCGAGGCCGAGGCGGCGGCCGTGCTCACCGAAGGTGCCGCGCTCGCCGCGGTCAACGGCCCCGCGGCCGTCGTCGTGTCCGGCACGGACGCCGCGGTGACCGCGTTCGCCGCGCACTTCACCGCGCTTGGCCGGCGAACGCGCCGGCTGCGCGTCAGCATCGCCGCGCACTCCCCGCTCATGGACCCGGCGCTGGCGCCGTTCCGTGCCGTCGCCGAGCGGCTGACCTTCCATCCCCCGCGCATCCCGGTCGTCTCCACGGTCACCGGTCGCGATGTCGGTGCGGACATGGGCCACGCCGAGTACTGGGTGCGCAACGTGCGGCAGACCGTCCGGTTCGCCGACGGCGTCGCGACCCTGGCCGCGCACGGCGTGCGCACCATGCTCGAGGTAGGCCCGGACACCACGCTCACCCCGATGGCGCGGGAGTGCGCGCCCGGCGTCGCGGTGCTGGCCACCCTGCGTGCCGACCGCGACGACGACCGCACCCTGCTCGCCGCGGTCGCCGAACTGGACGCCAACGGCCACGGCCCGGACTGGCGCGCGGTGCTGCCCCACGGGCGGCGGGTCGGCCTGCCGACCTACGTCTTCCAGCGCCAGCGGTACTGGCACGACGACGTGCCAGCCGCGGCGCCACGCGAGGCGGACCTCGCCGCCGCCGACGTGACCGGTCTGGTGCACGCCGAGGTCGCCGTCGCGCTCGGCCAGTCCACATTGGACCCGGCAGCGACGACGGTGCCGTTCAAGGAGCTTGGTTTCGACTCGTACCTGACCGTCGAACTGCGGACCCGACTGGCGGCCAGCACCGGGCTCGACCTCGACACCACCCTGCTCTTCGACCACCCGACCCCAGCCGCGCTCGCCGAGCACCTCTCGGTCCGGTTGCGGGGAAGCGCGGACCGAGCCGGCGCCGACGAGCAGGTCGCCGCCGCTGCCGAGTCGCCAGACGCGGCGGCGGGGGCCGAGACGGGCGCGGACGAGCCGATCGCGGTCGTCGGGATCGGCTGTCGGCTGCCCGGCGGGGTCGGCTCGCCGGAACAACTGTGGGAGCTGGTCGCCGAGGGCCGGGACGCGATCACGCCATTCCCGACCGACCGCGGCTGGCTCACCGCCGACGAAGCGCCATCGGCCGGTGGCTTCATCGACGGCGCGACCGACTTCGACCCCGAGCTGTTCGGGATCAGCCGCCGCGAGGCGCTTGCCATGGACCCGCAGCAGAGGTTGCTGCTCGAGACGTCGTGGGAGGCGCTGGAACGGGCCGGCATCGACCCGACCTCGCTGCGTGGCAGCCGCACCGGCGTGTTCGTCGGCGCGACCGCCGGCGAGTACGGGCCGCGGTTGGCAGACCCGTCAGAGGCCGGCGGTCACGTGCTCACCGGCACCACGCCGAGCATCATCTCCGGCCGGGTCGCCTACGTGCTCGGCCTGGAGGGACCGGCCGCGACGGTGGACACCGCCTGCTCATCGTCGCTCGTGGCCCTGCACCTGGCCAGCCAGTCACTGCGCCGCGGCGAGTGCGGTCTCGCGCTGGCCGGCGGAGTCAGCGTGCACGCCACACCTGGCATGTTCGTCGAGTTCGCCAGGCAGAGCGGGCTCGCCTCGGACGGGCGCTGCAAGGCCTTCGCCGACGCCGCGGACGGCACCGGCTGGGCCGAGGGCGCCGGGGTGCTGGTGCTGGAGCGACTGTCGGTCGCGCGCCGTAACGGGCACCCCGTGCTCGGCGTCCTGCGCGGGTCGGCGATCAACTCCGACGGCGCCTCCAACGGTCTGACCGCGCCCAACGGATTGGCCCAGCAACGGGTGATCCGAGCCGCGCTCCGCGACGCGGCATTGTCCACTTCGGACGTCGATGCGGTGGAGGCGCACGGCACCGGCACCACGCTCGGCGACCCCATCGAGGCGACCGCGCTGCTGGCCACCTACGGGCGTGACCGCGAGACGCCGCTGTTGCTCGGCTCGCTCAAATCCAACGTCGGCCACACGCAGGCCGCCGCCGGCGTTGCCGGCGTGATCAAGATGATCATGGCGATGCGGCACGGCGTGTTGCCGCGCACGCTGCACGTGGACGCGCCGTCGTCGCATGTGGACTGGTCGGCCGGCGCGGTGTCCCTGTTGACCGAGAACACCCCGTGGCCGGACCTCGACCGGCCGCGGCGGGCCGGGGTGTCCTCGTTCGGCGTCAGCGGCACCAACGCGCACGTGATCGTCGAGCAGGTTCCGCAGTCGTCCGACGCGCCGTCCGGCGCCGGGCCGGTCATGCCGCTGCTGGTGTCCGGCCACACCCCCGCCGCGTTGCGCGCCGCGGCTGCCCGGCTGCACACCCACCTCACGGACCGCCAGCACCTGGCGCTCGGCGACGTCGGCTGGTCACTCGCCACCACCCGCGCCGCGTTGGAGCACCGGGCGGCGGTGTGCGCACCGGACCGCGCCGGCGCGCTCGACCAGCTCGCCGGGCTCGCCGCCGGGCGGCCGGACCCTGGACTGGTCACCGGGCGGGCCGGTGGCGGCGGCGACGTGGTGTTCGTTTTCCCCGGCGACCTCGGCGAGCGGTGGGTCGACAGCGTGACCGCGTTGCTGGACACGGCGCCGGTGTTCGCGCGTCGGCTGCGCGAGTGCGCGGAGGCGGTCGAGTCGATCGCCGGCTGGTCACCGCTGGCGGCGCTGACCGACCCCGCCGCACTCGACCGCGTCGAGGTGTTACAGCCCGTTCTGTTCGCGGTCACGGTTTCGCTCGCGGAGCTGTGGCGGACCGCCGGGGTGCGGCCGGCGGCGGTCGTCGGGCACGGTCAGGGCGAGATCGCCGCCGCGTGCGTCGCCGGTGCGCTCTCGCTCGCCGACGCGGCGCGGGTGGTGGTGCTGCGCGGCCGCGCACTCGCCGAGCTGGTCAAGCGCGGCGGGCCCGGCGGCATGGCCCGGCTGCCGTTGACCGAGGAACAGGCGCGGACGAGGATCCAGCGCTGGGACGGGCGGCTGTCCATCGCCGCCATCGACGACCCGCGCTCGACGGTCGTGGCGGGAGACGCCGCGGCGCTCGACGAGCTGCTCACCGAGGTCGCGTCCGGCAGCCGCCTCCTCGTGGACCACGCGCCGCACTCCGCCCACGTGGCACCGATCGGGCCGCTGCTCACCGCCCGGTTGGCCGGCCTCAGTTCGTCCACATCGGACATACCGTTCTACTCGACGGTCACCGGGGGGCGACTCGACGGCGCCGAGTTGGACGCCGACTACTGGTACCGCAACCTGGCGCACACCGTCGACTTCGCCGCCGCCGTGCGCGCCCTGCTCGCCGACGGTCACCGCACCGTCGTCGAGGTCGGTGCGCGGCCGGTGCTGGCGGCGATCGTCACCGCGATCGTCGAGGACACCGCCGCCGATGATGTCGTCGTGGTGACCGGACCGCCTGACGATGCGGACGGCCTGGCTGGGGACGGCCTGGCGGCGTTCGGGGTCGCCGCGGCGCGGTTGTACGCCACCGGCCTCGACGTGGACTGGTCCGCGCTGTTCACCGGCCGGCGAGTCGACCTGCCGACCTACGCCTTCCAGCGCCAGCGCTACTGGCTCGACGACACCCGACCACTGCTCGACACCACGGTGGACACCGCGGACGGTGCGGTGCTGTCCGGAACGCTGTCGCGGCGCTCCCATCCGTGGCTCGCCGACCACGTCGTGCTCGACGCGGTGCTGCTGCCCGGCACCGCCATCGTGGACATGGCGCTACGGGCCGCCGACCACGTCGGCCGGCCCGGGGTGGCCGAGCTGGTGCTGCACGCGCCGGTCGAGTTCGACGAGCGGGACCGGGTGGAGGTCCGCGTCGTGGTCATCGGCGACGAGCTCGCGGTGCACTCGAGAACCGATGCGCGGGACTGGGTCAAACACGCGACCGGCACGCTCGCGACCACCGGGACGCCGGCAACCACCTGGACGCCACCCGAGGACACCGAACCAGTCGACGTGGTGGCGCACTACGCCGCGCTCGCCAGGCAGGGTTACCGGTACGGGCCGCGGTTCCGGGGGTTGCGGGCACTGCGGCGAGCCGGCGAGGACCGCTACGCCGAGGCGGCGCTGCCGGAGCCGATACCCGGTCGGTTCCGCGTCAACCCCGTGCTGCTCGACGCGGTGCTGCACGCGGCGCTGCCCGCCGAGGCGCAGTGGCCCGTGGTGCCGTTCGCGTTCGCCGGGATCACGGTGCACGCCACGGACGCGACCGCGGTGCGCGCCAGGATCACCCCGGTCGGCACCGACACCGTGGCCGTCGAAGTGAGCGACGCCAGGGGTCGCCCGGTGCTGTCGATCGAGTCTCTGACGTTGCGTCCCGCCGGCGAGCGGCTGGCCACCCACGAGGCGCTGTTCGGTCTGCAATGGCGAGAGGTCGCGCAGCACGCCGGCGAGCCCGTCGAGCACGAGGTGTACGACGTGACCGCGACCGGCGACGACCCGGTGGCGGCCACCCACGCCGCGGTGCGGGACGCGCTGACCGTGGTCCAGAGCTGGCTGGCGCGGGACCGACCGGGTCGACTCGTGTTCGCGACCCGGCCGGACCTGCCCGGCGCCGCGGTCGGCGGGCTGGTGCGCTCGGCGCAGACCGAGCACCCGAACCGGTTCGTGCTCGCCGAGCTGGACGACGACCCGCGCTCGCGGCAGCTGCTCGACGCCGCGGTGGCGACCGGCGAACCCTGGGTGGCCGTCCGCGGCGACGAGGTGCGGGTGCCCCGCCTGGCACGCACCTCGGCGCGCCCGGTCGAGCTCGGCGCCGAGGACACGGTGCTGATCACCGGTGGGCTCGGTGCCCTCGGCGCGGCGCTGGCCAGACACCTGGTCGCCACGCACGGCGTGCGGCGGCTCGTGCTGGTCGGCCGTCGCGGCGGAGGCGCGGAGCTGGTCGAGGACCTGGCCGCCGAGGGTGCCACCGCGACCGTGGTCAGCTGCGACGTCGCCGACCGCGACCAGGTGGCCGCCCTGCTTGCCGAGCACCCGGTGACCGTCGTGGTGCACGCAGCCGGGGTACTCGACGACGGCGTGGTCGAGCGGATGGACCCCGAGCGGTTGGCGGCCGTGCTGCGCCCCAAGGTGGACGCGGCCTGGCATCTGCACGAGCTGGCCGGCGAGCTGCGGGCGTTCGTGCTCTTCTCCTCGGTCAACGGCCTGCTCGGTGCGGCTGGCCAGGCCAACTACGCGGCGGCGAACGGCTTCCTGGACGGGCTTGCCCGCCACCGGCGCGAGCATGGCCTCCCGGCCACGTCGCTGGCGTGGGGGCTGTGGGAGTCGCGCGGCGACCTGACCGGCCACCTCGCCGACGAGCACGTCGCCAGGATGGCGCGCGGCGGGATGCTCGCGCTGTCCGAAGCGGACGGCACCCGGTTGTTCGACCTCGGCGTCGGGGCCGACTCGGCGCTCACCGTGCCGGTCCGGCTCGACCTCGACGGGTCGGCCGCCGCCGAGGTACCGGCGTTGTTGCGCGGCCTGGTCGACCCACGGACCCGGCCTGCTGCCGACACCGCCGAGCTGAGCCTCGACCTGTCGCCGGCCGGCATGCTGGAGTTCGTTCGCGCCGAGACCGCGGCGGCGATCGGCCTCGACCACGCCGACGACGTTGAGCCGGACCGCGCGTTCCAGCATCTCGGTTTCGACTCGCTGACCGGCGTGGCACTGCGCAACCGGCTCAGCGAGGCCACCGGCCTGCGACTGCCCACCGCCGTGGTCTACGACCACCCCACCCCCGCGGCCGTCGCCGCGTACCTGGTCGACCGGCTGTCCTCCGCGCCGGCGGAGGCGCTGGAACGCACGGGCGTCGCGACGGCTGTCGACGAGCCGGTCGCCATCGTCGGCATGGCTTGCCGCTACCCGGGAGGCGCCGAGACGCCGGACGAGCTCTGGTCACTCGTGACCGGTGAGGTCGATGCCATCTCGCCGTTCCCGACCGACCGCGGCTGGACCGCCGACCAGCTCGCGCGCAGCGTCACCCGGTCGGGTGGGTTTCTGTATGGGGCGGCGGAGTTTGATGCGGAGTTTTTCGGGGTGTCGCCGCGTGAGGCGTTGGCGATGGATCCGCAGCAGCGGTTGTTGTTGGAGTCGTCGTGGGAGGCGTTGGAGCACGCTGGGTTGGATCCGTTGGCGTTGAAGGGTTCGCGGACCGGTGTGTTCGCCGGGGTGATGTACCGCGACTACGCCGCCCGGCTCGCCGCGGTGCCCGACGAGGTGGCGGGCTTCGTGTTGACCGGCAACCTCTCCAGTGTGGTCGCCGGCCGCGTCGCCTACGCGCTTGGCGTCGAGGGCCCGGCGCTGACCGTGGACACGGCATGCTCGTCGTCGTTGGTGACGTTGCATCTGGCGGCGAAGTCGTTGCGGGACGGGGAATGCGACTACGCACTCGCCGGCGGCGTCACCGTGATGTCCACTCCGGACACCTTCGTCGAGTTCTCCCGCCAGCAGGGCCTGGCCGCCGACGGCCGCTGCAAGCCGTTCGCCGAGGCGGCGGACGGCACCGGATGGTCCGAGGGCGTCGGGATGCTGGTGCTGGAGCGGCTGTCCGACGCGCGGCGCAACGGGCACCGGGTGTTGGCCGTGGTCCGCGGCTCCGCGATGAACTCCGACGGCGCGTCGAACGGGTTGACCGCGCCGAACGGCCCGTCCCAGCAGCGGGTGATCCGCGCGGCGCTGCGCGACGCCGGACTGTCCACATCGGACATCGACCTGGTCGAGGCGCACGGCACCGGGACCAGGCTCGGTGACCCGATCGAGGCCGAGGCGCTGTTGGCGACGTACGGCCGGGACCGGGAGGCGCCGTTGTGGCTCGGTTCGGTGAAGTCGAACATCGGGCACACGCAGGCGGCGGCGGGGGTGGCCGGGGTGATCAAGATGGTGCAGGCGATGCGGCACGGGGTGCTGCCGCGCACGCTGCATGTGGACGAGCCGACGTCGAACGTGGACTGGGCGGACGGCGCGGTACGACTGCTGACCGAGTCGCGGCCATGGCCGGCTGAGGGACCCCGCCGGGCGGCGGTGTCGGCGTTCGGCATCAGCGGCACCAACGCGCACGTGGTTCTCGAACAGGGGCCGAGCGCCGACCCGACCGGCGTCGAGCCACCCTCCATCGGGTCGACCCCGGTGCCGGTGCCGCTGTCGGCGCGCTCGCCGCGGGCGTTGCGGGACCACGCCGCCCGGCTGCTCACGACCCTGGACGGCACCGAGCGCGTCGTCGACGTGGCCGCCACGCTCGCCACGCGCTCCGCGTTCGACCACCGCGCGGTGCTGCTGGTCGAGGATGTCGAAGGGCTGCGGGATCGGCTGCGCGACGTCGTCGATGGCACCGAGACCGCGGGCGTGGTGTTCGGGCAGGTGCGAGCGGCGGCGAGTCGGGGCGCGGTGTTCGTCTTCCCCGGCCAGGGCGCGCAATGGGTCGGGATGGCCAAGGAACTGCTCGACGAGTCGCCGGTGTTCGCCGCGCGGATGCGGGAGTGCGCGGACGCCCTGTCCAGCCTCGTGCCATGGAACCTGGTCGACGTGCTGACCGATGACGCGGCGTTGGCGCGGGTGGACGTGGTTCAGCCGACGTCCTGGGCGGTGATGGTGTCGCTGGCCGCGGTGTGGGAGTCGGTCGGGGTGGTGCCGGACGTGGTGGTCGGCCACTCGCAGGGGGAGGTCGCCGCCGCCGTGGTCGCCGGCGGACTCTCGCTCGCCGACGCCGCGCTGGTCGTCGTCACCCGCAGCCGCCTGGTCGCGGAGTCGATGGCCGGCACGGGCGGGATGGCCTCGGTCGGGCTGCCGGCCGAGGCGGTCACCACCCGCTTCCCGAGCGTCTGGGTCGCCGCGCACAACGGGCCGGCCACCACGGTGGTCTCCGGACCGGCAGATGCCGTCGCCGACTTGGTCGCGACCTGCGACCGAGACGGCGTGTGGGCGCGCCGGATCGCGGTGGACTACGCGTCGCACTCCCCGGTGGTGGAGCGGATCCGGGAGCCGCTGCTCGCCGGGCTCGCCGGCATCGAGCCGCGGTCCGCCACGGGCGCCACCATGTGGTCCACGGTCAGCGGTGGCCCGGTCGACACGGTCACCCTCGACGCGACCTACTGGTACCGCAACCTGCGGGAGCCCGTGCTGTTCCACGACGTCGTCGGCGCGCTCGGCGCCCGCCCCTTCATCGAAGCCAGCCCGCACGCGGTGCTCGCCCCCGGCGTGGTGGACAGCGTGGCCGAGGCCGTCGGCGTCGGGACGCTGCGCCGCGACGATGGCGGTGCGCGCCGGTTCCTGCATTCCGCGGCCGCCGCGTGGACCCAGGGCGTGCCGGTGCGCCTGGCGGTCGACGGCCGGTTCCTCGACCTGCCGACCTACCCGTTCCAGCGCACCCGCTACTGGCTGGACGCGCCGCCATCGACCGGCGGCGACGACGCGGAGTTCTGGAACGTCGTCGAGCGCGCCGACCCGCACGAGCTGGCGGCCAGCCTGCGCGTGGACGCCGGCACGTCGCTGACCGACCTGCTGCCGGCGCTGTCGTCGTGGCGGCGGCGCCGGGCCGCCGCCGGCACCGCGGACTCGTGGCGGTACCGGGTGGAGTGGCGCCAGGTGGACACCGACCCGGTGCCGGCGCGGGGCACCTGGCTGGTCGTCACCACCCCGGGGCTCGCCGACGAGCCGGTGCCCGACGTCGGGCCCGTGGTGCCCTTCGTGCTCGACCCCACGCAGGACCGAGCCACCGTCGCCGCCCGGTTGCGCGCGGCGTTGGCCGACCGGCCGATGACCGGCGTGCTGTCGCTGCTGGCGCTGGACGAGACACCGAGCCGGACGCACCCGGCACTGGTGGACGGGCTCGCCGCGAGCGTGCTGCTGTGGCAGGCGTTGGGTGACCTCCAGGCCGGGATTCCGGTGTGGACGGTGACCCGCGGCGCGGTGTCGGTGGCCGGCGAGCCGCCCAACCCGGTGCAGGCCCAGACCGCGGGGCTGGCCAGAGTCGCCGCCCTTGAGCACCCCGGCGAGTGGGGCGGGCTGGTCGACCTGCCGGCGCACCCAGTGCCCCGCGCCGGAAATCCGGCACATAATTCGGCGGCCCAGCTTCCTGCTGGCGGCGTTGCCGATCCGCCCAAGTACAACCCGGTACGAGAGACGGATCGGCGCCTTGCCAGCAGAAACCTGGATCCACCGACTTACGCACCGCATTTCCGGCGCGGGACACGAGACGAGCCCGGCAGCACCCGGTTGCGGGCGGTGCTCGCCGGCGTCGGTGTCGAGGACCAGCTGGCGATCCGCGAGTCCGGCGTGTACGTGCGCCGGCTCGTGCGCGCGCCGCTGGCCGCCGCCGGTCCTGGCGGCCAGTGGCGGGCCCGGGGCACGGTGCTGATCACAGGCGGCACCGGGGCGGTCGGCCCGCACATCGCCGAGTGGCTGGCCGACGCCGGCGCCGAGCACCTGGTGCTGACCGGCCGGCGCGGCCTGGACACGCCGGGCATGGCCGAGCACGCCGAACGGCTACGCGCCCGTGGCGTCACGGTGACCGTGGCTGCCTGCGACGTCGCCGACCGCGCCGCGGTGGCCGGTCTGCTCGACGGGTTGCGGGCCGACGGCCACGAGGTGCGCACCGTGATCCACGCGGCGGCGCTGATGGAGCTGTCCGCGCTGCGGGACACGACCCTCGACGAGTTCGCCGACGTGCTGGCGGCCAAGGTGCTCGGCACCGCGCACCTTGACGAACTGCTCGATCACGACTCGCTGGACGCGGTGGTGTTCTTCTCCTCCATCGCGGCGGTGTGGGGCCCGGCCAACCACGGTGCCTACGCCGCGGCGAACGCCTTCCTCGACACCACCGCGGAGCACTGGCGCGGGCAGGGTCGGCGCGCGACGTCGGTGTCGTGGGGCGTGTGGGGCAGCGACGTGCTGCCCGACGCGATCGACGAGGACCTGCTGCGCCGGCAGGGGCTGCCGCTGATCGACCCCACCACGGCGCTCACCGCGCTCGGTCAGGTGCTCGACCACGGCGAGGGTGCGGTGTCGGTGGCCGACGTGGACTGGCCGACGTTCATCGAGCTGTTCGCCTCCGCCCGGTCTCGGCCGCTGTTCGCCGAGTTGGTCGAGGACGCCGACGCGGTCAGCGCGGACGGATCGGCGGAGGCGTCGCTGTCCGAGCGGCTCGCCGGGCTCTCCCCTGTCGAGCGCGAGCAGTCGGTGGCCGACCTGGTTCGCCAGCAGACCGCGGCGGCGCTCGGCCACGGCTCAGCCGAGGTGGTCGGCGTCGGCCGGCCGTTCAAGGAGCTCGGGTTCGACTCGCTGCTGGCCGTCGAGCTGCGCAACCGGATCGCCGCCGCCACGGGTCTGCGGCTGCCGGCGAGTTTGGTGTTCGACTACCCCACGGTGACCGCGGTGGCGGAGTTCCTGGTCGGCGAGCTGGCTGAGGAGTCCGACCATGTCGAGGTCGAGCTCGACCGGCTGCACGCCACGCTCGCGCGGATCACCGACGCCGAGCGCGCCGAGGCGGCGCGGCGGTTGGCGGGGATGCTCGCCGAGCTGCGGCAAGGTCGGGCCGGCGCGGGGCCCGCCGGCCCAGCCGACACCGACACCGACACCGACGACGATCTCGGCGTGGCCACCGACGAAGAGCTTTTCGACCTGATCGAACGCGAGTTCGGGGAGACCTGACAGAGAGGTGGCGTCCGTGACGGACGAGGACAAGCTCCGCGAGTATCTCCGACGGGTCACCACGGACCTGCGCCGGACCACTCGCCGGCTGCGGGAGCTGGAGGAGCACGCCGACGAGCCGATCGCGGTCGTCGGGATGGCCTGCCGCTACCCCGGCGACATCGCGAGTCCCGAGCACCTGTGGGACGTCGTCACCGCGGGCCGTGACGTGACCTCGGAGTTCCCCACCGACCGCGGCTGGGACATCGAGGCGCTCTACGACCCGGACCCGACCCGCTCCGGCACGTCCTACGTGCGCCGCGGCGGCTTCCTCGCCGACCCGCAGTCCTTCGACGCCGACCTGTTCGGCATCTCACCGCGCGAGGCGTTGGCCATGGATCCCCAGCAGCGCCTGCTGCTGGAGACGAGCTGGGAGGTCGTCGAGCGCGCCGGGATCGACCCGCTGGCCCTGCGCGGCAGCCGCACCGGCGTCTACGTCGGGCACAACTTCCAGCAGTACGGTCCCGCGCTCGAGCACGCGCCGACCACCATCGAGGGCCACCTCGTCACCGGCGTGGTGCCCAGCATCGCCTCCGGCCGGATCGCGTACTCGCTCGGCCTCGAAGGACCCGCCGTAACGCTGGACACCGCGTGCTCCACCTCGCTGGTCGCGGTGCACCTCGCGGCCCAGTCGCTGCGTGCCGGCGACTGCGAGCTGGCCATCGCCGGTGGGGCGACCGTGCTGGCAACGCCCGGCACGTTCGTCGAGTTCTCCCGGCAGCGGGTGCTCGCCCCGGACGGCCGGTGCAAGGCGTTCGGCGACGGCGCGGACGGCATGGGCATGGCCGAGGGCGTCGGCGTCGTGCTGCTGGCCCGCTGGTCCGACGCCCGCCGGCTCGGCTACCCGGTGCTCGCCCTCGTCGCCGGGTCCGCGATCAACTCCGACGGTGCGTCCAACGGTCTGACCGCCCCGAACGGGCCGGCCCAACAGCGGGTGATCGAGGCGGCGCTGACCAACGCCGGACTGTCCGCGGCGGATGTCGACGCGGTCGAGGCGCACGGCACCGGCACCGCGCTCGGCGACCCCATCGAGGCGCACGCCCTGCTTGCCACCTACGGGCGGCGGCGGGAGCGCCCGCTGTACCTGGGCGCGGTGAAGTCCAACATCGGCCACACGCTCGCCGCGTCCGGGGTGGCCGGCCTGATCAAGACAGTGCAGTCGATCCGCCATGGCCTGCTTCCAGCCACCCTGCACGCCGACCGACCGTCGTCGCGCATCGACTGGGCGGCCGGCGCCGTCGAGTTGCTGACCGAGCCCGTGCCATGGCCGGTCGACGGGGACCGGCCGCGGCGGGCGGGAGTGTCGGCGTTCGGCATCAGCGGCACCAACGCGCACGTCGTCCTCGCGCAGGCCGACGAGCCGGAGCCGGTCGGGCCGACCCCGTTCGCGCCGGTCCCGATCCTGGTGTCCGGCAAGAGTGACGCGGCGCTGCGCGCGCAGGCCGCGCGGCTGGCCGACCACGTGGCCGAGCGTGCCGAGCTCGGTGTGCCGGACGTGGCGTACTCGGTCGCGACCGGCCGCGCCGCGCTCGACCACCGGGCCGTGGTCCTCGGCGCCGATCGTGCCGAGGTCGTCCGGCTGCTGCGCCAGCTACCCGGCGGCCAGGTCGCCCGCGACGGCCGCGTCGCGTTCCTGTTCTCCGGGCAGGGCGCGCAGCGGACCGGCATGGGCACCCGGCTGGCTGCCAGGTTCCCGGCCTTCGCCGAGGCGTTCGACGCGGTGTGCGCCGAGCTGGACCCGCTGCTGGACAGACCAGTCCGTGCCGTCGTGGACGGCCCGGCCGACGAGCTGAACCGCACCGGCAACGCCCAGGTGGCGCTGTTCGCCGTCGAGGTCGCGATGTACCGCCTCGTCCGTTCCTGGGGCGTCACCCCGGCGCTGCTGGCCGGTCACTCGATCGGCGAGTTGGTCGCGGCCCACGTGGCCGGGGTGCTGTCCCTCGCGGACGCCGCCGCGCTGGTCGCGGCGCGGGCGCGGCTGATGCAGGCGCTGCCGGGCGGCGCCATGCTCGCCGTTTCCGGCACCGAGGAGGAGGTTCGTGCCGCGCTCGGCCCGGACCCGGAGCTGGACGTCGCCGCGGTGAACGGCCCGGAGTCGGTGGTGGTGTCCGGGGACACCGCGGCCGTGGACCGGTTCGCCGAGCGGTGGTCGGCGGACCGGCGGGGCACCCGTCGGCTGCGGGTCAGCCACGCGTTCCACTCCCGGCACATGGACGCCATGCTGGCCGAGTTCCGGACCGTCGCCGAGTCGCTGTCCTACCGGACGCCGGCGCTGCCCGTGGTGTCGAACGTGACCGGCCGGCTCGCCGCCACCGAACTCACCTCGCCGGACTACTGGGTGGAGCACGTGCGGCGCACGGTGCGGTTCCACGACGGCGTTCGCACCCTGCTCGACCGGGGCGTGACCACGTTCCTCGAACTCGGGCCGAGCGCGGCGCTGTCCCCGATGGTCGCGGACGCCGTGCCACTCGTCGGCCGAGACGCCCGCCTCGACGAGGCGGACCTCGCCGTGCGCGCGGTCGCCCAGCTGCACGCGGCGGGCGCCACGGTCGACTGGCCGGCGGTGTTCGCCGGCAGCGGCGCGCACCGGGTCGACCTCCCGACCTACCCGTTCCAGGGCAAGCGGTTCTGGCTGCGGCCAGGAGAATGGGCACAGGACCTCGGCGCCGCCGGGATCGAGTCGGTGGACCACCCGCTGCTGCGCGCCGCGGTCGCCCTGCCCGGCTCGGGTCTCGTGCTGACCGGCCGGCTCTCCACCGAGACCCAGCCCTGGCTCGCTGACCACGTCGTCGCCGACCGGGTGATGTTCCCCGGCACCGGGTTCGTCGAGCTGGTCGGTCGGGCCGCCGGCGGTGCCGCCGTCGCCGAACTGGCCATCGAGGAGCCGTTGGCGGTCGAGAGCACCGCGGTACTGCGGGTGACCGTGGCGGGGGACCGGGTCGAGGTGCACGCCCGCACCGGTGGTGCGTGGACCCGGCACGCCATCGCCACGCTGGTGCCCGCCAGGCCGGCACCCGACGCGATGACCGAGTGGCCGCCGGCCGCCGCCGAACCCGTCGACCTGGCGGGCACCTATGCGGCCTTCGCCGAGGTCGGCATCGAGTACGGCCCCGCCTTCCGCGGCCTGACCGCGGCGTGGCGTCGTGGCGACGACCTGTTCGCCGAGGTCGAGCTGCCCGCCGAGCACCGCGCCGACGCCGCGCGCTACGGCCTGCACCCGGCCCTGCTCGACGCGGCGATGCACGTGTTCGGCGTCGAGCGTGCGGTCATGCCGTTCGTGTTCACCGGGATCACCTGGCACGCGCGCGGTGCCGCGACGCTGCGGGCGCGGGTGCGGCGGCTCGCCGACGAGTCGCTTGCCTTGCTCGTCACCGACGAGGTCGGTCGACCGGTGCTGTCGGTGGACTCGGTGACGCTGCGGCCGGCGCCGGTCGGCACGGCCGACCTGTACCGCGTCGCGTGGTCCCCGATGCCGGCCATGGACGCGGTGCCGGCCGCGGTGCCGGCGGCCACCGAGCCGCCCGGTGCCCGGCCGATCGAGCTGCCTGCAGACGGCGACGTGGCCGAGGCGGTGCACCACGCCCTTGCGGTGCTGCGCGAGCGGCTCGACTCCGACGAGCCACTGGTGCTGCTCACCCGGCGGGGGGTGGCCGTGGCACCCGACGAGGAGGTCTCCCCGGCCGCGGCAGCGTTGTGGGGGCTGCTCCGCACCGCGCAGGCCGAGCATCCCGGCCGGATCACGCTGATCGACACCGACGACCCGGCCGGCGCCGGTGTCGCCGCGGCGGTCGCGACCGGTCTGCCGGGCATCGCCGTCCGCGACGGTGCGCTGCTCGCGCCCCGGCTGCGGCCGGCGGACCCGAGTGGAGAGCCGTTGCGCCTCGGCGAGACCGTGCTGGTCACCGGCGGCACCGGCGGCCTCGGCGCGCTGCTGGCCCGGCACCTGGTCGACGCCCACGGCGTGCGCGAGCTGGTGCTGGTGAACCGGACCGGACCGGACGGCGCGGCGCCGCTGGTCGCCGACCTGACCGCCGCCGGAGCGCGGGTGCACGTGGTGGCCTGCGACGTGGCCGACCGCGACGCGCTGGCCGCGGTGCTCGACGCGCACCCGGTGACCGCGGCCGTGCACGCCGCCGGCGTACTCGCCGACGGCGTGATCACCTCGCTGTCGGCCGCCGACGTCGAGGCGGTGCTGGCGCCGAAGGTACTCGGCGCGCGGAATCTGGACGAGCTGCTCGGTGCTGTCCCGCTGGTCCTGTTCTCGTCGGTCTCCGGCGTGTTGGGCAATTCCGGTCAGGCCAACTACGCCGCGGCGAACGCCGCGCTCGACGCGGTGGCCCACGAGCGGGTGCGGGCCGGGCGGCCCGCGGTGTCGCTGGCCTGGGGCCTGTGGGAGCCGGCGACCGGCATGACCGATGGGCTCGACGATCGGCGGATTCAGGACCAGGGCATCCTGCCGTTGCGGGCCGACCGGGCGCTGGGGCTGTTCGACGCCGCGCTGCGCGGCGGCGAGGCGGCCATGGTGCCGGTCCGGCTGACCGCGCCGGCCCGCCGTGCGCTCACCGCGCCGCCGGTCGCGGTCACCGCCAGGACGGCCGCGCCGGCCGTGGTCGTCGCCGGGCAGGCGGATCTGCTCGACCTGGTCCGCGCGGAGGTCGCCAGCGTGCTCGGGCTGGCCTCGCCGCGAGAGGTCGACACCGGTCGGGCACTGCGCGAGCTGGGTTTCGACTCGCTGACCGCGCTGGAGCTGCGCAACCGGCTCGGTGCGGCGACCGGCCTGCGGCTGTCGGCCACGGTCGTGTTCGAGCACCCGTCGGCGCTGGCGCTTGCCGAGCACCTCGGCGACCTGCGCCAAGGCCGGACGCGGACGGTGGCGACCGGGACGGCGGTCGGCCCGGACGAGCCGATCGCGATCGTGGGCATGGCGTGCCGGTATCCGGGTGGGGTGCGCTCGCCGGAGGATCTGTGGCGGTTGGTCGCGGATGGTATCGACGGGATCGGTGAGTTCCCGACCGACCGGGGTTGGGACGTTGACGCGCTCTATGACCCCGATCCGGAGCGTCCCGGTAAGACCTATACCCGGTCGGGTGGGTTTCTGTATGGGGCGGCGGAGTTTGATGCGGAGTTTTTCGGGGTGTCGCCGCGTGAGGCGTTGGCGATGGATCCGCAGCAGCGGTTGTTGTTGGAGTCGTCGTGGGAGGCGTTGGAGCACGCTGGGTTGGATCCGTTGGCGTTGAAGGGTTCGCGGACCGGTGTGTTCGCCGGGGTGATGTACCACGACTACGCCACGCTGCTCTCCGGAGCCACGGAGCTGGAGGGCATGCGGGGGATCGCCAACAGCGGGAGCGTCCACTCAGGACGGATCGCCTACGTGTTCGGCACCCGCGGTCCGGCGATGACCGTGGACACGGCGTGTTCGTCGTCGTTGGTGACGTTGCATCTGGCGGCGAAGTCGTTGCGGGACGGGGAATGCGACTACGCACTCGCCGGCGGCGTCACCGTGATGTCGACGCCGGACACTTTTGTGGAGTTTTCGCGGCAGCGGGCGTTGTCGGTTGATGGTCGGTGTAGGGCGTTTTCGGCTGACGCGGATGGTACGGGGTGGTCCGAGGGTGTCGGGATGTTGGTGTTGGAGCGGTTGTCCGATGCGCGGCGTAACGGGCACCGGGTGTTGGCTGTGGTGCGGGGGTCGGCGGTCAACCAGGATGGTGCGTCGAACGGCCTGACCGCGCCGAACGGGCTCGCCCAGCAGGAGGTCATCCGTCAGGCGTTGGCGAACGCTCGGTTGTCCACTGTGGATGTTGATTTGTTGGAGGGGCACGGTACGGGTACGTCGTTGGGTGATCCGATTGAGGCTCAGGCGTTGTTGGCGACGTATGGGCAGGATCGGGTTGGGCCGGTGTGGTTGGGCTCGTTGAAGTCGAATATCGGTCATGCGCAGGCGGCTGCCGGTGTTGGTGGTGTGATCAAGGTTGTGCAGGCGTTGCGGCACGGAGTGATGCCGCGGACGTTGCATGTGGGCGAGCCGTCGTCGCATGTGGACTGGTCGTCGGGTGCGGTGTCGTTGTTGTCGGAGTCGCGTGATTGGCCGGTGGTGGATCGGCCGCGGCGGGGTGCGGTGTCGGCGTTCGGGGTGAGTGGCACCAACGCACACGTCATCCTCGAACAAGGCGACCAGTCCGAAGAGGACAGTCTCGCCGAGGTCGCCGAGCCGTTGCCGTGGCTGTTGTCCGCCGCGAGCGCGGCAGCGCTGCGCGACCAGGCTCGGCGGCTGCTGGCCCATCCGGACGTAGCCACCGCCGACGCCGCGCGGGCGCTGGCCACCTCGCGCGCCGCGTTGGACCACCGCGCGGTGATCGTGGCGCGCGACCAGGACGCGGTCCGGTCCGGACTGGACGCGCTCGCGAACGACGTCGCCGCGGCGAACGTCGTGCTCGGCGACGGCCGTCGGACCGACGGCAAGGTTGTTCTTGTCTTTCCTGGCCAGGGTTCGCAGTGGGTGGGGATGGGTCGGGAGTTGTTGTCCGAGTCCGCGGTGTTCGCGGAGCGGATGCGTGAGTGTGATGTGGTGTTGGGGGAGTTGACCGGTTGGTCGGTGTTGGAGGTGTTGCGGGGGGATTCGGGTGCGCCGGATGTTTCTCGTGTTGATGTGTTGCAGCCGGTGTTGTTTGCGGTGATGGTGTCGTTGGCGGGGTTGTGGCGGTCGATGGGGGTTGTGCCGGCTGCGGTGGTGGGGCATTCGCAGGGTGAGATTGCTGCCGCGTGTGTTGCTGGGGTGTTGTCGCTCGAGGATGCGGCTCGGGTGGTGGTGTTGCGGTCGCGGTTGTTGGTTGAGTGTCTTGGTGATGTGGACGGGGGGATGTTGTCTGTTGTTGATGGTGTGGAGTCTGTTCGGGAGCGGATTGCGGGTTTTGAGGGGTTGTCTGTTGCGGCGGTGAATGGGCCGCGTTCAGTTGCGGTGGCTGGTGGGGTCGAGGCGCTGGAGGGCTTGGAGCGGGAGTTGTCGCGGGCGGGGGTGATGCGGTGGTGGGTTCCTGGCGCTAATTTTGTTGCTCATTCGCATTCGGTGGATGTGATTGAGGGTGCGTTGTTGGAGAGGCTTGCTGGGGTGCGGCCGATGGCGTCGCGGGTGCCGTTGTATTCGACGGTGACCGGTGATGTTGTTGATGGTGAGTTGATGGATGCCGGTTATTGGTTTCGGAATGTTCGGGAGCCGGTTGAGTTCGAGGCTGCGACTCGGGCGTTGTTGGGTGCTGGGCATGATGTGTTTGTTGAGGTGAGTCCGCATCCGGTGTTGATGATGGGTGTGGAGGAGACGGTTGCGGATGTCGGGGTGTCGGCGGCGGTCGGTCACGACGTGGTGGTGACGGGTACGTTGCGTCGGGACGAGGGTGGTCTGGCGCGGTTCCTGCTCTCCGCCGCCGAGCTGCACGCCAGGGGCGTGGCGGTCGACTGGTCCCCGCTCTTCGCCAAGGTCACGCCTCGTCCGGTCGATCTGCCGACCTATCCCTTCGAACACCACCGGTACTGGCCGGAGTCGGTCCCCGGCCGCACCGGCGACGTCACCGCGTTCGGCATGGACGAAACGCACCACCCGCTGCTCGGCGCCGGCGTCGAGTTGGACGGCACCGACGCGCTGTTGTTCACCGGCAGGATCTCGGTGGCCACCCACCCGTGGCTGGCCGACCACGCCGTACTCGGCTCGGTACTGGTGCCCGGTACCGGCATGGTGGAGTTGGCCGCGCACGCCGGCGCACGGGTCGGCTGCGCGCAGGTCGAGGAGCTGACCATGCACAGCCCGCTCGTGCTGCCAGAGCGGGGTGGGGTGGCGATCCAGTTGATCGTGGCGGCGCCCGACCCGGACGGCAGGTGCGCCGTGCGCCTGCATTCGTCCACCGACGGCGGCTGGACCCTCAACGCCGACGGCGTGCTCGCTCCGCTCGCCCCGGCCGAGCCGGTGCCCGAGGTCCAGTGGCCACCGGCGGGTGCCCGGCAGGAGTCGGTTGCCGACCTGTACGACCGGTTCGCCGAGCATGGCATCGACTACGGACCGGCGTACCGCGGGGTGCGCGAGATGTGGCGGCACGGCGACGAGTTGTTCGCTGAACTGGCTCGACCGGACGGACTGGCCGCCGGCGGATTCGCCGTGCACCCCGCGATACTCGACGCCGCGCTGCACCCGCTCGGGCTGGTCAGCCAGAGTCGGTTGCCGTTCAGTTGGCGCGGCGCCACGGTGACCGCGTCCACCGCGGACGTGCTGCGGGTGCGGCTGCGCGTGGTCGCCGAGGACACCATCGCGATCACCGTGACCGACCAGGCCGGCCGGCCGGTCGCGTCGGTGAACGAGTTGGTCGTACGCCCGTTGGCCGCGGCGCGGTTGACGGGCGAGGCGCTGTTCCGTCCTGACTGGACCGAGTTGTCGGTGACCACGGCGGCGCGTGGTGCGTGGGCCGTCCTCGGCGCCGACGAGTTCGGTCTCGGCCTGCCCGCTCACGAGGACCTGGCCGGTACCGCCGGCAGCGATGTCGTGCTCACCGCGCCGGCGGTGCGCGGTGGCACCGGTGGCACCGCGCACGACGCGGCGGTGGAGTCGGCGTCGCGGGCGCTGCGGCTGATCCAGGACTGGCTGGCCGCGGACCGCCAGGACGAGACACGTCTGGTGTTCCTCGTGCGGGACGCCGCGACAGCCCCGTACGAGCCGGGCGACGCCGCCGTGGCCGGGTTGGTCCGCGCCGCACAGGTCGAACACCCGGATCGTTTCGTGCTGGTCGAGCTCGATGGTCGCGCCGAGTCCCTTGCGGCGCTGCCTGCCGCGCTGGCCACCGGTGAGTCCCGGCTCGTGCTGCGCGCCGGCGTTGTCATGGTTCCGCGCCTGACCCCGGTCACGCCGGGCGGCACGGCCGGTTGGAAGCCGGACAGAACAGTGCTGATCACCGGTGCGACCGGCGCTCTCGGCACACTGCTCGCCGGTCATCTCGTCCGCGAGCACGGCGCCCGCAGCCTGCTGCTGGTGAGCCGTCGCGGCATGAGCGCGCCAGGCGCCCGCGAGCTGCACGCGGAGCTCACCGGGCTCGGCGCGGACGTCACGATCGCCTCGTGTGATGTCGCCGACCGCGTCGCGCTCGGCGAGCTGCTGTCCCGGCACGACATCGGCGCGGTCGTGCACGCGGCCGGGGTGCTCGACGACGGCGTGCTCACCGCGCTCACCCCCGAACGGCTGCGCGCGGTGTTCCGCGTCAAGGTCGACGCCGCGATGCACCTCGACGAGCTGACTCGCGACAGTGGTCTGTCCGCGTTCGTGCTGTTCTCGTCGCTCGCCGGGACGCTCGGGGCGGCCGGCCAGGCCAACTACGCCGCGGCCAACGCCGTGCTGGACGCCATGGCGCGCCGGCGGGTGGCGGCCGGGTTGCCGGGGCTGTCGCTGGCGTGGGGTCTGTGGGAGCAGTCCGGTGACATGACCGGACACCTCACCGACGCCGACCGCCACCGGATCTCCCGCGCCGGCGTGGTGCCGTTGTCCGCGGAGCAGGGGCTCTCGCTGTTCGACGCGGCGCTGGGGGTCGGTGTGGCCGAGGCCGACCCGGTGCTGGTGCCGGCGCTACTGCGCCGGTCGCCGCGCCGTAGGAGTACCGACCAGGAGGCGGCGGTCGACATTCGTGCGCGACTGGCCGCGCTTCCGGAGACCGCTCGCGAGGAAGCGGTGGTGGAGTTCGTCCGCGGCCACGTGGCGGCTGTGCTCGGCGGGCCAGGACCGTCAGCCGTCGACCCGGAGCGGGCGTTCCGCCTACTCGGGTTCGACTCGTTGCTGGCGGTCGAGCTGCGCAACACGCTGCAGCGCGCGACCGGTCTGCGCCTCCCGGCGACCTCGGTGTTCGACCACCCGACCCCCCGTATTTTGGCCCGCCACCTGCTCGGCGAGCTGGCGGTGGACGGCGACCAACCGTCGGTGTTCGACGCCGTCGACCGCTTGGAGGCGGAACTGCGACGCGACGAGCTGGACGAGATCACCAAGGGGCGCCTGGTGTCCCGGTTGCGAACTCTGCTTTCGCACCACCACGCCGACGGCGGCGACGCACCGGCCGGCGACCTGGGCTCGGCCTCCGACGACGAGCTGTTCGACCTCGTCGAGAACCTGGGCGCGGAGTGAGAACGAACGCGGGCATCGGAGAGGTACGAGGGGGAAGTGGACCGACATGAGTGACCACGACAAGCTGCGCGAGTACCTGAGGCGCGCGATCGGCGAGGCACAGGATGCCCGTCGGCGGCTGCGCGACGTCGAGGAGCACTACACCGAGCCGATCGCGATCGTGGGCATGGCGTGCCGGTATCCGGGTGGGGTGCGGTCGCCGGAGGATCTGTGGCGGTTGGTCACTGAGGAGACGGACGCGATCGGTGAGTTCCCGACCGACCGGGGTTGGGAACTCGACGCGCTCTACGACCCGGATCCGGATCGGCCGGGTACCTGCTACACCCGCAACGGCGGGTTCCTCGCGGACGCCCTCGACTTCGACGCCGACCTGTTCGGGGTGTCGCCGCGTGAGGCGTTGGCGATGGATCCGCAGCAGCGGTTGTTGTTGGAGTCGTCGTGGGAGGCGTTGGAGCACGCTGGGTTGGATCCGTTGGCGTTGAAGGGTTCGCGGACCGGTGTGTTCGCCGGGGTGATGTACCACGACTACGCCGGGCGGCTCCCCACCATTCCCGCCGAGCTGGAGGGATATCTCGGCAGCGGCAGCGCGGGCAGCGTCGCCACCGGCCGGCTCGCCTACACCTTCGGCTTCGAAGGACCGGCCGTCACCGTTGACACGGCGTGTTCGTCGTCGTTGGTGACGTTGCATCTGGCGGCGCAGTCGTTGCGGTCGGGTGATTGTGAGTTGGCGTTGGCTGGTGGGGTGACGGTGATGTCGACGCCGGACATCTTCGTGGAGTTTTCGCGGCAGCGGGGATTGTCGGTTGATGGTCGGTGTAAGGCGTTCTCGGCGGGTGCGGATGGTACGGGGTGGTCCGAGGGTGTCGGGATGTTGGTGTTGGAGCGGTTGTCCGACGCGCGGCGTAACGGGCACCGGGTGTTGGCTGTGGTGCGGGGGTCGGCGGTCAACCAGGATGGCGCGTCGAACGGCCTGACCGCACCGAACGGGCCGTCCCAGCAACGGCTCGTGCTGCGCGCGTTGGCGAACGCTCGGTTGTCCACAGTGGATGTTGATCTGTTGGAGGGGCACGGTACGGGTACGTCGTTGGGTGATCCGATTGAGGCTCAGGCGTTGTTGGCGACGTATGGGCAGGATCGGGTTGGGCCGGTGTGGTTGGGCTCGTTGAAGTCGAATATCGGTCATGCGCAGGCGGCTGCCGGTGTTGGTGGTGTGATCAAGACGGTAATGGCGTTGCGGCACGGAGTCATGCCGCGGACGTTGCATGTGGGCGAGCCGTCGTCGCATGTGGACTGGTCGTCGGGTGCGGTGTCGTTGTTGTCGGAGTCGCGTGATTGGCCGGTGGTGGATCGGCCGCGGCGGGGTGCGGTGTCGGCGTTCGGGGTGAGTGGCACCAACGCACACGTCATCCTCGAACAGGCCGAGGAGTTTTCCCAACCCGACGAGCCCGATCAGCTCTCCCAGGACGGCCCGCCGACGCCTGCCGTGGTGCCGTTCGTGTTGTCCGGCCACACCGCGGGTGCGTTGCGTGCGCGGGCGGACCAACTGCGCGACCGGTTGCGCGACTCGCCGGACGAGGTCGCGGATGTGGCGTTCTCGCTCGCCGGCCGGACCTCGTTGGAGCACCGGGCGGTCGTCGTCGGCCGGGATCGCGACGAACTGCTCGACGGCCTGTCGTCCCTGTCGCTGACCGGAGTCGCCGACCTCAGCGGCAAGGTGGTGTTCGTTTTCCCTGGGCAGGGTGCGCAGTGGGTGGGGATGGCTCGGGAGTTGTTGGCCGAGTCCTCGGTGTTCGCGGCGCGGATGCGTGAGTGTGCCGACGCGTTTTCCGGGTTGGTCTCGTGGGACTTGTTCGAGGTGCTCGGCGACGCGGCGGCGTTGGAACGCGACGACGTGGTGCAGCCGGCGTCGTGGGCGGTGATGGTGTCGCTCGCCGCGGTGTGGCGTTCGGTCGGCGTGGCGCCAGATGCCGTGGTCGGGCATTCGCAGGGGGAGATCGCGGCGGCGGTGGTGGCGGGCGCGTTGTCGTTGCGTGCTGGGGCCGAGGTCGTTGTTCGTCGTGGTCGGGCCATCGCGGAAGTGTTGACCGATCACGGTGGGATGTTGTCGGTGGGGTTGCCCGCTGACGTGGTGGCGGCGCGTGTCGCTGGTCGTGATCTTGCTGTGGTCGCCGTGAACGGTCCACGGTCGGTCGCGGTGGCGGGCGGGTCCGCGGCGCTCGCGGAGCTGGCGGCGGAGTGCGTTGCCGAGGGGGTGCCGGCGCGGCGGGTGCCCATCGGGTACGCGTCGCACACGGCGCGGGTGGAGGACGTTCGGGAGCGGGTGCTCACCGACCTGAGCGGGATCGTGCCGACGACGGCCGAGGTGCCGATGTTGTCGACGGTGACGGGGGAGTGGCTGACCGGTACCGAGGTCGATGCCGAGTACTGGTTCGCGAACCTGCGGCATCCGGTGCGGTTCGCGGCCGGGGTGCTGGCTCTCGCGGAGCAGGGGTTCTCGGCGTTCGTCGAGATGAGCCCGCACCCGGTGTTGACCTATGGGACACAGGAGGTTCTCGAGGAGGTCGGGCACGACGCGGTGGTGACGGGCACGCTGCGTCGCGGCGAGGGTGGCCTGGCGCGGTTCCTGCTCTCGGCCGCCGAGTTGCACGTTCGCGGGTTCAGTCCGAAATGGACGGAATTGCTGCCGGGCCGGCGCCGGGTCGACCTGCCCGCCTACCCGTTCCAGCGGCGCCGCTACTGGTGGGACGCCACGAACGCGGACGGGGGCAGCGGCATCGATGGCACCGGGCACCCGTTGCTCGGCGCGGCGGTGCCACTCGCCGACGCCGACGGGACCGTGTTCACCAGCCGGCTCTCGGTGGCCACCCACCCGTGGCTCGCGGACCACACCGTCGGCGGCCGGGTCTGGTTGCCCGGCACCGCATTCGTCGAGCTGGCCGGCCGGGCCGGTGACCACGTCGGCTGTGGACACCTCACCGAGCTGACCGTCGGCGCGCCGCTGGAACTCCCGGATCGGGGCGCGGTCCGGCTGCAGGTCGCGGTCGGCGCTCCCGACGACCTCGGCGCGCGATCGGTCGCCATCTTCTCGTGTTCCTCCTCCGACGGCGAGTGGACCAGGCACGCGACCGGAGTGCTCGCCGCCATCCAGCCCGGCCCACGGCACGAGTTCGCGGCGGAGTGGCCGCCGCCCGGCGCGAACCCCGTCCCGCTGGACGGGCTGCACGCCGATCTCGCGGCCGCGGGCCTTGCCTACGGCCCGACCTTCCAGGGACTGCACGCGGCCTGGCGCCGTGGCGACGAGGTGTTCGCCGAGGTGCGCCTTGCCGATCCGGCGGACCGCGACGCCGAGCGGTTCGGCCTGCACCCGGCGGCGCTCGACGCGGCTGTCCGGGCCTTCGGCCTCACCGCCACCATCAGTGGCGAGGAAACCCGGCTGCCGTTCACCTGGTCGGGGGTGACCCTGCATGCGGCGGGCGCCGCCGTGCTGCGGGCTCGCATCACCTCCGCCGGGCCCGACACCGCGTCCATCGAGCTCGCCGACGCGGCGGGGAACGCTGTCGCCACCGTCGAGTCGCTCGCGTTCCGGGCGATGTCCGCGACGATGTCCGCGTCGATGGCGGCCCAGCGCCACGACGCGCCGCTGCGGGTGGACTGGGTGGCGCCGACCACGGCCCTGGTGCCGGTCGACCCGACGAGTGTCGTGGTCGTCGGCGGGTCCGACGAGCGCGACGCGGTACTGCGCGGACTCGACGTGCTGCGCGGTGACCAGGACCCGCTGGTGATCGTCACCGGCTCGGCGACCACCGACCCCGTCGCCGCGGCGGCCGGCGGCCTGGTGCGGGCCGCGCAGGCCGAGCAGCCGGGCCGGATCGTGCTCGTGGAGTCCGACCACACCGATGCGGACACCCTCGCCGATCTCGCCCTGCCCGTCGACGAGCCGCATGTCGCGCTGCGGGACAACGCCGTGTCGGTGCCGAGGCTGGTCCGTGCGCGCGAGACGCTGCCGGAGCCGTCGTGGCGCCTCAACCTCGTCGGCCTCTCCGGACTGGACGACCTGGGGTTCGTCGCGCACGAGCCGCCGTCGCTCGAGCCGGGGCAGGTCCGGATCGCCGTGCGGGCGGCCGGCATGAACTTCCGCGACGTACTGCTCGCTCTCGGCGTCATCGACGGGCACGACGACCCGCGCGGAGAGGCGGCCGGTGTCGTCACCGAGGTCGGCGCCGAGGTCACCGACCTGATGCCCGGCGAGCGCGTGTTCGGTCTGGTCGAGGGGGCGTTCGCGCCGACGGCGGTGACCGACCGCCGGATGCTCGCCCGAGTTCCGGACGGCTGGTCCTACCGACGGGCGGCCGCCCTGCCGATCGCCTACCTGACCGCCTGCTTCGGACTGGTCGACCTGGCCGGCCTCGGGCGGGGGGCGTCGGTGCTCGTGCACGGCGCGGCCGGCGGCGTCGGCATGGCCGCGGTCCGGCTCGCCAAGCACCTCGGCGCCGAGGTGTATGGCACCGCCAGCGAAGGCAAGTGGGACGCGCTGCGCGCGAGCGGCCTCGACGACGAGCACCTCGCGTCGTCCAGGACGCTGGAGTTCGCCGACCGGTTCCCGCCCGTGGACGTGGTGCTCAACAGCCTGTCCGGCGAGTTCGTCGACGCGTCGGCGCGACTGGTCAAGCCCGGCGGGTGGCTGCTGGAGATGGGCAAGACCGACATCCGCGAGCCCGACTCGTTCCCCGGCATCACCTATCGCGCCTTCGACCTCGCCGAGGCGAGTCCCGAGCGGATGGGTGCGATGCTCGCCGAGGTCGTCGCGCTCGACGCCGACCTGCCGGTGACCGCCTGGGACATCCGGGACGCGGTCGGCGCGTTCCGCTCCATGCAGCAGGCCAGGCACGTCGGGAAGAACGTGTTCACCGTGCCGCGCGCCATCGACCAGGACGGAACCGTGCTCATCACCGGCGGTACCGGCGCCCTCGGCCGGCTCGTCGCCGGTCACCTGGCGGCCGCACACGGGGTGCGCCGGCTGGTGCTGGCCAGCCGTAGCGGTGGCACCGTCGAGCCGATCGAGGGCGCCGAGGTCGAGGTCGTCGCCTGCGACCTTTCCGACCGCGCACAGACCGAACGTCTGCTGGCCGCCATCCCCGACCTCACTGCTGTCGTGCACGCGGCGGGGGTACTGGACGACGCGGTGATCGGCGAGCTGACGCCGGACCGTGTCGACCGGGTCCTGGCGCCGAAGGTCGACGCCGCGCACCACCTCGACGAGCTGACCCGCGACCGCGACCTGTCGGCGTTCGTGGTGTTCTCCTCGGCCGCCGGTGTGTTCGGCGGGCCGGGACAGGGCAACTACGCCGCCGCCAACGCCGCGCTGGACGCCGTGGCCAGGCGGCGGCGCGCGGCCGGCCTGCCCGCGCTGTCACTGGCGTGGGGCATGTGGGAGCGGGCCAGCGGGATGACGGCACATCTCAGCGAGACCGACCTGCGACGGCTGCGCCGCGCCGGTGCCGCGCCACTGTCCGATGAGGAGGGTCTCGCGCTGTTCGACGCCGCCCTGCGCCAGACGGCGGCGGCGGTCGTGCCGGTGAAGCTGGACACGGCGGGGCTGCGCGGTGAGGTGCCGCCACTGCTGCGGGGCCTGGCCCGGCCCGCGGTACGCCGTGGTGTCGCCGACGCGCGTCCCGGTCAGCACAGCACGCTCGCCCAACGGCTCGCGACGCTGCCGGAGGCCGAGCGGCTCGGCGCGGTGTTGGCCGTCGTCCGTGCCGAGGCGGCCGCGGTCCTGGGGCTCGGCGCGGCTGACTCGGTCAGTGCGAACCGCGCGTTCCGCGAGATGGGACTCGACTCGTTGACCGCCGTGGAGCTGCGCAACCGCCTCGCCGCCGTCAGCGGGCTGCGGTTGCCGGCGACCATGGTGTTCGACCACCCGTCGGCGACCCGGCTGGCGCAACGACTGCTCGACGACCTCGGCACGGCTCAGCCGGGTGCGCGGCCGGCTCCGGCTGTGGCACCGGCACTGGCACCGGTGGTCACCGACGAGCCGATCGCCATCGTGGGGATGGCCTGCCGCTTCCCCGGTGGGGTTCGTTCGCCGGAAGACCTTTGGCAACTGGTGGCCACCGGTGGTGACGCGATCGGCGACTTCCCGACCGACCGAGGTTGGGACACCGGCGTCGCGGCGACGACCACTCGTCAGGGTGGCTTCCTCGACGGAGCCGGTGACTTCGACCCCGACTTCTTCGGGCTCTCGCCGCGTGAGGCGCGGGCGATGGACCCGCAGCAGCGGCTCCTGCTCGAGGTGAGCTGGGAGGCGTTCGAGCGCGCGGGCATCCGACCCGGCCGGTTACGGGGCAGCCGTACCGGCGTGTTCGTCGGTGGCATGCGGCAGGACTACGGGCCTCGGTTGCACGACGAGGCCGGCGACTCGACCGGATTCCTGCTCACCGGCAGCGCGGCGAGCGTGTTGTCCGGGCGCATCTCCTACGTCTTCGGCCTGGAGGGGCCGGCGGTCACCGTGGACACCGCGTGTTCGTCGTCGCTGGTCGCGCTACACCTTGCCGGCCAGTCGCTGCGCGGCGGCGAGTGCGACGTCGCGCTGGCCGGCGGCGTCACCGTGATGGCGTCGCCCGGAACGTTCGTCGAGTTCTCCCGGCAGGGTGGCCTCGCCCCGGACGGCCGCTGCAAGTCGTTCGCCGCCGCGGCCGACGGCACCGGGTGGTCCGAGGGCGTCGGGATGCTGGTGCTGGAGCGGCTGTCCGACGCACGGCGCAACGGCCACCGGGTGCTCGGTGTGGTGCGCGGCTCGGCGGTGAACCAGGACGGCGCGTCCAACGGGTTGACCGCGCCGAACGGTCCGGCGCAGGAGCGGGTGATCCGCGCCGCGCTACACGCCGCCGGCCTGACGCCGTCGGATGTGGACGCCGGCGAGGCGCACGGCACCGGCACCCGGCTCGGTGACCCGATCGAGGCGAACGCCGTGCTCGCCACCTACGGTCAGGACCGCGCGGCGCCGTTCTGGCTCGGCTCGGTGAAGTCGAACCTCGGCCACACCCAGGCGGCGGCCGGGGTGGCCGGCGTGATCAAGATGGTGCAGGCGATGCGGCACGGCGTACTGCCGGCGACGCTGCATGTCGACGAACCCTCCGCGCACGTCGACTGGTCCGCCGGGGCGGTCGCGCTGCTCACCGAGCAGGTCCCGTGGCCGAACACCGGCCGGCCGCGCCGGGCCGGCGTGTCGTCGTTCGGCGTCAGCGGCACCAACGCGCACGTGATCGTCGAACAGGCCCAGGAACAGGCAGCGGAACAGACCGTCGAGCCCGTGGCCCACGAACTGGTGGCACCGGTGGCACTGCCGTGGCTGCTCGCCGCCACGGACGACGCGACCCTGCGCGCCGCGGCCGGCGCGTTGCGCCCGCTGGTGGACACGGCGGCCGACCACGACGTCGCCTATTCGCTCGCGACCACGCGGGAACCGCTGCGCCACCGTGCGGTGCTGCTCGGCGCCGACCGCGCACGACTGCTCGACCAGCTCGCCGCCGGCAACGCGGATCCGCGCATCGTGACCGGTACGGCGGCCGACACCGGCCTCGCCGTGCTGTTTCCCGGTCAGGGCTCGCAGCGGGTCGGCATGGGGCAGCGGCTGTACGCCGCGAACCCCGCTTTCGCCGCCGCCTTCGACGAGGTGTGCGCCGTCCTCGACCGCCGGCTCGACCGGCCGTTGCGCGAGGTCGTGTTCGGTGACGCCGAACTGCTCGACCGCACCGGCTACACCCAGCCGGCGCTGTTCGCCGTCGAGGTGGCGCTGTTCCGCCTCGTCGAGTCCTACGGCATCCGGCCGGACGCCGTCGCCGGGCACTCGATCGGTGACCTCGCCGCCGCGCACGTCGCCGGCGTGCTCGACCTCGCGGACGCGGCGACGCTGGTCGCCGCCCGCGGGCGGCTCATGCAGGAGTTGCCGACCGGCGGTGCGATGGCCTCGGTCGAGGCCACCGAGGACGAGGTGCGTGCCCGGATCGCCGATCTCGGTCGGGCCGTGGTCGACGTCGCCGCGGTCAACGGTCCGACGGCGGTCGTGGTCTCCGGCGACGAGGACGCGGTGGCCGCCGTCGTGGCGTCGTTCCACGCCGATGCCAGGCGCACCAAGCGGCTGCGGACCAGCCACGCGTTCCACTCTCCCCACATGGAGCCGATGCTCGACGAGTTGCGGTCGGTCGCGGCCGGCCTGTCGTACCGCGAGCCGGCGATCACGATGGTCGCCGGCGACGTGACCGACCCCGAGTTCTGGGTGCGGCACGTGCGGCGGACCGTCCGCTTCGCCGACACGCTCGACGCGCTGCGCGAGCGCGGCGTCGGCACTTTCCTCGAGGTCGGCCCCGGCGGCGTGCTGGCCGCGCTGGTCGACGACGGCGTGGCCGTCCCGCTGCTGCGCGCCGCGCTGGACGAGCCGGACAGCGTGTGGCGAGCGGTCGCCGAACTGCACGTGCGCGGCGTGGAGGTGGACTGGGACCGCGTGCTCGACGGGCGGGGGCAGCCGGTCGACCTGCCGACCTATCCGTTCCGGCACCGTCGATTCTGGCTGCCGAGTTCGTCGCCCGGCGGTGACCGGCATCCGCTGCTGGACTCTGTGGTGGAACTGGCTGACGGCGGGCTGGTCGCGACGGGGACGTTGTCGACCAGCACGCACGCCTGGCTCGACGACCACCGCGTCGGGGAGCGGGTCGTGTTCCCCGGCACGGCCTACCTCGAGCTCGCCCTGCACGTCGGCGAGCGGGCCGGCACCGGTGTCGTCGATGAGCTGACCCTGCACGAGCCGATGGTGTTAGAGGCCGAGACGGTCGTGCAGATCTCGCTCGACGCGCCGGACGAGCGTGGCCGGCGGTCGGTGGTGGTGCACGCGCGCGGTCGCGACGGCGAGTCGTGGACCAGGCACGCGTCCGGTGTGTTGTCTGTGTTGTCCGTGGACTCCGGCGCCCGACCCGCCGCGCCTGACTGGCCGGCCGGCGGCGAGCGGGTGGATCTCGACGAGCTGTACGCGACGCTGGTCGACCACGGTCTTCGTCATGGCCCGGCCTTCGGCGGTCTGCACGCGCTGCGGCGGCACGACGGTGAGCTGCTCGCCGAGGTCGAGCTGGCGGAGCAGACCGCGCCGGACGGTTTCGAGTTGCACCCGGCGCTGCTGGACGCCGCACTGCACGGCGTCGGCGCGCCAGGATTCGCGACCGAGGGAACCGGTGCCGCGCTGCCCTTCTCCTTCCGTGGCGTGCGGTTGCACGCCACCGGAGCCACGCGGCTGCGCGCCCGGCTACGTCGCGAGGACAGCGGTGTGGTCTCGGTGCGCGCTGTCGATGCCGCCGGAACGCCGGTGCTGACCATCGACGAGCTCGCCTTCGCCCCGATGCCAACCGGGGGAGTCACGGCACGTGGACTGTTCCGAGTGGACTGGCAGCCGCTCGAGCTGCCCGTCGCGCCCATGGCCGACGTCGCCCCGGTCCTCCTGCGCGCGGGGGACGACGACCCGATCACGGCGGCGCATGCGATCGCGTCGCGGGCACTGGACCTGGTCAAGGCGGACCAGCCGGTGGTCGTGGTCACCCGTGGCGCGGTCATGGCGGGCGTAGGGTTCCCGGCGGCGACGGCATGGGGGCTGGTGCGCGCCGCGCAGGCCGAGCGGCCGGATCGGTTCGTGCTCGTCGACCTCGACCCGGACGGCGACTGGTCCGATGTGGAGGGTGCGGCCGGCGGCTGGCGGCGGCTGGCGGCCCGCGCCGCGGCGCTCGGCGAACCGCAGGTCGCGGTCCGCGACGGGCAGGCGTTCGTGCCGCGTCCGGTGCGCGCCACCGTGGCCGGCACACCCGGGTGCGGGGCCGCCGACACGGTGCTGGTCACCGGCGGCACCGGTTCGCTCGGCCGGCTGGTCGCCCGCCACCTCGTCGTCGCGCACGGCGTGCGGCGGCTCGTGCTGACCAGCCGACGCGGCGGCGCGGACGACCTGGTCGCCGAGCTCGCCGAGCACGGCGCGCACGTCACCGTCGCGGCCTGCGACGTCGCCGACCGGAACGCGCTGCGGGAGCTGCTCACCAGGCATCCCCCGACCGCGGTCGTGCACGCGGCCGGCGTGCTCGACGACGGCGCGCTGGCCACCATGACCCCGGAGCGGCTGGCCGCCGTGTTGGCACCAAAGGTGGACGGCGCCTGGCATCTGCACGAGCTGACCCGCGACCTCGACCTCACGGCGTTCGTCCTGTTCTCCTCCGCGGCCGGTGTGCTCGGCAGCCCTGGCCAGACGAACTACGCCGCGGCCAACGCGTTCCTCGACGCGCTCGCCGAGCACCGCACGGAGCTCGGCCTGCCGGCCGTGTCCATGGCGTGGGGTCCATGGGAGCAGTCCGACGGCATGGCAGCCGGCCTCGACGACGTCGCCAGGTCGCGGCTCGCCAGGGCGGGCGTCGGCGCGCTGAGCCAGGACGACGGGCTGGCCATGTTCGACCTGGCGCACGCCGCGGACACGCCGGTGCTGCTTGCCATGAACGGCGGCACGCCGCCGCGACGTGCCCGTCGGCGGCCGTCCGCGACCGGCGGCCAGCCGCGTGACCGGATCCTGGCGGCGGTCGATCCGGAGCAGGTCGCGCTGGAGCTCGTGCGCACCGAGGTGGCGACCGTGCTCGGGCACGCCTCGCCGGAGGCGATCGTGGCGGAACGCGCCTTCACCGAACTGGGCCTCGACTCACTGACAGCGGTCGAGCTGCGCAACGGACTCACCGCGGCGACCGGCCTGGCGTTGCCGGCCACGATGGTCTTCGACCACCCGACCCCGGCCGCCGTCGGCCGGTTCCTCGTCGCCGAGCTGCTCGGTGAGGACGTGGCGGAGCAGGCACGGGTGGTCGCGCGCGACGACGAGCCGATCGCGATCGTGGGCATGGCCTGTCGTTACCCGGGCGGGGTCCGCACGCCCGACGAGTTGTGGACCTTGGTCGAGCGCGGCGGCGACGCGATCGGCGGGTTCCCGACGGACCGCGGGTGGGACGTCGACGGGATCTACGACCCCGACCCGGAACGTCCGGGCAAGACCTATACCCGGTCGGGTGGGTTCTTGTATGGGGCGGCGGAGTTTGATGCGGAGTTTTTCGGGGTGTCGCCGCGTGAGGCGTTGGCGATGGATCCGCAGCAGCGGTTGTTGTTGGAGTCGTCGTGGGAGGCGTTGGAGCACGCTGGGTTGGATCCGTTGGCGTTGAAGGGTTCGCGGACCGGTGTGTTCGCCGGACTGATGTACCACGACTACGTGACCAGCCTCGGCGACACGATCGGGGACCTGGAAGGCTATGTCGGCACCGGCACCGCGGGCAGCGTCGCGTCCGGTCGGGTGTCCTACACGTTCGGCTTCGAAGGTCCGGCCGTCACTGTCGACACGGCGTGTTCGTCGTCGTTGGTGGCGCTGCATCTGGCGGCGAAGTCGTTGCGGGACGGGGAATGCGACTACGCACTCGCCGGCGGCGCGACCGTGATGTCCACCCCGGGCACCTTCGTCGAGTTCTCCCGCCAGCGCGGGCTGTCACCGGATGGTCGCTGCCGGTCCTTCTCGGACGACGCGAACGGTGTCGGCTGGGCCGAGGGCGCGGGCATGGTCCTGCTGGAGCGGTTGTCCGACGCGCGGCGGAACGGGCATCGGGTGTTGGCCGTGGTGCGGGGGTCGGCGGTCAACCAGGACGGCGCGTCGAACGGGTTGACCGCGCCGAACGGCCCGTCCCAGCAGCGGGTTATCCGCGAGGCCCTGCGTACGGCCGGACTGTCCACATCGGACGTGGACGCGATCGAGGCGCACGGCACGGGAACATCACTCGGTGACCCGATCGAGGCGCAGGCGCTGTTGGCGACGTACGGGCGGGACCGGGAGGCGCCGTTGTGGCTCGGTTCGGTGAAGTCGAACATCGGGCACACGCAGGCGGCGGCGGGGGTTGCCGGGGTGATCAAGATGGTGCAGGCGATGCGGCACGGGGTGTTGCCGCGCACGCTGCACGTGGACGAGCCGACGTCCCATGTGGACTGGTCCGGTGCCACGGTGGCGCTGTTGACCGAGTCGACGCCGTGGCCGGACCTGGGTAGGCCACGACGCGCCGGCGTCTCGTCGTTCGGCATCAGTGGCACGAACGCACACGTGATCGTCGAGCAGGCGCCGGCGGCTACCGGGCCGGCGTCGACCGGTGAGCCGGGTCCGGCAGCGCTCCCGGTGCTGTTGACCGCCAGGACACCGGAGGCGCTGCGCCGTCGGGCCGCCGCACTGTTGTCCTCTGTGGACAGCGAGGACGTCTCGCTGGCCGAGGTGGCCGCCACCTTGGCGCGACGTGCGGTCTTCGAGCACCGTGCGGTGCTCGTCGCCGCCGATCTCGATGAGTTGCGGGGCGCCCTTCGTGCGCTCGCGGACGGTGTCGAGGCGCCCAACCTGGTCACCGGGCACGCCGAGGCGGCCAGGGTCGCCACGCTCGTGTTCCCCGGCCAAGGCTCGCAGTGGGTCGGGATGGCCCGTGAGCTGCTCGACGAGTCGCCGGTGTTCGCCGAACGGATGCGGGCGTGCGCGGAGGTGCTGTCCACCCTGGTGCCGTGGGACCTGTACGAAGTGCTCGCCGACCCCGCCGCGCTGGAGCGGGTCGAGGTGGTGCAGCCGGTGCTGTGGGCGGTGATGGTCTCGCTCGCGGCCGTCTGGGCGTGGTTGGGCGTGACACCGAGGGCAGTGGTCGGACATTCGCAGGGCGAGGTGGCCGCCGCGGTGGTCGCCGGCGGTCTGTCGCTCGCCGACGGTGCTCGGGTGGTCGTGGTGCGCAGCCGACTGGTGGCCGAGCTGCCGGACGGGAGTGGCGGGATGTCCTCTGTCGGCCTGCCGGTCGCGGAGATCCCCGACCTCGACGGCGTGTGGGTGGCGGCCGTCAACGGTCCGGCGACCACGATCGTGTCCGGCACCGCCGCCGGCCTCGACGCGCTGACGGCCTGGTGCGCCGAGCGTGCGGTGTGGGTGCGTCCCATCGCCGTCGACTACGCCTCGCACTCCCCGCTGATGGCGGCTCTGCGCGAGCCACTGGTCGACGAGCTCGCCGGGATCAGGCCGGTACCAGGTGAGGTGGAGTTCCGCTCGACCGTGTCCGCCGAGGCCATCGACACCGCGACCCTCGACGGCGAGTACTGGTACCGCAACCTGCGCGAGCGGGTGCGCTTCGCCGACGCCGTGGCCGAGCTGGCCGGCAACGTGTTCGTGGAGGTCAGCCCGCACTCGGTGCTGGTGGCGGGGATCGGCGACACCACGCGGGATGCCGTCGGCGTTGGCACGCTGCGTCGCGACGACGGCGGGTTGGCTCGGGTGCTGGCCTCGGCCGCGGCCGCGTGGGTCGCCGGCGTTCCGGTCGACTGGTCGAGGGCGGTACCGGCCGCCGCGCAGGCCGACCTGCCGGGCTACGCGTTCGACTACCGGCGCTACTGGCCGGACGCGGCGCGGCCGCCACACGGCGGGTCCGCCATCGACGGGGCTTTCTGGGACCTCGTGGACCGCGCCGACGCCGAGGAGCTGGCCAGAACTCTCGGCGTCACCGATCCGCGCCAGGTCGATGCCGTGCTGCCCGCGTTGTCGGCGTGGCGCCGAAGCGCCGTTGAAGGGTCCGAAACCGACGAACAACGGTACCGGGTCGAGTGGCGCCCGGCGCCGGAGCCGGCGGCCCGACTGGCCGGCACGTGGCTGCTGACCGGCGCCGAGGCCGACGCGGGAGAGCACACCGAACTGGCCGGCGCGCTGCGGGCAGGCGGTGCGACCGTCGTGCACGTGGCCGATCCGGCCACCGTTGGCCTTGCCGCCGCCGAGAACGGTCCGATCGCCGGCATTCTGTCCACGTGGGACGCCGTGCGCACGCTGGTGCTCGTGCGCGACGTCCTCGACACCGAGGTGCCCGCGCCGGTGTGGTGCCTGACCGCCGGCGCGGTCAGCGTGCACGCCGACGACCCGCTCGGGGAGGTGCGCCAGGCCGAGGTGTGGGGTCTCGGTCGTACCGTCGCGCTGGAGCACCCCGAGTTGTGGGGTGGGCTGGTCGACCTGCCGGCGGCCGGGGGCACTCGGGTGCTCGACCGGTTGGTGTCCGTGCTGGCGGCCGCGGGCGAGGAGGACCAGCTCGCGGTCCGCGAGTCCGGCGTGTTCGTCCGGCGGTTGGTGCGGGCCCCGTTGCTCGGTCGCGGCTCGCCGGGGTGGCGACCGAGCGGCACCGTGCTGCTCGGCGGACATGCCCCCGAGGTCGCGGCGTGGCTGGTCGACAACGGTGCCGAGCGGGTGCTTGTGCACGGTAGGGACGAGTCGTCCGATGTCGCGGTCACGGCGGTGGTGTACGTACCGGACTCCCTTGTCGCCAACGCGATCCCGGACCTCGATCCGAAGGTGTTCGCCGACCAGGTGGATCAGGTGACCGGCCCGGCCGCGGAACTGGACCGGCTCGCCGAGGACGCCGAGGTGTTCGTGGTGTTCTCCTCGGTTGCCGGCGTGTGGGGCGGCGCATGGCAGGGCGCGCACGCCGCGGCGAACGCCTACCTGGACGGGTTGGCCGAGCGGCGTCGGGCCCGTGGCCGGTCGGCGGTGGCGATCGCGTGGGGCTTGTGGGACCACGATGTCGATGACGTGGAGCAGGCCCGCCGCGATCAGCTGGCGCGGCGCGGCGTCCGGGTGCTCCCCCGCGACGTGGCGCTGCGAGCCATGAGCTCGGCCGTCGCGGCCGGCGACACCACCGTGTCGATCGCTGACATCGACTGGCCGGTTTTCGCGCCGGCGTTCGCCGCGGCCAGGGCCCGGCCGCTGCTCACCGAGATCGTGGCGGCGGCCGAACCCGAGCCGGAGCGGGGAAGCGACGACTCGATCGCGGCGCGGCTGGTCGGTCTGGACGCCACCGAACGGCGGACAGTGCTGCTGGAACTGGTTCGCGGACAGGTCGCCGGAGTGCTCGGGCACCGCGGCGGGGAGGAGGTCGCGATGGACCGGGCGTTCCGGGAACTCGGCTTCGACTCGCTGGCGGCCGTCGAGCTACGCAACCGCCTCGCCACGCGGACGGGGCTGACGCTGCCGCCGACAGTCGTGTTCGATCATCCCACCGTGCATGATCTCGCCGAGTCGTTGCTGGCGAGCTTGACGCCGGCGCCACCGGCCGCGAGCGAGACACCCGATGCCGAGCTGGACCGTCTCGTGGCCCGGCTCACCGAGGCCGACCCGGCCGAGCGGGTACGGCTCGCCGGGCGGCTGCGGTCCATCGGTGACGAGCTGGGCGGGTCCGCCGAGCGGTCCGGTGTCGACATCGCCGAGTTCGTCGGCGGTGCGACGGACGATGAGATGTTCGCCTTCATCGACGAGGAGATCGGGGAGCACGAGCTGTGACCACTGATGACACGGCGACGGCTGACGACAAGGTCAGGAGTTACCTCAAGCGGGTCACCGTCGAACTCCACCAGACCCGTTCCCGGTTGCGCGAGCTGCGCGAGCGGGAGCGCGAACCGATCGCGATCATCGGCATGGCCTGCCAGTACCCGGGCGGGGTCGCCTCGCCGGAGGACCTGTGGGATCTGGTCGCCGACGGGCGCGACGCCGTCACCGGGTTCCCCACCGACCGCGGCTGGGACCTCGACGCACTGGTCGACCCGGACGGCGAGACCCCTGGCACGACCTATACCGCGCAGGGCGGGTTCCTGCACGATGTGGCGGAGTTCGACGCGCGGCTGTTCGGTATCTCGCCGAACGAGGCGCTCGCCATGGATCCGCAGCAGCGGTTGCTGCTGGAGACCACCTGGGAGGCGATCGAGCGGGCGGGCATCGACCCGACCTCGCTGCGCGACTCCGACACCGGCGTGTTCGTCGGCACCAGCAACCAGGACTACCACGAGTTGCTCGGCCCGATGCGCGACGAACTCGCCGGCTACCTCCTGTCGGGCAACGCGTCGAGCGTGCTGTCCGGCCGGATCGCCTACACCCTCGGGCTGTCCGGCCCGGCGGTCTCCGTGGACACCGCGTGCTCGTCCTCGCTCGTCGCGCTGCACCTGGCCACCGCCGCCCTGCGGCGTGGTGAGTGCACGCTCGCCGTTGCCGCCGGGGTTTCGGTGCTGTGCACCCCGGGCGGCTTCGTGCTGTTCTCCGCACTGCGCGGCCTTTCGCCGGACGGCCGCTGCCGCTCGTTCGCCGCGGCGGCCGATGGCACTGGTTGGGCGGAGGGCGTTGGCGTGCTGCTCGTGGAGCGCCTGTCCGACGCGCGGCGGCTCGGTCACCCGGTGCTGGCTGTGCTGCGGGGCAGCGCGATCAACTCCGACGGCGCCAGCAACGGCATCACCGCGCCGAGCGGGCCGGCGCAGCGCGCCGTGATCCGGCGGGCGTTGGCCAGTGCCGGTCTCACACCGTCCCAAGTGGACGTCGTGGAGGCACACGGCACCGGAACACCGCTCGGCGACCCCATCGAAGCCCAGTCGATCATCGCGACGTACGGCCAGGGGCGCGACCGTCCACTGTGGTTGGGTTCGATCAAGTCGAACATCGGCCACACCGCCGCCGCCGCCGGCATGGCCGGCGTGATCAAGATGGTGCAGGCCATCCGCCACGGCGTCCTGCCATCGACGCTGCACGTGGATGAGCCGACCCCGAACGTCGACTGGACGGCCGGCACGGTGGCGCTGCTGACCGAGCCGCGATCGTGGCCGGACACCGGGCAGCCGCGGCGGGCCGGCGTGTCGGCGTTCGGCGTCAGCGGTACCAACGCACACGTGATCGTCGAGCAGGCTCCGCCGGCCGACAGCGCGTCAACCGACGGTGTGCCAACCGACGGTGTGCCGACGAACCCCGCCGCACCGTCGTCCGTCCTCGCCTGGGTACTCAGCGCCGGCACCGCCGACGGGCTGCGCGCCCAGGCCGAACGGCTGCTGGCCGTCGAGCCGCACCGCGGGCCGGCCGACGTCGGGCATTCGCTGGTCGTCGGCCGCGCGAACCTGGGTCACCGGGCGGTCGTGCTCGGTGCCGACGGCCATGAGCTCCGCCGGGGCGTGGCCGCGCTCGCCGCCGGCGAACCCGATTCCGGGGTCGTCCTCGGCACCGCGACCGACCACTCCGGGCCGCCGGTGTTCGTCTTCCCCGGCCACGGCACGAAGTGGCTCGGCATGGCCGACGAGCTGCTCGCGACCTCGCCGGTGTTCGCCGCCAGAATGGCCGAGTGCGCCGCGGCCATCGAGCCGAACGTGGACTGGCGGTTGCTCGAGGAACTGCGCGGCGACCGGCTCGACCGGGCGGACGTGCTCCAGCCGGTGATGTTCGCGGTCATGGTGTCGCTCGCCGAGCTGTGGCGTGCGCACGGCGTCGAGCCGGCCGCGACGATCGGCCACAGCCAGGGCGAGTTCGCCGCCGCGGTGGTGGCCGGCGCGCTCGGGCTCGACGAGGCTGCCCGGCTGCTGACCCGCAGGGCGGCGGCGCTGGCCCCGCTGTTCGGCAAGGGCGACATGAGCGCGGTGTCCCTGTCGCCGGAGGAGACCGCGGAGTTGATCGCCCCGTGGGGACCGCGGCTCGCGATCGCCGCCGTCAACGGCGCGCGGTCGGTGGTGGTCTGTGGCGAGCTGACCGCGCTGGACGAGCTGGTCGAGACCGGCGCCCGCACCGGTGTGCGGGTCCGCCGGGTGTCGCCCGGCTACGCCTCGCACGGCCCGCAGGTCCAGACCATTCGCGCCGAGCTGCTCGCCGCGCTCGTCGATGCTCGTCCTGGCCCGGCGGACATCCCCCTGTACTCGACGGTCACCGGCGAGCGGCTCGACACGTCCGGGATGGACGCCGAGTACTGGTACCGCAACATCCGCCAGCCCGTGCGGTTCGACGCCGCGGTGCGCGCGGCGCTCACCGCGGGGCACCGGACGTTCGTCGAGGTCAGCCCACATCCGGTGCTGACCGCGGGCATCGCCGAGACCGCGCACGAAGCGGGCACCGACCCGCTGATCACCGGCACGCTGCGCCGCGACGAGGGCGGGCTCACGCGGTTCCTCGCCGCCGCCGCCGAACTGCACGTGCGCGGACACCGGGTCGACTGGTCGGTCCTGTTCCCCGGCGCGGCCCGGGTCGACCTGCCCACCTACGCCTTCCAGCGCGAGCGGTACTGGCCACCGATCCCGCGGCGGGCGGTCGCCGATCGGTACCGGGTGCGCTGGTCCCCGATCGTGGCGCCGGCTCCGCGACCGCTGTCGGGTACCTGGCTGGTCATCGACGCGCGCGACGACGCGCTGGGCCGGGCGCTCGCTCGGCACGGCGCCACCGTGGTCGATGTGGCCGCCACGGACGCCACAGACGCCGCCGACCTCGCAGTCGATGGACCGGTGTCCGGAGTGGTGTCCGAGGCCGACGCCGCCGGCACTCTCGCGCTGGTGCGGCGACTCGACGCCCCGGTCTGGTTCCTCACCCGCGGCGCTGTGTCCACAGGGGACGACGACGCCGCGCCGGACCCGTGGCGGGCCGCGGTCTGGGGAGTGGCGCGCACCGTCGCGGTGGAGGCCCCGGAACGGTTCGCCGGTCTGGTCGACCTGCCGGTTGAGCCGGACGACTCGTGCTGGCGGCAACTGTGCTCGGTGCTGGCCGACCCGGGGGAGCGGGTGCTTGCCCTCCGACGAACCGGCGCGTTCGTCCCGCGGCTGGTCCACACGGAGCCGAGTGGCCGACCGTGGGAACCGCGCGGCGCGGTGCTCGTGACCGGGCGCAACCTCGTGCTGTTGCGCCATCTCGCGGCCGCCGGCGTCGAGCGCCTGCTGGTGCCGGACGACCCCGGCGAGGACCTCGGCGTGCCGGTGACCGTCGGGAGGCTGGACGAACTTGCCGCCGACCCGGCGCTGACCGCCGTCGTGCACGCCGTCGACCGCCACGACGAAGGGCCGCTCACCGATCTCGACGGCGACCGACTGGCGGCCGTGCTCGACGCGAACGTCGCGACCGCGTGGCGGTTGCACGAGCTGACCCGTGGTCGTGAGCTGGCCGCGTTCGTGGTCTTCTCCTCGGTCGCGGGCACGTTCGGCGGCATCGGACAGGTGGCCTACGCCGCGTCCGCGGCGTCGCTGGACGCGCTCGCCGAGCACCGCCGCGCGCGTGGCCTGCCGGCCACCTCGATCGCCTGGGGCCCGTGGGGGGACGACGACGAGGAGCGACTGCGCCGGCTGCGCGTCAGGGGTCTGCGGGGTCTCCGCGTGGCCACCGCGCTGGAGTCGATGCTCGACGCCGTCGGCGGGCCGCCGGCCGTGCTGGTGGCCGACCTCGACTGGCCGGTGTTCGGCGCCGCCGTGGCCGCCGGCAGCTTCGTCGAGGCCGTGTACCGACCCGAACGGCGTGCCGCCGCGGCGCTCGCCGACACCAGGTCGCCGCTGGACCTTGTCATCGGCGAGGCCACCGCCGTGCTCGGCCTTGACCCGGCGGAACCGGTCGCGCCGGACCGGGAGTTCCTCGCACTCGGGTTCGACTCGCTGACCGCCGTCGAGCTGCGCAACCGGCTCGTCGCGGCGACCGGGGTGCGGCTGCCGCCGTCGGTGATCTTCGACCACCCGACGCCGGCGGCCCTGGCGGCCAGGTTGGAGTCCGACCGAGGTGCGGCGGTGTCGGCGCCGCCCGCCGGCCTGCTCACCGCGATGCTCGACCGGGCGCGGACCGAGGGCCGGGTCGACGAGTTCCTCCAGTTCCTTGGCGCCGCCGCCGGTTTCCTGCCGCCGAGGGCGCCCGGTCGGGCCGTGGTGACCCGACTGGCCGAGGGACCCGCCGGCATGCCGTTGGTGTGCGTGCCATCGGTGCTGGCGACCTCCGGGCCGCACCAGTTCGCCCGCATCGCCGCCGGGTGGCGTGGTGAGCGTGACGTGCTCGCGCTGTCGATGCCCGGGTTCGACCAGGACGACGTTCCATCCACTGTGGACGGCGTGGTCGACCTGGTGTGCGGCGCCCTGCGCGCTGAGCTCGACGGTCGGCCGGCGCTGTTGGTCGGGTACTCCTCCGGCGGTCAACTCGCGCACGCGGTGGCCACCCGGCTGGAGCGTGACGGCGCCGCCGTGGCCGGCGTCGTACTGGTCGACACCTTTCCGCTGGCCGACCAGCCGCGCGGCGACCTGCGTCCGGCGATGGTCGAGGCAATGCTGCGGCGTGCGGAGGACCGGGTCCCGGTCGACGACGGTCGGCTCGCCGCCATGGGTGCCTACCTACGGCTGCTCGAGGACTGGCGGCCGGAGAAGATCGGCGCGCCGACCTTGCTGGTGCGGGCGGGCGAAACCGCCGGCGCCAAGGCGTCGTGGGACCTTCCGCACCAGGTTGTCGATGTGCCGGGCGATCATTTCTCGGTGGTTGAGGACGACGCGCCGGGGGTCGCCGACCGCATCCGCGCGTGGATCGAGGACGAGTTGGAGGAAAACGATGGCTGACAGGATTCCGGTGCTGATCGTCGGGGCCGGCCCGTGCGGACTGGTCGCGGCGTGCCTGCTGCGCAGGCGCGGGATCGACGTGCGCGTGGTGGAGGCGGAAGCCGAGGCCGGGACGGGGTCGCGGGCAGTGTTGCTGTGGCCGCCGACGCTGGGACTGTTCGACGAGATCGGCGCCATGTCCGAGGCTCGCTCGCGAGGCGTCGGGGTGAGCGCGCTGAGCTTCCATTCGGAAGGTGCGACGCCGATCGACGTCCCGCTCGGGGAGGAGAACGCCGCGCTGCTGCTGCCGCAGGAGGTCAACGTCGCGGTGCTGGAGGCCGCGCTGGTGAAGTTGGGTGGCACCGTCGAGCGCCGCACCGAGGTGATCAAGGTGGAGCCGGGGCCCGACGGTGTCGCGGTGATCGCGCGCCGGGCCGATGGCACCGAGCTCGAGCTGGTCGCCGACTGGGTCATCGGTGCGGACGGTTCGCACAGCACGGTGCGCCAACAGCTTGGCATCGAGTTCCCTGGCGAAACCTATCCTGGAAAGTTCGTCCTCGCCGAGGGCCGGATCGAGGGCGACTTCCGCCGCGACCACCTGCACTATCACCTGCGCCGCGCCGGCGTGCTGGTGGTGGCACCGCTGCCCGGCGGTCGGGCGCGGATCGCGGGGTTCGTCGATGCGGACACGGTCGGCGAGACGCTGGACTCCTCGACGGTGCAGCGGATCCTGGACACCCGCGGGCCGGGTGGCCTCCGTTTCACCGACGTGGATACCCGCACGGTGTTCCAGGCCCACGAGAAGGTGGCCACAGCACTGCGGAAGGGCCGGTGCTTCCTGGTCGGCGACGCGGCGCACGTCAATTCACCGGCCGGCGGCCAAGGCCTCAACCTCGGGCTGCAGGACGTGCACAATCTCGTGTGGAAGCTGGTCGGGGTGATCGCGGGCCGGCTCGACCCGGTCGTGCTCGACACCTACGAGCCGGAGCGGTTCGCCGCGATCCAGCAGACGGTGCTGGCGACGCGGCGGCTGACCAAGCAGGGCATGCTGGGTCCGGCCGGCGTCAAGGTCCGCAATGCCCTGTGGCGGCTGTTGCGGGCGACCGGGGTGCTGGAGCGGCAGTACGCCCCGGCGATGGCCGGCTGGCGGTCCAACTACCCGGACGTGCTGTTCGGTGCGCGGGCCGGCAAGGACAAGCTCGCCGGTCGTCGCACCGCCCACTGGCGCCCGGCCGACACCGGCCGGTTCCGACTGCTCACCCGCGGTGCGGACGCGGGAGCACGGGGCGCGGAGTTGGCCGGCGCGCATCCTGACCTGGTCGAGCACGAAGAGGTCCGCCGCGGCAGGCCGGGTTTCCTGCTCATCCGTCCGGACGGCTACGCGGGCGCGAGTGGCGGCCCCGAGGACCTGCCCGCCCTGGCCCGCTCGATCAGCACGATCACCACGGGGACGTGACCGGCCAACACGCTGTCCGCCGAAGAAGCCCGGATGAGAATTCGCACGGAAAGAGGAGACGTGGCGAGCCAACTCCAAGTCACTGACGACCTGCTGTCCTATGTGAGACAGGTTTCCCTGCGTGACGACGAGGTCCTCCGCGACCTCCGTGAGCTCACCCTGGAACTACCCGGGGGCGAGAAGCTCATGGTCATGGCCGAGGAAGGCCAGTTGTTGGAGTTGCTGGTGCGGCTCAGCGGCGCGCGCCGGGTGGTGGACGTCGGTACCTTCACCGGCTACAGCGCGCTCTGCCTCGCGCGCGCGATCCCGCCTGACGGCACGGTGATCACCTGCGACCTCCACGCGCGGTGGGCGACGATCGCCGAGGACCACTGGAAACGCGCCGGTGTCGCCGACCGCATCGATTTCCGGGTCGGCGACGGAACGCGGACCCTCGCCGACCTGTACGACGAGTTCGGACCGAACTCGTTCGAACTCGTCTTCATCGATGCGGACAAGACGGGCTATCGGGACTACTACGAGGCGGCTTTGCGGCTGCTCCCGTCCAACGGGTTGGTCGTCTTCGACAACACCCTCCTTTTCGGCCAGGTTGTCGACCCGGCGGCGCAGGACCCGAACACGGTGGCGATCCGTGCGTTGAACGAGTTCCTCCACGAGGACGATCGAGTGGACATCGTGCTGCTCCCGATGGGTGACGGCATCACTCTGGCCAGGAAGAAGTAGCGGATGACTCAGCAGGTCACGGTGCTTGGAGCGGGCGTCATGGGCACCGGCATCGCCGCGCTCATGATCGCGCACGGGATCCCGGTGACGCTCGTCGACATCGACCCCGCGGTGCTGGCACGTGGTCGCGTCTCCGTCGACCGCCAGTCGCGGCACGCGCAATTGCTCGGTGCGGCGCCGGACGGCGTGGTGCCGGGGGAGTTGGTCACCACCACCTCCGTCGCCGACTGCGTCGGGTCGCTCGCGGTCATCGAGGCCGTCAGTGAACATGCCGGGCAGAAGGACAAACTCCTCCGCGAGGTGTCCGGCCTCGTCGCGCCCGGCACGGTCCTGATCTCCAACACTTCCGGTATCCCGATCGACGAGCTGGCCGCCTCGGTGGAGCGACCGGACGAGCTGGTCGGCATCCACTTCATGAACCCCCCGTACCTGATCACGATGGTCGAGGTGGCCCGTGGCCCCCGCACCAGCGACCGGACCATGGAGTCGGTGCACTCCCTGCTGGACCTGGTGAACCGCCGCGGGATCGTGGTGCGCGACGCGCCGGGGTTCGTCACCAGTCGCCTGCTGCACCCGATGATCAACAACGCCGCCCGGCTGGTCGGGGAGGGCGTCGCGACCGTGGAGGAGGTCGACGCCCTGATGACGGGTTGTCTCGGCCATCCAACCGGGCCGCTGCGTACCGCCGACCTGATCGGTCTGGACAACCTGGCTGATGCTCTGGTGGCGCTGAGTGAACGTCTCGGAAACACCGAGTACCTGCCGTGCGAGCACCTGCTCGACAAGGTCCGGGCCGGTCGGCTCGGCCGCAAGTCCGGTTCCGGCTTCTACGAGTACGAGGGATGATCGAATGACAACGAACGAGGCTGTCGACAGCGTGGCCGGCTCCGAGGTGGCGACCAAGATCAGCGCCTACGTCGGGACCAAGACGAACGCCGCGCTCGCGCACGACACGGATCTTGTCGAGGCCGGGATTCTGACCTCCATGGTGGCCATGGAGATGGTCGTGTTCCTGGAGTCCGCCTTCGAGATCTCGATCATCGGTCGGGATCTGAAGCTGGACAACTTCCGCACCCTGGACAACATGGCGGCCCTGGTGACCCGGCTCCGCGAGACAGCGGCAGATGCCTGACAGCTTGGACGCTGACCGGGAGTTCGTTCGTGCCGCCGTCGCGGACCAGGCGGATGCCTGGGACGCGGCGGGTGCGGTACCGGTCGACGTTCTGCGCGATTTCGGCAAGCGGGGCCTGCTCTGCGCCCAGGTCCCGACTGTCCACGGTGGACTCGGAGCGAGCAGTCAGGCCAATGGCGAGTTCACCGCCTACGTCGGGGCGCTGTGCGGTTCCACGCGGAGTGTGATGACCTCGCAGGGGATGGCGGCGTGGGCGATCCAGCGGCTCGGTAGCGTCGAGCAGCGGGCCGCGTTCCTGCCCGAGCTTGTCGGTGGGCGGTTGGCCGCGGTCGCCATGACCGAACGCGACGCGGGCAGCGACCTGTCCGGCATCGCGACCGAGATCACCGACGACGGCGACGCCGTGGTGGTCACCGGTGCCAAGCGCTGGGTCACCGCGGCCCAGTACGCCGACCTGCTGGTGGTGTTCGGGCGCTACGCGGACGGCGCGGCGGCTGTCGTCGTGCCGACGGCCGCGGAGGGCGTGCGGATCGAGCCGGTCCCGACGCCGCTCGGCTGCCGGGCCGGCGGGCACGCGAACGTGGATTTGGCCGCGGTGCGGGTGCCGGTCGGTAACGTCCTCGGTGGTGGCGGGCCGTCGATCGCGTTGCTGGTCACCACCGCGTTGGCCTATGGACGGATGTCGGTGGCCTGGGGTTGTGTCGGGATTCTGCGGGCCTGCCTGCGAGCGTCGACCACCCACGCCGCACGGCGCGAGCAGGGCGGCAAGCCGATCGCCGGGCACCAGCTCGTGGCCCGCCAGCTCGCCGAGATGTACGTCGCCGAGCGCGCCGCATCCCTGGCCTGCGAGCACGCCAGCGACCGCTGGGACGCACGAAGCCCCGACATGGTGATGGCCGGCGTGCTGGCGAAGTACACGAGTGCGCGGCATGCGGCGACCGCGAGCGCGGCCGCCGTGCAGATTCTGGCGTCCTGGGGCGCGGCGGACAACGGGCTCGTCGCTCGCGCGTTCCGCGACGCCAAGCTGATGGAGATCATCGAGGGGACCAACGAGACCTGCCAGCTGCTGCTTGCCGAGCACGCGCTCTCGGCGGCCGCGTCCCCCGACCGTGAACGGTAAGGAGCGAGTTCCCGTGGTGATACCGGTGAAGTGTCTGGTTTGGGACCTGGACAACACGCTGTGGGACGGAACCCTGCTCGAGGACGATCAGGTCGAACTCTTCGACGGTGTTCTTGACACCATCAAAACCCTCGATGAGCGCGGCATTCTGCAGTCCGTCAGCAGCAAGAACGACTTCGACCTCGCGATGGCTCGGCTGACCGAGTTGGGGATCGCGGAGTACTTCGTGCTCCCCAAGATCGGCTGGGGGCCGAAGTCCGAGTCCGTGCGCGAGATCGCCGACGAGCTCCGGTTCGCGCCAGAAGCCGTGGCACTCATCGACGACCGGCCGCAGGAACGCGCTGAGGTCGAGTTCAACCTGCCCGAGGTGCGCTGTTACTCGGACGCCCAGGCGCTGTCGCTGGTCACCCTGCCCGAGTTCACGCCGAAAACGATCACGACCGACTCCCGACGTCGTCGGCAGATGTATCAGGCCGGATTCCAACGGGACGCCGAGCGCGACTCCTTTCGTGGGCCGGACCAGGATTTCCTGCGCTCGCTCGAGGTCCAGTTGACGATCGGCAGGGCCACCGAGGCGGAGCTCGGGCGGGTCGAGGAGCTGACGGTCCGGACCACCCAGATGAACACCACCGGCGTGTTCTACGCCGAGGAGACCCTGCTCGCGATGGTCGCGGACCCGGCGCACGAGGTGCTCACGGTGACCGTGTCCGACCGGTTCGGCCCCTACGGCGCGGTCGGCGTCGTGGTGCTGGACCGCCACCCCGGGGTCTGGCACATCAAGCTGCTGGCGACCTCGTGCCGGGTGGTCTCGCTCGGTGTCGGCGGACAGATCCTCAGCTGGCTGGTCAACGAGGCTGAGCGGGCCGGGGTGCACCTGCTCGCGGACTTCAGGCCGACGGAGCGAAACCGGATCATGGAGGTCACCTACCGGTTCGCCGGCTTCGGCGATGACACGTGTGAGTGCGTCGCGGCCGCGCCGGCGCACGAGACCGGGTCGAACCGGTTGCACCTGGTGCCGTCACCGCAGACCCTGTCAGAGGTGATCGCGTTGACCGCGGTGGACCTGCGTGCTCCGGAGAGCCTGGAGCGCGCCGGCTGACCTGCCCGCCCTGGAGCGCCACCTCGACGGTATCCGCCCGGTCATCGGAGGACAGGGCCCGGATCTCGTGTCGAACGCGTGATGGTGTCGGGGACGAACGCGGGTCGAGGAGCGTTGCCTTCGTGGTGGGTGTTTCGCACCATGGTCACAACGCACTCTCTCCACAGATCCGCTGGCCGGCGACGGGAGCGTAGGCCCACGTCGCCGGTCAGTCCCCACGTGACGCACGGCTCCTTGCGTTCACTCCCACCATCGGTCAGGCTCGGGCGGTCCGGACCCGGGGTGGTTGATGCGCACGCTGATCATCGACAACTACGACTCGTTCACCTACAACCTGGTGCACCAGGTCGGCGGCATCACCGGCACGACTCCGGTGGTGATCCGCAACGACGAGCCGAACTGGACGCTCGACGGCTTCGACAACATCATCGTCTCGCCGGGCCCCGGCCGTCCGGAACGCCCGGGTGACTTCGGCATCTGTGCCGAGGTGATCCGCCGCGCCACCGTCCCGCTGCTCGGTGTCTGCCTCGGTCACCAAGGTATCTGCCACGTGCACGGTGGTGAGGTCGCGGCCGCGCCGCGGGTTCGGCACGGGCAGACGTCGCCGGTGTTCCACGACGGCGTCGACATCCTCGCCGGGCTCCCCTCGCCGTTCGACGCCGTGCGGTACCACTCGCTGATCGCCACCCGGCTGCCCGACGTACTCGAGCCGATCGCCATGGCCGACGACGGGGTCCTCATGGCGCTGCGGCACCGGCATCGCCCGCAGTGGGGCGTCCAGTTCCACCCCGAGTCGATCTGCACCGACCACGGGCATCGCCTGCTCGAGAACTTCCTCACCGAGCGCGCGGCCCGCCCGTCCTATCGGGTCCGCGAGCTGCCGACGCCACGGATCCGCCACCGGCGCATCGACACCACCGCCACCGCCGAGGCCGTGTTCGACGCCGTGTACGCGGGTTCGGCGTACGCGTTCTGGCTGGACAGCGCCGACAGCGGCCGCTCGGGCGGCCGGTTCTCCTTCCTCGGCGACGCCGGCGGCCCACGGGCACGCGTGGCCACGGCCGACGTCACCACCGGCCGGGTCACCGTCCGCCGCGCGGACCAGCCGGACGAGGTGATCACCGGCCGGTTCCTCGACTGGCTCGACGCCGACCTCGCGGCGAACCGGATGGCCGCGCCCGACCTGCCGTTCGACTTCACGCTCGGCTGGGTCGGCTACCTCGGCTACGAGCTGAAGGCCGAGTGCGGCTCGCCCAACTCCCACCACGCCGACCACCCGGACGCGGCGCTGGTCTTCGCCGACCGGGCCATCGCGTTCGACCACCAGAAACACCAGGTCCACGCGCTCGCCATGCCCGGTGACGAGCAGTGGCTCGACGACATCGAGGCGACCCTGCTCGCCCTGGCCGACCCGACCGAGCCGATCATCGAACCCGAGGTCGGGCCGCTGCGGGCACGCCACGACCGGGCCGCGTACCTCGACCTGATCGACGCCTGCCAGCAGGAGATCACGGCGGGGGAGACCTACGAGGTGTGCCTGACCAACACGCTCACGGCCGACGGCAAGCTCGACCCGTGGTCGGGCTACCGCCGGTTGCGACGTGCCAACCCCGAGCCGTTCAGCGCGCTGCTGCGGTTCGGCGAGCTGAGCGTGCTGAGCGCGTCGCCCGAGCGGTTCCTCACGGTGTCGGCCGCCGGGATCGCCGAGTCGAAGCCGATCAAGGGAACGCGTCCGCGCGGCGCCACGCCCGCCGAGGACGAGCGGCTGCGCCGCGATCTGGTCACCAGTGCCAAGGACCGCGCCGAGAACCTCATGATCGTCGACCTGGTCCGCAACGACCTCGGCAGCTGCGCCGAGCTGGACTCGGTGACCGTGGACCGGCTGTTCGACGTGGAGACCTTCGCGACCGTGCACCAGCTGGTCAGTACTGTTCGGGCCCGGCTGCGACCGGACCGGACGGCCATCGACTGCGTGCGGGCGGCATTCCCCGGCGGGTCGATGACCGGCGCGCCGAAACTGCGCACCATGGAGATCATCGACCGGCTGGAGGCCGGGCCGCGCGGGGTCTACTCGGGCGCGCTCGGCTATTTCTCCCTGTCCGGTGCGGTCGACCTCAGCATCGTCATTCGGACGCTCGTTGTTGAGCCCGATCGGGTTAGCTATGGCGTTGGTGGCGCGATCATCGCGCTCTCCGATCCGGCCGAGGAGTTCGCGGAGACCGAGGTCAAGGCGGCGCCGCTGTTGCGGCTGCTCGGCGCGGAGTTCCCCACCACGGGGGATGGCACTCCACCCTGAGCGTGAGCATCCGCGGCGCGTGAGTGTCGATGCTGTCCCTGTGCTTGTCTTTCTTCGTCGTTGGCCCGAGTGGGTCTCTGTGGCGGCGGCCTGTTGGGGTGTTCTGAACGCGGCCGTGGCCGGTTACTGGGCGGCCGGTGGTGAACGCGGTTACCTGTTCGAGGGACGGGCCGGCGCGCAGCTGCCGACCGTGGTCGAGGTGGTGCTGGCGCTCGTGTCGCTGGTCGGTGCCGTGGCGGCTGTGCGGTTCTGGCGGCCGGCGTTGCTCGGGCTGTGCGGGGTGGCGTTCCTCGGGACGTTCGGCCTGGCCATCGGTGCCGTCGGGGCGATCGCGTCCGGCACGCTTGCCAGCCCGCTCGCGCTGCTCTATCAGCTGTTCTGCCTTGGCGGAGCGGCCTTGTCGGTCGGGACCTGTCTGGTGTGGACGCGCCGTCGAGCCGGCCGGTGTCCTCGCTGCGGCGGGCTGGACCACGAGGCCTCGACAGGGCCGTTGGTGCGGCCGGCGCCGAGTGCGGGGCCCCGGTTGGTGCGGCTCGTGGCCTACGTCGGCATGTGCGGGTTCCTGCCGTGGGCGGCCGTGAAAGTGGTGCTCGGGTTCGGCGGTACCGCGCTCGGCGTGACCGGGGAGGAGTGGCGTGCAAACCTCGCCGACACCACGATGTCGCCGCTCGCCCGGTGGTTGGCCTCGTTCGGCATCGACATCACGGTGGCCGCGGCACTCGTGGGCGCCATATTGCTGTCGGCCCTCGTGCACCGGTGGGCGCAGGTACTGCGGGTGCCACGTTGGCTGCTGCTCGGCGCCGCGTGGATCGGGGCGCCGTCGCTGGCCCTGTACGGGCTCGGATTGCTGATCGCCGGCAGCCTGATGCTGATGGGTGTGGTGACCCCGCAGGAGTTCGAACCGTTCGACGAGGTGGGCGCCGGATGGGTGCTTTTCCTTGGGGGACTTGCCTTTGGGCCTCTCGGTCTGGGGTTCCTGGTCGGCTCGGTGTCGTTCGGCCGACGGACCCGGCCGAGCTGTTCTCAAAAATTGTCGGTGCCCGCCGATACCGTCCTCCGCATCGACACATGGAGGGCGTCATGGGTACCAGGTGGGGACTGACTCTCGACTGCACGCGGCCGCGTGAGCTGGCCGAGTTCTGGGCGCTCGCGCTCGGCTACGAGCACCGGCCGGTGCCGGCCGGCTTCGCGAGCTGGGACGAGTGGCTCGCGCACCACGGCGTGCCGGAGGAGGAGTGGGACGACGGGGCCTACCTCCAGGACCCGACCGGCGCGGGGCCGACGCTGTCGTTGTTGAAGGTGCCCGAGTCGAAGGTCGTGAAGAACCGCTTACACCTGGACATCAAGGCCGGGGGACGAGAGCTGCCGTGGGAGGAGCGGTGGCCGCTGGTGCTCGCCAGGGTCTCGGAGCTGGAGGCCGCCGGCGCCACCGTGCTGTACGTCGACGAGGTCGACGGGCGAGGGGATCACGTGACCATGGCCGATCCGGAGGGGAACGAGTTCTGTGTGGTGTGAGGTGAGCGCACTAGGCTCGGCGCGTGGGTCGCTACGTCATCGAGCAGGCAGCGCGTACCTCCGCCGAGCCGGCCACCGTGTTCCGGCTGCTGCGCGACGGTTCGACGTGGCCGGACTGGTCCATGATCGAGGCCTTCGAGCTGGAGAGCGCCGGCGACGACCAGCCGGAGGGCGTTGGCGCCGTTCGGGTGTTCCGCAACGGTCGGATCCGCTGGTCGGACCGGGTGACCGGCTACGAGCAGGACCGCCAGTTCCGCTACATCCATCTCGGTGGGCTGCCGGTGCGCAACTACGAGGGGCAGATCGACCTCACGCTGGACAACGGCGGCACGGTGATCGACTGGCGGGCCACGTTCGACGCCAAGTTCTTCGGCACGGGCATGTTCGTCCACCGCCCGTTGACCCGGTTCATCGGGGCGTCGGTCCAGGGGTTGGCGAAGTACGCGGCCACCCTCTGACGTCCGTCCCGCGGGATAGGGTCGGTCGGTGCTGGGTGACGTACTGACCTACCTGCAGTGTCCACACTGTCAGGCCGACCTGTCGATGGACGGTGCCGTGCGGTGCGCGTCCGGGCACGAGTTCGACGTCGCTCGCCAGGGCTACGTGAACCTGTTGTCCGGCAAGGTATCCGTGTCCGGGGACAACGCGGAGATGGTGGCCGCGCGGGCGGCGTTCCTCGACGGTGGGCACTATGCGCCGATCATGCGATCCATGGTTGCCGCCGCACAGGTGGAGCCGGCAGGCTGTGTCGCGGATCTGGGTGCGGGCACCGGCCACTACCTGGCGGCCGCGTTGGACGCCGGGCCGGATCGAGTGGGGCTCGCGCTCGAGATCGCCAAGCCCGCGCTGCGGCGGGCGGCGCGCGCGCATCCCCGGCTGGGTGCGGTCGGCTGCGACGCGTGGGGTCGGCTGCCGGTGCGCGACGGGGTGGTGTCGTTGGTGCTCAACGTGTTCGCGCCGCGCAACCCGGCCGAGATCCACCGGATCCTCGAACGGGACGGACGGTTGGTCGTGGTGGCGCCCACCGAACGGCACCTGTCCGGGCTGGTGACCGAGCTGGGGTTGCTGACCGTGGCGCCGGACAAGGCCGCGCGGGTCACCGAGGCGCTCGCGCCGCTGTTCGAACTGTCCACGCAGGACACCTGCGAGTTCGAGATGTCGTTGTCGCACGAGGAGGTGCTGACGCTGGTGGGGATGGGACCGAGTGCGTGGCACGTGGCGCCCGAGGAGTTGCGTGCCGCTGTCACGGCGCTGCCGGCGCCCGTGACCGTGATGTCGTCGGTGTTGGTGTCGAGCTACAGGAGGGTGTGATGGGGGAACCGGTCACGTACGCGATCGTCGGAGCCGGGCAACGGGGGTCCGCGTACGCCGACTGGGTCGCGGGGCAGCCCGATCGCGCGAAGGTGGTGGCGGTGGCCGAGCCGCGGCCGCATCAGCGCGAGCAGCTCGCCCGCCGCCACGGCCTCCCGCCGGAACGGGTGTTCGCGTCCTGGCAGGAACTCGCGGCCGTGCCGAAGGTGGCCGAGGCGGCGATCATCGCCACCCAGGACTTCGAGCACGTGGCGCCGGCCACGGCGTTGGCCCGCAACGGTTATCACCTGCTGGTGGAGAAGCCGCTGGCGCCCACCGAGGCGGAGTGCGTGGAGCTGGTGCGGGCGGTCACCGACGCCGGCGTGCTGTTCGGGGTGTGCCACGTGCTGCGCTACCGGCCGTACACGCGATTACTCAAGCAGCTGCTCGACGACGGCCGGATCGGCGACATCATGAGCGTCCAGCACCTCGAACCCGTGGGGTACTGGCACTACGCGCACTCGTACGTGCGCGGCAACTGGCGGCGCAGCGACACCGCCTCGTTCATGCTGCTCGCCAAGTCCGGTCACGACATCGACTGGTTACGTCACCTGGTGGGCAAGCCGATCCGGCGGGTGTCGAGCTTCGGGTCGCTCACCCACTTCACGCGGGAGAACCAGCCGAGGGGCGCGGCCGACCGCTGCCTCGAATGCGCGGTCGAACCGGACTGCGCCTACTCCGCGCCGCGGCTCTACCTGGGCATGCTGAACGAGGGCCGCACCGGCTGGCCGGTCAGCGTGATCACCGACCAGGCCACCGAGGCCGGGGTGCGCACCGCGCTCGCCGAGGGACCGTACGGGCGGTGCGTCTACGCGTGCGACAACGACGTGGTCGACCACCAGGTGGTGGCCATGGAGTTCGGTGGCGCCGTCACCGCCACGTTCACCATGACCGCGTTCACGCCGTCCCTCGACCGTCGCACGCAGATCTTCGGCACCCAGGGCTGTCTCGACGGCACCGGGGAGAAGGTCTCGGTCTTCGACTTCACCACCGGGCGGACCGAGGTGATCGAGGTACCGAGCCCCGGCCACGACGCGGCGTCCACCCACGGCGGCGGCGACTCGAGCCTGATGGAGGCGTTCACCAACGCGGTGGCCACGGGCGACGCCGGCCACATCCTGTCCGGCCCGGCCGAGTCGCTCGAGTCCCACCTGGCCGTGTTCGCCGCCGAACGGGCCCGGTTGACGGGCACCGTTCAGCAGGTCCACGACTTCAGTAAGGGGATGCCATAGTCAGTTGCGCCAGTCAGTCACTCCGGGGTCGGTGCAGGGTGGTCATGACCACGGCGGTCACGACCAGCACCACCGCGCACACGGCGGCTGTCACTCGGAAGCCGTCGCCGAACGCCGTGCGGGCCGCGTCCACCAGCGCGGTCGCCAGGTGTCTGTCGAGGTCGTCGGCCGAGGTGATCGCGTTGCCCAAGGTCTCGCGCGCCGAGGCCGCGGTGTCGGCCGGCACGGCGGGCAGGGTCAGCGACGACCGGTAGACGAGCGCGCCGACCGTGCCGAGGATGGCGATCCCCAACGCACCACCCAGCTGTGGCGCGGTCGTCGACAGAGCCGACGCGGCGCCGAGCCGGTCCGGGGGAGCGGCGCCGACCACCAGGTCGGTGCTCAACGTCATCATCGGTCCGAGGCCGAGCGACACCACGATCGCGCCGGTGACCACCAGCCCGGGGCCTGCCGCCGGGTCGACCTGCGTCAGCACCAGGAAGCCGACGGCAGCCACCAGCAGGCCGGCGCCCACGGCCAGCTGCGGGCGTACCCACTGGGCGAGCTTCGGCGCCACCAGCGAGCCAACGATCACCCCGACGGCCGACGGTGCCGTCCACAGGCCTGCCTCCAGCGGCGACAGGCCCAGCACGAGCTGCAGGTACTGCGCGAGAAAGAGGTTCATGCCCCACAGCACGAAGATGCCCAGCAGGAGGGTGGCGAGCGACACCGACAGGGCCCGGATCCGGAACAGGCGCAGGTCCAGCAGCGGCGACGTCAGCGCGCGCTGACGTCGCACGAAAGCTACGGCCATCGCCAGGCCGACCACGATCGACAGCGCCGACACGGTGTCGAGGCCGGTCTCGGGCAGGCGCTTGAGTCCGTAGATCACTGGCAGCACCGCGGCGAACGACAGCAGGATGCTGACCGGGTCGAGTCGCGCGGTTGTCCGGGCCCGGTGCTCCGGCAGCAGGAACGGCGCGAGCACCAGGAACACCGCGAGCACCGGCAGCGCGAACAGGAACACCGACCCCCACCAGAACCGTTCGAGCAGCCAGCCGCCGATCAGCGGACCGATGGCCGTGCCGCCCGACACGCTGGCGATCACCACCCCGATCGCCACCCGCCGCTGCGCCGGCGCCGGGAACATCGCCGTGACCAGTGACAACGTCGACGGCATGAGCGTCGCCCCGGCCACCCCCAGCAGCGCGCGGGCCGCGATGAGCAGGCCGGCGGTCGGCGCGTACGCGGCCAGCAGTGAGGCGATCCCGAACGCGACGGCGCCGATCAGCAGCAGGCGCCTGCGCCCGATCCGGTCGCCGATGGTGCCCATGGTGATCAGCGAACCCGCCAGCAGGAACGAGTAGCTGTCGACGATCCACAGCAGTTCCGCCCCGCTCGGCGCCAGGTCCGCGCTGATGGCCGGCAGCGCCAGGTTGGGCAGGGTCAGGTCCATCGACGCGAGCATCGTCGGCAGGGTGAGTACGGCCAGGCCGGCCCACTCCCGCCGGCCGGCTCGTCGGGTCGTGTCGAGGTCGTCGCGCATGGTTCTCCGTCCGGGATGGGCTCCTTGCGCGTCGACGCTAGAACCTCAACAATTGTTGAGGTCAATACCCAGGAGGCGCCCGATGGAGATTCCCGACCCCGAGCTGAGCGTCGGTCAACTGGCCGCGCGCAGCGGCGTCACGGTGTCGGCGCTGCACTTCTACGAGCGGCAGCATCTGATCGTCAGCCGTCGCACCTCCGGCAACCAGCGCCGCTACCGGCGGGACACCCTGCGCCGCGTGGCGCTCATCCGCGTGGCCCAGCGCGCCGGCATCCCGCTCGCCGCGATCCGCACGGCGCTGGACGAGCTGCCGACCGACCGCATCCCCACCCGGGAGGACTGGGTTCGGCTGTCCAGCTCGTGGCAGCAGGAGATCGAGCAGCGCATCCGCCTGCTCCAACAGGTGCACGACAAGTTCACCGACTGCATCGGCTGCGGCTGCCTGTCGATCGACCGCTGCGCGCTCGTGAACCCCGACGACCGCCTCGGTCAGGCGGGTCCGGGACCACGTCGCCTGCTCAAGACGCGCTCCGGCCGGTCCGTGGACCGGCCGGAGCGGGAGTCGACTACAGGTTGATCATGTGGCCGGCCAGGCCGTGGACGGCCTCCTTGACGGCCTCGCCCAGCGTCGGGTGTGCGTGGACGTTGCGGGCCACCTCGTGGACCGTCAGGTCCCACTGCTGTGCCAGCGTCAGCTCGGGCAGCAACTCGGTCACGTCCGGGCCGATCAGGTGGCCACCCAGCAGCTCGCCGTGCTTGCCGTCCGACAGGAGCTTCACGAAGCCGCGGGCGTCACCCAGGCCGTGGGACTTGCCGTTCGCCGTGAACGGGAACTTCGCCACCCGCACGTCGAAGCCGGCCTCGCGGGCCTGCTCCTCGGTGTAGCCGAAGCTCGCGATCTGGGGCTGGCAGTACGTGGCGCGGGGGATCATCCGGTAGTCGAGTTCCATGGTCTCGGCACCGCCGATCGTCTCGGCCGCCACGATGCCCATGGCCTCGGCCGTGTGCGCCAGCATCAGCTTGGCCGTGACGTCGCCGATCGCGTAGATGTGGTCGACGTTCGTGCGGCTGCGGCCGTCGACCTCGATGGCGCCCCGATCGGTCAGCGCGACACCCGTGCGGTCCAGGCCGTAGCCCGACACGTTCGGCGCGAAGCCGATGGCCTGCATGACCTTGTCGGCACGCAGTGTCTTGCGCTCGCCCTTCGCCGACACCTCGACCGTCACCTGGTCGCCCGAGTCGTCGATCGACTCCACCTTGGTGGACGTCATGACCGTGACACCCAGCTTGCGGTAGTGCTTGGCCAGCTCCTTGGACACCTCGGCGTCCTCGAGCGGCACCATCCGGTCGAGGTACTCGACGATCGTGACGTCGACGCCGTAGTTGGCCAGCACGTACGCGAACTCGACGCCGATGGCGCCGGCACCCGCGATGATGATGCTGCCCGGCAGTTCGGCCGCGAGGATCTGCTCCTCGTAGGTCACCACCCGCTCGGACAGCGACGTGCCCGGCAGCAGCCGCGCGGTCGCCCCGGTGGCGATGATGCAGTTGTCGAACGTGACGGTCTCGGTTGCGCTGTCGGTGGTCACCTCGAGGGCGTTGGCCCCGGTGAACGTGCCGCGCCCGGTGAACTCGGTGATCGAGTTCTTCTTCATGAGGTAGTGCACGCCCTTGACGCGGCCGTCGGCCACCGTGCGGCTGCGCGCGTGGGCCGCCCCGAAGTCGAAGCGGACCTCTCCGTCCACCTCGATCCCGAAGGTCTTGGCCTCGTGGTGGAACAGGTGGGCCAGTTCGGCGTTGCGCAGCAGCGCCTTCGACGGGATGCAGCCGACGTTCAGGCAGACCCCGCCCCAGTACCGCTCCTCGATGACCGCGACGGACAGGCCCAGCTGAGCCGCTCGCACGGCGGCCACGTACCCACCCGGACCTGCGCCGAGGACAACCACGTTGAAATGTGTGCTCACGACGCCCCCTCGCAGGCTCCGGGACGCCGCTCGCGGTCGCCCTGTGTCATTGGTTCACTCGCAAGCTCGTTCACGACGCCACCCTAGCTCGCCGCCGCGAGTTCGTCAGAAGTTCGCACACTAAGCGCCAGAACGGTGGGGGATTCGCCAAGTTTCCTTGTTTTACAACGTCTTTCACCTGTGTCTTGACACACACGCCGCACGGGCTCAAAGTTCTCCCATTGGTCTAAACCAGTAGGTCTATACCACTAGGTCCAGACCACTGGGTGAACGCTCGACGGCGTGCGTCGGGCAGGTGAAGGGACGGCAGAGAGACGTGAAGCGCTGGACGAAGGTGATGGCCGGTACCGCCGCCATCGCGTTAGCAGCGGCCGGTTGTGCCGGTTCGGGCGGCAGTGGAAGCGACGAGGGTGCCTCGAGCGGCGAACCCCGCACGCTGACCGTCTGGCTGATGAGCGGGTCCGCTCCGGAGGACCTGACCAACCAGCTGAACGAGGAGTTCGAGGCGGCCAACGAGAACGTCACCGTCAAGTACGAGGTCCAGGAGTGGAACGGCATCCAGGACAAGCTGACCACCGCGCTGGCCAGCCAGGACCCGCCGGACATCATCGAGCTGGGCAACACCCAGGCGCCGTCGTTCGCCGAGGAGGGCGTGCTCACCGACCTCACGGGCGACGTGGACGACCTGTCCGGCGACCAGTGGCTCGCGAGCCTCAAGGCCTCCGGCGAGTGGGACGGCAAGCAGTACTCCGCGCCGTTCTACGCGGCCAACCGTGAGGTGCTCTACCGCACGGACATGTTCACCCAGGCCGGCATCACCACCCCGCCGACCTCGCGCCAGGAGTGGCTCGACGCGATCACCAAGCTGAAGACCACCTTCGGCAGCGACCCCGCGTTCCAGCCGCTCTACATGCCCGGTCAGAACTGGTACGCGCTGCTGTCCTTCATCTACGACGAGGGCGGCGACATCGCCGAGAAGAGCGGCAACGAGTTCAAGGCGACCGTGAACACCCCGGAGGTCAAGTCGGCCCTCGAGTTCTACAAGCAGTTGGTGGACGCGTCCGGCACCACCGCGCCGAAGGACGCCGACGAGTCGACGCCCGAGCAGGCCGGTCTCTACGGCCAGGGCAAGATCGCCATGATGATCGGTCTCCCGTGGGAGGTCGGCACCGCGGCGGCGGACAACCCCGACATCAAGACCAACACGTCGGGCTTCCCCATCCCGTCGAAGAACGCCGGCGAGAACGCACCGGTGTTCCAGGGCGGCTCGAACCTCGCCATCCCGGTCAACAGCAAGAACTCGGAGCTGGCGAAGGCCTACCTGAAGCTGATGCTCGGCGAGAAGTACCAGGGCATGCTGGCCTCGGCCGGCATGGTGCCCGGTGCCTCGACCGACCTGTCCGCGCTGGACGCCGACCCGGTCAGCAAGGCCATGGCCGAGGCGTCCCAGGACGGCAAGGCGGTCCCCGCCACGCCGAAGTGGGCGACCATCGAGGCCGGTCAGAACCCGTTGAAGGACATGCTGACCGCCTACCTCACGGGCGCGAAGGACATCGACACCGCGACCAATGACGCGAACACCGCGTTGGACGCCGCCTTCACCGGATGACCACGACAGTTCAACGCGCGGTGCCGGCGGGGACCTCCCCGCCGGCACCGCCGCGTGCCGGCCGTCCCCGACGTGGCGGCATCGGCGAACGCACCGTGCCCTACCTGCTGCTCCTTCCCGCCGTAGCCGCCATCCTGGTGTTGCTCGGCTGGCCGGCGCTGCAGGTGATCGGTATCAGCTTCCGCAGGCTCAACCTCGGTGAGCTGGTGCGTGGCGAGGTCGTGTGGGTGGGTCTCGACAACTACGTCGAGATCCTCAACGACCCCGAGTTCTGGACCATCACCCTGCGGACCGTCGTGTTCACGGCGACGCTGGTGGCCGCGACGGTCCTGACCGGGCTGATGATCGCGATCCTGCTGCGTCACGTGTCCCCACGGGTCCGGATCGCCATCCAGATGTGCCTGGTGCTCGCGTGGGCCGTGCCGATCCTGGCGGCCACCACGATGTTCCAGTGGATCTTCGACCAGCAGTACGGGATCCTCAACAAGACCCTGGTGGCGCTGGGTTTCGACTCGTTCGCCGGGTACTCGTGGTTCTCCAGCGGCGCCAGCACGCTGACCGTCGTCGGACTGCTGATCCTGTGGCAGGCCGTGCCGTTCGTGTGCTTCACGCTCTATGCCGGGCTGCTGACCGCGTCGAAGGAGCTGTACGAGGCGTCCAGCATCGACGGGGCAAGCCCGTGGCAAACGTTTGCGACCGTGTCGTGGCCGGCCATCCGACCGCTGGTCACGCTGGTGGCGTTCCTGTCGGTGATCTGGGACTTCAAGGTGTTCGCGCAGGTGTGGGCCATCCGTCAGGGCGGTCCGGACGGCGAGAGCACCACGTTGCCGGTGCTGCTGTACCTGCGGGGCATCGCGAGCCGGGAGTTCGGCATCTCCTCGGCGGTCGCCGTGCTGATGATCCTGGTGCTGCTCGTGATCACCGCTCGCTACCTGCAGCTGCTGCTGCGCTCCAAAGAAGGTGACGTGTCGTGAACAAGACCAGAGGGCAGCGGATCGCGCTGAACACGGTCGGCATCGTGGTGGCCGTTCTGTTCGGGTTCCCCACCTACTGGATGATCACCAGCGCGTTCAAGCCGTCCGGGGACATGCTGACCTCGGACTACGACCTGATCCCGCTGTCGGTCACGTTCGACAACTTCGCGACCGCGTTGGCCGCACCCGGCTTCGTGACCCACCTGACGAACAGCCTGATCGTCACGCTCGGTGCGGTGGCCTGCTCGCTGGTCGCCGGCATCCTGGCGGCGTTCCCGCTGGCCCGGCTGCGGTTCCGGGGGCGCAAGGGGTTCCTGCTGCTCGTGCTGATCGCGCAGATGGCGCCGCTGGAGGCGTTGTTCATCCCGATGTTCCTGCTCATGCAGGACGCCGGGCTGCTCAACCGGCTGCCGTCGCTGCTGCTCGTGTACTTCGCGATCACGCTGCCGTTCACGGTGTGGACGCTGCGCGGGTTCATCCAGGGCATCCCGTTCGAACTGGAGGAGGCCGCCATGGTGGACGGCCTCAGCCGGTTCGCGGCGTTCCGCCGGGTGGTGCTGCCGCTGCTCGGGCCCGCGCTCGTCACGACGTCGGTGTTCGCGTTCATCACCGCGTGGAACGAGTTCCTGTACGCGTTCGTGTTCATGCGGGACAAGGACAAGCAGACGCTGCCCGTGTGGCTGTCGACGTTCCGGACGGTGTTCGGCACGGACTGGGGCGGCATCATGGCGGCGTCGGTGCTGTACGCACTGCCGGCGTTGGTGTTCTTCCTGCTCGTACAGCGCAAGCTGGTGTCGGGGGTGACCGCCGGGGCCGTCAAGGGCTAACCCTTGTGGTCTGGACCATTGGTGGTCTATACCTGGATGTCCGAACTTTCGGGAGGATCGTGTGTCCAGATTCCCTGCATCCCGTTTACTCACCGTGCTGGCGATCGGCAGCGTCGCCGCGCTCGGTCTCACGGTGTCGGCCTCGGCCACACCGTCCGCTCATCCCAAGGAGTCACGTATGACCCAGGTGATACCGACCCCCGTGTCGGTCACACCTGATCGCCACGGCGGTTTCCAGCTCACCCGTGACACGGTGATCCGGGCCGACCGTGGCGCCAAGGCCGTCGGTGAGTACCTGGCCGGCATCCTGCGTCCGTCGACCGGCTACCGGCTGCCCGTGGTGAACGATCGCGGACACGGCGGCGGCATCTCGCTGGAACTCGGCTACGTCAGCCCTCGCCTCGGCACGGAGGGCTACGAGCTGGAGGTCGGCCGCCGCGGTGTCGAGATCAAGGCGAAGACCCCCGCCGGGCTGTTCGCGGGCGTGCAGACGCTGCGCCAGCTCCTGCCGGCGAAGATCGAGAGCCGGACCAAGCAGCGTGGGCCGTGGCAGATCGAGGGCGGTCGCATCGTCGACTTCCCGCGGTTCGCCTACCGGGGCGCCATGCTCGACGTCTCGCGGCACTTCTTCTCGCCGGAGGAGGTCAAGCGCTACATCGACCAGATCGCGATGTACAAGATCAACCACCTGCACCTGCATCTGGCCGACGACCAGGGGTGGCGGATCGAGATCGAGAGCTGGCCGCGCCTCGCGACCTACGGCGGCAGCACCGAGGTCGGCGGCGGCCCGGGTGGCTACTACACGAAGGCGCAGTACCGCGACCTGGTCTCCTACGCGGCGTCGCGACAGATCACGGTCGTGCCGGAGATCGACATGCCGGGGCACACGTTCGCCGCGCTCGCGTCCTACGCCGAGCTGAACTGCGACGGCGTGGCGCCGCCGCTGTACACGGGCATCGAGGTCGGCCTCAGCTCGCTGTGCATCGACAAGGAGATCACCTACCAGTTCGTCCAGGACGTGATCACCGAGCTGGCCGAGCTGACCCCCGGCCCGTACCTGCACCTCGGCGGCGACGAGGCGCACTCCACCACCGACCCGGACTTCATCAAGTTCTTCAACCGGGTGCTGCCCATGGTCGAGGCGACCGGCAAGAAGGTCGTCGGCTGGCACGAGTTCCTGAAGGCCACCCCGGCGGCGTCGGCCGTGCCGCAGTACTGGGGCACCGGCAACACGAACGACCTGGTGGCGGCCGCGGCCGCACGCGGGAACAAGGTCCTCATGTCGCCCGCGAGCAAGGCGTACCTGGACATGAAGTACGACGAGAACACTCCGCTCGGCCTGTCGTGGGCCGGTTTCTCGGAGGTCGACGACGCGTACGACTGGAACCCCGGGACGTTCGTCAACGGTGTGCCGGAGTCGGCGGTCCTCGGGGTCGAGGCGCCGCTGTGGTCGGAGACGCTGGAGATCAGCGACCACATCGAGTTCATGGCGTTCCCTCGTCTGCCGGGGATCGCCGAGCTGGGCTGGTCGCCGTGGTCGACCCACGACTGGGCGTCCTACCGAGAGCGGCTCGCCGCGCAGGCCCCACGCTGGGAGGCGGCCGGGGTCGATTTCTACCGGTCACCACAGATCGACTGGCCTGAGTGAGGCAGCTGGCCTTCGATCGGCTGCACAACTTCCGTGAACTGGGCGGCTACCTCGGCGAAGGTGGCCGCCCGGTCCGGTGGCGGCAGCTCTATCGGGCGGACTCCCTCGGCAAACTGGCGGGCGCCGACCTCACGCGGTTCCGCGAGTTGGGCGTCCGCACGGTGATCGACCTGCGGTACCCGTGGGAGATCTCGCGGGACGGCCGCGTGCCGACGGACGTCGAGTACCACAACCTGAGCGTCGAGCACCGCCCGTACGACCAGGCGGCTCTGGGTGCGGACGTGGATCCGGCGGTCTATCTGGCGGACAGGTACGCGGAGGTGGCGTCGGACGGCGCGGGCGAGCTGGGGCGGGCGTTGGAGATCATCGCCTTCTCGGAGGGGCCGCTGGTCTTCCACTGCACGTCCGGCAAGGACCGGACGGGTCTGCTCGCGGCGCTGGTGCTGTCGCTGGTGGGCGTGGAGGAGGACGACATCGTCGCGGACTTCGCGCTGACCTCGTTGGCCACTGATCGGTTGGTGGCCGACTGGCGGGCGAGGTACGAGGGCCCGTTGTGGCCGGGATACGGCCGCGCGCCGGCCGTGCTGATGCGCCGAGTGTTGGCGGATCTGGCGGCCGAGCACGGTTCCGTGCGGTCGTACGTGACGGATCGGCTCGGGGTGTCCGATGCCGTGGTGACCTCGTTGCGTGCGCGCCTGCTGGAGGCGTGACGCCCGGTCAGGTTCGTGGATGCACCCGGCAGTTGGTGTGGAGGTACCGGGCGGCTCCGTCGGTGAAGTCGTAGATCGCGACGGTCTGGGTGTCCTCCAGCGAGTCCGCCGGCGGCATCAGGAAGTGCGTTGCGCTCACCGGGAGCAGCTCGTAGTCGATGCGGTCCGGTTTCCCCAGGAACTCCGCCTGCATCGGGTCCAGGACCATGGTCAGGTACAGCTTTTCGGCCTTGGTCGACACCTCGAACCGTGCGCCGGGGCGTTCGTAGACGCCGACGTAGCGGGACTGCTCGAGGTTCAGCGTCGCGTCCGGTGCGGGCAGGTCCGGGATGGTGACCGTGCCGAGGTCGGTCAGGATCTCGTTGAACACCGTGCGGTAGAAGCTTTCCCGCGGTCCGCCGTTCGTCAGCATCGCGATGGCGGTGTTCGAGTCGGGCAGGATCCGGAGCCGGGCGTTCTGGCCGATCGTGCTGCCGTCGGTGGCGTAGACGGTTTCGCCGTGCCAGTCACACACGATGAGACCGAGCGCCCATTCCGGCCCGAACAGGTACGGGTCCGGCACGGGCACCCGCGAACGCATCATCTCGCGGAGACTCCCGGCCGAGACGATGCGGTTTCCGTTCGGGGCCGCGCCTTCGTCGAGGAGGACGTGCGCCATGGTGAGCACGTCCCGGATCGTCGAGGTGATGTTGCCGCCGGGACCGAAGGCCCGCGGCAGGTGGTCCATCGGCGTGACGATCGGACCCTCGTCCAGGGATCGGAGCAGGTGCCCGGTCGCTGCCCGGGCTTCGTCCACCTGGTCGTGCCAACTCTTCGTGCCGGTGAGGCCCATGGGTTCGAAGAGACGCTCCCGCATGACGTCGTCCCAGGGTTTGCCGTCGGAGACCTCCAGGATCCGCGCGAGAACGGCGTAACCCAGCGCCGCGCTGTACCCGTGGGTGTGACCCAGCGGGAAGACCTGCGGCGCGTCGGCGATGTTCTCGACCATGCGCTCGTGGACGTCGTCGCCTTCGCCGGGATCGCCGTGGGCCTCCTCGATACCGTTGGTGTGGTTCAGCAGGTGGCGAGGAGTGACCTTGGCGGTCGCCTCGGGATCGGCCACCCGGAAGCCGGGCAGGTAGGTCCGCACCGGCTCGTCCAGCTCGACCTTTCCCTCGTCGACGAGCCGCATGAAAGCCAGCGCCGTCCACGTCTTGGTCATCGAGCCGCACTGGTAGACGGTGTCCGTCGTAGCCGGTTCCCGTGTTTCGACGTTCTTGACGCCGACCGCGAACTCGGCGATCTCCCCGTGGTGGAGCACGCCGATCGCGGCGCTCGGGATGCCGTACTCCGCCAGGAGTTCGGCGACCCGGGCCCGAATCCTCGGAACGTCGATCGTCATCGCGGGAGACCGACCGCGTTCGCGGCGTCCGCTTCGAAGTACTCGGTCGTGGCGTAGGGGCCGGCGTGTGCGTCGAAGAAGTCCCGGACACCCTCGATCGTGTCGTGGGTGATGATGTTCACCGCCTTGGACCCGTCCTTGCTCGCGACCGCCACCTTCCACTTGGCGCCCGCGGGGAGCTTGACGTGTGCCCTCTTCAGGCCACTCCAGAACTTGCCTTGGTCCGAGACGGTCGATACGGCCATCACATGCATCGCTGGTGTTCCTCTCGCTTTCCGAATGAGCGAAAGCTACGTTGCGTTTTATGGAACGTCAACGATGTTGCTCGGCAAAACGCGAGCTAGAGGCCAATCATTGCAACAGGCTTGTGAGTGAATGCAACTGCTTCAACCGGGCCGTTGCACTGTACTGTCGATGAACGCAATGAAGGAGGTGTGCGGTGCCAGGAGGCAGGCTCACCCACGACGACCGCCGGCTGGTCGCGACCTGGCTGGCCGACGGCGTCGGGTTCGCCGAGATCGGCCGACGACTCGGCCGGCCGACCTCCACGATCAGCCGCGAGGTCGCGCGCAACGGCGCGCCGGGCGACTACCTGGCCGACCACGCCCAGCAGGCCGCCGGGCTCCGTGCTCGCCGGCGCAAGCCGACCCGGGCGGCCGACGGGCAGCCGCCCGAGGTGGTGCGCGGCTTCGTCGACGAGTTCGCGACCATGTTGGCCGCGACCGGCCTGCCCCGGATGACCGCCCGGGTGTTCGTGTGCCTGCTCACCGCGGACGCCGGCGGCCTGACGGCAGCCGATCTGGTGCGCCGGCTCCAGGTCAGCCCGGCGTCGGTGTCCAAGTCGATCGGCTACCTCGAAGGCATGGACCTGGTGGTGCGCCGACCGGATCCCGGCGGGCGCCGCGAGCGATACGTCATCGACGACGACGTCTGGCTGCGGGCGTGGCAGGCCGACACCGGTGCACATGGCGAGATCGCGACGGCCGCGCGGCGGGGCATCGAGATCTTCGGCGTCGACACGACCGCCGGCGCCCGGCTCGGCAGGATGGGCGAGTTCTTCGCCCGGCTCAGCGAGCACATGAGCGGCAGCACGCTCGTCGACGCCGTCGTGTACGACGCGCTGACCGTGCTCGCCGCCCTCGTGCACGCCGGTCGACCGCTCACCCTGGGCACACTGGCCGCCGCGCTCGACTGGCCCCGAGACCGTGTCACCGCCGCGCTGAACGCGCTCCACGGGCAACCGGCCATCGCCGATCCCCTTGTCCTGCAAGCCATCGGTCCGGACGCGTACACCGTCACCACGCGTCCGGACCGTCTCAGTCGAGCACAGCGCGAAGCACTCGAGAAGCAAGCTCAGTCGGTCCACCACGGGCGTTGACCGCTCGTGTCGCGCCACGCGTTCGTGGTGCAGTGCACCTCACCGCCGCCGTAGTGGGCCCAGCCAAGATCCTCCACCCAGCGCACTCGCACCCCGTTCGCGCGCAGCGCTCGTTCCGTGGCCACCTGGAAGATGTCGCGGCCGTCAACCACCGGGCCGTGCGGATCCGGCGCCGCGAACGTCCGCTCGTCGAACGAGATGCCGTTCGGGATTCCGGGGCTGTACGCCAGGAACAGGCCGCCAGCCCCCTCCGGCTTGTGGAACAGCACCGGCACCCGCACCAGCTCCGACGCCCGCAAACCCGTCTCCCGCAGCATGATCGTCAGCTGCGCGTCGATGTGGGACGCCGCCTCGGCGTTGTCCGCCAGGAACTTCGGGTCGGCCAGCAGTGAGTCCACCGACCGGGCGTTCGGCGTACCCGGGTAGAACTCCTTGCCCCGCGCGGAATCCAGCTCCTCGAGCGCCAGCCGGGGATCGGCCACCATCAGCGTCCAGCCGCGGGAGTTGTTGGCACGCACCACGTGCATCGTCTCGTCCGCGTGTCCCACCAGCAGCCACGACGTGTCGAGCACCACCGCCGGCTGCTCGCCCTGCGACTCGAGCAACCCCATGAATGCCGGGTCCGGGCGGAACGGGCCGTCCGGGTCCGTGCCGTACACCAGCCGGCCCTGCGGGTAGCCGCGATAGGGCGGCAGCGACTCGATGTTGCCGGTCGCGTTGCGCAGGTCCACCAGCGCATTGCGGCCGTCGTCGGACCACTCCTGCACCACCGCGACATCCGGGCCGCGCAACGCGTTGAACACCTGGCGCCCCGCCGGGCGCGGCGTGCGGACCCCTTCGATCTCCCAGATGTTCGCCGAGCGCACCATCACCCGCATGGTCTGGGTCGAGGTGGACGCGGTCATGGGCTCGAACAGGTCCTGCCACCACACGTCCTGCCACCACGTCGAGGTGCCGGGCACGTACCGAGTGTCTGTATCACCCGCCGCGCGGTCGAGGTCGGTGCTGAACGGCTCCCAGTCGTGTGGCTCCCACGACGTCATCCACCGCCAGTTCTCCGGCCGGCCAAGCCCCTCGCCCGGCTTGCCGGCGAACATGGTGGTGGCGCGCTGCAGATCGTTCTGCAGGAGCAGCGGCGCCACCCGCATCCCATGCGACACAGATGAAACCTGGTCGCCGTCGGCGACGGTCAGCGTGATGGTCACCGAACCGTCCCAGTCGGGCCGGATCACGTCCCGACCCTCGACGCCGAGCCGCACCCCCCGGCGCAGCTCGGCGGCCGACAGCGAGTCCGCCGCCACCCAGTCCCGGTCACGTCGGACGAACACCCTGGCCCGCCCGGCCACGGAGAGAACACCGGTCGCGTTGCGGCCGACCCCCGGTTGCGGTCGCACCTCGACCCGCGCCAGGTCACGCTCGTCGGCCCGGCCGTTCACCACCTCGTCGGCCGCGTCGTTGCACGCGGCCATCCGCTCGTCCGCCTCGAACCCCAGTGCGTCCAGGTCGGCTGGCTCGATCCGGCAGCGCCGGGTGTCGTCGTCCAGGTTCGGCAACATGATCACGTCGCCGCTCAGCCTCGGTCCCGGCGTCGCCGACGCCACCGGCAGCCCGGCGAGCCCGCCGACCACCGCCACCAGAACAGCAGTTCCCGCGCGTTTCATGAGTCGAACCTAGGAGCGCCGGCGGGTGGGAGCGTCCGGCAAGCGAAGGAGCGGCCCTCCCTCCTTAGGGGGACCGCAGGATCGACCGCAACGCGTCCAGCACGGCCGGGTCCTCGATGGTCGACGGCACCGGCTCGTCACGCCCGTCGGCGATGCCACGCATGGTCTTGCGCAGGATCTTGCCGGACCGCGTCTTGGGCAAACCGTCCACAACGGACACGTCCCGGAACGCCGCCACCGGACCGATTTCCCGACGCACGGCGGCCACCAGCTCGTCGCGCAGGGTCTCCGCCGAGATGTCCACCCCGGCCTTCAACACCACGAACCCGCGCGGCAGCTGGCCCTTCAAGGAATCGCGCACGCCGATCACCGCGCACTCGGCCACCGCGGGATGCGCGGCCAGCACGGCCTCCATGGAACCCGTGGACAGGCGGTGCCCGGCCACGTTGATCACGTCGTCCGTGCGGCCCATGACGTAGACGTAGCCGTCGTCGTCGACGAAACCGCCGTCGCCCGTCAGGTAGTAACCGGGATAGCGCGACAGGTACGACTCGACGTAGCGGTCGTCGTCGCCCCACAGCGTCGGCAACGTGCCCGGCGGCAGCGGGAGTTTGATGGCGATCGCGCCGTCCCGGCCGCGGGCCACCTCATCCCCGGCCTGGTCGAGGATCCGCACGTCGTAGCCGGGCACGGGCACGCTCGGCGACCCCGCCTTGATGGGCAACTCGGACAGCCCGCGCGGGTTCGCCACGATCGGCCAGCCGGTCTCCGTCTGCCACCAGTGGTCGATCACCGGCACGCCCAGCTTCTCGCCCGCCCAGTGATACGTCTCCGGGTCGAGCCGCTCGCCCGCCAGGAACAGCGTGGTGAACCGCGACAGGTCGTACTTCGCCAGCTCGGCGGCGTCCGGATCCACCCGCTTGATCGCCCGGAACGCGGTGGGCGCGGTGAACAGCGCCTTCGCGCCGTGCTCGGCGATGACCCGCCAGAACGCGCCGGCGTCGGGAGTCCCGACGGGCTTGCCCTCGTAGAGGATCGTCGTCGCGCCCACCAGCAGCGGCGCGTAGACGATGTAGGAGTGGCCGACCACCCAGCCCACGTCCGACGCTGTCCAGAACACATCGCCCGCGTGGATGTCGTAGATGTTCGGCAGCGACCAGGCCAGCGCCACCGCGTGACCGCCGTTGTCGCGCACCACGCCCTTCGGCCGGCCCGTGGTGCCCGACGTGTAGAGGATGTAGAGCGGATCGGTGGCCGCCACCGGCACGCAGTCGGCGGGCTTGGCGTCCCGCACCAGGTCGTCCCAGTCGACGTCCCGTGCGCCGAGCGTCGCCTGCGCCTGCTCGCGCTGCAGCACCACCACGGTGTCCGGCTGGTGGGTGGTCGACGCCAGCGCCTCGTCGATGATCGGCTTGTACTCGACCACCCTCGTCGGCTCGATCCCGCAGGACGCGGCCACGATCACCTTCGGCGTCGCGTCCTCCACCCGGCTGGCCAGCTCGCGCGGCGCGAAGCCGCCGAACACCACCGAGTGCACGGCCCCCAGCCGCGCGCAGGCCAGCATGGCGACCACGGCGCGCGGCACCATCGGCATGTAGATGAGCACGCGGTCGCCCTTGCCGACGCCCAGCCCGGCCAGCGCCCCGGCGAACGTCGCGACCTCGTCACGCAGCTCCCGGTAGGTGAACGACGCCTCCGTGCCGGTCACCGGTGAGTCGTAGATCAGGGCGGTCGTCTCGCCGCGGCCGGCGTCGACGTGGCGGTCGAGTGCGTTGTGGCAGGTGTTCAGCACCCCGTCGGGGAACCAGCGGTACAGGGGAGCGGCGCTGTCGTCGAGCGCGCGCGTGGGTTCGGTGTCCCAGTCCAGCGCCTTGGCCGCTGCCAGCCAGAACGTCTCGGGCTCGGCCAGGCTCTGCCGGTACACGTCGTAATAGCTGCCCATCCTGGCAACCTAGACCACTACTCGCGTGTCTTGAGGGTGTCGATCTCTCTACACGACCCACGTCAGGTAACAGGTCGACATAGGGTGGATCCGAGTAGGGGTGGATCTGGTCTGATGGGGTCAGAGCAGAGGGAGGGCGAACGTGGACATCATCGAGTGGGGTGGCTCGCTGCTGTCGTTCGCACACAGCATCTTCAAGCCGGGTCTTTGCCCTGGTGACTGGGTGTGGGCCACGATCCTGGCCGGCCTCATCATCGGGTTGTTGCCGGTGGTCGGCGCCATCCTCATCGCCATCATGCGCAAGGGCACGGGCAACACGTACAACCCGGCGACCCTCACGGTCATCGGTGTCTCCGGGTTCTTCTTCGCCCTGCTCCTGCCGTGGCTGCTGATGCTGGGCGTGTCCGAGACGTTCCTGGGCGTGTTCACCAGTACCCCGAGCGCGAGCCTGGACCCGGGCGCCGCTGAGTCGATGGCGCAGAACTACTGCGGGGTCGTCGGCAACCAGGCCGAGTTCATGGGCGGCCGCTCCAACGTCTACGAGGTGCTCTTCGACTCCAACGAAGGCGCGCTGATGCTGCTGCTGCGGATCGCCATGCTGGTGGTCCTGCCCGGCCTCGGCGTGCTGTTCGTGTGGCTCCAGACGCGGATCGCGCTGCGGCGGGGTCCCCGGTGGCCGGGGCGGCTGTACTGGGGCGCGTTCGTGCTGGCCGTCATCCTGTCGGCGCCGGTGAAGGCCAACACCGCCACGTTCCTCTGGCTGGGTTTCGTGCCGGCGAGCGTGCTCGGGCTGATGGCCGTGCTGATCGTCGGGCCGCCCAGCTGGTCGGTCATCGAGCGGCGCTACCAGCAGAAGGGCGAGCGCGAACGGCAGCAGGAGCAGCGTCAGCTCTCGGCGCAGCAACAACAGCCACCTCCGCCGTACGACCCGCCGCGGCAGCCGCCCCCGTACGTGCCGCCCCCGATGAACCAGCCGGCCAGGACACCGCCGCCCACGCGGATCTCCGGTCCGCCGGAGCCACAGCCCGACCGCGCGGCGCTCGCCAGGCTGGCGGCCGACCCCGGCCCGCTGCCGTTCGGCGCGGCCGCCGTCGGGCCGCGCTCGCGTCCGGCGCCGAGTGCCGACGGGCGGTTCCGCAAGCTCCGTCAGCTCGGCACGGGCGGCTTCGGCACCGTGTGGCTGGCCAAGGACACGCAGCTCGACCGGACGGTGGCCGTGAAGATGGCGCACGCGCCGGACGCGGAGACCGAGGAGCGGATGCTGCGCGAGGCGCGGGCACTCGCGGCCGTGCACCACCCGAACTGCGTGCGGGTCTACGACATCGTCTCCGAGGGCGACAACCTCGCGCTGATCATGGAGTACATCGAGGGCCAGCAGCTGGCCGACGCGGTCCACGAGAACGGCACGCTGAACGACGTGGCCGCCGCCCGGCTGTGGGTGACGATGGCCGGCGCGCTGTCCGCGGCCCACGCGCGGGGCGTGCTGCACCGCGACGTGAAGCCGGCGAACGTGATCGTCGACCCGAACGGCTTCCCGCACCTCATCGACTTCGGCATCGCCCGCAGCAAGGGCGACGCGGCCATGACGGCCACGGGCATGATGGTCGGCACGCCCGACTTCCTCGCGCCGGAGACCGCCACCGGCGCGGCGGCCACCCCGGCGTCGGACGCCTGGCAACTGGCGGCCACCGTGAGCTTCGCCCTGTCCGGCCACCCTCCGCGCGGCGTCCGCGAGAACGCGATGGCGTCCCTCATGGCCGCCGCGAAGGCCGAGCCCTTGGCGAAACTTCCTCGGCACAGCGCCCACCTGCGGCTGCTGACAGCGTCACTGGACGCCGACCCGAGCCGCAGGCCCACGCTGGAGTCGATAGCCCGCGAGATGACGGCCTGGCTGTCGCGCTCGGGTCAGGCGCAGGAGGGCCCGGTCACGCGCATCGTGCCGAGCGTCCAGGGCCGCCGCCCCTGACCGGATTGGTCATCATGCCCAGCGGGGCTGGTCATCATGCGCGACGGGAACGGTCATCATGGCGTCTAGCGCCAGCTGGGGAGCCACAGTTCGGACTGCCAGCGGCCTTCCGTGATGGAGTCGCCGTTGAGGATGGGCCACAGCCAGATGAAGTTCGCCGCCACCAGGCCCACGTACAGGGCCACCACGAGCATGCCGGTGCCCCGGCGTTCGTAGCCGTCGCGGGAGCTGCCCATGATCTGGCCCAGAGCCAGTACCAGGCCCAGCACCAGGAACGCGGACATCGGCGTCGCGTAGAAGAAGTACATCTGGCGGTCGAGGTTCATGAACCACGGCAGCAGCAGGCCGAACAGGTACGGCACCAGCACGGCCGCCCAGCGCCAGTCCAGCCGGCCGATCATGCGCCACAGACCCCACGCCAGCATGGGCAGCGCCAGCCACCACATGGCGGGCGTGCCGACCAGCATGGTGGCGCTGACGCACCGCTCCTCGCCACAGCTGGTGGTGCCCCCGTTGTAGTAGTAGAGCATCGGCCGCAGGCCCATCGGCCACGTCCACGGCTTCGACTCCCACGGGTGCTGCCCGGACTCCGGCGTCACCAGCTCCTCGTGGAAGCCCAGCACGTTGCCCGAGTACTGCCACAGCGACCGCAGCGCCTGGGGGAAGATGTCGTACCAACCCGAGTGCCCGGCCGCGTCGGCCAGGTGGCGGTCGACGCCCGTCTCGCTCATGAACCAGCCCCACCACGTGGCCAGGTACACGAGGATCGGCACGATCAGCAGCGCCCACAGTGCCGGCGCCAGATCCTTCAGGAACGACCCGACCCAGGGCCGCGAGATCCCCGCCGCCCGCCGCGCGGTGGCGTCCCAGATGACGCTGAGCACCCCGAACGCGGCCACCACGAAGATCCCCGACCACTTCGACCCGCAGGCCAGGCCGAGCGAGACCCCGCACGCGAAGCGCCACCAGCGGAACCCGAGCCACGGGCCCCACGGTGACTCGGTGGCCCAGCCCTCGCGCGCGGCGATGGCCAGCCGGTTACGCACCTGGTCCCGGTCGAGCAGTAAGCAGCCGAACGCCAGGAGCACGAAGAACGCCAGGTAGATGTCGAGCATCCCCATCCGGCCCTGCACGTGCAGCACGCCGTCGCAGATGAGGAGCACACCCGCGATGCCGCCGAGCAGCGTGGACCGGGTGAGCCGGCGCGCGATCCGCACGATCAGCAGGATCATGAGCGTGCTCGCGAGCGCCGCCGTGAACCGCCAGCCCCAGGCGTTGTAGCCGAACAGCCACTCGCCGATCGCGATCAGCTGCTTGCCGAACGGCGGGTGCACGGTCAGCTCGAACGCCGGGTTGTCCTCGTAGCCGGTGTTCCGCAGCATCTCCCACGCCTGCGGCACGTAGTGCTTCTCGTCGAAGACGGGGGTGCCCTTGTCGGTGGCGGAGCCGAGGTTCTGGAACCGCAGCAGCCCGCCGAACAGGGTCAGGAAGCCGGCGACCAGCCAGCCACGCAGCCGGTCGGTGGGCATCGGCCGGCCGACCAGCTGGATTCTCGTCAGCTCGGCCTCGGACAGCGGTGCACCGCCCACACCGGTCAGGTGGGGCGCCTCCGGGGTCCGCCGGTCCGCGACGAGGCTGCCAAGGCTCACGGGCAGAGATCGTAGGCGCCCGCGTGTGCGGCGCGTGTCGGGATGGGTGGACCCGCGCCCACGCGCCTCGAGAAGACGTGGTTGGTTGGGGTGGTGACCACTGACACGCCCGGCCGGCTGGTGCTGGCGGCGACGCCGCTCGGCGACTCGCGCGACGCCTCGCCACGCCTGGCCGAGGCGATGAGCACGGCCGACGTGATCGCCGCCGAGGACACCCGGCGCACGCGCTCGCTGGCCGCCGCGCTCGGCGCGACCATCACCGGCAGGGTGGTCAGCTTCTACGACGCGGTCGAGACGTCCAGGCTCGCCGGGCTGGTCGGCGCGATCCAGGAGGGCAGGACGGTCCTGCTGGTCACCGACGCCGGCATGCCGAGCGTGTCCGACCCCGGCTTCCGGCTGGTCGCCGCGTGCGTCGAGCAGGACCTGGCGGTCACCTGCCTGCCCGGCCCGTCGGCCGTGACCACCGCGCTCGCCCTGTCCGGCCTGCCCTGCGAGCGGTTCTGCTTCGAGGGCTTCGCGCCACGCAAGGACGGCGAGCGCCGCCGGTTCTTCGCCACGCTGGCCGACGAGCCGCGCACGGCCGTGTTCTTCGAGTCGCCACATCGCATCGCCGCGACCCTCGCGACAGCCGCCGAGGTGCTCGGCGCCGACCGGCGGGCTGCCGTGTGCCGCGAGCTGACCAAGACGTACGAGGAGGTCCGCCGGGGCGGGCTGGCCGAACTGGCCGAGTGGGCGGCCGACGGCGTGCGCGGCGAGATCACGGTGGTGCTGGCCGGCGCCGAGCCGCGCCAGGCCGCCGACCTGGCCACGCTGGTGGCCGAGGTCCGCAGTGGCCGAAGGCATGCGCCTGAAGGACGCGGCCGGCGAGGTGGCCGCCGCCACCGGGGTCAGCAAGAAGACGCTGTACGACGCGGTGGTCGCGAACCGCCGTGGTTGGGCATCTGCCGAGCCCTGGAATTCTGACTGAGGAAATCGGGCATTGGTTAGATGGTCTGGTTCTACCGCCTTGCACGAGGTGCCTCGGCGGGACACTGGGGGAGGCGCTGTGGATCAGGAGTGCGGCAGACCGACGGTCGAACATCCCACGGAACGTGAACTAGAGGTTCTGGAACTAGTCGCTGACGGCATGCCCAACGGCGACATCGCGCAGCGGCTGTTCATCACTGACCGCACGGTCAAGTTCCATCTGTCCAACTACGTCGGAAGCTGTGCGCGCGGGACCGTGCGCACCTGGTTGCTCTGTCTTTTCGAACAGGCTTACTCACGGTGAACCGTACTCAGGGACAGTCCGAAACGACTCGGTAGTCATTAGCATCGTCATCGTCATCGTCCTGCGACGCCGAGAAGTCGAAACTTTGTCTCTGGGAATGGGGAACGCTTCGTGCGAAGGCTGAAGAAGTACTTAGCTGTCACGTTTGGTGCTGTGATGT
>CAWGTM010000010.1:0-285789 GCA_963825445.1 uncultured Actinomycetota bacterium
GGCGGCACGGTGAGCATGGTGAACTGGTAGAGCGGCCTGGCCCTGGACGTGTGGAGCGCGTCGACCGCGGACGGCGCGCGTTTCTCACAGTGGGACTCCTTCGGCGGCGGCCAATAGGTGGTTCCAGCTTCAGCGGGGGTAACGACGGTCCCGTGAACTCTCTCCGCTGACCAGCGGAGGGAGCCCTTTCGGCTCCGTGCCCTTTCCCCGCGCGCGCGCCTCCAGCCGTGAGATCGCTGGTTCCCGAGCCGCGAGTTCGCTGGGTTCCCGACCGCGAGGTTCGCGGGTTCCCGACTTCGCGAGTTCGCGGTTCCCGACCTGGCGTGTTCGCGGTTCCCGAACGACGAGTTCGGCGAATCCGGGGGAGTTGAGTCCGCGGTTCTGGCCTGACATATTGCGTTTCCTGCACGCGAGATCGCGTTTCGGGATGGTGGAGCATAGGTGCTGGTGGTGGGCCATGGGGCTGGTGGTGGAGGACATGCGGTCGGGAACCGGCGATCCGCCGTTGGGTACTGCGATCCCGCGGTTGGGTACCGCGATCTCGTGGTGGGGGGCGTGGTTGGCCGGTGACGATGGTGGGTGTGCCCGCGCGGCCGGCGGTGGGAGTCCTGCCGGCCGCGCGGGCGTGCCCCCGGGAGTCCCCGTTACCGCGGCCAGCGGCCGGCGGAGGGAGGGCTGAATTGTCAGCGTCCTTCCACCACCCTGCATGAAGGCCCGCTCACCATTGGGGCAGGTCGGGCCACCCGCGGCAGGAGACCATCATGCTGCTCGATCACGTCGGGTTCGTCCACGAACGTCGCGCCCGCCAGTTCCATGTCCGTCCTCAGTGGAGGGAAGGCCGCCGTGGCGCGACCTCGCAGCAGGCCCAGCGCCGCCGGTACCTGGGCGCCGTGGCAGATCGTGCCGACCTGGTAGGTCCTGCTCGAAGAAGTACCGGACGACGTGGAGGAGATCTCCGGGTCGACTCGGATGTATTCCGTGCCCGGCCACCGGGGATCACGAGTGCGTCGTAGTCCTCCGGCCGCACGTCGGCGGAGCGCCAGGTCGCCGGCAACCGGGGCCGGATTAATCGCGAGGCGTCCCAACCGGGTTCGAAGTCGTGCACCACCAGGTTCTCATCGTGCGCGTCGTCGGCGCGGCCACGATCGCCTCGTGGCTGCTCTTGCGCAGGCGGAAGATCGGAGAGCATCGGATCCAGTTCCTCGGTGGCGTCGCCGGTCAGGATGCAGCACTCGGGCCATCTCGTACTCCTTCCCATCAGGTGGTAGTGTCCAGTGTTGGTTGGCGCCGCCGTGGCAGGTCCAGACGATGAGCGCGGTGCCGTCGGCGCTGCCGGCACCGTTGGCGTCGAGGCACTTGCCGGCGTTGAGCTGATGATCCGTCGGCGCCGGCCGTCCAGTTCCTTCCCGGCGCCACCGTTGCAGGTGGACAGTTGGACCGCGCTGCCGTTGGTGGTGCCGGACGTGGTCAGGCACCCGCCCGAGGTGCGCCAGGCGTTGCTCTCTACGGGTCCACTGTTGGTTTGTGCTGCCGTTGCAGGTCCACAACTGGATCCTGGAGCCGCTGACGTCGACGGGGCACCCCTGCTGCTCGCACCCGTGATCGGCCCCGCACCCTGGGGCACCCACCTTGTACCTACCTGGGTACCTGTGAACGTGATCGCGTCCAGGTCGTACGGCGTGGTCCGCGGTGGAATTCGACAATCACCAACAGCTCCACGTGCCTGCTGGGGCGGGTCACGGTGATCCGGCGACAGGTTCACGTAGTCTGTCCTCACCGCCCGGTGCTGCCCACCGTCGCGGTGGCCACCAGGGTTCGGGTCGGTGACCCCGCCCTGAGCTCGGCCGCCCTTATCGCGCCACCTGGTCCCGGCGAGGATACCCGGAAGTGAGACCTGGTTGATGTTGGTCAGGTTCATCGGGGTGAATGCAGATCGAGCCGTTGGTCCTTCACGTCCCCGACGCGCTGGCCACCCTCTCGGCGCCGGCCTGATCTACGACCCGGATCCCCGAGGAGTTGGTGAAGTGCTCGGCCTGCCGGTTGGGCTGCAGCAGGACTGGTTCCTCCGGTGAGCGCCGGCACGCCGGACACCGCCGTCGGTGTAGGCGGCGTCGGCCACGTAGAACAGGTTGGAGTCGGAGCTGTGCCCGCCGTTCTGCGTGGGGAACGTGCCGGAGCAGCCCGGCTGCGGGTCGAGCGGGTGTGCGTGCGCGTCGTGTCCCAGCGCCGGCGTCATGATCACCCTGGCGCAGTCGATCGAGGTGTCCTCGGCGTCGGTAGGGTCACCGCGTACGGGATCTCGTCGCCGAAGTCGAAGATGCCGCCGTGCGGGGGCATCGTGACCCGGACGACCGGCGCGGTGTTGCCGACCGTGGCCGGCACGTTGGCCACGCCGGTCCGCCCGTTCGACGCGGTCACCGTGAGTTGGGCGTTGAACTGGCCGCGCGTGGGGTGGGCGTGTGACGGGTTGGCGGCGGTGGAGGTGCCGCCTCGCCGAACGTCCACCGGTAGGTCAGCGCGCCTCCGCCGGATCGGACGAGCCCGCGCTGAGAAGGCCACGGTCAGCGGAGCCCGCCCGAGGACGGACTGGCGGTCGCACGGCGATCGGGGCAGGTCACCGGAGATGTAGTCGATCCGGTAGAGCGCGGAGTCGGGGTTGTCCCTGCCGAACCCGGAGCCCCACTCCAGCAGGTACAGCGAGCCGTCCGGACCGAACTTGGCGTCCATGGGCAACCTGAACGTCAGGTTGGCCAGGAACCTGTTTATCTTCAACAGGTTGCCCGAGGAGTCGAGCCGGAACTCGTGCATGGTGTTGCGGGCCCATTCGCCGAAGAACGGCGTCTTGTCGAAGTACTGCGGGAACTTGGTCTGCGACGGGTTGTTCGGGTCGTAGTGGTACACGGGGAAGGCCATGGGTGCCTCGCCGCCGCTCCCCATCTCCGGGAAGGCGTTGCCGTTGCTGCCGTTGCCGTACCAGACGACGGCAGGGCGGCCGCGGGCAGACTGGTGAGCCCGGTGTTGTTGGGAGGTGTTGACCGGCGCGGCGCAGTTGAACTTGGCGCCGAGTGGTTGTCGGCGAAGTTGAAGTCGTCGAACGGGATGTTGGTCGCGACGCAGTACGGCCAGCCGTAGAACCCCGGCGACTTGACCACGTTCCACTCCACCAGCCCGCCCGGACCGCGGTTGGCGTCGTCGGCTTCGGCGTCCGGGCCGTAGTCGGTCACGTAGATCGTTCCGTCGGTGTCCACCGTGAACCGGAACGGGTTGCGGAAGCCCATCGCGTAGATCTCCGCCCGCGTCTGCGCGGTGCCGGGCGCGAACATGTTGCGCTGGGCACCGTGTACATGCCGTTCGACTCCGGGTGGATCCGCAGGATCTTGCCGCGCAGGTCGTTGGTGTTGGCCGCGGTCTTCTGCGCGTCGAACAGGCTGCGCCCGGACCGCTCGTCGATCGGCGTGTAGCCGCTGGACTCGTGCGGGTTGGTGTCGTCGCCGACGCCGACGTAGAGGTTCCCGCCGGGACCGAACGTGAGGTACCCGCCGGTGTGCCCCGGCTCGGACTGCCGCGCGGCGGGGAAGGACAGCAGCACCTGCTCGCTGCTCGACACCAGTGAGTCACCGTTGACCGTGAACCGCGAGACGCGGTTGATCTCCTGGGTGCCGGCGGGGGAGTAGTACAGGTACACCCAGTTGTTGGTGGCGAAGTTCGGGTCCAGTGCCACTCCGGCGAGGCCGTCCTCACCGCCCGCGTAGACGTTGAGCGTGCCGGCGGTGACGGTGGTCCTGGTGCTCGGCTTGTAGATCTTCAACTGGCCGCCGTACCGGGTGTAGAAGACCCGGCCGTCCGGCGCCACGTCCAGCGTGCCGGGGGCCACGGTGTTGCTGTCCAGTTCGACCTTGTCGTAGCTGGCCCACACGGTGGGGCCGCAGTCGGCGGGCAGCGAGCCGGCCGCGGTCCGCACGCCGCCGAGGATGTGGGTGCGCAACAGCGGCTCGGAGTACGCGGAAGCCTGATGGCCCATGGCCGTCGCCCACAACCGGCCGCCTTCGAAGTTGCGGCACCAGGAGATCGGGTGGTCCGCCCCCATCCGTGAGCTGCCCGGGTCGTAGGTGGTCTCGTCCGCGGTGGCCAGCACGTGCACGTCGCCGCGCGCGTTGCGGTTGAAGTTGTACCACTCCTCGGTCCGGTTCCACCGGTCCGGAAGCCCTTGTCCGGACGGGTGCGCGTGGTCGGCGACCTTGGCCGTGCCCGCGACGGTGGCCGAGTGCTGGGTCATGGTCATCCCCAGCATCTGGTCCCACCACGGGAACTCGTTCTCGATGTTCATGTCCGTGGCGTTGTGGATGGCGACGACGCCGCCCCCACCCCGCACGTAGTTCTGCATCGCCGTCCGCTGCGCCGCCGTGGTCCACACCATGCCGGAGGTCTGGAACATGACGACGACGTCGAAAGTGGACAGTGTGGCGTCGGTGAAGACGGCCGAGTCCTCGGTGTGGGTGAGCTGCCACCCGTTGTCCGCGGCCATCTGCTGGAACATCGTGACCCCGGCCGGGATGGAGTCGTGTCGGTAGCCGACGGTCTTGGTGAACAGCAACACCTTCTCGCCCGCGGCCGGGCCGGCGGGCGCGGCGGCGGCGGTTGTGGTGATCGCCAACAGCACGACGGCGAACGCGATCAGAAGCTTGGTGACGGTGTGTCTCACGGGTGCCTCCTGGGCAGGGGGAGAGGCGTCGATCACTGGAACAGGGTCCACCGCTGGTTGGCCTGGCCGTTGCAGGTCCACAGGACGAGCTTCGTGCCGTTGCCGGTGGCCTGGGCGGTGGCGTCCAGGCACAGGTTCGACGGCACACCGGTGATGGTGCCGTCGGCGTTGACGTTCCACTGTTGGTTGGGTTGTCCGTTGCAGTCCCAGACGATCACCTGGGTGCCGTTGGTGGTGCCTTGGTTGGCCGCGTCGAGGCACTTGTTGCCGTTGAACGACAGTTGCCGGTTCGCCGTGTGGGTCCAGGACTGGTGGGCGGCGCCGGTGCAGTCCCACAGCCGTACCTGGGTGCCGTTGACGGTGTTCCCGTCCACACAGCGACCCGACTGCGTGCCGACGATGCGCCGGCCCGGTGAACCGCCGGGGTCGCCGATGCTGCCGGGAATCGAGCGCAGCGCGGTGAACCAGGTGGCGGCCATCTTGTCGTAGCCGGTGGCCGTGGGATGGATGCCGTCGATCAGGTCGGCGGGGGTCAACGCCGCGTGCATGTCCACCAAATGCACTCGCTTGCCGGCGTCGACCTTGCTCCGCACGATGCCCGGTATCGCGGCGTTGAAGGTCCGGACGGCCGCCTCCTGACCGGCGTTGGCGAGCGGGATGATCGTGGCGACGAGCACGTCGGCGGTGGGGACGGTCGCGGTGATGTGGTCGATCAGTGTGGACAGTCGGCCGGGTGCTCCCGCGACGTTGTAATTCTGCAGGATGTCGTTGGTGCCGATGTGGAGGAGCACCGTGCGTGGGGTGGTGTCGCGCAACCAGGTGACGATGCGCGCGTCGAGCTGGTCGATGCGCCACCCGGGGTGTCCCTCGTGGTCGTGGTCGCCGAGTCCGGTGGGGCCGTTGAACTGCGACCCGACGAGGTCCACCCGGTGGCCGGATCCGGTGAACCGTTGCCAGAGTCCGATCCGGTAGCCACCGGGGACCTGCGTTCCTTCGGTGATCGAGTCACCCAGCGGCATGACGCGGACTCCGCCGTTGGATTCGGCGGCGGCGGCGGGACCGCTCAGCAGCGCCGCACCGACCACGATGGCCAGTACGATCGCCACGAGTCGGCGCAGGCGTGTCGTCTGTGTCGTCTGTGTCGTCACGGTCGGGTTCAACTCACGCTCCATTGCTGGTTGCTGCCGCCGTGACAGGTCCACAGGTTGACGAGGGCACCGTTGGCGGTGGATGCCCCGGACACGTCGAGACACAGCCCGGACTGCGCGCCGGTGATCGTGCCGTTCGCGTTGACGTTCCACCGCTGGTTCGGCTGCCCGTTGCACGACCAGATGATCACGCTGGTGCCGTTGGTGGTGCCCTGGCCGTTCGCGTCGAGGCAGCTGGCGCCGTTGTTGGTGGTCAGCTGTCCCGACGACGTGCGGCTCCACGCCTGGCCGCTGCCGCCGCCGCAGTCCCAGATCCGTGTGGGCGTGCCCGCCGAGGAGTTCGGGACGTCCAGGCACTTGCCGGCGCCGACCGCGCGCACCGTTCCGGTCGGGTTGGTGCCCGCGCCGTAGCCGGCCGCGATGATGTTGGCCTGCACCGCGTTCTCGGTCGCGTCGGACGGGTAGCCCGACACCATGGCGCCCTCGTAGAAGGTGCCGGCGCTGAGGTTGGCGCCACCGCCGGGCTTGCAGCAGTCGCCGCCGCTGCCCAGGATGATCGCGCCCTGCTTTCTCATGGGGCTGTAGCCGGGCGGAAGCGCGCCGTCCCACATCGTGAACAGGCCGCCGGACTGGGCGTTGCTGCCCTTGATCGCGAACCGCGACGTTCCGTTGTTCTTCAGCGTGGCCGTGACGAACCGGTGGGGAAGCGCCCGCTGGTTCGGGTTCCAGGACTGGCTCCCGCCGGGGAAGAGCCCCCATTCGAGATCCGCCTGCACCCACGGACCGGTGCCGGAGCACCCGCCGAACCAGCACTGGGTGCTGAAGTTGATCGCGTCCATCGCGCCGGCGGCGTCGGCGCTCCTGGTCGTCTCGCTGTTGCCGTAGTCGAAGCAGCAGCCGTTGTTGACGTGGGTGCCGCTGGTGACCATGTACATGCCTTCCGGCGCGCTGCCGGTGGGCACGCCGGTCAGGTGCCCGTCGCGCCAGTAGCTGTTGCCCGGGTTGATGTAGAGCGAGTACGCCTTGCTGCCGCCGACCGTCAACGACTCGGAGGTCGCGACCGCGGGCCTGCTCTGGTTCGACCCGGGCACCACGCTCGATCCCTGGTACCACAGGTCGTTCCCGCGGCCGGACTGGTCGTAGACGACCGTGATGACGCACGAGGTGTTGGCGCAGAACGAGTCCTGGGCCGCCGCGTCGGCGGTGCCGCCCTCGGCGAGCACGCCGATGTCCCTTGTCGCGTTGTCCGAACGTCTGACCTGGTACAGGTTTCCGGTGTAGGCACCGTAGAGCGCCCGCACCGTGCTGTGCGCGGCCACACAGGGCGTGCCGCCCGTGGCGTAGATGTCGCACGGGCCGGTGCCGGCCAGGGGTGTCGAGGCCGGGGCCGGCGCCGACAACACCACCGTGGCCGCCGGGGCCACGACCAGGGCCAGCGCCAAGCGCGCCACGCGGCCCAGCCGCCGATCGGATGAGAACGTCATCGTTCTGCTCCTCGGGGAGAGCGTTCGAGACCGATGGGAGCGCTCCCAGTGAGATGGAAAAGTTCCCACCGTGTGTAGGGCTTATGGGGATCGTGAGAGATTCGCCTGAATCCCACCTTGCCTGGTCCGGGGCGGGATCGTCAAGTCTCTTATCACGAATGGATCAGACTTATCGTGATAAGTCCTCACGTCGGGATAGGATCCTTCAGTACGGCCGGAGGCCCGGCCGTACTCTTCCGGGGTGACCCACGACGAAGGAGACGAGACCGTGCACGGCACGTCCATGCCGACCGTGAGCGGCGAGTCGGCCGGGGAACAGGAAGCCGCACAAGCAGGCACACAGCCAGCGGAAGCCTACCGGCCCGGGTACGAACTGGTGGCCGAACGGATCCTGCTGTTGATCGCCGACTCGGGGTTGCGGCCGGGTGACCGGATGCCGACCGAGAACGAGTTGGCCGCCCGGCTGGGCACCAGCCGGAGCATGGTGCGTGAGGCGGTGAAGATCCTCTCGGCGATCGGCCGGGTGCGCGCCCAGAAGGGCCGCGGCCTGTACGTGGCCGACGACGAGGGCATGCTGGGCTCCTCACGCTGGGGCGGGTTCTTCCTGCCGACCGATCTGGACCACGTCTACATGCTGTTCGAGTTCCGCCGCGTTCAGGAGACGGCGGCGAGCCGGCTCGCCGCCACCCACGCGACGCCGGCGGAGCTGCGGACCATCGAGGAGGCGGCCGAGACGTGCCGCCAGGGTCATGTGACCGGCGAGGGGGCACTGTTCGATCGCGGTGACGACGAGTTCCACCTCGCACTCGCGGCCGCCTCCCACAACCAGTTCCTGGTCGCGGCCGTCCGGGAGGCCCGGCGCCTGCAACGCCAGTCCAACATCATCGGTATGCACGGCGCCGTCGGCGGCCACGCGACGGAGGCGATCGAGGAACACGCGGCGATCCTCCAGGCCGTCCGCGACGGCGACCCGGACATCGCGGCCCAGGCCACGGCCGCCCACCTGGACAACACTCTCGAGGACTACCGCAACGAGATCCAGCGCCGCCTCTTCGGCTGATCGCGGCACGGTCGGTCTCCGTCTCCGGTCTCCGGTCTCCGGTCGACAGGAGAAAAGCGCGCCCCTCCGCCGAATGCCACAGCGGAGGGACGCGCGCCCGCGCCTGGTTCCGGGTTCAGGCGCAGGACCCACCGTTCAGGGTCGGGGAAAGGAACGGTGGGGTGCTGCCGGCGTAGGTCCCGTTGTAGCCGATGGTCACGGTGCCACCGGTGTCCAACCGGCCGTTCCACGCCGCGTTCGTGACCCGCACGGAGTCACCCGAGTCGGTCCACGTCCCGTTCCAGCCCTGGGTCACGGTGACCCCCGGCGCGGAGAACGTGAGCGTCCACTCGCCGATGGACGGTCCCCGGTTCTGGATGACGATCTCGCCGGTGTAGCCGGACTGCCAGGTGCTGGTCACCCGATGTGTCACCGTGCACGAACCGGTGCCCGGCGGGGGATCCGTGGGAGGCGTCGTCCAGTTGGCGGCGGCCGCGAGTTCGTAGGCGCGTTGCGGCACGAACTGGCCCGCCCCGGCGATGCACCCGTCGGCCTCGCCCGGCAGCTTCACCCACAGGAACGCGGCGATCTGCCCGTCGTTGGTCTGGTCCGTGCTCGGCGTGCCGACGGCCCGACCCGCGGGGTCGCACCACTCGCTGCCCGCCGGCCCGTTGCCGTTGCGGCTGGTGTCGATCACCGCGCGAAGCCGCGAGTCACCCACGGAGTTGAGCACCGCCTTGGCGAAGGCCACCTCGTCGCCCGTCGACCGGTAGTTCGACACGTTGGTGGAGATGCCGTCGGCGCTGTTGGAGATGTCCGCGCCGCGCAACCGCGCCGCGGCCTCCCCGGGCGAGAGCCACGCGGAGTGGCCGATGTCGAAGTACACCTTCGCCTGCGACGAACCGGACTTCAGCTTCTTGCCCGCGTAGGCGATCGACGCCTTCGTCTGGTTCTGCTGGTCGGTCGACTGGCAGCTCGTCATGAGCGGCAACACGTCCGGCTCCAGCACGATCGCCGCCGGACGGCCCGCCAGGCCCGCCGCCACCTGGTCGACCCACGCCCGGTAGGCGTCGTGGGACGGTGCCCCGCCGCCACTGGCACCACCGCAGTCACGGTTCGGGACGTTGTACACGACCATGATCGGGACCTTGCCCGCCGCGGCGGCGGCCCCGACGTACGCGTCGACCTCGCCGCGCACGGTGGACGTGTTCGTGGTGGTGAACCACCTTCCCTGCGGCGTGGCCGCGATGCGGTCCCGGATCATCGGCGTCCGGGAGTCGTTCGGGTTCGCCGCCACCCACTTCGCCGCGCTGGTGTTCGGGTCGACGTAGAACGGTGACGCGGCGGCCTCGGCACTTCCGCCGCCGGAGATGACGGAGACGCCGATGGCGCTCGCCACGAGCGCCGCCACCGCCAGGCCGCGGGTCACAACCGCGTTGTCGCGCATGTGGATTCCCATCAGAAGGCCGGAGACGCGGCCGGCATCGCACCGGTCGGGTCGGTCGGTCGCGCTGGCAGATTCCTTGATCGCATAAGGGTTCCTCGTGCCGTCGTCGTTGACTGCCCAATGCCCGCCGGTGCTGGGAGCGCTCCCAGTCGCTTCTCGACTGTAGCCCGTGGGAAATCCGGAGAAAAGGGTCTCGGCAAAACTCGTGGCGTACCAGAGGAATCCGCTGTCGCAGGTCGCCGGGTTCGACGACCTCCCGACGACATTGTGGAATGTCCCTCTTTTCACATCGCGGTCGCGGCAGTACGCTGCCGAAACTGGGAGCGCTCCCAGGCGCAGAGGTTCGCCTGGCCCGCTCCGACCAAGCCTCGGCCCGGGGCGTTCTGCACGCGCAGGCGCCCCGCGCCGACCCCACGTCCACGTCGGCGGCCGGCCGGAGAAGTGTCCGGTAGCCGCGGGGAACCGTGGCACCATGAATCGTATCCATCCTGCCGTCAGGAAAGGAGCGTGGGGGATGACCGCTCGGCCCGTCCGCGTAGCGATGATCGGCCTCGGCTTCGGCGCCGAGTTCATCCCGATCTACCAACGTCACCCGCTGGCCGAGCTGGTCGCGATCTGCCGGCGCGATCGCGCCGGCCTCGACGAGGTGGGCGACCGGTTCGGTGTCCAGCGGCGCTACTCGGACTACCGCGAACTGCTCGAGGACCCGGACATCGACGCGGTCCACATCAACTCGCCGATCCCGGACCACGCGTGGATGACCATCGAGGCACTGGAAGCCGGCAAACACGTCGCCTGCACGGTGCCGATGGCGACGAGTGTCGAGGACTGCGAACGGATCGTGGCCGCGGTCGACCGGACCGGCCGCACGTACATGATGATGGAGACGGTCGTCTACGCCCGGGAGTACCTGTACCTCAAGCAGCTCCACGACTCGGGCGAACTCGGCAGGCTCCAGTTCCTGCGGGCCGGCCACACGCAGGACATGGACGGGTGGCCCGGCTACTGGCCGGGGCTGCCGCCGATGTGGTACGCGACCCACTGCGTCGGCCCGGTCCTCGCGCTCACCGACGCGCGGGCCGAGGTCGTGTCCTGCTTCGGGTCCGGCACGATTCGCGAGGAGCTGGTCGAGCACTACGGATCGCCGTTCGCGGTCGAGACCGCGCACGTGCGGATCCGCGACAGCGACCTCGTCGCACACGTCCACCGATCGCTGTTCGACGTGGCGCGCCAGTACCGCGAGAGCATCGACGTCTACGGCTCCCGGCGGTCGTTCGAGTGGACCCTGGTCGAGGGCGGGCGGCACGTGCTGCACACGGCCAAGCGTGCGGAGGCGGAGATCCCCGAGCGGATCGAGGTTCCCGACTTCGCCGAGCGCCTGCCCGAGCCGATCCGCCGCTTCACCACCGGGGGTGTCTACGACGACGAGGAGACGCACCTCAGCTTCACGCAGGGCGGCGGCCACGGCGGCTCGCATCCCCATCTGGTGCACGAGTTCGTCGGCGCTCTGGTCGAACAGCGGGAGCCGTTCCCGAACGCCCGCCGCGCGGCCAACTGGACCTGCGTCGGCCTCTGCGCGCACGAGTCCGCGCTCCGGGGCGGTGAACTCGTGCGCCTGCCCGAGTTCACCCTCCAATGAGACTGAAACATTTCCAGCCTGATAAGACTGAACCATTGCGTCTTCTGTGGCCGGTCCCGTACGGTTGGTAACGGATCGAACCGCTTCGAAGCCGTTCGGGAGTCTCCTCATGGTTCAACGGCGAACTGTCCCCTGCGCACTCGCCGCCCGGCCCGCGGCCGACCCGCCGCGGACGGGCGATACCGCTCCTCCCTCGGGTCCGCGTTCCCCCGCTGGTTTCGTCATCGCCGCTGTCGTGACGCCGGCTCTGGGTGTCGACCAGTTCTTCGAGACCTGGCATCCCTGGGGCCGTTAGGCCCGCGAAACCCGTCGAAATCCGCTGAACCCGTGACCGCCCCCGCATAGTGCTGGGAGCGCTCCCAAGATCACCATCACCCTGGTCTACCGACGCGACATCACGAACCGTCCACTCCGGAACAAAGGTGTGACCCTGCTATGAGATCCCGTTTCCGGGCGGCACTGACCGCCGCCGTCCTCGTCGCCGCGGGTACGGCGACCGCCGTGATCGGTTCCGCGCCACCGGCCGCCGCGCACGCGGTCAACCCGGCCGACTTCCAACAGATCGAGCTGGCCCGGGGGGTGGGCGAGGTCGGCGAGCCGATGTCGCTCGCGGTGTTGCCGGACCGGTCGGTGCTGCACACCGCCCGCAACGGGACGGTGCGCCGCACCACGGCCGAAGGCAACACCAGCGTGATCGGCACCCTGCCGGTCTACACGCACGACGAGGACGGCCTGCAGGCGATCGCGGTGGATCCGAACTTCGCCAGCAACCGGCACATCTTCCTGTTCTACGCGCCGCCGCTGTCGACCCCTGGCGGGGACGCCCCGGCCAACGGCACGGACTTCTCCGCCTGGAACGGCGTGAACCGGTTGTCCCGGTTCACCCTCAACTCCGACCACACGCTGAACATGGCCAGCCAGGTGACGGTGCTGGACGTGACCACCAGCCGGGGGATGTGCTGCCACGTCGGCGGAGACCTCGACTTCGACGCGGCCGGCAACCTGTACCTGTCCACCGGCGACGACTCGAACCCGTTCGAGTCGGCCGGCTACACCCCGATCGACGAGCGGTCCAACCGCAACCCCGCCTACGACGCGCAGCGCAGTGCGGGCAACACCAACGACCTGCGCGGCAAGCTGCTGCGGATCAAGCCGAACGCCAACGGCTCGTACTCGATCCCGTCCGGCAACCTCTTCCCGCCCGGCACAGCGCGGACCCGGCCGGAGATCTACGCGATGGGTTTCCGCAACCCGTTCCGGTTCAACGTGGACAAGGCGACCGGCGTGGTCTACCTCGGTGACTACGGGCCCGACGCCGGCACGACCAGCAGCTCCCGCGGGCCCGCCGGCCAGGTCGAGTTCAACCGGATCCCCTCGGCCGGCAACTACGGCTGGCCGTACTGCACCGGCACGAACACCACCAACGAGACCTATGTGGACTACACGTTCCCGTCCGGTCCGTCCGGCTCCCGGTACAACTGCGCCAACCCGGTCAACAACTCGCCACGCAACACCGGACTGACGAACCTGCCCGCCGCGCGGTCGGCCTGGATCAAGTACGACAACTGCTCGGTGTCCGCGTTCGGCTGCGGGTCGGAATCCCCGATGAGCGCGCCGGTGTACCGGTACGACGCGGCCAACCCGTCGACCGTCAAGTTCCCGCCCGAGTTGGACGGGCATGTCTTCGCCACCGAGTTCGGCCGGCGCTGGATCAAGACCATCGACGTCAACACGGACGGGTCGGCCGGGCAGATCAACGAGTTCCCGTGGCGCGGCACGCAGGTCATGGACGCCACCTTCGGCCCGGACGGCGCGATGTACGTGCTGGACTACGGCACCGGCTGGGGCAGCGGGAACGAGTCCTCCGCCCTCTACCGCATCGAGTACAACCCGGTTGGCAACCGTGCGCCGACCGCGCGGGCCAGCGCGAACCGGACGTCCGGGCTCGCGCCGCTGGCGGTCACCTTCTCCTCGTCCGGCTCCACCGACCCCGAGGGCAGTGCGCTGACCTACGCGTGGAACTTCGGCGACGGCACCACGTCCACCGCGGCCAACCCGACGAAGACCTACACCGGCAACGGCCGATACACGGTCACGCTCACAGTGACCGACAGCGGAGGCCGCAGCGGTAGTACGAACCTGGCCATCACGGTCGGCAACACCGCACCCACGGTCACGCTGAACACACCCGTCGCGGGAACCCTGTTCAGCTTCGGCGACGCCGTGCCGTACACGATCACGGTGTCGGACCCGGAGGACGGCACGATCGACTGTTCCAAGGTGAAACTCAGCTACCTGCTCGGCCACGACAGCCACGGGCATCTGATCACCTCACGCAACGGCTGCTCGGGAACACTGCAGATCCCGATCGACGGCGAGCACGACACGGCGGCGAACCTGTACGCGGTCTTCGACGCCGAGTACACCGACCTCGGCGCCGGTGGTCAGCCCGCCCTCACCACGCACACCCAACATGTCCTGCAGGCCCGCCACCGCCAGGCCGAGCACCACTCCACCCAGTCGGGCACCGCCCTGTACGACAAGGCGACCGCGGAGGGCGGCAAGGCCGTGGGTGACATCCACAACGGCGACTGGATCGCGTTCCAACCCTATGCGCTCGGTGGCGAGACACGGTTCACCGCGCGGGTCGCCTCCGCCGGCTCGGGTGGCACGCTGTCCGTGCGGACGGGATCGCCGACCGGGACCGTGATCGGCTCGGTGGCCGTGCCGGTGACCGGCGGGTGGGAGACCTTCACCAACGTGTCCGCCACCCTCGCCAACGTTCCCACCGGATCCGTCACGCTCTACCTGACGTTCGCCGGCAGCGGTACGGGTTACCTGTTCGACCTGGACTCGTTCACGTTCGGCACGGCGACGGGTCCCCGCACCGGACGGATCACGAGCGGCGGCGGCAAGTGCGTCGACGTCAACGGTGCGTCCAGCGCGGACGGCACCAAGATCCAGTTGTGGACCTGCTCCACCAGCGGCACCAACCAACAGTGGACCGTCACCGGCACCACCATGCGCGCGCTCGACAAGTGCATGACGGTCGCGGGCGGCAGCACCGCCGACGGCGCCCAGATCCAACTGTCCACCTGCAACGGCAGTGGTGGGCAGAACTGGACCGCGGGAGCCAACGGATCCCTGGTCAACACGCAGTCGGGCAAGTGTCTCGACGCCAACGGGGCCAGTTCGGCCGACGGCACCCAACTGATCATCTGGACCTGCCACGGCGGCACCAACCAACGCTGGGTCCTGCCATGAACCACAGGAAGCGACATGAGATGAAACAGTCCATCGTCAGACGCGCGTTGGGTGTGACCGCCGCCGCGCTCACCGGTATCGCGGTGCTCGCGGTCAACGGTCCACCGGCCACCGCCGCCGACGCCCCGTACGACGTGTTGGTGTTCTCCAAGACCGCCGGCTTCCGACACGACTCGATCCCGCAGGGCATCCAACTGATCCGGGACCTGGGTGCTGCCAACAGCTTCACCGTCACCGCGACCGAGAACGCCACCGCGTTCACCACCACCAACCTGGCCCAGTTCGAGGCGGTGGTCTTCCTCAACACCACGGGCGACGTGCTCAACGCCAGCCAGCAGAGCGCGTTCGAGTCCTACATCCGGGGTGGCGGCGGCTACGCCGGCATCCACTCCGCGTCCGACACCGAGCACGACTGGCCGTTCTACGGCGAGCTGGTGGGTGCGTACTTCGCCTCGCACCCGGCCATCCAGCAGGCCACCGGCCGGGTCGAGAGCCGGGCGCACGCGGCCACCGCACACCTCGGTCAGACCTCGGTACGCACCGACGAGTGGTACAACTTCCGCACCAACCCGCGCTCGTCGGCCAAGGTGCTCGCCACGTTGGACGAGTCGACGTACTCCGGCGGGTCCATGGGCGGCGACCACCCGATCACCTGGTGCAAGACCGTCCAGAGTGGACGATCGTTCTACACCGGCAACGGCCACACGCAGTCCAGTTACGCCGAACCGGCGTTCCGGTCGATGGTGCTCGGTGGCATCCGGTACGCGGCCAACCGGACCAAGGCCGACTGCCGGCCCGAGACCGGCTACACCACCCTCTACAACGGATCCACCAGCGGCTGGTCGCAGACCGGCCCCGGGGGCTTCACCAACAGCAACGCCACGCTGACCTCCACCGGTGGCATGGGCATGCTCTGGTACAGCGCCAAGGAGTACAGCTCGTACTCCCTCAAGCTGGACTGGATGATGCCCGGGGACGACAACTCCGGTGTGGTCATCGGGTTCCCGGCGGGCAGCGATCCGAACGCCGCACTCGCCAACGGCCACGAGGTCCAGATCGACGCCACCGACGCCGCGGACAGGACCACCGGTTCGATCTACGGCTTCAAGGCCGCCGATCAGGCCGCCCGCGACGCCGCGCTGAACCCACCGGGTGAATGGAACACCTACGAACTGCTCGTCGAGGGCGAGCGCCTGCAGGTGTTCCTGAACGGGGTGCGGATCAACGACTTCACCAACACCGATCCGGCGCGCTCGTTGACCTCCGGCCACATCGGCATCCAGAACCACGGCACCGGCGACGACGTGTCCTTCCGCAGCATTCGGATCAAGGAGTTGGGCGGCACCACCCCACGCACCGGGCCGATCACCGGCGTCAGCGGAAAGTGTGTCGACGTCAACGGCGCCAGCTCCACCGACGGCGCCCGGGTCCAACTCTGGAGCTGCAACACCGGCACCAACCAACAGTGGACGGTCAACGGGACCACGCTGCGCGCGCTCGGCAAGTGCCTGGACGTCGCCGGCACCGGGAACGGCGCGCTCGTGCGGCTGTGGACCTGCAACGGTTCCGGCGCGCAGAACTGGACCGCGGGAGCCAACGGATCCCTCGTCAACACGCAGTCGGGCAAGTGTCTCGACGCCAACGGGGCCAGCTCGGCCGACGGCACCCAACTGATCATCTGGACCTGCCACGGCGGCGCCAACCAACGCTGGACGCTGCCATGAACCACAGGAGAACGGGAGCACGCGCTATGAAACACGGCAACCGATGGTGGACGGTGCTCGCCGCCGTCACACTGGCACTCACCGGCACCGGGGTCGCGAACGCCGCGCCGGCCCCCACGCCCACGGACACGGCCTCGGAGACGGCCACTGACGCGGTCACGGATGCCGGCACCCGCGCCGCGACACCCGGCTGTGGCAAGGCCCCGACGCTGACCAGCGGCACGCACACGATCCAGAGCAGCGGCAAGAACCGGTCCTTCATCCTGAGCATCCCCGACAACTACGACAACACCCGCCAGCACCGGCTGGTCTTCGGGTTCCACTGGTTGGGCGGCACCATGCAACAGGTCGCCGGCGGCGGAAGCGACGGCGACGTGTACGCCCACTACGGTCTCCGGCGGCTCGCCAACAACACGGCGATCTTCGTGGCGCCCCAGGGCATCGGCAACGGCTGGGCCAACTCCGGTGGCGAGGACCTGACCTTCGTCGACGACATGATGCGACGGATCGAGAACGATCTCTGTGTCGACACGACGCAGCGTTTCGCCCTGGGCTTCAGCTACGGCGGCGCGATGAGCTACGCGATCGCGTGTGCCCGCGCGACCGCCTTCCGCGCGGTCGCGGTCATCGGCGCCCCCCGGGAACTCAGCGGGTGCAACGGCGGTACGCAACCGATCGCGTACATGGGGATCCACGGCATCAACGACAACATCGGCTCCGGACGGGCACTGCGCGACCGGTTCGTCCGGAACAACGGCTGTACCGCGCAGAACCCGCCGGAACCCGGCCAGGGCAGCCAGACCCACATCAGCACGGCCTACTCGGGATGCCGGACCGGATATCCGGTTGTCTGGGCGCCCTTCGACGGTGGTCACCAACAGGGCCCCGTGGATGGGTGCGCGGGCTGTGAGACCGGCGCCCGGAGTTGGGTCAAGAACGAGGTGTGGCGGTTCTTCACCGGAGAGTCCACGCCCCAGCCGACCACGTTCCGGCTCCGCGGCGAGGCGTCCGGCCGGTGCCTGGACGTCAACGGCGCGGCCTCGGCCAACGGGGCCCAGATGATCGTCTGGGACTGTCACGCGAACGCCAACCAGCAGTTCACCCTGAACGGACAGGCACTGCAGGTGCTGGGCAGGTGCCTCGACGTGCCGGCCAACGCCGCCGCCGGTACCCGGGTTCGGATCTGGGACTGCAGCGGCGGCGCCAACCAACAGTGGAACCTCGACACCAACGGCGCGGTCCGCAACGTCCAGAGTGGACTGTGCCTGGACGTCAGTGGTGCCGCCACGGCCAACGGGTCCGCGGTGAACGTGTGGAACTGCCACACCGGTGCCAACCAACGGTGGGCTCGAGCGTAGAGCCCCGACCAGGACGGAAGGGACGGCCGGATGTGGGACATCGGGGTCAACACGTGGGTCTGGACCTCGCCGCTGACCGATGACGGGCTCGCGGTGCTCGCGCCGAAGGTGCGCGCGTGGGGCTTCGACGTCATCGAGCTGCCGGTGGAGCAGCCGGGCGACTGGGATCCGCATCGTGCGGCGGATCTGTTGGCCGCGCTGGACCTGAAGGCCACGATCGTCCTGGCCATGGCGCCCGGCCGGGAGCTGGTCGTCGCGGACACGGTCACCGAGACGCAGGACTACCTGCGTCATGCGGTGGACGTGGCCGCGACGGTCGGCAGCCCGGTGGCGGCGGGCCCGGCGTACAGCTCGGTCGGCCGCGCGTGGCGGATCGAGGACCGGTCCGCGCTGTACGCCGAGTTGCGGGAGAACCTCGCGCCGGTGGTCGAGTACGCGGCCGCGAACGACGTGCGTATCGCGGTGGAGCCGTTGAACCGCTACGAGACCAGCGTGATCAACACTGTCGAGCAGGCCCTGGAGGTGCTGGACGGGCTGCCCGGCGAAGGCTGCGGTCTCGCGCTGGACACCTACCACATGAACATCGAGGAGTCCGCGCCGGCGAATGCCATCCGGTCGGCCGGCGCGCACCTCGCACACGTCCAGGTGTGCGGCAACGACCGGGGCACGCCGGGTGCGGACCACCAGGACTGGCCCGCGCTGTTGGGTGCCCTGGCCGACGCGGGCTACCGCGGTCCGTTGTGTATCGAGTCGTTCACACCGGACAACGCCACGATCGCGATCGCCGCCTCGATCTGGCGGCCGTTGGCCAGGTCCCCGGACGCCCTTGCCACCGAAGGGCTGAGCTTCCTGCGCGCCGCCGCCGCGTCCGTCCACTAGCCGGAGGTTCTGTCGTGTCCCGTCATGCGGTACGGCGCCGTGCCCTGGGCGTCGCCATGGTCGTCGCGTTGTTGCTGCCGCAGGTGGCGGGCGCACGCGAGCGGCCGGCGCTCGCGCTCGACGACAGGCCACCGGCACCCGCGTGGGACAACGGGGTGGCCGACACCCCGCCGATGGGGTGGAACAGCTACGACTCGTTCAACTGGAGCGTCACCGAGGCCGACGTGCGGGCCAACGCCGACTACATGGGTGCCAACCTGCGTCAGCACGGCTGGGAATACCTCGTGATCGACTGGGCCTGGTACTACCCGGGCCGGCACAACAACAGCCCCAACCAGGACGCCAACCTCCAGCCGCGGCTGCGCATGGACGGCAACGGACGGCTGCTGCCGGACACCACGCGTTTCCCGTCCGCGGCCGGCGGCAACGGGTTCAAGCCCCTCGCCGACTACGTCCACGCGCGGGGACTGAAGTTCGGGGTGCACCTGATGCGGGGGATCCCGCGCCAGGCGGTCGCGGACAACGTGCCGATCCTCGGCACCTCCTGTCGCGCCAACCAGATCGACAACGACTCCACGGCGGCCTGGCTCAACCTCATGTGGGGCCTGGACATGTCCAACCCGTGCGCGCAGACGTACCTGGACTCGATGTTCCAGCAGTTGGCGAGCTGGGGAGTGGACTACGTCAAGGTCGACGACATCGCCGCCCCCACCTACCGGCAGGCCGAGGTCGAGGGGTACCGGACCGCGATCGAACACAGCGGACGGCCGATGGTGCTCAGCCTCTCACCCGGCCCCACCCCGATGTCCGCCGGCACACACGTCCGGGCGAACGCGCACCTGTGGCGGACCGTCAACGACCTGTGGGACAACTGGTCCAGCGTGAACGCCCTCTTCGAGGTGCTGCGGGACTGGACGCCCCACCGGTCCACCGGCGCCTGGCCCGACCCGGACATGATTCCCATCGGGCGGCTGTCGAAGTTCGGCCCGGTCGGCGCGCCCCGCTACTCCAACCTGACGGCCGACGAGCAACGCACCCTGATGACCCTGTGGTCGATCAGCCGGTCACCGCTGATGTGGGGCGGCAACCTGGTGGAGAACCGACCGGCCGAACTCGCGCTGATGACCAACGCCGCCGTGCTCGCCGTGGACCAGAACAGCACCGGCAACCGCCAGCTGACGGGCGGCAACCGTCCGGTGTGGACAGCCGAGGTGCCCGGTACCGACCACCGGTACGTCGCCCTGTTCAACCGGGAAGGTGCCACGGCGAACGTCTCGGTCGACCTGGCCGAGCTCGGGATCGGCTCGGCCACCGTCACCGACCTGTGGTCCGGGACCGACCTGGGCACGGCGAACGGCACCTTCACCCGCTCGCTCCCCGGCCACGGTGCCGGCCTGTACCGGCTCGACCCCGAGACGACGGTGCCACCGCCGACGCGCTACACCGTCGCCGCCCGGCACAGCGGCAAACTGCTGGACGTCTTCAACGCCTCGACCGCCGACGACGCCACCGTGGTGCAGTGGTCCGCGAACGGACAGGCCAACCAGCAGTGGCAGTTCCGCGACGCGGGCGGCGGCTTCGTGACCGTGGTCAGCGTCAACAGCGGCAAGTGCCTGGACGTCCACGGCTCCTCGACCGCCGACGGCGCCCGGGTCGTGCAGTGGACCTGTCACGGTGCCCCCAACCAGCAGTGGCGCGTCGATGATCCGGGCACCGGCTTCGTCCGCCTCGTCGCCCGGCACAGCGGCAAGTGCCTGGAGGTGCGGGGCGCCGCCACCACCGACGGCGCCGAGGTCACCCAGTCGACCTGCGACACCGCCCCCAGCAAGCAGTGGCAACGCCGACCACTGTAGGCGCGACCGTCAGCCCCTGGTGATCGAGCAGACCGACTGCCGGGCCCGGCCCGGCGCTGCTCGTGACCGACGGCGGCCCGGCGAACGCCACCCTCACGGCGCCGCCGCTGATCTACCGCCGCGCGTTCGATCCGGCCCGCCGAGCACGATTCTTAACGACTCCTTACGTGCATTCCGTTCAGCGCCGACTCCATGGCGAGCTGATTACGTTGGCGAAACCGCACGCCTTCACCACCAATTCCGGTGATCGCGGAAACGCTGACGGACTTGTAAGGGGCGCTCTGGTGGACGGGGACATCAATCCGGCTGAGATCGATTCTGTGGCGGCGTTCGGGGCCGCGTTGATGCGGTTGAAGGAACGGTCGGGTCGGTCGTTGAGTCAGCTGGCCAGCGCGACCGTCCGGCCCGAGGTGGGCGATCACGGGTTACGCCGGAGCACGCTCAACGGCTATTTCACGGGCCGGCACCTGCCGCAACAGGGAGTGCGTCGGGAGTTCCGGTCGCTCCTGCGCGGCCTCGGGGTGTGCGGTGAGGCGCAGGTGGAGTCATGGTGTGCGACGGTGGAACGGCTCCGTCGGCATTCTCGCAACGGCGGGCGCAAGAGGGACAATGTCGGAACCGCTGACGCCGCCCGGTTCTTCGGCCGGTCGGCGCTGGCCGACCGTCTCGTCGATCAGGTCGTCGCGCGGGCCGGCAGCGGGGGACCGGTCATCGTGGTGGGGCCGTCCGGGGCGGGAAAGTCGTCGTTGCTGCACGCGGGACTGGCGTCCAGGCTGGCCGACGCCGGCTGGCGGGTGGTCACGATGACTCCGGTCAGATCGCCGTTGACGGAGCTGGCCACGCGACGGGCCGGATCCGCGGAGCCAGGTCGACGGTGCCTGCTCGTCGTCGATCAGTTGGAGGAGATGTTCACGGCCGGCGTCGACGACGACGAGCGACGTGCGTTCCTCGCGGCGGTGTGGTCGGCGGCGCGTGTCGGCGGCGTGGTCATGGGACTACGTGCGGATTTCTACGGGCATGCCCTGCGTAGTCCCGAACTGGCGGTTGTTCTGCAGACCGCGCAGGTGGTCGTGGGTCCGAATGCGACACCCTGCTGTACGAGTTCGTACGGACCTGCTGAGCGATCTTGCCACGGCCATTGATCAGCTCCGATGCTGTGGGCGCAACAAGCCGCGGCCACACGCGGCACAATCACCATTGGAGGGGTCACATGGGAACGATCGGTGAGTTATCGGAGCGTTCGAAGCCGAAGCGCAAGGTTCTCGTCCCGGCATTTCTCGCAGCTCTCGTGTCGATCGCGACGGTCGCCGCGGTGTCCGGCGCGGAGGCCGCGCAGGCGCCGGCCGAACGCCGGATCAAGGTGGTCACCTACAACGTGGGGGACCAGCGCGGCCTCAAGGCCGATCTCGTCAAGCTCATCAACGCCGAACGCCCCGCGGTCCTCGGACTGCAGGAGGTCGCCGACCGCGACGACGTGGTGAAAGCGGCGGCGGCCGAGACCGGATACACGGCCATCTACGAGGAAGGTCGCAACGCCGTCCAGCACAACGCCATCCTCGTGCGTGGCGACCTGACCATCGACGGCCACGGCGCCGCCGTGATCTCGCCCGAGACCAGGGTGCACCCGGACACCCCGGGCACCGGTGACGCGGGACCGGGGGACTGTGGCTGCCTGGTGCCGCCGAAGTACGTCAACTGGGTGCGTGTGCGGGGAGCGGGCTTCGAGTGGGCCGTCGGCGTCGTGCACCTCACCCCTCGCGCGCAGCAGTACCCACTCAACCGCGAACTGCACAACAAGCAGGTCGCCAACAGCGCCAACTGGTTCTCCAGCCGCGGGGCCGAGCCGATCATCATGGGTGACTACAACGCCGAGCCGAACTCGAACCTCATGACGAGGCTCGGGAACGTGGCCGAGCCGTACAGCGCCCCGAGCCACGGCACGAAGTCCATCGACCACGTGTGGGCGAAGAAGACCGCGACCGGGTCCGCGGTCGCCGGGCTGCCCGGCTACGGAAGCGACCACCGGCCGGTCCGCGCGGTCGTGACGGTGGACCGATGAGGCGGATCTCGCTGCGGCAGGCGTTGGTGGCCGGGGCGGTCGCCGTCGCGTGCGGGGCCGGTCTGCTGACCACGATCCCGAGCGCGACGGCGGGCCAGGCCGACACCGCGCCGCGCAACGAGTCGCTGGACTTCCGGTTTCCGGCAGCGGATCTGATGCGCGTGCCGGACACGAACACCTACATCGCGGTCGGTGCCAGCATCGGCGGCAACAAACTGCCGTACACGAAGGTCAGGTACGTCGGCGGCACGTTCGAGCGCCGCGGCACGATCGACGGTGACGCGTGGGCCGACGTCACGTTCCCCGCCGGGTACTGGGCGAGGAGGGACTCGAAACTGTGGACGCCGGCGATGTACCCGCATCGCGAGGGCGGCCGGGTCGTCTACTACCTGTTCTACAGCGCCGCGGTGCCCGGCTCCGAGCCCCAGGGCAAGGCGAAGCACTGCATCGGCTACGCCACCTCGTTCCGCGAGACGGGCGGGTTCGAGGCCAACCGCGATCCGTTGTTCTGCCCCGAGCGGGGGTGGGCGATCGACGGCGATGTGACCAAGGGACCGGGCGGTGTCTTCATGACCCTGCGCAACGGTGCCTGGACCCAGAACCGCGTCACCGCGCTGGGGGTCGCCGAGCTGGAGTTCGACCGGCCCCGCCACGTGAAACGGTTGTCGGAGAACGATCCGAAGGAGATCCTCGACAACGCGAATCTCGAGTGGACTCATCACAACAGCCCACCGGATGACGTTCTCACGATCGAGAATCCCAACGCGGTCCTCATCGGCGGCGACTGGTATCTCTTCTACTCGGGGAACAACTGGTACGCGAACCGCTATTCCACCGGCGTCGCCCACTGCGGGGCCGCGCTGATGGGTAACCGGTGCACGCCCATGTACGAACAGCGGGCGTACTTCTCCTACAGTCCCGACCCGAACGGCGAGGAGCGGTTCCGGCCGGGTTTGCCGGACCAGTTCCACAAGAAGAACCTGCCGGGGAACAAGCGCGGCCCCGGTGCGTTCGACGCTTTCCAGGCGCCCGACGGCTCCTGGTGGGCCGCGTGGAACTACATCACCGACGCGAGCCCTCTTCCGAAGGACGATGTGGAACGGCGGAGCAGGATCGCGCAGCTGACCAGAACCGGCAGCGGACCCACCGCTGAGTTCACGGTGACCTGGTAACCGCGACCTCGTCCACCTACTCGGCTCGAGTAGGTGGACGAGGCCCCGGCGGAACCGGACACAATACTTTTTCGTCACACCCGGCAACGCCGAGTCGTTGTGGAGGGCCCTGTTGTCTCACGTTCGCGTCATCGCCGCGGCCGCCGTCGTCGCCGTGGTGGCGTCGGCGGTGCCGCTCGTCGGTCATGCCGAGCGGTCGGAGCCGCAGTGGCGGCTCAGCACCGTCGCCGGTATCGGCGAGGCCGGCTATTCCGGTGATGGCGGCCCGGCGACCGAGGCGCGGCTCGCCGGCCAGCGCGCGTACGGTTCGCGGATCGCGGTCGCCGCGGACGGCACCCTCTACGTGGCCGAGTGGGCCAACAGCCGGTTGCGCCGGGTGACACCCGACGGCGTCATCGACACCGCGCTCGAAGTCGACCCCGGCGGTGCACGGGGCGTGGCGCTGGCCGAGGACGGGACGATCCACCTGTCGACGGACACGGAGGTGCTGTCGGTCCGGCAGGGTGGCACCGTCGAGATCCCGACGGACGACGAGTCCATCTTCGGCGACATCGCCGTCGACCGTGCCGGGAACGTCTACTACGTCGCGGACCCGGCCGGGACCGCCGGTGCGGAGAGGATCGGCCGCGTCGACCGCTCGGGTGCCACGACGACGGTCGTCGACGAACAGACCAACATCCACTCCATCGCCGTCGGCCCGGACGGGACCCTGTACTTCACGACCGGGGAGTTCGAGCCGGACGGCCCCACGGTCCACGCCGTCGGACCGGACGGTGCGCGGCGAACGGCGGCGACCCTGCCGGAAGGCCACCTCGCGGGTGCGGTGGAGATCGCTCCGGACGGCACCCCGTACGTCGTCGACGTCAGCCGTGGCGAACTGCTGCGCATCGATCCACAAGGGACGGTGACGCGCCTGGGACCGAGCATGGCGGTGTGGATCAGGGACGTGGCCTTCGGGCCGGACAACACGCCGTACCTCATGGTCGGCGCCACCGTGCGCAAGCTCGAACAGGTCGCCGACGATCGGCCCGCCCCGCAGCCGGCCACCCCGAGCTGGGCCGACGACGCCCCGGGAACGGTGCACCGGGTCGCCGGCACCGGCGAGACGGCCGCGACGTACGAACCCGGGCTGAGCGCGCCCGCCGTCGGACCGGACGGCACCGTCTACGTCGCCCAGCCCAGCCGGAACGCGGTGTACGCGATCGACCAGGACGGGCGCGTCGAACGCTTCGCCGGCACCGGAGCGGACGGCAGTCGGATCGTCGATCCACCCACACCGGACGGTAAGAAGGCCACCGACGTGGCCCTGGCCTACCCGTACGCGGTGGCCGCCGACGCCGCCGGAAACGTGTCCATCGCGACCGAGAAGGCCATCCTCCGCGTCGACGAGAACGGGATCGTCAGCACGGCCGTGGTGCTGGAGCGCGGCGTCCCGGCGGCCACCTTCGACCTGTTGCACCAGATCGCCGTGGACGCCGAGGGTGCGGTCCACTACACCGAGATCACCGACGTGGTCTTCGGAGTGGTTCGGAAGGTCGGCCCCGACGGCACGGCCACGACGATCGCGGGCGACGGCGACAACCTCACCGGCTCGTACTCGGACAACGCGCCCGCCGTGGCGGCCACCCTCCGCGGTCCCGCCGCGGTGTCCGTCGGCCCGGACGGCACGGTCTACGTCATCGAGACCAGCGAGGACACGGCGGCCCATCTCGTCCGCGCGGTACGACCGGACGGAATCCTGGTCACGGTGGCCGGGAACTCCGAGTTCGAAAGGGCCGACGCCGGAGGCTTCGCCGGCGACGGCGGACCGGCGACGGATGCCAGGCTGAACAGCCCGACCGGCGTCGCGGCCGGGCCGGACGGGTCGATCTACATCGCCGACACCCACAACGGGCGGGTCCGGCGGGTCGACGAGTCCGGGGTGATCACCACGGTCGCGGGCAACGGGCGGCGGACGGACACCGGAGGCACCGGGGACGGCGGGCCGGCGACCTCGGCGACCCTGACGGACCCGTCCGGGCTGGCGGTCGGCCCCGACGGCACGCTCTACGTCACCTCGGCCGACAGCGGCCGGATCCGCGCCGTCGCGCCGGACGGCACCATCAGCACGTTCGCCGATCTCGAACCGGCACCGGCGGATCGGCCGTTCGCCGACATCGACACCCTCGCTGTCGGACCGGACGGCACTGTCTACTTCGGAACTTTGGACGGCGTGAGGGCGCTGACCCCGGACGGCGCCGTTGACGGCGTCAGCGGCCTCACCGTGCTGTCCCCGATCGCTGCCGGCCGGGACGGCTCGGTCTACCAGCTGGTCCAGGTCCCGCACCGGACCGATGATCCGACGACCCAACTTCGGCGCCGGCAACCGGACGGAACCGTCGTGGTCCACGCGATCGGCGAGCCACTGGCAGGTGCCAAACGGGTCACCGTCGGACGCGACGACGAGGTCTATGTCGCGACCGCCACCGAAGTGCTCCGAGTGACCGGCGAAGGGTCGGAACCCGTCCTGTCCACAGGGGACGATGCGTTCGACCGCGACGGGGCCGGCGCCGAGATCCAGGCGGTCACCAGCGGCCCGGACGGCACCGTGTACGTGGTCGCGATGAATCAGGTCGTCGCCGTGCGCGACGGAAAGGCCGAACGGGTGGCCGGCAACGGCGTCGCGGTATCGGCCGACGACGCGGAGGCGGCCGAGGACGGCGGCCCCGCGCGGGACGCGTCACTGTTCAGCCCGACCGACGTCGCGGTGGCCGCCGACGGCACCCTGTTCATCGCCACCGAGGACGGCGTGCGACGGGTCAGCGACGGCGACATCGAGACCCTCGACTCGGGCGGCGTCGTAGCCAGGCATCTGGCGGTGGCGCCGTCCGGCGACCTCTACGCGGCCTCCGCCGAGCAGATCGTCGTGATCGTCCAACCGGCGGCGGTGACCGTCGACCGAACCCCGTGGCTGTGGATCTGGCTCGCCGCGGGCGGTGTCGTCCTCCTCGCGGCCGCTCTGGTGCTGTACCGCCGGTATCGCCACCGCCCGACCACTCCCGACGACACGCCGGAACAGTAAGCGACGGACGGTCAGGGCGTGCCGGGGTCGTCGGCGCTCAGGGCGGCGGTCAGGGCGCGGATCACCGCACGGGCGTCGTTGAGGCGGGTGGGGGACACCGCCGCGCGGGCGAGGACGGCCGCGCGGTTCTCGTCGGACCTGGTGAACAGGTCGGTCGCCGTGGCCTGTCCGTGTGCGGTCAGGGCGATCAACGGGGAGCGGGCGTGGTCGGGGTTCTCGCGGGTCTCCACCTGCTCGTCGGCCAGCAGGTCGGCCACCACGCGCTGCACGCTCTGCGGCGCCAGGCCCAGCCGGCGAGCCGCGCTGGGCACCGTGCGCGGACCGTCCGACAACACGCTCAGCACGTGCCACCGCGCGGCCGTCTGGCCGGACGCCCGCGCGATGGTCTCGCTCGTGCGCCGGGACAGGCCGGCCAACTCGTAGACGTCCGCCATCAGCAGACGGTAGGCCTCCAGGTCATCCATAATGACAGTGTACTGTTGAAGTAACAGCATCCTGTCATGGAGGTCGAGATGATCATCAGAGCGTGGCGTGGCTGGACCGACACCGCCGCCGCGGCCGCCGCCTACCAGGAGCTTCTCAACGGCACGATCGCGCCCGACATCATGCGACGCCGTATCGCCGGACTCCGCGAGCTGGCGGTGCTCCGGCGCGTCGAACAGGGCGGCGTCGAACAGGGCGGCGACGCCGAGTACCTGACGCTCATGACGTTCGACGACTGGGCCGCCGTGACCGAGTTCGCCGGCCCGGACCCGTCCGGGTCCGTCGTACCGGCGGCGGCACGCGCCCTGCTCACCCGGCGCGACGAGCACTCACAGCACTACGAACTGCTCCAGCGACACCTTCCGCCAAGCTGACCTCAGCCGTTCTCGGCCGAGTAGTAGGTGAGGAACATGTCCACACCGCGGGTGATGGGTTCGTGTGCGCGCCTCCTGGGGATCCGTTCCGACACGGCCCAGCTGTACGCACTCGTCCTCCACCCGCACTTCACCCACATCGCCTATGGCGACCTGCCGGCGAGCAGACGCGTTCTGGCGGCCGGTCTCGGGTTGCGGAACTGGCCGCTCGACGTGCTCACCCGCCCGCACATGACCTGCGCCCTGCGTGACGGTGTGCACGCGACACCACGCCTGCTCACCCGGCCGCGCCGACGCGATCGTGGTCGCCGGCTCTCGTCAATGTCCTATGAGGGCTCGGCCTGCCTGCCGCTTCTGGTGGAGGAGGCCGGCGGCCGGGTCACGGACCTCACCGGCGCTGACGAGTGGGCTCACCACCATTGGCGTGACGGGGAAACGGCCGGTGTCACTGGTCGCGGCCCGTGAATGACGGCCAGGGGTGTGTCGTGGTCGGTTGGCACGCCAGGTGTCCAATGATGGGAGGCGGTCGCCGGCGGTGAAGGGGTTGTTGATGGCGGACAGGGTGCTCGCGGGTCTGGTCTCGGAGGCGGCCGCGGCGGCCTACGACCGTCTGCACGAGGCCGTGCACCTGCCGGTCGGCACCGGGCCGGGCGAGTTCGACATCACCGACGTGCCGGGCGAGGAACTCCTCGCCGCCGGTCTCATCACGTTCGCGGGGGTGGGGGAGAAGAGGCTCGTCCGGGCCGTGCACCCGCCGATCGCGCTGCGCCGGCTGCTCGACCGCCAACACCGGCGGCTGTCGGAGTGGCAGAGCGACCTTTCGGGGGCCTGGCAGCGTTTCGCCGCGCTGGTGTCACCGACAAGCGGCCTGGTCGGCGGCGACCTGGAGAGCGGCGACGTGCGGGCGGTGCGCGACCGCACCGAGATGGGCCGCCTGGCCGCCGGCCTGTACCGGGCGCCGCGCAAGCTGGTGCGGTCCATGTTCAACAGCCGGTCCGGGCAGGACCCCACCACGGAGGGGGCGTTGGTGCCACCGGCCGACGCGGTCGCCGCCGGCGTCGAGTTCCGGACGATCTACGACACCCAGCACGCCTCGGACACGTGGGGTGCCTACAGCATCGAGCAGTCCGTACTGGGCGGCGAACAGGCCCGTGTTCGGCAGCGCGTGCCGGTGAAGATGGTGCACGTCGATGACACGGTCGCCCTGGTCACCATCGACCACACGGGGTCGCGGGGCGCGCTGCACATCGAGTCGCCCGCGCTGCTGGAACTGCTCGCGGACTGGTTCGACGCGATGTGGGACGCGCCGGACACCACCGTCATCGGCGGACAGCCGCCCAACGAGCTGACCCCCGTGCGGCACAAGGTACTGACACTGCTGGCGTCCGGCCTGACCGACGAATCCATCGCGCACCACACCGGCACCGCCGTGCGCACCGTCCGCCGCCACATCAGCGCCATCCTGGAGATCCTGCAGGTGGACAGCCGTTTCGCGGCCGGCGTGGCCGCGACGAAACGCGGCTGGCTGTAGTGGCCGAAAGTGGACATTGGCCGGAACATCACTCGTGGCGACCCCACCCGGCACGCCACCCTGCCCTGGTCCGATACAGGGAGGAGCGCCGATGGGGACCCGTGTTGGCCAACGTGGCGTGACCGACTCCGGCTGATACCTGTTCCGGTGTTGGGTCACCGCGTCCCGCGCGGACAGTGCCGGCTGGAATGCTGCCCGGGTGCGTGTGACCTTCTTCTGCCTGCTCGTGGCCCTCGGCGTCGGGTTGGCCGCCGCGCCCGCGGCCGCCCAACCCGCCGGCCGGCTCGCCGTCGAGCCGATCATCGCCGCGCTCGACGGCGGGGAGCGGATCGTTCGTGCGCCCGACACCGCCGCTCGGTTCGACGAGGCGCGGGTGCGCGAGGAGTTGGGCTCGAAGGTCCGCCTCGTCGTGCTGCCCTACGTCGACTACGAGCTGTACGACGACGCGAACGGCGAGAGTCAGTACTACGACCTGGTCCGGGGGCCGATTCTCGAGTGGGCGCTGGACCGCGACGTCCCCGTGGTGCTCGTCGAAGGCGTGGACGTGACGCTGCTCAACGGGACCTCGTCGCTCGACCACCAGCTCCCGGCCGATCTCGACGAGCTGCGCACCACGGCATCGACCCACGAGGTCACCGAACGCCTGCTCGTCCTGTCCCGCCTCGGTAGCGGCGCACCACCGGATGTCGCCGAGGACGTCGAGATCGTCCACCCGGCGCCCGTGCCGGCGACCCCGGAACAGGTGGCCGAGGTCGCCGCCACCCTGGGAGAGGGCCGGGTGCACAACGCCGCCGGCCGCACCGATCCCATCGAGAGCTGGGTCCCGGAGCATGCGAAGGAGGAGTTCGACCTCACCGTCCGCGTCGCGGCGTTCCCGGTCCTCGAGCCGGGCCGGCCGGTGGTGGACCATGTCACCCCGCTCGCCGCGATGTTCCCCGACGACGTCGTCCTGGTCCTGCACGGCGACTGGGTCGACATCGCCGCCCCGGACCAGGACAAGGCGCTCGCCGCCCGCGCGTTCGCCTACGGTAAGGCCGACCTGTCGCTGTTCACCGTCGGCGACGGCGGCAACTCCCTGCTGCGGCAGCTCATCGACCGGCTGGCCCTGCTGACGGCCGAGACCTCCTGGGGGTTCCCGCAACCGGATCCCCAGCCGAGGGAGGTGCCCTTCGACGTCGCGGGGACGATCTCCGCCCTCGCCCCGTGGGTGCTCGTCGGCTCGGCCGTCGCGCTCGGCGGCGCCGGCGCGCTGCGCCACCGCACCCGAGCCAGGGCCGCGGCCGCCGCCGAGGTGGTGGCACTGCGCGCGGAGGGCGCGTCGGCCATGGCGACCATCGCGGAACTCGGCGCCCAACTGCTGTCGGTAGAGGAGCGCGGTGACCACGCCGACCCGGCCGCGGCCGAACGGCACGCGACCGCCCGGCTGCTCTACGACCAGGCGCTCACCTCGGAGGCGATGGTCCAGGTGCGCCGGGTGGCCGAGGAGGGCCTGGAGCTACTCGCCGACGACGAGGCCGACGACGAGGCCGAGACCGAGGCCGAGGTCGACCCGGCGCCCGCCGCGCGCGTCGGCAAGGCCAAGAAGAAGAAACCGCGAAAGCCCGCACGGAAGTTCCCCCCGATGCCGCGTGGAACCTGGAGGAAGACCCGATGAGCGCCGGACCCAAGCGGTGGCTGGGCATCCCGGTCTGGCTGTTCGGCATGATCGCGGTCGCCGCCTTCGGCTGCTTCCTGGTGTTGGGCGGGACGACGCCGCACGAACCGGTGCCCACCCAGACCAGAGAGATCGTCGAGGGGCTGCGCACCACCTCGGTGTACGAGGAGCCGCACGGTCCGAGGATCGTGGACGCGCAGCGGTCCCGTGACCTGATCGGCGACCGGGCCATCGTGCTCGTGCTGCTGGCCAGGCCGATCCTCGAGGACCCGACCTACGAGGTCGACCGCCGGGCGGAGCGGTGCGCGGAGATCGCCGACCTGATCGCGACGTCCGTGGTGATCCTCTACGCCTTCGACGACGAGGGTTCCTACGAGGCCGAGTACTGCGTCGGCCCGGAGTTCGTGAACGCCGACAACCCGGTGGACCCGGAGGACTACGTGTCGGGGGTGGTGGGCGGGGTCAACCTGGGCACCCACTTCCGGGTCACCGACACCGACAAGTTCGCGGAGGTCGAGGAGTACGTCTACACGTTCGACCACTACACGATGCGGGACAGCCCGAACGGGGTGCCGCGTCGCGGTGTGGTCGTGCCTCCGCCGCGCGCCCCCGGCGCGCTGGAGGCCGGTCAGGTGGCGCTCGCGCTCGGCGGCGTCCTCGCCGGCACGGTCGCGTTGTTCGCGCTGCTGCGCACGGCCGGCGGGATGGTCGGCCGGCGAACCACACGCGCGGCCGAGTCGCGAACCCGCACGGAGAAGATCAACGTACGGCTCAACCGCCTCGCCGACACCGTCCTGCACCCCGAACCGACGACCGACGCGACCGTCGCCCGACGGCAGGCCGACCTCGCCGAGCGGTACGTCCTGCTGCTGGCGGCCGTCGAAGCCGCCACGACGGCCGCGGAACACGCCGCCGTGGACCGTGAACTCACCGAACTCACCGACGCCGCGACCGTGTGATTCACTGCGTCCGACTTTCACAAGGGACGGTGGCGATGCGGCGGACACCACGGGAACTCACCCTCACCTCGGAGGAACTCGCGGGCGACGGGATGCTTCCGATGCTGTGTCTCGACTGGACCGGTGAGGACCGCCGCGGCGAGCTGTCGGAGTTCGTCGACTCGCGGCTGGCCGCTTTCGGGACGGCGCCACACGGACTCGACGTCGAGGCGATGTACGGGCGGCTCGAGGCGACCGCGCCCGAACGTGGGGACGCACCGGTCTTCCTGCTGAACGAGTTCGGTGCGCGCCTCGCCGAACTCGGCTTCGTGCTCAGCGTGATCGACGCGGGGACCGACGAGTACCGGATCCTCGTGACTCGCGACGAGGACGTCGAGGCACTGCGGGAACTGACGGTCGACGGCTCGCCGATCCGCGCCTGGGGCGAGGGCGGTGACAGCGGTGAGACCTGGTACTCGTTCAGCTGCCCCGGCTGTGGCGACCCGCAGCTGTGGACCCTGCCGACCGGACAACCACTGCCGCCGAACGACCCGTGTGAGGAGTGCGGCACCGCGCTGACCGACGACGCGGGTCGGCCAGCCGGACCGTACGAGTCGGGTCCTGCCTGAGCGACCGGACCCGCCGACACCGTCGGTAAACTTGAAATGTTCCAGAAAGAAGCTATCGTTGTGGCGTGATGTCCGACTTCGAGACGCAACTGCGGGCGGCGTCGTTACGGGTGACGCAACCGCGGTTGGCTGTGCTCGCCGTCCTGCGTGACCACCCCCATGTCGACACCGAGTCGGTGATCGCGCTGGTCCGGGCCGGTCACCCGACCGTCTCCCACCAGACGATCTACGACGTCCTGCGGGCACTCACCGACGCCGGTCTGGTGCGGCGCATCCAGCCGGCCGGCGCGAACGCCCGCTACGAGACCCGGGTCGGGGACAACCACCACCACGTCGTGTGCCGCTCCTGCGGTGCGATCGAGGACGTCGAGTGCGCCGTCGGCCACACCCCCTGTCTCACCGCCTCCGACGACCACGGTTTCACGGTCGACGAGGCGGAGGTCGTGTTCTGGGGCACCTGCCCCGACTGCGCGACCGTCCCCACCGCACAGTGATTTCGCCAGTGATCCGCCAGTTCGGAAGGAAGTAGATGAGCGACACCAACGCCGGTTGCCCGGTCCCGCACGACTCCGCGACAGCGAGCGGCAGCGAGAGCGAGAACCCGGCGATCGACTCGCCGACCCCGAAGACGGGCGGCCGGCCGCGCACGAACCGGGACTGGTGGCCCAACCAGCTCGACCTCTCGGTGTTGCACGCGCACTCGTCGAAGGGCAACCCGCTGGGGGAGAACTTCAGCTACGCCAAGGAGTTCGCCAAGCTCGACGTCGAGGCCCTCAAGCAGGACATCGTCGAGGTGCTCACCACCTCGCAGGACTGGTGGCCCGCCGACTTCGGCCACTACGGCGGCCTGATGATCCGCATGAGCTGGCACGCCGCGGGCACCTACCGCATCCACGACGGCCGCGGTGGCGCGGGCGACGGCGGCCAGCGGTTCGCGCCGCTCAACAGCTGGCCGGACAACGCCAACCTCGACAAGGCGCGCCGGCTGCTGTGGCCGGTGAAGGAGAAGTACGGCCAGAAGGTCTCGTGGGCCGACCTGCTCGTGCTCGCCGGCAACGTCGCCCTGGAGTCCATGGGCTTCAGGACGTTCGGCTTCGGCTTCGGCCGCGAGGACGTCTGGGAGCCGGAAGAGATCCTCTGGGGACCGGAGGACGCCTGGCTGGGCGACGCGCGCTACGTCAGCGACTCGGAGATGGCACCCGACGTCGGCGCCACCGAGATGGGTCTCATCTACGTCAACCCCGAGGGCCCCCGCGGCAGCGCCGACTTCAAGGCGGCCGCCCACTTCATCCGGGAGACCTTCGGTCGGATGGCGATGAACGACGAGGAGACGGTCGCCCTCATCGCCGGCGGTCACACGTTCGGCAAGACCCACGGCGCCGGCATCGCCGACGACCACGTCGGCCCGGAGCCCGAGGGTGCCGAGCTGGAGAACCAGGGGCTCGGCTGGCTCTCCACCCACGGCAGCGGCAAGGGCGCCGACACCATCACCAGCGGGCTCGAGCTGACCTGGACCGACAAGCCGACCGAGTGGAGCAACCGCTTCTTCGAGATCCTCTTCGGCTACGAGTGGGAGCTGACCACGAGCCCCGGCGGCGCCAAGCAGTACGTCGCGAAGGACGCCGAGGCGATCATCCCGGACCCCTTCGACCCGACCAAGAAGCACAAGCCGACCATGCTCACCACCGACCTGTCGCTGCGCTTCGACCCGACCTACGAGAAGATCTCGCGCCGGTTCCTGGAGAACCCCGACGAGTTCGCGCTGGCGTTCGCCAAGGCCTGGTACAAGCTGCTGCACCGCGACATGGGTCCGGTCAGCCGCTTCCTCGGTCCGTGGGTGGCCGAGCCGCAGCTGTGGCAGGACCCGGTGCCGGCCGCCGAGGGCGACCTGGTGGGTGACGCCGACATCGCGGCCCTCAAGGCCAAGGTGCTCGAGTCGGGCCTCACGACCGCCCAGCTGGTGTCCACCGCCTGGGCCTCCGCCGCGAGCTTCCGGTCCACCGACAAGCGCGGCGGCGCCAACGGTGCCCGGATCCGCCTCGAACCCCAGCGCGGCTGGGAGGTCAACCAGCCCGCGCAGCTCGGCGATGTCCTCGCGACCCTCGAGGGCATCCAGCGGGAGTTCAACGACGCGGGTGGCGCGAAGATCTCGCTGGCCGACCTGATCGTGCTGGCCGGCTCGGCCGCCGTGGAGAAGGCCGCGCGCGACGCCGGCTCCGACGTGACCGTGCCGTTCCACCCGGGGCGCACCGACGCCACCCAGGAGGACACCGACGTCGAGTCGTTCGCCGTGCTCGAGCCGCGGGCCGACGGGTTCCGCAACTACCTGCGGCCCGGCGACAAGCTCCAGCCGGAGGTGCAGCTCGTCGAGCGTGCGTACATGCTCGACCTGACGGCGCCCGAGATGACTGTGCTGGTCGGCGGCCTGCGCGCTCTCGGGGCCGGCGGCGCCACGCACGGTGTCCTCACCGACCGGCCGGGCGTGCTCACCGGCGACTTCTTCACCAACCTGCTCTCGCCGGGCACCCGGTGGAAGGCGTCGGAGTCCGAGGAGCACGTCTACGAGATCCGTGACTCGGCCACCGACGAGGTGAAGTGGACCGCCACCGCGGTCGACCTCGTCTTCGGCTCCAACTCCCAGTTGCGGGCCCTCGCGGAGGTCTACGCCAGCCACGACGCGCGCGAGAGGTTCGTGGCCGACTTCGTCGCCGCGTGGACGAAGGTCATGGAACTGGACCGGTTCGACCTCGCCTGATCCAGCCGAACCGACGAGCCCGGCCGATCCACGGATCGACCGGGCTCGTCTCGTTCGGTCACTTCCCGCGAGACCGCAGCGTGCCGACGACCGCCGCGGTCAGGATGGCGGCCACGATGCCGCCGAGCAGCACGAAGGCCAGCACCCGCGCGGACACCAGCGGTGCGAGCAGGAACTGGCCCACCGCGCTCCACCCGGCCAGCACCCCGACCGCCGCGATCCGCCGCGGCCACACGCGGCGGGAACGCACGGCCACCACCGCCGACACGGCCAGCACGGCCAGCGCACCGATCCCGATGATGTTCTCCGTGGTCACGGCGCGGACGGTAGCGGCGCACATGACGACACGTGAACGGGGTACTCCCAGGTCACGAACGGAAAGGAGTACCTGATGCCGCAGGCCTGGAGCAAGAAACGGGAACGTCAGTACGAGCACATCAAGGAAGGCGCCAAGGAGCAGGGCAGCAGCACCAAACGCGCGAAGGAGATCGCGGCCCGCACGGTGAACAAGAACCGCGCGCAGTCGGGGGAGTCGAAGACCGCCAGCAAGTCCTCGATCGACGACGTGTCGCCGCAGCACCGGGGCGGCAAGCGGTCCGGCAACGGACAGGGTCCGAACGGGCCGACCAAGGACCAGCTCTACAACGAGGCCAAGCAGCGCAACATCAAGGGCCGTTCCTCGATGTCCAAGAAGGAACTGCAGAAGGCACTCGGCCGGACATAACGGTGCTGGTCATCGGGACCGGTCGCGGAGTACCGCCGCGGCCGCCCGGCGACCGGAGACCAGCGCGCCCTGGATCGAGCTGGTGTCCCGGTGGTCTCCGCAGACATAGCGGCCGTTCGCCAGGCGCACCGGCCGACGCAGCGGATGTTCGGGACCCATCACGGGAAGCGCCCGCGGTATGTCGTAGGCGCGGATCAGGTCCCAGTCGCGGGTGCTGGTGTCGTACATCCGTGACAGTCGCTCGCGGACGATCCGTTCGAGCGCCGGATCGTCGGGCGGCTCCGGCACGGAGGCGGCGACCAGTGCCTGCCCCGGCGGCGCGTGCCCCGGCGCGACGGTGCTGATGACGGCCGAGTTGAGCAGCAGGCCGCTGGCACCGTCGACGAGCAGCGTCCGTCCGGTGGCGGGTGGTGGCGAGGCGAGCCGGAAGTAGAACGTGGTCACCGCATGCCACCGCGGTTCCGGCACCCCCGGCAGCAGCCGCGCGGCCACCGTGCCGTCCGTGGCCACCACGACGGCCGGCGCCCGGATGATCCGCCGTGACCGCAGCCGCACGCCGCTTTCCGTGATGGCGTCGACCGGTGCCCGGCGGCGCACCGTCCCGGAGTGGAGGTACGACGCCAGCAGGTGGGGGAGAGCACCCATGCCCGAGGCGGGCAGCGCGCCGCCGCCGCGCAGGAACGACCGCCAGATCAGGTGGAAGACGCGCGAGGACGTGTTCAGCTCGCGGTCGAGGAACACACCGGCCAGGAACGGTCGCAGCACCTCCTCGATCGTGCGTTCCGACAGGCCGAGGGCGCTCAGCTCCTCGGTCGTCGTCCGCCGCGGCCGCGCCCGGAGCCGGTCGCCGGTCGCCAGGAGGTCGCCTGCGCTGAGCGCGGCGAGGGCGGCGACGTCGCGGGCCCGCCGGACGGCGAACCGGGCGCCGTCGCGGAGGCTGGTCGGCGTCAGCACCAGCCGTCCCGCCGTACCGTCGGCGATCACCCCGCGCGTGAAGGACCGCAGTCGCAGGGTGTCCAGGCCCGGCAGGGCACGCACGGCCGGGTAGGCCGGCAGGAGGACCTGGAAACCCCGGTCCAGCCGGAATCCGTCGACCACGTCCGTCCGGACGCGGCCGCCCACCTCGTCGTCCGCCTCGCACACCACCACGTCGAGTCCGGCGCTCTGCAGGGCCCACGCCGCGCTCAGACCCGCCAGCCCGGCACCGATCACCACCACGTCCGCCTGCTCGGCCACGACCCGCTCCCTCGCTTCGCCGTCCGGGTGAGATTCCCGGTCCCCGCGGGCGCAAACGCACCTCAGCGGTCGGGTCCGGTGTGGCGCTTGATGTGCCGATCGTATGCCGGCTGTTGCTATCTTCCCGACCAATGACAACTGAGCATAGGGGTCCGGCAAATGCCACGTAAGACAATAGGGGCAGTTCTGGCGGCGACGTCGATGACGGCGCTGATGTTGGCGGGGGCCACGCCGGCCTCCGCGGGTTCGACGGGGCCGGTTTTCTGTGGCGCCGGGGCGGCCATCACCGGTGTCACAGAGTCCGCCGGTCAGGTCACCTACAACGCCGCTCCCGGCCACTGTGGAGTTCTGGGAATTCGCGTCAACTACGTCCACGTGGGCGGGAACAGCTGGACGGGCTGGAAGTACAGCGCGTACGCCGCCGACAACGTACGTCAGTCGGTCAAGAACGCCGTGCGGTCGATGCACTCGGCCTCCATCGGCAGCATTACTTTCTACTCGTACAAGTAAGTCTGAGGGTGGCGACGGTGAGGCTGCGGGGTTGGGCGCTCGTTCTCGCGATGGTGCTGCTGGGCGGGTGCTCCTCCGCGGCCTCACCGGAACAGCCCGCGGATGATCCACTGGTGGGTGCCGACCTGTCGGACGCATCAGCCGCGCAGGCCGCGGAGATCAGTGACCGCGAAGTGACGATCGACGATTACCAGGCCGCGTTCCAGCGATTCCAGGAATGCCTGAGCGCCGGCGGTTTCGAATTGACGGACGTCGAACTCAAGAACCAGGTGTACGAATACGGCATACCGAACGCCGCGGTGGAGGCCGGCGCCGACGAGGACTGCTATCGGGCGGAATTCTATTACGTGGACGTGCTCTGGCAGTATTCTGACAGGGCGGCCTCCTAATCCATGCCCGCTCACCTCACGTGGCACCGAGGTCGACCGCCAGGTACAACACCTGTGTGTCGTCATGGCCGAGGTTCAACCAGAGGAGCGCCCGAGCATGATCCTCCCGAAGGTGCGGGATCCTCGCTTCATCACCCTTCGTCGCGGCGGGACCCTCACCGATTCGGATCATCATCTCCTCGCGCTCTGGGCGGCGTCCTGTGCCGAGCACGTCCTGCCCCTGTTCGAGGCGGCTCGGCCCGACGACCCACGACCACGTGACGCGATCGAGCACGCCCGGGCCTGGGTGCGTGGTGAGGTCAAGATGACGCAGGCGCGCGCGGCGGGCGGTCATGCGATGGGTGCGGCCCGAGACCTGCGAGGCGCGGCACGGCATGCCGCCTACGCCGCGGGCCAGGCGGGGGTCGTCGCCCACGTCGCGGCGCACGAACTCGGTGCGGCCGCCTACGCGATCAAGGCCGTACGTGCCGCCGAGGGTGACGCCGCGGGGCGAGCCGAGTGCCAGTGGCAGCGTGACCAACTCCCGGAGGCGATCCGCGAACTCGTGCTCGACGACCAGCGGCTGCGCAACGAGATCTGCTGGTCGGTGTTCGACCAGTAACGCTCCGGTCCCCGACGGTGACTCTCCACTAGACGACCGGAGTCTCTGGAGGGCCGCGTGAAGATCGACCTGTTCAACGAGATCCAGAACCCGCGGCCCTGGCCGGAAGGCCATGAGCAGCGGCGGTTCCGCAACGCCATCGAGCAGGCCAAGCTCGCCGACGAACTCGGCTACGGGTGTTGGTGGCAGGTCGAGCACCACGGTGCGGGTGAGTTCAGCCTGTCCTCCGCGCCGGAACTGATGCTGACGGCGATCTCCCAGCACACCAGCCGGATCCGGCTCGGCCACTCCGCGGTGCTGGCGCCGGCCCGGTTCAACCACCCGGTGCGCGTCGCCGAGCGGGCCGCGACGCTGGACCACCTCAGCGGCGGCCGCGTCGAGCTGGGTCTGACCAGGTCGACCATCCCGGAGTGGCGGCTGTTCGGCATCGACCCCGACAGTGTCCGCCCCCAGACCCAGCAGGCGTTCGAGATGATCCCGAAGATGTGGACGTCGGACCGGTTCTCCTACTCCGGCCCGGACTTCGAGATCAACGACGTGCCGATCCTGCCCAAGCCGCTGCAGAAGCCGCACCCGCCGCTGTGGCAGGCGGCCGCGAGCCCCGGCTCGTTCGAGGACGCCGGCAAACGCGGTGTCGGCGTCCTGGGCACCACCATCTGGGAGTCGGCCGAGCGCGTCGATCGGATGATCAAGCTCTACCGGGCGGCGGCCGAGCAGTGCACCGAGCCGGTCGGGTCGTTCGTGAACAACCAGGTCGCGTACTTCACCTTCGTGCACTGCGCGGAGACCGACGAGCAGGCCATGCGCAACGGCGCGGCCGCGGCGGCCGCCTGGTACACGGTCACCGCGCTGAACTTCTTCGAGGCCGCCAAGGAGTTCAGCCGCGGCGTCGCCGAACAGCAGCGGCTGATGGCGGATCGGGCCAGGGACAACCTGGCGGGCCAGTTCTTCCGCGACGAGGTGGCGGCGACCGCGGGCCCCACCGACGGGCAGATCCTGATCGGCAAGGTCATCTCGGGCGAGGAGGTCTCCGACGAGGAGATCTTCGACGTCCTCAGCGCGCAGGACTCCCTGATCGTCGGCAGCCCGGACACCTGCCGCGAGAAGCTGCGCAAGTACGCCGACCTCGGCATCGACCGACTCATGTGCCTCCAACAGATCGGCGACATCGGCGACGAAGAGGTGATGACCAGCATCCGCCTGATCGGCGAGCTGATCCCGGAATTCGACCGCTGACGGCCGGCGCTCATGGCCGCACTGCCGATCCGTGATCGTGCGGGCAACGCTCTGGTCGACTTCCGTGTTGTCGTGGAGGAGGACCTGACGCGGTTGGGGGAGCGGGTGGCGCTGCCCGCGTCGTTGGTGGTGGTCACCCATGCCGGTGCCGTGCTGATGATGTTCGACAGTTGGCGCGAGCAGTGGGAGTTGCCGGGAGGAACGCGGGAGCCGGGTGAGACCGCGCGCCGGGCCGCGGTGCGGGAGTTGGGCGAGGAGACCGGTATCCACGCGGTGGACCTGGCCTTCGCCGCTGTGGCCGAGTTCGAACTCACCGAGCCGGAGCGCCGTGAACTCCTTGCTGTCTACGGGGTTCACCTCGAGGTCGTGCCTCGGCTGATCGTGAACGAGGAAGCGCTGGCCTTCCGGTGGTGGCCGCCGACGCGACCGGTGCGCGACGACATGAGCCCGCTCGACGCGGAGATCGCCGCACGCGTGCTCAGGATGCTGTGACCGCAACGGTTCTGGCAACGGGCGATCGCCATTGTGAACGCCGAATGCTGTTGATTGTGAACGCCGTATGGACGAGCCGTAACGGCTGTGTGGCGCTTACGTTGGGTTCACCCGGGTCGAGGGCCCCGGGCCAATCCAAGGAGACGATCGATGAGAGCACGAACCCTGCTCGTGAACCTGATCGCCATAGCCGCCACGGCACTCGGTGGGCTCGCCCTGCCGAGCACCGCGGCGGCGGACGACGTGACACCGTTCATCGTGGGTGGCGGCAACGCCACCGAGACCTATTCCTTCATGGCGTCGCTGCAGAGCAGCAGCGGCAGCCACTCCTGCGGCGGCTCGCTGATCAAGGCGAACTGGGTCGTCACCGCCGCGCACTGCGGCACTCCCTACCAGGTACGGGTCGGCACCACGAACCGGACGAGCGGCGGCACCGTCGCCCGGGTCGCCAGACGCATCGGCCACCCGACCGCCGACCTGGCGCTGCTGCAGCTGTCGACGTCGGTGGGCCAGGCGCCGGTCGCCCTCGCCTCGACCTCCGGGGCGGTGGGCACGCAGACCAGGATCATCGGCTGGGGCCAGACCTGCCCCACGCGCGGCTGTGGCGCCGCGCCCATCACCCTGCAGGAACTGAACACCTCGATCGTCAGCGACAGCGAATGCGCGGGCGGTGGCATCCGTGCCGCCAGCGAGGTCTGCACCGACAACCCCAACAATTCACGGGGAGCCTGCTACGGCGACTCGGGTGGCCCGGAAGTCAAGCGTGTCAACGGTGTCTGGCAGTTGATCGGCGCCACGAGCCGCTCCGGCGGCAGCGCCACGTGCGCCCGTGAACCGTCCATCTACGTCGACGTGCCGTACTTCCGCAGTTGGATCGCCCAGTACACCGGAGCCCTCTGAGTAAACCCGGACCACCGGTGAGGCGCCGCCTCACCGGTGGTCACTCGGTGAGCGGGTAGCGCCGGGTCTCGCCGTCGACGCGGAGCATCAGGTAACCGTCGACCCAGTCGAGGGACTGCCCCGTGGTGGCGACCATCGGCGGTTCCTCGAGCAGCGTCCGGGAACTCTCACCCGCCGCGGCGACGACCGCGAGCGTGCCGGGGAGGCCGACGTAGGCGATGGCCTCGCCGCCGGGCGCCCAGGTAGGGAAGGCGACGTCGCCGTCGGCCACCGGTCGCGGGTCGGCACTGCCGTCGGCGGGCACCACCACGGCCAGACCGCCGCGCGGTCGCAGGCTGCCGTACTGGCCGATCGAGTCGACCAGCAGCCGCGAGCCATCGGGCGAGAACGTGATCGCGGAGTGGTCCTCCCCGTCGCCGGACGCCGGGACCACCACGGTCTCCTCGTCACCCGTCCGTTCTCCCGTGCTGACCTCGCTGTCACCGGTGCCGCACGTCCACGCCGCGCGGTCGGCCGTGAACGTGAGCGCGTACAGCTCGACCAGGCGGCAGTCGATGGCACGCAGACGGGTCGCCTCGCCGCCGTCGACGCCGACCGACATCAGCTCGACCGGCTCGCGCGGCGTTTCGGCCCGAGCGAACCAGATCTCGCTGCCGTCCGGCGACCACGACGGCCGCACGTCGAAGCGGGCGTCCGGGTCCGCCTCGCCGCTGAGTTCGAAGTCGGCGACGCCGTCGTCGGTGAGGTTCTCGACCTCGCCGGAGGTCACGTCGAACACCCACACGTCCGGCTCGTCGAAGAGGCGGAAGAAGTCGTCGGTGAACACGACCTTCGTCCCGTCGGGTGACCACTGTGCGGTGCGGGTGTCGGGGTGGACGTCCGGGTCGGCCTCCGCCACGCAGGTGCCGTCGTCGCCGTCGACAGCGGTGACGCAGAGGCCGTGGTCGAGTCGCAGCAGCCGCGACCCGTCCGGGGACAACCGCGCCAGGTTCACGTCGTCGAGCACTTCGGGCTCGCCGAGTTCCAGCGCGGCCACGTCGACCGGCGCCGGCCCGGGATCGGCCGTCTGCCCGGTCCGTTGTGTGCACCCCACGGCCAGCGCCAGCACGATCCCCAGCGCCACGATTGGTCCCCGCACCCGTGTCACCTACTTCGCGAAGTGGCGACTGGTGTCGCCCATGCTGAGCAGGATGATGACAGCCAGCGCCAGCAGCCCGACGACGACGTTGATGATCAGCAGGATCGCGATCGTCGGCGCGATCAGGGACACCACGACGCCGAGCAGGGTCAGCGCCGCGAAGACGATGGCCACGACGCGCGCCCACCGCGCGCCCTTGGCGAGGTTGATCGCGGCGAAGGCGAGGATCGCGCCGATGACGAGGACGCCGATCGCCACCGCCGAGTAGCGCGGGGCACCGGCCTCGGCCAGCTCCCGCGGCAGCGCCTTGTCCCCGACCCACGCGTCGACGAGGTCGTCGTGGAACACGAAGGTCAGGATCGTGCGGAGGACCAGCAGTGCGAGCATCGCCCACACGGCGAGCGTCGCACGGCGGACGGACTGCGGTACGGACGTGATCGTGGACATGAAGGCTCCTCGGGATCGATTCGAGTACGCCGTGAGAGCACCCCGGCGACCCAACCGTTCCCAACCCTGTGCACAAGCAAAGAGCATCGCCCCTGTGCTCGGCGGGTAGGGTCACTCGACCCGGTTCACCAGGCTTGGAGGTCCACGGGCGTGGGGAAGCACTACTCGGGCAGGTCGCGTGGTGGGTCGCCAGTGGTCGTGCTCAGTGTGCTGCTCGTGGTCACCCTGGCGGGGTGGGCCGCCTACGACTACTTCGCCGACCGGATCGGTGCCTCCGGGTGCGACGACCCCGTGGTGCTCAACGTGACCGTCTCGCCGGACGTCGCCCCCGTGGTCGCGCGCGCGGGTCGGCAGGTGGCGGCCGGAACCTGTTACGAGGTGCGGGTCTCCGAGGAGGAGTCCGTGGTGACGGCCGAGTCGCTGGTGTCCGGCGGGGCCAAGCGGCCCGACGTGTGGCTGCCGGAGTCGACCGTGTGGCTGCGGCGGGCCCAGGCCCGCGGCGCGTGGGACGTGCCGGTCTCGGGCACCTCGATCGCGAGTTCGCCCGTGGTGCTGGCGGTCACCGAGGACGCGGCGACCCGGCTCGGCTGGCCCGCGGACCGGCCGACGTGGCGCCAGGTGCTGGACGCCCCGCTGACCGTCGGCATGCCCGACCCCGCCCGTGAACCCGTCGGGGTGTCCCTGCTGTTCGGGGTGCGGGCGCTGCGCAGCGCCGGCCCGGAGCTCACCTCGGAGCTGCGCTCGCTGTCGCGGGACACGGTGCCCACGGTCGCGGACCTGTTCACCCGGCTGCCCGGCACCACCTCCCCGGACAAGCCGCTCGACGCGTTCCCGATCTCGGAGAACGCGGTGCTGCGCCAGAACGCCGGCCTGGACAACCCGCGGCTGGTCGCGGCGTACGCCGACCCGGCGGTGCCCGGGCTCGACTACCCGTACGTGGTGTTGCCCGACACCCCGGACGACCGGCGCGCCGCCGCCGCGGAGTTCCTCACCACGCTCCTGGCCGAGACGACCGTGCAGAACCTGGCCGAAGCCGGCTTTCGCGCGGCGGACGGCGAGTCGCGCCGCGAGCGGCCCGACGAGGGGCACACGTCGACGGCGCGGATGCCCCCGCCCGCGCTGCCACCCGACGACGAGGTGGACCAGCTGCTGAACGAGTGGTCGGGCGTGAACCTCAGCGGCCGGGTGCAGGTGCTCCTCGACGTGTCGGGGTCGATGGACCAGTCGGTGCCGGGCACCGACCGCACCCGCATGAAGGTGACGCTCGAGGCCGCCGAGCTGGGCATCGGGCTCATGAAGCCCACCACGAAGATCGGTCTCTGGCTGTTCTCCACCAAGCTCGACGGTGACCGCGACTACCGCGAACTGCTGCCGATGGCACCGATCGGCGAGCAGGTGGCGGGCGGGGCGTTCGACAAACTCCGCGCGGTCGAGGCCATCCCGAACGGCGACACCGGCCTCTACGACAGCACTCTGGCCGCGTACCGGTCGGCCCGGCAGAACTTCGAACCCGGCCGCATCAACACGGTGATCGTGCTGACCGACGGACGCAACGACGACGCCGACACCATCACCCGCGAGACCCTGCTGGCCGAACTCGCGACGCTGCAGGACCCGCGCCGCCCCATCCCGATCATCGGCATCGGGATCGGCCCGGACATCGACGTCGCGGAGCTGCAGGCCATCGCGGGCGCGACCGGCGGCCAGGGGTTCACCACTCCGGACCCGGCGCGGATCGGGGAGATCTTCTACACCGCGCTGTCCACGCTGCTGTGTCAGCCGCCGGAGTGCCGCCCAGCCAGGTAACAATCCGCCGTTCTCCCCGATAAGGAGACAAGTTCGGGCCCAGCACGAGGAGCACTCCCTTGACCGTCGCCGCTCCCGCCGACCGCCCGTTACCCGTGCCGGACCGACCGGCGGCACCGTCCGGGCTGGCCCTCGCCGCGCTCCTCGTCGGCGGCGTGCCGTTCTTCATCCACGCCTGGGTCGCGCTGCAGGGATACTTCGGCCAGGACGACTTCGTCATCACCTACCGCGCGGCGCACGCGAACCCCCTCGACCTCGGCTACCTCTTCCAGGACTACAGCGGACACATCGCGCCCGGGAACTTCCTGCTCGCGTGGCTCGAGACGGCCATCGCGCCGCTCAACCACGTGGTCGCCACCGTGCCGCTCCTGGTGATGCACGGCGTCGCGCTGGTCCTGTTCTGGCGGGTACTCACCCGCTGTCTCGGCGAGCGGTGGACGCTCCTGCCGCTCCTCGCGGTGCTCAGCGCCTCGCCGCTGCTGCTGTTCCCGACACTCTGGTGGGCCTACGGGATGCAGCTCCTGCCCGTGCTCGTCGCCATGGCCGGCGCCCTGCTCGCGCACCTGACCTACCTCGAACGCGGCGAGACCCGCCACGCCGTGCACGCTCTCCTGTGGACGGTCGGCGGGATGCTCTTCTACGAGAAGGCCGCGCTGTTCGCCCCACTCCTGTTCGGACTGACCCTGCTGCGCGGGGCCACCATCGGTGAGGCACTGGTCCGCCACTGGCGCGTGTGGACCGCCCACCTCGCGTTGCTCGCCGGCTACGCGACCCTCTACCTGGCACTCACCACCAGCCAGACCGACGGCGAACCCGTGCCCGCCGAGGAGGTCGCCGAGTACGTCTACCGCGCGGTCGTCGACACGTTCCTGCCCGGCCTGTTCGGCGGACCGTTCGCGGCCACCGGCGGCGGCGCCACCTGGGTGACCCCGCCGCTCGTCGTGCGAGTGGCGGCCGTCGCGATCGCCGTCGTGCTCGTGGCCGCCACGGTGCTGCGCAACCGGCGGCAGGCGACCGTCGCCTGGGTGCTGCTCGGCGGCTACCTCCTGGTCGACCTCGCGCTCGTCGCGGTCACCCGGCTCTCGCTCGTGGGGCCCACGATCGGCGCCGACCCGCGGTACCTGGCCGACGTGGTGCCGGTGGCCGTGCTCTGCGCGGGGTTCGCCCTGCGCGGTCACCGTCCGGCGCGGACACCGGTGGTGGCGGTGGCCGTCCTGCTGGTGATCGGCGGCGTGGTCAGCTTCCTGCGGGTGGCGCCCGCGCTGCAGTTCCAGCAGGCCCGCGACTATGTGGCCACGGCGCGCGCCGCGTTCGCCGAGCGGCCCGGCATGGTCCTGTACGACACCGTCGTGCCCCGCGGGATCATGCTCGACTGGTTCATCGCCGACGCGTTCACCTCGCGGGTGGTGGGTCTGGTGCCCGAGGCGCCCCGCTTCGACCGCCCGGCCGAGACCCTCTACCACCTCGACGACCGGGGGCAGCCCCACGCGATCACCGAGCTGACCGACTCCGTGCGGGGTGAGCGCGGCCCGGCCCCGGACTGCGGTCACCTGGTCGACGTCGAGCCGGTCCGCATCCCGCTGGACCGGCCCTCGTTCGGTCGCCGCGTGATGCGGGTCGGCTACTTCACGGCCGACACCGGCGACGGCACCGTCACGGTCGGCGACACCCGTGTGCCGGTCACCTTCCAGGAGGGTCTGCACGTGCTGCACGTGGTGGTCACCGGCGAGTACACGCACGTCGAGGTCGAACGCAACCTCAACCTCGCGCCGCTGTGCGTCACCGACGTCGAGATAGGACTGCCCGAATCCTAGAAGGGGTCGTACGGACCGTGGTGGCCGAACCAGCCCGCGACCCGACGCAACCGCAGGCGCAGCAACACCTTCAGGAACACGTTGCCGAAGAACCAGGGCAGCTGTGCCACCACCCGCAGGCGGTCGCGCGGGCCGGGCGCGCGAACCGTGAACCGGGCCAGCGAGCGGCTGCGGTCGAGGTAGGTGAACCGGTTGCCGCACAACACCTTCACCAGCGTGCCCGCGGTGACACCGATCGAGGAGAAGCAGTCGTGGACCAGGATCTCGCCGCCGTCCGGCAGGTGCCGCGACCAGCGCAGGTCGTCCACATAGGTCCAGTAGTCGTGCTTGCCGTCGACGTAGAGCAGGTCGAACGGCCGCGTCCAGGACGGCCGCAGCTTCGTGGAGTAGCCGACCACGAGTTCCACGACGTCGTCGAGACCCGCCTCGGCGACGTTCGTCTCGAACCGCTCCCGGGTGGACGCGCCACCGAACAGCCGCCCGTCGACGAAGGCGTCGATCGCGACGACCCTGGCGCCGACCGCGCGGGCCGCGTGCCCCAGCACGATGGTCGACCGGCCCTGGTGGCTGCCGATCTCCACCACCGTGGCGCCTTCGGTCAACCGGTGCACCGCGTCCCACAGCGAGCGGGCCTGGTCCTGGGACAACCACCCCGGCACGGACGACGCGTGCGCCCAGACCGAGTCGAAACCGGTGGACGACCGCGTCACCTCAACACCTGCCTCACGAAGCCCGACATCGACGAGCCACTAGCTAGAGGCCGCGCAAACAGGGCTGGCGGCGCCCGTCGCGCCGAGGCCCTGGCGGCACCGCGCAGGCATCGAAGTACGACCCGGTACGCCGAAGCCTGCGCGGCACCGCCAGGAACCACCTGATCACGACGGGCATCCACCGACCTGCGCGCCTTAGGATGCGCCGGGTGTTGACCACTGTGCGGCGCCAACTCCGCAACCCCGCGGTGTGGGTCATGACCGCGTTGACGGTGGTCTCGTTCCTGCAGAGGCCCGGTCGGACCACCTTCGACACCAAGCTCGACCTCTCGGTCGACCCGATCGCGTTCCTCGGCCGCGCGCTGCACCTGTGGAACCCCGAGGCGACCGGCGGGGAGCTGCAGAACCAGGCCTACGGCTACCTGTTCCCCATGGGCCCGTTCTTCGCTGGCGGTCAGCTGCTCGGTCTGTCGCCGTGGGTGGTGCAACGCCTGTGGTGCGCGCTCGTGCTGTGCGTCGCGTTCGCCGGGCTGCTCGCGCTCGCCCGCGCGCTGCGCATCGGGTCGGAGCCCGCCCGGTACGCGGCCGCGCTCGGCTACGCGCTCGCGCCCCGCATGCTCACCGAGATCGGGCCGCTGTCGGCGGAGATGCTGCCGGCCGCGCTGCTGCCGTGGGTGCTGTTGCCGCTGGTCAAGGCCGACCGACTGGGCTCACCACGCCGGGCCGCCGGCCTGTCGGCGCTGGCCGTGTTCGCCATGGGCGGCGTCAACGGCGCCATGGTGCTCATGTCGCTCGTGCTGCCCGGCCTGTGGCTGCTGACGCGCCGGTGGACGGGCGAGCACGTGAAGCTCTTCCTGTGGTGGTGCGGCTCGGTCGTGGCCGTGTGCCTGTGGTGGATCCTGCCGCTGCTGCTGCTCGGCGAGTACAGCCTGCCGTTCCTGGACTACATCGAGTCGGCCACGAACACCACGGCGCCGATGTCGCTGTTCGAGGTGCTGCGCGGCACCAACCAGTGGGTGGCCTACGTCGTCGAGGGCACGCCCTGGTGGCCGTCGGGCTTCCTGCTGATCGACAACCCGCTGCTCATGCTCGCCACCGGCACGGTCGCGGCCATCGGCCTGTTCGGGCTCGCCCGCGGCGCACTGCCCGAGCGGCGGTTCCTCGTCCTCGGGGTGCTCACCGGGCTCCTGCTGCTGACCATCGGCTACGTCGGCGCGCTCGACAGCCCGCTCGCCGAGACCGCCCGCGGCCTGCTCGACGGGCCGCTCGCGCCGCTGCGCAACGTGCACAAGTTCGAGCCCGTCCTGCGGCTCCCGCTGATGCTGGCGTTCGCCCACGCGATCACCGGCCGGCTGCCCGGCCTCGTGCGGGCGGCCTCCCCGGTGGTCGCGACCCGGGCGCGGCTCGCGGTCGGTGTGGTGCTGGTGGCGGTCATGGCGGCACCCGCGTGGCTGTTCACGCTGCGGCCGGGACCCGGCTGGGACGAGGTGCCGGGCTACTGGCACTCGGCCATGACGTGGCTCGCCGAGGAGGACGCGCACGCCCGCACGCTGCTGCTGCCCGCCACCGGGTTCGGCGACTACACGTGGGGACGCACGATCGACGAGCCGGCGCAGCCGCTGGCCCGGTCGCCGTGGGCGGTGCGCAGCCAGATCCCGCTCGGCTCCGAGGGCAACACGCGGCTGATGGACGCGGTCGAGGACGCGCTGGGCGACGGCCGGGGCTCACCCGCGCTCGCCGGCTTCCTGTCCCGCGCCGGCTACCGGTTCCTGCTGCTGCGTGACGACCTCGACCGGCAGACGGGCAACGCGCCACCCGTCGACGTGATCCGCGCGGGCCTCGACCGGTCGGCCGGGGTGTCGCGGGTGGCGTCGTTCGGGGCCCTCGAGATCTACGAGGTGGCGACCGACGTGCCGCGGGTGTCCGTGGTGTCCACGGCGGACGTGCCGGTGGTGAGCGGCGGCCCGGAGTCGCTGCTCCCGCTGCTGGAGTCCGGTGCGCTCGACCCGGCCACCCCGACCGTGCTCGCGGGCGACGGCGCCCTGCCCGGTTCCCGGGAGTGGCTCGTGACCGACGGGCTGCGTCACCGCGAACGCAACGTGGGGCGGGTGCGCGACAACCTGAGCCAGACGTTGACGGCCGACGAGACGACGAGACAGCGGCGGCCGTCCACCGACGTGCTGCCCTTCCGCGGCGACGACCACCTCACGACGGCCGCCTACCGGGGCATCCGCGGGGTGGACGCGTCGACGTCGGTCGCGTTCGCCGACGCCGTCGGCGGCAGCGATCCGTCCGGTCTGCCCTTCGCGGCGCTGGACGGCGACCCGTCGACCTCGTGGCGGTCGTCGAGCTTCACCGGTCCGGCCGGGCAGTGGCTCGAGGTGGAGCTGGACACCCCGCGCGAGATCTCGGCCGTCGCACTGTCCGTCGTGGACGATCTGCGGGTCGGGTGGCCCGTGACCCGGATCCGGCTCACGACCGACGCGGGTTCGGTCGAGCACGAGGTGGCGGAGGGGGAGGAGCCCCAGCGGTTCACCCTGCCGCCGGGCGTGACGAGCCGGGTGCGGGTGACCGTGCTGGCGGTCGCGGCCGGGCGGGAGAACGGCAACGTCGGCATCGCCGATCTGTCGATTCCGGGCGTGACCCCGCAGCGGGCGCTGCGCACCCCGGCCGACGTGGCGGCGGGCGACCGGCGGACGAGCTTCGTGTTCTCCCGCGGCTCGCAGCCGAGATACGCGTGCGTGGGCGACGGGTGCGACCCGGCGCTCACCAGGACCGGCGAGGAGCCGGGTGGCGTGCACCGCCTGTTCACCACCGGGTCGGACGCCAACTACCGCGTCGCCGGGACCGTGCTGCCCGCGCCGGGCGGCACCGTTCCCGTGTCGCTGCCGGAGGTGGCCGTGACCGCGTCGTCGCAGCTGGCCGGCGACCCGGCGGCGGGCCCACTGTCCGCTGTGGACGGCAGCCCGGGAACGGCTTGGCGGCCCGACGTGCGCGACGCCCGGCCGACGCTGCGGCTGTCCTGGCCGACCCCTCAGGACGTCACCGGGCTGCGGCTGACCGGGGAGACCCTGCCGACCGACCTCGAGATCACCGTGCCCAAGGGCACTCAGACGGTGCCGGTGCGCGACGGGGCGGCGGAGTTCGAGCTGACCACAGACTCGATCGAGATCCGGCTGCTCGGCGGATCGGGGTCGATCAGCGAGCTGCGCCTGTCCGGCGCCGACCTGCCCGCGCCACCCCCCGTGTTCACCGTCCCTTGTGGACAGGGGCCGGTGCTGACCGTGGACGGCGTCCCGTACGAGACGTCGGTGTCCGGCACGCTCGCCGGCTACCTGGCGCACGAGCCGATGCGGTTCGAGACCTGCGAGGACCTGTCGGAGGGCCTCGACCTGGCGGCGGGACCGCACGAGGTGCGTACCGACCGCTCGGCCGCGTTCGTGGTGCAGGACCTGTGGGTGCTGCCGACCTCGCCGGCGCCCGAGGCCGCCTCCGCCCGTTCCACCGAGGTGTCCACCTGGGACGTGACGCACCGGTCGGTGCGGGTCGGTTCGGGTCCGGAGTCGGTGCTGTCGGTGCCGGAGAACGCGAACAGCGGCTGGGTGGCGACCCTCGACGGGAAGGCGCTGCCGCGGGTGCGGGTCGACGGGTGGCAGCAGGCGTGGCTCGTCCCGTCGGGGGCGGGCGGGACGGTGGAGCTGACGTTCACGCCCGATGCCGAGTATCGGCAGGGGCTGCTGATCGGTGGGCTCGCGGTGGTGCTGCTGGCGGGTTCGCTGCTGGTGCCCGTGCGACGTCGATCCAGTCGACCGATCGACACCTCGCCGGGTGGCCCTCGGTGGATCCCGGTCGTGCTGGTGGTGCTGCTGCCGGTGCTCGGCGGGATGCCGGCGGTCGTGCTGCTGATCGTGTCCCTGCTGGCGCGGGCGCTGTGGCCGCCGGCGCCGCGCTGGCTGGCCGTGGGCGGCGCCGGGCTCGCGTGCCTGGTGGCGGTGAGCGGCCGGGTGCTCGGCAACGGGCAGGAGTGGGCGTACAGCCCGCTGTCGCAGGGTTTGCTGCTACTCGCCGCGACCGCCGTCGTCGCGAGCTGCGTCGAGTGGTTCGCGCCGCGACCGCAGCTCGACCGCCGCGCCCGCGCAGACCAGCAGCCCGGTGGCGATGACGGCCGCGGTGACCACTTCGGTGAGCCCGCCGCGCAGCCACGAGGTGACGAGCACGATCTCGACCGCCACGGCCAGCCAGATCACGAGGGTCGACCACCGGTCGTTGCTCGCGATCCGGCTGAACAGCAGGATCTGCGTGATCGAGAGCAGTGAGCCGACCAGCGCGAACGGCCACACGGGGAAGGCCGCGTACTCCGCACCGCCGACGACCGCCACGACCGTCGGGCCGGCCACCACGGTGCCCGCGACCACGATGAGGTCCAGCGCCACGCAGACCGCGAGCGCGATGGGCAGGGCCTTGCGGCGACCCTGCTCGCTGGCGAGGCGCGGCAGCACGAGGATCGCCACGGCCTGGGGCAGCCAGTAGGCGATCTTCGCGATGATCGCGCCGACCGCGTACCCACCGGCCTCGTGTGCCGGGAGGTAGTGGCGGGCGAGGACGAGGTCGAGGTTCACGAGCAGGACCAGGGCGAGCATGGCGCTGACCGCGTGCAGCACGTCGCGGACGTGTGCCGTGCCGCTTTTCCTCGGGCGAGGTCGTCCGGCCAGCACCCAACCGACCACGGCGACGATCGCCGCACCGATCGCGGCGCCGGCCAGCGCCCCGGTGGCCGTGCGGGTGATCGCGAGTCCCGCGAGGGTGCCGCCCACGCGGAGGAGCGCGTCGGTCAGCAGCAGCCCGGACATGGTCCGGAACCGGTGCGTGCCCTGCAGGAGGCCGTAACAGAGGCCGGTGACCGTCATGCCGGCCAGGGCGAGCGCGAGCAGGATGGCGGGGGCGGGCGAGTTCAGGTGCAGCAGCGCCATCAGCAGGGGAACGGCGAGCAGCGCGACCGCCGTGACGGTACCGGCGGTGACCAGCCCGAGGGCGACCATCTCCCGCGTCCCGTCCCGGTTGCGGGCCACGCGGAGCGCGGTCACGGTCTGCAGCCCCATGGCGGGCACGGCACCGATCACCAGCACGGCGAGCAGCGAGCCCAGCTCACCGAACGCGGCGGGCACGAGCAACCGCGCGGCGAGGACGTTGAGGAGGTAGGAGACGAGCTGGTTGCTGGCCACGCCGGCGGACACGAACAACGCCGACAGCTTGGTCGGTGCGGTGAGCGCACTCGTCGCTGCGCTGCTCGGCACTGGGGCCGGGACGCCTCCGGTCACGGATGCGGACTGTAACCCGCCGCGACCGGTGGCCGGCTCCCGGGCACGTGGGCGCGGGCTGTCACCCGCCGCGGCTGCTTCTCGAGCATGCTCGCGGTGAGGGTGGGTCGGTGGCGGGCCATTCCCGCTGCGGCCCGTCGCTGGTTCTTGGGCACGTCCCGCCACCGTCGGGGGTGCGTCCGTGGTGGGATGCGTCGGTGATGGAGCGCGGGGTGCGACGGCTGGTCGTGCCCTTGGTCGTGCCCGTCGTGTGTCTGGGCATTGCCGTGCTCGTGCTCGCGCCTGTGCTGGGGCGCGGGTTCGTCCTCACCTACGACATGGTGTTCGCGCCGCGGCAGTATCTGCTGCCCGACTCGTTCGGGTTGGGGTCCGCGCTGCCGCGGTCCGTGCCGGCGGACGCGGTGATCGGGGTGCTCACGACCGTCGCGCCGGGGGACCTGGTCCAGCAGCTCATCCTGCTCGGCGCGCTGGTCCTCGGGCCGCTCGGCGCCGCCCGGCTCGTGCCGACCGACTCGCTCGGCGTTCGGGTGGTCGCGGCCGTCTCCTACGGCTGGACCGCCTACCTCGCGGAACGGCTCCTCATCGGCCACTGGCCCTACCTGCTCGCCTACGCCGCCCTGCCCTGGGTCGTGCTGACCGCGCGCCGAACGCCCGCGCTCGTGCTCGCGTGCGTGCCCGGCATCCTCACGCCCAGCGGCGGAATCCTGGTGTCCGTGGCGGCCATGGTGGCCGCCGGACCGCGGCGCCTGCGCGTGACCGTGCCGATCGCGGTGGTGCTGAACGCGCCCTGGTGGGTGCCCGCCGTCCTCCACCCAGGCGTCGGACTGTCCACATCGGACGGTGTGGACGCGTTCGGCGCGGCCGGGGAGAACTGGGCCGGACCGGTGGTCGGCCTGCTGGGACTGGGCGGCATCTGGAACGGCGAGGCCGTGCCCGACAGCCGCGGCAATCCGCTGCTGCCCGTGCTGACGATCGCCGTCGTGGCGGTCGCGTTCTTCGGGCTCGCCGAGCTGGCACGACGCTGGGGGACGCTCGCGCGGCGGCTCACGCTGCTCGGCGCGGCGGGTGTCGTGCTCGCCGCGCTGCCCACGCTGCCCGGCGGGTCCGACCTGCTCGGCTGGGTGGTGGCGAACGTGCCGGGCGGCGGGCTGATGCGGGACTCCCAGAAGTGGGTGGCCTGGTGGGCGTTGCCGCTGGCGCTGGGCGTCGCGGTGGCCGTGGACCGCGTTCGTGAGAACGGGCGCCGGCTGGCGGTGGCCGCCGCGGTCATCGTGCCGGTCGCGCTGATGCCCGACTTCGCCCTCGGCGCCTGGGGACGCCTGGACGCCGTGCGCTATCCGGCCGACTGGTACGCCGTGCGTGACGTCCTCGAGCACGACCCGCGCCCCGGTGACGTCCTCACCCAACCGTTCGGCGCGTTCCGGCAGTTCGACTGGAACGGCGGTCGCACCCAGCTCGACCCCGCGCCCCGTTTCCTCCCGAGGGCGACGGTCATCGACGACACCCTCTATGTCGGCGGGCGGCCGGTCGCCGGGGAGGACCCGAGGGCCGCGGCCGTGCGCGCCGGGCAATCGCTGCCCGACCTGGGGATCGGCTGGGTGCTCGTCGAACACGGGACCCCGGGGCGCGCCGACACGGCCGGGTTGGAGCGGGTTTACTCGGGGGAGTGGCTCGATCTCTACCGCGTACCCGGAGTAGTGGCCGCTGCGCCGGATGGTCCACCGCGCGCACCCGTCCTCGTGGCGGTCGCCGCCGCGGGGGGACTGATCCTGATCTGCTTGTTGTGGCTGGCATTACCGGTCGGTAGGGTGACAGCCCTGTACCGGCGGCAAGGAGAATGACGTGGGGAAACTGGTCGGCGTGATCGCCTCGGTGCTGATCGGGCTCGCGCTCGCGGCCGGCGGTGCCTTCGCGGTCACGAGCGCCGGCGCACCGGACAAGGACGTGGAGCTGGAGAACCCGGCCACGCCCAACGGCGCCCCCCGCGACGGCGGCTCCGCCGCGGTCGTCAACTACGGGTCGCGCTGATCACGTAGCGGCGCCGCCGGTTGCGGGTCGTGCCCGCTTCGGAAAGTCACGGTCTGCGGCCGTGTCGCTTTCGCGTACCCGACGGTGGTTTCGCTGCGGCGGTCAATTACGGGTGGCGCTGATCGCGTGGCGCGTCGTCCCGTGCGGCTCGCGGCCGTGTCGCCCTCACACGCCCCGCGGTGGTCAACTACCGGTCGTGCTGATCACGTAGCGCGTCGAGCGCCAGTGGGTCGAGCGGTCGTCGATCGTGCGGGTGGCCACCACCGTGCCGCCCGCTGCCGACACCACGGCCCGCAGGCGCGCTTCCGGGTAGGCCGTCATGCGCATGGGCGCCGGGTAGCGCAGTAGTCGCCGCTGCGCCAGGCGGACCAGCCGGCCCGGCACCAGTCGCCACACGGCGCCCTTGAAAGTCCACAGCGGACGGGTCGTGCACTGCAGCAGCGCCGCCCCGCCCGGCCGCAGCACGCGGACGAACTCCGCGACATAGCCGTCGATCACCGGCGCCGGCAGGTGTTGCAGCACGAGTTCGGAGTAGACGAGGTCGAACTCGCCGTCGGCGAAGCTCGCCAGGTCGGCCGTCTCGTTCAGCACGAACCGGCAGCGTCCCTCGGTGTCCAGTTCGCGTGCTACCGCGAGCATCGGCGGCGACACGTCCACCCCCACGACCTCGTCCGCGTGGTCGGCCAGCGCCTGGGACAACCGCCCGGCCCCGCACCCGAAGTCGAGGACGCGCGACCAGCGCGGCCCGTGACCCAGCTCGGACAGCCACTGCTGGACGGCCGCGACATCCCGGCGCCCGGTGGCCAGGAACTGCTCGGTGTCCCACCTTCCGCCGCGCTTGTCCGCCGCGACGTACACGGCCCACAGCGGGTCGTGCTCACCGAGCCGGATCCAGTCCCGGCGCACCTGCTCGAAACTCACGGAACGTATTAGAACACCTGACCGCGCAGCAGGCCCTCGAACGCGTCGACGCTGCGGTCCCAGCCGAACGTCCGCGCCCGCGCCTGGCCGACCGCGCCCATCTCCACGCGTCGGTCGTCGGCGCTCAGCAGCAGGTCGACGTTGCGCACGAAGTCGTCGAAGTCGTTCGCCAGCAAGCCGGTCTCACCGTCCACGATGGACTCACCGACCCCGCCGGCGGACCGGTAGGCCACCGACGGCACACCGTGCGCGGCCGCCTCCATGATCGCGATGCCCCAGCCCTCCTTGAGCGAGGGACACAGGTGCACCCACGACCGGGCGAGGATCTCGTGCTTGTCCTGCTCGTCGACCCAACCGTGCAACGTCACCCGGTCGAGCACGTCGCGCCGGGCGGCGTGCCGTCGCAGGTTCTCGAGCCACCAGCCCTGCCCGACCACCTCGAGGCGCAGCTTCGGCCACCGGCGCGACAGCCGCGCCACCGCGTCGATCGCGTGCTCCACCTGCTTGTGGGGGACCAGCCTGCCGACCAGCACGAGGGTCGGGTCGGGATCACGCTCGGCCCGGGTGTGCGGCACCGGGTCCTGGCCGTTGTGCACCACCGTGGTGCGGTCCGGGGCGATGCCGAGCCCGGCGAGTTCACGCCTGGTCACCTCGGACACCGTGAGGTAGCGGCATCCGCGGTACAGCCACGGCGCGACCCGCGACTCCACCCACCAGCCCACTCCGCCGAGCACCGGGCCGAGCACGGTCCGCCACTGTTCGCGGTGCACGTGGTGGACCAGCACCAGCACGGGACACCGCGCCAGCAGTCGGGAGAAGAAGGGCATGCCGTTCTGCACGTCCACCACCACGTCCGCGCGCAGGGTGAGGAACGCCAGGAGCGCCATCGGGTACACCGAGAACCGGCCGCCGCGCCGGCGGTAGTGCACGCCGTCGACGATCTCGTCGGCCGGTGCGCCGCGGTGGGCCGCGCACAGGATCGTCACGCGGTGGCCGCGCCGGGCGAGCCCTTCGGCCATCCGCTCGACGTAGTGTTCCGAGCCGCCGCCCTCCGGGTGTCGAGAGTCGCGCCAGTTCACCAGCACTACGGTGAGACGGCTCATGATGCTCCGGGGGTGATAGGTTACCGGCCGGTACAGTGGACCAGAAAAATGACGGGAACGATACCCCCGATGGTAGGTCGAACCGATTCAGAGAACGCGACGCTGGCCAGAACGGTTCGCCTGTTCCGCGCTTTTCTGAAAGAGCAGTCCGATCCGGACCACTTCTACTCCGTGTTGGCCGCCGACTCGGTCCGGCAAATATCCGAATACGTTGCGCTGAATGGTCGCGTCGTGTTGGACGTGGGCGGCGGTCCCGGCTACTTCGCCGACGCGTTCCGCGCCGCCGGCGCCCGCTACTTCGGCGTCGACCCGGACGTGGGCGAGTTGTCCGCGCGCGGCGAGCCGGACGCCGACATGGTCCGCGCCAGTGGCACTGAGCTGCCGATACGGAGCGAGTCGGTCGACGTCTGCTATTCGTCCAACGTGCTCGAGCACGTGTCCGACCCGGTCCGCATGCTCGACGAGATGGCCCGCGTGACGAAGCCCGGCGGCACCGTCTTCGTGTCGTTCACGCCGTGGTTCTCGCCGTGGGGCGGTCACGAGACGGCGCCGTGGCACTTTCTGGGCGGCCATTTCGCGCGCCGTCGATATCTACGCAAGAACGGTCGGGAACCGAAGAACAGATTCGGTGAGACGCTGTTCTCGCTGACAGTCGGAAAAGCACTCGGGTGGGCGCGGAATACCGAGTACGCCGTACTCGTCCGCGCCCTCCCGAGATATCACCCGTGGTGGGCGACCTGGATTGTGCGTGTCCCGCTGCTGCGCGAGTTCGCCTCCTGGAACCTGGTGCTCGTGCTACGCAGGCGCTAGGTCGTCGCCGCGGGTTCGCGGCGTCGCGGCGGGGTGCCGCCGGACGCGCGGTGTCCACCGCGGCCGGGGTTGCGCAGCAGGAAGAAGATCCCGGCCACGATCAGCACGGCGCCCACGATCCACGCCACGATCGGCCAGGTCGTCAGCAGGTTCAGCTGGGACCGGCCGTCCTCGGCCCGCGCCACGTTGTCGCTGATCGTCTTCTCGTTGAACCGGAGCTTGCCCTCGAAGACCGTGGTGCCCTCGCCGGATCGCTCGTCGTCGGCCAGCAGCTCCTGCTTGCCCTCCTGCTCACCGACCACGATGATCCCGGTCGCCGGCTCCACCCACACGGTCCGCTTGACCTCGTAGTACAGGTCGGCCTCGACGCTGGGCTCGTCCGGCTGCCCGATCAGCGCACCGGGCACCTCCCGCTCGCCGATCTTGGTGGGCGACACGGACATCGTGAACTTGTAGAGGTCCAGGCCGCCGACGTTCTCCTCGCCGACGAACCGCGCGGTGATCGACTTGCGGACCGACAGGTCGTAGTACTCGTAGTCCTGCTGCTCGGTGCCGAACGGGAACTTGAACGACAGGCCCGGCTGCTGCACCCGGTTGCGGGTGCCCTCGTCGCGGTCGTTCTCCACCTGCTCGATGTACTGCCCCTCGCAGGGCGCGACGGCCACCGCGGCGTGCCGGTCGACGCACAACGAGCGCAGTGAACCGCTCACGGTGGTGCCGCTGTCGTCGTCGACGATCTTGATCGCCTCGACGTACACCGCGACATCGCCGTCCTCCTCGACCTCGGGACCGGTGAGGTCACCGGTGACGTAGGTGGTCGAGGTGAGGTCCAGGTTCTCCCGAATCTCCGGCGAGGGCGCGCCGTCCACCGTCTCGACCACGAGCGCGGTGACACCGCTGCCCTGGGCGACTGACGTGGACTCGTTGTCCAGGGGCGCTTTCGCCAGCTGGGGGTAGGCATAGAAGCGCAGCAGCAGCCCGAGCGCCACCGCGAACACCCCCAGTCCCAGCAGGACGAAGCCGACGATGCGACGCAACGGACCTCCTTGTCGAGCATGAACGATGGCGCTAAATTACCCGACAGTAACCAGGGCGCAAGGTCCATCTGGAGCAGTGCGTTAGGCACAGGACCCAATCGTCACTGACTCTCCGCGTTCGCACGATGACGCTGTTTCTGGCAACTGTCACCGCCTTTCGACGGTGCAGACGGCCACCGCCGCTGACACACACTTCGGTCGACCCCCCACCCATCCGAAGGAGTGCCCGCCGTGACTGTTCGATTACGTGTCACCGGTTCGCTCGGCGCCGCCGCACTCGTGGTCGGAGCGTTGTTCGGCGCTCCGGCCACGAGCACCGCCGATGCCGCGATGTTCCCGGCGTTCGGTCTGCCGTTCGCGCCCCAGGCGGTCGGGTCCATGGGGGTGCACTCCGACGACGGCGCCACCGGTGTGCGCAACGCGATCGACCTGACCCCCAACGACGGCGTCCTGCGCGCGCCGCTGGGCGGCACCGTGCACGTGTGGCAGTGCGCGGGTGGTCCGTGGGTCACCATCGACCACGCCGAGGGCTGGCGCACCGGGTACTACCACATGGAGAACATCCAGGTCGGCGAAGGACAGCAGGTCGCGCCCGGGACCGTGCTCGGCACCATCGGCAACGCCTTGCCCTGCGGTGGCAGCAGCAGCGGCGCCCACGTGCACTTCACCCTCTGGCTGCTGACCGCCACCCCCGCGCAGAACGCCGCCGTGCCGGCCGCCTCCGGCGACTGGCACGGCGTGTCCTACGAGCAGCTCTCCTCCGAGGTCGCCGCCGTGATCGGCGAGCCGATCAACGGCAAGGTGTTCGGTGGGTGGCAGTTCTTCGAGGGCGCGGCGCAGTACTCCGGTCACACGGTCCGCCTCCGCGACGGCTGGGTGGTCCCGTTCCCCGGCACGTTCCTCTACGAGGGCTAGCAGTACCCGTTGACCGGTCCGGCGACTCCCGTCCACATGAACGCGTCGGTGACCCAGGTGCCGTCGGTGAGCCGGTTCCACAGGCTGGTGGTGCCCCATCGGCCGGTGTGGGTCGTGCCGTTGGACGAGCAGGAGACGGTGACCGTGACACCGTCGGCGACCGTGCCCGCGGTGCCGTAGCCGGTGCCCGGGCCGGTGCGCTTGTTCACCACACCGCCGCCGTTGGTGTCCATCACCCCTTGGGTGAAGCCCAGCGCGCCGTAGTTGTACAGCGAGCCGCCGGCCGACGCCCGGGTGCTGCCGTGCAACGCGGAGCCCTGGTAGGCGGCGCCGCCGTTCTGCGGCACCCACTTGCCCACGTTGTGATCGGCGATGCCCACGTAGGCGTTGTTGTGCCGCAACGCGAAGTGCACGTGGCGCCCGAGCGCGGACCCGCCGCAGGTGACGTCGGTGCCGGTGTAGCCGAGGTAGGCGCCCTGGCTGACCGCGGCGCCGTCGACGTTCACGTTGTCCCACAGGTGGTAGTAGTCGGTCGCGTAGCCGCGGTCGTGCACGACCCGGACCCAGCCCTGGCACATCGTGTACGCGGTGCCGGCCCGTGCCGCTCGCGTCACCTGGTCGCCCCCCGCGAGGTCGAGCGAACTCCACGGCGGCGCCGCACCACCCCAGCCGTGCGGACCGCCGGGCATGCCCCAGGTCTGGCCGACCGCGTAGGGCAGGGCCAGGCCGGTGCGCCCGTCACCGTTGGCTCGGGACTGTGCACCGTCCTGTGTGGACAGTAAAGATCGCTCGTTGTCGTGCACCAGTGGCGTTTCCGCGGACAGCTCGGCGAACGCCCGCTCTCCCTCCAGAGCGACGGTCCACTCGCCGCCCTCGCGGTGGGCGACGAACAGCCAGCCTTCCGGCATGGCCGCCGAACCCGGCGCCGTGGCGAGCACGGCGGTACCGAACGCCCAGCGGTCGTCCTGCCTGCTGATGGTCACTCTCGGGGTCGTCGAGGCGGCCGCGACGCCCGCCGCCTCGGTGTGCATTCTCGCGGTCACCTCGGCGGCGAGGTTCGCTGCCGGGTCCGCTGTCGCCGCGCCGGTCACCAGCTGGGTGCCGACCAGGCCGGCGACCAGTAAGGCCGTCAGTGTTCGTGCCCTCATGTTGTCCTCCGCTGTCCAGGCGTGACGGCCGGACAAGGGGAAGGCAGGGTGACCGGCCGAGTACGCCACTCGATTCCACCAGGACACCGCCCGCGGCGGTCCGTTGTTGCGGGAGCCGCCGACAACCGCAATTACCGCGACTACTCGGGGGTCGGGGAAGGCCGCGCGAGCCACCACCCGGCCGCCGCGCGGACCTCGGCGGGCAGGCCCGGCCGGGCCCGCACCTCGGACAGCACCGAGGTGGCCCGCTGCATCCCGGCGGCGTACACGAGTGCGCGCAACACCTCCGGAGCACTGTCGTGGCGGTCGATCGCGTGCCGCAGCACGGCGGGATCGGTGCGGCCGGGGAGGTTGCCGAGCCCGAACGCCGCCTGCACGGTCACGCCCGGTGGTACCCGGTCGGCGAGCACGGCCTCGAGGGCGGGGCGGTGCTCGGCCCCGCCGATCGTGCCCAGCGCGCCCGCGAACTCCCCGGGCAGCGCCCGGTTGCCGGCCGACAGCGTGTCGGCCAGCGGTGTGCCGAACGGGCTCGCCGCCAGCACCGCCGCCGCGCCCAGCCGGACGTCGACCTGCTGGCTGAACAGCAGCTCGTCGACCAGCCGGACCAGCATGCGGTTCTCGCCGGCGGAGGTGCCCCTGCTGGTCACGTCGAGCGCCGTCTCGGCGGAGGTGGTGAGTGCCGCGACCGCCGACGCACGGGCCGGGGAGGGATCGCCGGCGGGCCGGGGCTGCCCACCCGGTGTCAGCCTCGCGATCAGGTCCGCGGCCGCCTGCCGGAGATGGCTGGGCAGGCCGTTGTCGGTCAGGTGGGCGCGGGCCAGCACACCGAGCCTCGTGGCGTCCGTCCCGCCGAACCGGCCGGCCTCGGCCGCGAGTTCACACACCTCCAGCGCGGCGTGCAGCGTCCGCGTACTGGTCGGCGCGGCGATCTCGTCGACCAGCAGCCGGGTCGCCCGGCGGTCGTGGACGAGCAGCATGAGCGGGTCGACCACGATCTGGCTCGCCGGGTCGGCGACCATCTCGGCCACGACGGAAGCGATGACCTCCCGGGCGACCGGATGCCCCTGGAGTCTGCGCAGCGCCTCCCAGCGGTGCAGGTAGTCGCGTCCGCGCGAGACCGACATCTCGGCGACCAGGCGGACGACGAGCGTGCTCCACACGGTCCTCGGCAGGTACACGTGGGGGATGGCGAGCACGCGCGCGCTCAACCCGTCCCAGTCGACACCGCCCACCGGCCCACCGCCGAGACACCGGTCGAGCAGGTCGTCGAGTTCCCCGGCGAGCCGGGTGTCCGGGGTGAACCGGCGGTCCAGGCGGGGCGCTCCTGGCCGGACCGACCGGACCTGGTGCACGGTGTCGACCGCGGCGGTCAGGTGCCCGGCCGGCAGCCCGAGCAGGTCCTCGTAGGCGCGGATCACGCGGTAGGGCACGGGCAGCACACCGTTCTCCCACCGGGAGATCTGGCTGGGTGTGACCGGGCGCTGGCGAGCGGGGAAGGCGGTCGCGCACCGTCTCGCGACAGCCAGTTCGGGGTCCTGCCCGTACAGCCGGCTCATCCGCAGCAGCCACGCGATGCGGGTGCGGCTGCCGGCGTCGTCGGCGATCTTGTTGGGGCGGCCCGCGATCACACGGACGGTCGACGTCGACACGCGGCGTAGTATCAGCGGCCACCCGAGCCGGCACAAGGCGCCGATCGGCCCTTTGTCACATGCGTGGGGGGGATCGCCGCGCTGTGGCGGAGCGACGGACCGGCCACGGAGTCGTAGGCTGGTTGGATCCGGCTGAAGGGGCGGTACGTGGACGGGCAGCGCCGGGAACGGTTGTGGCGGGTGATCGCCGAGCGTCCCGTCGCGCCGGGCGAGGACGGCTGGGCGCAGGCCGTGTCCACGGCGTGTGTGGACGCCTTACCGGGAGTGGACGCGGTGATCGTCGCGTTGCGGGGGACCGGCCGGGCCGTGGAGATCATCGGGGCCAGTGACACCTGGGCAGAGAGCCTGGCCGAGCAGCAGTACACGGTGGGCGAGGGCCCGGGAATCGAGGCCTACAACCATGGTGAACCGGTGCTGATCGCCGATCTGAGCCACGAGCAGGAGCGGTGGCCCGCGTTCGCCGAGGCGGCCCTCGGACTGGGCGCCGGCGCGGTGTTCGCGTTCCCGCTGCAGTTGGGTGGCATCAACCTGGGGACCACGGAGTTCGTGCGACACCGGCCCGGTGGGCTGGCCCAGCAGGTCGCGGGGGACGTGGCGATGGTCGCCGAACTGGTCACCGCGGCGTTGCTGCAGCAGGCAGGCGCGGCCGAGCAGGCGGGTCGGGAGTTCGCGCCGCGGCCGGTGACGTCGTTTCGGGACGTGAACGTGGCGACGGGGATGTTGGCCGCGCAGTTGCGTATCAGTCTGGACGACGCCTTCGCCCGGTTGCGGGGCCATGCGTTCAGTAGGGGCCGTTCGGTGGTGGAGTTGGCGCGCGACGTGCTGGAACGCCGCGTGCCGCTGGATGAGTTCGCCGAATGAAGCACTGTGAAGCTCGTGACCTGGAGGAATCGTGACTGACCCGACCGATGGTGTGCGTGAGGTAGGGGTGGGTGACGTGGCGGTCGCGTTGGTCGAGATCACGGCCGGGCTGGCCCACGGCCCCGACAGCGACACGGTGTTGCGGCTGGTGTCCGACTCCGGTGCGCGGCTGCTCGGCGCGGCGGCGACGGGGGTGATGGTGATGGATCCGCGTGGCGGGATCGATGTGGTGGCCGCGTCGGACGAACCGGCCCGGTTCGTGGAACTGCTGCAGAGTCAGATCGAAGAAGGGCCGTGCCTGGACTGCGTCACCGAGGCGCGGATCGTGACGAGTCACGATCTGGAGGACGACCGCGCCCGGTGGCCGACGTTCGTGACCGCCGCGGTGGCCGTCGGTTTCCGCTCGGTGGTCGCGGTGCCGCTGCGCCTCGACGATCGGGCGGTCGGCGGGCTCAACCTGCTGTACGCCGAGCCGACCACGTTGCCCGGCTGGCAGTTGCAGGTGGCGCAGGTGGTGGCCGACCTGGCGATGCTCGGGCTCACCCAGGAACGCGGGAGCCGGCGGGTCGAGCGGTTGGCGGAACGCACGCTGACCGTGCTGAACGATCGGGTGCGGCTCGACCACGCGGTCGGCATGATCGCCGGTACCCTCGACGTCGAACCCCGCGGTGCGCTGCTCGCCCTCACCCGGTACGTCGCCACGAGTGGCCGGCCGCTGCGGGAGGTCGTTCGCGCGATCACCGATGGCGCGCTGTCCCCGGGGACCCTGCTGGACGGTAACCCCGCGGACCCCGCTCCCTAGCTCCAGTCGGGGTCGGCACGCCCGTCGGCGTCGGCATCGACCACCGCCGCCACCCGGGCCACCTCGTCGTCGACCAGGTCGAGGCGGGCCTGCGCGGTGCCGCAGTCGTGCCAGCAGCGCAGCACGCCCACCGCCTCCTCCAGCGCGGTACGCCGGGACAGGGCGGTGACCATTCGGGCCGCGAGCGCGGCCCGATCCTCGTCGTGCCCGGTCGGGGTCATGCCCCCATGCTCCTCCCTCCGGGTGAGACCAGGGAGGCGAGCAGGCGGACGGCCAGGTCGTTGAGCTTCACGTTCTTCGCCTGCGAATGCCGGACCAGCATCGTGAACGCCTGGTCGGCGTCGATGCCGTGCACGGCCATGAGCACGCCCTTGGCCTGGTCGATCACCGCTCGCGACACCAGTGCGGCCCGCAGATGCTCGGCCTCGGTGCGCGCGAGGAGATAGCGGGCGGTTGCCCGCAGCGCGGCCCTGACCGCCGCCAGGTAGACCTCCAACACCGTGCCGTCCACGTCCGGGAAACCGTGCGGATCGCGGCCGTAGAGGTTCAGGGCGCCGGCATGCTTGTCGTCGATGAAGAGCGGGGCGGACAGGTAGCTCGCGATTCCCGCGTCGAACGCGCTGCGGGCGAACTCGGGCCACCGTTCGTGGGCGGTCGCGACGTCGACACGGACGATCTCGCGGGTCGCGGCGGCCTCGAGACACGGACCCGCGCCTGCGCGGTACTGGACGGCGTCGATGTCGACCACGAGATCCTCGGAAGCGGCCGCGGTCGTCGCCTCCTCCGCCTCGACCAGCGTCACGCTGGCCATGTCGGCGTGCGGCACCACTTGGATCACCTGCTGGCACACCGTCCGGAGGGCGTCGTTCAGCTCGCCGACGTCGTCGAGGGTGGCCGTGAGGGCGTCCAGGGCGGCGGTCACTCCGTCCAACGGGATCGGCGCCGTCACGTTTTCATCACGTTGGCTGAAGTCCATGGGAACGCCCCCTCTGCCGACAGTCACCACACCACGGTAAACCTTGTGTGCGACCAGGTGTGAGGCCGCGAGCGGTCCTTGTCGGTTCTCGCGCCGGACACCCGCGCCGATTCCGATCGGGTTGAACCGGGCGGGGAGCGGGTACAGATCGATGTGGGGTCCCTTTCCAGCGTCGACGAGCAGCGACCGCTGACGTGGGCGCAACGCCGGTTCCTGTTCGTGCTCGGCGTGCCGGCGTTCGGGCTGGCGCTGGCCTACACGATGGTCACGACCTACGTGCCGGTCCTGCTCAACGAGCTGTCCGGGCCGGTCACCACCGGGTTGCTGCTCGGCGCGGAAGGCGTGCTGGCGCTGGGCGTGCCCGTGCTGGCCGGTGGGTGGTCGGATCGCTCGGCCAGCAGGCTTCCCCTGGTGCTCGTGGGGGCGGGTGTGGCGGTGGCGGCGCTGCTGCTCATCCCGGCCGGCGCGGGCTCGCTGCTCTGGATCAGCGTGTTCGTCGGTGCGTTCTTCGTCGGCTACTTCGTTTACTACACGCCCTACTACGCCCTGTACCCCGACCTTGTGCGGCCGGAGGCACGCGGGCGCTCCCAGGGATTCCAGGGCGGCCTGCGGTCGGTCGGCCTGCTGATCGCGTTGACCGCCGGCGGCTACCTGCTGAGCCTGTGGCTCGCCCTGCCTTTCCTGGTCGGCGCGGTCGCCATCGCGGTGGCGACCGTCGCGTTGTTCCCGGCGCTGCGCGGCGCGCCCCCGACACCGCGACGTCCGCCGGGCTCCGGGCACGGATTCGGGGCCGCGGCCCGGATGGTGCGCGGCGATCCCGCCATCCGGAACTGGGCGATCGTCAACGCCTGCCTGGAAGCCGCGATCGGTGCGCTGCGGACGTTCGTGGTGCTCTACCTGACCGTGGGGCTCGGCTTCTCCCTGGGCGGCGCGTCCGGTGCCCTGGTCCTGGTCGGCGCGAGTGCCGTGCTCGCCGCACCGGTGGCCGGCAAACTCGCCGACCGCTTCGGTTCCCGCCCCGTGATGCTGGTCGCGGTGTGCGTGTTCGCTGTCGGCCTCGTCGCGCCCGTGCTCAGCACCGACACCGCTCTCGTGGCCATCGTCGTGCCGGTCGCGTTCGCCGCGGTGGTGCTCATGACGTTGCCCTACGCGATCCTCATGAAGCTCATGCCGGAGTCCGAACACGGCGTCGCGGCCGGCCTGTTCGGGCTCAGCAGGGGAGTGGGCATCATCGCCGGCCCGCTGCTGGCCGGACTGGCGATCGCGGCGTTGGACACGGTGCCGGTGCTGACCTTCGCCGACACCGACGGCTACTCGGCGATCTTCGCGGTGGCCGTCGTGCTGCTGGTCACGAGCATCGCGTTCCTGCGCCGACCAGCGCCGTCGCCCCCGTGATCATGACGGTTGTCGTGGCGAGATGACTGACGCGGGCGTGATCGGAGCGGCGACCGAGGACGACCTGCCGGGGATCGTGGAGATCCTCAACCACACGGCCGCGAACTCGATCGCCTCGTTCGACACCCGGCCGACCAGCGTGGCGCAGCGGCGGGAGTGGTTCGCGCGGTTCTCCTCGACCGGGCCGTACCGGCTGTTCGTCGCTCGACGCGGTGACCACGTCCTGGGGTATGCCGGAAGTCAGCGTTACCGGGACCACGAGGCGTTCCGCGAGACGGTCGAGGTGACGGTCGGCCTGGAGGTCGGCTGCCGAGGTCGGGGTGTGGGGACGTCGCTGTACCGGACGTTGTTCGAGTGTCTGGCCGACGAGCCGGTGCACGTCGCCCTCGCGGGGATCGCCATGCCGAACGACGCGTCGGTGGCGTTGCACCGCAGGTTCGGGTTCACCGACGTCGGCACGTTCCGCGAGTACGCGGTGAAGAACGGCCAGTACCTCAGCTCGTTGTGGATGGAGCGCCTCTCGACGCCCGGGTGACCTACAGCGCGAGCATCGCCTCGGCCACCTCGTCGGCGGCCTTGTCGGGGATGGCGATCGAGGCCTGTTCGAGCACGAGCAGCCGCGCGCCGGGGATCTCGCGCGCGAGGGCCTCGGCGTTGCCGACCGGGAAGAACATGTTGTGACGGCCGTGCACCACGAGCGTCGGCACGGCGAGTTCGGGCAGGCGCTCGCGCCAGCGCGGCGTGCAGTCGAGCCTGGAGAACGTCATGCCCAGGTGGTTGGCCACCGCGACCGCGGGCTCCGTGCTCGGCATGCGGTCGAAGATCCGCTCGGCCCGCTCGCGTGCCTCGGTGGGGTCGTCGCCGAGGAGCTCCGCGCCCGCGGCGGAGTATCGCGCCACGGCCTCGCGGTCGGACCAGTCGGGCATCGGGAGCGCGAACCGCCGGCCCATGGTCGCCGAGTCGTGGTCGGGCAGGTCGTCGTCGACCGGGCCCGGTGCGACGGGTCGGGTGCCGGCGAGGGTGAGTGCGGCGAACGCGTCCGGGTGGTCGAGTGCGGCGACCTGGGCGACCATCCCGCCCACGCCGATGCCCGCCAGGTGCGCGGGCCGGTCGTCGAGTCCGCGGGCGAGGGCGGCGGCATCGGCCGCGAGGTCGCGCAACGTGTACGCCGGTGCGTCGGGGTCGACGGTCGTGGAGGTGCCGGAGTCGCGCAGGTCGTAGCGCACGACGTGGCGTCCGCCGCGGGCGAGTGCCTCGCACAGCGGGTCGGGCCAGGAGAGCATGGTGGTGCCGCCGGCGAGCAGCACGAGGGGTGCCGTCTCGTCGCCGAAGTGCTCGATCCCGAGCGTGACACCGCCGGGCGTACTGAACGAGTTCGACGAGTGCATGCGCCTCAGGTCAGGTCGGTGCTGATGAGGTGCGTGAGCGCCTCGTCGACGTCGACCCAGAGGTGCTCGTTGCCGGGCACCACGACGTCGTAGGTGCGGTCGAGGAAGTCGGCCAGCTCCTGGGCGGAGGCCTCGAACACGGCGTGCCCGGAGGGCGAGCTGAGTTCGATCACCACGACCTCGGGGTCGTCGACCGCCGGGCGGATGCGGACGTCACCGTTGCCCGCCTCGGCGATGAGGCCGTCGGCCAGGAGGTCGCGTGCGAAGACCCACTCGACCCAACCGGCGCGGCCGGTCCGGAAGGCCGCGACAACGGCGTACGGGTCCCGCGTGTCGTAGCGGAGCTCGACCTTCACCGGAACCGCGGGGGTTCGCGGGGCCAGGAGGTCGAACACCGCTGTCGAGCGGAGCGTCACGTGGTCGTTGCGCATTGTCGCTACCCCTTCTCCCTTCCCAGCCCATTGAACGACTGAGTCCCATACCTGTGACGGTTGTAGGACCCCTTTCGATCGTAAGTCCGACCTAGTTCACTCGTCTGGGTCAAGCAATACAGCACAGCGCATCCGGCCCACGACAGCCTGTGAGCGTCCTCCCTGCCTACTCACATACTGGCAAGGATCGGTCGTATCCCGGTAGCGCCGTAGCACGAATGTTGCCCGCGCCATCCGGCAACATACCCGAGCAACGGCTCTCACCAAGACAAGCGAACCAAAAGTGGCCGAGCCGAAACACCGACTTCAGTCGGGAAAGGACAACGCCCTGGTTCAACCGTCGGATCCGATGACCGGGACGCGATGGCAGATGCTGGTCAACGCTCAAAGCAACCAGCGCTGGGAAGGGGCGGAGCTCGCACCGTGGGGGGTATGGGGGGCTCGGCCCCCCAAAATGACGACGGCCGATCTGGCTCGCGCTTTCCGCGAGCATAGATCGGCCATCGGTCGTGGGCGATACTGGGATCGAACCAGTGACCTTTCCGGTGTGAGCGGAACGCTCTCCCGCTGAGCTAATCGCCCCCCGGCGACGTCCGAAACATTACCGGACGGCCCTGTGGGGCCGCGGCAGGGGGTGCCCAACGATCTACCGGCGGCATCGGATACACGGGCCCCGCCGACGCTGCGGCGGCGCCGCCCGCTTCGTACAGCTGGCTCAGTGGCCGTAGTAGTTGCCCTGGGTCTGCACGTTCAGCTCGTCCATACGACGTGCTTGGCGGGGTTCGTGCGCGGGTCGTTGATGCTCGAGCACATCGAGGCCCTTGCCCAGGTCGGACGAGAAGATGTAGCCGTTGTAGTAGTACGCCGACCACGATGCCGCCGCTGGTCGCCGGGTCGGCGGCCGGGCCGCGCTCCAGGAAGCCGATCTTCTTCGGGTGGGACGAGTTGGTGAAGTCCCACACCTGGAGGCCGCCCATGTACCAGGACTGGACCATGATGTCCTTGCCCTGCACCGGGATGCAGCGAGCCGTTGTGCGCCACGCAGTTCTCGTCGTCGGTCTGGATACCGGTCGATCTTGAAGTAGCTGCGGAACACCAGCTTGCGGTTGTCGCCGCGGCCGACGATGTCGTAGATGCCGTCCGCGCCGCGCTCCTGGCCGATCTCCGCGTTGCAGGTGGCCGCGCCGCCGCCGCCGAGCTCATCGGTGAAGATGACCTTGGTGCCGGCGTTGTTGAACGTCGCCGAGTGCCAGAACGCGAAGTTCGTCGTCGTCCTGGACGCGGTTGATCACGCGCGGCGTTGAGGCGGTCGGAGATGTCGAACAGCACGCCGTCACCCATGCAGGCGCCGGCCGCGAGGTCCTTCTCCGGGTACACGGTGATGTCGTGGCAGCCGGAGGTGGCCGACGCCGCCCGGGGTGTTGGTGCCGCTCGCCGGGGTTAGCCGCCGTCCGGGAACAGCACCGGGGTCGCCGCGACCTTGGCCGCCGTCGGGTTGCGCAGCGGCACCTCGACGATCGAGATCTGGTCGTGCGGCGGCTGGCACTTGGCGATGTTGGCCGCCGGGCTGTAGGAGGACACGTACAGGTAGACCGTCTTGCCGTCGCTTGTCCGGCACCAGCGTGTGGGTGTGCGAGCCGCAGGCGGTCTCGACGGACTTGACGTACCGCGGCGCCCGCTTGTCGCTGACGTCGAAGATCTTGATGCCCTCCCAGTACGGCTTGGTGCCGTCGTTCTGGGCGGTGGACGTGCACGAGTCGTCGCTGCGCCGCGAGTCGGTGGACAGGAACAGCAGGTTGCCGATGACCGAGATGTCGTTCTGCGAGCCAGGGCACAGCACCTGGCTGACGATCTTCGTCTTCTTCGGGTTCTTGATGTCGTAGATGGTGAAGCCGAGGTAGTTGCCGACGAACGCGTAGCGCCCCTGGAACGCGATGTCGGTGCCCACGGACGCGGCGCCGGCCAGCGGCGCCGTCTGCGGGATGTTGAGTTCGTGCTTCATGTTCGGGCTGCTGACGATCTCGTCGGGGCCAGGGAAGTCCTGTGCGGACGCGGCCGGCGCGGTGACCACGCCCGAGCGCCAGTGTTGCCGCGCCGAGCGCGGCGACCGACACTCTTCGGCGCCAGCCGCGCAGGGTCGAGCTCACGACGAGTACCCCTCTCGTGCCGTTGGGATGCCACATTATGAACAGGTAAGGCGACGTAATAAACTAGATCCCAATCCGACTGATCTGCCGGCAGATGGGAAACCGTTTTCCTGTGAGCAAGACATCGACAGGACAATGCCGGCATGCCGCGGTCGCGCTCGGTGTGGTGTTCGCGCCTCGGTGTGCTGGCCGCCTGCACCAGCGACGGAGCCGCCCCGCCGACGAACTCCGCGCCGGTGATCGTCCCGGGCAAACCGGGCGAGGACGGCCAGCACCATCCCGCCGGGGGAGGCCACCGCGGATCGAGCGGCGCCGCAGCCCAACGACGCCGACGTCAAGTTCGTCCAGGACATGATCGTCCACCACCAGCAGGCGCTGTGAGATGGCCGAGCTGGCGCCGGAGCGGGCTTCGTCAAGAGATGTCAAGGGGCTGGCCGACCGCATCCACGACGTCCAGGGCCCCGAGATCGACATGATGAACCGCTGGCTGTCCGAGCAGCTCGGCCGCCGACGGTGGACCCGACCGCCGCCCGAGCACGGCCACGCGGCGGCCTCGATGCCGGGCATGGCCGACGCCGGACCAGCTCCACGCGCTGGAGAACGCCGGGGCGCGGACTTCGACAAGCTCTTCCTGCAGCTGATGATCGCCCACCACGAGGGCGCGATCACCATGGCGGACGACGTGCGGGCGAGCGGGCGTGGACGTCCGGGTGCAGGAGATCGCCGACGACATCGTGGTCGAGCAGACCGACGAGATCCGCCGCATGCGGGGTGGCTGAACGGCTGACGGCGAAACCCGCAGGCCAAGACCGACGGGGCGGCTCGATAGCATCCAGACGCGCACAGCTGCTCGCGCACGATCTGACCAAGCCTGCCGTAGAACCCCGAGGAGTAACCGTGTCCGAGTCGCGCCCGTCCGCCGCCGAACCCACCCCACGCGTGGTGGTGCCGGCCGGCACCACGGCGGGCGCCGCGGTCCGCGAGGCCGGCCTGCCCGGCAAGGGCCCGGACGCGGTCGTCGTGGTCCGCGACGTCGACGGCCGCCTGCGTGACCTGTCGTGGACCCCCGACGCCGACGCCCAGGTCGAGCCGGTCGCCGCCAACACCGACGACGGCCGCGCGGTCATCCGCCACTCGGCCGCGCACGTGCTGGCCCAGGCCGTGCAGCAGCAGTTCCCCGAGGCCAAGCTCGGCATCGGCCCGCCGGTCCGCGACGGCTTCTACTACGACTTCGACGTCGAGAAGCCGTTCACCCCGGAGGACCTGCAGGCGCTCGAGAAGCGCATGAAGCAGATCGTCAAGGCCTCGCAGCGGTTCTCCCGCCGGGTGCGTCGAGTCGGTCGACGCCGCCAAGAAGGAGCTGGCGACGAGCCGTTCAAGCTCGAGCTGGTCGACCTCAAGTCCGATGTGGACACCGACGAGGTGATGGAGGTCGGCGGCGGCGAGCTGACCGTCTACGACAACCTCGACCCGCGCAGCGGCGAGCAGGTCTGGGGCGACCTGTGCCGCGGCCCGCACGTGCCGACCACCAAGCACATCCCGGCGTTCAAGCTCACCCGCGTCGCCGCCGCGTACTGGCGGGGCAGCGAGAAGAACCCGCAGCTGCAGCGCATCTACGGCACCGCGTGGGAGTCGCCGGAGGCGCAGGACGCCTACCTGGAGCGGCTGGCCGAGGCCGAGCGGCGCGACCACCGCAAGCTGGGCACCGAGCTGGACCTGTTCTCCTTCCCCGAGGAGATCGGCTCCGGCCTGCCGGTCTTCCACCCCAAGGGCGGGATCATCCGCCGCGAGCTGGAGAACTACTCGCGCCGGCGCCACGAGGAGTCCGGCTACGAGTTCGTGAACACCCCGCACATCACCAAGGACGGGCTGTTCCTACACCTCGGGGCACCTGCCGTACTACGCGGACACCATGTTCCCGCCGCTGCAAGTTCGAGGGCGAGGACTACTACCTCAAGGCCATGAACTGCCCGATGCACCACCTGATCTTCCGGTCGCGCGGGCGGTCCTACCGGGAGCTGCCGCTGCGGCTGTTCGAGTTCGGCACGGTGTACCGGTACGAGAAGTCGGGCGTGGTGCACGGCCTGACCCGGGTGCGCGGGCTGACCATGGACGACTCGCACATCTACTGCACCCAGGAGCAGATGCCCGGCGAGCTGCGGTCGCTGCTGCGGTTCGTGCTGGACCTGCTCGCCGACTACGGGCTGTCGGACTTCTACCTCGAGCTGTCCACCAAGGGCGACACCGGCAAGTTCATCGGCTCGGACGAGGAGTGGGCGGAGGCCACCGAGACCCTGCGGCAGGCCGCCGTCGACTCGGGCCTCGAGCTGGTGCCGGACCCGGGCGGCGCGGCCTACTACGGCCCGAAGATCTCGGTGCAGGCCAAGGACGCGATCGGCCGGTCGTGGCAGATGTCCACCATCCAGGTGGACTTCAACCACCCGAAGCGGTTCGAGCTGGCCTACACCGCCGCCGACGGCTCCCGGCAGCAGCCGGTGGTGCTGCACCGCGCGCTGTTCGGGTCGATCGAGCGGTTCTTCGGCGTGCTGACCGAGCACTACGCCGGCGCGTTCCCGGCGTGGCTCGCGCCGGTGCAGGTGGTGGGCATCCCGATCGCCGACGAGCACGTGCGACGCACCTGCGAGCAGGTGGCGGAGACGCTGCGGGCGCGGGGCATCCGCGTGGACGTGGACACCTCCGACGACCGCATGCAGAAGAAGATCCGCAACCACACCACCCAGAAGGTGCCGTTCATGCTGCTGGCGGGCGGCAAGGACGTGGAGGCGGGCGCGGTGTCGTTCCGCTTCCGCGACGGCAGCCAGATCAACGGGGTGCCGGTGGACGTCGCGGTGGCGACGGTGGTCGCCGACTGGGTCGCAGCGGCGGGAGAACGCGTCGCCGTCGGCCGAGACGGTCAACGGTCGAACACTAGGATCGCGGTCATGACCGGTGCGGAGTTCGTGGAGCAGGACGGCGTCGGCGTCCCCGACGCGTTGCAGCGCCTGTGGACCCCGCACCGGATGGCCTACATCAAGGGCGAGGACAAGCCGGCCGGCGACGACACGGACGGCTGCCCGTTCTGCCGGCTGGCCGACCTGGACGACGCCGACGCGCTGATCGTCGCGCGCGGTGAGCTGGTGTACGGGGTGCTGAACCTGTACCCGTACAACCCGGGGCACCTGATGGTCGTGCCCTACCGGCACGTGGCGGACTACACGGAGCTGACGTCGGGGGAGACGGTCGAGCTGGCGGAGTTCACCCAGCGGGCGATGGCCGTCGCACGCGTCGGTGTCGGCGCCGCACGGGTTCAACATCGGCATGAACCAGGGCGTGATCGCGGGCGCCGGGATCGCCGCGCACCTGCACCAGCACGTGGTGCCGCGGTGGGGCGGCGACTCGAACTTCATGCCGGTGGTCGGCCACACGAAGGTGCTGCCGCAGCTGCTGGGCGAGACCCGCGCGCTCCTGGCGAAGGCCTGGCGCCCCGAGCCAGGCCCTGCGCACCTCCGACGCAGTAGAGCCCGCGGGTCCACCCCAAACGGGTGAGTCCGAACTGCCGCCCACGACCAAAGATGCAACGTACAACTCCGGGTACGACGCGACGGCGCGTTCCGGCTGGGACACGCGGGGGTGCTCAGGCCTCGTGGCTTGGGCGCGGAGGTACGGCCTCGATCTCGATGTGGATGTCGATCTTGTCGCCGACCACGGCGAGGCCGTTCTGGACGCCCTCGAAGTTGACGTTGAAGTCCTTGCGGTTGATCTGCGCGGTGGCCGGAGAAGCCGGCGACGCGTGCCGCCCCAGCGGGTCCGCGCCGAAGCCGTTGAGCTCGAAGGTCAGCGGCACGGTCTTGGTGACGCCCTTGAGGGTCAGCTCACCGTCGAGCACGAACTTCTCGCCGTCCTGGCGGGCGCCGGTCGCCTTGTAGGTCATCTCCGGGTACTTCTCGACCTCGAAGAAGTCGGCCGAGCGCAGGTGGTCGTCGCGCTGGTCGTGCGTTCGTGGTGATCGAGTCGAGGTCGACGCTGATGTCGACGGACGACTCGAGCGGGTTCTCCGCGGTGACGATGGTGCCCTGAGAACTGGCGAACCGCCCACGGACCTTGGTGACCACCAGGTGGCGGACGACGAAGCCGACCTCGGAGTGGGTCGGGTCGATGTCCCAGGTGCCGGCGACGTAGCCGGGGATGGTCGAGCGCGGTGGCACTGCTCATGTGGAAGACTCCTCCGATGTGGAAAGATGGTTGAACGATCAGTTATTGAGCGATCAATCGTGACCGTACACCTAGATGATTGAGAGTTCAACAAGTACACTGGTGGCATGTCCGAGACCCGGTGGCTGACTGAGCGCGAGCAGGAGATCTGGCGCTCGTTCCTGTCCGCGACCGATGGGCTGTCCGACGCGCTGGCCCGGCAGCTCCAGCGGGACGCCGGGATGCCGCACACCTACTACGAGATCCTCGTCGCCCTGTCCGAGGCGCCGGACCGCACGCTGCGCATGAGCGAGCTGGCCGGCGTCCGCGGCTCGTCGCGCAGCCGGCTCTCGCACGCGGTCGCGCGGCTGGAGGAGGCCGGCTGGGTGCGCCAGGCGCGACTGCCCGACCGACAAGCGCGGCTCGTTCGCGGTGCTCACCGACAAGGGGTTCGCCGCACTGGAGGCCGCCGCGCCCGGCCACGTGACCGAGGTGCGCGAGAAGCTGTTCGACCAGCTCACCCCGGAGCAGGTGGAGCAGCTCGGCGAGATCAGCAAGGCCGTCCATCCACGGCCTCGACTCGCCGCCCTCGGCCTGCACCCGGCCCGACGCACGTCCGGCCCGCGCATCGACCGGCACCGACGCCGTGGCCGGCTGACCTCGCGCATTAGGCTGCGGGAGCCAGCTCCGTACGCCCGCGCCGATGAGGCTCGTCCGACCCATGCTGAACATCTTCGCCCGAGCCTCGGTCTCGCGCGTCACCGATCCGATCGGGGTCCGCGCTGGTGCGTATCGGGCTCACCCCGAACGCGATGACCCTGTTCGGCACGGCGGGCGCGGTCGGGTTCGCGCTGTGGCTGTTCCCCACGGGCCACCTGCTGGCCGGCACGTTCGTCGTGTGGGGCTTCGTGATGCTCGACCTGCTCGACGGCGCGATGGCCCGCGCCCGCGGCGGCGGCACGAAGTTCGGCGCGGTGCTCGACTCGACGTGCGACCGGATCGCCGACGGCGCGCTGATGGCGGCCATCGCCTGGTACGCCTTCGAGGTCGCCGACAAGCCCGAGCCTCGCGGCGGCCGCGCTGATCTGCCTGGTGCTCGGCCAGGTCATCTCCTACATCAAGGCCCGCGCCGAGGCCGCCGGGCTGACGGCGAACGTCGGGCTGGTCGAGCGCGCCGAGCGGTTGATCATCGCGCTGGTGGGCACCGGCCTGCACGGGCTCGGCGTGCCCTACGCGGTGGACGTCGCGCTGTGGCTGCTCGTCGCGGGCTCGGTCATCACGGTGGTGCAGCGGCTGGTCGCGGTGCGGCAGCTCGGCGGCGAGGGGAGGCAGCGATGAGCATTACACAGCGGTTATCCGACCTCGCGTACGCCACGGGCTGGGGCGTGGTGCGCGGCGTGCCGGAGCCGGTGGCCCGCGGCGCGTTCCGCGCTGGCGCCGACCTCGCCGCCCGCCGCGACGGGCCGGGCGTCCGGCAGCTGCGCGCGCAACCTCGCGCGGGTCGTGCCCAAGGCCGGCCCCGCCGAGCTGGACGAGCTGGTCCGCGACGGCGCTGCGCTCCTACGCCAGGTACTGGATGGAGACGTTCCGGCTGCCGAGCATGGACCACGAAGGCGATCTACGCGAAGCTGGACGAGGAGTTCGTCGGCAGGCCGCTGCTCGACGCCGCGCTCGACCGCGGCAAGGGCGCTGATCGTGCGCGCTGCCGCACACCGGCAACTTCGACGTCTCCGGCGTCTGGCTGGTCGGAGACGTACGGCTCGTTCACCACCGTCATCGAACGGCTGAAGCCCGAGTCGCTCTACCAGCGGTTCATCGACTACCGCGAGTCGCTCGGGTTCGAGATCCTGGCGGCCGGCGACCAGCAGCGCCTACCGGGTGCTGATCGAACGGCTGCGGCGAACAAGATCGTCGTGCCTGCCGGCCGACCGCGACCTGTCGAGCCGGGGCGTGCCGGTCACGTTCTTCGGTGAGCAGACCAGGATGCCCGCCGGCCCGGCGCGGCTCGCGGCGCTCACCGGCGCGCAGCTCGTGGTCGTGGACAACAGGTTCACCGACGACGGCTGGGGCGTGCGGGTGCACAGCGCCGATCCTGGTGCACGGCCGCGAGGAGGTGGCGGCCGGCGACCCAGCGCATGGCCGACGCGTTCGCCGCCGACATCGCCGCCAACCCCGTCGACTGGCACATGATGCAGAAGCTGTGGCTCGCCGACCTCGAGGACGGCGACATGCTCCAGAGCTGGAGGCCCGGGAGTGAGGATCGGCATCGTCTGCCCGTACTCCTTCGAGGTACCCGGAGGGGTGCAGGCGCACGTGATCGACCTGGCCAAGGCGCTGCGCAGAAGCGGCCACGAGGTCGACGTGCTCGCGCCCGCCGACGAGGACACACCGCTGCCGGACTTCGTGCGGCCCACCGGACGCTCGGTCGGCATCCCGTACAACGGCTCGGTGGCCCGGCTGTCGTTCGGGCCGGTGTCCTACGCGCAGGGTGCGGCGCTGGATCCGCGACCACGACTTCGACGTGCTGCACCTGCACGAGCCGACCACGCCGAGCCTGTCGCTGCTGGCGCTGATGATCGCCGACGGCCCGATCGTCGCGACCTTCCACACGTCCACGTCGCGCTCCCGCACGCTGACGGCGTTCCAGCTGGTGCTGCGGCCGTTCCTGGAGAAGATCACCGCGCGGATCGCGGTGTCCGCGCTCGCCCGGCGGGTGCAGGTCGAGCATCTCGGCGGGGACGCGGTGGAGATCCCGAACGGCGTGGACGTCGACTTCTTCGCCCGCGCCGAGCCGCTGCCCGGCTATCCGCGCGACGGCGGCACCATCGGGTTCGTCGGCCGCTTCACCGAGCCGCGCAAGGGCATGCCGGTGCTGCTGGACGCGCTGCGCCTCCTGCTGCCCGAGTTCCCCGATCTGCAGCTGCTGGTGGTGGGCGGCGGTGACCAGGACGAGCTGCAGCGGCAGGCGGGCAGTGGCCTGGCCGACCGGCTCGTGCTGCTCGGCCAGGCCGACGACGAGACGAAGGCGCGGGCGCTGCGCAGCGTCGACGTGTACTGCGCGCCGAACACCGGCGGCGAGAGCTTCGGCATGATCCTCACCGAGGCGATGTCGGCGGGCGCGGCGGTGGTGGGCAGCGACCTCGACGCGTTCCGGCGGGTGCTCGACGACGGACGTGCCGGCGTGCTGTTCCCGGTCGGCGACCCGGCTGCGCTCGCGGACGCGTTGCGCGGGATGCTTGTCGCTCCGGCGCGCCGGGCGGAACTCGTGGCTGCGGCACGACAGCGGGTGGCGGTCTTCGACTGGCCGGTGCTCGTCCGGTCAGGTGCTGCGGGTGTACGAGCAGGCGATCGCCGCGGACCCGCGGCACGTCGTGGAGTCCGGCTGATTTCGGGTAACTGGGTAAAGGGTGAGTTGTGAGGTCGTACTGATCACGCTGCTGATCGCTGTCGTCGTCGTGGCGCTGGTCGGGTCTGTGGCTGGCCGCGACCGCGAACCGGCTGGACCGGCTGCACGTGCGGACCGACGCGGCGTGGGCCGCGCTGGACGCGGCGCTGGCTCGGCGGGCGGTCGTGGCTCGCGCGGTCGCCGCGGCGATCCGGATCGAGGACGTGGGCGCTGACCGCTGCGGGCCGAGCGCCGAACGCGCCGAGCAGGCCACCCGCGCGACGAGCGCGAGGAGGCGGAGAACAAGCTCGTCGCTGCAGCTCGCGGGCCGTGGACCGGGCGAAGCTGCCGCTGGCGCTGGCCGCCGAACTGATCGACGCCGAGCACCGCGTGGTGATCGCCCGCCGGGTGCACAACGACGCGGTCCGCGACACGCTCACCCAGCGCCGCCGCCGCGCGGTGCGGTGGCTCAAGCTGGCCGGCACCGCGCCGCAGCCGGAGTACTTCGAGATCGTCGAGCCGGCGCTGACGGGCGAGCCGGGCTGCGCGCCGCTGCCCCGCCCGTCGGCGCGGGTGCTGCTGATCGACGACGAACGCCGGGTGCTGCTGTTCAACGGGCACGACCCGTCCGGCCGGACGACCAAGTTCTGGTTCACCGTCGGCGGCGGTGTCGAGCCGGGGGAGGACCTGCGGTCGGCCGCGCTGCGGGAGCTGGCCGAGGAGACGGGCGTGCAGCTGGAGGACGACGACGCTGGTCGGCCCGGTGTGGCGGCGGCGGGTGGCGTTCAGCTTCGACGGCCGCACCTACGACGGCGAGGAGTGGTTCTTCCTGGCCGACCTCGCCGTCGGGGTGGACGTGGACACGTCCGGCTTCACCGAGCTGGAGAACCGCACGGTCGACGGCCACCGCTGGTGGTCCGTCGACGAGCTGCGCGCCACCGAGGAGACCGTCTACCCGGTGCAGCTGCCGACCCTGCTCCCGAAAACCCTGACGTCCACGTGGGACGGCACAGTCCGCACAGTCCGCTGATGACCACTCGCGTCGCGCATGATGACCAGTCGCGTCGTCCATGATGACCACTCGCGCGGGTCGGCGGTGAGCGCGATGGTCACCATGGCCGTCGGCAACGGTCATCATGCGCGACGGCAACGGTCATCATGCGGGGTCAGGTGACCTGGGCGGCCACGGATTCGGGGATCGGGTCGAAGCGGCAGAAGGCTCGGGTGAACGTGGCCGAGCCGGACGTCATGGAGCGTAGGTCGATGGCGTAGCGCAGCAGTGCGGTCGCCGGGACCTCGGCGCGGACGATGCTGTAGCCCGGTACCGCTCGGCCTCCGTGCCCAGCACCCGGCCGCGCCGGCCGGACAGGTCGCCCAGCACGGTGCCCAGGTGCTCGTCCGGCAGGCGGACGACCACCGTGTCCACCGGTTCCAGCAACGAGATCCGCCCGTTCGCGGCCGCGTCCTTGAGACCCATGCGACCCGGCCGTCTGGAACGCCGCGTCGGAGGAGTCGACGCTGTGTGCCTTGCCGTCGAACAGGGTCACCCGGATGTCGACCACCGGATGCCCGGCCGACAGGCCCTTCTCCAACTGCGCCCGCACGCCCTTCTCCACCGAGCGGATGAACTGGGACGGCACGGAACCACCGACCACCTTGTCCACGAACTCGAACCCCGACCCGACGGGCAGCGGCTCGACGTCGAGGTCGCACACGGCGTACTGGCCGTGCCCGCCGGACTGTTTCACGTGCCGGCCCTTGCCGCGTGCCTTGCCGGCGAACGTTTCCCGCAGCGCCACCTTCACCGGCTCGGTGTCCACGTCGGCGCCGCCGGCCCGCAGCCGCGCCAGCACCACGTCCGCGTGTGCCTCACCCATGCACCACAGCACCAGCTGGTGGGTCTCGGCGTTGCGCTCCAACCGTAGCGTCGGGTCACCGGCCACGAGCCGGGAAAGGTTGCGCGACAACGTGTCCTCGTCGCTGCGGGTCTTGGCCACCACCGCCACCGGCAGCAACGGCTCGGGCATCCGCCACGGCGTCATCAGCAGCGGCTGGTCCGGCGACGACACGGTGTCGCCCGTCTCCGCGGACCCGAACTTGGTCAACGCGCAGATGTCGCCGGCCACGCAGTACGGCACCTCGCGCAGGGTCGGACCCCAGAGGCGAGTAGATGTGCGCCACCCGCTCGTCCACGTCGTGGTCCTCGTGACCGCGGTCGGCCATGCCGTGCCCGGAGATGTGCACCGGCCGCTCCGGCCGCAGCGTCCCGGAGAACACCCGGACGAGTGACACGCGCCCGACGTAGGAGTCGATGGCGGTGCGCACGACCTCGGCCACCAGCGGACCGTCGGGGTCGGCCGCCAACCGGGACTGCGGATGCTGCCGTGCGGATCGGTGACCTCGGGAACGGCGTGCTCCAAGCGGCGACGGGAACGCGCCGGTCAACGCCTCGAGCAACTCGGCCAGCCCGACGCCGGTGACCGAGCAGACGGGGATCACCGGGTGGAACGAGCCGCGCGCGACGGCCGTCTCGAGGTCGGCGATCAGGGTGTCGTGGTCGATGTCCTCGCCCTCGAGGTAACGCTCCATGAGGGTCTCGTCCTCGCTCTCGGCGATGATCCCCTCGATCAGCTCGTTGCGGGCGTCGGCCATGGTGGCCAGGTCGTCCGCGTCGGGTTCGGCGATCGTCGGCGGGTAGCCCGGACGAGTAGTCGAAGAGCCGCTGGGTGATCAGCCCCACGAGCCCGGGACGCCCGGAAGCCGGCAGGTACAGCGGCAACACACCCGCGCCGAACGCCTCCTGGCAGGCGGCCATCTCCGCCGCCACGTCAGCGCGTTGGTGGTCCAGCCGCGCGATCACCACGGCGCGCGGCATGCCGACCGCGGCGCATTCCTCCCACAACGCGATGGTCGCCGGGTCGACGCCCTCGGCCGCACACACCACGAACAGCGCCGCGTCGGCGGCGCGCAGTCCGGCCCGGACCTCGCCCACGAAGTCCGCGTAGCCGGGGGTGTCGATCAGGTTGATCTTGACGTCCTCGTGCACCAGCGGCGCCACGGACAGACCGACCGAGCGCTGCTGGCGTTGCGCGGCGGGGTCGTGGTCGCACACGGTGGTGCCGTCGGTGACCGACCCGGCCCTGGTCATCACGCCGGCGGCGGTGAGCAGCGCCTCGGTGAGCGTGGTCTTGCCCGAGCCGGACGGCCCGACGAGGACGATGTTGCGCACTTTGGCCGGATCGTCCACAGCGACCGCGGCTCCGCCGTTGCCGTTGTCTGTGTGCTTGCTCGCCATGGCAGTCACCCTTCCCGTCGGAACCGCGCCGTTCGCCGGAATTATGTGTCTGATCTCACACCTGTTTACCAGCTTCGACAAGCGGTAGTCGACGCTGCGTTATCAGGTGATCACCAAAGTGGAAGTGGACTGGCGAGATACCTCCGGATTGGCCCCGAACCGGTAGTCCACATCGCTCCTACACTCGAGAGGAATCGGTGGCAATCGACTGGGTGAAAGGAATTCGGGTGACTGACATTTCCAACGCGGAGACCGGGACCGCGCGGGTCAAGCGCGGCATGGCGGAGATGCTCAAGGGCGGCGTGATCATGGACGTGGTCACCGCCGAGCAGGCCAAGATCGCCGAGGACGCCGGCGCGGTCGCGGTCATGGCACTCGAGCGCGTTCCGGCCGACATCCGCTCCCAGGGCGGCGTCGCGCGGATGAGCGACCCCGACCTGATCGACGGCATCATCGAGGCCGTCTCCATCCCCGTGATGGCCAAGGCCCGCATCGGCCACTTCGTCGAGGCACGGGTGCTCCAGGCGCTCGGCGTGGACTACGTCGACGAGTCCGAGGTGCTCACCCCGGCCGACTACGCCAACCACATCGACAAGTGGCAGTTCACCGTGCCGTTCGTGTGTGGGGCGACGAACCTGGGTGAGGCGCTGCGCCGGATCACCGAGGGCGCGGCCATGATCCGCTCCAAGGGCGAGGCCGGTACCGGCGACGTGTCCAACGCGACCACCCACATGCGCAAGATCCGCGGCGAGATCAAGAGGCTGACGTCGCTGCCCGAGGACGAGCTGTACGTCGCGGCCAAGGAACTGCAGGCGCCCTACGAGCTGGTCAAGGAGGTCGCCACGCTCGGCAAGCTGCCGGTCGTGCTGTTCACCGCCGGCGGCATCGCCACCCCGGCCGACGCCGCGATGATGATGCAGCTCGGCGCCGAGGGCGTGTTCGTGGGCTCGGGCATCTTCAAGTCCGGCGACCCGGCCAAGCGCGCCGACGCGATCGTCAAGGCCACCACGTTCCACGACGACCCGGACATGCTGGCGAAGGTGTCCCGCGGTCTCGGCGAGGCCATGGTCGGCATCAACGTGGACGACATCCCCGAACCGCACCGGCTCGCCGAACGCGGTTGGTGAATTACGGTCAAGGCCGTTTTGTTAGAGAGTTGTTAGCGACCCCTGGGAGTCTCACCCGCGGTGTGGCGGCAGTCACACAACGTGGGTGAGTCCCAGGAGGTAGGCATGAAGTTCGGAGCAGTACTCAGGAAGTTCGTGGTGCCGGCGGCGGCCGTGGCCGGGATGGTGGTGGCCGCCGCGCCGGCGGTCGCCGCCCCGCGCCGGCGCTGAACCACTGTGTCGGCAACATCGTGACGTACGTGCAGAAGTGCTACGCCACCGAAGCCGAGGCGCTGCGGCTCGGCACGGGCGATCGGGTGCCCGCCGTGAACCTGGTGACGTTCTACGACGGGTTCAACAAGGGGCCCGGCTCGTTCACGGCCACCGGACCGAGGGCGTGCACCGCGTCGACGTCCACGCCCGACTACTCCCACCCGAACATGTCGCGGTTCGGTGGCAACTGGAACGACCGGGTCAGCTCGGTGGTCACGCACAACCAGTGCGATGTCTGGTTCTCCTCGGACATCAACTACGAGGGCGAGTGCGGCAACCGGTACATCGATTCGCAGATGGACCTGCGGCGCGACTCCTGCAACAACCGCGCCAGTTCCTACGACCTCAGCTGACGCCGAGCCATCCCGTATCGGAGGACAGAAATGCGGATCCGTTCCATTGTTCGAGGAATCGTGGTGGCGGCGATCGCCGTGGCCGGGTTGACGCTCGCCGCGAGCCCGGCGCTCGCGGGTGTGGACAAGATGCAGCCGTGCGGCCCGACCCAGCAGTTCACCGACCCCTGCGGCTGAGTGTCACCAGTGCTCGGAGACCATGACCGCGGCCGTGCCCGGCTCGAGCGCCTCGAAGACGTGCTCGAGGTCCCCGGGATAGGCCACGTAGTCGCCGGGTGCCAGTTCGACCGGTTCGCCGGTGAGTCCGATCCGCGCACGCCCGGAGCAGAGCACCACGTGCTCCACCACTCCGGGCATGTGCGGGTCGGACTCCCGCGCCGAACCCGGCTCCGCGGTGATCAGGTAGATGTCGCGGCGCGCGTTCGGCGGGCAGGACGCCAGCAGGGTCGCCACGTAGTCCGCCCGCTCGGAGAAGACGGCCGGGCCCTCGCCGGACCGGATCACCTGGACCTTCGGCCGCGACGGCTCGACCAGCCGGCTGAACGGCACGTCGAGCGCGACCGACAGCGCCCACAGGGTTTCCACGCTCGGGTTGCCGCTCGCCGACTCCAGTTGCGACACCGTCGACTTCGCGATTCCCGCCCGTTTCGCCAGTTCGGACAGCGACATTCCGGTCCGCTCGCGCTCGCGGCGCAACGAGAACGCGATGACTTCCAGCGGTGCGCCCCGCGGGTGTTCGGACACGACGAGCCACCTTCCGTGTTCGTTCTGCAAGTACGATCGTTCGCCTTGACGAACGCCGGTCCTGTGTTCATCATAAAAGTCATGCGTTCGATCTGGCGAACCCTGACCCTTGAACTGCGGCGCGACATCCTCGCGCTGGCCACCGCGGCCTCCGTCGTCGGCCTGTCGTTCGGTGCCATCGCGGCGTCCTCCGGGCTCGCCTGGTGGGAGCCGTCGGTGATGTCCGTGCTGGTGTTCGCGGGCGGCGCGCAGTTCATGCTGGTGGGCGTGGTTGCCGCCGGTGGGGGCCTGGTGGCGGCCGTGCTCGGTGCGCTCGTGCTGAACATCCGGCACCTGCCGTTCGGTCTGGCGATCGGCGACGTCATCGGCAAGGGCCTGGTGGCCAAGCTCGTGGGCAGCCACCTGATGATCGACGAGACGGTCGCGTTCGCCATGGCCCAGCGCGACCCGCGGCGCGCGCGGGCGGTGTTCTGGGCGTGTGGCGTGGCGCTGTTCCTCATGTGGAACGTGGGCACGCTGGTCGGCGCTCTCGCCGGCCAGGTCATCGGCGACACCGACGCGTTCGGCCTGGACGCCGCGTTCCCGGCCGCGCTGCTCGCGCTGGTCCTGCCGTCGCTGAAGCAGCCGAGGGTGCGCAACGCGGCGCTGCTCGGCTCGGTGGTCGCGCTGGCCGCCACGCCGCTCGTGCCGGCCGGGGTGCCGGTGCTCCTGTCGCTCGTCGGCCTGGTGGTGCTGATCCGGCCGGCCAGACCGGCCGTGAAGGAAGAGGTGGCCGCGTGATCGTCGCGATCCTCGTGCTGGCCGTGGGCACCTACGCGATCCGCGTGTCCGGCCCGCTGCTGCGTGCCCGTCTCGCCCGCACGAGCGGCGAGGCCGCCCTTCCTCCTCGCGCGACGGAGCTGATGTCCGCGGCCGCCACCGTGCTGCTGGTGGCCCTGATCGCCACCGCGTCGTTCACCGACGGCCCCGACTTCGCGGGCGTCGCCCTGCCGGCCGGGGTACTGGCCGGCGGACTCCTCGCGTGGCGCAAGGCCCCGTTCGTGGTGGTCGTCATCGTGGCCGCCGGGGTGGCGGCCGGCCTGCGGGCCGTCGGAGTGCCCTAGCTAAGCTGGGTGAACAGAGGATTTCAGGAGGTCAACGGGTGTCCGACCCGCGCATTGGTGTGCTGGCGTTGCAGGGCGACGTGCGGGAGCACGTGGCCGCCCTGCGGGACAGTGGCGCCGAGCCGGTCCCCGTCCGCCGGGTCACCGAGCTGTCGGAAGTGGACGGCCTGGTCCTCCCCGGCGGCGAGTCCACCACCATGTCGCGGCTGCTCGACATCTTCGGACTGCTCGAGCCGCTGCGCGAACGGGTGGCGGCCGGGATGCCGGTCTACGGGTCGTGCGCCGGCATGATCCTGCTGGCCGGCAAGGTGCTCGACGGTCGTGCCGACCAGCACCAGGTGGGCGGGCTGGACGTGATCGTCCGGCGCAACGCCTTCGGCCGCCAGGTGGATTCGTTCGAGGAGGACCTGGCGTTCACGGGTGTGCCGGGGGGGCCGGTGCACGCCGTCTTCATCCGCGCGCCGTGGGTCGAGTCGGCCGGACCGGAGGTCGAGGTGCTCGCGCGGGTCAGCGATGACCCGGAGGTACCAGGTGGAGAAGCGGCCGCCGGTAGGATCGTCGCCGTTCGGCAGGGTCCCGTGCTGGCCACCTCGTTCCATCCGGAACTGACGGGTGACACCCGGGTTCACCGCCTGTTTGTGGAAATGGTGACGGAGGAGCATTGAGCGAGCTTGCGAGCGAAGCAATGACACAGGGCGACCGCGAGCGGCAGGACCGAGCCTGCGAGGGGCTGTCGTGAGCGGCCACTCAAAGTGGGCGACGACAAAGCACAAGAAGGCCGCGCTGGATGCCAAGCGAGGCAAGCTTTTCGCCAAGCTGATCAAGAACATCGAGGTGGCCGCGAGAACCGGTGGCGGCGACCCCGAGGGCAATCCGACGCTTTTCGACGCCATCGTCAAGGCCAAGAAGAACTCCGTCCCGCAGGACAACATCGAGCGGGCCCGCAAGCGCGGCGGCGGCGAGGAGGCGGGCGGCGCCGACTGGCAGACGATCATGTACGAGGGCTACGGCCCCAACGGGGTCGCCGTGCTGATCGAGTGCCTCACCGACAACCGCAACCGCGCGGCCAGTGAGGTCCGCACGGCCATGACCCGCAACGGCGGCAACATGGCCGACCCGGGCTCGGTGGCCTACCTGTTCAACCGCAAGGGCGTGGTCATCCTCCCGAAGAACGACCTCTCCGAGGACGACGTGCTCATGGCCGTCCTCGAGGCGGGTGCGGAGGAGGTCAACGACCTGGGCGAGAGTTTCGAGGTGGTCTCCGAGGCGACCGACCTGGTGGCCGTGCGCAAGGGCCTCCAGGAGGCGGGTTTCGACTACGACTCGGCGGAGGCCAGCTTCCTGCCGTCGCTTTCCGTACCGCTCGACGCCGACGGCGCCCGCAAGGTCTTCCGCCTGATCGACGCCCTCGAGGACAGCGACGACGTACAGAACGTCTACGCCAACTTCGACGTCTCCGACGACGTCATGGCCGAGGTCGACGCGTAGGGGGCCCTGCTCCCGGCTCCACGGAGCCTCCAGCTCCGCTGCCCACGATCGTGGCTGCCGAGCTGGAGGTTTCTGTATGCGCGTCAGAGTGTTCGCGTCCGTTCTCGCCGTCCTCGCCACGCTGGTCCTCCCCACGCCGGCGGTCGCCGAGCCGGCTGCCTGCGGGGAAACGACCGACCAGTGGGTCGGCACGTTCACGGGAACGCACTTCTTCTACCTCGATCCCACCGATGCGACCCCCTTGGAGATCGAGGTCGCCTACGACGGCGCGGGCAGTCTCGCGGTCACCAGCTCCTTCGGCGGGACTACCTACGCCCCGTCCGGGACGACGTCGATCACGCTAGCCAGGCTGTTGTGGCACACGGACATTCCCGAGGACTTCTGGCGGTACAAGCGACACGTCACCACCGAGAAGTCCTGTTCCGGCGGCGTCGTGACCAGTTTCTCCGGCATCTACCAGTTCTGGACCTACCCGGAGGGGTGGTTCAACTCGCTCGACGACTTCGAACTCACCCGGACCGCCTGAGCGGAGCAAAGTCGGGCTCGTCAGGCTGTCGGCCATGAGGATCGTTCTTATGGTCCTGGGGTTCCTGTTCCTCGGCGCGTCCTTCGTGTGGGGTGCGCTCACGCAGGACGACATGCGGTTGGCCGGCAGCCTGACGTGGGTGTGTGAGCCGCCGACGACGGCCGAGCAGAACACCGAGTGCTTCACCACGGGGAGTGACGACACGTTCCTGCGCGTGGACATCGACCCGCTGCCCACCCAGGTCGGGCTCGGGCTGACGGGCATCGGGTTCCTGGTGGCCGCCGCGGCCGTCAACCGGGCCCCTCGCCAGCCGGTGGCACCGCAGCCGTACCTGCCGCCCGGCGGGCATGGTGCAATACGGCGGTGAGCATCGAGGAGGAGTTACCAGAGCTGTCCGAGGAGCACCTCAAGCTGCGGGACGGACTCCTGGCCCAGGCCGAGGAGTACGGCATGGCCGTGGTCGAGGTGGCCCGCGACGACGAGGGTGCGCCGTACTCCTTCTCGGTCGGCGCCTGGCACCGGTACCGGGTGCCGGAGGCGGTCGTGATCGGCCTGCCGGCGGGGCTGGCCGCCCGCATGCTCCACGCCTACCTCGACCGGGCGCTCGACGGTGAGACCATGGTGCTCGGCCAGGTCTACGAGAACTTCTACGACGGCGTGCCGGTCGTGTTCGAGCGGGTGGCGCGCGGCCACTACTTCGAGTACTTCGGCAGCGCGTTCCTGCTCTACCGCAGGGGTGACTTCTCGGCGTTGCAGTTGCTGGTCCCCACCACGGAGGGCATCTGGCCGTGGTCGCCCGACGCGCCCGCCGGTTTCGCCGCGTGGCAGCCGGTGCTCACGCCCTCCGGCGACCCGGAGAGCTGGACCCCGGGCCTCGACGGTCCGTGATTGTCCGGTATGTGGTGTTACCAGGGCTGATTGTGGAACTCGCCCACGCGCTGTCGGTGCCGCGTCGTACTCTCTTCGGGTGATTATTTGGGGCTGGAAGCAGTACGTGCAGGTACTCGCCGTACTGACCATGGTGTGCAACCAGTGCACCAACTCGAGTGAGCACGTGGTGCGCAAGTTCACCACCAAGTTCACGCTGTTCTGGATCCCGCTGTTCCCGATCAACCGCAAGCACACCCTGCACTGCGCGGCGTGCGACTCGGAGCAGAAGATCTCGGGGCAACAGGCCCAGCAGCTGGTCGCCGGTGGCGGCATGGCGCCGGTGGGTGGCCCGCCGCCCGGCTTCGGTCCGGGCCCGCAGCAGGGTCCGCCTCCCGGTTTCGGCCCGCCCCAGGGACCGCCTCCGGGGTACGGCCCGCCGTCGGGTCCGCAGCCCGCGTTCGGTCCGGGTCCGCAGTCGTTCGGTCCGCCGTCGGGTCCGCAGCCGGCCTTCGGTCCGGGTCCGCAGTCGTTCGGCCCGCCGCCCGGTCCCCAGCCGGCGTTCGCCCAGTCGGCACCGCAGCCGGGCTTCGGGCCCCAGCCGCCGTTCGGCCCCGGCCCTCACCAGGGTCCGCAGCCGGGCTTCGGTCCGCCCCAGGGTCCGCCTCCGGGCTACCCGCCGCAGCCGCCGTTCGGTCCCGGCCCCCACGGCGGACCGCCCCCGCGCTACCGCTGACCGGTCACGGCCGGCGACACAGGGGGCGGAGGCGGTCGGCGTACTCCGGGTACTCGGCCGCCACCTCCCGCGCCGACGCGAACTCCACGCAGTCGTCGGTGTAGGGCGGCACCACCACCGTGCCCATGAGCGACCAGTCGCCGAGGGTCTCCGACGCCTGCCATGTTCCGGCGGGCACCACCACCTGCGGGCGCTGCCCTTCGGTGACGTCGGTGCCGAGCACGTGCTCGGTCACCGAACCGTTGTCCAGCAACGTCATCCGCACGGGCGCCCCGGCGTGGTGGACGAAGATCTCCACCCGGTCGAGCCGGTGCAGCCCGGAGAACGCGGGCGCCTCCAGCAGGTAGTAGATGGCCGAGCAGGACGCGTCCCGCCAGCTCTGCGCCCACAGCCCGCCCTCGACCGGCAACGGCGTCAATCCGAGCTGAGACACGATCTTCTCCACATCCACCGGGTGATCGTGCCACGATCACTCCATGGAGCCGAGAAGCGCGCGGCCACGACCGCGGGACATGTCCGAGGAGCAACTCGGGTTCCGCCCGCAGAGAGCGGTCCGCTGGCTGGCCCCGAAGGTGCTGATCACCACGGGCGCGCAGTCGCTGGTGGCGGAGATCTTCGGCTCCTACGCCGACAAACGTGAGCTGCAGGGCAGCCTCCCGGCCGACGTGCACGAGCACGCGACCACCGACGAGCTGTGGCTGGACTACGTGGCCGACCTGGGTGACGGCTTCGACGCCACCTACTCGATCGCGTCCCTGCTCGCCGCCGACGAGCTGACCCCGGGCACGGAACCGTTGCCGCGCGGCCAGATCCTCGTGATGGGCGGCGACCAGGTGTACCCGGCCGCGTCGACGGGCGCGTACGAGGACCGCACGAAGGGCGTCTATCGCGCGGCGCTGCCGGTGGCCCCCGACCCGGCGCCGACGCTGTACGCCCTGCCGGGCAACCACGACTGGTACGACGGCCTGACGTCGTTCCTGCGGGTGTTCGCGCAGAAGCGTTCGTTCGGCGGCTGGGAGACCGCGCAGGCCCGCAGCTACTTCGCCCTGGAACTGCCGCGGAACTGGTGGCTCTTCGCCATCGACACCCAGTTCGACGACTACGTGGACGCCCCTCAACTCCAGTACTTCCGCACCGCCGCGGAACGCCTGGAACCGGGCGACGCGGTCATCCTGTGCACGTCGAAACCGGCGTGGGTCCCCGCAGGCGCCGGCGGCGACGCCAAGGGCTACGACACCATCGAGTTCTTCGTCCGCGAGATCATCCGACCGCGCGGCGCGAACGTCCGGGTCATGCTGTCCGGCGACAAGCACCACTACACGCGTTACGAGGAAGAGAACGGCACGGCGCAACGGATCACGTGCGGCCTGGGCGGCGCCTACCTGGCCGGCACGCACAAGGTCCCGGAGAAACTGGTGCTGCCGCCGGACGAGTCCCGGGTACGCGCGCCGTCCGACCCGGCGAACTACGACCTGCGCGGCCGCTACCCGCGGCGCACCACGTCGGAATGGCTGGCCGCCGGGATCTTCCGACTGCCGTGGCGCAACCCCGGCTTCTGGGCGCTGACGGGCATCGTGCAGACGATCATGACCCTGGCCGTGCTGTTCGGCCTGGCCGAGCTCGAGCAGCGAAGCGTGTTCAGCCAACTGGCCGCGTGGTCCCCGGCGGCGATAGTGGCGGTGATCCTGATCCTGGGAGGGGTGGCGTTCGCGAGGATCGACCTGCCGAGAGCCGGCAAGACGAACGTGTTCGCGGGCATCCTGCACGCGGCCGCACACCTGGCTCTGAGCGTCGGCTGGGCCCTGACGGTGCGCTGGCTCTACCGGGACGTTCTCCCGGACGGGACCACGGCCGACTGGGTGATCTCCGCGATCGTCGCGGTGGGCACCCCGCTGGTGATCGGCTTCGTGGACGCCGAGGTGGTGGCCGTCTACCTGCTGATCGTGAACCGGTTCGGCATCAACACGAACGAGGTGTTCGCGGGCCAGAGCCTGGAGGACCACAAGGGCTTCCTCCGCCTGCACATCGACACCCAGGGCACGCTGACCATCCACCCGATCACCGTGCCGAGAGTGTGCCGACGCTGGGAGGCCAACCCGACGGGCGCCCCGACGGATCCGTGGCTACGACCGCAGGAACCACTGGACCCACAACTGATCGAAGACCCGATCCGAGTACCGCACACCCCCTGACCAACACCCGCGCGTGTCCCCAAGTCTCGACCGCATGCCGCCATGTCCCGACGGCATGTCCTCACTTCCAGCACGCATGTCCTCGGTTCCGGCACGCACGTGCACGGTTCCCGGCATGGGGTGAACCTTGCGCGCGCGGGGTTCGGCGTGGCGGCAGGCAAAGGGCGGCGGGCGTCCGGAACCAAACGGCACGGTTCCTGGCGCGGGTGCAACCCCCGAACCCACCCGGAGACCAGCGCCAACACCCAGACCGCGACACCCGCCCAGAGACCACCCAGAAGCGAGACACCAGATCAGGCGACCGACGATTGATGCAGCCCGAATCGCGCCCCCTGGTCGTCCTGGCATTCGGCGAAGCGGCCGAAGCCCGGTTGCGGCGGACTCGCCTCACCCGGAGTGCCGCCCAGTTCGGTGACCTGACGCAGGGCCGCGTCGATGTCGGACACCTCGAAGTACACGACGATTCCCGGCGTCGGATCGTTCGGATGCAGCCCGCCACGCACGCCGCCGGTGTCGATCCACGCGCCGTTGCCCAGCTCGTGGAACCGCCAGCCGAGCAGCTGCCCGTAGAACGTCTCGGCCCGCCCGACGTCCGCGACGCCCAGCTCGAAATGTGTTGGTTCACCAGTCATGGGTGCACAGTAGGCCGCGGCCCCCCGTTCTCCAGCGTTCCGAGCAACACCGACAAACGGGGGACCGGGCGCCCCACCTACTGGTGCCGCGGCAGGTTGAACTCCTCCATGGCCATCACCGGGCGCAGGTGTCGCTCCGCACCGCCGCGCGTGAACGCTTCCCGGATCACGTTGTCACCCAACAGGTTGCCCAGCGCGCCCATGATCATCCCTTGATCGAGCGCCAGATACCGCTTCGCGACAGTGCCACTCCGCACGGCGATCGCGTCGTAGAACCCACCAGGACCGTAACTGTCGAAGTCCCGACGCAACTTCACCAACTCGGCGACAGCAGCAGCAGGCTGATACGGCAGCGCCAACACCACAGCGTGCGGAGTCACGACCCCATCCCCATAAGAGGAAGGCAGAGGCTGAGCTTCCCGACATCCCGAGAAACCGACATCGACCGCCGTACGCTCCTGATCACTCGTGTACCCGGGCCCGTCGAGCCCCATCATGTCCACGCCGTACTCCCGGTACCCACCAGCCGGATCCGACGACGGCGAGAACCCCCAGTACCCGTACCGCGCATCCCGCAACCCGTGCTCGATCTGCCCCCGCACATACACGGAATGCTGACGAGCCCACGAATCCCGGCCCCACCGCACCTCCGGCACGAACATGTCGGGCATCAACGCCTCGAACATGTCCCCACCCCATGTCGGCACGAAGCGAAGACCCCGGTACGTGTAGTGCCCCTCGAACACCGGCACACCGAGGTAGGACTCGAAGGACCCGACCGGCTTCTGCTCCTGCCAGTCCCAGTCACACGTGTCCGGGAACGTCCGCCACGGCGCGAAGTAGTGCGCAGGCGGCACCTGCCCGAGCGAGATGGCCACATAACTGATCATCCGCGTCTCACTGGCGAACGACCCGTAGGTGTGACACGTGTAGAAGACCTCCGGCCCGACCCCCGTGTAGTTGCCCGGCAACGAACACCCGGGCGGCGGCGAGTCCCAGAACCCACCACGCATCAACCCGGCCGGCACGTCGGGACCACGCCCGACGGGATCGTAGAAGAACGCGAAGTCCATGGGTGCCAACAGTTCCTGCGCCTGCTGACGAACCTCGGGCACAGCGTTGCGCACCACCATCAACGCGGCGGCCATCCACGCGTTGTCCACACTGGACGCGAACGGGTACACCACGGTCCCGTCCACGGGCCAGGTGTGCAGCAACTCCAAGGTAGAAGGGTCGTACCAGTTGTAGAACTGCCCGGACCCCGGGTGACGCTCCAGAGACGCCACCGAGTCGAGCGTCTCCCGAGTGCGCCGCACCAGCTCACGACGCCCGATGATCCCCAACTCCTCGGCCACGATGGCCGACCACAGATAGGACCCGATGTTCGTAGGCGACGTGTAAGCGGAACGCGACGAAGCAGAGAGGTCCCCGTCGATGTTGTCCGCGGGGATCCCGGTCGACGGTGCCACCATGGCGGTGAACGACCGCCAGGTGTCCTCGGCGAGCTTCAGGTGTGGACGAGCAGGGGCGGCAGCAGCAGCGGTGAGTGGTGCGGCGAGAGCGACGGCCAGGACGGCCGTCCCGGCTAAACGCGCGAAACGACGCATTCGGGTGCTCCTCACTTGAGTCCGGTCGTGGCGATGCCACGCACGAAATGACGTTGCAGCAGGATGAACACGAGCAGGACTGGCAACACCACCACGACGGAACCGGCGAGCAGGATGTCGTAGTCCGTGCGGTTCTCCCCGATGGAGTAGAGCGCGAGCGCGACGGGCAGGGTGTAGCTGTCCTCCGTGGTCGCCGACACCAGCGGCCACAGGAAGTTGTTCCAGGAGGCCAAAAAGGTCAAGATGCCGAGTGTGGCGAGCGCCGGCCGGCACAGCGGCAACACGATCTGGGCGTAGATCCGCAGCTCGCTCGCGCCGTCGATCCGCGCGGCCTCCAGCAGATCGTTCGGGAGGGACGAGATGAACTGTCGCATGAGGAACACGCCGAACGCCTGCGCGAGGAACGGCAGGATCAGCCCGGCGAGCGTGTTCACCAGCCCGAGATTGCTGGTCAGCACGAACAACGGCACCAACGTGACGATGCTCGGCACCATGATCGTGCCGAGCACCACGGTGAACAGCACCCGCTTGCCGGGAAAGCGCAGCTTGGCGAGCGCGTAGCCGGCGGCCGAGCAGAACAGCAGGTTGCCGACCGTCGTGAGGATCGCGACCGCGGCCGAGTTCGTGAAGTACGTGGGGAAGTCCAGCCGGTCGAACAGCGTGCCGTAGTTGGCGAGTGTCGGGTTCTCCGGCAGCCACGTCGGCGGGACCTGCCGGACCTCGGCCTCGGTCTTGAACGAGCCGACCAGCATCCACACGAACGGGCCGACCATCACCACCATTCCGCCGCCCAGCAACAGGTACAGCACTGCCTTGGCGACGACATCCCGCGATCGGCGCTCAGTCAACGTTGTTCCTCAGAAGCCGGAACCAGGCGATCGACAACAGGACCACCACGACGAACAACACGTAGCCCATGGCCGACGCGTAGCCGTAGTTGCCGAAGCCGAACTGGTTGTAGGTGTGGTAGGCCATGGACAGCGTGGAGTCGAGCGGCCCACCCTGGGTCATCACGAACGGCTCCTCGAAGTACTGCACGTAGCCGATCGTGGTGACCACCGCGACGAACAGCATGGTGGGCCGCAACATCGGCACCGTCAGGTACCGCAGCTGCGCCCACTTGCGCGCGCCGTCGATGGTGGCCGCCTCGTACAGGTCCTTCGGGATGGCCTGCAGCCCGGCCAGGAAGATCACCATGGCGAACCCGAGGTTGCGCCACGCGGCCATCACGATCAGCGTCGGCAACGCGAACGTCTCGTTGTTCAGCCAGTTCGGCCCGTCGATGCCCACGAACCCGAGGATCTCGTTGAACAGCCCGTTCTCCGGCTGCAGCAGGAACCGCCACACCACGGAGATCGCCACGATGCTCGTGACCACCGGCAGGTAGTAGCCGACCCGGAACAGCGTCCGGAACCGGATGAGCCCCGAGTTCAACCCGAGCGCCACCACCAGCGCCGCGGCCATGGTCAGCGGCACGCCGACCACCACGAAGACCGCGGTGTTGCCCGCGGCCGTCACGAACTTGGGGTCACCGAACAGTTTCGCGAAGTTGTCGAACCCCACCACGTTCACGCCGAGCGGGTCGAGCAGGTCGGCGCTGCGGATGTCGGTGAAGCTCATCAGCAGCGACATCAGCACCGGCCCGGCGGTGAACACCAGGAACAGCGCGGCGAAGGGCAGCGCGAAGCCCCAGCCGATCACTGCCCTGGAGAATCCGCCGGACCGGGTCGACACGTCAGTCACCCGTGCCGATCGACGTGGCCTGTGCCTGCATGGCGGCCGCCGCTTCCTCGGCGGTCGCCGCGCCCTTCGCGATCTTCTCCAGCTCGGTGTCGATGCCGGCCGCGATCTGCTCCCAGGTGGGGATCGACGGCGGCGCCTTGGCCGTGTCGAGCTGGTCGCCGAACATGGCGAGCAGCGGGTCGCCGGCCAGGGTCTCGTCGTCCCACGCGGCCTGCACGGCCGGCAGGTCGCTGACCTCCTGGTACCACTTGACCTGGACCTCGGGCCGCATCAGGTACGACACGAACTTCCAGGCGCCGTCCCGGTTCTTCGCGTTCTTGAACACCGACATGTTGCTGCCGCCGATGAACGACGTGAAGTCACCGGCACCCGAGGGCATCGGCCACAGCTCGAACTTGCCCTCGCCGCCCAGCTCGTTCAGCAGCGGGATGTGCCACGGACCGGAGATGAACGACCCGACCTCACCGGAGAGCAGCTTCGGTTCCGGCTCGCCCTCGCGGAGCCGGTCCCGAGAGGACAGTCCGTCGTCGTAGAAGGACTTGTAGTACGCGAGCGCCTCGGTGGCCTCCGGCGTGTCGAGCGTGAAGTTCGTGCCGTCGTACACGTCGCCGCCGTTCTGCCAGACGAACGGCAGCACCGTCTGCCACGCGCCGGCCTGGCCGGGCTGCAGGTAGATGCCCTGCTGGGCGCCGCCCTTCTGCTGCAGGTCGGTGACCGCCTGCTTCAGCTCGTCCCAGGTGGACGGTGGCTCGGTGATCCCGGCGGCCTCGGCGGCCGCGGAGTTCACGTACAGCAGGCGGGTCTCCACGTACCACGGCACGCTGTAGGAGGTGTCGTCCACGACGCCCGTCTCCCACGCGCCCGGGAAGAACGCGTCCTCGGACACCAGGTCGGACGGCACCACGTCGAGTGCGCCCGTCTTCGCGAACTCGCCGATCCAGGTGGTGCCGAGCATGCTGACGTCCGGCGTCTGCTGGCCGGCGATGGCCGTGGAGATCTTGTTGTGCGCGCCGTCCCACGGCACGGGGGTGACCGTGACGTTCGCGTCGGGGTTCTCGGCCATGAACTCCTCGGCCAGCACGGACAGCTTCTCGCCCTCGGTGCCCATGGCCCAGACGGTGATGTCGCCGGTCGCCTTGCCCTGTGCGAGGTCCTCGCCCTCGGTGGCCTCGCCGCCGCCGGAGTCCCGGCCGCAGCCGCTGAGTCCGAGGGCCAGCGCCACCGCGGCGGCCGCCAACCGGGTCCTTCGGGTAGGTCGCGTCACGCTTACCTCCGTTTAGTCGTGGGAACCGCAGCTGGCACGGATCACCAGCCGCGTCGGCAGTACTTCGTGGCGCACGCCGGGGGCGGTGCCGCAGACGCGTTCGTCGAGCCAGCGGGCGGCGGTGGCCCCCAGCTCACGCATGGCCTGGTGCACGGTGGTCAGCCGCGCGTAGTGGGCGGCCATGATGTCGTCCCAGCCGGTCAGGGCCAGGTCGTCCGGCACCCGCAGGCCGAGGTCCTCGGCGGCCCGCAGCGCGCCGAGTGCCAACTCGTCGTTGGCACATACCAGCGCCTCCGGGCGATGCCGGGACAGCAGGTCGCGGGTGGCCTGGTAGCCGGAGCGCACGTCGAACGCGCAGCGCACCGGCTCGTCCGCCGGTTCGAGACCGCGTTCGGCGAGTGCCGAGCGGAAGCCCTCGTAGCGGCCCGCCACGTCCGGTGACTGGTCCGGGTCACCGAGGAACGCGAGCCGGCGGTGGCCGTGGTCGAGCAGGTGGGCGGTCAGCGCGACGGCGCTGTCGGTGTTGTCGGACGTGACCGTGTCCACCAGCCCGACCGGGGGACGGGCGAGCAGCACGAGCGGGAGGCCGGTGTCGGCGATCCGCGCGACCGTGGCGTCGGCCACCGTGCGGCCCATGATCACCATGCCGTCGACGCGACCGGCCAGGTCGGCCACCAGTTCGGCGGCGTTGGGCCGGTCGTTCGTGGCGAGGATGAGGACGCTTCGGCCCAACTCGGCCACCACTTCCTCGTAGCCGAGCACGACCTCCGCGTAGTAGGGGCCGGCGAGGTCGGGGAAGACGATGCCGTTGGCCGCGTGCTGCCCCTGGGCCAGCGCCCGGCCGGCGCCGCTCGGCCGGAACCGCAGCTCCTCGGCCACGCGCCGCACCCGCTCCCGGGTGGCGAGCGCGACCAGCTCGGATCCGGACAGCGCGCGGGACACGGTGGCGATCGAGACGCCCGCCCGGTCGGCCACCTCGTAGATGGTCACCGAGCGCCGTTCGCGAGCTGCCATGTCCGCCTGCCTGCGTCATTGGAAGCGCTTACATTTCTGTTGTCCAACTTTTTAGCACGGGTGTCAAGGCTGGGCCTCTTCTGGCGCTCACGCTGCGGGACTAACCTGCCCCGTCATGACGTCGGGTCTCGTCGCGCTCGTGCTGGACTGCCGCCACGCCGCGTCGCTCGCCAGGTTCTGGGCCACCGCGCTCGGCTGGTCGGTGCGCCCCTACGACGACGCGGAGGTCGTCCGGCTGGCCGCGCTCGGACTGACCCCGGAGACCGACCCGCAGGTGGCGGTCGACGCGCCGGACGGATCACTCACGCTCTGGCTCGTGGAGTTGGCCGAACACCGGCCCGGCAAGGACCGCATGCACCTGGACATCGCGGTCCGGGACGACGCCCACCTGGATGAGCTGCTGTCCCTCGGCGCTCGGGTGCTGCGCCGCCATTCCGACTGGTGGACCCTCGCCGACCCGGAGGGCAACGAGTTCGACGTGATGAATCCAGGGTATTGAACCGGCCGATCCAAAACGCGTGTACGGTCGTGGTCATGGCACGGCCGAGAGAGTTCGACGAGGACCGCGCGGTGGACGCGGCCATGCGGTCGTTCTGGGCGGGCGGCTACGAGGCCACGTCCACCCAGGACCTCTGCGCGGCCACCGGTCTGGGCCGCAGCAGCATCTACAACACCTTCCACAGCAAGCGTGACCTGTTCGAACGCGCGCTTCGGCGCTACATGGCCATGAAGGACCACGAGACGCTCGCCGTGCTGGCGGGCGACGCCGGGATCCGCGACAAGGTGTGGACGCTGTTCCGGTGGGTGGTCGAGGCCCGGGAGAGTGACCCGCTCGGCTGCCTGGTGGTCAACTCCCTGGTCGAGTGTCCGGCCGACGAGGAGATCGCCGACCTGTTGGCACGCAACGAGGAACTGCGACTCGGCGCGCTGCGGGACGCTTTCGAGGCCGCCCGGCGCGCGGGGGAGATCGGCGCGGACCGCGATCCGGTGGCGCTGGCCCACTTCGTGGTCGCGACGATCAGCGGCATGCAGGTCGCCGCGCGGGCCGGTGCCGGCCGCGCGGTGCTCGAGTCCGTCGCCACCACCGCGCTGACCGCCATCTGACCCCGGGGATCGCTCGACGTCGCGCACCCCTGCCCGAGTTATGTACTGAACCATCCAAAACGGAGGAACGCATGCCCCTCGCCGTGTACGTGCTCGGTCTGGCGATCTTCGCGCAGGGGACGTCCGAGCTGATGCTCGCCGGGCTGCTGCCCGAGGTCGCCGCCGGCCTCGACGTGTCGATCCCCGACGCCGGCCTGCTGATCTCGGCGTTCGCCGTCGGCATGGTGGTCGGCGCGCCCGTGCTCGCCCTGGTCACGCTGCGCCGGCCGCGCCGGGCGACCCTGCTGCTGTTCCTCGGGATCTTCGCGGTCTCCCACGTCGTCGGGGCGCTCAGCCCGAACTACGCGGTGCTGATGGCCAGCCGGATCGTCGGCGCGTTCGTCTACGCCGGTTTCTGGGCGGTCGCCACGGTCACCGTGCTCGGGCTCGTGCCCGTCGGCGCGCGCGGACGGGCGATGAGCGTCGTGACGGGCGGGCTGACGGTCGCCACGATCGTCGGGCTGCCGCTCGGCACGGTCATCGGCCAGCACCTCGGCTGGCGTGCCGCGTTCTGGGCGCTCGCCGCTCTCGCGGTGCTGGCCATGGTGGGCGTGCTGGCGACCGTCCAGGAGAGCCGGCCCGACCAGGTGCGTCCTCCTCGCGTGGCCGACGAACTGCGCACCATGGCCAACCCGGCGCTGTGGCTCGCCTACGGCACGACCGCGCTGGTCACCGCGTCCCTGCTGGTGGTCTTCGGCTACGTCGCGCCGCTGCTCACCGGGCCGACCGGGCTGTCGGCCGGCTGGGTGCCCGCGGTGCTCGCGCTCTACGGCCTCGGCGCGCTCATCGGCATCACCATCGGCGGCCGCACGGCCGACGCGCATCCGTTCCGCACCCTGACCGTCGGGATCGTCGGGGTGCTCGTCGTGTCCGTGGCGCTCGCGGTCAACGCCGACGTGCCGGCGCTGGTGATCCCGCTGCTGGTCCTGCTCGGCGCGTTCGGCTTCGGCGTGAACCCCGCGCTCAACACCCGGGTGTTCGCGGTCGCGGGGGAGTCGGCCACCCTCGCGACCGCCACGAACGTCTCCGCCTTCAACGTCGGCATCACCACCGGACCCTGGTTGGGTGGCCTCGCGATCGGCGCGGGCGCGGGCTACCCGTCGGTCGCGTGGATCGCCGCCGGCATCGCGGCGCTCGCCCTCGCGGCGGTGGTGCTGGCCGCCGTGTCGGTGCGGGACCGGGTGGCGCTCACCCCCTAGAGTTCGAACTGATGTTCTCGCAACCCAAAGACCTGCGCGTCCTCGGCGTCGACCCCGGCCTGACCCGGTGTGGCATCGCCGTGGTCGACGGCGCGGTCGGCCGGAAGGTGCGCTGCGTGGCGGTCGACGTCATCCGGACGCCGGTCGACGCCGACCTGTCCGTGCGCCTGCTCGCCGTGTCCGACGAGGTGGAGGCCTGGCTCGACCGGCACCGCCCCGACGCGGTGGCCGTGGAGCGGGTGTTCAGTCAGTACAACGTGCGCACCGCCATGGGCACCGCCCAGGCGGGCGGCGTGGTCGCGCTGGCCGCCGCCCGGCGCGGACTGCCGGTCGTGTTCCACACCCCGAGCGAGGTGAAGGCCGCGGTCACCGGCTCGGGCCGGGCGGACAAGGCGCAGGTCACGAGCATGGTCACCCGCCTGCTCGGGCTCACCGAGGCACCGAAGCCCGCGGACGCGGCCGACGCGCTCGCCATCGCCATCTGCCACGTCTGGCGCGCACCCACGGCCAACCGGCTCGCCGAGGCCCAGTCCCGCGCGGCCGAACTGGCCCGCAACCACAAGGCGCGTCTCGCCGCCGCAGCAGCGAAAGGGAAGCAGAACCGATGATCTCCCGAGTACGGGGACAGGTGCTCTCCATCGGCCTCGACCACGTGGTGCTCGAGGTGGGTGGGGTCGGACTGGCCATCACCGCCACCCCGGCCACACTCGCCACGCTGCGCACGGGCAGCGAGGCGATCCTCGCCACCACCCTGGTCGTCCGCGAGGACTCGCTCACCCTGTTCGGGTTCGCCGACGCGCAGGCCCGCGAGCTGTTCGGCCTGCTGCTGTCGGTGTCGGGCATCGGCCCGAGGATCGCCATGGCCACGCTCGCCGTGCTCGACGCCAACCAGCTGCGCGCGGCACTCGCCGAGGGCAGCATCGCCGTCCTCACCCAGGTGCCGGGGATCGGCCGCAAGGGCGCGGAGCGCCTGATCATCGAGCTGCGCGACAAGGTCGGCGCGCTCGCCTCGACCAACGCCGAGTCCGTGGTGTCCGGCGCCGGCCAGGTGCGGGGGAGCGTGGTGGAGGCGCTGATCGGTCTCGGTTTCGCGGCCAAGCAGGCCGAGCAGGCGGTCGACGGGGTGCTCGCCGAGAACGGCACCACCGACACCCCGACCGTCCTGCGCAAGGCGCTCGCGACCCTGGGCAAGAAGCGGTAGCGGGTCGTGCACGATGACCCCGTGACAGAAGACTTCGAGGACTTCGAGGACTCCGAGGTCTCCCCGCTCGTCCAGCCCGGTGAACGGGACGACGAGGCGACGCTTCGGCCCCGGCGGCTCGACGAGTTCGTGGGCCAGCACCGCGTGCGTGAACAGCTGGAGTTGGTGCTGCAGGGCGCCACCCAGCGCGGCGTGCCGCCCGACCACGTCCTGCTGTCCGGCCCGCCCGGCCTCGGCAAGACCAGCCTCGCGATGATCATCGCGGCGGAGCTGGGCAGCGCGCTGCGCATCACCTCCGGCCCGGCCCTGGAACGCGCGGGCGACCTCGCGGCCATGCTGTCCAACCTGGTCGAGGGCGACGTCCTGTTCATCGACGAGATCCACCGGATCGCGCGGCCGGCCGAGGAGATGCTCTACCTCGCCATGGAGGACTTCCGGGTGGACGTCGTGGTCGGCAAGGGCCCCGGCGCCACCAGCATCCCCCTGGAGATCGCGCCGTTCACGCTGGTCGGAGCCACCACCCGCTCCGGCTCGCTGACCGGCCCCCTGCGCGACCGGTTCGGCTTCACCGCGCACATGGAGTTCTACTCGGACGAGGACCTGGACCGCGTGCTGCGCCGGTCCGCCTCCATCCTCGGGGTGGAGCTGCGGGGTGAGGGTTCCGAGGAGATCGCCGGGCGCTCGCGCGGCACCCCGCGGATCGCGAACCGGCTGCTCCGCCGGGTGCGCGACTTCGCCGAAGTGCGAGCCGATGGCATCGTGACCAGGGACATCGCCCGCGCGGCGCTCCAGGTCTACGACGTCGACGAGCTGGGTCTGGACCGGCTGGACCGCGCCGTGCTCGACGCGCTCGTGCGCTCGTTCGGCGGCGGTCCCGTCGGAGTTTCGACGCTGGCTGTCGCTGTGGGGGAGGAGCCAGCTACGGTGGAGGAGGTGTGCGAGCCATACCTCGTACGGGCGGGCATGCTCGCCAGGACACCGCGCGGCCGAGTAGCAACGGCGTCGGCATGGTCCCATTTGGGGCTTTCGCCCCCCGCTAACGCTCCTGGCCACATGGCGCCTACCCTGTTTGAAAGTGACCCTGCGCACACCGCAGAGTGAAGAACTCCCATGGATGGAGAAAAATGGAACTGCTTCCCATGCTCCTGCTGTTCGGGCTTCTGGGCCTCATGATGTATTTCATGAGCCGGAAGCAGCGCAGGGCTCAGGAGCAGCAGCAGGCGCTGCAGAACTCGCTGGCCGTCGGTGACCAGGTGATGACCACCTCCGGTCTCTACGGCACCGTCACCGATGTGGACGACGACGCCAAGATCGGCGTCGAGATCGCACCGGGTGTCGAGACCGTGTGGCTGCGTGCCGCCGTGCGCGAGAAGGTCGCCGAGGACATCGAAGAGGAGGCCGAGGAGCTCGAGGAGCTGTCGGACTCGGACTCGATCTCGGTCGACGACCGCGACACCGACTCGAAGCTCGACGTCGTCGTGGCGGACACCAAGGACGCGGAGCCGTCGCTGGAGTCCGGCAAGCAGAAGTAGCTCCCGCGTGCAACCGCGACGTGACCGTGTGACACGGGCCTCACGTCGCGGGGAGTACGCTGCGCCCTCACCCACATGTGTTACGGGTGCGGGCGCTGTGCTCTGCCGCTGTGTTCTGCACTGTGTGACATACCCAGGTGACACACCCCAGGTGACCGCCGCCAGTTCGAGGAGACCGACCGACCGTGGCCCCACCCGCCGGGCAGATCCGCCCAGGGCGCTATCTCGCGTTCTTCATGTTCATCCTGCTGCTGCTCTACACCTTGGTGTTCGCAACGGGGAACCATTCGCTCAAGCCGAAACTGGGCATCGATCTCCAGGGCGGTACCCGGGTCACGCTGACCGCGCGGACCGAGACCGGCGAGGAGCCGGCACGGGAGGCGCTGCAGCAGGCACGGCAGATCATCGAGAACCGGGTCAACGGCCTGGGTGTCGCGGGCACGGAGGTCGTGCTCGACGGTACCAACTTGATCATCACCGTGCCGGGAGAGGACGGCCAGCAGGCCCGCGACCTCGGCCAGACCGCCCAGCTGCGGTTCCGACCGGTGATCACGTCGGCGCCGAACCAGCCGCTGCCCGAGCAGCCGCCCGCGGGTGAGGAGCCGCCGGCCGGGGAGGAGCCGCCCGCCGGCGAGACCCCGCCCACGGCCGAGGTCCCGCCGCCCGCCGAGACGCCGGCGCCCAACGGTCGCCCGGCACCGGCCGTCGCCGGGCAGCCGACCAGCGAGCCGGCGCCGCCGCCCGCGTCCGGTGAGACGCCGCCGCCGTCTTCGGAGTCCACGGAGCCGCCGGCCGGTGACGAGGAGTCCGAGACCCAGCAGGCGATCGAGCAGGCGCGGGCCATCCGCCAGGCGCCCACGCTGGCGCCGAGCCCCGACGGGACCGTGCAGGCCGACCAGGCCGCCCAGCAGCTCGCCATCGCCTCGCTCGACTGCTCCAAGCCCGACCCGCTCGTCGGCCACGACCTGTCCGACCAGCCGCTGGTCGCCTGTGACCAGGAGGGTGCGTTCAAGTACATCCTCGGGCCGGCGTTCCTGCAGGGCACGGACATCGCGGACGCCACCTCGCAGGCCAACCCCGAAGGCACCGGCTACGTCGTCAGCCTCGACTTCGAGTCCGAGGGCGGCGAGAAGTGGGGCGACTACACCACCGCGAACGTCGGCCAGCAGGCCGCGTTCGTACTGGACTCCCAGGTCGTGTCGGCCCCGGAGATCCAGGAGCCGATCCTCGGCGGTCAGACCATGATCAACGGTGGCGGCCAGGGCGGGTTCAGCGCCAATGAGGCCAAGAGCCTGGCCGAGGTGCTGAAGTACGGCTCGCTGCCGCTGTCGTTCGAGTCCTCCGAGGCCGAGACCGTGTCGGCGTCGCTGGGCCTCGCGTCGCTGAAGGCCGGCCTGATCGCCGGCGCCATCGGTCTGGCGCTGGTGTTCATCTACTGCCTGTTCTACTACCGGATGCTCGGCCTGCTCACGATCCTGTCGCTGGTGCTGTCCGGCGCCGTCATCTTCCCCGTGCTGATCCTGCTCGGCCGCTGGGTGGGCCTCACGCTCGACCTCGCGGGCGTCGCGGGGTTCATCGTGGCCATCGGTATCACGGCCGACTCGTTCGTGATCTTCTTCGAACGGTTGAAGGACGAGATACGCGAGGGCAGAACGTACCGATCGGCCGTGCCACGAGCGTGGATCCGGGCCAGGCGCACGATCCTGTCCGCGGACGCGGTCATGTTCCTCGCGGCCGGGGTGCTCTACCTGCTGGCCGTCGGTCAGGTGCGTGGCTTCGCGTTCACCCTGGGCATGTCGACCGTGCTCGACCTCGTCGTGGTGTTCCTCGTGACCCATCCGCTGGTCGCGTCTGGCGTCGAAGTCGAAGTTCCTGTCCAGTCCCCGGTGGTCGGGCCTCGGCGCGGTGCAGCGCGAGGCGCACGAGCGGCGAACCGGCGTGCGGGCCACTGGCCCCGGCCCGGTCGCGAAGGAGGTGTGACGTGCCGAGTTCTGACAAGACAGGCGACGAGGCACGCACGAGCGAGCCGGTGCAGGTCAAGAAGAAGGCCCCGTTCTTCCAGCGGCTCTACATGGGCACCGGCGCCTTCGACGTGGTCGGCAGGCGCAAGCGGTGGTACATCTTCTTCGCGGTGTTGATCCTGGGCTGCCTGGCCTCCATCGTGTTCCGCGGCTTCAACCTGGGCATCGACTTCGAGGGCGGCACGCGGGTCTCGATGCCCGCCCAGGGTGCGGCCGGGAACGTCTCGACCGGGCAGGTCACCGACGTGTTCACCGAGACGCTCAACCAGGAGCCGTCGGCCGTGCAGACGGTCGGTACGGGCGACGCCACGACCATCCAGATCCGGTCGGAGGCGCTCGACATCGACCAGGTGACGGCGCTGAAGTCGGCGTTGTTCGAGGAGTTCCAGCCGATCGGCGAGAACGGTCAGCCCACCGAGAACTCGATCAGCGACAGCGCGGTGAGCGCGTCCTGGGGCGGGGAGATCTCGCAGCAGGCGCTGATCGCGTTGATCGTGTTCCTGGTGCTGGTGACCTTGTTCCTGGCGTTCTACTTCGAACGCTGGATGGCGGTCGCGGCACTCGCCGCGCTGTTCCACGACATCGTGGTCACGGCCGGCGTGTACTCGATCATCGGTTTCGAGGTCACGCCCGCGACCGTGATCGGTCTGCTCACCATCCTCGGCTTCTCGCTCTACGACACGGTCGTGGTGTTCGACAAGATCAAGGAGAACACTCGGGGTCTGCTCGGCCTGACCAGGCGGACGTACGGCGAGGCGGCCAACCTGGCGCTGAACCAGACGCTCATGCGCTCGATCAACACGTCGTTGATCGCAGTGCTGCCGGTCATCGGTCTGCTGGTGGTCGGTGTGGGTCTGCTGGGTGTCGGCACCCTGCAGGACCTCGCGCTGGTCCAGCTCACGGGCATCATCGCCGGTGCCGTGTCGTCGATCTGCCTGGCGACGCCGCTGCTGGTGGACATGAAGATGACCGAGCCGAAGTTCAAGGACCAGGCGGCCCGGGTGATGGCGCGGCGCAAGAACGTGGCCGAGAAGGCCGCGCAGCGCGACGTGGCGGTTCTGGACGACGACGATCATGTCCCGGCCACCGACGACGACGAACTCGAGACCGAGCTGCGTCAGGAGCGGGCCATGGCGGCGGCGAGCAGCGTGCCGACGCGCAACCAGAAGCCGGCCGAACCCCGGCGCAGGCCGACCGGCAAGCCGGGCCGGCCGTCGGGCAAGCGGCGCCGGTAAGTCGTGTTGTCACTGGAGGAGGCACTGGGCCTGGTCCGGACAGTGCCGGACTTCCCTTCGCCGGGGGTCCAGTTCCGGGATCTGAACCCGGTGCTGGCGTCCCCGGAGGCGTTGGGGGCGGTCATCGACGCGATGGCCGCCCTGGTGCCCCGGACGACGACGATGGTGGCCGCCGTGGAGGCGCGGGGCTTCCTGCTCGGCGGCGCGGTGGCCATCGCCCGCGGCTGCGGCATGGTGCCCGTCCGCAAACCGGGCAAGCTCCCGGTGGTGGCCGACCAGGAGTCCTACACGCTCGAGTACGGCACCGCGACGCTGGAACTGCCGGATGCCGCTCTGGCCGGCGCTCAGGTCGTGGTGATCGACGATGTGCTGGCCACCGGCGGCACGGTGGCCGCGACGTGTGCGCTGCTCTCGCGGGCGGGCGCCACGGTGACAGCGGTGGCGGTGGTGGCCGAACTGGCCGGTCTGGGCGGCCGCGAACGCTTGGACGGCTACGAGGTCCACTCCCTGGTGGAGTACTAGCCGGGCGTAGGTCCCAAGATCAAACGGCGGCCTCCGGCCCCCCGTGAGTCCCACGTCCGGTCCCGCGAGTCTCCCTCGCGGGACGTCCGAGTTGGCGGTCGGCGAATCCACCCGCGGTCGCGAACCGGCGACTCGCATTGCGCGAAAGGGGGACTCGCGCGGGCTGGACGGGGGACTCGCCGTTGATCTTAGAGTTGATCTTGGTCAGGTGAACTGCAGCGAGCGTTTCGCCAGGCCGCACCAGTAGCCGTCGATCACCGCGGTCGGGATCGCCGTCCTCGACAGGCTCGCGCCCAGCGACACGAACAGCGGCGCGAAGTGTTCCGTCCTCGGGTGAGCGAGCCGGCCGGCGGGGGCCTTGTGCAGGAAGTCGACCAGCGCGTCGACGTCACCGGAGGCCAGCGTTTCGTCGCCCCAGCGGTCGAACTCGGCCGACCAGGACGGCGGCGGGGCGGACGGGTTCGACACGTCGATGCCCGACAGGTTGTGCGTGAAGAAGCCGCTGCCCACGATCAGCACGCCCTCGTCGCGCAGAGGCGCCAGCCTGCGGCCCACCTCGAGCAGCACCGTCGGGTCCAGCGACGGCATGGAGATCTGCAGCACCGGCACGTCCGCGGCCGGGAACATCTCCACCAGTGGCACGTACGCGCCGTGGTCCAGGCCGCGGTCCGGCTCGTCGTGCACCGGCATGGCGCCCGACAGCAGCGCGCGCACCGAGGCGGCCAGTTCCGGCGCGCCGGGCGCCGCGTACGTGACGTCGTAGTAGCGCTGCGGGAAGCCCCAGAAGTCGTACACCAGCGGCACCGTGGCGGTGGCGCCGAGCGTCAGCGGCGCGTTCTCCCAGTGCGCCGACACCATGAGGATGGCCGTGGGTTTCGGCAGGTCGGCGGACCATTCGGCCAGCTGGCGGGTCCACAGCTGATCGTCGGCCAGCGGCGGGGCGCCGTGGCTGAGGTAGAGGACCGGCATGGACATGGGCACTCCCGTTGTTGAAACTTCAACAACAGAGTACAGCAACCCGTTGAGCCACCCCGGATCGATTCACGGCTATTCTCGGGTCTTGAATGCCGGGAGCCGCGTGTGAGCCAGAACGTTGAGACCGGGGCGCCGTCCGACGACGCCATCGGCCCACCACCCGCAGTCCGGGCGCCGTCGGCGACCCGGCGGGTCCGGGCGCGCCTCGCGCGGCGCATCACCGCCCAGCGGTCGGCGCCGGTCAAACAGGTGCTCGAACCGCTCGCCGCCGTCCACCGCGAGCTGCACCCCAAGGCCGACCTAGCGCTGCTGCAACACGCCTACGACGTCGCCGAGGAGGCGCACCGCAACCAGCGGCGCAAGTCCGGCGACCCGTACATCACCCACCCCCTCGCGGTCGCGACCATCCTGGCCGAGCTGGGCATGGACACGATCACGCTGGTCGCCGCCCTGCTGCACGACACGGTCGAGGACACCGAGTACTCGCTGAAGAACCTCCACGACGACTTCGGCGAGGAGGTCGCGCGGCTGGTCGACGGCGTGACCAAGCTGGACAAGGTGCAGCTCGGCAGCGCGGCCGAGGCCGAGACCATCCGCAAGATGGTCATCGCCATGGCGCGCGACCCCCGGGTGCTGGTGATCAAGCTGGCCGACCGGCTGCACAACATGCGCACCATGCGGTTCCTGCCGCCCGAGAAGCAGGCGAAGAAGGCCCGCGAGACCCTCGAGGTCCTAGCCCCACTCGCCCACCGGCTCGGCATGGCCACCGTCAAGTGGGAGCTCGAGGACCTCGCGTTCGCCATCCTGCAGCCGAAGAAGTACGACGAGATCGTCCGGCTCGTGGCCACCCGGGCGCCCTCGCGCGACACCTATCTGCACAAGGTCACCGCGGAGCTCACCTCGCAGCTCGAGGGGTCGCGGATCAACGCGAAGGTCGAGGGCCGGCCCAAGCACTACTACTCGATCAACCAGAAGATGATCGTCCGCGGCCGCGACTTCGACGACATCCACGACCTGGTGGGCGTGCGCATCCTGGTCGACGACGTGCGTGACTGCTACGCGGCCATGGGCGTGGTCCACGCGCTGTGGCAGCCGATGCCCGGCCGGTTCAAGGACTACGTCGCCCAGCCGCGCTTCGGCGTCTACCAGTCGCTGCACACCACGGTCATCGGGCCGGACGGCAAGCCACTGGAAGTCCAGATCCGCACGCACGAGATGCACCGCACGGCCGAGTACGGCATCGCGGCGCACTGGCGCTACAAGGAGACCCGCGGCACCCACGACGGCCAGGCGGTCGAGGTCGACGAGATGGCGTGGATGCGCCAACTGCTCGACTGGCAGCGGGAAGCGGCCGACCCCGGCGACTTCCTCGAGTCGCTGCGCTACGACCTGGCCACCAAGGAGATCTTCGTCTTCACGCCGAAGGGCGACGTGATCACGTTGCCCGCCGGCTCCACCCCTGTCGACTTCGCCTACGCCGTGCACACCGAGGTCGGCCACCGCTGCATCGGCGCACGCCTCAACGGCCGGCTGGTCGCGCTCGAACGCAAGCTCGACAACGGCGACGTCATGGAGATCTTCACCTCCAAGGCCGAAGGCGCCGGACCCACCCGCGACTGGCTCGCGTTCGCCGCGTCGCCCCGTGCCCGCGCCAAGATCAAGCAGTGGTTCGCCAAGGAGCGCAAGGAAGAGGCGATCGAGGCGGGCAAGGACGCGATCACCAAGGAGGTGCGCCGCACCGGGCTGCCCATGCAGCGGCTGGTCTCGGCCGACTCCATGGCCGCGCTCGCCCGCGAACTGCGCTACACCGAGGTGAGCGCGCTGTACGCGGCCGTCGGCGAGGGCCACACCTCGGCGCGCCACGTGGTCCAGCGGCTCGTCGCGCTGCTCGGCGGGGTGGACCACGCGGAGGACGAGCTGGCCGACCGCGCCACGCCGTCCACCATCACCCGGCGTCGGGCCTCCGGCGACGCGGGCGTGATCGTCAAGGGCGCCAGCGACATCTGGGTGAAGCTCGCCCGATGCTGCACTCCGGTGCCGGGCGACGACATCATGGGCTTCGTGACCCGCGGCGGCGGAGTGAGCGTGCACCGCACCGACTGCACCAACGCCGGTGACCTGCTCGACTCGCCGGAGCGGCTGGTGGACGTCGAGTGGGCGCCGTCGGACTCGTCGGTGTTCCTGGTGGCCATCCAGGTCGAGGCGCTCGACCGGCACCGCCTGCTGTCCGACGTGACGAAGGTGCTGGCCGACGAGAAGGTCAACATCCTGTCGGCGTCGGTCACCACCTCACGCGACCGCGTGGCCGTGAGCCGGTTCAGCTTCGAGATGGGCGACCCCAAGCATCTGGGCCACGTGCTGAAGGTGGTCCGCAGCGTCGAGGGCGTGTACGACGTCTACCGGGTCACCTCCGCTTCGTGATCGCACTGCCCAGCTTCCTGTGGTGGGACCACAACGCGTACTACCACCCCTGGCTGTTGCGCCAGGTCCCGCCCGGCGCGGCGCGCGCACTGGACGTGGGCTGCGGCAGCGGTGCCCTCACCCGCAGGCTGAGTGAGCGGATCGCGTCGGTCGACGCGGTGGACTCGTCGCCCGCCATGATCGAACGGGCCACCGAGCGGGTCACTGTCCGGGCCCGCTGGATGGTCGGCGACGTCCTGACCACCGAGCTGCACCCCGACGGCTACGACCTTGTGACCGCGCTGTCGAGCCTGCACCACCTGCCGCTGCGTGCGGGCCTCACACGTCTGGCCGAGCTGGTCCGCCCGGGCGGCACGCTCGCCGTGGTGGGCCTGTACCGGCACGCGACCCTCGCCGACTCGGCCATGGCGGCCCTGACCCTGCCGGCGAACGCCGCCGTGGGTGCGGTCCTGGCCGCCCGGGGCAGAGCGGGCAAGCCGAACGACGAGGGCATGCCGGTGCGCGACCCGGACACCACGCTGGCCGACATCCGCGCGGCGGCGGACGAGCGGCTGCCGGGCGCCGTGGTGCGCCGCCGCGTCTTCTGGCGCTACACGCTGCTCTGGCGCCGCCCACCCGCCTGAGCCACCGTCGCAAGTGGTCGTCCACTGTGGACCGTTTCGGTGATTGTCTTTACTGACAGTGGTTCCACGACAGGTGCGAACGGTCATCATGACCGTCCCCAAGGGTCATCATGCGCGACGGGAGTGGTCATCATGCGGCTACAGGAGGGTGCCCAGGGGGACGCCGGCCAGGGCTCGTACCTCCCTCGACAGATGGGCCTGGTCGGCGTAGCCCAGACCGTGGGCCACGTCGGCCGGAGGCATGCCGCCGCGCGCCAGGCGTAACGCACGGTCGAAGCGCAGCACGCGCTGCAGCACCTTGGCGCCGTAGCCGAACGCAGCCAGACAGCGCCGGTGGAGCTGGCGCTCGGTGATGCCCAGGTGGTCGGCCATGGCCGCCACCCGGGTGCCGCGGCCGGCGAGGCTGAGCAGCGTGGGCACCGCCGGGTCGGGGCCGGTGCGCGCACCGGCGACCACCGCCTCGGTGATCGCCGATTGGGCTGCCGGCATGGACTCCGTGGCGGCCAGCGTGTCACCCAGTCGCGCGGCCCGCGACCGGTCCCACAGCTCGCCGAGGGGGACCCGTTCGTCGCGTAACGCGTGGGCCGGCACGCCCAGCGCCACCGACGAGCGGCCGGTGTGGAAGCGGGCGCCGACCATTTCGCCCGCCGCGAGACTGGTCAGGTGCGCCCGGGTGTCGGGCCCGGCCACGAACAGCTGGCCGGACCCGCGCTGCCAGATCACGTCGACGCAGCCGTCGGGCACGATCCGACGCACGCCGGTCTCGGCGGGCGCCACCCGCCGGGACCACACGCAGGTCAGCAGGCCACGCGCCGCCGCGGCGGGTGCGAATTCCTGGTACTCGTCCACGTCCGCGATTGTGGCACCCGGCACCGACAGAAATCAGCGACGGACCGACGCGCGCTCGATCTCCACCGGTTCGGCGGGCGCCCCGTCCTCGGGACTGTTGGCCGGCTCGAGCCCGTTGGCCGCGATCGTCTCCACCGTCGCCAGCCCGCCCGCGTCGAGCGTGCCGAACACCGTGTACTCCGGCGGCAGCGTGGAATCCGCGTAGACCAGGAAGAACTGGCTCCCACCGGAGTCCGGCTCCTGCGTCTTCGCCATGGCCACCGTGCCGCGCGGGTAGACCACGTACGACGGGTCGGTCGGCGTGGGCACCAGGTCGGTCGGCGGCTCGTCGGGAATCGTGTAGCCGGGACCGCCCGAGCCGTCACCGTTCGGGTCGCCGCACTGCAGCACCTTCAGGCCCTCGGAGGTGGTCAGCCGGTGGCAGCTGCCGCCGTCGTAGAACCCCTCGGTGACCAGGTGTGTGATGCTGCGGACCGTGCACGGCGCCTTGTCGGGCGCCAACTCGAAGCCGATGTCACCGAAGTTCGTGGTGAGCACGACCGTGCCCGCCTCGGCCTCGCCGGAGGGCGGTCCGCCCACCGGCAGGTCCTCGGCCGGGTTCTCCTCGAACTGGCACGGGTCGTCCGGGTCGAGCGTCCACGAGCCGTCCTCGGAGTCTTCGGAGTCCTCGGACGTCGAAGTCGACTCCGACGATGTCGTGTCGGTCTCCACGGTCGACCCGCTGTCGTCCGAAGCGCCGGTCCGTGACGTACAGCTCGTCAGCACGACCGCCAGCACCAGGGCAACCACTCCCCACCGAAGCGTCACGCGACGACCGCGGACTCGATGGTGGTGGCGATCGCCGGTGCGCCGTCCTCGGGGCTCGCGCCCGGGGCCACACCACCGGCGGCGATCGTGTCCAGCACGGTCAGACCGGCCGGGTCGATCGTGCCGAACACCGTGTACTCCGGCGGCAGCGTCGAGTCGCCGTAGACGAGGAAGAACTGGCTACCGCCCGAGTTGGGGGCCTGCGTCTTCGCCATGGCGATCACGCCACGCGGGTAGATCGACGTCTGGCCGTCGGGGCTGGCCTCGAGCGTGGTCGGCGGCTCGTCGGGGATCGTGTAGCCGGGACCGCCCGAGCCGTCGCCGTTCGGGTCGCCGCACTGCAGCACCTTCAGGCCGGCGCCGGTGGTGAGCCGGTGGCAGTTGACACCGTCGTAGAACTTCGACGACACCAGGTGCTCGATGCTCTGCACGGTGCACGGCGCCTGCGCGCGGTCCAGCGTGAGGGGGATCGCGCCCTGGTTGGTGGTCACCGTGACCTTGACCGTGCCGGTGCTCGGCGTCTCGGCCGGGTCCTCCGGCGGGCCGGCCTCGGACATCTCCTCCTCGGGAGACGTGGCGTACTTGCAGGCCCCGTCGGTGGTCTCCGCGGCCGGAGTCTCCTCGGTGTCCGTGGGGTTGGCAGCGGCGTCGTCGTCCGGACCCAGGTTGACCAGCAGGTACACCCCGACGGCCACCACGATCACCACGACGACCGTGGCACCCACGCCCCAGATGCGGCGGCGCTTCGCGCGCTCCTGTCGCCGCGCGAGTTGGCGCTCCAACTTGCGCTTGGCAGCCTGCCGCCGCTGCTCGTTGCTCGGCACCGGGCACCCTCCCTGACCTGAGTCGTTCATGCCGGCCGGCAGTCTATGGGTACGCCCGGTAAGAACCGTGTGGAGGTAGGCAAAACTCAGGCGATTGTCAGAATCCGGACCGGATCTCACGAGTTTCCGATCGGATGCGGTGCCACTGGTGCCCAGCGCGAGTGGAAAGCTGGATACTGGGGGTGGCGACGCGGTGACCGATGTGGCTGGCAAGGTGGACTCCATGCAAGACAGGCGCGACGACGGGACTTCGCCGTTCGCCGAGGAACTCGAACGTCTGCTGCGTAAGCGCGGGCTGTCGTGGCGTCGTCTGTCGGATCTGGTCGGCTACACCCCCAGCTGGCTCAGCAAGATCAAGCACGGCGCGCCGCCCTCGGCCGAGCTGGCGCGACGCTGTGACCAGGTGCTCGAGGCCGAGGGACAGCTGATCGCGCTCGCCGCGTCGGCCGCGCCGGTCCGGCTCGCGCAGTTACCGGCGGCGGCCGCCACGTTCGTCGGCCGCGAGGCGGAGCTGTTCGAACTCAGCCAGATCCTGTCCTCCCAGGGCGACCCGGGCACACCGCAGACGGTCGCCGTCGACGGTCCGCCGGGCGCGGGCAAGACGGCGCTGGCGTTACGGGTCGCGCACGCGGTGGTCGACCACTACTCCGACGGCCAGCTCTACGTCGACCTGCGTGGCTACTCGCCGGACGGGCAGCCGCGGGTGGTCGACGAGGTGCTCGAGGAGTTCCTCACCGCGCTGGGCGTCCAGATCGACGTCATCCCGGCGGGCATCGAGGCCCGCGCGAAGCTGTACCGCTCGGTGCTGGCCGACCGGCGGGTCCTGGTGGTGCTGGACAACGCGGCCGACGCCCAGCAGCTGCAGCCGCTGATGCCGGCGTCGTCCGGCTGCGGCGTGGTGGTCACCAGCCGCAAGCGCATCACCGGCCTGTCCATGCGCGGCGACTCCCGGATCACCCTCGGGCCGATGGCCGAGGACGAGTCGATCACGTTGCTGCGCAAGGTGATCGGCGCGGACCGCGCGGCCGCCGAGCCCGACGCGGTGCGTGCGCTCGCCAGTCGCTGCGGACACCTGCCGCTCGCGCTGCGCATCGCGGCCGAACGGGTGGCCACCCACCCCCACCACTCGGTGAGCCTGCTGGTGGAGGAACTGGACTCCGAGTCCCAGCGGCTCGAGGCGCTGTCCACCGACGACTCCGTGGCCGTCAAGACCGTGTTCTCGTGGTCCTACCGCGACCTCAGCACCGACGCCGCACGCATGTTCCGGCTGATCGGTCTGCACACCGGCTCCCACGTGCGCACCGGCGCCGCGGCCGCGCTGGCCGGCCAGCCGCTCATCCACGCCAGGCGCCTGCTCGACCGGCTCACCGGCGTCCACCTGCTGGAGGGGCTCGGCGGCGACCGCTACCGCATGCACGACCTGCTGCGCGTCTACGCGGCCGAGCAGGCGGTCGACGAGGAGCCGGAGAGCGAGCGGACGCTCGCGCTGCGCCGGATGGTCGACTGGTACCTGCACAACACCTACGCCGCCAACCACGCGCTCGCCCCGCAGCGCCAGGACCCGGAGCTCGACCCGTCGGACTTCGGGGTCGACGTCGGCGTGTTCGACTACGACTCGGCGCTCACGTGGTGCGAGATCGAGATGTCGAACATCGTCACCGCCACCCGCACGGCCGTCGCGATCGGCGAGCACGTGGCCGCGTGGAAGCTGCCGGCCGGCTCGTTCAACTACCTGCACCTGCGCAAACGGTGGACGTTGTGGGTGGCCTGCCACGAGGTCGGCGCGGTCGCCGCGCAGCACGTGGGTGACCGCTACGGCGAGGCGTGGGTGCTGAACAACCTCGCGATCGCCTACCGGGAGCTGCGCCGCGTCGAGGAGGCCAAGGAGACGTTCGAGGCCGTCCTGGCCCTGCGCATCGGGCTGGGGGACCGGGTCGGCCAGGCCTGGACGTTGACCGGGATCGGGTTCGTCGGCTTCGACCAGAACCAGTTCGACGTGGCCGCCGCGCGGTTCGGCGAGGCGCTCGACATCTTCCGTGAGGTCGGCGACCGCCACGGCGAGGGCATCGCGCTCGCGAACGTCGGCGACGCCTACCGGGGGCTGCGGGACTTCGACCGCGCCATCTCCAACCTGGAACAGGCGCTGGCCGTGTGCGGCGACATCGGCGACCGCTACGACGAGGCCTACTCGCTCGTGAAGTTGGGGGACACGTTCTCGGAGCTGAAACGGCCCGAGGACGCCCTGAACTGCTTCCAGCGGGCCCTGGACACCCGGCGCGACCTCGGCGACCGGTGGGGCGAGGCGGAGGTCCTGCACAAGCGTGGCATGGCGCTGCGGGACGGCGGCAAGGACGACGAGGCCACCGAGGCGTGGACCGCCGCCCTGGCGATCTTCGACGAGTTGGGCGACCCGCGCTCGGCCGATCTGCGGGACCTGCTCACACCTTGAGCGCCAGGAACATCTGCTCGAGGAACGCCGGCACGTCCACGGTCTGGGCCACCTTCACCGGCACCCGGCCCGCCCCGGCGTTCGTGGGGATGTAGGCGTCGCTGGCGATCATGCGCTGGTCGGACACCACCTGACCGCGGGTGTGCGTGCCGGTCAGCTCCACACCGAGCGGCATCTCGCGGTAGGTGGAGAGCTCGGCGTCCAACATGATCGCCGCGGCCAGCGGGTCGTGCAGCGTGCACCCGTTGTCGCCGAACATGTTCGAGTAGAACCGGCCGTAGTGGTCCAGGAGCTTCGTGGCGAAGCGGGCCCGCGGCGTCTCGAGCTGTGAAACCGCCGTGATCCACTCGGCACCCGCCCTGGACTGCTCCGTGGCGTCCAGCGCGACCAGCACGAGGTCCGGGAAACCCGCGCCGAGCACCAGGTCGGCGGCCTCCGGGTCGTGGAAGAAGTTCGCGTCCGCGTACGGGGTGATGTTGCCGGGCACGGTCACCGCGCCGCCCATCACCACGACCGAGCGGAGCAGCGAGGGTAAGTCGGGTTCGAGCAGGACGGCCAGCGCGATGTTGGTCAGCGGGCCGATGGCGAGCAGCGTCAGCTCGCCGGGGTTGGCCCTCGCCAGGCGCACCAGTTGCTCGGCAGCGGAGACGTCGATCGGCCGTCCGCGCGGCGCGGGGCCGGCGTGGCCGCCGAGGCCGTCGTCGCCGTGGACGAACTCCGCGGTCTGCAGCGGTTGGGCGAGCGGCTTGGCCGCGCCCACCGCGACCGGCACGTCGAGGCCGACCAGTTCGAGCACGCGGAGTGCGTTGAGTGCCCCTACCGGGGCGGGTACGTTGCCGTGGACGCTACCCACGGCGACGATCTCGGCGTCCTCCTGGGCCGCCAAGTACATGATCGCGAAGGCGTCGTCAACCCCCGGATCGGTGTCGAGAATGATGCGCACGCTGTGGCACTCAACCAGACGACCGACCTGTTAGGCCAGACCGGGGGCCGGTCAGCCGATCTTGAGTATCGTCGGCGCGTGCGGGTTTGTGTGTTCTGTGGCTCCTCCACCGGTAGCGATCCGGCCTACGGCGAGGCCGCCGCGCTTGTCGGTCGGGCCCTCGCCGAACGCGGCGTCGGCCTGGTCTACGGCGGCGCGCGGGCCGGCACCATGGGCGTCGTGGCCGACGCGGCGCTGGCCGCGGGCGGCGACGTGGTGGGGGTGATCCCCCAGAGCCTGGTGGACCGCGAGGTCGCCCACACCGGCCTCGCCGACCTGCGGGTGGTGGCCGGCCTGCACGAACGCAAGGCCGCGATGGCCGACCTGGCCGACGCGTTCCTCACCCTGCCCGGTGGCGCCGGCACGCTCGAGGAGCTGTTCGAGGTGTGGACCTGGGCCCAGCTCGGCCTGCACACCAAGCCGATCGCGCTGCTCGACGTCCGCGGCTACTACCAGCCGATGTTGAGATTTCTCGAGAACATGGGCGAAGAGGGTTTCCTCGACCCCACCGCTCGCGAGATGCTCATCGTCGAATCCGACATCGATCGGGTGATGGAGCGGTTCGCCGACTATCGGCCACCGCCGTCCAAGTGGGATTAGTGGTTGATCGACCACGTTGAGTGATCTTCGAGTGCACATCGTGACTCGCCCATTCGGTGTTTCCTGAAACCGTCAACACATCAACACTGTTGCGTCTCCCTGTGACTGTCCGATAGTTGCTGTATACGGCCGGTGAGGAGAGTTGACACGGTGATCACAGTGCGTCGACTCACGGGGACATCGGCCTTCAGGCACCGCAATGACCTGCGGTCTTGACAGGGGAGACGCGATGAACACCGCACGGGGGACCAGCGGGGGAGCCAAGCCGCCGCCCGCTGAACGTCAGCACAATCTCGAACCGGAGATCGTGGCGCCACGCTCGGGGGAGCGTCCGCTGCAGGCGGTCTCGGGCAAGCCGCGCTGCGACTCGTGCGGGCAGCTGCTCACCGACCCGCCCACCGGGCTGATCGAGCGCTGGCACTGGGACGAGCTGGCCGCACTCACGCTCTCTCGCGCGCGCAGCCACGGCCAGTCGATCGCGCTGATCATGATCGACCTCGACCGGTTCAAGGACGTCAACGACAGCTACGGCCACCTCGCCGGGGACACGGTGCTCCGCGGTGTGGCCGACGTGATCCGGGACAACTCACGCGAGGGCGACCTCGCGTGCCGCTACGGCGGTTCGGCGGGCGACGAGTTCCTCGTGCTGCTGCCCAGCACCGAGCTGGCCGACGCGCTGTCGGTGGCCGAGCGGATCCGCGCGGGCATCACCGGCATGTCGGTCACCGCCAAGGTCACCCGGGAGCTGTCGGCCACCATCGCCGGCCAGACCGCGTCGATCGGGGTCGCCACCTACTGCCTCGGCGATCTGGTGGAGCTGGACCTCGAGGACCTGATGCTCGACGCCGACGTGTCGCTGCGCGCGGCCAAGCGCCACGGCCGCGACCGGATCTGCGTGGCCAACGTGGACGTCACGGCGACCGCGCAGCCCAACCTGCAAGCCGACCGTCGCATGGCCACCTGGGGACGGTTCCGCCGCCTTCGGTCGGTCTAGAACGCGCTGTCCGGTAGGTTTCGCGGGTGCTCGTTGTCGGGTTTCCCACCGGGGCCTTCCAGGCCAACTGTTATCTCGTCGCGGCGGGTGCCGGCGAGCCGTGCGTGATCATCGATCCCGGACAGGACGCGGTCGAACCGATCACCGAGGCGTTGCGCAAACACCGGCTCTCGCCGGTCGCCGCGCTGCTCACCCACGGGCACTTCGACCACGTCTACTCGGTCGCGCCGATCTGTGACGGCAACGACATTCCCGCGTGGATCCACCCGGACGACCGGGTGATGCTGAGCGACCCGCTGCGGGGGATCAGCGAGGACGCCCTGAAGTTCTTCGGCGGCCGGATGGAGCTGCGTGAGCCGAGCGAGGTGCGTGAGCTGGCCGACGGCACGGTGCTCGACCTCGCGGGCCTGCACCTCACGGTCGACCACACGCCGGGCCACACGCAGGGCTCGGTGGTGTTCCGCAGCGAGATCGAGGACGGCAACGGGGTGATGTTCGCGGGCGACACGCTGTTCGCCGGTTCGATCGGCCGCACCGACCTGCCGGGCGGGGACATGCGGATGATGACCGAGTCGCTGCGGACGAAGGTGCTGACGCTGGCCGACGACACGATCGTCCTGCCCGGCCACGGTGCGAGCACCACCATCGGGCGGGAGCGGGCCAGCAATCCGTTCCTACTCGGACTCGATGATCTTGACGACCCGAACGCGACCGGACCGACCAGGGGACTGTGAGTTGAGCGAGCAGGAGCGAATTCCGCTCAACCTGACCGAACTGGCCAGCGCCCGCCGCCGCGGTTGTTTCGCGATCGGCGCCGCCGTGATCTTCGGTGCCGCGCTCGGCGGGTTGGTGGGCCTGTTCGCCGGCCAGACAGCCGCGCTGATCACCGCGGGCATCGTGATCGTGGTGCTGAGCACCGTGTCGTGGGTGTCCGGACGCAGGAGGCTGTGGCTGGAGGGCGACCGGATCGTCGCGAAGGCGTTGGGCAGCAAGTCGGTGGACCTGCGCCGTGCTTCCGGCATCGAGCTGATGGTGACCGACATCCGCGGCACCAGGACGGTCGGTCTGCTGGTCTCCAGTGGCGGCAAGTCGGTGAACCTCGGCCTGGCCGTGTATTCGGGCACCGGCGGCCGCGAGCTGGGCATCCTGGTGCTGCGCAGGCTGGCGGACATCCTGGCGGGCAGCGAGAACGCGAGTGGCCTGGTCTTCTCGCAGTTGCTGGTGGCCCAGCTGCGCGCCGAGGCGAAGGGCGACGCGGCCGCCGACCGGCCGCTCTACCGGCTGGCCTCGCTCGCCCCCACCGGGCGCGTGGCCCAGCGCCTGCGCCCGGAGGCGATCAGCCGTTTCGTGGCGAGTCTGGACTGAGCTACTCCTCGTCCACCCACTCCAACAGGTCGCCGGGCTGGCACTCGAGCACCCGGCACATGGCTTCGAGGGTGCTGAACCGCACGGCCTTGGCGCGGCCGTTCTTCAGCACGGCCACGTTGGCCGGTGTGAGCCCCACCTTCTCGGCGAACTCGCCGACGCTCATCTTGCGCTTGGCCAACTCGACGTCGATCCGCACCACGATCGGCATCAGATCACCGACTCCATGTCGGTGCGCAGTGTGGTGGCCTGTCGGAGCAGCGCGCGCATGACCACCATGAGCAGACCGAGCACGCTGACTCCCGTGGTGATGAGGAACAGCAACATCGGCAGCCCGGGATCGTCGGCGTTGATCCCCACCCAGAGCAGCACGCCCACGAGCACCGCCCACGCGGCGGCGATGGCCCACACGATGACGTCCACCCAAGCCATGGCGGCCTTGGTGAAGATGCTGTCGCGCTTGACCATGGTGAGCAGTTTCCAGGTAGCGACGATCACCACCTGAACACAGAGCACGAGGAACACGGCGATGATGGTCGCAGGCCAGCGAAGGGGCGCGTCGTTCGGATTCTCGCGCGCCATGTGCGCGAACTGCCCGGGCAGGGACATGGTCTGAAACACGATGAGGACCCCGAACAACACCACGAGAAAGACCCGGAGCAGGGCAACCGCCCGACTGGCTGTCAGCATGCGCCGAGTATCGGTCGGAATCTATCGATTGTCAATCGGTCTGAGCTGTCCATGCGAGAGCCGCCGTTTTTGTCGGTGCCGGCGACTACGCTGGATAACGGGGGGCCGTGGCCGTCCGTTGATCATGGTCGGCCCGGCGGATAGCCAGGCGGCTGTTCTGTCGGTGCTGACCGCGCTTGAAATCGTGGCCCGCCGTTGATCATGATTCGGGCGGGCTGGGCCGACGCCGCGGCCGCGGGTTCTCCCGATCTCGTGGCTGGCGGCTGGGCTGATCCGCCTGACCTCGACGAGTCGTGTCCGACTGTGCCCCACGCTCACGTGACCTGGTGGGCTGATCCCCACGTGCGCGGTTCGGCTGGCTAGGGCGGTCATCCCGCTCGCGGGCCCGATTCGGCCGGCTGGGGCGGTCATCTCGATCGCGAGCGCGATTGGGTTGGCTCGGCCGATCATCCTGGTCACCGGCCCGATTGGGTTGGCTCGGCCGATGGCTCCGGTCCCGCGCCCGATTCGGCTGGCTCGGGCGGTCATCCCGATCACGCGCCCGATTGGGTTGGCTTGGCCGATCATCCCGATCACGCGCCCGATTGGGTTGGCTGGGGCGGTCGTCTCGATCACGGGTCCGCTTCGGTTGCTCGCCGCGTTCGCGGGCCGGTTTGCGGGCGGGAGCCGGTTCCGGAGTGACCTCCGTCGCGGCCACCGCGGCGGCCAGCGCGGTCGTCACGGGCACCGCGGCGATCAGGCCGATACTGCCCACCAGCGTCCGCACGATCTCCTGCGCGATCGTCTGCGAGGTCAGGATGTTCGTGATCCCCACCCCGGAGATCGACGAGTACAGCAACACCGGCAGCGCCGCGCCCGCGTACGCCATCACCAGCGTGTTCACGGCCGACGCCACGTGGTCGCGGCCGATCCGCAGCGCGGACGTGTACAGCTCGCGCCGCGTCAGCAGAGGGTTCGCCGCCCGCAGTTCCCACACGGCGCTGGTCTGCGTGACCGTCACGTCGTCCAGCACCCCGAGCGCGCCGATCACCACCCCGGCCAGCAGCAGCCCCCGGGTGTCGATCGCGTGCCCGAGCGTGCCCACCAGCTGCGACGTGTCCTCGTCCAGCCCCGTGAGCTTCGCGAAAGCGGACCACACCGCGCCGAGCACCCCGATGAGCGCCAGGCTGACCATCGTCCCGAGCACGGCGGTCGACGTCCGCGCCGACAGCCCGTGGGTCAGGTACAGCACCACGAACATGATCACGCCGGCGCCGAACACCGCCACCAGCAGCGGGCTCTCCCCGGCGATGATCGCCGGCAGCACGAAGAACAGGAGCACGGCGAAGCTCAGCCCCAGCGCGGCCAGCGCCTTCAGCCCCTGCCAGCGACCCAACAGCAAGACAGCCGCCGCGAACAACGCGGCCAGCAGCACCAGGGGAACATCGCGCTGGAAGTCGACCAGCAGGTAGGAGTTGCCGTCGGTCGGGTCGCCGCCGCCGTAGGACAGCACCACCTCGTCGTCGACCGCGAACCGCGGCGTGCTCGGCTCCTGCGGCACGAACGCGCGGATCTCCTGACCCGGCGCCTCGCCGTCGGACATGAGCACCGTGACGACCAGGCAGTCCGCGGCGTCGTCGGGCGCTCCGACCTCGACGTCCGTGGAGCACCCGCCGATGGTCGCCGCCGTGATCGTGCCGTTGACCGGTGTACCGGCGTTGCTCGCGAAGTCGGGCGTGCCGCCGAACGGGAACAGCAGGATCGTCCCGGCCACCGCCGCCACGGCGAACGGCACGAGCAGGACGGCGATCAGGTTCCGCACCCGCTTCGACGCGGGCGGCGCCGGGCTGTGGCTGTGGCCGTGGCCGTGCCCGGTGGGCAGCGCGGGCTCAGCCGGTTCCTCGTGCGCAGGGGTCACCCGCGGGATGGGTTCGGTCTCGCCCTCGTACACCGGAGCAGTGTCTCAGCCCAGGGGATCGGCGTAGGCCAGGTGGGTGGCGAGCAGCCGGTCGCAGATCCGCACGGCCTCGGCGATCCGGGCCTGCGGCGACCCGGTCAGCAGCCGCCACGGCACCCCACGTCGGTCGAGCAGCTCGGCGAACCGCGCGGTCATCCATTCGCGGCGGTGCTCACCGTCGCGCCAGCCGTCCTGCTCGAACGCCACGCCCGTGTGATCGGTCAGCAGGTAGTGCGCCGGGCCACGCGTGCCGACGGCCGCGTGCACCTCGCCGGGGCAGTCGCCGAGGTAACGCTCGCACCAGACGGTCGCCGCCCACGGGTCGTTGTCGCACACGAGCAGCGGGCCGCCCGCACGGGCCGCCGCGTCCTCCGCCTCGGCCTGCCGGTGCGCGACGTCCACGAAGTCACCGACCGTCCACACCAGACTGTCCAGATCGGGCACCCGGCCGCCGGCGAGCGCGGTGGCCGCCGTCAGCTTGTGTTCGGTGTGGGTCCGCCCGTACTCGGGCACCCACCGCGTCTCGGCGAACGCGCCGCCCCGCGCCCGGTAGTGCTCGGCGAGCGCGCGGCTCAGCGTGGTGGTGCCGGTCGACTCCGCGCCGACCACCACCACCCGGGCGGCGAGCCCGGCCCGGACCGGGGCCGCCAGGTGCGCCCAGTTGCCGACCGGGTCGGCTCGGACGGCCGTGCCCGACACCGGGTGGAGCGTGCGGTCGAGGTCGACCGCAACGTGCTTGGCGCCCAGCCTGCTGGCCAGCTCGGAACCGTAGTCCTCGCTGGAGAACACCGCGTCCACGGCCGCCGCGCCCGGGTCACCGTCGGCGATGGCCCGCCGGCCGAGCACCGCCTTGATGATGTCCACATGGGCGGCCCAGATGTCGTCGTCGTGGTAGTCGATCGGATGATTGTCGACGTCCCCGACGATCGCGACGCCGGCCTCGCCCGCGTGTTCCTCGGTCAGCCAGCGCACCCGGTCGGTCAGCGAGATCGACTCGACGTCCGAGGCGAGCACCGCCACCGTGGTCCGGGCCGACCGGGCGGCGGCCGCCCGGATCAGATGGTGGTGGCCGGCATGCGGGGGATAGAACTTGCCGAGCACCAGTGCGTGGGTGAACATGTCCCACATCGTCCCATGTGCCCAGCTCAGGCCGGGAAACCGCTTGCCTTGCGGCGTGTGGCTCGAGGCCGATGTCAGCGCGCCTCGACTTTCGTCGTCGGATCTTCGAGAAAATGCTGGATACTCTCAAGATGGCAGCAGTTCGTTCGAACCTAGGAGGGCAGATGAACAGCACCGAGCTTGAGGTCTGGACCACCCCGGATTTCGTCGAGTACGAGACCCCCATGGAGGTCACCGCCTACGCCGCGCGTATGGAGGACTGACCCCACACCCGCGGTGCTGCCGGTGCGGGTTCGTCCCGTGCCGGCAGTTCCGTGGCGCCTAGACAGTCTCCCGTAGACACTGGAGGTCTCAGCTCGTGTCCACGTCGATTCCGGCGCGCAGCGGCGAGGAGTTCGTCGCCGAACTGCGCGGGCTGTCCCACCGCTACTGGGGTACTCATCCGTTCCATCACCGCATGCACGCCGGCGACCTGTCCGCGCGCGAGCTGCGGGTGTGGGCCGCCAACCGCTGGTACTACCAGTGCGTGCTGCCGCGGAAGGACGCGGCGATCATCAGCAACTGCCCGGTGTCCGAGGTGCGTCGCGGCTGGTTGGACCGGATCGTCTACCACGACGGCACCTCCGACGACGACACCGAGAGTGGCCGCGAGCGATGGCTGCGGCTGTGCGAGGCCGTCGGCCTCGACCGCGCCGAGGTGCTGGACGAGCGGCACGTGGTGCCGGGGGTCCGGTTCGCGGTCGACGCCTACGTGACCTTCGCCCGCACCCGCCCCTGGCTCGAGGCCGTCGCCTCCGGGTTGACCGAGATGTTCTCCGGTCACCTGATGCAGCGCCGGGTAGGGGACATGCTCGCCCACTACGACTGGATCTCCGCCGCGGACCTCGCGTACTTCACGAACCGCATCGAGGCGGTGTCCGGCGAAGGCAAGTCCACACTGGACATCGTGGTGCGGTACAGCGAGACCCGCGCGCAGCAGGACGCGGCGATCGCCGCCCTGTCGTTCAAGTGCGACGTGCTGTGGTCGATGCTGGACGCCATCGAACGCGCCGCGGCGAAGGAGTAGCTATGGCAGGCAAACCCCGGCTGCGCAAGGGAGTTCGGCTCACCTTCGACAGGACCCGGGACACCCACGTGCTCCTGTTCCCCGAGGGCGTGCTGGTCCCCAACGCCACGGCGGCCGCCGTGCTGGCGTTGTGCGACGGCGAGGCCACTGTGGACCAGATCGCGATGCGGCTCGGCGACCGGTTCGCCGGTGTGCGCGCCCAGGACGTCACGGATGTGTTGGCACGACTGGAAGGCCGGAGGGTCGTCGAATGGAGTTGATGGGCCAGACCGTCGAACCACCGCTCGGCATGCTCGCCGAGCTGACCCACCGCTGCCCCCTGCACTGTCCTTATTGCTCCAACCCGCTCGAACTGGCCGCCAAGGCTGACGAGATGACCACCGCCCAGTGGCTCGACGTGCTCGACGCGGCGCGCGACATCGGGGTGCTGCAGGTGCACATGTCCGGCGGCGAACCGCTGGCGCGCCCGGACCTGCCGGAGCTGGTCGAGCGCGCGGCCGGCCTCGGCTGCTACGTCAACCTGGTGACCAGCGGGCTCGGGCTCACCGAGGCGCGGCTGGCCGACCTGGTCGACCGGGGTCTGGCCCACGTGCAGCTGTCGGTGCAGGGCGCGGACGCCGCGCGCGCCGACCTGATCGCGGGGGCGCGGGCCCACGACCGCAAGATCGAGGTGGCGAAGCTCGTCCACGCCGCCGGTCTGCCGTTGACCGTGAACGTGGTGCTGCACAAGGCGAATCACGACCAGGTGGGCGAGATCATCGCGCTGGCCGAGCGCATGGGCGCCGACCGCCTCGAGCTGGCGAACACCCAGTACTACGGCTGGGCGCAACGCAACCGGCAGGCGCTCATGCCGACGCCCGAGCAGTTGGCGGCCGCCGAACCCGTGGTGCGCGCGGCCAGCGAACGGCTGCGCGGCACCATGGAGATCGTGTACGTGGTGGCCGACTACTACGAGAAGTACCCGAAGCCGTGCATGTACGGGTGGGGCGCCCGCCAGCTCACGGTGGCGCCGAACGGCGACGTGCTGCCGTGCCCCGCGGCGTCGGTGATCTCCACGCTGAAGGTGGAGAACGTGACGCGCCGGCCGCTCGCCGAGATCTGGTACGCCTCGGAGTCGTTCAACGCCTACCGCGGGGAGGACTGGATGCCCGACCCGTGCCGCTCGTGCGACCGAAAGGGCCTCGACTTCGGCGGGTGCCGCTGCCAGGCGTTCATGCTCACCGGTGACGCGGGCGCCACCGACCCCGTGTGCTCCCGCTCGCCGAAGCGGGGTCTGGTCGACGCGATCATCGAGGGCAACGTGGCGCCGGCCGACGCGCCGGAGTTCGTGATGCGTGGGCCGGCGGTGGTTCGGTGAGGGTGCTGCTGCTCGGCACGGCGGCCGGCGGCGGGTTCCCGCAGTGGAACTGTGCCTGCCGGCTGTGTACCGCGTGCCGGTCCGGCGACCCGGCCGTGCCGCCGCGCGGTCAGGACTGCCTGGCCGTGAGTGCGGATGGCGTCGGCTGGTACCTGGTGAACGCCTCGCCCGACATCCGCGCGCAGGTGCTCGCCGCCCCGGCGCTCGCACCCGGTCCCGGACCGAGGGACACCCCGCTGCGGGGCGCCCTGCTGACCGACGCCGAACTGGACCACACGCTCGGCCTGATGCTCCTGCGTGAAGGCGGCGGACTGCGGGTGTGGGCACCACCGGCCGTGCTGGCCGCCGTGGACTCCGGATTCCCGATCCGCGGCGCGGTCGCCCGCTACGGCGACTGGTCCTGGGAAACCGGCGCCGACGTGCCCGGGCTGTCGGTCACGACGTTCGCGGTCAGCGACAAGCGACCGAAGTACGCGCGCGACTCCACAGCCGACGGCCCCTGGGTGGTGGCCTACCGGATCGCGGACCCGGCGACCGGCGGCGTGCTGGTGTACGCGCCGTGCCTGGCCACCTGGCCGGACGGGTTCGACGAGTTCGTGGCGGGTGCCTCCTGTGTGGTGGTGGACGGGACGTTCTTCTCTCCGGAGGAGATGGGCGGCACGGGCACGTCGGCTTCGGCCCAGCGGGCGATGGGGCACGTGCCCATTCGCGACAGTCTCGACCGGATCGCGCGCCACCCGGACATCCGCTGGCTCTACACCCACCTGAACAACACCAACCCGGTGCTCGACCGGAACTCGCCGGAGTACCGGCTGGTGCGCGGCGCCGGCGCCGACGTGCCGCCCGACGGGACAGAACTGGTCCTCTGAGGGCATGCTGGTGTCGGAGAACCGGTTCAGGGCGCGAGGAGACACGAATGGAACAGGTGGTCCTGCTCGACGAGCAGGGGCGGGGTATCGGTGTCGCCGACAAGGCCACCGTGCACCACCAGGACACCCCGCTGCACCTCGCGTTCTCCTGCTACGTGTTCAACCAGGCCGGCGAGTTACTGGTCACCCGCCGGGCGCGCGCCAAGAAGACCTGGCCCGGCGTGGTGACCAACAGCTGCTGCGGACACCCGGCGCCGGGCGAACCGTTCGCCGACGCCGTGGCCCGCCGCCTCCAGGACGAGTTGGGCATGCCGGTGCCGGGCGTGGAGCTGCTGCTCCCGCGGTTCCGGTACCGGGCGGTCATGGCCAACGGCGTGGTGGAGAACGAGCTGTGTCCGGTGTTCCGTGCGGTCACCTCCGCTTCGCCGGTGCCGGCCCCCGCCGAGGTCGACGAGTTCGGCTGGGTGTCATGGTCGTTGTTCGTGAGCCTGGTGACCGGGGGAGAGCTGACCGTGTCACCGTGGTGCCGCGAGCAGGTGGATCAGCTGGTGACGCTGGGCGCCGACCCGCTGGCCTGGCCGGTGGCCGCCGACTCGGACCTCCCTCCCGCTGTCCGGTAACTCCGCGACCAGTTGTACAGCCCGAGCACGCAGAGGCCGAGGAAGCCGACGTACAGCACGGCCGTCAGCCACAGGTCCTTGTAGGCGTACAGCGGGACGTAGATCAGGTCGGCCGTGATCCACAGCCACCACGACTCCAGCTTCTTGCGCGCCTGTCCCCAGGTGGCGAGCAGCGACAGCACGGTCGTGACGGCGTCGGGTAAGGGCACGGTCGAATCGGTGTGGTTGGCGAGCACCCAGGTGAGCACCGCCGTGGCGGCGACTCCGGCGGCGGCCAGCGCCACCCACTGACGCGACGTGGTTCGGCTGACCGGCAGGTGGCCGTGGCCGGTGCCGCCACGAAGCCACGCCCACCACCCGTAGACGGCGAGTCCCAGGTAGACGATCTGGAGCGTGGCGTCGGCGTAGATGCCGGCCGCCCAGAACAGCACGAAGAACGTGATGTTGTTGGCGATGCCGACCGGCCAGTTCCACACATTTTGACGGGCCACCAGCCAGACGCACAGCGCGCCGGTCACGAAGCTGATCACCTCGACGAGGCTCACCGAACTCTCCCTTAGCTTTGACTTATATAAGTTGAGCTTGATACGGTCTGGTTCCGGAGACCATAGACCAGAGGAGACCTGCCATGACCGATGTCGCCCAGCAGATCAGCGCCGTTCGCCGCCGGGTCGGCAGTCGGACGTTGGCCGAGGAGGAGGCTCGGGTGGTCACGGTCAGCCGGGTCTACGACACCGATGTCGAGGACCTGTGGGACGCGTGCACGAACCCCGAGCGCATTCCACGGTGGTTCCTTCCGGTGTCGGGTGAGCTGCGGTTGGGGGGTCGCTTCCAGTTGGAGAACCACGCGGGCGGCACCATCGAGAGCTGCGACCCGCCGAAGAGCTTCTCCTCCACCTGGGAGTACGACGGCGAGGTCAGCTGGATCGAGGTCCGCGTCACGGCCGAGTCCGGTGGTGCGCGCTTCGAGCTGGACCACATCTGCCCGGTGAACGATCACTGGCGAGGTATGGCCCCGGCGCTGCCGGCATCGGCTGGGACTTCTCGCTCCAGGGCCTGACCCTCCACCTGGCCGCCGGCGGCGCCCAGGTGGACTCCGACGAGTTCCAGGCCTGGATGGTGTCCGACGACGGCAAGCAGTTCGTGGCCCTGGCGAGCGAGAGCTGGTACGAGGCCATGGTGGCGGCGGGCGGCGACCAGGCCGAGGCCCGCGAGCAGGCCGACCGCTGCACGGCCTTCTACCGCGGCGAGGAGGAGCCGGCCTGACCCGGGCCGCCGCCAGATCCGCGCGACCCGACCCGCGCGGCCGCGAGCATGCGGTCGGCAGGTTCGGCACGGTGCCGCGCGACGCCGGCCCGCTCGGACGCGCGCGCCCCGCCGGGCCGACGGCCAGCTCGGCCGGGCCGTCCGGTGCTCTAGCCGAGCAGCGCCGCCAGCTTTCGGGGCGCCTGTAATCGGTACGCCTCGGTGAGCAGTTCGCGCACCTCGGCCCAGTCGACCCGCTCGACGTCGAGTCGCAGCCCCACCCAGCCGCGCGCGCCCAGATAGGCGGGCATGTGGAACCGGTCGGGGTCGGACGCGATGAGCGCGGACTGTTCTCCGGGTGCTGCCTTGAGTGCCACGCCGACGATCCCGTCGCCGTGGTGATGGTCGAGAAAATAGCCGAACGTCTTGCGGCGCACGGCAAGCGTGACATGGGGAGCGCCGGTGGCCGTGGCTTCCGGCAGCTCGATGACGATCGCGGTGACTCGCTCGCGGAGCCGGGTGGTGTCCATGGCGAGCACGGTAACCGCGGGGTCTGACATTTTTTGAACGCTCCGCCCTGGCGCGGGCGGAGCGCGCGGGTCAGGCCTCGATGGCGGCCTTCCACAGGTGACCGTCCGGGTCGCTGAACCAGCCGTCGTACCCGCCCCACCGGGCGGCCGTCGCGGCCTTGATCACGGTGCCGCCGTTGGCTTCCGCGCTCCGCATGGCCTCATCCACCGCCTCGCGGGAGTCGGCGAGGAAGTGGAACGAGACGCCGCGGAACCCCGACCCCTCGGCGGGCACGCCGGCGTCCCGAGCCGCCGCCTCCCACTCGTAGAGCGCGAGATCCGAGGAGCCCGAACCCAGGCTGCACCTGACGAAACCCGGGAACTCCTGGACGACCTCGCACCCCAGGCCGTCGACGTAGAACTTCTTGGCGCGCTCGACGTCCTGGACGCCCAGCATGATCACGTTCGCCTGTACTGGCACGGGTTTCTCCTTCGAGTGTGCGGTCATCCGTCACGTTATGGGCGCCGGCGGAGCCGCGCTTCTCGATTCGTGACCGGTCGGCGCCGGGTCGAATTGACACCGCATCGAACGTGTGTTCGACTATCGATCGTGCGATGGGACAGCCAGCGAGTAGACCGAGAAGGTCAGCAGACTCTGCCGGGGCTGCCGGGCCTCGTGCGCAGCGTTCGAACCCCCGAGTTCGCCGGCATGGTCTTCCACGAGGTGCACGCGAAGTCCGTGCTGAACAAGGTGGGCGGCCGGTCGCGCATGCCGTTCGGCTGGACGATCAACCCGTACCGCGGCTGCAGTCACGGCTGCCGCTACTGCCTCGCGGGCGACACCCCGATCCTGCTGGCCGACGGCCGCACCCGGCCGCTCGCCGAACTCAAGGTCGGTGACGAAATCTATGGTACGGAGCGGGTCGGCGGTCGCCGGCGCTACGTCACCACCCAGGTGCTCGCCCACTGGCCCACCGTCAAACCCGCCTACCGCCTCACGTTGCGCGACGGCACGCAGCTGATCGCCAGCGGCGACCACCGGTTCCTCACCGACCGCGGCTGGCGCCACGTCCACACCGGCACGCGCACGGCCATGCGTCCCGGCGACCGGTTCGTCGGCACCGGAGCGTTCGCCCCGCCGCCGAAGGGCGGTCCCGACTACCGCTACGGCTACCTGTCGGCGGTGGCCGGCGGCTACGGACAGCCCGCGGCCGCCAAAGTCCTTGCCAGAGCCCAGGACTACCTCACGGGCGACGAGCCGATCAGCCTGCCGGTCATCCGTCCCGAGGTGCCGAACGAGGAGTGGCACAAGGGATTCCTCGCCGGAGTGTTCGATGTGGACGGTGCGGTCGCCAGAGGCGGGTTGCGAGTGGCGCGCACCAGTCGCGCCGGCCTGCCGGCGATCGCGTCCGCCCTGCTGCGCTTCGACTTCGCGTTCGCGTTGGAGGAGGGCGGCAGCCGCAGCGCGGCCACCCGCGTCCGGCTGACCGGCGGTCTCCCCGAACAGCTGCGGTTCCTGCACACGGTCGACCCGGCGAACACCGCCGAGGGCACGCTCAACGGCGTCGTCACCAGGGGAGCCGAACGCCTGGGGCTGGTGTCGGTCGAGCCGCTGGGTCTCGAGCTGCCGCTGTTCGACATCACCACCGGCACGGGTGACTTCATCGCGAACGGCGTGGTGAGCCACAACTGTTTCGCCCGCGCGACCCACGAGTACCTCGACCTCGACTCCGGCCAGGACTTCGACTCCCAGATCATCGTGAAGGTCAACGCGCCCGAGGTCCTCACCAAACAGTTGCGCGCGCCGAGCTGGAACCGCGAGCACGTGGCCATGGGCACGAACACCGACCCGTACCAACGCGCCGAGGGCCGCTATCAGCTCATGCCACGCATCATCGGTGCGCTGGCCGACAGCGGCACGCCGTTCAGCATCCTCACGAAGGGCACGGTGCTGTCGCGGGACCTGCCGCTGCTGACGTCGGTGAGCGCCGACGTGCCGGTGGGCGTGGGTGTGTCGATCGCGCTGATCGACCGCGAGGTGCAGCGCAACCTCGAACCGGGTACCGCGAGTCCGCAGGCCAGGCTCGAACTGGTCCGCCGGATCGTCGACGCCGGCCTGCCGTGCGGGGTGTTCGTGGCTCCCGTGCTGCCCGGTCTCACCGACTCCACCGAGCAGCTCGACGAACTCCTCGCGGCCATCGCCGCCACGGGCGCGTCCGGTGTCACCGTCCTCCCGCTGCACCTGCGTCCCGGCGCCCGCGAGTGGTTCGCCCGGTGGCTCGGGCGGGAACACCCGCACCTGGTGCCGCGGTACAAGCGGATCTACGCGAAGGGCAGCAACGCCGACGCCGGGTACCGGCGGTGGCTCGGCGCCCGCGTGGGCCCGCTGTTACGCCGCCACGGTCTGGACAAGAAGGACCGCGAGGTCGACACCTGGCCCGACGGCAGTCTCGCCGAGGGCGCCGAGGTGAGCGTGCCGGTCGCGCAGGAACAGCTCTCGCTTCTCTGACTCCACCCGAGGTTCGACTGCGGCGAGACACACTCGGGTGGCCCGGGGTGTGCGGGGGCCGGCACGCCCCCGCACACCCCTCTACGGTGGGAACCATGACCGACCGGCCGAAGATGACCGTGAGCGCCACGGTGCTGGACTCGCCGAATCCCCTGGCACTGGCGGAGTTCTACCACCGCCTGCTCGACTGGCCCTACGGCGAGAAGAGCCCGGACTGGGTGACGCTGCGCCCGCCGGACTCGATCGGCCTGTCGTTCCAACGCGAGGAGCGCTACCGCCGCCCGGTCTGGCCGTCGACCGACGACGAGCAGCAGATGTCCCTGCATCTGGACATCGGGGTCGAGGACCTGGACGGTGCGGTCTCCTACGCGCTGTCACTGGGCGCGGAACTGGCGGAGTTCCAGCCACAGGACGGCGTGCGGGTGTGCCTGGACCCCGACGGCCACCCGTTCTGCTTCTTCCTGCCGGGCTTCTAGATACCCATCAATACGTACGGGGGACTTAGCGGGGCCAGTCCCAGCGCACGCAGAACGTGCCCGGACCGAAGTCGAGTGCGACCGCGTGGGCCTTGCCGTTCGCGTTCACCTCGACCTTGCGCCGCGTGATCGTCTGCTCCTCCGGGTCCACCGTGTACAGCTCGCAGTAGGCCGGCAGCGTGCGCGGGTCGAACTGCAGTTCCAGCACGAACTCCCGCACGGGAGTGGTGAACTTGCGGCAGTAGCTGTCGTCGCCGCGGGAGAACGGCGGCCCCGGGTGGTTGAGCGCGTACTCGAGGATCACCGTGTCGCCACGGGCCAGGGGAGCGTCGAGCAGGATCTCCGCGGCGATCAGCCCGGCCGCCTCGTCCCGCGCGACCCGCCCGATCCGGCACGACTGCAGTGCCACGATCTCCGGGAACGGCCGGCCGACGCGCTCGAGGTCGTACACGGTGAGCGTGCGGTCCACGCCGTCCCGCTCGGCTCGCAGCACCTGCTTGACGGCGATCCGCTGCTCACCGCGGTCGAGCGCGATCTCCATGCGGTCGTGCTGGCTGAGCTTGGTCAGCGCCGTCTCGGTGGTGAAGTCGATGCGCTTGAGCAGCTTGGACACGGGTTCGCGCTCGGGCCACATGGCCTCGATCGGCACCCGCGACGACTCCCGCTGCACCCGGCCACGCGGCCGCGGCGGACCGAGCAGCGCGATCAGCGAGCCCGCCGCCACGCCGAGCACGGACTCCAGATGTCCGAGCGCTGCCAGTGACTCGGCGCGTTCAGGCCTGCGTCGGCCCGACTGCCAGTAGCTGAGCGCGGTCACACTGACCGACACGCCACGGGCCCGCAGGCGGTACTGGATCCGGTCGAGACTCAGGCCGCTGGCCTGGATGGCGGTGCGCAGCGCCGTGGGAAAGGCGTCGGCCGCCAGGTTGTCCACCGGGTGGGTCGCCAGGGCCCGGCGCAGGTCGCCGGCTCGGTGAAGCTCTCGAACTGGTTCGCGGGTCGCGCCGCCACCCATCGTGGTCTCCCTGCGTTCTCCCCAGCGTTTACCTACCACCTGGTAACCAACACCCTACGGTGTACGGAGGGCCCTTGGTAGCCATCATGTTAAATCCGCGCGTGATCGAACTGCTGCGCACGGTGATGGTAGCGCCGCAAACCTGCTGGACGGAACCATCATCCCGTTGGCTAACCTGCACGTTAATTCATCAGGTCGACAGGAGAGAGCACGCCGTGATCCGCACGCACGAGGCCGGGACACTTCGCCCCGAACTCACCGGGAAAACAGTCACGCTGAGCGGCTGGGTGGCCCGGCGGCGCGATCACGGCGGCGTGATCTTCGTCGATCTTCGTGACGCGTCCGGCGTCGCGCAGGTGGTGTTCCGCGAGGGCGAGATGGCCGAGCGTGCCCACCTGCTGCGGTCGGAGTTCTGCGTCCGAGTGGTCGGCGAGGTGTCCCGGCGGCCCGAGGGCAACGAGAACGCCGACATCCCCACGGGCGAGGTCGAGGTGCTGGTCACCGAGCTGGAGGTGCTGAGCGAGTCCGCTCCGCTGCCGTTCCAGCTCGACGAGCACCTGACGGTCGGCGAGGACGTCCGGCTGCGCCACCGCTACCTCGACCTGCGTCGCAGCGGTCCCGCCCGCGCGCTGCGGATGCGCAGCGAGGCCAACCGGATCGCCCGCGACGTCCTCCACGGCGAGAACTTCGTAGAGGTCGAGACCCCGACCCTCACCCGGTCCACCCCGGAGGGCGCCCGCGACTTCGTGGTGCCCGCCCGCCTGCAGCCCGGCTCCTGGTACGCGCTGCCGCAGTCGCCCCAGCTGTTCAAGCAGCTGCTGATGGTCGGCGGCCTCGAGCGGTACTACCAGATCGCCCGCTGCTACCGCGACGAGGACTTCCGCGCCGACCGGCAGCCGGAGTTCACCCAGCTCGACATCGAGATGAGCTTCGTCGAGGAGGACGACGTGATCGCCCTCGGCGAGCGGGTCGTCGCGGCGCTGTGGCGCGACCTCGCGGGCCACGAGATCCCGACCCCCATCCGGCGGATGACCTACGCGGAGGCCATGGCCCGCTACGGCACCGACAAGCCGGACCTGCGGTTCGACCTCGAACTGACCGAGCTGACCGAATACTTCGCGGAGACCCCGTTCCGCGTGTTCCGCGCGCCCTACGTCGGCGCCGTGGTCATGCCCGGAGGTGCGAGCCAGCCGCGTCGCCAGCTCGACGCCTGGCAGGAGTGGGCCAAGCAGCGCGGCGCCAAGGGCCTGGCCTACGTCCTGGTGGGCGAGGACGGCACGCTCGGCGGCCCGGTCGCCAAGAACCTGTCCGAGGCCGAGCGCGAGGGCCTGGCCAAGGCCACCGGCGCTTCCCCCGGCGACTGCGTCTTCTTCGCGGCGAACAACCCGGCCGAGGGCCGCTCGCTGCTCGGGGCGGCGCGCGTGGAGATCGGCCGGCGGCTAGGGCTGATCGACGAGTCCGCGTGGTCGTTCGTGTGGGTGGTCGACGCGCCGATGTTCGAGGAGGCCGAGGCCGCCCGCAGCGCCGGTGACGTGGCCGTCGGCGGCGGTCGCTGGACGGCCGTGCACCACGCGTTCACCTCACCGAACGCCGAGTGGCTCGACCGGTTCGAGGAGGACCCGGGCAACGCCCTGGCCTACGCCTACGACCTCGTCTGCAACGGCAACGAGATCGGCGGCGGGTCCATCCGTATCCACCAGCCCGACGTGCAGAAGCGCGTGTTCGAGGTCATGGGCATCTCCGCGGAGGACGCCGACGAGAAGTTCGGCTTCCTGCTGGAGGCGTTCAAGTTCGGCGCCCCGCCCCACGGCGGCATCGCGTTCGGCTGGGACCGGATCGTCATGCTGCTCGCGGGTGAGCAGTCGCTGCGTGAGGTCATCGCGTTCCCCAAGACCGGCGGCGGCTACGACCCGCTGACCAGCGCTCCCGCGCCGATCACCGCGGCGCAGCGCAAGGAGGCAGGAGTGGACGCGAAGCCGGCTCCGGTCAAGGCGTAGCCCGTGCTGCACCTGCGGGTGATCAGCCCGGCCGAGCGGACCGACGACGTCCTCGCGTTGCTGCGGGACGAGCCGGGGGCGGCGCACGTGGTGCTGCATCGCGGCGCTGCTGTGGCGCCGCCCGGCGACGTGGTCGAGACGGATGTGGCCAGGGAGTCGGCCGACGCGCTGATCTCGGGGCTGTGCGCCCTCGGGATCGACCACACGGGCGGTATCACGCTGGAACAGGTCGACACGGCGCTGTCCGACGCGGCGGACGAGGCCGAGGAGGCCGCGCCCGGTGACGGTGCCGACGCCGTGGTCTGGGAAGAGCTGCTGGTCAGGACGGGGGAGGAGTCGCGGCTCAACGTCACCTTCCTCTCCTTCCTGGCGATCGCCTGCCTGCTGGCGGCGGTCGGCGTGATCACCGACTCGCCCATCACACTGGTCGGCGCGATGGTGGTCGGCCCGGAGTTCGGGCCGCTCGCCGCGATCTCCGTCGGGTTGGTGCGGCGCCGCTGGGACCTCGTGCGACGCGCGTCGGTGGTGCTCGCCGTGGGGTTTCCGCTCGCCATACTCGTGACCGCCGGCGTAACGGCGCTCGGCAGTGCGGCCGGGCTGTTCGACGCGTCGGCGCTGTCGGGTGAGCACGAAGTGGACTTCGTGTTCGACATCGGACCCTGGTCACTGATCGTCGCGGTGCTGGCCGGTGCGGCGGGCATGCTGTCGATGACCTCGGCGAAGTCCGCGGCACTCGTCGGCGTCTTCATCTCGGTCACCACGGTCCCGGCGGCCGGGTACGCGAGCGTCGCGGCGATCCTCGGTGAGTGGTCGCGCTTCGTCGACTCGTTCGGACAGCTCGCCGTGAACCTGGTCGGCATCGTCGCGGCCGCCACCGTGGTACTCCTGATGCGTAAGGGCACGTGGACCGTGCCCGACGCCGGTCGGCCGCTGTCGGCCGGGTGATCTCTCGCAACGTGTCCGACACGAGCTGTTCTCGTTATTTATCCCCGGATTGTGGCTACTTGATCGATAGACATGGCTACGGTCGGTGGTACGAGCGGGAGTAGGGTCTGAGGAGATGAGTGTGGAAACCGCCGCCGACCCACCGACAGTTGGTGGCGATGCGGACCCCGAGCTGTTGGCGACCGTGGTCGCGGCGGAGTCCGTGCTCAGCCGGAGATTCGGCTCACGGATCAGGTTGACCGACGCCGAAGACCTTGGTGGCAGCGAGAGATCGGTCGTGGTCCGTGCGCGGGTCGCCGCGAGTCCCTTCTCCCTGCCCAGAACCCTGGTGCTCAAGCGCTACGTGGCCGGGCCGGACGAACACTGCGACAGCTTCGTGCGCGAGGCGGCCAGCTATCAGCTGTTCACGGCGCTGGCCTCGGAGGACCGGATGTGTCCCGAGCTGTTCGCGCATGGTGCGGACAGCAGGTTGCTGGTGCTCGAGGATCTCGGCCGCGTGCCGACTCTCGCGGACAAGCTGCTGGGCGACGACGCGCGCGACGCGGAACGGGCGCTGCTGTCGTGGTCGCGCTCGCTCGGGCGGCTCCACGCCACCACCGCGGGCCGCGAGGCCGACTTCGACGCGTTGCAGCGGCGGCTCACGGTGCCCGACTTCAAGGATCCACTGGCGATCGACGGCGCGACCGCGCTGAACGACCTGCCGTCGGTGATCGAGGCCGAACTCGGGATCGCCACCGGTGCCGCGGTGCGGGAGTGCGCGCAGCGGAGCCGATCGCTGCTCGACACGGGCCGGCACCGGGCGTTCAGCCCGTCGGACTCGTGTCCGGACAACAACCTGATCACCCCGCGCGGCGTGCGGTTCCTCGACCTCGAGGGCGGCTGCGTGCGCAACGCCATCTTCGACGCGGCCTTCCTGCGGGTGCCGTTCCCGTCTTGCTGGTGCCCGTTCGCGCTGCCGGCCGGGATGACCGACGCGATGGTCGCCGGCTGGCGGGCCGAGGTGCGGGTGGTGTGGCCGGATCTCGACGACGACAGCGTGCTGCTGCCCCGGCTGCTCGACGCCCAGCTGTTCTGGGTGTGGCTGACCACGTGGCAGTTCTTCAGCCGGCCGGAGGCCGCACAGAGGCACTCGTCGAACCTGGCGGACACGCCGTCGGACACCATGGTGCTGTCCGACCGGTGGCGGCGGCTGGGGGAGTCGGCGCACAACGGCGGCGCGGACGCCCTGGCTGAGCACGCGACGCAGGTCTGGCGGGCGCTGCGGACCCGGTTCGGGGACGAGCCGGCGCTGCAGCTGTACCCGGCGTTCCGCACGTAACTTTTTTGTCGGTGCTCGTGGCTAGTGTGCCGGCCATGGGATTCCACGAGAGGGTCATCTCGACCACTGGTTGGCCGACGGTCCGGTCGGCCGCCCGTGATCCGTCCTTTGTGGACGATCAGGTGCGGGTGAACTTGACCTTCGACGGGCCCAGCTCGCGCAGCTCCCGGTAGGCCTCGTCCAGCGTGGTCGTCTTGTGCTTGTCCGACACGGCCAGCGGTGCGCCGAAGGTCTTGGCCAACCGGCGCATGTGGCGGTCGAGGGAGCCGTTGAGCGCGCCCTTGAGTTCGGGGCCGACCTTGTCGGTCACGTTGAACAGCAGGTAGCGGGCGGAGGTGTTGCGCCGGCCGTGCCAGGTGTGCAGCGTCACGGCCGTGACGTCGGCCCAGCCCAGCCGCACGGACGCGGGCCGGAGGTAGCCGCCGGCCCGGAGCCACACGTGGTGGCGGTCGGCCGCGAACGCCGGTCCGAAGCTGATCTCGGAACGCAACGTGAGGAGGTCCATGGCCACTCCGGCCAGACACAGCAGCGCCACGATCGACCACACGCCGAACCAGGTGGTCACGGACGCGCCGTACAGCGCGATCAGGGCGCTGACACCGAACACGATGATCATCGGCAGCGCCGAGCGCACCACTGATCGCTGGTCGGGCTGCACGACCAGCGTGACGTCCTCGGGGATGCGGGTTGCCTGCTCCACGCGGGCAGCGTAGCGGCCGGGATATCCTGCGAACGATCACCGGAGGGGGTGGTGTCGATCAGTGAGCCGCGGTATTCCCGCTACGTGGCCCTTGGCGACAGCCAGACGGAGGGCCTGGGCGACGGCGACGAGGTCCAGGGCTATCGGGGCTTCGCCGACCGCCTGGCTACACGCCTGGCCGAGCTGAACCCGTCACTGCTGTACGCGAACCTCGCGGTGCGGGGCAAGCTGGCGGGCGAGGTCCACGAGGAACAGTTGGCGGCCGCACTGGCGCTGGAACCAGACGTGGCGACGGTGGTGGCCGGCGTGAACGACGTGCTCAGCACGAAGTTCGACGCCGCCGCGGTCGCCCGGCACCTCGAGGAGATGTTCGCGGCGCTGACCGCCGCCGGCGCCCAGGTGGGCACGGTGACGTTCCCGAACGTGGGTCAGATCGCGCCGCTGGCCCGCCCACTGGTCCCACGCGTCGTGGCGCTGAACGAACAGATCCGGCGGGCCGCGGCCCGCCATGGCGTGTGCGTGGTGGAAACGTTCACGGTCCCGGTGACCACGGACTCGAGAATCTGGTCAGCGGACCGCCTGCACGCGAGCCCGCTGGGCCACGAACTGATCGCCGCGTCCCTGGCCCACGCCCTACAACTCCCGGACGCGGACGACTCCTGGACCGTCCCCCTCCCACCCCTGCCCAGACCGTCGCGACTGACCACGGTCCGCACAGAACTGACGTGGATGGGCACGTTCCTGGGCCCCTGGCTGAACCGCCGCCTACGAGGCATCAGCTCAGGCACCGGCCGCACCCCCAAACGCCCAACCCTGACCCCGCTAACCCCAACCCCACCCACCCACGACAACCACTCCGACCACCCACAATGACCGTTCCAGTCGCCCATGGTGACCACTCCGGTCAGCGGTGACCTGCCCAGTCGCCACGATGACCATTCCGGCCGCGCATGATGACCGGCCCCGTTGCGCATGATGACCGATCCGGTAGCGCACGATGACCACTCCGGCCGCGTATGGGCCGTTGCGGTCGGCGATGGTCGACCCGGTCGCGCATGGTGATGGTTGCGGTCGCGTGGTGGCCGACCCGGTCTCGCGAGATGGTCGTTCCGGTCGGCCAAGATGACCACTCCGGTCAGCGGCGCTGGCCGCTCAGACTCGTCGAGTTGGCCGCCGGAGTACGCGAGTCGGCCACTCAGGCACGCCGAGTCGGCCACTCGGGACGCCGAGTCGGCCACTCAGGTACGCCCAGTCGGCCACTCGGGCGCCGAGTCGGCCACTCAGGCACGCCGAGTCGGCCACTCGCGTACGCCGAGTCGGCCGCTCACCATGCCGGCCGAGCCGGCCGGTCGAGTTGGGCGGCACTCACGCACGCCGAGTTGGCCATTCGCGTACGCCGAGTTTGCCGCTCGCGCACCCCGGCGCGAAGCCGAGCGAGACCACCCGCTCAACCCCACTCACGCAGCAACTCGACAGCCGCCACCTGGTCGTTGTGTTCCGCCCAACTGGCCGGCGTCCCGGAGTAGAGATCATCCCGCAGCGTGGGGTCCGCGCCCGCCGCCAACAGCACCTCCATCACCTCCACCTGCCCGGACTCCGCCGCGTGGTGCAGCGCCGTCGTGCCGGACCCATGCGAAGGGCCCCCGAACGTGCCGCGCAGGTTGACCGTCGCCCCGTGTGACAGGAGCGAGCGGACCGCACGGACCCGGCCCTTCGTCGCCGCCCACGTCAGCGCCGTGCCGCGATACACGTCCGCGTCCACAGAGGCACCCCGAGCGACCAGCGCGTCGATCGCCGCCACGGCGTCCGACCGGGCCGCCCACGCCAGTGCCTCGTCGCGGACCTCCGCCGAAGACGACGAAGGCCGCCACGCCGGGAAACCGCCGTGCGGCCGGTAGAAGCCCCGATGCGCACCGGCCGCACCGCCGGACAGGGAAGAGATCATCGCCACGTCGTCCAGTCCGGCCGCCACCCGCAGGTTGACCGGCGTCACCGAGGCGGCGGCCAGCACCGCGGCGACCTCCACGTTCCCCCAGAACAACGCCGCCACCAGCGGTGTACCGCCATCACCCCGAGCGGACACCGCTGGAGGAGCACCGGCAGCCAGCAACACCGAAGCCATCCGCGGCAGGTTCGAATACCCCGCCTGATGCAGCGCCGTCCACCCGTGTGCGTTGCCGCGCGCCACGTCGGCACCCCGCGACAGCAGCACCTCCAGCAACCGCTCGTCACACGTCGCCGACGCGAGCGCCAACAGGTCGTTGCCGTTCGTGCCGCGCGCGGCCACCAGCTCGGGGAACTGCGTCAGCAACGCCGACAGCGCCGGAATGTCCTGTGCCCACAACGCCCGGAACGCCCGCGCGAACGGCGCGGACGACAGGTCACCGACGTGCCGGCGCAGCGCCGCCCACGTCGTGAACCCGTGGTTGCGCGCCACCACCAACCGCGCCCCGTCGCGCGTCAGCGGCGCCGACCACCGCGCGAACGCGGCCACGGCCGACGGTGTCCCGTCCGATGCCGACTCCAGCAACCCGGAAGCCCGGGAACCGTAGTACGACGGATCAGGGTCGAACGCGTGCTCCAAGGACCCACCGGCGGTGGCCACCCGATCGACGTACGCACGCAACCGGGGCCACGACGGGAACCCGTACTGGCGAGCCACCAGCGACTGCGCCTCGGAAAGCTTCACCGACCGGGCGCGCCGCAGGTCCTTCGCCTGTTTGCGCAGCTGTTCCAGGCTGACGGCCGTGGGGAGTTCCACAGCAACCTCCTTACCCTCATCGCCCGAGGTCCGCTGGGCACCGGGCAGGGCAGAAGGTGCGAACAACACAAGATCAGGGTGGGCTCGGCCCTTTCCGCGGACGGGACGCGGCCCCGGCCGCGCGAGGGCGATCGTAACGGTTGTCGGTGCTGCCCGGTAGCGTCGGCCACGTGGAGAATCTGGAGCTGTTCGACAACCCCGAAACAGAACAGCATCCCGGCGCGAAAGCGCGGGTCAGCGCCAACGCGCCGCTCGCCGTGCGCATGCGGCCGGCCAACCTCGACGAGGTCGTCGGCCAGGACCACCTGCTCGGTTCCGGCGCCCCGCTGCGTCGCCTCGTCGAGGGCGGGACGGCGGCCTCGCTGATGCTCTACGGCCCGCCCGGCACCGGCAAGACCACGCTCGCCATGCTCGTGTCGAGCGCCATCGGCCGCCGTTTCGTGGCGCTGTCGGCGCTGTCCGCGGGCGTCAAGGAGGTCCGCGCGGTCATCGAGGAGGCCCGCCGCCGGCTCACCCACTCCGGCGAGTCCACGGTCCTGTTCATCGACGAGGTCCACCGCTTCTCCCGCACCCAGCAGGACGCGCTGCTCGGCGCCGTCGAGGACCGGATCGTGCTGCTCGTCGCGGCCACCACGGAGAACCCGTACTTCTCGGTCGTCTCCCCGCTCCTGTCCCGTTCGCTGGTGCTGCAGCTGCGTTCGCTGACCGACGACGACGTCCGCGACCTCGTCCACCGCGCGATCGCCGACGAGCGCGGCCTCAACAACACGGTCACCCTCGACCAGGAGGCCGAGGACCACATCGTCCGCCTGGCCGGCGGCGACGCGCGCCGGGCGCTCACCGCCCTGGAAGCCGCCGCCGACTCCGCCGTCGCCACCAACGACGGCGTCGTCGACCTGCCCACCGTCGAGTCCACGGTCGACAAGGCGGCCGTGCGCTACGACCGCCAGGGCGACCAGCACTACGACGTGACCAGCGCGTTCATCAAGTCGATCCGCGGCTCCGACGTCGACGCGGCGCTCCACTACCTGGCCAGGATGCTCGAGGCGGGGGAGGACCCCCGGTTCATCGCCCGCCGCCTGGTCATCCACGCCAGCGAGGACGTCGGCATGGCCGACCCCACCGCACTCCAGACGGCCATGGCCGCCGCCCAGGCCGTGCAGCTGATCGGCTTACCCGAGTGCACGCTCAACCTCGCGCACGCCACGATCCACCTGGCCACCGCGCCCAAGTCGAACGCCGTCACCACGGCCATCAACCAGGCCATGTCCGACGTCCGCCAGGGCGCGGTCGGCGCCGTCCCGGCCCACCTGCGCGACGGCCACTACACGGGCGCCAAGAAGCTCGGCAACGCCACCGGCTACCGCTACCCGCACAACGTGCCGGAGGGCGTGCTCGAACAGCAGTACCCGCCCGACGACCTGGTCGGCCGCGACTACTACGAGCCCACCCAGCGCGGCGCCGAACGCGCGCTCGCCGAACGCCTGCCCAAACTGCGCCGAGCCATCCGAGGAGACAGGTGAAGAGATCGGCTGCCTCAGGGGCACCGTGACGGCACCCAGTCACTAACCAGTGACCATCAGCACCGTTCGCCGGACCGCGACCAGCACTTAGTTCCGGGGAGCGGACCAGCGTTCCCCGGGGAGCACGGCGACCTCTCCGCGCCGGTCGCGACCTCCCGGTCACGGTGATGAACGCGCCCGCCGACAAGGACGTCATCGCCACCCTCGCCGAAGCGGGTGTCGAACGGGTCCTGCCGAGCTGCCGAGGACCGACCGCGACACGACCCTGCGCGCCCTCGACGGACATGCTGGTCTCGCCGGGTGATCCGGGCGGCGTGCCGGCGCCGCACACCCGAGAACCCCGAAACCGGAATTCCCGGTGCGATGATGCGCACACGCACAGTCATCACCCCAGGAAAGGCCGTTCGTGACCACCACGCACACCAAGCCGCCGTTTCGCCGGCGCCGTCTCGGCCGGCGACTGCGGGCCCTGCGCGAGTCGACCGGCCTGACGCTGGAGGCCGCCGCGCCGAGGCTGGACCTGAGCCGCAGCTCGCTGTTCCGCGTCGAGAGCGGCGAGACCCGGGCCAGCGTCCACCTGGTCCGGTCGATGATGGACCTCTACGACCGCTTCGACCCCGATCTCCTCGACGCCGTCCGCGCCGCACTCAAACCGAGCTGGTTCACCGCCTACGACGTGCGGGACATGGGCTACATCGACGCGGAGACCGAGGCGGATCGGGTCTGGGCCTATCCGGGCATGCACCTGCCCGGCCTGCTGCACACCGAGGCGTACATCCATGCGTTGTTCGGTCAGGCGCACCGCCGCCGGAGCGCCGAGCAGGTGGACAACCAGATCGCCGTGCGGCGCATCCGCCAGCGGCGGCTCACCAGCGAGGACGACCCGCTCGACCTGGTCGCGCTCGTCGACGAGGCCGCCCTGACCCGCGAGATCGGCGGCCCGGCGGTGCTGCGGGCCCAGCTCGACCACCTGGTCATGATGGCCGAGCTGCCCACGGTCACCCTCCACGTGCTGCCCCAGCGACAGTGCTCGGCCAACGCCCTGGACGGCGGGTTCACCCTGCTGGGCTTCCCCACGCCCGACGAGCCGGAACTGCTCTACCACGAGTACGTGACCGGCGCGCTGCACATCGAGGACGAGGCCGAGGTCCGGGAGGCTAGACTGGTGTTCGACTCGCTCCGAGGCGAGGCGCTGAACCCAGCGGACTCGGTGGCGCTGATCGAGCGACACGCCGGCGAGTTGCCCGCACCATCATGAAAGAGGCGAGCACAGTGTCCACAGTGGACCTCGCCGGGCTGTCCTGGCGCAAGAGCAGCCGCAGCACGGCCAACGGCGACAACGGCAACTGCGTCGAGATCGCGTTCGCCGGCCCCGCGGTCGCCGTGCGCGACTCCAAGAACCCCGACGCCGCCACCCTCGCCGTGCCGGCGGCGGCGTTCGCCGCGCTCCTCGGCGCGATCTAATACCCCGCTCCACACACGCCCGAACCGGGGACCGTGAGCCGAACAGGCCACTGTCGGGGTAGCGCGGTAGCCTGACCCGCATCCCAGGACCACGCACCAAGGAGGGCTCGTGTCAGCAGGGCAGGTCGCCGCACTGATCGCGGCCGGCGCATTCGTGCTGCTCGTACTGCTGCTGGCGATCCCGTTGATCAAGCTCGGGCGAACTCTCGACGAGGCGACCATCGCGATCCGCAAGGCGCACACCAACACCGATCCGCTGTTCAGCGAGGCCAACACCACGCTGAACCACGTCAACTCCCAGCTCGAGCGGGTCGACGGCATCACGGCGAACACCCAGGCCGTCACCGGCAACGTCTCGGCGTTGACCTCCGTGTTCACCGCCACGCTCGGCGGCCCGCTCGTGAAGGCCGCCGCGTTCTCCTACGGCGTGAGCAAGGCGCTGAAGGCCCGCCGCAAGGTCAAGGCGGCCGCCGACGGCAAGCACGCCCGGCGCGGGAAGCGCAAGGGAGCCAAGTCGTGAGCGAGCTTGCGAGCGAACCAATGTCACAGGGTCACCGCGAGCGGCGGATCCGAGCCTGCGAGGAGACGTCGTGAGTCGCCTTTTCTGGCTTGGGCTCGGCGTCGCCACCGGCGTAGCCTTGACGAAGAAAGCCAAGGAGACCGCCCGTGCGGCCACCCCGGCGGGGTTGGCCGGCAACCTGGGCGAGGCCATGCGTGAACTCGCGGGCGCCATCGGTTCCTTCGGGGCCGACGTGCGTGCGGGCATGGTCGAACGGGAAGAGGAGTTGTCGGACGTGGTCGAGCAGCGGTCGGGTGTCAGCCCGGTGGCCCGCCACGCCCTCGGCGCTCGTGACAGTGCGCGCGACGAGCGGCGGCCGAGCCGGCCCTCCGACGCGCGAGCTCGCCGGGCGGGCAGCTGAACCGCGCCCGCGGCGCGGGGCTGTCCGCCGAGGCTGGACACCCGTCGACTCTCTCTCCTTTGAGGACACACCGTGCAGACACACGAGATCCGTAAGCGATTTCTCGACCACTTCACCAACGCCGGCCACACCCTGGTGCCCAGTGCCTCGCTGATCCTGGACGACCCGAACCTGTTGTTCGTCAACGCGGGCATGGTCCAGTTCAAGCCGTACTTCCTGGGCGAGGAACCCGCGCCGTACCCGCGCGCCACCAGCGTGCAGAAGTGCGTGCGCACCGGCGACATCGACGAGGTCGGCAAGACCACCCGCCACAACACGTTCTTCCAGATGGCGGGCAACTTCAGCTTCGGCGACTACTTCAAGGCGGGCGCGATCGAGCACGCCTGGCAACTGGTCACGGGCAGCCAGTCCGACGGCGGCTACGGCTTCGACCCCGACCGCATCTGGGTCACGGTCTACGAGACCGACGACGAGGCCATCGAGCTGTGGCGCAAGATCTCCGGCCTGCCCGACGAGCGGATCCAGCGCCGCGACGGCAAGGACAACTACTGGGACATGGGCGTGCCCGGACCCGGCGGTCCATGCTCGGAGATCTACTACGACCGCGGCGAGGCATTCGGCCGGCCCGGTGGACCCGTTGTTGATGAGGACCGCTACCTCGAGATCTGGAACCTCGTCTTCATGCAGGACGAGCGCGGCGAGCTGTCCCCGAAGCTCGGCCACCCGCCGGTCGGTGAGCTGCCGGCCAAGAACATCGACACCGGCATGGGCGTCGAGCGCGTCGCGTTCCTGCTCCAGGACGTGGAGAACGTCTACGAGACCGACCTCGTCCGCCCGGTGATCACCAAGGCCGAGGAGATGTCGGGTCGGCGCTACGGCGGCAACCCGATCGACGACGTCCGCTTCCGCGTGATCGCCGACCACGCGCGCAGCGGCGTGATGCTGATCGGCGACGGCGTGACCCCCGGCAACGAGGCGCGCGGCTACGTGCTGCGGCGGCTGCTGCGCCGCATCGTCCGCTCGGTGCGGCTGCTCGGCGTCAACGAGCCGGTCCTGCCGGAGTTCGCGGCGGTCGTGCGCGACACCATGGGCGAGGCCTACCCCGACCTGGTGGCCGACTTCGCGCGCATCGAGTCGGTGGTGCGCAAGGAGGAGGAAACCTTCCTCACCACGCTGTCCAGCGGCTCGCGCATGTTCGACATGGCGGCGGAGCAGGTGAAGTCCGAGGGTCGCGCGATGCTGCCCGGCGCCAAGGCGTTCCAGCTCCACGACACCTACGGGTTCCCCATCGACCTGACGCTGGAAATGGCGTCCGAGCAGGGCCTCAAGGTCGACGAGGACGGGTTCCGCGAGCTGATGGCCCAGCAGCGGGCGCGGGCCAAGGCGGACGCGGCGTCGCGCAAGACCGGCCACGGCGACCCCACGCTCTACCGCGACCTGCTGGAGCAGGGGCCCACCGAGTTCACCGGCTACACCGAGCTGGCGAGCGAGGCGAACATCCGCGGCATCATCCGCGACGGCAAGCGCGTCACGTCGGCGGGCGAGGGCGAGATCGTCGAGGTCGTGCTCGACCGCACGCCGCTGTACGCGGAGTCCGGCGGCCAGGACAGCGACGCGGGCACCATCTCCGGTCCCGGCGTCGAGCTGGAGGTCCTCGACGTCCAGAAGATCAACCGCAAGCTGTGGGTCCACCAGGTCCGCGTCCGCCAGGGCGAGGTGGCCGAGGGCCTCCACGTCGAGGCGCAGGTCGACCCCGAGTGGCGGATCGGCGCGCGCCAGGGCCACTCCGGCACCCACGTGGTGCACGCGGCGCTGCGCCAGGTGCTCGGCCCGTCGGCGCTGCAGAGCGGTTCGTACAACAAGCCCGGCTACCTGCGGCTCGACTTCGCGTGGGGCGGCGGGCTCTCGCCCGAGACGCGCAGCGAGATCGAGGAGGTCTCGAACCTCGCGGTGCGCAAGGACCTGCCGGTCCGGGCGATCCACACGACGATTCCCGGCGCGCGGGAACTCGGCGCGCTCGCGCTGTTCGGCGAGACCTACGACGAGACGGTCCGCGTCATCGAGATCGGCGGCGAGTGGTCGCGCGAGCTGTGCGGTGGCACCCACGTGGAGCACTCGTCGCAGATCGGCCCGGTCACGCTGATCGGCGAGTCGTCGATCGGCTCCGGCGTCCGACGCATCGAGGCCTACGTCGGCATGGACGCGATGCGGTTCCTGGCGACCGAGCGGGCGCTCGTGCAGAACGTGGCGGCCATGCTGAAGGTGCCCGACGCGGAGGTCCCCGGCCGGGTCGAGGCGTTGGTCGAAAGGCTGCGGGTGGCGGAGAAGGAGCTGGAGCGGATGCGTGGCGCGCAGCTGCTGTCGTCCGCGGGCAGCATCGCCGACCAGGCGGAGGACATCGGCGGCACGGCGCTCGTGGCGCTCGCGGTGCCCGACGGCATCGGCGGCAACGACCTGCGCTCGCTCGCGTCGGAGGTCCGCAACCGGCTCGGCGCGCGGCCCGGTGTCGTGGCGCTGTTCTCGGCCGACGGCGAGAAGGTCAGCTTCGTGGTGGCGACCACCTCGGCGGCGCGCGACGCGGGTATCGCGGCGGGCAAGCTGGTGCCGGCGTTCGGCCCCGCCATCGGCGGTCGCGGTGGCGGCAAGCCCGACCTCGCGCAGGGCGGCGGCACCAACCCGGCCGGCGTGCCGGAGGCGGTGTCCGAACTGCGCAAGGCGATCCTCGAGGTCACCACGTGACCGAGCCTGATCGGCCGGGCCCCGACGATCCGGGGCCCGGCCGCAGGCTTGGGGTGGATGTCGGATCTGTGAGGGTCGGGGTCGCACTGAGTGATCCCGGTCCCGTCCTCGCCACGCCACTCGTTACGCTGTCTCGCGACGAACGCTCGGACAGCGATCTGGACCGCCTGGCCGAGCTCGTCGCGGAGCACGAGGTGGTCGAAGTGGTGGTCGGTTTACCCAGGACGCTCGCCGCGCGTCACGGCAAGGCGGCGGCCATCGCGTCGTCGTACGCCCGACGACTCGCTCGTCGCGTCCGACCGGTTCCGGTCCGGCTGGCCGACGAAAGGTTGACCACGGTCAGCGCCACCCGCATGCTCAGCGATCGCGGTGTTCGCGGCAAGCGACAGCGGGCGGTGGTCGACCAGGCGGCGGCCGTCGAGATTTTGCAGGCCTGGCTGGACGGGCGGGCCCAGGGCACGCCCCCGGAGGCGCAGGATCGATGAGCAACGAAGAACTGGACCTCTTCTCCGATCAGCCGACCGAGCGGCGCAGACCCGTCCGCAGACCGGCGAGTAAGCCCAAGAAGCGTCGGACGGCGCTGTGGGCGGTCATGGCCGTGGTGCTGCTGCTGATCGCGGCCGTTGTCGTCTACGTCGCCGGGCAGATCTTCAGCAGCGATGACGACTACTCCGGTGCCGGCAAGGAAGACGTCGTGGTGCGGGTGGAGGCGGGCAACTCCACCGGCGACATCGCGGCCACTCTCGCCGACGCCGGAGTGGTGGCCAGTTCCGCCGCGTTCGTGAGCGCCGCGGAGTCCGACAAGCGGATGGTCGGCATCCATCCTGGCTACTACGTGATGAAGACCGAGGCGTCCGGCGCCGAGGCGGTGAAGAGGATCCTCGACCCGGAGTCGCGGGTCGGCAACATCCAGATCCCGCCGGGCAGCACGATGCACGACATCACGAAGACCGACGGCACAGTCGAACCGGGCGTGGTCAACCGGTTGGCGGCCGCGTCGTGCACCGACCTGAACGGCGAGAGCACCTGTGTCCCGGTCGAGGAGCTGCAGGCCGTGGCCGACACGGCCGATCTGGCGGCACTCGGCGTGCCGGACTGGGCGATCCCCAACGCGTCGGCCGCGGAACCGGCCCGGCGTCTCGAGGGACTGGTCCTGCCCGGTGTGTACGACGTGCGGCCGGGTTCTTCCGCCGAGGAGCTGTGGAAGCAGCTGGTCACCGATTCGGCCACGCAGCTGCAGGTGGTCGGCTGGCCGGACGCCGCGGCCGAGACCGGCTACACGCCCTACCAGGTGCTGACCATGGCGTCCCTGATCGAACGTGAGGCCGTCAAGATCGACTTCGGCAAGGTCTCGCGGGTGACGTACAACCGGCTGAAGGACGGCATGGAGTTGCAGTACGACTCCACCATCAACTACGTGCAGAACGAGCCGACCATCCGCACGGACTCCGAGGACCGTGAGACGCCGGGACCGTACAACTCCTACCAGAACACCGGTCTGCCGCCCACGCCGATCTCCTCGCCCAGCAAGGAGGCGCTCGCGGCGGCGGTCGCGCCCGAGGAGGGCACATGGCTGTTCTTCGTGCGCTGCGAGACGAACGGCCTGTCGTGCTTCGCCACGACCAACGACGAGCACGAGACGAACGTGGACCTGGCCCAGGAACGCGGTGCCTACTGACTTGGTTACCGCGTTTCGGGCCGCCGTTGTCGGTTCACCGGTGGCTCATTCGCTCTCGCCGGTCCTGCACCGGGCGGCCTACCGCGCGTTGGGCCTGACCGGCTGGAGCTACGACCGGATCGAGGCGGACGCGGCTGCCCTGCCGGCGCTGGTCGCGTCGTTGGACTCGACGTGGGCGGGCCTGTCGGTCACCATGCCCGGCAAGCGGGCGGCGCTCGAGTTGGCCGCCACGGCGACCCCGCGCGCGCTGGCCGTGGGGGCGGCGAACACGGTGGTGCCACGGGGTTCGGGGGAGTGGCACGCGGACTGCACGGACGTCGACGGGGTGGTCGGGGCACTGCGCGCGGCCGCCGGGTACGTCCCGGTGGCGGGTGCGACCGGCGTGGTGATCGGTGCGGGCGGCACGGCGTGCGCGGCGATCGCGGGTCTGGCCGAGCTGGGTCTGTCGTCGGTGTCGGTGGTGGCGCGCGCGCCGGAACGTGCGCGGGACGCGGTGCGGTGCGGGGAAAAGCTGGGTCTCACGGTCGACCTGGTGCCCTGGGCGTCGCTGTCGTCGTTGGACTCGGTCGCGTCGGCCACCGTGCTGGTGAACACGGCGCCGTCCGCGGCGATAGCACCCCACGTGGCGGCGCTGGCGTCGGCGTCGTACGTGTTGGACGTGATCTACCACCCGTGGCCGACCCCGCTGGCGCAGGCGCGGAACGGTCCGCTGGCGACCGGCCTGGACATGTTGCTGCACCAGGCGTTCGGCCAGGTCGAACAGTTCACCGGCCGGCCGGCACCCCGCGAGGCCATGCGCGACGCGTTGCACGAGGCGACCGGCGGGATACTAAAATTGCCGCTGTGACCGAGGACGACAAGCTGCGCGCCGTGACGATCGGGGACCTGAAGCCGTACGCCGCGAAGGTCGTCATCGAGGACTACAACCCGGCGTGGCCGACCTGGTTCGCGGCGGACCGCACACTGATCACCGACGCGATAGGTGACATCGCGCTGTCCGTGGAACACACAGGTTCGACGTCGGTACCGGGCCTCCCGGCCAAACCGATCATCGACATCCTGCTGCAGGTATCCGACTCGGCCGACGAGAGCACGTATGTGCCGCGACTGGAAGCCGCGGGTCTGACGCTGCGGATCCGCGAGCCGGAGGAGATGGAGCACCGGCTCCTCTACCGCCGCGGCGAGCCACACGACGTGAACCTGCATGTGTACTCGCCCGTGCACGCGGCCGGGGAGATCGCGAGAATCCTGGCCTTCCGCGACTGGCTGCGCACCCACGACGACGACCGAGACCGTTACGCCGCAACGAAACGCGAACTGTCCAAGAAGGACTGGAAGTTCGTGCAGAACTACGCGGACGCGAAGACGGCGATCATCGAAGAGATCATCGCGAAGGCCCTCTGAGGCACGAGACCGAGCGAATGGACCGTTCGCTCGGTCAAGTCCTTGCGGGGCTCTCGGTCGCAGGTCCACGGTGGACCCATGGGTTTCTTCGTAGGTCTCACAGCAGGTGTCCTGGCAGGCGTGGTGGGTCATCGCGTACTGCGCACACTCCGCCGAGGCGCGACCGTCCACATGGGATGGTGCACGGGCGGCGTGGGTGCGCTGTGGTCGGTAGTGGCCTGGCGATTCGAGACGGGCTCTTTACCGTGGTGGTGGCTCCCGGTCCCGGCCACGGTGGCATGGTTCGGCGTCCTTCTGGTAGCGACCGACCTACGACACAGCCGCCTACCGAACGCGCTGACTCTCCCGGCCTACCCGGTACTGGCCGTGGCCGTGGCGTTGGCGGCAAGCCAGACGACATGGCAACTGGCGGCAAGCGCGACCCTGGGCGCGCTGGTCCTGTACTGCCTGTACGCGGCCATCCGCCTGGTCCGCCCACTGGCCATGGGCGGCGGCGACGTCACACTGTCCGGCACGGTGGGCGCGGCCCTGGGCGCCGTCGGCTGGCCGGCGGTCCTGGTGGGCACCACCCTGGCGGCCGTCCTGACGCTCACCCTCCAGGCCCTGGCCCCCAAACGAACAAGAACCCGCTGGCACGCGGGCATCCCCCACGGCCCAGGCCTCCTGGCGGCCACGTTCCTCCTGACGACGTTCCCCGGCCCGACGATCCCACCCTGACCGGCTCCCACGCGCCGATCCGCGCATCAACCCCGACCGACCCGATCACTCGGCGGTCCCGATCGCCTGGCGAACCCGGCCCGACAACCCGGCGAACCGGGCAGCTTGGCGAACTCGTTCGCTCGGCGGAGCAGCAGGCGGCACGCAGACCCCGGCAGCGGACGGCCCGTCGGGAGCCGTGGCACCTGCTGTGACAACGCGGCCGCCGGTTCGTACCTCGAGACGCGTGTTCCGACATGTGGAATCCCGGCCGAGTGACAAGACGCCACCGGAAGGCCACCACGAAGAAGAACCACCAGGAAGGAGGCACTACACGACAACCACACCCCGACCGGACGACAAGTGACCGGTGCGGTCGTGGCCCACCAGCGCGGCATGACAGGATCAGCGGGTGTTGCGTTGGATCACCGCTGGGGAATCGCACGGACCGGCACTGGTCGCCGTGCTCGAGGGCATGGTCGCCGGGGTCGAGATCACCACGGCCGAACTGGACGAGCAGCTCGCTCGCCGGCGGCTCGGGCTCGGGCGTAGCCCCCGCATGGGCTTCGAGACCGACCGCGTCGAGTTCCTCGGGGGAGTCCGCCATGGGCTGACCCAGGGCGGACCGGTGGCGGTGCGGATCGACAACGCCGAGTGGCCCAAGTGGGAGAAGGTCATGTCTCCCGACCCGGTCGACCCGGCCGAGTTGGCCGGCCTCGCCCGCAACGAGCCGCTCACGCGCCCGCGTCCCGGTCACGCCGACCTCGCCGGCATGCAGAAGTTCGGCTTCGACGACGCCCGCCCGGTCCTCGAACGTGCCAGTGCCCGTGAGACCGCCGCTCGCACGGCACTCGGCACGGTCGCGCGCTCGTTCCTGCGTCAGCTGCTGGGTGTCGAGGTGATCAGCCACGTCGTCTCGATCGGCGGCGCGGACGCACCCGAAGGCCCGCTGCCCGGGCCGAGTGATCTCAAGGCCATCGACGAGAGTCCCGTCCGCGCATTCGACCCGGCCGGCACCGAGGCGATGGTCGCCGAGGTCGAGGCCGTCAAGGCCGCCGGTGACACGGTGGGTGGCGTCATCGAGGTGATCGTCTACGGGCTGCCGCCGGGCCTCGGCTCGCATGTCCACTGGGACCGGCGCCTCGACGCACGCCTCGCCGCCGCGCTCATGGGCGTCCAGGCCATGAAGGGCGTCGAGATCGGCGACGGCTTCACCACCGCCCGCCGCTGGGGCAGCAAGGCCCACGACGAGATCGACCTCGCCGAAGCAGGTGCCGTCAACGGCGTGAGCCGACGGTCCAACCGCGCCGGCGGGCTCGAGGGCGGCATCACCAACGGCGAGCCGCTGCGCGCGAGGGTCGCCATGAAGCCGATCTCGACCGTCCCCCGTGCACTGTCCACAATCGACACCGCGACCAAGGAACCCGCCGTCGCGATCCACCAGCGCTCCGACGTGTGCGCGGTGCCGCGGGCCGGCGTGGTATTGGAGTCGGTCGTGGGACTGGTGCTCGCCGAGGCCGCGCTGGAGAAGTTCGGCGGCGACTCGATGCCCGAGACCCGCCGCAACGCCGAGTCCTACCTCAAGGCCCTGCAGGAGCGGTGGTGAACGCGGTGTCCAACGGACCGGTGTTGATCCTCGTCGGCCCGCCCGGCTCCGGTAAGAGCACGGTCGGCCGGCTGGCGGCCGACCGGCTGGGCGTCGAGTTCCGCGACTTCGACGACGACATCGAACGCGCCCACGGCATCCCCGCCGGTGAACTCGTGGTCCAGTTGGGTCGCGAGAAGTTCCAGGAGTCGGAACGCGACCTGCTGGCCGCGCTGCTCCCGACCCACACCGGCGTCCTGTCCCTCGGCGGCGGCACCCCCACCGCCCCGGGTGTGCCCGAGCTGCTGAAGCCGTTCCATGTGGTCTTCCTGGACGTGGACCTCGAGCAGCTCCTCAAGCGCGAGGGCCTGGTCCCGCTGCACCCGTGGCTGCTGCCCAACCCGCGCGCCCACCTGCGCGAGCTGCTGAACACCCGTCGCCCGGTCTACGAGGCGGTGTCGGTCACGACCGTGCCGACCAGCGGCCGCACCCCGGCCGAGGTACTGGCCGACGTGCTGGACAGCCTCCCCGTGGCGACCGACTGACGAGAAACTGTCGGTGCCGACCGCTATGAAGTACCCATGGCCATCGACCTCGACCGGGCCGGCGTGCTCGCCCACCGCGCGTGGGTACAGGGCCTCCACGGCGGCACCGATCTCGCCGACCTCGACGTTCTGACGCTGGGACTGCAGGACACCCCGGCCGGCTCGGCGCTGCTCGGCTTACGCAACCGAAGCGACGCCGCCGACCTCGATGACCTGGCGCTGGCGTTGACCGTCCGCGGTTCGCCGCACCTGCACCGACGCGCCGACCTCCCGCTGATCCGCGCGGCGCTGTGGCCGCGCGACAACGACATGCTGCGCGCCTACCTGGGTGGCTACGGCGACACGCTGATCGACTCCGGCGAGGACGGCCCCCGGCTGCTGGAAGTGGTGGTCGGCGAGATGCGCGCGGCGTTCCCCGGCGACACGGCCACCAAGGGCGAACTGTCCGGCGCGGTCAGCCCCCGCGTGCCCGAGATCGCCCGACCGTGGTGCGAGGGCTGCGGCGTCCACCACGTGGCCGACGGCCTGTTCCGGCTGGCCACGCTGTACGCGGGCATCGAACTGGTGCCCCACGAGGGCCGCAAGCTCCAGTTCCGCCTCGGCCCGGATGTCCCCGAGCTGGGCGGTGACGCCGCCGCGCTGGTCGAGTTCCTCCGCACCACCATGCGCCTGGCCGCTCCGGCGAAGCTCGGCGATCTGGTGCTCCGGCTCGACACCCGCTCGGTCACCGCGCCACCCGCCTGGCTCCGCCCGGCCTGGCAGGTCCTGGAGGACGAACTCACGGAGGTCCGGGTGGACGGCACTCCCCACACCGTCCACGCGGACTCGGTCGAGGCGATGCGCAACCCACCCGACCCGCCACCAGCGCTGTTACTCCCACCGCGCGACGCGCTGGGTCTGGGCAGCCGCCCGTTCCTGGCCCCGGACCGCGACCTGGCCAAGGACGTGTGGCGTGCGCTGGGCAGCCCCGGCACGGTCGTCATCGACGCCGACATCGCGGGCACCTGGCGCGCCCGCCAGGCCGGCCGCACCCTGCGCCTCACCGTCACCGCGCACCGCAAGCTCACGGCCAAGCAACGCAAGGCGACCGAGGACCAGGCCGACCTGGTGGCGCTGTCGCGAGGGCACACCGGCCGTACGGAGGTGACCTGGGAGGACTGAACTCCGTCCGCTGTCTCCCGGAGCGGTACCCCGCGGTGTCCGCTCCGCGCGGATGTGCCGACCCCGCCCGCCACGACATCGTGACCCCCAACGATCAAGGAGGTCACGATGAACAACAGCGGCGCAGGCACAGGCGCGAAAAATGGGCGGCACGACCCTCCTCCCAGTGGGGCACGTCGGCGCGCGGGCGACGGGCGGGTCCGCAGCCTGCGCGAAGTCCGGACGCCGCGGCGACCCCGCCGCTGGCGAACGGCGCTGGCAACGGTGGCGGTGGTCGGCGCGGCCGTCACCGCCGCGGCTCCCGCGCTCGCTGGCGGCGCCCACACCAGCGCGGGCGCGGCGGATTTGCCCGGTGCTGGCGCGGCGAATTCGGCGGGCGCGGGTTCGGCGGCTGCTGGCGCGGCGGGTTCGGGCGCGGCGGATTCGGCGGCTGCCGGTGCGGCGGATTCGCCCGGTGGGGGCGGGCCGGGTTCTGGCGGCGCTCACGCCAGCGCGGGTGCGGCGGATTCGCGCGGCGTCGGGGGCCGGGTCGTGGATCTCGGCCCGTCGCGGGCGGCGGGCGGCACGCCCTGCCGCGGCTACGAGTTCACGGTCGCCATGACCGAGGACAGTCCGGCGGAGCATCAGGTCTACGGCGAGTTGTGCACGCGTGGACGCGTCACTTCCCGCACCCCGCTGCAGATCCTCCTCCACGGCGGCACCTACGACCACGCCTACTGGGACTGGCCCTTCCAGCCCCGCCGCTACTCCTACGTCGAGCAGGCCACCCGTCAGGGGTTCGCCACCCTCAATCTCGACCGGCTCGGCTACGGGCGCAGCGACCACCCCGACCCGAACGGGCTCGACTTCGCCGTCCACGGTTACGTCACCCACCAGATCGTGCGGCTCATGGACGCCAGGTTCCGCACGATCGTCCTCAACGGACACTCCATGGGCGGGATCACCGCCGAACACGCGGCCGCCCGCGGCGGGGTCGACGCCGTGATCATCAGCGGCCTCGCGGCCGACCGGGGAACAGACCGGTCCGAGACGAAGCGGCCGGAGCCCACGTTCCACCCGGCGGAGCAGGATCCCCAGTTCGCCGACGCCGGCCTCCCACCCGGCTACCTCACGTCGATCCCGGGCACGCGGGCCGGCATGTTCCTCGACGGCGGCGAGTACGACCCGGCGATCGTTCCCTACGAGGAGAAGCTGAAGGACACGGTCGCGATGGCCGAACTCCGTGCCGTGCAAGGACCTCCGGAGCGGCGGGCGGCCACCACGGTGCCCACGCTGTACGTCCTGGGCCGCTTCGACCTCATCGCGTGCGGCGACACGGGGGACTGCCGCACCGACCCGGCCGCGTCCACGACCGACAGGATCATCGACGGCGCCGGGCACTCACTCAACACGGGCACCCATGCCGGAACCTTCTACCGGGCCACGTTCTCCTGGCTCGCCCGCCTCGGCATCCGCGGCTGAGCCCTGCCATGCTCACCCCCGTTGGCCGAGGCAGACCGAGACATACCGAGGCAGGAGGAGTGTGCGGTGGTGGAACGCATTCGGGTGGCGACGAGCCGGCCGTACGACGTGGTGATCGGGCGGGATCTGGCCGACGATCTGGTGGCGGCCGTGGGGGACACGCCGAAGGTCGCGATCGTCCACCCGCCGACGCTGGTCGCCACCGCGGAAGCACACCAGCAGCGCCTGCGGGCCGCGGGTGTCGACGCGCACCTGATCGCCATCCCCGACGCCGAAGCCGGCAAGACCCTGACCGTGGCGGGCGACTGCTGGGACGAGCTGGCCGCCATGGGCCTGGACCGCACGGGCACCGTGGTCGCGGTGGGCGGCGGCGCGGTGACCGACCTGGGTGGCTTCGTGGCGGCGACCTGGCTGCGCGGGGTCCGCCTGATCAACGTCCCCACCACGTTGCTGGGCATGGTGGACGCGGCCGTGGGCGGCAAGACCGGCATCAACATCGACGCGGGCAAGAACCTGGTGGGCGCCTTCCACGAACCGGCCGCGGTCATCGCCGACCTGACCACCCTGCGCACCCTCCCGGCCGACGACGTGGCGGCGGGAATGGCCGAGGTGATCAAGGGCGGCTTCATCGCCGACCCGAAGATCCTGGACCTGGTGGAGGCCGACCCCAAGGCCGCACTGGACCCGGACGGCGACGTCCTCCCGGAGCTGGTCCAACGCAAGATCCAGGTGAAGGCCGACGTGGTGGCCGCCGACCTCCGCGAGTCCGACCTCCGCGAGATCCTCAATTACGGTCACACCCTGGCCCACGCCATCGAGCGCCGCGAGAACTACACGTGGCGCCACGGCGCCGCGGTGAGCGTGGGCCTGGTGTTCGCGGCCGAACTGGCCCGCGCGGCCGGCCGCCTGGACGACGCCACGGTGGCCCGCCACCGCACCGTCCTGGAGTCGATCGGCCTACCGACCACGTACGACCCGGACGCCCTGTCCGACCTGACCGCCACCATGGCCGGCGACAAGAAGACCCGCGCCGGCCGCCTGCGCTTCGTGGTCCTGGACGCTCTGGCCACACCAGGCCGCCTGGAGAACCCGGATCCCGAACTGCTGGCCACGGCCTACGCGGCGGTCGCGGCCAGCAACCCGTGATCTCCGGCCTACGCCGACTCGGTGGGCAGGCCCGCGCTCATCCAGTCCTCGATGCCCTCGCGGTACTTGCGCACGTTCGAGTAGCCGAGGGCCTCCAGTTTCGACGCCACCGCCTGGCTGTTTCCGCACGCCGGGTTCGAGCAGTACGTCACGATCGCCGCCGCCTTGTCCGGCAGGACAGTCGCCGCCAAAGTGGGCACGTCGTCGGCCACCAGAGGGACCGCGCCCGGCAGGTGTTGCTTCGCCCAGTAGTGCTCGCCCAGGGCGTCCACCACGGTGACGGTGCCTGCCTCGATGGCGGTTCGCAGGGCCGCTCGGTCGATCAACTCGGTCATGACCACTCCTTAACTGGACTAGAGTCCGTATGGGCATGAGCGACAACAGCGGACCGCAGTCCGTTTATTCCATCGGGGCGCCGGAGCGCAAGGAACGGGCCGACGCCGCTCGCAACCGCGCCCGGGTACTCGAGGCGGCGGAGAAACTCTTTCGGGAGCACGGCGTCGGCGCCGTGTCCATGGACCAGGTCGCGGCCGAGGCGAAAGTCGGCAAGGGCACGCTCTTCCGCCGCTTCGGCGACAAGGCCGGGCTCGCGGTCGCGCTGCTCGACGAACGGGAGCGCGTACTCCAGGCCGGCATCCTCACCGGGCCGCCGCCGCTGGGGCCCGGCGCCGAGCCAGGAGCGCGACTGAAAGCCTTCCTCCACGCCTACCTCGACTTCCTCGACGAGAACCTCGACCTCGTCCACATGTCCGAGACCGCGCGGCCCGGCGCCCGCTACGAGATCGGCGCGTACCGGCTCTGGCACCGGCACGTCGCGGTTCTCCTGCGAGAGGCCCAGGTCGAGGACGCCGACTTCCTCGCCCACGCGTTGCTCGCCCCGCTCGCCGCCGACCAGCGCCTGGCCCTGCGCGACGAGGTCGGCGTCGAGAGAGCGAAAGCCGGGCTGGCTACGCTGATCCAGTCGATCACCAGTCAGGGAGGACCAGGATGAACGTGTGGGTGCTCAACGGCCCCAACCTCGGCAGGCTGGGCACGCGCGAGCCCGACATCTACGGCGCCACCACCTATGCCGACCTGGTCGAACTCTGCGAGAAGGCCGGCGACGAGCTGGGCCTGACCGTCGAGGTGCGCCAGACCGACCACGAGGGCGAGATGCTCGGCTGGCTCCACGAGGCCGCCGAACACGGCCACGCCGTGGTGCTCAACGCCGGCGCCTGGACCCACTACTCGATCGCCGTGCGCGACGCCTGCTCCCAGTTGACCGCGCCGCTCCTCGAGGTGCACATCTCCAACGTCCACAAGCGTGAGGAGTTCCGCCACCACAGCTACCTCTCGGCCGTGGCGACGGGCGTCATCGTGGGGCTGGGCGTCCAGGGCTACGTCCTCGCGCTGCGCTGGTTGGCCACTTCCTGATCGGGTTGTCCCGCACACACCGTGTGATCTCTACACTGATCGGGGGTCAGTCCGGGGCAACTGATGGAGGTCGCTTCCACGATGCGCGTCACGCACCGTCGAAGACGACTCTCAGTGACACTCGTCGGGGTGGTTCTGACGGCCGGATGCACGGCCAGCCAGGCCGCCCCCGCCAAAGAACTGCCCAAGATCCCCACCACCACACCGGCCCCCGCCGCCCAACCGGCCCCCGAACCGGTCGCCCTCCAACCGAGCGCCCCCCGCCAGAGCCCCGGCGTGATCGCCTCCGGCAAGCGCGACGCCCCGTACAACTACGCGCCCACCCTCCTGCTCGACGGCGGCCGCTACCGCATGTGGTGGTGCAGCCAGTTGGGCATCGCGAACCCGCCGGGTGACGACATCCTGCTGAGCGAGTCGACGTCGATCCACGGCCCGTTCACGGGCCCGGACGGCAGCGCCGCGACACCCGTGTTCTCCGGCAGCGGCGGCAGGTTCGACGCGATGCACACCTGCGACCCGTCGGTGATCAAGGTCGGCGGGACCTACCACATGTACTACACGGGCGCGGCCGGCGATCACGCCCACGGCAACGGCATCGGCCTCGCCACCAGCCCCGACGGTCGCGTGTGGACCCGCGCGAACGGCGGCAACCCGCTGGTCACCGCGTCGCGGAACGTGGGGCGCGCCAACACCTACGGCGCCGGTCAGCCGGCCGCACTGCACGTGGCCGGCCGCTTCTACCTGATGTTCACCGACACCACCGGCCAGGCCTCCGGCCACAACGGCGCCGGCCAGTTCGTACTCCGCTCACCCGATCCGGCGTTCGGCCGCGACGTCGAGGCACTCACGCCGAACGGCTTCGAAGCGGTGGACGACACCAAGTCCCGGTCGCGGTCGGTGGTGGACGCGTTCAGCGCCGACTGGATGTGGGTGGACGCGCTCGCCGCGTTCGCCATCGCCCACGAGACCCGAGACGGCACCACCATCACCTTCTGGGACTGGGACTTCCGCACGACCCCGTACCAGCCGCTGCTCGTGCCCGGCCCGTGGCGCGAGGGCCCCGGCCTGGTGCGCCGCGCCGACGGGCACGCGCCCGCGGCGATCGACAACCCGTGCGGCAAGGTCCCCATCGACCTGGTGCGCGCCACCTGGGAGGCCCCGGCCGGGCCGTCGAACCTCATGCACTTCGGGCTGGACGTCGGCGGCTTCGACGCGTGTAGCGACCCGGGCCGCGCGGTGATGGCGCTCAACGGGTTCGCCATGCCGTCCCCGCAACGCACGATCGACCTGGTGGTCGGCGGCCAGGTGGTGCGGATCGAGCGCCGCTCGGTGGCCGAACGCCTGGCGCTGCGCATCCTCGACGAGCGGCTCCCGGTGCTCGACCACCTGGAGGTGGCGGCCCACATCGGCCCCCGCGTGCAGGCCAGGGAGGCACCGGGCCGCGGCGTGGCGTTCGTGGTGGACGACCGCCTGTGGCCGGTCGGTTCTTCGGAGGTGGCGTCGCTCAACTCGTCGGACCCCCGCCCGATGACGGTCGCCGAGTGGGACGACTACGAACGCGGGGTCGACCTCTTCGGTCCACCGCGCTGATCCTCGGAGTCCTCCTCGGAGACCGTCGCGTGTCGGCCCGGTGCGCGGATCCACCGGCCGGCCAGCATGCCGATTCCCGCGGGGACCAGCACCAGCAGCGCGGTGAACGCCGCGCCGCCCGTCAGTGCCGTGCCGAGTTCGCTCACCCCGGTCTGGTCCACGAAGATCGACTTGCCGATCACGCCCAGCACGGCCGCGCCCCAGCCGGCGATCAGGGAGCTGATCAGCCACACCCGGCCGCGCTGGTCGAGGTTCTGCCACGTGTCGACGGCGGCCCAACAGGCGGCCACCGCCACCAGGACGCCCAGCATGATCGCCTCGAACACCGTCCGGGACGTCGGATTGTGCACCCCGAAGTCGGCCCGCACCGTCTCGGCCGCGGCGTGCACCACGGCCAGCACCGCTCCGCGCAGCAGCCAGGAACTCGGGGAAGCCATAGCCACAGCCTAAGCTCTGGCCATGCCCGAGACCCACGTACGCCGCCGCGAGGCGCTGCGCGCCCACCTGCGCGAGCGCGACCTGGACGCCCTGCTGGTGGCCGACCTGCGCAACGTCCGCTACCTGACCGGGTTCACCGGCTCGAACGCCGTCCTCGTGGTCCACGCCACCGACGACGCCACCTCCGTGTTCGGCACGGACGGCCGCTACCTGACCCAGTCGGCGCGTCAGGTGCCCGACCTCGAGCACCTGATCTCCCGGCCGACGCTGCACGACCTGGCGGAGCTGGTCGGCACCCGCGCGGCGAAGTTCGGCCGCGTCGGCTTCGAGAGCCACCGGATCACGGTCGACGAGCTGGACATGATCACCGAGGCGACCGGGAAGGTCGAGCTGACCCGCGCGCCCGGACTGGTCGAGCGACTGCGGATCGTGAAGGACGACGCGGAGATCGAGGCGCTGCGGATGGCGTGCGCGGCGGCCGACCGGGCACTCGCCGACCTGCTCAGGCACGGCGGGCTGCGGCCGGGCCGCACCGAGCGGCAGGTGGCCCGCGAGCTGGCCGACCGCATGCTCGACCACGGCGCCGACGGCCCGTCGTTCGAGTCGATCGTCGCCACGGGCGCCAACTCGGCCGTGCCGCACCACCGCCCGACCGACGCCGAGCTGCACACCGGTGACCTGGTGAAACTCGACTTCGGCGCGTTGGTCGACGGCTACCACTCGGACATGACCCGTACGTTCGTGATCGGCAAGCCGGCCGACTGGCAGCGCGAGCTGTACGACCTGGTGGCGGCCTCGCAGGCGGCCGGCCGGGCGGCACTGCGGATCGGCACGGAGGTGTCCGCCGTGGACGCCGCCGCCCGCTCGGTGGTCGAGGACGCGGGGCGCGGTGAGGAGTTCCTCCACGGTCTCGGCCACGGCGTCGGCCTCGAGATCCACGAGGCACCGTCCCTGGCCAAGACCGGTGAAGGTACACTTTCCGCCGGCATGGCCGTCACGGTGGAACCGGGCGTGTACCTGTCCGGCAGGGGTGGCGTCCGCATCGAGGACACGCTCGTCGTGCGGGACGGCGATCCCGAACTTCTCACGTTGACGACCAAACAGCTTGTCGTCGTGTAGGCGATCCGTGCGAGTACAGGAGAGTACGACCCCGTGGCATCCACGAACGACCTGAAGAACGGCCTGGTGCTCAACCTCGAGGGCCAGCTCTGGAGCGTTGTCGAGTTCCAGCACGTCAAGCCCGGCAAGGGTCCGGCGTTCGTGCGCACCAAGCTCAAGCACGTCCTGACCGGCAAGGTCGTCGACAAGACGTTCAACGCGGGCATCAAGGTGGACACCGCCACCGTCGACCGCCGCGACATGACCTACCTGTACCAGGACGGCACGCAGTTCGTGTTCATGGACGGCGAGACCTTCGAGCAGACCTACATCGACGGCGACGTCGTGGGCGAGAGCTCGCGGTTCCTGCTGGAGAACAACACGGCCACGGTCGCCACCCACGAGGGTGCGCCGCTGTTCATCGAGCTGCCGACCTCGGTCGAGCTCGTGATCTCCCAGACCGACCCCGGTCTGCAGGGCGACCGCTCCACGGGCGGCACCAAGCCGGCCACGCTGGAGACCGGCGCCGAGATCCAGGTGCCGCTGTTCCTGTCCACCGGCGAGAAGGTCAAGGTGGACACCCGCGACGGCCGTTACCTCGGCCGGGTCAGCTCCTAACGTGGGCGCGCGCAGCAAAGCACGAAAGCGCGCGGTCGATGTGTTGTACGCGGCGGCTCTGCGCGACGCCGACCCGGTGACGCTGCACGCCGAGCGCACCGCGGTCGCCGAACAGCCCTCGCCCGACGACTACGCGACCACGCTCATCGAGGGCGTGGTCGCGCACCGGGAGCGGATCGACGAGCTGCTGACCGAACACGCCGAGGGCTGGACGCTCGACCGCATGCCGTTCGTGGACGTGGCCGTACTGCGGCTCGGGGTCTACGAACTGCTGTGGGCCCAGGACGTCCCCGACCCGGTGGCCATCGACGAGGCCGTGCAACTGGCGAAGTCCCTGTCCACGGACGACTCGCCGCGCTTCGTCAACGGCGTGCTCGGCCGGCTGGCGGGCATCGCCGACCACCTGCGGGCCACGCTCTAACCGCCCGCACGGTCTCCAGCACCCGCGCCGCCCAGTCCCGCGCACGGGCACAGCCGAGGTCGTCGCCCGGGACGAGGGGCGCGGCGACCGAGAGACCCTCCTCCTCCCGCCGCCCCCCCACCCTCCCCCCCTCCTTCTTTATAAGGTGACCGCGGGATACCCGTCGAGTTCGAAGGGGTCCCACGTCGCCCACGTGCCGCCCTCCTGGAGGCCGTACAGGTAGCGCAGGCGCTCCGCGCTCGGTCAGTCGAGCGCCGGCGGTCCGCCGACGGACCCGAGGAGGGGGCGGTCGCGGGTGCGGTCGGTGTCCCCGTGCGATCTGGTGGCGGCCATCACAGCGGTAAGAGACCCCTCCGCGCGCCAACTGTCGGTGTCGCCTCATACCTTGGCGACATGGAGATCTCTGTGGACCGGCGGAGCCTGCTCGCCGCCGGGGTGACGGTGCTGCTGTGGGCGTCGGCGTTCGTCGCCATTCGCAGCGCGGGCGAGCACTTCTCGCCCGGTGCGCTCGCGCTGGGCAGGCTGCTCGCCGGTTCGGCCGTGTTGGTCGTGGTGTTGTTGGTGCGTCGGGAGAGTTGGCCGCCGCGCGCCGCGTGGCCGGGCATCGTGGCGGCCGGGGTGCTGTGGTTCGGCGTCTACATGGTCGCGCTCAACTGGGGTGAGCAGGAGGTCGACGCCGGCACGGCCGCGATGATCGTCAACGTCGGCCCGGTGCTGATCGCGCTGCTCGCCGGCTGGCTGCTGAAGGAGGGCTTCCCGCGCCGCGTGCTGGCGGGGATCGCCGTCTCGTTCACCGGGGCCGTGGTGGTCGGCTTCTCGATGTCGGGGGAGGGCCACGCGTCGGTGCTGGGCGTGCTGCTGTGCGCGCTGGCGGCCGTCACCTACGCGATCGGCGTGACGTGCCAGAAGCCGACGCTCAAGCACGTGTCGGCCGTGCAGTTCACGACGTTCGCATGCCTGGTCGGCACGGTGGCGCTCCTGCCGTTCACCGGTCAGCTGATCGACCAGGTGGGCACCGCGCCGACTGTCGGCCACGCTGAACGTGGTCTATCTCGGCGTGTTCCCCACAGCCATCGCGTTCCTCACGTGGGGCTACGCGCTGGCCCGCACCACCGCCGCGAAGATGGGTGCCACGACGTACGTGGTGCCGGCCATCGTGGTGGCCATGTCGTGGCTGCTGCTGGCCGAGGTGCCGGGCTGGTTCACACTGGCCGGCGGTGTGCTGTGTCTGGCGGGGGTCGCGGTGTCGCGAGCCCGCACGCGCAAGGCGACCCCGGTGGCCGAACCAGTGGCCGTCACCTGAGCCGGCGCACCGTACTTCGGGTAGGTGGGCGTGTCGGGCCGGCAGGTTCGGCGGAGTGCTGTGACTCGGGTTGCGTGCTCAGGGTGGTCCTGTCGGCCGAACCGGTGTCGGTGTCTGACCCGGATGGAGTAACGGCCCGTGCGTGGGCCGATGCAGTCACAAGCGGCGTTCGCCACGGAGTGTGGCGACCGGACGCGCGTCCGGTCGCGACCCCCGCCCAGAAGAAGGGCGGGTGGTCGCGACCGGAGAGTTGAGCACAGGTGCGGGTCGACTGCGCACCCTTGCGATCAGTCCTCCTTGGACGGACGCGCCTCCGGCGGAAGCACTCCCCAGTCGATGAGCTGTTCGGTCAGCTCGCCGGGGGTCATGTCGTAGATGATCGCCAGCGAACGCAGGTCCTCGGTCCGGATGGAGAGGACCTTGCCGTTGTAGTCGCCCCGTTGGCTCTGGATGGTGGCGGCGTAGCGGGCCAGCGGCCCGACTTTCTCCGCCGGGAGCTGCTGTAGCCGCTCCAGGTTGATCACGATCTTGGTGGCCGGCTCGGCGCCGGACGGCACCCTGCCCTCCGGGAGCAGCTCGACCACGGGCACCCCGTAGAAGTCGGCCAGTTCGGCCAGCTTCTGCACGGTCACCGCGCGGTCGCCCCGCTCGTAGGACCCGACCACGACCGCCTTCCAGCGGCCGCCGGACTTCTGCTCGACGCCGTGCAGGGACAGGCCCTGCTGCTGGCGGATGCCGCGGAGCTTGCTCCCCAGCGCCTTGGCGTAGTCGCCCATATGGCGATTCTCCATTCATTCGCCCCGACGGCCGGTCTAGTGGATGCGCCGCGGGTAGCCGCATATCGACACGCAGAGTAATGGTTACCCAGTGTTGTCACCAGGTCAAGTTGATCCGCTACGACATCCCGGTATTTCCCCTCATTTACCACTCGGTTGGCGGATTCCTCGGGCCTGATACGGTGCTACGGCGCTCACCATGAGCGCAGACAGACATCCTTTAAGGACCCGTCCAGTGAGGCGGGGAAGGAGGTCCACCGTGGCGCCGCGCGAACGCGGTGCGACGGAACCGGCAGGGGAGCGCGAGCTGCTCGCTGCCGGTGACGTCGCACGCACCGTCGCCCGTATGGCTCATCAGGTGATCGAGCGCACGTCCCTCGACACCGCCGACTCCACACCCGTCGTTCTCCTGGGCATACCCACCCGCGGCGCGCCGCTCGCCGCCCGGCTGGCCGCCCGCATAGCCGACTTCTCCGGCACCCAGGTGGCCACCGGTGTGTTGGATGTCACCCTCTACCGCGACGATCTCCGCCGCCGTCCGACCCGCCCGCTCGGCACCACCGAGCTGCCGCCGGGCGGGATCGACGAGCGGTTGGTCATCCTGGTCGACGACGTCCTCTACTCCGGTCGCACGATCCGTGCCGCGTTGGACGCGCTCCGTGACGCCGGGCGTCCGAAAGCGGTCCAGCTGGCCGTCCTGGTCGACCGCGGTCACCGTGAGCTGCCGATCCGCGCGGACTACGTCGGCAAGAACGTGCCGACGTCGCGCAGCGAGGAGGTCCACGTGCGGCTGACCGAGACCGACGGCCGCGACGCCGTCCTGCTGCAGCGGGGGGACCAGGCGTGAGGCACTTGCTCAGCACCGAGAACCTGTCCGCCGAGACCGCCACCGCGGTGCTCGACACGGCGGCCGGGCTCAAGACCACGCTGCTCGGCCGCGAGGTCCGCAAGCTGCCGACCCTGCGCGGCCGCACGGTCATCACCATGTTCTACGAGGCGTCCACCCGCACCCGGGTCTCGTTCGAGATCGCCGGCAAGTGGATGAGCGCCGACGTGGTCAACGTCTCGAGCAGCGGCAGCAGCGTCGGCAAGGGCGAGTCCCTGCGCGACACGGCGCTGACCCTGGCCGCCGCCGGCGCGGACTGCGTGATCATCCGCCACCCGGCCTCCGGGGCGGCGCAACGGCTGGCCGGCTGGCTGGCCGACGTCGGCACCTCGGTGGTCAACGCGGGCGACGGCACCCACGAGCACCCCACCCAGGCGCTGCTCGACGCCGCCACCCTGCGCGAACGGCTCGGTGACCTCACCGGCCGGCGGGTGGCGATCGTGGGCGACGTCCTGCACAGCCGGGTCGCGCGATCGAACGTCCACCTGCTGACCACGCTCGGCGTCGAGGTGGTGCTGGTGGCGCCGCCCACGTTGTTACCGACGCACGTGGAACGGTGGCCGGTCACCGTGTCGCACTCGCTGGACGCGGTGCTGCCGGCGGTCGACGCGGTGATGATGCTGCGGGTCCAGGCCGAACGCATGCACGGTGGCTTCTTCCCGTCGGCCCGCGAGTACGCGATCGCCTACGGGCTGAACGAGGCGCGCCTGGGCCTGATGCCCGACCACGCGGTGGTCCTGCACCCCGGCCCGATGCTGCGCGGCATGGAGATCTCGCACGCGGTGGCCGACTCGCCGAGGGCCGCCATCACCCAGCAGGTGTCGAACGGGGTGCACGTCCGCATGGCCGTGCTCTACCACCTGCTGGCCCACGAGGAGGAGCACGCGTGAGCGACCTGGTACTGCGGGGGGTCCGGCCCTACGGCGGCGAGCCGACCGACCTGCTGATCCGCGACGGCAAGATCGCCGAGCCGGGTGACGTGGCGGGAGTCGAGGTGACGGAGATCCTCGATGCCCAGGGGCTCATCGCCCTGCCCGGTTTCGTCGACCTCCACACCCACCTGCGCGAACCCGGCCGCGAGGACACCGAGACCATCGACACCGGCTCGGCGGCCGCGGCGCTCGGCGGCTACACGGCCGTCTTCGCCATGGCGAACACCGACCCGGTGGCCGACAACGCGGTGATCGTCGAGCACGTCGCCCGTCGCGGCCGCGAGGTCGGCCTGGTGGACGTGCACCCGGTCGGCGCCGTCACGGTCGGCCTGAAGGGCGAGCAGCTGGCCGAACTGGGCACCATGGCGCGGGCGGGCGTGCGGATGTTCTCCGACGACGGCCTCTGCGTCGCCGACCCGCTGCTCATGCGCCGAGCGCTCGAGTACTCGACCGCCCTGGACGTGGTGATCGCCCAGCACGCGGAGGAGCCGCGGCTCACGGTCGGCGCCCAGGCCCACGAGGGTGAGTTGGCCGCCCGCCTGGGCCTGGCCGGCTGGCCGGCGGCCGCCGAGGAGGCGATCGTCGCCCGCGACTGCCTGCTGGCCCGCCAGACGGGTGCGCGGCTGCACGTCTGCCACGTGTCCACCGCCGGGACGGCCGAGTTACTCCGCTGGGCCAAGGCGCAGGGCATCACGGTCTCCGCCGAGGTCACGCCGCACCACCTGCTGCTCGACGACGAGCGCCTGAGCACCTACGACCCGGTGAACAAGGTCAACCCGCCGCTGCGCACGGCGGCGGACGCGAAGGTGCTGCGCGAGGCGCTGGCCGAGGGCGTGCTCGACTGCGTCGCGACCGACCACGCCCCGCACGCGCCGCAGGACAAGGACTGCGAGTGGTCGGCCGCCCGCCCGGGCATGCTGGGCCTGCAGACGGCGCTGTCGGTGGTCGTGGAAACCATGGTCCGCCCGGGCCTGCTCGACTGGCGCGGCGTGGCGCGGGTGATGAGCGAGCGTCCGGCCGAGATCGCCGGCCTCGCCGACCAGGGCCGGCCCATCGAGGTCGGTGAGCCGGCCACGTTGACCCTGGTCGACCCGGACGCCACCTGGACGGTGCGCGGCGCGGAGTTCGCCAGCATCGCCGCCAACACCCCGTACGAGGGCATGGAACTGCCCGGCCGGGTGGTCACCACGCTGCTGCGCGGCCGCGTGACCGCGCACGAAGGGACAATCAGATGAGTACAGCTGCTTTGGTGCTCGAGGACGGCAAGGTGTTCCGGGGCGCGGAGTTCGGCGCCACCGGCACCACCCTCGGCGAGGTGGTGTTCTGCACCGCCATGACCGGCTACCAGGAGACCCTGACCGACCCGTCCTACCACCGCCAGATCCTGGTGGCCACGGCCCCACAGATCGGCAACACCGGCTGGAACGACGAGGACGACGAGTCCGGCCGGATCTGGGTGGCGGGCTACGTGGTCCGCGATCCCGCGCGGATGCCGTCCAACTGGCGTTCCCGACGCCCGCTCGACGAGGCGCTGGCCGACCAGGGCGTGGTGGGCATCGCGGGCGTCGACACCCGCACGCTCACCCGCCACCTCCGCGAGCGCGGCGCCATGCGCGGCGGGGTGTTCTCCGGCGAGGCCCTCACCGGCGACGACGCGATGGTCCAGCGGGTCCGCGAGAGCCCCGGGATGGTCGGTGCCGACCTGGCGGGCGAGGTCACCACGGGCGCGACCTACACGGTCCCCGCTGATGGCGACCGCCGCTTCCGGGTGGTGGCGCTGGACCTCGGCATCAAGACCAACACGCCGCGCATGATGGCCGCCCGCGGCATCGAGACCCACGTCCTGCCGGTCACCGCCACGATCGACGACGTGCTGGCGCTGGAACCGGACGGCGTGTTCCTGGCGAACGGTCCGGGCGACCCGGCCACGGCCGACGGTCCCGTGGAACTGGCCCGAGGCGTGCTCGACCGGCGCATCCCGCTGTTCGGCATCTGCTTCGGCCACCAGATCCTCGGCCGCGCGCTCGGCCGCGACACCTACAAGCTGCGCTACGGCCACCGGGGCATCAACATCCCGGTGATCGACGTGGCCACCGGCAAGGTGGCGATCACCGCGCAGAACCACGGCTTCGCTCTCGCGGGCGAGCCGGGGGAGCGGTTCGACACCCCGTTCGGGGCCGCGCGGATCAGCCACTACTGCCCGAACGACGGCTGCGTCGAGGGCGTCCGCGCACTGGACGCACCCGCGTTCTCCGTGCAGTACCACCCAGAGGCGGCCGCCGGTCCACACGACGCCGCCCACCTGTTCGACGAGTTCGTGGGCCTGATGGAGGCGGCAAGTGCCTAAGAGAGACGACATCCGGCACGTGCTGGTGATCGGGTCCGGTCCGATCGTGATCGGCCAGGCCTGCGAGTTCGACTACTCCGGCACCCAGGCGTGCCGGGTGCTGCGGGAGGAGGGCCTGCGGGTCAGCCTCGTGAACTCCAATCCGGCCACGATCATGACCGACCCGGAGTTCGCCGACGCCACCTACATCGAGCCGATCACCGTGGACTTCGTGGAGAAGGTTCTCGCGAAGGAGCAGGAGGCCGGGTTCCCGGTCGACGCGCTGCTCGCCACCCTCGGCGGCCAGACGGCGCTGAACACGGCGGTCGGGCTGCACGAGCGCGGGATCCTCGAGAAGTTCGGCGTGGAGCTGATCGGCGCGGACATCGACGCCATCCAGCGCGGCGAGGACCGCCAGCGGTTCAAGGACATCTGCGCCCAGGTCGGCGCCGAGACCCCGCGCAGCGCCGTCTGCCACACCATGGACGAGGTCCGCGCGACGGTCGAGGACCTCGGTCTGCCGGTGGTCATCCGGCCCTCGTTCACCATGGGCGGCCTCGGGTCGGGCCTGGCGTACACGCCGGAGGACCTGGAGCGGCTCGCGTCCTCCGGGCTCACCGAGAGCCCGGTGACCGAGGTGCTCATCGAGGAGAGCGTGCTCGGCTGGAAGGAGTACGAACTCGAGCTGATGCGTGACCGCTCCGACAACGTGGTGGTCATCTGCTCGATCGAGAACATCGACCCCATGGGCGTGCACACCGGCGACTCGGTCACGGTCGCGCCGGCCATGACGCTCACCGACCGCGAGTACCAGCACATGCGTGACGTGGGCATCGACGTGCTGCGTGCGGTCGGGGTCGACACGGGTGGCTGCAACATCCAGTTCGCCGTGCACCCGGAGACCGGCCGGCTCGTGGTGATCGAGATGAACCCGCGGGTGTCCCGCTCGAGTGCGTTGGCGTCCAAGGCCACCGGGTTCCCCATCGCCAAGATCGCGGCCAAGCTCGCCATCGGCTACACGCTCGACGAGATCCGCAACGACATCACCGGCGAGACCCCCGCGAGCTTCGAGCCGACGCTCGACTACGTGGTGGTGAAGGTCCCGCGCTTCGCCTTCGAGAAGTTCCCGGGTGCCGACCCGACGCTCACCACCACCATGAAGTCGGTGGGCGAGGGCATGTCGCTCGGCCGCAACTTCGTGGAGGCGCTCGGCAAGGCGCTGCGGTCCATGGAGACCAAGGCCGCCGGGTTCTGGACCACGCCCGACCCGGACACCATGACGGTCGACAACCTCCTGTCGGCGCTGCGGGTGCCCCACGACGGCCGGCTCTACACGGTGGAACGCGCGTTGCGCCTGGGCGTGAGCGTGGCCGAGGTGAGTGCCGCGTCCGGCATCGACCCGTGGTTCGTCGACCAGGTCGCCTCGCTCGTGGAGTTGCGCGCGGAGGTCAGCGCGGCCCCCGTGCTCGACGAGCCGCTGCTGCGGCGTGCCAAGCGGTCCGGCTTCTCCGACCGCCAGGTGGCCGCGTTGCGCCCGGAACTGGCGGGGGAGGACGGCGTGCGGACGCTGCGCCACCGCCTGGGTGTGCGGCCGGTGTTCAAGACGGTCGACACCTGCGCGGCCGAGTTCGCGGCGTTCACGCCCTACCACTACTCGGCCTACGAGCTGGACCCCGCGGCCGAGTCGGAGGTGGCCGAGCAGCGCGACAAGCCGAAGGTGCTGATCCTCGGGTCCGGGCCGAACCGCATCGGGCAGGGCATCGAGTTCGACTACTCGTGCGTGCACGCGGCCATGGCTCTGCGGGCCGCCGGGTTCGAAACCGTCATGATCAACTGTAACCCGGAGACCGTCTCCACCGACTACGACACCTCCGACCGGCTCTACTTCGAGCCGCTCACCTTCGAGGACGTCCTCGAGGTCGTGCACTCCGAGCAGCGCTCCGGCACGGTGGCCGGCGTGATCGTGCAGCTCGGCGGCCAGACCCCGCTCGGGCTCGCGCAGCGCCTGGCCGACGCGGGCGTGCCGGTGGTCGGCACGCCGCCCGAGGCGATCCACCTGGCCGAGGACCGCGGCGCGTTCGGCGAGGTGCTCACGAACGCCGGGCTGCCCGCGCCGAAGTACGGCATGGCCACGTCTTTCCCCGCCGCCAAACGGATCGCCGACCAGATCGGCTACCCGGTCCTCGTGCGACCGTCCTATGTGCTCGGTGGCCGCGGCATGGAGATCGTGTACGACGAGGAGTCCCTGGCCGGCTACATCGAGCGGGCCACGGAGATCACGCCCGAGCACCCGGTGCTGGTCGACCGCTTCCTCGACGACGCCATCGAGATCGACGTCGACGCGCTCTGCGACGGCGACGAGATCTTCCTCGGCGGCGTCATGGAACACATCGAGGAGGCCGGCATCCACTCCGGCGACTCGTCCTGCGCGCTGCCGCCGATCACGTTGGGGCGCACCGATCTCGCCACCATCCGCGTCTCGACCGAGGCGATCGCCAAGGGCATCGGCGTGCGCGGCCTGCTGAACGTGCAGTACGCGCTCAAGGACGACGTGCTCTACGTGCTGGAGGCCAACCCGCGCGCGTCGCGGACCGTGCCGTTCGTGTCCAAGGCCACCGCGTCGCCGCTCGCCAAGGCGGCCGCGCGGATCATGCTCGGCGCCACGATCGCCGACCTGCGGGCCGAGGGCATGCTGCCCGACCACGGCGACGGCGCCGACATGCCGCCCACGTCGCCGGTGTCGGTGAAGGAGGCGGTCCTGCCGTTCCACCGCTTCCGCACGCCCGAGGGCCACGGCGTCGATTCCTTGCTGGGCCCGGAGATGAAGTCCACGGGCGAGGTGATGGGCATCGACGCGTCGTTCGGCAAGGCGTTCGCCAAGTCCCAGACCGCGTCCTACGGCTCGCTGCCCACGTCGGGTCGGGTGTTCGTGTCGGTGGCCAACCGCGACAAGCGGGCCATGGTGTTCCCCGTGAAGCGCCTGGCCGACCTCGGGTTCGAGATCCTGGCCACGGCGGGAACCGCGGAAGTGCTGCGGCGCAACGGGATTCCCTGTACGGAGGTGCGCAAGCACTTCGAGAAGTCGGCGGAAGGCGAAGCGAACATCGTGGAGATCATCAAGGCGGGGGAGGTCGACATGGTGATCAACACCCCGTACGGCAACCCGGGACCCCGGGTCGACGGCTACGAGATCCGCACGGCCGCCGTGTCGCGCGACATCCCCTGTGTGACCACGATCCAGGGCGCGGCGGCCGCCGTGCACGGCATCGAGGCGCTGATCCGCCAGGACATCGGCGTGGAGTCGCTCCAGTCGCTCCAGGCGACGCTGCGGAGCCAGCGGTGAGGGCGCCGTTCGGCTCGCGCGTCACCACGGCCGTCTCCGTGCGGGGGCCGCTGTGCGTCGGCATCGACCCGCACCCGGGGCTGCTGGCGGACTGGGGGCTGCCGGTGAACGCCGACGGCCTGGAGCGGTTCGCCATGACCTGCGTCGAGGCGTTCGCCGGCGAGGTGGCGGTGGTCAAACCGCAGTCGGCGTTCTTCGAGGCGCACGGCTCGGCCGGGGTGGCCGTTCTGGAGCGTCTGATCGCCGCGTGCAAGGCCGCGGGGGCGCTCGTGCTGCTGGACGTCAAGCGGGGCGACATCGGCTCCACGATGGCCGCCTACGCGAGCGCGTACCTCGGTGAGGGTTCTCCACTGGCGGCCGACGCCGTGACGCTCTCGCCCTTCCTGGGGTTCGGTTCGCTGGATCCCGCGATCGAGCTGGCGGCCAAGAACGGCCGTGGGGTGTTCGTGCTGGCGCTCACGTCCAACCCCGAGGGTGCTTCGGTGCAGCGCGCCGGCGGCCAGGACGGGCGCTCGGTGGCCCAGACGATCGTGGACGAGGCGGCGGCCCGCAACGCCGGCGCCAGCCCGCTCGGCCCGGTCGGTCTGGTCATCGGCGCCACGGTCGGCCGGACCGACCTCGACCTGTCCGCGCTGAACGGCACGATCCTCGCGCCGGGGTTCGGCGCACAGGGCGCGGGCGTGGCCGAGTTGACAAGTGTGTTCGGGGCGAGCGTCCGGCACGTTCTGCCGACTTCTTCGCGCGACATTCTGCGCCACGGCCCGGACGTCGCGGCGCTGCGAGCAGCGGCGTTGCGGGTGCGCGACTCCATCGCCGTCGCACACCCCGCCTGAAGCGTTACCGCAGGTCGCCGTACCTGCAATCGGGAAATTGCGGTGTGAAAACAGCCTTCTGAGGCAGAATTTCCGGCCCTTCGGACCGTCGTCCGGAGGGCCGGAAAATAGTGCCACGATGGTGTTACCGCTGGTCCGGGCATTGGTCGTCACGCTGAGTTGATCTATGCTCGGTCGGGCGCCACCGTGCGCACTAAGGTGGACCCGCGTTGTCATGACAAGGCCGACCTCGGTAACGTCGCGGCACCGATCCACAGAAACCCACCCCCCGGAGGAAATCGTGGCCCTTCCCCAGCTGACCGAGGAGCAGCGGGCCGCAGCGCTGGAGAAGGCGGCTGCCGCCCGTCGCGCCCGAGCTGAGCTCAAGGAGCGCCTTAAGCGAGGTGGCACCACCCTCAAGGACGTGCTCACTCAGGCCGAGAATGACGAGGTCCTGGGCAAGATGAAGGTCACCGCACTGCTTGAGGCCCTGCCGGGCGTCGGCAAGGTGCGTGCCCAGCAGATCATCGAGCGCCTTGAGATCGCCCCGAGCCGACGGCTTCGCGGCCTCGGCGACCGCCAGCGCAAGGCTTTGCTCGCCGAGTTCAGCGGCGAGTAGCGGTCCCCCTGGCCGGTGGTCGTCGAACGGGAAAACAGCCCGGCCGACGACCACCGGCCAGATTAAATTCCTAGCCAACAATTCGGCTTCCGGGCACCGCGAGGACCCGGGCGGCCAACTCGGCGCACCGAGCCAGGATCTCCGCCGGTGCCAACCCGTCGAGCACCCCCGCCACGAAAGCCCCGGCGGCCGTGTCCCCGGCACCCGACGTGTTCATCACCGTCACCGCCCGCCGCGCGTCGGTCCGGGCGAAGTTCTGGTCGCAGTGCGCGGCCAACCCCCGTGCCCCGTCGGTCAGCAGGCAGAACCGCACGCTTCGGCGCACCGGATGCGTCCGGAACCCGTCCAGGCTCGCCGGCACTTCCGGGAACAGCGCCTGATATTCGGCGACGTTCCCGAAGACCATGGTCAGCAGACCGTCGTCGAGATAGCGCCGAATCCGCTGCCGGACGGTGTTCGTCAGAATCCCGGCGTTGCCGAGTGAGAGCCCCACCGGCACCACCCGGGCGCGGATCAGCTCGTCCACGGCCCGCAGTTCGTAGGTGTCGACCAGCAACAGCTCGGCCGTCGGATCCACGGGCGGCACCGCGGCCGCCGCGACGCCCGCGTAGGTGGCGAGCACCCGGTCCGGCGCGTCGGCCGCGTAGACGACGAAGCTGACCGGGTTGTGCCCGGCCACCACGACGGTGTGGTGGGCCACTCGCAGATCCCCGACGGCCGCCGCGAAGAAGTCGGAGAAGGGGTCGTTGTCGGCGAGCGTCGAGACGTAGGTGGCCCGGCGCCGCAACCGTTCCGGCATGGCGCTGAGCATCCCGAAGGTGCTGGACCCGGCGGACAACACGACGGGCGACCCGGGCGTGGTGAGCGCCGCGAACTCCCGCCCCGGTGGGATCTTCGTACCGAGGAGCCGCCCGACCAGCCGGTTCACCGCCACCCAGTCGGGCACCGCCCGCCACTCACCGGGCCCGGCACCGATCGTCGCGCACCACTCGCGAAAGCCATGGGGCGACAGCCGCACCGACAGATCGACCAGACTGGGCCCGAAAGCCGTGACACCCCCGGTCATGCCCGCACATCCCACACATGCCCCAGCCATCCGCGCCCCCACTTCCTGCATGCGAGTTCGCGCCTTCCGACGGCGAGATCGAGGTTCCCGAATGCGAGATCCCAGTTCCCGACCGTGAGTTCGCGGTTCCCGCGCGCGAGTTCGCGGTTCCGGCCGGTGAGATCCTGGTTCCGGTACCTGAGTTCGCGGTTCGGCATTCGTGACGGCCAGCGACGAGGGAGTGGTCGCCAGCCAGATGCCGGGGCTGTACCACGAACCCGGCGGTGGGACATGAGAGCAACCGGCCCGGAACGCCCCACGCGGTCTCGGGAAGTGGGGACACACGGTCGGGAAGCGAGATCTCGCGTGCGGGAACCGCGATCTCGCGTGCCGGAACTGGAGGCTCGGGTGCTGGAAGTGCGGACCCGCGTGGCCGGGGTGGGTGGTCGGGGAGCGGGGGCCGGCGCGCCGGATCTGGTGGCTCGGGTGCCGGCCGTGGGGGCCGGGGTGGTGCTCATGCGGGCCTCCGCGGAGTTCATGCGGGCCTCCGGCTGTGGGACCGGTACAGCGACGTGCCCTTCAGGTTGAGGCGGCGGGCCAGGCCGAAGGCGTCGCGGAAGTCGGCCACCGTGGTGTCCTCCGGGACGTTCACCGTTTTCGAGATGCCGTCGTCCAGGTAGCTCTGGAAGGCCGCCTGCACCGCCAGGTGGTCCTGGTACGGGATCTGCGTCGCCGTGCGTAGGTACGGCAGGTCCGTGCCCGGCGGATGGTCCGCGAGAGCCGCGGCCACCGGCGGGCGCAGCCGGCCCGTGGCGTCCGTCAGCGACATCAGGGGCTCCAGGCTGGTGGAGGACCCGACCAGCGCGCTGCTGGTCTCGGCCGACGGCAGGGCCGTGGTGCACGCGTGCCGGATGCCGTGGTCGGCCAGGTCGGCGAACAGACGGTCCCACGCCCGGCCCAGGCCACCACCCGGGCGCACCTTGCGCCGCACCCACGCCGGGTCGGTGTAGCGACTGAGCGACCACGCGGGGAACGGGCCACGTGTCCGGGCCAGCCGCACCGACTCCACCTTCGAATGGTGGTCGGTCAGCTCGGAGATCCGCCCGGCCAGGAGCAGCGATTCGGGACCGCCGTACGTCAGGCCCAGTCGGATCAGCAGGTCGGCGTACCCCGTCAGGCCCACCCCGATCCGCCGCTTCATCGGCACGAGCGTCAGCCCCACCCGCGCGCCGTGGCGGGCCGTCAGCTCCACCGACGCGTCCAACAGCCGGGTCAACGCCCGCACGGCCGTCACCAGACCGTCCTCGTCGAACTGGCCGCCCCGGACCAGCCGCGCCAGGTTCACGTAGCTGAAGTGGCAGGCGTCGCCCACCGGCATGGCCACCTCGGCGCACGGCGCGGTGCTCACATACGGCCAGTCCGGCGTCGGGTTGTCCCGCTCGAAGCGGTCCCAGAACAGGATCCCCGGCTCGCCGCACTCGTGGCTGCTGGCGGCCAGCTCGTCGAGCAGCTCGGCGGCGTCCAGGTGGCCGACCACCGTGCCGGTCCCGTCGCGCAACGGGACCGCGCCGGCCGTCTCGAACAGCGCCTCGTCCACCAGGACCGACAACGTCACCCGCCAGTCCGGGCCGGCCGCCCGCTTGGCACGCACCACGTCCAGGATCCGCGGGTGGTCGGCCCGCACGGTCGCCATGCTCGCCACCCGCCGCCGGTGGCGCGCCAGCTGGTCCGCGTCGATCGGCGCGAGGACGTCGTTGAGCTGACCGAGCGCCCGCCGCGGATCGGATACGGCCGACAGGTCGTAGCCCGTGCCGATGGCCTCGCCGAGCGCCGACGCCGACCCGGCCAGCAGGCTCGGCACGTCCACCTCGTCGCCCAGGGTGGGCAGCGCGAGCACGGTGCACGACGCGGTGACGGCGTCGGGGGTGCCGGTGTTGGCCAGCGGCGCGGTGCTGAGTGCCAGCACACCGTCGGCCATGAGCGTCTCGACGAGCGCGCCGAACAGCCGGTCGGCGTGGCCGGACAGTGCGGTGTCGACCGTCAGGAGTTCGGCCACCGTGCGCGCCACGGCGTCGGGCACCGACTCGCCGGCGTGCAGGGCGCCGCGCCGACGCATCCCCTGCTGTAATCGCGATACGGAATCGCGGTCGGGCATTTCGGTCTCCCAGCGTCGAGCGATTGTCGAAGCGGCTCGCTGCCATTGGTCGCCTTCTCCGGACAGGGTGTTACGTGTGCCGTCGTATCGTTATCCGACCGTCTTTTTCTGACCTGGCAACGGATTTCCCACTAAGCTGCCGGCATGCCGAGTGATCATGAGTCCGAACTGCGGGCCATCATGCTCGGTCGGGCGGAGCGGTCGGTGGTCATCGACGCGGTGGCCGAGTTGGAGTTGCCGGATTGTTGGCTCGCCGCCGGATTCGTGCGGAACACCGTGTGGGACCACCTCCACGGCCACGGGGAGTCGACGCCACTGAACGATGTGGACATCGCCTATTTCGACCCCATCCGTGTCGACCGGACGGTCGAGTCGGCGGCGGCCGAGACGCTCCGGTCGGCGTTCCCCGACCTCGACTTCTCCGTGAAGAACCAGGCCCGCATGCACCACAAGAACGGCCACCCGCCCTACGCCTCGGCCACCGACGCCATCTCCCGCTGGACCGAGACCTGCACGGCCGTGGGAGTCCGACGTGGACCGGACGGCCTGGACGTGTGTGCCCCCCACGGGCTGGCCGACCTGTTCGCCCTCGTCGTGCGGCCCACCTCGCTCGACGAGCACAACCTCGCGCTGGTCCGTACCCGCGTCCGCGACCGGAACTGGCTCACCCACTGGCCGCTGCTGCGCGTGGAACTACCAGGAGAACAGGAGCGTCGCCATGACGGTGGTGATTAATCTCGTCCTCGTGGTGGGCGGTGTCGGCCTGGCCTATCTCAACCGGACGGACGAGTTCGTGGTGGCCGTGACGGTGGGTGTCGCGACCCTTTCCGCCACGATTCTGGCCACTAAACTGTCCATTCTCGAAAAGGGGTTCATCGGGCCGACCCTGCTCAGCGGAACCCTCTACCGGCGAACGCCCATCCGGGTGTCCATCGCGTATCTCATCGCGATTCCCGTCGACGGTGCCCACCTGCTCGTCCGGGGTCAGCGAATCACCACGCAGTTCCAGCCGGTGGGTGGCGTGTTCAAGTCGTACCTGGCCGAACCGGAGATGCTGCGGCGGTTCCGCGCGCTGCCCGACACCCGGTTCACGGTCGACCAGCGCAGCAAGAACGACCTGCGGCTAAGGCTGCCCGGCCGCAACCTCTACAAGCTCCTGCGCTGGTTCAAGTCCCGCCAGGACCGCGAGCTGTTCCCGTTCCGCGAGTTCTACGAGGAGCTGGTCCGGCCGGGCATCCTCGACCACGAGACCTTCGGCGTCTTCGACTGCAAGTACCACGGTCTGCGTCACCTGCCGCTGCGGTTCAACAGCTATTCGCAGTGCCAGCAGCTGATCGTCGCGGAGATCTACGAGCTGCGGCCGACCGAGGACCAGTTTGCCGCGCTGCGAACGCTGCGGGACAGCGGCTCGACCGACGTGTACTTCGCGAACGCCGACGAGATCGTGCGCGGCGGCGTGGTGTCGGCGCCGGAGACGTCGTTCGACCTGGCGCCCACCACCCGCTGGCTGATCGACTGACGATCTTCAGCGCCCCACGGCGCTCAGCCCGTACTCCTCATGCCAGCGTTCGGTCCACGCGGCCACGCCGAGCTGGCCGACGTAGGCCTGGGCGGTCGGCTCGCCGGTGGAGGGGACCGGCTCGGTGCCCTCGGCCACCAGGTCGACCTCGACCAGCGGCTGGTCCTGCTCGATCGCCTGGAGCACCCCGCCGTGGCCGCCGATGCTCACGAACGTCGGCCGCGAATAGCCGACCCGCGGCACGCCGCCGGTGCGCGGCCCGGACGCCCAGTCGGCCGCGTCGGGCAGGATCCGCCGGGGCTGGACGTAAAGGCGCGGCCGCTCGCCCGTGTCGGTGCCGTCCACCACCGCGTCGATCAGGCGCCGGACGGTGTCGGTGACCACCTCGACCGGCGCGGTGGACGTGTCGACCACCAGGTCGTAGTTGCGCAGCCGGAACACGTCGACCCCGTAGGTGGACAGGAACCGGCGCCGCTCGCTCTGGTAGCGCTCCTCGGCCAGGTCACGCGCGTGGGTGGCCGAGTCGTACTGCTCGGTGGCCGACGTGCGGGTGGAGTGGAGCCGGACCGCGGCGACCGCCGGGTCGACGATCAGGTGCACCTTCAGCGCGGCGGGCACCATGCGCCACGCCATGCGCGAGTCGAACACGATCGGCTCCTCCGAGGAGGCCCCCAGGTCCTTGGTCACCTGGTCGACCTGGGAGTCGATCATGTCGTCGCGCTCGGCCAGCCAGTTGGTCTCGAGCGTGGACAGGTTGAGCGACTTGGCCATGGACCGCTGGATGTCACCGGTGCTCACGAACCGCATGGAGTAGAGCTGGGCCAGCTGCCTGGCCACCGAGCTCTTGCCGCTGCCGAGTTCGCCGCTGATGGTGACGTGGGGGAGTCGGTTCACAGTGTTTCCCAGCGCTGCTTCCTGCTCACTGAACGGTGGTTGCTAACCTAGAGGTCAGCTGATAGTAGCGAGCTGCACAGACAGAGAATTTGGAGCATCTGCGAGTGATCACCCCCACCGAGTTGGGCGCACTGGGTGACCCGACGAGCCCCCAGCTCGAAGGCATCACCAACCCGCCGATCGACGACCTGCTCGACAAGGTCAGCTCGAAGTACGCGCTCGTGATCTACGCGGCCAAGCGTGCCCGCCAGATCAACGACTACTACGCGCAGCTCGGCGAGGGCCTGCTCGAGTACGTCGGTCCGCTGGTCGAGCCGGGTCCGCGGGAGAAGCCGCTGTCCATCGCGCTCCGCGAGATCCACGCCGGCCTTCTCGAGCACACCGAGGGCGAGTGACCCTGAGCGAGCCGCCGGCGTCTGGACTGACGAGCACGAGGGCCCAGCGAGGCACGAGCGCTAGGCCTTCGCGCGCAGGAGGGAAGACGCCGGGAACAGGCTCGCGAACGCCGAGCGGAGCGAGGCCATGACCCTGAGCGGAGCGAGGCCGTGACACTGCCGCGCGTCGTTCTTGGAGTGGGTGGCGGGATCGCCGCCTACAAGGCTTGTGAGGTCCTCCGTCGGCTGACCGAGTCCGGACACGACGTCCGGGTGGTCCCGACGGAGGCCGCGTTGCGGTTCGTGGGTGCCGCCACGTTCGAGGCGCTGTCCCACCACCCGGTGCACACCGAGGTGTTCTCGGACGTGCCCGAGGTGGCCCACGTCCGCATCGGCCAGGAGGCCGACCTGGTGCTGGTCGTGCCGGCCACGGCCAACGTGCTGGCCAAGGCGGCGAACGGCCTGGCCGACGACCTGCTGACCAACACCCTGCTCACCGCGCGCTGCCCGGTCATGATGGTGCCGGCCATGCACACGGAGATGTGGGAGCACGCGGCCACCACCGCGAACGTCGCCACGCTGCGCGAGCGCGGCGTGGTGGTCATGGAGCCGGCGAGCGGCCGGCTCACGGGCGTCGACACCGGCAAGGGTCGGCTGCCCGACCCGGCCGAGATCGTCGACCTGGCCCGCCTGCTGCTCGGCCGCCCCGACGCCCTGTCTAGGGATCTCACTGGAGTCCGGGTGGTGGTATCGGCCGGTGGCACCAGAGAACCGCTGGACCCCGTCCGTTTTCTGGGCAACCGGTCCTCCGGCAAGCAGGGTTACGCGCTCGCGAGGACGGCCGTCCAGCGGGGCGCGCACGTCACGCTGGTCTCCGCGCACACGTCCGCGCTGGCCGAGCCGGCCGGTGCCGACGTGGTCCACGTGGGTACGGCGGCCGAACTCCGTGAGGCGATGCACAAGGCCGCCGCTGATGCCGACGTCGTGGTCATGGCGGCCGCGGTGGCCGACTTCCGGCCGAGCGAGCGGGCCGAATACAAGATCAAGAAGACGGACCGCGATCCGACAGCGGTGGCTCTGACCCGCAACGCGGACATTCTCGCCGAGCTCGTACAGGCTCGCGCGAGTGGCGCTCTAGCCACGCAGGTCATCGTTGGTTTCGCGGCCGAGACCGGTGACAGCGGTGCGGACGTTCTCGATCATGCGCGGGACAAGCTCAAGCGCAAGGGCTGTGACCTGCTCGTGGTGAATGCGGTCGGCGAGGGTAAGGCCTTCGAGATGGAGGACAACGCCGGCTGGCTACTATCTGCCGGCGGGGCGGAGCGGCCCATCGCTCTCGGATCCAAGGCGAGCATGGCGTCCGATATCTGGGACGCCGTGGTCGACCTGATCCAGGCGTGAGTGATTCTTCAGCCTCGTCAGTAGTCTTTAGGCCAACAACCAGCGGAGATGGATGGGTGGGTATTTGTCGTGAGTGAGTCTGCCAGCCGGCTGTTCACCAGTGAATCGGTGACCGAGGGGCATCCCGACAAGATCTGTGACGCGATCAGCGACTCGATCCTGGACGCGTTGCTGTCCGAGGACCCGCGGTCCCGGGTTGCCGTGGAGACCCTGGTCACGACCGGTCAGGTCCACGTCGCCGGTGAGGTGACCACCGAGGCCTACGCCGACATCCCGGCCCTCGTCCGGGACACCATCCTCAAGATCGGTTACGACTCGTCGGCCAAGGGCTTCGACGGGAACTCCTGTGGCGTCAACATCGCCATCGGCTCGCAGTCGCCCGACATCGCGCAGGGCGTCGACACCGCCTACGAGCAGCGGGTCGACAGTAATGACGCCAGCGAGGAAGACGAGATCGCCAAGCAGGGCGCCGGCGACCAGGGCCTCATGTTCGGTTACGCGTGCACCGACACGCCCGAGCTGATGCCGCTGCCGATCGCGCTGGCCCACCGCCTGTCGAAGCGGCTCACCGAGGTCCGCAAGAACGGCAACCTGCCGTACCTGCGCCCCGACGGCAAGACCCAGGTCACCATCGAGTACGCGGGCGACCAGGCCGTGCGTCTCGACACGGTGGTCGTCTCCTCGCAGCACGCCGAGGGCGTCGACCTGGAGAAGCTGCTCACGGTCGACGTGCTCGAGCAGGTCGTGCAGCCCGAGGTCGATCTGCTGCAGCTGGACACCGAGAACGTGCGCCTGCTGGTCAACCCGACCGGTCGGTTCGTCATCGGTGGCCCCATGGGTGACGCGGGTCTGACCGGCCGCAAGATCATCGTCGACACCTACGGCGGCATGGCCCGCCACGGTGGTGGCGCGTTCTCCGGCAAGGACCCGTCGAAGGTCGACCGCTCGGCCGCGTACGCCATGCGGTGGGTGGCGAAGAACGCCGTCGCCGCCGGCCTCGCGTCGCGCATCGAGGTCCAGGTCGCGTACGCGATCGGCAAGGCCGCCCCGGTGGGTCTGTTCGTCGAGACCTTCGGCACCGAGACGGTCGACCCGACCAAGATCCAGCAGGCGATCGGCCAGGTCTTCGACCTGCGCCCGGCCGCGATCATCCGCGACCTCGACCTGCTCCGCCCGATCTACAAGCAGACCGCCGCGTACGGCCACTTCGGCCGTCCCGAGCTGGACCTGCCGTGGGAGCGGACGGACCGTGCCGACCAGCTGAAGTCCCTGGCCGGCGCCTGAGTTATCCCCACGACACCTGCGGTGGACGGTTCCGTCCGCCGCAGGTGTCGTGCTGTCAGCAGGGCGAGAACCAGCCCGCCCGCGCCCGCCGGGAACATGCGGTCGAGACATGGCGACATGCGGGCGTTCGCCCGTTCGGGGTGATCCCGGCTCCGCGGTGGCTTCGGGCGTTCTGGTAGACCAGCGCTTATGACCGGGGCACGCGTATCTCCACGTAAGGGGGAGCAACAGCCGGCGGCCTCCCTTCCGGTCGCTCGCGTGCACGTCGACGTGCCGCTCGCGCATCTCGACCGGCCCTTCGACTATCTGGTGCCCGAGCAGCTCGACGACGTCGCCGTGCCGGGGGCGCGGGTGCGGGTGCGGTTCGCCGGTCAGCAGGTCGACGGGTTCCTGGCCGAGCGGGTGGCCGACAGCGACTACGAGAAGAAGCTCACCTTCCTCACGAAGGTGGTCTCCGCGGAACCCGTGCTCAGCCCCGAGATCGCGATGCTGGCCCGCGCGGTGGCCGATCGCTACGCCGGCAACATGATCGACATTCTGCGACTCGCCATCCCGCCGCGGCACGCCCGCGTGGAGGCCGAGCCGCCGCCCGACCCGGCACCCGCGCCGGAGGTGCCCGACGCCGCCGGGTGGCGCCGCTACCCGCGTGGACCCGCGTTCCTCGACGCCCTGCGCGCCGGTCGCCAGGCCCACACCGTGTGGCAGGCCCTGCCCGGCGAGGACTGGCCCGCGCGCCTGGCCGAGCTGGCGGTCACGGCCGCGGCCGCCGAGCGGGGCGCGCTGCTGGTGATGCCGGACTACCGCGACGTGGCCAGGGTGCACGCGGCCTGCGTGGCGCTGGCGGGGGAGCAGGCGGTGGTCGCGCTGTCGGCCGACGTCGGCCCGGCCAAGCGGTACCGTGCGTGGCTCTCGGTCCTGCGCGGCGGTGCCCGGATCGTGGTCGGCACCCGCGCGAGCGTGTTCGCCCCCGTGCACCGGCTGGGCGTGGCGGTGGTGTGGGACGACGGCGACGACCTGCACGCCGACCAGCACGCCCCCTACCCGCACGTCCGCGACGTGCTCATCCAGCGCGCCCACGCGTCCGGCGCGTCGTTCGTCGCGGCCGGGTTCGCGCGCACGGCCGAGGCGCAGCTGCTCGTGGACTCCGGGTGGGCGCCCGAGATCGTGGCGGCGCGCGACGAGGTCCGCACGGCCATGCCCAGGATCGTCGCGCTCGGCGAGACCGACCAGCAGCTGGCCAGGGACCCGGCGGCGCGTGCCGCACGCATCCCGTCGGTGGCGTTCGAGGCCGCCCGCACGGCGCTGGCCGCCGGTCGCCCGGTGCTGGTCCAGGTCCCGCGCGGCGGCTACGTTCCCGCGCTCGCGTGCCAGCAGTGCCGTGACGTCGCCCGCTGCCGGCGCTGCGCAGGCCCGCTCGGGCTGCCGGCCGGCGGTTCGGAAGCACGGCCGCCGACCTGCCGTTGGTGCGGCGTCGCGGACACGGCGTTCCGTTGCGGTAACTGCGGTTCGCGGCGGCTGCGGGCGATCGTGGTCGGTGCGAAACGGACGGCCGAGGAGCTGGGCCGGGCGTTCGCGGACGTGACGGTGCTCGGCTCGGGCGGCGCCGAGGTACTGGCGGAGGTCGGCGAACGCCCGGCGCTCGTGGTGGCCACGCCGGGTGCGGAACCGGTGGCGCTCGGCGGCTACGGCGCGGCGCTGCTGCTCGACGGCTGGGCGCTGCTGGGCCGCGCCGACCTGCGGGCCACGGAGGAGGCTTTGCGCCGCTGGATGACGGCGGCGGCGCTGGTCCGGCCGGCTTCTGATGGCGGCCGCGTGGTGGTGCTGGCCGAGTCGTCACTGGCGCCGGTCCAGGCCCTGGTGCGCTGGGACCCGGTGTGGCACGCGAGCCTGGAACTGTCCGGGCGGACCGAACTGGGCTTCCCGCCGGCCGTGCGGATGGCGTCGGTGGACGGCACCCCGAACGCGGTCGCCGCGTTCCTCGACGAGCTGGCCCTCCCGGCGTCGGGGGAGATCCTCGGCCCGATCCCCCTGGGCGAGCCGGACCGCGACGGCACGGTGAAGGAACGCGCGCTGGTCCGCGCCACCCGCACGGACGGCAAGGCCCTGGCCGCCGCGCTCACCACCGCGCTGCACGTGCGCACCGCCCGCAAGGAACCCGAGCCGATCCGCGTCCGCCTCGACCCGCTGGAACTGATCTAGGCGGGCAACTGCCGGGCGAACCAGTCGGGAACCTCCGCGCGAGGGAAGCGCTCCAGGTCCACCGCGTACTGCTCGGCCGGGGTCGGCGAAGGGAATCGCGGCTCGTCGTTCCAGTTGTAGTGGACCTTGAACATGTCCGGCGGGTCGATGATCAGGTCGAGCGAGTACCAGGTGCCGTGCTCTGGCGTGTGCATCCCGCGGCGCAGCATCATGAACGCCTTGGCCAGCTCCTTCGGCGGGCTGATCCGCACGGTCTCACCGTCGGCCAGGCGCACGGCCGCCGCCACGCTCACCCGCCGGCCGATGTTCGCGTAGTCCATGATCAACCGCACCCAGGTGTCCGGCAGCCCGGCCACGAGCGTCGTGGTGATCTCACCGAGCAGTTTGTGCTGTTCGAGCGGGCTGAGCTGCGTCATGATCACATTCAAGCACCGCGGCTCAGAGCAGCCAGACCAGCACCGCGACGACCACGCCCACCGAGAGGACGCCGATCCCCCCGACGAACACCACCAGGCCCACCCAGCCCTTGCGATCGATTTCCTTGGTCATGATTCCCCCTATGAGAACGGCCCGGCGTACAGCAGGGCGTGGTTGCGGTCGAAGACCTCGACCTTGGTGACGGTCCCGGCGTCCTCCATCGCGAAGGTCGAGTTCACGACCGCGGTCCGCAGGGAGAAGGTGCCGAAGTACACGTCCACGTAGGCGGCATCGGCCGACGCCAGCCCCAGGACGGTCGGGAAGTCGGGGTCCGACGCCAGCCGGACGGGCGCGTCGTTCGCGGCCGGCAGCGGGTGGGTGCCCAGGTCGATGAACGCATTGGGCGTCTGGAACGGGTCACAGACATACAGCTGGTCGCCGTTACGGGCGAGTAACCCCCCGCCTCCTCCGATGATTCGGCCGCCGACCCGGCCCATCCAGTCCGCGCCCGGTTCCCAGCTCTCGACATCAGGCACACCCGCGCCCTTCAGACATGCCTCCACGCCGGTCTGGGCGTACTCGTCGGGTTCCCCGGGCCGGTCGTACACCGTGACCGGGGTCGGCCCCAGGCCGGGGACGAAGCCGCCGAACGGCGGCGGGTTCGGGCCGTTCAAGGTCGACGAGGGGTCCTCCGTGCGCCGCAACCGCAGGTCCAGCCTCGGGTCGAGCAGGTTCTCCAGGGAGGAGAAGACGAACAGCCCGTCTTCCTGGGCGGCGGCACCGCCGTTGAAGGCGCCGTCGGGGTACTGGTACCCGACCTCGACGGCGGGCCACGACGGGTCCACCACTCCGGCCACCACGCCGTTCTCGGTCCTCATCAGGACGCCCGTTCGGCTGTCTCCCAGGTGCTCGGGGGTCGCCGTGGGGCTGCTGACGGAGACGTACGCCGGGGTGGTCGCGCAGATGATCGGCGTCTCGCCCGCCCAGGCCGCCGTGACGTTCCCGCCGCCAAAATCCTTCACCACTCCGCGCCATTCGGACCGGTCCGGGTAGCCGTCGGTCTTTCCCGCGTCGACCAGCGCGGCCCAGCAGCGGTCCAGTTCCTCTTCCATCGTGGGCGGGGAGAACGGCAGTGTCGGATCGGCCTGCGTGGTGGTCGGGTCGGTAGCCGTCGGCTGTGTGCGCTCGATCGATGTGCTCAGCGCCAGCGTGCCGGCCACCAGGACCACCGCGGCGGCGGTCGCCAGCAGACCCCGCGACCGGGACTTCCCCGGCTGGTCGCCCATCACCCGCGTCCGTAGGCGTTCGCGCACGTTGTCGGGCAGTTCGCGGCGTGGTGGCAGGGTGTTCATGAGTCCTCCTCCAGGACGCCGCGCAGTCGGGACCGCGCGCGGGAGAGTCGGGAGCGGACGCTGGGCTCGGCGATGCCGAGTGCCTCCGCCGCGTCCGCCGTGCTGACCTCGCCCAGCAGGCACAGCTCGATCGCCTGCCGCTCGGCCTTCGGCAGCGCCCGGACGGCCGCGAGGATGCGGGCCATCCGGCGGTCGCCGTCGACCCGGCCGGCCACCTCGTCGGCGTGGTCCTCGGCGACGGACGTGTCGGGGATCCGGCGCAGCACCCGGCCGAACCGCACGGCGCTGCGGTACTCGGTCCGCGCCAGGTTGCCGGCCACCGTGTACAGCCACGGAAGCGCGCTGTCGCGCACCAGCCGGATCTCCCCGCACTTGCGCCAGGCCAGCAGGAACGTGCTCGAGGTGAGGTCCTCGGCCTGGCTCCACGACGCGGTCAGCCGGTAGGCGTGGTTCCACACGGCCTCCGCGTGGCGCTCGAACAGGTCGCCGAAGGCCTGGTGGTCACCCGTCGCGGCGAGTTGCCACAGGTCGGCGTCCGAGCTGACAGCCACGCCCACGCCCCCCAGTTGTCGATCAGCGATGGTCACACGATGAAGTGGCCGCTGGTGCTCCCGGCGTTGCATTGTTCGGCGGAGATTTGGCACTGAATAGACTGGACCCACCCACGTGTCGTCCCGATAGGAGAACAGTGACCGTCCAGCCCATCCGGCTCTTCGGAGATCCGGTGCTGCGCACCCCGGCCGTCGAGGTCACCGACTTCGACAAGGAGCTGCGCACCCTGGTCAAGGACCTGTGGGACACCATGGAGTCCGAGGGCGGCGCGGGTCTCGCGGCTCCGCAGCTGGGAGTCGGACTGCGGGTGTTCACCTACCACTGCGACGGCTTCGCCGGCCACATCGTCAACCCCGCGTGGACGGCGGTCGACGAGGAGTACCAGGACGGCGAGGAGGGCTGCCTGTCGATCCCGGGCATGTACTGGGACTGCCGGCGGTTCAAGAACGTGGTGGCCCGCGGCTGGAACATGCACGGCGAGCCGGTGGAGATCGAGGGCACCGACCTGCTGGCCCGCTGCCTGCAGCACGAGAGCGACCACCTCGACGGGGTGCTGTTCCTCGACCGGCTCACCGCGGACACCCGCAAGGAGGCCATGAAGGCGATCCGCCAGGCCGACTGGTTCGACGGCGGGGTGCCGACCATCAAGCAGAGCCCGCACTCGCTGTTCGGCGGTGCGGTCTAGTGCGGTTGGTGTTCGCCGGAACCCCGGAAGTAGCCCTGCCACCGCTGCGGGCGTTGCTCGCGAGCGATCGCCACGAGGTGGTGGCCGTGGTGACCCGCCCGGACGCCCCGGCCGGTCGCGGTCGCCACGTGGTCCGCTCGCCGGTCGGCGCGTTGGCCGACGAGCACGGCATCGAGGTGCTCACCCCGCGCAAGGCGGGCGACCCCGAGTTCCTCGACCGGCTGCGCGAGTTGGCGCCCGACTGCTGTCCGGTGGTCGCGTACGGGGCGCTGTTGCCGCAGTCCGCACTCGACATTCCGGTACACGGTTGGGTGAATCTGCACTTCTCGGTGCTGCCCGCGTGGCGCGGGGCGGCGCCGGTCCAGGCCGCCGTGCGCCACGGCGACGAGGTCACCGGGGCGAGCACGTTCCGGATCGTGAAGGAGCTGGACGCCGGCCCGGTGTTCGGTGTGCTGACCGAGACCGTGCGCCCCACCGACACCTCCGGCGAGCTGCTCACGCGGCTGGCCGAGGGTGGCGCGAGCCTCCTGCTGTCCACAGTGGACGGTATCGAGGACGGCACGCTGCAGGCGGTCGAACAGCCGGCCGACGGGGTCACCTACGCGGCCAAGATCTCCACCGACGACGCACACGTGGACCTCACGGCACCGGCCGTGGCGGTCGACCGGCTGGTGCGGGCGGTCACCCCCGACCCCGGCGCGTGGGCGGAGTTCCGGGGCGAGCGGATCAAGCTGGGTCCGTTGACGCGGACCGACGAGACCGGGTTGGCACCGGGCGAACTGAAGGTCGAACGCAAGCGGGTGCTGGTCGGTTCGGCCACCCAGTCGCTGGCGCTCGGCGACGTACAGGCACCGGGCAAGAAGCGGATGGCGGCCACCGACTGGGCCCGGGGCGCGCGTGTCGAACCAGGAGAGCGGCTGAAGTGACCCAACAAGGACGGCGTCCGGCGAGGTTCTCGCGACCGAGGTCGCCGCACCCGCCGAAGCAGCGCTCGGGACCGAGCAGGCCGCCGGTCGACGACCCGGCCCGCCAGGCCGCGCTCGACACGCTGCGGGAGGTGCGGGCGCGCGACGCCTACGCCAACCTGTTGCTGCCCCAGATCCTGCGCGAACGGCGGATCACCGGCCGCGACGCCGCGCTCGCCACCGAGTTGGCCTACGGCGCGTGCCGGTTCATCGGCCTGCTCGACCAGGTGCTCGACGCCTGCATCGAGCGGCCGCTCGCCAAGGTCGAACCCGGACTGCTCGACGTGTTGCGCCTGGGTTGCTACCAGCTGCTGCGTACCCGGATCCCGCAGCACGCGGCTGTCGCGTCCACAGTGGACCTGGTGCGGTCCGAGCAGGGCTCGCGGGCCAGCGGGTTCGTGAACGCCGTGCTGCGCAAGGTGTCCGAGTTGGACGAGGACGCGTGGATGGCTCGATTGGCGCCCGATCCCTCCACGGACGCGATCGGCAACGTGGCCATGCGTTCGGCCCACCCGCGGTGGGTGGCGCGGGCGTTCGCCGACGCGCTCGGCGACACGGGCGAGGAACTGAAGGCCGCGCTCGACGCGGACAACGAGCGGCCGGCCGTGCACCTGGTGGCGCGGCCCGGCGAGATCACGGCCGAGGAGCTGGCCGCCATGACCGGCGGTGAGGTCGCGCCGTACTCGCCGTACGGGGTGCGTCTCGAGGCCGGCGCCGGCGACCCGGGCGGGCTCGAGCCGGTGCGGGAGCGGCTGGCGTCCGTGCAGGACGAGGGCAGCCAGCTGTGCGCGGTCGCGCTCTCGCGGCCGACCGTCGAGGGCAGCGACGAGCGGTGGCTCGACCTGTGCGCCGGGCCGGGCGGCAAGTCCGCGCTGCTCGGAGCGCTGCTCGCCACCCAGGGTGGTGCGCTTGACGCGGTCGAGAAGGCCCCGCACCGGGCGCGGCTGGTGGAGAAGTCCACGGAAGGCCTGCCGGTGACCGTCCACGTGGGCGACGGCCGGCAGCCGGCTTCGCTCGGGTTCTCCTCGGGCGCCTTCGACCGGGTCCTGGTCGACGCGCCGTGCACGGGTCTCGGCTCGCTGCGGCGGCGGCCGGAGTCGCGGTGGCGGCGCCAGCCCTCGGACGTCGGCGACCTCACGAAGCTGCAGCGCGAGCTGTTGCTCACGGCCATCGACCTGACCCGGCCGGGTGGCGTGATCGCCTACGTCGTGTGCTCGCCGCACCTGTCCGAGACGGTCGGCGTGGTGGCCGACGTGGTGCGTCGGACCGGGGTCACGGCGTTGGACGCGCGGGAATTCTTCCCGGAGATGCCTTCGCTCGGGGCCGGTCCGTACGTGCAACTGTGGCCGCACCGCCACGGCACGGACGCGATGTTCTGCGCACTTCTCCGGCGGTGAACCGCGTCGCGGTGATCAGCATGGGCGGCACCATCGCCATGGCGCCGTCCGCGAGCGGGGGCATCGTCCCGTCGCTCGGCGCCTCCGACCTGGTCGCGTCGGTGCCCGGGCTGGCCGACCTGGACGTCAAGATCACCACGGAGTCGCTGCGGTCGCTGCCGAGCCCGTCGCTGGGGTTCGCCGACCTGGTGGCGCTGTCTGCACGGGTGCGCGCGGAGATCGACGCCGGCGCCACGGGCGTGGTGGTCACGCACGGCACGGACACCATCGAGGAGACGGCGTTCTTCCTGGACCTGACCGTCTCCGGTGACGCCCCCGTGGTGGTCACCGGCGCCATGCGTCACCCCCATTCGGCGGGCCCGGACGGCCCGGCGAACCTGTACGCCGCGATCCGCGTGGCACTCGCTCCCGCGGCCCGCGGCCTGGGCACGCTGGTGGTGATGTCGGACGAGATCCACGGCGCGCGGTTCGTCCGCAAGAACCACACGTCGAGCACGGGCGCGTTCGTCTCCCCGGGCTTCGGCCCGCTGGGCCTGGTGGTGGAGGGCGACCCGCGCATCCGTCGCGCCTCGCCGGTGGGTCTGACCTTGGCCCCGTCGCCTTCCGTGGCCTCGCTGCGGGTGGGCCTGATCACGGTGACCATGGGCGACGACGGCGAGGTCCTGCGCTGCTGCGGCGACCTGTTCGACGGCGTCGTGATCGCCGGCCTGGGCGCGGGCCACGTCCCGGCCCTGATGGTCCCGGTGGTCGCTTCGGTGGCCGCTCGCATTCCGGTGGTCCTGTCGACGCGCACGGGGTCGGGCTCGGTGCTGCGGCACACGTACGGCTACCCGGGCTCGGAGCGCGACCTGCTGGAGCGGGGCCTGATCCAGTCGGGCTTCCTGGACCCGGCGAAGGCCAGGGTGCTCCTCGCGCTGCTACTGGCGGCGGGCGCGGACCGGGCGGCCATCACCGAGGCCTTCGACCGCTACCGCTGACGAGATCGCGCTTCCGGCACCCGAGATCGCGGTTCCGCACCCGAGATCGCGGTTCCCGCACGCGAGATCGCGGTTCCCGCACGCGAGATCGCGCTTCCGCTAACCCTCGCGGGGCGAGAACGCGAGGATGGCCCCGGCGTCGTCGGAGCTGGTGACCTCCATGGTGATCCCGTTGGCGTTCAGCTCGCCGGTGCCGCCGAGGTCCGCGTGGAGGTTGCCGTTCACCGGGTCGCCCCCGAAGACGTTGGTGTTGCCGGGAGTGCGGGTCACCCGGAACTCGGTGAAGCCGAACTCCGGTCCCAGCGGGATGCTGACCACCCCGGTGACGAAGACCTCACAGGTCCCGTCGGCGCAGGCCGCGTAGTCGGTCCCGTCCTCGGCGTTCTCCGGCGCCGCGGGCACGGACTCCTCGGTGGTGGTCGTGGTGGTGGTCTCCTCGGTGGTGGTGGTGGTTTCCGGAGCGCTCGCCTCCGGCCCCTGCCGGGACACACAACCAGCGACGAACAGCACGAGGGCAAGCACAAGGAGTCGCACGGTTCTGTTCTAGCAGCCCCGTCCGGGGACCACTCCCGGACGCGCGAGTGCGGGTCTACTCACAGGTAATAGGCTCAGCGTCGTGTCCGGTACGCCCATGATCGCGCCCAGCATCCTTGCCGCCGACTTCGCCCGTCTCGCCGAGGCGACGGCCGTCGTGAAAGGGGCCGACTGGCTCCACGTCGACGTGATGGACGGGCACTTCGTCCCCAACCTCACCATCGGCCTGCCCGTGGTGAAGGCGCTGCTCAAGACCACCGACATCCCCGTCGACTGTCACCTCATGATCGACGACCCCGACCGTTGGGCCGTCGACTACGCCGAGGCCGGCGCGTACAACGTGACCGTCCACGTCGAGGCCGCGGCCGACCCCATCAAGCTCGCCAAGGACCTGCGGGCGGCCGGCGCGAAGGCGGGCCTGTCGATCAAGCCGAACACCCCCTTCGAGCCGTACGTGGAATTGCTGACCCACTACGACACGTTGCTGGTCATGTCGGTCGAACCGGGTTTCGGCGGCCAGGAGTTCATGGCCGGCGTGCTCGACAAGGTCCGCGCGGCCAGAAGGCTGGTCGACGAGGGCCGGCTCAAGCTCATCCTGGAGATCGACGGCGGGATCAACGCCGACACCATCGAGCAGGCGGCCGAGGCGGGCATCGACTGCTTCGTGGCCGGTTCGGCGGTCTACGGCGCGGCCGACCCGGCCGCCGCCGTCGAGAAGCTCCGCAAGATGGCAGCGGGAGCGGAGCGGAGGAGCGGGCGCCGTCTGGACTGAGGAGCGCGCGCAGGCGCGCCAGCGCCGAGCACGCGACGAGGGAAGACGGCGCCTTAGCGGATCCGCGAAGCGACCAAAGTGATACAGAAAGGCGAACTGAGAGTGTTCACGGGGATCGTGGAAGAACGCGGCGAGGTCGTCGCCGTGCAGGACCTGCCGGACGCGGCCCGGGTCACCATCGCGGGCCCGCTGGTCACCAGCGACGCCAAGCTCGGCGACTCGATCTCCGTCAACGGGGTCTGCCTGACCGTGGTGGAGGTCGGCGGCGGCGCGTTCACGGCCGACGTCATGCGCGAGACCCTCGAGCGCAGCAGCCTCGACAAGATCGCGCAGGGCGACCCGGTCAACCTGGAGCGCGCGGCCATGGTGGGCCAGCGCCTCGGTGGCCACATCGTCCAGGGCCACGTCGACGGCACGGGCGTGATCCTGTCCCGCCAGCCGAGTGCGCACTGGGAGCTGGTCCGCATCGGCCTGCCCGCGCCCCTGGCCCGCTACCTGGTGGAGAAGGGCTCGATCACGGTCGACGGCGTCTCCCTCACCGTGGTCGAAGTCAAGGACGACGAGTTCAGCGTCAGCCTCATCCCCGAGACGCTGCGCGCGACCACGCTGGGCGCCCGCACCCCCGGTGACCTGGTGAACCTCGAGGTCGACGTGGTCGCCAAGTACGTGGAGCGACTCACCGCGCCGCACCTGGAGCAGAATGGGTCCACCAGCGAGGAGACTCCATGAGCGACATCAAGGGCATCGAGCGGGCCGTTGCCGACATCAAGGCCGGCCGCCCGGTCATCGTGGTCGACGACGAGGACCGCGAGAACGAGGGCGACCTGATCTTCGCGGCCGAGAAGGCCACGCCGGAGCTGCTCGCGTTCATGGTCCGGTACACGTCCGGCTACATCTGTGTGCCGCTCACCGAGGCCACCTGCAACCGGCTCGACCTGCCGCCCATGTTCCACACCAACCAGGACGTACGCGGCACGGCGTACACGGTCACGGTCGACGCGAAGGACGGCGTGTCCACCGGCATCTCGGCGGCCGACCGCGCCTACACCATCCGCCTGCTGGCCGACGAGAAGTCCCAGCCGGGTGACTTCACCCGCCCCGGGCACGTGGTTCCGTTGCGCGCCAAGGAAGGCGGCGTGCTGCGCCGGCCAGGGCACACCGAGGCGGCCATCGACCTCGCGGTCCTCGCGGGACTCGCGCCGGCCGGCGTGCTGTGCGAGATCGTGTCCCAGAAGGACGAGGGCGACATGGCCCGCCGCGAGGAACTCGAGGTCTTCGCGGCCGAGCACGACCTCGCGATCATCACGATCGCCGACCTCATCGACTACCGGCGCCGCAAGGAAACCCAGATCATCCGGGTGGCCGAGGCCCGCATCCCCACCGCCCACGGCGCGTTCCGCGCGGTCGGCTACGACAGCAAGCTCGACGGCATCGAGCACATCGCGCTCGTCTACGGCGAGATCGGCGACGGCGAGAACCTGCTGGTCCGCGTCCACTCCGAGTGCCTGACGGGCGACGTGTTCGGCTCGCTGCGCTGCGACTGCGGCCCCCAGCTCGACGCCGCCCTGGCGGCCGTGGCGGCCGAGGGCCGCGGCGTGGTGCTGTACATGCGTGGCCACGAGGGCCGCGGCATCGGCCTCATGCACAAGCTGCAGGCCTACCAGCTCCAGGACGACGGCGCCGACACGGTCGACGCCAACCTCGCGCTCGGTGTCCCGGCCGACGCCCGCGACTACGGCCAGGGCGCCCAGATCCTCGTCGATCTCGGCGTGAAGTCCATGCGGCTGCTCACGAACAATCCGGCCAAGCGGATCGGTCTCGACGGCTACGGCCTCGCGATCGTCGACCGCGTGAAGCTCCCCATCAGGCCGAACGCCGAGAACCTGCGTTATCTCCAGACCAAGCGTGACCGCATGGGCCACGAGTTGGACAATCTGGATGTGTTCGAGGCGTCCATCAAGGAGGACCGGTTGTGAGTGGCGAGGGCCGCCCGGAGATCGAGGTCCAGGAGTGCGAGGGGATCCGGCTGGCGATCGCCGCCACCCGCTGGCACGAGACCATCACCGGCACGCTGCTGGAGCGCGCCCTCGAGGCCGCGCGCAAGGCGGGCGTCGAGGAGCCGACGGTCGTGCGTGTGCCGGGCGCGGTGGAGCTGCCGGTGGTGTGCCAGGCGCTCGCCAAGCACCATGACGCGGTGGTCGCGCTGGGCGTGGTCATCCGCGGCGGCACCCCCCACTTCGAGTACGTGTGCGAGGCCGTCACCTACGGGCTCACGCGCGTGTCGCTCGACGAGTCGACGCCGGTCGGCAACGGCGTGCTCACGGTGAACGACGAGCAGCAGGCCCTGGACCGCTGTGGGCTCCCGGAGTCCACGGAGGACAAGGGGTTCGAGGCGACGGTCGCCGCGCTCGACACGGCCATGGTCGTGCGCGGGCTGCGCCAGCCGTGGACCGAGCGGGGGTTCGCGTGAGTTCGGTCTATCAGGCGCGGCCGCGCAAGGTCCGCATCGTGTCGGCGATCATCGCGGTGATCTTCGTGGCCGTGTTCACGGTCGTCGCGATCCTGCTGCGCAACACCCCGACGGGCGTGTACTTCTACCTGTCCGACCAGATCGCCATGGTCTGCGTCGGCATCCTGCTCGCGATCGGCGCGCTGATGTTCGGCCGGCCGCGGGTACGCGCGGACCTCAAGGGGGTCGAGGTGCGCAACATGCTCGGCTCCCGCCGGTACGCCTGGGACGAGATCGAGCACGTGAGCTTCCCGGAGAGTTCCGCGTGGGCGCGCCTGGAGCTGCCGGACGACGAGTACATCCCGGTCCTGGCGGTGCAGGCCGTCGACGGCGAACGTGCGGTGGTGGCGATGCGCGAGCTGCGCCGCCTGCGGCGAGAGGCCCTGGAAGCGGCCGAAACCGCGTGATCCACTCTCGCTGAGTCAGACCCCGCTCACCGTGGGAAGTGGTTCTTGCTCGCCGTCTTCCGGACGCGTCTACTGAATACAGTGCGGCGGCGGGAGGCGCGTGACATGACATCGGACGAAGTCGTCGCTTCGGCACGCGAGCGCCTGCTGATGGGCGAGCGGCTGGGCCGCGACACCCCGGTCGAGGTCATCCGGCTGGCCGGCGTGGAGCCCGCTCCCGCACCGCCCTCGTGCACGATCGTGGTGGACCTGAGCGAGTTCGACGAGTCCGCGCAGGCCGCCCTGCGTGGCTACGCCGAACAGGGCCGCCTCGCGTGGCTGCTGCGTCTCGGTCTGGAAGCGGCGGAAAGCGCAGGTCAGACCCATCCGGGCGAACTGCGGTGAACCGTTCGGCTCGAGTCTGCGTAGATCCTGGGTAGAGCCTTACCCGAGATCGAGGAGCCCCGGTTGACTGCCGTCGAACCCACCACCACGTCCCGTCCTGAGTTGAAGTCCCGCCGCACCATGTTGTGCGGGCTCGCGGTGGCCCTGCTGGCGCCCGGTGCGCTGGTGGCCGCGTGCGGCGACGACTCGGCTTCCACCCCGCCGGCCGGCAACGGCGGTGGCGGCGGTGGTTCGAGCCGGCTCGCCGCGCTGGCCGACGTGCCCGACGGCGGTGGCCTCATCGTCGAAGGCCCCGACGGCCAGGTGCTGCTGGTCCGCACGGGTGACCAGGTCAAGGCCTTCAACGCCGCCTGCACCCACATGGGCACGATCGTCGACCCGCCGGTCGACGGCGTCGCCACCTGTTCCAACCACGGCAGCGAGTTCAGCACGGACGACGGCTCGGTGAAGAAGGGCCCGGCGACGTCTCCGCTGGCCGAGGTGGCCGTCCGAGTCGACGGGGCGAACGTCGTGATGGCGTAAACATGAGCACCATTCGGCTTATAGCCAGTGGTGTTACCGCTCCGTAGAGTGATGAGATGCGGCGAATTCTCGGTACAACACTGGCGTTGTTACTGGTAGGCGGCCTGGCGTCCAGCCCGGCGGCCGTGGCGCAGGACGACCGCGAGACGGCCATCGTCTCGCTGGGCGACAGCGCGATCTCCGGCGAGGGCGCCGGGAACTACGAGCCCGGCACCAGGGGCGAGAACGGCAACTGGTGCCACCGATCGGCGAACGCGCTGGTCCACAAGACGGCCGTGGCCGACCGGACCATCAACCTGGCCTGCTCCGGCGCGGACTCGGCCAACGTGTCGCTGGCCGACACCACCCACTACACGGAGGGCTCCCAGGCCCGCCGGCTGATAGCGGTCGCGCAGCAGTACCGCGTCACCACGGTCATCGTTCAGGTCGGGGCCAACGACGAACCGGCCTTCGCGGACACCATCCTCGACTGTATTTCGCGCTGGCTGAACCCGTTCGGCTCGGGCTGCGCGTCGAAGCTCCGCACGCAGTGGCCGCAGCGCCTGGCGGCCATGCAGCCACGGGTGAACGCCGCCCTGGCGGACGTGAAGTCGGCCATGTCCCAGGCGGGCTACGCGAACGGTTCGTACAACCTGGTGCTCACCTCGTACGCGTCCCCGCTGACCGAGAAGATGGACGAGATCCTCCACGGTCCGCAGGGCTGCCCGTTCCGTCTGGCGGACGCGCGTTACGGCCGCACGGAAGCCGTGCCCCAGTTCAACGAAGCCCTGCGCGGCGTGGCGAACGGCGCCGGCGTGAAGTTCCTGGACTTCTCGCGTGCGACCGAAAACCGTGAGGCCTGCTCGGGCTACGGCAATTCCTCCACGGAATGGCAGAACCGCATCACGGTGGACCCGTGGGCGTGGGTCCACGGTGGTCTCGACGCCATCGGCATCCACCTGGCGCAGGAGTCCTTCCACCCCAACGCCCGCGGCCACGCGCAGTTGGGCCGTTGCGTCACGGAGTTCGTGAACTCCGGTCGGGCCTCAGCCGCCTGCCTCGCGGGCGCTGATGGAAATCTCCATGCTGTGTAAGGGATGTGCCCACTCGGCACACCCTGACCTGGCCTGATCCTTTCAGGTGGAGTTCCGCGTGCTGGCTCGGCAATGACCCTGCGTGCCCATACGGTGACGTCTTATGGGACGAGAGCAAGCAGGGGCCTGCTACCGCGAGCTGGGCGCGGAACTCCGCCAACGGCGGGAGAAAGCGGGGTTGTCCTCCGCCGCCGTTGCGGACGCCACCGGCTGGAACCGATCGAGAGTTTCGAGGATCGAGTCTGGCCACATCGGGATCGGTGTGGTGGACGTGATCCACTATTTGGCGGTCTGTGGCGTGCGGATACCGACGGTTCTGGATCTGCTCCGCCTCTGCGAGGACGCCCAACGCGAGCTTGGCTACTGGCTCAGCCCGCCCGGCGAGCAGTTCGGTGCCGCGCTCAATTCGCTCATCTTCCACGAATCAACGGCGCGGGCGGTCGTCCTCTACGACCCGATGGTGATCAACGGGTTGCTCCAAACCGCCGATTATGCGCGGACCCTCATCTCGCGAGAGACGTGGCGAGATGAGGGAGGCATCGAGAACTGTGTGAACATCCGCGTGGCGCGGCGGCAGATCCTGCACCGTCCTCGCCCGGCGAGGTTCACCTTCGTCGTGCATGAGCAGGCGCTGCGGAACCTGGTCGGCAGCGGTCGGATCATGCACGAGCAGCTGCTGCAGGTGGTGCTGCTCAGTGGACTCGACCATGTGAGCCTCCGGGTGATCCCCACCTCGGAAGCCGAGCAGGCCGCGTTCGGCGGATCGTTCCAACTGCTCGACTTCGCGGGGGAGCGGCCGATGGTGCACCTCAGTGCGCAGACATGCGGCATCTTCCTCGAGGACGCGGAGTACGTGCACGAGTACCGCCAGTTGGTGCCCCTAATGTCCCAGCTCGCGTGGGATCAGGGACAATCTCGGGAGTTCGTCGCCTCCTTGGCGAGCGAGTACGACCGAGGGAGTCGCAAGCGGCATGCCAACATCTACGAGCTGGAGGAAGAGCACCTTTAGCGAGGGCGGCAACGACGCCTGCGTGGAGGTGGCGTTCGCGGAGAGCGGGGCGGCGGTCCGGGACTCGAAGAACACCACCGGCCCCGAGCTGACCCTCAGCACGCCGGCCTGGCGGCGGTTCGTGAGCAGGCTCAGCAAGGCCGTGTAGTGCCCTCAGCTGGCGGAGAAGTAGTGGCCGTTGTCCAGATCGTCGAGCAGGCCGGGTTGAGCGGGTTCCCAGCCGAGGGTTCGGCGGGTGATGAGGTTGGACGCCGGGTAGCTCCGCGTGACGATGTTCGCGAGGAACCCGAAGTGTCCCGGCACCATCAGTTCGTCCGCGGGAACGCTCACGGCGGGTAGGGCCAGACGGCTGCCGATGGCCTCGGCGATCTCGCGGAACGGGATGCCCCCGTCGTCGACCGCGTGCCAGTATTTGCCGGCCGCGCCCTTCTCCAGCGCCAGGCGGAACAAGGCGGCGGCATCGCGCGCGTGCACGGCGTTCCACCGGTTCGCGCCGTCTCCGGGGTAGCCGGCGATGCCCTTCTCCTTCGCGAGCGCGATCAGCTGAACGAGGAAGCCGGCACGATCGGTCGTGCTGTGCGCGATGTTGGCAATCCGCACGACCGAGGACCGTACTCCCCGCTCGGCGAGGCCGACCACGGCGGTTTCCGCGACGTTGCGAACCCGCAGGGTGCCTTTGTGCTCATCGCCGACGGGAAGGGCCGGGTCCTCCTCGGTGGCCGGCCGGCCCAGGTTCCCGGGCGAGCCGATGCTCCCCGCCGCGACCAGCGGCTTCCCGGTTCCCGCGAGTGCCTCGCCGTACGCGAGGATGATCGGAAGTTCTGCGGCGGACACGGCGTCGAGCCCGCCGGACGGAAGCAGCTCACGCCTGAACGCGACGTGGATGACGCCGTCGGAATCCGCGGCCGCCTCCTTGAGCCCGTCGAGATCCTCGAGATCGCCGCGACGCACCTTCGCGCCGAGCGCGGACACTGCCGCCGCGGCCGCGTCCGACCGGGCCAGGCCGGTGACCTCGTGCCCGGCGGCGACGAGCTCGGGGATGATGTATGAACCGGAATGGCCGGTCCCACCGGTGACGAAAACGCGCACGTTACTGCTCCTTTGTGATTGCGGCCCGGGGGCTCAGCCGGTGAGTTCGTTGACGCCGAGGGCGAAGTCCCAGTGGCCGATCCCGTTGCCGGCAAGACCCATCGTGACCAAGCCCATTCCTTCCAGCCAGTGCGCCATTGTCAGGCCGCCGGCGTCCAGCGGGCGCAGTCCGAGGCTTTCGATGAATGCCGCCACGTCCGTCTTGGCCTGCGCATTGTCGCCGGCGATGAAGACGTCGGGTCGGCCCTTTTCCAGGACATCGCGAAAGATGGTGTTGAATGCCTTCACCACGCTGGCGCCGGCCGGGGCCACCTTGGCGACTTCCTGCGCGATCGAGGTCTCTTCGCTGTGGGCCAGTCCGTCGAACGTGGTGTTGAAGGGGTTGCTGATGTCGACGATGACCTTGCCCGCGAGGGCGTCTCCGTACTCGGCGACGACCGGCACGACTCCGGCGTACAACAGGGCCGTGATGACGATGTCTCCGGCCGGGACGGCACCCCACTTGCCCGTCGTCACGTCGCCGCCCAGAGCCGTGGCCAGGTCATCGGCCTTGGACTGATCGCGTCCCATGACCTCGACCGTGTTGCCGCCCGCCACCGCGAGCGTGCCGATGGCACGGGCCATGTTCCCAGTGCCGATGAGGGTGATGCTGCTCATGAGGTGTGCTCTCCTTCTGTTCTTGAGGTTTCAGATGGCGGTGACGCCGCCGTCGGCGACCAGTTCCAGGCCGTTGACGTAGCTGGAGTCGTCGGAGGCGAGGAACAGGGCGACGGCGGCGATTTCCTCGGGGCGGCCCATCTTTCCCCGGGGGATGAGGGATTCGAATGCGGCTATGGTCGCCCCGTCGAACAGTTCTTCCTGCTTGGCGGTGGCGACCTGGCCGGGGGTCAGAACGTTGACCCGGATCTTGCGGCTGCGCAGCTCGTTGAGCCACACGCGCGCCCAGGCCTGATGAACGGCTTTGCTCCCCGCGTAGAGGCTCCAGCCGGGGAAGGCACCGAGGGAGGCGTTGGATCCGGTCATGATGATCGAGCCGTTGTCGTTGATCAGCGGCAGTGCCTTCTGCACGGTGAACAGGGTGCCGCGCGCGTTGAGTGAGAAGGCGCGGTCGAACTGTTCCTCGGTGATCTCGCCGAGGACGGCCTCTTCGCCGTTCCCGGCGTGGGCCCACAGCACGTCGATCGAGCCCTTTTCCCGCTTGACGGTGTCGTACAAGCGGTCCAGGTCATCCAGTTCGGCCGCGTCACCCTGAACGGCGGTGACGTTGCGGCCGATCAGCCTGACCGCGTTGTCCAGTACTTCCTGCCGCCGCGCCTGAATGAAGACGTGCGCTCCTTCGTCGACGAACAATGTGGCCCCGGCCAGTGCCATACCGGTGGATCCGCCGGTGATTACCGCTACCTTGCCATCGAGCTTTCCCACGATCACTCCGTTGAATTGATGGGTATCCGAAATACCTGTGTCGAATCCTTGTGTCGAATTCGCTCGGGCACCATTCACGATGCCTGTCGCATGAGCTGGTGTCCAAGACCCTTTTCAGCCGTGGTGATACCTTGGAGGCATCACCGGGTCGGGAGGCGCCATGGATCTGGACCTGCGCAAACTGCGCTACTTCGTCGCCGTGGCCGACCGGTTGCACTTCGGCCGCGCCGCCGATGAGCTGCATATCGCGCAACCGGCGCTCAGCCGCCAGATCCGCGCGCTCGAGCAGGATCTCGGCGCCTCGCTGTTCACCAGGGATCGCCACGGCGTGGCGCTGACCGACGCGGGCCGCCAGCTGCTGGCCGACGCCGGTCCGCTGCTCGCCTCCGCGGACGCGGTTCGCCGCCGGGTGTCCGTGGCAGCCCACGGCAGCCGGCGGCTGGTGGTCGGCTTCCGGACCGGCATCCCGGTCATCCCGGCGGCGCGGGCGTTCGGGGTCCGGAATCCGGACGTGGTCGTGGACGTGCAGCGGATGGAATGGGACGACCAGGCCCCGATGCTGCTCGACGGCCGCGTCGACGTCGGCTATGTGCGGCTGCCGATCGACGAGACCGGCCTGCGCGTGACTCCGCTGTACACCGAGCCGCTCATGGTGGTGCTGCCCGCGGACCACCGGTTGGCCGGCAAGGAGGAGGTCACCGAGGCCGACCTGGCAGGTGAGCCGCTGGTCTGGCATGCCGACCCGAGCACGCGGCCCACCAGGCGCCCGCACCCCGACTCCGGGCTCCGGGTGCGCGGGGTGGAGGAGAAGCTCGAGCACGTCGCGGCCGGCCGGGGCATCTCGTTCGTGGGGCGTTCGGAGACCGTGTTCTACTCGCGTCCGGACATCAGCTACGTACTCATCCCGGAACTCGCGCCCGACCAGGTGTGCCTCGCGGTGGCGGCAGCACGCACCTCACCGCTGGTCGACGACTTCCTCATCGCGGCGCAGGCGACGGCCGAGATCACCGCCGAATGTGGGAGCCCTGATGTGGCTGCGGCCCTTCCGGAGGGACGCTGAGACAGCCGATCGATTCACACAGTGTTCGGCCGTGCCGGCCCCCGACTCGCCCTTAGCGCGTCGGCGTGGCGGGGGTTCGTGGGCGTGGTCGCCGCGAGTGTCGGTGGACGGTCGTAGTCTGGGTGGGTGGCAGATCCAGAGGCGAGGAGGCTGACTTACCGACCGTCGCCGGGCACGATTCCCGACGCCCCTGGGGTCTACAAGTTTCGTGACCCGAGCGCGCGCGTCATCTACGTGGGCAAGGCGAAGAGCCTCCGTAGCCGGCTGAACTCCTACTTCGCCGACCTCTCCCTGCTCCACCCGCGCACCCGCCAGATGGTCACCACGGCCAGCTCCGTCGAGTGGACCGTGGTGGGCACCGAGGTCGAGGCCCTCCAGTTGGAATACAACTGGATCAAGGAGTTCGACCCGCGCTTCAACGTCCGCTACCGCGACGACAAGTCGTACCCGGTGCTGGCCGTGACGCTCCACGAGGACTACCCGCGCCTCCACGTCTACCGGGGCCCCCGCAAGAAGGGCGTCCGCTACTTCGGGCCCTACGCCCACGCGTGGGCCATCCGCGAGACCCTCGACCTCCTGCTCCGCGTCTTCCCGGCCCGCACCTGCTCGAAGGGCGTCTTCAAACGCCACGGCCAGATCGGCCGCCCGTGCCTGCTCGGCTACATCGGCAAGTGCTCGGCGCCGTGTGTGGGCAAGGTGTCCGAAGACGAGCACCGCGAGATCGTCGAGGACTTCTGCGACTTCCTGGCCGGCAAGACCGACCACATGATGCGTCGCCTGGAGAAGGAGATGAACGCGGCGTCGGGCGAGCTGGAGTTCGAGCGCGCCGCCCGCCTCCGCGACGACCTCGCGGCCATGCGCCGCGCCATGGAGAAGCAGGCCGTCGTGCTGGGCGACGGGACCGACGCCGACGTCGTGGCGTTCGCCCACGACGAGCTCGAAGCCGCGGTCCAGGTGTTCCACGTGCGCGGCGGCCGGGTGCGCGGCCAGCGCGGCTGGGTGATCGACAAGATCGACGAGAAGGACGTCTCGGGCCTGGTCACCCAGTTCCTCAGCCAGTTCTACGGCGACCAGGTCGAACTGGCCGAGTCGGGCGACGCGTCACCCGTGCCGCGCGAGGTGCTGGTCCCCGAACTGCCCGAGGACCACGAGGCGGTCACCGAGTGGCTGTGCAAACTGCGCGGCTCCCGCGTGGCCCTGCGCATCCCCCAGCGCGGCGACAAACGCGCGCTCATGGAGACCCTCGAACGCAACGCGAAGGACGCGTTCACCCAGCACAAGCTCCGCCGCGCCGGCGACCTCACGGCCCGGTCGGCCGCGTTGCAGGAACTGCAGGACGCGCTCGGCCTCGACACCGCGCCGCTGCGCATCGAGTGCATCGACATCTCCCACATCCAGGGCAGCGACGTGGTCGCGTCGCTCGTGGTGTTCGAGGACGGGCTGGCCCGCAAGTCCGAGTACCGCCGCTTCGCCATCAAGGAGGCGGCCACCGAGGGCGACGTGGCGTCGATCGCGGAGGTCGTGCGCCGCCGCTTCTACCGGTACCTCCAGGAGACCAGGCCTTCGGAGCAGGAGAGCACCCCGGGCATCGACCCCGAGACCGGCCGCCCGAAGAAGTTCGCCTACCCGCCGAACCTTCTCGTGGTCGACGGCGCCGGCCCCCAGGCCAACGCGGCGGCCGACGTCCTGGCCGACCTGGGCATCAACGACGTGGCGGTCATCGGCCTGGCCAAGCGCCTGGAGGAGGTGTGGCTGCCGGCCGACCCCGAGCCCACCATCATGTCGCGCACGAGCGAGGGGCTGTACCTGCTGCAGCGCATCCGCGACGAGGCCCACCGGTTCGCCATCGCCTACCACCGGCAGAAACGGTCGAAACGGCTGTCCACCTCGGCGCTGGACGGCATCCCCGGTCTCGGCCAGGGCCGCAAGGCCGCGCTGCTCAAGCACTTCGGGTCGGTCAAGCGGCTGCGTGAGGCGAGCCTGTCCGACATCAGCGGTGTACCGGGGATAGGGACGCAGACGGCGGCCCTGGTACACAGTGCCTTGTCAGGGGAGTCAGCTGGGGGCTCAGCTGGAAGTACGGAGAAGGGGAGTCGCAGTGACTGAGGCACCGGAGGACCACGTGCAGGGCGTGGAGGTCGCCGTGGTGACCGGCCTGTCGGGGGCGGGGCGGAGTACGGCGGCCAAGTGTCTGGAGGACCTCGGCTGGTTCGTGGTCGACAACCTGCCGCCCGAGCTGATCTCGACCATGGTGGAGCTGGGCGCCAAGGCCCGGGGCGCGGTCACGAAGGTGGCCGTGGTGATGGACGTGCGGAGCCGCGCGTTCACCGACGACCTCGCGTCGATCATCCGGGAGCTGGACGCCAGCGGCTACAAGCCGCGCGTGGTGTTCCTGGAGGCCACCGACGACGTGCTGGTCCGCCGCTTCGAAGCGGTTCGGCGCGGCCACCCGATGCAGGGTGACGGCCGGCTGATCGACGGCATCAAGGCCGAGCGCGACCTGCTCGGCCCGCTGCGCGAGGATGCCGACCTGGTGCTCGACACCTCGACGCTGTCCGTGCACCAGCTGCGCGCCAAGATGGAGGACGCGTTCGGCACCGACGCCGGCACGTCCACCCGCGTGACCGTGCTGTCGTTCGGCTACAAGTACGGCATCCCCATGGACGCCGACCTGGTGATGGACGTGCGGTTCCTGCCGAACCCGTTCTGGATCCCGGAGCTGAAGAACCTCACGGGCCGCGACGCCGACGTGCGCAACTACGTGCTCACCCAGGAAGGCGCCGAGGAGTTCCTCGACCGCTACCACGAGCTGCTGCGGCTGATCGGCGCCGGTTACCGTCGCGAGGGCAAGCGCTACCTCACCCTCGCCATCGGCTGCACGGGCGGCAAGCACCGCAGCGTCGCCATCTCCGAGGAACTGTCGCGCCGCCTGGCCGACGAGGACCGGATGGCCGTGAAGGTCGTACACAGAGATCTCGGGAGGGAATAACCAGTGTCTTCGGCGGCGCTGCGTGCGGTTGCGCTCGGGGGCGGGCAGGGGTTGCACGCGACGCTGAGCGCGTTACGGCGGCTCACCGACGACGTGACCGCCGTGGTCACCGTGGCCGACGACGGCGGGTCGTCCGGCCGGCTGCGGCGTGAGCTCGGGCTGCTCCCGCCGGGTGACCTCCGCAAGGCGTTGACCGCGCTCGCCGACGAGGACAACCCGTTGTGGCGCACGCTGTTCGCGCACCGGTTCGGGGGCACCGGCGCGTTGGCGGGCCACGCGATCGGCAACCTCGTGCTCGCCGGACTCGTGGAGGTCCTCGGCGATCCGGTGGCGGCGCTGGATGAGGCCGGCCGGCTGCTCGGGCTGCGTGGGCGGGTGCTGCCCATGTGCACCGAGCCGCTGGACATCGAGGCCGACGTCGACGGGCTCGACGAGAACCTGCACGCCGTGCGCCGCATCCGCGGGCAGGTGGCGATCGCCACCACGCCCGGCCGGGTGCGGCGCATCCGGCTGCACACGGCCGGCATGCCCGACTCGGTGCCCACCGCGTGCCCGGCGGCCGTGCAGGCGGTGCGCGACGCCGACGTGGTGCTCCTCGGCCCGGGGTCGTGGTTCACGAGCGTGCTGCCCCACCTGCTGGTCCCGGAGTTGCACGAGGCGCTGATCGAGACGTCGGCGGCCCGGATCGTGGTACTGAACATGGTCCCCCAACCGGGGGAGACCGCGGGTTTCTCCCCGGAGCGTCATCTCGACGTATTGTGCGAGCACGCACCTCGTCTCCGAGTCGACGCGGTGATCGCCGATGTCGACTCGGTGTCCACGCCGGACCGGCTCCGACGTGCGGCGGAGTCGCTCGGGGCCACCATGCGACTCGACGCGGTGTCGTCGGCGAAGGCGCCCGAACGACACGATCCGGACGCGCTCGCCGACTCCCTCCGGAGTGCACTCGAGGCGGTCCGGTCGGGTGAGAGGGCGCGCGACCGGCGTTGATGGTGGGATATACCCCTGCCAACACGGCCGGCTCCACGGGAGGGAGCAGGTCAGTGTGGGTGAGTGGGAGAAGAGGAGGAGGGGCCTCGTGGCTATGACCGCGGCGGTCAAGGACGAGCTGAGTCGACTGGCGGTGTCGAAGACCTGTTGCCGACGTTCGGAGGTGTCATCCCTGCTGCGGTTCGCGGGCGGGTTGCACATCGTCGGCGGACGCGTGGTGGTTGAGGCGGAGCTGGATACGGGCGCGGCCGCACGGCGACTGCGCAAGGAGATACATGATCTGTTCGGCCACTACGCCGACGTCCACGTGCTCGCATCCGGGGGGCTGCGCAAGGGCACGCGGTACGTCGTCCGAGTGGTGAAGGACGGCGACGGCCTGGCCCGCCAGACGGGTCTCCTGGATCCGCGCGGTCGTCCGGTCCGTGGCCTGCCGGCGCCCGTGGTGTCCGGCGGCGTCTGCGACGCCGAGGCCGCCTGGCGTGGTGCGTTCCTGGCGCACGGCTCGCTGACGGAACCCGGCCGGTCCTCCGCTCTGGAGATCACCTGCCCGGGCCCGGAAGCGGCGCTGGCACTGGTGGGCGCGGCTCGTCGCATGGGCATCCAGGCGAAGTCCCGGGAAGTTCGCGGCGCGGACCGAGTGGTGGTCCGCGACGGCGACGCGATCGGCGCGATGCTCACCCGCCTGGGCGCCCACACGTCGGTGCTGGCGTGGGAGGAACGCCGCATGCGCCGTGAGGTCCGCGCCACGGCCAACCGCCTGGCGAACTTCGACGACGCGAACCTGCGGCGTTCGGCTCGCGCGGCGGTGGCGGCGGCGGCTCGCGTGCAACGAGCGATGGAGATCCTGGGCGACACGGCCCCCGACCACCTGTCGGCGGCGGGCAAACTTCGCCTGTCCAACCGCCAGGCGTCCCTGGAGGAGTTGGGCCAACTGTCCGACCCGCCCATGACGAAGGACGCGGTGGCCGGCCGTATAAGGCGTCTCCTGGCGATGGCCGACAAGCGCGCCAAGGACATGGGCCTGCCGGACACGGAGTCGGCGGTGACCCCGGAAATGCTGGAAGCCGAGGTCTGACCCGCGCCGCACGTTTTGTGGATAGATAGTGTGTCGCAGGGTGTGAACACTCATGTTCACAACCGAACATGATTGTCCAGATGTGAAGGTGAATGTTCGCACCCTGCGAACTACTATGGGCTCATCTTTTCTCGACGGGCGTGGGGTCAGTCGTCGGTGACCCAGTCCATGTGGTCGATCCAGTGCGTGAACAGGGCGCGTTCGCCCAGGATCTCCAGCGCGGGAGCCGCCTCCAGCTTGCGGCGCCGGCTGAGCACGAGCAGGAGATCGACGGCCGGGCCGCGGACCGCGACGTCCGCCTTGGCGTGCGTGCGTTCCAGGGCGACCCGGTCCTGTTCCCGGCGGGCCACCCACTCGCCGGGCGCGTCGGTGGCGTGGAAGTGCAGGGTCTGGCCGTCGCCGCGCATCGCGGCGGCGAATTCCGGCCTGTTCTCCCAGTAGCCGGCCGACGTCATGGTGTCCAGCCAGTCCTCGGTGGCCCCGACGGCCAGCTCCGGCGCCAGCTCGTAGGGCAGGTCGAGCGCCGAGGCCGCGTCCGCGCGGTGCACGCACATCTCGCCGAACAGCCGCCGTGACCAGAACGGCACGCCCGCGGCGGCGCCGGACGGGTCCCACACCGGCGTGTCGTCGGTGACCCCGTCGAACGCCTGCTTCGCCTCGGCCGCGGTGCCCTTCAGCCACGCGCCCCATTCCGCCGAGTCGGTCGGCGCCGGGACGTAGCCGGTGAACGCGTCGGTCGGCTCGCTCATCCGCTGACCGACCAGCAGGGCCACCATGCGCTGCGTCGCGCCGATGTGGTCGACCAGGTCGGCCAGTGTCCACTTCGGACACGTCGGCACCGGGGCGGTCGCGTCCTTGCCGTTCACCCACTCGGCCAACGTATCCGTCTGTTCCGCAACAGCGTCCAAGTATGCGGATGTGTCCATTCGATGTTCCTCCATGATGTTCTCCCTCAGACCCCAGTGGGCAGCAAGCGTAGTCAGACGACGCCGGATCGGTGGGGCGTGACCGAGGCCAACCGCAGGCGGAGCGGGCCGAACCGGTCGATCACGAGCGCACGCCGCGCCCTCGAACTGGTTCTCCCGGGTCTTCGGGCACGCGGTGCGTGAATGGCCAACTTGCCCCGCGGGGGTGGTCATGGTGGCCGACGGGAGTGGTCATCAATGCTGGTGCGGCGGATAGTTCCCCTGCCGATCAGAAAATTCCTACCCGGATGCGTATCTGGGGGTGGGGGCCACGCTCTTGTTCACATGTAGGGGGGCGCTGTGAGAGCGGCGGGCCGGGGGAGGCTCACCGCTGGGGGTAGCGGCACCTGATAGGTGAACCCGCCTGGCTGCGTGGGGGTCAGTCAGGCGGGTTCGTCGCATGCGCGTGTTCCCTGTCCGAACTGATTCGATACAGTTAGCTCGCTCCCATGGCTCGCTGCCTGCCACAACGCGGGCGCTAGGGTGGCCTTGGGCGGACAGAGACATGAGCACGAGGAGACGCACGTGACGGTTCGGGTAGGCGTCAACGGCTTCGGTCGCATCGGCCGCAACTTCTGGCGCGCGGTGCAGGCCAGCGGGCAGGACATCGAGGTCGTGGCATTCAACGACCTCGGCGATGTGGCCACCATGGCCCACCTGCTGAAGTTCGACAGCGTTCTGGGTCGCCTCCCGCAGGAGGTGCGGGCGACCGACGAGGGTATCGAGGTCGACGGCAAGGTCATCAAGGCGCTCGCGGAGCGCGACCCCGGCAAGCTGCCGTGGAAGGACCTGGACGTCGACGTGGTCATCGAGTCCACCGGCTTCTTCACGAAGGCCGACGACGCGCGCAAGCACGTCGACGAGGGCGGCGCCAAGAAGGTCATCATCTCCGCCCCGGCCAAGGGCGAGGACCTCACAGTCGTCATCGGCGCCAACGAGCACCTCTACGACGGCACCCAGACCGTCATCTCCAACGCCTCCTGCACCACCAACTGCCTGGCGCCGCTGGCCAAGGTCCTTCACGATGCGTTCGTCATCGAGAAGGGTCTGATGACCACGATCCACGCGTACACCCAGGACCAGAACCTGCAGGACGGCCCCCACAGCGACCTCCGCCGTGCCCGCGCCGCCGCGCTGAACGTCGTGCCCACGTCCACGGGTGCGGCCAAGGCCATCGGCCTGGTGCTGCCGGAGCTGAACGGCAAGCTCGACGGCTACTCGCTGCGCGTGCCCGTGCCCACCGGCTCGATCACCGACCTCACGGTCGACCTGGGCCGCGAGGTCACGGTCGACGAGGTCAACGCCGCGTACCGCACGGCCGCCGAGGGCCCGCTCAAGGGGATCCTGCGCTACAGCGAGGACCCGATCGTGTCGTCGGACATCGTGACCGACCCGGCGTCGTGCATCTACGACGCGCCGATCACCAAGGTCATCGGCAACCAGGTCAAGGTCTACGGCTGGTACGACAACGAGTGGGGCTACTCCAACCGCCTCGTGGACCTGACCGCGCTCGTCGCGTCCAAGCTCTGATGCGGACCCTCGACGACCTGGTCGCCGAGGGTGTCTCGGGTCGGCGCGTGCTGCTGCGCGCCGACCTGAACGTCCCGTTGGACGGCGACACCATCACCGACGACGGCCGCATTCGCGCGTCGCTGCCGACCATCGCGAAGCTGACCGGCGCGGGTGCGCGGGTCGTGGTCGCGGCACACCTCGGCCGTCCGAAGGGCGCGCCGGACCCCAAGTTCTCGCTGGCGCCCGTCGCCGCGCGGCTCGGGGAGCTGCTCGACGCGCCGGTCACGCTCGCGTCCGATGTGGTCGGTGACTCCGCGAAGTCCACTGTCGACGGTCTGGCCGACGGTTCCGTGGCGTTGCTGGAGAACATCCGCTTCGACGCCCGCGAGACCAGCAAGGTCGACACCGAGCGGGGTGAACTGGCCGGCGAGCTGGCCGCGCTGGTCGGGACGGACGGCGTTTTCGTCTCCGACGGTTTCGGTGTGGTGCACCGCGAGCAGGCCTCGGTGTTCGACGTGGCGCGGGTGCTGCCCGCCTACGCCGGCGACCTCGTGCAGGCCGAACTCGAGGTGCTGCGCAAGCTCACCGGCCACCCCGACCGGCCCTACGTGGTGGTGCTCGGCGGCTCCAAGGTGTCCGACAAGCTCGCGGTCATCGAGTCGCTGCTGCCCAAGGTCGACCGGCTGCTGGTCGGCGGCGGCATGTGCTTCACGTTCATGGCGGCCGAGGGGCTCGGCGTCGGAGACTCGCTGCTCGAGGCCGACATGATCGACACCTGCAAGCGGCTGCTGGCCGAGGCCGGCGACAAGATCATGCTGCCGTCCGACGTGGTCATCGCCGACGAGTTCTCGGCCGACGCCAACGTCGAGAGCGTGCTGGCCGCGAACATGCGGGAGCAGTGGAAGGGCCTGGACATCGGCCCGATCACGGCCGAGCGCTACGGCGAGGTGCTCAAGCAGGCGGGCACGGTGTTCTGGAACGGCCCGATGGGCGTGTTCGAGCTGGCGCCGTTCGCCGAGGGCACGCGCACCGTCGCACAGTCCATCGTGGACTCGAACGCGTACAGCGTGGTCGGCGGCGGGGACTCCGCGGCCGCCGTGCGCACGCTCGGTCTGGCCGATGACGGCTTCTCACACATCTCGACCGGCGGCGGCGCGTCGCTGGAGTTCCTGGAAGGCAAGGAACTTCCGGGCATCGCCGTCTTGGAGACCGCATGAGCAAGTCGCCGCTGATCGTCGGCAACTGGAAGATGAACCTCAACCACCTCGAGGCCATCGCCCTGGTGCAGAAGATCGCGTTCTCGTTGCCGGACAAGTACTTCGCGAAGGTCGACGTGGCGGTGCTGCCGCCGTTCACCGACATCCGCAGCATCCAGACCATGGTGGACGGCGACAAGCTCAAGGTCACCTACGGCGCGCAGGACATCTCGAAGTACGACTCGGGTGCCTACACGGGCGAGGTGTCCGGCCCGATGCTCGCGAAGCTCGGCTGCACCTACGTGACGGTCGGGCACTCCGAGCGCCGCGAGTTCCACGCGGAGACCGACGAACTCGTGAACAGCAAGGTCAAGGCCGCGCTGAAGAACGACGTCTCGCCGATCCTGTGCATCGGCGAGAAGCTCGACATCCGCGAGGCCGGCACCCACGTCGAGTACACCACCGACCAGCTGATCGCCGGGCTCAAGGGCCTGAAGACCGAGCAGGTGTCGAAGGTCGTGGTGGCGTACGAACCGGTGTGGGCCATCGGCACCGGCCGCGTCGCCACTCCCGCCGACGCGCAGGAGGTCTGCGCCGCCATCCGCGCGAAGCTGGCGGAGAAGTACGGCGAGGAGATCGCCTCCGGCGTGCGCATCCTGTACGGCGGCTCGGTGAAGTCGGGCAACATCGCGGAACTCGTGAAGCAGGACGACATCGACGGCGCCCTGGTGGGCGGCGCGAGCCTGGACGCCGTGGAGTTCACGAAGCTGTGCGCCCTGGCCGCGGGCGGCCCCCTGCCGTGACCCTCCCGTGGGCGACTCCGGCTCGGCGTCGCCCACGCTCGGTCACTGGTACTGCAGCAGCTGGACCACGTTGCCGCAGGTGTCGTCCAGGTTCGCCGTGGTGGTCGGTCCCGAGTCGAGCGGCTCCTGGGTGAAGCGGACCCCGAGTTCCTTCAGGCGCGCGACCTCCGCCACCAGGTCGTCCACGGCGAAGGACACGGCCGGGATGCCGTCCTCGGCGAGTCCCTCCTGGTAGGCCTTCACCACGGGATGGCCGCACGGTTCGAGCAGCAGCTCGGTCCCGTCGGGGTTCTCCGGGGAGACGACCGTGAGCCACCGGTTGTCGCCCAACGGCACATCGTGCTTGGTCACGAAGCCGAGCACCTCGGTGTAGAAGCGCAGCGCGTGTGCCTGGTCGTCGACGATGACGCTGGTGCGGTGGATCCTCATGAAGTGGTCTCCGGGGATTCGGGCCTGAGCCACCGAGTGACGATGTGCTCAAGCGGTGCGGTGTCGAGGTCGTGGAACTTGAAGCGGCCCTCGCGCCGCGTCCGGACGAGCCCCGCGGTCTCGAGCACGGCCAGGTGCTGGCTGATCGCCTGACGAGTCAGGTCGAGACCGTGCCGGGTCACCAGCCGGGTGCAGATCTCGAACAGGGTCTGGTGATCCCGTTCCACCAGCTCATCGAGGATGCGCCGGCGGGTGGGATCGGCCAGGGCCTTGAAGAGATCGTCCGCCACCCCGCCCACCATAGGCAAGTGACCACTTGCCTGACAACTCGACCGTCACTTCCGCGCGTCGAGCAAAATGAGCGGGATCGCGACCAGGGCCAGGACGGCACCGATCCACGACACCGACGTGACCGGGGCGTCCAGCCCGAGTGCCGCCCCCGCGAAGACCGGGGTGAGGCTGATGCCGAGCTGGAACGCGGACACGGTGGTCGCGCCCGCGAGCGTCGGCGCGTCGGCGGCGATGGCGAACACGCGGCCGTAGATGGCGGGGTTGAGCAGGAAGGCCGCGATCCCGAGCAGGAAGACGATCGGCACCACGGCCGACGCGTGGTCGGCGAGCGTGGTCAGCAGGACCGAGAGGACCGCGATGCCGATCGCTCCGATCAGGAGCGCGTGGTGCGGTCGCCGGTCGGAGATCCGCCCGCCGACGGACAGGCCGACGAACGCGCCGACCCCGAACAGCGCGAGAACGGCCGGGATCCACAGCTCGGACACGTGGGTGACGTCGGCCAGGACGGCCGCCAGGTAGTTGAAGGAGATCATGTACGCGGCCGTGGTCAGGATGGTGACCGCGTACACGCCCCACAGGCGGGGCGAGCGCATGGTGGTGAGTTCCCGCCGCAGGCTCGGTTCGGCCGTGGCCGTGGTGGCGGGCAACCCGAGGGCGCACGCGATCGTGCTGAGGACGGTCAGGGCGACCACGGCCCAGAAGCCGCCGCGCCAGTCCGTGAGGTTGCTGAGCAGCGTGCCCAACGGGCCGCCGGCCACCATGGCCACCCCGAGGCCGCTGACCACGACCCCCGAGGCGCGGGCGTTGCGGTCGGGCGTGACCAGGCTGATCGCGGTCACGGCGGCGACCGCGAAGAAACCGGCGTAGGCGAGACCCGAGAGGAATCGGGTGATCAGCAGGACCTGGTAGTCGGCGACCAGCCCGACCGAGACCGTGGCGGCGAAGACGAGTTGGGCGGTCAGCAGCGCGGTCCGCCGCGGCCAGCGCAGGCTGAGCACCGCGAACGGCGGGCCGCCGAGGACCACGCCCAGGGCGAACGCCGTGATGAGGGCACCGGCCGACGCCAGGGAGACGTCGAGGTCGGTGGCGACCGCGGGCAGCACGCCGGCCAGCAGGAACTCGGCGCTGCCCATGGCGAACAGGCTGACGGCGAGCAGGTAGACCCCGACCGGTAGCCGGTTGGTCCGCCGATCGGTGATCACGTTCGTGTCCATGAGCCAGCATCGGCACGGCCGGTCGGCGCGAGCAACATTCGTTGCGGAAACCGGGACGGTCAGGTGAGCCGCTCCGCCAGGTGGAACGTCACCTCCTCGCCGGCCGCGCTCTTGCCGATCGCCTTGCACAGCGCCGCTCGGATGGGCAGCCAGTGCGGACCCGAACCGGACGGCATGAGCGTGGCCGCGAACGGATGGCCGTCGATGGTGCCGGTGACCTTCACGGCCTTGCGGGTGCCGAGCAGTTCGGCCGAGCCGGGCACGGTCACGTACGTGGTGAAGGCGCCGTCCTTCTCGATGGGGGCGGTGAACGAGTGGTCGAGCCTGGCCGTCATTGTCATGTCTACCTCCGAAGTGGTGTCTCGGAGGTGGTGACTCCCGCCGCGACGCGGAATCGTCGCCGCGGCGGGAAGTCCGCTAGAACGGCGTGATGGTGACCGTGATCGACGTCGGCGCCGGGTCCTCGATGTAGGACGCGTGCTCGCACACGTCGTCGAAGGCGAAGCCGTACGCCTTACCGTCCACCGTGTTCTCGTGCATGATCCGCGAGTAGTGGTTGGTCGGTTCACGCCGGTAGTACGCGCCCGGGTCGGCCAGGGGCTGGGCACCCGTGTTCGTCAGCACCGACCGGTTGAAACCCGCGCCCAGGGTGGCCGCGACCGGGCCGGTCACGCCGTCGTTCGGGGCGGCCAGGGCGCCGTCGCAGAACAGGACGTCCCGGGTGGTGGGTTTCGTGAACGGGCGGACGCCGCCGGAGAAGGTGAACTCCTCGCCCGTGACCTGGCCGGTGAACGTGTTCGCGCCGGCCGTCACGGTCATGGTGTTGCCGCGGTAGTGGTTCCAGACCTCGTCGACGTAGCCGGCGAAGAAGTCCGAGGCGAACCGGCCGGCGTCCAGGCCGTGGCCCGGCGCGATGACCCGCAGGTCGCCCTCCAGCACCAGCCCGCCGAACCCCGCCTGCCCGGCGAGTGCGGAGAACACGGCCGCCCGGCCGCCGTCGCGCAGCCGACCGGTCGTCTGCTGGTGCGCGCCGGACAGGGAGATGGCGAGCGGCACGGACAGCATGTCGACCATGGTGGTGTTGCAGTGCATGCCGGCGCCGTCGTAGGTGAACTCCGCGCAGTCGTGCAGAATCGGGTAGTTGGGATCCGAGGGCACCCAGCCGGCCGGGTAGGCGAGCGCGTTGCCCGGATTGGCCCTGAACTTCAGCTTCTCGCCGATCGCCAGGTAGATCCGGCCGGACATGCCCTGCGGCAGGCTGAGCGTGGTGCCGCCGCCGTCGACCGGGATGGCGTAGTCGGTGTAGCCGTCCGAGCCGTTGTCCGAGGTCGAGACGGGGACCAGTTGACCGTCGGCGGACAGTCGGCACTGCTGGCCGGTGGCGAGGTTCGTGCCGACCACGTAGGTCCACACGGGACCGCGGCCGGATTCGTTGGCGAGGGTGAGCGACATGGGAGCCGGTGCTGCACCGGCGATGTGGTGGGCCGCGAGCGGAACGCCTACGGACGCCGCCGCGAGCCCCCCGAGGAACGAGCGACGAGAGATCATGGGCGTGTTCTCCTTTCAACTGTGTCCTTGACGGACACTCGGAGGCCACGCGGATCTTCGGTCTAACCAGTCCCGGAAGTGAGTATTGACCAGTTTGTTCTCGCGCGCAACAATCTCTGCACGATGCCCGGGGGCGCTGTGTAACCGGGCCCCGGCACCAGGTAACCTGTGATTTCGATCGTGCTGACGCGCGGATACCAGGTCGACAGCGAGGGTGAAATGGTTCTAGCTCTGCAGATTGGTCTGATCGCCACCAGCCTGCTGCTTATCCTGCTGGTTCTCCTGCACCGAGGCCGCGGTGGCGGCCTCTCGTCGCTGTTCGGCGGCGGCATGCAGTCGAGCCTGTCCGGGTCGAGCGTGGCGGAGAAGAACCTGGACCGGGCGACGCTGTTCATCGGCTCCATCTGGCTGATCTGCGTCGTCGGGCTCGGCCTGCTGATCAAGGTCGTCTAGGCCACTTCGCTTTCCGTGCGGATCACCGCACGTCTGACAACATTTCGCTTGAATCACCTGTGGGGGTGTGAGAGTCGATGGCTGGTGGAAGTGCGATTCGAGGAACTCGAGTCGGCGCTGGACCCATGGGAGAGTCGGAGCGGGGGGAGTCGGCCCCGCGCCGCCGGGTTTCCTACTGGTGCGCCAACGGGCACGAGTCGAAGCCCTTCTTCGCGCTCGACGCGGAGGAGCCCGACTCCTGGGACTGCACGCGCTGCGGTCTGCCCGGCGGTCGTGACGAGCAGGAGCCGCCCAAGGCCCCCCGTAACGAGCCGTACAAGACGCACCTCGCGTACGTGAAGGAGCGCCGCTCGGACGCCGACGGCGAGGCGATCCTGGCCGAGGCGCTGGCGAAGCTGCGCAAGCGTCGCGAGCTTTAAGAGGCTGAACCACTGAGGCCGCCATCCGGATTCCGGGTGGCGGCCTCAGCCGTTCAGCCTGCCAGGGGGTAGGTCGCCTCCACCCGGAAGCCGCCCTCCGACGTCGGCCCCGCTTGGAAGGTGCCACCGAGCAGCCCGGCACGCTCGCGCAGGCCGAGGAGCCCGTGCCCGCCGGAGGGCAGACCCGGCAGCCGGGACCTGGCGCGGCCGTTGCGGACCTCCACCAGCACCGTGTCCTTCTCGGTGTGCACCCGCACGAACGCCCGCGCGCCGGCCGCGTGCTTGCGGACGTTGGTCAGCGCCTCCTGGACCGTCCGGTACACGGCCTGGGACACCGGGTGCGGCATCCGCGCGGTCTCGGCCTCGATGTCGAGCGCGACCGGCACGGCGTCGCTGCGGAAGTTGCGCACCAGGTCGTCCAGTTCGTCGAGACCCGGTGCCGCGTCGTCGCCCGCCTCGCCGGAGCGCAGTACCCCGACCAGGTTCCGCAGCTCCTCCAGCGTGCGGGTGCTCAGCTCGCGGATGGTGGTGGCCGCCCGGCGAGCGTCCTGCTCGTCGGAGGACACCTGCAGCGCGCCCGCCTGCATGGCGATCAGCGTGACCTGGTGGCTGACCACGTCGTGCATCTCGCGGGCCAGCTTCGCGCGCTCGGCGGCGCGCACCGTCTCGGCCAGCAGTCGCTTCTCGCGCTCCCGGCTGGATGCCAGCTCGCGAATCCGGGCGGACAGCTCGTGGCGGGCGGAGATCAGCAGGCCGATGGCCACCGGCATCCCGGCGATGATCACCGCCCAGATGACGTTCAGCACCTGCTCACGCCAGGTCAGCGCGAAGAACGTGTCGAGCGGCCAGCGGACGTACCCGCACAGGAACACCAGGACCGTGCCGACCACCAGATGCCACGACGACAGCCTGCGCCGGCGTTGGGCGAGCGAGCCGAGCGCGATCATGGCGGCGAGCTGGGACCAGCCCGTCATGAAGCCGGGCACCGTGACCAGCACCGCGAGGAACGGCACGTGGCGGCTCATCACCATGGCCGCCACCGCGACCCAGGACAGCCAGATCGAGTAGGTGGGGGCGTCCTCGGGGATGACCAGCCACACGTCGAGCCCGGCGAGCACCACGGCGATGACGTCCGCGATGACGCCACGCACCCGAGGACTGGCCCGCAGTGCCGCGAGTACCAGCCGTGGGTGGGGCATCAGCCGGACGTCGTCGAGCGGTTCGACACGGCTGAGCTTCTGGGTCTTCTGTGGGTACGTGGACGCGACCAGGGCGGAACCTCCAGTCTCTGTGCGGACGTCGTCGGCCTTGACCGGCGTAGCCCGCAGGGCCGGCTCGTGCGAGCCGTCCCGCTGTCGCGGCAGCTCTGTTCCGGCGGGAACGCTGTGGCGCTCGCCCGCCGGTCGGTGCTGATGCCGTGGCGACATTGAGTCGGCCTCCCTCCGGAGTTGTGCTCCGTTACCCAAGGAGACAGTGCAATCGTCCGGTAGGGACGAAGGGTTACAGATGAATGTGCTGGAGCAAATCACCAGTTGCCGTAACACCTCCACCCGGACGCCTTCCGATTAGCCCACTCGCCACTGTCGCGAGTCCACTTCCAGAGCATCACGTTGACGAGGCTGACCTGGCGATCTTCATCACTCCGCTACAGGTTCACTACCGAACGCTCACAATTCCGGAGCCGAATCCAGACATTGCAACGCTTCAACGCGCACGCCGACCCACCGAGCCCGACCGAGCATGGTGGCGAATCGGTCTACCGGAACGGCCAACCCGGCGTGCGTGAGTGGTGGTTTCGGCGCGCGCGAATGGCGGACTCGATGTGCCTGAGTGGCGGACTCGGCGCGCGCGAATGGCCGATTCGGCGTGCCTGAGTGGCTGACTCGCGTGGTTCGGCACGACTCGCCGTCGAGACGGTACGACTCGCTGTCCGGTCGGTACTGCTCGGTGAGCTGGGTTAGGGCTGGGACATGCCGGGGGCTTTGGTGGCGGCGGTTTTGTCCAGGAGCCACAGGGTGCGGCGTTGGCCGCGGGCGCCTGCTGCCGGGAGGGCTACCTCGCCCGCGTCGCCCAGGGCCATGGCCACCGCCGCCGCCTTCGAGGCGCCGGTGGTCATCAGCCACACCTCGCCCGCGCGGCGGATCGCGGGGAGGGTCAGGCTGATGCGTACCGGCGGGGGTTTGGGGCAGCCGTGTACGGCCACCACCGACAACTCCTGCTCGTACACCGCCGGGGAGCTGGGGAAGATCGACGCCGTGTGGCCCTCCTCGCCCACGCCCAGCATGCACACGTCGAAGCTCGGGGCCGGGTAGTGGTCCTCCGGCCTGGCCGCGGCCGCGAGCACCTCCGCGTACGCCTCGGCCGCCGCCTCCGCGTTGGTGCCGAACTCGCCGTCGGACGCCGCCATGGCGTGGACCCTGGCCGGGTTCACCGGCACGTGGTCCAGCAACGCCTGCCGCGCCTGGGTTTCGTTGCGGTCCGGATGACCGGCCGGCAGGAAACGTTCGTCGCCCCAGTAGAAGTCCACATGGGACCAGTCGATCGCGTCGCGGGCCGGCGTGGCGCGCAGCTCCTCGAGCACGGCCGTGCCGGTTCGGCCGCCGGTCAACACGACCGACGCCGAACCTCGCGCGGCCTGCACGTCGACCAGTCGCGTGACCAGCCGCGCCGCCGTGGCCGCCGCCAGCAGCGCCGGCGTGCCGTAGACCAGAATCTGCCGGGTGGTCACGCCTTCGCCTTTGACGGAGCCGGAGCGTTCTTCGCCGGCGCCTTGCCGTTGGTGGAAGGAGGTGCCGTCCTGCGCCCGCCCCGGTCGATCTTGCCCAGAGCCTTCAGTGCCGACTCGTAGATCTCGTCCGGGTCCAGGCGCCGCAGTTCCTCGGCGATGCAGTCGCGGACCTGCCGCCGCTGCAGCGCCACCCTCCGCTCCGGCTGACCGGGCTGCACCAGCACCCCGACCGTGCCGTCCGGACGGTGCAGCTCGATGCTGCCCGACCGCCGCTCCAGCTCGACCGTCACGATCCCGTGGCCGCTCTTGGCCTTCAGTCGCTTGACCGGCAGCCGCAGCCGCGCAGCGAGCCACGCGGCCAGCAGGTCGGCCGACGGCGAGTCGCCCTCGCCGCTCACGGTCGCGCCCGTGACCTTCTCGTACGGCGGCAGGTCGAGCGCCGACGCGAGCACCGCGCGCCACAGCGTGAGCCGCGTCCACGCGAGGTCGGTGTCGCCGTTCGCATACGCCTTGGCCCGTGCCTCGAGCGCCCGCCCGGGGTGGCGTTCGCTGGCCGCGTCGGTGATCCGCCGCGTGGCGAGTGCGCCGATCGAGTCCTTCTTCGGTGACAGCGGCGCCTCGAACGGCCACCACGCCACGACCGGCGCGTCGGGCAGCAGCATCGGCACCACACAGCTCGCGCCCTCGTTGGCCAGCGCGCCGTAGAGCCGCAGCACCACGACCTCGCTGGCGCCGGCGTCGCCGCCCACCCGGATCTGCGCGTCGAGCCGCGGCGCGGCCTTCTTCGCCCCGCGCGCCACCACGATCACCCGGCAGGGGTGCTCGCGGCTGGCGTGGTTGGCGGCGTCGATGACCTCCTCGGTGCGCTCGCTGTCGTCGGTGACGATCACGAGGGTCAGCACCCGGCCGATGGTGTTGGCACCACCCTGCTCGCGCAGGTGCACGAGCTTGCTGTTCACCTGCGACGTCGTGGTGGCGGGCAGGTCGATGATCACGGACGCCTCCAGTGTCGGCCCGTGCGGGCCAGCATCTTGTTCGCCGAATCCGGGCCCCACGTGCCCGCCGAGTACGGCTCCGGCTTGCCGTTCGAGCGCCAGGAACGCAGGACCGGGTCGAGGATCTCCCAGGACAGCTCGACCTCGTCGTTCATGGGGAACAGCGACGGTTCGCCGAGCAGCACGTCGAGGATCAGCCGCTCGTAGGCCTCGGGCGAGGACTCGGTGAACGAATGGCCGTAGCTGAAGTCCATGTTCACGTCCCGGACCTCCATGGTGGAGCCGGGCACCTTCGAACCGAACCGCATGGTGACACCCTCGTCCGGCTGCACCCGGAACACCAGGGCGTTCTGCCCGAGCTCCTCGGTGGACGTGGCGTCGAACGGCAGGTGTGGAGCCCGCTTGAACACCACGGCGATCTCGGTGACACGCCGGCCCAGTCGCTTGCCGGTCCGCAGGTAGAACGGCACCCCCGCCCAGCGTCGGGTCTCGACCGCCAGCTCGATGGCCGCGAACGTCTCGGTGATCGAGTCCTTGGCGAAACCACCCTCCTGCAACAGACCGGGCACCTTCTGCCCGCCCTGCCAGCCACCGGTGTACTGGCCGCGCGCCGTGGTGTCCGCGAACGGCCCCACCGCCTTGGTGGCCGCGAGGATCTTGGACTTCTCCGCCCGGACCGCCTTGGGGTCGAACGAGACCGGCTCCTCCATGGCCACCAGCGCGAGCAGCTGCAACAGGTGGTTCTGGATCACGTCACGGGCGGCGCCGATGCCGTCGTAGTAGCCGGCGCGACCGCCGAGACCGATGTCCTCGGCCATGGTGATCTGCACGTGGTCGACGTAGTTGCCGTTCCAGATCGGCTCGAACAGCTGGTTCGCGAACCGCAGCGCCAGGATGTTCTGCACCGTCTCCTTGCCGAGGTAGTGGTCGATGCGGAACACCGACTCCTCGGGGAACACCTCGTTCACGATCTTGTTGAGGTGCTTGGCGCTGGTCAGGTCGTGGCCGAACGGCTTCTCGATCACCACGCGCCGCCACGCGTTGGGGTCGGGCGAGGCGAGCCCCGTGCGGGCCAGCTGCTTGATGACCGTGGGGAACGCGGCCGGCGGCACCGACAGGTAGAACGCGTGGTTGCCGGCCGTGCCGCGCACCTGGTCGAGGTCCTCGACCGTCTTCACCAGGTTGTCGAACCCGGCGTCGTCGTCGAAGGTGCCCTGTACGAACCGGCAGCCCTCGGCCAGCCGGTCCCACACGGCCTGGCGGAACGGCGTGCGCGCGTGCTCCTTGACCGAGTCGTGCACGATCTTCTCGAAGTCCTGGTCGGCCCAGTCGCGCCGGGCGAACCCGACCAGCGAGAAGCCCGGCGGCAGCAGCCCCCGGTTCGCCAGGTCGTAGATCGCCGGCATCAACTTCTTCCTGGACAGGTCGCCGGTCACCCCGAAGATCACCAGGCCGCAGGGCCCGGCGATCCGGGGCAGCCGCTTGTCCCGCTCGTCCCGCAGCGGGTTGTTCCAGGTGCGAGTCACCCGCCAACCTCCTGAACGGCTTTCACCAGATGCGCGAGACCGGCGGCCCGGTCGGTGAAGTGCAGCCGCAGCACCGGGCGGCCGTGGTCGGCGAGCACCTGGCCGTCGCCGAGTGCCTGGGCCAACTGCAGGGTGCCGAGCGTGTACGGCCGGCCGGGTACCTGGATGTCCTCCTCGACCGCTCCCGTGATCTGCAGGAACACGCCGTTCTGGTGACCACCCTTGTGGTACTGGCCCGTGGAGTGCAGGAACCGCGGCCCCCAGCCGAACGTGGTGTACACGCCCGCCCGCCTGGCGATCTCGACCCGCAGCAGCGTGGCCGACGCGTCGGTCAGCCGGTCGAGATAGGTCTGGATCGAGATGTAGCCGAACTCCGGGGCGACCGCGAACATCGCCCGGATCGCGTCGCCGAGCGAGGCGGCGCCCTCGGGAAGCAGGCCCGCCGACGCGTGCACCTCGACCGGACCGTCCACAAAGGCCGGTGGCGCGGAGTCGGACGACGGTGAGTCGAGCAGCGACCGCGCCGCCTTCTTCGCGGCCTCCACGTCCGGCTGGTCGAACGGGTTGATCCCGAGCACCCGCCCGACGATCGCCGTGGCGTACTCCCACAACAGGAACTGGCTGCCCAGCCCGCCCTCGGTCCCCATCAACGCGCCGGTGACGGCCTCGCCGATGGCGATCGGGGTGGCGTCCGGGTGCGGGTCGCGGAAATCGGGCGACTCCGGGCTCTCGACCACCACGGGCAGCAGCCCGATGCCGTTCTTGCCGGTGGACTCGGCGACCAACTGCTCGGCCCAGTCACCGAAACCCTGGATGCCCGAGCCGGTGTCGGCGATGACCACCTTCTCGGCGCCGCGCGAATGCGCGCCACCGAGCGCGGCCGCCAGCAGCAGCGCCGGGTTCTCCGGACGGTCCACCGCCAGGTGCCTGGCCGCGGCCGCCGCGCTGTCGAGCAGCTCGCCGATGTCGGCACCCGCGAGCCCCGACGGCACCAGACCGAACGCCGTGAGCGCGGAGTATCGCCCGCCGACGTTGGGGTCGGCCGCGAACACGCGCCGGTAACCGGCCTCCTTCGAAGCGGCCTCGAGCGGCGAGCCCGGGTCGGTCACCACCACGATCCGCGACGCCGCGTCGATGCCCTCGTCGGCGAAGGCCCGCTCGAAGATCCGCCGGTGGCTGTCGGTCTCCACAGTGGACCCCGACTTGGACGACACCACGAGCACCGTGCGCGTCAGGTCACCGTCGAGCGCGTCGGCCACCTGGCCCGCGTCGGTGGTGTCGAGCACCACCAGCGGCACACCGGCCGTGCGGGTGATCACCTCGGGGGCGAGCGACGAACCGCCCATCCCCGCGAGGACCACCCGGTCGACGCCCTCGGCGTGCAACTCGGCCCGGAGCGCCTCGATCTCGGCCACCAGCGGGCGCGACGTCTCGTGCAGGTTGGTCCACGACAGCCTGATCGACGCCTCGGCCTCGGCGTCCGGGCCCCACAGCGTGGGGTCCTGAGCGGCGATCCGCGACGCGACCCGCTCCTCGGCCAACTGCTCGAGCAGTGGACCGGCGCCGTCGCGCAACCGCTGACTGCTGTCCAACTTGTCCTTCAACAGCTTCTCGAACTGCTCGACGACGGCCGCCATCTCCGAGGGGAGGGGCGCTTCGTTCGGCTCGGTCATGTGAGTGGTTCAGCTCCCCGCCGCTGCCAGCTGCGCCTTGACCGAGTCGAGCAGCTCCGTCCAGGACTTCTCGAACTTCTCCACGCCCTCGGTCTCCAAGGTGATGAACACGTCGTCGATGTCGATGCCCACGGCGGACAGCTGGTCGAACACCTGCTGCGCCTGTGCCGCGGTGCCGGTCACCGTATCGCCGCGGAGGTCACTGTGGTCGGCAACCGCGTTCAGCGTGTCTTCCGGCATCGTGTTGACCGTGTCGGCCACCACCAGCTCGTCGACGTACAACGTGGGGGAGTAGTCGGGGTTCTTCACACCCGTCGATGCCCACAGTGGACGCTGCGGCCTCGCGCCGTCGGCGGCCAGCGCGCGCCACCGCTCGGCGGAGAACGCACCCTGGAACGCCGCGTACGCCAGCCGCGCGTTGGCCACGGCCGCCTTGCCCTTCAACGCCTTGGCCTCGGAGGTGCCGATCGCGTCGAGCCGCTTGTCGACCTCGGAGTCCACACGGGACACGAAGAACGAGGCGACCGAGTGGAGCGACGCCACGTCGTGCCCGTTGGCCTTGGCCTGCTCCAAGCCGCTGATGAAGGCCTCCATCACCGCCTTGTACCGCTCGACCGAGAAGATCAGCGTGACGTTCACGCTCACGCCCTCGGCGAGCGTGCGGGTGATGGCCGGCAGACCCGCCTCGGTGGCCGGGATCTTGACCAGCAGGTTGGGCCGGTCGACCGTCTTCCACAGATCGAGCGCCTCGGCGACCGTGCCCTCGGTGTCCTGGGACAGACGCGGGTCGACCTCGATCGACACCCGCCCGTCCACGCCACCGGTGGCCTGGTAGACGTCGCGGAACAGGTCGCAGGCGTCGCGGATGTCGGTGGTGGTGATCTCCTTGACCGCCGCGTCCAACGACGCGCCGCGCGCGGCCAGCTCGTTCACCTGGTCGTCGTAGTCCTCGGCCACGGACAGCGCCTTCGCGAAGATCGTGGGATTGCTGGTGACCCCGACCACGTGCTTGTCGCGCACCAACCCGGCGAGATTGCCGGAGTTGAGCCGCTTACGGGACACGTCGTCGAGCCAGATCGAGACGCCCAGCTCGGACAGCTGGGCAAGTTTGTCGGTCATGCGAGCCTCTCTGCTTTCTGTAGTGAGTGGCGTGCCGCGGAGACGACCGCGTCGGCGGTGAAACCGAACTCCTTGAACAGAGTCTGGTAGTCGGCGGACGCACCGAAGTGTTCGATCGACACGATCTCGCCCGCGTCGCCGACGTAGCGGTACCACGGCTGGGCGATGCCAGCCTCGACCGCGACCCGCGCACGCACCGCAGGCGGAATCACCTGATCGCGGTAGGACTGGTCCTGGGCCTCGAACAGCTCCTGGGACGGCATGGACACCACTCTCGTGGCAACGCCGTCGGCCTCCAGGACCTTCCGCGCCTCGACCGCCAGCTGCAGCTCCGACCCTGTGGCGATGAGCACAACCCGCGGCACACCGGCCTCGCTGTCGGCCAGCACGTAGCCGCCCTTGGCCACGCCCTCGGCGGCCTTCTCCTTCGTGCCCTCCAACACCGGCAGGTTCTGCCGGGTCAGCGCCAGGCCGACCGGAGCGTCGTGCTGCTCGAGAATCGTGCGCCACGACGCGGCCGTCTCGTTCGCGTCACCCGGACGCAACACCACGAGACCCGGAATGGCCCGCAGCGCCGCCAGGTGCTCGATCGGCTGATGAGTGGGACCGTCCTCGCCGAGACCGATCGAGTCGTGCGTCCACACATACGTGACCGGCAGCTTCTGCAGCGCCGCCAGCCGCACCGGCGGACGCATGTAGTCGGAGAACACCAGGAACGTCGCGCCGTAGGGGCGCGTCGGGCCGTGCAACACGATCCCGTTGAGGATCGAGCCCATCGCGTGCTCACGCACTCCGAAGTGGAGCGTGCGGCCGTACGGGTTGGCCTGCCATTCCTTTGTGGACGCCGCCTCGGGGCCGAACGAGTCGGCACCCTTCATGGTGGTGTTGTTGCTCTCCGCCAGGTCGGCCGAACCACCCCACAGCTCGGGCAGCACCCCAGAAAGCGAGTTCAGCACCTCACCGGAGGCCTTTCGGGTGGCGACCCCCTTCGGATCGGGATCCCAGCTGGGCAGCGCGTCGGTCCAACCGTCGGGCAGCCGGTAGGCGCTCGCGCGGTCGAGCAGCGCCTTGCGCTCCGGATTCTGCTTGGCCCACAGGTCGAACGCCTCGTCCCACGCCGCACGGGCCTGCTTGCCGCGGTCGGCCACCGCACGGGTGTGCGCGAGGACCTCCGGGGCCACCTCGAACGACTGCCCCGGGTCGAACCCGAGGATCTTCTTGACCTCGGCAACCTCGTCGTCGCCCAGCGCCGCGCCGTGTGCCTTGCCGGTGTTCATCTTGTTCGGCGCCGGGAAACCGATCACCGTGCGCAGCAGGATGAACGACGGCCTCGTGGTCTCCGACCGGGCCGCCTCGAGTGCCGACATGATGGCCACGACGTCCTCGCCGCCGTCGACCACCTGGACGTGCCAGCCGTAGGCCTCGTAGCGCTTGGCCGTGTCCTCCGACAGCGCGATGTTCGTGTCGTCCTCGATGGAGATCTTGTTGTCGTCGTAGATCACCGTGAGGTTGCCGAGCTCCTGGCGGCCGGCGAGCGACGACGCCTCGGACGTGACGCCCTCCTCGATGTCACCGTCGGAGGCGATCACGTAGACCTGGTGATCGAACACGCTCTCGCCCGGCGCGGCGTCCGGGTCGAACAGGCCACGCTCGCGGCGGGCGGCCATGGCCATGCCGACCGCGGACGCCAGGCCCTGGCCGAGCGGACCGGTGGTGATCTCGACGCCGGCCGTGTGCCCGTGTTCCGGGTGGCCCGGCGTCTTGGAGCCCCACGTGCGCAGCGCCGCGATGTCGGAGATCTCCAGGCCGTAGCCCGAGAGGAACAGCTGCAGGTACAGCGTGAGACTCGAGTGCCCTGCGGACAGGACGAACCGGTCGCGGCCGATCCAGTCGGGATCGCTCGGGTCGTGGCGCATCACCCGCTGGAACAGCGTGTAGGCGACCGGCGCCAGGCTCATCGCGGTACCGGGGTGGCCGTTGCCGACCTTCTGCACCGCCTCCGCGGCAAGCACGCGAACGGTGTCGACCGCGCGTTTGTCGAGGTCGGTCCAGTCGTCAGGCAGGTTCTGTGTGGTCAAACGGGCCAGTTCGTCGGCGCTCATGGACACGGACTCAAGCTCCCACCTAATCGCGTTGCTGATCATGTGACCGTGCTGGTCATGGTCGTGATACCCGAACGGTGCCCAGCCTAACGAAACAGGCCGACATAGGCCGTCCGTGGTCGCGTCGGTCACCACGGCGGCGATGTCGCCGAACGCCTGCGGTCGGGAAGCCCCCGTACCTACACTACGTTCCGTCAGTCGACGAACACGGGGGGCATGGAGTGGATCAGTTCGACGTGCGGTTGGACAAACTCGACGACCTGGCGAACAACCGACTTCCGGCGATCGCCCAATCTCTCGCCAATGCCCACGGAAGCCTCAAGGAGGCGACCAGCTGGGTTCATCGCGCGTTCGACACCAGGAGCAACTCCGACGGCGACCAGCCGTGGAGCACCAAGCAGCCGCACCGGTTCTATCTCTTCTGGCAACCGGGCAACGAGTGCTTCTTCGCCATGGATTTCATGCGACAGGTTTTCGAGGACAATTGTGAGAACGTCAAGCTGGCGGCGCAGGCGATGCGGGAGATAGCGGCCAGATATCGCCAGGCCGACGGTCAGTAACAAGTCATCTGGGGGGGCGTGCGGACAACGAGTGGCACGGCGAGATGATCCGACAGAACCAGGCTGTCCAAGCCATCCTCGGCGAACACGACGACGAGGGCATCGGCGCGGCGGCACGGCTCCCTCACCGGATCGAGCGAATCTTCGACCTCTTCAGTTGCGGAGAGGACTACGGCGCCATGCGGATGAACGACTATCTCGGCGCCGCGAAAGAGGAGCTGATCAAAGATCGGACGGAGGAGTTCGGCGGCGCGCGGCGGGATCTGGAGGGCTGGCACGGGGACGCGGCGGAGAACTTCGCCAACTACCTGAATCAGCTCGAGGACGGCGTCAATCTGATGATCGACAGAATTGACACGCTGCACATGATCCTGGAGGCCCACCAGGTGCTTGTGAAGGGGCTGCGGGAAGACGTCCTCGAACTGGTCAGGTACACGCTGGACGGGATCGCCGCGGCCGAGACCGACGGGTGGGAGGTCGGCGCCTCGGTCGTCGGCGCGGTCGCCGGATTCGCCGGGGCTGTCGCGGGCGCGGCGGCCGGCGGGCCGCCGGGGGCCATTCTGGGGATGATCGCGGCGAGCATGGCGCAGGGTGCGGTCGGTGTGGTGGCCACCGCGCACGCCGCCGACAGTGAACTCGGTGTCATCGTCGAGTTCGTGAACACCGGGGAGGACCTGCTCCGTCAGGTGGACCTCGAACGGCTGAGAATCGAGAAGGCGTTCCGTGCGCTGGCGGAGTCGGTCACGGACAACAAGCTGCCCGAGGTGCGGCCGGAACGCCCGGTGGTCATCACGGCGCCGGACTTCCGGCCCGAGACGTTCGGTCTGGACGATCAGACACAGCGCGGACACCGCGTCCCCACGGACGCCCGCGACCTGGTGCCCGAGCCGACGAAACGAGCGGACGGGCCGTATGACCGGACCGCGAAGGACGGCGAGGAGCGCGACCGCTACGCCGAGCAGGGGCCGGCATGAGCGGCGATCCCACCGAGCGCGCACGCCAACTGAGCGCCGACGCCGAGCACCTGCACAGCGTGACCAAGCGCCGCAGGGAGACGATGGCCGCGGCCGAGAAGCAGGCACTCGCCGTCACCGGCGAGGCGGCGTCCCCCGATGGTTCGGTGCGGGTGACCGCGGACGCCGGCGGTATGCCGACCGGCCTTGTGCTCAAGCCGAACGCCATGGATGCGAACGATCTCTCGCCGCTCGTTCTCGAGGTCGCCCAGCAGGCCGCCGCCCGAGCCCGAGCGGCGGTGCGGGCCGTCTACGAGCCGCTCGAGGCCGAGGGGATCGTGCGGGGCACGCCGGTGCTCCTGCCCGCGCCGACGCCGACGCTCGAACCACCGGCGCGCCGACCCGCGAAGGTCGACGAAGAGGCCTCCTACGAGGAGCGGCCGGTCATGCGGCGATCGAGGCGCCCATGAGGCTCGTGGCGTTGGCGCTCGTGGTCGCACTGCTGGTGTCCGCGTGCTCGGGGGGTGATCCGAGTCCGGCTCCCGTCACCACGTCGCCGAACGAGTCCTTGCCGGAGGACCGGTTCGTCCGACCGGTCCGGATGGCCAGCGGTCTCGCTCTCGGTCACGTACAACCGGAAACGGGCTCGCAGATCCTGTGCCAGGTACTCGCGAAGGAGCAGTGGACGAGCCTGCTCGACAGCCGGGTCGGCCGGCGTCCCGCGGCCGCACCGGAGGCCGCGTGCCTGATCGCCACCGAGGGCGGCGGCGTCAACCTGCGCCTGCGCAAGTCGGATGAGGCGTTCCCCGCGGAGACCACGATCGCCGGCAGACCGGCGGCGACCACAGAGGACAGTGACGGCAACGTCGAGTTCACCGTGGCGCTCACCGACGACGCACTCCGGCCGGCCACCCGGCAGTATCGCCCCGCCCGGCAGGTACTGGAGCTGGGCGTGATCGGCGGGGACACCCAGGAGCAGACCGCTCTCGCCACGCGGGTGCTCGACGAGATCGTGCCGCTGCTCGCGGCTGAGGGGGACCCGCTGCCCACCATCGACGGCCAGGGGCGGATCGACTTCGTCAGCACGCCGCTCTCGAGCATCGACGAGTTCGTCGACCTGCCGGTGCCGGTCCAGGCGCTGCAGCTGTGCACGGTCCTGCGGGAGCGGGTGGCGGCGACCGGGGTCGAACTGTTCGAGGACGGCCGCTGCCGGCTCGAGACCGAGCAGGGGCCGGTCACGGTCGCCGTGCAGGACACACCGGACGCGGTCGCCGACTATCCGGACCGGATCGCCGACCGGCCTTCGCGCACGCTGCTCGACCCGCCGGACGTACTCGTTCGGCTGGTCGACGACGCCCAGGTCGAGCTGTTCGTCTCCGCTCCGGACGCGGTCGCCCTCGCCGGGGAGGTCGTGCCCCTCCTGATCCGCTGAGTCCGGTGGTGGTGATCAAACCACCCGATGCCGGCCGGTCCTGGTCACGAAGCTACGATTCGCATCGTTGCCGAACTGACTATGGGAGCTCCATGCCGCCGGTGAGCGCTGTCACCGATGCCGTTCCCCGTGCCCACCGCCGCGGGGACATCGTGCGTGCGTACATCGCGCTGACCAAGCCGCGGATCATCGAACTGCTGCTGGTCACGACCGTGCCGGCGATGATGCTCGCCGAACGCGGCTTCCCGTCGCCGTGGCTCGTGTTCGCCACGCTGTTCGGCGGCACCATGGCCGCCGGGTCCGCCAACGCGCTGAACTGCGTGGCCGACGCCGACATCGACGCCGTGATGAAACGCACCTCGTCGCGGCCCCTGGCCACGCACGCCGTGCCCACGCGCAGCGCGCTGGTGTTCGGCATCGTGCTCGGGATCCTGTCGTTCGCGTGGCTGTGGCCGACCACCAACCTGCTGGCCGCCGTGCTCGCCGTCGCGGCCATCCTCTTCTACGTCTTCGTGTACACGATGGTGTTGAAAAGGCGCACCGCGCAGAACATCGTGTGGGGCGGTGCCGCCGGCTGCATGCCCGTGGTGATCGGCTGGAGCGCCGTCACCGGCGACGTCGGCTGGCCCGCGCTGGTCATGTTCGGCGTGATCTTCTTCTGGACGCCACCCCACTTCTGGGCGCTGGCCATGAAGTTCCGCGACGACTACGCCCGCGCCGGTGTGCCCATGCTGCCCGTGGTCGCCACGCCCGTGCAGGTGTCGAAGCAGATCATCACGTACTCGTGGGTGATGGTCGTGTGGACGATGCTGCTCGTGCCCGCCACCGGCTGGGTGTACAGCGGTTTCGCGGTCCTCACGGGCGCGTGGTTCCTGATCGTGGCGCACCGCCTGCACTCGGCCGTCCGCCGAGGTGAGCCGGGCAAGCCGATGAAGCTCTTCCACATGTCGAACACGTACCTGATGCTCACGTTCGTGGCTCTGGCCGTGGACTCGGCACTGGGCCTCCCGGTGTTCGGCCTGCCCTTCTGACCCCAGGTGGTCCACGTGGACATGAAGATCGAGATGGTGCCCGTGCCCGTCACCGACGTGGATCGGGCCAAGGAGTTCTACGCCGAGAAGGTCGGGTGGGCCGTCGACGTGGACCACGCGGTGGGGGACGACTTTCGCATCGTGCAGCTCACGCCGCCCGGCTCCGGGTGTTCGATCGCTTTCGGGATCGGGGTGGCCGTCATGCCGCCCGGCTCCCTGAACGGCGTGCAGATCGTGGTCGACGACATCGCGGCCACGCGCGACGAGTTGGTCGGGCGCGGGGTGGACGTCTCGCCGGTGTTCCACTTCGACGGGAGCGGGCGCGTCGACGGACCGGGCGGGCGATGGAACTCCTTCGCCGAGTTCTCCGATCCCGACGGCAACCGGTGGGTTCTGCAAGAACAGGGCTAGGAGGCCGCGGCCGTGTTCTCGCTCACCAGATCCAGCAGATCCTCGACGTCCGTGTCGTCCAGGGACTCCTTGATGCACTGCCACAATGCGAGGTTGGCGGTTGCCCAGCGTGAGTACGTGGCCGCCGCCTCCGGGTTGTAGAAGTAGAAACCCTCGTCGTGGGGGTCCTGCTGCTCGCCGACGATCTTGTTCGCCAGCTCACGCAGAGTGACGCCGTTCTCTTCCAGGTAACGGTGTGCGAGCACCACCGGCGTAACCGGCAGCGCCTTGAACAACGTGTCCGCGTCCGACAGGGCCTGCGCCTCGCGGGAGATGTCCGGCCCGCGGGTGGCCATCTCGGCCTCGATGACGATGTCCTCTATCCAGCGCGCCACGTTCGGGCGCACGCCGGCGCGGGACAGCACGCTCATGCGCAGCCGGCGTCCGATGGCGGCCGACGAGTTGCGTCGGACCAGGTAGTTGACGTCGTGCACGAGCGCGGCAGTCTCCACCACGCTGCGTTCGGCGCCGTTGGACGCCGCGAACTGGGCGGCCTTCGACCGCACGAAGCTGACGTGGTGCCAGCCGTGGAACTGCAGGCGCGCCGCGTAGCGCGTGCAGAGCCGGCGCACCTCGGACTCGACTATGGCGAGTGACTGTGCGTGAACCGCGGGCATGGCCATCTGAACCGCTGGCGCGTCTTCCTGGGTAGGCATCGACCCCTCCGAACCGTGCCACTACGGCAGGCTGGTGGAGGTAGATGTTAAACGGCGCGAGCGGATCTGTCTGCCGTCGGCTCCCTTCCTCGGCGTGTCACCCCGGTTTTACAGGCGTTTCGCCAACTGCTCGAGTCGTGACTCCACGGGCACGTGGCGGTAGCTCTCCTGGGTGACGGGGTCGTACGACAGGCTCCAGGGCGTTACTTCGCGTGACTTCACGAGGAACGTCATGGTGCCGTCCACGGCTCGGGGGATGCGGTGGAAGTCGGTGGACAGCAGCGAGCCGGACGCGCCGACCGGACACGCTGTGCTCCGCGTGAGTTCCGCGGTCCCGATCAGGTCGGTGCTCGGGTTGATGATTGCCTCGTAGCGTTCGTGCAGGTAGCCGCCCCTCAGGATGGTCGTGCAGAAGTGGTACCGGTGGTTGTGCACCGAGTCGGCGTATCCCTGCCGCCAGTCCCGCTGCTGCTTGTACTCGTGCAGCCAGAACGTGAACGGCTCGTCGGCGCGGTCGCGCAGGCACCAGGCGAAGTGCGTGGTCGTCTCCCTGGATCGTTTGATCATCGCCTCGGCCTGCGGGTTGGGCAGTTCCAGCAGGTGATGACGCAGGTTGTTGCGCAGGCTGGGCTGGTCGGCCCAGCGCTCGAACCACCGGTCCACCTGTTCCCACTTCTGGGAAAGGTCGAACTCGGCGGCTGACAACTGCTCGGCCAGCTCTCCCAGTGCGGAGACCCGGATGCGCACTAGATATCAGCTCCCCAATTCAGCGGTGGCGGAGAACTCCCTGAGGAAGTTGTAGAACTCGGCGTTCAGTTCGAGGAACTGCTCCTCGGAAAGGCTGGCGCCGGTGATCTTCTCGAACTGTGCGATGAAATCCTGCCTGGTCGTGTCCGGTGTGATCACCAGATGGTGCGCGTGCCGCGACGCGCTCATCCGGCCGAATTCCGCTCGCTCCATGTTGTAGATGAACGACCCTTCGGAGAACCGCAGCGTGCGCGGGTACAGCGTCGTCGCGGTAGCGTCGCTGTACAGCGTCACCCACACGCTGTCGTCGAAGATCTCCAGTCGGTCGATGGGCGGGTCGGAGATGATGGTGACCTCCATCCTGGTGCACCTGCTCCTGGCCAGATAAAGCCCGACCAGCCCAATTCTGATTTCCTCCAGAAGTCGTGTCTGAATGGTTTCGTAATCGACATCGGCCGCCGAGTGCCGGATCAGGTAACGGGCGCGCCCGCTTATTCCTGTCAGGTTTCTCGGATCAGCGACCACCGCACGGAACTCCCATTCCGCTCTGGACAACAACAGCCGTGCGGCCGCGTGCCGTCCAGAGAATCCTCGGAAAAGGTACTGCCTCGTGTTCTGGAGGTCCTGCATCATCAACCGGTTGAACGCGGGATCGGGCTCCGCGGTCGGTTCGAAGACGTGGGTGGGGAAGAACTCACGGTTCATCGACCGGTATTCGGCGGACAGGTCACGCAGCGCCTGACGGCTCTCGTCGATGAGTGGCGTGAGCATGGCCCGCTGGGTGGCGGTCGCGGTGATGAGGGTCTGGCCGAAGCCGACGATGGCTGAGACCAGCGTGCCGGTGGCTACCGAGGTGACCAGGTTCTTGCCTACGCCGGGGTCGAGGCCGCTCGAGGCGATCATGGTCACCCCCGATACCACCAACAAGATCAGGAGTAGGAGGCCGGTTCTAGTCCAGAAGATCTCTTGAATCGGGTTCTTGCGGAGGCCCTCGCCTTCCGCGGGCAACGCGTCCACCTCCAATGGCTGACACTCGTTCGGACGAATGCACTCTGTATATGATCGAGTGCGGGGAGTTACTCTACCGCCGAGTGTCCGACCTGAATATAGGAAGAACGGGTGACCGCCTTGGTTACCGTGAGCGTCCGAATCGCGCCGGAGAGCGACCTCTCAGCTGGCGAACCATGCGCAAGGTGCTGGGGTTGGTTACAGCGGCCGCGCTGTCTCTCGGGAGTTGCGTCAGCCGGGAAGGGCCGCGCGCGGCGGCGCCGTCGGACCAGCAGGCGGAGCCTGAGTGCACGGCCGAGGAGATCGAGGTGATCCGGCGCGCCGGATCAGCGCAGGGACTCCTGGACGCCGGGCAAGGCACGCGGCGACTGCTGGTGATCCCGCCCGAGCTGGCATATCCGGACGGCAGCGACCCGATCAAGCCCGGTGAGACGCTCGTGTTCGTGGTGGACGTGCTGACGGTCACCGGTCCGTGAGCAAGGCGCCGAAAAGGGACCTCTAAGCTCGCGAGCTATGCGCATTGCGAGCAAGGTGCTGACAGCCATGGGGCTGGTCACGGCAGCCGCCCTGGTCCTCGGGGGCTGTGTCAGCAGAGATCAGGTGTCCAGCGAGCCGCGGAGTGACGACAACTCCGTCTCCGCACCGCCGCCGTCCACTACCGAGGAGCCCACCGAGGAAGCCCCTGAGGAGGAGGCTCCCGAAGAGGGTCAGGAGACGGCGGTCGAGTGCACCGCCCAGGACATCCAGGTGACCGGTGAGCCGGGCCAGCAGCCGCAGGTGACGCTGCCGACCACGTGCTCGGCGCCGACCCAGTTGCTCTCCCTCGACCTGGTCCCGGGCACCGGCCCGGTGGCCACCACCGGCTCGACCATCCAGGCCAACTACCACCTGGTCATCTGGTCGGACGGCTCCACGGTCGACTCCTCGTGGAACAAGAACCCGCCCCAGCCGATCGCGCTGGAGGACCTCGGCGGCCAGAACACCATGATCGCCGGCTGGAACCAGGGCCTGGTCGACATGGCGCAGGGCGCCCGCCGGCTGCTCGTGGTCCCGCCGGAGCTGGGCTACCCGGACGGCCGTGGCGTGATCCAGCCCGGCGAGACCCTCGTGTTCGTGGTGGACGCGCTGGCCGTCACCGGCCCGTGAGTCACCTCCCTGGCTGGCCGGTCCTCCGGCCGGTCAGCCAGGGATGAGCAGGAGCTTCCCGGTGGTGCGCCGGCCTTCCAGGTCCTCGTGTGCCGCCCGCGCGTCGGCCAGGGGGTAGCGGCCGCCGATCCGGATGTCGATCCGCCCGCCGACGATCGCGGAGAACAGCTCGTCACAGCGCCACTGGAACTCCTCGGGCGTGGCCAGGTGGTGTCCGAGCGTGGGCCGGGTGAGGAACAGCGAGCCGCCCCGGTTGAGCCGCTGGGGGTCGACCGGGGGCACCGGCCCGCTGGAGGCGCCGAACAGCGCGAGCGTGCCGCGCCGGGCCAGGCATTCCATGCTCTTGTCGAACGTGTCCTTGCCGACGCCGTCGTACACCGCGGCCACGCCGACACCGCCCGTGAGGTCGTGCACGGCCTCGGCGAAGTCGGTCTCCGTGTAGCGGATGACCTCGTCGGCGCCCGCGCCGCGCGCCAGCTCCTCCTTCTCCGCGGTGGAGACGGTGCCGATCACCTTGCCGCCACGGGACTTCGCGAGCTGGACGAGCAGCAGGCCGACGCCGCCTGCCGCGGCGTGCACCAGCACGGTGTCGCCCGGCTTCACGGCGTAGGTGGACGTGATGAGGTAGTGGGCGGTGAGGCCCTGCAGCATGGCGGCCGCCGCCACGTCGTCACCCACGCCGTCGGGCACCTTGAACGCGTCCGTGGCGGGCACCACAACCTGCTGGGCGTAGGACCCGGCCACCTCCGCCCACGCCACGTGATCGCCCTCGGCGAAGCCGTCGACGTCCGGGCCCAGGCCGACGACCACGCCGGCGCCCTCGTTGCCGGGGGTGAAGGGCAGGTCCTTCGGGTAGAGGCCGCGCCGGTGGTAGGTGTCGATGTAGTTGACTCCGGCCGCGGCCACGGCCACCAGCAACTCGCCGCTACCCGGAACCGGCGGGTCGATGGTGCTGAGTTCCAGCACCTCCGGCCCGCCGGTGTTCCGTACCAGGATGGCGTCGATCGGGTCGGCCACGGTGTCCTCCGCAAAGAGTGGAACAGGTCTGGCCAGACCCTAACCCGTGATCAGTTCGCGAGCTTCGCCTCGAGCCGTTCGGGTTTCGGCCAACGCACGTTCGTGGCCCAGCCGAACTTCTCGAAGATCCAGATCACCCGCGCGGAGATGTCCAGCTGACCGCGGCGAACGCCGTGGCGGGCACCGGTCGGGTCGGCGTGGTGGGAGTTGTGCCACGACTCGCCCATGGACAGCAGCGCGAGCGGCCAGAAGTTCGCGGCGCGGTCGCGGCTGACGTACGGCCGGTCGCCGATCATGTGGCAGACGGAGTTGACCGACCAGGTGATGTGGTGCAGGAAGCCGACCCGGACGAAGCCGGCCCAGAACAGCGCGGTCACCGCACCCCACCACGACATGGTGATGAGCCCGCCGAGCAGGGCCGGCAGTCCCAGGGTGACGATGGTCATCGGCACGAACAGCCGGTCGATCAGCGCGATGTCCTCGTCGGCCAGCAGGTCGGGGGCGAAGCGCTCGGCGTTCGTCTTGTCGCGGCCGAACAGCCACCCCATGTGGGAGTGCCAGAAGCCCTTGGCGATGGCGGCGGGGGAGGTGCCGAACAGCCAGGGGGAGTGCGGGTCGCCCTCACGGTCGGAGAACGCGTGGTGGCGGCGGTGGTCGGCCACCCAGGCGACGACCGAGCCCTGGGAGGCGAGGCTCCCGGCGACTGCCAGCGCGATGCGCAGCGGACGCTTGGCCTTGAAGGACCCATGGGTGAAGTAGCGGTGGTAGCCGACGGTCACGCCGAGCGAGCTGACCACGTAGAAGCCGATGGCGAGCCCGATGTCCGTCCACCCGAGACCCCAGCCCCACGCCAGCGGGACGGCGGCGATCAGCGCGACGAAGGGGAGGATCAGGAAGGCCGCGACGGTGATCTGCTCACCTCGGGAACGGCGTCCGGACAGGATGGGTTTGGGGGCGGAACGTTCACGCGGGGGCGTCAAAGTCGCAGTGATGGCGCAGGGACCTCAGATCTCGGCCGGGACGTGGCCTGGTGACGTTTCCTACGGTTACGTAGCCGTAGGTTGACATCAACGTTAGGCGGTCTTCGGGCCCGCCGCCACCATCTGCGCCTGAGGATCGGCTGTGGGAAAATCCGGACGAATCCGGGCACCGCACCACAGCGAAGCGGTCGCGATGATCACCAGCATCGCCCCCAGGACGTGCAGCGACACCAGGATTTCGGGCACTCCCGTCCAGAACTGGACCAGCCCGATGGTGCCCTGTCCGAGGACCACGGCGAGCAGCGTGAAGTACCGCCGCCAGGGCGGTTGAACGGTCTTCGTCGTCCGCAGCCAGAGGCCGAGCAGCACGAGCGAACCCAGGAACGTGTAGAGGAACGCGGCGTGCACGTGGGCCAGCGTCTCGACCGGCAGATCGAGCCGGGGGGTCTCCGGGTCGCCGCCGTGGGGACCGGCTCCCGTGACCATGGTGCCGGTGATCAACAGGCCGACCAGCAGGAGCGTCTGGGCGTACAGCCAGACGCCGAGCGGCCCGGGGGCGCGCCGGCCGGTCTGGGTGCCGTCCTCCTGGGGCACCGCGTGCACCAGCAGCGTGGCCAGCCACACCATGACGGTCGACGCGAGCAGGTGCACGGCCACGGTCCACCACAGCAGGTCCAACCGGACGGTGATCCCGCCGATGATCGCCTGGATGACCACGCCGATCGGCATGGCGGCCGCGAGCTTCAGGTAGCGCGAGTCCCTCGGCTTGTAGTGCCAGGCCAGCAGGAACGCCGCACCCGCGATCAGGCCGACCACGCCGGTGAACAGCCGGTTGCCGTACTCGATCCACTGGTTGAGCGTCGCGAACTCCGGGTGCTCGACCGGGACCATGCTGCCGGGGAAGCACTGCGGCCAGGTGGGACAGCCCAGGCCCGAGGCGGTGACCCGGACGATGGCGCCGGTCATGGCGATCAGCGCCTGGGTGGCCGCCACGGCGATCGCCACGCCGAGCTGCAGTCGGCGGCTCGGTTGGGGGAGGGCGGCGATGCGGGCCTTGAGCGACACTCTCGGGGTCCTTCCTCAGGCGAGTTTCGTGGTGCGGGTGGCGAGCAGCCCCGCGACCGCGCCCCATCCGGCCAGCACGGCGAGCGGGCCGAAACCCGGGAACGCGCCGTCGACCAGCGCGGTACGCAGGCCGTCGGCCAGTGCGCCGGAGGGGAGCAGCGGGACGAGGTCGGCCAGCACACCGGGCATGGACGAGGCCGGCACCACGATGCCGCCGGCCAGCAGCAGCACGAACCACACGAGGTTGGCGAGCGCCAGCACGATCTCGGCCTTGAGCGCGCCGCCGAGCAGGACACCCAGGGCGCCGAACGCGAGCGTGCCGAGCACCACGAGCAGCAACGCCCAGACGATGCCGGTCAGCTCTGGTGCCCAACCGAGCAGCGCGGCGATGACGCCGAGCACCACCAGCTGGATGGCCACCACCACGAGCGCCGCCGCCGTGCGCCCGGTGACCAGCAGCCACCGGGGCAACGCGGTGGCGGCGAGACGCTTGAGCACGCCGTAGCGCCGGTCGAACCCGAGCGCGATGGCCTGCCCGGTGAAGGCGGACGACATGACGGCGAGCGCCAGGATGCGCGGGGTGACCGAGTCGACCCGGGGGTCGGGCACGTCGAAGATGTCGAGCACCGTGAGCCCGACGAGCAGCGCGACGGGGATCAGGAGGGTGAGCAGGATCTGCTCGCTGTTGCGCAGCGTCAGTACCGCCTCGGTGCGCGCGTGGACCAGCAGCATGTGTCCGGTCCGTCCGCGCCCGGGCGCGGGGGTGAAGGTGCCAGCGGGGAACGAGGTCAATGAGGTCACTGTCCCGCCTCCCCGGGGGTGCGGCTGCTGGCAGGGAATGTGGTCATCAGCGCAGTTCCCTGCCCGTCAGTTCCAGGAAGACGTCTTCGAGGCTGCGTCGGCCCACGTGGAGTTCCTCGGCCAGTACGCCCTGTTGGGCACACCAGGTGGTGACCGCCGAGACCACCTGCGGGTCGACCCGTCCGGTCAGTAGGTAGGCCCCGGGGGTGGGTTCGTCGATGTGGCAGTCGGCCGGCAGGGCGGCACCCAGTTGGGTGGTGTCCAGGCCCGCGCGGGCGCGGAACCGCAGCTGGGCGGACGCCGGCTCCTCGGCCGTGAGCTGTCGCGGACTGCCCTCGGCCACCACCCGCCCGTGGTCGATGATCACCACGTGGTCGGCCAGTTCCTCGGCCTCCTCCATCACGTGGGTGGTGAGCAGCACGCTGACCCCGTCGGCCCGCAGCGCCGTGACCAGCGCCCACACGAGACGGCGGGCCTGCGGGTCGAGACCGGCGGTCGGCTCGTCGAGGAACACCAGCTCCGGGCGCCCGACCAGCGCGCACGCCAGTGACAGGCGCTGTTGCTGCCCGCCGGACAGGCGCTTGTACGGGGTGCGCCGCGCCGAGTCGAGCCCCAACACGTCGATGAGCCACGCCGGGTCGATGGGGTTGGCCGCGCAGGCGGCGACCAGGGTGAGCATCTCCTCGGCACGCACCCCCGGGTAGGCGCCGCCACCCTGGGGCATGACCCCGATCCGCGGCCGCAGCTTCTCGTGCTGGGTGGCCGGATCGAGGCCGAGCACCCGCACGTCGCCGCCATCGCGGCGCAGGAAGCCTTCGCAGATCTCGACCGTGGTGGTCTTGCCGGCCCCGTTGGGCCCGAGCAGCGCGAGTACCGTGCCGGGCTCGAGCCGCAGGCTCAACCCGTCCACCGCGGTGGTCCCCCCGAAGCGCTTGACCAGCCCCGACAGCTCAACGGCGGGAACAGGGTTGCTTGCGCTCACGCGCTAAGGCTATGACGTCGCCCCTGCGTGGCTGCTCAGGCCCCTGGTAAGGGCACCGCGAAGATCGCCGGAAACCGCGCCATGACCCGGACGATGTGCTTCTGGCGGCTGTTGTCGCCCCAGCGCTCCAGGTCGAAGTCGGTGAACGGCCGTTCGAGCGCGTCGAGGGCCGTCACAGCGGCGTGGAGGTCGGCCTCCCAACCCGGTTCCGGTCGCTCGACCAACTCCGAGATCCTGGCGATCAGCCGGGTCTTGCGCACCATCTCCTCCGGCGTGACCTGCCACAGGCAGATGCCGTACTCGCCGGACAGGTAGCCGGCCCAGTCCTCGTCGGCCTCGTCCGCGTCGCCGGAGGCGGCCAGGTGCCGTTCTCGGAAACGGGTGGGCAGCGCGGAGACGGAACCCGCCTCGTCCACCAGCGCGAAGTAGTCGGGCGGGAATCTGGGCACGCCGTCGGGCGGCACGTAGGTGGGAGCCGGCAGGCGACCGTCGGCGATCAGCGCCCGGACCCGGTCGGGCGTGCCCGGACGTCCGGCACACAGTTGGTCGAGGGTGCGGTACTCGGCGGCGATGTAGCGGAGGTCGGACTCGGTGAAGGTGGCCATGCGCGAGAGGCTAGGCAGCGGCACCGACAAAATCGGGAACCGCGGTGCGCTTCGGTCGGCTGGGGATGTGTTTGCGCACGAGGAACACGGCCAGCCCCACCACGAGCAGCGACGCGATGTAGGCGTAGGGCAGCTGGAACTGACGCCCGTCGAAGGTGTTCCCGGTGGGCGGCAACGCCACGGCGAAGGCCGCGCTGATGGCCATGGTCATGGTCCGGAACCGGATGTTGCCGGCGGCCACGGCGAGCGGCAGCGCCGCCCACAGCAGGTACCAGGGCTGCACGGTCGCGCCGAACACCAGCACCGCCCCGATGGCCGCGCCGAGCCCGATCATGGGCCGAAGCCGCCACCGGAAGCTGTCGTACAGCAGCTTCGCGGCGAGCAGCGGCCCGAGGAGCGTGCCCACCATCCGGCTGACCGTGATGGCCGCGTCGATGTGGTTGCCCAGGCCGAGCAGGATCCCCAGCCCGCCCGCGCCGAATCCGAGCGCGGTCATGGGTGCCATCCAGCTCTTGATGGCGTTGGCCGTGTTGAGCGTCTCGATCCAGCCCAGGCCCAGGCCGCTGCCGAACGAGGTCAGCGCGACCACGCCCAGGAAGATCACCATGAGCGCGCCGGCCGTGGCGAACAGGTGTTTCCACTTGCCGCCCCATCGCCGGGCGATCATCACGCCGAGGAACCCGAGGGCGAGCGCGGCCGGGATCTTCACGACCGCGCCGAGCGTGATGACCGTGGCGCCGATCCCGTACCAGAGCAGTTCGCCGGGTTGCCATGGCGGGAACGGCCCGTTCGGTGTCACCCGGGGCATGCGCCGCAGGCCGAGTTCGATGCCCACGAGCATGAGGCCGATGGCCAGCGCCTCGTTGTGCACGCCCACGATGAGGTGGAACAGCACCAGCGGGTTGGCGGCACCGAGCCACAGCGCGCTGACCGGGTTGATGCCGAACCGCCGGGCGAGCCGGGGCAGCGACCACACGATCATCGCGAACCCGAGGAGCGCGAGCAGCCGGTGGAACGCCACCCCCATCACCACGTGGTCGCCCGCGAGCCAGTTGATGCCGCGACCGAGCGTGACGAACAGCGGCCCGTACGGCGACGGGGTGTCGCGCCACATGGTGGGCACGCTGCGGGTGAGCGCGTCGCCGTTGCCGAGTGCCTCGGCCGGCCCGATCGTGTACGGATCGAGGCCGCGCGCGGCGATCTCGCTCTGCGCGAGGTAGCTGTAGACGTCCTTGGAGAACATCGGCACGGTGAACACGAGCGGCGTGGTCCACATGATGAGCGTGCGGGCCATCTGTGGCACCGACACCAGCCGCGCGCGGCCGGGCAGCGACAGCCGCCCGAGCGCCAGCCAGGCGAGCACGATCATGAACACGCCGGTGAACGCGATGGCCAGCGACACCGTGGGCATCCGGCTGAACATGCTGACGAACGGCAGCGTGGGGACCGGATTGAACACCGGCGCGGCACCCGCGCCGAGCCCCCCGGCGGCGAGCAGCAGCGCGCCGACCGTGCCGAACCGCCGGACCACGTCCAGCTGACGGCGCTCGCCGGCGTTCAGGGGACCGGACGGGACGTCAGCGAGTCGTGGGCGGTCATCACGAACTTGCCCGTTGCGCTCGGATTGGACCGAATCTCCCGCCACCACGTGCCAGAGCGTATCGACCCGGGGTGCGGGTGAGCCCTATCACCTCCACGAGGGGGCGCTTTGCCCCTCGTCAGGAAATAAGACACACTGGTGTTGTGAAAAACGAGCAGTTGGCCGAGGGCCGCACCAGGGTTGGTGTGGCACGCCTGCTGCTCGAGCGGGGACCGATCACCGCGGCCGATGTCGCCGAGACGCTGGGCCTGAGCCCGGCCGCCGTACGGCGACACCTCGACTGCCTGGTCAACGACGGTGAGGCGGGCATGCGTGACGCCCCCCGGCGTGGCCAGCGGGGCCGTGGCCGACCGGCCAAGCTCTGGCTGTTGACCGAGACCGGACGAGCCCGGTTCGGCCACGCCTACGACGACCTGGCCATCGCGGCCATCCGGTTCGTCGCCGAGAGTGGCGGCGAGTCGGCCATCCGCGAGTTCGCCGAGCGCCGGGTGGCCACTCTGGTCGACCGGCACCGGGACGAAGTGCTGGGCGAACAGGGACCGGCGGACCGGGCCAAGGCCCTCGCCGAGGCCCTGACCAGAGAGGGTTACGCTGCGTCGACGCGGCGCGTCGGGACAGGGGAGCAGCTCTGCCAGCACCACTGTCCGGTCGCCCATGTCGCGGCGGAGTTCCCCCAGCTGTGTGAGGTCGAGACGGCGGCGTTCGCCGACCTGCTCGGCACCCACGTCCAGCGCCTCTCGACCATCGCACGTGGCGACGCCGCGTGTACGACGCACGTTCCGCTCGGCGGCTCCGAACCCGCCGGGCCGGGCGCGAGTAGTGAAAAACCCGCTCCCACCACGACCGAAGGGACGCCTTCATGACCACCGCTGCCGAGCAGCGCCTCCAGTCCCAGGGAGAAACCCTGGCGACGATGGGCAACTACGAGTTCGGTTGGTCCGACTCCGACGCCGCCGGCACGAGTGCCCAGCGTGGGCTGTCCGAGGCTGTCGTTCGCGACATCTCGGACAAGAAGAGCGAGCCGGAGTGGATGCTCGAGTCCCGTCTCAAGGGACTGCAGCTCTTCGACCGCAAGCCCATGCCCAACTGGGGCGCGGACCTGTCGGGCATCGACTTCGACAACATCAAGTACTTCGTGCGCTCCACCGAGAAGCAGGCCCAGAGCTGGGAGGACCTGCCGGAGGACATCAAGAACACGTACGACAAGCTGGGTATCCCGGAGGCCGAGAAGGCCCGCCTGGTGTCCGGTGTCGCCGCCCAGTACGAGTCCGAAGTGGTCTATCACAAGATCAACGAGGAGCTCGAGAAGCAGGGCGTGATCTTCCTCGACACGGACACCGCGCTCAAGGAGCACCCGGAGCTGTTCGAGGAGTACTACGGCTCGGTCATCCCCCACGGTGACAACAAGTTCTCCGCGCTGAACGGCGCCGTCTGGTCGGGTGGCTCGTTCATCTACGTGCCGAAGGGCGTGCACGTCGAGATCCCGCTCCAGGCCTACTTCCGGATCAACACCGAGAACATGGGCCAGTTCGAGCGGACGCTGATCATCGTCGACGAGGGCGCCTACGTGCACTACGTCGAGGGCTGCACCGCCCCGATCTACTCGTCGGACTCGCTGCACTCCGCGGTCGTCGAGATCATCGTGAAGAAGGGCGGCCGCTGCCGCTACACGACCATCCAGAACTGGTCGAACAACGTCTACAACCTGGTCACCAAGCGCGCCAAGGCCGAAGAGGGCGCGACCATGGAGTGGATCGACGGGAACATCGGTTCCAAGGTCACCATGAAGTACCCGTCGGTGTTCCTCATGGGCGAGCACGCGAAGGGCGAGGTTCTGTCGATCGCGTTCGCCGGCGAGGGCCAGCACCAGGACGCGGGCGCCAAGATGGAGCACCTCGCGCCGTACACGTCCTCGACCATCGTGTCGAAGTCGGTGGCGCGCGGCGGTGGCCGCACCTCCTACCGCGGGCTCGTGAAGGTCGCGAAGAGGGCGCACCACTCGAAGTCCACGGTGAAGTGCGACGCGCTGCTGGTCGACCAGATCAGCCGCAGCGACACCTACCCGTACGTCGACATCCGCACGGACGACGTGTCCATGGGTCACGAGGCCACGGTCTCGAAGGTCTCCGAGGACCAGTTGTTCTACCTGATGTCCCGTGGCCTCACCGAGGACGAGGCGATGGCGATGGTCGTCCGCGGCTTCGTCGAGCCCATCGCGCGTGAGCTGCCCATGGAGTACGCGCTCGAGCTGAACCGGCTCATCGAACTGCAGATGGAAGGGGCCGTCGGCTAAATGAGCCAGGCAACAGCAACACCGCATTCCCACGGCGCGGTGGTTCCCGCCGCGTCCCGCGCCGAACAGTTCTCCTCGTTCGACGTCGACGCGTTCGAGATCCCCGGCGGCCGTGAGGAGATCTGGCGCTTCACCCCCATGAAGCGGCTCCGCGGTCTCCACGACGGGACGGCGGTCGCGAACGGCGAGCTGTCGATCGAGGTCGACGGCCCGGACGTGACGGTCGAGACCGTCGGTCGCGGCGACTCCCGGCTCGGTCAGGGCGGCACGCCCGCCGACCGGATCGCCGCCCAGGCGTACTCGTCGTTCCAGCGGGCCACGGTCATCACCGTGCCCAAGGAGGTCCAGGCGGGGACCACGACCATCACGGTCACCGGCCCCGGCGAGGGCAACGTCGCCTACGGCCACCTCCAGGTGCGTGCCGAGCAGTTCGCCGAGGCCGTCGTGGTCATCGACCACCGCGGCAGCGGCACGGTCGCCGACAACGTGGAGATCATCGTCGGCGACGGCGCGAAGCTCACGGTGGTCAGCGTCCACGACTGGGCCGACGACGCCGTGCAGGTCTCCGCGCACCACACGCGCCTGGGCCGCGACGCCACCCTGCGCCACCACCTCATCGCGCTCGGCGGCGACCTGGTGCGGGTCAGCCCCACGGTCGTCTACGCCGGTCCCGGCGGCGACGCCCAGCTCAACGGGCTGTACTTCGCCGACGCGGGTCAGCACATCGAGCTGCGGACCTTCGCCGACCACGGCCAGCCCAACTGCAAGTCCGACGTCATCTACAAGGGCGCGCTGCAGGGCGAGGGCGCCCGCACGGTGTGGATCGGCGACGTGCTCATCCGCGCGGCCGCCGAGGGCACCGAGACGTTCGAGCTGAACCGCAACCTGGTGCTCACCGAGGGCGCGCGCGCCGACTCGGTGCCGAACCTGGAGATCGAGACCGGCGAGATCGCCGGCGCCGGCCACGCCAGCGCCACCGGCCGGTTCGACGACGAGCAGCTGTTCTACCTGCAGGCCCGTGGCATCCCCGAGGGTGTCGCCCGCCGGCTGGTGGTGCGCGGCTTCTTCCACGAGCTGCTCATGAAGATCACCGTCCCGGAGATCCGCGAGCGGCTGGAAGCGGCGATCGAGGCGGAGCTGGAAGCGGTCGGCGCATGAGTCGCGCGTGTGCACTGTCCGAACTCGTGGACGTCAACGCAGGCGGCAAGCCGTTCGCCGTCGAGGTCGACGACGTCGAGGTCGTCCTGGTCCGCCAGGGCGACACGGTGCACGCGCTGCGCGACGAGTGCTCCCACGCCACGCTCTCCCTGTCGGAGGGCGAGGTGACCCGCAAGGGCATCGAGTGCTGGCTGCACGGGTCGTGCTTCGACCTGCGCACCGGCGCTCCGTCCTCGCCGCCGGCGAGCGAGCCGGTCGACGTGTTCGCCGTCGAGATCCGCGACGGCGACGTGCATGTCGACGTCACCACCACCACGAACTGACTTTGAAGCACCAAGGAGAAAGCACAGAGATGGCCACGCTGGAGATCAAGGGGCTGCACGTCTCGGTCAACACCGACGAGACGAAGAAGGAGATCCTGTCCGGGGTCGACCTGACCATCAACGCGGGCGAGACGCACGCGATCATGGGCCCCAACGGGTCGGGCAAGTCCACCCTGTCCTACGCCGTCGCCGGCCACCCGAAGTACGAGGTGACCGCCGGCACGGTGACGCTGGACGGCGACGACGTGCTGGACATGTCGGTCGACGAGCGCGCCCGCGCGGGCCTGTTCCTGGCCATGCAGTACCCGGTCGAGGTGCCCGGCGTCTCGATGTCGAACTTCCTGCGCACGGCCGTGACCGCGGTCCGTGGCGAGGCCCCGAAGCTGCGCCACTGGGTCAAGGAGGTCAAGCAGGCGATGTCCGACCTGGACATCGACCCGGCCTTCGCCGAGCGCTCGGTGAACGAGGGCTTCTCCGGCGGTGAGAAGAAGCGCCACGAGATCCTGCAGCTGGCGCTGCTCTCGCCGAAGATCGCGATCCTCGACGAGACCGACTCCGGCCTCGACGTCGACGCGCTGCGCGTCGTGAGTGAAGGCATCAACCGGATCAAGGCCGGTGGCGAGGTCGGCGTCATGCTGATCACCCACTACACCCGGATCCTGCGCCACATCACGCCCGACTTCGTGCACGTGTTCGCGGGCGGCAGGATCGTCGAGTCCGGTGGCTCGGAGCTGGCCGCCCAGCTCGAGGAGCACGGCTACGTCCGGTTCACCGGTAAGCAGGAGCCGGCCGCTATCGGCTGAGATCGGGGTTCCCGGATGACCACCACCACAGCCACACCGCTGGATGTCGAGACGATCCGCAAGGACTTCCCGATCCTGTCCAGGCTGGTGCACGGCGACAAACCGTTGGTGTACCTGGACAACGCGGCGACGTCGCAGAAGCCGCGCCAGGTGATCGACGCGCTCGTGGGGTACTACGAGCAGCACAACGCCAACGTGCACCGCGGCATCCACACTTTGGCCGAGGAGGCCACGGCGCTGTACGAGGGTGCGCGGGACAAGGTCGCGGCGTTCATCAACGCGCCGAGCCGCGACGAGGTGATCTTCACGAAGAACTCGTCCGAGGCCATGAACCTGGTGGCCCGGGTGCTCGGCGAGGCCGGTCCCGGCTACCGGATCGGCCCCGGCGACGAGATCGTGATCACGGAGATGGAGCACCACTCCAACATCGTTCCGTGGCACCAGTTGGCCGAGCGGACCGGCGCGACCCTGAAGTGGTTCACGATCACCGACGAGGGTCGGCTCGATCTGTCCACTCTGGACTCGGTGATCACCGAGCGCACGAAGATCGTGTCGATGGTGCACGTGTCCAACCTGCTGGGCACCATCAACCCGGTCGACGTGGTGATCGCGCGGGCCCGCGAGGTCGGCGCGCTGGTGCTGCTCGACGCGTCGCAGTCGGTGCCGCACCTGCCGCTCGACGTCACCGCGCTCGGTGCCGACTTCGTGGCGTTCACCGGTCACAAGATGCTCGGCCCCACCGGTATCGGTGTCCTGTGGGGACGGTTGCCGCTGCTCCAGGAGTTGCCGCCGTTCCTCGGTGGCGGCGAGATGATCGAACTGGTCACCATGGAGCGTTCGACGTTCGCGCAGCCGCCGCACAAGTTCGAGGCCGGCACCCCGCCGATCGCGGAGGCCGTCGGACTCGGCGCGGCCGTCGACTACCTGACGGCCGTCGGCATGGACGCGATCGCCGCCCACGAGCACCACCTGACGGCCTACGTCCTGGACGCACTGTCGTCAGTGGACGGTGTGACGATCATCGGCCCGCCCACCGCGGTGGACCGGGTGGCCGAGGTGTCGTTCACGCTGGCCGGCATCCACCCGCACGACGTGGGCCAGATCCTCGACGAGCAGGGCATCGCCGTCCGGGTCGGCCACCACTGCGCGCGGCCCGCCGTGGTGCGGTACGGAATTCCGGCGACCACCAGAGCGTCGTTCTACCTGTACAACACGACCGCCGAGGCGGACGCGTTGGTCGGCGGGTCTGGCGCAGGTGAAGAAGGTCTTCGGATGAACTTGGAGACCATGTACCAGGAGATCATCCTGGATCACTACAAGAACCCGCACGGGCGCGGGCTGCGTGAGCCGTTCGACGCGGAGTCGTTCCAGGTCAACCCGACCTGCGGCGACGAGGTGACTCTGCGAGTGGCCGTGGCCGACTCGAAGGTCGCCGACGTGTCCTACGAGGGGCAGGGCTGTTCGATCAGCCAGGCCTCCACGTCGGTGCTGACCGATCTGGTCACGGGCCGGTCGGTCGAGGACGCGATGTCCACGCTGGACGCGTTCGTGGAGATGGTTCAGGGTCGCGGCAAGGTGGAACCCGACGAGGAAGTGCTCGAGGACGGCGTGGCATTCGCCGGCGTCGCGAAGTACCCGGCCAGGGTCAAGTGCGCACTGCTTGGCTGGATGGCTTTCAAGGACGCGGTGTCCCGTGTCGAAGGAGGCGTAGCCCGATGAGCGAGAACGAGACCGTCGAGCGCGGGGTCGAGGCCCTGCCGGAGCCGCCCGCCCCGAAGGCGGACGTGGCCTCGGTCGAGGACCTCGAGGAGGCCATGCGTGACGTGGTCGACCCCGAGCTGGGCATCAACGTGGTCGACCTCGGCCTGGTGTACGACCTCCGGGTGGAGGACGACAACACGGCGACCATCGACATGACGCTGACGTCCGCGGCCTGCCCGCTGACCGACGTGATCGAGGACCAGACCCGCGCCGCGCTGACCGCCGGCCCGGGTGGCGGCCTGGTGGGCGACTTCCGGATCAACTGGGTCTGGATGCCGCCCTGGGGCCCGGAGAAGATCACCGACGACGGCCGCGAGCAGCTCCGCGCCCTGGGCTTCACCCTCTAGCCCGCGAGTCGTATCGTACGAACACCGAGTCGTACCGTTTGAACAGCGAGTTCGCTGTCCATACGGTACGACTCGTGTGTTTCAGGGCAACCAGGTGTTGCAGCGTGCCGGGATGCGGGACTGGAAACCCTTGTCGTACCAGGAGCCCGCGTCGCGCGGGGCGTCCACAGAGGTCAGTCGCGCGCGGATCTCGCTCACGATGTTCGCGTCCACCGAGCCCTGGTTGGCCATGGCGCCCGCTGTGACGCCCGCCAGGCAGGTGGCCTGCGCGTTCAGGCGTTGGTCCAGTTCGGCCTCGGACGCCTCGGGGTCTTCCTTCGCCCGCACGTAGTCCTCCGTGAGGCCGGTCCGATACTGCACGGCCTTCGCGTACTCGCGCAGCGCCACGCCGAAGTACCGGCCCGGATAGCGGTCGTTGCCCTCGGCGTCCCGCAGGTGCGCCGGGGTCAGGTAGACGGTGCCCTCGCACTGGCGGGCGGGATCGGTCGGCGCGACCGCACCACACGGCGTCTCGGCCGGTGAACCGACCACGGTGATCACCGCGATGTCGTCGAGGTCCGGGAGCAGCGTGGCCCAGGCGTTGTCGGCGCACACCTCGCTGGCCTCGTAGAACGTCTCCTGCTCGGCGTCGCCCGGTCGGAACGTCGGCAGCGAGCAGGTGGTCGGCGCCATGGCCTGGTCGAGCGTGGACAGCGGGGCCTGCGCCAACTCGTCGAGCACGGTCGGCGGGGTGGGCGGGGGCTCGCTGGACGGCGACGTGGTCGTGGGGTCGGGCGTCGGGACGGCCGGGCCGGCGGCGACCGGGGTGCCGGCGACCGCGCGGGTCGGCCGGTTGAGCGTCAGCACGGTCGCGGCCCCGACCACCGCGATAACCACCAGCACCGCGGCCACCAGCGACAGGTAGTAGCCGACGGGCCGCGACGGCGGTTCGTACACCGGCAGCGGCGTGCTCTGCCAGATGAGGTCGCCGGGCAGGTCACGCTCGGTTTCCTGCTCACTCTCGTCGACCGGCCAGGAGCCCACGGTCGGCCCGGTGGTGGTCGGCGTGTCACCCCCGACGAACGCCGTCTCCTCACTGGCGGGCGTGGTCCGCTCCGGATCGTTCGGGTCCTGTGTCATCCCGCTCCTCAGTGCATCAGCCCGCAGGTCAGAGTATCGAAGACGACTCCCTCCGCCGAGTGATGCGCCCCGGACTCGCGGGGGAGGGCCGCGCCGGAGCGGGTCTGCGAGGATCGGGGGGTGCGAGGAGTGGAGACCGTGATCGGCCCGGTGATCCGCCGGTCGACCTACCGGCGCTGGGTCCACCTCATCCTGGGCGGCGCCGTCCTGGTGCCGTTCGTGCTGCTCGTGGCCATGGTGGTGCCGTCGATCATGCCGGGGTTCATCCGGGCGGAGCCGCTGCTGGTCATCGGCGCGTCGCTGGTGCTGGTGTTCGGCACGATGGTGCTGATGGCGCTCATCCCGGCCGTCCGGGTGATCGAGGGGACGGCCGCGCGGGAGCTGCTGGGCGACCGGGTACCGGCGCACGCCACGCGCCCGACCGTGTCATGGCTGTCGCGTTGGCTGTCGACCGCCTGGTTCGTGCTGCACCTGTTCCTCGGCGGGGTCATCAGCATCCTGACGCTCGCGCTGCCACCGGCCGTGGTGGTGTCGTTCTCCGTGCCGTTCACCGGCACCATGCAGATTCTCGGCAGCCCGCTGTCGTTCCCGTCCGGCTGGGCGGGCGCGTGGGTGCCGGCGGTCGGCGTCGTGTCGCTCATCGCGCTGGTGTACCTGGTGTTCTGGGCGTCGGAGCTGCTGATCCGGCTGGCGCCGTGGCTGCTCGGCCCCACGGCCGTCGAGCGGCTGGAGGAGCTGGAGGCCCGCACCGAGCAGCTGGCCGAGCGCAACCGGCTGGCCCGCGAGCTGCACGACTCGGTGGGCCACGCGCTGAGCGTGGTGACCATCCAGGCCAGCGCCGCCGGCCGGGTGCTGGACAGCGATCCGGCGTTCGCGCGCAAGGCCCTCGGCGCGATCGAGGACTCCGCGAGGGCCGCGCTGGAGGACCTCGACCACGTGCTCGGCCTGCTGCGCGAGGAGAAGAACGGTGCGACCACACCACAGTGGACGCTCGCGGACCTGCCGGTGCTGCTGGACAAGACCCGCATCGCCGGCGTGACCGTGGAGTCCACTGTGGAAGGCAGCCTCGCCGGTCTGCCGCCCGCGGTGTCCCGGGAGGCGTACCGGATCGTGCAGGAAGGTCTGACGAACGTGTTGCGCCACGCGGGAAAGGTGCCGGTGGCGCTGCGACTCGCGGCGGGCGACGACAGACTCGAGCTGGACCTGAGCAACCCGATCGAGGAGCCGGTACGGTCCACGCGACGCGGCGGCGGCCATGGCCTGCGTGGCATGCGTGACCGGGTGACCGTCCTGCGTGGACAGATGACGGCTGGTCCCACCGATGGCCAGTGGCTGGTCAGCGTGCGAATTCCCCTGAGGACGGTGCGAGGATGACACATCCGGGTAACGGCAAGACGACCGTGCTGCTCGTCGACGACGAGGAGTTGATCAGAGCGGGTCTGCGGGCGATCATCGAGGCGGAGCCGGATCTGACGGTCGTCGGGGAGGCGGGCGACGGCGCCGAGGTGCTGCCGCTGGTCCGCAGGCTGCGCCCGGACGTCGTGCTCATGGACGTGCGGATGCCCGCCGTCGACGGCATCCAGGCGAGCCGGCACATCGTGGAGACGGTCACCGAGCCGCCGAAGATCCTGGTGGTCACCACGTTCGAGAACGACGACTACGTCTACGACGCGTTGCGCGCCGGCGCGAACGGGTTCCTGCTGAAGCGGACCCGGCCGGAGGACATCGTCCGCGCGATCCGGCTGGTGGTGAGCGGGGAGTCGCTGCTGTTCCCGTCGGCCATCCGCGCGCTCGCGGCCGCACACGGCGGCGGCCAGGACCGGGGGCTGGCGCACGCGGGGCTGACCGAGCGGGAGGCCGAGGTGCTGCGGCTGATGGCCAGCGGGCTGTCCAATGTGGAGATCGGCGAACGGCTGTTCGTGAGCGTGCAGACCGTGAAGACCCACGTGGGCAACGTGCTGGCGAAGCTGGGCGCGCGTGACCGCACCCAGGCGGTGATCGTGGCCTACGAGACGGGTTTCGTCACGCCGGGCTAGCGGAGGTGTCCGCCAGTTCGCGTTGGTAGTAGGCGATCTTGGCGCGGATGTGGTCCTGCTCGACCCGCAGGTGCGCGATCTTGGCGTCGATGTCCTGGTCGTGTTCCTCCAGGACGGCCAGCCGCTCGAGGAACGTGGCCTCGCCGCCGCGGGCCAGTTCGGCGTAGCGGACCATGCGCGCGATCGGCATGCCCGTGTCACGCAGGCAGCGCAGGATCCGCAGCCACGCCACGTCGTCCTCGGTGAACACGCGCTGCCCGCCGGAGTTGCGGGCGATGTCGTCGAGCAACCCGATCCGCTCGTAGTAGCGCAGGGTGTCGAGGCTGAACCCCGTCTGTTCGGCGACCTGACCAGGGGAGAACCGCTGCATGCGACCCAGGGTAGCCCGCGCGCGGGGGATCGTCAGCGAACCAGGAGGACGTGCTCGCCACGAGGTACCAGCTCACCGATCACCGGCAGGCCGGGCAGCTCACCGGCCACCAGCAGACCGCCGGAGGTCTGGGCGTCGGCGAGCAGCAGGGCCTCGTCCTCGGTCACGGCCGACAGGTCCGCGTGCGGCGACACCCACTCGAGATTGCGCCGCGTCCCGCCGCTGACGAACCCGTCGCGCAGCGCCGCGCGGGCGGGCTCGAGGTACGGGACGGCGGCCGAGTCCACGATCGCGCTGACGCCGCTCGCCTTGGCGAGCTTGTACAGGTGTCCGAGCAGGCCGAAGCCGGTGACGTCCGTGGCGCACCGGAACCCGGCGTCGACGGCGGCCCGCGCGGCCTCCCGGTTGAGCCGGGTCATCGAGGCGACCGCGTCCGGGAAGACCTCACCGGTCGCCTTGTGCCTGCTGTTCAGCACGCCGACGCCGAGTGGCTTGGTCAGCGTGAGTGGCTGCCCCGGGCGCCCGGCGTCGTTGCGCAGCAGCCTGTCGGGATCGGCGATCCCGGTGACGGCCAGGCCGTACTTCGGTTCGGGGTCGTCGATGCTGTGGCCGCCCGCGAGATGGCAGCCGGCCTCCTGGGTGACCGCCAGACCTCCGCGCAGCACCTCACCGGCGAGTTCCAACGGCAGGACCTCGCGCGGCCAACCCAGCAGGTTGACCGCGACCACCGGCCGCCCACCCATCGCGTAGACGTCGGAGAGCGCGTTCGCCGCCGCGATGCGCCCCCAGTCGTAGGCGTCGTCGACCACCGGGGTGAAGAAGTCGGTGGTCAGCACCAGCGCCTGGCCGTCCTGGATGCGCACCACGGCCGCGTCGTCGCCGGTGTCGAGCCCCACCACCAGGTCGCCGAGCGGTTCGCGGACCGGGCCGGCGCCGCCCAGCGCGCGCACCATCTCCTCCAGCTCGCCGGGCGGGATCTTGCAGGCGCAGCCGCCGCCGTGGGCGTACTGGGTGAGTCGTGTCATGTCGTCTCCATCTGCCTGCGGTCGTCGGGAAGTCGCCGGGTGCGGCCCTGCCGGTCGAGGAGGTCGAGCAGCGGCAGCGCGACCCGCCGGGTCGTGCCGAGCGCCTGGCGTGCCTGGCTCACGGTGAACGGCTGCGCCAGGGCACCCAGCGCCGTCGCCGCGTCCTGGACGCTGCCGGGCAACAGCACCACCCCGTCCGCGATCCGCACCAGGACACCCGCGCGTACGGCGGCCGCCAGTTCCCGCGGCCCCAGGCCCAACTCGGCCAGCCGGTCGGCGTCGGGTGCGGCGAACGGCCTGGCCGCGAGGTCGGCCCGGACCGTCGCCACGGCCGCGACGACCGGCGGCGGGAGGGCCGCAGGCTGGTCGGCGTGGACCACCCGGCCGTCCCGCACGGCCAGCGGCGCCACCACCAGGGCGTGGACCAGGGACCGCTCGGGCAGCTCCAGCGCCCGCCGGACCACGTCGACGGGCGGCCCGGCCTCGAGCGGATGCTCCCGCCGCCACTCGGCCACGAACCGCGGCAGCTCCTCACCCAGCCGGCGCCCACAGCTCGCCGTCGACCAGCCAGTCGTCGTGCACCGGGCGGATCGTGGTGGTCGCCCCCATCCGCCGCAGATCCCGACGACGCACGATCCCGCGCCGCCGCAGTTCGTCGGCGGGCTCGTCGAGGACCTTCGCCCGGGCGGCCGCCGCGCCGCGCCGGTTCAGCGCCGGTGGGGCCACGTCGAGCACGGCGACACCACCGCTGACGTGGTGCCGTCCGGGATCGCGGAGGAGGCCTCGGTCACCGATCCGCAGCGGCAGCGGGTGGGAGAGGGTGAGCCGTGCGGTGTCCACGCCGAGCGGGCGCACGCGCGCGGACACCGCGGCGGCGCCGAGGTGCAGCGTGACGCTCTTCGGCAGGGACGCGACCGGATCGCCGTGGACGCGCACGTCGACCACGTCGGTTCGGTGGAACCGGTCCGGGGTGAGCAACGCGTCGCCGCGGCGGATCTCGTGGCGTTCCACGCCGCGCAGGTTCACCGCGACGCGAGCCACGGCCGCCACCTCGGACGCGGGACTTCCGAGCGTCTGCATCGACCGGATCCGTGCGGTGCGCCCGAGGGACGCGACCTCCAGCTCGTCGCCGACGCGGATCCGCCCGGCGGCGAGCGTGCCGGTCACCACGGTGCCGCTGCCCCGGATGGAGAACGACCGGTCGACCCAGAGCCGGACCGGCGCGTCGAGGTCGGGCCGGGGCAGCCGGTCGAGGAGCCGGTCGAGCGCGGCCCGCAGCTCGGGCAGTCCGGTTCCGGTCCGCGCGCTCACGGCCACGGCCTCCACCTCGCCGAGCGACGTCCGAGCGATCTCGGCCACCGCCTGCCTGGTCGCGGGCCCGGGGTCGGCGAGGTCGCCGCGCGTGACCACCAGGAGCCCGTGGCGGACGTCGAGGGCGTGCAGAGCCGCGAGGTGCTCGGCCGACTGGGGCATCCAGCCCTCGTCCGCGGCGACGACGATCACCGCGGCCGGCACCGGGCCCACGCCGGCGAGCATGTTCGCCACGAACCGTTCATGGCCGGGCACGTCGACGAACGCCACCGTGACCCCGGACGGCAGCTCCGTCCACGCGAAGCCGAGGTCGATCGTCAGCCCACGGCGCTGTTCCTCGGCCCACCGGTCGGGTTCCATCCCGGTCAGCGCGCGGACGAGCGTCGACTTCCCGTGGTCGACGTGGCCGGCGGTGGCGACGACGTGCATGTCACGCCCGCACGGCGACGACCGCGGCCCGCACGGCGTCGTCCCGCTCGGGTGGCACGCACCGCAGGTCGAGCAGCAGCCGCCCGCGCTCCACCCGGCCGACCACGGACGGTTCGTGGGTACGCAACGGTTCGGCGCGGGCCGGGTCGATCGAGACGGCCCAGGAGGCCAGCTCGACCTCGGGTGCGCCGCCGCCACCCACCACGCTCACCGTCGCCACGGCCTCGGCGGCGATCCCCTGCTCGCACAGGCTGTCGCGCAGCCGCTCGGCCCGGGACCGCAGCTCGCGCACGTCGCGGTGCAGTGCCAGCCGGGTGGGGGACTCCGGTCCGCGCAGGGTCGCTTCCAGGGCGGCGAGGGTGAGCTTGTCGACCCGCAGGGCCCGCGCCAGGGGGTGGCGGCGAAGCCGTTCGACGAGGTCGCCGCGACCCAGCAGCAGACCGGCCTGCGGGCCGCCGAGCAACTTGTCGCCGCTCGCCGTGACGAGTGCGGCGCCGTCGCGCAGTGCGGTGGTGGCGTCCGGCTCGTCGGGGAGCACGGGTTCGGGCGCGAGCAGGCCGGAGCCGATGTCGACGACCACCGGGACGCCGAGCCCGGCCAGGTCACGGGTCGCGACCGCCGAGGTGAACCCGCGGATGACGAAGTTGGACGGGTGGACCTTGAGCACGAACGCGGTGTCCGGGCCGATGGCCGCCTCGTAGTCACGAAGCGCCGTGCGGTTCGTGGTGCCGACCTCGCGCAGTCGCGCGCCGGTGGCCTCGAGCAGGTCCGGCAGCCGGAACCCGTCGCCGATCTCGATCAGTTCACCGCGGCTCACCACGATCTCGCGACCGGCCGCCAACGCGGTGGCGGCCAGGACCAGCGCCGCCGCGCCGTTGTTGACCACGTGCACCGCCTGGGCGGCCGGGACGGCGGCGGCCAGCGCGTCGAGCGTGCCGCGGCCGCGTCGCGCTCGATGGCCGGTGGTCAGGTCGAACTCCACGTCGGTGTGCCCGCCCGCCGCCGCGACCGCGTCCAGCGCGGCGGCCGAGAGCGCGGCACGGCCGAGGTTCGTGTGCAGCACGACGCCGGTGGCGTTGATCACGGGTCGCAACGTCGTCGCGCGCCGAGGCAGCGCCGCGGCCGCGGCGTCGGCCACCGCGTCCGGTGGGATCTCCCCGCGCCGGGCGCGCTCCTGTGCCATCGAGACGACGCTCTTCACGGTCGCCCGGCCCACCGCCGAGAAGGCGGCGACCAGCCGGGGATCGGCGAGGACGGCGTCGGTGCGTGGCACGTCACGCCGCCGGTCGGGTGGCGGAGGCGGACGGGAATCGAACCCGCCTGACCCGGATTCCGGGCCACTCCGGTTTTGAAGACCGGGAGGGGCACCAGCCCCTGAACGCCTCCCTGTCGGCCCGCTCAGCGGCTCTCCTGCTCGAGCAGTGTCTGGCCGGTGGCCGGCGTCGCGGCCACGTGCACGACCCCTTCCTCGTCCGCGTACACCTGAAGGATCTCGGTCGAGTGCAGGTTGCCGCCGACATCGGTCAGCGTGACCTCCGGGGCGATGGCGAGCGCCTCGAACCGTTGGTGGACAGCGAACGGGCCTACCGGCTCACCATCGGCGACCGACGCGCACACGATCACCTTCTCCGTGCCGTCGTCGAGCTTTCTGATGAAGACGAAACCACGATCCGTGGGTGTCATCGCACTCATGTCGCACTCCTGTTCTTGGTGATCGTTGTGAGCGGAGACGGACTCTCGCAGCGCAGTCCGAACAGGACGTTGCGCCAGTCGCCCGCGTAGGTGTAGACACCGGACACCGTCACGGCGCCCAACCGTGCCGGTACCCGCGCGGCCTTCACATGTCGTGGCACGCTGCCCATCGTGCGGATGCTCGACAGGTCGTCCCACAGGGAGATGTTCAGAAGCGTTCGCCGACGCCACGACAGGATCATGCGGGCGTCGATGAAGCCGGTCGCCTGCTTGGCCACCACCCGTTTCATCCGGACATGCATGATCGCCATCACGACCATGGTGAAGACGCTCCGGCATTCGAACCGGGTGACCACGACCGCACTCTGTCCGTTCATCCGAGGATCACCCCCGCCGCTGCCGCCACGGCGACCGCTCCGGACACCAGCCGGATCCGCTTCAGCCATCGCCGGTCGTGAATGCCGCAGAACGTTTCCGATGTCGCCACTTTCGTCAGGCTGAGCAGGGCGATTCCCATGCTGGACAGCACGGCCAACGTGATGAACACGAACCCGGCGGCGTCTGGCGCGACGAGCACGACGCCGGCGATGGAGATCCACATGAGCGAGACCACCTTCTGCGTCGTGACCAGCAGACCGAGATCGAATCCCCAGAGGAGCCCACGGAGACCGGGTTTCAGCCGCCAGATGAACGACTGGGGAACCTGGCGCCAGATGTGTGGCGTCCGGTTCGCCAGGTCGGCCCCGGCGAACACGAGGATCACCACGGCCAACAGCACCGTCCGGACGTCCTGCCCCACGGACAGGTGGACCAGCCGGCCGACCGTGTTCGTCAGCAACGCCAACACCATTCCCGATGCCAGCATGCCGGCCAGCAACCCGAGGAAGAACCGCACCGCGTCAGCGGGTTCCCGACGCCACATGGGACCGGACACGCCGGCCAACGAGCGGCCTCAAGGGCTCAGCATCTGCAGCAGGGCGCCGACGGCGCCGAGGGCCACCAGGAGAACGTCCACGGAAATCCTTCGGTACTAGCAGGGAGCGGCGAGGCAGCTCGTGCAGCTGTAGGCCGAACGCTGGTAGCCGCCGTATTTGGACTCACAGCAGCTGCAGCCCCGCCGGGGACTGACCACACAGGACCAGATGTAGTAGTTGTTCGCGCGGCACGTCGCCATCGCGATGTTGGGACACACCTCCAGGTAGCAGCACTCCCTGCTGCAGATCGCGTACGCCGTCCCGGACTTGCCGAACGCGGCAGCCGCGGCGGTCAGTCCGCCGGCGCCCAACGTGCCGAGGAATCGCGCGTCTCGCGACCTTCTGGACCTTGCTCATGACACTCCCTTCTTTCGTTGGTCGACCACGGTCCGCAGGGCGTGAATGTCCTGGAACGCCACCACGGACTCGAGCCGGCCGTCGTGAATGGTGAGTGCGGACGGGCTCGTGTCCACACCGAACTCGGTCCGAACCCAGGTGCCGCCCACATCGATGTGGTAGGGAAGCTTGTCGAGCTGGTACTGCCGGACGAACTTGTCCGCGTTGTCCTGGTCCGCCGAGGAGATGACCAGCGCGACGTCGGGCACGGTGCCGGCGGAGATCTCCTCGGACAGCTGTGTCGCGATGCCCCTGCAGGGCGCGCAGGCCGTGCTGAGCACGAACAGCATGCGGTGATCCGGTGCCGTGACGTGGCTTTCGATGGCGGCCGGCCAGGTTGCCGGCGCCGCACCGAGGTTGCCGCTCTCCAGGTCCCAGACGTCCTGGCTCCGCTCGCCGCCTTGTTGTTCCGGCAGCCGGGAGGCCAGTTCGCCGAACATCGCGAACAGCAGGACCAGACCACCGGCGAGAAGGAGTAGAACGATCCCGAAAACGATGTCTTTCATCGGCCGCCTCTCTCAGAATCCGTCGTCACTGTCCCGCTGCTTCGAGTGGACGCGTGAATTCCCGGACCATGCTTCGGTTCAGCACCAGGACGAGCGCGAGCGCGCCGACCACGGTGCCGATCGTGGAGCTGAAGAAGTCCAGCTGTGCTTGCTGGGCGTGCAGGACCGCCACCGCGATCAGGACGATGCCGACCGCGAGATTGCGTGGGCCTAGCGGATGCGTGCCGAACCTGCCGAGGCAGCCACACGCCTTCGTGCTCTTCTGCAGCCAGCCGCCGGCACCCGCCACGGCGAACGCGAAACCGAGTGCGCCGGCGCCGATCGCCGCGGGCACGCGCAGGGCGGGGATGGTGAAGCTCACCGCCGTGGCCACCTCGACCGCGGCCGCGGCGCGCACCGTGGTGTCGGTGATCAGCCTTCGCAGCAACGGAAGTGCGTCGCGCAACGCGCTCGCGAGGTTGGCCGGCGCGACGAGCTTGTCGATCCCCGCGACGAGCAACACGGCCGCCGTGAGGCAGCTGACGCTGGCGACCACCACGTCCGCGAGTCCCATCGCTGCCGCCGTCCCCGTGCGTCAGGCTGTCAGGTGCCGTCAGGGTAGCCAAGCGATCACGCTGTGACGCACACGAAGCGCACATGACGAAATGTGCCGGGAATGGGCATTCCCCGTGGATTCAGTGGAACGGCGCGATCATGCGTCGTCGCAGGGGCCAGGAGGCGGCACGGAACAGTGCGGCCATGGCCTGTGCGGTGCCTTTCGCGTCGGCACGGCCGGAGAGGAACGCGCGCTGGTGGTGTTCGGGAAGGTCGAAGAAGCGGCCGAAGAAACCGGGTAGCTGGTCGGGCGGAAGGGCGAGGATGGTGCGAAGTCCGTGTCGCCGCAGCCGGTGGACGGCTTTCGCCCGCGGCGTCCAGAGGGCGCTGTGCGTGGGGCGTCCACGCGCGATGGCTTTCGCGACGGTGGGCGCGAGCGTGAACATGTCGGCGACGCCGTATCCGGTCGCGGGGTGGGTGATCCCGGCGGCGGCCCCGAACGCGTTCGGCGATGGCCGCCGGTCGACGGGAAACCGAACCCGTTCGATGGCTCCGTCGGGGGAGATCCCGTGGTGGGCGAGCCGGGCTTGGAGCCGCTCCCGCAGGACGGCCATGGCGAGGCCCGGCCGAGCGGCCAGTGAGGTCTCTTCCAGGAGGACTCGTCCGTCGGCGGTGGGCACGGCGTAGAGGAAGGTGGCCGGCCCGGTCATGGGCTGGCGCCAGTCCATGAAGACGGCCTCGCCGGGCGCGACGAGGGGAGCGGCGGCCTCGGGGGAGACGAACACCCCGTAGGCGGTCTGCTCGACCCGCCCGCGATGCCGCGCTCCCGACTGACCAGCGTGGCCGGATCCGCCGGCGCGGTCTCGATCGGGTGATCTCCGAGCGAAGGGACCGTTCGCTCGGTCCGGGGGCCCCCCGATTTCCACTTTACCGGCGAGGTCCGACAGTTCTGGCGCGTGCGCGGGAGTTGTCCACAGGCCGTAGGCACCCGTCGCGGTGATGACCGTCTCGGCGGTCAGGTGGCGGCCGTCCGCCAGCGTCACGGCGTGCGGGCCCACCGAGACCGCCCGGCCCGCCACCACCGACACGTCCGGATGAGTGAGCGCCGTCCGCACGCTCTCGTTGTCCAGCACCGCGTACGAGCGAGCGAGCAACCGGGACTCACCGGCGTGCACCCGCGCCCGGGCCGTCACCCAGCGGGCTCCCGCAGGCAAAGAAGAAGTCTCGTCCGCCCACATCCCGTACGTCGGGCGCCAGGTCGCGTGCGGGCGCGGCGCCACCAGCGTCGCCCGCAGGCCGAGGCGAGCGCACGCGTCGGCCAGGGCCCACCCCGCCGGGCCCGCACCCACGATCAGCACATCGATCACCCGACTATGGTCGTCGCATGGAGCTTCGGGAGGTCAGGCGGTCCGGGCGGCCGGCGGGGGATCTCGCGGCCAGCCCCTTCCGGGCGGACCGCGACCGGGTGGTGGCGTCGCCGTTCTTCGCTCGCCTGGGCGGGGTCACCCAGGTGGTCAGCGCCAGCGGGTCGGGTCTGCTGCACAACCGGCTCACCCACAGCCTCAAGGTCGCTCAGGTCGCCCGGGCCATCGCCGAACGCATGTCGTCCGACGCCCGGCTCGCGCCGCTCATCGCCCAGCTCGGCGGCTGCGACCCCGACGTCGTGGAGGCCGCCGGCCTCGCCCACGACCTCGGCCACCCGCCGTTCGGCCACCTCGGCGAACAGGTCCTCGACCGGCTCGCCCGCCACCGCTTCGGCCTGCCCGACGGCTTCGAGGGCAACGCCCAGTCGCTGCGGATCGTCACCACCACCGACACCGGCGGCCCCAGCGCGGTCGGGCTCGACCTCACGGCCGCCGTCCGCGCCGCCATGCTGAAGTACCCGTGGACCCGCCTCACCCACCCCGACCCGCATCCCCGCCACCTGGCCGACCCGCCGCGCGGCGCGTCCGAGCCACCGGCCGAGCCCGGCACGGGCGCCAGCAAGTTCTCCGTCTACGTCACCGAACTCGACGACCTGGCCCAGGCGCGCGAGGCGTTCCCGAAGATCGCCGCCTGGCAGCAGACGGTCGAGGCGTCGGTCATGGACACGGCCGACGACATCGCCTACGCCATCCACGACCTCGAGGACTTCCACCGGATCGGCGTCCTGCAGCACGCGCCCGTCGCCGCCGAGCTGGGGCACTGGCTCACCGGCGCGCTCGAGTTCGCGGCGCTCGGCGACGACCAGCTCCGCCCCCGCCGCCCGGGTCACTCGCTGGAGATCCTGCGCCGCCGGATGCACCGCCGCGACTCGTGGATCGTCGACGACGAGGCGTTCGTGGCGGCCGTGTCCCGCGTGCGCGCGGAGCTGGTGGACGGCCTGCTCGACACCCGGTTCGACGGCTCGGTGGAGGCCGAGCAGGCGGTCGGCCGGTTCTCCGCCGGCTGGACCGTGCGGCTGGTGGACGGCATGACCGTGGTGGCCGAACCACCCACCCGCTCCGGCCACGTCATGCTCGCCCCCGCGCAGTGGCACGAGGTGCAGGTGCTCAAGTTCGTCCACCGGCGGTTCGTCCTGCTTCGCCCGGATCTCGCGCTGCACCAACGGGGTCAGGCCCGGCTGCTCACCTCGCTGGTGGAGTCGCTCGAGCAGTGGCTGGGCGACCGCCACGAGGCCGACCGACTGCCACGCAGGCTCGCCGACCTCGTGGAGCTGGCGGAGGCCGAGTACGGCGCGCTCGCCGCGACGGACATGTCCACTTTGGTCGGTGCGGTGGGTGAGGCTCCACAGGGGAAGGCCGGGATCCGAGAACTGGCACGGGGCCGCGCTGTGATCGATTTCGTGGCGTCCCTCACGGACAGTCAGGCGTCGACCCTCCTCGACGCGTTGTCGGGTCGTAGTGCGCAGCCGTGGTCAGACGCCTTCGTTCTGTAAGTCGCTAACAGACGGCAATTGTTAACACGCACAGCGTGTGGTTCGGCCGAATGGCCGCTGTGTGAGAAACCTTCGAACCATACGTTGAGCCGGACCAGGGATCTCCCTGGCCGTCGTGTGTCGGGGCACGGCCGAGGATTCAGCGGAGGGAATCCGTGCGTACACCTGCACACGCATCACGAAGATCCCGAGTCCTGCTCAGTACGGCGGCCTGTCTGCTCGCCGTGGTCGGCCTGGCGAGCCCCGCCGTGGCCGCACCGCCACCCGAGGACCAGGCCATCTCGGCCGAGGAGAACGCGGCCCGCCAGATCGGCGCTCTGCAACAGCTGAAGAAGAGCCAGAACAAGACCGAAGCCAAAGTGGACAGCCGGCTCGTGGTCGAGCAGCGGCGCGCGGGCCAGCCGCTCCGCGACGGCCGCGCTGCCCCGTCTGAACAGCGGCGTTCCGGTCTCCTCCGGAAAGGTCCTGGTGGACGTGCGCGGCACGGTCACCGACGACCTGCTCAAGGCTCTGACGCAACGCGGGCGCCGAGCCTCAAGTCGGTGTCCACTCGGTACGGCACGGTCCGCGCCGAACTGCCGCTGACCGCCGTGAACACGGTGGCCGCGCGGGCCGACGTGACCAAGGTGGAGGCCGCCGGCGGCGCCATGACCGCCCGCCAGCTCGACCCGAACGCCAAGCAGGCCCCGCCGGAGTCCAAGGAGGACAAGGACGCCCGGATCGCGGAGAACACCCGCCGCGCACTGGCCGACCGCGCCGGCCCCATCGACAGCGCCGGCGACCGCACCCACAACGCGGACACCGCACGCGCCGAGATCGGCGTCACCGGCGTCGGCGTGAAGATCTGCGCCCTGTCCGACGGCATCGACTCGCTCGCCGCCTCGCAGGCGGGCGGCGAACTGCCGGCCGTCGACGTCCTGCCCACCCAGGCGGGCGGCGGTGACGAGGGCACCGCGATGCTGGAGATCATCCACGACGTGGCGCCGAACGCCGAGCTGGGCTTCGCCACCGCGTTCAACGGCGACGCGAGCTTCGCCGACAACATCCGCGGCGCTGCGGTTCGAGCTGAGCTGCGACGTGATCGTCGACGACATCATCTACTTCAAGGAAGCGCCGTTCCAGGACTGGATCATCGCGCAGGCCGTGAACGACGTGATCGCCGACGGCGCGCTGTACTTCTCCTCGGCCGGCAACGAGGGCAACACGGTCGACGACACGGCCGGGCACTGGGAGGGCGACTACGTCAACTCCGGCCAGGTGATCGGCAAGTACGCGGGCTACGCCCACGACTTCGACCCGGGCCCGGGCACCCAGATCTACCAGCCGGTGTCCACCGACGACCCCGGCCGGCACGCCCGTGCTGCTGAACTGGTCCGACCCGCTCGGCGGCTCGGCCAACGACTACGACCTGTACCTGCTCGACTCGGCCGGCAACGTCGTCCGCATGAGCCAGGACTTCCAGACCGGCACCCAGGACGCCTACGAGCGTCTCGACCTGCTGGCCACCGACGGCCTGCGCCTGGCGATCGTGAAGTTCACGGGCGCCGACCGCTACCTGTCGCTGTCCGCGCTGCGCGGTCGGTTCCTGACGGCGGTGGGCTGAAGGCGTTCAACACGCCGGGCGTCACGTTCGGCCACTCGGCCGCGCGGGGAGCGTTCAGCGTGGCGGCCGCCCCGGCCGCCGCCGCGTGGACGGGCACCCTCGAGCCGGGCGACCCGCCGAACCCGAGCGGGCCGTTCCCGAACGCGTTCGACGAGAACACCGCGCTCGAGCGCTTCACCTCCGACGGTCCGCGCCGCGTCTTCTTCGAGGCCGACGGCACGCCCATCACGCCGGGCAACGTCGGCTCCACCGGCGGCGAGGTGCGGCAGAAGCCGGACATCACGGCGGCTGACGGCGTGCGGACCAGCGTGCCGGGCTTCGACCCGTTCTTCGGCACGTCGGCGTCGGCGCCCCACGCGGCGGCCATCGCGGCGCTGGTCCTGTCGGGCAACCCCGGCATCGATCCGGCCGAGGTCCGCGAGGCGCTGATCAGCACGGCCATCGACATCGGCGAGCCCGGTGTGGACGGCCGCAGCGGCGCCGGCGTGATCCTGGCCGACCGGGTGCTCGGCTACACGGGTGCGAGCCCGCAGCCGAGGGCGGTCGCCGAGACGCCTAAGGTGGTCGGCCCGGACGGCACGTCCGTGGTCGAGCCGGGTGACACGGCGACCGTGTCGGTGCCGGTGACCAACACCGGTGACGCGGCGGCCGTGTCGACGAGCGTCGTGCTGACCTCGTCGACCAAGGGCGTGACCATCACGCCGCGGTCCCGGTCCTACGGCACGATCGCCAAGGGCGACACCGTGGTGCGGGAGTTCCAGGTCACGGTGCCCGCCAGCCACGCGGTGGGGGTGCCGGCCGAACTCAACGCGCGGGTGACCTTCGCCGGGGCGCTGTCGCCGATCAACGTCGGCGTTCACGGTGGAGGTGGGTCGCCCGTCCGAGGAGACGGTCGACTTCGCCTACGCCGGTGCGGCCGTGGCGATCCCGGACGCGAGCACCGTCGGTGCGAGCGTGCAGATCCCGGTGGCCGACTTCGGTCGGGCGTCGAAGGTCGGGGTGTCGGTGGACGGCACCGTCTGCAACACGACCACGAACTCGACGACCGTCGGGATCAGCCACACCTACGTGGGTGACCTCGTGGGCGTCCTGACCGCGCCGTCCGGGGCGGAGGCGGAGCTGTTCGTCCGCGCCGGCTCCAGCGGCTCGAACATGTGCCAGGTGGTCTTCGACGACACCGCCGCCGAACCCGTTCAGCTCGGTGACCTCGGCCAACGAGCCGTTCACCGGGACCTGGCGGCCGGCCGACCCGCTCGCCGCGCTGCGGGCCGAGCCGGTCGACGGCACGTGGACGTTCTCCGCCTACGACCTCGCGAGGCTCGACACGGGCACCATCCGGGCCGTGTCGCTGCACCTCAATGGGTACGTAACCCCCTGATCCGGGGGTAGGCCGCCGCCGGTGCGCACGTCGCGCCGGCGGCGGCTTTGTACCGTCTGCGGCATGGGCAGGATGGTGGCGGGCGGCGGATGGGCCGTCGAGGTCGAACCGGAGCGGGTGGCCGGCTGGTTCGACCGGTTCGCCGCGCGGCACGGGGGAGTGGCTGGCTCTTCGTTCGGGCCGGCCGAGGTCGAGGTGACGGGCCGCGGACGGCGCCACGGCCACGTGTGCCGTCCCGTTCCCGCCGATGGCCGGTGCCGATGTCTCGACGCGTTGGTGGCGCACCTGATGGTGCCGCGCCGGATCGGGCTGCTGCTCGTGCGGCTGGGCGGGCACAGCGTGGGGATCGCCTTCGGTGGTTCCGTTGTCGTGTCGCGCACCGACCGGCGGCAGGTGCACGGTCGCAGCGCCGCCGGTGGCTGGTCGCAACAGCGGTTCGCGCGCCGGCGCGAGGGCCAGGTGCGGCAGGCGTTGCAGGCGGCCGCCGAGGATGCTCTTGCCGTGCTGGGTCCCCAGGTGTCGTCCCTGGAAGGCGTGCTGCTGGGCGGCGACCAGCACGCGCTGGACACGCTGCGGGCGGACCGGCGACTGGCGCCGGTGTTCGCGCTGGCCGCGGCCCGCGTGTTGGACGTGCCCGATCCGCGTCGCGCGGTGTTGGATGACGCGGCGGCCCGCGCGCGGGCCGTGGAGATCGTGGTCCGGGAGGGATAGCGCATGGCGAAGGTGCACGCGTCGGCCGAGGTGCCGGCCTCACCGGAACAGACCTGGGCGACGGCCGCCGACCTGTCCCGGTTCGGCGAGTGGCTGACCCTGCACGACGGCTGGCGGGGCGAGGTGCCCGCGACGCTCTCGGAGGGCACCGAGCTGACGTCGGTGGTCGCGGTGATGGGCCTGCGCAACCGGGTGAGCTGGCGCATCGACCGGCTCGCCCCGCCGCGGGCGCTGGTGATCTCCGGCCACGGCGTCGGCGGCGTGCGGATCGCGCTGACGTTGACGATCGCGGCCGACGGCCCGACCCGCTCCAAGGTGACCATCGACGCGAACGTCACGGGCAAACCGGTGTTCGGCCCGATCGGCCTGGCCATCGGCCGCGCCGTGCGGTCCGACATGCGCAGGTCGGTGTCCGCGCTGGCGGCGCTGATCAGCTGAGGAAGTCGAGCAGGGCCGCGGAGTAGCGGGGACTGATCGACCCGTCGTTCTGGACGGGTTCGTGTCCGCAGCCGACCAGCCGCTCGACGCGGACGTCCGGGCCCCAGGCCCGCACGCTGGGCTCGACGGGTGTCCAGTCGTCCTGGTCGCCGTAGAAGGCGAGCACGGGGCAAGGCACGGCGGCGAAGACGGGCGCGGGGTCGAAGTCGAAGTCCGGCCACCGCAGGTCGTCGGCGAGGTACCGAGGGACGTAGCTCAGGGGGAACCAAGGCCGGTCGGCGACGGCGTCGATCACGGCCTGCGTCTCGGCGCGGCCGCGGAGCCCGCGCAGGTGGTCCTCGTAGGCCGTGCGCAGCTCGATCAGTTCCCGAGTGTCGGTGAACCCGTTGCGCCTCAGCTGTTCTGCCGTCCCGTAACGCATCTGGGCGGCGGGGGTGACCCCCGGCGCGGCCACCACGACGAGGAACGCGAGCGGCAGCCGGGTCGCCGCGAGCGCGCCGACCCAGCCGCCCTGGCTCCACCCCCACAGGCCGACGGTGTCGCCGGCGTACCGGCGCAGCTCCCGCAGCGCGGCGTCGCCGTCGGCGACCTGGACATCGAGCGGCACGTCCGTGCCACGCCGGTCGTAACGCAGCACCGCGATGCCCTGGGGCGGCAGCAGTGTGGCGAGGTGTTCGTAGAGGGGGTGGGAGCGTTCGCCGGCCTCCGCGCCGTGGAGGACCACCAGCCCCGCCCGCGGCCGCCCGGCGGGTAACGAAAGGGTGGCGGGCAGGCGCACGTCGCCGGCGTCGATGCTCAGTTCCATCGCAGGAGTGTCCCAGCCAGCGACGCACTGGGGTCGAAGAACCACGATTCCCGAGGCGGGGACCCAGGACCGCGCGGCGATCGCTGACCGGACCACCAGCACACCTCCGAACCAGCGCGACCCGAGCCCGTCGCGCACCGGCCGAAAATGTCAGACCTCGTTGGTAGGCTGGAAATCGGGGGCCCTCGGACACCGAGCGAACGGTCCATTCGCTCGGCATCCACCCGATCGTGTCAGCCTTCCGCCATCGCCAGGTTGCCCTGGGCGAGTCGGCGGTCGACCAGAGCCATAGCCTCGTGCAGGGGAGTGGTGCCCGCTTCGGTGGCCGCCGCCAGCAGGCCGGCGGTCGTCGTCTCGATCTGTTCCACCTTCGCCGACGCGGCCGCGTGGTCCAGTCCCGAGAACTCCCGCGACAGCGTGTACACCACGCCGCCCGCGCTCGCCACGAAGTCCGGGATCCACACCGTTCCCTGACGTGCCAACGCATCCGCTACCGAATCGGACGTCAGTTGGTTGTTCGCCGGACCGACCACGAGCGGCGCGTTGACCACAGTGGACGGTCCGAACACGCCACCCACGGCCGCCGGGATCACCACGTCCGCCTCCAGGTGCAGCGCCACGTCCGGTTCCGCCCAGCGGTGGCCGCCGCCGCGTGAAGCGTCCACATCGGACACCACCACCTCGGCGCCCGCGGCCGACAGGGCGCCCGCGATCAGCGAACCCACCGAGCCCATGCCGATCACCACGGCCCGCCGCCCGGCCATCGACTCGCCACCGAACACCGACCTCGCCCCGGCGCGCAGCGCGGCCAGCACCCCGGCCGCGGTCGGGCCGCTCGACGAGCCCGTCCCGCCGTGCTCCTCCGGCAGGCAGAACGCGTGCGGCGTCCACTGCCGCAGCGCCACCATGTCCGCCGGGCCGGTGCCCACGTCCGGGCCTGTCAGGTACGTGCCGTCGAACGTCTCGATCAGCTCGCCCAGGTCGGCCAGCAGGGCCTGCCGCAAAGCCGGCGTGACCGCGATGTCTGCCGGCACGGCCAGCACGCTCTTGCCGCCCCCGAACGGCAGCCCGGCCACCGCGCACTTGGCCGTCATCCCCGACGACAGCCGCAGCGCGTCGGCCACACCATCGCGCCAGTGCGGGTACTGCCGAAGCCGCGCGCCACCCACCGCCGGGCCCAGTACCCGCGAGTGCACGGCCACCGTGATCGGCACGCCCGACCGCCGGCCCAGCCGCGTCACGACCTCGTCGTGCTCCCATGAATCCGATTCGCGCATATCCGCCTCCCGCCCGAAGAACGAACCATCCCTGGCATCGAATCTAGGATTGGGAACGGTCACTTACCGAACAAACCGAACAATATTCGGTAGCCGTGAGATTCTGGGAGCATGGACGAACTTGATTCGGCGATCATCCGCCATCTCCAGGACGACGCCCGTCAGTCCAACCAGGACGTCGCGCGCAAGGTCGGCATCGCGCCGTCGACCTGTCTCGAGCGCACCCGGCTGCTCCGCCAGCGCGGCGTGATCCGCGGCTACCACGCCGACATCAGCCTGGCCGCCCTCAACCGCGGCGTGCAGGCGCTGGTCGCCGCGCAGGTCCGGCCGCTGTCGCGCACGGTGGTGGAGACGTTCCAGAGTTCGGTCGCCGCGCTGCCGGAGGTCCTGTCGGTGTTCGTGCTGGCCGGCAGCGACGACTTCCTCATCCACGTCACCGCGCAGGACATCGACCACCTGCACGCGTTCCTGCTCGACCGGCTCACCGTGCGGCGCGAGATCGTCGGCTTCCGCACCTCGATCATCTACCAGCACCTGAACAACACGGTGCTCGAGCGACTCCCCGACCCGGCCTAGAAGCGGTCGAGGCGGCAGCCCACCAGCGCAGGCTCGACCGTGCCGTCGACCAGCTCCCGCGCGATCAGCCGGCCCACGGTCGCGGCGAGCGCGACCGCCGCGTGCATCACCGCCAGGTACAGGCCGGGCACGTCGGGGACCGCGCCGATGATCGGCTCGCCGTCGACCGGCATGGGGCGTGCGCCGACCCGGGCGCTGAGCAGCTCGACGTCGTCGGAGCCGTGGAAGGTGGACCGGATGGCGGCGAGCGTCCGTTCCGGCGAGTCCGCGGCGACGTGCAGCCGGTCCGGGGCGGCCTGCCGGAGATCGAAGTCGTGGTTGTGGACCACCGTGCGGACCAGACCGGCCGGGGCGCGGAACCGGAAGAGCGTGGCGGGCGACGGGTCGACCGGGACGCGCACGCCGAGTGGCGCGGCCAGCGCGGGAGTGGTCGCACCGGCCGCGAGCACCACAGCACCGGCGAGCGGCCCCGCGGCCGTGTCGACGCCGGCGACCCGACCCGTGGCGTCGCGGCGGACCGCGGTGACCGGGGTGTCCAGATGTATCCGGGCGCCGTGGGCGCGGGCGCCCGCGCCCAGGTGCTCGGCCACACCCGCCGGGTCGGCGGCGCCGTCACCGGGTGCCCAGACGGCCCAGTCCGGCGGCCGGCGCAGGCCGGGCTCGAGGGTGGCCACGGTGGCCGCGTCCACGATCTCCTCGCCGGGCCCGGGCTCCGGGGCGTTGTCCGTGGTGCCCCAGGACAGTGAGCCGGACCAGGTCACGGGCAGGCCCGGCAGTTCGGCCTCGAGCCGGCGGTACTCGTCCGCCGCGCTCACCCGCAGCTCGCCGGCCGGACCGGTGCGTACGCCGGCCGTGCCGATCCAGGCGAACGAGTTCACCGTCACGCCACCGCCCGGCCGCCCGGCGTCGACCAGCGTCACGGCGGCGCCGGTCCGAGCGGCGTGATAGGCCACCGAGGCGCCGACGATGCCGGCGCCCACGACCACCAGCTCCCGGTTCAGAGCGAACCCGTGGCCAGCATCCCGCCGTCCACCCGCACGGTCTCGCCGGTGATCCACGACGCCTGATCCGAGGCCAGGAACGCCACCAGCTGCGCCACGTCCTCCGGCGCGCCCAGGCGCTTCATCGGGTAGGAGGCCGCCAGCTTCTCCTCGTTGTCCGTGTAGAGCATCTCCGCGAACTTGGTCTTCACCACGGCCGGCGCCACCGCGTTCACCCGGATGCCAGGCCCGAGCTGCCAGGCCAGCTCCTCGGTCAGCCGGATCAGCGCCGCCTTGCTCGCGCCGTACGCGGCCAGCAGCCCCGAACTGCGCAACCCGGCGATCGACGCGATGTTCACGATCGACCCGCCGTGCTCGGACATCCACGCCTTCGCCGCGAGCTGCACGAACCCGAGCGCGCCGACCACGTTCACGTCGAAGATCTTGCGCACCGCGCCGAGGTCGGCCTCCAGCAGCGACCCGTACGTCGGGTTGATGCCCGTGTTGTTGATCAGCACGTCGAGCCGGCCGAACTCCTCGACCGTGCGCCCCACGACGTCGGCCCGGTCCTCGTCCTTGCCGGTGTTCGCCGGCACGCCGAGCACCTTGGCGCCGTCGACCGCCGCGCGTACCTCGTCGACCGCCGCCGACACCTGCTCGGGCTTGCGGGAGGAAATGGTCACCGCGGCGCCGCCACGGGCCAACTCGATCGCGATCGCTAGGCCGATGCCACGGCTGGCGCCGGTGACCAGCGCGGCCTTACCAGTGAAGTCCGGTGTCATGCCGCGACTCTAGCTAAGCGCCCGCTTAGTCGCGAGGGGTGGATTAAGCACTGGCGGGCCTCCCGTAGACTCGACCCGTGGTGGTTCGTACGGCCTAGGCCGCAGGCGAGCCCGCTGGTCACGGCCCGCGGGCAGACGAGGCCTGCCCATTACCACCCTCACGGAGTCTCCGAATGATCACCGCCACTGACCTCGAACTGCGCGCCGGCACGCGGATCCTGCTGTCCGACACGACCCTGCGCGTCCAGCCGGGCGACCGCATCGGCCTCGTCGGCCGCAACGGCGCCGGCAAGACCACGTCGCTGCGTGTCCTGGCCGGCGAGGGCGAGCCCTACGCGGGCGAGCTGCGCCGCTCCGGCGAGGTCGGCTACCTGCCACAGGACCCGCGCGAAGGCGACCTCGAGGTCAGCGCCAAGGACCGGGTGCTGTCCGCGCGCGGCCTCGACCAGCTGTTGCGCGACATGGAGAAGGCGCAGTCGGCCATGTCCGAGTACGCCGACGAGTCATTGCGCGACCGCGAGGTCCGCCGCTACGGCCGCCTGGAAGAGCGCTTCGCCGCTCTCGGCGGCTACGCGGCCGAGAGCGAAGCGGCCCGCATCTGCGCGAACCTCGGCCTCGCCGACCGCGTGCTCGCCCAGCAGGTCGGCACGCTCTCCGGAGGCCAACGCCGCCGCGTCGAGCTGGCGCGCATCCTGTTCGCCGCCTCCGAAGCGGGCGCTGGCAGCGGCGGCTCCGGCACCACGCTGCTGCTGGACGAGCCCACCAACCACCTCGACGCCGACTCGGTCAACTGGCTGCGTGGCTTCCTGAAGGGCCACAACGGCGGTCTCGTGGTGATCAGCCACGACGTCGAGCTGCTGGCCGACGTGGTCAACAAGGTCTGGTTCCTCGACGCCATGCGCGGCGAGGTCGACCTCTACAACATGGGCTGGCAGCGTTATCTCGACGCGCGCGCGGCCGACGAGAAGCGCCGCCGCCGCGAGCGGGCCAACGCCGAGAAGAAGGCGTCGGCGCTGATGCTGCAGGCCGACAAGATGCGGGCCAAGGCCACCAAGGCCGTGGCCGCGCAGAACATGGCCAAGCGGGCGGGCAAGCTGCTGGCCGGGCTCGACGAGGTCCGCCAGTCCGACAAGGTCGCGAAGATCCGCTTCCCCGAGCCCGCGCCCTGCGGACGCACGCCGCTCACGGCCGAGGGCCTGTCGAAGATGTACGGCTCGCTCGAGGTGTTCTCCGGCGTCGACCTCGCCATCGACCGCGGCTCGCGGGTGGTCGTGCTCGGGCTCAACGGCGCCGGCAAGACCACGCTGCTGCGGCTGCTCGGCGGCCGCGAGGCGGCCGACGCCGGCGAGGTCGTGCCTGGTCACGGCCTGCGGATCGGCTACTACGCCCAGGAACACGAGACGCTCGACCACAACGCGTCGGTCTGGGAGAACGTGCGCCACGCCGCGCCGGACACGCCCGCGCAGCAACTGCGGTCGCTGCTCGGCACGTTCCTGTTCACCGGCGAACAGCTCGACCAGCCGGCCGGCACGCTCTCCGGCGGTGAGAAGACCCGGTTGGCGCTCGCCGGTCTGGTGTCGAGCGCGGCGAACGTCCTGCTGCTCGACGAGCCCACGAACAACCTCGATCCGGCCAGTCGCGAGCGCGTACTCGACGCACTGCGCGGCTACACGGGTGCCGTCGTGCTCGTCACGCACGATCCCGGTGCGGTGGAGGCGTTGGAGCCAGAACGCGTGATCTTGCTGCCCGACGGCACCGAAGATCACTGGTCAGCGGACTATCTGGAACTCGTCCAGCTGGCGTAGCGGGCCCGGTGTCGCTCCGTTCGGCGTGACCGACTTCATACTTATTTTCGATCTCGCCTGGCATTCCACGCCGTCGTGTTCGATCATTGGCGTCGGCAGGGGTTTCACATACCTCCGTTACACGCTACGGAAGGCGGACGACGTGGCTGATCTGAAGAAGGGCGCGCGGATCACCGGCAGTACGCGCGACAAGCTGGCCGCTGACCTCAAGAAGAAATACGAGAAGGGCGCCAGCATTCGTGCGCTGGCGGAGTCGACGGGTCGTTCGTACGGATTCGTACACCGCGTCCTGTCGGAGTCCGGCGTGGCTTTGCGTGGCCGCGGCGGCGCCACCCGCACGAAGAAGAAGTAGCAGCACTACTGGTCAAGCTTGGATGCCGCGGGTGTTGGGGTCCGCGACCGCGTCTTCGGTCGGTCCCGCGGGCGTCCCGGTTTGGTCTGCCGATCCGTCAACCGTCCTCTCCCCGGCGGCGAACCCGATCATCGCGCCGGCCAGCGCCAGCGGGTACACCAGGTACCCCCAGCGCGTAGCCGGTGCGAGGCAGATCGCTGTGCCGAGACTGACGGCGATCCGCTGTGTCGCCGCGGCGGCATCCTGGGGCGGGCGAACGAACAACCACGTGACGATGGCGCATGCCGCCAGCGCGAGGAGCACCAGCGCGGCGGCGTGTCCCACCGGTCCCAGTTGTGCGATCAGGTAGCCCGGCAGGGGGCTCGCGGCCGGTGATCCGGCCTCCCCGAGACCCGCCGGGAACAGGATCACGTGCTCGACGAACGACGACGGGTCGACCAGCAGCACGGGCACCGTGAGCACGGCCGTGGTCGCCAGCACGGCGCCGAGGAACACGGCCAAGCCTCGGCCGCCCCGGTACACCATGATCGCCACGGCCAGCACGCCGAGCGCGGGCAGCGCGGTCAGCTTGGTGGTGACCACCACGGCACACACGATGCCCGGCCACACCGGGTTGACCCGATAGGCGAGCGCGGTCGCGAGCACGATCAGCGCGATCACCGGCAGGTCGTCGCCGGCCACCGTGAACGTCAGCAGGGTGAGCGGGCTGATCGCCGCGAGCTGGGCCGCGAGCACGGGGATCTTCGGCCAGCCGAGCACCCGCAGCGCCAGCACGATGATCAGCACGCTGGCCACCAGGAACGCCACGCGGGCGTCGGTGAACGGGCCGTCGCCGAACAGCGCCCTGGGCAGGCCGTAGACGGTCATCGACGGGCCGTAGGGCGTGTAGTCGTCGGGGTGCGCCGCTCGGTCGAGCAAGCTGAGGTCCGGGTAGGGCGTGCCGTTGTCGAGCAGCAGCCGGGCGGACCGTTCGACCACCCAGACCTCCGGCTGGGACGGGAACGCCCACGGCCACTGGCCCCATACGAAGCTCGGTGACCTGCGGAAGATCAGCACGAGCAGCGGCACCACACCGGCGAGCAGCCCGGCGACGGCCACCGGGGTCCAGCGGGAACGGAGCATTCTCGAGGCTCGCCCCAGGTGGGGAGCGGAGACTGTACTGATGACTGTGAGGATGATGGCGAGCAGGTAGCCGGCCGTCGCGAAGTTGCCCCAGACGCGGTAGCCGTAGAACTCGGAGAAGAACGCGGTGCCGGCCGCGAAGATCAGGCTCACACCGTAGATGAGCAGGTCGAGGCGCAACGCGCGCTGCCCGGTCTGCTCCACGCGGGCAGGCTACCGAGAGGGTCGGACCTGTTCGCTCTCCGGGTAACGGGGAAGCAGGCGTGGCGCGCCGGTGTTGACCGGGGGAGGACGAGGGAGAAAAGACGTGGAGAACAGCTGGAGCTTGCTGCGGGGTGCGATGCACTCGGCCGACGCGCCCAAGGGGTTGACCAAGGGGACGATTCGGCGGGTGTACCAGTTCGCCGGTCCGCACCGGGGGAAACTGGCGGTGTTCCTGGCGCTGACCGTGGTCTCGGCTGTGCTGGCGGTGTCGACGCCGCTGCTCGCCGGGCAGGTGGTCAACGCGATCGTGGGGCGCGAGGGCGTGTCCGTGATCGTGTGGCTGGCCGTGGCGATCGCCGGGATCGCCGTGGTCGACGCCGGGCTGGGGCTCGCCGAGCGGTGGCAGTCCTCGCGCATCGGCGAGGGGCTGATCTACGACCTGCGGCGGGCCGTGTTCGGGCACGTGCAGCGGATGCCGGTCGCGTTCTTCACCCGTACCCGCACGGGCGCGTTGGTGTCGCGGCTGAACAACGACGTGATGGGGGCGCAGCGGGCGTTCACGTCCACGCTCGCCGGGCTGGTCACCAACGTGATCCAGCTGGTGCTGTCGGTGGTCGTGATGATGACGCTGTCCTGGCAGGTGACCGCGCTCGCGCTGGTGCTGCTGCCGATCTTCGTGCTGCCCGCGCGGCGCATGGGCAAGCGGATGGCCGACCTGCAGCGCGAGTCGTCGGTGCTGAACGCGGCGATGACCACCACGATGACCGAGCGGTTCTCCGCGCCTGGGGCGACGCTCGTGAAGCTGTTCGGGCATCCCGGCGCCGAGGCCGAGGAGTTCGGGGGCCGGGCCGGGCGGGTGCGCGACATCGGCGTGCGGTCGGCCATGCTCACGCGCTGGTTCATGACGTCCTTGACTCTGGTGTCGGCTCTCGCGCAGGCTCTCGTGTACGGGCTCGGTGGTTATCTGGCTCTGACGGGCGCTCTCGATCCGGGAACGGTCGTGGCTCTGGCGTTGTTGCTCACCCGGCTGTACACGCCGTTGACCGCGCTGGCGAACGTGCGGGTGGACGTGATGACCGCGTTGGTGTCGTTCGAGCGGGTCTTCGAGGTGCTGGACCTCAAGCCGATGATCACCGAGGTCGATTCGCCCGTCTCCGTGCCTGCCGGTGGGGTGTCGGTGTCCTTTGAGGACGTTCGGTTCGCCTATCCCGCCGCGTCGTCGGTGTCGTTGGCCTCGTTGGAGGAGGTCGCGGTGCTCGACCAGCGTGGTGGTGAGGAGGTGTTGCACGGGGTCAGCTTCCGGGCCGCACCTGGCGAGATGGTGGCTCTGGTCGGGCCCTCCGGGGCGGGGAAGTCGACGATCGCGTCGTTGGTGCCCCGGTTGTACGACGTGGACGCCGGGACCGTGCGATTGTCCGATGTGGACGTTCGATCGTTGTCGTTCGATTCGGTGCGGTCGGTGGTCGGGGTGGTGACGCAGGACGGGCATCTGTTCCACGACTCCATACGGGCGAACCTCGCGTATCCGCGGCCGGAGGCGACGGATGACGAGTTGTGGGAGGCGTTGGAGCAGGCGCGGCTCGGGGAGTTGGTGCGGTCGCTGCCCGACGGGTTGGACACGGTGGTCGGGGAGCGGGGGTATCGGCTCTCCGGCGGGGAACGGCAGCGGCTGACGATCGCGCGGTTGTTGGTTGCCCAGCCGCGAGTGGTGATTCTGGATGAGGCGACCGCGCATCTGGACTCGGAGTCCGAGGTCGCGGTGCAGGAGGCGCTCGCTTCTGCGCTCGCTGGTCGGACTTCGCTCGTGATCGCGCACCGGTTGTCGACGATTCGGGCGGCTGATCAGATTCTCGTGGTGGAAGGGGGGCGGGTTGTGGAACGGGGGGATCATGAGTCGCTCCTTGCCGCTGGGGGGCGGTACGCGGATCTGTATCGGACGCAGTTCGCCAATCAGCCCGCTGCCGCGGACGTTTCTGGTTGACGCTTCTGTGTGGTCTCTGGGCGTACTTGGTTTGCCCGTCGTGGGGTGGGTTCGGGGGTGGCGGCGGATTCTACGGGCGGCCCCTCACGCGTCACGGGCGCTCCTTCGGCTTCGCCGATTTCGCTTCGCTCAACCCTTGACCCGCGAGCCTCCGCCGCCCTGGGTCGAGCACTAGGGGCTGGCGCCCGCCCTTCCCCTGCCCGCCGCCACCCCCGAACCCCTTGCGGCAGAAGGTCTCCCTGCGCAGGGACTATCCGGATTGGTTGCGGTAGTAAGGGGTTGCGCACGGCACGGTCACTTCGGGCGGAGGCTTGCGTTCGGTTCGGCTGCGGGGGTTCTCCTTCCTGGGGCCAGATGGGTGCGGGTCAGCGAACATGCCTGCGGGAACCGCGAACATGCGGTCGCGAGATGACGACATGCGGTTGGGTGGTAGGGACATGCGTGCCGGAACCGTGAACTCGCGGACCGGATCCGCGAACCCGGGTGCGGGAACGCGAACCTGTGCGCGGGAATCGGGTTCTCGACCACAGGAAGCCGAACTCGCGTGTGTGAGAGCGGTGATCTCGCGCTAGTGGCGCGTTCTCGCGTGTGGGAACCGCGATTTCGGGTGCGAGAAGCGCGATCTCGGTTGCGGGAACCGCGATCTCGTGTGCGGGAAGCTCGATCTCGGTTGCGGGAACCGCGATTTCGGGTGTGGGAAGTGCGATCTCGTGTGTGGGAGCCCTGAACTTGCCGTGCCGGAACTGTGGTCTCGTGTGTGGGAGCTGGGGCTCGCGTGTGGACTGGAGTTAGTCCAGCATGTGTGTTTGGCGTTCGGCTGCCTGGCGGATCAACGTGGTGATCTCTGCCGGGTTGGCGACAGCCTTTTCGTGGGGGACCTGGCGTAAGTACTTGCCTTCGCCGCGTAGGAGGTTCGTCGGGTCGTCCAGTAGGGCGCCCTTGTGGAACATCAGGTTCACGCCTCTGGCGGTGACGGCCACGGCGCACAGCCAGTGGTGCCAGTCACCGCCCTTGGTGAACGTCAGCCGGCGCCACTTGACGGCGTCGTCGATGTCGTTGTCGGCCGCGTGTATCAGCGCGGCCAGGTGCTCGACCCTCTCCCGGTTCTGTGGGTCCACCTGGCCGAGCCATTCCTCGATCTCGGTCATGCCCGACACCATGTCATCCAGCACCGACAATTTTACGACGGTAGGTCTTCCGGGCGGTCCACGTCCTCGCCGGTCGCCACGTCCTCGCAGGGGACAGACACCGTATCGTGGCTGGTCAGGTACCTTCGGGCGCCCTCGTCGCCGGTCGCTGAGGCCGATACGTCCGGCCAACGGTCGCGGCCGATCAGGACCGGGTGGCCCGGGCGGCCGTCGTACGTTGCCCTGGCCAGTGCCACCGGGGACGCCAGTGCCACGAAGCGCTGCACCGCCAAAGCGGTCACGCCCGGGGTGTCCACCGGCAGGATGAGGGCCGCCATCGCGGCGGAGCCGGCCAGGGCGGCCAGCCCGACCCGCAGTGACGAGCCCATGCCCGTTGTCCACTCTGGATTGTCCACAACGGACGCGCCGGGGAGCGTGGCCTGCTCGCGTACCGAGGCGGACTCCGCGCCCAGGACCACCACCACTGGATGGCAGCCGCCCGCGTGGAGCACTGAGGCCGCGTGTTCCACGAACAGGCTGCCCTGGTGGCGGACCAGCGCCTTCGGCATGCCGAACCGCCGTCCGGCGCCGGCGGCCAGCAGAACTCCGGCTACGTCCACGGGTCAGAGCCTAGAGCGTCAGCGGAACGACTCCACATTGTCCAGCGCCCATTGCGCATAGGTCCGACCCGGACGACCGGTGACCTCCTCGACCGTGGGCATCGGTTGCAACATCGCATCCCACTCCTCGGCCGTGAACTGCGGCATCTCGGCGCCGGGCGTGTAGTCCGCCAGGCCCAGCAGGAAGTCCGCGTTCTCCGCACCCCAGCCGCCCTGGTCGTCCAGGATCTTCTTGGCCTCCTGGGCGGTCACCTCCTCGAACCGGACCTCCTCGCCCAGCGCCGCGCCGATGGCCGCCACCTGCTCGCGCACGGTGATCCGCTCCGGGCCGGTCATGTCGTAGGCCTTGCCCGTGTGGCCGTCCTCCAGCAGGGCCACGACGCCCACCGCCGCGATGTCGGCCTCGTGGACCGCCACCCCGACCGCGTCCGGGGTGATGTACCGGACCAGGCGGTCGGCGCGGATCATCGGGCCCCACAGCCGCGCCGTGTTCGACATGAACTCGCCCGGCCGCAGGTGGGTCCACTCGAGGCCGGACGCCTCCACCGCCTGCTCCACGGGCAGTTGGAAGTCCAGGTCGAAGCCGCCGGTCACCGCACCGGAGGACAGCGTGACGATCCGCCGCACGCCGGCCCGCTTCGCCGCGCCGACCACCTCCGTCGCGGTCCGCGGTTCGGGAAACAGGTACAGCCGGTCCACCCCGACGAGCGCCGGTTCCAGGGACGCCGGCTCCAGCAGGTCGCCCCGGACCACCTCGACGTCAGAAGAGAACCCCGCGTTCGCCGGGTTCCTGGTCAGCGCGCGCACCGGCACACCCGCGGCGACCAGTTGCGCGACCACCTGGCGCCCCACGTGACCCGTCGCTCCGGTAACCAAGATCGTCATGAATCCCCCCCTTGATGGGTACGCTGTACGCATAAGATTAACACCACTGGGTGCGGTGTACGCAAACGAGCCCGACCAGGGCCTTCTACGATGGGCGGGCGATGAGTACCACGGACGAGCCGGCCGAGTCGGCGAGCTTCGGCGGCGGCCACGTCTCGGCCGCCGCCATGGATCTGCTCTGGGGGACCAAGCCGAACACCGGCCGGGGCCGAAAGCCGGGTATGACCGTCGAGCGGATCGTGGCGACGGCCGTCGAGCTGGCCGACCAGGAGGGCCTCGACGGCCTGTCCATGCGCCGGGTGGCCGACGCGCTCGGCGTGGGCACCATGTCGCTGTACCGGTACCTGCCTGCCAAGGCCGAACTGCTCGAGCTGATGGCCGACACCGTCATGGGCGAGGGTGGCCTGCCCGAACCCCACCCGGACGGCTGGCGCGCCGGCCTCGAGGCGTTCGCCCGCGCCAGCCTCGAGGGCTACCAGCGCCACCCCTGGCTGCTGACCATGTCCCTCACGCGCGGCCTCATGGGCCCGAACCAAACAGCCCAGCTGGACGCGATGCTGCGGGTCATCGCCGACACCGGGCTGAGCAACGGCGAGATGATGGCGACCGTCAGCCTGATCGTCAGCTACGTCCAGGGCCGGGCCCGCCAGCTGTCCGACGCGGCCAGCGCCGAGCAGCGCACGGGCGTCACCGACGCTCAGTTCTGGACGGACTTCGCCCCGCTGCTCGACCCGCACCTGTCCGCCGACCGCTTCCCGACGCTGGCCGGCCTGTGGAAGACCCCGGACTTCGAGTGGCTGGACGAGTTCGACTTCGGCCTCCAGCGGGTACTGGACGGCATCGAGGCCTACGTCGAGAAGAAGGGACGGTCGTGAGTCCGAGTCTGAGGGCGTTCGGCCCGACCGAGCGGGTCGACGCGCGTGCCGTGGTGCTCGTCCTGCACGGCGGCCAGGAGCAGAGCAAGGACCGCATGCACCGGTTCCGGCCCGCCTACCTGCGGATGGTGCCGTTCGCGCGTGACCTGGGCTCGGCCGGGCGCGACGGCGGGGTGGCGGCGTTGACGCTGCTCAACCGCTACCGCGGCTGGAACCGGCCCGACCTCGACGCCGTGGCCGACGCGCGCTGGGCGCTCGAGGACATCCGGCGGACCAGCCCGGGCGTGCCGGTGGTGCTGGTCGGGCACTCGATGGGCGGCCGGGTGGCGCTGCGGGTGGCGGACGACCCGTCGGTGGTCGCCGTGTGCGCGTTGGCGCCGTGGACCACCGAGAAGGACCGCGTCGAGCAGTTGGCCGGGCGCACGGTGCTCATCGCCCACGGTGACCAGGACCGGATGACCAACCCGGGACTGTCCTACGACTTCGCGGTCCGCGCCAAGGAGGTCACCGACGCCGTGTGCCGGTTCGACGTCCAGGGCGAGGCACACGCCATGCTGCGGCGGGCCAAGGAGTGGCGGCTGCTGGTGCGCCGGTTCGTGCTGGGCACGCTGGGCGTCACCGAAATGGATCATGTTATCGCGGCGGCACTGGCCAAGCCGTCACCCGGCGGGTTGGCGGTAACGCTTTAATCTCCGTCTCGTACGGTGTGCGCAACCTCAACGGGCGTCCCCACGTCTTGGAAAACGACTGGAAGGTGGGGAAATGAGCTATCCGCAGGGTCCGCCGCGGCGCCGGCCTGGTCCGGGGTCCGGTCCGGACCACGGGCAGGGACGCCAGCCGGGCTACGGCGGCCCGCCGCCCAGCCGCACACCTGGGTACCACCAGGCCAGGAAGATGGAGCTGCCGCGCACCGGCAACCCCGCGCAGGACTGGCAGCCCCCGCCGCCACAGCGTCAACAGCCACAGCGCCAACAGCCGCCGCCCCGGCGCCAGCAGCCCCCGCCGGACAACTTCGGTCCGCCGCCCGAGCAGGGCGACGGCTATCCGCCACGCCAGCCGCGTCGCCGCCCGCCACGCAAGCGCCGGTGGGGTCGCAAGCTGGGGATCGCGTTCCTGATCATCCTGGTGGTGTTCGGCGGCATGTGGATCTGGCTGGACTCCTCGCTCAACCGCGTGGTCGCGCTCACCGACTACCCTGGCCGCCCGGCGGCCGGTGAGGGCACCAACTGGCTGATCGTCGGCTCGGACAGTCGGGCGGACCTCTCGCCCGAGGAGCAGGCCGAGCTGTCGACCGGCGCGCCCACCAGCAAGCTCACCGACACCATGATGTTGATGCACATCCCGGACAGCGACACCAAGCCCACGCTCGTGTCGCTCCTGCGTGACTCGGCGGTCACCATTCCGGGCCAGGAGGGCGAGGTCAAGCTCAACTCGGTGCACGCGAAGGGCGGCCCGCAGTTGCTCGTGCAGACCGTCGAGACGGAGACGGGACTACGCCTGGACCACTACATCGAGGTGGGGCTCGGCGGCTTCGCCGGCGTCGTGGACGCGGTCGGCGGCGTCGAGATGTGTCTCGACGAGCCGATCAACGACCCGCTCGCCGGTATCAACCTCCCGGCCGGATGTCAGGAACTGAACGGCGCGCAGGCGCTCGGCTACGTCCGGACCCGTGCCACGCCGAGGGCCGACCTCGACCGGGTGATCCACCAGCGCGAGTTCATCGGCGCGCTCATGGACAAGGTCGCCAGCCCCGGGACGATCCTCAACCCGTTCAAGCTGTTCCCGGTGATGGGGAGCGCGCCGGACGCGATCACGGTCGACGAGGGTGACCACCTGCACCACCTGCCGAGCCTCGCGTTCGCGATGAGTGGCGCGAGCGACGGCAGCACCGTGTCGACGACCGTCCCGATGGGAGGGTCCAAGCGCATCCCGTCCGGCTCGGCGATCGTCTGGGACCCGGAGCGGTCGGCCGTGCTGTTCGACGCGCTGCGGACGGACAAGGAAGTGCCGCCCGAGGCGATCGAGGCGAACCCCTAGGCGTTCTGCCGGCCGCGCAGTACTTCCAGTGCGCGGTCGGCATGGACGGCCATGCGGATCTCGCTCTTGATGACCTCGAGCACCGTGCGGTCGGTGCCGATCACGAAGGTCTGGCGTTTCGTGGCGAGCATGGCGATGGTGCGGCGCACCCCGAACTGGGTGGCGACCGCACCGTCCGGATCGGACAGCAGCGGGAAGTCGAACGAGTGCTTCTCGCTGAACTCACGCTGCTTGTCGACCGTGTCGGGGCTGATCCCGATGCGGCCGGCACCCAGCTCGGCGAACTCGGTGGCCAGGTCGCGGAAGTGGCAGCTCTCGGCCGTACAGCCCTTGGTCATGGCGGCCGGGTAGAAGAACAGGACGACCGGGCCGGCCTCCAGGAACTGCGACAGCTTGCGAGGCTTTCCCGTCTCGTCCGGCAACTCGAAGTCGGGGGCGAGGTCGCCGGCCTTCATGGGATCTCCTCTGCTGGCAGGATGTCGCCATGAACACTACCGGCGCGGCACGCGTGGTCACCGAGGTGCTGTCGCCCGTGGTGGTCGTGGTGGCCGTGCTGCTGGCGGTCGCTTGGCACGCCACGGGAAACGACGTCGGGGCCACGCTGGGCTGGGTCGGTGTGGTGGCCCTGTTCTACAGCGTCATACCCATGCTGATCCTGGTGTACGGCGCGAAACGCGGCCGCTGGGACGGCCACTGGGTGCGCGACCGGGAACACCGATTCGTGCCACTGGTGCTGTCGTTGGTCTCCGCGGTGGCCGGCCTGGCGGTCATGATCCTGGGTGACGCGCCACGCGAGGTGATCGCCCTGGCGCTCGCGATGATCGCGGCCGTGGTGGCCTGCATGGTGATCACCAGGTGGTGGAAGGTGTCGATCCACGCCACGGTGGCCGGCGGCGCGGCCGCCATGGTCATCTTCCTGTACGGGCCGTGGTTGCTGCTGCTGGTGTTGTTGGTGGCGTTGGTGTGTTGGTCGCGGGTGGTGCTGACCGACCACACGGTGGGCCAGGTGGTGGTGGGCGCGATCCTGGGACCCGTGGTGGGCGGGGCGGTCTTCCTGCTGGTGGCCTGACTCAGGGCCAGTTCGGTGCTTCCCGTGCGGCGACGGCGTTCCACTCGGTGGCGGGCAGTGGCCAGACCTGGGTGCGGCCGGCCTCGGTCGCCATGCGTTCGGTGTCCTGGCCGAAGGAGCGGGAGACGGCGGCCTGGGTGTCGGCCGCGCCGGCGTGCGGGCCGATCAGGTCCAGTGCCCGTTCGTAGCGGGCGGTCGCGGCGGCCAGCCAGGCTTCGCGGTCGACGGTCGCCAATGCCCGGTCCAGTACCAGAACGGACGGCTCGACCTGTTCGGCCCGCGCGGCCACCAGCCGGTCGTGGCCGTCGAGCACCAGGTAGCCGTCGAGACCGCTGATCCACCACAGCAGGATCGGCGGCAGGTGACCCTCGACCACCTGGCGCCGGTAGGCCTTCACCCGCGGGGCGTCCGGTTCGGACAGTCGACGCAGGGGGATCGCCCCGTTCCAGCCCTGGCCGAACCAGCCGAGGTAGGTGTCCGGATAGGACCGGACGAGGTCGTCGCGCAGGACGTACGGCGCCAGCACCTTCGTTCGCAGCAGCCAGGACCCGTTGTGCAGCGGGCCGGGCACGGCTTCCATCAGTTCGGCGAAGCGGTAGGCCCAGCGCGTGATCCCGCCCGCCAGGTGCCGGGCCTGCGCCGCCCGCAGCGGCGGGACCGGCGAGCGGTAGTGACCGGTGCGGACGACGTCCACACCGGACAGATCGGCCGCCACCAGCGCCAGGAGCACGGGTGTCCCACCCTGTCGCAGCAGCAGACGGCCGCCGCTGGAGGCGAACACACGCAGGTCCGGCGTCGGGCGGTTCGACACCGTCAGCAGCAGCCCGTCGTCGCTGGGCAGGGTCTCGCGCAGCACCCTGCCCAGCCTACGGACCGCGCCTGGGTTCTCACGGTACGAGGAGCACGCGGCCCAGGTTCGACCGCTCGTCCAGGATCCGGTGCGCCTGCGCCGCCTCGGTGAGCGGGAGTCGCGTGTGGACGTTGTAGCGGAGCCGGCCGGTGGTGAGCAGCTCGGTCAGTTCGGCCACCGCCGCCGCGTACTCGGCCGGCCGGGCGGCGCGCCAGGTGAGGATCGAGAAGCCGGTCACCGACCGGGCGGCGTACAGGCTCCGCACCGGCACGTCCGCCAGTCCGTCGGCCGCGCCATAGGCCACCAGCCGACCGTAGGGTGCGAGCAGGTCGAGGCTCGTGAGCATGGTCGACCCGATGACCGAGTCCAGCACGATGTCCACGCCGTCGGGTGCGGCCGCGCGCACCTGGTCGGGCCAGGTCGGGTCGCGGTAGTCGATGGCCACGTCCGCCCCGTGGTCACGCACGAAGTCCAGTTTGGTGGGGGAGCCGGCGGTGCCGATGACAGTGCCGGCACCCCGGAGCTTCGCGAGCTGGGTGGCCAGGTGGCCGATGTTGCCGGCCGCCGCGTGGACGAGCACCGTGGCGCCCGGGTCGATCCGGCCGGCGAGCAGCGTGCCGAGCGCGACCGGGGCGGCCGAGCACAGCAGGCTGGCGGCGGCGTCGTCCAGGCCGTCGGGCACCGGCGCGGGTTCGTCCGCCTCGGCCAGCACGTAGTCGGCGAACGCGTCCGTGGACAGCGACGTTACCCGCTGTCCGACCCGGGCGGGGTCGACGTCCGGGCCCACCGACTCGACAGCGCCGACCACGTCGCCGGTCAGCGTGCTCGGCAGTTCTCGCTGGAACATGCTGCCGGCACCGGAGCGGAACTTCGTGTCGACGAAGTTCGCGCCGATCGCCGTCGCTCGGATCAGCAGCTGGCCGGGGCCCGGGGTCGGCACGTCGGCCTCCTCGACGCGAAGTACCTCTGGGCCGCCGAATTCGTGGAAGCGGACTCTGCGCACGGTATTCTCCTGCCTGACGAACTTAACTGGACTGTCGGTCAAGTTAACCATACTTGACCGGCGGTCCACTTGTAGACACGGGAGGGTCGATGGCGGGGGAGCGACGCGAACGTGCCGACGCGGCGCGCAACCGGCAGGCGATCCTGCGCGCCACCGAGGACCTGTTGAGCCGACACCGGCCCGACGAGGTGACGATCGAGCAGGTGGCCGCGGCGGCCGGCGTCGGCAAGGGCACGGTGTTCCACCGGTTCGGCAGCCGGACGGGGCTGATGGTCGCGCTCATGCAGGAGCGCGCCATGGGTCTGCGCGACGACATCGAGAGCGGTCCGCCGCCGCTCGGGCCCGGTGCGCCCGCGCGGGAGCGGCTACTCGCCTTCCTCGCCGCGGTGGTCGAGGTCGTGGGGCGCAACAAGGGGCTGGTCGCCGCGCTGGGGCAGGCGGTCACCGCACAGCATCACCATGGCGAGGACCACCCGGTGGCGGTGTTCTGGCACGGGCACGTGCGGAACCTCATCGCCCAGGAGCGCCCGGACGCGGACGCCGAGGCGCTGGCGGAGCTGCTGCTCGCCGGGCTGACGGCCGAGGCGGTGATCCGCCGGATCGCGGCCGGTCACACCGACCGCGTGACCGCCGCGCTGCAGACCCTGGCGCTCGGCATCCTCGACGGGCCGGGGTAGTCACTCACGACCGCCTGTCTCCCTGGCGACGGCGATTCTCCACAGCGCGGACCGATCACCGTTTGGGCAGGGATGCGGGGCGACGTTATCGCTTACCACCGACAAAAACGGTCCGGGGCCCCCTGGATTCAATCTTAGTCGGCAGCACCGACAATTTTCGCGCGCGCTACTTGTCCGTCTCGCCGCCGTCCAGTTCGGCCTGGGTGCGCTTGAGCTGGTCCATCTCCACCTGGCCGCTCGCCAGATCGGCCACCGACGACTCCACGGCACTCACCAGCGGTTCGAGTTCCGCGAGCAGGTGCGCCTTGCGGGGTCCCGGAACGGCGGCCGCGGCGACGAGTTGTTCGTCGAGCTGCAGGATCTGCTGCTCCACGCCGACCCGCTGCTCGATCCCCGCGGCGTCGCCGAACGGTTGGCCCGCCACCGACGAGGCGGCCGCCGCGAGCCTGCGGTGCATCGTCGCCTCGGGGGAGTGCTGCAAGGCCCACTCGCGGGGCGCGTTCGCGGCCAGCGCCGGGCTCAGGCCCAGCGCCTCCTTGGCCCGGCGCTTGCCCTTGCTGGCCAACATGACGCCGAACCCGACCACGACCAGTACGACGATCACGAGCACCACGACGATCACGGTTCCCATGTCAGCCTCCGCGTGCTTGGTACAGGAGCACCACCGTAACGACGAGGATGATCGCGAGCAGCACCGCCAGCGTCACCTTGATCTTGCTGATCGGCCGCCGGCCCTGCACCTCACCGGTCACGCCGTTGATGCAGACCTGGAACGGCCTGCCCTCGTACACGACGGTCAGCAGCCACACCGGCAGCAGCAGGTACTTGAACCGCATGTCGTACCAGCGCGGGTTCATCGAGTGGATCCGCTGGTGGTCACCGGCGATGTCGCGGCGGACGGTGCGTTCGATCTCCGCCTGCATCCGCTGCTTGGCCGGCTCGAAGCACTGCTCGGCCGTGCGGTCGTACGTCCGGCTGAGGTGGCCGGCCACGTACTCCGCCGAGTACGGCCTCGCCTGCTGGGTCGGCCACGGCTCGAGTGCCTCGACCTTCTTCTCGTCCAGCCCGGTGTTCGCCATGATCGGGATGTCGTCGAACGAGTTGTGCACCCGCCCCCGCACGTTGTGCCACCGGATCCGGGTCTCGGTGCGCTGGTTCTCACCGGACCCGACGGTCACCGTGTAGTTCGTGCCGCGCTCACCGGTGTAGTCGGTGTCGGCGGTCGCGTCGAACGTGAAGTACGCGATGTAGACGCTCGCGAACGAGCCGGCCTCGCTGTACTTCTTGAACTCCGTCGGCGCGAACCACCGGCTGTTGATCCACTTCTCGACCACCTCCTTGGCGGCCGGCTCGGCCACCTGGAACGGCAGCACCGCGTCGACCGGCAGCCGGTCGGGCGCGTCGTGGACGTCGTCGCGCTGGATCGGGGTGGCGCAGTACGGGCAGCGGGTGGCGGTGAGCGTGCCACCGAACGTGGTGTGCCCACCGCAGTTCTGGCAGACGATCTCCTTCTCCGCGCCCGCCTGCACCACGGTCCGGGCGCGGGCCGAGCGGATGCCGCCGAGGTCGTGCTCGACGACCTGCCGGCCGGCGTCCTCGATGATCGGCTGCTCGTTGCCGCAGCTCGGGCACTTGAGCAGTTGGGCCTGGATGTTGAAGACCAGCTGGGCACCGCACTGGTGACACGGGTAGGTGCGGGTCTGCTCGGTCGTGTGCCGCGTCGCGCGCTGGGGCGGTTGGGGCGGCTGCTGAATCGGCGGGGGCCCCTGCTGATACCCCTGCTGAGGCGGCAGAGGTGGGGGCGCCTGCTGGTAGCCGTGCTGGGGTGGCAGCGGAGGGGGACCCTGTGGGTAGCCCGCGGGGGTAACGGCGGCGGGCCTTGCTGATCTCCGTGGTTCGGGGGCAGCGGCGGTGGGCCGCCCGGCGCGCTCACGCGTTGCCCTGCGGCGGCTGCGCCGACGGGAGCGGCGGCGGTCCGGCGGGCGTGAACAGCGCGGCGAGCGCGGGCACGGTCTGCGCGGCGGCCCAGCCGGGCATGCCGTTCGTCCACACCAGCGTCGCCGGCGTGACCTGACCGCTGGCCACGAACGGCCGCATCTGGTCCGGGGTGAACGGACCGGTCGGCTGCCCGCTGATCTCCACGTGGAACTGCTGCGCGGCCGGCAACGGCGGCGGACCGGCCGGCGGCGGCGCGGCCTGGGGCGCGGCCATGCCGGCCATCATGTTGCCCATCTGCTGGCCCAGCGCCATGCCGAGCCCGGCGCCCATCATGCTGCCGGCGCCACCGCCGGGGTTGCGGCGGCCACCATCGCCTCGGCGGCCGCGCCCTGCTGCAGGCGGGCCAGGCGCCGACGTTGTCGAGGTAGCGGGCTGCTCGATACCGCTGGCCACCCCGGGGGTCATGGCGTCGGTGATCTCTTCGGGCAGCGTGACGTCATGGCGATGTCGTCGATCGCCAGGCCGAACTCGTCGTCGACCCGCTCCTGCACGTAGTCCTTGAGCTTGCCGGCGAGCTCGGCCTGCTTGCCCTGCAGGTCGATCGCGCCGAGCTTGCTCTCCAGCACCATGTCGGAGAAGGCCGGGGTGATGACCCGGCGCAGCAGCTCGGAGAGCTCCTCGGAGCTCGACGGCGTGTCGGTGCCGATGACCTGGCGCAGGAAGATCTCGGCGTCGGCGATGCGCAGCACGCACAGGCCGTTCGCCCGCACCTGGACCATGGTGAACTCGGGATCGCGCACGGTGATCGGCTCGGGGTGCCCCAGCGCAGGTCGGTCACCGGGCGGGTGTTGATGAAGTAGACCTCGCTGCGGAACGGGCTGTGGAAGCCGTGCTTCCAGCCCTGCAGCGTGGACAGGATCGGCAGGTTCTCGGTGACCAGCTGGTAGTGGCCCGGGCCGAAGTGGTCGGCGAGCTGGCCGCGGTAGACGAACACCGCCTGCTGGCCCTCGCGGACGATCAGCTGCGCGCCGTTCTTGATCTCGTTCTCGTAGCGGGGGAACCGCCAGGCGAGCGTCGACGCGAGTCGTCGATCCACTCGATGATGTCGACGAGTTCGCCCTTGATCTTGTCGATGAGCCCCATACCGGCCCCTCCCGGCACACGCTGCGTAGGCCGCGATTCTAGGGGGGTACGGGCTCCGGCCGTTTCAAAAGAGCGGAACACGCTC
>CAWGTM010000011.1:0-367870 GCA_963825445.1 uncultured Actinomycetota bacterium
ACCGGCCTTAGCTCAAAATTTCGAGATTCGGCGTATCCGGCAGGGCGGCGATTTTTCCTAGCAGCGAAATGGCGTCAAAGTCCTTCGTCGCCGTCGACGACGCCATAAAAAATAGAAATCATTCCCAAGGCAAAAAAACCGTCTGATCCTTTGCCCCAATTCGACAGAAACGTGTTCCAGGCTGGTGAAGGCCAGAGGCGACGCGATCGTCGCCATCGCCGGTATACACCTCCAGCGTGCCGAGCCAGGAGCTTTTGAGCTGGACATTGTCCGAGCCGACGCCGGTGGAAAAGCTGGCCACATTGCCGACGATCATGCCCAACGCGCGAATCACATTGTCCCCGTTGCCGGCTTTGACGGTCCAATTGTCGGCGCCGTAGTCGGCGATGAAATTCATGTCGTCCTCGCCGCTGCCGCCGACGATGTCCATCTTTTGGGCGGCCGAGGAATTCGTGTAATTCAGCGTGTTATGGCCTTCGCCCACATCGATCACCGTGACGCCGGCCGAGCTGACAGGTTGAGCGTGAGATTGTCGTCGCCTCCGCCCGTTTCGACGGTCGTGGCTTTCAGGGCCGAACTGGAATTGACGTTGATCGTATCGGCGCCAGCACCGGTGGTGATCGTGAGATCGCCCACGAGGTAGACGTGGTTCAAGTTCACGGTGTCGCCGCCATCACCGACATGCACAATGAGATTGCCGCCGGCAGTGATGGACGAATTGACGCCAAGATTGATGCCGCTGGCAGCGCCGCTGGTCACCAACAAGTCGCCGCTGGCAAAGAAGCGATCGATCGTTACCTGTGCACCGTTGCCGGTGGTAATGCTGGTCGTGCCGCTGATCAGCACGGCCACAACGCCCCCACCGTGACGTTATCGCTATCACCCGCGTGAATCGTCAGACTGCCGGCGTGCAGGTTGTCGAGCTTGACCACCTCGTTGGATGTCCCGACGGAAATGGCCAGATTCTGAGCGATCGCCACCGCATGCGTGGCATTGCCGATAGTCACAAGCGTGTGCGCATTGTTGGCGGCGGAGTTGCCGGCCGTGATGTTCGCGCTACTGGCGGTCACGGACTGCAACGTGATCGTATCGGGCCCGCCAGCTGTGTTGGCACTCAAACTGCCGACCGTCAGGTGATCCAGATTGAGGGTATCGATTCCGCTGCCGCTGGCGATCGTCAAGGCATGCGTGACGTTAATGGCTGCCCGCGCCCCCCACCCCCAAGTTCAGCCCGCCTGCGTTGCCGCTGGCCACGAGGTTTACGCTATCGGCCGTGAGTAGGTTGTCCAGCGTGACCACGGCCGTGTCCCCGACGGCAATATTCAATCCACCGGTGACGCTGACCTGCGCGATCGCACTTCCCACGTTGACGGTGCTCTGGTCGTTGCCGCCATTGGCTTCGGTCAAGCCGATGCTGCCCACGGCGACCGCGAGGATCACAATCGAGTTAGCGCCCCGCTCCCGTAATGAACATCCACGCTCCCCGCCGAGAGCTTATCGAGAGTGACAAACCCTCGGCCGACGGTGGCGATCGACACCAGGCCGGTGACGCCCAGTCCGGCTAGATTGCCAATAGTCACGGTGTCCGAGGCGTTGGCGGCGGCAGTTCCCGTGCTGACATTGATATGGTCGGCCGTGAGATTGTTGATGAAAACGCCATCGTTTCCATCCCCCGTGGTGACGGCCAAGCCGGCGGTTAGGGCAACGTGATCGGTGGCGTTGCCGACGAGAACAGTTTCGCCACTTCCCAGTCCGGCGCTCCCCGTATCGACGCTGGCGCTGCCGGCCGAGATGGTTTCCAAACTGACGAAATCCGCCCCCGCGCCGGCTTTCACGGCGATGCTGCCGGCCGTCACGTCCACGAGATTCACCGCGTCGCTGCCGTCCCCTGTCGTGACCGACAGCTTGCCATTGATGACAACCTGCGCGAGATCGCCAAGCTGGATGGCATCGGCATTGCCCGCGCCGGCGTTGCCCGAGTCGATGTTCATGGTTCCAGCGGTCACTGGATCGACGTGCAGGATATCGACGCCGCCGCCGCTGGCGATGGTCAAGGCATTGGTGACGTTGACCGCGGCATTGGCCCCCACCAGCACGGTGTCGCCCGTCACCGCTCCACCCGTAATGATGCTCACATTGCTCGCGCCGGTGATGTTATCCAGCGTCACGAGGTCGTTGCCGTCGCCCGTGGTGATCGACAAACCGGCCGTGACGCTAACCGCCACGGTGGCGCTGCCCACGGTGATGCTGTCTTGATTGACGCCGCCGGCATTGCCCAGATCGAAGCTGGCGCTGCTGGCCGTCACGGCGTTGACGGTGACCTTATCCGTGCCGTCATTGGTATGCACGGTGATCGCGCTGGCGGTCAACCGGTCGAGACTCACGGCGTCGTCGCCATCGCCGGTGGTCACGGCCAACGAAGTGGAGATCGCAACCGCGCCGTTCATGCCGATGTTGACCGCATCGACGTTGCCTGCTCCCGCTGCCAGTGTTGATGGTCAGGCTGGGAGTCGTCAAGACATCGATGTTCACGGCGTCCCGCCGTTGCCGTCCGTGATCGCGACCCATTTGGCGAGGTCGTCGGCCCGCCACCAGTACCTACGAAATTTCCGTTGCTGATGGTGACCGTGTCGCCGGTGCCCGGCGCGTCGCCGTGTCGATAACCAGCGAATCGACGTCGGCGGCCACGAGGCCGGAAACCTCGATCGTATCGGTGCCGCCGTCCAAGCTCACGAAAATATTCTTGAAGGTTCCGATCGTGAAGGATCGGCCGCCGCCGGCGTTGGTATTGGCCAATACTCGGCGCCGCGCCGCCATCGCCCGTGACCGCCGTGGCCGTGTCGCCATACACGAACAGACGATGCGCCGCGTCTTCGAAGACGGCCAGATGGTCGTTGGCGGCGTCGCCGTTGATGAAGACGTCGGTGTTGACCTGCTTGGTGATGATGGCCAAGAGCCGGCGGCTCTTCTTTCCTCGAACCGCAGCCTACGCCTGTTCAGCACGATCGATTCCCTTCGAAAAACATGGCGGCAAGAGAGAGGATTCTCACCGCGCGAGGCAGCAAGAATCACATCGCCTCCCGGGAAATCGACCGTCCCAAACTAACGCACGCCGACGGGGACTCGGCAGCGGAAGCCTCGGCAGTGCTGTGGCGCTAAGTGACACAGCTTAAGACCCGGCTGGGCAGTGGCAGGAGAATAACGTTGCCGAGCCAGCAAAGTCAAGCATTCCAACGCAGACCCGCGCTCTTGCGTAATCCACCAAAGCCAACGGCTGATCCGTCGCCGGAGCCGTAGGGCCGCCAGCGCTCAGGTCAGCCGTCGCCATGAGCAGAAAACAGAATTATCGCTTTAAAGTCAGTCTTTAAGCCGAAATTCACCGCCACGGGCTATTCCAAGCGCCGACGATGGAAGCCTGATCGAAGCCAGGGCCGCCATCGGCGGTGCTATAAAAATTCAACCGGTTGGCTTTGGAGTAAAATCCATCCTGACCCGCGCCCAATTCAGCGAATAACCGATCCAGGGCGTTGGAGCCCACGCCGACGCTATCGCCACCGTCACCGGTGATGACGGATAGTGTTCCACCTTGTTGTTGCCCAGTTGGACGTTGTCGCCGCCTGTGCCGGTCAAGAAACTGGCGATCGTGCCGAAGATCGAGCCAAACATTTGAATGCCGTTGTTGCCGTCGCCAGCATTCAGGGCCAAATCTTTGTTGAAGTAGACGGCTTGGATGCTCAAGGCATCATTGCCGCTGCCACTACCGATATTGACGGTGTCGGCCGCGCTCGAATTCTTGAGCATCAGGCTGTTTTGGCCGTCTCCCAAGCTGATGGTCAGGGTTCCCACGGCGCTGACCTGATTGAGGGTCACCTGGTCGTCATCGAGACCCGTGACGAAGGTCATCGCGCCCAGGGCCGAACTGCCTTCCACATCGATCACGTTGAGGCCGCCACCGAAGGCCACGTTGATGCCGCCGGCCGTATAGACCTTGCTCAATTCCGCAGTGACACCGCCATTGCCGCCATCGACGATCACGCTTCCACCCGTGGTCACGGTTGTCGTGATTCCGAGCTTGATGGATCGGCCCCATCGCCACTGGTGACATACAAATTGTCCACCGCGGTGAAGATCATCGACGGTGATGTCGTCATCGCCCGCGCCAGTATCGACGCTGGCGTCGCCGTTCACCATGACCGCGGCGTCAGCGCCCAGCGTCACGCTACGGCGCCGGCGCCAGCGTTGATGCCCAAGCTCCCCGCAGTCAAATTATCGACATCTATCGCGTCATCTCCATCACCGGCGGCCACGGCTAGGCTGGCACTGACATCAACGACGTTAGTGGCGGTGCCTACCGTGATGGTATCGACATTGCCGCGCCCGCGTCCCCCGCGTCGACGCTGGCGTTGTCGGCCGTCATGGCGCCGATCGTGATCGTATCGGCGGCCGCGCCGGTGCTAATGCCCAGGCTGCCCACCGTGAGTTTGTCGACGCTGACAGTGTCCGCGCCAGTCGAAGTGCCAATGCTCAAGCCGCCGACGATATCGACCGCCGCGAACACCAATCGTGACTGAATCCGCGCCGGCGGCCGTGCCGGTGACGATGCCCACGGTGGCAGCCAAGGCGATATTGTCGACGGTGATCACGTCGTTGCCATTACCTGTCGAAATTCCTAAGCCGCCCGAGACCGTGACAATGTTGGTGGCGTTGCCCACGTGAACGGTATCGGCATTTCCCGCGCCGCAGCGCCGGCATCAATGACGGCATTGCCAACCGTGAGGGTCAGCACCGTGATCGTATCGGCTCCGGCCCCCGTGCTGACGGCCAGGCTGCCCAGGGTCGATTTGTCCAGGCTGACGGTGTCCGTGCCGCTGCCCGTCGTGACCAACAGGCCGCCAGTGACGGTGACCGCCGTCGTCGAGCCGATCGACACAGCGTCAGTGCCCGTCGCGCCCCCGTGTTGATGCTGACGTTGTCGGCAGTCGTGAGATGGTCCAGCGAGACCACGTCATGACCATCGCCGGTGACAATGCCAAATCCGTGAGTGATGTCCCGCGGCCCCCGCGATTCCGACATGCACTGTATCGGTGCGGTGGCCCCGGCATTGCCGGCGTCGATACTGGCGGAACCAGCGATCAGGGCCAAAAGGGTCACGGTGTCCGCGTCGTCGCCGGTGCTGACTCCCAGGCTGCCGACGGTTGACTTATCGACGCTGACGGTGTCCGTGCCGTCCCCCGTGGTGACCGCCAATCCTCCGGCGATATTCACGGCGGTCGACCCGCCGATGGTCACGGCGTCGGCGCCCGTCGCACCGCCGCTATTGATGCTGACGCTGCCGGAATTGGTGACGTTGTCGAGCGTGATGACGTCGTTGCCGTCGCCCGTGGCGATGGTCAGCGCAGTCGAGACGCTCACGGCGTCGGTCGAGCTCCCCACGTGGACCGTGTCGAAGAGTCCAGCTCCGGCATTGCCGGCGTCGATTTGAGCACTATTGGCGGCCAGCGCAAAACGGTGATCGAGTCGGCGGCGGCGCCCGTATGGACGTGCAAAGTGCCGACATCGGTCTGGTCGACGCTGACGGTGTAGCGCCGGTGTCGGTAGTGATGCTCAGATCGTCGGTGACCGTCACTGCGGCCAGTGAACCTACCGTGACCGAATCTCCAGTCGTCGCGCCGCCGGCATCAATGCTGACGCTAGCCGCAGTGGTAAGATTATCGAGGGTAATGACATCGTCGCCGTCGCCGGTGGCGATGGTCAGTTCGGCTGTGATGGCCACGGTGTCGGTAGTGCTGCCGACATTTACCGTATCGGTGTTTCCAGCGCCAGCATCCCCCGCGTCGATGTGGACACTGCCGGCACTAGCGTCAAGACGGTGATCGTGTCGGCCGCGTCGCCGGTGTCGACGTTCAAAGCGCCGACGGTTGTCTGATTGACGCTGACGCTGTCCGCGCCAGTGTCGGTGGTGATGTCCAGATCGCCGGTGACCGTCACAGTCGCCAGATCGCCAACGGTGACGGTATCAATGTTCGTTGCGCCCCCGGCATTGATGCTGACGCTGTCGGCGGTGGTCAGGTTATCGAGGGTGATCACATCGTCGCCGTCACCGGTGGCGATGGTCAACCCATGAGTGATGCTCACCGCAACGGACGAAGTTCCTACATTGACCATGTCCACGCCAGCGGCGCCGGCATCCCCGGCGTCGAGGTTGGCGGAATCGGCGGTCAAAGCCAAAATAGTGACGGTATCCGAGCCAGCGCCGGTGGTCACTCCCAGGCTGCCGACCGTTGTTTTATCGACGCTGACGGTGTCCGCGCCATTCCCCGTGGTGACCGCCGAAGCGCCGCGACATTCACGGCGGTCGTGCCGCCGATGGTCACGGCATCGACGCCCGTCGCGCCACCGCTATTGATGCTAATGCTGCCGGAATTGGTGACATTGTCGAGCGTGATGACGTCATCGCCATCGCCCGTGGCGATGGTCAGCGCGGTTCGGCGACGAGGTGCTGCGCCGCGTCGCGACGCGGATCGACACCGAGCTCGCGCAAAGCTTCGTCGCGCGGCTGGGCGGCGACGAGTTCGTCATCGTCACGCGCCAGGGCGGCCGACGGCGAGCCGCTCGAACGCCTGGCCAAGCGCGCCGGCGACGCGGCGGCGGAGCGGATGCAGATCGACGGCCACGACGTGACGCAGGCGGCGAGCATCGGCATCGCGATCTCGCCCGCCGACGGCGTGGATGCGCGGTCGCTGCTCAAGCATGCCGATCTCGCGCTTTACCGCGCCAAGGAGCTCGGCCGCGGCATGTTCTGCTTCTTCGAGGAACAGCTCAACCAGCGCGCGCAGGAGCGCCGCCGGATGGAAAGCGACCTGCGCACCGCGCTCCACGAAGGGCAATTCGAGCTTCATTTCCAGCCGCTGTTCGACCTCGACGCCAATTGCGTCGGGTCGTTCGAGGCGCTGATCCGCTGGCACCACCCGACGCGCGGGATGATCTCGCCGGTCGATTTCATCCCGATCGCCGAGGATACCGGGCTGATCGTCGAGATCGGCGCGTGGGTGCTGCGCGAGGCGTGCGCGCAGGCGGCGAGCGTGGCCGAGCAATGTGCGCATCGCGGTCAACGTGTCGTCGGTGCAGTTCCGCCGGCCCGGGCTTGAGCGAAACGGTGCTGCAGGCGCTCGCCGCGAGCGGGCTCGCGCCCGAACGGCTCGAGCTCGAAATCACCGAATCGATCTTCCTCGAAGGGCTCGATTCGACCACGCCGACTGCTCCACGGCCTGCGCTCGCTCGGGGTGCGCATCGCGCTCGACGATTTCGGGACGGGCTATTCGTCGCTGAGCTATCTCCAGAGCTTCCCGTTCGACAAGATCAAGATCGACCGCTCGTTCATCCAGGATCTGCTCACGCGCCCCGGCGCGGTGGCGATCGTCCGCGCGATCACCGATCTCGCGCGCGCGCTCGGGATGGAAACCACCGCCGAGGGGGTCGAGGAAAATGACCAGCTCGCCGAGCTGCGCAAGCACGGCTGCTCGTCGGTCCAGGGCTATCTGTTCAGCCGCCCGATCGACGCCGCCGCGGTCCGCGAGCTGCTCGCCGAGGAGCCGCCGCGCAGCGCCGCCGCTGCGTGACGCGACGAATGGCGGAACCCAAGCCGCGCTGACGCGTCTTTCCGTTTCTGTGGCGTAACCGTCGGGTGACCGGGGCGGCGCTGCAGAGGCAACAGGAAGGAAACATCATGCTTTGGACGATCGTCGTCATCCTGCTCGTTCTGTGGGCGCTGGGCTTTGCCGTTCATGTCGGCGGCGGCCTGATTCACCTGTTGCTGGTGATCGCGCTGATCGTGGTCGTCGTGCGGCTGATCCAGGGCCGCCGCGTCGTCTAGCCGATCTCCGGCGCGGCAGGGACAACCCGGCCGCGCCGGATCATCGTTTCGCGACGCAGATCCGCGCGTTGATCCGCAGCCCGTCGGCCCCGTCATAGACCATGCCGGTGTCGTATTGCCCCTCGAGCTGGCTTGTTCCGGGAACGGCGCGGAGCGGCTGGCCTTCGCCGGTCGTCGGCATCGAGATGTAACCCTGCGCGGGCGTCAGCTTGAACAACGTCACGAAGACGTCGGGAAAGCCGCCGTCGCAACGGAATCGGATCGGCCCTGACGACAGCCCGGCGGCGTCGCCGCCCAGTCCGGCCAGGCGGCGCAGATCGGAAATGTCACCCAGATAGGCGTCGCGGACGCACGCCGGCATCGTGTCGGTCGAATCCTCCTCCGCGCATTGGTCGCGGTCGCGCAGGAACTGGCGCTGCCGCGCGACCAGCCCACCGCGCTCTTGCGCCGGCCCGGCGAGCGCGAGGCGGTACAGCCGCGCCTCTTCGCGATCGAGCGCACTCAACTCGCCGCTCGCGCAGATCGCAAGCTCGATCTTTGTCCGCGCCCGCGCGCAATCGAAGCTCGGCCCGCTCGCCGCCGCGGCCATTGCCAGCAAAGCGATCATCGCCGTCCCCCGTTACGATCGACCGCGACGCGCGCTATTTCCTGCCGGGCGGTGGCGTCGCCGGCCCCGGGCTGACCCCCGACGCAATGCTGCGCGCGCCGACCGACACGCCGAACAGCTTCCAGCGGTTGCTGACCCATTGATAGGTGAAGCTGAACAGCACCGCGGTCGGCCGTAGCCCGAAGCCGCCTTCCAAGTGCATCATGCCCTGATTGTCGATCCCCGGCGCCCGCGTGTAGGTCGGCGCGAGCAGCAAGGTGTTCGACAGGTCGATATTGGTCGCGCGGATCCCGTTGAAGATCTGCCCCAGCTTGCTTGGGTCGTTGACCATCTGGAACGCGGGCGCCGAAATATCGCGCAACACCGAATAATTACCCGATTCGTTCGCCTGCTGGATCGCAACCATGGTTGCCCAGATCAGCCGCGCGCGTTGCAGTTCGTCGGGCAGCGGCTGAGTCGAGACCGGCGCGCTATACGCGACCGGCGGCGCTACCTGCGGCGGGGCAGCCGCGGGGCGGCTTGCGCCGACGCCGTTCCCGGCATCGACGCAAGCACTCCCCCGACAACCCAGCACCACGTTGGTGTCCGGATCAAAAGGCCACCGAGAAGCCGCCGCGTGCGCCGACTTCACCCGTGTTGAACCCCGCGCCGACACCGGCCGACACGAAGGCCTTCTCGCCCACCCGAGCACCGATCGCGATCGTACCGGCGGCGCGGTTGTTGAAGTAACCGACGCCACCCGACAGCGCGAAGTTCGAGCCTGCAGGAATCTGCGGCGTTTCCATCGCCAGCGCCATCGCCACGCCTTCGTTGGTACGGTTCAAGTCACGCCGGATCACATTGTTCTGCGCGAACAACGAGGACACTTGCCCGTTCAACGTCCCGATCTGGCCGTTGATCGTCCCGATCTGGCCGTTGATCGTGTTGATCGACGCCGTGTTGCCCGCGACCTGCGTGTTGAGCGTGTTGATCGACGTCGTGTTGGCCGTCACGCGCGTGTTGAGCGTGCCGATCGACGCGGTGTTCGCGGCGATGTTGGTCGTGTTGGTCCCCACTTGCGTGGTGAGCGCCGCGACCGATGCCGATGTGGCGAGCGATGCGACCGACGGCCCGACGCCCAGCGTGCCGCTGGCGTCCGCGGTGACGAGGTTGACCGACCCGGTCTGTGCCGCCGTGCTGGCGGCCAGGTCGCCGACCGTCACCGATTGCCCCGCGCCGCCGAGCACGATCTGGTTGTCGCGGGTGGTCGCGGCAGCGGTGCCGATAGCGTAGGAATTGGTATTCGCCGCCGTCGCGCCTTGGCCGATCGCCACCGAGTTGGTGCCCGTCGCATTGGCATTGAAGCCCAGCGCGATTGCACCGGTGCCCGCAGCATTGCTTTGCACACCCAGCGCGGTCGATCCGACGCCCGAGGCTTGTGCAAGTGAGCCGACCGCCATCGCGAAGTCCGTCGAGGCATTGGCATTCTGGCCGATCGCGATCCCGGCTGTTCCCGCCGCATTCGAACCACCGCCGACGGCGACGCTCAGCAAGCCGGACGACTTTGCGTTTTCCCCGACCGCTACCGAACTGCTGCCCGATGCGGCACTGTTGTAACCCATCGCAAGCGAACTGCCGCCGCTTGCGACGGCGTTGAAGCCGAACGCTCCGTCGTTATCGCCGGTCGCCTGCGCGGTCGATCCGACCGCGGTCGAGCTCGCGCCCGAAGCGAATGAGGACGCGCCTACGGCCATCGAATGATCGCCCGTGGCACCGGCGCCGAACCCGCTCGCCAAGGAATAGTCGCCGGTCGCCTGCGCCTGAACGCCGAACGCCTGCGCGGCATAGCCGCTGGAGACCGAATTGGTGCCGATCGAGCTCGAGAAGTCGCCGGTCGCTTGCGCGTTCGAACCGACTGCGGTGCCGACGAGGCCCGACGCGTTCGCGAAGCTGCCGATCGCGCTGCCGAAATCGCCCGTCGCGGAGGAATTCTGCCCGACGGCGGTCGACGACGTGCCGGTTGCCGTGCTGTTCACGCCGCATTCCAGCGCGGTCGCGACGCCGACATTGGCGTTGCATTCAGGTGTGCCGTCCGCGCGCGCCGGGGCGGCGCCGAAGGACAGGGACAGCGCAGCTGCACACGCGCCGCCGGCAAGTAAGGTAAGGTACCGCATCGGGTTCTCCAGTTTATGACTTATCCTCGCCGCCCCCGGGGCGACGATGGTAAAAAGCACTGGCGACCCCGTTATCGGGATTTGGAACTCCTCGAAGGAATTCAAGGATGACGTAGCGTAAGTTTCCGAAGGTGCCTAGCAGAAACTGACAGGAAAACTGTCGTATAAAAACGACATAGAAGAAGCGTTACGCTGCGTCCTTGCGCCGCTCCGCCAGTTCGTCGTTGAGCATCTCGGCCAGCAGGAACGCCAGCTCCAGCGCTCTGCCCCGCGTTCAACCGCGGGTCGCAATGCGTGTGGTAGCGGTCGGCCAGCGCTCTGCTCGGTCACGTCGACCGCGCCGCCGGTGCATTCGGTCACGTTCTGCCCGGTCATCTCGGCATGGATGCCGCCGGCGAAGCGTGCCTTCCGCGCGGTGGACCGCGAAGAAGCCGCGCACCTCGGCCAGGATGCGGTCGAACGGGCGCGTCTTGTAGCCGTTGGCCGCCTTGATGACGTTGCCGTGCATCGGGTCGCAGCTCCACACCACCGGATGCCCCTCGCGCTTCACCGCGCGGACCAGCTTGGGCAGGCCGGCCTCGATCTTGTCGTGGCCGTAGCGGGTGATCAGCGTCATCCGCCCGGGCACGCGCGCCGGGTTGAGCGTGTCGAGCAGGCGCAGCAGCACGTCGGGCTCGAGGCTCGGGCCGCACTTCACGCCGATCGGGTTGCCGATGCCGCGCAGGAACTCGACATGCGCCGACTGCCGTCGAACCGCGTGCGGTCGCCGATCCACAGCATGTGCGCTGACGTGTCGTACCAGTCGCCGGTCAGGCTGTCCTGCCGGGTCAGCGCTTGCTCGTAGGGGAGCAGCAGCGCCTCGTGGCTGGTGTAGAAGGTGGTCTGCGACAGCTGCGGCACGGTGTCGGGGCTGATCCCGCACGCCTCCATGAAGTCGAGCGCCTCGCCGATGCGGTCGGCGGTTTCCTCGTATTTCTTCGCCCAGGGGCTGCGGCCCATGAAATCGTGCGTCCAGCGATGGACCTGGTGGAGGTTGGCATAGCCGCCCTGCGCGAAGGCGCGGAGCAGGTTGAGCGTCGCGGCCGACTGGCGAATAGCCCTGGACCATGCGCTGCGGGTCGGGCGCGCGGCCTTCGGCGGTGAAGGCGATGTCGTTGACGTTGTCGCCGCGATAGCGCGGGCAGCTCGACGCCGTCGATCGTCTCGGTATCGGCGCTGCGCGGCTTGGCGAACTGGCCCGCCATGCGGCCGACCTTCACCACCGGCAGCTTCGACGCATAGGTCAGCACGACCGCCATCTGCAGGATGACGCGGAACGTGTCGCGGATGTTGTTGGGGTGGAATTCGGCGAAGCTTTCGGCGCAATCGCCGCCCTGGAGCAGGAACGCCTTGCCCTCCGCGACGCGCGCCGAGATCGGCGGTCAGGTTGCGCGCCTCGCCGGCGAAGACCAGCGGCGGGTAATTGGCGAGAGTTGCTTGGTCGCCGCGGCGAGCGCGGCGGCGTCGGGATAGGTCGGGAGCTGGCGGGCTTCGGCCTGCGTCCAGCTGTCGGGGGCCCATTCGGCGCCGCGCCATCGGATCGGTGTCGCAGCATACGCAATCAGCATGATGCGCGATGCCGTTCGCCGCGATGCTGGTTGAGCACCTTGGCGAGGCGCGCTTGCCGTCTTCTCGCAGCTGAACGTGCTGCCGGCGATCGTCGCGGCCGATGCGCGCGTCAGGACTTCTTCGCGGAAGCGGCGGATCTTGGTACCTGCCAATGTCGTCGTCATGCCGCGCCGTTACCCTGATGGGGTAAATCATGGCAACGGCTGTATTGCTATCGGCGCGAGATGATTTATCGCTGTATCGGGGTAAATTAACCGTTCGCGACCCAATTGCCGTGGAACCCGGGCGGCACACGGTGCGGGATGCGGATGCTCGCGACCGGCGCGGCCTCGAAATCCATGCGCGTCGATGATCACCAGGTCGGTGGTCTCGTTGGGCAAGTCGACGACCAGCCCGACCAGCCAGCCGTCGCCTTCGGGCGCGTCCGCGGCGCGAGGGACGAAGACGAACTCGCCCGGATAGCGGCCGCTCGCCGAAATCGTGCGTCTGCTTCGTGCCGGTTTCGAGATCGTGCTTGTAGAGCCGCGTGTCGCTGATCGCGAAGTCGTCCGCGGGCAGCGCCCATCGTATAGGCATAGCGATACGGCTGGCCGAAGAAGCGCTCGTCGGGGCGGGGGAATTCCTGCGCGGCGGCGTCGATCGTGCGGCGCTCGACGGTCTTCGCGACCGGATCGATCGTCCAGCGCTCGAGCCCGAGCGACTTGCCCGACGGGCCGCCGGTCATCTCCGCGAACATCGTGTCGTAGACGCACGCGTCGAGCACCACCCTGCCGTCCGCCAGTGTCGAACGCGTTGGCGACGTGGAAGATGTAGGTCTGCGGGCAATCGACCCAGATCACGTCCTCGGCGCCGCCGTCGCGCGGGAGCAGCCCGACGCGCGCCTGATGCTCGGGGTTCCAGCGATAGGGGAAGCTGTGCCCGCCGATCAGCGCCTTCATCGAGAAGGTGACGGGCAGGTCGAGGATCAGCGCATAGCGCGCGGTGATCGCGCAATCGTGGATCGACGGGCCGTGCTTGACCGGGATCGCGACCTCGCGCGTCACCTTGCCGTCGGGCGGCGATGACGACGTGGCGGACTTCGTCGGGAACGGTCGCTTCGTAGCAGATCGCGTGATGCTCGCCGGTCACCGGGTCGAGGTGCGGGTGCGCGGTGAAGCTGCCCATCAGCGTGTCGTCGAACGGGTTGTAGGTCTGCTCGTCGAGCGTCTCGACGAGCTCGACCGGATAGCTGCCCGCCTCGACCAGCGCCCAGGTGCGGCCGGCGATGCCGAGCACGTTGGTGTTGACCGTGTCGAACCCGCCATGGCGCGGGCCGGGCGCGTGCGGCATGCCGGTCTCGGCCTCGACGCGCTTCGAGCGGATCCAGCGGTTGCGGTACCACAGCGCCTTGCCGTCCTGCAGCGCGATGCCGTGGACCATGCCGTCGCCGGTGAACCAGTGATAGCCCTTGGCCTCGGGCGCGGCGGGGTTGGGGCCGATGCGCAGATAGCGGCCGTCGAGCTCGGCGGGGATCGTGCCGGTGACGGGCAGATCCTCCAGCGTCAGCTCGCGCGTCCATCGGCTTGTGGATGCCGGTCAGGAACGGATGGTCGGTGTCGGGCATCCGCTTGCGGTTGAACTCGGCGACGACGCCGATCCCCTTGGTGACGGTGCCGCGGATTGCATTTTCGATGACACTGGCCATGACTGGTCTCCGACTCGATGTTTATGGCGTCAACATAGATTGTATGGTAACAGTGTCAACATGAAAGATGTCGACGAGCAAGATCCTATCATCATGGCGATCTGCGCGCGGCGCTGATCGACGCAGGGCTTGACGCATGCTCGAGGAGCGCGACGGACGCCGATCTGTCGCTGCGCGAGATCGCGCGGGCGGTCGGGGTCAGCGCGACCGCGGTCTATCGCCATTTCCCCGACAAGGAGGCGCTGCGTGCGGCGCTGGCGAGCGAGGGGCTGGCGATGCTCGGCAAGGCGCAGCACGCGGCGTTCGACGCGGCGGGCGGCGGCGCCATTCACACCGCGAAGTTCGCCCCGGAGATCGCCACCTTGGCGGACAGGAACTTGCGCCGCAGGTGCGTGCGGGCCGCGTCGGCCAGTTCGGTCGGCCGGTCGGACAGGTCGCCGACACCTGGCATGGTCCGCCGGAAGATGTCCCGGATCTCCGACCGGTTCCGGTGGATGGCCGGCACGAGAATGTGGGACGGGCGGTCGTCGCCCAGTTGCACGATCAGCTCGGCCAGGTCGGTCTCGATGGCCGCTACCCCACCCTCGGCCAGTGCCTCGTTCAGGCCGATCTCCATGGTGGCCATGGACTTGACCTTCACGACCTCGTCGGCGCCCGTGGCGCGCACCAGGCCGAGCACGATCTCGTTGGCCTCGGCCGCGTCCCGTGCCCAGTGCACGACGCCGCCTCGCGCGGTGACAGCTTCCTCCAACCGTTCCAAGTAGACGTCCAACTGGGACAGAACGTCGTCCTTGATGGCCTCGCCGGCGAGCCGAAGCTTTTCCCAGTCGGGCAGTTCGGCCACGGCCGCCAGGCGTTTGGTCCGGATGGTCCCGGTGGCGTGGGCGAGGTTGCCGCGCAGCTGGACGTCGGCGAGCGCGGTGTGGGCGGCGGCCGGGAAAGTCGGGCTGCCCAGCCACGTCACGGGGTTGCGGCCCATGGCTCCTCCTCCGTGCTCGCCAGGATGTCCGCCAGGTGCAGTGCCCGCACGCCCGTCCGCAGCCGCGAGAGCCCGCCGCCGATGTGCATGAGACACGAGTTGTCGCCGGCCGTCAGCACCTGTGCGCCCGTGTCGAGCACGTGGCTCATCTTGTCGGCCAGCATGGCGGTGGAAGTTTCGGCGTTCTTGATGGCGAACGTGCCGCCGAACCCGCAGCACGACGTGGCGGCCGGCAGCTCCACCAGGTCGAGCCCGCGCACGGCCCGCAGCAGGCGCAGCGGCTTGTCCCCCACCCCGAGCATCCGCAGCGAGTGGCAGGTCGGGTGATACGTGACCCGGTGCGGGAAGTACGCGCCGACGTCCTCGACGCCCAGCACGTCGACCAGGAACTCCGACAGCTCGTAGGTCCGCCCGGCCACCCGCACGGTCGACCGGTGCAGCCCCGGGTAGAGGTCACGCACCATGCCGGCACACGAACCGGACGGCGCGACCACCGCGTCGTAGCCATCGAACGCCTTGGCCGTGCGTTTCGCGAGCGTGGTGGCGTGCCGGCGGTAGCCCGTGTTGTAGTGCATCTGCCCGCAGCACGTCTGCGCCGCGGGGAACTCCACGGTGCAGTCCAGTCGTTCGAGCAACCGCACCACGGCACGCGCGGTGTCCGGGAACAACGTGTCGGTCAGACACGTGGCCATCAGGGCGACCCGCAAGGCTCTCCTTCCCGGAGGCTCAGGCCTTGGCAAGCACCTGCCGTTGCCGGCCGAGCCCGTCGATCTCGATCTCCATCACGTCGTCGACCGAAAGGTACGGGAAGCGGCCCGAGAGCGCGACGCCCTGCGGGGTTCCCGTGTTCAGCAGGTCGCCCGGTTCCAGCACCATGAACTGGCTGAGGTGGTGCACCAGCTCCGCCACCCCGAACAGCATGTCGGCCGTGGTGGAGTCCTGCCGGGCCTCGCCGTTCACGAACGAACGCAGCCCGAGCGCCTGCGGGTCGACCTCGTCGGCCGGGACCAGCCACGGGCCGAGCGGGTTGAACGTCTCGCAGCACTTGCCCTTCGACCACTGTCCACCGGAGACCGTGGCGTCGAGCTGGAAGTGGCGCTCGGACACGTCGTTGGACACCGTGTAGCCGGCGACGTAGGACAACGCCTCCTCGCGCGGGACATAGCGGGCCCGGCGCCCGATCACCACGCCCAGCTCCACCTCCCAGTCGACCTTCTCGGCGCCGCGCGGCACCAGCACGTCGTCGAACGGGCCGACCACCGTGTTGGGGTGCTTGAAGAACACCACCGGCTGCGCGGGCGGCGCGGCACCGGACTCGGCCGCGTGGGCCGCGTAGTTCATGCCGACGCAGACCACCGACGACGGCCGCGTGATCGGCGGGCCGATCCGCTGGCCGGCGATGCTCTCCTCGGACAGCTCACCGGCGGCGAGCGCGGCCCGCACGCGGGCGATCCCGTCGCCGGCCAGGAACGCGCCGTCGATGTCTTCGGTGAGGGCGAACGCCCGGTCCTGGTCGTCCAGCACTACCGCACGTTCGGCGCCGGGGGCACCCACTCGCATGAGCCGCAAGGCAATCGCTCCTCGTCTTCCGGACGCGGTCAGTCGGTCTCACCTTAGTGTCTGGATCAGATCAGAGACTGAGAGACCGGACACAAAACGGTATTTCATGCCCGGCCTGCTCAGGCTACCTCGGGTACAGCCGGTTACGCGGGATCACCTGCTGCGGGGTGTTCGGGCCTGACCAGAGCAGCTTCATCGACGCCTCGCCACCCTGCTCGGTGTGCTCCAGCCGGATCGAGTACCGCTGACCGGCCCGCAGGTCGATCGTGCCGCGGTCCACGGCCGGGCCGTGCGGCGTGGTGTTGTCGATGATCAACTGGCCGTTCACCCACAGCCGGACGGTGTCGTCGGAAACCGTGGTGAACGTGTACCGCTCGGTGAACGGCGCCTCCACCGTGCCGGTCCAGCGGCCGGCGAACGGCTCGGCCGGGATCGCCGGGTCGGGTGAGCCGGTGAACTTCCAGTTGTAGTTGACGCCCGGGTCGGTCCTGGTGACCGCCGGGTCACCCGTGAAGGTGGCGTTCGGCCAGAACTGCGCGTTCAGGCCGGTGCCGCGGGCGCGGCCGGCGGCCCGGTCGGCACGCACGGTCAGCTCGACCACCGTGGCGATCTCGCTGGTCGCGGCGCCGCTCGGGGTGATGGTGACCGTGTCGCCCGTCCGTGTCGCCGCCACCCGCTGGTCGCTGCCCAGCACGCGGGCCCCGGTCACGGCGAACGGCGCGAGCGCGGCCAGGTCGACCGACCCGCCAGCGCCCGGCCAGTCGTAGACCGACACGTACAGCTTGTCGCCGCGCCTGCTCACCGCGCCCCACGCGGGTTCGGCCACGATGCCGGGCGCCTGCGCGCCGTACACGGCGGGGCCGTTGACAGCGGCGCCATTGACACCGAGCCAGTCGCCCATCTGGCGCAGCCGGTCCACCGACTCGCCTGGCACCACGCCGTTCGCGTCGGGACCGACGTTGAGCAGGTAGTTTCCGCTGCGCCCGGCGATGTCCACGAGGTTGCGGGTCAGCTCGACCGGCGACTTCCAGCGTTCGTCCCACTTCGCGAAGCCCCACGAGCCGTTGAGCGTCATGCAGCTCTCCCACAGCTGCCCCTCCACGGGCGCCTCGGGGATCTCCTGCTCGGGCGTGCCGGTGTCGCCGTCGACCACGCGCCGCTTGCCGACCCGGTTGTTCACCACGACGTCCGGGCTCAGCTCGCGGACGTAGGCCTCGAGGCGTTCGCCGTCACGTTCGGTCCACGGGTTGTTCGGCCGGTCGGTCGTCCACTCGCCGTCGAACCACAGCACGGCCGGGTCGTAGCCGTCGACCAGTTCCTTCAGCTGGGCGTACATGCGCTGCTCGTAGCGCGGGAACGTGGCCGGGTCGGGGAAGTCCGGGTCGTGCCAGTCCCAGATGGAGTAGTAGAAGCCGAGCTTGATGCCGCGTTCCTCGGTGGCCTGCTTGAGTTCGGCCAGGATGTCGCGGCTCGGGTCGAACGACGAGTGGTCGCGCAGGTTCCAGTCGTTCACCTGGGTCGGCCACATGGCGTAGCCCTCGTGGTGCTTCGCGGTGATCACCACGTACTTCTGGCCGGCGTCGGCCGCGGCCTGGGCGATCGCGTCGGCGTCGAAGCCCGCCGGGTCGAAGTCGGCGGCCAGCGCCTCGTACTCGCCCTTCGGAATCTGGCAGTTGCGCTGGATCCACTCGGCGTCCTGGCAGACGCTGCCGTCGGGCCGGGTGTACTCGCCTTCCAGGTGGGAGTAGACGCCGAAGTGGATGAACATGCCGAACCGGTCCTCGCGCCACCACTGGGTGCGCTCGGCGGTGAACGGGTCGTCGATCGCGTAGTTGGTGCCGGGGCCGGCCGCTGCGGCGGCCGTGGGAATGGATATCACTCCGAGCATGGTCGGGACGGCGAGCAGCACGGCGGCCGCTCGATGCAGGGATCGTCGGGACACGCAACTCCTCCTCGTTGAAGGGTTGGCAGGGGTCACTCCGCTGGCGACTCTAAACACCGATACATCCGATGTAAACCTGCGTCCGACTGGTTCTCTCGTACTCTTCCGTGACTCCAGTATCGATTGATCAGATCTTTGTTCGACCGATCTGCGGCTGCGTCAGCGAGGCAGAGATCACCCGGGGGTGGTGCGGACGTCGAATTCATGCTCGGATGGAGGACAAGTGCGAGCCTCGTCGGCGCCCGTCGGGGCCCGAACGGAGGTGCAATGCGCAAGGAGACGTTGGAGAGTTTCGTACTCGGTGACGTGCTCCGGACCAAGGCGGACAGCCACCGCGACGAGCCCTTTCTGCGGTTCCGCGACGGCGCCCTCAGCTACGGCGACGTCGACACCACGGCCAACCGAGTCGCCCAGGGACTGATCGAACTCGGCGTCGACAAGGGTGACCACGTCGCGGTGATGCTGCCCAACTGTCCGGAGATCGTCCCGGTGATCTTCGCCCTGGCCCGGCTCGGCGCGGTCGCCGTGCCGGTGAACACCGCACACCGCGGCGAACTGCTGCGACACGTGCTGTCCAGTTCCGACTCGACCACCCTGATCATCGACGGTGCCTACGCCGAGCGGCTGGTGCCGGTGACCGAACGACTGCCCGGCCTGCGGCGGGTGGTGGTCCGAGAACCCGACGGTCCGCTGCACACGCTGGGCAAACCGGCCGTGTCGTTCACGTCGCTGCTCGGCCGCGACGCCACCGAGCCCCGCGCGGGCGTGACGTTCGCCGACCTGCAGGCGATCATGTACACGTCCGGCACCACCGGGCCGTCCAAGGGCGCCATGTGCTCCCATGCACTCGCCCTGACCTGCGCGTACGACTCGCTCAACTACCTCGACCGGTGGGGCAAGACGATCTACTGCCCGTTACCCCTGTTCCACGCCGCCGGGCTGTGGGACGGGGTGTTGTCGGCCATGCTGGGTGGCGGGTCGATCGCGATCGTCGAGAAGTTCAGCGCGTCGCGGTTCTGGGACGACGTGCGCCACTTCGGCGCGCAGGTCACCATGAGCGTGTTCTCCATGATCCCGATCCTGCTGAACCAGCCACCGTCCGAACGGGACAAGGACCATCCACTCGAGATGTTCTACATGGGAAAGTCTGTGCTGGACGAGCCGCTGCGCCAACGGTTCGGTGTGCGGTCGGTGGAGACGTACACGTCGACCGAGGCCGGCATCGCCACGGGCAGCCCGTTCGGTGAGTGGCGACTCGGCTCGTGCGGGACCGTCCACGACGAACGGTTCACGGCGGCCGTGGTCGACGAGCACGACCGCGAGGTCGAGCCTGGTCAGCCGGGTGAGCTGGTGCTGCGGCCCAAGCAGCCGTTCGTCATCACCTCGGGGTACTACGGCACGCCCGAGGCCACGGCCGAGACGTTCCGCAACCTGTGGTTCCACACGGGCGACAGGGTTTGGCGCGACGAAGATGGGTACTTCTTCTTCCTGGACCGGATGAAGGACTCGATCAGACGCCGGGGCGAGAACATCTCGGCGTTCGACCTGGAGTGTGAGGTCAACCTGCACCCGTCGATCATGGAAAGTGCCGCGATCGGCGTGCCGTCCGAACTGGAGGACGAGGACGTCAAGATCGCGGTCGTCCTGCGTCCGGGTGCCACTCTCGACCACCGTGAGCTGATCGACTACTGCTCCGAGCACCTGCCGAAGTTCATGGTGCCGCGCTACGTCGAGTTCGTCGACGCACTCCCCCGCACCCCGACCGACAAGGTGGCCAAGTTCCGGCTGCGCGCCGAGGGCGACCACGGCATCACGCCGGGCACCTGGGACAGCGAGGCAGGATGAACTGGGAAGACACGCCGGAAGAGGCCGCGTTCCGGGCCGAGGTGCGGTCGTTCGTCGACACGCACTTCCCTGAGTCGTACACGCGGGACACCGACAGCGAGCACAGCCTCGAGCCGGAGGACGTGTGGGGCTACAACTGGCCGGTGGACCGGAAATCCGCCACTTCCCGGGGCGAGGGTGCCCGGGAATGGGCGGCCGCGCTGGCCGACCGGGGATGGATCACTCCACACTGGCCGGTCGAGTACGGCGGCGCCGGCCTGTCCACCATGCAGGAGTTCATCCTGCAGGAGGAGATGATGCGGGCGCGGGTGCCGACGGTGAACGGCATCGGCGCGTTCCTGCTCGGCCCGACGTTGCTGGAACACGGGACGGATGCGCAGAAGGCTGAGCACCTGCCCCGGATCGCGCGTGGGGAGACCACGTGGGCGCAGGGTTTCTCCGAGCCGGAGTCCGGTTCGGACCTGGCGTCGTTGCGTACTCGCGCCGTGCGCGACGGTGATTCCTATGTGGTCAACGGCCAGAAGGTGTGGACCTCGCTGGGTCAGCACGCCGACTGGCTCTTCGTGCTCGTGCGCACGAACCCGGAAGCGCAGAAGCACAAGGGAATCACGTTTCTGCTGGTGGACACGGCCACCCCGGGCGTGACCGTGCGGCCGATCACCGACATCCGCGGTGACACCCCGTTCGCCGAGGTCTTCTTCGACGACGCCCGGATCCCCGTGGCCAACCGGGTCGGCGAGGAAGATCGCGGCTGGTACATCGCCATGACCGCGCTCAGCTTCGAGCGGGCCGGGATCGGCGCCACCGTGAAGTTCGAGCAGGCACTGTCCACTTTGATCACCTACCTGTCTTCCGATGGGGCACTGTCCCGTCCGGACATGGCGGGTGTGCGGCTCGAGATCGCCCAGCGCTACGCGGAAGTCCGCGTGCTGTACAACCTTGCCCGCTACACGGTGTCCACTTTGGCCAACGGCGGTGTGCCCGGGTATGAGGCGTCGGTGAACCAACTGTTCGGCGCCGAACTGCACCAACGCCTGGCCCGTACGGGTGCAAAGGCGTTCGGCCGCCTGGCCGAGGTATGGCAGCGTGAGGGTGCCCCGCTGGGTGCGGCGTTCACCCACCTGCGGTTCGACTCCGTGGCCGCCACGTTCCTCGGCGGCACCACCGAAATCCAACGCAACGTGATCGCTACCAGAGGCCTCGGCCTACCCCGCAACTAGGAGAATGATGTACGAAACCCTGGACGTCTCGATCAAGGACCGGGTCGCGTGGCTCACGCTGAACCGGCCCGACAAGCTGAACGCGCTCACGCCCACGTCGATGAAGGAACTTCGGCACGTCTTCGACGAGCTGGACGACGACGAGGACGTGCACGTCGCGGTGCTGCGCGGCGCCGGCGAGCGCGCGTTCTGCGCGGGCATGGACCTGGCGTGGTCGGAGCAGCTAACGCCGAAGGAGCGCATCGAGCAGGGCCGGCTGGGCGAGAAGACGTTCGCGCAGATCGAGCGCTCGTCGATCCCCGTGATCGCGGCCGTACACGGCTATGCGGTCGGCGGTGGGCTGGAGTTGGCGCTGGCCGCGGACTTCATCGTCTGCTCGGACAACGCGAAGATGGGTCTCGTGGAGATCACGCTGTCGGCGCGTCCGCCGTTCCAGCCGAAGTTCATGGAGGGCGGCGAGGACCCGGACCAGCCGGCGTTCGGCGGTTCCGCTCCCGGCTGGGGTGGCGTGAAGCGGTTGCCGCGCCGCATCGGCAAGGCCCGCGCGAAGGAGCTGCTGTTCACGGGCATTCGCCTGGATCCCGCGCGGGCACTCGAACTGGGCCTGGTGAACAACGTCTTCCCGGCCGACGAGTTCGACAAGAAGGTCGGTGAACTGGCCGAGCGCATCGCCGCCATGAACCGCTACAACCTGCGGCTGGTCAAGGAACTCGTGAACAACGAGTACGACTGGATCGAGCCGCACCCGAGCTGAGGGAACTTCATGCAGATCTACCGGATTGACCATGTAGCGCAGGCAGTGCCGGACCTGGAGAAGCAGGTGACGCTGCTGGAGACGGTGTTCGGCTTCCGCGCGACGCACCGTTGGGACAACGAGGAGGCCGGCGTACGCGGCGCGCGCCTGGAGATTCCCGGGACGTGGGGCCACACCTGGCAGGTGCTGGCGCCGGCCGGCTCTTCGTCGTCGATCCAGACGTGGCTGGACGATCACGGTGGCCGAGGCGGCCTGCACCACGTCGGCGTCGAGGTCCCCGATCTGGACGCGGCAGTGTCCGAACTGGACTCCCGGGGAATCAAGCTGACGGACGGCGTGCCGGGCAAGTGGGTGGAGGCTTCGCTTTCTCCCCCGCAACACGGTCCGGGCGTGCTGTTCCGTCTACGAGGTCCCGGCACTTTGTCGATGACGGGCGAGGAAGCGGCGATTCCGGTGCCGACCTCGGTCCCCGACGGTCCCACTCTGGGGATCGTGAACCTGGACCACATCTGTCAGGCGTTCCTGGACCGCGACGAGCTGGCGGCGTGGTACGCGGACCTGGCGGGCTTCGTGCAGGTGTGGCGCACGGCCGACGACGAGCACCCGGACATGGCGGACCTGGTACTGAACGTGCCGGGGTCCAGCATCTGCTGGGAAGTGATCATGCCGCGCGGCGAGGACTCGTTCATCGAGAAGTTCTACTCCCGCAACGGTGCCGCCGCGCATCACGTGACGTTCCAGGTGTCGTCCTGGAACGCTTTTGTTGATGCGGCCCGGTTCCACTCTCTTCCGACGTTCGATGAGGAGTCCGGGCTGACCGATGGTGCGGCCTGGAAGCACACGTTCATCCATCCGAAGCAGACGGGTGGCATTCTGGTGCAGGTGTTCTGGGAAGAGCGGCCGGGTGTGTGGGTGCGCTCCGACAAGATTCCGCCGCGCTGATGGATCTCACGCTGACGGAGGACCAGGCGCTGGTGCAACGGACGGCTCGGGAGTTTCTCGCGTCGCGTTCGGGTGCTGATGTCTGGAAGGAGATCGTGTCGCTCGGCTGGCCCGGTCTGGGCTTCGAGGAGCCTTTCGGTTTCCTGGAAACGTGTCTGCTGATCGAGGAGCTGGGCCGGGCGGGCGTAGCGTCGCCGATGGTGACTGTCTCCTGTGGATTCGCGGCGCCGTCGCTGCGTGCGGAGATCGCGTCCGGTGCGGTGTATACGTATGTGTCGTCGGGGCTGGCCCCTTATGCGGCGGATGCCGCGGGTTTCCTGGTGGCCGGGCCGTCCGGTGTCTCCCTGGTGTCTTCGGCTGCCGTCTCCCCGGTGGAAGTCGTGGGTCTGGAACCGAAGTATCGGGTGGAGGTCTCCTCTCCTGGTGTGGTTCTGCCGGACGTGACAGCCTCGGCGCTGGAGGCGTTCGGCGCGGCGGCCACGTGCGCGGAGATGGTCGGCGGGGCGCAGGGAGTGCTGGACCGGACGGTCGAGTACGCCAAGCAGCGGGAGCAGTTCGGCAAGCCGATCGGTGCTTTTCAAGCGGTGCAACATCATTGCGCGAACATGGCGATCGATGTGCTGGGGGCTCGGTTCATCGCGTATGAGGCGATTTGGCGCCTCGGGCAGGGGTTGCCCGCTGACGTCGAGGTGTCGGTGGCCAAGTCGTATGTGAGTTCGGCCTATGAGCGGGTGTGCGCGCTCGGGCATCAGGTGCATGGGGCTATTGGGTTCACGGCGGAGCATGACCTGCATCGGTTCACCCGTCATGCGACCGCTAGCGCCCTGAACTACGGCGATGCTGAGACTCATACCGATCGGTTGGCGACGTTGCTGGGGATCTGAGGCGTCAGAGTGACCGGGCCATGATCAGCGAGTGGGTGTACGTGTGCACCTCGTCGAACCCCATTCGCCGGTAGAACGCGATCGCCCGCTGGTTCGCCGTGCCCACCCCCAGATGCACGCCGGGCGCGCCGGCGGAGGCCAACGCCGACAATAGGGTCTCCAGCAACTGGCGGCCGTTGCCCTGGCCCTGGATCCGCGGCAGCAGGTCGATGTGCAGGTGCGCCGGATACCGCTCCACCACGTCCGGACTGGCGACCGGCGGCGAGTGGATCAGCCGCACCAGACGGCCGTCCGGCGTGGACGCGGGGAACGCGTCGACCGGGTACCGCGACCGGAGGGGCGGCCACCACGACCGCTCGGCGGCGTCGTCGAACGCCACCGTGTCGGCCGCCCCGAGCACGTAGCCGGCCACCCCGAGCGAGTCCACGCCCACGAAAGCCAACGACGGCGCCAACTTCAGGTACGGCCCGACGTAGACGTGGCCGATCAGCGCGGGATCCCGGTACAACCCGGTGGCATCCGCCCCACTGTCTCCTGTACGCAGACAGATGTCGTACAGCGACGCCGTGTCACCGGCCCCGAAACCCCTGATCAGCACTCGGCCATTATGGCTTCCCACCGCGGGCCGCCCCGGCGGCCGGCCCGATCAGCCCGGGAGCTTCGCCGCCACCGGCCCGGACATCCCGACCGCCAGGTCGCCGTGGGCTCTCTCGACGACCAGGAGCGCGGTCTCCACGAGTTCGTCGCCGAAATCGTTCTGGTAGGTCCGGTTGAACACCTTGGTCGTCCTCGAGGTCGCCCCCGGTCGAAGATCACCCACAGGGAACCGTCGGCCGAGCGCCACCGGCAGGACCAGTTCGCGAAACCGGGCTCGGGCTCGGCTTCCTCGAATCCCGGCGCGCGCGAGATCGGTGCGGGTGAGCAACGTGCAGGCGTCCACCAGGGCAAGGGACCGGGGATCCGGCGCGACGCGACGAGGAACCTCGTCGACCTCACGGAGGACTGCCTCGGCATGGTCGAGGGCCGCGGTCGCCACGTCGCACAGCTCGGCGTCGCTCCAGTCGTCGGTCTTCGTGGCCACCTCGACCACGCCGGCGTCGGTGAGGGTCGGCGTGGCCACGCAGCCGTCGCCGTCCGGCGCCGCCTCGCCGCGCACCACGGTGTCCGGCGGGGTCTCGTCCGACTCGTCGAACTGGAGCAGGACGTCCAGGACGGTGTCGTCGGGCAGGTCGATCAGCACGTCGCAGCGGTTGAAGCCGCCGTGGTCGGGGCCGAGCCGGCCGCCCCCGAACTGGTCGAACACGCTGACATCGAGCAGCGAGGAGCAGCCCCGCCACCACGGTGATCGCCACGACCACCGCACCGACCACCAGCGGTCAACGCGGCCGGGCACGAGGAGCGGCCGGTACCCGGTCGGGCAGCGGCTGACCGGAAGCGACCGCCTCCAACCACTCCGCCGCTTGCGAAGCCGACGGCCGCGCGGCGCGATCCCGAGCCATCAGCGTGGCGAGCACGGGAGCGAGCGGACCGGCCTGCCGGAACGGTTCCCGGTGCCCGTCCCGGATGCGCGCGAGCACGACGTCCGGGTCGCCCGTGCCGAACGGCGGCGTGCCCTCGACGGCCGCGACGCGAGACGGGGACAGCCGCCGGTGGAGCAGGTGGGCGAGGCTGGTGGCCGGGAAGTACTCCATGACCAGCCAGCCCTCGTCGACCACGCCGAAGACCCGCACGGCGTTGGGGTGTGCGATCCGCAGCGCGACCTCGGCCTCCTGCCGGGGATCGGCGATCACCGAGCCGGTCACGACGTTCGGGCGTTCGAGCGCCACCTGCCGCGACTCCACCGGGTCGTCGGCCAGCCACACGGTGCCCATGCCGCCCGCGCCGGTCAGCTCCACCAGGCCGTAACGCTCCGCGATCACCTCGCCACTGCGCACGCGCAGATCCCAGAAGATGGGCCAAACGGCCGATCGCCCGCACACCACCGCGCCGAGACACTTCAGACGTGACGATACGGACGCGGCTCTGGGGCGCGCTCGCCATGTTCCTGGTACTTGTGACGGCGCTGCCGGCGGTGGCGCAGGCAGCCGTGGCCGTCGACCGGGCGCACTACAAGCTCAACGGCACCACCCTCGACGAGTCCACCGGCCAGCTGGGCACGCGGTCGGGCAGCGCCGCCTGGGCGACCACCGGCGGGCACACCTACCTCACCCTGGGTGCGACCGGGAAGCTCACCGGGCCGCGGCCCGCGCTGATCGCCAACGAGTCGTACGCCGTCATGGCGTGGGTCCGGGTGGCGACCCTGCCGACCACGTCGCGCGCGGTGGTCGGCGGCACGGGCACGCGGTTCTCCCCGTACCTGCTGGCCTACAACGGCACGTCCCGCAAGGTCGAGTTCCGCGTGGTCAACGCGGCCCTCAACCAGGGCTGGGTGGCCAGGTCGAGCGCCGCGATCACCGCGAACACGTGGGTGCACCTGGCCGGCGTTCACGACTCGGTCACCAAGCAGACCTCGTTGTACGTCAACGGGTTGTTCCAGGCGTCGGTGCCGAACGTGACCACTCCCGCACCGGCGACCGCGCTGGTGGTCGGCGCGAACGTGTGGGCCGGTCAGGCGGTGACCGGCTGGCCGGGCGACGTGGACGACGTGCGCGTACTCGCCGGTGTCCCCACGGTGGAGGACGTCGGGCGGATCATGACCGAGCGGTGACGGGTCACCCAGGGATCAGGCGGTAGACGTCGGCGAAGATCGTCCGGAAGACGTCCGGTTCGAAGCGCCCCTGGTTCCACCGGTCCCACGGGCCGCCGGGTACGAGGTATCCGGCGGCCCGCTCACCGTCCACGAGCGACAGCGCGCCCAGCACCCACGGCTGGTCGTAGTGGCGCCGCTCGGCCAGGTAACGGTCCAGATAGGACGCGAGCGCGTCGGCGTCGCCGAACCGGGCGAGCGCGAACGCGTAGCCCTGCCCGGCGTAGGTCAGCTCGCTGTCGAGCAGCAGGCGGGTCAGCTCCGCGCGGAACCGTTCGCGCCGGTCGACGCCGATCAGCCAGGCGGCCATGAGCCGCTTGCGCCAGTCGCCGGTCAGCGCCTCGGTGAGGTCGCCGTTGTCGGCCAGGCGGGCGTCGGTCACCAGATCGGCGACGAACTTGTCACGGTCCGGGCCGAGCTCCAGGAAGTTCCCGTGCAGCAGCTTGAGGTGTCGTGGCGGGGTCACGCGGTCATTCTGCCGTGAGTCGGGCGGGTGTGTCTCGTGGTCGCACCCGCCCGACCCTGGGGCCTGATCAGTCGGGAACCGGCAGGTCGAGAGTCCTGGTCCGGCCGGCAACCACCGGTACCGGGCGCGGATAGCGCGCGACATCTGTGCCGCTGATCCCTAGATAGTCGATCCAGATCTTCTGGGTGGCAAGCCCTCGAAGCTCGTACTCGGCCGCGCCCCGAACTATCCCGCGTGGGCCGGCGATGTCCCCGGTCCGGGTATTGGTGGCGACGACGGTGACGTACTGGTTCGGTAGGTCAGCGCCCAGCACCGTTCCGACGACCTTCCCGGCGAGCGGGAGCCTCGCGTCGGCCGTGGTCGACCCTCCCGCCTGTACCGCGACCGGCGTCGCGGCGAACCGGTCGGCCACGTTGCCCGACCAGACCCACGCGTGGGTCCCCGACATGTCCGGGTACTCGACCGGCCACTGGTACGGGCCGAGTCCGTCGATCCGGTACTGCCCGTCGGTCTGGGAGCAGAGTGTCTCGATCGCGCCCATGCCATCGTCGAAGACCGGTGTCACCGACGCGCACACACCCTCCACGGGCGCGTCGCCGTTGGCGGACCGCACGGTGCCGGTGATCGAGCCCGCGCCGTCGAGCTTGATCGGGATCTCGGTGGTCTCGCCGTGCACCGCCTCGAACAGCCGCGCCTGCCGCGGATCACCGACGCCACCGGTCGCACCGACCCACTGCGCGCCGAGGCTGCCGTCGCGGACGTAGGCGAAGACCCGGTACCGGCCGGCCCAGTACCGCCCAAGCCGGATCGTGCCGTCGGCATCGCTGCAGTGCTGGCTGGGCGCGACCGAGTTCGTCTCCTCGTCCACCACGGACACGCAGGTGTCGGCCACTGGCTCACCGGTGGCCGCGTCCCGAACGGTGAACCTGAGTACGGATTCCTTGAGCAGATCCCCCGTGATCGTCGTGGTCTGCCCGTCGGTGACCACGATGTCGTCGACTCCGCCGTAGTTGTACCCGTCGGGCGGCGAGATCGACACCGTGTAGGTGCCGATGCGGACGTTCTCAAAACGAGTCTTGCCATCGGCGTCGGTGCAGCCGAAAAAGAACTGTGGTCCGGAGCTGCTGCTGACGCACGCATCCGCGATCGGCTCGGCTGTCTGTCCGTCGACCACCGTGATCTCGACGTTCCCGGCGGGGAACGCCACCTCGGTCATCGAGGTGTCCTGATTGGCGTGCACCTCGAAGGTCTGGGCCGCGTCGAACTCGTACTCGTTCTTCTGGTGCGCCCACTGCGCGCTGCCACCTGGTCTGGTGAAGAGCAGCTTGTAGCCGCCGGTGACCAGATCGGGGAAGTGAAACTCCCCGTTGGCGTCCGTGGCGGTGTCATCGACCTGGTTCTGGTCCGCCCGATAAACCTGGACCAACGAGTTGGCGATAGGCGCGCCGGACGCGGTCTGGAAGCGGCCGGACAACGAGCCGTACTCGATCGGGGTGAGCGCGAACGAGGCGGTACCGGGAGACGGCACCGGGTCCGCTTCCCAGGAGTCGGCCTTGCCGAAAGCCCACTGTTCGATCATCTGGTACGCCAGAGCGCGGAGCCGGTACTCCCCCTCCGGCAGCGAGGAGATCTCGTAGTGGCCGGACTCGTCGGTGGAGGCATCACCGGCCCAGCCGTTGTCCGAGTAGGCGACCACCTGCGCATTGGCGATCGGCTCTCCCGTGTGCGCGTTGGTGATGATTCCGTCGATACCGCCTGGACTGGCGGTTGCCGGTGCGACCAGCCCGAACAACAGTGTCGCGGCAACGCTGGTTGCCGCGACGACCGTTCGACCAACAGTTCTTCGTATGCTCCCGGACAAGCGTTTCTCCCGTCCCCTCAGAGGCCGCGCGATGAGCGCGGTCACCTCAATTATCGGGAATGGGAGGCGAAACCGGGCACGCAGTTTTGAAGCTGCGTGCCGGTCATTCCGCCGTGAGTTCCACCAGCCACGCCTGCTCCGGGCCGAGAATGGGTGGGCGGACGCCGATCTCCGACAGGACGCGCCCGGTCAGGACCGTGCCCTCCTCGGCCCACGCCGGGTGGCCGGAGTTCGTGAACGGCTGGCCCGCGGGGGCAACGGCGCGGACGCGGTACCGGCGCGCCGGGTCGAGACCCGGCATGCGCAGGGGCGCGGGGACCGTCCTGGCCGAGCTGGTGAGCTGCACGTACGCGAAAACCGCGCCCTCCGGGGCGACCACGCCGTGGACGTACGCCGACGGGTCCGGGTGGTCCACGCGCACCACGGCGCCGGAGTGCAGCAGCGCGCGGGTGCGGCGGTAGAACGCCACCATGCCGGCCAGGGCGTCCTGTTCGGCGGGCGACGCCGACGCGATGTCCCACTCGATGCCGAAGTGGCCGAACAACGCGGTGGCCGCGCGGAACGACAGGTCCTGGGTGCGGCCGGTGGTGTGCGCCCGCGGCGGGCCGACGTGCGCGCCGATCAGTTCCGGGGGCAGCAGCAGTGCCGTCCAGCGTTGGATGGTCTGGCGCTCGAGGGCGTCGTTGCAGTCGCTCGCCCACACACGGTCCGTGCGGGCCAGGATCTCCAGGTCGACGCGGCCGCCACCACCCGCGCAGCTCTCGATCTCGACGCCCGGGTGCCGCGACCGAAGCTCGTCGAACAGCCGGTACGCCGCCAGCGTTTGCCCGTGGACGCCCGCCCGATCGCCGTGGCCGGCGGCGATCAGGTCGCGGTTGTGGTCCCACTTGAGGAACGCGATGTCGTTGTCCCGCAGCAACTCGTCGAGCCGCTCGAGGATGTACGCGTACGCCTCCGGCACCCCGAGGTCCAAGACCTGCTGGTTGCGTTGCAGGGGCGGCAGCACGCCGTCGCCGGGGCCGAGCACCCAGTCCGGGTGCGCGCGGAACAGGTCGGAGTCCGGGTTGATCATCTCGGGTTCGACCCAGATGCCGAACTCCATGCCCAGGCCGGTCACGTGCGAGATCAGCGGCGCGAGCCCGTCGGGCCACACGGTCTCGTCGACGTACCAGTCGCCCAGGCCCGCGTTGTCGCTGCGCCGGTGACGGAACCAGCCGTCGTCCAGGACGAACCGTTCCACGCCGACGCGGGCGGCCACGTCGGCCAGGCCGCGCAACCGATCCAGGTCGTGGTCGAAGTACACGGCCTCCCAGGTGTTCAGCACCACCGGCCGTGGCCGCGTCGGATGCGACGGGCGGGTCCGCATCCACTGGTGGAACGCCGCGCTCACCCCGTCGATGCCCTCGGGGCTGTAGGCCGCGTACACCCACGGCGTCGCGTACTCCTCCCCCGGCGCCAGGATGACCTCGCCGCTGGACAGCAACTCACCGCCGCCGAGCGTGCCCCGGCCCTCGTGCACGCGCTCGGCGAACGTCACGTGGTTGCCGCTCCACGCCACGTGGACGGCCCACACCTCACCCGTGCGGAACCCGAAACCGTGGGTGCCGGCCAGGATCGCGGGGGTGGCGTCGTGACCCGTCCTGCCGCGGCGGCTCTCGCGCACCACCGACCCGAAGTCGAACGGCCGCCGCTGCGGGTGCCGTTCCCTGATCCACTTGCCGGTGAAGTCCATCAGCTCCGCGGCCTGCGCGGGCACCGGCAGCGTGGCCTCCAGACCGTCCACGATGTACGGCGACGCCCCGAGGTTCGTGACCTGGTGCCGAATCCGCAGCACCCCGGAAAGCGTCAGCTCCACAGTGGACACAAGACGCAATCCGGCATCCTCGGCCGTGAACTCCGCCGACGTGTCCGTGACCGAACGGTCCACCAGCCTGAACTCGCTCGTCCAACCAGGACCGGACCGATGCCCGCGCAGCCCCGGCCGACCCGGGTATCCGGTACTCGACTGCGGGAGCAGCGCCAACGGCGCCGGCTCGTTCGGCATGTTCGGCCCGACGAGCGTGCCCGTCACCTCGGCGAGGGCCACGAGGTCCTCTTCGGACAGCTCGCCGAGCGGACGACCCCAGTGCAGGAGCACGGGAAGTCCGTCCTCCCTCGAGTCGATGACCACGCTGACCGTGTCGCTTCGCAGGTGGGCGATCATCCCTTGGTGGCTCCCAGAGTGAGGCCGGCACGCAGGTGCCGTTGCAGCAGGAAGAAGATGATCAACGTCGGGATCGCGACGATGATCGATCCGGCGGACAGCAGGTTGTAGTCGGTGAAGAACTGGCCACGCAGGTTCTGCAGCGAGCTGGTCACCGGGAACTTGTCACCGGTCCGCATGAACGCCACGGCCCAGAAGAAGTCGTTGTACACCCACGTGATCTCGAGCGTGGCGAGCGCGGCGAGCGCCGGCCGGCACAGCGGCAGCACCACCTGCCAGAACTGGCGGATCACCCCGGCACCGTCCACGAGAGCCGCCTCGGTGAGTTCCTTCGGCAGCGCCTTCATGTAGTTGCTCAGCACGAACGTGCAGAACCCCGTCTGGAACGCCACGTTCACGGCGATCACCGCGTAGTACGTGTCGTACAGCGTGCCCGACTCACTGAACCAGTACGGCACCTCGATGTTCAGGAAGACCCGGAACAGCGGGATCAGCAACGCCTGCTGCGGCAACAGGTTCGCCGCGGTGAACAGACCGAGCAGGGTCAGGTTGAACTTGAAGCTGAACCGGGCGAGCACGAACGCGGCCGACGACGACAGCAGCAGCGTGATCACCACCGACGGGACGGTGATCACGGCCGAGTTGTAGAAGGTCTGCTCGAAGTTGCCGCGCTCCCAGGCCTCCACGTAGTTCTGGAACGTGAAGCCACCGAAGGAGAAGTAGCCGTTGGCCGACGTGAAACTGTAGTCCCGCAACGAGTTGTACAGCGCCCACGCCAGCGGGAACAGCCAGCCGAGCGCCATCACCGCCAGGAACACCCGCAGCACGATCTTGCCGGGTGTCAGCTTGGGTTTGCGCGGCGCCGGCGGCACCCGCTTCTCTGCGGTGACGGTCATTGGCGTTGCTCCCGCATGACCTGGAACAGGTAGATGGCGATGAACACGGTCGAGATGGCGATCATGATGGTGGCGAGCGCCGAACCGAAGCCGACGCGGCTGGCCTCACCGATCACGTTCTGCGTCACGAGTGTGGAGATCAGCTCCAGGCCGTTTCTGCCCTTGTTGACCACCCAGACCAGGTCGAACGCCCGCAACGACTCGATCACCGTGATCACCAGGATGATGATGTTCACCGGGCGCATCACCGGCCACACGACCTGGAAGAACGTGCGGAACTCGCCGGCGCCGTCCACCGCGGCCGCCTCACGCAGCGCGGGATCCACGGACTTCAGGCCCGCCAGGTACAGCAGCATGATGTAGCCGGTGTGCCGCCAGCCGGCCGCCACCAGCACGGCCCACAGGTTGATGTCCGGGTCGCCGTACCAGTCGATCGACGTGCCGAACACCGAGTTCAGCAGGCCCTGGTCGCGGGAGTAGATGAGCTGCCAGATGAAGCCGACGAGCGCGAGTGACAGCACGACCGGCATGAAGAAGATGCTCTGGTAGATCTTGCTGCCACGCAGTTCCCGGTCGAGCAGGACGGCCAGGAAGATGCCGAGCAGCGTCGGCCCGAAGAAGAACACCACGAGCCAGACCAGGTTGTGCTGGATGGCCGGGAAGAACGGCGGGTAGATGGTGGTGACGTCGACGTAGTTCTCGCCGCCGATGAACTCGATGTCCGCGAGGTCGCCGATGCCGTTCCAGTCGGTGAACGACAGCAGGATGGTGCCGATCGCCGGCAGCCACACCAGCCCGATCACGATCAGCGCCGGGATCCCGGCCATCAGGGCCAGGACGAGCACGTCGCGACGGGTGAGCAGCCGCCGCGAGGACGCACGCGACCGCGTGCGTCCCTTCTGCCGGGTCACCACATCAACCACCGAAGATCGAGGCCTTCTGCTCCTCGATGCTGTTCGTGAGCCCGTCGATGTCGTCGGGGTTGCGGATGAACTCCTGGATCGACGGGATCATCACGGTGGAGGCGAAGTCCGGGCGGGTGTCGCGGTCGAGGAACTGGGAGATCGACTGGGCACCGCTGACCAGCTCGGCGCTCTTCTGCTGCAGCGCGGTGTAGCCCGACGTGTCGGCGTCGTTGTGCGCGGCCACGTTGTTCGGGTCGACGCCGAGGTAGGTCGCCTCCGCCTCGGCGCTGCCGAGGTACTTCAGGAACTCCTTGGCGCCTTCCTCGTTGCGCGGGTCGGCCGACATCATCCAGCCGTCGATGGGCGCCTCGACCGCGTCCGCCCCGATCGCGGTGTCCATCTCGGGGAACGGGAAGAAGTCCAGGTCGTCGCGGTCGGCACCCTCGGTCAGCTGGTTGCCGCAAAACAGGCCGGAGACGTACATCCCGGACTGCTTGCCCTGGATGGTCTGCATGGCCTCCTGCCAGGTCCGCCCGAGGGAGTCCGGCTGGTGGTAGGGCAGCAGGCCGCGCCAGGCGTCGAACACGGACTTGACCTCGGCGCTGTTCCAGGCCTTCTCACCGGCCATGAGGTCGCGGTGGAACTCGTAGCCGTTCAGCCGCATGTTGAGGTAGTCGAACGTGCCCATGGCGGGCCAGCCGTCCTTGTCGCCGAACGCGATCGGGACGAGGCCGTCGGTCTGCATCTTCTTGGCCAGCGCCGTGAAGTCGTCGAAGGTGGCCGGCGGGGCGTAGCCGCGCTCGGCGAACAGGCTCGGCCGGTAGAACACGGCCCACGGGTAGTAGTAGAACGGCACGAAGTACTGCTTGCCGTCGGCGGCCGTCGACTGGGCCTTCATGGCCTCGGAGAAGCCGGAGCCGATGTCGGACCACACGTCGCTGATGTCACCGACCAGGCCGTCCTTCGCGAAGAACTGCATGCGGTAGCCGGCGAACCAGCTGAACACGTCGTCCGCGCCACCCTGCAGGTAGCTGTTGATGTTCTCCTGGAACGAGTTGTGGTCGACCGTGTTGATGGCGATCTCGCCGCCCTTGTAGGCCTTGACCACGGCGGCCAGTGCCTCCTTGGGCACCTCGTCGGAGAAGTTCGAGCCGAACTTCACGGCGCCACCGCTGTCCCCGCCGGAGCCGTCGCCACAACCGGCGAGGCCGGCGAGTGCCCCCGCACCCAGCATCCCCTTCAGAAGCGTGCGACGCCGCACGGCCATCGCGGAGATACCACCGGTACCGAACGAACGAGGGCTCATCATTGTCGCGCCTCCTAGGGACCGCCGAACTGAACACTTGTGAACTTGTTCTTTCAGAAACAGACCCTGTACAACTGGGTCTCGCCTGTCAAGATGTCTGACCTAATTCCGGTACGCGATCGTGACACGCCGCCGTAACCCTGGGTTCATCCGGATGAGCCGACGTCACCCTGGGTAGACATCGGATGTATGGTGGGGTCTCATGGCCGTGTTCGGTCTTGCCGTTTTATGTTCAGCGTGGCTACGGTCATGTGCGCGATCCCTGTCCAGCAAGGAGGTCCGGCCAATGCTCCGACGAACCTCCCGCGCGGCGATCGGAGACCGGCTGGCTACGCTGTCGCACCGACCCGATGAGATCGACTCGCTCCGGGTCCCCGGGGGACGCGTCGGTGCGATGAAGCGCGGCCCCGGTGTTCACCGCACACCGGGGCCTGCCGGTGCGATGGAGGACGTGGTCACCGCCAGCGTCCTTCATCGCATTCGGACTGCCCTCGCGGCACCGCACATCGCCGCACATTCCCCGCATGCCCGTACGGGGTGGTGGTCCGCCAGGCAGGATGCACGGTGGCACAGGAAAACGGGGAGCGCAGGCTCCCCAATCCGACACGCGAGAACTGCGTCTTTTGTTGTTCGTTTGAGTCGGTTTATGATTGATTCGGACGCGAGGCCATCGGTTGGGAGAGGCAATGCTGGCAGCGGAGAGGCAGGCCCGCATCGTGGCCGAGATCCACAAGCGGGGTGCCGTCCGGGTGATCGAGTTCGCGGAGATGCTCGGCGTCTCCGACATGACCATCCGGCGTGATCTGGACGCACTCGCCCAGCAGGGTCTCCTGGACAAGGTGCACGGCGGCGCCACGCGCCGGTCGGCCAGCACGGAGGAACCCGGTTTCGAGGCCAAGTCCTTACGGCAGCAGCCGGAGAAGGAGGCCATCGCCACCGCCGCGGCGGAGCTGATCTCCCCCGGTACGGCCGTCGGGCTGTCCGCCGGCACCACCACGTGGGCGCTCGCCCACGCGCTGCGTGGCCTGGAGGGCCTGACCGTGGTCACCAACTCCATGCGGATCGCGGACGTGCTGCACGCGGGCCCGAGCACCGACCAGAACGTGGTGGTGGTCGGGGGCGTGCGGACCCCGTCCGACGCGCTCGTCGGACCGATCGCCGTGTCCGCGCTCGGGCAGTTGCACCTGGACGTCGTGTTCCTGGGCGTGCACGGCATGGCCGAGACCGCGGGCTTCACCACGCCGAACCTCCTGGAGGCCGACACCGACCGCGCACTGGTGGCGGCCGGGCGGCGGCTCGTGGTGCTGGCCGACCACACGAAGTGGGGCACGGTCGGGCTGTCCACCATCGCGAGGCTCGGTGACGCGGACGTGGTGATCACCGACGACGGCCTGCCGTCGGAGGCGGTTGCCGTGCTCCACGAGCATGTGGACGACGTGCGGGTCGTCCAGGTCGAGGGCGCGCAGTGAGCCCTCTGAAACGGACCACCGCCCACCTGGCCGACGGCCGCGAGATCATCTACTTCGATCACCCCGACGCACCGGAGCGGGTGCTGCACGATCCCCGTGAGCTGGACCCGGTGTCCACGGCGTCGGAGCTGCGCCACGACCCGGTGCTCGACGAGTGGGTGGTCATGGCCGGCCACCGTCAGAACCGGATCTACCACCCGCCGACCGACGACTGTCCACTGTGTCCGTCGCGGAACGGGCGGCAGACGGAGATCCCGTCGCCCGACTACGACGTGGTGGTGTTCGAGAACCGGTTCCCGTCGCTGTCCATGAACGCCGTGGGCGACGCGGTGCCCGGTCTGCCGCCGCTCGTGGACTCGGGGCCGGGGCACGGTCGCTGCGAGGTCGTGTGTTTCACGAGCGACCACGAGTCGGCGTTCGCCACGCTCAAGCCGGACGACGCCCGGCTGGTGGTGGAGGCGTGGGCGGACCGGACGGCTTTTCTGAACACGCTGCCCGGCGTGGCGCAGGTGTTCTGCTTCGAGAACCGGGGCGCGGCGATCGGCGTGACGCTCGGCCACCCCCACGGCCAGATCTACGCCTACCCGTTCATCACGCCGAAGACCCGGCAGATGCTGACCTCCGCCGCCCGCCACCGGGCGACCACGGGCCGGAACCTGTTCGCCGACGTGCTCGAGGGCGAACGCGCAACGGGCACCCGGGTGATCGCGTCGACCGAGCTGTGGACGGCGTTCGTGCCGGCCGCCGCCCGCTGGCCGGTGGAGGTCCACCTCTACCCCCACCGGCGCGTGCTGGACATCCCGTCGCTGACCCCGGAGGAACGCGACGACTTCGTGCACCTGTACCTCGACGTGCTCGGCCGCCTGGACGCGCTGTACGACCAGCCGCTGCCGTACGTGGCGGCGTGGCACCAGGCACCCGTCGACGCGGTCTCCCGCGAGCACGCCTACCTGCACCTACAGGTGTCGTCGATCCAGCGGTCGGCCGACAAGCTCAAGTACCTGGCCGGCTCGGAGACGGGCATGGGCGCGTTCATCACGGACGTGCTGCCGGAGAACGTGGCCCGCCGCCTACGCGAGATCGGCGACTAACCCCCCGGCGAGTCTCCCTCCACAGACGTGCGAGTTGGCGGTTCACGAACCGCCAACTCGGATGTCCTGGGAGGGAGACTCGCGTGTTTTGGGAGGGAGACTCGCGTGTGCTGGGCTTGATCCGTCAGATTGCGTCGAGCAGCAGGCGGGCGGCGATGGTGGTGCCGTTCGTGCGGATCTGGCCGGCCACGGCGGTCGCCCTCGCGCGGGTTTCGGGTGTGAGCGCCGACTTGAGCGCGGTCGACAGGGACTCGAACGTCGGCGTCGGGCCGTCGTGGGCCACGCCGATGCCCAGCTCGGCCACCCGGCCCGCGAAGTACGGCTGGTCGGCCAGCTGCGGCACCACCACCTGGGGCGAGCCCGCCCGGGTGGCGGTGGTCGTGGTGCCCGAGCCGCCGTGATGCACCACGGCCGCCACCCGCGGGAACAGGGCCTGCTGGTTGATCTCGCCGACCGCGAAGCAGTCGTCCCGGTCGTCGATCAGCGACAGGTCGGCCCACCCGGCCCGCACGACCACGCGGCGGCCCTGTGCCCGGACCGCCTCGATGGCCGTGGTGGCGGCGTCCGGCGCGCCGAGCATCGGCATGCTGCCGAAGCCGACGAACACCGGCGGGGTGCCGGCGTCCAGGAACGCCATCAGCTCGGGCGGCAGCGGTCGGGTGTCGGGCAGCAGCCACGCGCCGGTCTGGACGACGTCGAGGTCGCCCGACCAGGGGTCGAGCGTCGGATCGGTGGCCAGCCACGGGCGGCCGCCGAAGACGTGGTCGCGGACGTGGTCCACCGGCGGAAGGCCCATGGTCGCCCGGGTGGCGTTGAGCCCACCGCCGAACAGGGCGTTCATGCTCTCGGCGTCCAGGTCCCACAACCGCCGGTTGTCGGTGACCTCCGGCGGGAACGGCCGGCCCGGATACGCGAGCGGCGTGTGGTGCGGCGAGGGCAGGATGACCTTCTGCAGCGCCGCGAACACCGAGGGGATGCCCACCTTCTCGGCCACCGACCGCGCGCCGGCGGCGGCGGGCATCATGCCGGTCACCACCATCGCGTCACAGTCCTGCGCCACCGGCAGGATCGCCTCGGTCTGAGCGGCGATGATCTGGGCGGCGCGCTCGGGGATGGACGTGGGCGGCGGCGCCGATTTCGTGAGTTCCCGCGCCGACGGCCCGACCGGCACCAGCGGCACCCCGACGCCGGCCAGCAAATCGGCGAACTCCTCGTCCGGCGGTGCGCTCATCAGCACCTCGACGCCCAGTTCCCGCAGCTGCGCCGCGAGCCCCGCCACCGGTTCGACGTCTCCCCGTGACCCATACGTCGACAACAACACACGCACTTCGCGACTCCCGTTTCCGCAGGTACTGGCTACGGAGCAGGATTCTGCGGCACGACCCGGGTCTTGCGGCAAGCCCCCAGGTGCGCTATACCTTGGAAATGGAAGGAGCCCGCGCGCTCCTTCTTTTTTTGTGGGCGCGACTTGACAGCGGGTGGAGAATAAAAAATCGGCGTGCCCTCCAGAAACCAATGGAGAACCCGCCGTTCTTAGTTTCAACTTATCTGCTGTGAGGGGCCTGTGTCAAGTCAGGGGTACGAAGAGGAATTGCGGTCCGAGCGTGGCTACGTGGCCGGGCTCTACACGCGACTCGATGCCGAGCGCGCGCGGGTGAAGGAGGCCTACACCTCGGCGTTGCGAGGCACCGGCGGCACGCCCATGGAACGGGATGTCGAGGTGCGTGCGCGGGCCAAGGAGGCCAAGCGGCTGGCCGTGGCGGACAACGGGCTGTGTTTCGGTCGGTTGGACGCCATTACCGGCGAACACGCCTACGTCGGCCGAATCGGACTTTTCGACGAGGACGACGAGTACGAACCGGTGCTGCTCGACTGGCGGGCACCGGCGGCGCGCCCGTTCTACGTGGCCACCGGCGCGAATCCGGAGAACCTGCGTAGGCGCCGCCAGTTCCACACCCGTGGCCGGGAGGTCGTCGAATTCACCGACGAGGTGTTCGGCCGGCCGGGTGCGGACGAACGGGCGGAGGACGCCGCGCTGCTCGCGGCCGTCAACGCGCCGCGCGGCGAGGGCATGCGCGACATCGTGGCCACGATTCAGTCCGAACAGGACGAGATCATCCGGCTCGAACACCCTGGTGTGCTGGTGATCGAAGGTGGCCCGGGCACCGGGAAGACGGTGGTGGCGCTGCACCGCGTGGCCTACCTGATGTACACGCACCGGGAGCGGATGGAACGCCACGGCGTGCTCGTGGTGGGGCCCAACCCGGCGTTCCTGAACCACATCGGGCGCGTGCTGCCCTCGCTCGGCGAGTCCGATGTCGTGTTCATGACGCCCGGCGACCTGGTGCCGGGCCTGCGGGTCACGGCCGAGGACACGCCGGAAGCCGCGCGGCTCAAGGGATCGCTGAAGATCCTGGACGTGCTTCGGGCGGCGGTCGCCGACCGGCAGCGGCTGCCGTCGCGGCCGGTGCCGATCGACCTCGGTTCCGCCACGGTGGAGCTGAACGCCGAGACCGCGCAGTGGGCGCGGGAGGAGGCCCGGGCGACCGGGCTGCCGCACAACGAGGCCCGCGCGACGTTCGTGGAGATCGTCACCTACGTGCTCACCGAGCGGGCGATCGGCCGGATCGGCAAGGGCTGGCTGCCCCGGTCGGACCGTGCGGCCTGGGAGAACATGCGCAAGGAGCTGCTCGAGGAACTGGCGGTCGACGAGACGTTCACCGCCACGATCGAGGAACTGTGGCCGATCCTGACGCCGGAAACCCTGTTGGCGCCGCTGTTCACGTCGCCCGACATCGACCCGGTGCTTCGGCGGGCCGACGGTGCCGCGTGGACGGTGTCGGACGTGCCGCTGCTCGACGAGCTGGTCGACCTGCTCGGCCGCGACAAGGCGGCCGAGCAGGTGGCCGAGGCGGCGGTCGAGCAGGAGCGCAAGGCCGAGGCCGAGTTCGCGGACCGCGTGATGGACATGATGAAGCTGGACCGCGAGGAGCTGGACGAGGACATCGGGCTGGTGGCCGCGAACCTGATCTACGCGGAGGATCTGGCGGATCGGTTCAACGTTCAGGACACGCGTGAGCTGGCCGAACGCGCGGCGGCCGACCGCGACTGGACCTACCGGCACGTGGTGGTCGACGAGGCGCAGGAACTGTCCGAAATGGACTGGCGGGTGCTGATGCGCCGTTGTCCAGGCCGGTCGTTCACCGTGGTCGGCGACCTGGCGCAGCGCCGGTCGCCGGCGGGTGCCACGTCGTGGGACACGATGCTGGAGCCGTACGTGCCGGGCCGGTGGGTGTACCGGTCGCTGACCGTGAACTACCGGACGCCGGCGGAGATCATGGCCGTGGCGGCCGCCGTGCTGGCGGAGTTCGCGCCGGACGTGAAGCCGCCGGAGTCTGTCCGCGCTTCCGGTGTGCGGCCGTGGTCCCGTGAGGTCACGGCCGCGTCGCTGCCGGCCGCGATCGAGGAGTTCGTGCGTTCCGAGGCCGACCGCGAGGGCACGAGCGTGGTGATCGGGCCGCCCGGCGTGCCCGGCACGGTGCCGGCCTCGGAGACGAAGGGCCTGGAGTTCGACGCCGTCCTGGTGGTGGATCCGGATCGGATCCTGGCGGACGGGCCGCGCGGGGCGGCCGAGCTGTACGTCGCGCTGACGCGGGCGACCCAGCGACTGGGCGTCCTGCACCAGGGGCCGTTGCCGCAGGCGTTGGCCGGGCTCGCGGAGACTCAGCCGGTGGCCTAACCCCCGGCGAGTCGTACGTTTTCGACAGCGAGTCGTACCGTTTCGACCGGCGGCAGGATCAGGAAGCCGCCGGTTGGGTACGACTCGCTGTCGGTTCGGTACGACTCGCGAACTCGAGCGCGTTGTCGGTCGCGGCGGTGCTCGCGGGTAGCAGTGGGAGGCGGACGGCCGGGCTGGGGATGCGGCCCTGCGCGGCCAGGACCGCCTTGACCACCACCGGGTTGGGTTCGGCGAACAGCGCGGCGGACAGCGTGGCGAGGCGGTGGCTCAACTCCCTGGCTGTCGCCAGCGGGCCGTGGCGCCAGGCGTCGACCAGCGCGGCGAAGTGCCCGGTCGCCACGTGGGCCGAGGCGAGGATCGCGCCCGGGGCGCCCAGTGCCAGCAGTGGTGCGGCGAACAGGTCGTCGCCCGCCAGAACCGCCACCTCGGGGTCGTTCAGCAGGGCGATGGTCGTGGCGTCGACGCCGCCCACCGCGTGCTTGAAGCCGATCACGTTCGGCAGGGCGGCGAGGCTGCGCAGGGTGTCGATGCCCAGCACCTGGCCCGTGCGGTACGGGATGTTGTAGACGACCAGCGGCACCGTGCTCGCGGCGGCCAGCGCGCGGAAGTGGGCCAGCACGCCCGCTTCCGACGGGCGCGTGTAGTACGGGACGACCGCCAGCGCGGCGGTCACGCGGCTGGGGTCGAGGGCCGCCAGTGCGTCGGCCGAGTCGGCCGTGGAGTTCGAGCCGGCGCCCGCGATCAGCGGGACGCCGCGTTCCCCGCAGACGCCGGCGCAGACGTCCAGGACCCGGCGGCGTTCGTCAGACGTCAGGGTCGCGACCTCGGCGGTCGTGCCCAACGCGACGATGCCCGCGGCGCCGTCGTCCAGTACCGAATGGGCGAGGCCTTCGAGCGCGTCGAAGGCGACGGCCCCCGCGGTGAAGGGGGTGATCAGCGGGACGAACAGGCCGGCGAGTGTCATAGGCCGAGCCTGGCGCTGCTCATGCGTCAGGTCCAGTTCACGTTTGTTCCGACAAGCATAAGCTGAACTGATGCTCGACGTCCGCAAGCTGCGGCTCCTCCGCGAACTCGCCCACCGCCACACGATCGCCGCGGTGGCCGAGGCACTCGCCTACACCCCGTCGGCGGTCTCCCAGCAGTTGACGGCACTCGAACGTGAGGCGGGGGTGCCACTCCTGGAGCGGACCGGCCGCCGCGTGGTCCTGACCCCCGCCGCCCGCACACTCGTCGACCACACGGAGACCATCCTCGCGGTGCTGGAACAGGCGGGGGCTGACCTCGCCGGGCGCCGCGCCGGGGTCACGGGCACGCTGCGGATCGGGGCGTTCCCCACGGCCGTCCGCACGATCCTCTCCCCCGCGCTCGTGTCGCTGAGCCGCGACCACCCGGGCCTGGAGCTGACGGTGACGGAACTGGACCCGGTCACCGTGCCGGCGGCCCTGCGCGCCGCGACCCTCGACGTGGCCTTGGTGCAGGAGTACGACTACGTGCCGGCCGAACCCGACCCGGCCCTGGACACCGAGCCGCTGCTCGAGGAGACCGTGTACCTGGCCGCCCGAACCAGCGCGCCGCTCGCCACCCGCCGCGACGAGCCGTGGATCGCCGGCACCCCGGGCACGCTCTGCCACACCATGACCGTCCGCGCCTGCCAGGCGGCCGGCTTCACCCCGAGGATCCGCCACCACGCGGACGACTTCGGCACGGTCCTGGCCCTGGTCGCCGCAGGCCAGGGCGTGGCGTTCGTCCCGGAACTCGGCCTCGCACCCGTCCCGGCCGTCGCGCTGACGCCCCTACCCACCCGCCGACGCACCCACCTGGCCTACCGACGCGGCACCGCCACACACCCAGCCGTCGCCGCGGCCCGAGCCGCCCTGCACGCCGCCGCCACGCGCTGACCACCGAACCAGAAACCGCTCGCCGCCGCACTGATCCACACGGTCTTCGCCCAACAACCGGCAACGCCGCACACCCGGTGGCGCGCGTGGCGATGCACGCTGCGGCTACCCGCTGAGCGCAGGGTCCGGGTCCGCGCCGTGGCCGTTCCGACGCGCCGGTCGGGTGGCGGCGTAGGCCGCGGTTACCCGGTGATCTCCGAGCGCAGGATTCGATCCTCGCCGTTGCCGTTGGCTGTGCTGATCCACACGGCGTTCTCGCCGGGGACGGGGGTTACCGCGCGCATGCGGCCGTATGTGCCGGCGAAGTGGGACGTGATCTCGCCCGTTTCCGTGCCCGCCAGTTCGATGCGCCACAACCGTTGGCCGCGCAGGGCGCCCATGAAGGCCGTGTCGCCGACGATGGCCAGGCCGCTCGGGGAGGCCTCGGCCGTCGTCCAGGTGGCCTTCGGGTTGGTGAACCGCGCGTCGTCGCAGGTGCCCTCGCAGATCGGCCAGCCGTAGTTGCCGCCCGCCTCGATGAGGTTCAGTTCGTCGAACGTGTTCTGACCCAGTTCGGCCGACCACAGGCGCCCGGCCGAGTCCCACGCCAGGCCCTGCGGGTTGCGGTGGCCCATGCTGTAGACGATCGTCCCAAAAGGATTGCCCGGGGCCGGCTCGCCGGTCGTGGTGAACCGCAGGATCTTGCCGTTCAACGAGTTCTGGTCCTGGGCGAGGTCGGTGTTGCCGGCGTCGCCCGCGGTCGCGTACAGAAAACCGTCCGGGCCGTATGCCAGCCGTCCGCCGTTGTGGATGCCCGCTCGCGCGATGCCGTCGACCACGGTCGTGTAGGCGGTCAGGGTCGTGCCGTCGAACGACATCCGCGCCACGCGGTTTCCTTCGGCACCTGTGTGCATGAAGTGAACATCGGTGTTCACCTCGCCGTCCCAGGTAGGTGACACCGCAACACCCATCAGGCCGCCCTCACCGCCCGGCTGGCCCTGCGGCACCGTCCCGACATCGGTGACAACGCCGTCGCGGGTCACCAGTGAGACCCGAAAACTGTCCCGTTCGGTGACAAGCGCCGACTGTCCGTCGGGCAGCCACGAGATGGCCCACGGGATGGTCAGCCCGCCGGTCACTTCCGTCGGTTCACCCGGTACTCCGAACGATTCCCCGGCCTGGGCAACTCCACCGGTCACGGCCGCCACCAGGACAACCGTCACGGCGAGCACGCGGACGCGCATGACTCTCCTCTCGCAGCGTTGCGATTCAGTCACAGCGAGTTCACTCTACTGGGTGATTAGCGACCGGGCAGGATTGATAAACAGGAGTTCTCACCACATAAGAACTAGTGCTTTGACCTGCGACAACGCGGCCTGCGATGGTCGACATATGAAACCCGGCGCAATGGCGGGCGGGTCGCCCTTGGAACAGCGGGTGCGTTCGGCGGTCGCCGCACACCGAGCTGATCGGGGCGCGCTACTGCCGATCCTGCACGACATCCAGGCCGAGTTCGGCTACGTCGACCCGTCGGTCGCCCCGATCCTGGCCGACGAACTGAACCTCTCCCGGGCCGAGGTCCACGGGGTGATCAGCTTCTATCACGACTTCCGCGAGACTCCGGCCGCCGGAACGCTGGTGCGCATCTGCCGCGCCGAGGCCTGCAAGGCGGCCGGCGCCGACGAACTCGTGGAGCACGCGAAGCGCACGCTGAACACGGACGTCGGCGCCAGCGCGCCGGACCGCTCGGCCACCCTCGAGCAGGTCTTCTGTTTCGGCAACTGCGCGCTCGGCCCGACCGTCGAGGTCAACGGCAAGGTCAGCGGCCGGGTCGACGCCAAGCGGTTCGACGCGCTCGTGGCGAACGCCTCCCCGAACGATCGGACGGTTCGCGCATGACTGAGAGTGCATACAGTATGGAAGACAGGGTGACCATCTACGTCCCCCGTGACTCGGCCGCACGCAGCGTCGGCGCCGACGAGGTGGCGAACGCCGTCGTGAACGCCGCCACGGTCGCCGGCCGCGAGGTCCGCGTGGTGCGCAACGGCTCGCGCGGCCTGCTCTGGCTGGAGCCGATGGTCGAGGTGGAGACCGAGCGCGGCCGCGTGGCCTACGGCCCGGTCGCGCCGGACGAGGTCGCCGACCTGGTGGCGGACGGCATGCTCGACGGCGCCGACACCGACCACAGCCTCGGCCTGACCGACGAGATCGAATGGCTGCGCGACCAGCGCCGCATCACGTTCGGCCGGGTCGGCGTGGTCGACCCGGTGTCGGCGCTGGACTACGAGGCGCACGGCGGTATGAAGGGCCTGCGCAAGGCCCTGGACATGACCCGTGAGCAGGTGGTCGAGGAGGTCACGGAGTCAGGCCTGCGCGGTCGCGGCGGCGCGGGCTTCCCGGCCGGCATCAAGTGGAAGACCGTGCTCGGCGCCCAGGCCGACGTGAAGTTCATCTGCTGCAACGCCGACGAGGGCGACAGCGGCACGTTCGCCGACCGCATGCTCATGGAGGGCGACCCGTTCACCCTCATCGAGGGCATGACGATCGCCGCGTACGCGGTCGACGCCACCGAGGGCTTCATCTACATCCGCTCCGAATATCCGGACGCCGTCGCCACCATGCGACGCGCCGATCGAGATCGCCTACGCGCACAACTGGCTGGGCGAGTCGATCCTCGGCACCGACACGAAGTTCGACCTCGACGTGCGGGTCGGCGCGGGTGCGTACATCTGCGGCGAGGAAACCTCGATGCTCGACAGCCTCGAGGGCAAGCGCGGGATGGTCCGCGCGAAGCCGCCGATCCCCGCGCTCGAAGGCCTGTTCGGCAAGCCGACGGTCGTGAACAACGTGCTCACGCTCGGCTCGGTCCCCATGATCCTGGCCGACGGCGCGGCCGAGTTCCAGGGCTTCGGCGTGGGCCGCAGCCGCGGCACCCAGGTATTCCAGCTGGGCGGCAACATCGCACGCGGCGGCATTGTGGAGGCGCCGTTCGGCATCACGCTGGGCGAGCTGGTGAACAGCTACGGCGGCGGCACCCGCACTGGGCGTCCGATCCGCGCGGTGCAGGTCGGCGGCCCGCTGGGCGCGTACCTGCCGGTCGACCAGTTCGACCTGAAGATGGACTACGAGGAGTTCGCGGCGGCCGGCGCCATGGTCGGCCACGGCGGGATCGTGGTCTTCGACGACACGGTCGACATGGCGTCCATGGCCCGGTTCGCCATGGAGTTCTGTGCCGTGGAGTCGTGCGGCAAGTGCACCCCGTGCCGGGTCGGCGCGGTCCGTGGCAAGGAGACGATCGACAAGATCATCGCCGGGACCGACGTCGACGAGAACCTGGTCCTGCTCGAGGACCTGTGCGAGCTGATGACCGACGGCTCGCTGTGCGCGATGGGCGGCCTCACGCCGATGCCCGTGCGCAGCGCCGTCAAGCACTTCGGCGAGGACTTCCACCGAAGTACACCACTGCCCATGCCGACGTTCGGACCAGCGGGGAGTCACTCATGAGTTTGCTCAAGGAACCCGATCTGGGTACGCCCGCCCGCAAGGGCGAGGCCACGGTCGACGTGGAGGTCGACGGCATCACGGTCGCCGTGCCGGAGGGAACCTCCGTCATGCGTGCCGCGGCGATGGCCGGCGTCGACGTGCCGAAACTGTGCGCCACCGACTCGCTCGAGGCGTTCGGCTCGTGCCGGCTCTGCCTCGTGGAGATCGACGGCGTGCGCGGCACGCCCGCGTCGTGCACCACGCCGTGCCGGCCGGGCATGACCGTGAAGACGCAGACCCCGAAGCTCGAGAAGCTGCGGCGGGGTGTCATGGAGCTGTACATCTCCGACCACCCGCTCGACTGTCTCACCTGCTCGGCCAACGGTGACTGCGAGTTGCAGGACATGTCCGGCGTGGTCGGGCTGCGCAACGTCCGCTACGGCGTCGGCGAGGGTGAGAACCACCTGGACGCGCCCAAGGACACGTCGAACCCGTACTTCGACTTCGACGCCAGCAAGTGCATCGCCTGCTCGCGCTGTGTGCGGGCCTGCGACGAGATCCAGGGCACGTTCGCGCTGACCATCGAGGGCCGCGGCTTCGACTCGAAGGTCTCCACCGGCGGGCTGAACTTCCTGGAGTCCGACTGTGTCTCGTGCGGCGCCTGCGTGCAGGCCTGCCCGACCGCGACACTGGAGGAGAAGTCCGTTGTGGACCTGGGCATGCCCAACCGCAGCGTGATCACCACGTGCGCGTACTGCGGCGTCGGGTGTTCGTTCAAGGCCGAGCTCCGCGGTGATGAGCTCGTCCGGATGGTGCCGTACAAGGACGGCGGCGCGAACGAGGGCCACAGCTGCGTGAAGGGCCGGTTCGCGTTCGGCTACGCGTCGCACCCGGACCGGGTCATGAGCCCCATGGTGCGGGACAGGATCAGCGACCCGTGGCGCGAGGTCTCGTGGGAGGAGGCCATCACCACGGTCGCCTTGAAGATGCGGGACATCCAGGAGAGGCACGGCATCACGTCGATCGGCGGCATCACCTCCTCGCGGTGCACGAACGAGGAGGTCTACGCGGTCCAGAAGATGATCCGGGCGGCGTTCGGCAACAACAACGTCGACACGTGCGCGCGGGTCTGCCACTCCCCCACGGGTTACGGCCTGAAGCAGACGTTCGGCACGTCGGCCGGAACGCAGGACTTCAAGTCGGTCGACCAGGCCGACGTGATCGTGGTGATCGGCGCCAACCCGACCGACGCGCACCCGGTCTTCGGGTCGCGGATGAAGCAGCGCCTGCGCAAGGGCGCGAAGCTCATCGTGCTCGACCCCCGGCAGATCGACCTGGTGCGCTCGCCGCACATCCAGGCCGACTACCACCTGCCGCTCGCACCGGGCACGAACGTCGCGATGGTCAACGCCATGGCACACGTGATCGTCACCGAGGGCCTGGTGGACCAGGAGTTCGTGACCGACCGCTGCGAGGACTTCGACGAGTGGTCGTCGTACGTGGCGCAGCCGGAGAACAGCCCGGAGGCGCTCGAGGAGATCACGGGTGTGCCGGCCGCCGACGTACGCGGCGCGGCGCGGCTGTACGCGACCGGCGGCAACGCGGCCATCTACTACGGCCTCGGCGTCACCGAGCACAGCCAGGGCTCCACGATGGTCATGGGCATGGCGAACCTCGCGATGGCCACCGGCAACATCGGCCGCGACGGCGTGGGCGTGAACCCGTTGCGCGGGCAGAACAACGTGCAGGGCAGCTGCGACATGGGCTCGTTCCCGCACGAGCTGCCCGGCTACCGGCACGTGTCCGACGACGACGTGCGGGAGATCTACCAGCAGTTGTGGGGCACGCCGATCCTGCCGGAGCCGGGTCTGCGCATCCCCAACATGTTCGACGCCGCCATCGACGGCACCTTCAAGGCGCTTTTCGTGCACGGTGAGGACATCGCGCAGTCCGACCCGAACACCGCGCACGTGTTCAAGGCGCTCGAGTCACTCGAGTTGCTGGTCGTGCAGGACCTGTTCGTCAACGAGACGGCCAAGTTCGCGCACGTCTTCCTGCCGGGCACGTCGTTCCTCGAGAAGGACGGCACGTTCACGAACGCCGAGCGGCGGATCAACCGGGTGCGTCCGGTGATGAAGCCGAAGACCGGCAAGCACGAGTGGCAGATCGTGGCGGAGATCGCGCAGGCCATGGGCTACCCGATGCACTACGACTCGACCAGCCAGATCATGGACGAGATCGCGCTGACCACGCCGACGTTCAGCGGGGTGTCGTTCGAGTTGCTGGACAAGGTCGGCAGCGTGCAGTGGCCGTGCAACGAGAACGCGCCCGAGGGCACGCCGATCATGCACGAGAACGGTTTCGTGCGGGGCAAGGGCCGGTTCATGCCGACGAACTACGTGCCCACCAAGGAACGCAGCACCCGCAAGTACCCGCTCATCCTCACCACCGGCCGGATCCTGTCGCAGTACAACGTGGGCGCGCAGACCCGGCGCACGGCGAACGTGACGTGGCACCCCGAGGACATCCTCGAGATCCACCCCCACGACGCCGAGGTGCGGGGCATCAACGACGGCGACGAGGTCACACTCGCGTCGCGGGTCGGCCAGACGTCGCTTCGGGCCCGACTGTCCGAGCGGATGCCGGTCGGGGTCGTGTACACGACGTTCCACCACCCGGTGACCGGCGCCAACGTGGTGACCACCGAGCACTCCGACTGGGCGACCAACTGCCCGGAGTACAAGGTGACCGCCGTGCAGGTCGGGCTGATGCCGGGCAAGCAGTCGGTGGCCCACCTGGCCGAGCGGGTCTCCGTCCCGGTGGCGGGTCACTGACATGTCGCTCCCACCACAGGTCAGGCTGGCGAACGAGATCGCCATCCAGTTCACGCACATCCCATCGGACAGTGCGGCCTCGCGCATAGCGGACCACATGCGTCAGTTCTGGGAGGCCCGCATGCTGGCGGCGCTGCTCGCGTACATCGACGAGGGCGGCACGGAACTGGACCCACTGGCGGCAAGAGCGGCGGAACGACTCCGCCAACCAGCCTGATCCCCGGCGACGGCGTCTTCACGGCAGGCGTCACGCCAAGTCGGGTGCACTCTCCTGGGCGGGTTCCTTGGATGCCGGGTGATCTGGACCGGGCGGGGCTGCGGCACGCAGCGCTGCTTCGACCCGGCGGTTGCTGGTCATGGATGCCGTGATGGCGGTCATCGCCAGGAGGAGGGCGGCGGCGGTGTAGAGCGGGGTGCGGATGTCGTAGTTGGTGGCCAGCCAGCCGCCGAGGAAGGCCCCGATGGGGGCGGCGCACATGGCCAGCATGCGGGAGGTGGAGGCGACCCGGCCCATGAGGTGGGCCGGGACGATCGCCTGCCGGAGGGAGGGCCCGAGCACCATCGTGGCGCCCATGCCTGCCCCGCAAACGGCGAGCGCCAGCCCGGCCACGTACGGGTTCGTGGCAGCGGCAAGGCCCAGGATCGCAAGCCCTTCGACGGCGGCTGTGCAGGTCAGTGCGGTGCCGGTGCCGAGTCGTCGGCCAAGGTAGGAGGCGATGCCCGCGCCGAGCAGGCCGCCGGTGGCCTCCGCCGTGAGGAGCAGACCGAAGCCGTAGGTGTCGATGCCGAGGCGGTCGTGCGCGAAGAGGGCGAGGACGGTCTCCACGGCGAGGAAGGCGACGTTCCCGACTGCCGGGCGGAGCGCGAGCCCGAGCAGCAACCGGTCCCGGAAGACGTACGAGGCCCCGGCCCGCGCCTGCCGCAGCAGCGACTCGCGGACCTCCGGCACGGGCCGGGGCATGGCGGGCAGCGTGCGTACGAGCAGTGCGGAGAGCATGAACGACACCGCGTCGGCGAGCAGCGGAACCGCCCGCCCGAGTGCGAGCAGCGCACTGCCCGCAGGCGGCCCCGCGAAGCCGGACATGGCGGTCTGGGCTCCGCGCAAGCGAGAGTTGGCGCGCTCCAGGAGTGCGGGGTCGCGGCCGAGTAGATCTGGCAGATAGGCCGTGGCGGCCGTATCGAAGAAGAGTCCACCGAGGCCGAGCAGGAAGGCGACGGCCGCGAGCAGCGGAATGCTCAGTACGTCGAGCACGGCCGCCGCCGCCGGTATCGCGAGCAGCACCGCACGCGCCGCGTCCGCGACCCACATCGTGCGCCGACGGTCCCAGCGGTCCACCAGCGCACCGCCGAGCACTCCGAAGAGCAGCCACGGCAGCGTCCCCGCGGCCGTGACGACGGCGAGCGCCATCGGATCCCGCGTCACCATCAACGCGATCAGCGGCAGCGCGGCATGCGACACCCCGTCACCGAGCGAGGACACCGTCTGCGCGGTCCACAGCCGTCCGAACCCGGCCGGCAACTTCCGAACGTCCGAGGTCACTTGGCGCTCCCCTTGACCTGGGCGCGCGGTGCCGGGTGGAACAGCGCGAAGACGAGCGACGCGTCCGGCAGCGACGGATCGGACAGCTCCCGGTACTCGTCCGCCAGTGCCTGCAGCCGCGCCCCCAGCTGCGCGAACTGCTCCTCGTTGAGCCGCAGATGCGCCATCCGTACGTGCCGCTCGCCATCCACCGGCGACGCCTCCAGGTCCGCCACCGCATGCCGCATCAGCACATCCGGCCCTCCCTCGCCCGGATCCGGCAGCACGATCGACCGCGCGGCCATCGCGTAGTACCGCTCGGTGACACCCCGCACCTTCCGCGTCCGTACCACCTTCACCAAACCGGCCCGCTCCAGCAGCCGCACGTGATAGCTGGAACTCCCCTTCGCAAGACCCACCCGCTCGGCGATCTGCGTGATCGTCGCGGGCTCGAAGCGGAGCACGGCCATGATTCGGTGGCGCGTGAGACTGGAGACGGCGCGCAGCTGGTCGTCAGTGGTGACGTGGAACGTCTCGGGAGGATCATCGGTAGGCACGCGAGCAATGGTCAACGACTCTTGACCATTGCGCAACGGGATATTTGTGCGGACTTCCAGAACCTCATCGCGAGCCTCGGACCGACCCGCGACGTCGTCATCGTCTGTGAGCTAGCTTCTTCGCGAAGAGGCGCGCCGGGAGGTCAGCTCCCGTACGCCGGTGGCTCGGCCCGGTCACCTCGTGGAGGTCGCCATCAGGCGAGCGTTCGGCGAACACGACCATGCACGACCGGAACGGTCACCATGCACGACCGGAACGGTCACCATGCGCGACGGGACTGGTCATCATGAGGGCGGCGGCTCCTTCGGGGCGTCGTCTTTGCCGTATCGATACGTAGGTTGTTCCTTCATGCGCAACGCTGCGCGCGCCTCGCAACAACTTGAGGTACCGTCGGCGCCGGGCCACGCACCGGCGCGGTGCCCTGATTGACTCTGCGGCACGGTGTACGGCAACGCGTACGGCATCGACGTTCCAGTGGCGACCCCGCTCCGAGCATCCGAGGAGTCATCCATGGCCTTCCCGTCCGACCTGGAGATCGCGCGCGGCGCGAAGCTCAAGCCCATCGAGGACATCGCCGGTGACATGGGGTTGCCGCCCCAGCTGCTCGAGCCGTACGGCCGGGACGTCATGAAGATCGGGCTGGGCGCGATCGACGAACTGGCGGATGCGCCCCGCGCCAAGTACGTGCTGGTCAGCGCCATCACTCCCACCCCGCTCGGCGAGGGCAAGACCACCACCACCGTGGGCCTCGGCCAGGGGTTCAAGCATCTGGGCAAGCAGGCGACCGTCGCGATCCGGCAGCCGTCCATGGGCCCGACGCTGGGTATCAAGGGCGGCGCGGCGGGCGGCGGCTACAGCCAGGTCGTCCCCATGGAGCTGCTCAACCTGCACCTGACGGGCGACATGCACGCGGTCACCGCCGCGCACAACCTCCTGTCCGCCATGGTCGACAACCACCTCCACCAGGGCAACGCGCTCGGCCTGGACGAGCGCGAGATCACCTGGCGCCGCGTGATGGACATGAACGACCGCGCCCTGCGCAACGTGGTGGTCGGGCTCGGCGCCCGCGCCGACGGCATCCCCCGGCAGACGGGCTTCGACATCACGGCCGCGTCCGAGGTGATGGCCGCACTCGCGCTCACCACCGGCCTCGACGACCTGCGCAAGCGGCTCGGCCGCATCGTCGTGGGTTACACCGCTGACGGCGACCCGGTGACGGCCGAGCAACTGGACACGGCAGGCGCCATGACCGTGCTCCTGCGCGAGGCCATCAAGCCGAACCTCATGCAGACCATCGAGAACACGCCCGTGCTGGTCCACTGTGGCCCGTTCGGCAACATCGCGACCGGCAACTCCTCGGTGGTGGCCGACCTCATCGGCCTGCGCACCGGCGACTACCTGATCACCGAGGCGGGCTTCGGCGCGGACATGGGCGCCGAGCGGTTCTTCAACATCAAGTGCCGGGTGTCGGGCGAGGCCCCGGACGCGGCCGTTCTCGTGGCGACCGTCCGCGCGCTCAAGGCGCACTCCGGCAAGTTCAAGATCGTCGCCGGTAAGCCGCTGCCCGAGGACCTGCTGGCCGAGAACCCGGACGACGTCCACGCCGGTGCGGCCAACCTGCGCAAGCAGATCGAGAACCTGCGGATGCACGGCGTCTCCCCGGTCGTCGCGATCAACGCGTTCCCCGGCGACTACGCCTCCGAGCACGCGGTGATCCGCGAGATCGCCGAGGAGATGGGCGCTCGCGTCGCGGTGAGCACCCACTTCTCCGACGGCGGCGCCGGCGCCACCGAGCTGGCGGAGGCGGTGGCCGAGGCGGCCGACGAGCCGAGCGAGTTCCAGCTGCTGTACCCGTCGGAGGCCCCGCTGCGGGAGAAGATCGAGACCATCGCCAAGAAGGTGTACGGCGCCGACGGCGTCAGCTACACGCCGACCGCCCGCAAGCAGCTCGACAACTACGAGCGCAACGGCTTCGGCGAGCTGCCCATCTGCATGGCGAAGACGCACCTGTCGATCTCGTCCGACCCGAAGCTGCTGGGCGCGCCGACCGGCTGGACGCTGCCCGTACGCGAGGTCCGCGCGTCCGTGGGCGCCGGATTCGTGTACCCGATCTGCGGTGACATGCGCACGATGCCGGGCCTCGGCGCGTCGCCGGCCGCCACGCGGATCGACATCGACGAGCACGGCGAGATCGTGGGGCTGTCGTGACACTGGCCGACCTCACCGTCGGGGAGTTCCAGAACGAGGTGGCGGCCCGCACACCGGCACCGGGCGGCGGGGCGGTGGCCGCCATGGCCGCCGCGTCGGCCGCCGCGCTCGTGGCCATGGCCGCGCGGTTCAGCGGCCAGCCGGCCGACCGCGCGGACCAGCTGCGCGCGAGGCTCGCCGCACTGGCGGACGAGGATGCGGCGGCATACTCTGCGGTGCTCGCCGCACCCCGTGGCCAGCGGGCCGAGGCGATGGTCGCGGCCACCGACGTGCCGCGTGAGATCGCCGCGCTGGCCACCGAGGTCGCCGGCCTCGCACAGGGCCTCGCGGCCGGCGGCAACCCGAACCTGCTGGGCGACGCCCGGGTGGCCGAGGAGCTGGCGGGAGCGGCCGCCCGCGCGGCCGGAGTGCTCGTGGAGATCAACGAAGCGGAGGGGCGACGATGACCGAAGGGCTGCTGGAGCGGCTCGCCGATGGCCCGGTGATCTGCGCCGAGGGCTACGGCTTCGAGCTGGAGCGGCGGGGCTACCTGCAGGCCGGGGCGTTCGTGCCCGAGGTCGTGCTAGAGCACCCCGACCGCGTGACCGGCCTGCACGAGGAGTTCGTGCACGCCGGCACCGACATCGTCGAGGCGTTCACCTACTACGCGCACCGCGAGAAGCTGCGGTTCATCGGCAAGGAAGACCTGCTGGAGCCGCTGAACAAGCAGGCACTCACGCTGGCCGCCGCGGTGGCCAGGGCCACGGGCACGCTGCTGGCCGGCAACGTGTGCAACACGAACATCTACGACCCCGACGACCCGGCCACGCACGCGAGCGTCCGGGCCATGTACGCCGAGCAGATCGGCTGGGCCGTGGAGGCCGGCGTCGACTTCGTGATCGCCGAGACCATCCGCCACGTCGGCGAGGCGCTGATCGCACTGGAGCTGATCCGCGAGGCCGGGCTGCCGTCGGTGGTCACGCTGGTGGCCGACCGGACGGCCCGCACGCGCGAGGACCTGCCGATGACCGAGGCCATGAAGCAACTGGCGGGCGCCGGCGCCGATGTCGTCGGCCTGAACTGCAACCGCGGCCCGACCACCATGCTGCCGCTGCTGGCACCTTTGGTGGAGGCGGTCGACGTCCCGGTGGCGGCACTGCCGGTGCCGTACCGCACCTCCGAGGAACAGCCGACGTTCCAGTCCCTGCGCGATCCCGACTACCCAGGCCCGACCGCCCCGTTCCCCGCGGCCCTGGACCCGTTCACGTGCAGCCGCTACGAGATCGCGGAGTTCACCCGCCAGGCGGCCGAGGCGGGGGTGCGCTACTTCGGCATCTGCTGCGGCGCCGCCCCCCACCACGTGCGCGCCATGGCCGAGGCCCTCGGCCGGACTCCCCCGGCCAGCCGCTACTCGGTCGACATGTCGAAGCACGCGTACCTCGGCACGGCCGCCTCGCGCCAGAACAAGGAGTACGCGGCGCGCAGGCTCTGAGTGCGTCACGTTTTTTGGACGTGTACTAGTTGCGCGGGGTGTGAACACTCATGTTCACAACTGAACGTGAGTGTTCGCACTCCGCGCAATGGTCATCTGGTCAAATACACCAGTTCGGTCCGCCACTTGGTCGGGTCCGGCTCGTCGTCCGGGTTGGTCTGGTACGACTCGAACATCGTCTGCCACACCTCGCCGTCCTTGGCCAGCACGATGCCCTGCTCCTCGGCCCACGCGACCAGCGCCAGGTGCGACTGGGCGATGCTGTCCGGGTGTCCCACGTGGTCGGCCACCACGTAGTCGCCGGCCGGCATGGCGCCGGCCAGGACCCGGTCGTCGCCCGTGATCGGGGTGGCCACCGGGTAGCCGACCTCCACGTCGAACTTGTCCTCGAAGCTCCCGATCACCCGGTACCGGTAGTACGGGGCGCCGACCGGGCCACTGCCCTGCGCGGCCAGCCACGTCAGCACCTCGGGCCCCAGTGCGTTGACCTCGCCCCACTCGGCCAGCGTCGCCCGCATCCGGATGCCGGCGGTCGGCTGCGCGGCGCGGTGTTCCACTCTCGGTTCGATACTCATGTCAGGTACTACGACGCGGGCGCGGGAAAGTCGTCGGTCAGGTGGTCGGTGAACGTGTCCCAGTGGAAGCGCGGCACCTCGTGACCCGTCGCCTCGAGGACCAGAAGCCGGGCGCCGGGGATCGCGTCGCGCAGTGCTTCGCCGTGGGGCAGGGGGAACGCGGGGTCCATGTCGCCGTGCACCACGAGCGTGGGCACCCGGACGTCGCCGAACCCGCCGGTCGCCGGCGCGTCGAAGTCCATGTGGAAGTGGTTGGTGATGGAGGCCATGTTCGTGGTCCTCGCGACGTCCTCCGCGGCCAACAAGCGCGTGGCCGGCTCGTCGAAGTGGGGTGAGCCGCCGGCGTAGGCCCGCATGTCGGCCACCAGGTTCTCGACGACGTCGGCGCCGGGTTCGACGTACGGCAGGTCGGCCGGCGGCAAGTCTCCACCGGCCGCCCTGCCGCCGGGGCTGGTGGTCACGAAAGTCAACGCGGTGACCCGGTCGGCGTGGTCGAGGCCGACGGCCAGCGCGATGCCCCCGCCCATCGACCGGCCCACCACGTGCGCACGCTCGACGCCCAGCACGTCGAGGATGCCGACCGCGTCGCGAGCCAGGTCGGACGCGCCGTACCCGGGTTGCCCGGGCGGGTAGTTGACCGAACGGCCGGTGTCTCGTTGGTCGTAGCGGACGACGAACCGGCCGCGTGCGGCGATGGCCGCGCACAGTTCGCTCTCCCACCACAGCATCGACGCGCAGGCACCGTGGATCAGCAGGATCGCCGGGTCCGCCGGGTCACCGAAGGTCTCGATGCACAGGTCCACGCCGTTCGCCCTGATCATCCGCTCGGTCATGACCGCACCGCCGGCCCGTCGCGGAGCACGCCGCGCACGTGGTCCACGGAGATCTTCTCGGGATCGAAGTTCGTGAGGCACCAGGTCGCGTCCTGGTATCGCGTGACGTCCTCGCCGGGGGCGACCTCCGCCACGTAGTCGAACGGCCGGTCGCGGTCCTCGCGCAGGGCGTCGACCTTGGCCACGGCCTCCGCGAACTCGTCGGGTGAGCTGAGGTTGACCGGGAAGAACCCGTCCAGGCGCGCGGCGCGGCGCATCGGCCGCTGCTTGCCGGGGAAACCCGCCGCCCACACGGGAACGCCGGGCCGCTGCACCGGGCGGGGCAGGAACTGGATCCCGTCGATCGTGTAGTGCTCGCCGTGGTGGTGCACGGTCTCGCCGGACCACGCGGCGGCCAGGATCTCGAGCGTCTCGTCCAGCTTGCGCGCCCGGACCCGGTCGTCCACCTCCTCGCCCGTGCGGGAGAACTCGCCGGCGAAGCGGTCGGAGCCGAGGCCGACGCCGAGGGTGAGACGGCCGTCGCTGAGCAGGTCGAGCGTGGCCGTCTCGCGGGCCAGCTTGGCCGGCCTGCGTCGGGCGATGGCCGACACCATGGGGCCGAACCGTAGGCGTTCGGTGGCCGTGGCGATCGCGGTCAGGGTGATCCACGGGTCGGCCACCCGCGTCACCGGCTCGCGCCAGCGGACGTGGTCCCAGACGTACATCCCGGACCAGCCGGCCTCCTCCGCCTCGGCGGCGAGACGGGCGACGAGGCGCGGATCGGCCAGGCCGTCGAAGATCGGCAGCCAGAGTGCGCAGTTCGCGGTCATGATCGTTCTCCGTTCACGGTGGTGAGTGCGGGTGCCCTGGTCAGCCAGATGCCGGTCAGGACGACCGCCGAGCCGAGCAGGAGTGACGGGTGCAGTGGTTCGCCGAGCACGGCCGTGCCGAGTGCGACGGCGACGATCGGCATGAGGTAGGTGACGGTCGACGCCATGGTCGGGCCGACGTCGGCGATCAGCCGGAAGAAGATGAGGAACGCGAGCCCCGTACCGAACAGGCCGAGAACCCCGAGGGCGACCAGTGCGTCGAACCGTGGCGTGATGGCCGAGGTACCGGACACCGGCACGGCCAGCGTCAGCCAGACCGTGGCGGTCACCAGCTGCCCACTGCTGAGCGCGACCGGGGCGAGCCCCCGGTTGTGCAGGTGGCGGGCGAGATAGGTCAGCGACACCGCGTAACTCGCGGCCGCGCCGAGGCAGGCGGCCATCCCACCGAGGTCGGGCCCGGCACCGTTCCACGGCGCGAGGACGATGACCGTGCCGGCGAACCCGAGGCCGATGCCGGCCAGCCTGCGTCGGGTGGTCGGCTCCGCGTTGGTCAGGTAGCCGAGCACGACCGCCCACAGTGGCGTCGTCGCGTTGGCGATCCCGGCGATGCTCGAGTCGACCGTCCGCTCGCCGATGCCGAACAGTACGAACGGGATGGCCGTACCGAACAGGCCGATGACCGCGAGGTGCCGCCAGATCGTGCGGTCGGCGGGCAACCGAAGGCCCATCCCGCGGAGAACCACGACGAGCACGACGGCGCCGAGCGCGACGCGGATCAACGCGATCTGCAGCGGCGAGAAGCCGTGGAGCGCGTACTTGATCCACAGGAAGCTCGAGCCCCACAGCGCGGCCGTGGCGCCGAGTCGCAGGTAGTTCGCGGTGGTCATGGGGAGAACGTTAAGGAGACCTCACCATTAACAAAAGCGATAGATTCTACTCGATCTGATCAGCGGTGCTAATAGACTGTGCCGGTGACTTTCGATCTGCGGCACCTGGCGACCCTCCACGCGGTGGCCGAGGAGGGGACGTTCGGCCGGGCGGCCGGACGGCTCGGCTACACCCAGTCCGCCGTGAGCCAGCAGGTCGCGGCGCTCGAGAAGGCCGTCGGCGGCGCGGTGTTCGACCGGCCCGGCGGCCCCAGGCCGGTGCGGCTCACCCCGCTCGGCGAGGTGGTGCTCGCACACGGCCGCGACCTGCTCGACCGCGCGTCGGCCGCCGCTGACGCGGTGGAGCGGTTCAAGGCGGGCGAGGGTCGGGTGGACATCGGCACCTTCCAGAGCATGACCAACACGATCCTGCCGTCGGTGGTGCGGCAGGTCCGCGCCGCGCACCCGGCAGCCGACATCCGGCTGGTCGAGGACGAGACCGACCCGCCCCCGACAGACAACCTGGACCTGGTGTTCTTCGACGGCCTGCTCGGCGGCGAAGTCGAGCAGATCAAGGTGCTGGACGATCCGTACGTGGTGGTCGCCAGGCGCGGTGACCTGCCGGACGGGCCGGTGCCGCTGGCCGCGCTGCATGGGGCACCGATGGTGGCCCAGCCCCCGATCTGCGACCAGAGGCGCGTGGAGCGGATGTACGCCGAGGCGGGAATCGCGCCGAGGATCGTGTTCCGCACGGCCGACAACCGCGGCGTGTTGTCCATGGTCCGGGCAGGCCTGGGGCTGGCCGTGGTGCCCCTGCTGTCGCTGGACATCCCCGAGGGCGACGAGATCCTGTGCACGCACCAGCCGGACCCGGCGATCGCCCCGCGCGAGATCTACCTGGGTTGGCAGGCGGGCCGCACGCTGTCGCCGTTGGCCAGGCAGGTCATCGACCTCACGCTTCAGGTGGCCGAGGAGTATGTCGCCGGTAGGCCGAAGTACTCGAACCTGTCGGCCAGATCGAGGTAGGTGGTCACGGCCACGATCAGCCCGCCGGACGACTCGACCGTGACGAGCGCGAACGGCTTCCCCTCGACGTCGTACTGCCCGAACGCCCCGCGCCCGTTGATCGTGGTGGGCACCAGCCGGTGCCCGATACAGGTGCCGTCGCCGGCGGCGAGCGCGGCGCCGATGTCCTTACGGCCCCGCAGCCACCAGGCGAACGGCGGCATGTCCATGGTCGCGTCCTCGTGCAGGAGCGCGGTGAGGGTGGCGACGTCGTAGCGTTCGAAGGCGTCGACGTAGCGGTCGAGCAGGGCGCGGTGCTCGTCGTCGAGGGGGTCGGTGGGCGCGGGTGTGCGGATGGTGGCGCGGGCTCGGCGCAGTGCGCTGTGGACGGCCGTGGCCGTCGTGTCGAGCAGCGCGGCCACCTCGTCGGCGTGCCAGTGGAGCACGTCACGCAGGATCAGCACGGCCCGCTGGCGCGCCGGCAGGTGCTGCAACGCGGCCACGAACGCGAGCCGCACGGACTCCCGCCGGGTGGCGACGTCGGCCGGGTCCAGCACCCGGAAGTCGGGCATGGGCCGCACGAAGGCCGACTCGGGCAGGGGCGCCCCGATGTCCGGCCCGGGGTCGGAAGCCGGCCCGAGGTCCATGGTCCGGGCCCGCCTCTGGGCGCTGCGGAGCATGTCGAGGCAGACGTTCGTGGCGATCGCGTAGAGCCAGGTGCGCAGGGACCCGCGCGCCGGGTCGTGGTCGGCGCGCCAGGCCCGCACCATGGTCTCCTGCACGGCGTCCTCGGCCTCGAACCCCGAGCCGAGCATGCGGTAGCAGTAGCCGGTCAACTCGACCCGGTGCGCCTCCAGTTCCACCGCGCGAGCATCGCACATGGCACCGTCAGTTCCATGACCGTGGACGACTGGCTGCCGGCCTGGTGTGTGCGCCACCTGGGGCACGAGCCGGTGGCGGTGCTGTTCGAGCGACGGTCGGTGTCGGCGGTGTTCGGGCTGCGGTTGGCCGACGGCCGCGAGGTGGTGGTGAAGGCGCGGGAGGACGACGGCCGCGTCGAGTCGTGTCTCGCCGCGCAGACCCGGTTGGCCGAGCGGGGACTTCCGTGTCCCCGCCCGATCACGCCCTCGGTCCGCGTGGGTGCGTTGGCCGTGCACGCCGAGGAGTCCCGGCCCGGCGGTGCGGTGCTGCGTGGCGACTCGCCGGAGATCGCCGTGCGGTACGCGGAGGTGTTCGCCCGGCTCATGGCCGAACTGGCCGACGTGACGGTCGTGCCGCCGCTGCCGAACCCGCGCTGGGCGCGGTGGGACCACCCGGGTTCCGGGGTGTGGCCGGCCATCGGGTTCCTCGACGAACGCGACCAGAGCACGGTGCCGGGGTTCGTGGTCGACGCGGCCGAGCGGGCCCGCAAGCGACTGCTGGCCGCCGACCTGCCGTGCGTGCTGGGCCACGCGGACTTCGAGGCGCAGAACCTCCGGTGGCGCGACGGGGAGGTGTGGGCGGTGCACGACTGGGACAGCCTGGCGTGGCTGCCGGAGGCGGCACAGGCGGGCGCGGCGAGCGGATCGTTCTCCAGCGGATCGCCCACGACACTGGCGCCGGTCGACAGCTCCGCCGCGTTCCTCGCGGCCTACCAGGACCTCCGGGGGCGCCGGTTCACGGCGGAGGAACGGGAGGTCGCGTGGGCGGCCGGCCTGTGGGTGGCGGCGCACAACGCCCGGTGGGAGGCCCTGTACGAGGACCCACCGGTGTGCATCGTGGAGGTCCGCGCGCAGGCGGCCGAACGCCTAGGCCGGGCGAACGCCTAGCAGGGGCTGACGCCAACTCGGCGCCAGGCCCAGGTGGTACAGGCTCAGCCCCGTCGCTCCCGCATCGCGCAGACGGGTCACGTGCGTCGGGAATTCGGCCGGGTCCGTCGGCGGCAGGACCGTCACGTACGCGTCCACGTCCCGGCCCGTCTCGACGGCCGCGGCCACCAGATCCGCGCTCGCCCGCGTTGTGGGCCACGCCGGGACCACCAGCGCCGCCACGTCGGCCGCCGCGGTCGGGGTCAGGCCCGGTGAGGCGCCCGTCGCCCACGGGTCGGGGTGGGCGTGCAGGGTGACCGGGACGTCCGGGACATACGTCGCCAGATGGGCCAGGACCGCGGCCCGCAGGGCGTCCGTCGACTCCTGTCGCGTGCCCAGCAGTTCGGGGGACATCGGGACCTCACCCACCTGGCCGTGTGCCTCCGCGTGCACCGCCGCGCGCAGGGTGTCCACCACTTCCTCCGGGTCCAGGCCGCGCGCCGACCAGGCGGACCGGCACGCCGGGCAGCAGCACACCGACAGCCACCGGGCGGCCATCGGGGAGAACGCGCCGTCGGTCTTCTCGTGGTGCGACAGGTGTGTCAGGCCCAGCTGGCCGCACGCCTCCAGCGATACGGCGTCCACCTCGGCGCCGGCCACCGCCTCACCCGCCAGCAGCGCCGCGTACTCCCGCACCTCCGGCCGCGCCGGGCACAGCGCGTACCGGTACCGCTCGCCGAAGCAGTTCACCACCGACAGTCCCTCGGCGCCCAGCCCGCTGTTGTGCGTCAACACGATCCACGCCGACACGCGAAGGCCCGCCGCCCGCAGCTCGGCCGCCGCCACCCCGAACGAGTCCGGCGTCGGCATCCAGTCCGGCTCGCGGGGCGACAGCTCACGACCACTCCACACCACGTCCCGCACCGGCCGGTACAGCGCCGCGTACCGGGCGTCGATCAGCTGGTGGCGCGGGTGCAGCGGGGTGGCCGCGCGGGTCGAGTGGTACGCGGCCGCCAGCGCCACGGTGTCCACACCGGACTCGATCACCCGGGAGGCGAAGTCCGGATCGCCCAACACGTCCCACGGGTACGCGTGACCGGTGATCCTCATGAGGCGTCCAGGTCGGGTGAGCAGAACTCCCCGCCCAGGAAGGTCTTCTCCAACTCGTCGGCCGGGGACACGTCGTCCGCGTAGCGTTCCGAATCGTCCTGCGGGGAATAGCCCATGGCGCGTGCCTCACCCAACGAGTACCGCCCGCGAGTGTTCGCCGACGAACCCCAGACCACCCGGAAACCCGGCCGTGGCACGGAGATCGCCGCCTCCATCAGCCGGCCGCAGTCGTCCGGCGACAGCCACGTGCCCAGCATCCGTTCGGTGGTCGGCCGCTCCACGCACGTGCCGATCCGCACGCAGATCACCGCCAGCCCGTAGCGGTCGTGGTACAGGCTGCCGAGCGCCTCGCCCGTCACCTTGCTCACGCCGTAGTACGTGTCCGGTTGCGGGAAAAGGTAGTCCGGCGCGGGACCGCCGTAGTCGCGGTGGAAGCCGACCGCGTGGTTGCTGCTCGCGAAGATCACCCGTTCCACGCCTGCGTGCCTGGCGGCCTCCAGAACCGTGTACGTGCCGTGGATGTTGGTCTCGAGAATGTCCTTCCAGGACCCCTCGCGACTCAACCCTCCCAGGTGGATGACAGCGTCCACATCGGAGCACGCGGCCCGCATGGCCGCCAGGTCGGTGACCGATCCCACGACCGTCTCCACCCCGTCCCCTGGCTCGATCGGGACCTGGTCGAGCAGCCGCAGCACCCGCCCGTCGGCCGCGAGCCGGGGGCGCAGGAACGTGCCGACCATACCCGCGGCACCGGTCAGCAGGATTCGTTGCGTCAAGTGGGCTCCTTCAACCTGGTCACCAGCTGTGTCGGGTTCACGAACCGTAGCGCTATCACCAGCAACACGAGCATCGATCCCGTGTAGATGACCGCCATGGCGTCCACCGCCTGCTGCGCCCGGATGCCCGCCGAGAACATCGACTCGTACAGCGACACCACCAGCGTCTGGCTGCCCGGCCCGGCCGTGAGGAACGTCAGCTCGAACATCCCGACCGTCCGCACGAGCACGAGGATCGACGCGGCCAGGATGCCCGGGATGAGCAGCGGGGCCAGCACCCGGCCGAACACGGCGGCCGTGTTGGCACCGCACATGCGTGCGGCCGCCTCGATCTTCGGGTCGATCTGCTCGATGAACGGCGTCATGGTCATCACCACGAACGGCACGCACGGCACCAGGTTCGCCACGATCACCCCGGTGATACTTCCGGCGAGGTCGAACTTGTACAGGACGGTCGCGAGGGGAATGCCGTATGTCATGGGCGGCATGAGGATCGGCAGCAGGAACATCACCATCACGAGCTTCTTGCCCGGGAAGTTCCGCCGCGCCAACGCGTACGCGGTCGGCACACCGATCGCGACGGACAGCACCACCACGGCGACCGCCACCTGCACGGTCACCAGCAGCACGTCCAGCAGGTTCAGCTCGCTCCACGCGGTCGAGTACCAGGCGGCCGTCAGCCCGTTCGGCCACCAGGTGCCGAACCACTGCGTGGCGAACGAGTTCACCACCACCGAGGCGACCAGCCCCACCAGGTTGATCAGGAAGAACGCCACCAGGCCCCAGACCACCCAGGCGCCGGGGCTGCCCACGAGAGACTTCCTCATCCCTTGCCTCCCGTCGCGCCGCGGTAGAGCCGGGACCGCCACAGCAGCACCAGCCCGATCACCGCGAGCATCACCACCGCCATGATCATCGCGATGGCCGAGCCGAGCGGGTAGTCGGTGTCGCGGAACGCCGACTCGTACGCGGCGATGGAGATCACCCGGGTCTCCCCCTGCGGCAGGCCCACCAGGTACGCCGACGGGAACACCGAGAACGCCAGCACGAACGTGAGACAGAACGTGATCGCGAGGCCCGGCGCGAGCAGCGGCAGCGTGATGTAGCGGAACCGCCGCCGCCAGTCGGCACCCAGCGTGGCCGCCGCCTGCTCGAGTGACGGGTCGATGCCGGACAGATAGGACAGTGTCAACAGGAACGCGAACGGGAAGCCCGTGATGATCAGCGAGAACAGCACACCCCAGTAGTTGTGCACCAAGCGGAGCGGCTCGTCGGACAACCCGATCGCCATGATGATCTTGTTGAACCAGCCGACCGGGCCGAGGTACTGGATCAGCCCCTCGGCCGTGAGCACCGTGCCGAGCGTGATCGGGATGACGAGGATCGTGGTGAGCAACCGCTTGCCACGGAACCTCCCGCGCATCCGGTAGGCGATGGGGATCGACGCGAGCACGTTGATCAGCGCGGCCGGGATGGCGAGCCGCAGCGTGATCCAGATGGTGTCCCGCAGGTACGGGTCGCCGAAGAACTTCTCGTAGTTCGCGAACGGCCCGCCGCCCTCCTCCGGCTGGAACGACAACTGGAGTCCGTACAGGACCGGGTAGGCGAACAACGCCACCACGAACACCAGCCCGGGCACCAGGAGCAACAGCACCCGGTCGATCCCGCGCTCGGCCAACCGGTGCTTGAGCCCGGGCTTCTGTGAGGGAACGCGCTCCACCGTGAGACTCATGCCACCACCCCGCGAGTCGTACGCTTTCGACAGCGAGTCGTACGTTTCGGGCGCCGGGCCCCCGAACCTGCGTGACGCGACTCGCCGACTCGCGGTCGAAACGGTACGACTCGTCCGGCGGTCATGGGGCGAACACCAGGACCCGGTCGGGTGGCACGTGCAACGTCACCTTGTCGCCCGGGGCGAGGCGGCTTTCCGTGCGTACGTGGAGGGCCTCGCCGCCGGGGAGGACGGCCTGGACCGCCTGCTCGCGGCCGTGGTACTCCACGATCTCCACCTCGGCCGTCACGGTGTTCACCCCCGCTGAGGCGACCACCTCGAAGTCGGCCGGGCGGATGGCCGCGACCGCCGCCCCCTCGCGGAGACCGTCGCGGTTCACGCCCGACAGCTCGACCCCGGTGCCCGACACCCGGACGCCCGCTCCGTCCGAAGTGGTCACCGCGACCGGGAACATGTTGCGGTACCCCATGAACGACGCCACGTACCGGTTCGCCGGGTGGGCGTACACCTCCTCGGGCGAGCCGACCTGTTGCACCAGTCCGTCGCGTAGCACCACCAGCCGGTCGGCCAGCGCGAGCGCCTCCTCCTGGTCGTGCGTCACGTACACGGTGGTCAGTCCGAGCGACTGGTGCAGGCGCCGGATCTCCGTGCGCATGTCGAGCCGCAGCGAGGCGTCCAGGTTGGACAGTGGCTCGTCCATGAGCACCAGCCGCGGCTCCAACACGATGGCGCGCGCGATGGCCACCCGCTGCTGCTGCCCGCCGGACAGCTGCGCCGGGAACTTGTGCGCGTGCTCGGTCAACTGGACCAGCCGCAACGCCTCGTCCACGCGCGCGACACGGTCGGCCTTGCCGACCCGCCGCATGGACAGTCCGAACTCGACGTTGCGGCGCACCGACATGTGTGGAAACAACGCGTAGTTCTGGAACACCATGCCGAATCCGCGCTTCTCCGGCGGCAGCGTGTCGATCCGCTTGCCGTCCATGAGGATCTCGCCGCCGGACAACGGCAGCAGCCCGGCCAGACAGTTCAGCGCCGTGGACTTGCCGCAGCCGGACGGCCCGAGCAGCGCCACGAACTCGCCGCCCTTGATGGTCAGGTCCAGGTCGCGCAGCGCCACGTGGGTACCGAACTCGCGCCGCACCCCGGACAGTTCCAGTTCCGCGAAACGCTCGACGTTCACCGGGTCTTCCCGCTGCCGATCTCGCGGTCCCAGCGTTGGAACGCGGCCACCTGCGCCTCGGCCGGCAGCGACGTCTCCTGCGGGTTGTCCGCGATCAGCGACTCGTACTCGTCACGCCCGAACTGCTCGATCGCGTCCTGGGACTCCTGCGGCGCCATGTCGATGGTGACGTCCTTGACCGCCGGGCCCGGGTAGAAGTAGCCCTTGTCGTAGGCCTTCGCCTGCTGGTCGGGCTGCAACATCCACTCGATGAGCGCGAGGTTCGCCGACAGCACGTCCTCGGACACCCCGCGCGGCACCACCGCGTAGTGCGCGTCGGTGACCCAGTGGAAGCCCTCCATGGTGGTCACCTCCATGTGGGCCGGCACCGTGCCGAGCACGCGCGGGTTGATGTCCCAGCCGGTGGTGGTGGCGACCATGTTCACCGTGCCGTTGGCCAGGTTCTTCATGGTGTCCGTGGTGCCCTTGGGGTAGTAGTCCACGTACTGGCCCAACTCCGCCAGGAACTCCCAGGTCCTGTCCCACCCGTTCTCCGGGTCCTTGGGATCGCTGTCCCCCAACAGGTACGGCAGTCCCATGAGGAACGTCCTACCGGGACCGGAGTTGGCCGGCTGCGCGTACTGGAACTTGCCGGGGTTGGCCTTCGCCCACTCCAGCAGTTCCTCGGGCGACGTCGGCGGGTCGGCCACGATGTTCGGGTCGTACTCGAGCAGCGGACCGGACGGGTAGAACGTGACCGTGATCCCCTGTCCCTGCGCCAGTTCCTGCATGTCGGCGGCGGCCGGCAGGTAGTTCTCCTCCAGCTTCGGGAACCGCGACTCGAAGTCCGGCAACAGTTCCAGCACCAGCTCCTGCTCGATCACCGACGCCAGACCGTCGGTCCCGGTGAGCACCAGGTGCGTCTGGGACTCGCCGCCGCGCTGCTCGGCCAGCAGCTTGCCGGGCATCTCCGGCGCGGTGGCCTTCGTGTAGTTGACCGCGCTCACGATGTCCGGGTTCTTCTGCACGAACTCGTCGATCATGCCCTGCGTGAGCTGCAGGTTGCCGGCCACGTCCAGGACGTTCAGCTCGACCGGCGCCGACGGCTTCTCCGGCACCGTGCTCGGCGCGTTCGCCGCGGGCGCGTTCTCCTCCGGTGCCCCGCAGGCCAACGCGGCGATCAGCACGACGCCGAGCGCCGGCAGGATCCTGTTGCGCATTTTGCGTTCCCTCCATTGGGAATTCCACAGTGGACTCATGAGTGGCCACGCAGCCGGGCGCGCAACTGCGCCTCGTACAGGTTGGCCGGTAGCAGATCTCCGTCCACCTCGGACAGCTCGGTGAACAGCTCACCGGCGAAGTCCTTCGGGTGGTCGGTCGGTCCCGTGGTGCCGCGCACGCCCACCATCGCGCTGTAGGGCGCGTTCTCCTCCAACCGGATGGCGTGCGACCGCCCGCCGAGCACCTCGATGTTCCAGTGGCAGAACCGGGCGCCCCACCGTGGTCCGGCGTCGCCGGCACCGCCGACGCCGCCGTTGTTCGTGACGGTGATGGCCGTGCGCACGCTCTCGAACGGCAGCGCCCGGTGCGAGTCGAACGTGCCCTCCATGACCCCGTTCGACCAGACGTTGCCCGAGCCGAACCCCTCGGTGTTGATCCCGTGGTGCGCCGCGCCCTGGCCGACGGGCGTGGTGGCCTTCGCGATCTCGAAGTCGTCCACCAGCAGGTCGTGGGTCTGGACGCGGCAGATGAACGTGTGGTGTCTCGCCCGGCCGCCCACCCGCACGCCCGTGAACGTCACGCCCTTGGCGGTGGTGGTGCCGAACCCGTTGTCGCTGTGCCACAGGTCGACGTCGCGGACCCAGCAGTTCAGCGCCGCCTGGAAGTGGGGGCCGTTGAACCCGGGGTCGAGGTGGTGGGCGACCTGCGCGATCTCCCGCATCCGGATGGTCAGGTCCTCGATGCCCGACTCGCGCACCACCGGGCCGAGCGTGGCGAACCGCGGCGCCCAGCCCGGTCGCAGGTCGATCTTGAGCGGCTGCGCGAGCACGATGGCGTCCCGCTCCACCTTCCGCACCCGCACGGGAAAGCGGTAGCTCGCGAAGTTCTCGGCCAGCACCCAGTCGGTCAACTCCGGGCGCAGCCGGCGCGCCGCCGTGGCCCACGGATAGGCGGCGGTGCCCGGCACGTCCCCGGACAGGTGGGCGAGCAGGCTGTTGTCGACCGTGTTGTCGGCCAGCAGCAACACATCATCACCAGCGCGGAACGCGCCGGGATCCGACACGGGGATCCGCCGCGTGCCACGGCGGACGGGTGCGGTCACGTCGGCCAGGTGGCGGTTGTCGATCCACCCCTCGTTGCCCTGGAAGTTCCGCTCCTCCAGGCCCTCACGCACCTCGCGCGGGATGAACCAGACGAGACCGCCCGACCACGACCACTCGCCGCGCGCCGAGGGCCGGTACGCGGTGGCCAGCGGCTGGTCGAACACCAACGTCGTCCGCCCGCGGCCGGCGCCGCGCAGCACCACGTTGCTCTGGTGCACCCACACGATGTTCGTGAGCAGGTACTCCCCCGGCGGGATGTACACCGCACCACCGCCCGCCCGGCCGGCCGCCTCGACGGCCGCGTTGAACGCCGCCGTGCAGTCGGTCCGTCCGTCGCCGACCGCGCCGAAACCCGTGACGGAGACCCGGACCCGCGGTCTCGGCAGCCGGTCCTCGCCGCGGTGGTAGCCCGCGTAGGACACGTTCGGGATCCGCGGGTGGGTGTCCGGGGTGGCCAGGTACTCCCGCCAGAGCCGGTGCCACCGCTGCCCTTCCGCGGTGGCGTCGCCCGCGGTCGTCAGGTATCCGGCGGCCACCGTGGTTCCGGAGACCCGCAAGAAGTCACGTCGATCCATCGGCATGCTCCCGTCATCCGTTTCGGAGCGTAAACCGACGGACACCCCTAGGAAAAGGCTTTCCTGATGATCCGTCCACCCATAGGATGCGCGACAGCCCGCCGAAACTTTCGCATCGGCGGGCTGTCGCTGGGGATTCCTACCTGGACGGCCGCAGGAACGTCGGCGGTTCGAACTCCACGAACGCCGGCGGCATCTGCTCGTCCTCCCAGGTGAACAGGTCCTTCACCACGTGGTACTCCGGGGCGAACCCGCCGGCCGCCTGGTTCAGCCGACCGGGGCGGGTGTCACCCCAGCGGCCGGTCTCGGCTCGCCGCTCGACCGCACGCAACGCGGTGATCTCCTCCGCCGCGCTGACCGCGCAGTGGCCACCGCGGTTGACGTACGCGTGGCGGAGCTTGCCCGGGTTGCCGAACCGGTCGACCTGGTCGGCATACCACCCGACCTGGTCGACGAGCGCGCCACCGTCGAGCGTGTTGTGCAGCGTCAGGGTCGGGACCGGGTTGGTGGCCTTCGCGATGCCGTACCGGGACATGTACTTCAGCGGCCTGGCGATCCGGCGCGATCCGGGGCGCGGCGGCCAACTGGGCGAGGTCGGCGTGCAGATCGAGGCCCGGCCCTCGCGTAGGCCCGCACGACCAGGTGGCGGTACTCGGACTTCGCCAGCTGGCGGGCGTAGTCGACGCCGACGTTCCACGACGGGTTGCCGCCGGCCCGGCGCTCGAGGTCGACGCGGCCCACCGGCCCGATGCCCTGGGTGTAGGCACCGTCGATCCAGTTGGCCATGTGCTGGATCCGCGTATCGAGGTCGGTGGGCGCCGGCTCGTGCGCGTCCGCCCACGGGGAGATGTTGCCGAGCGCGCCGATGAGGGCAAGCCGTGGCCTGACCCGCCGCGTCGTCGCGGGCGCCGGCGATCCCCGCACTCAGCGCGGCGACCGAGGCAGCGGCGTTCGTCGGCCGGACCAGCTCGATGGTGTCGTCGTCGGTGAGCAGCGTGCGGGTGGCGAAGTTGACGTCGAGGCCGGTGTTCCATGAGCCGTTGAGGTCGAACTCCGAACAGGTGGCGAGCAAGCCGTCGAACAGGCGGGGGTGACGTTCGGCCAGCAGGATGGCGATGCCGCCGCCCTGGGACATGCCGCTGGACAGGACCCGCCGCGGCTCGCCGACGTGCTCGGAGAACCAGTTGAGCAGGGCGACCTGGTCACGCAGCCCGTCCTCCACGGCGAACCCGAACGGGTTGGCGAAGTTGGACGCGGCGAGCGCGTAACCGTTGGCGAGCAGCCATTCCTCGGTCCCCGGCGCGGTGGCGAGCATGACCTCCTCCGGCGGCCAGGCCTCCAGGTAGTAGCCGTGGGTGTAGAGCACGAGCGTGCCGTTCCAGTTGCCGGGCACTTCGACCAGGAACTCGGCGCCGTCGATGACGCCTTCGTGGGTCTGTGGCCCGGTGGGGCGGCGGTCGGCAGCGGCGCTCGGCGTGATCAGGGCCAGGCCGAGCAGAGCGATCAGCAGTGCGGCGAGGCGTCGCATGGTGTTTCCTCTCGATCGGGACCGTTCGCGCTGAGGTCGAAGCTGCCCGGCCGGGATGGACAGCATCGCTCGAAGAAACTTTTCCGGGCGGCGATGTCCATGCGGCGGCGCCTGCTCCGACAGGTGAACGACACGGGGCCCGACGGGCTCCCGCGAACCGAGGAGTGACGAGATGAAGTACATGATGCTCGCGTACACGAACGTCGAGGCCTGGGAGAAGATGACGGCGGAGTGGGACCCGGGCGCCCCGATGCCCGAGTCCGTCCAGCAGGCCTGCGACTTCTACGAGCAGCTCGGCAAGGAGCTGACCGAGTCGGGCGAGTTCGTGGCCACCGAGGGGCTGGCCGACCCGTCGCACACGAAGACCCTGCGCAAGGGCGCCGACGGCGTGGTGGCCACCGACGGCCCGTACGCGGAGACCAAAGAGGTGCTGGTCAGCTACGCGATCCTCGACTGCGAGAGCCACGACCGGGCGCTGGAGATCGCCGCGCGGGTGGCGGACTCGGTCGGCGACACCGTGGAGGTTCGGCCGATCATGGATCTCTCGGGCGATGCCTGATCGGCGGATCGAGGACCTGCTGCGTCGGTTGGCGCCGCAGGTCCTCGGTGCGCTGGTCCGGCGGTTCGGCGACTTCGGCGCGGCCGAGGACGCCGTGCAGGAGGCCATGCTGGACGCGTCCGTGCAGTGGCCGAGGGACGGGTGGCCGGACAACCCGCACGGGTGGCTCGTCCGCGTCGCGCACCGGCGGATGACCGACCACCTGCGTGCCGAGATCGCGCGGCGGCGCCGGGAGGAGACCGAGGGCACCCGGGTGCCGCGCGACCAGTTCGTGGCGCCCGCCGCCGACGCGCCGCGTGGACCGGCCGGCGACGACACGCTCACGCTGCTGTTCCTGTGCTGTCACCCCGACCTCACGCCGGGCGCGCAGATCCCGTTGACGCTGCGGGCGGTCGGCGGCCTGACGACGCAGGAGATCGCGCGGGCGTTCCTGGTGCCCGAGGCCACCATGGCCAAGCGGATCACCCGGGCGAAGCGGAAGGTCGGCCCGGCGCGGTTTCCGGATGCCTACCGACGCCGAGCGCGACGAGCGGGTGCGGGCCGTGCTCCACGTGCTGTACCTGATCTTCAACGAGGGTTACTCGAGCACCAGCGGCCCGGACCTGCAGCGGGTCGAGCTGACGGCCGAGGCGATCCGTCTCGCGCGGGAACTGCACCGGCTGCTGCCCGACGACCACGAGGTGGCGGGGCTGCTGGCGCTCCTGCTGCTCACCGACGCGCGCCGGCCGGCGCGTACGGGTCCTGCTGGTGAGTTGGTGACCATGGCCGAACAGGACCGGTCGCGTTGGGACACCGCTCTGATCGCCGAAGGGGCGGCGCTGGTGTCGTCGTCGCTCGCGGCCACCGCGCGGTTCGGGCCGTTCCTGCTGCAGGCGGCGATCGCGGCCGTCCACGACGAGGCGCCGAGCGATTCGGAGACCGACTGGCCGCAGATCCTCGCGTTGTACGGGCTGTTGGCCGGCGTCACGGACAATCCGGCCGTCGCGCTGAACCGGGTGGTGGCGGTGTTGAAGGTGCGGGGGCCATCAGCCGCGCTGGCGGCGTTGGACCGGGTGACGGGCGCCGATCCGTACCGGGTGACGGCCGTGCGTGCCCACCTGCTCGACGAGGCGGGTGACCGGGCGGCCGCGCGGGCGCTGTACCTGGAGGCGGCCAGGGTCACGACGTCCGTTCCGGAACGCCGCTACCTCCTGGCACGGGCCGCACCACCCTGACCCGCGCATGTCGCCATGTCCGGCCCGCATGTCGCCATGTCTCGACCGCATGTCGCCATGTCCCGACAGCGTGTCAGCCCTTGTCCTTCTTCTCCTTGTCCTTCTTCTCCTTGTCCTTCTTCTCCTTGTTCTTGCCGTTCCCGTTCCCGTTGCCGTTCCCGTTCCCGTTCGCCGTCGGCTCGGTCTGGGTCGTGGTGGTCGCGGGCTCGGTCTCCTGCTCGGTGGTCGTCACGGGCACCGCCAACTCCGTCGTCGCGGTGGAGGGTGCGACGGTCGGCGGCGCGGGTGGCGGGGTCGAGCGCGTGACGGTCCTCGGCACCGCCACGGTCGCCTCGGCCACCCCGCGCGCCGGGACGGACAGCACCGGCAGGGGCGGCTCGGCGACCACCGTCGGGGTCGACGACACGGTGGTCGCGGCGGTGGCCGCCACCACGGCGGCCGCCGCGAACTTCATGACCGCCGCCTTCAGACCCGTCTGGGCCGGCAGGTACGCGACCAGCAGCAGCACCGGCAGCACCGACGCCCGCAGCTCGTTGTTCACGCTGGTCAACGTGTCCGCCCGCCCGCGACAGTCCGAACAGGACGCAAGATGCCGTGACGTGCGCCGGCCGAGCGGGCCGCTGTTGCGTACCCAGCCGGCGAGTTTCGTGACCGTCGCACGGCAGTCGCTCTCCTCGACCGCTGCAAGGTGCGCCTTCAGGTACGCCTGCCGCAGACCCTCGCGGGCGCGGTAGGCGAGTGCGGCCACGCTGTTCGGGCTCAGGCCGAGCCGTTTGGCGATGGTGGCCGGTGACTCGCCCTCGATCTCCGTGTGCCACAACACCATTCGCCAGCGTTCGGGCAGGCTGGCGAACGCGTCCGAGGCGGCCGACGCGTGCCAGCGCTCCAGCACGGGATCGCCGAGCTCGGCACGGTCGGGGACCTCCGCGTACAGCGACTCGTGGGTGGCCCGCGAGATGCTGGTGGCCGTGTTGCGCAAGGTCACCAGCAGGTACGGGCGGAAGTCCCGCTGCGGGCCGTTGCCTGCTTTCAACGCGGACAACACGCGCGCGAACGCGTCGGACACCAGGTCCTCGCGGGCGGCCGCGTCCTTCGCGAGACACGACGCCGCCCGTTTGGCCGCGGGGAGATGTCGTTCGTACAACTGTCCGTACGCCTGGGAGTCGCCGAGCCGGACGGCGGCGATCAGATCGGCGTCGGAAGGTAAGTCGGTCACCGGACTCCTGAATGGACGGTCGGATCAACGCCAGTCGACGACTTCACGCATCAAACTCGGATGTCGGCGCCGGACGTACGCCGCGTACTCCACCATGTGGTCGCGCATCAACTGCTCGGCCTGTTCGGCGTCGCCGGCGGAGATGGCCTTGGCGATCGCCTTGTGCACGGCCACCACGTCACCTCGGCGGGACTTCGGAAACAGGACGGAACTCAGCCGGTCGTTGAGGATGTCGGCCAGGGACTGCCCGAAAAGGCGCAGGATCCGGTTGCCCGACGCCAGCGCCACCAGCTCGTGGAACTCCGCGCAGTGACGCACGTAGGCGTCCTCGCCGGTCGGCACCTCGCTGTCCAGCCGGTCGAACTCGGCCACCAACTGTTCGTCGCGGCGATCGGCCGCGAGCCTGGCCATCATCGGCTCGGTGATCAACCGGGCCTCGATCAGCTCCTCGAACGTCATGCCGTCCATCTGGAAGTAGAGAGTCGACATCCGGCCGAAATTCTCTGTGTGTACCTGGTCGACCGTGGGGCCGCCGCGCGGCCCGGACCTGATGGAGATCAGCCCGTGGATCTCGAGAATCCGAAGCGCTTCGCGCAGCGAGCCGCGGCCGACGCCGTACTCCTCCAGCATCTTCGCCTCGGGCGCGAGGTGCGTGCCCGGCGGCAGCCTGTCCACGCCGATCCGGCGGATGATGTCGCGCGCGATCGCCTCCGCCACCTTGTCGCCGCGTCTGAATCGACGGCGCGGCGTCGCGCCCGTTGCTGCCACGGCGGCAATGTTAGCGACGTCACTCCCCACTGCCGCCATTTACTGGCGGAGAAAGGTCATGATCTCTTTCCACAAAATGCCCGGGAAGGTTGTGAATGGCACGCCAAACGGTCGGCCGGCTCGAGGTCGTCGCATTGACCGACGCCCGAGGGCCCTTTCTGGCCTGGAACGATGCGTTTCCCGCCGCTGCCGAAGCCGAGTGGGCGCTGGCCCGTGAACTCGACCCGGCGGCCTTCGGCGACGACGGCCGGTGGTGGCTGAACTTCCGGTGTTTCCTGATCGTGGGTGACCGCGTGACGCTCGTGGACACGGGCATCGGCCCGGCGAGCAGTCCGGCGGCCGCGTGGGCGCCGGTGCCGGGTTCGCTGCCGGACCAGCTGGCGTCGGCCGGTGTGGCGCCCGCCGACATCGACACGGTGGTGCTGACCCACCTGCACACCGACCACTGTGGCTGGGCCGTCCGCGACGGCGTGCCGACGTTCCCGAACGCGCGGTACGTGCTGCAACGCGCGGAGGCGCTGGCGGTGACCGATCCCCTGGCGTCCTACGCGGTGGCGCCCCTACGCGCGGCGGGCCAACTGTCCGAGATCGACGGCGAGGTGGTGCTCTCACGCGCACCGACGGGCGAAACGGTGACGGTGACACCGACTCCCGGCCACACGCCGGGCCACCAGTCGGTGGTGGTGTCCGGCGCCGGCACGCAGGTGGTGGTGACGGGCGACGTCCTGGTCCACGCCGTACAACTGGCCACCCCGTCGGTGGCCTACGTCTACGAGGACGACCAACCCCAGGCCCGCGCGACCCGCGAGGCCCTCCTGGCCCGAACCGCGGCGGCGGGCGGCTACCTGGCCACCCCACACCTCACGGAGCCGTTCCTCCGCCCCTAAACCTCCGCGAGTCGCCCTCCCAAGACACGCGAGTCTCCCTCCCAAGACACGCGAGTCTCCCTCCCAGAACCACCGAACTGGCGTTTCGCACCGCCCACCACCTGACACCAAACGCCAACAAGCGTGTCTGCGGAGGGAGACTCGCGGGGGGTTTAGGGCGTCGGGAGTGCGATCAGGGTCAGGGCCAGGGCGCCGAGCACCACCACCGCGAGTGTGAGGGCCAGTGCTGGGATGGCGACGTCGGCGCGTACGCGGCGGTAGCGGTCGTGGGACCAGCCGAGCACTCCCACCGCCAGCAGGGCCGCCGCTAACGCGGCACCCACCGCCCACGGGGAGTCCCGCAGTTGCGCGAGTCGTCCTGCCAACAGGGCGCACCCGGCCAGGCCCAGCGCCGTTCGGACCCACGCCAGCGACGTGCGCTCGTTCGGCACCCCGGAACTCACAGGTTCGCCACCACCAGCAGCACGAACACCGCCAGCGCCACGCCCGCCACCCCGTACGACAGCCACGGCGCCACCCGCGGCGGGGGCAGCGGCCGCCGCTCGCGCATGGCCTCCTCGCTTCGCAACCAGCGCCGGAACGCGGACGCGCTCACCGCGATCCCCGACAGCACCAGCAACCCGGCCAGCACCTGGCGAAGACCCGGCACCGCCAACTCCGGCGCGAACGCCTCCAGCCCGATCCCCGCGGCCAGCAACGCCAGCGACGTGCGGATCCACGCGAGGAACGTCCGCTCGTTCGCGAAACTGAACCGGGGGTCGGGGTCCTCACCGCGTGAACGCAGCCGGGCCGGCCAACTCACCCGGCCCACTCCCCCGCCGGCAGTCCCATGACGCCCGGGTCGAACGCGAACACCGAACCCGCGTGCTCCGTGGGGGAATCCAGGCCCACCCGAGCCGACGTGATGTACAAAGTGGACAGATCAGGGCCACCGAAGGCGCAGCTGGTAACGCGTTGCGCCGGAACCTCCACAGTGGACAGCAACTCCCCGGAAGGCGAGAACCGCTGCAACCCCCAGCCATCCCACAGCGCCACCCACAGACACCCGTCCGCGTCGACCGTCATCCCGTCCGGGAACCCCCGATCGACCGTGATCAGCCGCCGCCGGCCCGAGATCGCGCCGGTCGACGGGTCGTGGTCGAACGCGTCGACGCCGTGGGTGGGAGTGTCGATGTAGTACATGGTCCGGCCGTCGAGCGACCAGCCGAGCCCGTTGGAGCACGCCACCCCGGTGACCATGGTGGACAGTGCGCGGTCCGGGTCCAGTCGGTAGAGCGCCGCGCCCGTGCCCGGCCCCTCGACCATGGTGCCCGCCCAGAACCGGCCCCACGGGTCGGCCTTGCCGTCGTTGCTCCGCCCGACCGGGTCGGTGGACAGCGCGTGCAGGAGCGTCCGGTCCGAACCGTCGTCCGCGCAGGTCACGAGGCCCGTGCGGGTGGCGAGTACCAGGCCGCCGTCGCGACGCGCGGCGACCGTGCCGACGTCCTCGCCGACCTCGAAGAACTCGTCGGCACCGGTCACGGGATCGAACCGGTGCACTCGCCCGCGCGGGATGTCCACCCAGCGCAGCCGGCTCGTCCGCTCGTCCCACACCGGTCCCTCACCGAGCCGCGCGCCGGCGGCCAGCACCACGTCGACGGTCATCTCCGGACGGTACCGCGCAGGCCGTGTTAGTGGATTGTTAGCGGCGTTGCCCACCCTGATAGCAGGGAGGTAGTCACCATGGAGACGTTCGCGGGGATTCGCTACCGGCTTCTGGGTCCGGTTGAGCTCTGCCACGACGGCGCGTCCGTCGATCTGGCGTCGACCAAGGTGCGTCTGATGCTGGCCGCGCTCGCGCTGGCACCGAACAAGGTCGTCTCGTTCGACGCCCTCGGCGAGGTGCTGTGGGACGGCGGTCCGCCGGTGTCCGCGCGGTCCAACGTGCGTACGTACGCCACGACGCTGCGGCGCGTCCTCGACGAGGGCTCGCGCAACCGGCTGGTCTCGCGCAGCGGCGGCTACATGCTGGCCACCGCGCCGGACGAGCTGGACGTGCACGTGTTCGGTCGTCTCGCCGAGATCGGCAGGCGGGCGCTCGCCGAGGGTGAGCCGGGCAGTGCCCGCACCCACCTGCGTCAGGCGCTCGCGCTGTGGCGCGGCAACGCGGGTGAGGGCCTGCCGCCGCGCCGCGCGCTCGCCGGTCACCTCGACGCGCTCGCCGAGCAGCGGCTGCTGGCCGAGGAGGACCTGCTGGAGGCCGAACTGGCGGTCGGCAGGCACGCCGAGCAGGTGGGCGTGGCCAGGCGGCTGGTGACCGACCATCCGCTGCGGGAACGCTGCTGGGCCGCGCTGATGCTCGCGCTCTACCGCAGCGGCGACGTGGCGGCCGCCCTCGAGGCGTTCACCGAGGCGCGGAACCGGCTGGTCGACGGCCTCGGCCTCGAACCGGGACCGCGACTCCAGCAGTTGCACACGGCGATGCTCAACCGGGACAGCGGGCTGCTGACCAGGCCGCGACCCGAGACGCCGACCACCACGATCACCGCCCGCTGCCAGCTGCCGCACCAGGCGCCGCTGGTCAGCAGATCGGACGAGGTCCGCTCGGTCGTGTCCACCTTGTGCGAGGCCAGCGAGGTGGCGAGCAACGGGCCGCGGGTGGTGGTCGTGCACGGGCCGGCCGGCGCCGGCAAGTCGGCCGTGGCGCTGCTCGCCGCGCACCAGGCGGCGTGGTGTTTCCCCGACGGTCAGCTGTACCTCGACCTGGCGAGCGCCGGGCTCGAGGCCGAGACGGCCGCCAGGTGGCGCGAGTCGGTGGCCGGGCGGCGGATGCTCGTGGTGGTCGACCACTGCACGACGGCCGCGCAACTGCGGCAGCTGCTGGTGTCCGATCCCGGGTGCGCCTTCGTGATCACCGCGGACTCGCCGCTCGCCGCGGTCGACGCGACGGCCCGCGTGGCCATCGGTCGGCTGAACCCGCCGGCGGCCGTGGCGATGCTCGGTCGGTTGGTCGGGCGCGCTCGGCTGCGGCCGGAGTGGCTGGCCGCCGAGGTCGTGTCACGCTGCGACCACCTGCCGCTCGCCATCCGCGCGGCCGCAGCCGTGCTGATCCAGAGCCCGGGGCTGTCGTTGGAGGACTTCTGGGCGCGGCTGGACCAGGACCTGCTGAACGAACTGGCGGTCGACGACCTCGACCCGAGGGCCCGCCTGCTGGGCCGCTACCGCGAACTCGCGGTCGCCGACCCAGAAGCGGCGACCGCGTTCCAATCCCTCGGCGCAGGCGACCCGGCCGGCCTACCGGCGCCGGTGGCCCGGCGACTGGCCGAACACGGCCTCCTGGAGGACGGCCGACTCGCCCCGCTGCCCCGGCTGGTGGCTCGGGAAGTGGCCGTCTGACCGCGAGTCGTACCGATCGGACAGCGAGTCGTACCGTCTGGACAGCGAGTCGTACCGGCTAGCTGACGGGCACGAGAGGCGCGGCGGCCTTCTCCGCGTAGCTGATCCGCGCCTCGTGCACGTACTGGATGTTGTCCTCGGACCAGCGGCGGATGGCGGCCAGGGGTTCCACCACGCTGCGGCCCAGGCCGGTCAGCGCGTAGTCCACCCGCATCGGGACCACCGGGTACACCGTGCGGCTCACGATCCCGTCGCGCTCCAGCTCGCGCAGGGTCTGGGTCAGCATCTTCTGGCTGATGCCGCCGAGCCTCCGGCGCAGCTCACCGAACCGCCTCGGACCGTCCTCCAGCGCGCCGATCGCGAGCGCCGTCCACTTGTTCGCCAGCAGGTCGAGCACGTCCCGGCACGGGCAGTTGTTCAGGTAGACGTCGCGGTCTTCGGGTTTCGGCACGTCGCAGGTAGTACCCATCAGGTACCTATATCACGTTGAGGTGCCTAATTGAGATAAGTGACCGATCTCGGCATGGTTGTACCCGACACCCCACAGGGAGAGGAACCCATGCGCGCGATCTCGCAGGACGGACCCGGCGGTCCCGACGTACTTCACCTGGTCGACGTCGACCGTCCCGAGCCCATTCCCACCGAGGTGCTCGTGCGGGTGCACGCCACCTCGGTCAACCCGGTCGACTGGAAGACCCGGTCGGGCGGCGGCATGTTCAGCCGGTTCGACGACGGCGGCCCGATGATCCTCGGCTGGGACGTGTCCGGTGTGGTCGAGGAGGTCGGGCCGGGCGTCAACCGGTTCAAGGTGGGCGACGAGGTCTACGGCTTCCCGCGCTTCCCGCACCCCGGCCGCACCTACGCCGAGTACGTGACCGCCCCGTCGCGGCACTTCGCCCGCAAGCCCGTCAACCTCGACCACCACCACGCGGCCGCCGTGCCGCTGGTCGCGCTCACCGCGTGGCAGGCGCTCGTGGAGACCGCCGACCTCCAGCCCGGCCAGCGGGTGCTGATCCACGCGGCCGCCGGGGGCGTCGGGCACGTGGCCGTGCAGATCGCGAAGGCGCGGGGCGCGTACGTGATCGGCACTGCCACCGAAGGCAAGCACGACTTCCTGCGTGACCTGGGCGCCGACGAACTGATCGACTACAAGAACACGGACTTCGCCACGGCCGTCCGCGACGTCGACGTGGTCCTCGACCTGATCGGCGACGACTACACCGAACGCTCGATCCCCACGCTCCGCCCGGGCGGTTTCCTGGTGACCATCCCCGGCGGCGCGGCCGACCACTCCGCCCGCGTGCGCCAGACGTGGGTGCTGGTCGAGCCGGACCACCACGGCCTCGACCAGATCACCGAGCTGATCGAGAAGGGCGCGTTGCGGGTCGAGGTGGCCGCCGTGCTGCCGCTGGCCGAGGCGGCGCGGGCCCACGAGATCGGAGAGGCCGGGCGAACTCGCGGGAAGATCGTGCTCGACACGACGCTGTGAACGTATCCTGACCTGCATGCGTGTCACGATCGCCGAGGTCGCCCGGCGAGCCCGGGTGAGCAAGACGACCGTCTCGCGCGTTCTGAACAACAAGGGCGACGTCGACGCGACCACGGCGATCCGCGTGCGTGAGGTGATAGCGGCGACCGGCTACACGCCGAGCGCCGGCGCGGTCGGCCTTGCCCGGGGTCGCACCCAGACGGTCGGCATGCTCGTCCCCGGCCTCACCTGGCCGTGGATGGGTGACGTGCTGCAGGGCGTGGCCGACGTGCTGGAGGCCCGGGGTTACGGGCTGCTGCTGAACACCGTCAACCGCGGGCCCGACTCGCTCACGCAGTTCGCGCGCCACGTGTCGGCCAACGCGTTCGACGGGCTGTTGATCGTCGAGCCGCCGGACACGCTGAGCTACATCACCAGCCTGCACGAGTCGGGGCTCCCGGTGGTCATGATCGACGACCGGGGGCACCACCCGGGCTTCCCGTCGGTCGCCACCAGCAACCATGACGGCGCGGCCGACGCGGCCGCCCACCTCCTCGGCTCCGGCCGCTCCCGGCTGGCCATGGTCACCGGGCCGGGCGAGTTCGGCTGCACGCGCGACCGCACTTCCGGCCTGCTTACTCGCGTCTCGGACGCGGGCGTCCGGTTCGACGACCGACTGCTCGTGGAGGGCGACTTCACGAAGGCCGGCGGCCGTTCGGCCGTGGACGAGCTGATCGCCTCGGGCGTCGGGTTCGACGCGGTGTTCGCGCACAACGACCTGATGGCGGTCGGCATCCTCGACGGACTGCGCGAGTCGGGCCGCTCGGTGCCCGACGACGTGGCGGTCATCGGGTTCGACGACATCTCGATCGCCGCGCACACCCGGCCGGCGCTCACCACCGTCCGCCAACCGTCCCGCGAGATGGGCGAGGCGGCCGCCACCATGCTGCTCGCGCACCTGGGCGGCGAAGCACCCCCGCCGGACCCCTTGGTGGTCCCGACGACCCTCGTGATCCGAGAGTCCGCCCCCGCCGCCTAACACCCCGCATGTCGCCATGTCTCGACCGCGTGTCCCCACCAGCCGTTGCGCCGTTCGCATCTTGACCGGGGCCCTGCCTGGTTGTTAAATGCATCACAATGGTTCGGAACCGGTTCCGGTACCGGTTTCAGAGGTTCGACTCCGATCCATCCCTGCAAGCTCTGGATCGATCAAGGTAGGCAACGATGCCCCGTTCGAAGAAACCCAGACTCCTCACCCTGGCGACCGCGTTGGCGACGGCCGCCGCGATCGTCACGGTCGTGCCCAGCGCGGCCGCCGCTCCCGACGTCGGGGCCGCCGCCTGCGGTACGTCCAACGTCGCACAGGGCCGCCCGGCCACCGCGTCCTCCACGGAGAACGGTGGCACGCCGGCGAGTGCGGCGGTCGACGGCAACGCCGGCACCCGCTGGTCCAGCGCGTTCAGCGATCCACAGTGGATCCAGGTGGACCTCGGCAGCACGCAGAACGTGTGCCGCGTTGGCCTGAACTGGGAGGCCGCGTACGCGACCGCCTTCCAGATCCAGTTGTCCACCAACGGAACCAGCTGGTCCAACGTGCACACGACCACTTCCGGAGCCGGCGGTAACCAGAGCCACGCGGTGACCGGCGGCGCCAGGTACGTCCGCGTGCACGGCACCGCGCGGGCCACCGGTTACGGCTACTCGCTGTGGGAGCTGAGCGTGAACGTCGACGACGGCGGCACCGGACCGGTCGTCCCGCCGACCGACCCGGTGAACCCGAACTTCGGGCCGAACACGTTCGTCTACGACCCGTCCACGCCGGCGAGCACCATCCAGAGCCGCGTGAACACCATCGCCACGCAGATGAAGACCAACCAGTTCGGCACCCAGCGCTACGCCGTGTTGTTCAAGCCCGGCAACTACAACGTGGACGTGAACCTGCGCTTCTACACGCAGGTCGCTGGCCTCGGGCTGCTGCCGGACCAGGTGAACCTGAACGGGCACGTGCGCGTGGAGGCCGACTGGCTGCAGCAGGGCGACAACCCGAACAACCTCGGCAACGCCACGCAGAACTTCTGGCGCAGCGCCGAGAACCTGTCGGTCACGCTTCCCGCCGGGCAGATCGAGCGGTGGGCAGTATCGCAGGCGGCACCGTACCGGCGCATGCACCTGCGTGGTCAGGTGCAGCTGTGGAACGGCGGCGACGGCTGGGCGAGCGGCGGGCTGATCGCCGACTCGCGCATCGACGGCGTCGTGGAATCCGGTTCGCAGCAACAGTTCTTCACCCGCAACAGCGAGCTGAACGGCGGCTGGTCGGGTTCGGTGTGGAACATGGTGTTCACCGGTTCGACCGGCACGCCGCCGCAGAACTTCCCGAACCCGTCGCACACGGTGGTCGCCAACTCCCCGAAGGTTCGCGAGAAGCCGTTCCTGTACTGGGACGGCGGGCAGTACCGGGTGTTCGCGCCCGCGTTGCGCGAGAACGCGCGCGGCACGTCGTGGGGCAGCGGCAACCCGGCGGGCCAGTCGATCTCGCTGGCCGACTTCTACATCGTCCAAACGGGAACGCCGACCGCCACCATCAACGCCGCGCTGGCACAGGGCAAGCACCTGCTGTTCACGCCGGGCATCCACAACCTGACCGAGCCGATCCGGGTGAACAACCCGAACACCGTCGTGCTGGGCCTGGGTCTCGCGACGTTGATTCCCACCACCGGGCAGGCGGCGCTCACGGTGGCCGATGTGGACGGTGTGAAGCTCGCGGGTCTGCTGATCGACGCCGGCACCACGAACTCGCCGGTGCTCGCGGAGATCGGGCCTTCCGGTTCGTCGGCCAGCCACGCGTCGAACCCGACGTCCCTGCACGACGTGTTCTTCCGCATCGGCGGTCACCACGCGGGCAAGGCCACGGTGTCGTTGCGGGTCAACAGCAACGACGTGATCGGCGACCACCTGTGGTTGTGGCGCGGCGACCACGGGGAGGGCATCGGCTGGAACGCGAACACCGCGGCCAACGGCCTGGTGGTCAACGGCAACAACGTGATCATGTACGGGTTGTTCGTGGAGCACTACCAGCAGTACAACACCATCTGGAACGGCCAGGGCGGCCGGACGTACTTCTACCAGAACGAGATGCCCTACGACCCACCGAACAACGCGACGTGGGGCAGTAGCGGCGGCGGATCGCTCGGCTGGGCGGCGTACAAGGTGGCGAACTCCGTGACCAGCCACGAGGTCTGGGGCGCGGGCGTGTACTGCTTCTTCAACACGAACCCGGCGGTCACGGCCAGCCGCGGCTTCGAGGTACCGAACAACGCGGGCGTGCGTTTCCACGGCCTGGTAACGGTTTCCCTCGGCGGCGTGGGCACCATCAACCGAGTGATCAACGATACGGGGGAGGTGGCCAACCTGGCACACCAGGTGAGCTACGTGGCCAACTACCCGTAGGAACACACGGTCGAGACATGGCAACATGCGGGCGAGACCGCATGTTGCCATGTCTCGACCTCATGTTGCGGGGACTGGGCGGCGGGAGTCGATTCCCTGTGTCAGTAAGGCTTCTACCGGGAGGGTGGCCGCACCCACGGCCACCACGTCGGGGCCCAGTCGGCACAGTTCTATGGACGTCTGCTCGTACGGGTGGCGCAGGGCGTGGGCGGCCGTGGCGCGGCGGATCTCCGGCAGAAATCGGGTGCCGAGCGCGAGGCCCGCCCACCCGCCCAGCACGATCCGCTGCGGATTGAACAGGTTGACCAGGTTCGCGATGCCCGCGCCCAGGTAGCCGACCGTCTCGTCCAGGATCTTCGCGGCCGTGACCGATCGGTCGGCCGCCGTCAGGAGGAAGTCCAGTTGCGACTCTTCGTCCGGCCGTGGGATCGCGCGGCCGCCGCGCGCCCTGCGGTACCGGTCGAGGATGCTCTCCGCGCCGACGTAGGCCTCGAGGCACCCGCGCGAGCCGCAGCGGCACTCGCGCCCGCCGAACATCAGGGTGGTGTGCCCCCACTCCCCCGCACTGCTCGTGAAACCCCGGTACGTGGTGCCGTCGGTGATCACCGTGGCGCCGACGCCCGAGCCGATCAAAGCGATCACCGCGTGGCGCGCGCCGCGGCCCGCGCCGAACCACATCTCCGCCTGGCCCTGGGTCTTGGCGCCGTTCTCGATGAACAGCGGCGCCGCGACCCCACCGGCACGCACGAGGTCGGCCAGCGGCACGCCGTCCCAGCCGATGGTCGGCGCGTGCACCCGCACCTGGTCGGCCTGGTCGACCGTGCCGGGCACGCCGATGCCGACGCCGAGAATCTCGTTGTCCGACAACGCGGTCAGCTCGCCGAGGCCGTCGGCGATCATGCCGGCCACCACCTCGGGCGCGGGTTGCGGAGTCTGGAGCGGACGGTCGATGGTGGCGAGCCGGCTCATGGCCAGATCGAACAGCTCCATCTTCACGCCCGTCTCGCCGACGTCGATCCCGATCACGTTGGCGTAGCCGGGATTCACGCGGAGCAGGACCCGTGGCCGTCCGCCGTCGGACTCCACCTGGCCCGCCTCGACCACCAGCCGCTCGTCGACCAGCTCCCCCACCACGTTGCTGACCGTGGCGGCCGACAACCCGGTCCGCCCACCCAGCTCGTGGCGGCTGAGCGGGCCGTCGAAGAACAGCGTCGACAGCAACGTCGACCGGTTGCGCCGGCGCAGATCGCGGACCGTCGCGCGCTTCAGCTCCATCGGTTCCCCCTCTCCTTTCCCGACCCCCGGGCCGGACCAGCGTAAACCCCCACCCGCGAGCAGACGATAGTTCATCCGACGACTTTATTCGTGACTTAAAATTAGACTAAATTCGTTACCTGTCCGTTATTGACGCCGGTCGGTGAAAAAGAGTTGACTCAAGCGCGGCCAACGACGTTCCGTCTCCTCCGGCGCCACTGGCGGGCTCGGCCGACAGCAGCTTTCCCTTGTCTCCGAGGAGGAGTCACCAAAAATGCGACTCAGGCGTACGGCCCTAGCGGCAGCAGCCGCCTTACTCATGCTCTCCGGGGTGGTCGCCTGCGGCGACGGCTCGACGGGTGAACAGGGCAACCCCGACGGCGTACTGAACGTCGGCATGCCGAACGGCCCGCAGACGGAGAACCACAACCCGTTCCTGCCGTCGTCCTCCGGCGCGTCGCTCGGCTACCGCTTCATGATCTACGAGCCACTGGTGATGACCAGCCAGATCAAGCCGGCCGAGGAGGGCAAGCCCTGGCTCGCCACCGAGTGGGCCTGGTCGGACAACTACTCGAGCCTCGAGCTGACCATCCGCGACGGCGTCGAGTGGGCCGACGGCACACCGATGACCGCGGAGGACGTGGCGTACACGTACTCGCTGCTCAAGAACACCCCCGGGCTGAACATCAACGCCATCCCCTTCGCCGACATCACCAGCGAGGGCGACAAGGTCACCGTGACGTTCCAGAAGTCCCAGTTCGTGAACCAGATCGACATCCTCAGCACGATCGTGGTGCCGGAGCACATCTGGTCGAAGCTGGCCGATCCGGCCACCGACACGATCAAGGACCCGATCGGCACCGGCCCGTACGAGCTGAAGACGTTCACCCCGCAGACCGTCACGCTGACCCGCCGGGCCGAGTACTGGCAGGACCTGCCCGAGGTGCGCGAGCTGCGCTACACCTCCTACAACGACAACAACGCGCAGACCACCGCGCTCGCCAACGGCTCGTCGGAGTGGGCGTTCACGTTCATCTCGAACTACCAGTCGGTCTACGTGGACAAGGACCCGGCGAACCACAAGCTCTGGTTCCCGCCGACCCTCGCCACCCACGGCCTGTTCCTGAACACCGAACTGAAGCCGTTCGACAACCCCGCGCTGCGCCGTGCGATGAACATGGTCACCAACCGCGAGGACATCTTCAACCAGGCGGAGGCCGGCTACTTCTACCCGCAGATCACCAGCGTCACCGGCATTCCCACGCCGGCCGGTGAGTCGTTCATCGCCGACGAGTTCAAGGGCAAGAACTTCGAGGTCGACGTCGAGGGCGCCAAGAAGGAGCTGACGGAGGCCGGCTTCACGTTCGACGGCGACACCCTGAAGGACCCGACCGGGCAGCCCGTGGAGATCACGCTCTCCAACCCGGCCGGCTGGTCGGACTACATCACGACGCTCGAGATCATGAAGGACAACTTCTCCGACATCGGCATCGCGGTGACCGTCGACAAGGCCAACCAGGACGCCTGGACCACCAACGTCGACACCGGCCAGTTCGAAGGCGCCATGCACTGGACCAACGCCGGCGCCACCCCGTACGACCTGTACTCGAACGTCATGGACGGCGCGCTGTACAAGCCGGTCGGCACAGGCGGGCGTCAACGGGAACTGGGGTCGCTTCCGCAACCAGGCCGCCACCACGGCGCTCGACTCGTACGCGAACGCTCCGGACGACACCACCCGCTCCCAGGCGATGGACGAGCTGCAGCGGATCTTCGTGGAGCAGGTGCCGGTGATCATCACCGGTGCGGCGAACGCCGGTGCCGAGTACAGCACCCGCAACTGGACGGGCTGGCCGACCGAGGAGGACCAGTACGCGCCGCCGCAGCCCACGCTGCACAACGCGCTGGACGTCGTTCTCCACCTGAAGCCGGCCTCGTAGGTCACCCCGTGACGGCGAGCAGGACTCCCGCTGCTGCCAGCGCCACCGACGTGGTGCTGGCAGGCGGCGGGCCTCACCAAACACTTCCCCGTCCGCCGAAAGGTCCGCGACCTGCTGACCAACACCCGCCGCCACGTGCACGCGGTCGACAACGTCGACCTCGTGCTGCGGCGCGGCCGGGTCACCGCGATGGTCGGCGAGTCGGGATCGGGCAAGTCGACGGTCGCGCGACTGCTCGCCCAGCTGATCCCGCACACCGGCGGCGAGATCACGCTGCACGGCAAGGTGGTGACGGCCGGGCGCGGTCGCGCGTTCCGGGCGTACTGCCGGCGCGTGCAGATGGTCTTCCAGGACCCGTTCGCGTCGCTCAACCCCGTGCACACCGTGCGGTACCACCTGACGCGATCGCTGCGGATCCACGACCGGACGGGCGGTGACCTGCCCGCCGCACTGGACGACCTGCTCACGCGGGTGCAGCTCACCCCACCCGAGCGGTTCCTCGACAAGTTCCCCCACGAGCTGTCCGGCGGGCAGCGCCAGCGGGTGGCCATCGCCAGGGCGCTCGCCGCCGGGCCGGAGGCGTTGCTGGCCGACGAGCCGGTGTCCATGTTGGACGTCTCGATCCGGCTCGGCGTGCTGAACCTGTTGCGGGATCTGCGGGACCGGCTCGACCTGGCGATCCTGTACATCACCCACGACATCGCGTCGGCCAGGTACTTCGCCGACGAGGTCATGGTCATGTACGCGGGCCAGGTGGTGGAGGGTGGCAGCGGCGAGGCCGTGACACAGCACGCCGCGCACCCGTACACCCGGCTGCTCATCGCGTCGGCGCCCGACCCCGACCGGATCGCCGGCGAGGACGTGGCGGAGGCCGAACAGACCGGTGGTGAGCCGCCGAGCCTGATCATGCCGCCGTCCGGCTGCCGGTTCCACCCGCGCTGCCCGTTCGCCATGGAGCGCTGCGTCGAGGAGGCCCCGCCCCGGCTGCCGGTGGAGAACAACGGCGACAGCGGACACTGGGCCGCCTGCTGGCTCTACGACGCCAAGACGGTGGCCGAGTCGGGGGCGCTCGCATGAGCTATCTGCTGCGGCGCATCGGGTTCTACGTGTTCACCGCGTGGGCCGCCATCACCATCAACTTCTTCCTCCCCCGGCTCATCCCGGGCGACCCCGTGCAGTCGCTCATCTCCCGGGCACAGGGCCAGCTCGACACGAAGGCCATCGAGTCGCTGTACATCCTCTTCGGACTGGACGACGACACCAGCCTGCTCACCCAGTACGGCCAGTACCTCGGTCAGCTGTTCCGCGGCGATCTGGGGCTGTCGTTCACGTTCTTCCCCACCCCGGTGTCCGAAGTGCTGTCGGACAGTCTGCCGTGGACACTCATGCTGGTCGGCATCACCACGCTGATCAGCTTCCTGCTCGGCACCGCGCTCGGTGTGCTTGCCGGCTGGTGGCGCGGGTCGTGGGTGGACGTGGTCATGCCGGTCACCACGTTCCTGTCGTCCATCCCGTACTTCTGGCTCGGCCTGATCGCGATCACGTTGCTCGCCGGCCAGGGCGGGCCGTTCCCGTCGTCCGGCGGCTTCGACCCCGGCGTCGTGCCCAGCTGGGACATGGACTTCGTGTGGAGCGCGGTCTACCACAGCCTGTTGCCGGCCATCACCATCCTCATCTCGTCGATGAGCGGCTGGGTGCTGTCCATGCGCAACATGATGCTGACGGTGTCCAGTGAGGACTACATCACGGTCGCCCACGCCAAGGGCCTGCCCGAGCGTCGGGTGATGGTGAACTACGCGGCCCGCAACGCGTTGCTGCCCAACGTGTCCGGGTTCGCGCTGTCGCTCGGCCTGATCGTCGGCGGCACGCTGCTCGTGGAGATCGTGTTCTCCTACCCGGGCGTGGGTTTCCAGCTGTTCACGGCGGTCGGCGCCAAGGACTACCCGCTGATCCAGGGCATCTTCCTGGTCATCACGCTGTCGGTGCTGGTGGCCAACCTGGTCGCGGACCTCGTGTACCTGCTGCTCGACCCCCGCACCAGGAAGGAGGGCTAGAGCCATGGCGATGCCGATGGCCGACGCCACCCCCATCCTGCCGCCCGAGGACGACCTGGTGGTCGTGTCGCCCTCCGGGCACCGCAAGCGCCGCAAGCTCCGGTTTCTGACAAACCGCAAGGCGGTCGCCGGGCTGGTCCTCTTCGGATTCTTCGTGCTGCTGGCGATCTTCGGGCCCATGCTCGCGCCGTACGACCCGGGTGAGCGCGGCGACGTGCTGCTCGGTGCGCCGTCGGCCGACCACTGGTTCGGCACCACCCACCTCGGGCAGGACCTGTTCAGCCAGATGCTCGACGGCTCCCGCAGCGTCATGCTGGTCGGCCTGGTGGCCGGCGTCGTGGCGACCGTGCTGGCCGTGGTGATCGGCGTGACGTCCGGCTACCTCAGCGGGCTGGGCGCCGAGAGCCTTTCCGCGCTGTCCAACGTGTTCCTCGTGATCCCGGCGCTGCCGCTCATCCTCATCATCACGCTGTCCCTGCCCGAGACCGACGACCTCACGATCGCGCTGGTGATCGGGTTCACGTCGTGGGCGTGGGGCGCGCGGGTGCTGCGCGCACAGACGCTGTCGTTGCGGCGCCGGGACTACGTGGAGGCGTCCCGCGCGACCGGCGAGTCGACCTGGCGGATCATCGGGTTCGAGATCCTGCCGAACCTCACGGCCGTGATCGCCGCCAGCTTCATCGGCACGGTGATCTTCGCGGTGTTATCGGAGATCACGCTGGCGTTCATCGGCGTACCGGGAGTGTCCGAATGGAACTGGGGCGCCATCCTGTTCTGGGCGCAGAGCCAGCAGGCACTCGCGCAGGGCGCGTGGTGGTGGTTCGTGCCGCCGGGCGTGGCGATCGCGTTGCTCGGCACCGGCCTGGCACTGCTGAACTTCGGCATCGACGAGTACGTGAACCCCCGCCTGCGCAGCGGTCCGCAGTCGGTGCGTGGCGTGATCATGCGCGTCGGCTTCACTCCGGTGCTGCGCAAGGACGGTGACTCATGACCGGCGATCCGGTACTGGAGATTCGTGGCCTGAACGTGGGCTACGGGCTCGGCGACGAAGGTGTGCACGCGGTTCGCGACGTCGACCTCACGTTGCATCGCGGCGAGGTCCTGGGCCTGGCCGGGGAAAGCGGCAGCGGCAAGTCCACTTTGGCCTACGGCATGTTGCGGCTGCTGCCACCGCCCGGCGTGATCACCGGCGGGCAGGTGATCTACCACCCGGAGGACGGCGAGCCGGTCGACCTGCTGTCGCTGTCCACGTCGCGACTGCGCCGGTTCCGGTGGTCGGAGATCTCCATCGTGTTCCAGGGTGCGATGAACTCGCTCAACCCCGTGCACACGATCTCCGCGCAGCTGTGCGACGTGATCGCCGCACACGAGCCCCGGACCACGTCGGCGGCGCGGCGGGCCCGGGCGAAGGACCTGCTCCGGTTGGTGGGCATCAACTCCGACCGGCTGTCCAGCTACCCGCACCAGCTCTCCGGTGGGATGCGCCAGCGCGTGATGATCGCCATGGCGCTCGCGCTCGAGCCGCGCGTGGTGGTGATGGACGAGCCGACCACCGCGCTGGACGTGGTGATGCAGCGCCAGATCCTCGCCCAATTGGTGGAACTGCGGGAACGCATCGGGTTCTCCGTACTGTTCATCACCCACGACCTGTCGCTGCTCGTGGAGTTCTCCGACCGGATCGCCATCATGTACGGCGGCCGGATCGTGGAGTCCGCCCCGGCCGGCGAGCTGTACCGCACGTCGTTGCACCCGTACAGCGACGGCCTGCTGCATTCGTTCCCGGCTTTGCGCGGCCCCCGGCGGGAACTGACCGGGATCCCCGGTTCACCGCCGGACCTGCGGTCCATGCCGAGCGGCTGCGCCTTCCATCCCCGCTGCCCCAAGGCGTTCGACCCGTGTGCGGACAACGCACCCGTGCTCGAGGCGCCGGCCGGTCGCGGTGAAGAGGACCGAACGGTGGCCTGTTGGCTGCATGCCGCGGAGCGGGTCAGGGGCTGACCCGCGGTTTCTAGTAACGGAGGATGGGATCTTGGAGACTGCGACACCACAGGCGGCGCTGGGGGCCACGAGCGAGGCCGAGCTGATCGCCGGCCTGCCCGCGAACTTCCGGTGGGGAGTGGCGACGTCGGCGTACCAGATCGAGGGGGCCCACGCCGAGGACGGTCGCGGACTGTCCATCTGGGACACCTACTGCCGCACGCCGGGCATGGTCGAGGACGGTGACAACGGTGACGTGGCCTGCGACCACTACCACCGGATGCCACAGGACGTCGCGCTGATCAAGTCGCTCGGCGTGGACACCTACCGGTTCTCCGTGGCGTGGCCGAGGATCCAGGCGGACGGCACCGGCCCGGGGAACGAGAAGGGCCTGGCGTTCTACGACCGGTTGGTCGACGAGCTGCTCGGGGCGGGCGTCGACCCGTGGGTCACGCTGTACCACTGGGATCTGCCGCAGGCCCTCGAGGACAAGGGCGGCTGGCCGAACCGCGACACCGCCTACCGGTTCGCCGACTACGCGATGATCGTGTTCGACAAGCTGCAGGACCGGGTTCGCGTGTGGACCACGCTCAACGAGCCGTGGTGCTCGGCCATGCTCGGCTACTACGAGGGCCGCCAGGCGCCCGGGCGCCAGAACTTCGACGACGCCATGGACGCCGTGCACCACCTGCTGCTCGGCCACGGCCTCGCGGCGCAACGGATGCGAGCGGCGGCCACCAAGCCGATCGAGCTGGGCATCACGCTCAACATGGGCACCGCCATGGCCGCCACGGAGAGCATGGCCGACCAGGAGGCCGCCCGCCGCGCCGACGGTCTCGGCGCCCGGATCTACCTGGATCCCCTGCTGCGCGGTCAGTACCCGGGCGACATCCTCGACGACCTGTCGGTGCGTGGCATCAAACTGCCGGTGGTCGACGGTGACCTGGCGATCATCAGCGAGCCGATCGACGTGCTGGGCGTGAACTACTACTCCAGCCACCAGTTCTCCGGTGTGGACGATGGCGGTCGCACGGAGGACGACGAGGGCAACCCCGTGTCCGTGAACGTGCCGCTCGGCCGGCCGGTCACGGCCATGGACTGGGAGATCGTGCCGGAGGGTTTCACCGAGCTGCTCGTGCGGCTGTCGCGGGACTACCCGGGCGTGCCGATGGTGATCACGGAGAACGGCGCCGCTTTCGACGACGTGGCCGACGAGTCCGGTTTCGTCGGTGACGCCGACCGCACGGCGTACCTGTCGTCCCACATCGCGGCCGTGGCGGCGGCGCGGCAGCAGGGCGCGGACGTGCGTGGCTACTTCGCGTGGTCCTTGATGGACAACTTCGAGTGGTCCTACGGCTACGCGAAGCGGTTCGGTCTGGTGCATGTGGACTACGAGACGCAGGTACGCACGCCCAAACAGAGCGCACTCTGGTACCGCGACACGATTCGCCAGGTACGCGGGCACTGAAACTCGCCCGGGCGGACGGCGGCACCCGTCCCCCGGGCGACCCGGATGGCACACTCGGTCGGGTGGATTTCCTGTCTTCCGTGACCGACCGACTCGCCGCTCTGCCCGGGGTGGTGGCCGTGAGCCTCGGCGGTTCTCGCGCCCAGGGCACCCACCGTCCGGACAGCGACTGGGACCTGTCCGTGTACTACCGCGGCACGTTCGATCCCCAGCACCTGCGTGACATCGGCTGGCCCGGCGAGGTCTCCGACCTGGGTGGTTGGGGCGGCGGGATCTACAACGGCGGCGCCTGGCTGCGGATCGACGACCGGCCGGTGGACGTGCACTACCGCGATCTCGACGTGATCGACCGGGTGCTCGACGAGGCGCGGGCCGGGCGCTTCCAGATCGAGCCGTTGCTGTTCCACCTGGCCGGCATTCCCACGTACCTGCTGCTGGCGGAGCTGGCGGTGAACCAGGTCCTGCACGGATCCCTGGCGAAGCCCGCGTATCCGCCGGCGTTGCGGGCCAACGCGCCGGACGTGTGGTGGCGCAACGCGGAACTGGTGTTCGGCTACGCCCGCGACGGCCACGCGAAACACGGCCGCGTCGCACAGAGCACCGGCCTGGCCGTGACGGCCGCCAGCCAGGCGGCACACGCGATCCTGGCGGCCCGCGGCGAGTGGGTGACCAACGAGAAGACGCTGCTCACGCGGGCAGGCCTGCACGAGGTCGACCAGCTTCTCGCCGGCCCCGACCCGGTGGCAGCCGTGGATCGGGTACGCGCGCTGTGCGTGGAGGTGCTCGTCGCCGCCAGATGAAGGTTGGCTCATCCGCTGTTCACTTGGTGCTCAGCGGAGCGTCACAGTCTGTCTACTGTGACGGTAACCATCGACCCACCGCGAACCCGGCCAGGCTCGGCGGGTTCATGGTCTGTGCGGTCCTCATCGGACTGTCCGTTGTGGTCTTCGTGCTGCCGGCGGACCGGGTGGGGACGCTCGGCTCACGCTCGCCGTCTTCGTCGCCGCCACCGGGGCCTGGGCGCTCACCAGGATCGATGACACCTACATCGCGCTCGGGGCGGCCGCCCTGCTCACCCTCGCCGGGGTCATCGACGCCGACCGGCTGTTCGCCACCCTCGGCTCGGACATCATCTGGCTCCTGATCGCCGCGTTCGTGCTGGCCGCCGGGTTGCCGGCCCGCGCCGTCACGTTCCTGGTGGCCGGCGCCGGGTCGCCGCGCCAGCTGATGCACCTGGTCACGGCCGTGCTGGTAGCCACCTCCTTCGCCGTGCCGGCCACCTCCGGGCGAGCCGCGCTCGGGGCGCGGAGTTCCTGGCCGACGCGACGGAGCGCGCGTTGCGCCTGGTCAGGGTGGGTACGGCCATCTAGTGGCACCGACGGCGGCCGAACTGCTACTCGCCTCTCGCGAACAGGGCGGTGCGGAACGCCTTGCCGAATCGGTCGGCACCATCCGTCGGCGCCGGGCAGCTGCGGACGATGTGTTGCTCGAGAGCCCTCGAAGCCGTCGAGGCGATGGCACCCGGTGCTCGCCCACGGCGACCTCTACGAGGGCCACCTGCTGCGTCGACGAATCCGGCATACTGACCGGAATTCTCGACTGGGGGTTCGGCTGTGTGCATGTCTCCCCTTGTCGACTTCACGTGCAGCCAGTGGGACAGCGCGAGTTGGGCCGCCGAACGCTTCCTACGGTGACCTCCGTCGGCACCTCTGGACTGGCGTACGCCGAACATCGTTCGGTGCCGTTGCCGAGCTGGGAGCAGGTCCACCTCGCCCTGACCACGTTCGACATCGTCAGCGCTGGCACCCGAGACGGAGACCCACTACTACTGGCAGAAGAGCGCCGAGTGGCGAGCCGCTCGGCGGACCGCGGCGCGCCACTGCCTGCAGGCGCTGCTCAAGTAGGCCCACCATCGGGAGATGAAGATTTCCTCATCTTTGGTTCATCTCGGGTTCGGCTGTCCACGGCGATAGTGGCGGCATGCGGTTCACGAGCCGGATGGCGGTTCTCGCGGCGGCGGTCAGCCTGCCGCTCTGTGCGGCGTTGGCCAGTTATGCCCTCGCCGCTGATCCTGCCTCGCCCAGGGTGCCGCCCGAGGTGCGGATCGGCGAGAGCGCTTCACAGGACCCGACGTCCACGACGACCACCACCACGGTCGCGCCGCCGCCGCCCGCCGTTCCGCCGCCCGCGCCGCACACCGAGGTCGTGCCGCACGCGCCGCCGCTCAGTGACGATGACGACGACGGTGGCGGCGGCGGCGATGATGACGACGGTGGTGGCGATGACGGCGACGACTGAGCGGCTGCCGATCCGCCGGTTCCGTGGCATCCCGGCGCGCGTGCTGATCATGGGCTGGTTGCTGTTGCTCATGGCGGTCGTGCTGGTGGCGGTGTGTCTCGTCACCCGCAACCTGTTGCGCCAGCAGGTCTATTCGCAGGTGAACAGCGCGCTCGAGCAGGAGGCGACCGAGTACTCGAGGGTCGCGCAGTCCGGGCACAACGAGGTCACGAACTCCGCAGATCACCTCTGTGCGTCAGTTGATCACCGAACATCTGACGTTGCAGTTCCCGGACGACGACGAGGTGATCCTCGGGTGGACTTCGGACACCGGGGTGCTGCTCCAGGGGCGGGATGAGCCCGTGCCGCAGGGTGAGCACTCCGAGCTCGCGGACCAGATTCTCGCTCAGCCGTCGGTCAGCGGGACGCTTCGGACGTCCGCCGGGGAGATGCAGTGGATCAAGGTGGTCACCACCGGGCAGACACCCGCCGCCGGTGAAGGTGCCTACATCGTCGGCTATGTGGTGGACCGGGACCTCGTCGAGGTCGACGCCACCATTCGGACGCTCGCGCTCGTCTCGCTGCTCGGGTTGTTGTTCGCCGGTGGTGCCGCCTGGATCGTCGCCGGGCAGATCCTCGCCCCAGTGCGGCTGGTTCGCCAGGCCGCCGCGGTGATCACCGAGCAGGATCTCACTCGGCGGATCCCCATAGACGGACGGGACGACATCGCCGCTCTCGCCGATCAGTTCAATTCCATGCTCGATCGACTGGAGCACGCGTTCGGCACGCAGCGGGAGTTCCTCGACGACGCCTCGCACGAGTTGCGTACGCCCATCACCATCGTCCGTGGGCATCTGGAACTGATGGACACCGCGGACAGTGATCCGACCGAGCGGGCCGAGGTCGTCCGGCTGTGTACCGACGAGTTGGACCGGATGAGCCGGATCGTGGACGACCTGCTGGTGCTCGCCAAGGCCGAGCGACCGGATTTCGTTCAGGTCGCACCGGTCGAACTGGCCGAGTTGACCAGTGACGTCGATGCCAAGGTGCGGGCACTCGGGGATCGGGACTGGCGACTGGACGGAATCGGTGCCGGAATCGTCTTCGTGGATTCCCAACGGGTAACGCAGGCGGTCGTTCAACTGGCACACAACGCCGTGCAGCACACTCTTCCCGGCGATCAGATTCTCGTGGGATCCGCGTTACAGGGAAACCAGGTGTCGTTCTGGGTGACCGACACCGGTCCCGGCGTTTCCTCCGCCGAGATCGCCGTGATTTTCGAACGATTTACTCGCGGGGCCTCCGGGCGGGGTCATCGCGGTGGCGCCGGGCTCGGGCTTGCTATTGTGCGAGCCATAGCCGAGGCTCATCATGGTGCCGTTCGGGTCATGTCCACCCCTGGGCATGGAGCTACGTTTGGGATTGAGTTACCGGCTGGAGGTCGTCCGTGAATCGGATCCTGATCGTCGAGGATGAGGACCGGATCGCCTCGTTCGTTCGCAAGGGGCTTGCCGCCAACGGGTTCGCCACCACTGTCGTCGGCGATGGGCGCGGGGCCGTCGACTACGCGCTGAGCGGCGACTTCGACCTGATGGTGCTGGATCTCGGGTTGCCCGACATGGACGGGTTCACGGTGTTGCGGACTCTTCGGGAAGCCCGGCTCGCCACGCCCGTCATCATTCTCACGGCTCGGGATTCCGTTCGGGACACCGTCGCCGGACTTGAGGGTGGGGCCGACGATTATGTGACCAAGCCGTTCCGGTTCGAGGAGTTGTTGGCTCGAATTCGGTTGCGGTTGCGATCATCCGATCACGCTCCTGAGGCCACCGTGCTCAGTTCCGGAGAACTGTCGTTGGATTTGCGGACGCGTCGGGCTCAGGTTTCCGATCGCACGGTCGATCTGACGGCCCGCGAGTTCACGTTGCTCGAGTTGTTCCTGCGCCACCCCGGGCAGGTGCTCTCGCGTGAACAGATTCTTTCGCACGTGTGGGGTTACGATTTCGACCCCGGTTCCAACATCGTCGACGTGTACGTGCGGGCGTTGCGGCGCAAGCTGGGGGCCGAGCGGATCTCCACCGTTCGGGGCATGGGATACGCCGTCGGCCGCTAGGAGCATGAAGACCTGCTCACGTTCGGCTCAGGTCGGTCTCACCTGCGGCGCCCACTCTTGAGTTGTGACCACGACGCTCGAAGACATCGACCCGGGGCTGGCGCTGCTGTCCGGCCCGGCCGCCGGTGACCTGATCGCCGCGGTGCTCGCGCCCGCCGGCGGCGAGCCGGTGTCCTGGAGCATCGCCCAGATCGACCACCAGCCGCGGCGGTGGACCACCGTCTCCTACGCCGCCGTGGTGCGGTGGGAGGACGGGACGGAGACCGAGGAGACGCTCGGCGCCTGCTCCGGACCGCTGCCCGACGGGGTCACCCGGTTGTCGGACGGGGAGACCACGATCGGCATGTGGCGCTTCCCCTTCGACCCCGACCTTCCCGGGCTGCCCGCCGCCTGTGATCCCGACCGGATGGGGCGACTGGTCTCCACGCTCGGGTTGGACGGGGACCGGGCCGTGCTGCGCGTACGGACCTACCGGCCCCGGCGGCGGGCGGTCGTCGAGGTGTCCACCCCGACCGGCGCCGTGTTCGTGAAGGTGTTGCGTGGCAACAAGGCCGAGCGGCTGCACGAGGTGCACCGGATCGCCGCGGAGAGCGGATGTCCGACTCCCGCACCGCTCGGGTGGACCGACACCGGGTTGTTGGTGCTCGCCGGAATGCCCGGCCGGACGCTGCGGGAACTGTTGCTGGCCGGGGCGTCCGTGTCGCTCGACGTCGACGACGTGGTGAAGCTGCTCGACTCCCTGCCCGCCGCCCTTGCCACCGGCGAGGTTCGGCGGACCTGGGGCCAGAAAGCCCCCCACTACGCCGAAGTGATCGCCGCGACCGTGCCCGCGCTCGCCCGACGGGCCCGGGCCGTGGCCGCCGCCGTCGACCACGTCGAACCGGAAGGGTCGGCCGTGCCGGTGCACGGCGATTTCTACGAGGCCCAGTTGATGGTCGCCGAGGGGCGGGTCACCGGGCTGTTGGACATCGACACCGCCGGGTGGGGTGAGCGGCTCGACGACGTCGCCTGTCTGCTCGCACATCTCGGGGTGTTGGCACAGATCCACCCCGAGGTCGGCGCGCAGATGAATCGGTTGGCTTCCCGGTTGCACCGGCGGTTCGCTCGCGATCTCGACCGGGCCGCGCTCGGGCGGCGGACCGCGGCCGTCGTGCTGTCCCTCGCCACCGGGCCCTTCCGGGTGCGGGAGGTGGGGTGGCAGTACGCCACCGGGCGGCGGATCTCGCTGGCCGAGCAGTGGCTCGACCAGACCCATTGATGGACAAGGAGAAGATGATGAACATCAAGCGCACGTGGATCGTCGCCAGTGCCACCATCGCGGTGGCCGGGTTCGCCGGGGCGGGCATCACGCTCGCCTCCGACGACGTGCACCTCAACGACCCCGAGCAGGTGCCCGTCGTCCAGCTGCAGAGCGACGACACCGCCAAGCAGGCCGTGACCGCCGATTCCGGCAACACGGCCGCCTCGGCCAGATCGGCGGACTCGGCGTCGGATTCCCCCGACGATCCGGGGTACGTCGCGCCGGCTCCCGCACCGCCGCCCGCACCCGCACCTGCCCCCGCGCCGCCGGCCGCCGACTCCGGCGACAGCCCGGCGCCCGTTCGGCCGGCCGCACCCGTGTACTCCGACGACAGCGGCAACAGCGGCAACAGTGGCGCCAGCGGCGGAGCGCCGACAGCGCCGGCTGACCTGCGGTTATCGCGACCGGGACGTATCCCTCTTCCGTCTGGTGAACGGGAGGTTAACGCCACACGTTCCGTTCGCGCTTTAATGTTCCCCTCATCTTCACCCGGGAACATGCGCTGTCCCGATACGACGTAGGGGAGTTCGATGGCCGCCAACCTGGACGTGACAGACACGCCCACCGAGACCATCGACCTCCGTGCCACACCCGTCCGGCTGCGCAAGCTCGCCTGGTGGCTGGTCGGGGTGAGCGTCGCGATCAACGTGCTCAGCATGGCGATCCCCGCGCTCATCGATCACCCGCTCACCACCGAGCGCGGCGAGATCCGGGTGTACTTCGACGTGTTCTCCGAGGGGAACCTGCCGACCTGGTGGAGTGTCGGGCTGCTGGTCCTCACGGCCGTCGCGCACGCGTTCGTCGGCGCTCTGGCGGTCGCGCACCGGGTTCGTGGCGGGTGGGCCTGGTTCGTGAGCGCCGCGATGCTCGGCGCGCTGTCGCTCGACGACCACACCTCGCTGCACGAACGCCTGGAGCGGATCGGCCAGGACTGGGTCACCTTCGAGCGCTTCCCCGGCTACTGGCTGGTGCCGGGACTCATCGCCGGCGCTCTCGTGGCCGGCGCGTTGATCATGTTGGCCGTGCGGCTGACCGGCGTCACCCGGTGGCTCATGATCGGCGGCGTCGGGCTGCTGCTCGGGTCGGCCATGGGCATGGAACTCGTGCAGGGGCTGTTGGTGGCCGCCGGCGAGAGCGGCCCGATCTACGTGATCGTGCTGCACCTCGAGGAGTTGGGCGAGAACTTCGGCGTCCTGCTGATGCTCGCCGCCGCCGCCCGGTCGGTGCTCATCTCACGTGAGGCCGACACGTTCTCCCTGCGGTACCAGCGCTAGAACAGCGTGGGCGGGCTCGCTGCCTCGAACGCGTCGCCCACGTTGAGGTCGCCGGCCGCCTCGCACGAGAACCGCATGGTCAGCGCCGAGTGGTCGGTCAGCCTGGTGATGCGTGGCTCGTGCAGGTACTCGCACGACACCAGCTCCGCCGCCAGTTCCTTGGAGCAGTGCGCGTGGTCGTAGCGGTAGCCGTCGCCCGTGCGGCCGATCCAGCTGTACTCCACGGCCTCGGGGTGGCAGTGGCGGAACGCGTCCACCAGGGCGTGGCGGTCGGTCAGACCGCGGTAGAAGTCGTACTCGAACCAGCGGAACGTGTTGTACGCCGGATCGTGGTCGGGCTCGATCACGTTCAGGTCGCCCAGGAGCACGGTCTCGGCGCCGGCCTCGGTCAGGCCGCCCGCGCCGAGCGCCGTGGAGAACTCCGACAGCCAGCGGCGCTTGCGTTCCGTGCGGTCGGCCGTGGCGTCGCGGGACGGCACGTACGCGCCCAGCACGCGCACCAGGCCGCGGTCGGTGGAGAGCATGACCCCGGAGACGCGGTTCGGGAGCAGCGAGAGCAGCCGGGGGAACGGGTCGACCTGGATCTCCACGCGGCTGATGATCATCACGCCGTACTCGGTCGGCGCGGGCTTCGGGTAGTGCACGGTGTAGCCGGCCGTGCGGAATGCCTCGGCCAGGTGGCGGCAACCGTCGCTGGCCCTGGTCTCGGTCAGCACGAGCACGTCCTCGGACCGGGTGGCGAGCCACGCCAGCTGCCGGTGGGCTCGCTCTTCGGAGGGGCTACCGATGTTGAGGGTCAACAAACTCAAGCCGGGCATGTGACCTGATGGTAGAGGTGGCGCGATCTCCCGGCACCGCCGGGAGATCGGGTCCGCCTAACGAGTGACGTCGACACGCTCAGCCGCCCTGATCAGGGACTGACCGCCAGGAACAGGAACGCCGCCAGCAGCACCAGGTGCACGCCGCCCTGGAGCCGGGTCGCCCGGCCGGGCACGATCGTCAGGACGCTCACCACCACCGTCATCGCGAGCAGCACCAGCTGGGTGGGGCCGAGACCCAACTCCAGCGGGCCCTCGAGCCAGATGGTGGCCAGCGCGATCACCGGGATGGTCAGGCCGATGCTCGCCATGGCCGACCCGTATGCCAGGTTGAGGCTGGTCTGGATGCGGCCGAGGGACGCCGCGCGCACGGCGGCCAGGGTCTCGGGGGCCAGCACGAGCAGCGCGATCACCACACCCACGAACGACGGCGGGAAGCCGACGGCCGCCACCGCGTCCTCGATGGCCGGCGACTCCACCTTCGCGAGGCCCACCACCGCCACCAGCGACACGAGCAGCAGCCCGAGCGACACGAGCGCCGTGCGGTTGGGAGGCGGCGGCGCGTGCTCGTCCTCCTCGCTCGTGCCCTGGCTCACCGGGAGGAAGAAGTCGCGGTGCCGGACGGTCTGGGTGAGCACGAACATGGCGTACAGCGCGAGCGAGGCCAGCGCGGCGAACGTCAGCTGGGCGGTCGAGAACTCGGGCCCCGGCTCGCTGGTGGTGAACGTCGGCAGCACGAGGCTCAGCACGGCGAGCGCGGTGACCGTGGCCAGCGCGGCGCCGCTCCCCTCGGCGTTGAACAGGACCACGTGATAGCGCCGCGCTCCGACCAGCAGCGACAACCCGACGATGCCGGTGGTGGTGATCATGACCGCCGCGAAGACCGTGTCCCGCGCGAGGCTCGCGGTCTCCGGACCGCCGGACACCATGAGGGTGACGATCAGCGCCACCTCGATGACCGTCACGGCGACCGCGAGCACGAGCGACCCGAACGGCTCCCCCACCCGGTGGGCGACCACCTCCGCGTGGTGCACGGCGGCCAGCACGGCCCCGACGAGCGCCAGCGCGAGGACGATCACCATCAGCGTGCCGGGTTCGCGACCCCAGGACACGGCGAGCACGAGCATGGCGAGCACCGGGACGAAATGGGTCCATCTGGTCACGGGGCCAGCCCCTCGATGAAGGCGTCCAGCGCGCGGGCGAACAGGTCGTCCCAGTCCTGGTCGTCCAGGTGGCCGGTGGCGGCGAGCGTGGGATAGGTGTCGGCGTGGGCACGGACGTGGGCGTCGGCCGAGACGGTCGGCCGGGTGGCGGCCGCCTGGGTCAGCGCGGCGCCGATCACGTAGTTCGCCAGGCCGTGGGTGGCGGCCGCCAGCGCCACGCCGTCGAAGCCGCCGCGCACGAGGGTCGACTGGAGGAACTCCGTGCGGGTCAGCACGTTCGGACCGAGCATCGGACGGCCGAGCAGCGCGGGGGCCCACGGGTGGTGGACCATGACGTCGCGCCAGCCGGTGATCAGCGTGCGCACGTCGGCCCGCCAGTCCCCCGGCTCGGGAAGCGGCACTTCGCCGAAGATCTCGTCGAGGGCCAGGTCGAGCACGTCGTCCTTCGTCCGCACATGCCAGTAGAGCGTGGTGGGCCCGGCGCCGAGCCGCTCGGCGAGCCGGCGCATGGTGAGGCCGTCCGGCCCGTCGGCGTCGAGGATCATGATCGCCGCCTCGACGATCCGGTCCCGGGTCAGCGGCGGCGCGGACCGGTACGTGCGTGGCTCCCGCAGCCACACCTCGCCGGCCACCCCTCCCGTGCGACCGCCTCGGCCGCCAACCCGCTTGTCCATACCGGCAACCCTAGTATGGTGATCGGTGACTAGACCAACGTTCGAGAACCAGGACAACGTTCTATGGCGCATGTCGAGGTCCGGAACCTCACCCACACGCTCCCCGACGGCCGGGTGCTGCTCGACGACGTCTCCTTCCGGGTGGGCACCGGGGTCACGGCCGGCGTGGTCGGGCCGAACGGCGCCGGCAAGACCACGCTGCTGCGCCTGATCGCCGGCGAGCTGACCCCGGCGACCGGCGAGATCGCCACGAGCGGCGGGATCGGCGTGATGCGTCAGTTCATCGGCGCCGGGACCGTGCGGGACCTGCTGCTCAACGTGGCCCCGGACCGGATCCGCGCGAGTACCGCCGAGCTGGCGCGTGCGGAGACCGCGCTGGACGACGAGCAGGCGCAACTCGCCTACGCCAGGGCGATCGCCGAGCACATCGACGCCGGCGGCTACGACCTCGAGGTCACCTGGGACGCCTGCACCACGGCGGCCATCGGACTGCCCTTCCCCGAGGTGGCCACCCGCGACGTCGCCACCCTGTCCGGCGGCGAGCAGAAGCGGCTGGTGCTGGAGGCGCTGCTGCGCGGCCCCGACGAGGTGCTGCTGCTCGACGAGCCGGACAACTACCTGGACGTGCCGGCCAAGGAGTGGCTGGAGGAGCAACTACGCGCCAGCACGAAGACCGTCCTGTTGGTCTCCCACGACCGCGCGCTGCTGGCGAACGCGACGCGGCGGGTGGTGTCCGTGGAGGACCGGGACGTCTGGGTGCACGGCGGCGGGTTCGCCACGTTCGCGCAGGCCAGGGCCGAGCGCGTGGACCGGATCGACGAGCGCAGGCGGCGCTGGGAATCCGAGCGCCGGAGGCTGCGGGATCTCGCCGCGCACCAGCCGGCCGCCCGCACGCGCCTGGTGAGGTTCGAGGAGGCCGGCCCGCCGAGGCGACCGCCGAAGGAACAGAACGTCCGCATGCGCCTGCGCGGCGGCCGCACCGGTAAACGGGCACTGACCTGCGAGAACCTGTCGGTGTACGACCTCACCGCGGGGTTCGACCTGGAGGTGTGGTTCGGCGAGCGGGTGGCGGTGCTGGGCGGCAACGGCACCGGCAAGTCCCGGTTTCTCACCCTTTTGGCCGGCGCGGACCATCCCCACGAGGTGACGCTCGGCGCCCGTGTGGTCCCCGGCCACTTCGCCCAGACCCACACGAGGCCCGACCTGCGTGGCCGCACCCCGGCGGACATCGTGATGTCGCTGGGCATCGAACGCAACGATGCCATGGCCGCACTCGCCCGCTACGAGATCGCCCCCACGTGGCGCCAGCCGTTCGAGACGCTGTCCGGCGGCCAGCAGGCACGTCTGCAGATCCTGCTGCTGGAGCTACGAGGCGCGACCCTGCTACTACTCGACGAGCCGACCGACAACCTCGACCTGGCCAGCGCCGACGCACTGCAGCAGGGCCTGCGAACCTTCACCGGCACCGTCCTGGCGATCACCCACGACCGCTGGTTCGCCGCCGACTTCGACCGCTTCCTGCACTTCTCCCAGGACGGCCAGGTGCGCGAGACACCCGGCCCCACCTGGTATTAGGCGGCCTGCGGAAGACGCACGGTCAGCAGGGACTCCATCAGATCCGCCGCGTACGCCGGGGATCCGGTGACCTGGATCGCCGCGCGGGCCTCTCTCGCGGCGGCCCTCATCGCCTCGTCCGCCGCCACCCGCTCGATCGCGCGACGCAGCGCGGTCGGTGACGTGTCCAGCAGTCGCAGCACCAGGCCCAGCCCGGCGGCCTCGACCCGCGCGGCGTTCTCCCGCTGGTCGGCCGTCCTGGGGGCCAGCACCATCGGCACGCCCTGGCGAATCGCCGCGCTCACCGCGTCCAGGCTGCCGTCGATGAGGCACACGCTGGCGTGCTCGAGCACCGCGTACCGCGACGGCGAGTCGCCGGGCGAAGCCATGACCACCTGATACTCGGTGTCGCCGAACGCGTGCACCAGCAACCCCATCGAGGCGTCCTCCACCGCGCCGAGCGACACCATCAGCACGGGCCGCCGGGCCATGGGCGTCCACCCGTCGTGCACGGTGCCCCGGCCGGTCGGGTCCACGAACACGTAGTTCTCCCCGAAGGCCTGCTCCCCCGGCCAACGCGGGTCGTCCGGCAGGTTCGTGTGGGCCACCACCAGCGGCACGCCCCACTTGACGGCCAGGTCGGCGCCGGCGCCGTAGGTCCGCGGGTCGCACACCACGGCGTCCGGTGGCGAGGCCGCCACCCGCCGGTTGAAGGCGAGGCTACGTTCCGTCCGACCGACGCGCACCACGGTCACCCCCGGCCCGGCGGTCTCCTCGACATACGGATCCCCGGTCGCGAACGTGACGTGGTTGCCACGGGCGCCGAGTTCCTCGGCCAGCCCGAGCGTCGGGTACAGGTGACTGCGGTCGGGCCGGCTGAGGAAGACCAGGTGTCGCCTCGCCGCGCCCCTCAGTATTGGTGCCATGACAAGACGCTAGGTTCGTCCACTGGCGGCAGACTCAAGAATGGGTCAGGTTGACTGGCCGCCGGCAGATTCATGAGGTAAAGAAGCGCCTCGGTTCTCCTCGCCGGCCGCCGTCAGCGCGAGCTGTTGGAGGGTCTCCTCGAAGTTGCCGTCCTCGTGGGCTTTCACGATCAGACCCGCGAGGTCGCGCAGCTTCGTGTTCGAGTTCTGGGAGGCGCGGGTGAGCGCGGCGAACGCGCGTTCCGTGGCGTAGTCGAAGTGGCGCATGAGCAGCCCCTGGGCGCGGCCGACCAGCGCACGGGTGCGCAGCGCGGTCCGCAACTGGGCGACCAGTTTGCCGCTGTCGTGGTAGAGCGAGGCGTTGTCGAACACCGCGCCACCGTGCAGGGTCAGCAACAACACGATGTCGTACACGGCGTCGCTGAACTGGTCGGGCCTGCGAGCGAACAGGGTGAGCACGGCCGTGTCGTCACGCGTGGTGGACAACGGAAGCGACAGGCAGGACTGGTACCCCGCGTTGGCGAGCGCCACGGCGAACGCGGGCCAGCGCTGGTCGGCGCCGACGTCGTCCAGCCGGCGCGGCTCGTTGAACGTGACGGCCTCGATGATCGGGCCGGGCAGGAGCGGGTCGAAGCCCAGTTCCCTCGTGCTCGACACACTCTCCACGCCGGACTGGGAACGCACGGTGATGAGCGCGTCGTCACAGCCGGGAATCGTCTGCGAGACACGGTTCACGAACCGTTCGAGCGTCTTGCCGAAGTCGTCGTCCTCGACCAGCCGGGTGATCTCGACCAGCTCACGGGCGATGGTTCTGATGTCCGCTTCGTTGTGTTCGTCGGCCACCGGACCAGTCTGCGCCCCTGGCCGCCGGTGCGCTGACCCCGGGGTATGGTCATGGCTCCACGTCACGGTTACGCAGTCAGCCTGACGCCTCGTCCGAAGTACTCGGAAGGCTCGTGAATGGCTGATTCACACAGACCCGGGCGCGTGACCGTGCGTGCCGAACGGGTGACAGACACGGTCGTGATCCGTGCCAGCGGTGAGGTCGACCTCGCCACCGGCGCACCCCTGCGGGAGGCCCTGGAACTCGCCGCCGCGGACCCCACGGTCCGGCTCCTCGTGTGTGACCTGTCCGACGTGACCTTCCTGGCGTGCTGCGGACTGACCATGCTGATGGACGCCAGGTCCACCATGGACGGACGCGAACTCCGCGTAGTGGCAACGGAACCGCTCGTGCTCCGACTGTTCGCGCTCACCGACCTCACGGACAAGCTCGACGTGCGCACGAATGTCAGCCAACTGGGCCAATGAACGCGAGAACGGTCTTCGAGAACCAGGCGGGATCCTCGAGCCAGGGCCCGGCGTGGCCCGCACCCACCTGCGTGGCGACCGTGGCGTTCGGGAACAGCGCGGCAACCTCCCGCACCACCCTCGGCGGACTGTTCAGGTCGTACTCGCCGGCGAGTGCGAGGACCGGAACGTCCAGTATGGACAGCGCGGTCCGCAGGGCGGCCGGGTCGAAGGCGCCGTCCGAGCCGTAGATCCTGGCGGCCTCGTTGTTGCGCATCCCCTCACCACGCTCGTAGTGCTCCTGTGCCGCCGCATCCCAGCGACCGTAGGAGAACGGTGCGATGGCCGCCCAGTCGTCGTCGGTCGCCTGCCCCGAGCTGATCCGCTCGAACGCCGCGCCCGCCTCCGGGAACCACGGCTCGTCCTGGCGCAGCCGCACGATTCCCCCACGGTCCTCGCCCGTCACGGAGATGCCGACCGCGTAGGCACTCGGCGCCACGAGGATGAGCGAGGCGACGCGATCGGGGTAGCGGGCGGCGTACGACAGGACGAGGTTCGTACCGCCCGAATGGCTCAACAGGTTCATCTTCTCGAGTCCCAGATGGACACGGAGCGCCTCGACGTCGTCGACCTGGCGGTCGCAGCGGTAGGTGCCGGTGTCCGCGGGCGTTGCCGACTCCCCCGTGCCGCGCAGGTCCAGCCGGATGAGCCGCAGGTGCTCGGTGAGGCCACCGAGGTCGTCGAAGGAGGCGGAGTCGAGCATCGGCCCACCCGGCAACGCGACGACCGGCGTGCCCTGTCCAGATTCGTGGTAGGCGAGCGTGGTTCCGTCGTACGAGCTGAGGGTTGGCATGGGAAGGATCATCGCAGGTCGCGCCGGAGATCCCGGACCAGCGCGGCGAACGTCACCGCCGCCGGAGACCGGGCCTCGCGGCGCAGCACCAGCGCGAGGTCGATCGGGCGGGTTGCCGGGGTCAGCGGGACGAACACCACCTCCGGGCGGGCGAGGGTGGTGGACCGGGGCACGATGGTCACCCCGCAGCCGGCCGCCACCAGACCCACGATCGTCTGCAGCTGCACGGCTTCCTGCGCCACCCTCGGTTCGAACCCGCCGCGGCGGCACAGGGCGCTGATCTCGTCGAACAGACCGGGGCCGAGGTCGCGCGGGAAGCGGACGAACGGCTCGTCGGCCAGCAGTTCCACGGCGATGCGGCGGCGTTTCGCCAGCCGGTGGTCGGCCGGCAGCACGGCCACCAGCGGCTCGCGGGACACGGGGATCAGCTCCAGGTCGTCCTCGCGGCCGGGCAGCGGCGGGCGGACGAAGCCGATGTCCAGCTCGTCGGCACGCAGCCCGGCCAGCTGCCCGGCCGTGGGCAGCACCGTGAAGTGCAGGACCACGTCCGGGTAGCGGGTGCGGAACGCCCGCACGATGGCCGGCAGCGGCGGGGCCAGCGCGGACCCGACCATGCCGATCGCCAGGTGCCCGGCCTCGCCGCGGCCGACCGCGCGGGCACGCCGGGTCGCACCGTCCACAGCGGACAACGCGGTCCTGGCACCCGCCACGAACTCCGCGCCCGCCGCCGTGAGCCGGACCCGGCGGGTGGTCCGCTCGAACAGCGGCACCCCCAGTTCCTGCTCGATCGCCTTCACTCGTTGCGACAGCGGGGGCTGCGCCATGTCCAGCGCGGCGGCCGCCCGCCCGAAGTGCAGGTGGTCGGCGACCGCGACGGCCACCCGGAGGTCCCGTACATCCATCTGTCAAGTTTATAAGTCGACACAAATTATGTAATGGATCGGTCATGATGTGTCGCCGCTGCCACGCTGGCCGCATGAGTGTGCGTACCGAATTCTTCGTCCCGGCCGGCGACGGCGTCCGACTGGCCGTGCGGGAGGTGTGCCAGGACCGGGCGAAGCACGATCGTCCGGTCCTGCTGCTGCACGGCGCCCGGGTGCCGGGGATCGCTTCGTTCGACCTGCCGGTGCCCGGCGGTTCGCTGGCCGAGGACCTGGCGCCGGCCGGGCAGCGGGTGCTGATCCTCGACGTGCGGGGGTACGGCGCGTCGACCCGGCCGTCGGCCATGACCGAACCGCCCGACGCCAACCCGCCGCTGGTGACGGGCGAACAGGTGGTGCGGGACCTCGACCGGGTGGTCGACGCGTTGCGGGTCCCGCAGGTGGACCTGGTGGGGTGGGCGACCGGCGGGCACTGGGCGGCGTGGTACGCGAGCCACGATCCCGAGCGGGTCCGTAACCTGGTGGTGTACAACAGTTTGTACGGCAGGATCGCCGGCCACCCGATGCTGGAGACCTTCGGCGACCCGGACCGCCCAGGCGAGTTCGACGACGAGCGGGTGGGTGCGTACCGGCTCTCGGCGGCCGCGGACCTGCTGCCCGCCTGGGACGCCGCCATCCCGGTGGTGGACAAGACCGAGTGGCGTGACCCGGCGGTCGCGCGGTCCTACGTGGACACCGCGCTGGCGAGCGACACGACGTCGAACGAACGCCGGCCACCGAGCTTCCGTGCCCCCAACGGCGCCATGAAGGACAGCTACCACCTGGCGACCGGGCGCACCCTGTGGGACGCCGGGCGGATCACCGCCCGCACCCTGATCCTGCGCGGCGAGTACGACTTCTGGTCCCGCCCGGACGACGTGTCCACGCTGGCGGCCGACCTGACCCGGGCGAAGGAGGTGCGCGCCGTGGAACTGACGGGCGCCACCCACCACGCCCACCTGGACCGCGACACCCACGGCCGGGGCCAACTACTGGACGAACTGCACCACTGGCTCGACTGAGCCCCGTGCGCCCCGAACCGATCAATGGCACTGTTGGGGTGAGCATCGGGAGGCAGGATGGCGAGCGTCGTCGAGCGGATCCGGGACCGGGGCGAGGAGGCCAGGCAGAAGGAGATCATCGACGTGCTGGTCGACGCGTTCGACGAACTGATGCGTGCCGACCCGGTGGCGTTCCGGCGCAAGTTCCGCAAGATGGCGGCCGCGCCGTTCCCCTTCTACCGGGGTACCGCGTGCCTGTTCTACGCGGACATGGTCCACGACGACGACCCGTGGTCGGACGACCGCACCAGCCGCGTCTGGATCCAGGGCGACCTCCACGCCGAGAACTTCGGCACCTACATGGACTCCTCCGGCACGCTGGTGTTCGACGTCAACGACTTCGACGAGGCCTACCTCGGCTCGTTCACCTGGGACCTCAAGCGACTCGCGGCGAGCGTGGCGCTCCTGGCCTGGAGCAAGGCGATCTCCGACGACGACATCACCGACCTGATCGGCACGTTCCTGCGTTCCTACGTGCGCCAGGTCCGGTCGTTCGCCGACCACCCTGGCGACGAGATGGTGCGGCTGAACCTGGACAGCACCGAGGGCGTGCTCCACGAGGTGCTGCTGGCCGCACGACTGCGCACCCGCATCGACCTGCTCGAACAGCTGACCGCCGTCGAGGACTACGAGCGCCACTTCGCCCACGGCGTCGGGGTGCGCCGGCTCGAGGATCCGGAACGGGACGCCGCACGAGAGGCCTTCGAGTCCTATTTGGACACCATCCCGCAGGGCAAGCGGTTCGGCGGGAACACCTACAACGTCAAGGACATCGTGGGCCGCAGCGGCTTCGGCATCGGCTCGGCCGGGCTGCCGGCGTACAACGTGCTGGTCGAGGGTCGCACCCAGGCACTCGAGAACGACGTGGTCCTGTCGATGAAGCAGGGCAACATCCCGGCGGTGAGCCGGATCCTCGGCGACAGCCCGATCCGCGACTACTTCCGCAACGAGGGCCACCGCACGGCCGTGTCGCAGCGCGCGCTCCAGGCCCACGCCGACCCGTGGCTCGGGTACACGGAGATGGACGGCGTCGGTTTCGTGGTCTCGGAGCTGTCGCCGTACACGAGCGACCTCGACTGGTCCGAGCTGACCGAACCCGCGGAGATGGCCCCGGTGCTCGACTATCTCGGCCGAGCCACCGCGAAGATGCACTGTGTGTCCGATTCGGACTCCGAACAGACGCTCGTCGACTTCCAGGTGGAGGAGGCGATCGCCTCGGTGATCACCGACGAGGACGAGTTCGTGCGGGTGGTGACCACCTTCGCCATGGCCTACGCGGACCAGACCCGCGACGACCACCGGCTGTTCGTGGACGCCTTCCGCAGCGGCCAGATCCCGGGGGTCAGCGCCGCGGAGGGGTGAACCTTCAGAAGGCGACCGTGACGCACGCGAGCCGGGCGCCCGCCGTGCCGGCCTCGCCCGGCGCGGTGTGCGTGTGGGTCTCGTGGATGACCACCGAGGCGCCGCGCCGCTCGCCGAACGTCCAGTCCACTGTGGAACTGGTGATCGCGCCGCCGTGGTCGCCGGTGGCGAAGTCGAGCCAGACCTCGTTGTCCGGGTTGGCATAGGCCGGATCGGTCGAGGGCTGCACCGGGTCGACCTGGTCCTGGTAGTGCGGCCCGGAGTCGGCGGGCGCCGCACCGCACGGTTTCGTGTGAACGTGGGCGCCGTAGTGCCGATTGGGCACCAGACCGCGCACGCTGAGCACCACGGTGGTGCTGTCGGCCAGGGGCAACCCGATCACCGTGACGCGTGCCCCGGCGGGCACCAGCTCCGGCCGGTAGGTGATGGCCGTGCCGTCCCCGAACTCGCCGGACACCGCCACGAGCCGCGGCGGCTCGGCCACGGCGGTGGCCGGCATCACAACGGCCGACAGAACGGCGGACAACACGGCGACGACGCGGCGCATGGGGCTCCTCGGCTCGGACGGGCGCCGCCAAGTATCGGGGCGCTTCGGCACCCGCGCACGTCGACGTGTTTGCCTCGCGAAAGCCGAGGTACCCCCGCCACCGAGGTGAAATACAGTGCGCGAGTTCGAGAACGAAGGACCCCGCTCCGACGGCCCGGCCGTGGTGTGGGCAGGCCTGGAACACGGTCCGGCGCTGGTGGTGGTCGACCCCTCCGGTGCCGCCCGTCACGACGACCTGCCGGCCACCTGGCACGCGGTGGCCGAGAAGTTCCAGGTGGCGTGGTGCCGGGTACCCGCCAGCACCCGTTCCCTCGAGGACATCGAGGACGTGCTGGAGACCCTGTCCGACCGGCGTACTCCGGTGACCATGGTGGCGGCCGGCAACGCGTGTGCCCCGGCCCTGGTGATCGCCACCCAGTTCAGCGACCTGGTGGAGATGGTGCTGCTGGTCGACCCGGTGGGTGACGAACCGGAGTCGGCGGTGCCCACCCAGGTCGTGGCCCGCAGCGACGGGCGGTGACCAGGACCGGGTGGAGCCCCCACTGCCGCTCGGCCACCCGGACGTGGTGCGTGGGGTGACAGCAGCGATGACCGCGGCACAGGCGAAGCCGCCGGCGCCCGGCTGATGGACCGACCATCGGCGTGGCAGTGGTTGCGCTTCACCTACGGCGGCCGCCTACCCGACCGCTACCGGGACTGGGTGCTGTTCGACGCCACCTGCCGCACCTGGCTGCTGCGCTACGCCATGCGAATCGTGGTGCAGACGCTGCCCTGGCTGATCGTGGTGTTCGTGGGGCTGACGGTGTTCACCCCCATCCCCGTCGGCTTGGTGTTCGCGGCGATCGGCGTCTCGCTGCTGATGAGCCTGTACTTCACCTTGACCAGCGCCGACGAACTTGCCGAGGTTCGGCTGGTCAAGCACGGTTTCGAACCAGGAACAGGAAAGACCGTACGACGAGAGAGGAGATTCTCATGACCACCATCGAGAAGTCTGTGGACGTAGAAGCGCCGGTGCGCGCCACCTACAACCAGTGGACCCAGTTCGAGTCGTTCCCCCACTTCATGGAGGGCGTGGACCGGATCGAGCAGAAGTCGCCCACTCTCACCCACTGGCACACGACGATCGCCGGCGTGAGCAGGGAGTTCGACGCCGAGATCACCGAGCAGCACCCGGACGAGCGGGTGGCCTGGCACTCGGTGGACGGGCCGCGCCACGCCGGCGTGGTCACCTTCCACCGCATCGACGACACCCACACCCGGGTGCACCTGCAGATGGAGTTCGAGCCGGACAACCTCACGGAGAAGGCCGGCGCCGCGCTCGGCATCGTCGGCAGCCGCGTGCAGGGTGACCTCGGCCGGTTCAAGGAGTTCATCGAGCGCCACGACCACGAGACCGGCAGCTGGCGCGGCGACGTCCAGCGGCCGCCGCAGGCCGGCGACACCGGCCTGGACACGGCCGCGCGCCAGGACCCCGACTTCCAAAACCCGCGCTGACCAGGAAACCGGCGGGGGCCCGATGAGTTTTCGGGCCCCCACTGGTCTACCTTCCATGACAACGAACCTGCCCGCCGTCGTGCCCCGCGAGGAATGGCTCGCCGCCCGGCGGGACCTGCTGGTCCGGGAGAAGGAACTCACCCGGGCGCGCGACGAGGTGTCGACCGCCCGGCGCGAGCTGCCCATGGTGCGGATCGACAAGCCGTACACGTTCGAGGGACCGGACGGCCCCGCGTCCCTGCTCGACCTGTTCGAAGGCCGCCGTCAGCTGATCGTCCACCACTTCATGTGGGACTACACCTTCGACGACGACGGCAACGAGATCCCCCGCGACGTCGGCTGCACGAGCTGCTCGTCGACCGCCGACAACATCGGCGACCTCACCCACCTGCACGTCCGCGACACCACGCTCGCCGCCGTGTCCCGCGCGCCGCAGGACAAGATCGGCCCGTTCCGCCAGCGGATGGGCTGGCGGTTCCCGTGGTACTCGTCGTTCGGCAGCGACTTCAACCTCGACTTCCACGTGACGGCCGACGAACGCGTGCGGCCCGTGGAGCTGAACTACCGCGCGCCCGCCGAGTGGTCACCCGCCCGGCGCGGCGACTACCCCGGCCTCAGCGCGTTCCTGCGTGACGGCGACACGGTGTTCCACACCTACTCGACCTTCGCGCGCGGACTCGAGCAGCCGGGCGGCACCCACTACTACCTCGACCTGACGGCGCTGGGCCGGCAGGAGGAGTGGGAGAGGCCCGCCGGTCGGGCCACGGCGTTCGGCGCCGGCGCGGGCAGCCCGGACCTGCGCTTCCACGACGAATACTGACTGAGCACTAGGACGCTGGCGCGGTCTCGAACACGAAGTCGTTGTTCAGGGCGATCGCCACGGCCGAGCCCTGACCGGCGGCCGTGATGATCTGCATCATCGGGTCCACCACGTTGCCGGCCGCCCACACTCCCGGCACGGACGTGCGGCCGGCGTCGACCGTGACCCAGCCCTGGTCGTCGGTCTCGCAGCCGAGGCTCGTCAGCAGCCCGTCTGTGGGGACGAACTCCGGGTGCACGAACACCGCGTTCCGCGGCACCACGCGGTCGGCCAGTTCGACGCCGGTCAGGCGACCGTTCTCGACCACCAGTCGGACGACCTCCTCCGGGGCGTACACCTCCACGTCGTCGGACCACTGGCGCAACAGCCGCGCCTTGTGTTCGCCCACCGGCTCGTGGGCGATCACGGCGATCGGCTGGTCGGACACCTCGTAGCCGTGGCAGTACGGGCAGAAGTGCACGTCGTTGCCCCACAGTTCGGCCACCCCGGGGATCTCCGGCAGTACGTCGCGCAGACCGGTGGTCACGAGCAGCCGCCGTGCCTCCAGCGTGCGCCCGCTCTCCAGCCGCACCTCGAACCCGGGCACGGCGGAGACCACCCGATCGTCGATCAGCTCGACCCCGTACCCGGCCACCTCCGCGCGCCCGAGCGCCCGCAGCTCACCCGGCGCGATGCCGTCCCTCGACAGGAACCCGTGCGACTCGTGCGCTGGCGCGTTGCGCGGCTCCCCCGCGTCGACCAGCGCCACCCGCCGCCTCGCCCGACCGAGTACCAGCGCCGCCGCGAGACCCGCGGGCCCGCCTCCCACAATCACCACGTCATACATGACCGTGTCATCCATAGCGATCACCTCCTTTTCCCAGGTTCCGGGCAGAAAGGTGCGCTGGCAACATTCGTTGCCGATACTGGGAACCATGAGCGACGCGATCGAAGAGGCCCTCACCCAGGTCGGACCCCGGTTGCGGCGGCTGCGTACCCAGCGCAACGTCACCCTGGTCGAGCTGTCCAACGCCACGGGCATCTCGAAGAGCACGCTGTCACGGCTCGAGTCCGGCCAGCGCAAGCCCAGCCTGGAGCTGCTGCTGCCGATCTCCCTGGCCCACCAGGTGCCGCTCGACGAACTGGTGGGCGCGCCGAAGGTCGGCGACCCGCGGATCCGGTTGGAGCCACGCACCCAGGGCCGCCGCACGATCGTGCCGCTGACCAGGCAACCCGGTGGGCTCCAGGCATACAAGATGATCATCCCGCCGGAGCCCGGTGACCAGGAGCTACGCACCCACGAGGGCTACGAGTGGTTCTACGTGCTCGCCGGCCGGGTCCGGCTGATCCTGGCCGACCACGACGTGGTGCTCCAGGCCGGTGAGGCGGCCGAGTTCGACACCCGGCTGCCGCACTGGTTCGGTGCGGCCGACGACGAGCCGGTGGAGCTGCTCAGCCTGTTCGGCAAGCAGGGCGAGCGCATGCACGTAAGGGCGAAACCGAAGGACCGCTGACCCCTTACTCACCCCTCACACACCCCCTCAGGCCCCTGAGTAAGGGGTCATCCGCCCAGGCCTACGCGATCGTCCGATGCCGGACCCCGCGCCTCAGGACGAATCTTCTCCTTGTCACCGAGAAAGCGAACAAGGAGAACGAAATGTCGATCTACACGCAGGAAGCAGTGGCGGCGGAAGTCAACTACCGGCTCGAGGTCGCACAGGCCAACAGCCGCCACGTCTCGGCAGTCGACCACGACGCACGGCCGGTCTGGTGGCGGCGACTCCTCGCCGACTCCGGCACCCGCGGCGTTGTCAGGGCGACCCCCGCAACGCAGTGAACGCCACCGATGACTGAGGGCCACATCCCGACCGGATGTGGCCCTCAGTCGTTTACCTGCCGGAAATGCTGTGAGCTACCGAACCGGTCATGATTGGGCAGCCGGGTTTCTCCGTGGAAGTATTGGGGTACAAGCGTGCCGCAGGACCACCCGGGGCCCTGCCCACCAGCTTTGAAACGCGGAAGGGTCGCGGTAGTGACCAAGCAACAGTTCTCCGTCGGAGCACAGTCCACGCTTTCCCCCAGACGCACGCCGCTGGTTCGCCCGCGGCCGGTGCCGCCTCCCGGCGTCCGGCTGCGCACGGCCGTCGACGCCGTGCTCTCCGAGCTGGACAAGGAGGCTGCCCTGCTCCCCCAGCTCGACGACCAACTGCGCACGGCGCTCGCGTGGACCGCGGCCGCCGGCGAGACGTGCCGGATCCCGTCGGCCGTACTCGCGGTGCGCACCGCCAGGAGCCGGCTCGGTAAGGCCGACCCGGACCAGGCCAAGCAGGCCCTCCTCGCCGCCAGGGACCACCTCGACAGCCCGGTCCCCAGCCCGCGCTGAGCGCCAGGTACCAACACTGAATGAACACTGAGCTGAGCGCGCTCGCGAGCGCGCACGGAGTTGCCACCTGGTACGAGAACGCCGAACGCCGCCGCATCGAGGTGGCCGACGACGTGGTGGTCGCGGTACTCGCCCAGCTCGGCGTCGACGCACGCGGTCCCAGAGCCGTGCGGGCGGCACTCGACGAGGTGCGCGAGACGCCGGCCGCCCCGCTGGTGTTGCGCCAGGGCGACCGGCCGACGCTGTCGGGCGAGCTGCGGCTGGAGGACGGCTCCGCCCGGACTGTCGACGGCCCGCTGCCCGACCTCCCGCTCGGCTACCACCTGCTCGACGACCGGCCGCTGGTGATCACCCCGCGTCGGCTCGCGCCCGTGCCGCCGTCCTGGGGGTTCGGGGTGCAGCTGTACGCCGTGCACTCCCCCGGCTCGTGGGGCATGGGCGACTTCGCCGACCTGCGTGACCTGGCGACCGGCGCGGCCGGGCTGGGCGCGGGTGCGCTGCTGGTCAACCCGGTGCAGGCGATCACGCCCGTGTCACCCGTGCAGCGCTCGCCGTACTCGCCGTCCAGCCGCCGCTTCGCCAACCCCCTCTACCTGCGGATCACCGATCTCGACGAGTTCCGCGCGGCGGACGAGGACACCCGCCGCGCGGTGCTCGCGCTCGCCCCGCCTTCGGGCGCCGAGCTGATCGACTACGAGGCCGTGTGGGCGGCCAAGCTGGCGGCGCTCGAGCTGCTGTGGCCCGGCACGTCCGTCGACCTGGATGACGACCTGCGGGACTTCGCCACGTTCTGCGCGCTGGCCGAGCGCTACGGCGCCGACTGGCGTGCGTGGCCGCTGGCACTGCGCCGGCCGGACAGCCCCGAGGTGGCCGCGGCCCGCGGCGAGCTGGGCGACCGGGTGGCCTTCCACGCCTGGTTGCAGCGGCTGTGCGCCACGGGCCTGGCCGCCGCGCGGGAGGCCGCGTCGGGCATGGGCGTCGGGATCGTGCACGACCTGCCCGTCGGGGTGGACCCGGCGGGTGCGGACGCGTGGGCGTTGCAGGACGTGCTCGCCTCGGACGTCACGGTCGGCGCGCCGCCCGATCCGTTCAGCCAGCAGGGCCAGGACTGGAACCTGCCGCCGTGGCGCCCCGACCGGCTGGCGGCCGCCGGCTACGGACCGTTCCGCGACGTCATCCGGTCGGTGCTCACCCACGCGGACGGCATCCGGGTGGACCACGTGGCCGGACTGTGGCGGCTGTGGTGGATCCCACCGGGCCGGCCGGCCACCGACGGCACCTACGTCCGCTACGACTCCGACGCGCTGCTCGGCATCCTGGCGCTGGAGGCACACCGGGCGAACGCCGCGGTCATCGGCGAGGACCTGGGCACCGTCTCGAACGAGGTCACCGAGACCCTGCACGAACGCGGCATGCTCAGTTGCGCCGTCCTGTGGTTCCAGCGCGACCTCGACAGCGAGGGTGAGCCCCTGTTGCCGCCCAAGCGCTGGCCGGTCGACGCCCTGGCCAGCATCTCCACCCACGACCTGCCGACCACCGCCGGTTACCTGGGCGCCGAGCACGTCCGGGTGCGTGCCGAGCGGGGCCTGCTCACCGATCCCGACGCCGAGCGGGCCAAGGCTGCGGCCGAGCGCGCGGAACTGCTCGACGCCCTCGAGGCCCACGGCCTGCTGCCCGCCGACCCCACGGACGAGAACCTGGTGGTGGCGCTGCACGAGCTGCTGGCCACCTCGTCGAGCCGGCTGCTGCTGACGTCACCGCAGGACGCGCTCGGCGATCCCCGTCAACCGAACCTGCCGGGCACGGTCGACGAGTACCCGAACTGGCGAATCCCGCTGTCCGTCCCGCTGGCGGACCTGCTGGCCGATCCCGTGCTACTACGGGCGGTGGCGGCGCTGCGTGATGCCCGCCCGCCCGCGTGACGCTCTACGGTTTAGAGGGTGCGCGGATAGGGTCGGTGGATGTCCGTCGTGATCGAGGTGGTTCCTGGCGGTGCCGCCAGCGGGCCGCCTCGGCGCGGCGGGCGCCACCATGCCCTATCCGCGCACCCTCTACTGAGATCCACCCCCGATTCGCAAGGAGCACGCGTGCAGCCCTGGCCAGGTTCTCCCTACCCGCTCGGCGCCACCTACGACGGCGCCGGCACGAACTTCGCGTTGTTCTCGGAGGTCGCGGAGCGGGTCGAGCTGTGCCTGTTCGCCGAGGACGGCTCCGAGGAGCGGTTCCGGATGCCCGAGGTCGACGGGTTCGTCCACCACGCCTACCTGCTGAACGTCGGCCCCGGCCAGCGCTACGGCTACCGGGTGCACGGCCCCCACGACCCGGCGAACGGGCTGCGGTGCAACCCGAACAAGGTGCTGCTCGACCCGTACGCCAAGGCCGTCACCGGCCGGGTCGACTGGGACGAGTCGCTGTTCGGCTACCGGTTCGGCGCGCCGGACGAGCGCAACGACGCCGACTCCGCGCAGCACGCGGCGCTGGGCATCGTGATCAACCCGTACTTCGACTGGGCGACCGACCGGCCGCCGAACATCCCCTACAACGAGTCGGTCATCTACGAGGCGCACGTCCGCGGGCTGACGAAGCTGCATCCGGAGATCCCCGAGGAGATCCGCGGTACCTACTCCGCGCTCGCGCACCCCGTGATGATCGACTATCTGACGAAGCTCGGCGTGACGGCCGTGGAGCTGATGCCCGTGCACCAGTTCCTCCACGACCACGGGTTGATCGAGAAGGGCCTGTCGAACTACTGGGGCTACAACACGATCGCGTTCTTCGCCCCCCACGACGAGTACGCCACCGGGTCCAACGCCGGCTACCAGGTCCAGGAGTTCAAGGCCATGGTGCGGACGCTGCACGAGGCGGGCATCGAGGTGATCCTCGACGTGGTCTACAACCACACGGCCGAGGGCAACCAGCTCGGTCCCACGCTTTCCATGCGCGGCATCGACAACGAGGCCTACTACCGGCTGGTCGAGGACGACAAGCAGTTCTACATGGACTACACGGGTACCGGGAACTCGCTGAACGTCCGCAACCCGCACACCCTGCAGCTGATCATGGACTCGCTGCGGTACTGGGTGAACGAGATGCACGTCGACGGGTTCCGGTTCGATCTGGCGGCCACGCTCGCACGCGAGTTCTACGACGTCGACCGGCTGTCCACGTTCTTCGACCTGGTGCAGCAGGACCCGGTGATCAGCCAGGTGAAGCTGATCGCCGAGCCGTGGGACGTCGGCCCCGGTGGCTACCAGGTGGGCAACTTCCCGCCACTGTGGACGGAGTGGAACGGCAAGTACCGCGACACGGTGCGCGACTTCTGGCGCGGCGAGCCGGCCACGCTCGGCGAGTTCGCGTCGCGGATCACGGGATCGTCGGACCTGTACCAGGACGACGGCCGCCGGCCCTATGCGTCGATCAACTTCGTGACCGCGCACGACGGCTTCACGCTCAACGACCTGGTGTCCTACAACGACAAGCACAACGACGCCAACGGTGAGGACGGCCGCGACGGCGCCAACGACAACCGGTCGTGGAACTGCGGTGTCGAGGGCCCGACCGACGACGAGAAGGTCAACGCGCTGCGAGGCCGCCAGCGCCGCAACCTGCTGGCCACGCTCATCCTGTCCCAGGGCGTGCCGATGCTCGCGCACGGCGACGAGCTGGCCCGCACCCAGAACGGCAACAACAACGTGTACTGCCACAACAACGAGCTGTCCTGGGTGGACTGGTCGCTGCTCGAGCAGAACGGCGACCTCGTGGACTTCACGTCCGCGGTCATCGAGATGCGCCACACCCACCCGGTGTTCCGAAGGCGGCGCTTCTTCGCCGGGCGGCCGATCCGCAAGGGCGACGAGCTGCGGGACATCGCGTGGTTCACGCCGGCCGGTGACGAGATGTCCGAACAGGACTGGGAGTCCGGGTTCGGTCGCAGCATCATGGTGTTCCTGAACGGTGACGCCATCGGTGACCTGGACCGGCGCGGCGAGCGGGTCCAGGACGACTCGTTCCTCATGTGCTTCAACGCCCACGACGACGAGATCGAGATGACCATGCCGGCCGCGGGCTACGGCGCGGAGTGGACGGTCGTGCTGGACACCGACTCCGGCGAGGTGTTCGCCGAGTCGGGCAACGGGGTGGTGATCGGTGTGGTGGCCGGCGACAACCCGTCGACCGCGCGGATCTTCGCCGCCGGCGAGCACCTGTCGCTGCCGGCCCGGTCCCTGATCGTCCTGCAGCGCACGGAGAACGCGTCATGAGCGAGCTTGCGGGCGAATCAATGTCACAGGGTCACCGCGAGCGGCGGATCCGAGCCTGCGAGGAGACGTCGTGAGTGTGCCCTCATCCACCTACCGGTTGCAGGTGAACCAGGACTTCGACCTGGCGGCGGCCGCCGACCAGGTGTCCTATCTGGACCGTCTGGGGGTCGGCGCCGTGTACACGTCACCGCTGCTGGCCGCCGCGCCCGGCTCGACCCACGGCTACGACGTGGTCGACCCGAGCCGCGTCGACTCCGCACGCGGTGGTGCTCCGGGCTTCGCCGAACTGAACGCCGCACTCCGGACGGCCGGCCTCGCGCTGGTGGTCGACGTGGTGCCCAACCACATGTCCGTGGAGGTGCCGGCGACCAACGCGTGGTGGTGGGACGTGTTGAAGCACGGCCGCGAGTCGGCCTACGCGTCCTACTTCGACATCGACTGGTCGCGGGGCCCGATCCTGTTGCCGGTCCTGGGTTCCGACGCCACGGACGACCTGTCCGTCCGCGACGACCGGCTCGTGTACTTCGAGCACGAGTTCCCGCTGGCGCCCGGCACCGAGGGCGGGACACCCGCCGAGGTCCACGAGCGACAGCACTACCGGCTGGTGCACTGGCGGCGAGGCAACGCGGAGTTGACCTACCGGCGGTTCTTCGACATCACCACGCTCGCCGCGGTGCGTGTGGAGGACCCGGCGGTGTTCGAGGCCACCCACGCGGAGGTGCTGCGTTGGGTGGCGGCCGGCGACGTGACCGGCCTGCGCATCGACCACCCGGACGGCCTGGCCGACCCGGGCGGATACATGCGCAGGCTGCGGCAGGCCGCACCGGACGCCTGGCTGGTGGTCGAGAAGATCCTGGCGGTCGGCGAACCGCTGCCGGCGTCGTGGCCGGTGGACGGCACCACGGGCTACGACGCGCTGCGCGAGATCTGCGGCGTGTTCGTGGATCCGGCCGGCGAGCCGCCGGGCCCGGACCTGGCGGCCATGGAGGCGCAGTGTCGCCGGCTCATCACCCAGACCGGGCTGGTGGCCGAGATGCACCGGATCGCCGCACTGGCGGGAGTGTCGGCCGACGCGGTGGCCGAACTCATGGTGGCGTTCCCCGTCTACCGGTCCTACCTGCCGGAGAACTCGACGTACTGGGCCGACGCCGTGGCGCGGGCCCAGGAGACGAAGCCCGACCTGGCGGACCAGGTGTCCACTCTGGACCAACTGGTGCGCGCCGACCCGATGGGCGAACTGGCCACCCGCATCCAGCAGACGTCCGGCATGGTGGTGGCCAAGGGCGTGGAGGACACGGCGTTCTACCGCTACACGAGGTTCGTGGCGTTGAACGAGGTGGGTGGCGCACCCGACCGGTTCGGCGTGTCCCCCACGGAGTTCCACGCGGCGGCCACCGCCCGCGAGGCGGGTTGGCCGGCCGGGATGACCACACTGTCCACTCACGACACCAAGCGTTCGGAGGACGTCCGCGCACGGCTGGCCGTACTGGCCGAGCTGCGCGACGACTACGCCGACATTGCCGCACGCTGGTCCAAGCGCAGCGGCCTGCCGGAACCGACGCTCGACGCGCTGGCGTGGCAGTCGCTCGTGGGGGCGTGGCCGATCTCCGTGGAGCGACTCGGCGCGTACCTCGACAAGGCCTCGAAAGAGGCGAAGGTCAAGACGTCCTGGGTCGACCACGACGAGGAGTTCGAGGCGGCGGTCGCGGCGTGGCCCGCCAAGGTGCTGAGCGACCCGGATCTCGTGGCGAACATCGAGTCCTTCGTGGACGGGATCAAGGGCCCCGGCTGGTCGAACGCGCTGGGCCAGAAGCTGATCCAGCTGGCCGGGCCGGGCGTGCCGGACGTCTACCAGGGCACCGAGTTGTGGGATCTGTCCCTCGTGGACCCGGACAACCGGCGGCCGGTGGACTACGCGGTGCGTCAGGAGATGTTGGCGCGTCTGGAGTCCGGCTGGCTGCCCGAGGTGGACGACACGGGTGCCGCCAAACTGCACGTGGTGCGTACGGTGCTGCGGCTGCGACGCACGCGGCCGGAGCTGTTCACCGGCTACCGCCCGCTGGCCGCGGACGGCTCGTCCGCCGGCCACGCGTTGGCGTTCGCCCGCACCGATCTCGTGGCCGTGGCGACCCGGCTCCCGGTCGCCCTGGCCCGGGTGGGTGGCTGGCACGACACGGTGCTGGCGCTGCCGCCCGGACCGTGGACCGAACAGCTGACCGGTCGCCGGTTCCCGAACCCGGTGTCGCTTGTGGACCTGCTGGACCGCTACCCGGTGGCGCTGCTCGTACGGGGGGATTCGTGAACTCCGAGGACTTCTCCGTCTGGGCGCCCTCCCGTTCGCGCGTGCGGCTGGCCATCGGCCCGACGGTCCACGACATGACTCGCGACGACCGGGGCTGGTGGCACGCAACGGTTCCCGGCACGGGTGACGGCACGGACTACGGCTTCCTGCTGGACGACGACGAGACCCCGCTGCCCGATCCCCGGTCGCCGTGGCAGCCGGCGGGCGTGCACGGCCCGTCGCGGCGCTACAGCCACCACGGGTTCCCGTGGACCGACCAGGGTTGGACCGGCCGGGCGCTGGCAGGCAGCGTGATCTACGAGCTGCACATCGGCACGTTCACCGAGGCCGGCACGTTCAACGCGGCCATCGACCACCTGGACCACCTGGTGGAACTGGGCGTGGACCTGGTGGAAGTGTTGCCGGTCAACGCGTTCGACGGCACCACCGGCTGGGGCTACGACGGCGTGGCGTGGGGCGCGGTCCACGAGCCGTACGGCGGACCGGACGCGTTCAAGCGGTTCGTGGACGCCTGCCACGCCCGGGGTCTGGGTGTGCTGCTGGACGTCGTCTACAACCACCTAGGACCGTCGGGTGCCTACCTCGACCGCTTCGGCCCGTACTTCGCGGGCAGCACCATCTGGGGTCCGACCCTCAACCTGGACGGCCCGGACTCCGACGAGGTCCGCCGCTACGTGCTGGACAACGCCATGGGCTGGCTGCGCGACTACCACCTGGACGGCCTGCGCCTGGACGCCGTGCACGCGCTCGTCGACCGGAGCGCGAAGCACCTGCTGGAGGAACTGGCGTCGTCGGTCGATGCCCTGTCGGCCGGTGTCCGCCGCCCGCTGTCCCTGATCGCCGAGTCGGACCTGAACGACGACAAGCTGATCACCTCACGGGACGCCGGCGGTTACGGCCTGGCCGCCCAGTGGTGCGACGACCTGCACCACGCGCTGCACGTGGCGCTGACGGGTGAGGTGTCGGGGTACTACAAGGACTTCGACGGCGCCCTGGACACGACGCTGCGGCAGGCGTTCTTCCACGCCGGCACGTGGTCGTCGTTCCGACGGCGGCGCCACGGCCGTCCGATCGGTCCCCGCTCCGGCCACCAGTTCCTGATATATCTGCAGAACCACGACCAGATCGGCAACCGGGCCCAGGGCGACCGGCTGACCGCCACCATCTCCCCGTCACGCATGCTGTGCGGCGCGGCCATCGTGTTCTGTTCGCCGTACACGCCGATGCTGTTCATGGGCGAGGAGTGGGCGGCCAGCTCGCCGTGGCAGTTCTTCGCGTCGTTCCCCGATCCGGAACTCGCGGACGCGGTCCGCACGGGCCGCCGGAGGGAGTTCGCGGAACACGGCTGGGGCGAGTCGGAGGTCCCGGACCCGATGGACGTGGCCACGTCGATCCGTTCGACGCTTCCGTGGGCCGAACTGGCCGACCCGGCGCACCGCACGGTGTACGAGACATACCGCGCGCTGATCGCCCTACGCAAAGCGAACCCGGAGCTGGCGGACCCCCGCCTGGACCGGTTCCAGGTGGACCGCGTGGAGGACGTCCTGATCCTGCACCGGGGCCGACTCCGAGTGGCGGTCAACCTCGGCGCGGAGGCCACTGTCCCCCTGACCGGCGAGATCCTGCTGTCACACGGAGACCCCACCCTGTCCGACGGTCTGGTGCTTCCGCCGGACTCCTTCGCCATCATGACCACTCCCGTCGCGCATGATGACCATTCCCGTCGCGCGTGATGACCGTTCGCCGTCATCCGGTAGTGGATTCGTGCTGTGGTGGCAACGTGTTGATGCCTGCTATTCCTGGTAGGTGACCAGGTTTACCGGTGCCGCTCTCGCACCCATCGGCTGTCAGTTCGCCCTCGCCCGGCCCATCCTCGACCCGCCACGCTTCCGATACGACCACGAACGTCAACTCGCGGTGACCGACGACGACGCGGCCGTTCCGCTCATCATGATGCCCGGCGCGCCGGAGAAGACCACCACGGGAACCGCCGACAAGAACCCACGCGGTGAGGAGTTCCGCATCGACTTCGCGGCGGACCATCAGTGACCGTGCTCATCCTGAGCGAGGAGTACGACCCGAGCGTGGACCGCGTGGTGGCCACCCTGACCGGGCGCGATATCCCCGTCTTCCGAGCCGACCTCGGCTGGTTCCCCCAGACGCTCGTGCTCGACGCCGAGTTGGGCGGAAACGAGTGGACCGGCTTCCTCCGCACCCCACACCGGGAGGTGCGCCTCGCTGACCTGCGGTCGGTGTGGTGCCGCAACCCCACGGTGTTCGCGTTCCCCGACGACCTGTCCCGGGCACGCCGGCAGCACGCCGAGCGGGAGGCGCGACTCGGCGTCGGCGGGGTGCTCGCGACGCTGCCGGTCACCTGGATGAACCATCCGCAGCGCGACGCGGACCACGCCTACAAGCCACGGCAACTCGCGATGGCCGCGCGTTGCGGCCTGACCGTGCCCCGCACGCTGATCACGAACGACGCCGAGGCAGTGCGCCGGTTCGCCGACTACGCGCCGCACGGGCTGGTCACCAAGGTGTTGGGCGCCAACATCATCCACGAGGACGGCCACCGCAAGTTCGCCTCCACCAGCAGGGTCGACGTCGCCGACCTGACCGGCGTCGAACACACCGCCCACCAGTTCCAGGACTGGGTACCGAAAGCGTACGAGGTGCGGCTGATCGCCGTTGGTACCGAACAGTTCGCGGTCGGCATCCACACCGACGACCCGGACGCCCACCTCGACTGGCGCACCAACTACGACGCGCTGACCTACGACTCGGTCCGGATCCCCGAGCGGATCGCCGACCAGGTGCGCGCGTTCATGGCCTTGGCCGGCCTCATGTTCAGCGCGCTCGACTTCGTGGTCACGCCCGACGGGGACTGGGTGTTCCTGGAGTCCAATTCGGTCGGTCAGTACGGCTGGCTCACACCCACGCTGGGCACCGCGGTCAGCGACGCCATCGCCGACCACCTGGGTGGTCACGCTTCGGGCTGACCGTCTCCCCCGGCGGCCACGAAGTCTGGATGCGCTGACGTCATGATCATGCGGACGTCCGAGGGTGGTACCTCCTGCCCTCGATCGTCCACAAAGGCCACCCGCAGCGGCCGATCATCGGCCGAACGCCGCAGGTAGGTCGGCCCCGCCGGGTACGGATCGTGCTCGTCGCCCCACTGCTGGAGCGCACCGAGCACCACCTGCAGCTCCTGGCCGGCGGACGTCAGCCGGTACTCGAACCGCTGCCGGGTGCCGGGCTCCTGGTACGGCACCCGCTCCAGGACGCCCGCCGACACCAGCGTGTTCAGTCGCGCCGTGAGGATGTCCGGTGCCACGCCCAACACAGAGCGGAAGTCGGCGAACCGGGTGGTGCCGAGGAACGCCTCGCGGACCACGAGGAACGTCCACCGCTCCCCCAGCACCTCGAGGCTACGGGCGATCGAACACGGAGTCATGACCTCCATCGTACCCCTGGGTTGGAAATCCCAATCCATGCTAAGTTGGAAAAACCAACTCAGCAACGCAGGAGCAATCATGCAGATCGCCGGTTCTGTCGCCCTGGTCACCGGAGCCAACCGTGGCCTGGGCCGTGAGATCGCGAAAGCCCTGGTCGAGCGGGGTGCGGCGAAGGTCTACGCGGCCGCCCGCAAGCCCGAATCGGTGGACCTCGAGGGCGTGGTCCCCCTCCAGCTCGACATCACCGACCCGGCCTCCATCGCCGCGGCCGCCGAGAAGGCGAACGACGTCAACCTCCTGGTGAACAACGCCGGCACGGGTGGCACGGCCGACCTGCTGACCGGCGACCTCGACGAGATCCGCCTCCACATGGACACGCACTTCTACGGCACGCTCGCCGTCACCCGGGCGTTCGCGCCGGGGCTCAAGGGCGGCGCGCTGCTCAACGTCCTGTCGGTGGTCTCCTGGACCATCGGCCAGGACCTCCACGCCTACTCGGCCGCCAAGACCGCGCAGTGGGCGCTCACCAACTCGCTGCGGGTACGGCTCGCCGAGCAGAACACGCTGGTCAGCGGCCTGCACGTGGGCTACATGGACACCGACATGATCGCCGCGTTCGACGTGCCCAAGCACCGCCCGGCCGACATCGCGAACCTCGCGCTCGACGGGGTTGCCGCCGGCCAGTACGAGATCCTGGCCGACGACATCTCCCGCGCCGTCCGGGACGCCCTGTCCGGACCGCTCGAGAACCTGTACCCGTCGCTCGTCTGACCTACTTGGCCGCGGCCGGCTCCTTCTCGGGGTCCGGCTGCGGCAGAGTGTCGATGCCCGGGATGCCGCGGCCGCGGATCGAGCACGCGCGGGTCTCCGGCACGAAGTACAGCGCCACCGCGCCGACCACACACGCGGCCATCAGGTAGTACGCGGGCATCAGCTTGTCGCCCGTCGAGGAGATCAACGCCTGGTTCACGGCCGGCGCCGTACCACCGAACAACGACGTGGAAATGTTGTAGGCGATGGCGAAGCCCGCGTACCGCACATGCGTCGGGAACATGGCGGGGAACATGGCCGAGATGGTCGACAGCTGCGGCACGTACAGCAGGCCCAGGATGGCGAACGCGATGATCGCCGGCACGAAACCCTGACCCATCAACATGAACAGCGGTATCGACAACACGAACAACCCGACGATGGAGATCCACCACAGGGTCTTGCGTCCCACCTTGTCCGACCACGCCCCGAAGAACGGCACGAAGAGCATCATGGCCGTCTGCCCGATGATGATCAGGATGAGCGAGGCCCGCGACGACAGGCCGATCTCGCCCTCCAGGTAGGTGGGCATGTACGCGAGCAGCGTGTAGTTCGCGATGTTCAGCGTCACGACCAGACCCATGAGCAGCACCAGTGGCTTCCAGTACTTGCCCAGGTCCTTCAGGTGGGTCTTCGTGTGCTTGTCGATCTTGCCTTCGGCCGCCGCCTCGCGGAAGACGGGCGTGTCCTCCAGTTTGGACCGCAGGTAGAGCCCGATGAGCCCCATGGGCGCGGCCACCAGGAACGGCAGGCGCCAGCCCCACTCGGCCATGTTGTCCGCGCCGACGGCCAGCTCGGTGCACAGCACGAGCGCGGCGCCGAGGGTGAACCCGGCGAGCGTGCCGAACTCGAGGAAACTGCCGAAGCGGCCGCGCTTGTGGTCGGGTGCGTACTCGGCCATGAACGTGGCGGCACCGCCGTACTCACCGCCGGTGGAGAAACCCTGGATCATGCGCAGCAGGATCAGCCCGATGGGCGCGAGAATGCCGAGCGTGGCGTAACCGGGCAGCAGGCCGACGCAGAACGTGGCGGCCGCCATCATGAGGATGGTGGTGGCCAACACCTTCTGCCGGCCGAGTCGGTCACCCAGCGGCCCCCAGACCATCCCGCCGAGCGGTCGGATCAGGAAGGACACGGCGAACACCAGCAGGCTGCCGAGCGTGGAGGCGGCCTCGTTCTCGCTGGGGAAGAACGCGTCTCCGATGTAGACGGCGGTGTAGGCGTAGACGCCGTAGTCGAACCACTCGGTCATGTTGCCGATGGCGGACGCGCCGATCGCCCGCCGTAACGTTTTCTGGTCCGGCTTCGCTACACCGGATGAACTCGCCGTCATGATGCCCCTCCCGACCTGGCCAAACCCGGACGGATGGCACCCGTCCAGACGAACCTGACCGGGAGGGATACCCGGTCAGGTCCATCTGAAACGTTCCTTGTGGAACTAGTTGGCGTAGACCTCCAACTCGTAAACCCGAGCCGCCTGATCAGCGTTCTGCGTCGGCACCAGCACGTTCACCCGCACATACCGAGCGTTCACCGGCGTGACCGTATGAGTGCTCACGTTCGCCGTGTTACCACGAGCAGCGAACACGGTCGACCACGTCTGACCATCCACACTGGTCTGGATGTCGAAGTCCCGCGTGTTGAACGCGGCGTTCTCACCACCCGCGCCGGCATGCCGCAGAACGAACCTGCCCACCTGCGAAGGATTCTGCAGGTCGACCCGCAGCCACTTCGACGAGCCGAGCGAGCACCACTTGTCCGCGTTACCACCGGACACGCTGCCGTTCACGGCCTTCGCCGCACCCTCGGTGGCCGCGCACTGACTGTCCGAAGTGGCCGACCGGTTGAGCGCGAGGTTGACCGTCGGTTGTGGACCGCCGCGCCGCTCCTCGAACTCCGTTGCCCAGTATGCGGTCCGATCGAGGTAGGCGGTCTCGGCCGCCGCCCCGGTGGTGCCGTAGGCGCCCGAGTACGTCTGGTACCCGAACCCGGCGGGCGGCGTGCTGCGGGCCGGCTCGATGATGGAACCCTCGTGCCACTCGTTGAACGAGGTCACCGACACCCAGGTCGGCACGCCGCCCTTCGTGGTGTCCAGAGCGTTGTTCCACTCGAGGTCGTAGGTGGCGCCGTTGTTCCTGGCGAGCGTCGGCGTGGTGTTGCCGGGCACCGCGCGGTCGTCGATGTAACCCGGTCCCACCGAAGGCGCCCAGACCAGCCCGTTCGCCTTGGCGTACTCCCCCGCCCCTTCCCAACCGGGCGCGGTGGCGCCGGCGATCGCGTCGTAGGTGTAGATGCCGTTGAAGTGGTCGACCCGCGTGGTGTCGGTGGTCTGCGCCAGCACGATGCTGTTGCCGGTCACCGCGTCCAGCGCCGCCCACTGGTCGTCGGGGATGTCCAGGCTCTGGAACACGTAGAACGCGCTCTTGTTCTGGTGCTCGGCCGACCGGTAGAACGCGGGATGGTTGCCGTAGCGCTGGTTGATGTAGTTGATGTCGGCCACTGTGGACGCGGCCGTGCGGCCGCTGTACGGCTCGAGGTGCCAGGCGATCTTGATGCCGTAGCGGTTCGCCGCGTCGAGCAGGCCCGGTACCAGGTTGTCCTCATAGGACCCCTGACCCCACCAGCTGGACACCAGGACACCCGCGCCGGACTGCACCGTCCAGCGCATGTGCTGGTCCACGATCCCCGGCGAAGTCGCCGGAGTCGTACGCGCCGGCCGTCGGGTAGAAGTCGGCGCCGACGTCGTTCGGCGGGGTGCGACCACCCTGCTGCCAGTGGCGGTAGGTGCCGTTGACCGCCGGGCTGCCGTACCACGGGTAGTAGAACAGGTGCACGTTCGGCGAGACGGCCGCCGGCTGGCTCGGGTTGGCCACGCCGGCGCCCACGAAGTCCATCCAGTTCACGTTGAACAGCCCGCCGCCGTTGCTCGTGCCGGCCGGTGGCCTGGCCACGAAGTGCAGCGGCTGTGTCACGTTGCTGACCGAGACGTTCGTGGTGACGTCGGTGTAGGTCTGCCAGCCGCCGGTGACCGGGACGGTCGCCGTGCCCAACAGCGTGCCGGTGGGTGAACCCGTACGGATCTCGACCCGCCCGCCGACACCGCCGGTCGCGACCCGCATCCGCACCTGGTTGATGCCGGACAGGTTGGCCGGGTCGACCGACCACCAGTCGCCGTCCTCGATGAACCCGATGTTCTGCACGCCACCGGCCGTGTCACCCGTGGCTTCCCGCACGACGCCCGGGTCGCCACCCGCGGTCGAGCCGGCCACGCGCCCGGTCTGGGTGAAGTGCTCGGCCTGCTTGCGTTTCGGGTGCAGGCGGATGAGCTGTCGGCCGACCAGTCCACCGTTGTCCACATAGGAGGCTTCGAGCACGGCGAACACGTTGGCGTCCGCGCCGTGGCCGCTCTCGAGCGATGTCTGCACGGTGCCTGAGCAGCCGTTGTACTGCTGGATCGGGTGGGCATGCTCGTCGTGGCCGAAGGAGTACTGCAGCACCACGCGCGAGCAGTCGATGGTGCCGTCCTCAGGATCGGTGACCGTGACGCTGTAGTTGACCCGGTCGCCCCACTCGAAGAACCCGCCGTTCGGTGGAGTGTTCAGCCGCACCGCGGGCACCGAGTTGCCGACCGTGATCGGCACGTTCGCCACGCCCGTTCGTCCGCCTGGGTCGGTGACCGTGAGCTGCGCGGTGTAGGTCCCGGTGGCCGTGTAGGTCTTGCTCGGGTTGGCCTGGGTGGAGGTGGTGCCGTCGCCGAACGCCCAGCGATAGGAGATCGGCTGGCCGTCCGGGTCGTTCGAGCCGGCGCTGGAGAACTGGACGGTGAGCGGCGCCTGGCCGCTCGTCGGGGTGCCGGACGCGACGGCCACCGGCGCGCGGTCGGCCGTGCGGTAGTCGATCCGGTAGACGCCGGAGTCGTCGTTGTTGCCGCCGAACCCGGAGCCCCACTCGATCAGGTAGAGCGCGCCGTCCGGGCCGAAGTCGAAGTCCATGGGCCGGATGGTGGACACGCCGGGCAGCAGCTGGTTGATGTCCACAAGGGACTTGCCGTCCGCGCTGACCTGCATGGTGTACATCTTCGACTGGTTCCACTCGCCGAAGATCGCCTTGCCGTCGTAGTAGGCGGGCCACTTGCGGTCGGAGTTGAGGTTCTGGTCGTAGCGGTAGACCGGGCCGGCCATGGGCGCGCCGCCACCACCGAGTTCCGGGAACCGCGGGTTGCCGTCGTAGTCGTAGTCCACCGTGGCCGCGATGGCCGGCGGCAGCGTGGTGAGACCGGTGTTGTTGGGTGAGTTGTTGGCCGGTGCGGCGCAGTTGAACGCCGGCCCACTCGGGCCGGACGGGAACGTGTAGTCGCGGTAGGGCGTGTTGGCGCCCGTGCAGTAGGGCCAGCCGTAGTTCCCGGCCTGCCCCACGATGTTCCACTCGACCGTGTTGCCGGGGCCGCGGTCGGGGTTGGCCTGCCCGGCGTCCGGACCGTAGTCGGCCACGTAGAGCGTGTTCGACTTCGGGTCGATGCCGATGCGGAACGGGTTGCGGAAGCCCATGGCGTAGATCTCCGCGCGGGTCTGCGCGGTGCCCGGGGCGAACAGGTTTCCGACCGGCACGGTGTAGGTGCCGTTGGCCTCCGGGTGGATGCGCAACACCTTGCCGCGCAGGTCGTTCGTGTTGCCGGAGGTGCGTTGCGCGTCGAAGTCGGCGCGGCCGGAGCGTTCGTCGATCGGCGTGTAGCCGCCCGACTCGAACGGGTTGGTGTTGTCACCCGTTGCCAGGTAGAGGTTTCCGGCGCTGTCGAACGTCATGGTGCCGCCCGCGTGGCAACAGGTGTTGCGTTGCGTGGTGACGGTCAGCAGGACGCGCTCGCTCGCCACGTCCAGGGTGTCGCCGTTCATGGTGAAGCGGGACAACAGGTTTCGCGCGGCGCCGCCGTTGGGGGCGTAGTACAGGTACACCCAGCGGTTGGTGGCGAAGTTCGGGTCGAGCGTGATGCCGAGCAGGCCGTCCTCGTTGCCCGTGAACACGGGCAGCGTGCCGGCCGTGACCGTGGTGTTGGTGTCCGGCTTGATGATCCGCAGCCGGCCGTCACGCTCCACATAGAACACCCGGCCGTCCGGCGCGATGTCCAGCTCCATGGGGTTGTTCGTGTTGCTGTCGAGCGTGACCTTCTCGAAGCTGGCAGGCAGCGACGCCCGGCAGTCCGCCCCCGCCACTCCGGCAGCGGTCCGGATGCCGCCGAGCAGGTGGTTGCGGAAGTTGGCTTCACCGAAGGATTCCTGGGTGTGGCCGGTGCCGGTGTACCAGGAGCGGCCGCCGTCGAAGTTCTGACACCAGGCGATCGGGTGGTCGGCACCCATGGCGCCGCCGCCGGGCGCGTACGTGGACTCGTCGAGGCTCGCGAGCACGTGCACCTTGCTGCGTGGGTTGGCGCGGAAGTTGTACCACTCGTCGAGGCGGCTCCAGCGGTCCGGCAGGTGCGCGGTCGACGCGTGGGCCTTGTCCTCCACCTTGACGGTGGCCGTCTGGTTGGCGGGGTGGGAGTTGAAGAACGCGCCGACCAGGTTGCCGTACCAGGCCCAGTCGTACTCGGTGTCGGACGCCGCGTGGACGCCCGCGTAGCCGCCGCCGGCGCGGATGTAGCGCTCGAAGGCGGCCTGCTGGGTTGGGTTGAGCACGTCACCGGTGGTGGAGAGCCACACGACGGCGCGGTACTGGGCGAGGTTGGCGTCGGTGAACGCGTTGGCGTCCTCCGTGGCGGTGACGGAGAACCCGTTCTGGGCACCGAGTTGCTGGATCGCGGTGATGCCGGCGGGGATCGAGTCGTGGCGGAAGCCCGCGGTCTTGGAGAAGACGAGGACCGAGAACGCCTGGGCGGTGGCGGAGGTGGCGAACTGGACGGTGGCCGTGACCACGGCGACGACCAGGGCCAACACGGCGAGGGCAGGGACCCGACGACCTTGTCGGAACATGGGCAACTCCATCTCCCTTGATGGGAAGGACCCCCCGAGGGTCACAGAGAGCGTAGCCACGGTCACTGCAAAAAGTCTACATACTAAGCCTTCTTAACACCTCGCTTGACGCAAGAATCTAACAACCACACGCAACTCGAGAACACGTCACGCTCCCTTAAGGGGCCGAACACGGGCTTTCCCGGATGTGCCGGCCCGCCGCCGATGTCACAGTTCTCGGCCATGAGAGCTGCGTTCACGAGAAGTGCTTTTGTTGCCGCGCCGGCGTTTCTGCTGGTCGGCGTGTGTGCCATGAAGTTCGGGTGGAAGGCCAACCGGGACCTCGACTGGAGCATCGCACTCCCGCTGTGGACCGGCGCCCACGTCCTCTACCTGCTCGGCTACCTGGCGTTCGGCGTGGTGCTCGTGGACCTGTGGCGCCGCGCGCGGACCGGTGAGCCGAGCAGGCGGGTCGCGGTCGACGTGCTCGCCGCGGTCGGTGTCGTCGGGCTGGTGGCCACGCTGGGGCAGATGGTGATCGACCTGCTGGTCGGCTTCCGCGCGGGGGAGCGGGCGGAGATGTCGGCCATCTCCCGGTCCTACCACGACATTCCCGGCTTCGACACGTTCTTCTACGGCGCCATCCCGGCCATGCATCTCACCGCCCTCGCGCTGCTGATCGTGCTGCTCGCCGTGCGCCGCCAGGTCGGCGTGGTGCCGGCCGTGCTCTTCGTCGCGGGGAGCATCGCCATCGCCACCGGGATCACGGCCGCCATGGTGGCCGGCGGCGTGGCACTGTGCGTCGCGCTGCCTGCCATGCGCCCGGGCCGGTCACCCGTCGACGAGAGCGAGGCCGATCTCCGCGAGCTGATCCTCGGTCGGCGGTAGCGACTCCGGGCGGCGGACCGGCTGCCGTGGCCGGCATGACCGTGGCCGGAGGAGTACAACGGACGGCATGGACGACAAGGAGATCTCGGCACGCATCGGCAAGCTCATCGACGAGGAGCACCACCTGGAGCGCGCCGGGGAACCGGACCACAGCAGGTTGAAGGCCATCGACGTCGAGCTGGACCGCTGCTGGGACCTGCTCCGCCAGCGCCGCGCCCGCCGCGCGGCGGGCGCGAACCCGGACGACGCGCAGGCCCGCCCCGAGGGTGTGGTGGAGGGGTATTTGCAGTAGCCGTTGAGCAGGCGCCCACGCGTCGTCGTAAGTTCTGTGGATGTTGCGACGGATCGGATGGTGGCTGCCGGCGTTGCTGGTTGTCGTGTGGTTGGGCCTCGGCGCGATCGGCGGGCCCTACACGGGCAAGCTGGCGGAGGTCGCGGAGAACGACAACGCGTCGTTCCTGCCGGAGTCGGCCGAGGCCACCGAGGTCGAGCGGCTGCAACGGGAGTTCAATGACTCCGAGGTCATCCCCGCGGTCGTGGTGGCCGAGCGGCCCGAAGGCGTCACCCAGGCCGACATCGCCTACCTGGGCGAGCGGGCCTCGGCACTCGCCTCTGTGGACGGTGTCGCCGGGCAGGTGTCGCCGCCCATCCCGTCGGAGGACGGGAAGGCGCTGCAGCTGATCGTCCCGATCCAGGGCGACGGCAATCCCGGCGAGGTGGTCGAGGAGGTTCGGCAGGCGCTCGACGAGGGCACGCCGGACGGGTTGACCGTGCTGGTCACCGGGCCGGCCGGGCAGATCGCCGACCTGATCGTCGCGTTCGGCGGGCTCGACGGGATGCTGCTGATCGTGGCAGGCGCGGTGGTCGCGCTGATCCTCCTGATCGTCTATCGCAGTCCCATCCTGCCGTTGCTCGTGCTCATCTCGGCCGTGCTCGCACTCGGCACGGCGAGTTGGGTGGTCTACCTGCTCGCCGATTCCGGGACGCTCACGCTCAACGGGCAGAGCCAGGGCATCCTGTCGATCCTCGTGTTCGGCGCGGCGACGGACTACGCGTTGCTGCTCGTGTCGAGGTTCCGGGAACAGCTGCGCGAGACCGAGAGCCGGTTCGTCGCCGTGCGCAACGCGTTGCGTGGCACGATCGAGCCGATCGCCGCCTCCGCCGGCACGGTGATCCTCGGGTTGCTGTGCCTGCTGTTCTCCGACCTGAACTCCAACCAGGGCCTCGGGCCGGTGGCCGCCATCGGGATCGCCGGGGCACTGCTGGCGTCGGTCACGTTCCTGCCGGCCGCGCTCGCGCTGATCGGGCGGGCCGCTTTCTGGCCGTTCCGGCCGAAGTACGGTTCGGTGAAGCCCGAACATTCCGGTCTGTGGGGCCGGGTCTCCGCCTTCGTCGGTGCCAAGCCACGCGCGATCTGGATCGTGACCACGCTCGTGCTGCTGGTGGGCGTGGCGTTCCTGCCGCAGCTGAAGGCCAGCGGCACCGCGCAGTCCGACCTGTTCCTGACCGAAGTGGACTCCACGACCGGGCAGGAGATTCTGTCTGCGCACTATCCCGGCGGCTCCGGTTCACCCACGGTGATCATCGCGCGTGACGCCGACGCGCAGGAGGTGGTGGCCGCCGCACGGGTCGGCGGCATCTCGTCGATCGAGATCGTGGACAGCCAGGGCGGGCGCACGCTCATCCAGGCGGTGCTCGACGACCCGGCGGACTCCGAGGCCGCCGTGTCCACAGTGGAACGCCTACGCGCCGCCGTCCACGAGGTTCGTTCGGCGGACGCGAAGGTCGGTGGCGCGACGGCCATCCAGCTGGACACCCAGACGGCGTCCGCCCACGACCGGGCACTGATCATCCCGATCGTGCTGGTGGTGATCTTCCTGGTGCTGGCGCTCCTGCTGCGCGCGCTGGTGGCGCCGTTGCTGCTGATCGCGACGGTGGTCCTGTCGTTCGCGGCGACCATGGGCGTGTCGGCGCTGGTGTTCAACAACATCCTCGACTACCCCGGCTCGGACCCGGCGATTCCGTTGTTCGGGTTCATCTTCCTGGTGGCGCTGGGGATCGACTACAACATCTTCCTGATGACGAGAGTGCGCGAGGAGGCGGTGACGGCCGGGACGCGCACGGGAACGCTCCACGGCCTCGAGGTGACGGGTGGCGTGATCACGTCGGCGGGGGTGGTGCTGGCGGCCACGTTCGCCGCCCTGGCCGTGATCCCCGTCCTGTTCCTCGCGCAGATCGCCTTCATCGTGGCGTTCGGCGTGCTGCTGGACACGGTCATCGTGCGCTCACTTCTGGTGCCGGCGCTGACGATCGACATCGGCCGCAAGATCTGGTGGCCGGCCAAGCTACGGTGAGGCCCATCCGCGGAGTGTCGCGGGGATCGTCGAACGGAACGTGGCATCGGCCACGGCCGTGTCGAGCGCGCCCGACAGTTCCAGGGTGACCAGTCCGTGCAGCGTCACCCAGAGCGAGAGCGCGACGTCGTCCACCGGTTCGTCGAAGACGCGTGACGGCGCGAACGTGGGGCCTGGATCGGTTGCTCTGCCACGCGTCGCAGTAGGGTCACCACCCGCATGTCAGCTCGCTACCTCCGGCAACACCTTCGTCCGCCAGAACTCGAAGAACTCCTGCTGCTGCGGGCCGATGTTCGCCACGTACACCTCGTCGAAGCCCGCCTCCTCGAAGCTTCGGACCGTGTCCGCATAGGCCCCCACGTCCTGGCCCACGGGCAGGTCCAGCTGGTCCTCGGTCACCAGTTGGCTCGCCTGCTCGAAGTGGCGAGGCATCGGGAGCACCTGCGACAACTCGCCCGGTAGCCCCGCGTTCGGCCAGATCCGGTGTGCCGTCTCGCGCCCCGAGTAGCAGACCTTGAACCCGCCCTGCGCCGGCCCGCGGCCGCCGGCCGAACGGTACGACGACAACAGCGAAGCATCCGGCATGGTGCACACAAAACCGTCGGCCACCCGCCCCGCCAGCTCCACGGCCTTCGGGCCGAACGCCGACAGATAGATGGGCACCGGCTGCTCCGGCAGCGTGTAGATCCGCGCGCCCTCCACCGTGTAGTGCTTGCCCCGGTGGTTGACCACCCCACCCTGGTGGAGCTTGCGGATCACCTCGATGGACTCCTCCAGCATCTCCAGCCGCACTCCCGCGGACGGCCACGGGTCGCCGAGGATGTGTTCGTTCAACGCCTCGCCGGAGCCGACGCCCAGCACGAACTTTCCGTCGAGCTGGACGGCCGCCGTGGCCGCCGCCTGCGCGATCACCGCAGGGTGGATCCGCACGGTCGGGCAGGTGACGGCCGTGGTCACCGGCAGGTCCACCGCCTCGGACAGCGCACCGATCACCGACCACACGAACGGGCTCTGGCCCTGGGTGTCGTTCCACGGGTGGTAGTGGTCGGAGATCCACAGCCGCTCGAAACCGGCGTCCGCCGCCATCTTCGCCTGGTCGACCAGTTCCTTCGGACGGAACTCCTCACAGGACAGGAAGTAACCGAAGCTCGTCATGGCGGCCGGGTACCCGATATCTCACGCGTCACGCCTGCGGAGCAGCAGGTACGCCCCGCCGATGGCCGCCGCGCACCACGCCAGCAGGATGGCCAGCGCGCCGCCGAAGCCGTAGGACCGCACGAACATCCCCGAGGTCTGCTCGGTCGACTGCATCAACACCAGGCCCGCCTGATCGGGAAGGTACTGCGCCACCTCGCGAATCCCGGGCGCGAACCCGAGCCCCTGCGAGTTGAGGAACAGCACGGGGATCAGAATCCCCAGCGAGGCCGCCGTGCTGCGCAACATCATGGCCACGCCGGCCGCGAACACGCAGAGCAACGTCAGGTACAGCCACGCGCCCGCCACCGCCCGAAGCACCCCGGGGTCGCCGAGCGACACGCCGTACTCGGCCAGCGCCGCCTGCGCTGCCACGAAACTGCCGAGCACGATCACCATCGACACCACGGCCGCCACCAGCGCCGACACCGCCAGCTTCGCCGCGAGGAACCTGCCACGGGCGGGGATCGCCGCCAAGGTGGCGCGAATCGTGCCACTCGAGTACTCGGCACTCGCCAGCATGACCCCGAACACCACCAGCGCCATCTGGCCGATGGTCAGACTCAGGAAGCCGTTGCGGACGGCATCCCAGTCACCGGCGTTCCGGTCGTAGTTGCTCCGCCACGCCCGTCCCAACAGGACGGCCAGGCCGACACAGAGGACGGTGGCGACCCCGAGGCTCCACCAGGTCGACCGGACGGTCCGTGCCTTCGTCCACTCCGCACGCAGGAGGTTCATGATGTCCCCGTCAGTCGCAGGAATGCCTCTTCCAAGGTGTCGCCGGCCGAGACGAACTCCGCGGTGGAGGTGTCGGCCAGCAGCCGGCCGGCCGCGATGACCACCAGGTGGTCGGCCGTCTGGGCCATCTCGCTCATCAGGTGGCTCGACACGAACACCGTGCGACCCTCGGCCGCCAGGTCCCGCGCCAGGTTGCGGAACCACAGGATGCCCTCGGGATCCAGGCCGTTCACCGGCTCGTCCAGCAGCAGCACCGGCGGATCGCCCAGCAGCGCGGCCGCAAGGCCGAGCCGCTGCCCCATGCCGAGCGAGAACGTCCGTACCCGCTTGCGCACCCCGCCGAGGCCGACCCGCTCCAGGACCTCGGTCACCCGGCTCGCCGGGATTCCGTTGGTCTGCGCCAACCACAGCAGGTGGTTGTGCGCTGTCCGGCCGCCGTGCACCGACCGCGCCTCCAGCAGCGCGCCCACCTGCCGCAGCGGGGACTCGAGTGTCCGATAGGGACGGCCGTCGATGAGCACGTCGCCGCTCGTCGGACTGTCCAGGCCGAGCATCATGCGCATGGTCGTGGACTTGCCGGCACCGTTCGGCCCGAGGAAACCGGTTACCCGGCCGGGGCGAACGGTGAACGTCAGGTCGTCGACCGCGAGCGTGCTCCCGTATCGCTTGCTCAACTGTCGTACTTCGATCACGCGGTCGACGCTAGGGAGAACGCACGGGAGAGCGCTGTCCTCGAAAGTCGTCGGATCGGACGACGAAAGTAGCCTGGCACCCATGAGCCGATCCGTCGCCGCCGTGTTCCTGGCGAACGCCCTGCTGATCGTCGCCCCGGACGGCGTCGCCTACCTGCTGCTGGTGGTCGCCTCGTACGTGGCCGGCACGCGTCTGGTGTCCCGGCTGGAGGTGGCGCTCGTGGTCGGCGCCGGCCTCGGTGGGCTCGCCGCGCAGCTCACCGCCGGGCCCGTGCCGCAGGCGATCGTCGGGCACGTGGTGTTCATGGCGCTGCCACTGCTCGTCGGGCGTTACCTGGCCCAGCACCGGCGGCTCGTGTCCGCGCTGGCCGAGCACAACCGCTACCTGCGCCGCGAACACCAGCTCCTGGCCGAGCGCGAACAGCTGCGCGAACGTTTGCGCATCGCGCGGGACGTGCACGACTCGCTCGGGCACCGGCTCACCCTGGTGGCCGTCCAGGCGGCGGCACTCGAGACCACCACGCCGGCCGCCGGGCCGGTGGCCGACGCCGCTCGGAGAGCGGTTGCCGAGCTGTACCAGCTGGTCGGGTCGTTGCGCGGGTTGGCCGAGGACACCCCTGGTGCCGCCGGGATCGGTGCGCTGGCCGAGCGGTTCCGCGCGACCGGCGTGGCCGTGACGCTGACCGAGGAGGGCGAGACACGGCCGCTGCCCCCGGCCGTCGACGCCGCCGCCTACCGGTTGGTGGAGGAGGGCCTCACGAACGCCATCAAGCACGCGCCAGGGAAGCCGGTGACGCTGCGGGTCGACTGGGAGCCGGACACGGTGGTGGTCACGGTCACCAACCCGCTCGGCGACGGCGCGGGTGACGGGGCCGGTATGGGCCTCACGGGACTGCGGGAACGGGTGGAGCGGGCCGACGGGTTCCTCGACCACCGCGAGGCGGACGGACAGTTCCGGCTCGTGGCGTTGCTGCCCACCGGACTGCCGGTGGAGGAGGAGCCGGCGCACGGGCTCGGCCGGGTGCGGTTGGCGGCCGTCGGCGTGGCCGCCGCCGTCATCATGTTCGCCATGGTCCCCGTGAGCGCGCTGGCCGGGGCCGGCTGAGATGCTCAGGGTCCTGCTGGCCGACGACGAGCCGCTCATCACGGCCGGCATCCGCACGGTCCTCGAGGCGACCGGCGACATCGAGGTGGTGGCGACCGCCACGGACGGCAGGGCGGCCGTCGAAGCGGCCACCCGGCACCGGCCCGACGTCGCGTTGATCGACATCAACATGCCGGTGCTCGACGGGCTGAGCGCGCTCTCCGAGCTGCGCCGGGTGTTGCCCGACCTGCCGACCGTCGTCCTGACTTCGTTCGGCACCGAGCCGAACGTGCTGCGCGCGCTGCGGCACGGCGCCGCCGGGTTCGTGCTCAAGCACTGCACACCGGCCGAGCTGGTGACCGCCGTCCACGCCGCCCACCGCGGTGACGCGTACCTGTCCCCCGAGGTCACCCGGCTCGTCCTCGGGCTGGTCACGGCAGGCTCACCCCACCGCCGGAGCGAGGCCGCCGCCCGGCTGGCCGCGCTCAGCGAGCGTGAGGCGGAGATCGCCGCGCTCGTGGCCGAGGGGCTGCCGAACGCGGAGATCGGGCGTCGGGTTCACATGAGCGAGACGACCATCAAGACCTACGTCAGCCGTCTGCTGTCCAAACTGGATTGTTCGAACCGCGTGGAGATCGCTCTCCTGGTCCGCGACGCCGGTTGACTACCAGTCGAGCCAGCGCCAACACTGGTTGAACCGGAGGTCGCCGTAGTTGTCCCACAGTTGGACCGGGGTGCCGTTCTGGTTGATCGCGCCGAGGTGGGCGTCGAGACACCGGCCGTTGTAGACGACCGTGATGTCGAGCGGGCCGTGGGTCGCGGCCGCCACCGTCGCCGGGGCGGCCAACACCGTAACCACGCTGGCGACGAGTACGGCGAAGAACTTTCTCATCGAAGCGAATCCCTTCGTGCGAAGCAGGAATCGGACGACGAAACCGTGACAGTCGGGTGCTCGATGAACCATGGGAGTTCCGGCGAGCGGAACCACTCGACCCCTTCGGGCGACCACCGGGCCGGACCCTCGTGCGCCCACTTGGCCAACCGCCCAGTATGTTGGGAAAGCGCCGACACCGTATTCTCCGACTGCAAGATGCGGGAAGTCGCGCCCGCGTGAAGAGCCGCGGTGCGCGCCATCGCCGTCACTTTCAGTGTCGGCCTCGACCTTTTACCGATGTTTTCCGGCCGTTCGCCGAAGAAACCTGCCGTTGGACATCTGTGTCCACTTTGTCATTTGAATAATCGCGCGGGGATTGCTATCGTGCGAGAACATACCTACAGGCGTGCACGCAAGAAGGCGTGCCAGGGAGCGTGAAGATGGCACAGAAGGTACTTGTCCAGCTTGTTGACGATCTGGACGGGACGAGCTCCGCGGACATCTCAACTGTCCAGTTCGGGCTCGACGGCGTCACATATGAGATCGATCTGACGGATTCCAACGCAGATCGACTCCGGGACCTCCTGGCCGACTACGTCACGGCCGCCCGTCGCACCGGCGGTCGGGTCAAGCGTGGCACGCGGCCGAGTACGCCTGGCGGTGGGTCCAGCAACAATGACGCGAGCGCTGTTCGCGAATGGGCCCTCGCGAACGGAATCGAGCTGGCCGCGCGCGGCCGGATCCCTTCTAACGTACTCGACTCGTACCACCAGGCGCAGGCCGAGCAGGCCGCCGGGAACGGCACGAAGAAGCGGCGCCCGCGCGCCAAGAAAAGCTGACCAACTGGTCAGCGCTGGTCACGCGAACCGGCGGCACCGGGATGTGCCGCCGGTTCGCTCCAGTGTGGCGGCCGGGTGAGCGTGGCCGGTAATCCGGTGGCGCCGTCGCCTTTCGCCGCATTCACCTGGAACTGGGTCAGGAATAGGCAGGTCGCCAGGTTCGCGCCCGCCACGTTCGCGCCGCGCAGGTCCGCGCCGATCACGTCCGCCGCGCTCAGGTCCGCGCCGCGCAGGTCCGCGCCGATCAGGTAGGCACCCCGCAGGTTCGCCCCGCGCAGGTCGGTGCGGCGGAGGTCCCGGCCGATCAGGTCCGCACCCCGCAGGTTCTTCCGCTTGGGACGGACGAGTTCACTCACCCGAAGCAGCAGCTCGTTGATCTTCTGCCGGTGCGTCGCCACGTCGACCGCCCGTACTTCTTCCGGGGTGCCAGCCGCCAGCCGTTCGGTATTCTCCAACGCGGACCGTAGTTTTCCGTGCACGGGAGCGGCCTCGCGGCGGGCCAGAGCCTCGGTCAAATACCAGAGCAGCTCGTGCAGATCCCGCGTGACGGAGAACACGGCGAACATATCGCCGGCCGTCTCGGGTGCGGCGCGCCAGTCCCGGCCGCCGAAGGTGTCCTGCGCCACCCGCTGCCCGGCGCCGAAGCAGTCGTAGACCGTGCAGCCGGAATAGCCGCGGTCACGCAGCCCGTCGTGAATGCCACAGCGGAAGTCGGCGAGCAGGTTGACACACGGCGTCCCGGCGGGCTTGTCCACGGCGAAGTCACTGGACGCCGCGAACGCGGGTGCCACACAGCACAAGCCAAAGCAGCGGGCGCAGTCGGCTCGGAGGTTCTCAGTCATGGCGTGTCCCATTGTGCGACACGTGACCGACGGCACGCTCCGTGGGGAACGGATTGGGGGGCCGGGCCGTTGTACTGATTGGTCGCTGCCTGGAGCCAGGAACGAGCTGGCCTTTTCCGGCGGTGTTCAACCCCCAGGCACTGTCGATGTAGGCCAGTTTCGCTGCGCCGGCGACCAGAACCGCCGGCCGGTACGGGTCCCCCCACCCCACCGGCCGGCGGCTCAGCTTTGGCTGTCCCCTTTGGCCCCACAGACTCACGAGTTCGCGCTTCCGAACCACGAGATCGCGCTTCCCGACAGCGAGATCCCGCTTCCGAACCACGAGATCGCGTTTCCCGCCGGTGAGATCGCGTTTCCACCAAGAATCCCCGATCGCGAGACTCGGTTGGCAACAGCGAGCCTGCGGTTCCACACGCATGCCCCTGGCACTCCGCATCGCGACTCTCGCTCGAGAAGCGCGACCTCACCTACGGGACCGTGAACTTGTGGTCGGGTGGCGGGAACTCGTGTGGATCACTCGCGAATGGCGCGACCCACGGTCAAGTGGTGCACCCGCCCGCGAGACCTCGCATGCGAGTGGTGCGACTCGTGGTCGGGCAACGGAACTCGCTCCCGGGTGGCAGAGAACCCCCTGCGGATGGAGAAAACCCGCCTGCGAATGGTGGGACCGCGTGCGGGTGCCGGGAACCTGCCTGCGGGTGGTGGTGCTCACTCCGGCGTCGGGAACTCGCTTGCGAGTGCGGGAACACGCGCGAATGGTGCGCCACGCCCACGAGTGGCACAGCCCACCCAGCGAACGGCACAGGCCGCCCGCGAACGGCACAGTCCCGCCAGCGACTGGTACAGCCCGCCTGCGAGTGGTGAACACGTCTGCGGATGGTGGGACTCGCCCGCGACTGGTGCGACTCGCGGGTGAGCGGCGGGCTCGGCTGCCAGTGGTGGCAACAAGCTTGCGGAGGCTCGGCTGCGACGGTGCGACTTGCGGGCGTGTGGCGGAGGCGATTGCTGTGTGGCGGGGTTCTCGGCGCGTCGGAGTGGGGCTGGGGCGCCGCGGGGCTCGATAATGATCTTTCGCGTCCCCGCTGTCCCTAGGAGTTTTCGCACGATGATGGGCCGTACGCACGCCTTGACCGGGTGGTGTGCCGGACTCGTGGTCGCACCGATGATCGGTGCTGGGACGGTCGCGCAGGCGGTGGTGTTCGCCACCACTACCGCTGGGTTCGCGCTGCTGCCCGACCTCGACCACCCCCACGCGAAGGCCTCGCGCTTGCTCGGGCCGCTCACGCGCGTGCTGTCCTGGGTGCTTCGTCGCACTTCGGCCGCTGTGTACGCGCTCACCAAAGGGCCCCGTGACGAGAAGAAGGCCGGCACGCACCGCCATCTTTCGCACACCGTGTTGTTCGCGCTCGGGCTCGGGTCGCTCGCCACGGCCGGCACTGCGGCGGGTGGGCCGTGGGCGGTCGCCGGGATCACCGTTTTCGCGCTACTGCTGGCGGAGAACGCTCTCGGGGACTGGATGTTGCTGGTCATCGTCGGCGGGATCACCTGGTGGCTGGTGGAAGCGGGCCCGGACGCGGCCGTCCAGCTCGACGCCCTGTCCGGTTGGCTCGGGGTCGCGGTCACGGCTGGCTGCATCACCCACTGCCTCGGCGACTCGATCACCGAGTCCGGCTGCCCCTTCCTGTTCCCCATCCCCATCGCCGGCGAGACCTGGTACGAGCTGCGCCCGCCGAAGTTCCTGCGCATCCGCACCGGCAAGAAGGTCGAGCGCCTGCTGATCTTCCCGGTCTTCACCGTGTTGGCCGTGCTTCTGCTCCCTGGGGCGTGGGACGGCATCGTCACCATCGCCGAGCGCTTCTTCGTCCCGCCCGCGGAGGCCGGGACCTAGCACCCGGCAGTGCCGAAGTCTTGACTGTGAGTAACACCACGAGTATGGTCTAGACCACACTACGAGTGGCGAGGTTGGCGATCTCCGCACATCGCCGACCTCGGAAGCGTCGCACAACATCTGGTCCATCGGGCATGACTTCGTCATTTCCGATGGAGTTCCTCCCTGCGGTGGAAACCCTGCTTCGGGCCCTGCCCGAATTCCACCGGGAACTGCGAATCAGACAAGGAGCTTCGACAATATGAACAAAGCCAAACGGCGATTCTGGGCCATGGCGGCCGGCATTCTCATCGCCCCGTTGATCATGGTGGTGGCCCCGGGGTCAGCCTCAGCACACGGCTACATCAACTCCCCCGCCAGCCGTCAGGCGCAGTGCGCACAGAACATCGTGTCCTGCGGTGACATCAAGTGGGAGCCACAGAGCGTCGAAGGCCCCAAGGGTCTGCGCAACTGTCACGGCAACGTCGGCCGGTTCTCCGAACTGAGCAACGACAGCAAGGGTTGGCGCGTCGCGTCGGTCGGCCGCACGGTCACGTTCAACTGGACGTTCACCGCCCGGCACCGCACGGCGAGCTACGAGTACTACGTGGGCAACACCCGGATCGCGTACTTCGACGGCGGCAACGTCCAGCCGCCGGCCACGGTCCAGCACACGGTGAACATGGGCTCGTTCACGGGCCGCCAGAAGGTGTTGGCAATCTGGAACATCGGCGACACCCCGATGGCGTTCTATTCCTGTGTCGACCTGCAAGTGAGCTGAACATAAAAGGGGCCCGCGGCGACGCGGGCCCCTTTTATCATCGCAGTCCTGCCCGTTTCGCCACCGTAATCAACAACGCCGGGTCGTCGGAAATCAGTCCGTCGACTCCGAGCGCTATCACGCGGTCCATGGTGGCGGCGTCGTTCACCGTGTACGGCACCACCTTCAGCCGATCCCGGTCCTGCAGCGTCGCCACGCGCGGGCCGTGGAAGTAGCTGGGATCGGTGCGCAGGTACCAGTCCGGGTGGGCGAACGCCTGCTGCGACGGGTCGTGCACCTGCCAGTTGGCCGACACGGTCGACGCACCGCTCTGCCTGGTCAGCGCCCCGAGGTCGCGAGTGCGCCACCAGTCGAGCCCGCCGGTCCACGGGCTCTTCACCGACGGGTCGCCGTAGACCGCCTGCAGCGAGCACTCGTCGGCCAGCGACGCGCACTCGGCCGGCCCGTACTGCCACACGAGCGCCACCGTCTCGATCCGCCGGTCGAGCTGGCGGGCGTAGCGGATGGTGCGCCAGTCGAACGACTGGATGGTGGTCCGGTCGGTGAACCGGGCCTTCTTCACGGCGTCCACCAGCTTGCGCGTGAACACCCGGTAGTCCTCGGTGTCCCGCACCAGCGGGCTGATCTTCGTCTCGATGTTCAGCCGGATGTCCCGCCGGTCGCTCGCGGACACCAGGTCGAACACCTCGGCGAGCGTGGGAATCCGCTCTCCCGGCGCCGGCTGCTGGTTCGGCAGCTCGGGCAACGTCTTCGAACCGCAGTCGATGGTCCTGAGCTGGCCCAACGTCAGGTCGTGCACCCGCTTGCCGACGTACGGGAACTCCGGGTCACCGGGCGTGAGCGGCGCCGTGTCGACGCAGTGCGAGCCGTTGACCGTGCGGTCGTGCGTGACCACCAGGTGGCCGTCCTGCGTGACGCCCGTGTCCAGTTCCAACGTCGACACGTCCGGCTTGGAGAGCGCGTTCCCGAACGCCGCCAGGGTGTTCTCCGGTAGCTCGGCCCTTCCGCCACGGTGGGCCTGGATGTCGAACGGTGAGGCGTAGCGCTTCGGCAGTCGGAAACCGCTCTCCGAAGCCACCTGGCGCAGCCGGTCGGGGTAGTCGCTGATGATGCCGTCGACGCCGTCGGCCACCAGCTTGCGCATGGTGGGCAGGTCGTTGATGGTCCACGGCACGACCTTGATGCCGTTGCGGTGCGCGTGACGCACCATCTCCTTCGTCACGTACGGCCGGTAGCCGGGATCCTCCACCGAACCACCCTGCGGGAAACCGTGTACCGGCGAGAACGTGGTGGCACCGAACGACTTGATGGCCTTGATCGGGTCGCCGCCGAAGTCGTCGATGTCGATCCCGCCGAGCCACGGCGACGCGCCGGGCTGACCGGTCTGCAGGAAGTCGTAGTTGGTGAGCGCGACCACCGGCAGCCGCGGCTCCACCTGGCGCATCCGCTTGAGCGCGCCCCAGTCGAAGCTCTGGATGGTGACCCGGCGCTGGAACCCGGCGGCGCGGATCTCGCGAGCCACCACCTGGACGAACTGCTCACGCGGCGCCGTCTCGTGCGGAGCGCCCGCCTCGACCTTCGTCTCGATGTTCAACTGCACGTCGTCGGCGCCGTAGCGCTCGACCAGCGCGAACACCTCGGACAGCAGCGGCATGCGCGAGCCGGGCGTGATCTCCTGCTCCGGCCGGTCGGCGAGCTTGAGCGAACCGCAGTCGAGCGTGCGGACCTGCGCCAGGGTCAGGTCCTTCACGTACTTGCCGACGTACGGGAACTCGGGGTCGGCGGGGGTGGCGGGTGCCGTGTCGAGGCACTTGGTGGCGGCCACCCGCCGGTCGTGGGTGACCACCGCCTTGACGTCCTCGGTGATCTGGATGTCCAGCTCCAGCGTGGAAACCCCGACGCGGAGGCCATTGCCGAAGGAGCTGAGCGTGCTTTCCGAGCGGAGGCCGAGACCGCCGCGGTGGGCCTGGATGTCGAACGACCTGCCGTGTGCCGCGCTCGCCGGCACGGCGAGACCGGTGATGGCGAGCGTGGCGACCAGTGCGGCGGTCGCGAACCGTAAGTCCCGTCTCATGGGGCGCATCCTCTGCGGGTTGGTTTGCGCTGGGATGAACAGAACGTGTACCACGTCTGTATGGCATACCAGCGGTACGTCGCGGTCGGCGACAGTTGCGCCGAAGGTCTCGACGATCCGTACCCGGATGGCAGCGGCTACCGCGGTTAGGCCGACCTGCCGGCCGAACGGCTGGCGGTGCCCGGCTTCCGGTACGCGAACCTCGCGGTGCGCGGCCGGCGGCTCGACCAGATCCTGGCAGAGCAGGTGCCGACGGCGCTCGACCTGCGCCCCGACCTGGTGACGCTGTTCGGCGGCGGCAACGACGTGCTGCAGGGCCGCGGGGAGGCGCACGCGGTCGCATCCGCACTGGACGAGGCGGTTGGCGCACTGACGAAGGTCGCGGACACGGTCGTGATGTTCACGCTCACCGACATCACCGGCATGCTGCCCGGCCTGGGCAGGCTGCGCCCCCGCGTGGCGCTGCTGAACCGGATGATCGCCGAGACGGCGGAGCGCCACGGCGCGCTGCTGGTCGACCTGCGTGACGACCCGGCGGCGCGCGACCCGCGTTACTTCGGCGCCAACCGGCTGCACCTGGGCGAGCTGGGACACCGACGGGTCGCCGCGCACCTGCTCGGCCTCCTGGGCGTGGCCCCGGACCCCACCTGGCTCGCGCCGCTCCCGCCCGGCGGACGCGAGCAGTGTGGACTGACAAGCACACGCGAGTCTCCCTCGCGAGACATCCGAGTTGGCGGTTCACGAACCGCCAACTCGCGTGTCGGGGGAGGGCGACTCGCGGGGTGTCGGGATCAGAGCGTGAGCACGCTGTCGTCGCCGAACTGGCGCACGTCCGGGTGTTCGGTCTCGTTGGCCCAGTGGCCGCCCTCCGCGAGGTAGCGGAACCGCACGTCCGTGCCGGGTGGCACGGTGACGGCGACGCTGCGCGTGCCGTTGCTGCGTGGGCGCAACTCGTGGACGCCGGGGCGCCAGTCGTTGAAGTCACCGACGACGCTGACCCGGCGCGTGTCGCGCGGCATGACAAAGGTGACCCGGACATGGCCGGTCCGGTCACGGTCGATCCGAAGCATGCGCACAGGATGTCCGATGTGGATCGATTCCGCGATTCGGCAGAATGGCGGCATGGACCTTCGCATCATGACCGAACCGCAGCAGGGCGCCTCCTACGACACGCAGCTCCGAGTGGCCAGGGCGGCTGAGGACCTCGGCTACAGCGCGTTCTTCCGGTCCGACCACTACCTGACCATGAGCGGCGACGGCCTGCCCGGCCCGACCGACGCGTGGGTGACGCTCGGCGGGCTGGCGCGCGAGACGTCCACCATCCGGCTGGGCACCATGGTCACGGCCGGCACGTTCCGGCTGCCCGGGGTGCTGGCCATCCAGGTGGCGCAGGTGGACCAGATGTCGGGCGGACGCGTCGAGCTGGGCCTGGGCGCCGGTTGGTTCGAGGCGGAGCACAAGGCGTACGGCATCCCGTTCCCCGACAAGCGGCACGCGCGCCTGGCCGAGCAGCTGGAGATCGTCACGGGCCTGTGGAACACGCCCGTCGGTGGCACGTACACCTACGAGGGCTCGCACTACCAGCTGACCGACTCCCCCGCGCTGCCGAAGCCGGTGCAGTCCCCGGTGCCGGTGATCGTGGGCGGCATGGGTCCGAAGCGCACACCCCGCCTGGCCGCGAAGTACGCGCAGGAGTTCAACGCCCCGTTCGCGTCGATCGAGGACACGGCCGCGCAGTTCGCCAGGGTCCGCGCGGAGTCGGAGTCGCTGGTGCTGTCCTCGGCGGTGGCCGCGTGCGTGGGTAAGGACGACGCGGAGGTGGCCCGCCGCGCGGCAGCCATCGGCCGCGAGGTCGACGAACTGAAGGCCAACGGCGCGGCCGGCACGCCCGCCGAGGTGGTCGACAAGCTGGGCCGCTACGCCGAGATCGGCGCCACCAGGATCTACCTGCAGATCCTGGACCTCGACGACCTGGACCACCTGGAGCTGATCGCCTCGGAGGTGCGCCCTCAGCTGGGCTGACCGTGCCCGATGGCTTGCGCGATGACTTCTGTCCGCCGGGGTGGCCGAATCCTACGTTCGAGGCATGAACCTCACGAACGTCGACATCACCGACGCGAACGGCACCAACGTTCTGGACGGCGGCACTGGCTATGCGGACCCGAACGGAAGCGTTCGGGCCACCGGCCAGGTGAACAACGGCGGCCCCCGGACCGGTCAGGCCTACACCATCAACGCCGCCGAAGGGACCTACAACCTGACGTGCGGCAACGCCCCGATCGGTGGCAGCTACTTCTTCAGTTAGCGGCTGGCAGTTCCACGGTCACGATGGCGCCATCGTCGGGAGAGGCGTTCGCCAGGGTGAGGGTCGCGCCCAGGACTTTGGCCTGCGCCAGGGCGATGGTGAGGCCCAGGCCGTGGCCGCCGCCTCGATCGGTGCTCGCCGTGCGGAAGCGGCTCGGGCCCTCGGCCAGCAGATCTTCCGGGAAGCCTGGGCCGTGGTCGCGGATGCGGATCATCCGGCCGTCCACCTCGACGGTGACCGGGGGTGCGCCGTGGCGGGTGGCGTTCTGCAGCAGGTTGGTCAGGACGCGTTCCAGGCGCCGGGGATCGGTGCGGACGGGTTCCTCCGCCAGTACGGAAACCGCAGCGGTGCCGGCGCGGCGGCGGACGAAATCCGCGAGCGACAGTTCCACCGGGTCCGCTCGTTCTGTGGCCGTGTCCAGGCGCGCGACCTCCAGGATGTCCTCCACCAGCGCGCGCAGGACGCCCACCCGGTCGCGCACCAGTTCGGCCGGGCGCGATGGCGGCAGCAGTTCGGCCGCCGTGACCAGGCCTGTCACGGGCGTGCGTAGCTCGTGGGCGATGTCGGCCGTCACGCGTTGTTCGGCCACCAGGCGGGCGCGGAGGGCCGCGGCCATCGCGTCCACCGCCTCCGCCAGTTCCGTGGTCTCGTCGTGCGGACGAGCGCCGATGGTCGAAGTCACGCTGGACGTCGCGTCACCCTCGGCCACCGACCGGGCGGCCACCGCTGCGCGCCGGAGTCGGCGGGACAGGCGGCCGCCCAGCACGACGCCCAGCGCCGAGCCCAGGATCAGCACCGCCGTCGAACCGATGATCAGGACCTGGTCCAGCTGCCGCAGCGCGCCGTCGCGGTCGGCGTAGGAGCTGCGCAGCGACAGGACCCGCCCGTCCGTTTCGGCGGCCGCCCAGATCCACGCGCCCGACTCGTCGCGTTCCAGGAACGTCGCCCGCCGGCCGCCGCGGACCGCCTCCCGCAGTTCCGACGGGATGGCCTGGTCGTCGAGTCTGCTGCCGAGAGCGGCGCGCCCGGTCAGGCCGTAGTCGCGCACCACCAACTGGATCCGCTCGTCCTGCACCTGCCGCGCGTCGGCCAGCTGCACGCGGCTGAACTCCGTACGCACCAACAGACTCAGCGCCACCGCCACCAGCGCGCTGACCACGGCGATCACGGCGGAGAGTCGCCAGCGCAGGGTCTGGGGGTAGAGCCTCACGGGGTCCTGAGCTTGTAGCCGAAGCCGCGAACGGTCTCGATCAGGTCCTGCCCGATCTTCGTGCGCAGCCGCTGGACGTGCACGTCGACCACCCGCGAGTCGCCGCCCCACTGGTAGTCCCACACCTGCTCGAGCAGCACGTCCCTGGTGAGCACGGTGCCCGGCGAGTCCACGAAACACAGCAGCAGCCGCAGTTCGGTGGGCGTCAGGTCGACCGGCCGGCCGCCGAGCCGGACCTCCAGCGCGTCCCGGTCGACCTCCAGGTCACCGAACACCAGCACCGACCCGGTCGGCACCGGCACGCGGCCCATCCGTCGCACCACCGCCCGGATCCGCGCGACGAGCACGGTGCTGTCGAACGGCTTGGTCACGTAGTCATCGGCGCCCGCCTCGAGGCCCAGCACCACGTCGATCGGGTCGGCCCGCGCCGAGAGCATGATCACCGGGGTGTTGCCCTCCTCGCGGATCTGCCGGCACAGGCTCACCCCGTTCATCCCCGGCAGCATGAGGTCGAGCAGCGCCACGTCCGGGCGTTCCGCGCGGAACTGCGCCAGGCCGGTCAGCCCGTCCTCGGCCACGGACACGGTGAACCCGTGCCGTTCCAGCGCGAGCTGGGTCGCCTCCCGGATGACCGCGTCGTCCTCCACGAGCAGCACCCGCATCACCGGGGTACCTCGACCAGCGCGGTGCCGTCCCACTTGTAGACGGTCAGGTCCTCCGAGGCGAACTGCTCCTCGGTGCCCTCGATCCGGATGCGGCTGAGGATCAGCTGGCCGGGTTCTCCCGTGGTCACCAGCTCCATCAGGTCGCCCTGCACACCCAGCAGCTGGGTGGGTTCGTCACCCGACAGGTCGTAGACGTACGCCGCGTACCCCGGCCACAGCCCGACCACGTTCGGCGCGGAGTACCTCTTCTCCGGGCAGCCGTAGACGGTGACCAGCAGCTCGGCCTCGCCGTCGCCCGTGAGGTCGGTGTACCGGTCGGACACCGGGTACTCGCCGTACTCGCAAGGCGTGAGCATGGCCTTCGTCTTCGGGTCCAGCAGCGGGTCGCCACGCAGGACGGCCACCGGATCGGCCGACTTCGGTGTGCCACTGGGCAGCGGCTGGGTGGACGGCGGCGGCTCCACCTGGCTGGCCCGGCCCTCGACCTCCACGCCGCCTTCGGTAGCGCAGCTGGTCAGCACGAGGCAGCAGCACACCGCTACCAGTGCTCGCCGCATCCACACACCTCCAGCAGATCACGTCCCCGAGGACTCGGCCACTCGCTGTTACGTGGCCGGGGTCAGGTTGCCGGACGGCTGTTACACGACCGTCGGTAGGTGTCCCGAATCCGCCCATACCGTCGCGGAGGGACCAGTGATCACGACCAGGGGGACCGCGAGATGGCCGAGTGGCGCTACGTGGTCGTCGCCGTGCTCGCGGTCGTCCTGCCGCTGACCGGGCTCCTGGTGCTGATCTTCAGCGGTCGCGGCTGAGGGATTTCATGAAATGAGGGGGACCATGACCGGACGCCGCGCCCTGCGCATCGCCACCCGGACCATCGTGGGGCTGACGTCGGCCGCCGTGCTGGGAGCGGTCGCGTTCGGGTGGCTCACCTACCGGTCGGCGGTGGACGAGCTGGTGACCGACGACGTGATCGTGGCCGACGTGCCGGCTGACCTGCCGGAGCAGCCGCCGCGTACCGACCAGACGATCCTGTTGGTGGGCATGGACAGCCGGACCGACGCACACGGCAACCCGTTGCCCCAGGACGTCCTCGACGCGTTGCGGGCCGGCGAGGCGACCGGTGTGCAGAACACCGACACCATGATCGTGCTGCACGTGCCGGCCGACCCGGAGAAACGCGCGTTCGCCATCTCGCTCCCCCGCGACTCCTATGTGGAGCTTGCCGGCGGGTACGGCAGGCACAAGCTGAACTCCGCGTACGCCAGGGCTTTGAACGAGACGGGCTCGGTCACCGAGGGCCGCAGGAACCTGATCGCCACGGTCACCGCGCTCACCGGGCTGCGCATCGACCACTACGCGGAGATCAACCTGTTGGGGTTCGCCGAGCTGACGAACGCCGTGGGTGGCGTGCCCGTGTGTCTGAACGAGCCGGTGGACGACCGGTACTCGGGCGCGAACTTCCCGGCCGGCGCGCAGACGTTGCAGGGCGTGGACGCGCTGAAGTTCGTCCGACAGCGCCACGGCCTCACGAACGGCGACCTCGACCGGGTGCGGCGGCAGCAGGCCTTCCTCGCGGGGCTGGCGAACACGGCGTTCAGCGCGGGGACGCTCACCGATCCCGGCGCGATCAGCGACCTCGTGCGCGCGCTGACCAAGTCGGTGGTGCTCGACCAGGGCTGGGACCTGGCCGCGTTCGCGCAGCAGATCGCGGCGCTGGGCGGGGACAACCTGGAGTTCCACACGATCCCCACCGGGCGGATCAACCTGTCGACGCCGTACGACGGCAGCGCGGTGGAGGTGGATCCGGCGGAGGTGCAGGCGTTCGTGCAGGGCCTGCTGGCGCCGGCCGCGCCGCCCGTCGCGCCCCCGGACGGCAAGGTCGTGATCGAGGGCCCGGGTGGCACGCGGCCGATGTCGAACTTCCAGCAGGAGGCGCCGATCACCGCCGGAGGGATCCCCTGTGTCAACTAGAGGACTGTCCTGGTGGGCCACCGCGCTCGCGACCACGCTGCTGGTCACGGCCGGCATGTGGATCGGCGGCGGCGCGTTCCCCGCGTCGATCGTGGCGGGCGGGGTGCTCGCGGCCGTGGTGGCCGAGCGGGCCGCGTTCTTCACGGTCCTCGCCCAGCCACCACTGGTGGTCGCGGCCGTCGGGTCAGGCGCGGTGCTGAGCGGCCGGCCGCTGCTCGACACCGTGGTCGCCCTGACCGACGCCTTCCCCTCCCTGCTCGCCACCATCGCCGGCGCCGCCGTGATCGTGCTCGGCCGCTCCCTCCTGGCCCGCCGGAAGTCCGCGAAGCAGGCGGACGGCGACGCCCGCGAGCACGAGGACCAGGACGGCGCCGATGGCGGCGACGACGTTGAGGCCGTCGGTGAACGCGTCCGGAGCGGCGTCGAGTAGCGCACCGCCCGCCACTGCCGTACCGATCACGCCGAACACGGCCACGCCCAGCGCGATGCCGAACTCCATGGCCGTCTCCGCCATGGCCGCCGCGGCGCCCGCCTTCCGCGGCGGCGCCGTGCCGATGACCATGTCCGTGCCGAGCGCCATCACCGGGCTGATGCCGAGATAGACGACGGCGAACCCGATGACCAGCATCGGCAGCCCGCCGACCAGCGCGAGCATGGCGAAGCCGGCGGCCGTGATGACCAGCGAGACGCCCGTGATGTACGCGGGCCGCACCCGGCGGGCGACCACGGGCACGAGCATCGACGCCACGACCAGCACCGCGGCCGAGGGCAGCAGCCACAAGCCGGCCACCAGCGGCGAGAAGCCCTCGACCAACTGGAGGTACTGCGTGACGAACAGGTAGACGCCGCCGATCATGGTGAGCGAGCCCAGCTGGACCAGCAGCGCGGCGGAGAACGCGCGGCTGCGGAACATGCGGAGGTCCAGCATGGGATCGGCGAGCCGCAACTGCCGGCGCGCGAACCACACCCCGAACGTCAGGCCGACGACGATCGCGACCGGCGCACCGTCCTTGACGCCGTAGATGAAAGGCAGCACGGCGACGAGCCAGAGCGCGACGCTGACCAGGTCGAGCCGGCCGCCTCGTTGATGCTGGCCGGGTCGCGGTACTCGGGCAGCAACACCGGCGCCGCGACGAACAGCAGCACCATCACCGGTGCCGCCACCAGGAACACCGCGCCCCACCAGAACCACTCGAGCAGCAGCCCGCCGATGATCGGTCCGACGGCGATGCCGGCGGAGAAGCAGGTGGCCCACAGCGCGATGGCCGTGGCCCGCTGGCCGGTGTCGCGGAACATGGTGCTGATGAGCGCGAGCGTCGACGGGCCGAGGGTGGCGCCCGCGACCCCCAGCAACGCGCGGGCGGCGATCATGAGTTCGGGGTTGGGCGCGTAGGCGGCGAGCACGGACGCGGCCCCGAACGCGGCCGCCCCGATCATGAGCAGCCGACGCCGCCCGATGCGGTCGCCGAGCGTGCCCATGGTGACCAGGAACCCGGCGACCATGAACCCGTAGACGTCGACGATCCAGAGCAACTCGGTGCCACTGGGCGCGAGGTCGGCGTTGAGATGCGGGGCGGCGAGGTAGAGCACGGTGGCGTCCATGCCGAGCAACACGGTCGGCAACGCGAGCACCGCGAGCCCGAGCCACTCCCTGGCCCCCGCGCGGGTTGGGATATCCATGGGGCCACGGTGCCGAGCCCCACCTACCAAGCACCTACCACCGGCCGGTGCAGGATCCGCCAGCACAGGTAGAGACAAACGCCCGCCGCGGGCGCGCCGCCGAGCAGCGTCGCCACGATGCCCAGTGGGATCAGGTGTCCGGCCAGATACAGCGGGACCAGCGCCGCGGTGGCGATGACGGACTTCGCCAGGAAGACCGCCGTGCACGCCTGATAAAGCCGGCGCCGGGCCCGATCCCGCCGCCAGCCGAACCGCTCGCCGCGCGCCGCTTCCACCACCAGGCCCACCACCGGCCACCGCACCAGCATGGACACCAGGAAGACCACGCTCCCGCCCGCTTGCATGAGCACGGCGGGAAGGTAGAAGTCGACCGCGTCGCCCGTGCTCCCGGCGAGCACGGCGGAGACGCAGACCACCACCAGACCGAACGCCGCCTGCCAGTACTTCCGGTCGGTGAACACCCGCACCACGGCGAACACCACCACGCCACCCACCGCCACCAGAACCGCGGTCGACACCTGGTCGGTCACCAGGTAGGCGATCAGGAACACGACCCGGGACGCGACGCCTTCGGCGACCGTGCGCCACCCACCCACGGCGGCGAACAAGGACATCGACTTCTCGGTCAGCATGCGGAGGCTCATGCGCCCGCCACCGCGAAGGTGTGCTGACGCATCGCTTCCTCGTGGGCGTGGATCGCGTCGAGCAGGTCGAGCCGGCCGTGACGCACCTCGACCAGCGCGTCGCGGAGGCGGAGTGCGTCCTGCATCGCCAGGTTGCCGCCGAAACCCGGGGCGAGGTGGACGGCGTCGCCGAGGACCGTCACCGGGCTCGCGGGCCAGGCGGGGATCGGCGGGATCACCCCGATGCGCAGTGCGACCGTGACCTCCGGCCACGCCTCGGCGACCACCGCCCGCAGCGGCGCGGGCAGGTCCGCTGTGGCCGAATCGAGCCGTTCTCGCGCGACCGGCAGGGCCCACATCACGTAGTCCTCGACGTCGGTGACCGCGCCGAGTGGCAGGGCGGGCAGCCACCGCCGCCGCGCGGCCGCCGGCGGTTCGGTGAACCGCAGCGCGCCCAGCACCATGGTCGTGTCGCCCACCCGGGTGGCGACCGGGTCGTGGCCGAGCAGCGCGGCCAGGTCGTCGGAGATCGCGCGGAGCGGGGTGGCGCCCATGAGCATGCGCCGTCCCGTGTCGACCACCCGCACATCCGGCAGGTACTGGCGGCGGACCGCCGAACCGATCCCGTCCGCGCCGACCACCACGTCCGCCGTGTCGGTGGTGCCGTCGGCGAACCACACCCGGACCGTGCCGTCGGGCCGCTGGGCACGGCCGTCGGGCTGGCCGCGCGTGCCGAGCAGGCGTTGTTGCGTGGTGACCTGGCGACGGTCTCCGCGGCGGGCTTGCGGGCCGCGACGCTGCTGCGCGAGCTGGGCGACCGGTGGGGTCAGGTCCAGGTGGTCTCGCCGCTGGCCTCCCTCGCGGAGATCCAGGGTGACTACGAGAAGGCCGCGCGCCTGCACCGCGACGGGCTGGCGCTCGCCGAGGAGCTGGGTCTGTGGACGGACGTGGCCGAGCGGCTGACGGGCCTCGGTCGCCTGCGGCTGCTGGTGGGTGACTACCGGGCGGCGTGGGATCTCCACGAGCGGGCCGTGGCGCTGGCGGTCGAGCAGTCCTTCGAACCGGGCGTCGTGCACGCCGAGTTGGGTCTCGGCCTGGGCGCGCGGCGGGAGGGCAAGCTCGACGTGGCGGAGACCCACCTACGCGCCGTGCTGGAGTGGCACCTGCGTGCCGACTTCGTGCCCGGCAACGCGCTGATCCTCACGGAGCTGGGTTTCGTGGCCGAACAACGCGGCGACGCGACGTCCGCCATGGCCCTGCACACGGAGGCGCTGGCGGCGGCCGAGCAGTCCGGTGATCCCCGGGCGGTCGCCCTGGCATGGGAGGGCCTGGCCGGCGCCCACGCGATCTCGGGCAACCCCACGGAAGCCCTTCGACTCCTGGACGCCGCCGAGCAGGCCCGCGCCGAGGCCGGCGCCCCACTCCCGACGACCGAACGCGCGGACGTCGACCGCATCCGCGCCCGCATAGTTAGCTAGCGCACAACTGAGTTGCGCACAATCTAAATCGGCGTACCTTCGAGGTCAGGAGGTGGCCGATGAGCGACGATCTGAGTCTCGGGCGGCAGGTGTGTTTCGCGCTGTACGCGGCCTCCCGGGCGGTCACGCAGGCTTACAAGTCGGCGCTGGAGCCGCTCGGCCTCACCTACCCGCAGTACCTGGTGATGCTCGTGCTCTGGGAGCGCGGGCCCGTGACCGTGAAGGATCTCGGCACCGCGCTCGACCTCGACTCCGGCACGCTCTCGCCGCTGCTCAAGCGACTCGAGGCCGCCGGCTACGTCGACCGCAGGCGCAGCACGGCCGACGAGCGCGTCGTGGAGATCCACCTCACCGCCGTCGGCACCGCGCTGCGTGAGCGCGCGGCCGCCGTGCCCGGCATGCTCCTGCGGTCCACCGGCATGAACACCACGGAGCTGGTGGCCCTGCGCGACGAACTCGTGCGACTGACCGGCTCGGTCAGCGCACACCCACTCGGCGAACAACAGTAAGGGGAACGATCATGACGACGCTGTACACGGCGAAGGCGACCTCCACCGGCAACGGCCGAGGTGGCCGCGTCGAGTCCTCCGACGGCAACCTGGTGAAGGACCTGAGCGTGCCGAAGGAGATGGGCGGGGGCGGCGGCGAGGGGACCAACCCGGAGCAGCTGTTCGCGGCCGGCTACTCGGCGTGCTTCCACAGCGCGCTGCAGTTGGTGGCACGCAAGGAAAAGGTGAAGATCGAGGGCTCCTCGGTCACGGCCGAGGTCGGCATCGGCCCGGACGGCCAGGGCTACGGTCTGTCCGTCGCGCTCGTGGTCAACCTTCCGGGTGTGGACGCGGAGACCGCCTCGAAGCTGGCGGACGCGGCGCACCAGGTGTGCCCGTACTCGAACGCCACCCGGGGCAACATCGACGTCGAGCTGCGGGTCGCCTGATGACCACGATGACCCGGGAGATCCACCTGGCCTCGCGCCCGCAGGGGTGGCCGACGCCCGACAACTTCACGCTCGTGGAGACCAAGCTGGCGGCCCCGGCGAGCGGGGAACTGTTGCTGCGCAACACGTTCATGTCGGTCGACCCGTACATGCGGGGGCGGATGAACGACGTGAAATCCTACGTGCCACCGTTCCAGATCGGCCAGCCCCTCGAGGGCGGCGCGCTGGGCGAGGTGGTGGAGTCCCAGGCCAACGGGTTCGCGGTCGGTGACCTGGTGCTGCACAACTACGGCTGGCGCGAGCACGCGCTGGTCGACGCGGCGACCGTCCGCAAGGTAGACCGGATCGACGGCGTGTCCCCGTCGCACTACCTGGGCGCGCTGGGCATGACGGCGCTCACCGCGTACGTCGGTCTGCTCGACATGGCCGACTTCCGCGAGGGCGACACGGTGTTCGTGTCCGGCGCGGCGGGTGCGGTGGGCAGCATGGCCGGCCAGTTCGCGAAGCTGCTCGGCGCGAAGCGCGTGATCGGCAGCGCCGGTTCGCCCGAGAAGGTGGCGCGCCTGGTCAACGACCTGGGCTACGACGCGGCGTTCAACTACCGCGACGGCGACGTGGCGGACCAGTTGAAGGCCGCGGCCCCCGAGGGTATCGACGTCTACTTCGACAACGTGGGCGGCGACCACCTGGAGGCCGCGCTCGGCCGGCTGAACACGTACGGCCGGGTGGCGCTGTGCGGCGGAATCTCCCAGTACAACACCGAAAAGCCCAGCGGCCCCGCGAACTTCGCACTGGCCGTGACCAAGCGACTGACCCTGCGCGGTTTCATCGTGTCCGACCACATGGGACGCATCAAGGACATGCTCGGCCCGGTGTCGGGCTGGCTGGCCAGCGGCAAACTGGTGGCCGACGAGACCATTGTGGACGGTCTGGACAACGCGCCGGCCGCGTTCCTGGGCATGCTCCGCGGCGAGAACACGGGCAAGGCGCTAGTCCGCCTTTCCTGAGCAGGACCCGGCCGGGAGATCACTCCTCGATCTCCCGGCCTTCGCCTGTGGCTGCGCACCCGCGGCTTCCGGGCCTTCATCCATGACTGGCCGTACTGCCGGCCGCTGTGCCCGCCATCGTGCCGGGTCCAGTTCCAGGCGATCGTGGTTCATCACGCGGCCGTCAGCCGGCACCGGTGGTGGCCGACGCCGGGCACGAGATGTACCGACGGTGCTCACCGGCGCTGAACCCCGCCGGGGTGACCGGCATCTGGCCGCGTCCGCGAGGCAGAAGCTTGGTGAACAGCAAAGGGTTCCGGCGGCGGAAGCATCGGTCATGGCATGCGCCGGACCTCGGCGCCGCCCGCTCGCCGAGTGCGAGACACGATGGTCGGCGCGGGCCCGCGCCGACCACACCGTTTGCCGACCTTACGGCGCGGAGTTGGAGATCCCCAGGCTGATCGCTGGGCCGCCGCTTCCCCCCGACCGAAAGTCGGCGATCCACTTGTCGCGGCAGCTCGCCGCACGCTGGGAATTGCCACCACGCGGGCACTTGGGTGGCCATCGTGCGCGACGGAACGGTCATCATGCGCGACCGGGGTGGCCATCGTGCGCGACGGCAATGGTCATCACGCGCGACTGGAACGGTCATCGTGCGCCACCGGAGTGGTCATCATTCGCGCGGGAGTGGGGGTTAGCGGCGGAGGGTTAGGTGGAAGACGCAGCCGTTGCCTGTTGGGCCTGGGGACGTGACTGTCAGGTCGCCGCCGTGGGCTAGGGCTATTTGTCTCGCGATGGGTAGGCCCAGGCCTGTGCCTGGGCGGTCGCCTGGGCCGCGCCAGAAGCGTTCGAAGATGTGGGGCTGTTCGGTGGCCGGGATGCCTGGGCCGTGGTCGGTTACCGTGACCGTGACCAGGCTGGTGGATACCTCCACGCCGATCGTTACCACTGAGTCGGCGGGGGCGTGGCGGACCGCGTTGTCCACCAGGTTGGCGATCGCTCGTCGGACGGTGAGTTGGTCCACCGCGCATTCGGCGGTTGCCGGGCCGGTCACGGAGACGGTGGTTCGCTCTGCCGCTACGTCACGAGTTAGGGCCATCAAGTCTGTCGGGCGTCGGTCCAGGACGCGGGCTCGGCCGCGGGCGTCGACCAGCAGTTCGTCGATCGTGTGGCGGAGGCGGTCGGCGGCCCGGCGTGACCGGTCCAGTCCCTGGCGGTACAGCTCGACCGTCGGTTCCGGGTGTGCGAGCAGCACCTCGGCGTTGGTGGACAGCACCGACAGCGGCGTGCGCAGCTCGTGGCTCGTCTCCTCGATCAGGCGGCGTTGGGTCTCGGCCGAACGTTCCAGCCGGTCGAGCAGGCCGTCGAAGCTCGCGGCCAGCGAGATGATCTCGGCCGGGCCGCTCGTGAGTCCGACGCGCGTGCCGAGGTCGGCCGCACCGATCCGTTCGACGACCGCCCGCACCTGCTCGATCGGCCGCACCGCCCGCCCGGCCGCCCACCACGACAGGGCGGCGGCCGCCGGCGCGAGCGCGATGATCCCCCACGTGTACCACTGCATGCCGGTGACCGTGGCCTCGCTGGAGGACACGAGCCCGTCCTCGATCTGGACCATCTCCTCGGTGTCCAGGATCACCAGCCCGCTGAACGCCAACAGCGCCGGCAGGTAGCCCGCGACGAACCCGAGCAGCGCGATCCGCATCCGCAGCGACGGCCAGGTCATGGCTCCACCAGCCGGTAGCCGGCGCCGGTGACCGTCTCGATCAGCGGCGGCGCCCCCAACTTGCGCCGCACCCGGCTGAGGATCACCCGCACCGACGTCGTGAACGGGTCGGCGTGTGCGTCCCACACGTGTTCCAGCAGCTCCTCGGCCGAGAGCACGGCACCCGGATGAACCATGAAGTAGCGCAGCAGCGAGTACTCCCGCGCCGTCAGGTCCAACTCGACGGCACCCCGCCAGGCCCGGTGTGCCGCCAGGTCGAGCTTCAACGCGCCCACCCGGACGACCGTGCCCTCCTCGACGCCGCGCCTGCCGAGCGCCCGCAGCCGGGCAACCAACTCGGCGAAGTGGAACGGTTTGACCAGGTAGTCGTCGGCGCCGGCGTCGAGGCCGGCCACCCGGTCCTGTACCGCGTCCCTGGCGGTCAGCACCAGCGCCCGCCGCGGCCGGCGCAGGTCGGCATCCTTCGTCAGCTTGCGCACCAGGTCGAGCCCGTCGCCGTCCGGCAGCCCGAGGTCGACGCACGCCACGTCGTAGCTGGTGACGCGCAGCAGCTCGTCGGCGTCGGCGTAGGTCGCCGCCACGTCGACCGCGTAGGACTCGTTGCGGAGGCCGAGCGCGACCAGCTCCGCGAGATCCGGGTCGTCCTCGACGAGCAGGATGCGCACGTGTCAGCCGACCAGCACGGCGTCGACGGGACCGCCCGGGCCGGTCACGGTGACCGTGCCGTCGCCGAAGACCACGGTCACCTCCGGACCGTCGCCGGTGGGATCGGCCGGCTCGTACGAGTCGCCGGAAGCCGCCAGCTCCACCGCGGGCGGCTCGGTGGGTAACGTGGCCCCCTCGATGCCTCCGGCCGAGTTGAGCGCATACCAGCCGAGGACCGTCTGGTCCGCCGACGTGACCCGCACGTAGGTCCGTCGTTCGCCCTCTTCGGTCGCCGTGCCGATCACTTCGACACCCTCGATGGGCCCGATGTCCTGCTCCAGCGCGGCACGCTCCTCCTGTCCCTCCTGGGTTCGTCCGGCCAGTAACTCCAGAACAGCGGCCTCGTGCTCGGCGCGCGCCGTCTTCCGGCGGGAACAGCGCGGCGAACGCGTCGGCACCGTTCGCGGAGATCGCCAGCCTGGTCGTCTTCGGACGTCACGTCGAAGGATCCTCCCGTGTTCAGCTCGTACGTGCCGACCGATAACCTCCGGCCCCGGCTCGTCCGCCGCATCCGGAGGCGTGGGTAACGGGTCGCCGGACAGCAGCGCCGGACCCAGCTCGGCCAGCAGCTCCTCGGCGCTGATCTCCGGACCGTTGGACGCGACCGCCACCACCCGGTCGAGGTCGGGCACCCACACCACCACGACGTTGTGGCCGACGTCGCCGCCACCACCCGCCGTGCCCAGGAACGGCGTGCCGAACAACGACTCGTCGTGGGCCACCCAGCCCCGCGTCTCCGACCGGCCGTCGCCGAGGTCGAATCCGGGTTCGGCGATGGCCTCGGCCGACTCTGCGGACACCACCTCGCCGGTGAACAGCGCCCGGGTCCACTCCGCGAGTTCCACCGCGGTCATGGCGAGCCCGCCGTTGCCCTCGGTGCGCCCAGTACGGACCGGCGAAGTCGCCCATCTCGCCGTGTCCGCCGTCTTCGAGATAGCCGACCGCCCGCGGGCCGGGTGCGGACGGCTCGCCCGCCCAGAACCCGCCGGCCGGTAACTCGGACGCCATGAACTCGCGATAGTCGCCGGTCAGCTCGTCGATGATCAGCGCCAGCAGCGTGTAGCCGGCGTTGGAGTACAGGTTGTCCGTGCCGGGCGGGAACGCCAGCTCACGCTCGTCGATCGCCGCGAGCGCGGCGTCGCGGTCGAGCGGCGTGTAGTCGCCGTCGGCGAAGGCGCCGCCCAGCCCGCTGGTGTGCAGTAACAGCTGGTCGACGGTGGCGCCGGCCACCGGCCCACGCAGTTGCGGCAACACCTGGCCGGCCGTGGTGTCGAGCGTCAGGCGCCCGTCGTCGATCAACGCGAAGACCGCCGCGGAGGTGAACGCCTTGGTGATCGACCCGATGTCGAAGACCGTGTCCGCCGTGTTCGGTCGATCCTCCTCGACGGAGGCCAGCCCGTAGCCGGCCGCGCAGTCGAGCCTTCCACCCGTCGTAGATGGCCACCGAACCGCTGAACCCGGCGTCCGCCCACTTGCCGAACGCCTGGTCGCACGGGGGTGGGCCGGTCGGGTCGACCGATGGGTCGTCCGACTCGGCCGTGCATCCGGCGAGGACCAGAACCGCCAGGACGGCGAGGAACTTCTTCATGGCAGCGACGTTAGGCAGGGCGCTGAGAACGAGATGTGAACGAGCCGGATAAAAACCTGCTCATTTATCGCTCAGCGTGGGCTCATCTGGCGATAGCACCGTCATGGCTGACAGCAGTGGGTACTCATAGGACAGGTCCAGCCATGACGATCAGTGCCTCCGCAGTGCTCGCCCTGACCCTCGGCCTCGGCGCGGCCGCGCTCCTCCTCGGCCGGCAGCGGCTGGTCAGACGGGTCCGCCGGCCGAGACGGATGACCATGCTGGTGTTCGGCACGGCGGCCATCCTGCTGCCGACGAACCTCTACGTGGCCGGCCACACGCACGACGGGATGTCGGTCGAGCAGGTGGTGGTGCTGGGCACGATCGTCGCGCTCGGCATGCTCGGCATCGCCCTGCTGGCCGATCGGCTGCCCCGCTCGTCGAGCAGCGCGCCGCGCCGGGTGCTGGCGGTCGGCGCGCATCCCGACGACATCGAGCTGGGGTGCGGCGGGACCCTCGCGAAGCTCATCGACTCCGGTCACGAGGTCCGCGCGCTGGTGATGAGCAACGGCGAGAAGGGCGGCGACGGCGCGACCCGCGCGGTGGAGGGCACGACAGCCGGGCAGCTGATCGGCGTGGCGGGCGTCGAGGTGCTGAGCCTGCCCGACACCCGGCTGACGTTGCACGAGAACGACATGGTGGCCGCGGTCGAGCGCATGATCGACCGGTTCAACCCGGACATCATCCTCACCCACTCGGGCAACGACCAGCACCAGGACCACCGCGCGGTGCACGCCGCGACGCTGCGCGCGGGCCGCCGCCACCCGTCGATCCTCTGCTACGAGAGCCCGTCGGCCACCGCCGACTTCCGGCCGAGCGTGTTCGTGGACGTCCAGGACTACCTGGAGGTGAAGGTCGAGGCGGTGGCCACGCACGACGACCAGCGCGGCAAGCCCTACATGCGGCCGGAACACCTGCGTGGCCTGGCCATCTTCCGCGGCGCGCAGGCGAAGGTCCGGCACGCGGAGGCCTACGAGCCGGTCCGCATGACGGGTCAGCTGTGAACGGCGTGTTGGTGACCGGCGTCGGCGGGCCGGCCGGGCGCGCGGTGGTCGACCAGCTGGTGGACAGGGGACTCCGGGTGCTCGGCGTGGACTTCGCGCCGGTGGGCATACCGGGCGTGGTGACCACCCGGGTCCCCGCCGCCACCGATCCCGCGTTCCTCGTGGAGTTGACGCGGCTGGCCGTCCGGCAGCGGATCGGATTGATCATCCCCACGGTGACCGAGGAACTGCCGCAGCTGGCCGACGCGGCGGCCGGCAGTGGCGAACTGGGCGGCGTCGCGGTGGCCATCGGGTCGGCGCCGGCGGTCGCCACGGCACACGACAAGTGGGCGACTTTCCTGCGGCTGTGGGATTCGAACGTCGAGGTGCCGCGGTCGTGCCTCGGCGGGAGCACGTCGGCCGTCCTGTCCGGGACGACGGGCGCGGAGTTCGTGAGCAAGCCGCGGGTCGGCCGGGGCGGGCGTGGCGTGGTGGTGCACCGGCCGGGCGGGGTGCCCGTGCCGTTCGGCGACGACGACAGCCGGATCGTGCAGGAGTTCCTGCCCGGCCAGGAGTACGTGGTCAACCTCTACCTGGCGTGGCTGCCCGAACACGACGTGGTGCAGGTCTTCGAGAAGACCGAACTGCGGGACGGCGAGATCGGCAACGCGGTGTCCGTGCGGGCGGCACAGGCGCCGGACGTGGCGGTGCTCGCGCGGACGGCCGCCGCGGCCATCGGGCTGGCCGGTCCGGCGGACGTGGACATCCGCCGTCGCGCCGACGGCCGCGCGGCCGTGCTGGAGATCAACGCCCGGTTCGGCGCGCACAGTGCCCGCACCCCGGCCGTGCTGGACGCGTTGCTGGCCGAGCGGTTGGGGGCGTTGGCGTGACCGTGCTCCTGGTCGTGTTGGCCGCGCCGTCGCTGGTGATCGGTTTCCTCGAGCTGGCCTACTATCCGCTGGCCGTGCTGTTCGCCACGCACCGGTGCCGGCTGCCGGTGTTCGCCTCGTATCCGCCGCTCGTGACGGTGGTCGTGCCGGCGTACAACGAGGCGCGGGTGCTGGAGAACTGCGTCGAGTCGATCCTCGCGGCCGACTGTCCGCGGCTCGAGCTGGTGCTGGTGGACGACGGGTCGACCGACACGACGTGGGAGATCATGCGGCGCTACGCCGGTCGGCCGGGCATCACGGTGGTCACGCAGGACAACGCCGGCAAGGGTGCGGCGCTGAACACCGGGCTGCGGCTGGCAACCGGCGAGATCGTGTGCTTCGTGGACGCCGACGGGAACTTCACGCGCGACACCATTTCCCGACTGCTGCGGGGTTTCGACCGTTGGGACGTGGGTGCCGTGTGCGGCAACGACGAGCCCGTGAACCTCGACCGGCTCCAGACCCGGCTGCTCGCGCTGCTCACCCACGGCACGGCCTTCGTGCGGCGTGCTTTGGCGAGGATCGGTTGTCTCACCATCGTTTCCGGCAATCTCGGCGCTTTCCGGATGGACGTGCTGCGGTCGGTCGGCGGGTTCGCCGAGGGCATGCTGGGCGAGGACCTGGAGCTGACGTGGCGCGTGCACCGGGCCGGGTATCGGGTGAACTTCGTGCCACAGGCCAAGGTCTACGCGGAGGTACCGTCCACAGTGGGCGCTCTGTGGCGGCAGCGGGTGCGTTGGGCGCGGGGGCACGTGCAGACCGCTCGGATGCATCGCGCCATGTTCGGGCGGGCGCGGTACGGCCGGATCGGGTGGTACCTGCCGGTGAACGCGTTCGCCATGCTGGTGGCGCCGGTGCTGCAGTTGGCGGTGCTGGTACTGGGGGTCACGCTTGTCGCCACTGGGGTGGTGGCGCCTCCTTCGGGGTTCCTGGCGGTGCTGCTGGCGGTCGGCCTGGGTGGCGCGCTGGTGTGGGTGTGCTTCGGGGTGGCGCTGGATCGGGCGGGCCGGGACCTGCGCTTCCTCTACGTGCTACCGCTACTGCCGGCGTTCTCCGTGATGATGGGCCTGGCCACGCTCGCCGCCCTGGTCGCGGAGGCGCGCGGCACCCCGAAGCGCTGGAACAAGATGAAGCGAACGGGCGTGGTCAGCCGCCGCTAACGCTCACACCCCACCACCCGACCAGAGATGGGTGGGCGGCGAGATCGCGGTTCCGGGCGGCGAGATCGTCGTTCCGCACGCATGTCCTCGGCTCGCCGCAACGGGAACCGCGAACTCGCGCGCGGGAACCGCGATCTCGGGTACCGCAACCGCGACTCACTCGCGGTCGAGACATAGCGGCATGTGGGCGAGACGTGGCGACATGCGGGTCAGGCCAGGGCGCTGCGAGGGCGGGCGAGGGTGAGGCGGTAGCCCGCGCCTCGGACCGTCTGGATTCTGTGCATGCCGATTTTTTGGCGTAGCGCCGCTACGTACACGTTCAGGACGTTGCTCGCCGGGTCGGCGGCCGGGCCCCACACCCGGGACACCAGGTGCCCACGGGACAGTATGGCGTCGGGTGAGCGCAGGAACGTCTCCAGCAACGCGAACTCCCGGGCGGTCAGCTCGATGCCCGCCGCGCCGATCGTCACCTTTCGGGTGAGCAGATCCAGCCGCAGCTCGCCGGCGGCCAGCACGCTCGGTGCGTAGGAGTTGCCGCGACGCAACCGGGCGCGAATTCGCGCCAGCAGCACCTCGAACCGGAAAGGCTTCAGGATGTAGTCGTCCGCACCTCCATCGAGACAGGCCACCACGTCGCGCTGAGCCGGCTGGTCGGCCATCACGATGACCGGCAGCACGCGTCGCCTGCGTCGCAGGTCGCGCAGTACGGCGAACCCGTCGGCCTGGCCCAGGACCAGGTCCAGCAGGACCAGGTCGAACGCGCCACTGCTGGCCAGCGCGAGCCCGGTGGGCGCGTCGCCGGTCACGGTCGTCGTGAAGTTCGCCGACCGCAGACCCCTCTCGACGAACCGACTGACGTTCGGCTCGTCCTCGACCACGAGGATGCTGCTCACCGAAACCGCCCTTCACGGAAAAAACGCCCCTCGTGTGGATCAGTCGTGTTGACCTCTCTGTATGCGACGCGGAATAAAGGAATCCTCATCTTCTACTTAGCCCAAGGTGACCGGCGCCGCTGAGGCTTCTCACCATGAGCGCGTTACCCAGATGGCGCCAGCGACTGCTGGTGATCGCGATAGCGGTGGTGGTCGCACTGCCGTTCATGTACGTATCCCCGGCGCGGGCGTCCGCGACCTTCACCGTCAACAGCACCGCCGACCTGGTCGACGCCAGTCCCGGCAACGGCGTGTGCGCCACGACAGCAGGCTCCTGCACACTGCGGGCGGCCGTCCAGGAGGCGAACACCAGCACCGCGCCGGACACGATCGTCGTGCCGGCCGCCACCTTCACCCTGACCAGGGCACCCAGCGGCTCGAACGGCGCGGACAGCGGCGATCTCGACGTCACCCGGCCGCTGACCGTCAACGGCGCGGGCGCGGCGAACACCATCGTCGACGCCAACGACCTGGACCGGCTGGTCGAGCTGACCGACACGGCGGGCGCGGTCACCATCCGCGGCCTCACGCTGCGGGACGGCACCGACGGCGAGCAGGGCGGCGCACTGCTGAACGGCTCGCTCGGCACGGTCCGCCTGGAGAACGCGGCCGTCCGCGACAGCCACGCCACCTCCTTCGGCGGCGGCATCTCGAGCGTCGGCGGCGCCCGCCTCACCCTGGTGGGCACCACGATCGCCGGCAACACCACCGACGGTGAGGGCGGCGGCGTCGCCATGACGTCCGGCGCGCTGACCGTCACCGGGACCGCGAGCGCACCGGCCACGATCGAGGACAACACCGCCCGCGAGGGCGGCGGCCTCTTCCACGCCGGCGAGGAGAGCGCGGTCGGCCTGCCGAACAGCGTCTCGCTGACCGGCGCGACCGTCACCGGCAACCACGCCGAACTCATGGGTGGCGGCCTGTCGGTGACCGGGGAGAACGCGCTCGCCATGACCGACACGGCGGTCACGGAGAACACCTCGGACGACGGTTCCGGCGTGGCGGTGACCGGCCAGACCAGCTTCGCCATGACCCGCGGTGAGCTGAGCACCAACACGGGCATCGGCAACGGCGGCGGCCTGTTCACCGCCACCGAGCGCTCCACGCGCCTCACCGAGGTGTCGGTGGCCGACAACTCCGTGGGCGACCCGGTGGCCGGCGAGGGCAACGGCGGTGGCCTCTACACCTCCGGCACCGGCTCGGTCACCGTCACGGGCGGCGAGATCACCGGCAACGAGTCGATCGCCCACGGCGGCGGCTACGCGGTCGAGAACGGCGGGCCGGTGACCGTCGAGGGCACCCACCTCACGGACAACGAAGCCGGTCTCGGCGGCGGTGGCCTGGTGAACGAGGGCGATCAGGTGACCATCGAGGGTGCCACCTTCACGGGCAACGTGGCCTCCGGCGGCGACGGCGGTGCCATCGAGAGCGAAGGCAGCGGCGCGTTCAACCTGGTGGACACGGCCGTCCACGCCAACACGGCGGCCAACGGCGGCGGGTTCGCGAACCTCGCGGACGGCACCAGCAACATCATGAGTTCGACGTTCTGGGACAACCGCGCGCTCGTCGGCTCCGCCATCGAGGAGGCCGGTCTCGGCGGCGGCGTGTTCAGCCTCGGCGACTCGACCGCCACCTACGAGAACGTCACGATCAGCGGCAACTTCGCCCAGACCCGCGGCGGCGGTTTCTACGTCGACGCGGACGCGCCCGTGCGGGTGGTCAGCTCCACCATCTCGGGCAACAGCTCGCCCATGGCCTCGGGTGTCGGCACCGAGGTGTCGGTCCCGCCGAACCCACCGGAGCCCAGCCAGGGCGTGCTCCTGCGGAACACGATCGTGGCCGGCAACCTGCTGAGCCCCGACTGCAACTTCGCGGTCGGCTCGGAGGGCGGCAACCTCGACTCCGGCGACTCCTGCTACTTCCGCGGTCCGCGCGACCGCACGGGGGTCGGCCTGCCGAGGATCGACGCGGTGGCCGACAACGGCGGCCCGACCATGACCCAGGCGCCGCAGGAGGACAGCTTCGCCATCGACGGCGGTGTGGCCCCGTGCCCCACGGTCGACCAGCGCGGCATCGCCCGCCCGAGGAACGGCACCTGTGACATGGGTGCCTACGAGCACGAGGGTCCGTTCGGCCCGCCGGACACCAGCCCGCCGGACACCTCGATCGTCGACCCGCCGGCCGCGGTGGGCGAGTTCGCGACGTTCGTCTTCGCGGGCACCGACGACCAGACGGTCGCCGCCGAACTGCTCTACGAGTGCCGGATCATCAACTTCGACCCGACCGATCCCCCGGATCCGCCGGATCCCACCGAACCGCCGGATCCGGAACTCGCGTTCCTCGGCTGCCCGAACCCGTACCAGGCCATGAGCATCGAGGAGGGCCAGAACTGGCTCGAGGTGCGGGCGATCGACCGCAGGGGCAACGTCGACCCGACCCCGGCCGTCCACGAGTTCACGGCCGGTGTCGACACGACGCCGCCGACGGTCACGTTCACCATGACCCCGCCGAACCCGTCGAGCGGCCGAACAGCGGTGTTCGCCTTCGCGGCAACCGATGACCTCACGCCGTCGTTCCTGCTGGAGACCGAGTGCCGGCTGGACTCGACCGACGAGAACGCGTGGCTGGAGTGCGCGAGCCCGCACAGCGTGTCGGACCTGACCACGGGTTCGCACACGTTCGAGGTGCGGGCGATCGACGAGGGCGACAACATCTCGGCGATCGCGTCGTACACGTGGACGGTCGCCTCGCCGACCAACTGCACGGACGCGAACGTGATCCTCACGGCCGACGCCGACTCCTACGTCGACGAGGGCCTCACGCAGGAGAACTTCGGCGCCGCCGACCAGTTGGTGGTCCGGTCGTCCGGCGGGGGTGCGGACGCCCGCGCGCTGCTGAGTTTCCCCGTGCCGACCGACATCCCCGCGAACTGCGAGCTGGCCTCGGCCCGCCTGCGGCTCACGGGCGACGGCGACTCGGGCCGGACCCTGCAGGCGTTCCCCATCACGGGTGCGTGGCAGGAGAACCAGGTGACCTGGCAGAACCAGCCGTCGATCGGCCTGACCCCGGCGACCACCGCCTCGGGTGCCGGTCTTCGGCAATGGGATGTCACCGCACTGGTGACCGGCGGCACCGACGGCTTCCTCATCCGCGACTCGATCGAGGAGGACGAGTTCGGGGCCGAGTCGTCGTTCGGCAGCCGCCACCTGGAGCAGGACCCGACGCAGCCGGCCACCGTTCCGCAACTGGTGCTGCGGTTCGACGGTCCGGGTGAGCCGGTGCCGCCCGCTCCCCCGGCGCCGGTGCCGGCCGCGGTCGCCTGCGGACAGGTGATCACCCAGAGCATCCGGCTGACCAACGACCTGGTGGACTGCCCGGCCGACGGTCTGGTGATCGGTGCGCCCAACGTGGTGGTGGACCTCGACGGGCACACGATCGACGGCCCCGGCTACTTCGCGGGTGAGCCCGGCTCGCCCATCGAACTGCCGGAGATCGGCGGTCCCGCCGGTGTCCGCAACCCCGGGTTCACGAACGTGACCATCACCAACGGCACGGTCAAGAGCTTCATGTTCGGTGTGCACCTCATGGCCGGCAGCCGGTTCGGCACCATCGAGAACCTCGTGGTGTCACGCAACGCGACGGCCGGCATCGAGCTGGTCGACGCGGACAACGGCCGCAACGGCAACACCGTTCGCGGCGGGCAGTTCATCGACAACGAGGTCGGCCTGAACCTGCTCGACGGCTCCGAGGCGTCCCTCATCGAGAACAACTACTTCCAGGGCAACCTGGGCGTGGCGATCTGGGCGCAGGAAGCCAGCGGGCACCGGGTGCTGAACAACACGGTCACCGGCATCACGTCGGATCCGCTGCTGAACAGCGACGGCGGGTTCCTGTTCCTCGCCTCGCCGGACAACGAGATCCGTGGCAACACGATCTCCGACACCGGCGACGGCGGGCTCGTGATCGAGGAGGGGTCGCACCGCAACGTGGTGCGGGACAACACCTTCACGACCACGGGTGACGGCGGCATCGTGGCCAGCGGCGCCGACTTCCTGGAGGTCGTGGGCAACACCGCGCATCTCGGGTCCGACGCGGGCATCGGGATCGCCGACGCCCACGGCGGTCTGGTGGCCGGCAACGACGTGCGGTTCAACCCGAGCGGCATCGCGTTGGAGAGCGCTTCCGACGTGGTGGTGGAGCAGAACGACGCCAGCTACTCGAGCGGCGACGGCATCCACGTGCTCGGCGACTCGCACGGCAACATCGTCCGCCACAACCTCGTGAACCTGACCGAGGCGTCCGGCATCGCCGTGGACGTCGACGGTCTGGACGCGTTCGACAATCCGGTCGGCAACCTCGTGCAGGGCAACACCACGCACGGGAACCTCTCCGACGGCATCTCCGTCAATGGCGAGGGCCACACGGTGACCGGCAACGTCTCGCACAACAACGCGGCCTGGGGCATCCAGGCCACGGACACGGGCGTGATCGGCACGATCGACGGTGGTGGCAACACCGCCAACGGCAACGGCGAGCCGCCGCAGTGCGAGGGCGTGGTCTGCGTGCCGGGCACCCCCGTGGTGACCCCGGTCGGCGACCTCGTGCCCCCGGACACGCAGGTGCTCACCACGCCGCCGAACCCGTCGAGCACCATGGCGACGGCCCGGTTCACGTTCACCGGTTCGGACAACATCGCGCCGGCGACCGCGTTGCGGTACGAGTGCCGGCTCGATCCGCCGCCGGACCCGTTGCCGCCGGAGGAGCCGGAGAACTGGGTGGAGTGCCTGACTCCCGCCAGCTATCCGTTCCTCACCACCGGGTCGCACACCTTCCAGGTGCGCGCTGTCGACCCGTTCGACAACGTGGACCCGACCCCCGCCACGTTCACCTGGAACGTGGTGGCCGCACCGCCGGGACCGGACTCGAGCCCGCCACGCACGACCATCTCGGTCGCGCCGGAGGACCCGAGCAGTGACACCGATCCGGTGTTCGGTTTCCGCGGCACGGACAACGCGACACCGGGCCCGTACCTGGTGTACGAGTGCCGGATCGACGGCGGACCGTTCACCACGTGTGCCTCCGGCGTGAGCTACCCGGGCCTGGCCCTGGGTGCGCACACCTTCGAGGTGCGGGCGATCGACCTGGCCGGCAACGCCGACCAGAGCCCGGCCACGCACTCGTGGACGATCATCCCGCCGCCGGTGGACGAGACGGCGCCGAACACGCTCATCGCGTCCGGCCCCGACCCGACCACCGTGTCGACGGAGGCGGAGTTCGTGTTCGCGGCCGACGAACTCGGCACGACGTTCGAGTGCTCGCTCGACGGTGGTGCGTTCACCGCCTGCACCACGCCGAAGGTCCACACTGGACTGACGGTCGGTCCGCACACGTTCGCCGTGCGCGCGGTCGACGCGGCGGGCAACGCCGACGCCAGCCCCGCGCTGTACGCGTGGACGATCGGTTCGGCACCCGTGCCGATGTCCGTCAACTGTGGTCAGGTGATCACCCAGAGCGTCCTGGTGACCGAGGATCTCCTCGACTGCCCGGCCGACGGTCTGATCATCGGCGCGAACTCCATCACGCTCGACCTCGGCGGCATCACGATCGACGGCGTCGGGCAGGGCACGGGGATCCGCAACGACGGGTTCGACTCGGTGACCATCACGAACGGCACGGTGCAGCAGTTCGACACCGGCGTGGCGCTGAACTCCGGCACCGCGCGGGGCATCGTTTCGGGTGTCACAGCCCAGTTGAACCAGGACGTGGGCGTCGCGCTGACCGACGCCGACAACGGCACCACCGGGTCGACCGTCCGGTCGAGCATGGTGGCCGGCAACTCCTACGGCATCAGGCTTTCCGGCGGCACGGCCGGCGCCATGGTCATCGACAACACGGTCGGCTCCACCGCGGAGAACGCGATCGAGTTGCTCGGCGCCACCGGCAACCGCCTGGAGCGCAACACCATCGCCACCACCAGCGGCATGGCGATCTACCTGGAAGGAGCGGGCAACAACATCCTCACCGGAAACACCGTCTCGGGCACGTCCAAGCAGGCGATCTCGCTGCAGCTCGGCTCGAACGGCAACCGGGTGGAGGGCAACGCCCTGTCGGAGAGCGAGATCGGCGTCGAGGTCCACGAGTCGAGCGGCAACCAGGTACTCGGCAACGAGGCCACCGCCATGAACGGTCCCGGTGTGGGGCTGGACAACGCGAACGGCAACCAGGTGCAGAGCAACGACCTGCGCGCCAACAAGGACGGCGTCGAGACCTATATGGCGTCGGGCAACACCATCGCCGGCAACAACACCAGCGGCAACGACAGCGCGGGTATCGCGATCGGTGACGGCTCGCTCGACAACACGGTGTCGGCCAACGTCGTGGGCCAGAACAACTCGGAGGGCATCTCGGTCGAGGCCGAGGCGCTCGCCGGCGCGACCGGCAACCGTCTGCTGCAGAACACGGTGAACGGCAACGGCGGCGACGGCATCTCCGTGAACAAGCAGGGCCACACGATCACCGCGAACGTGGCCAACAACAACGAAGGGTGGGGCATCTACGCGGAGATCGGCAACACGGACGGCGGTGGCAACCGCGCCACCGGCAACGTGGAGCTGCTCCAGTGCCACAACGTGGTCTGCGACGGCAGTCCGCCCATGGCACCGGAGGTCAACCCGCCGGACACGGCACTGGTGAGCCAGCCTCCGAATCCGAGCGGCAGCACGTCGGCGAGCTTCACGTTCACCGGCAGCGACGACAACACGCCGATCTACGAGCTGGACTTCCAGTGCAGCCTCGACGGGGGTGGGTTCGCCGACTGTGAGAACCCGCAGACCTACAGCGGTCTCGCACCGGGCACGCACACGTTCGAGGTGCGTGCGGTCGACCTGGCCGGCAAGCCCGACCCGACGCCGGCGACCCACACCTGGGTCGTGGTGCTGCCGCCGGTCGGCGTGCCGCCGGACACGACGGTCACGAGCGGTCCGCCCGCCCAGACGCCGCTGGAGGAGGCGGTGATCCAGTTCTCGTCCAACGAGCCGGACACCACCTTCCAGTGTTCGTTCGACGGGTCGCCGTTCGCTGCGTGCACCTCGCCGTTCGTGGTGGAGGAAGTGCGGTACGGCACGCACACGCTGCAGGTGCGTGCGGTGGACCCGGAGGGCAACGTCGACCCGACGCCCGCCGTGTTCACCTGGACGCGGATCGGTCCGCCGGTCGTGACCATCGCCTCCGCTCCCGACGAGATCACCACGTCGCGTCGCGCGGAGTTCACGTTCACGGCCAACGAGCCGGTCACCCGCTTCGAGTGCTCGCTCGACCTCGCGCCGTACGTGTTGTGCGCGTCGCCGGTCGAGTACACGGGGCTGGCGATCGGCGAGCACAGCCTGCGGGTTCGTGGTGTCGACCTGGACGGCCTGACGTCCGGGCCCGACGAGCTGGCCGAGTACGAGTGGACGGTCGAACCAGGCATCGACACGGTGCCGCCGAACACCGCGTTCACGCAGGTGCCGGCGTCGCCGAGCGCGGACTCGACGTTCTCCTTCAACGGCACGGACGACGTGACAGCGTCGGACGGGTTGATCTTCGAGTGCCGGCTGGACAGCAACGACGAGGCGGACTTCTCGGAGTGCACCTCGCCATGGACCTACCCGAACCCGGACTTCCCGGAGCCGTTGACGGTGGATTCGCACTTCGTGGACGTGCGGGCGGTCGACCTGGAGGACAACATCGACCCGACGCCCGTGCGGCACACGTGGACGTTCACCGGCGACACGGTGGCGCCGGCCGCGGCGCTGCTGACCGGGCCGCCGGCCCAGACGGCGGCGACCCTGGCGACGTTCACCTTCACCGCGAACGACCCGTATCGCCACGTTCGAGTGCGCCCTGGACGGCGCTCCGTTCGAGGCGTGCGAGTCGCCGCACGAGGAGTCGGTCGAGCCGGGCGCACACACGATGCAGGTGCGGGCCATCGACCTGACCGGCAACGTCGGTGCCTCGGTGTCGCGGAGCTGGACGGTGATCGACGCGCCGGTGGTGACGTTGACGGCGACCCCGCCGGCGACCACCTCGGACCCTGCGGCCACGTTCACGTTCACCTCGTCGGAGCCGGCGTCGTCGTTCGCCTGCTCGGTCGACGGCGCGGCGTTCACGCCGTGCACCTCGCCGGTCGCGTTGACCGGTCTGGCGGTGGGCGTGCACCACTTCACGGTCCGGGCGACGGCGCTGGGTGCGGTCGGTGAGACGGTCCAGTACCAGTGGACGGTCGACCCGCCGCCGGACACCACGCCGCCGCAGACCACGGTGGTGTCCGGTCCGCCGGCGACGACCGCGGCCACCACGGCCACGTTCGCGTTCCTGGCGAGCGAGACCGGGGCGACGTTCACCTGTTCGCTCGACAGCGCGCCGTTCGCGGCGTGTGCGTCGCCGCATGCGCTGACCGGGTTGGCCGTGGGGGCGCACGAGCTGCGCATCCTGGCGACCGACGCGGCCGGCAACCCGGACCCGTCACCCGCCGTGCACAGCTGGACCGTGCAGGCCGGTGAACCGGAGGAGCCCGGGACGCCACAGCCGTGCCCGACCGGGCCGATCACGCTCGGCTCCGGGCGGGACGCGTGGGTGCTGTCCAGTTCGTCCGGCAACAACGGGTCGGACAGCGTGCTCAAGGTGGAGAGCAAGACGGGTGACAACGCCCGCGCGCTCGTCCGCTTCGAGCTGCCGGCGCTTCCCGAGGGTTGCACGGTGACCGACGCGTCGCTGCGGCTGTTCGCCGGTTCGTCCACGAACGGTCGGACGCTGCAGGCCGTCCAGGTGACGGCACCGTGGACGGAGTCCGGGGTGACCTGGTCCAACCAGCCCGCCTCGGGTGGTCCGGCGGCGACCGTCGCGTCGGGCTCCGGATGGCGGCAGTGGTCGGTTGCCGGACAGGTGAACGCGATGTACGCGGGCACCAACCACGGGTTCCTCATCAGGGACGCGGCGGAGAACGGCGGGGGCGCCAACCAGGCGTTCCACAGCCGGGAGAAGGCGCCGGACAACCCGCCGCAGCTGGTCCTGACCATCGGACCGGCGACCGGTGGCGGTGGTGGCGACACCACGGCGCCGCAGACGACCGTGGACACCGGTCCGTCCGGGTCGACGACGGCCACCACGGCGTCGTTCACCTTCTCCTCCTCGGAGCCGGGGTCGACGTTCACCTGCTCGCTGGACGCGGCGTCGTTCGCCGCGTGCACCTCGCCCGTGCACCTCACGGGTCTCGGCATGGGTGCGCACCAGTTCCGGGTGGCCGCGACCGACGCGGCCGGCAACCCGGACGCCTCCCCCGCGGTGCACACGTGGACGGTGACGAGCGGCTGCGCGGCCGGCGGCACCGTGACCGTGGGCGCCAACGCGGACAGCTGGTTGTTGCAGAGTTCGGCGTCGAGCAACTACGGGCAGGACAGCGTGGTGAAGATGGACAGCAAGTCGGGCAACAACGCCCGCGCGCTCGTCCGGTTCGCGCTGCCCACGCTGCCCGCCGGCTGCTCGGTGACCTCGGCGACGCTCAAGCTGTACGCCGGTTCCCACAAGACGGGCCGGACCCTGCAGGCACTGCAGGTCACGTCGGCCTGGACAGAGGGGAACGTCCGCTGGAACAACCAGCCGGGCACCGGCACCCAGGCGGCCACCACGGCGTCCGGGTCCGGATGGCGGCAGTGGTCGGTGGCCCAGCAGGTGGGGGCCATGTACGCCGGCGCGAACCACGGCTTCCTCATCAGGGACGCCGCGGAGAACGGCGGCGGCCACGAGCAGGGCTTCCACAGCCGGGAGAAGGGAAGTGACAACCCGCCGCAGCTGGTGATCACGTTCGGCTGAGGTTTGTTGTAAGGATGGAGCCCCGGGGCCGATCGGTCCCGGGGTTTCGTCTTGTGTGTGGAGGTGTCATGGACCCGTTCCGGATCGAGTTTCCGGACGAGGACCTGCTCGACCTGCGGGAACGTCTCCGTCGCACCCGGTGGCCGGAGGAGGAACCAGACCGTTCGCAGGGCGTGCCGCTCTCCTACCTCCGCGACCTGTGCGGGTACTGGGCGTCCGACTATTCCTGGCGCGCCACCGAGGCACGGCTGAACGCACTCCCCCACTTCCGCACCTCGATCGACGGCCTGGGCATCCACTTCGTCCACGCCCGCTCGCCGCACCCGTCCGCGGTGCCGCTGGTGCTCACGCACGGCTGGCCGGGGTCGTTCCTGGAGTTCGAGCGGCTGATTCCCGCGCTGACCGATCCGCCGGACCCGGCGGACGCGTTCCACGTGGTGTGCCCGTCGCTGCCGGGCTACGGGTTCAGCGACCGGCCGGCCGAGACCGGGTGGGGCATCCGGCGCATCGCGCGGACGTGGGACACGCTCATGGCCGACCTCGGGTACGAGCGGTACGGCGCGGCGGGCAGCGACTGGGGCACGAGCGTGACCACCATCCTCGGGCAGGAGTTCCCTTCGCACCTGGCGGGCATCCACGTGGTGCCGCCGCTGGTCGCACCCGACCTCTCGGTCGACCTGACGGAGACCGAGCGGGCGTCACTCGAAGCTCTGCGGCACGCGGAGGCACACGAGTCGGGGTACTCGGCGCAGATGTCGACCAAGCCGCAGACCGTGGGGTACGCGCTGAACGACTCGCCGGCCGGGCTGTGCGCGTGGATCGTGGAGAAGTTCCTGACGTGGTCGGACACCGAGTTGACGCGCGACCAGATGCTCGACGGCATCACGTTGTACTGGCTGACCGGCACGGCGACGTCGTCGGCGCGGCTGTACCGTGAGAGCTTCGCGGAGGTCGGGGCCTGGTTCAACGAGTCCACAGTGGACACCGTGGACGTGCCGACCGGCTGTTCGATCTTCCCGGCCGAGATGCCACGCCCGTCCCGACGGTGGGCGGAGCGCCGGTTCACCGACATCCGACACTGGGGTGAGCTGCCTCGTGGCGGGCACTTCGCCGCGTGGGAACAGCCCGACCTGTTCACGTCCGAGCTGCGGACGTTCTTCCGAAAGGTGCGCTGATGGCCCAGAACTGGGCGGGGAATATCACTTACCGGGGGACGCTGGCCCGGCCCACTTCGATACCCGAGCTGCAGGAGCTGGTGGCCGACGCCCCGGCGGTCCGACCGCTCGGCACCCGGCACTCGTTCAACGAGATCGCGGACACCGACGGACTCCAGGTGTCGGTCGAAGCCTTGTCGACCGAGCCGGTGTTCGACGGGCATTCGGTGACCGTCTCTGCCGGCACTCGTTACGGCGACCTGGCGCCGGTGTTGGAGGAACGCGGTCTCGCGCTGGCGAACCTGGCGTCGCTGCCGCACATCTCGGTCGCGGGCGCCGTGTCGACCGGCACGCACGGTTCGGGCACCGGGAACCTGGCGACGGCCGTGTCCGCGCTGACGATCGTCGGCGCCGACGGGTCGCTGCGCCGCGTGGACCGGACGTCCCCCGACTTCGCGGGCACGGTGGTCGGTCTCGGCGCGCTCGGTGTGGTGGTCGACGTGACGCTCGACCTGGTGGGCACGTTCACGCTCTCGCAGGCCGTGTACCGGGGACTGGGGTTCGTGGAGGTGCTCGAGGAGCTCGACGAGGTCCTGTCCGTGGGGTACAGCGTCGGCCTGTTCACGAACTGGACGGGGCCCGTGCAGATCTGGGTGAAGTCGCCGACGGTGCCGGCCGAACTGTTCGAGGTCCCGTACGCGACCGAGCCCGTGCACATGATCGCCGGCGAGTCGGTGTCGGCCGTGACCACGCAGTGCGCGATCCCCGGGCCGTGGCTCGACCGGCTCCCGCACTTCCGGCTGGCCCACAAACCCAGCAGCGGCGCGGAACTCCAGTCGGAGTACCTGGTGCCGCGCGAGAACGCGCTCATGGCACTGGTCCGTCTTCGCGCGATGGGCGACCGGATCGCACCGCTGCTGCTCGTGTCGGAGGCCCGCACGGTGTCGGCCGACGAGCTGTGGCTGAGCGGCGCGTACGGCGCGGACGCGCTGGCCGTGCACTTCACGTGGCGCCAGGACCCGGCGGTGTTCGAGTTGCTTCCGCTGATCGAGGAGGCACTGCTCCCGCTCGGCGCGCGCCCGCACTGGGGCAAGTGCTTCATGACGTCCGACGTGGCTCCGCTGTATCCGCGCTGGAACGACTTCGCGGAGCTGATGCGCGTGCAGGACCCCACGGGGAAGTTCCGCAACCCGTACCTGGACCGGCTCCTGGACTGACCCAAGGCACACCCCATGGGACAGGCGAGCTGCCCCAAGCCGGCCGGGCCGTAGGGTGCCGAGCGCCTCGAGCAGCGCGAACGCGCCGTTGAGGACAGTTCGCATGACATCGATTGTGCGGTGGCCGGACGCCAGCGCCGTGCTTCCGGAAGAGACGGTCGCACCGGGAGTCCGCGCCGGGCGGCGCGGACTGCCCGGCGGGTACTGCACCGGCCGCGACCGTTCGTGGTGGACGCTCCGGGGATAGCCGCCGCGTGAGACCATCGGGCATGGCGATCGACCGAGATGCCTTCATGGCGTGGATCCACGGTTACGAACGCTCGTGGCGCAACGAGGGCACCGAACACCTGCGGACCCTGTTCACCGAGGACGCCGGCTACCGGCACTCTCCCTACGAGGAAACGATCACCGGCCTACCCGCCATCGCCCGCGACTGGGAGGACGGGCGCGAGGGCCACGACGAGGTGTTCACCATGTCGGCGGAGATCATCGCCATCGACGGGAACACGGGCGTGGCGCGGGTGGAGGTCACCTACGGCGAACCCATGACCCAGGACTACCTCGACCTGTGGATAGTCCACTTCGGACCCGACGGGCGGGCCACCCTGTTCGAGGAGTGGCCCTTCTGGCCGGACCAGCCGTGGACGGCCAAGGAGCACTAGTCACGGTCCCACCGGCGTGCGGCCACCACGGTCACCACGGCAACCACCACCAGACCCACCATCAGTGCCGGGTAGCCGGACACCGTCCCGTACGTGACCGGTGAGGGGTTGACGACGTAGGTGGTGAGGGCGCTGACGCCGAAGCCGATCGCCGACCCCACGCCGATCAGCGCGGCGGGTGCCGCACCGGACGGGGCGAGCACCGACCCGAGCGACGCGAAGACCGGCACTGCGCCGACCACGATGATCGCCAGCGCAATCGCGGCGAACGGGGTGAGGTCGAACGCCATTCTGTTGTCCGTCGCGGAAGGCCCGTCGTTCACCAGGTACGCGACCAGGAGTCCGAGTGCGAGCGCGCCGAGCACACCCGCGCCGAGCAACGCGCTGGCACGCGCCCGGGCGAGCAGCACGCCCGCGGCCAACGCGGCCAGGGCCACGACGAGCGGCAGGTAGGTCGGCGGCTCGAGGACCCGGACCTCCATCCAGGCCGAGTTGATCGCGGGGGCCGTCGACCCGAGCAGCAGCCCGCCGGCGACACCCGCCATCAGCACCCGTGGGCCGGCGACGAGGCCGGCGACCAGCCCGATCCCCACGAGCAACAGACCGACCACCAGGAAGTGCGACCGCAGTTCGTCGAGAAGGGCGGCCGTGCCGTTGGCGTCGCTCGGGTCCGGAGCCGGCCACCACTCGTGAATCCCGGTGGCCACCCACGCGGCGGCACCGGCGAGCGTCACCCGCCAACCGGGCGATGTGGCCGGCTCGGTCGGCTCCGGCGCGTTCCACGCCCGAGCCGCGAGCACGACGGTCAGCGCCGCGAGCGCCAGCCCGACCACCATCACCACGGTCGGAGCGGCCACCGCCGCCGTCGCCACGGCCAGCGTGCTCACGACTGGCGCGGTCAGCGTCGCTCCCATCAGGCCGGCACCGACCTTCCGGTGCCCGGCGCGCCACACGAGCGTCGCCGCGCCGAGGAGACCGACCACCAGCAGGGAGCGGGCGCCGAAGACGATCACCTCGTACCACCACTCGTCCTCCGGGAGGTCGGCGTCCCGCAGCAGCAACAGCAGGACCGGGACCGTGCACAGGGATCCCGCGACCGTCAACCACGCCCAGGCCCGCCGCGGAAACAGGTGCCAGGTGACCAGCGCGACCAGCAGTGCGACCGACTGCGTGTAGAACGGCAGCTCGCCGGGATAGGAGATCGGGTTGCTGTGCGCGAACTGTGCGGCGCAGAGCGCGCCGATTCCGGCAGCGACGCACAGAATCAGCGGCAACGATGAGCGCGGTGAGTGTTCCATGGCGCCCCCAGTGGGTCTCGGACCAGCGCGTCAGAGTCCCACAGTGCCGCTACAGCGACGCGGCCACCTCCGCCGGCGACGGCATGGCCGCGAGTTCGGCGCCCAACGCCTTGGCCGCCAACCGTTCCGGGCCGTCGGCCAGCAGCGCGCCGACGGCCGCGCCGATCGCGCCGGGGACCTGTTCCTCGTTGGTCAACGCGCGACCCGCACCCACCCGTTGGATGGCGGCCGCGTTGAACGGCTGGTCCGCACCCTGCGGCAGGATCAGCTGCGGCAGCCCGTTGGCCACCGCGCCCAGCGTGGTGCCGGCGCCGCCGTGGTGGATGGCCACGTCGACCTTGGCGAGCACCTGGGCCTGGGGCACGAACCGTTCGGTGTGGACGTTCGCCGGCAGGTCGCCCAGCAGCGCCGGGTCGCCTTCCGGGCCCACGGCCACCAGCACGTCCACGTCGTGGGCCGCCGTCTCCAGCACGGCCCGCCGCAGGACCTCGACCGCGCCGTACGCGACCGTGCCGAGCGTCAGGTAGGCCCGCGGTCGGGTGGCCGGCGCCTCGAGCCACGAGGGCAACGGCGCGGGCGGCGCCCACGGCACCGACCGGATCGGCAGCCGGCTGGCCGGGAGCGGGAACGGGTTCTGCAGCGACGGCGGGACCACGTCGAAGTAGCCGCCCGGCAAGGAAGCCAGCTCGCTCGGCGGGCCGCCGGGCCACCGTTCTGCCTGATCGGCCAGCGCCACCTCGTACAGCGACGAGAGGAACGGGTTCCACAGGCCGAGGCTGAACGCGATGGCCCGCACGCCGCGCAGGTCGGCGGCGAGCGCCGCGCCGACGTTCGTGACCTCGTAGATCACCAGGTCCGGCCGCACCCGCTCGAACAGCTCGAGCAGCACCGGTATGGCCCGCCGCGGGCAGGACTCGCCGAACATGGCCTTCGGGAAGCCCAGCGGGTCCTCGTTCGCCGGGTCCCGCAGCTCCGGGTGGTTGGCGAACACGTCCTGCTCCATCTCCTGGAGCGTGAGGCCCGGGGGCATCCCGTAGACGGTCGGCAGCGGCAGCTGGTCCATGAACGGGTCGCCGGCGGCGATCGTCACCTCGTGGCCGGCCTCGGCGCACGCGACGGCGAGCGGGAGCAGCGGGTAGAGATGCCCGTAGGCGGGCTGGCTGGCGAAAATGATGTTCACGACTCGTTTATCGATCCCTCGGGCTCGGGTGTGACGGTCCACTAAGGTGCGGGAACAGGGTCGAGCTGGGGGGCTGACAGTGGTTGACGCGACGCGAAGAGTGACGTTCCGGGACGTGTTCGGGGTCCGGGAGTTCCGGTGGCTCTGGTTCGCCGAGCTGATGTCGATCGCCGGTGACCAGCTCGCCAGGGTCGCACTGTCCATTCTGGTCTACAACGACACCGGGTCGGCCGCACTCACCGGCCTGACCTACGCGCTCACGTTCGCGCCGTCGATCCTCGGCGGGATCCTCCTTTCCGGACTGGCCGACCGGTTCCCGCGCCGCGACGTGATGATGGTGGTCGACTTCCTGCGCGCCGGTCTGATCGCGCTCGTCATGATCCCCATGCCGTTCTGGGCGATGTGCGTCCTCGTCGGGTCGGTCTCGTTCCTCAACCCGCTGTTCAAGTCCTCCCAGGTGTCCCTGCTCCCCGACATCCTGGAGGGCGACCGGTTCACGGTCGGCATGGCCATCCGCAGCATGACCATCCAGTCGGCGCAGGTGCTCGGCTTCTTCGGCGGCGGTCTGTTACTCATCACCGTCGACCCGCGCCTCGCGCTCGGACTGGACGCGCTGACGTTCCTCGCCTCCGCGCTGTTCATCCGCTTCGGCCTCCAGAAGCGGGCGGCCGCGTCGGCGAGCGCAGACCGGCCGCCGTTCCTGAAGTCCATGGGCCAGGGCGGCCGGCTGATCTTCGCCGACCCCGCGCTGCGGGTGTTGCTCCTGTTCACCTGGCTGGCCGGCCTGATCCCCGTCTACGAGGGCATCGCCGCGCCCTACGCCGACCTCGCGGGTGACGGCAACGCCGCCGCGCTCGGCCTGCTGCTGGCGGCCGACCCGGTGGGCAGCGTGATCGGCGCGGCCGTCTACACCAAGTGGGTGCCGGCCAGGGCCCGCCCGGGGCTGCCGGGTGTGCTGACCGTCCTCACCGCCATCCCGTTGCTGTTCTGCCTGCTGGAACCCGGGTTGTTCTCGTCGGTCGTGCTGTTCGCCGTGTGCGGCGGGCTCGGGTCGGTCGCGCTCATGCAGGCCACCGTCACCTACACGCTCCAGGTCCCCGACGAGCGGCGGGGCCAGGCCATCAGCTTGTCGAACACCGGCCTCACCACGATCATGGGGCTCAGCCCGCTGGCCGGCGGTCTGCTGGCCGACCAGATCGGGGCGTACAACGCGGTGGCGGTGTTCGGCGGCATCGGGCTGGCGCTCGCGATCCCGCTGGCGCTGGCCTGGCGGCGGATCGTGAACCAGGACACGGATCGCTGGATCCCCAGCGAGGACAAGGAAACCAGCGAGGCAGCCACATGAGGATCGTCCGATACGAGACAGCCGACGGTGCCCGCTGGGGCGTCCTGGAAGACGACGTGGTGCACGCCGCCGAGGGCACGCCGTTCGTGGACCTCCGCGCCACCGACCCGGTGGGCCCGCTGGCCGAGACCCGGCTGCTGGCGCCGGTCACCCCGAGCACCGTGTTGTGCGTCGGCCGCAACTACCGCTCCCACGCGGAGGAGTTCGGCAACAAGGTGCCCGACGAGCCGCTGCTGTTCCTGAAGCCCCCGGCGGCCGTGATCGGCCCGGGCGCGGAGATCGTGTACCCGACCCTGTCGCAGCGGGTGGACCCGGAAGCCGAACTGGTACTGGTGATCGGCCGGGAAGCGCGCCACGTCAGGGCGGACGACGCGTGGTCGGTGATCGCGGGCTATACGTGCGGCAACGACGTGACCGCCCGGGACATCCAGAAGTCGGACGGCCAGTGGACCAGGGGCAAGGGCTTCGACACGTTCTGCCCGATCGGCCCGTGGGTGGAGACCGACTTCGACCCCACGGACGTGGCCGTGTCGTGCACGGTCGACGGCGAACGCCGCCAGCACGGCCGGACGAAGGACCTGATCTTCCCGATCCCTCATCTGATCGAGTACGTCACTCGGTTCACGACGCTACGTCCTGGTGACGTGATCCTGTCGGGCACCCCGGAGGGCGTCCGCCCGGTGCGGCCGGGCAACACGATCACCGTGGAGGTGGCGGGCCTCGGCGCACTCACCAACCCGGTGGTGGCGGAGTAGTCAGGCGGCCAGCGCGGTCGGCTTGCCCGCCACCGCGGCGGCCACCAGCCGGTCCACGCCAGGAAGGCCCGACAGCCGCATCGACAGGCGACGCAGTCGAAGCTCCATCGACGACCGCGGGAGGAACCACCGCATCGCGCGACGGGCCACCTCCTGCTTCTCCGTGACCACCGGACGCCACTCGCGCTCGTACGCCGCCAGCGCCCGCGCCACCGGCAACGACCGCAGCCGTTCGGCCAGCACGTACCCGCCCGCCAGCCCCAGCGACGCGCCCTGGCCCGCCAGCAGCGACACCGCTCCGCACGCGTCGCCCACCAGCGTGACCCGCCCTCGGCTCCACTCCGGGAGTTCCACCTGGGCCACGTGGTCGTAGTAGATCTCGGTCGGCAGCTGCGACAGCACCCTCGGCACCAACCAGCCCATGCCGCCGTACACCGACCGCAGCGCCGCCGCCGGATCGGCCGGCAGCTCCCGGTCGGTCGTGCGGTGCGCGGTGAACGCCGCCACCCGCCCGTCGCGCAGGCCGTACAGGCCCAGCTGCCGGTCCACCGTGTCGGTCACGCAGAAGCGGCCGGCCACCTGTGCGTGAACCACCGGGTCGTCGAAGATGAACGCCGCCGTGTGGAAACCCAGATGGCGCAACGGATCCCCGCCGAAGGTCAACGACCGCACCGTGGAGTGGATGCCATCGGCGCCGATCACCAGGTCGGCCTCGTGGACGTCGCCGGAGGCTGTGGTCACCGCCCCGTCCGCGACGGCCGTGACCGGCGACGAGAACCGCACGCCGGTGGAAAGCCGTTCCCGCAGCGCCGTCTCCAGATCGGGACGCATGATGCTCAGCAGCCGGCCACCCACCGTGGCGGCGAACCTCGCGAAACTCAGCCCACCACGGCGTTTGCCGAGAGCGTCCACGTAGCTCAGGTCCTCGACCTGGCCCCGCAGCTCCAGCAACCGTGGCAGGACACCGAGCGCGGCGGCCGCGTCGTAGCCCGGGCCGAAGAAGTCGATCATGTAGCCCTGGGTCCGCGGACCCGGTGCCTTCTCCAGCACCACCACCTCCCACCCGATGTCCGTCAACCGGTTGGCCACCGCCAACCCCGCTATCCCCGCACCACACACCACTGCCTTCACCGCACGCTCCTTCCCAACACCGGGGCCACCACCCGAGCGGTCAGGCCCGGATCCAGCGCCCGGTGCACCATGACCCCGTCGATGGCCGCCATCACGGTCGCCGCCGTGTCCACCGGATCCGGCACACCCTGCGCGGTGAGCCAGTCGGCGAACTTTCCCCGCACGGCGGCCACGACCGACGCGACCTCGGCCGCCAGCGACGGATCGCGCGTGGCCGCCAGATACGTCTCCACGAACAGCAGCGACACCGGGTCGCGGCCGCTGTACTCGTCGAGTCCGCCGAGCAACCGGTCCACCGCGTCCTGCGGCGTCGTGGCCTCGGCCAGCACCTCCTCGACCTGGTCGGCCAACTGCCCGATCACGCCGAGGGCCGCCTCGGACAGCAACGCCCGCAGCGACGGGAAGTGGTAGTGCACGAGCCCACCGGCCACCCCCGCCCGCTCGGCCAGCAGCCGAGTGCTCACGGCCGCCCAACCCCGCTCGGCGATCAACTCGGCGGCGGCCGCCAGCATTCGCTGCCGCACCTCGTGGCCGCGCTCGGCCGACGTCACCATCCCCAACCTCCTGGTCGATCGCCCTGGTCAATTGCCCAACCATAGCACGTGAACGAATTTTCATGCGGGTACCGGGTTTCCGCTTCATGTTCGCTGGGTATGCAAGGTGTGGAGCAGCCGCAGACCTTGCTGGAGCCGGTCATGTTCAGTCAGCACGAAAAACGACAGCTCGATGAGATCGAGGAGTGGTTCCAGGAATGGGACCCGGAACTCGCTCGCAAGCTGTCCCACCAGTTGACCACCACCCCGCCGGCGGAACGCACGCCGACCGGACTGATCGTCTTCCTCTACGCCATCGGCGGGTTGTTCCTGCTGCTCGGCGTGGTCACCGGCAACATCGTGGTGATCGTGTCGGGCATCGCGGCGACGACCGGTGGCATCCTCGCCTCCCGTCAGCACACGCGGGAGCTAGATCCACCCAAGCCGTGACCGCAGCCGGGTGACCCCGGCGGCGAAAGCGGTGCGATCGAGCACCGCGCCGGCCAGCCTGCCGCCGTCCACCGGCAGGTCGAAGAACCGGTCGGGCAGTGTGTCGGCCGAGGCGGGAATGCCCTCACGCAGGTTGTACTCCCGCATGAGCGCCAACCGCGTGCGTCCCCACCTCCGGATGAGCGAGGGCGTGACCGGCCGGCCGGTGACCGTCGCGAGCAGTTCGGCGGCCGACTCCTCGGTCAGGTTCCGGGTGGGTGGCGCGGCGAACAGACACAGACCGGCGGCGTCGTAGCCGCTCCACAGTTCCATCAACCCGGCCACGAAGTCCACTTTGGACTCGTTCAGCATGGCCATGGGAAAGCTCGCGCCGGCCCGTGCGATGAATCGCTCCTCGCCGTCCACCGGGTCGAAGTCGATGTCGTGCTCGACGCCGTCGTAGCGCGGGCCCAACGGGTGCACCGCGTAGGCGAGGGCCAGCCCGTGGGAGCCACGCGGATCGAACGGCGGGATCTCGATCCCCTTGCTGTGCAACGCATACGGCTCGGCCGCCGGACCCAGCGCGGCGGCCGCCCTGGCCACGCCCTCGGCCAGCAGGTCGCCCTCGCCCGTCCTGTCTACGACAGCCTCCGGTCGCAGCGCTGGTTCCCTGCCCAGTTCGCGGTGGAACGCCAGCACCCCGCCCAGCGACACGGGATCGACGCCGACCTGGTGGCACCACCGGTTCCATTCGAGCACCTCGTCCAGGTCGTGAACCCCCAACTGCGCGGCGAACACGGCCACCGCCTCCTGGTGCAGCGTCCCGGAGTCGTCCGGCGCGAACGACTTCAGGCAGTCCTGGGGACACCCCGGACATCCTCCGGCCGACCGGTGCAGTCGCGCCGTGAAGTCCGCCGCACCGAACGAGAACCCCACCCGTGAGGTGGCGAAGTTCGCCGCGCCCAGGTAACCCTCCTGCCCGGGCGCCGGCCACGCGCCGAAGCCCGGCGGCTCGAACTCCGTGCGTGTCAAGGGATTCACCAACAACTCGTCCACGTAGTCCCGCGTCACCCGCGTCTCGGGAACGGGCCGCGGCGAACCCCCGACCACCACGATCGCCTTGCAGCGCTTGGCTCCCAGCACCGCCCCGAGCCCCATGCGCGCGGCGGGATAGCCGAGATCGGTGACCACCGACGCGAACCGGACCCGCCGCTCCCCCGCCGGTCCGATGGCCGCCACGTGCGCGCCCGGGTGCCGTTCGCGCAGCCACGCGGTGGTCTCACGCGTCCCGGCGCCCCATACGGGCGTCGCGTCCAGCACGCGGGTCTCCTCGGGCGTGACCAGGACGTACACCGGACCGTCCGCACGGCCGCTCAGCACCAGCGCGTCGTAGCCGGTGTCCGCGAGCGCCGGACCGAACGGCCCGAAGACGCGGCTCTCACCGATGCCACCGGAAAGCGGCGACTTGGCCACCACCGTGCACCCGGGCAGCGCCAACGCCCGACGCGAGTTGCCCACCGCGAACACCACCAACGCCGCCGGGTCGAACGGATCGAGCCCCGCGGGAGTCCGGTCGAGCAGCAACCGCACCCCGCCGATGCCCGGCTCCCCCAGGTCGGCGATCCGAGTGACGGCGAGAGTCACGCGGCTCAGTCGTTCACGGGCGTACGTTCGGCCAGGATCAGAGACGCCGCGACCGTGGCGAACAGCGCCACGCCGGAGCCGACGCCCGCCACCACGCCGATCGTGCCGGCCGAGCCGCCCACGATGCCGATGACGAAGCCGATCACGCCGAGCACGGTCTGCACCCCGCCGAGCCACAGGTACAGGTTCACGTGCCACACGCGGGCCAGCCCGATGAAGTGGACGCCCACCACGACCGCGATCCACGCGACCGCGAACTCCGGTCGCTCGAACACCGCGTTCAGCACGAAGAGTCCGCCCATGAGCGCGATGCCCTCGATGCCGACGATCGTCCAGTAACGACGATCGGAGAAGCCGCCGTGGTCCATGTCCGGGCGGCCACCGGGCAGGCGGCTCGCACGCAGGATTCCCAGCAGCAGCACGACTCCCACGACCGCGCCGGCGATCCGCACGATAGTCGGCCAGTTGCCGGGCAACCCGCCGCTGTTCACCAGAACGAACACCAACCCGAAGGTGGTGGCGATCAGAGATCCGATCACCAGGCCGATCGGTCGGGTACCCGTGGATGTCATGGGGCACACGATACGGAACGGCCCGGAAAACACGGCACCCCGGGCTCGAGGGGCGTCGCTCGAGCCCGGGGCTTGCCGCGGGTCTGTCACATGCGGGGCTTACATACCAACGGTCGAGCGGCTGGCCGCCTTGTTGATGCGGTTCGCCTGCTGGGTGGTCAGGAGACCTTCCCCGACCAGCTCAGCGGTGATCTTCTTGACGTAGGTCACGAACGCCTGGTGCGACACGTGGTCGGCGTCCTCGTCGATCAGATCGTTGATGGTGCAGCCGTTCCCGGTGTCCATGTTGGGCACCCGGGTGTCCTCGCCGTCGATGACGACCGTGGCCCTGGTGTCGGAGTCCGGGCACGCGTCGGCCGGGGCGGACGCCACGACCGTGAACGCACCGGACAGCTCGGCCGAGACGTTGCCGGCGTTGTCGGTGGCCCGGTACACCAAGGTGTGGGCACCTTCGTCACCCACGACCACCGGGTCCGTGTAGACCGTCCAGGCACCGTCGTCGAGCTTGTACTCGACGCTGGCGACACCGGAGTCGACGTCCAACGCGGACAGGTTGACCGTCGCGCTGTCGATGTAGTTCCAGTTGGCGTCCTGGTTTCCCGTCACCATGGCGGAAACGCTCGGCGGAACCGTGTCCTCGTTCGGGTCCTCCACCACCGTGAACGCGACCATGCTCTCGGCCGACACGTTGCCGGCCAGGTCGGTCGCGCGGAACGCGAACTCGTGCGCACCGGCGGTGCTCACCTGAACGGCCTCGGTGTAGGCCGTCCACTCGCCACTGTCCAGCTTGTACTCGACGGTGTCCACACCGGACCCGCCCGCGTCCTCGGCGGTCACCGCGACGACGGCGCTGTCGATGTAGTTGCCGTCCGGGTCCTGGGAACCGGCGACGTTGGCCGACACGACCGGTGCGGTGGTGTCGTTCTCGACGATCGTGAAGTGGGCCATGCCCTCCTCGGACACGTTGCCCGCCACGTCGGTCGCCCGGTAGCCGACCATGTGCATCCCGGCCGTGTTCACCACGACAGCGGCGGTGTACGCGGTCCAGGCACCGTCGTCGAGCTTGTACTCGGTGGTCGCGATCCCGGACCCGCCCTCGTTGTCCGTGGCGGAGACGGTCACGGTGGCCGCGTCGAGGTAGTTGCCCTCGGCGTCCTGCTCACCGGTCACCTCGGCCGCCACGGTCGGCGCCGTGGTGTCGCCCGTGCCCTCGACGATCCGGAACGGGGTGGAGCCCGTCTCGGACACGTTGCCGGCCACGTCGGTCGCGCGGTACTGCACCGCGTGGTCGCCGGGCGCGGTCACGGTCACCGGTTCGGTGTAGGGCTTGAAACCCGTGTCGTCGATCTCGTACTCCACCGACGCCACACCGGATCCACCGTCGTTGTCGGTGGCCGTGACCTCGATGGTGACGCTGTTGACGTAGTTGCCGTCCGGGTCCTGCGTGCCGGCCAGCTCGGCGACCGCGGTGGGCGGCGTGGTGTCCTCGCCGCCGCCACCCTCGACCACCGTGAAGGACGACATGCCTTCCTGGGACACGTTTCCGGCGACGTCGGTGGCCCGGTAGTGGACCATGTGGTCGCCGACCGTGTTCACCACGACCGGGGCGGTGTACGCGGTCCACGCGCCACCGTCCACCTGGTACTCGGTGGACGCGACGCCGGAGCCGCCCTCGTTGTCGGTCGCGGTGACCGCCACCGTCGCGCTGCCCACGTAGTCGCCGTCGGCGTTCTGCTCGCCGGTGACCTGGGCGGTCACGGTCGGCGCCGTGGTGTCCTCGCCACCGCCGCCGGTGACCGTGAACTCACCGAACATCTGGCCGTGGCCGGGGATCGTGCAGAAGTAGCGGTACTTGCCGGGCGTCAGGGTGACCTGGGCCTCGTGCCGGCCGCCGTTCGCGTCCTGCGGGTTCGCCAGGATGTTCAGCGAGACGTCGTGGTTGTAGCCGGGCGATGACGTGTCGAACGTCAACGTGTGCGGCATGCTCGTGGTGTTGCCGGTGGCTTCGCTGTTCTCGAAGACGATGGTCGTCGCGCCGGCCACCGCCGTGGTCGGCGCGGTGGTGTACGCGGTGGTGCTGTTGCCGGCGGTCCAGTTGAGCGTCTGAGCTGCAACAGACTGCGAAGCTTGTACAGGGGGCGCGTTCTGCGCCGAGGCCGGCGTTGCCACCAGCCCCGCGATGGTGAGCACCGCGGCCAGCGCGGCGAGTACGGGTCGGAACATGAGCAGGCGAACCTTCCATAAAGGAGCGGAAGCGGCCGGCCGGCGCTCGCGGGCGCCGGCCGGCCGTTCGGCTAGAGCTTCCGCACCAGGATGTTGCGGAACTCGATCACATCGTTGTTGCCGTGGTTCTGCAGACCGACGAAGCCACTGGCGAACTGCCGCAGATCCGTCGGCGGGTCACCCGGGCGCGAGGACTGCTTGCCCGGCGTGTTGTCGAACTCGTTGATCACCTTGCCGTTGCGGATGATCGTGTAGTGCTGGCCGACAACCTTGACCTCGTAGGTGTTCCACTGGTTCTTCGGCGTGGCACCGGCATCGGCCATGGGCACCGGGTCGAAGTTGTAGACCGACCCGGTCTTCTGCGGCTCACCGGTCTCACCGTCGTAGATCTGGATCTCGTGTCCACAGTAGATCGCGACCCACGCCTGCGAGTTCTGCGCGGAACCGGTGGTGCCACAGCTACCCGGCGGACGCTGCGCGAGCGGCGTACGCGGATCCGGGAACCTCGTGAAGATCCCGCTGTTGGCGCGGACCTGATCCGGTGAGATGTCCCGGAACTGCACCTTCATGGAGAAGTCACCGAACGCTTCCTGGGCGTACCAGAGCATGCCCAGACCGCCCGAGGACCGCAGCGAACCGTCCGGCTGGATGGTGAACTGGCCCGACGGGGCCATTTCCCAGCCGTGCAGGGACTGCGCCGTGCCGTCGAAGATGGCGTCGTACCCGGTGGTGCCCGGCTTGCCGATGGGCGAGCTCTGTGCCGCCTGGATCAGCTTCTCGCGCTGGTTGGTGTTGAGTACACCGGTCTGCTTGAGCTGCTGGGTCACCAGCCGGACGTGCTGCACGAAGAGGTTGTGGGTGCTCCACGTGCTCTCGTCGTCGATCAGATCGTCGACCTTGCAGCCGCCACCGGCGTTCTTGTTCTGCACCGTTGTGTCGGTGTCCCCGAAGAACACCGTGGTGTTCGGATCGGAGATCGTACATCCGACGGTGACCGTGGTCCGCGCCGTGGCGACGCTGCCGTCGGCATAGGTGACCGCGAGCCGCGCGGTGAAGGTCCCGGTGCGGGTGTAGGTGTGACGCGGGTTGGCCTCGTTCGACGTGGTTCCGTCACCGAAGGTCCACGAGTACGACACGCCACCGGCACGAGTGCCGTTGAACTGGTAGGTCAGCGGCTTGTTCTGCACCGCCACGTTCGACGCCGCCGGAGCCGGCGTCGCCTCGCCACCCTGGTAGGTGACCCTGATCAGCTTCTGGTTCGGGTCGACGCTGAAGAAGCCACCCGCGTAGTCCAACATGTACAGCGCGCCGTCCGGCCCGAACTTGGCGTCCATCCAGGACTGCAGACGGTCGCTGCCGCTACCGGACGGAATGATCTGCCGGATGGTCTCGGCATGCACCGGCGGCGTCGCCGTCGGAACACCCGCCGGGTCCACCGTGACGGCGATCCGGTTCTGCGGGTTGGACTGGTCACCGATGAACCACTTGTCGTCCCAGTACTTCGGCCACGCCACACCACTGTCGGTGTCGACCTGGTCGTAGTGGTACGTCGGCCCGGTCATGATCGCCTGACCGCCACCCTTGAGGTAGGGCTGGGTGTAGGTCGCGTCCGCGGCGTTGTACGTCGGGATGTTGGAGTTCGGGCGGTTCGGGAACACCGGGCCGCCACCGTCCGGCGAGTACCAGATCATGTTGTTCTTCACCGGCGGAAGGGTCACGAGACCCGTGTTGCGCGGCGACGAGTTGATCGGGTTCTCGCAGTCGTACCAGCCGGTCAGGACCTCGGCGTTGTTGTTGCTCCGGTCACGGTAGGGCTGCTTGTTGCCCATGCAGTACGGCCAACCGTGGTTGCCCGCCTCGGTGATGATCGTCGCGGTCTCGTACTTCGCCGGACCGAGGTCCGGGCTCGGCGAGGACGCGTCCGGTCCGACCCACGCGGCGGTCAGCCAGTCGGTCTCCGGGTCGATCTGCAGGCGCGAGATGTTGCGCACGCCCATCACGTAGATCTCCGGCCGGGTCTTGTCCGTTCCCGGCGGGAACAGGTTGCCCTCGGGGATCGTGTACGTCCCGTCGGCCTCCGGGTGGATCCGGATGATCTTGCCGTTCAGGTCGTTCGTGTTACCGGCCGTACGGCGAGCGTCCTGGAAGGACACTCCCTTGTAGTCCTGGGTCCAGTTGTTGCCGGAGTAGCCACTCGAGCCACCCGACGAGTTGCTGTCACCGGAACCGATGTAGAGGTTGCCGGCCTTGTCGAACGCCATGCCGCCACCTGCGTGGCAGCAGCTGTGGATCTGCACGTCCCAGGACAGCAGGTCCTTGCGGGTCGACACGTCGAGCGAGTCGTTCGCGGCGTTGTAGTTGAACCGTGAGACGGTCCGCTTGCCGATCCGGTTCTCCCGGTCGATCGAGTCGTGCGGCATCCAGTAGACGTACATGTAGCCGTTGTCGGCCCAGTTCGGGTCGAGCACGACACCGAGCAGACCTTCCTCGTTCTTCACGAGTTCGTCACCGCTGCCGCGGTTACCCATGACTGCCAACGTGGTCAGCAGCTTGGCCTTCTTGGTGACCGGATCCCACTGGTGGATCGTGCCGCAGCCCTTGCCGATGTTCGGGTTGTCCCAGGTGTTCGGCTGCGGGACGGCGTTGCCCGCGCAGGCGGCCTTGCTGACGTAGAACACGGTGCCGTCCGGCGCGATCGTGACACCGTGCGGCTCACCGATCTGGTCGAGCTGGCCGGCCTGGTTCGGCGCGGTCAGTCGCTCGATCTTGTAGTTCGCGGCGATGCCGGCCTGGCAGTCGGCACGCACCATGCCGGTCGTCCACTTGAGAGCGCCGAGCAGGTGCCCGCGGAAGGCACTTTCGCCGTAGCTGGCATCGGTACCGCCCATGCCGGTGTAGAAGGACCGGCCACCCTCGTAGTCACGACACCACGAGATCGGGTGGAACGCACCGTTCGCGCCCTGACCCGGGTCGTAGAACCGCTCCTCGACCTGCGCCACCGTGTGCACGGTGCCCACGGGGTTCGGCGCCCAGTTGCGCCACTTGTCGGTCCGCTTGATGTTCAGCGGCAGACCGGCGGTGGCCGGGTGGTTGCGGTCCAGAATGTTGATCTGGGCTTCCTGCGGCGTCGGCTCCGGCGGCGGCACGGAGTCCGCCGTGTAGAGACCGAAGTCCGCCAGCTGGATCAGCGGCTCGCCCGCGTTGGCCGTGATGTTCAGCCGGTAGTGCGCCCACGCCGTGGTGTTCGCGATCTCGAACTCGCGGCGCTGGAAGCGATCCGGGAAGTCCTGGTTGGTCTGGGTGTCCAGGTCCGTCCAGGTGGTCCCGTCCTGGGAACCCTGCAGCGCCCAGTTCTTCGGGTCACGACCGTCGAAGTCGTTGGCCGACGTCAACGCGTACTTGGTCACCACGGCCGCGGCCGGCAGCCGGTAGGCCACCCACCCGGTGGTCGCGCGGGCCAACCACTTGGTGTTGTCGTTGCCGTCGGTCAGCTTTTCCTTGGTCTCGTTCGGCGGGTTCTCCGCGCTCGCGGTGATCGCCTGGACGGGCAGCGCAGGGGGAAGGCTGCCGACCGGACGGGTGCCGATGAGACCGGTGATCCACTCGGAGTCCGGCTGGAACTTGGCGGCGTCGGCGATGCCGAGGTAGCCGTTGCCGGCCTTGATGTAGTTCTGCAGCGCCATTTCCTGCGAGTCGTTCAGCGACACGCCCTCGGAGGAGAGCATCACGACCGCACGGAAGTTGGCGAGGTTGGCCGGCGTGAACGACGCCGGGTCGGTCGAGACGTGAACGGTCATGCCGTTCTGCTGACCGAGACCCGCGATCGCGTCGGTGGCGCGGACCACCGGGTCGAGCTGGTTCTCGGCGGCGCCGTGGAAGACCAGCACGTTGATCGGGGTCGCGACGGCGGGTGCCGCCGCCGCTGCCGGGGCAGCGATGAGCGCCGGGGTGAGCAGGGTGGTGGCCGTCATCGCCGTGCCGAGCAGCGCGACCGCGGCGGTACGCCACGCTCTGCGGCGGATCGAGCCTGTGGGAACTCTTCGTCCCATCCCTAACAACTCCTTTGTCGGTGGTCGGGGTAGGCAGGGGTAGTCGTTGCAGGGACTAGTGGCCGGAATGGCCGTGCTGTTGGAACCGGTCGATCGCGTCCTGCGCGCCGGGCGGCATGCTGCCGTCCGGGTTGCGGACCAGGAACAGGCCGACCATGCCGCCGTCGGCGTGGAACTGGACGTGGCAGTGGTACATCCACGCGCCCGGGCCGACGCCCTCACCGGCGATCACCTGGAAGCCGAAGGAGGAGCCAGGGTCGAGGTTCTTGTTGTCCAGCACGGGGGTCTGGTCGTTCTCACCGTTGAGGTAGCCCGTGCGGGTGTCCGCCCAGCGGTGCGCGTGCAGGTGGAACGTGTGCGGCATACCGCCGTGGCCGATGCAGATCCACTCGACCCGCTCGCCCTGGTTGGCCTCGAACATGGGGGTGTCCGGGGCCATCTTGTTGTTGATGGTCATGTCGTTGAACACGACCGTGTACTGCCGGTCGGGCAACAGGTCGCCGCGCTTGCGCACGATGAGCCCGCCGTAGAGGCCGGCGATCAGGCCGCCGGTGCCGTGGTCGCCCATGGCGTGGTCGTGGTAGTGCCAGTAACCGGCGCTGCCCGGCATGAACCGCGAGCCGGCCGCCCGGTACTGGGTCTGGCTGGTCCACGTGTAGGTCCGGGTCTCACCGGGCTCGTTGTAGGACAGGTGCAGCGGGCTGCCGTCGGAGTTCACGTCGTAGTTGACGCCGTGCGCGTGGATCGACAGGCGCTTGTCGGTGTTGTTCACCAGCTCGATCTCAAGGGTGTCGCCCTCGTAGATCTCCAGCAGGGGGCCGGGAATGGTCGCCTTGCCCGGTTCGAGGCCGTAGCCGTAGCCGGTGCCGACCTTCTCGGCGTACATCGTGATCTGTCGCGTGATCCCCTTGGCGGCCGAGCCTGCGGCGGCCCCGGCCGCGACCGGCGGCACCGTGCTGGCCACGGCTGCCGGCGCGACCACGCCAACGGCTGCACCGGCCAGCACGGAGCGGCGGGACAGCAGCCTCCGCAGCGGCCCTGCCTGGTCGTGCTTGTCCATCATTGATCTCCATTCGGGGCGCGGAAAACTGGCGCGGTTGTGTGGGTGGGGATTCGGTGGGCCGGCCCCGACAGACCGTCTTGTGGAACGCATGGCGCGCATGAGCACGTGCGGTACCGCTGCCATGACGTCCCTGTCACGCTGCCTCGCCTTCGGCCCGGCCGGAAGCGCCCGCTTCCGATGAAACGCATCGAACTTATGCCGGGACTCGACAAAAGTGAAAGGGCCAAATGGCCTAACGAGGCACTTTAGGGGGACAGATAAGCGGACAGGACAACACCAGGCGTCCAGTACAGCCCGTAATCGGGGCAGGTTTGTTCACCACTTGACCAAACTGAACGGTTCAGCGAATTGGTTGCCGACCGATCAGTATCTCTGCCACGTCCCGGCGGCGGGTCGCTGGCCGACACCCGGTCGCGAGTAGTCGCACACGCCCGTCGGGAAGGCCTCGCGCAGCAGCCGCTTGTCCGCTTCGGAGAACGACACCGGGTAGTCGTCGAAGTCCAACGGCTTCACCGTGCACTTGAGCCGGTCCTGGGACAGGTCCTCGCCCGCCACGATCCGCGGGTTGGCGGCGATCGGGTACAGCTCGCCGCAGCGCCCGCTCGCCGGGACGGTCAGCTCCTCGAGGATCCGCTCGGTGGCCGAGAGGTAGCAGCCGTCGCCGAGGTCGTCCGGCTTGTTCGCGACGACCTTGTCCCGGGCGCCGCGCCCGGAGTCGTCCGCCGCGATGGCCGTGAGCCACCGGTCCATGGCGTCGAGTTGGTAGTTGGTGGCCGCGTAGACCTGGGCCGCTTCCGGCGCGAACTCGATGATCACCTGGTTGTCGGCCGTGCCGTTCGCCTCGGTCAGCCTGCTCCGCATGATGTACGACATCTCGGCCGTGTGGATGTCCGGGACCGCGCCCGCCAGGTCGAGGAACATGCGCTGGTCGATGATCGGTGTGGTCGCGAGGCCCATGCCCGCGGTGTTGATGAGGTCGCTCGAGTAGGCGGCCTTCAGTGCCCGCACGTCGGCCGTGGTCCTGGTGGGGATGGGCTCGCCGGCCACGTCGTAGCCGCCGACACCCGCGTTCAGCGCGGCGAACTGGGCGGGGGTGATCCGCCCGGACTCCAGCGCGTCCAGGCCGTACTGGACGCCCACGTTGTCGAGCACCGGGCGGACGAAGCCCGTGCGCCTGTCACGGCCCAGTTGGTTGACCCACTGCTCGGCCGCCTGACACTTCACGCCGTCCGGGTTGGTCTCCGGGTCCCAGATGTCCGCGGGCGGGATGGCCGGGTCGCAGCTGTCGGTGGCGGTGGCCCGGTTGAGGAACGTCAGCTCCCACGAGCGGCACGGGCTGTAGGTGAGATAGCCGGCGATGGACGTGCGCTGCGCCTCGGTGAAGGTCGCGCCGGGCCCGTCGAAGTAGGCGTTCAGCAGGCCGCAGTCGGTGACCGGGCCCATCACGGTCAGCGGGTCGGGGTAGGAGATGCCCGGGATGATGCCGTCGAGGATGCCCGGGTAGGCGTCGGCGATGTCGTACTGCTGGATGGCGCCGCCCGAGCCGCCCCAGCCGATGGTGTGGGTGATCGGGCCGTAGGTCTCGGCCACGTGCTCCTTCACCATCATGGCGACCTCGGCCGAGGTGACGGTGCCGCAGTTGTTGTCCAGCACGTTCAGGCTCGACGACGCGACCGCGAAGCCGCGGGACAGGAACAGGTCGTCGACCACTCCCCCGGAGCCGCTGCCCTGGCGGTAGCCGCCGTTGCAGCCGCCGCCGAAGGTGTAGACGAGCTTGCCGTTCCAGCCGGCCTCGGGTGCGGTGGGCGACGGCTCGGTGGTGTCGTGCAGCGCGGCGAGTTCGTACACCGCCCGGTCGATGGTGCCGCGTTCGAGCCGGACGATGTAGGGCACCTGCTTGCCGTTGACCGTGGCGGTCGCGAGGTCGGCCGGTCGCTCGGCCGGGTCGGCGAGCGGTGCGAACTGTCCGGTTTTCGTGCGGTACTGGTACTGGACCTTGGTCGGCGCCGCGCACTGGGGCGGCACGGCCGGGTCCAGCCCGAAGGACGTGGTCTGGCAGTAGAACGGCAACTGCTGGCTCCCGGCGAACACCGGTCCGGTGATGTCGTGGTTGGTGACCCGCAGCGACGCCGGCCGGCCCCGCTCCCAGGCGGTGATGGTGTTGCGGCCCTTGCGCAGCCGGTCGACCAGGCCGAGCAGCGAGCCGTCCGGCTGCTCGACGAAGGCCTCGGTGACGTCGCGGCCGTTGCTGACCACGCGGACGTGGTCGCCGCCGCGCACGCGGACGAGCACGTCGTCGCCGCTGACGAGATCGGCCTTCGGGTTGGACACGGCCGCGATGGTGACCTTGGTGGGGCGCGCCGCGGGAGCCGCCGTGACGGCCACCGTGACGGTCGCGACCGTCACCAAGGCCACGCCGGCGGCCACCAGAACATGTCGGACGCGCATGTGCCCTCCCCAACCACGTCGGAAGGCAGCGTCTCACACCGACCGTCCCGAGTCAGTAGCCGACCGTGAACCGAGTTCGGCGGTGCGCCGGTCGTTCGACCTCGTCCAGCAGTGCCACGGCGAAGTCGGCCGTGGAGATGGTGGAGTACCCCTCCGCGTCGACCAGTAACTCGTCCGCGCCGAGCCGGTAGCGGCCGGTTCGCGTGCCCGGTTCGAGCAGCGCAGGCGGGCTCACGTAGGTCCAGTCGGCCACGCTGTCGGCCCGGCAGACGGCGTGCTGCTCGGCGCAGGCGTTCGCGATGGGCAGCAACTCTTCCGGGAGGTCGTCGAGCACCGTTCCCCCCGGGACTTTGAGCGTGGCGGCCCCGCCGACGAGCACCAGCCGCACGCCCGCGCGGGCCGTCCCGGCGAGCAGGCCGAGGGTGTTCTTCACGAGGTCCGGCTCGCTGCCGGGCGCCGGGCGCGTCGCGCCGATCACCACGTCGCGGTCCTTCGCGAACTCGGCCACCTGGTCGGGATTCGCGGCGTCGGCGATGGCGCGGGTCACCTCGGTGACGTGATGACCACGGGCTCGGGCTTCGGTGACGACTTCGCGTCCGACGACACCGGAAGATCCGAAGACGGTGATGCGCATGCTTTTCTCCTGGGCTTCAGTTGGGCCGCGACCAGCGCGGCGAGAACGATGACGGCGCCGAGCGCCTGCAGGGGGGTGAGGGACTGGTCGAGCACGAGCCAGCCGAGGGCGGTGGCGACGACCGGGCTGAGCAGGCCGAGGAAGGTGACCTTCGTCGGGGAGAGCAGGCCGATGCCGCGGAACCACACGGCGTAGGCGAACGCGGCGCCGATGATCGAGAGGTAGGCGTAGCCGGCCAGGTTGGTGCCGGTCATGGCGGGCGGCGGCCCTTCGACCACCAGCGCGACCGGCGCGAGCAGCAGTCCGCCGGCCACCAGCTGCCAGCCGGTGGTGGCGAGCGAGGACGCCGGCGACGTCCACCTCTTGGCCAGCACCACCCCGAACGCCATGGCGATCGCACCCCCGATGGCGGCGGCCACCCCGATCGCGTCGAGTGCGGCGTCGGCCCGCAGCACGAGCAGGCTGACACCGGCCACTCCGGCCGCACCGGCGACGATCGTCCGGGTGGTCAGCCGTTCTCTGAGCAACCCGGCGGCAAGCCCGGCCACGAGCAGCGGTTGAAGCGCACCGACCGTGGCGGCCACCCCACCGGGCAGCCGGTAGGCGGCCACGAACAGCAGCGCGAGGAACAGCCCGATGTTCAGCGAGCCGAGCACCATCGAACGCCACCACCAGCTGCCGGTAGGGAGCTTGCGGGTGAGCGCCACCAGCAGAAGACCGGGCGGCAGAGCCCGCAGCGCGGCGGCGAGCAGCGGGCGGTCCGGCGGCAGGTACTCGGTGGTGACCAGGTAGGTGGTCCCCCAGAGCGCCGGCGCGAGCGCGGTGAGCATCAGGTTTCTTAGCACTAAACTAAACTACCTCAGCGCTAAGATACTTCGCAAGGGGTTTGTCTCACCGCTAAGGTTCCGACATGGCTGACCACGTGGACATGGTGCTGGCGCAGTGGGCCGCGCAACGCCCCGACCTGGACGTATCCCCCATGGCGGTGATCGGCCGCCTCTCCCGCCTGGCGCGGGTGGTCGACACTCGGCTGAACCGCACCTTCGCTACGCACGGCCTGGACCGGGCGTCGTTCGACGTGCTAGCCACCCTCCGCCGCAGCGACCCACCGCATCGCCTCACGCCGACGGAGCTGATGGGCTCGTCGATGGTCACTTCGGGCGCCATCACACAGCGGTTGGATCGGCTGGCCGCGCGGGGCCTGGTGACCCGCGCCCCGAGCGCCAAGGACGGACGCAGTCAGGAGGTGTCACTCACATCGGAGGGGTTCGCCCTGGTGGAGCGTGTGCTCCCTGACCATCTGACTACCGAGCAGGCGATCCTCGCACCGCTCTCCGAGTCGGCTCGCGCAGAGTTGGCATCCACTTTGGCGGTACTGCTAGCCGCCCTGGCCGACGATTAGAAGTGCGCGTCTCCCGCTCAGGGCTTGCGGGGGACGCGCAAGCACTTCGCTGACCTGGCGGAGTTGACCGGGGCGACCATGCCGCGTCATTCGCTCAAGCCATGCGAGCGGTGACGCCAGGCAGGGACGATCGCTCACTCCGGCGATGCGCGGGATCGACCAGGCGCACCGCACCTCTCCCACCGAAGGCTCGCGCAGCGGGCCCGGGGCTTACGGGTGATCACGTACTCCGGCGATGCGGGACCGACCGGGGCCGACCGCACCTCTCCCATCGAGGCTTGCGCGCGGCGGGTCCCGGGGGCTCGCAGAACCATCGTGCCGGGGTTGCGGGGCCGACCGGACGACCGCACCGCACCTCTCCCACCAAAGGCTTGCGCGGCGGGCCCGGGGGTTTGCGGGGGCGATCGCACGTCTTGGTGACTTTGCATAAGGCTGCGGCGATCGTGCTGTGTCTCTCCCGCCAAGGGCTTGCGCGCGGTGGAGTCGGGCTCGCGGGGACGGTCAGGCACTTCAGTGCTTATTGCACGGGGCTGGGGTGACCGGCGTAGCGCCTCTCATCGGAGACTCCCGTTCGGCGTGATGCCTGAGGTTTGCTGGAACGTGCATGAGGCTGCCACTGAGGGCGTGCGTGTGATGGTGGCTGCGGGGGGGCGATCGCGCGCTTCAGTGACTTCGCAGGCGATCGGGGGATGCGCTGTCTGCGTGGGTGGTGCCCGGGGGTGTTGCGGGGACGATCGCGCACTTCGGTTCGCTGGGCACGGGGTTGGGGCGATCGGGGCAGCGTCTCGCCAGAGACCGGGCAGGGTGTGCGTGGGCGTGGCGAGTCACTGCAACGATCGAATGGCTGAGCGGCTACGGGGTTGCGGTGAGCAGTGCCAGTCCCAGCGTGTTCTCACCTACCAGCGGAGCGCGGGTTGGTGGTTGCACCCTGCGTGTTTTCTTACCCGAGTTATCTCATGGTGTGAAGGTGGTTTCTTCGCGGAACCTGCCCAGAATCAATCCACCGAGGCGGAATGAATTCCGGGATCCCCACCGCGCTCATCCGCACCTCCCACTCGGAATGGTGAATGATCCGGTGATGTCTTCGGCAGAGGAGCACCATGTTCGCGAGGTCGGTGGCGCCGCCGTCGAGCCAGTGGCGAATGTGATGCGCATCCGCCCACCGCGCCGGACGATCGCAGTTCGGGAACGCACACCCACCATCCCGAGCGTTCAACGCTGCCCGCTGAGCGGGGGTGACCAGGCGGTGGGTGCGGCCCACATCCAACGGCACCGACGCACCGCTCATCACCATCGGCATGACCCCCGCGTCGCAGGCGAGCCGCCGCGCTGCCGCCGCACCCAGCAGCGCACCGCCTTCCAAGGTCGCGGTGCCCACACCCTTACGCAGCACCTCCAGGTCCACGGTCGCATTCAGGTGCGGCTTCACCCCACCCCGCACCGGCAACTGGTCGCTGATCAGCGCGTGGTGGACCACATCGCAGAACGCGTCCCCCAACCGCTGGGTCGGGTGCCGCTCATCCTCCGGACCACCGGGTTTGGCCAGCGCACCCAGCAGGGAGTCCAGTTCTTCGGCGGATTCGGGGTCGATGATGCCGGTGAAGTGCATCCACCCCAACTCATCCCGCCGGTACCGGAACACGTTCTTCGGCGCCGCCAACACCTCCGCAGGCTGATCACCATCCGGATCGATCCGCGCCAGCAGAGTTTCGCCGTGCTTGGCCAGCACATGGGCGGGTCCGGTCCGAGCCATCGCCACCAGATGCTTCTCCACCACCTCGGCGGTGTCACCCGGAGCCCAGTCCGGGATCTTCTTCACCGTCCGCACAACCGCATCCACCTGCTCAGCATCCAACTCCCCACCCAGCAGAGCTTCGCGCACCACCGGCAACCGCGCCGGCGTCACATGCCCCGTCGGAGTCACCACCTCAGCGATCACCTCAGCATGGGTGATCAACCGCGTGGCAAACCGGGGATTGAGCCGCGTCACATCTGAGACGAGCAGGCTCAGTCGCCTATACCCCGCCAGATGCGCGACATCAGCATCGCGCATTTCCGATATCACCGACACCAGAGATGCATACACTTCACGGAAAGCGGCAGCAGAGGAATCCAGTTTCTGGATTAGCCCCACCACACGAGAGCTGGACATAACCCAATCCTACGCCCGCCACCCATATTTTCATCGCTCGAAAGAGTGAAGCTAAATCAAGATCCACAAAGCGCACAGTGAACCGTGAAAAAGAATTACAAAACCAGCCCCGCGCACGAAGCTCACCATGAACCGCTGCAGTGGCTCGCCGCACCCACGCACACCACGCCCACGAACCGGCGAGACACTGCCCCGATCGCCCCAACCCCATGCACAGCCACCGAAGCACGCGATCGTCCGAGCAACACCACCTAAGGCCGCCCCTGGACACTCAACTCGGATACGTCGTGGTCTCGGTCGCCTTCACCGTCGCCCACAACCGAGTACCCGGAGTGAGGCGCAACTCGGCCACCACAGCCGGCGTGATGTCCGCCAACACGGGCGGCGCGCCGTCCAGACGTACTCGCACCGTGTGGGCGTGTTGTTCGAGTCCGGCGATCGTGACCGGCCAACTGTTGCGTGGACTGCCGAGCGGAGGCGAAGGATGCAGGCTCACGGCGGTCGGCGGGAACGCCACGTGCACGTCGCCGTTGGTCGGCTCGGCGATCGTGAAACGGCCGCCGTCGTGGAGGTCCACCGTGGTCCCGGAAGCCTTGCCACGATACAGGTTCAGGCCCACGAGGTTGGCCACGTAGTCGGTGCGCGGCCGGCGGGCCACCTCGGCCGGCGGACCTTCCTGCACCACCTGCCCGTCCTCGATGATCACGATGCGGTCGGCCAGCACCATGGCGTCGATCGGGTCGTGGGTGACGAGCACGGCGCATCCCGCGTAGTCGTTGAGATGTCGACCTAGTTCGGCGCGAATGTGCAGGCGGTTGCTGGCGTCCAGCGCGGCCAGCGGCTCGTCCAGCAACAGTACGCCCGGCTCGGTCACCAATGCGCGCGCCAGCGCCACCCGCTGAGCCTGCCCGCCGGACAGCGACCGCGGCTTGGCGTCCACATGCGACTCCAGGCCCACTTTCGCGAGCCATTCCCGCGCGGCGTCGCGTGCGGAGATCTTGCCAACACCGCGAGCCCGGAGTCCAAAAGCGACGTTCTCGAGCGCTGACATGTGTTGGAACAGAAGGTAATCCTGGAAGACCACGCCGACGTTCCGGTGCTCGGTCGGCACAAACACCGATGGCGGCGCGTCCCAGATCGTGTCGTCCAGCGCCACCCCGCCGTCGGTCAACGGCAGCAGTCCGGCCAGCACCCGCAACGCGGTCGTCTTGCCGGCACCGTTCGGGCCCAGCAGCGCGACCACCTCGCCGGGCGCGACCGCCAGGTCCAGGTCGAGCCGGAAACCCTTGTCTCGGGCCAGATGTAGGTCGGCGCGCAGCGTCACGTGACACTCCTGATCCACCGGTCCCGCAGACTCACCAGCACGATCACCGACACCAGCAGCAGCACGATGCTCAGCACGATCGCCGCCCCCGGGTCGGTCTCCAGCGCGAGGTACACGGCCAGCGGCATGGTGGTCGTCTTCCCCGGGAAGTTGCCGGCGAACGTGATGGTCGCGCCGAACTCCCCGAGCGCCCTGGCCCAGCACAACACAGTCCCCGCGACCACCCCCGGCACGATGGCCGGCAGCGTGACCCTGCGGAACGTCAACCACCGCGACGCACCGAGGGTGGCGGCCGCCTCCTCGTAACGCGGGTCGGCCGCGCGCAGCGCACCCTCCACGGAGATCACGAGGAACGGCATGGCCACGAACGCCTCGGCCAGCACCACGCCCGTCGTGGTGAACGGCAGCGAGACGCCGAACCAGTCGTACAGGTACTGGCCGATCAGGCCGCGCCGGCCGAGCACCAGCAGCAGCGCGACACCGCCGACCACGGGTGGCAGTACCAAGGGGACGGTCACGAGCGCGCGCAACACCTTGCGGCCGGGCAGATCGCTGCGCGCCAGCAGCCACGCGAGCGGGATGCCGAGCACCAGGCAGATGATCGTGGCCAGGCTGGCGCAGACGAGCGAGAGGGTCAGCGCCTGGCCGACCTCGCGGCTGAACAGCTGCTCACCGAGCGTGGACCATGGGGCCCGGACGAGCAGCCCGGCGAACGGGACGACCAGGAACGCCAGGCCGAGCAGCGCCGGCAGGACGAGGACTGCCGGCAACCGGCCCGTTCGCGCGCGCCTCACGGTTTGTCGAAGCCGGCCTCGGTCAGGACCTCGACGCCCTCGGCGGACAGGACGAACTCGACGAACGCCGCGGCGCCCTCGGCGTTCGGCGCCTCGGCCAGCGCCGCGATCGGGTAATCGTTGATCGCCTGCTCGGCCTCGGGAAACTCGATGCCCTCGACCTTGTCACCGGCCGCCAGCACGTCGGTGCGGTACACGAGCGCCGCGTCGACCTCGCCGAGCGTGACCTTGGTGAGCACGGCCTTAACGTCCTGCTCGAGCGTGTCCGGCGCGGCTGTGATGCCGGCGGCGTCGAACGCCTTCTTCGCGGCGGCACCACACGGGACCTGCTCGGCGCACAACGCGATCTTCTTACTTGCGTCGGCGAAGTCGGCGAGCCCGGTGATCCCCGCGGGGTTGCCGGCCGGCACCACGATCTCCAGCCGGTTGCGGACGAACGTGGTCGGCTCCTCGACCTGGGACACCTGGTCCATGTTCGTGGGCGACGCCGAGGCGAACACGTCGGCCGGCGCGCCCTCGTTGATCTGGGCCGCGAGGGCGGAGCTGCCGGCGAAGTTGAACGTGACCGTGGTGCCCGGGTTGGCCTCCTCGAACCGCTTGCCCAACTCGGTGAACGTGTCGGTGAGCGAGGCCGCGGCGAACACCGTGATGTCGCCGGAGAGACCGTCAGCCGGCTCTTCGGTCCCGCACGCGACCAGGGACAAGGCGAGGGCGCCCACCAGAACGGAGCGGATCATCGGTTCTCCGGAATCTCGACGACGACGTGGGTGGACTTGATCGAGCCGACCGCGACGACCCCCGGTTCGAGCCCGAGTTCCTCGGCGGCCTCCCTGCTCATGAGCGACACCAGCCGAAACGGCCCGGCCTGCATCTCGACCTGGGCCATCACGCCGTCCTTGACGACACGCGTGACGATGCCGCGCATGCGGTTGCGCGCCGAGGCGGCCACCGTGGTCCCCGGCTCGGGCGCCTCGGCCTGCCGCTGGACGAACTCCGCCAGCTCGCGGCCCTCGATGGCCATGCGCCCGTTGTCCCCTGCCACGGCGGGCAGCCTGCCCTGGTCGATCCAGCGCCGCACGGTGTCGTCACTGACCCCGAGGAGCGCGGCGGCTTCACTGACCCGCAGGTTCGGCATGAGCGCAATGATAGACACGCAGATGCGGACCTGGCCAACCACCAGGTTCGGATTGTGACCCGCGCGGGGCGATCACCGCGTGTAACGGCCCGGCACTTTCCGACGACGCGTAGTCAAGGTCGGGGCAGGCCGCGCGGACGAAGTGGGACACACCCATGTTTGGTGAGAAGAACAAGAAGATCACCGATCTCGAACAGCACAACCTCGCGCTGCGCACACAGTTGGACCAGGCCAACGCGCACCTCGCCCACATCGGCGGCCTCGAGCACTGGCAGGTTCGGCAGCAGATCGACCGGATGCGGGCCGAGCTGGCGCAGTTGGGCGCGACACACCAGGCCGCGCGCCACCAGCACGCCGCGAACCTCGAACAGGACCGGGTCGCGCACGCCGGTCGACTGGCCGAGATCAGGGCGCGGCTCGCCACGGCCACCGAGGAACTCGTGCCGTTCACGGACGAGCTGGTGTTCCAGCAGGCCGGCGTGTTCCGCTACCACCATCCCCTGGAGTACGCCGACGACTACCGGCGCGAGCTGGATCGCATCTCGGCCGAGATGCGGCAGCTGATCAAGGACAAGGCCGCGGTGGAGGCGAACTACGGGTTCACCTTCAACAACTCGGCCGCGCAGGGCCGGAAGATGGTCAACGACTGGTGCAAGGTGATGCTGCGCGCCTACAACGCGGAAGCCGAGAACTGCATCAGGGTGATGAAGGCCGGCTCCGTCGACACCGCGAAGAAGCGCTTGGACAAGGTGGGCGAAGCCATCCAGAAGCTCGGGGCCATGCTCGACATCCGCATCAGCGGGCAGTATCGGGCACTGCGGATGCACGAGTTGGAACTCACGGCGGACTACCTGCGCAAGAAGCAGGAAGAGAAGGAAGCCGAACGCGCCGAACGAGAGCGCCTCCGTGAGGAAGCCAAGGCGCAGGCGGAATTCCGGCGCGAGATCGAGAAGCTGGACAAGGAACGACGTCACCTGATCAACGTGCGGCAGGCCCTGCTCGACAAGGGTGATGTAGCCGCCGCGACCAAGATCGAGATCGAACTCGGCAATGTGGACGCGGGGCTACAAGGACTGCACGAGCGTGAGGCGAACATCCGCGCCGGCTACGTCTACGTCATCAGCAACCTCGGTGCGTTCGGCCCGAGGATGGTCAAGATCGGCATGACCCGCCGGCTCATCCCATCGGAACGGGTTCTCGAACTGGGCGACGCTTCCGTGCCGTTCCGGTACGACACGCACATCATGTTCTACTCACCGGACGCGGTGAGCCTCGAGAACGCGCTGCACCGCGCGCTGTCCGACCGTCGTGTCAACAAGGTCAATCTGCGTCGCGAGTTCTTCTACGCCACGCCGGATGAGGTGCGGACCCTGCTCAAGAGGCACGCGGGCGAGGTCCTCGAGTACGTCAACGACGCCGAGGCGCTCGAATTCCGCCAGAGCCATCACGCGCCCGAGAGCGTGGCGGTGGCTCCCGGCTGACGCGGCTCTGGCGAGCGGGACCCGAACGCAGCATGCTGGCACCTGTGGCGTCGGCTGAGCAGGGTTCCTCCGGGGTGGTTGCCGGGAGGTTGGTCGCCATTCTCGACGCGTTCCGGCTCGGTGGGGGCGACTCGCTGGGGGTGTCCGAGCTGGCGCGGCGTACCGGGCTGGCCAAGGCGACCGTGCATCGGCTGGTCGGGCATCTCGTGGAGACCGGGCTCCTGGAGCGCGACGGGCAGACCGTGCGGCTCGGGTCGAAGCTCTTCGAGCTGGGTCAGCGCGTGCCTCGCCAGCGGGACCTCCGCGACGCCGCGCGCCCCGCCATGGCCGACCTCCGCGACGCCACCGGGCACACCGTCCACCTGGCCGTTCGCGAGGGCGCCGAGGTGCTCTACGTCGACATCCTGCCCGGCCCGGACGCGCCGCCGACACCCGCGACCATCGGCGGCCGCTGGCCCGTGCACGCGACCGGGGTCGGCAAGGCCATGCTCGCGTTCGCCTCGGCGGCCGACCGCGAGGAGCTGCTGGCCGGGCCGCTCCCCCGTGTCTCCGCCCGCACGGTCAGAGCCCCCGGGCTGCTGGCAAAAGAACTGGCCACCATCGCGGCGGCGGGCATCGCGTTCGACCGGGAGGAGTCCAAGACCGGGTTGGTCTGCGCGGCCAGCCCGATCTTCGACCCGGGCGGCGTGGTGGCGGCCGTCTCGGTGTCCGGCTGGAGCACGCGCACCGATCTGGACCGGGTGGCGGCGGCCGTGCGCACGGCCGCACTCACCATCAGCCGTGGTCTCGGAGCCGCAACGCCACGTCGATGATCATGTCCTCCTGACCGCCGACCAGGCCCAACTCCCCGCACCGCGCGAGGATCCGGTGCGCCGGCACGCCGTACCGGGCCGCCGCGCGTTCCGCGTGCAACAGGAAGCTCGAGTACACCCCGGCCCACCCCTGCACGATGGCGTTGCGGTCGAGTTTCGGCCACCGGGGAAGGTACGGCCGCACCACCTCCTCGGCCGCCGTCAGCAACCCGAGCACGTCGAGTCCCGTCCGCACTCCCAGCCGGTCGAACACCGCGGCCAACACCTCGGTCGGCGAGTTGCCCGAACCGGCGCCGAGCCCGCACAGCGAACCGTCGATCTGCCGGACGCCGGCTTCCTGCGCCAGCACCGAGTTCGCCACGCCGAGCGACAGGTTCTGGTGTCCGTGGTAGCCGACCCACGCCTCGTCCCCGACGGAAGCCACCACCGCCTCGAACCGCGCTTTCGCCTCGTGCATCAGCAAAGCGCCGGCCGAGTCCGTCACATAGGGACACTCGCATCCGGCGTCGACCATGATCCGCGCCTGCTTCGCCAGCTCCGAAGGCGAGATCCGGTGCGCCATCATGAGAAAACCCACGGTCTCCATCCCGAGTTCCCGCGCCACACCGAAATGCTGCGGCGCCACGTCCGCCTCCGTGCAGTGCGTGGCCACCCGCACCACCGACGCACCCGCGTCGTGCGCGCGGCGCAGGTCGTCGGCCGTGCCGATGCCCGGTACGAGCAGCACCGCGATCTTCGCCCGGCGCGCCTCGTCAGCGGCCGCCGCGATCAGCGTCAGCTCGGAGGTGTGCGAGAAGCCGTAGTTGAACGACGACCCGCCCAGCCCGTCGCCGTGGGTCACCTCGATCACCTCGACGCCGGCCGCGTCCAACGCGCGCACCGTGTCCCGGACCTGCTGTTCGGTGAACTGGTGGGCCATCGCGTGGCTGCCGTCGCGCAGGGTGGTGTCGGTGATCCGGATGTCATGAGCGAGCGGCGGCCTCATCGCGCGGCCGCCATCAGCTCGCCCACCCGCGCGGCGGCGGCCGTCATGATGTCGAGGTTGCCCGCGTACTCCGGCAGGTAGTCGCCCGCGCCGCGGACCTCCAGGAAGATCGCCACCCGTCCGGGATCGAACTGCGGATCGGCCCGCAACGTGTAGCCGGGCACGTACTCCCGCACGGCGGCCACCATGTCCACAATGGACGAAACGATGGCGTCCTGGGAAGCGTCCTCCCCGATCGCACAGAAGACCGTGTCCCGCATGATCATGGGTGGCTCCACGGGGTTGAGGATGATGATCGCCTTGCCACGCGCGGCACCGCCGATCTCGGCGACCGCGCGGCCGGTGGTGTGGGTGAACTCGTCGATGTTCGCGCGCGTACCCGGGCCGGCGCCGCGAGAGGCGACCGACGCGACGATCTCCGCGTAGGACACCGGGGTGACTCGCGAGACGGCGTGCACCATGGGGATGGTCGCCTGGCCGCCGCACGTGATCATGGAGACGTTCGGCGCGTCCAGGTGGTCCGGCAGGTTCACGGGCGGGCAGACCATGGGCCCGAGGTGCGCTGGCGTGAGATCGATGGCGCGAATGCCGGCCTCGGCGTACCGGGGCGCATTGGCCACGTGCGCCTTGGCCGAGGTCGCCTCGAACACCAGGTCCGGCAGCGGATCCTGGTCGAGGAGCCAGTCCACGCCACCGGCCGACGCGGCGATCCCCAGCTCCCTGGCCCGCGCCAGCCCGTCCGACTCGACCACGCCCACCATGTACGCGACCTCGACCAGCGCACCGCGTCGCAGCTTCGCCAGCAGGTCGGTGCCGATGTTCCCGGGTCCCACGATCGCCGCCGTCACCATGTCCCGACACTCGCATGACGGCCCCACCCGAGTTCAGCACCGCGTTCCACCCAGCGGAACGCTTTGTCCACTGTGGACCTACCGGCCAGTCACTAGGGGATACCTAGGGTCGTCTCCCCAGGGTGCGGGGGCCGATCGTGCAGCAACCTGAAGTGAGCATCTTTCCAGTTCGGTCAGGAGCACCAGGTGAGCACACGGGTCGCGGTCCACGTACACGCCACGGACTTGATCACCAGAGCGGGCCTCGTCGCCCAGCTTCGTCAGGAACAGGCCATCGAGCTGGTCGAACTGGCCGACGTCGACCAGCAGACGGTGGTCGTGGCCGCCGTCGACACGATGGACCAGGCCACTCTCCAACAGCTGCGGGAGTTCACCAAACGCGGCTGCAGCCACAGCATCCTGGTGACCGCCTCGCTCGACGACTCCGGCCTGCTGGCGGCCATCGAGGTCGGCATCTGCGCGCTCGTGCACCGGTCCGAGGCCACCTCCGCCCGCATCGCCCACCTGGCCACCCGCGCCCTGAAGGGTGAGGCCGCGCTGCCGGCCGACATGCTCGCGCGCCTGCTCAAGCAGGTCTCCCGCATCCAGCACAACGTGCTCGCACCGCGCGGCCTCACGGTCGCCGGCCTCTCGCCGAGGGAGAGCGAGGTGCTGCGGCTGGTGGCCGACGGCCTGGACACCGACGAGATCGCCGCCTCGCTCAGCTACTCGTCGAGGACCGTGAAGAACATCCTGCACAGCGTCACGACACGGTTCTGTCTCAGGAACAGATCCCATGCGGTGGCTTACGCGTTAAGGGAAGGGCTGATCTGAACAGCAGGGCCCGGAACGTCGGTCGGGGAGTTCGAGAGGAGCAACCGGTGACGGTTTTCCCAGTCCGGGTGAACCATGACCTGACGCCCGGCTACGTGCCGCCGCCGCGAGCCGGCGACGACGCGAGCGTCCTTCCCCCGCCGCGCCTGTTCGTCGGCCGGCAGACCTACGTCGACCTGCTGACCCGTTGCGCACGCGAGGCCGGCACCGGCAAGCCCTGGCTGGTGCTGGTGCACGGCGAACCGGGGATCGGCAAGAGCGCGCTGGTGCACCACGTGGTGCGCAGGCTCGACCGTTTCACCGTGCTGCAGGCGGCCTGCGACCGGTTCGAGGAGCTGGTGCCGTTCAACGTGATCGCGCGGCTGGTCGGCACCCTGCCGCGGGCGACGCTGCGGCCCTACCCCGCGCTGTCCGCTCTGGACACCGGCACGCCGACCGTTCTCGGGGTAGGTGACGAACTGTGGCGGCTGTTGTCCACGCTGCAGGCCGAGCGGCCGCTGGCCGTGCTGGTCGACGACTTCCACTTCGCCGACGAGGAGTCCACGGAGGTGCTCGGGTACGTGCTGCGCCGGCTGCACCGCGAGCGGGTGCTGACGCTGTTGACCGCGAGCACCGACCCCGATCACGGCGGGCCGCCGGCGCCGGACTGGGCGCGACGGCGCCGGATGGTGACCTCCCACGACCCCCACTACGAGGTGCAGCTGCCCGGGCTCGACCGCAACGAGCTGGCCGAGCTGGGCCGATGGTACGGCCGGGTGCTGCCGGCCGAGATGATCGACCGGTTGCACCGCTACACGGCCGGACATCCCGGGTACGGGCGGATGTTGTTGTCCAGCCCGGTGTCGGTGGCCGAGTCCCACGACCTGCTGCCCGTGCCCGCGCCGTTCCTCACGACCGTCCAGGAGAAACTGGCCAGGGTGCCGGAGCAGAGTCGCCGCCTGGCCGAGGCGCTCGCCGTGCTCGACGGCCGGTACCGGATCTCGCTGGTGGCCAGGGTCGGTTCGGTGACCGACCCGGCGGAGGCGCTGGAACCGCTGCTGGGCGCGGGGATGGTGCGCTGGCGGCCGGCCGATCCCGTGTGTCCCATCGAGATCCGTCACCCGATGCTGCGCGAGGGCATCTACCAGCTGATCCCGCCGTTGCGGCGCAGACGCCTCCACGACGCGGCCGCCCAACTGGTCGACGGTGACGTGGTCTGGCGTCACCGCACGGCCGCGTCCGACGGGGTCGACCCGACGCTCGCCGACCAGCTGGAGGCCGAGGCGACCACGGCCATGCGCTCGGGCGACGTGGACCGCGCGCTGCAGTACCTGCGGTGGTCGGCCGACCTGTCCGGCACCCGCCGGGAACGCGAGCGACGGATGCTGGTCCGCATCGTGCACAGCATCATGTGGCAGCGCGTCTACGACACCGAGCAGGTGGCCAACCGGATCAACCACACGGAACCGTCCCCGCTGCGCAGCTACACCCAGGGACTGCTGCGGTTCCACCGGATCGGTGACGTGGCGGGCGCGCGGCGGCTGTTCGACGAGGCAACGGCGGCGAGCGAGCCGTCGCTTTCCATGATGATCGACGGCTCCTTCGCCACCACCTATCTGGTCGACGGCGACGGACTAGCGGCCATGCGCCACGCGAGGCAAGTGCTCGACACGGGCGAACACCCGGACTCGCAGGCGATCCGCCACGCGGTGCGCGGTCTGGTGTTCGGGCGGCTGTTCACCAGCGGGCCCCGCGCCGCACTCACCGAACTGGAGACACTGCGGCCGGTCGGCGGCGGACTGCTGGAGCGGGCGATGTGCCGTGCGCTGGCCGGGGAGCTGACGGCCGCGGCCGGTGACGCGGCGACCGTCGCGGGCGACACCGGACCGCAGCCACCGGCGGACCGGCTGCTCGCGCAGCTCACCCTGGCCGACACGCTGTACCAGCTCGGCAGGTGGACGGAGGCGACCACGACGGTCGAGCGTGCGCTGGAACGGGCGAGCACCCAGCACACGGGATACGTCCGCGCGCCGCTTCACAGCCGTGCCGCGATGCTCGCCGCCGGCACCGGCCAGTGGGTGAAGGCCGAGCACCACATAGGACAGTTGCACCTGCTCGTGTCGACCACCGGCGGGACCCTCCACAGTGTCCTGTTGTGCATGGCGAAGGCGGGACTCGCGCAGGCACGCGAGGACTACCGGTCGATGGTGTCGGCGGCCGAGAGTCTACGTGGGACAGTGACCGAACGCGGTCCCGCGCTGGCGTTGCAGCCGTGGTGGGGTCCACTGGTCGCCGAAGGGTTGATCGGTGCCGGGTTGCTGGGCGACGCGGCCGGCGTGGTGCGTGCGTTGACCGGGCTGGCCACCGAGGTGCCGAACCTCATGGTCACCGTGTCCTGGCTGGCCGGCTGGCTGGCCGAACGCGGCGGCGACCCGGTGGCCGCTCGCGCGCACTACGAGCAGGGCGTGGCGATTCCCGCCGGGCAGGACGACCTTCCCTTGTACCGGGCCAGGTTGGAGCAGGCACACGGCATGCTGCTGCACACGACCGGCAGCCGGCGCACGGCCATCGGCTGGCTGTGCCGCGCGCACGACCGCTACCAAACCCTTGGCGCCGCGCCGTTCCTGCGCCGGTGCACGGCCGTTCTGCGTGAGCTGGACGAGAAGGTCGAGCTGAAGGGCGACCTGTCGTTCCTCACGGCGCGGGAACGGGAGGTGGCCGAACTGGTGTCCCGCGGCATGACCAACCAGCAGGCCGCGTCCCGGCTGTACCTGAGCGAGAAGACCGTGGAGTTCCACCTGCGCAACGTGTACTCGAAGCTCGGCATCACGTCACGGCGCGAACTACGCGGGCGGGGGTAGCAACTGGCCGGAGAAGGAGACGGCCGGGGTGCATTCGGCGGCGCCCTGGCCGGGGGTCAGGCAGCTGACCTCCACGATCACCGGCTGGTCCGGCGCCACCCGCACGGCGTTCACGTAGTGGTAGTCGAGGTCGCGGAAGTTCGCGAGGCCGACCTCCAGCAGGACGTCCTCGCCACGCACGATCCGCAGCAGACCCGAGTCGCCCCTGGGGTTCTGGAGCACCAGGTCACTGATCCGCAGGGGACGGCCGTCCGGTGCGACGTACTCGAACGGGGCGTAGCTGCCGTCGGTCACCGGTTCGGCCTCCGTGGCGATGCGGAAGTCCACGGGCTCCGGTCCCGTCGAGCCGTTCGGTTCCTCCGCACCACCTTCCGTACCGCCACCGCCACCGCCGCCTGCCGGGCCGCCGCCCTCGCCGCCCGCCTCGCCACCCGTGGCCTCCTCGGCCGCCACGTTCGCCTCGGCCGCCGCCTCGCTGGCCTCGCTCGCCGCGTCCTGAGCCGCACTCACCTGGGGCGCGACCTGTTCGGTGGCAATGGATTCGACCTCGGGAACCAGGACCGTGAACCACAGGGTGATCAACGCGATGGCGGCCACCAGGAACGCGATCGCCATGGGTAGCACCCATTTCGGCAGCATCCGCTCCTGGATCATCACCCCGTTCACGGTGATCGTCTCGACGACCGGCGCCGTGCCGGTCACCTCCAGGTCGAACGGGTGCGGCTGTGGCTCACCGCGCATGAACCGGCGAGTGGGGACCGCGCGGACCTTCACGATGGTCACGGTGCCGGGCGCGGCATCGAGTTCCGCCGGCCGCACCTCGAGGTCGAGCTGGTCGTCCTCCGGGTCGAAGCCGGCGACCACCGTGTGGGTGGGCACGTTGCCCAGGTTTTCCACGGCCAGCTGGTACTTCGCCTTGCGGCTACCGCGTTTGCGGGTCGGCAACAACTCGGCCGCCAGCTCGGTGAACGACGCGACGTCGAGCACGCCCTCCTCCACGGCCGAACCCTGCGGATCCTCCCGCGACAGCACCCGAAGGGCGAACGGCACCTGCCCGGCCGGCACGTCCCACGCGCGGGGCGGCGCGAACTTCACCTCGACCGTCACCTCGCCGCCGGGCATGAGGTTGACCGTGCTCGGCGTGACGGTGGTCCACTCGGCGGGCGCACCGACCACGTCCATGGTGAACTGGTCGACCAGCTCACCGGTGTTGCGGAGCCGAACCTCGGCGGTCGTCTCCGCGCCCGGCTCCACCGACAGCGTGGCACTGCTGAGATTCGTCGACACGGTCATGCGGTCAGTCTGCGGTTCCGGGGAATTCGTCGAAAGAAGTCGGCGGACCGGAACGCGAGCAATACGTGGTGCCCTTTCGGGAAAAGCGACGGCTGAATTCCGTCCCGATCGGCCCACGACTTCCGACCTACACTTTTTCCATGTCAGGTATGCGTTCCCGGGCGTCGGCGGCCGTGCTGGTGGTCGCTGTCCTCGCGACCGGGAGTTCGGGACCGGCCGCCGCCGTGCCCTCCCCCGGCCGGACCGAGTTGCTGTCGTTGACCTCGGGCGGTGCCCAGGGCGAGGACGGCACCGAGGGCGCCGAGTCGGAGGCCCCGGTGGTGTCCGGCGACGGTCGGCATACGGCGTTCGTCACGCTGTTCGCGCTCGACCCGGCGGACGACGACGAGGGCTGGGACATCTACGTCCGGTCCGGCAAACGCACGGTCCGCATCAGCGAATCCCATGGCTACAACCAGAATCCCGCGATCTCCGCCGACGGACGTTATGTGGCGTACGACCGGTCCGACGACGGCGGCCGGCGGGTGTTCGTGTGCGACCGCGACCAGGACGGCGACCGGCTGTTCGACGAGCCGGGGGATCGCCGCTGCATCGAGGTCGGTCGCGACGGCGCGGACAACAGCGAACCGAGTCTGTCCGGCGACGCCACGAGAATGGTGTGGAACGAGGACCCGGCGGAGGTCGGCATACCGCGCGCGGTCACCGCCCGGCTGACGAAGGACAGTTCCGGGCGTCTGACCGCACCATCGTCCTTTGTGGATCTCCTCCCCGCGGACCCGGCCTACGGCGAGGTTCGGGGCGCCCAGGGGCCGCCGCGGATGTCCGCGAACGGCCGACACGTCGTGTTTCCCGTGCTGATGTGCGACTACTACTGCACGTCCTACCTCCAGGGGCCCCGGCTGCTGAGCCTCTCCGGCCGCGCGCAGCCGCTGAACCGGCGGGCCGTGTTCGCCGCCGAAATGGACACCCTGCGCATGACCCGCCTCGACGTGACGGCGGACGGCACGGAGGTCGGCGACGACGCGTCGGTGCCGGTGGTCTCCGGAAACGGCCGTATGGTCGCGTTCGCCAGCATGGACTGGTCGGTGGAGTTCAACGACGTGGTGGTGATGGACCGGGATCCCGACGGCGACGGTGTCCTCGGACCCAGCTCGCACACGGAGATCGGTGAGGGCGAGGCGCCGGACCTGAGCGCTGACGGCCGGTACCTGGCGTTCCACTCGTTGGGTCGCGGCCTCCACAACGGACTGGACGGCCCGACCTCCGACCAGGTTGTGGTCCGGGATCTCCGCATTCCCCTGACAGTGCGGGGTGAGCTGGCGTCACCGGGCCTCGGCCGCGACTGCGTTCCCGACCCGGGTCCCGAGGTCTGCCCCGGCAACGACGACAGTCACTCCCCCTCCCTGTCCGCCGACGGGAGCGTCGTGGTGTACGTCTCGGATGCCAACGATCTGGTGGACGTGGACGACAACGGCCTGACCGACATCTTCGCCAGGACGTTTCGACCCACCGTGGTGGCCAGCTCGGCCGACTTCGGCACCGTGTCGCCCGGCGGTGCCGTGGAGCGCGTGATCACCCTGCGGCACCAGGGATTCGGCCCGTTGTCGATCGCTGCACCGGAGGTGACAGGACCGCAGGAAGACGACTTCGCGGTGTTCCCCACGGACACCTGCCGGGGAACCGTGTTGCACGCCACCGAGAGCTGCGTGGTGTCCATCCGGTTCCAGCCGGCGGGCACCGGGCGCCGCGAGGCCACGTTGCTGTTGCCGGCCGGCGATAAGGTGGTTTCCGTTCCGCTGACCGGAGTCTCGAGTGGACCGCCGTCGTTCGACCTGGCCGTGGTTCCGCCGGTGGTGGCGTTCCCCGGCGAGCGGCCCGCGCTGTCGGTGAGCCTGCCGGAAGTGGTGACCGTGACCAACACCGGCACGGCACCACTGACCGTGCGGTCGGTGACCGGCGTGGACGGACCGGCACTCCACGCCCGCGACTATCTGATCGCCGACACCAACTGTCCAGGTGCGACGCTGTCACCTGGACAGTCGTGCACGGTGACCGTCCGCAACCTGCCGCACGGCGCGGGCGAGCGGCCTGGCGCACTTCTCGTCGAGACGGACGCGTTCAGCAAGTTGATCACTCTGCGTGCTCGGGGCACGGCGCCGACCGTCGTGGTGAATCCCGGGGTGGTCGTGGCCGGCCGCGTGGTCGAGGTGACGGGCACCGGCTTCCCGCCGGAGCGTGACGTGACGGTCGCGTTGCCGGGCAACGGTTCCCCGATCATCGCGCGCACCGACCAGCTCGGCGCGTTCGCCGTGCCGCTGCAGGTGTTCGCCAATACGCTGATCGGTTCGGTGATCACGTGGGTGACCGCGCCCGACACCGATCTCCTGATTCCCGCGCCACTTCTCGTGGTGCCCGGCACCTATCAGCCGCCGACCTTCATCGGCCGCCGTTAGTACTACTACACAGAACGGGCGCGTGGCCGACGGTCAGGGCCTCGATCGGGCCGTTCCACTGCCACGGCGCGACACACAGGTTGTTCAGGATGCTGACACCACCGTCGTCACCGGGGCCGCCGTGGCCATCACCGGTCGGGGAGGCGGAGGCGGCGCCTGCGGTGGCCACGCCGAAGAACAGTGCAGCGCCGGTGATCGCGGTGGCGGCGAAGAACTTCCTCAACATTGGTGCATTCCTCCGGGAGAGTCCGGTCGTGCGGCGAGTGTCGCCGCCACGAATCATCCCCATCCCGGCGAACGAAGAAACCGAAACACCCCTATTCCACGAACGGGTAAGCCGGTTCATCCATTAGGGACGTGAAAGTGCTTTTCGGTGACGATCTCCACGTTGTGGGGGACGTGCGCCGGCTTCGCGGAAGCCACAAGTTCGTGCAGTACCACGGGATCGCTGGCGCCCGGATCGGGATCGGTCACCCGGACCACCACCCTGGGCTCCCCCTCTGTTCCAACCGGACCGTCCGGAGTGGCCGACCAGAACACGCCGCCGCTGTCGGACACCTCCACCTGCCCGCCGGTCAGCGCCTCGAGGTGTGCCCGCAGCCCGTCCGGGGTGCCGCGGGTCCGGTACAGCGCAACGGCTTGCGCCACCGTGGCGCGCCGCCGGTCCAGCGGCCAGCTCTCGTCGAGCGCCACCCCGACCCAGGTGCCGAGCCAGGTGAGGAAGTCGGCGGGCGCGAGCCGCGGATCGACGTAGGCGGACAGGCAGTCGAGCGTGGCGATGACCGGCGCCAACACGTCGTCGAGGCCCTCGGTCAGCCTGGTCGCCAGGTTGTCCTCCCGCAGTGCCACGGGAAGCAGCCCGGCGATCGGGTACGGAGTGTCCAGTCCTGGTACCGTGCCACGCATTCGGTCCTCCTTCAGATGACGGCGAAGAACTCCAGCTCGGCCACCGCGACGTCCACCGCGCCTTCCGCGACGAAGACGTCGAGCACCTGGATGCGGACGGTCTGCGCGCCGAGTCCGTTGACCAGCTTGACTTCCTGTGGTTCCGGGATGTCCTTCAGCACGAAGGTGTCGGACTTCTCGTTGGAGTAGGACAGCACGATGATCGACGGCCGGTGCAGAGTGGCGAACGCGTCGGCCGCGCCGGACGTCACGATCACTCGAGTCAACGCGGTGGTGCCACCGAGGTCGGCCGTGATGCTCGGCGGGGTGTTCCTGTCGAACGGCGCGGCCCAGTAGGTGTTGGCGAACTGGTCGAACGCGAGTTTCGCCGCGTGCTCGGGAGACTCGAGGCTCGCCGTGACGCTCACCGGCCGGGCCGGGTCCATGGTCTGCTCGACCACGCCGGACACCTCCTTGCGAAGCGCGTCGAACTTGTCGGTCACGTACGTCCGAAGTGGTGGGTAGAAGCCCGCGAGCAGGCCGAACCCCAACACCACCACGAACGCGTAGGTGCGGATCTTGCGGAGGACCCGGCGCGCCCGGCCGCGCCCACGGCCGGGTGCCTTGGTCTCGCCGCGACCGGGCCTGCTGCCGGCCTTGAGCACCTTCGCCCGTCGCCGACGCAACCTGCGCCACCAGGAGATACGAACCTGCTCGGCCGAGGTGAGCGGCTCACCGCAGCGCCCGCAGAACTTGCGGGCCGGGAGGTTGCCCTCACCACACTCGCCGCAGATCAGCTCACCCGGCTTCGGCTTGCGGGTGGATGCCGCGCGCCGCACGGGACGCGCCACGGCGGGAGCGACGGCCGGCGCCAACTCCTCGGGTTCGGCGTCCACCTTCTGCCCGGGCTCCACGGGCGCGATCAACGCCTCGGCCGGTGTGTCGCTGTTCTCCGGGGGCGGCACACTGTCCGGTTCGGCCTTCGCCGGTGGCGGTGGTGGACCGACCTTCTTGGCGGGTGGTGGCGGGGGCCCGACCTTCTTGGCGGGCGGTGGTGGCGGGCCGGCCTTCTTCGACGGTGGCGGGGGCGGTGGGGCCTTCTTCGACGGCGGTGGCGGCGGTGGTGGTGCCTTGCCCGGCGGCGGTGGTGGGGCCGCCTTCCCGGGTACCGACGCCTTGCCGGCCGGGACCTCCTGCCGGCTTTCGATGAAGCGGCCGTCCATGCCCGTGTGACCGCCGACCGTCGCGTCGAGTATCCGCTGCCAACGATTCCGCTTCGGCGCCTCGAGTTCGGCCCGCGCCTCCTGCAGCGCGGTCGACTCCTCCGGCTCGGCGATCCGGTCACCGGTCCACTCGAGGAACCGGCCACACGACCCGCAGAACGTGTCCGCGTCGGTATTGCGCTGGCCACAGTCCCGGCAGACGATCACGAGTGCACCCGAACCTGGTGGTCGAACGAGAACACGAGGCTGTTGGGCTCCAGCTCGATCCGTGACCGCTCGACCCCGCGCTCCCCCGTCAGCGGGTTCGCCGTGAACAGCCGGACGTCCTCCACGAAGTCCACACCGGACACCTGTTGCAGCAGCGCGTGGACGTCACCGGAGCGGACGGCCCGGCCGAAGGGCCAGCCCGCGCCGTCCGGGCCGCCGCCGGGCAACGGGTTCAGGTACCGCAGCAACGCGGCCAGCGCGTCCTCGCGGATCCGGTCGGTGTTCACCCTCGACCGCGCCACCAGCCGGGCGACCACCGTGACCCCGCGGTAGCGCGGCGGTTCCACGAGGACGGTCGTGCCGATCAACCGCACCTCCGCCAGCCGTTCGGCCAACCGCGCGAGCAGCTCCTCGGTGGGCACCAGGTCGTCGAACCGGATCTGGCCCCCGGTCGTCGCGGCGGCGGGCACCACCAGTACTTTCACCGTCCCGGCCGGCAGATCGTCCTCCCCGGCCGTCACGCATCGCACCCGCGCGGCCTCCGGCGCCGCCTGCCTGGCCAGCACCTCGTAGTCCTCGGCCGTGACGGCGCGACTGCGGGTGCGCAGCAGCAGTGGGCCGCGGGCCCGTGCCTCGTCGAGCGTCTCACCCTCGCCGCCGCCGTGTGCCGAGTGCCGGTTCTCCACGGCCGCCACGAACGGGACCGACGAGCGCAGCGTGCGGATGGCGCCGGCGTTGACGTTGCCGACCGCGCCGCCACCGACCGCGTACCGGCGAACCCGCACGGTCGCGTCCTTCTCCGGCACGGCACCGTGCTGGACGACCGTGCCGTCCGCCTGCCGCACCACGGGTCCGAAGTGGACCTCGCCGGGGTAGGCGTCGAGCACGAAGTGCCGGTCGGCCGATCCGCTCGCCGCGAAATCCTCCACCTGCTGCCATTCCTGCCAGCCCTCGGCCGAGCTGGTCTCCACGACCGTGGGGCCGGAACCGGCGAGCACCGGCCGGTTGCCCAGCTCGAACCGCTGTCCGGCAACGCCTTCCGCGCGACCGACGGTTTCGAGGTCCACGATCTCGGCGTTGACCGCCGCGCCGGTCACCCCGACCGTACCGACCGAGACTCCGCTGATCAGGGGCGACGCCGTGTAGCCGGGCTGCCCGGGTTCCTGCGGCACCACCCTGGCCCGTAGCCAGCCGGCGCGTTCGCCGTCCACCACACCGGCCTGGTGTTCGGCCGGGAAGTGCAGCACCACCGCACCGGACGTGTTGAGCCCACCCGTCTCGTCCGTGGACACCTCGCACTCCGTCCAGCCATCGCCGGTCCACGCCTCCCAGACCAGTGGCACGTGTCGCGGGTCGACGCCCAACCCCTCGATGCCGGCGCCGATGTCGAGCCGCACCGCCGCCCTGGGCACCGCCACATCCAGTCCCACCAACAGTTCGTCGCCCTCGGCCGGCGGTTCGCCGAAGGCCGGGAACGGTACCCCACTGCCGAGTGGTGTCATCCGGTCGACGCCCGCGTCGGCGCCCGCCGCGCGGGTCCGCACCGCGTGCAGCTCACACGGCACCACGTCGATCACGTCCTCCGTGCTGAACACGATGGACTCCGCGCTCTCCGTGCGGACCGTGCCGACCCGGGTGGCGGCCGCGATGGTCATGGGAGTCTGCGCCGGTGTGGACAGCCAGAACGTCACGTCCGTCCTGGCCGGCGTCGGGGGCAGCAGCCGCAGCCCGATCAGCTCGAGGAAGGAGATGTGCAACCGGTCCGGAATCCGGTTGAGCCGGTACAGCAGCTGGTCGGTCATGTACGCGAAGGTCTCGATGAGCGTGACGCCGGGATCGGACACGTTGTGGTCCGTCCACTCCGGACAGCGTTGCCGCACCATCCGTTTGGCGTCGTCCACCAGGTCCTGGAAGCGGCGGTCGTCGAGGTTGGGCATGGGCAGGGCCATCACAGCTCTCCCTCGTCGTCGGGGATGAGGTAGAACGGGACCACCAGGTTGCGTTCGTCGTTCGTGGCCTTGACCGTGTACCGGATGTCGATGTGCAGAAGCCCGCGTTCGCCGGCCGGGTGGGTGGTGACCGCGTCGATGTCGACGCGGGGTTCCCACCTGGTCAGCGCCGTGCGCACCGCGAGGGACACGTCCGCCGCACTGTCCAGTGAGGCCGGTCCGAACACGAAGTCCCGCAGCCGGGAGCCGAACTCCGGCCGCATGGGCCGCTCACCCGGGTAGGTGGTGAGGATGAGCCGCATGGCCTGCTCGATCTTCTCCACGCCGCTGGCGATCGCGAACCCGCCCTGGGGATCGGTTTCCAGCGGGAACCGCCAGCCCGCGCCCACGAAGTCGACGAGCATCTCCGGCCTCCTAGTTCAACTTGATGGGGTTGCCCTTGATCTCGACCGGGCCCTTGCTGTCGATCTTGATGCCCGTGGTGGCCGTGATGTTCACCTGCGCGCCGCCGTCGACGTTCACGCTGCCGGCCGCACCCGCCTTGATGTTCACCACGCCCGCGGCCCCGACCTCGATGGTCAGCGTTCCCTTGGCCGCCTTGCTGCCCGGCGGTTTCGGGTCGCAGCGCAGCATCACCGTGCCGGCCGTCTGGTCGATGGCGAGCGACAGGTTGCCGCTGCCGGTGCCCAGCACCAGGTCCGACGCCGTGGGTGGCGGGTTGCCCTTGCCCGGCGGCAGTTCGTCGTGGAAGGCGAGCCGGTTGCCGGTGGGTGACACGATGCCGCGCCACACCACGGCGGCCGCGGCCCCGGACGCCTTCACCGGGGGCCCGCCGAGTGTGTGTCCACTGTGGTTGTTCACGATGCCGCCGAGCACGTACGGCCGTCGCGCGTCCCCCAGCTCGAACCCCACCAGCACCTCGTCCCCGACCTCCGGCTGGAACAGCGCGGCCGAACGCGGCCCGGCGCCCGGGTGCGCGACCGGTGCCCAGTCGGACTCGAACCTGGGCGACAGCCAGGGCAGCGTCACGCGGACCCGGCACTTGCCGAGCGGATCGTTGATGTTGCTGACGATCCCGCACACCAGCCCGGGGATGCCCGGCTCGGCGGCGCCGCCGGTGGTCAGGCCGAGGATCGACCGCTCCTGGCGACCGCTGACCTCGAACCGGGTCTGGTAGCCGTACTGGTCGAAGACGTGCAGCGAACGGGTGATCACCCACTGGCCGGCGAACACCGCGGCGACACCGGACACGTCGACCGTGACACCCGGCCGCAGCCTCGGGTCGCCGACCGCCTCCGCCTCGGCCTCCGCGATCGCGGTGCCCAGGTGGTCGGCCAGGCCGGCGGCCAGCTCACCGGCCGCCGAGGAGATCGCCGCCCCGACCGCGGCCGGCCAGCCGTTCACCACGGTCGCCCGCTCGGACGGCGCAGGCCCGAGGTCGCCGAGCGCCGGGTTTCCGGGGGCGGGCGGTGGTTTCGGCGGGCCGGCCGGCGCGAACTCCGCGGCCAGCACGGCCGGGGTCCCGATCGAATCGGTCGTGGTGGGGGTGACCGACGTGACCACCTCGGCGGCCAACGGATCCCAGACCCGGACCTCCACCTCCTCCGCCGCGTTGCCGGCCGTCAGCCTCGGCAGGAACGTGCGGAGGTTGTCCGGGAATTCCAGCGGCACCGGATCACCGGCCACGGCTCCCTTGCGGAAGAAGAACGTTCCCTCCGCCATGCCGAACTCGTAGCCGAGCGGAACAGCCCTGGTCCGGAGGAACTCCCAGTCGGTCTGGTTGAGCTGCCCGACGTGCTCGTGTGCCGTTCTCGTCTGCTCGAGTTGGCCGACCGTCAGGCCGGCGTCGGTGGCCACCTGTCGCGCGATGTCGGAGTCCTTCATGTTCAGGAACGTCCGGCTCAGCCGCCTGCGCTGAAGGCGGTGGTCGGCCGAGTAGCCGCGGACCACCGTCTGGTTCAGCTCGGCGAACACGCCCTCGATCGCGACGATCTCGCCGACGATGAGGGTGTGCGGGGTCGCGCCGGCGGCCGCGGTCGCCGCGATGGTGATCACCGTGCCGATGCCGAGTCCGCCCGTGCCGAGCACGACGGAGTCGCGGTCCTGGAAGGTGATCTCGAACATGTCCGGCAGGTGCCGGTGAGCATCCACCACCACGCGGGTGATGCACCTGGCGCACTCCTCGGCCAGCGGCGTGGCCGAGACGCCCACCGACACGATGGGACGCGACGTGATCAGGTTCCCCTCGGTGACCGGGTGCATGTCATGCCCCCGGCAGGTAGAGCGGGCTACCGTTGCGGATCCGCAGCGGATCGTCGATTCCGTTGTGCTCGGCCACTTCCCGCCACGCACTCGGGGTACCGTAGGCAGCGGTGGCCACGGTCGGCAGGCTGTCGCCCTCGGTCACCGTGTGCACTCGCCCACCGGGCGGGCCACCGGACGTCGGGTTGGTCTTCTGGGGCTTGTCCTCCTTTTCCTCCAGCGTGATGCTGATGGTCGCCCGGCTGGGATCGCCGGTGCTGGCGAACCGGGTGAAGGAGGTGTTCACCTGCTTGAGAATGGCGGTGCGCTGGATCGCGTTCGTCCCGCCTCCGATGTGGACGGTCAGCACCTTCGGCATGCTCTTGTTCGCGGTGTCGGCCGCCTTCGTCCCGCCGGGCGGCGGCGCGAGACCGCGTTTCGGTGGCTCCGGCCGCGGCGCGGCCGCCTTCGCCGGCCGGGCACTGAGCCACCCCTTCTGCTGCTGTTGCTGCGGTTCGAGCCAGTCCCACAGCTGCGCGGCGGCCTTGGCGACCGCGGTCACGCCCTCCACCCGCACTTCGAACGAGAAGCTCATCTTGCCCGGCTCGGTGACCTGCTCGTCCTTCACGTACGCCGGCCCGGTCGAGTTGTCCTTGATGGTGACCGACTTGTTCATGGCCACCTTTTCCGGGTTGTACTGCAGCGGCAGCTCGTTCATGGCCTCGTCGACGAGGCGCAACAGGCCTTGCCCGGCTGACTCCGGGGGCGGTTCCGGGGTCGGGTCCGCCGTCAGGTTCTTCCCGGCCTTCTTCGGCTGGAGGAATCCGCTGTGTGTCAGGGTGAGCTTCTCGATGGCGAAATCGCTGGTCTTGCTGCTCAGCGTCGGACCGGTCCAGGCCACCGGGTACGCGTCGCGCAGCCTCCACTCCGCGACCTCGTTGTCCGTCTGTCCCGGGATCGCTGGCAGCAATGCGCTGTAGAGCTTGATGGTCACCGGTGTGCCACCGAATCCCCTCGCGCTGCCCGGCGGTCCGGCGGGCGCGCCGCCCTCAGCTCCGTTCACCCACTCGGTGGTCACGGCTTCCAGCCAGTTCCGCAGCATCTTCGAGTCCACCGACGTCATGGCCCGTTCGAGGACGATCTCCCCGTAGGTCAGACCGACCGGCACGACTCGCGGAGTGTCGTGGTTAACGCCTTCCTTGATCTGCTCGACGTTGAGCTTCATGCCGAGCCCGGAACATGCCGACCACGCACCGAGATGGAACCCGGTGTCCACAATGACCTCGAACCACATGGTCATGCCGTACTCGGAGCTCGTGCCGCGGAGCCGCGGCTTGCGGTAGGTGGTCGCCGCCGTCACCGCCGCCATGGGGGCGGAGAACAGTGCCTGCGTCGGCATCATCAGGGCATCAACTTCCCCTCGCTGTGCAGGAAACCGCTGTGGGCGAGTTCGAGCGTCTCCACCGCCGGCCGGCCGGCCGTCGAGTCGAAGTCCGAAACGGACCAGCCGATCGGGAAGAACTCCTTGAGGTCCCAGGTGATCACCGGACGACCGGTGAACTCGAGCATGTAGATCCCACCGCTGAGCGACTCACGATGCGTTGCCGTGCTGATCAGCCATTTCTGCACGGTGGCCGAGTCCGAGCACGCGGCCCGGGACAGCTTGATCGTCTGGTAGGAAACGTTGCCGGGGAAGACGTGTTCCTGGTTGCTGTTCCCCGCGCGGTAGCTCAGCTTGTTCCAGGTCACGGACAGACCGGAGACCTTGCTCCAGGTGCCGAGGTCGTACAGGCCGCGGTCGATGCGCACCACGAACCGGTGGGACATGCCGACCTGGTCGAACAGGAACTCCGCCATCTGTTTCATCATCGGACCCCTCGCATGGACAGGTCGGCGAGCAGACCGGACCGCTCGCGGTCGACGATCAACTCGGCACGCAACCGGCTGCGGATGTAGCGGTAGAGGCGACCGGCCAGCCGGTCGAGCACCCGCGCGTCCTCCGGATCGAAGGGCGGCGGCTGGTCCCGAAGCGCGGCGACCTGAGTGTCCAGCCCGTCGAGCCGGCCGTACACCTCCGTGAGATCGGGTGCCGCGGTCTCCACCGGTGCCTCCCGGAATCCGGTGACGGGGGCCCACGAGGCCAGCGGCGCGGGCTCAGGCGGCGCTTCAGCCGGCGGGTCAGCCCGCTGAACCTGCTCGTGCTGGCTGGGCCCACTGTTCTCCGGCGGCTGCTCGATGACGGGTGGCGCCCCGTCTCCGAGGAACCACTGCTCGGCCGCGACAGCGGCGGCCTCGAGTTTCCGGCCGGCTGCCGATTCCTCGGTAGGCAGGTCGGCACCGAAGGCCCGCTGTTGTGCGGCGTGCACCAACTCGTGGACGAGGAGCGCCTGGGTGTCCCGCCGGTCGAGCGACCCGGCCTCGTCGGGCAGGAAGACCTGCCCCTGCTGGGTGAACGCCCGAGCGCCGAGCGCCCCGGCCCGCTGGGCAACACCCCGTCCACGTTGGACAGTGACACTCCCGGCGTCGATACCGAGACCGGCCCGGACCATGCCGGCCACTTCGGCCGGCACAATGGTGGCAACGACATCAGGTGCGGAACTGACGGAAGCTCCCACGGTCCCAGGCGCCCGATAGACAGGAGCCGACAAGCCGCTGCCCCCGATCACCGGGGCTCCGGCACGCTGCTCGACACGCTCAGGCTGATTGCCCGGGTGGGTGCTTCGGGTCGGCGTCTGGATCAGCTCGGCCTGGCCGACGGGCTCACCTCCGCCGGTGTCCCCGACCTCGATGTGCTCGGCAGGCTCGACCTCCGCATTCCGAACTGGCTGCTGAGGAGAACTAGCGCGTGCGACGGGCACGGCTCCGGACTCCGCGCTTCGAGCCGGCCGCGGAGGACCGACCACTGTGGAGGGCTCACCCCCAACCAGCCCGGCGGGCGCTGAATCCGCACCTCGGGTCGGCCGGTAGGTGAGACCGGCCGGGTCCTGCCCGGAATCAGGAACGCCGGCCTGGACAGCCGGTTCAGCTCGAGCCCGGTCGGGGGGCTCGGGCCGAGTGGGAACGGTCCACTGGGGAAACGCTGGGTCCGCACTGGCGCTCGGCCTGGGTCCGGCCCGGTCAGGGGCTGTGGACTCCACGCCGAGGGTGGGGCCGGTCCGCCTGCGGGCCGCGGGCTCCGTGCCGCCGACCGCGGTGGGTCCGGCCTGGCTGGGTGGCCAGGGCGCAACGCGAAAGGTGGGACCGGGTTGCCTGCTGGGCGCGGGATCCGCGCTGCTGCTTGAGGTCGATCGAGCCGGCTCGACGGGAGCGGGTTCGGGTTGCCTGCTGGGCGCGGGATCGGGTCTGTCGGTGGGTCGGGCCACATCGTTCGGTTTCGGACTGTCCTGCGAACCGCCCTCCTCCCGCACCGGGAGGTGCCGGTGAACCATCCGATCCGGCCCACTGCTGTCCGTCGGAGCGGGCTCCTCGTCGCCCACCGGGTCAGACCCGTCATCCACCGCGTCGGCGGCAGGTCGCCCCTCGGGTTCCCGTCGGGCCGGCAGCGAGCCGTCCAGACCACGGCGCCTGCTCTCGGCCAGGGTCGGTCGCCGGGGGCGCCGCACCGGCCGGGGCGGAGCCGCGGGCGCCGAATCAGGCGGCGGAGCAGCAAGCGGCCCGGTGAGTCCTGCGAGCGCGATGGCGTCGCCGACCGGCATGGCGCTGTACTGGGCCACCAGCCGGTCGAACTCGGTGACACTGTGGAACGGGGTGGCCGGCGCCTGTGGCTCACCGACGTGCGCGTCGTCCGCTCTGGTCAGCACCCTGCGTGGCGCCGGAGCGTGGACCATCGGCAGCCGTCGTGCGGCCGGCCGGTGGACGAGCACCGACGCCACTGTGTCCCCTGTGGTCTCCGGCACAGGATCCACGGGAGTCACCAGACCGGTCACCCGCCCGCCTGTCCCCGTCGAGAAGACCGGCGGCGCCGGCAACGGCGAGCGCGTACCGGCCACATCGGGAAGACCGGGTGCCACCAATGCCGGCGGGGTGGGGTCGACGATCCGCTCCAGTGGCGGCAGCCGCGCCCAGTCCCGGCGGCGTGCCGGCGCCACGGGAGAGACCTGCCGCTGTCGGCGGCTTCGGAACGGCCAACGCATCGGACCCTCCTCTCACGTCTCGGAGACCTTCTGGTGGATGGCGCCGACCTCGTCGATCACCCGGACCCGCGTGCGGTGCTCCAGGTCGGCGATCACGTCGAACGGCCAGTGCAGGTAGTAGGCGACGTACACGATCTCCGCCCACAGGCGATCCTTCGTGTACGTCAGGATTCCCCCGTGGCATCACCCGCGATGTCCACGGCGAACCCGTGCCCGCAGGACGGGCAGCTGACGTCCGCCTCCGTGTGCCCCACCTGGTTGATCCGGCGGTAGAGGTCCTGCAGAAACGCGAGGTCGGACGCGAACAGGCTCTCCACCACCAGTGTGTCCACTGTGGGCAGTGTGCCGAGCCGGGTGAGTGTGCGCTCCAGCAACAACACCGTGAGGTAGCCCGGGTTCTGCCGCACCCGCGGATCGGTCTGCGTGGAGATCTCGTCGCGTGCCGTGGCCAGGCGCATCACGCCGTCGCGATGGACGGTGCCCCGCTCGTCGACGAAACCGCGGGGCAGCACGAAGGGGTATTCGGTACGCAGTCCGGTCTCCTGCCTCGAATCAGTGGACACCATCGGCGCGCTCATCAGGCCGCCGCCGCGCCTGCCGGCGGCGCCACGGAGATCGACTCGCAAGTGATCTTGCATTCGATGGTGGCCACGGCCGAGTCGCCTGCCTTCATGCCACTGATCGTCAACTCGGAGCACCAGGCGTGGTGCAGGTTGTAGGTGATCTGCACGGAGGAGTTGACATCCGCGTCCATGATGACCAGAAGGCCGTCACCCCTACCGTCCTTCTTGCCCGCGCGCGCCTGGGCGTGCCACGCGAGCAGCTTGGCGTTGCCGTCGATGTCGAGGCCGCGCTTGAGCGTGATGGTCGGCGGCTCGGTCTTGCCGTACTGCTTGGTGTGCACGGTGCTGCCGTCGGCGGTGTTGTAGATGTACTCCTGCGACGCGACCTTGGAGCTGATCCCGCCCAGTTCGGAGAACGCGATCCGTCCGAGGTGGACGAAGTCGATGTAGAACCGCGCCGCGCTGATGACCTGACCCTGTGCCTTGGCGTCCCCAGCAGCCATGACCGCTCCTTTCCTGACCAGCCCTGTTCAGGCCAGAATGATGGTGTCGCATTCGATGGTTGTCTTCATCATGACCACATTGGACTGTCCCGCCTGGGCGGGATCCAGTTCCAGCCTGGCGCACCAGGCGTTCTCGAGAACGCAGGAGGCCACCGTCTCGCCCTCCGGGTCGAGGATCATGAACACCGCCGGCACCTTGGCCAACGGGTTGTTCATCCTGGCCAACGTGTGCCAGGCGAAGATCTGGGCGAACCCGGGTGCGTCCAGCGCCCGCTTCAGCGTGACCGACGGCGGCTTGCTGCGGCCGAACTGTTTCGTGTGGACGTTGCCGAGCAGTCCGTTGTAGGCGTACTCCTGGTGCTCGACCGCGGAGTTGAAGCCGGCCAACTCGCTGAATCCCATCCCCGTTGTCCACCCTTCGCAGATCACGATGAACCGCGCGGCACTGACGACTCTGGCATCGCCCCTCACTCGCTCAGCGCCGCACCCTCGGAGAACTGCGAGAGCCGGAACACCACGAACTCCGCGGGCTTCACCGGCGCGATGCCGATGTCGACCGTGAGAATCCCCGCGTCCCGGTTCTCCTCCGGGTTGTTCTCCGCGTCGCACTTCACGTAGAACGCCTGCTCAGGCGTCGCGCCGAACAGGGCGCCGCTGCGCCAGACCCGGCGCAGGAACATGTTGATCGTCCTGGTGACCGATCCCCACAGGAACCGGTCGTTCGGCTCGAACACCACCCAGTTCGTCCCGTTGAGAATGGACTTCTCCACGTAGTTGAACAGCCGACGGACATTGAGGTAGCGCCACTCCGGATCACTGGAAAGCGTTCGTGCGCCCCAGATCCGGATGCCCTGACCGGGAAACGCCCGAACACAGTTGATGCCGACCGGGTTCAGCTGGTCGTGCTCACCCCTGGTCAGCCCGCACGGCAGCTCGATTACGCCGCGGATCACCTCGTTCGCCGGCGCCTTGTGCACGCCCCGGGTGTCGTCGTTGCGGGCCCACACCCCTGACACGTGGCCGCTCGGCGGCACCTCGATCGGCTTGCCGGACACCGGGTCCATCACCCGCAGCCACGGCCAGTACAGCGTCGCGTACTTGGAGTCGTAGCCGGCGGTGTCCATCCGCCATTCCCTGAGCCGCTGGGGTTTCAGGTCCGGCGGCGAGTCCAGCACAGCGACGCGGTCCGACATCAGCTCGCAGTGCGCGATCATGGCGAGCTGCACGGCCCTGAGCCCGTCACCGTCGATCATCCCGCGCTGGTGGGCACTCATGAGGTCGGGGACGCACAGCATGGTGATGTCGTCGATGGCCTCGAGCCCCGCGAACCCCGTGCGGTCGGACGCGTCGCCCACGTAGTCGTCGGCGTTGATCCGCGCCGGCACGGGCGCGTCACCACCGGACAGGGTCACCTTCGTGTCCTTGGCCGGCACGGCGGCGGCACCGGACTTCGTCTCCTCGATCGCGATCAGCTTGGACCGGCGGACGGCCGTCTGCACGTTCGCCGCACCACGCTTGACCGTGACGTTGTCGTACACCTCTTCGACGTCACCCTTGCGCACCACCAGCGTGAAGTGGTCCTCCGCCGGCTCGGACGGCTCCCGCACCTCCACGGTCACGTCGTTGCCACCGGCGCCCGCCTCCAGGGCACGCACCACCAGCGGCCGGCCCTGGCCCGTCCCGGCCAGTCGCGCTGACGCGGTCTCCGGAGCGCCCGACTGGTTGTCCTCCGCCGTGGCGCCGCCGATCCGCACCACGTAGGCCGAGCCCCCGCCGTTGAGGAAGTACCCGTACACGGCGTGCGCCAGGTACCCGCCTTCGACGAAACCGCCGAACGTCTGGGTGAACTGGGTCCAGTTCGTGACGAGCACCGGCTCGTTCGCGGGGCCCGTCTCGGCGAACCCGACGAACGCGGCGATCGCCGTGCCGACACCTTCGATCGGCTTGGAGCCCGACGAGATCTCCTCGGTGTAGACGCCTGGCGACAAGTAGTTGGGCATCGGGCCTCTCCCCCTTCTCTCCGTACGAGGTGACGGCTCAACTGTGGTCGCGCGGCACCCCCACGCACAGAAGCGCGGGGCCTAGCGATCGAGCACGCCGCCTTGCCCGGGAAGGCATGTCCGGTGTGGCCCAGGCTTGGCCGTCGGGCACTGGGCGCGGACCGACACGAAGAGCACGCTTGCTGCGTGATCCCCGAGGTGGACCTGGCGTTGACGGCGCTGCTGCGTGGCAAGCTCGCCGCGGGCACCGAGGTGCTGTTCGAGCCGCCGAGCCCCGAGTGGACAGTCCGAACGCGACCGCCGATGGTGAGCCTGTTCCTGTACAAGGTGCGCGAGGACCTCGAGGGCCGGCAGTCGAGCTGGCAGGACAGTGTGGACGATCGAGGTCGCGTGATCGCCCGGCGCCCGTCGCCGCGGCGCTACCGGCTCTGCTACCTCGCCACCTGCTGGGCCGGCTCGGTGGCGGACGAACACACCCTGCTCACGTCCGTGCTGGACGGGCTGACCGTCGCGGACGTGATTCCGGACCGGCATCTCACCGGGCAGCTGACGCCGCCCGTGCACGTGGCGGTCGCCCATCCCGACCTGCCGACCGTGCCGATCGAACTGTGGCACGCCCTGGGTGTCGCGCCGCGCACGGGACTCGACGTGGTGGTCACGGCCACGCTCCAACGGGCGCCGGACACCGGACTGGCGACCGCGCCCGGCACGGTCGACCTGGGAGTGGCGGGCTCCGTGCCGAAGCCGCCGAAACGGCGGCCCCAGCTGCCGGCACCGACGGGCCGGATCCGTGAGTAAGCCGGCGGCCAAACTCGGCGACGCCGTGGTGGGGACCGACACGCACATCGTCCTCGTGCCCTCCCCAGGCGGGCCGGTGCCGACTCCGACCCCGTTGCCGTTCAACGGAAAGATCAGCGGCGGGTGCAGCACGAACGTCCTGATCGGCGGCGCGGGCGCGGCGGTCGTCGGGTCCACGGCCACCAATCTGCCGCCGCATGTCGCACCGTCCGGCAAGTTCTCGGTGGAGCCGACCAACCGCGGCACCATCGCCATGGGCAGCAAGACCGTGCTGATCAACAACAAACCGGCCGCGCGGGCGGGCGACCAGGTACTCACGTGCAACGACCCGGTCCCCGCCCCGACGAGCGTCATCCAGGCGCTCGGCACCGTCCTTATCGGAGGCTGACCGGCAGGGTCTCGTAGCCGCGCAGGTTGAACCGTTGGTGCCGCGTCGGGTGCCCGCGCACTGGGCACAAGTCGTCTTCGGGTTCGACACCGTCATATCACGACATCGACGCCGCCTGCTCACGGCGTCACAAAAGGCCGGCCGGCCACATCAATCACTGGAATGATCAATTTTCCCGAGTTCCCAGGAACATCACTTTCAACTGACTTTGACGGCCGCGACAACAACGGCCTTGATCCAGTAACTGACGGAATTCCACCAAGTTTCAGGTTCCGCGTCGAACTTCTCTGCTACCACGATATCGATCTTTTCCCATCGCGTCTCAGTAAGCACAGGAATGATAGGCAGGTCACGTGTACTGGAGACGTTGTTGTAGAAGGCCGCGAGGATCTCCTTTCGAGCCTCAACAACTGTCTGGACGAGCACTAGGGTCCCAATTTTGTCGCTGTCCGGGTTTTGGTCGACGTAGACTCCTTCTTCGAGACTGTTCAACCGCGAAGACCCGTATTTTTCGCCGTTGAACATAAAGCCTTTTCTGATGCCGACACCGTGGTCTTGCGCCGAGATGATCACCCTCTTCGCGCCGAATACCTTTTGCGGAGTGAAGAAGGCCGGGTGATTGGAGGCGATGGAGTATATGAGCGTACTCTCGTCCAGACCCGAAACGTCTTGCTCCTGATCGTCATTCGGGGCGGCCAGATTGGACCCTACGAGTCCGCCAAGCCCACCGACGCCCGCGCCCACCACGGCACCAAGCAGACCCGCCGCCGCCCCGCCGACCATTGCGCCGGCGTGTGCGCCGTGGGCCGCGCCGGCGGCTCCAACCTGGGGTTGCGGCCCGGGAACTGGGTCGTGAACCGTCGCCTCGACTACAACGTTTGCCAGCTCTTTCAGCTCGTTTGCGATCTGCGTTCCTGCCGCCGCGCCTCGACTGTGCGCCCGCAACAGGACGCGCACGCGGCGATCTTGCTGACCACCTCGCGCCTTTGTGATCGCACGTTTGATCACGGGCGGAACCCCGCTCTTTAGGTTCTCGATGCTGTTCGATCCGACGTCAGGCATTCCCACCAGTACTACCGGCCCGGCGAACATGAATTCGGGCCCCTTGCCCACGTCTCTAATATAGTAGATCAGCCCACCTTTTACCTCTTCCCAACCATCATTCAACGTCTGAGTTCTCCAGACGCGGTCACCCGAACCCGCTATCGTGACCTTTATGTCAGGTGTTTTATCATCCTCAGCATTCTCCAATGCTTCCAGTCTTTTCTGTAGCTCCACAATCCGCTGTTCGTCCGTTTCGTGGTTTATGCGCCTCACGATCGCCATCTTTTGCCCGACTATATCTCGTCGACCGGGGGCTCTTTTGTTGTCACTTTCATTCTTGATTGTTCGCCGAACATCTACCCGCTTAGCAATTTTACACTCGGCATTCAATCTGAACTCTTGAGAAGTCTCGTACAGCGGATCAGCTCTGAGACGCTTCACCACGTGGGCGATTTCTCTTGATGTGTACTTTCTCGGAACTGGTGTGCCTTCGTTGGTCATGTGGCCACTTTCCTTCAGATTGACAGGGGTCGAATTACTTCACCTAAAATAACTATGAGATCAGTCTGACTCAATACTGGCCAGGGCCTCGGCAAGCGCGGCATCGACTTGGGCCTCGGCCGCGGTCATCTTCTTTTCGAAATCGGGATCCTGGAGCATTCGATCGAGATCCTCGTGAGTGATGCCCTCGACAGCCGGGTCGTCGGCCAGTGCTCGGTAGCTTGCCAGCGTGTCGACCTCGGTCTCGTTTTCGACGGCCGTCGGCTGTGTGTTGCCGGTTTCATCGTCGGCGTCGTCCTGCCCGACCCGGCGCAACGTTGCCACGTCTTCCTCATCGGACGGTTGCTCACCAAGTTCCCGATCCAGGTCGGCCATCTCGTCCGACGATTCGACCTGGTGGGCGATCCACTGCTCCGCGACCGCATCATCCGTGAAAAGCTCCTTGAACTCCGCCACCAGCTTGGAGTTTTGGGTGATCATCGTGTCGATCGCCGCCCGCAACGCGCTTTCTGCCGACATCGGTTACCTCCTGTGCTTGGTTCACAACTTCGCGAGTTGCTCTGTAGTCACCCGGACGGCGAGCGAGTGCCGTTCTTCCGGATCCAGCTCTGCCAGTTCCGGAGATTTGTCGACCGCTTGGCCAATGGCAGGCGCGATGATCTTCAGTACCAGGTCGCCGGCGACCGCCTCGGGATCGTCCCGTTTGATGTCCTCTGTGGCATCGGCTGACTCTTCCGTTGCGGCGGCATCTTCGGTGGCGTCCTCGGCCTGATCGACTTCGAGGGGTTCGCCATCCCTGGTCAGCCATTCGTTCTTGTCCGCGTGCCAGACGACCCAGCGCTCGTCGATCCAGCGATGAGTCGTTTCCCAGTCATCGATCAGTGGGCCGAGCACCTTGTCACGCGCGTCCTTGTCGACCAGTAGGTCGTGCTGCTCGTCCCTCTCGCCGTCGATCCTCAGCTCGTCGACGTGCTTCTTGAAGTCCACGATCACCGGATGCTTCGCGGCATCGGTGAAGCCGAGCTGCACCACGAAGCCCTCGTTCAGGTCGGCCCACGTCTTCTCCCCGCTCTCCTCCCACTGCGTGGTCAGCCAGGCGAACGCCGTCTCGAGTGTGGCTTTCAACGCTGTGGCATCCTTTGGTTCCTCGGCCATGATGTCTCCGTTCTCCCGCCGATCGGTGCCTCACACTGTGCGCCGGCTGACCCCCTCCGTCGCTATGCGACAGCCCAAGAGTCCAGGCAGAGCCGCGTGCACCTTCGTGCATGTCCTGCACTCGTCGGGGTTCCCTCGAGCTGCCGTCCACCCGGGGTTCACCCACCACGGACAGGTGGATCTGGTGATGTACGGGCTCACACCGGCGGATCTGGCGACTACCGTCGGGTAGGTGGTCGGGGAGTCCGGACGTTTTGTGGGACGAGTCGAGGAGCTTGCCCTGCTGCACGAGCTGGCGGCCAAGGTGCGGGTCGGCAACCCGCAGCTTGCCTGGGTACTCGGTGAGGCCGGCATCGGCAAGACCACATTGGTCCGTCGTTTCCTCGCGACGGCAACCGACTTCACGGTCGTGTCGGCCACCGCCGACCGGACCGAGACGGCCAACGACTACGGCGTGATCGGGCAGCTCACCGCGCGGGTGCGCGGGCCGGGGCGCCCACCTGCCGGGGCCAGCCCGTCCGCCGTCGGAGCGCAGCTGTTGGAGCTGCTCAGCGCGTTGCAGGCCCGGTCGCCCGTGGCGCTCGTGCTCGACGATCTGCAGTGGATAGACGGCCCGTCGGCGCTGGCACTGTCCTTTGTGTTGCGACGGATGTGGGCCGACCAGGTGTTGACGATCATGGTGGCGCGGCCGGGTGAGTACCTGCCGACCAGCCTGCCCGACCAGCCCGGTGACGGCGACGTGACCGTGCTGGAGCTGACCGGGCTGACGGTGGGCGAGGTGACCGACCTGTCGGCGGCCACGCTGGGCACCGACGTCCCCAGTCGGGCCGCGCAGCGCCTGCTGGACCACACGGGTGGGCACCCGCTCTACCTGCGCACACTGCTGAGCGAGCTGCCGGCTGAGGCGCTGGATCACCTACCGCTACCCGTGCCGCGTTCGCTGGTGGACGCGGTCCGCGGCACGGTCACCCAACTACCGGCCGACACTCGCTCCCTACTGGACGCACTCGCCGTCCTGGACAACCACCAGCCACTGACGACAGTCGGTGCGCTGGCCGAAGTGTCCGTGCCGGACGCCGCGCTGGTCCCGGCGTTGCGGGCGGGCCTCGCGGTTCGCGGTCCGAACGCCACGGTCGGGATCGTCCACGGTCTGCAGCGGGAGGCCATCTACGGCGCGCTGTCCCCGGTCCGGCGCAGGGAGCTGCACCGCCGGGCGGCGGACCTGGTGGAGGAGCCGTGGGCACACCGGGTGGCGGCGGTGGCCACCACGGACGCGGGCCTGGCCGACCAACTGGAGGAGGCGGCGGTGGCGCAGGCAGCCGACGGCCAGCACGGGACGGCCGCCCGCTACCTGGACTGGGCGGCAGACGTGTCCCCCGGTCGTCCGAACAACGAACGGCGGCGGCAACTGTCCTGTGTGCACACGTTGCTGAGTCGAGACCACACCCGAGCGTTGGTGCTGCGCGAGACGATCACCCGCTGCGCGGAGTCCCCGCTGCGGTCGCTGGCGCTGGGCCTGACAGCGCTGCTGGCGGCCGGCGACCGGGCGACGGCCGACCACTGGCTGGCCGATGCCGTTCGATCCACCGACCCGTGGACGAGGAGCACGGCGGCAGCCGGCCTGGCGGGCGTCCGAACCTGGCAGGGGCAGACGGACGAAGCGATAGAGGTCGGGCGGCTGGCGCTGGCGGGAGGTGAGTTGCCGCCCCGACTGGCGGACTACACAAGAGTGCTGCTGGCCGTGACCAGGGCAAGACGCGACGGCATGCACCGGGGCCTGGACGAACTGGCCCATCTGCCCCGCGACCCGATGCTGGTGGACCCGGCAGACCTCGACGCGCTGACCTGCCGGGGCGCGCTACGCACGATGATCGGCGGCTTCGCGGAGGCCAAGAGGGACCTACGGACCGTGATAGCCAGGCAGCGAGCGGGGAACTTCACGATGGGCGGCACGAACCCGTTGAGCTACCTGACGGCCATTCACTATGTGGAAGGCGCGTGGGACGACGCGTCGATAGCTATCGCCCAAGCACTTTCCATGATGGACGCCGAGGAGCAACCACAGAACCTGGCCCTGCGGCGGATGTGCGCGGCGCTGGTGCCGGCGGGCCGGGGCCATTGGGCGGTGGCCATGCGGCACGCGCGCCGGGCGGGCCGGGCGGCCGACCAACTGGGCGGACCGCAGGACCGGCGGTACGCGGCGATAGCGGCGGCCACGGTGGCCCAGGCACAGGCGGACCCGACGAGCATGCTCGCGGCGCTGTCCCCACTGGCGGAGTCCGAACCGGCGGGGACCCACTCGTGGTGGGCCCTGTGGTGGCGCCCGCTGCTGGTGGAGGCGCTGATCGGCGTGGGCTCCCTGGCCGAGGCGGAGGAGCAGTTGCGGATCCTGAGTGGACTGAGCGAGGGGGTGACCTATCTGACGAGCACTCTCGTGCGGCTGGAGACCGCGCTGAGCGATCCAGCGCGGGCGATAACAGTGGCGGACGAGTACCTGACGGACCGCACGGCCGTGTTCCCGTTGGCGGACGGCCTGCTGGAACAGGACCACGGGAGGCGTCTACGGGAAGCGGGCCGCCGAGACGCGGCGGTCACCTGGCTGACGTCGGCGAAGACCCGTTTCACCAAGCTGGCGGCGACCCCGTTCACGGGGCGGGTGGACGCGGACCTTGCCCACTGCGGCGTGCGCACGGGCCCGCGCCCGCGTGATCCCCTACCGGGTCTGACGGAACGAGAGGCGCAGGTGGCGCATCTGGCGAGCAGGCGCCTGACGAACCGGCAGATAGCGGGACAGCTGTACGTGACGACGAAGACGGTGGAGTACCACCTGGGCAACATCTACGCGAAGTTGGGCATCACGTCCCGAACCCAACTACGGGACCGACGGAGCCCCGATTCCCCGAGGGGTCGCCCGTAGGACCCCTGGCCGGCGTCCCCGCACGGAGGACGCCGGCCACGAACCACCTCAGCGGAGCGGAATCCTGCGATCGTCCTCCACCGCGAGAGGCACCGGAGCGGCGGAAACCCGCGGCGCCACCGGAGTCTCCGTGAACGCGGCCCGACCCGGCGAGAGGGCCACCGGCAGGTTCAGGCGGCTGCGGGACAGGTCCACCTGCACCGTCGCCCCTGTGCTGCTCGGAATCGTGTACTGCGTATCGCTCACAGTGAGTACCAGACCGAGCACCCGCCCGCGCGGCAGCAACGCATCATGCGCGTTCAACTCCCAAGTCACCGTGTACCAGCGGCCCGGCTGCAACGGTTTCTGCGACGTCAGCGAATCGCGGTGCGCGGCGTCCAGCCAGCCGCGGGTCATGATCGCGTGGTCCGACGTCACCGTGGTCTTCGCGGTGTCGAGGTAGCACGCGTCGTCGGCAGGCGTGGACTCTCCCCAACACGACTCCGTCGCGAGGTTGCGCACGCCCTCGCCCTGACCGAGGTAGTTGATCCGCGTCGCGGGACCGTAGTCCACCAGTCGCGCGGTCAGCTCGGTGTTGGGCCGATCCACCTTGACCCGCAACGAAACCGTCGTGGTACCGCTGATCCGCAGACCGGCCGGCAGCGGCGCGGACAGGAATGCCTGCCGCCCGGGCACCACCGTGTTCGGCGCAGCCACCGCCGCGTTCTCACGCAGCGCCGGATTGTCCACAATGGTCGATACCGGCGGGCCGGGAGGGCAGCAACCCCAGCGTTCCCGTCACACCGTCCCCAGCGCCCAGGGACACCGGCAGAGTGACACCGCGCGCTGGCCAGGTCCGCTCCTGCACCCACACGTCCGGCGCCTGCTCGATGTCCGCCATCGGCTCGCGCATGATGCCGTTGTTCAGGTCCTGCAACCAGTAGTCGAACCAGCGGTGCAAAGTGGACACCCACTCGGCACGACGGAAGTCGAACGGGTCGACGTGACCCGGCTGACCCAGCCAGATCTTGCGAGGCACGTTGTTGCGCGCCAACGCGTCCCACCACTGCGAGAAGTGCTTGGTCTCCACGTTCAGGTCGTTGATGCCGTGCGCGATGAACACACTCGCGCGGACCTTTCGCGCGGAGGGCAGGAAGTCGCGCTCCGCCCAGAACGAGTTGTAGTTCCCGGTCGCGTTGTCCGATCCAGCCAGAAGAGCGTCCCGAACCGGCTGACACACCGAAGGCGGACGCCCGTTCACGTACTCCGACAGCCACGCCGGCCCGAAGTCGGCCGTGTAGATCGCACCGTTGTCCCGGTAGTAGTCGTACCAGCTGGAGATCGCCGAGATCGGCACGATCGTCTCGAGCCCCTCGACACCCGTCGCCGCGACACCGTTCGCGACCGAGCCGTCCCACGACTTGCCGATCATGCCGACCTTGCCGGTCGTCCAGGACGCGCGGGCGACGGTACCGTCGGCGTAGGTGCCGTGACCCTGCCCGTTCAACCAGTCGATGGCCGCCTTGACACCCAGGATCTCCTCGCGCCCACCGACATCCCCACATCCCGTGGACCTGCTGGTGCCGTTGAAGTCGACGGCCGCGAAGGCATACCCGCGCGGCACGAAGTAGTTGTCGTAGAAGAGCGGGAACTTCGTAACCGTGCCGTCGGCCGCGTACTCCTTGAGTTCGCTCTCGTTGCCACGTCCACAACACTGGTAGTACGGCGATGCGTCCATCACCACGGGCACCCGCACCGGCGCCTTCGGCCGGACGAGGTCCACGACCACCTTGTCCTTGACGCCGTCGCCGTCGTTGTCCAACGGCGTGGTCACCCAGACGCTCTCGCGGATCGCGTCCGCATAGGAATAGGCGGGCACCGTGGACGTGCCCCGCACATGCGGCGGCTTGGGATCCGCCGAAGCCGCCGGCGCCACGAGCACCGAAGCGGCTATCAGTACCGCGGCGAACGCGCCGCGACGTGGGGAAAGGGAGATCATGCGGCGACCGTACGTCCTGGGCGGCGACCCCGGTAGCAGCCATTCGGTTGCGCCTTTCCCCATAGCCGGTTAGCCTGGGAACGTGGGTGCGGGCTCTGCCCCCCACATTTCGGATTCACCTTCCGCGGCGTCTGCCGGCAGTCAGCCAGCGCGTTCACCGCACCTCCCAGAAAGCACAACTCCATGTATGACAACGAATTCTCCGGAATCCTGGACGTGGTCGACAACCGCGCCCAGGTGCGGGCCGACGGCTACCTGCCCGGCCCGGACGACATCACCGTGCCCATGCGGCTCATCCGCGAGCACGGCCTGCGCCGCGGCGACCTCATCACCGGCAACCAGAAGACCATCGAGACGGTCAACGGTCTGCCACCGCGCAAACGCCCGACCTTCGCCGACCTGACCCCGCTCTACCCCAACGAACGGCTCCGTCTGGAGACCGAACCCCACGCGCTGACCGCCCGCGTCACCGACCTGGTCATGCCGGTCGGCAAGGGCCAGCGAGCACTGATCGTCGCGCCGCCGAAGGCCGGCAAGACTTCGGTGCTGCAGGCGATCGCCCACGGCATCAGCAAGAACCACCCCGAGTGCCACCTCATGTTCGTCCTCGTGGGCGAACGTCCCGAGGAGGTCACCGACCTGTCCCGGTCCGCGCCCGGCGAAGTGGTGGCCGCCACGTTCGACCGGCATCCCCGCGAGCACATCGCGCTGGCCGAACTGGCCATCGAGCGTGCCAAGCGGCTGGTCGAGCAGGGCCAGGACGTGGTGGTGCTGCTCGACTCGCTCACCCGCCTCGGCCGCGCCTACAACCTGGGCGCCCCGGCGTCCGGCCGGATCCTGTCCGGCGGGATCGACGCCGGCGCGTTGACGCCGCCGAAGAAGTTCCTCGGCGCCGCCCGCAACATCGAGCACGGCGGCTCGCTCACGATCTTCGCCACGGCACTCGTGGAGACCGGCTCGGCGGGCGACGCGCTGATCTACGAGGAGTACAAGGGCACGGGCAACGCCGAGCTGTGGCTCGACCGTGGCATCGCCGCCAAGCGGGTCTACCCGGCCGTCCACATCGGTCGGTCCGGCACCCGCAAGGAGGAGCTGCTCCTCGGCCCGGACGAGCGCAGGGCCACCGACGCCATGCGCCGCGCGCTCGGCTCCCGCGAACCCCAGCAGGCGGCCGACATGCTGCTCGAGGGGCTGCGCAAAACGAGCACGAACGCCGAGTTCCTCACCCAACTCACGCGAAGTGTCCGCCCGTAGGTCGTGCGGAACGCCGCCGAAAGGCGGAAAGTAGACATATGAGCAGACCCGGGAGATCCCTCGCAAGCCAGCTCAGCGACCTCACCGAAGTACTTCTCGACACCGACAACGTGGCCGACGTGCTCACACACGTGGTGGCCGCCACAGTCGAGCTGATCCCCGACGCCGACCTGGTCAGCGTCACTCTGCGGTCATCGGACGGGCGGTTCTACACCCCCGTCGAGACCCACCCCATGGCCCTTGAGCTGGACGAACTCCAGTATCGGTGCGGCCACGGTCCGTGCGTGTCCGCCGCCCGCAAGGACGGCCCCGGCCACGTCCACAACAGCGAACTCACCACCAGCATCGACTGGCCGGTGTTCGGACCGGGTGCGGCCCGGCGCGGCTACCACTCGGTCCTGTCCACCACGCTGGTGCCCAACGCCCGCCCTCCGCGCCTGGCCGGCGCACTCAACATCTACGCCACCGAGCCCGGCCGGCTGGGGACAGCCGAGGCCAGGGACGTGGCGTTGCTGCTGGCCACGCACGCCTCGCTCGCGCTGGCCGGCACCGAGGCGGTCCGCCTGGCCGACCTGCAGGAGGCCCAGCTGCGTCAGGCGATGGACAGCCGCGACGTCATCGGGCAGGCCAAGGGCATCCTCATGCACCGGCGCGGTATCAGCGCCGACGAGGCCTTCGAGCTGCTGCGACGCACCTCCCAGAACCTCAACCACAAGCTCGCCGACCTGGCCCGCCTGATCGCCGAGCGGCACTCGGAGCTGTCGCTCTAGAGGATGCGCGCCCTCTCAGTCGTCGTTCTCCTCGATGGCCGAGGCGGTACCCGTGGTGACCGTCTCGGCCAGGTCGCGCAGCTTCACGTTCACGTCCTGGGACGTGCGTCTCAGCAGGTCGAACGCCTCTTCCGCGCCGATCCCCCGGCGGGCCATGAGGATGCCCTTGGCCTGGCCGATCGCGTCGCGGCTGTCGAGCGCGCGGCGCAACTGCTCGGCATGCAACTCGCCCCTGGTCACCGCCTGGGTGGTGGCCACGGCGAGCGACGCGTGGGTGGCCAGCAGGAGCAGCACGTCGCGGTCGGCGGGCTCGATGCCGTGCGGGTCGCGTGAGTAGACGTTGAGCGCGCCGGACAGCCGGGGACGCTTGGCCTCGGGCATCAGCGCGGTCGACACGAGCGACCGGAACCCGAGCTGGGCGGCGGCCGGTCCGAACCGCGGCCACCTGGGGTCGATCGCCAGGTCGTTGCTCACGGCCATGGCCGGGCCCGTGGCCTTGGCCGCCTCGACGCAGGCACCTTCGCCGAACTGGTACTGGAGCTGGTCGAGGTCGCTCGCCACCTGCTCGGTCTCCACGGGCGTGTGAAACCCGCCGTCCTCGCTGCGCAACGTGACGCTCACCAGGTCGGCACCGCGCACGATGTCCTTGGCGGCGAACACCACCCGTTCCAGGACGCTGGCCACCGACCCGGAGTCGAGCAGGGATCTGGTCAACGCCACGAACTGCATCGCCAGCGGGCCGACGGGTAGCCGCCCACCTTCAACAAGGTTCAACGCATACTCCTGCCAGTGCACACGAAATGGACCACCCACGCACATGGCGGGTGGGTCCGGCGCTGGCTTCTCAACGCGCGGAGCCGTTGTTGTGGCTACCTTAGTAGGTCACGTGCTTGCCACCATCGAGGATCACCGTCTCTCCGGTGACCAGGTCCATGGTGAGTAAGCCGAGTACCGCCTGGGCGACGTGTTCGGGTTCGGCCGTCTGGCGTAGCGGCACGGTCGCGCGCTCCGCACTCGCCCGTTTCTCGAACTCCTCGGCACCGTGCAGGCCGGTCTGCCAGCGGGTGGCGACCGTGCCGGGGGCGACGGCGTTCACCCGGACCTCGGGGGCGAGCGCGACCGCCAGGTTCCTGGTCAGCTGCAGCAACGCGGCTTTGCTCACCCCGTAGGCGATGGACGAGCCGCCCGCCCGGTAGCCGGAGATGGAGGCGATGTTCACCACTGCGCCGCCCGCGGCCCGCAACGGCGCCGCCAGGGCCCGGACCAGGCGATACGGGCCGAGCACGTTCACGTCGAGCACCTGGTGGAACGCGTCGTCGGTCAGCCCGTCGAGGTCCTCGTGCGGGACGCGGTAGGTGGTGGCCGCGTTGTTCACCAGCACGTCCACCCGGCCGAACCGGTCGAGGGTCGTGGCTGCCAGGTCGCGAACCTGCTGGTCGTCGGCCACGTCGGCGGCCACCGCGAGGCCCGCGCAGCCGAGGTCGTCCAGCTCGGCGACCACGGCCTCGGCGTCGGACGCGGAACGGGAGTAGTTGACCACCACACCGGCCGCTCCCGCCCTGGCCAGCGCGAGGGCGGTGGCACGACCGATGCCGGTCCCGCCGCCTGTGACGACCGCGACCGTGCCCGTCAGCTCCATGCCGAACTCCTCAGGGTGTTGACCACGCCGTGGTTCTCCAGTTGGGTCGTCGCCGCGGCCAGCAGGTCGGTGAACGCTCGCGAGCCACGCAGCGGTTCCGGCAGCAGATCCTCCACAGAGGACTTCTCCCAGAGCTGGAACGCGGCGAGCGCCAGGCAGATCTGCCTCGGCTCCCGGCCGATGACCATCAGCTCGACGGCGGGCGCCAGCAGTCGGGGCGGCAGCTTCAGCCGGCCGTCGACGCCGATCTGGGCCAGACGGTGGGTGATGCGCGGGTTGGTGAGCCGGGTGAGCAGCGCCGCCGGGTCGGGGTCCAGGTCGTAGCCGGTCTCCGTGCGGACCAGGCGTTCGACGTAACTCGCGAACTCCGGGCGACCGGCCACGTCGGCCATGGTGGCGAACCCGGCGAGCATGCCCAGGTAGGCGAGGGCGGAGTGGGTGCCGTTGAGCAGCCGCAGCTTGGCCCGCTGGTAGGGCCCGACGTCGGCCACCAGCTCGACGCCCGCCTGCTCCCAGGCCGGGCGCGGGCCGGCGAACCGGTCCTCGATCACCCACTGCCGGTACGGCTCCCCCACCACCACGCCCCGGTCGAGCAGGCCGAGGCGATCGGCCACGCCACGCACGTCCTCCTCGGTGGTGGCCGGCACGATCTGGTCGACCACGCTGTTCGGGAACGTCACCCGGCGCCGGATCCAGTCGGCGAGCGCCGGCTCGGCGTGGGCGGCCACCAGCCGACCGAGGCGCCGCCCGTTGTCCGGCAGGTTGTCGCACGAGATGACGGTCAGCCCGGCGTCGGTGGCGCGTCGGGTGCGCAGGCCGCGGATCAGCTGGCCGAGCAGCGGTTCGCCGTAGCCGGCCTCGGTCACGGTGATCGTCACGACGTGGGTGGTCTCGGCCGCCAGCAGCGCGGTCAGCCGGTCGGGCTGCTGGGTGGCGAGCAGCACCTCGCGGATGCTGCCCACCACCTCCAGCCGTTCGCCCGCCGCGTCGCGCTCGGCCACCGTGAACAGGCACCCCTGTTCCCGCAGCGCGTCGCGGACCGTGGGGTTGCGCTGGGCAACCGCGCAGATCGACCAGTCACCGCCGGCCGCGAGCATCGCCCGCTGGGTGAGGACCGCCTGGTGGGCACGGTGGAACGCGCCGAGTCCCAGATGGACGATGCCGAGTCCGCCGTCGGGCAGCACCGTGTCCGGGGCGACCGTTCCCCGCGTCAACCGGCGCAGGGTCAATGCTCGGACCCGATGTCCACGTCTTTGCTCTCCCTCGACAGGTAGAAGGCCACAAACGACACTACCGCCGTGAAAATCATCCAGCAGGCGACGAGCCACCCCGAGCCGCCGGCCTGGGCGACGAGGGCGGCCGCGATCAGCGGGGAGAACCCGCCGAGCGCCGCACCGATCTCACGCGACGCGGCGAAGCCCGTGTAGCGGACGCGAGCGCCGAACAGTTCCGCGTAGAACGCCGGCTGCACGGCGATCATGGGCGCGAATCCGAGCGAGGTGGCCACGATCAGCGCCGCCCAGATCACCACCGGCTCGCGGGTTTCCAGCATCAGGAAGAACGGGAACGCGAACGCCGCCGTGAACACGACGCTGAACAGGTTGAGCGGCCGTCGACCGATTCGGTCGGACAGCGCGCCGTATACGGGTTGGAGGGCGATCACCACGACGCTGAACAGGATCACGCCGGTGAGGCCGACCCAGCGGTCCAGCTCGAGGGTCTTCGTGATGTAGGTGAGGCTGTAGGTGGCGTAGATGTAGACGACCGCCGTGTCGCAGATGTGCGCGCCGATGCCGATGAGGAAGTTGCGCGGGTAGCGGCGCAGGGCGTCGAACACCGGGAGCTTCACGGTGGTCTGTTGGGCGGCCATCCTGCGGAACACCGGCGATTCGGCCACCCGCAGCCGCACGTACAGGGCGACCGCGATCAGCAGGAAGCTGAACCAGAACGGGATGCGCCACGCCCAGGCCAGGACCGTCTCTTCGCCGAGCGACTCGACCAGCAGGAACACGATGGTGCCGGTCAACAGTCCGATTTGGACACCGGTCTGCGCGAACGAGGTGAAGAACCCTCGGCGCTTCGGCGGGGCGTGTTCGGCCAAGAGGGTGCTCGCGCCGCCGAACTCCGCGCCCGCGCCGAGTCCCTGGCACATTCGTAGCACCGTCAACAGGATCGGCGCGGCGATGCCGATGCTCTCGTAGGTCGGTAGCAGTCCGATGAGGCCGGTGGAGACACCCATGACGAGTGTGGTGAGCACCAGTGTCGCTCTGCGACCGATGCGGTCGCCCAGGTGGCCGAAGATGAACCCGCCGAGCGGGCGGACGGCGAACCCCACGCCGAAGGTGGCGAACCCGACGATCGCGCCGGTGGCCGGATCCCCGGTGACGAAGAACAGTTCGTTGAACACCAACGTGACGGCGAACCCGTAGATGAAGAAGTCGTACCACTCGAGCGCGGTGCCCACGACCGACGCGGCGACCACACGGCGTAACTCGGTGGGGTTGGTGTCTTCGACGGTTCCGTCGTCGTTGACGGCTGGCCGAGTCATGACTGTGCCGCCTCCCCGAATTTTTCCCTCGTGGTCACCATGGGTTGGTGACCGCCGGTTCGTCCCGTTCCCCTTAGGTGCGGTTGGCGGCCGCTCGGTTCGTGCAGCGTCTGCGCGGCTTGACGATGTGAGTTCGACACAAGGCAGGTCATGACCGCTCCTCCTCTGTCCTCAGTAGAGTGTGTAGGTCGCGCCAGGTGACGTCGGCGATCGGGATGCCGTCGCGGGCTCGCTGGTGGAGCACGCGCTCCTCCGGCTCGCCCGGTACGAGTACCTCGGAATGTCCCTGCGCGGGCGGGGTTTCGTTGAGCCGCCGGCAGAACAGCTCGGTCTGCGCGCGAAAGTCGGCCACCGGAAGGAAAGCGCTGATGTCGAACGCCATCAGGACGGTGCCGAAGTCGCCTCGGTAGTCGGGCATGCTGCCGATGCCCGTGCCGGACACCAGCCCGGCGACGATCTCGATGAGCACGCTCAGGCCGTAACCCTTGTGCCCACCGAACGGCAGCAGCACGCCGCCGTCGTAGAAGTCCGCCGGCTCGGTGGTGGTCCGGCCGGCCGCGTCGAGCACCAGTCCGCCGGCCACCTGCTCGCCGCGGTCCCTGGCCACCGCCAGTTTTCCTTCAGCCACACCGGAGGTGGCCCAGTCCATGACCACCGGCGGGCCGTCGGTCCGGGGCGCGGCCCAGGCCAACGGGTTCGTTCCGAGCCGACGTTCGCGGCCGCCGAAGGGCGCGACCGTGGCGTCGGCGTTGCCGAACGCGAGCGCCACCAGGTCGTGTTCGGCCAGCGTGGCGACGTACTCGCCGAGCCGGCCGACGTGGTTGCAGTCGCTGATGGCGGCCACGCCGCTGCCGTGTTCGGTGGCCACGGAAAGCAGTTCGGTCACCGCGTGACCGGCGGCGAGCTGCCCGAACGCGCGGCGACCGTGCACGAGCACGGTGCCCGGCCTCGTGCGTTCGGATTCCGGCACCGCCCGTGGGTCGATCCGTCCCTTGTGGACATCCGCGACGTAGGTGATCAGCCGGCGAGCCCCGTGGGAGTCGTGGCCGAGCAGGTTCGAGCGCACGAGCGACTCGGCCACCACCCGCGCCTGCTCGGGCGGCGTCCCGACCGCGGCGAGGATCGCCGTGGCCAGGTCACGCAGCTCTTCGGGAGGGACCAGTCGCATGTGTTCCACCTGACGGAATGGTGTTCCATCTTTGCGCGGTCATAGTGGCACAATTCGCCCAAGATGTGAAGCGGGTCACTCTCAGCGAGCGCCGAGGCTCCTGGACAGGGCCGCCGCGGCGTCGGTGACGAGCGCACCGCGGGCGTCGGCCGCCTGGTGCACAAGAGCCGCGGCGGACACCGCGCCGAACACGGCGCCCGTGTGGTCGAACACGGCGGCGCCGACCGCGCACACGCCCGCCTCGTTCTCCTCGTGGTCCTCGGCGTAGCCGCGGGTCCGGACGATCGCGAGGTCGGCGAGCAGCTTCGCCTGGTCGGTCACCGTGTGCTCGGTGCGCTTGGGCATGCCGACGCGCGCGAGCAGTGCGACGACGTCGTCGTCGGACATGGTCGCGAGAATGGCCTTGCCGATGGACGTGCAGTGCAACCGCAGACTCATGCCGACGCGCGAGGCGAGCGTGTAGGGGTTGGCGCCCTCGAGCTTGGCGACGTAAACGGCCTCGTCGCCCGACAGCAGCGCCAGGTGCACCGTCCAACCGGTGCGTTCCTGCAGGTCGCGCAGGATGGGCCGGACCTGCTCGGCGATGTCCAGCCGCTGAAGGAATCGGCCGGCCAGACTGAGGATGCGCGGGCCGCCGACGTAGGAACCCTTGCCGTCGGAGCGGGCGAACCCGTGCTGGACGAGGGTCTGCAGGATGCGGTGCACGGTAGGCTTGGGCAGTCCCGTGGCGTTGGCGATGTCGGCGACGCCCGTGTGGTCGGCCAACGCCTCGAGTACCACCAGAGTCTTGTCCGCCGCCGACGCTCCCACGAGAACCAATGTAGGCGAGATGATCGCGGAGTTCTGGTTCGACCCGTCGTGCCCGTACACGTGGACCACGTCGCGATGGCTGGTGGAGGCCGCGACCGTCCGCCCGATCGAGATCGACTGGCGACTGCTGAGCCTGTCGGTGCTGAACGAACATCGCGAGGACGACCCGGAAGGTGATCCGGAGGGCTACCTGTGGGTGCCGGTGCGCGTGGCCACCGCCGTCCGCGAGCAGCACGGTTCGGCCGCGTTGGGCCGGTTCTACACGGCGATGTGGACCCAGGAGGAAACTCCCGACTGGATCGGCAACTTCGAAACGGCCCTGGCCGCCGCCGACCTCCCCCGCGAGTTGGCGACAGCGGGCCCGGAGTGGGACGGGGCGGTGCGCCGATCCCACGCGCAGGGCATCGCCCTGGTGGGCACCCACGTGGGCACCCCGATCATCGCGGTCGACGGCGGAGCGGTCTTCGGCCCGGTGATCTCGGCCATCCCCCGCGGCGAGGCGGCCGGCCGCCTGTGGGACGCCGTCGCCACGATGGCCAACACCCCCGGCTTCCACGAACTCAAGGGCAAACCCCACGCGGAACCCGAACGTTAGTCACCCGAACAGCCCACGTCCGGCGCGACGACGACTGGCTACCTTCGAAACCATGACGTCGCCGCAGGTTCCGTTGTGGGTACCCGTCGTCGTCGGACTTCTTGGTGTGCTCGGCATCCTGGCCGGCCAACTGGTCGCGGGATGGCGCGAGGACCGTCGCTGGCGCCGGTCGACGGCGCGAACTAGGCCGGTCTCCCGGTCCGTCTCGCAGCACCGAACCCCGGAACACCCGAGTTGCCGGTTCACGAACCGCCAACTCGGGTGTTCTGGGAGGGGGACTCGCGGGGTTGAACGTGGGACTCGCCGGGTTTGGGTTACTCCGGAATGCCGCTGTCCGGCGGCGCGTCGCCGGCCGCCGAGTCGTCCTCTTCGATCGGGGCGTCGCCCAGGTCGGTGACCAGAACGGGGGTCAGGGACTCGCCGATGCCGCCGTTCACCTCGACCACCGCGGCGCCCGCGATGCCCAGGTGGCTGTCGCCCGTGAAGCGGAACGGTGCCAGACCGGGGCCGGCGAAGTCCGCGCCGTTCTCCTCGATCGCCGCCACGATACCCTCGCGCGTCGGGTTCTCGCCCGCCGCCAACAGTGCCTGCACGAACGTGTAGGCCTGCGACATCCCGTAGACCCGGAAGTTGGTCAGCTCGCCTTCACCGTGCTCGTCCCAGACCTTCTGCCACAGCTTCATCCACGGGTCGTCCGGTGCGTCGACACCCGGGATGTACTCCGTGGTCAGCATTCCGTCGAGCAGGCTGGCACCGTCGGCCACCGCGCCCTCCGAGAACCGTGCCAGCAAAGAACCCACGAGAGCCGGGTCCGAGCCGACGTTGCTGTAGAACCACTTCGGCTTGTAGTTCAGCCGCAACGACACCAGCTGGCTCAGCGCCGTGTACGACGGCGTGTTGAAGCCGAGGATCAGGTCGGCACCCGCCGCCTGGAGCTGCGCGATCTGCGGTGCCACATCGGTGTTGCCGGACGAGTACTTGGCCACCGCGACGATCTGGTCGTCCACGAACTGCCGGACGCCCTTCTCGCCGTCCTCGCCGAAGTCGTCGTCCTGAAGGAACAGGCCGATCTTCGCGTCGGGCATGTTCTTCTTCACGTAGTCGCCGATGATCTTGCCCTCGACCTCGTAGTCCGGCTGCCAGCCAAAGGTGAAGGGGCGCTCGGCCACCTGGTCACCCCACTGCAGCGAACCCGACGACACGAACAGGTCCGGGACCTTCTCGTCGTTCAGGAAGTCGACGACCGCGCCGTGCGTGGCCGTGCCGAGGCCGGACACCATGGCGAAGATCTCGTCGTTCAGCACGAGTTCGTTGGTGACCTGGCTGGTGTTCGTCGGGTTGTACCCGTCGTCGCGGACCAGGAACTCGATCTTGCGGCCGTGCACGCCGCCGTTCGCGTTGACGAAGTCGTAGTACGCCTGGTGTCCACTGGGGATCTCGCTGTACCCCGGCGCGGCCACGCCCGTCAGCGGGAAGTGTCCGCCGATCTTGATGCTGTCGTCGGTGACGCCCACCGTCGAGCCGCCCTCTTCGGCGCCACCACCGCCACCGTCGTCGGGACGCCCGCCCGCCCCACACGCGGCCGTGAGAGCCACCGCCAGTCCTATCGCGACACCTGCAGGCCAACGCTTCATGTACTTCGCCTCCATTGGATGAGTTTTCGCAGTCCACCGGCGAGGCCGGCCGGTGCCAGGAGCACGACCAGCACGGTGACCAGGCCGTAGATCAACGGTGCGAGCTGGGCGGCCTGCACGTCGGAGAACCCGAGGTCCTCGCCGAACCCCGTGACCACCTGGGGCAGGAACGCGAGCAGCGCCGACCCGACGAGCGCACCGGTGAGGCTGCCGAGTCCGCCGAGCACCACGGCCGACAGCAGCAGCAACGAGAGTGTCAACGTGAACCCGCTCGGCGCGGCGATCCGCGCGGACAGCGCCATGAGTCCGCCGGCGAGCCCCGCGCAGCCGGCGCTCACCACGAACGCCGTCACCCGCGCCCGGCCGAGGTTGATCCCCGCCAACTCAGCCGCCACGTCGTCGTCACGCACCGCCTGCCACATCCGCCCGACCCGGCTGCGGGACAGGTTGGCGAGCAACACGAACACGATGATCAGGCTGAACCAGCCGAGGTAGGCGAGGTAGCGGGTGGACGTCAGTTCCTGCCCGGTGACGAAGTACGCGGCGTCGGCCACCCAGTCGGGAATCTGCGGCACGCGCACGTTCAGGCCCTGCTCACCGCCGAGCGTTTCGCTGAAGTACAGGGGAATTCCGGGCACGGCGACGGCCAGCGCCAACGTGGCACCGGCCAGGTACGGGCCGTGCAACCGAGCGGCCGCCACCCCCACGAGCGCGCCGACCACGAGCGTCACAGCGGTCGCGATCAGCAGGATCACCACGATCGGCAGCGTGCCCTCGCGTTCCTGCAACATGAGCGCGGCCGTGTAGGCCCCGACGGCCATCAGAGCGCCGTGGCCGAGGGAGAGCTGCCCGTTCAGTCCCGTGAGGACGGTCAGCCCGCCCGCGGCGATCGCGAAGTACGCCATGGACGCGAACTGGGCGTTGCGGAACTGGCTGGTCGACTCGAGTACCAGCACCACCACGACCACGGCGATCGCGGCGATCAGCAGGTGTTTGCGGCCCATCAGACCCTCCGCTCACGCACGTGGGCGAACAGGCCGCCGGGTTTCAGCAACAGCACGGCCATGAGGATCACCAGTGCCGCCAACGGAACCAACTCCGAGCCGACGTAGCCGCTCACCAGGCTGAGCGACAGGCCGAGCAGCAGGCCGCCCACCACCGCGCCCACCGGGCTGTCGAGTCCACCGAGGACGGCCGCCACGAACCCGTACACCACCACACCGTCCATGTAGGACGGATGGACGAGCCCGCCACCGGCGATCAGCAGCCCGGACAGCGACCCGACGAGCGCGGCGAGCGCCCAGCCGAGCGTGAGCATCCGGCCGACCCGCACACCGAGCAGCCGCGACACCTCCTGGTTGAACGCCGATGCCCGCATCCGCAGGCCGATATCCGTGCCACGGAACAACAACACGAGCCCGACCATCACGGCCGCCACCGCGAGGATCGTGAAGATCCCGAACCCGGTCAACGCGATCGTGGTGTCACCGATCTGGAAGCCCCGCAGCCCGAACGGCGCGGGGAACGAGCGGTAACGGGAGCCGAAGATGATGGCCGCCAGCGCGTGGATCACGATGAACAGGCCGAGCGTGAGGATCACGGCGTTGACCTCGGACTTGCCGGCCACGTGGCGGACGATGAACCGCTCGACCACCGCGCCCAGCACGAGCCCGGACACCAGCGCGACCGCGAAGCCCAGCCAGTAGGAGTATCCGGCGTCGATGAGCACGAGCGCGACGTACGTGGTGATCATGGCCATGGGTGCCTGCGCGAAGTTCACGATCCGGGTGGCGCGCCAGATCAGCACGAGCGCCAGCGCGAACGCCGCGTAGACGGTGCCCAGCGTGAGGCCGGTGAGCACGGTGGTCAGCAACTGCTGCACAGGGTGACCTCTCAGAATCCGAGGTAGGCGTGGCGGAGTTGTTCGTCCCGCGCGAGCGTGGTGGCCGCGTCCCGCACCACCACCCTGCCGAGGTTCAGCACCACCCCACGGTCCGCAATGGACAGTGCGCTGCGGGCGTTCTGTTCGACCAGCACGACCGTCAGCCCCTCGTCGCGCACGAGCGTGCGCAGCAGGTCGAAGATCTGCACGACGATGCGCGGTGCGAGGCCGAGCGACGGCTCGTCGAGCAGCAGCACCTTCGGCCGGGCGAGCAGCGCGCGACCGATCACCAGCATCTGTCGCTCGCCGCCGGACAGCACGTGGGCGAGCCCGGCGCGGCGGATCTCCAGCACGGGGAACAGGTCGTAGACGCGTTTCAGGTCGGCCTTCGTGGCGCGGGCGCCGCGACCGAGTGCCCCGAGCCGCAGGTTCTCCTCGACCGTCAACTCGGCCAGCACGCCGCGGCCCTCGGGCACGTGGGACAGCCCCAGCCCGGGCATGTCCTCAGTGGACACGCCACGCAGGTCCCGTCCGGCGAGCGTGACCGTGCCGGACGTCGACCGGACGAGCCCGGAGATGGTGCGCAGCAACGTGGTCTTGCCGGCGCCGTTCGCGCCGAGCACGGCCGTGATCTCACCCTCCGGCGCGTCGAAGGTGACGTCGGAGAGCGCCCGGACCGGCCCGTAGGCGGCCGACAGCCCGTCAACCGTCAGCACTGGTCACCACGTCCTCACCCAGGTAGGCCGCCTGCACGGCCGCGTCCGCCCGGATCTCCGCCGGGGCGCCGCGCGCGATGACCTTGCCGAAGTCCAGGACCACGATGTCGTGGCACACGCTCATCACCAGGTCCATGTGGTGTTCCACGAGCATCACGGACATCCGGTCGGCCAGGCCGCGCAGCAACTCCCCCACCTCGGCCATCTCGTCGTTGCCGAGTCCGCTGGCCGGCTCGTCGAGCAGCAGCAGCTCCGGTTCGCTGGCGAGTGCCCTGGCCAGCGCCACTTTCTTACGCACCGGATAGGGCAGGCTCCCGGGATACCGGGCGGCCACGTCCGCGATGCCCAGGTTCTCGAGCTCGGCCATCGCCCGGTCCCGCAGCGCCCGGTCGTCGCGGGCCCGGCGCGGCAGTGCGAGGAGCGCCGACCAGAACCCCGTGGTGGCGTGGCGGTTGGCGCCGACCATGACGTTGTCCAGCACGGTCATCCGGTCGAACAGACCGAGTTCCTGGAGACTGCGCGAGATCCCCAGGCCGGCGAGCTGGTGTGGCCGCAGGCGCCGCAGCTCGGTGCCCTGCCAGGTCAGCACGCCCGAGTCCGGCTGCACGAATCCGCAGGCCACGTTGAACAGCGTGGTCTTGCCGGCACCGTTCGGGCCGATCACCCCGAGCACCTGGTTGGGCGCCACCTCGAGGGAAACGTCGGAGAGCGCGACCAGACCGCCGAACTTCACGGACACGCCGGACATCTCGAAATGTGCCACGCACTGGCTCCCTACGCTGGGATGTGGTGCGCACCACTTTGGTCGCACAGCACGACGAGCGATATAGGCGCAGTGCACAAAATGCCTGGTGCGAATTGTCCCAAATCCATAATCCGGGCTGGTTCTTCTGTGCATTGGGTGCCACGCTGCGGTGATGGACGTCGTCGCTCGGGTTCCCACGCTCGCGCCCGCGTTGGAGCGCGAGATCGAGCGTGCCTGGGCGTCGCTGCTCGGTCAGGCCGACGCGATCGCCGACGACATCACGCTCACCCTGATCGAGCGCGACCCGTTCTGGTCCCAGCAGCGCCCCGATCAGCAGGCCGACCTGCGGGCCAGCACCCGCGAGCACATCCGGCGGGGCATCCAGGCGATGGCCGGGCAGTCCGATCCCGACCAGCGGGCCATCGACGTGTGGCGTGAGAACGGCCGGGTGCGCGCCAGGCAGGGCGTGCCCATGGACCGGGTGCTCGCCGCCTACACGCTCGGCACCCGCACCCTGTGGGAGGCGCTCCTGCGCCAGGGCTGGGACCACCGGGTGGAGATCACCGAGCACCTGCTGCTGTTCGCCGGGCAGAAGCTGTGGGCGGCACTCGACGTGCAGAACGCGATCCTCGCCGAGTCCTACCGGCGCGAGAGCACCCGGTTGCAGCGCCGTGACCTGCAGCGTCAGCAGAGCTTCCTCGACGGGCTGGTCGAGGGCCGCGGCGCGGATCCGGAGTTCGCGAAGGAGGCCCGCGAGGACCTGGGGCTCGGTCCGGACGAGCTGCTGGTGTGTGTGGTCGCCCCGTTCAACGACCCGCTCGACGAGCCGCTGCGCGCGCCGGACGACCGGCTCGAACGCGTGGGCATCACGTCGCACTGGCACGTCCGGGGCGGCAACTACTTCGGGCTGGTCTCCCGCGACGGGCTGACGGTGGCCGAGGTGGCCGAGCAGCTCCAGCCCTGCGTGGCCGGCCGCGTCGGGCTGGCGTCCTGCGACGGACTGGCCGGGTTCGCGCGGGCCTACCTGCTGGCGTCCCGGACGGCCGAGTCGCTGCCGCGCGGGACGCAGCGGCTGGTGGTGCTCACCGACCGGCTGCCCGAGGTGCTGCTCGCCGGCAGCCCCGAGGTGGTGCCGGTGCTCGTGGAACAGACGGTCGGCCCGCTGCTCGGCCAGCCGCCGCAGCTCGCGGAGAACCTTCTGGAGACGCTGGCCGCGCTGCTCGCGAACGACGGCTCACCCACCCACGCGGCGCAAACCCTGTACTGCCACCGGAACACGGTGATCTACCGGATGAAGCAGATCGAGTCGATCACCGGCCGCAGCCTGCAGAACGCGCAGGACAAGTTCGAGCTGACGTTGGGACTGCTGGCCACCGGCCGCGGTCTCGATCGCGGTCTCAACCGGAAGGAGTCCCCGTGAGCCACCCGCCCGGCCTACCCACCTCGCTGGCCTACCCGGAGGTGCCGGTCGGTGCCATTCTCACGGGAGCGGTCGCCAGGTACGGCGACCGGGTGGCGTTCGCCCGCGCGGGGGTCGAGCTGACCTATCGCGAACTGGGGGCCCGGGCCGCACAGTGCGCGAACGGGTTGGTGGCACGCGGGGTCCGGCCGGGTGACCGGGTGGCGCTGCTCATGCCCAACTGTCTCGAGTATCCGGTCGCCTACTACGGCTTGCTCCTGGCGGGCGCGGTGTTCGTACCGGTGAACCCGTTGCTGCCACCGGAGGCGGCGGCCCGGCAGATGGCCGACGCGGGCGTGACGTTCACCGTCAAGGCGTCCGATGTGGACGGTCTGTGCTCCGAGCAGCCGGACGCTCCCCCCGAGGTGTCGGTCGGTCCGGACGACCTCGCCCATCTCGCCTACACGGGCGGAACCACGGGTGAGTCGAAGGGCGTGGCGCTGCCGCACCGCAACGTCGTGGTGAACACCCTGCAGTACACGTGCTGGTCGTCGGGGTCGCTGCCCACGCTGAACGCCGACGGGCTGGCGCTCGACCAGGTCGGCGACCCGGCCGAGTACCCGACCCGCCTCGGCACGGCCGTCGCCATCAACCTCACGCCGTGGTTCCACGCGATGGGCACGATCGCCGGGCTGAACGCGTTGCTGCTCATGGGTTTCACGGTCGTGCTGCACGACCGCCTCGACCCGGCCGCCTACCTGGCCGACGCGACACGGCTGCGGGTCACCACCATGGGTGGCGCGCCCGCGCTGTTCGCCGCGCTGCTGAACTCCCCGGCCATCGCCGACGCGGACCTGTCGTCCGTGCGGGTCATCTCCTCCGGCGCGGCACCCATGCCCGTGGAGATGATCAACCGGCTGCGTGCGCTCGCGCCGGACGCCGTGGTGACCGAGGGCTACGGCCTCACCGAGGTGACCTGCGCCGCGACGCTCGGACCGGTGCACCGGTCGGCAACCCGCAAGGCCGGCACCGTTGGCGTGCCGATCTTCGACACGGAGGTGCGGATCCTGTCGCCTTCCGGCGAGCCCGTGGCTCCTGGGGAACGCGGCGAGGTGTGCATCCGGGGACCGCAGGTGATGGTCGGCTATCACAACCGTCCGGACGCCACGGCCGACGTGCTGGTGGACGGCTGGCTGCACACGGGCGACATCGGCGTGCTGGACGAGGACGGCTACCTGTCCATTGTGGATCGCATCAAGGACATGCTGCTGTACAAGGGCTACAACGTGTACCCGCGTGAGCTGGAGGAACTGCTGGCCGCCCACGAGGGTGTCCTGGCAGCGGCCGTGGTCGGCAAGCCCGACGCCGACGTGGGTGAGCTGCCCGTGGCGTTCGTGGTGCCGACCGGCCCGTCGGTGACGGCCGAGGGGCTCATGGCCGCCATCAACGAGCAGGTGGTGGCGTACAAGCGGTTGCGGGAGGTCCGCCTGGTCGACCAGATCCCCGTGTCGGCGGCCGGCAAGATCCTCAAACGCGAACTGCGTGCGCTGCTGACCTAGCGGCCACACGGCCCGCGGATCGCGCGCATAATGGACCGATGAGCGAGGACAAGCAGCCCGAGCCGGTGCTCGACGCCGAGGTGGTCGAGGAGAACACGGCGCTCGAGAAGACGACCGGGCCCACGGTCCCCGATCCCGACCCGGTGGCGCCGGCCTTCGACTACACCGACGGTGGCGTGCCCACGTTCGACTACGTGCGGGACCGGATCGAGAACAAGGTCGGCACGTCCGTCGGCGCCGCCGAGCTGGCCGACGCCACACCCGAGGGCAAGTCGGTCGACGAGCAGTTCGAGGCCCGCGAGAAGGCCGGGCGCGACAAGCTCGAGGCCATCCGCCGCGCCATGCGGGGCGAGTGATCAGGGCGTGACGACGCCCGCCTCGTAGGCGAAGATCGTCAGCTGCACCCGGTTGGCCACGTCGATCTTGGCGAACGCCCGGGTGATGTGGGTCTTCACGGTGGCCTCGCTGAGGAACAGCTCCGCCGCGATGTCCGCGTTGGACCTGCCGCGCGCCACCTCGGTCACCACCTCCCGCTCGCGGTCGCTCAGCGTGGTGAGCAACGCCTGCGCCCGCTGGCGCCGGGGATTGGCCCGCGCGCGCACGAAATGGCCGATGAGCGTGCGGGTGGTGCGTGGCGCCAACATCATCTCGCCGGCCGCCACGATCCGCACGGCGTCGATGATCTCCTGCGGCGAGCCCTCCTTCAGCAGGAACCCGCTGGCGCCGGCGGCGAGCGCGTCGAACACGTACTCGTCGAGGTCGAAGGTGGTCAGCACCAGCACGCGCGGCGGCCGGGCCAGTGCGGTCACGGCGGCCGTGGCGGCCAGCCCGTCCATGCGGCGCATGCGGATGTCCATGATCACCACGTGGGGGTTGTGCGCCGTGACCTGCCGGACGGCCTCATCGCCGTCGGACGCCTCGCCGACCACGTCGATGTCGTCGGCACTCCCCAGGATCAGCGACAGACCGGTGCGCACCATCGGGTCGTCGTCGATGAGCAGCACCCGAATCACCCGCACATGCTATTGGTTGTCCCAAGGCAGCCAGGCGCGGACCGCGAACAACCTCTCCTCCGTCGGGCCGAGGCTCACCTTGCCGCCGAGCACCCCCACCCGCTCGGCGATTCCCGTGAGCCCGGTGCCGCCGCCCGGCGACGGTTCCGCGGGTGCCGTGGCGGGCAACGGGTTCACCACCTCCAGCGTGAAGCCGGCGCCGGGACCGCCCCGCACGGTCACGTCCGCACCCGTGCCCGGTGCGTGGCGCAGCACGTTCGTGAGCGACTCCTGCACGATCCGGTACACGGCGATGCTGAGCGGTGCCGGCGCCGCGCCGGCCCCGTCCAACAGCACGGTGAGGTTGACCGGCAGCCCGGCCCGGCGCGTGTTCGCCACCAGCTCCGGCAGGTCCACGAGTGTTGGCTGCGGTCGCTCCGGCACCGGCGGCTCCTGGGTGGCGAACTCGCGGCCGTCGCGCAGCACGCCGATCACCTGGCGCAGGTCCTCGAGGGACTGACGCGCGGTGGTACGCACGGTGCGCGCCACCTCCCCGGTCTTCGGTGAGCTGTTCACCTCCAACGCCCCGGCCTGCAACGAAAGCAGCGACAGGCGGTGCCCGAGGACGTCGTGCATCTCGTGTGCGATCCGCGACCGCTCCTCCTGCCTGGTCACCTCGTCGCGCAGTTCCCGCTCGTTGCGTTCCCGGCGCGCGAGGTCGATCCGGACACCACGCAGGATGCCGATGGTGAGCGGAATGGCCACCACCAGGGACGTGAGCACCACGACGCCGATCACCTTGGCCACCACGGTGTCCGTGCCCATCAGTTGACCGGCGATCGTGTTGCCTTCCGGTCGACTCGCGTCGCGCCAGATGGCGAACCCGGTGGCCGCGAACACCACCGCGCTCATGCCCCACAACACGCGGTCCCGGCGGTGCAGGGCCAGCGCGGACAACGCGATCAGCGCCGCCAACGCCTCGGCCCGCATCAGCAGTGGCGGCACGACGGCGATGGCCGTGACGAGCAGCGGCCACCGGTGTCGCCAGCACAACATGACGGCCGCGCCGATGGCGACGAACAGGCTGAGGGTGCCCAGGACCGTGGGGTGCAAAGTTTTCGTCGTCAGGTCATAGTCATCGGCCGCCCACACGAAAAGGCTGCTCAGGACGCTCAGGGCGACCGCGGCAACCGTCGCCACGACAGCGAGCACAGAACGACGCATGTGCAGAGGGTACGGGTCTCGAATGGGTGCACCCGTCAACCGATACGCTCCGTCGCCACTGGGGATTGACGACTTTCGGATGACCCAGTCCATCTGTGCGTACGACGCGGTTCGGGGACCGCCGCTGTTTCGATACGCCCTGCCCAACATTCGTGAAAGGACTTTCCCGTGACCCAGCAGTCCCCGACCGTGACCCAGCCGAGCAACGGCCTCGGCACCGCAGGTTTCGTACTCGGCCTTGTCGGCCTGATCTTCTCCCCGATCCCGCTGATCGGCGTGATCGCCTGGCCGCTGGTCATTCTGGGAATCATCTTCTCGGCCATCGGTATCTCCAAGGTGCGCGCCGGCCGCGCCACGAACAACGGGCTGAGCATCGCCGGCCTCGTTGTTTCCGTGATCGGCCTGGTCATCTGCATCATCTGGGTCGTGGCGTTCAACGAAGCGGTGGAGGACGCGACCGGCGAAAGCACCATCACCTACGAGGTTTCCGGTGATGTCGCGAGTGCCGACGTCGACTACAGCACCTATGGCGACGAGATCACGTCAAACCAGGAGACCGTCACGACGCTGCCGTGGACGAAGGAAATGAAGACCGAGGGTTTCGCGAAGGGCGGCTCGCTCGTGGTGATGGCCGACGAGGTGGGCGGGACCGTGACCTGCCGAGTGCTGATCGACGGCAAGGAAACCGCCACGAACACGGCCTCCGGGTCCTTCGCGATCGCCACCTGCACGGGTTTCTGAGTTGTCGGGCCGGCGGAACTCAGGTTTCGCCGGCCCGCACCAGTCCCGACTCGTAGGCCAGTACCACCAGTTGGGTTCGATCCCGCGCGCCGAGCTTCGTGAGCAGCCGGCCGACGTGGGTCTTCGCCGTGTGCAGGCTGACTCCCAGCTCGGTCGCGATGTCCTGATTGGACAGTGCGCGGGCCACGAGCACCAGGACTTCCCGTTCCCGCTCGGTGATTCCCGTCAGTGCGCGGCTCGGTGTTCTGGTGGCGAACGTGGCGAGCAGGCGCCGGGTGACCGTCGGCGCCAGCAGCGCCTCGCCCTCGGCCACCACCCGCACGGCGCGCAGCAGCTCGTCGGGCTGGATGTCCTTGAGCAGGAAGCCACTCGCGCCGGCCGTCAGTGCCTTGTGGACGTACTCGTCGGTGTCATGCGTGGTGAGCATGACAACCTTCACGGTAGCCGAGGCGGTGAGAATCCGTTCCGTGGCCACGATTCCGTTCATTCCGGGCATCTCGATGTCCATGAGCACGACGTCCGGCTGGTGTCGTGCCACGGCATCGACCGCCTCGGCACCGTCGGCCGCCTCGGCCACCACCGCGAGGTCGGGTGCGGAGTCGATGAGCAGCCGGAAACTGCCGCGTACCAACGCATGGTCCTCGGCCACCACCACCCTGATCATGGACGCTCCCCCGTCGGCAGGACGGCCGTCACCCGGACGCCCCGCTCTTGTGCCGTCACGGTCAGCGTGCCACCGCACGCGGCCACCCGCTCGCGCATGCCGGTGATCCCGTGTCCCGGCGTCACCGGGCCGCCGGGTCCGTCGTCCGTGATCTCCACTCGCAGTTCGTCCGGCCGGTAGTCCAGCACCACCAACGCGTTCGCGCCGTCCGCGTGCTTCACCACGTTCGCCAACGCCTCGCGCACCACCCGGACCGCCACCTCCTCGACGTTGCCCGGTAGCGGCCGGCGCTGTCCGCGAACGTCCACGGTGGCCGGTAGGTCGTCGAGGGTGGGCGCCGGCAGTTCCGTGCCGCGCAGGGCGTCCAGCAGTCTGCGCAGGTCGCGGGTGCCGTCGCGGGCCGACTCCTCGATGGCAGCGATGAGCTTCGGCACCTCCTCCGGTTGCGTGGGCAGGATCTGTCTGGCCACGCCCGCATGCACGGTGATGGCGCCGAGTCCGTGGGAGATCACGTCGTGGAGTTCGCGGGCCAGCCGCAGCCGCTCCTCGGTCACCGCCTTCTCGCGGTGGTTGCGCTTGGCGATGCCGAGCGCCCAGGCGGTGATCACGATGGCCGCGGCGGGCACCACCTGCCCGCCGATGCCGAGGACCGCGACCACCGCGAGCGCGGCGCCCAGGGCGATGACACTCGTGCGCAGCGAGTGGCAGCCGGCGACCGCGTACAGCGGGAACGCCGCCAGCACCTCCGTTCCGCTCAGCACGCCGGTGGCGCTGATCACGGCACCCGCGGCCAGCACCACCCAGAACAAGGACCTGGTCAGCACGCCGCCGACCCTAACGTCACTCCCGAGAGGTACGCCGAAGATCGCGCTCCGGCGCGACGCGCGTCCACCCGGCCCGGTCCTAGCGTCCTGGTCCATGAAGTGGGGACGCGCCGTGACGGCGCTCGCGCTGGTCGGGACGCTCACGGGCTGCGACGCGTGGGAGGAGAACGCTCTCCGACCGCTGACGTGGACCGACTGCTCGCCGGAGGTCCAGTGCTCGGCGCTGACCGTGCCGGCCAGCTGGCACGAGCCGGACGGGCCGACCACGAAGGTCAACCTCGTCCGGCTGCCGGCGTCGGGCCGCCGCCTCGGTTCGGTGGTCGTGAACCTCGGCTCGGGCAACAGCACGGGTGCCCTGCTCGGCCGGATTCCGCCGTCGTTGCGTGCGCTGGCCCGCGACTTCGACGTGGTGGTGTTCGACCCGCCGGGCCTCGGCCGCGACGACACTCTGATCAAGTGCGCGCCGGCGCCGTCGATCTACGGGCTGGTGCGCGACCAGACGGAGGCCGGCTGGCAGGCCCAGGCCGAGGCGAACGCGGCCTACGACGCCAGCTGCCGGAAGGCGGCCGGGGCCGCGTACTCCCACCTGACGTCGTGGCAGGTGGCGAACGACCTGGACGCGCTGCGGGAGTCGCTGGGCGAGGAGAAGCTGCGGTACGTCGGAAACTCCTACGGCACCAGCTACGGGCAGGCCTACGCCGAGCACTTCGGGTCGCGGGTCGGGCGGATGTACCTGGACGGGGTGGCCGACCACACGCAGCCGGACCTGCTCACGTGGCTGACCGATCACGCGCGCACGCAGGAGGAGCAGCTGGTCCGGTTCCAGGACTGGTGCCGCTGCGCACTGGACGCGGCCGCTCTTGACGGAGAGGCCCAGGTCGGCGTGCTGATCGGTCTGACGCCTCCACGCTGGCCGGACCTGGAGGCGGCGCTGACGGGAGGGCGATTTCCCACGGAACTGCCGCCGGAACCGTTCGGCAGCGTGCAGCCGGCGTTGCTGTGCCACGACTTCCTGCCGGACGTACCGTCCTATGAGGAGTTCCTGGAGATCGAGGAACGGTTGCGTGCCATCGCGCCCCGCGTCGGCTGGCTAGCCGCGCGGATGCAGGTGGGCCGCTGCGTGGGCATCGATGGCGGTCCGTCCTACCCGCCGGCGCCGCTGAAGACGCGCGGTCTGCCGCCGGTGCTCGTGGGCATCGGCGAACTGGACAACAACACGCCCAACCGGGGCGCGCAGCGGGTGGCAGACCAGCTCCCGGGCGCCCGAACGGTGTGGCACGGCGACGGCCACGCGGCCTACCTACTGGGCAACCGCTGCCTGGCGCGCCACGTGAAGGCGTACTTGATCGACGGCACTGTCCCCCCAGCGGGTACACGCTGCGCGGCGGAACTACCAATCAGCCGATGAAGAGCCTTCTGTCCGCAACCTGCTCCGGCGACCGCGACGAACCGCGCTTGGGGCCGGCGATCGGATGGTCCGGCGCACCGATCGGCCGGCGATCAAGATCGACTGCGGGCCACAGCCCCCGTTGATCAAGCTCGGGGTTCAGTGGCGCACTCGTCGGGTCGAGACCGCGAGCAGCCACATGAACAGCCCGAGCACCGCGAGGATTCCCAGCACCCACCACACGATCTCGCCGAACAGCGAGCCGTTGACGTACCTGGTCTCCACGACCACCGCGCGGTAGGCGTCATCCGCCGCTGCCTGCGTCAGGTGGATGTCGTCCGTGAGAAGAGTCGGATTGAAGGACGCGTCGTAGCGGGTGAGGAACCGCCGCTCGGTCACCAGCTCCGCGACCACCGGATAGTCGGCCAGGTCGCCGGGCGCCACCCAGCCGGCGTAGGTCAGCTCCGCCTCATCGTCCCCCGGTGCCGGGTTGCTGATGTTCATCCGGTGGTCGGCCAGCACGTACAGACGGAACGGCTGGGCGTACTCGGCCGTGGCCGACAACCGCATCGGGTACACGGGCTCGGTCGCCGGGAACGTGAACCGCATGGGCGGCAGCCCGCCCTCGAACGTCGCCGCCTCCTCCTCCGGGGTCAGCCGCACGGCGACCACCAGCCAGCCCTCGGCCAGGTAGGGCGTGAGCGCGCCCGCCAGGTCCGGCGGCAGGTCGAAGCCGTTCGTGGCGAGCCAGCCGGCGACCGCACCGGAGTCGGTGCCCGTGAGCTGGGCGACGTCGTAGGGCCCGACGGCCACGTGGTCGGTGACCGTCACGCCCGACCCGGGTGGGGCCTCGCCCGCACCCTCACCGTCCGGCTTCTCGACGTCGCGGTACTCGACCCGCGGCGCGCTGATCTCGTCCAACTCGGTGAACACCGCGCCGTCGGCGAGCGTGAACTCCGCCCTGGCCGGCACCGGCATGATGAACGCGGCCTCGGTCGCCTGCGTCTCGGTGGCGATGTTGAGCGTGATCGCCTGCGTACCGCCGGCGACTTCCACCAGCGCGGTCTCCTGGACCGCCACGAGGCGTTCGTCGGTGAGCACCGCACCGCAGGCGCAGGCACCGGCCACCCCAGGCCCCGCGAACAGGGGCGCCACGGCCAGCGCGGCGACGATCGGGACGATCAGTAGGTTCCGCATGCCCACTGGGACGCGCGCCACCACCCCGCCGGTTTCATGCCAGTGCGTCGACCAGCATGGGTTTCAGGCTGCGGCTGAACTCCAGGTTCAGGTGGTCGGAGTCGAAGTACACGGCCACGTTGCCGACCACCGCGTAGCAGCGGCGCTCGTCGCAGAAGTACTCCGTCAGGTCCACGAGCGTGACGTTCTCGACGTCGGTCTCGCGGGCGGCCTCCACCAGCGGGTCGGGCGGCTGGGCCAGCTCCCGGTCGACGGCGCAGGCCAGCGGGTCGTCGACGTTCAGGGTCACGCAGTCACGCGCCCGGACCTCGGCGTTGAGCGGCGGGTCGGCCAGCACGACCACCCGCGAGCCTGCCTCGTTCCACGTGCGCCAGTACGGCTCGAGGCCGTCGCGGTACTGCTCGGCCTGGGACCGGTCGCTGCCGTCGTCGGCGCGTTCCTGGCGCGCGTAGAACGACACGAACACGGCCGACGGCTCGTCGTCGGCCACCACCTCGGTCATCCGCTCGGTCCACTCGGTGCACGCCTTGGTGGCCTCCTCCGGGGCGACCGTGCGGAACCCCGCGTAGTCGATCTTCGCGAACGGGCACCCGCCGAGCAGGCTGAACTTGAACAGCCACTTGCGCTCGCGGGCCATCTCCAGCAGCGGGCCCTGCCACTGCTGGGCGTGGGAGTCGCCGACCAGCCAGACGATCTCCGGGTCCTTCGCGCCGTCGCTGAAGTCGCAGATCGACGTGGTCTTCTTGCCGGCCGCCGGGTACTTGTCGATCTGCTCGCACTCCGGTGGCGTGGCCCAGTACTCGTTGGCCGGGCCCATGACCGGAACGGTGGCCGGGCCGAGCGGGTCCTCGCAGTCGTTCTCCTCGATCATGGCCGACGCGCCGTGACACGGGTCGACGGCCGCTTTCTTGGCGGCCACCTCGGCCTGGCGCTCGGCCTGCGCGACCTGCCGGTCGTAGGTCGAGGTCAGCAGGGAGGCACCCACGCTGACCGCCACCAGCCCGACGACCATGGCCGTGAACGTGAGCTTGGTGCTGCGGGTCAGCGGCCCCCACGACATGCCGCGGTCCTCCACCACCACCTTCGACAGGTAGGCGAGGACGATCGACACGGCGAGCACGCCCCACAGGTGCTCGGGGCCCAGCTTGCCGGTGTCGAGCAGGTCGCTGAGGGCGAACGGCGCGATCATGATGAGCGGCCAGTGCCACAGGTACAGCGAGTAGCTGATGTTGCCGATGAACTGCACGGGAGCGGCCGACGTGACGGCCGAGTGCCACTGGCGGCCCGGGCGGGTGCCGGCCACGATGACCAGCGCCGTGCCGACCGTGGGGACCAGGGCCAGGTAGCCGGGGAACTCGGTGCCGTGGCCGTAGACGAAGGCCGAGCCGATGATCATGACGAAACCCGCGAGCGACGCGAGCCCTGCGGCGATCTTCGGCAGCGTGAGCCGCGCGCCGGCCAGCGCGACCAGGGCGCCGAGCGCGAACTCCCACACCCGCACGGGCGTCACGAAGTACGCCTCGTTGGGCGACACCTGCGTGAAGTAGATGCTGTAGCCGAGCGACGCGGCCCCCACCACGGCGATGCCCACAACCTGGGCATTTCGGCGCCGGACCTTGAACAGCACGAGCAACAGCAGCGGCCAGACCAGGTAGAACTGCTCCTCCACCGACAGCGACCAGTAGTGCTGCACGAGACTGGCCGCCTCGTTGGCCGCCGAGTAGTCGACGGAGTTGGCGGCGAGCAGCCAGTTCTCCCAGTACAGCGCGCTGGCGAACGCCTCCTGGGCGGTCGCCTCCCAGCGCGGGTACGGCAGCAGGAAGTAGGCCGCCACCAGGCTGAACCCGAGGACCACGAACGCGGCGGGCAGGAGCCTTCTGATCCGGCGGGCGTAAAATCGGCCGAGACGGACACCGCCGGTCTTGGTGATCTCACGGTCCAGGTGCGAGCTGATCAGGAACCCGGAGATGACGAAGAAGACGTCCACGCCCACGTAGCCGCCGTGCAGCCACTCCGGCCAGAGGTGGTTGACCACCACCGCGAGCACGGCGATGGCCCGCAGCGCCTGGATGTCGGGACGGAATCCGGTCCGCGCCGGGACGGCCTCGATCCGCTCCGTCGGCGTCTCGTCGTCGACGCGCGCGAAGACGACGGTATCCGCACTTCTGTCCACGCTGATGATCCGTCCAAACCTCTGGCTGCCTGCCCCCCGGCCGTGCAGCGTACCTGTGCCTCAGTACCCACACGCCCGGACGGCACGAGAGGTTGCCCACGCCCGGCACATCACGGGCGCTGAGAGCTGAGGAACTCCACCACGTCCTTCACCAGCAGGTCCGGCGCCTCCATGGCCGCGAAGTGGCCGCCGCGGTCGAAGTCCGTCCAGCGGACGACGTTGTTGTCCACCTCGTCGTAGCGGCGGATGGCGATGTCCTGCACGGTGAACTGCGCGACGGCCGCCGGCACGGTGCTGGGCTGCGGCGAACCCCACACCGCCGCGTCCTCCGCGTACATGCCGGCCGACGAGCCGGCCGTGCGGGTGAACCAGTAGATGCACACGTTCGTGAGCATCTGGTCCACGTCGACCGCGTCCTCCGGCAGCTCGCGCGACAGGTCGGTCCACTCCTTGAACCGCTCGACGATCCACGCCAGCTGGCCGACCGGCGAGTCGGTGAGCGCGTACGCCACGGTCTGCGGACGGGCCGCGTGCAGCTGCAGGTAGTAGCCCGGCCCGGCCATGAACTCGGCCATCCGCGCCAGCCGCGCACGCTCCCGGTCGGTGAGGTCGGCCGGCGGTTCGCCCTCGATCATGGGGAACGACAGCCCGCCGTTCACGTGGATGGCCAGCACGTGGTCGGCGTCGATCACGCCCAGCTCACGCGTGACGGCCGCCCCGATGTCGCCGCCCTGCGCGACGTAACGCTCGTACCCGAGCCCCGCCATGAGCGACGCCCACGCGGCCGCCACCCGCTTGTGGTTCCACCCCAGCTCGGACACCGGCCCGGAGAACCCGAACCCCGGCAGGGCCGGCACCACCAGGTGGAACCCGGCGTCCACAAGCGGGCCGATCACCTTCGTGAACTCCGCGACCGAGCCGGGCCACCCGTGGGTGAGCACCATCGGCACGGCGTCCGGCCGCTCCGACCGCACGTGCAGGAAGTGCACCCGCTGACCGTCGATCTCCGTCGTGAACTGGGGGAACTCGTTGAGCGCCGCCTCCTGCGCACGCCAGTCGAACTTCGTGAGCCAGTGGTCGACCAACCCGCGCAGGTAGGCGACCGGCACGCCACGACTCCACTCGGCGCCCGGATACTCGGCCGGCCAACGGGTGTTGGTCAGCCGCAGACGCAGCTCGTCGAGTTCGGCCTGCGGAATGTCGATGCGGAAGGGTGTGATGTCCATGTCCACCAGGGTAGGGACCAGTTAGGACAAATTCGGTCCTAACTGGGAACGACGATTCCGCCCCAGTCACGGCTGTAGAGCGCCTCGATGGCCGGCAGGCCCGGCACCTGGGCCGCGACGAGGGTGCCGACGTTCGTGCCGTTGCCGTGTTCGCCGCTCGAGTTCGCGCCCCACGCCCAGACGCGGCCGGCGCCGTCCAGGGCCATGCCGCCGTTGACCAGGCCGATCACGCTGACCGCACCGCCGAGGTTCGACACTCGGACGGGCACCGCCGAGTGGCACGGGTCGAAGCCGCAGTCTCGGGCGTCGCCCAGTTGGCCGAAGCTGCCGTCGCCCCAGGACCACACGGTGCCGTCCGAGCGGACCGCGTAGCCGTTGCCGTACGAGGCGGCCACCCCGGTCATGTTGGTGAGGCCCGAAACCCGCACCGGCACCCGCGAGTTCGTCCCGGTGGTGCCGTTGCCGAGCCGCCCGTCGGCGCCGGATCCCCAGGCCCACACCGTCCCGTCGGACAGTGCGGCGTAGGCGCTGCCCTCGCTTCCGGAGATGGCCGTGGCCCCCGCCAGGCCCACGACCTTGGTCGGGGCGTAGACGTAGGAGGCGTCGCTGCCGATGCCGACCTGGCCGGTGCCGTTGGTGCCCCACGACCAGACCGTGCCGTCCTCGCGCAACGCGTACGCGGTGCCGACGCCGGCCGCGACCCCGATGACGCCGGTGAGTCCGGGCACCTGGAGCGGTACCGCGGTCTCCGAGGGGACGGTCCGGCCGAGGATCCAGCCGCCCCAGGCCCACACGGTGCCGTCGGAGCGCAGCGCCAGCTTCCCGTACCCCGCGTCGGCCACGGCCACGATGTTCGTCAGTCCGTGGACCTTGACCGGCACCGTGGAGTCGCCACCGAACCAGCCGTTGCCGAGCTTGCCCTTGAGATTGTCGCCCCACGTCCAGACGGTTCCGTCCGACCTGAGGGCGACCTGGTTGTCGGCGGCCCGCAGGCCCGGCACGCCGAACAGGGGCGTCGGGGTCAGCGAGTAGTACGTGGTCCGCCCGATCCCCAACGTGCCGAGGTCGCCGCCCCACACGGACGCGCAGTCCGTCCCGCACGACACCGCGGGGACCCAGAAGTAGCCGGCCAGGTCGGCGATCAGGTGGGTGTTGCCGTTGTGGTTGTAGAAACCGTTGCGGGCGCTCGTGTTGTCCGCCGTCACCGGCACCACCGCCAGGTTCGCGGCCGTCTGCCCGGCCACCAGGTTCAGCACGGAGGTCTCGTGGTCGCCGGTCGCCAGGGAAGCCTGCACGCCGACGTAGGTGGCGGCCGGCGCGACACCCGTCAGGTTCACCACGGCGGCGATCGCGGTGTCCGGCACCGGTTCACCGGGGTAGAACCACGACGTGGTGCGGGGTGGGACCGGACCGACCTGAGCGTTCTCGGTGCCCGTCCCGTTGCGGGTGTCGTACACGCGGGCCGGCACGACCGGCGTGAACACCGCGCCGAACTCCGGCGTGTAGAAACCGGACAGGTCGACGATCACCTGCACGCTGCCCGACGCGTTGAACAGGCTGAGCTTGCGTCCGGCTCCGAGTTGGACCACCGCCTGGTTCGGCGAGACCTGGCCGGCCACCAGGTTCAGGTTCGACGTGGTCGGCCGCGTCGTGCCGGCCGGAAACGCGGTCACGAAGGTGTTGGCGGTCGGCCCGGCCCCCGTGAGGTTCACGGTCACGGCGGTGGCCGACGCCGGCACCCGGGTCGACAGGTCGACAACGGCCGTACCGCCCGCGCCGATGGTGGTACTGAAGATCCGCTGGGCCTGCCGGGGCGTGAACCGGTCACCGGCACCCTGCCGGTAGTACCCGGCCAGGTCGGCGATCAGGTGTGCGTTGCCCTTGTCGTTGTACAGCACCACCGACCGGTTCTGTCCAACTGCGACGGTCACGAGGTTCGGCCGCGTCTCTCCGGTGACCAGGTTCAGGTTCGACGAGCCCGGCCGCGGCGAGCCCGCCGGGAACGCGGTCACGTAGGTCGGCGCCGTCATCGCCACACCCGTCACGTTCATCACCACGGCCGTGGCTTCGGCCGGCAGCCGCGAGGACAGGTTCAGGGTCACCGTGCCGCCGGGTCCGATCGCAGGACCGGTCCGCGTGTCCAACACCCGCACGGGTGCCACGGACGTGAAGGTGGACGCCACGGGATCGGCAGCCGGCGCGGCCGGCGCGGTGGCACCGGCGACCGTGATCAGACCGGCGGCCAGCGCCGTGCTCAGGACGGTAAGAATCAAGGACCGCAAACCAACTACCCCCAGCACTCCGGCCCCGACTCCACTTGCGAGGGAGAATAGCCCGATGTCAGGGCCGTGACGATGCCAGTGTGCTAACGATGTGCACGAATCCTAGCGAGGGATTCCGGTCCGCACCCAATCTCGGATGACCTCAGCCGCCCGGTCTGCGATCGGGTTGGACGCGTCGCGGGTGAGCAGGTCGCTCAGCGCGAACATGTCCAGCACCCGGCCCAGATACGCGGCCTCGTCGGTCAGGCCGAAACCCTCGCGGAAGCCGTCGCCGAACGGGCCGGCCGAGTCGAAGCGCAGCATGTTCGCCGCGTCGCCGTACGGGCAGCCGACGTAGCTGAACTCCCAGTCGAGTACCGCAACCACCCGGCCGCCCGACACCAGGATGTTCTTCGGGTTGACGTCCGCGTGCACCAGCCGCGCCTGGCCGTCCACTGCGGACAGTGCCGGCGCGTGTTCGGAACACAGCGCCAGCCACGCGTCCCGAGTGGACGTGTCCAATCGGGACGTTGCCGCCAGACAGGACGAGACCACCTCGACCAGCTGCGCGGACCACGGACGTTCGGGGGCGACCGCCAGGTCGGGACCCGCGAAGAAGCCCGGCCGGTCGAACCGCACGGAACCGATGGCCGCCACCACCCGGCCGACCTCGAGCCCCAGGTCGAAGGACGACGGGTCCAGCAGCTCACCGGCCACGTACTCGATCACCAGCACGTCGTCGCGCACGAGCAGCACCGACGGCACCGGCACGTGACCCCGCGCGAGGTCCATCACCGCCGCCTCGACCCGGGGCGCCGCTCCACCGGAGCGCACGACCACCCGTCCGTCGGTCAGCGTGACCAGCGAGGTCGAGTGGGAGAAGCCGCCCGCGAGAGGTCTGCTCGACACGAAGCCGCTGCCCAGTTCCGACGCGATCGAGTGCAGGTCAGCCACGCAGTCCCCTCAGATAGGTCTCGACGATCCGCCGCAGCGTCGGCGCGAACTCCAGGTCGAAGTGCCCGAGTTCCGGGTGCTCCCGGTACAGCTGGGCCAGCGTGGGCGGCGGATATGCCTGCTGGTGCAGTGCCGCCGCGACCGCGGACGTGGTGAGCGTCAGGTCGAGCAGGTCGACGTCACTCAGGTCGGGCAGCACCACCCGGACATACCCGAGCATCTCCTCGACCGCCGGCATGACCGCCTGCTTGTACTCCCGCACCGACTCCAGCGGCACCGTCCGCTCCAGGTTGAGCGGCACGTGCGCCAGCAGGTCGCAGAACAGCGGCCGCACGGCGAGCGCGGACGCGAACGCGTCGGCCACCGCCTCGATCGACCCGGTGGGGGCGTCGGCCAGCGCCGTCCTGATGGCGTGGGACGCGTCCGCCCAGTCCTCCACCGCGATGCGCAGGTAGATCTCGTCGCGGGTGGTGAAGTACCGCAGCAGCGCCGACTTGTGCATGCCGACCTCGGCCGCGATGTCGGTGAGGCTGACGCCGCGGACCCCGTGCCGCGACGCCAGCTCCCGCGCGGCCGCGACTATCGCGTCGTACCGCTGCTGCTTGTGCTCCGGGCTCCGGGCGCGTTGGAATTCCATCTCGCCAAGCACCCTACGTGCTTTCTCACAACAACTTGTCCAAGGTGATCGGCAGGTCACGCACCCGTCGCCCGGTCGCGTGGAACACGGCGTTCGCCACGGCCGCCGCCGCACCCACGATGCCCACCTCACCGACACCCAGCAGGCCGAGCGGCATGGTGGGGTCGGGGTCGTCGAGCCAGTGCACGTCGATCGGCGGGACGTCCGCGTGCACCGGCACGTGGTACTCCGACAGGCTGGGGTTCATGATCCGCCCGGTCCGCGGGTCCACGAGCGTCTCCTCGGAAAGCGCCATCCCGAGACCCATGACGATCCCGCCACGCAGTTGGCTGGCCGTGGTCTTCGCGTTGATCACCGTGCCGACGTCGAACGCGCCGACCCACCTCGTGACCCGCACCTCGCCGGTGTCCGCGTCGACCCGGACCTCGCAGAAGTGCGCGCCGGACGCGGCCGTGAGGTGCCGCCGCCGATCCATCACGAGCTTCAGGGTCTTCGCCATGCTGGCGATCCCGCCGAGCCGGCTCTCCGAACCGACGCTCGCCTCGACGAACGGCTTGCCCGAACGCACGAGCAGCGTCACCGGGTCGCCGTCACCCAGCTTCCTGCGCAGCTTGCGGCACGCGGCCAGCACGGCGGCCGCCACGCTCGCCGTCTGCATCGACCCGCCGGCGCCGGGCGCGGTCGGCAGGTCCGAGTCGCCGTAGGCCACGGTCACCGCGTCGACCGGCACGCCGAGCGCGTCGGCCGCGATCTGGGCCTGTGCGGTGGCCGCGCCCATCCCCATCTCGTGGAACCCCGATCGCACGAGGACCGTGCCGTCGGCGTCGAGCCGGACGGTGGCGTTCGACGCCATCTGCCACGACGGGTGGAACGCCGTGGCCACACCCATGCCCACCAGCCAGCGACCGTCCCGCATGGACCCGGGCGCCGAGGAACGGTCGGCCCAGCCGAACTTCTCGGCACCGAGCGCGTAGGCCTCCCGCAGCTTGCGATGCGTGAACTTCCTGCCGTTCACGGGACTGCGGTCGGACTCGTTGCGCATCCGCAGCGCCACCGGGTCCATGCCGAGCGTGTGGGCCAGTTCGTCCACAGCGGACTCCAGCGCGAACGATCCGATGGACTCGCCGGGCGCGCGCATGGCGGTGTTCGCCCCGACGTCCAGGGTCACCTGGTGCTGCTGGGTGTGGATCGTCTCGGCCGCGTAGAGGTGGTTGGTCATCGACACGATCTGCTCGCCGAACCCGCCGGCCCGCCCCAGCCGCGTGGTGCTCGTGTGCACGACCGCGGTCAGCCCGCCGTCCACCGTCGCGCCGAGCGCCACCCGCTGCGTCGACGGCGCGCGGCCGCCGACCGTGCGGTACACGCCTTCCCTGGTCAGCGCGAGCCGCACGGGCCGGCCGACCACGCGTGCCGCGAGCACGGCCAGCACGGTGCCCGGCCAGACGGAGTTCTTGCCGCCGAACCCGCCGCCCACGAACGGGCAGATCACCCGGATGTTCGCGGCGGGCACGCCGAACTTGCTCGACAGGTGCGCGCGGACGTACGTGATCGACTGGGTCGCCTCGTGCACGGTCAGCCGGTCGCCCGCCCAAGCGGCGGTCGTGGCGTGCGGCTCGATCGCGTTGTGGTTGTACGGCGGGGTCGTGTAGCGGGCGTCGACCGTGACCGGTGCCGCGGCGAGCGCGGCTTCGGCGTCGCCCTTGCGCTCTCCGGTCTTCATCAACGCGTTGGACTTCTGTGGCGTCGCTTCGCTCTCGGCCGCCACGAAGTCCACACTGGACGGAAGGGACTCGTACCGGACGGTCACGAGGGACGCGCCGTGACGGGCCGCGTCGAGCGTGTCGGCCACCACCACGGCCACCGGCTGGCCGTCCCAGAAAACCTGGTCGGTGTTCAGGTAGTTGACGAGCGTGCCGGGCGCGAGCGAACTCAGGTTGAGGCCCGGTTTCGGCGTGGGTGTCAGCGTCGGCACGTTCTCGTGCGTGAGCACCGCGACCACGCCCGGGTGTGCGAGCGCGGCGGCCGTGTCGATCGCGACGATCGTGCCGCGGCTGATCGTGGCGTGCACGAGCGCGGCATGGGTGAGGCCGGCGTAGTGGTACTCGGCCGAGAAGCGGGCGGCGCCCGTGGTCTTGGCCGTGCCGTCGAGCCGGTCGACCGGCGCGCCGATCCCGGTCGGTGCGGCCGGCCGGGTGGTCACCTGCGTCATGCCAGACCCTCCAGAGTGGACACGATGACCCGTTTCGCCAGCTCGACCTTGAACTCGTTGTGCGGTGTGGTGACCGCATCCGCCAGCTCGGCCTCGGCGGCCGCGCGGAACGACTCCGCCGTGGCGGGCGCGCCGGTGAGCACACGTTCCGCCTCGACCGCGCGCCACGGTTTCGTGCCGACGCCGCCGAGCGCGAGCCGGACCACCGCGACCATGCCGTCGCGCACCTCCAGCGCGGCGGCCACCGACACCAGGGCGAACGCGTAGGACGCGCGGTCACGCACCTTGCGGTAGCCGGACAGCCGAGTGACTGGCGCCGGCACCTCGACCGCCGTGACCAGTTCGTCGTCGGAGAGCGTGGTCTCCAGGTGCGGGGTGTCGGCCGGGAGGCGGTGGAACTCGCCGAACGGGATGCGTCGCACGCCGCGGACGCTCTCCACCTCGACCGTGGCGTCGAGCGCGGCGAGCGCCACGCACAGGTCCGACGGGTGGGCGGCGATGCACGCCGTGCCGGTCCCGAGCACCGCACTCCCCCGGCTGAACCCGCCGGCCGCCGCGCAACCGGCACCGGGCTCACGCTTCGCGCACTCGGACGCCAGGTCGGTGAAGTACGGGCACCGCGTGCGCTGCAGGAGGTTGCCGCCGACGGTCGCCATGTTGCGCAGCTGCCCGGACGCGCCGGCGAGAATCGCCTGCGACAGCACGGGATACCGCTCTCCGACCAGCGGGTCGGCCGCCAGGTGGCTGTTGCGCACGAGCGCGCCGATGCGGAGTCCGCCGTCCGGCAGTTCGGTGACCGCGGTCAGCGGCAACCTGCTCACATCGACCACAGTGGACGGTTGGACCACGTTCTGGCGCATGAGGTCCACGAGGTTCGTGCCACCGCCGAGGAACTTCGCGTCGGGATCGTCGGCCACCATCCGCACGGCGGTCGCCACGTCCGGCGGACTGAGGTAGGCGAACGGCTTCACGACGTCCCCTCGCAGGCTCCGGGACGCCGCTCGCGGCGCTCCTGTGACATTGGTTCGCTCGCAAGCTCGCTCACGACGCCACCTCCCGGATGGCCGCCACGATCCCGTTGTAGGCACCGCAGCGGCACAGGTTGCCGCTCATCCGCTCGCGAATCTCCTCGTCGGACAGGGGAGTCCCGGCGTGCTCGGCCAGCATCCCGATGGCCGAGCAGATTTGACCGGAGGTGCAGTAGCCGCACTGCAGGCCGTCGTGGCGGACGAACGCCGCCTGCAGCGGGTGGTCGACGCCCTCGATGGTGGTGATCTCCCGGTCCCGGTACTGGACGGCGAGCGCCAGGCAGGACAACACCCGCTCGCCGTCCACCAGCACCGTGCATGCACCGCAGGCGCCCTGGTCGCAGCCCTTCTTGGTGCCGGTCAGCTCGAGTCGCTCACGAAGCGCGTCGAGCAGGCTCACCCGAGGCTCGAGGTCTAGCTCGTGATCGCGTCCGTTGACGCTCAGCCGTATGTCCACACACTTAGTAGAACGTTGTTTCGTTAATAAGTCAACGCTGTTCACTTACATTGATGACGACCTTGCCCCGCGCGTGCCCGCCCGCCACGTGCCGGATGGCGCCGGGTGCCTCCACCAACGCGAAGGTCCGGTCGATGACGGGCGCGACCGTGCCGGACGCCAGGTGACCAGCGAGTTCCACCAGGTCCGACTGCCGGGTGACCGAGATGATCGAGCGCAACCGCTGCCCCACCACCAGGTTCAGCAGGAACGCCCGCAGCAGGCGCTCCAGCCCGTCGAGCACGGGCCCGCCCTCGCCGCCGACCAGCACCAGCGCGCCCTTCGGCGTGAGCGCGCGCCGCAGCACGGACAGCGGCCGGTTGCCCGCGATGTCGACGATCAGGTCGTAGTGCCGTCCGCCGGCGAAGTGCTCCCGCGTGTAGTCGACGGCCGTGGCGCCGAGCGCGCGCACCACGTCGAGCTTCGTGGTGCTGCACACGCCCGTGACCTCCGCGCCCGCCACCTTCGCCAGCTGCACGGTGAACGTGCCGACCCCACCGGCCGCGCCGATGACCAGGACCGACTGTCCCGCCCGCACGTCGCCCGCCCGGAGCGCGTGCAGCGCGGTGAGCCCGGAGACCGTGACCGCGGCCGCCTGCTCGAACCTGACGTTCGCGGGCTTGGGCACCAGCCGGTCGGCCGGCGTGACCGCGTACTCGGCGAGCGAGCCGTTGGCCACGCCGAACACCTCGTCGCCCGGCGCGAACCGGGTGACGTCCGCGCCGACCGCCTCCACCACGCCCGCCAGGTCCATGCCGTGCACCCGACCCTTCGGCCCGCGTAAGCCGAGCCCGATGACGCGCATCAACAGCGGTCTGCCGGTCATGAGGTGCACGGTGCCCGCGTCGACGGCCGCCGCGCGCACGCGGACCAGCACGTCGTTCTTGCCGACCGCCGGCCGCTCGATGTCCTCGAAGGCCAGCATCTCGGTCTGGCCGTACCTGTCCTGAACGATCGCCTTCACGACGACTCTCCTTCCGGGTACTGGAAAACGCTCTCCAACGGAACGCCGAACACGTGGGCTATCTGGAACGCCATCTCCAACGACGGCGAGTAGCGACCCTGCTCGATGGCGATCACCGTCTGCCGGGTCACGCCGATCCGGTTCGCGAGGTCGGCCTGGGTCATCTCGCCGTGCTCGAACCGCAGCGCTCGGATCGAGTTGGTGACCCTGGTCGGTTTCACCACGACTGGAACCCCCGGCGGTAGGCGAAGATCCGGGTCACCGAGCTGAGCAGGCCCGACAGCAGGAACCCCAGGTAGACGGCGTTGGCGATCCAGAAGTGCGCCCACTCGGCCATGGCCATGCCCATCGCGGCGAGCGCGCCGATCACCAGGAACGAGTTGCCGACCATCTCGCCGAACCGCTCGATCTCCCGGTCCCGCTGGTCCTTGCGGCGCTCGTCCTTGTCGAGGCCGATGCTGGCCGCGATGGTCAGGACGATGCCCGTCACGATGCCGCCGCCGATGGTCCACAGCATCGCGTCGACGTAGGGCACCTCGGCCAGCGGAACGTCCCCCACTCGCCCGAGCACGACGATCGCATAGACCGCGCCGCCGATCAGCGAGAGCACCAGCATGATCCACGCGCGCTTCTCTTCGTACGCCACGGCGCACACTCCCGATGTAAAAGAAACTTGACACCGACGAGTGTCAAGCATTGCCGACACGATGTCAAACATTGTTTACACGTGAGATGCGCCGAAACCGGTTCCGAATCGGGGAACCCGTGAAGTACTGTCCGCAGCAATGACCGAGATCATCGTGGCCGCCGTCGTCGGCCTGCTCCTGGTGGTGCTGCTGGCCCGTGGCGTCTTCACGGTGCCCCAGGCCCAGTCCGCGGTCATCGAGCGGAACGGCAGGTTCCACCGGGTCGCGGAGGCCGGTCCGCACTTCCGGATCCCGCTGGTGGACCACGTGCGGGCCAGGATCGACCTGCGGGAACAGGTTGGCCGCGGTGGCCGACGAGATCGACGAGATCGACCCGCCAGCGGGGCGCTGGTGTCGCGCCGGGCGATCGCACAGGCTGTGCAGAACACGCTGGGCGCGGAGACCGCCCGCTGGGGAATCTCGATCAACTCGGTGGAGCTGACCATCGAACCGGACGAAGGCTGAGGGGTTACGGATGACGAGCGTGCAGCTCTACACACTGCGCGAGGAGATGGCGCGGGATCGGGACGGCAGCCTGCGCAGGCTCGCCGACATCGGCTTCGACCAGGTCGAGCCGTTCGATCCGACGGCCGACCCCACGGGGTTCCGCGCGGTGCTCGACGATCTCGGGTTGGGCGTGACGTTCACCCACGCCTACGCGCTGCTGCGTGAACCGGAGCGGACCACCGAGGTGCTGGACGCCATCGCCACGGTCGGCGCGACCCACGCGATCATCCCGGGCGGCATCCCCGAGGAGGACTTCACCGACGTCGACGGGCTGCGCCGCACGGCCGACGTGCTCAACGGCATCGCCGAGAAGGCGGCCGGCCACGGCATCGGCCTCGGCTACCACAACCACTGGTGGGAGATCGAGCCGAAGATCGACGGCCGCCACGCGATCGAGGCGCTGGTCGACCATCTGGCGCCCGAGATCTTCCTGGAGATCGACACCTACTGGGCGGCGGTCGGCGGCGCCGACCCGGTGGCCCTGTTGGAACGGCTGGGCGAGCGGGTGCTGGCGCTGCACGTGAAGGACGGCCCGGTGCGCAAGGGCGAGCCGCACGTGGCGGTCGGTGCGGGTGCCATGCCGGTGCCGGCCATCCTCGCGGCCGCCCCGAACGCGGCCCGCATCGTCGAGCTGGACGAGTGCGAGACCGACATCTTCGAGGCGCTGGCCCAGAGTCACGCGTACGTGGAGGCTCTATGAGCGAGCTTGCGAGCGAATCGTCGACACAGACCGGGCCGGTCGGCGTCGCGATCGTCGGCGCCGGAGTGATCAGCGAGCAGTACCTGACCAACCTCACGACGTTCCCCGACGTGCGGGTCCTGGCCATCGCCGACCTCGACACCGACCGGGCGCGGACGGTGGCCGACAAGCACGGCGTCCCGGTGTCGGGCACCCTCGCGGAGGTTCTCGCGATCGGTGAGGTCGAGGTGGTGGTGAACCTGACCATCCCGGCCGCCCACGTCGAGGTGGCGATGGCCGCCCTCGACGCCGGCAAGCACGTCTACGGCGAGAAGCCGCTCGCGCTGCGGCCCGACGACGGCGCCAAGCTGCTGGAAGCGGCGGCCGCGCGGGGTCTGGCGGTGGCCAGCGCGCCGGACACGTTCCTGGGCGGCGGCCTCCAGTCGGCCATCCGCGCGGTGGACGAGGGTCTCATCGGCACGCCGATCGCGGCGGTCGCCGCCACCCGGTCACCCGGTCCCGAGCGCTGGCACCCGAACCCCGCGTTCCTGTACCAGCGCGGCGCCGGCCCGCTGTTCGACATCGGCCCGTACTACCTGACCGCGCTGATCGCGGCACTCGGCTCGGTGACGCGGGTGGCGGCCGTCGGGCGGCTCACCCACGCGAAGCGCACCATCGGGTCGGGCCCGCTGGCCGGCACGGAGTTCGACGTGGAGGTGCCCACCCACCTGGTGACGCTGATCGACTTCGCGGCCGGACCGAGCGCCTCGGCCACGTTCAGCTTCGACTCCCCCGTCCCCGAGACGTTGCTCGAGCTGACCGGCACGGAAGGCACGCTGCGCCTGCCCGACCCCAACACGTTCGATGGCCCGCTGCGCCTGCACGACGGCACCGACTGGCGCGACCTGCCGATCGAAGGCTCGACCGTCGGCCGGGGCCTGGGCGTGCTGGAGCTGGCGAGGGCGTTGCGGGCCGGAGTGCCGCACCGGGCGACCGGTGCGCTCGGCCAACACGTACTGGAGGCCATGACGGCCATCGCGGACTCGGCCAACGCGGGCGAGTTCCGCACGGTCGACTCCACAGTGGACCGACCGGCCGCGCTGCCGGCCGACTGGGACCCGCACGCTGTGACACTCTAGGTTCGTGACCCGCTCTCGCCTTTACCGCAACGGCGTGCTCGAGGCCGAGGGATTTCCCGCCGAGGACATCGCCGGCCGGCTGAAGGATCGAGACGCCGTCGTGTGGCTCGACGTGGACGCCGGGGACCTGGGCCGGGTGGGCGATCCGCTCGGCCTCCACGAGCTGGCGGTGGAGGACGCGGTCGACGCCGGCCAGCGGCCGAAGCTCGACAGCTACGACGGGCACCTGTTCCTCAGCGCGAACGCGGTCCGGCTCGACACGGAGACCTACGCGCTCACCACGTTCGAGGTGAGCGTCTTCGTCACGTCGAACGCGGTGGTGACCGTGCACGAGGACGGGTTCGACCTGGACGCCGTGAAGGCCAGATGGGACAGCGCCGAACGGCTGGCCGGCAGCGGTGTCGGCTTCCTGCTGTACGGGCTGCTCGACGTCGTGGTCGACAGCCAGTACGACGCCGTGCAGACCCTGGACGACCGCGTGGCGACGCTCGAGGACCTGGTGTTCGAGTCCCACGCGGACGGCCCCGGCCTGCTGGCGGCGCGTCGGGCGTTGACGGGTCTGCGGCGGGTGGTGCTGCCCATGCGCGAGGTGGTGGCACCGCTGACGCGCGGCGAGCACGACCTCGTCGACGGGCCGCTCGCCCCGTACTACCAGGACATCCTCGACCACGTCCGGCGCGCGTCGGACTGGACCGACTCGCTGCGCGAGCAGCTCACCACCATCCGCGAGACCCAGCTGGCCGTCCAGGGCAACCGGCTGAACCTGATCATGAAGAAGGTGACCGGCTGGGCGGCCATCATCGCCGTGCCGACCGCGATCACCGGGTTCTACGGCCAGAACGTTCCCTATCCCGGGTCGGGCCAGGTGTGGGGGTTCTGGGTGTCCACGGCGGTGATGCTGCTGCTGGGCGGCTTCCTGTACGTGATGTTCAAGCGGCGGGACTGGCTCTAGCCAATACTTCGCGAGCCGATATATAGTGCCGACATGAGCGTGTCTGAGCAGGCCTTTCTGGTCCTGACCGCCCTCACGAACGAGCCGCAACACGGCTACGCGATCGTGAGCACGGTGCGTGAGCTGTCCGAGGGCCGGGTCGAACTGCGGGTGGGAACCCTGTACGGCGTCCTGGACCGGCTGTCAGCCGACGGCATGATCGAGCTTGACCGCGAGGAGGTCCACCAGGGCCGGCTGCGGCGGTACTACCGCCCGACCGATTCTGGGCTGTCGCTGTTGGCGGCCGAGACGGCGCGGCTCACGGCGAACGCCCACGCGGCGAACGCCGCCCTGCGGACCCGGGGGCTGCTGGCATGACGCCCCTCGAACGCCGCTACCGGCGACTGCTGCGTGTGCTCCCCGCCTGGTACCGCGCCTCACGGGAGGAGGAGATGGTCGACACGTTCCTGTCCGAACGCGCCGACCGGCCCGACGCGGACCTGGACCTCGAGCACGGCAGTCCCGGCTGGGCGGAGGTCCGGGCGACGGTCGGCCTGGCCGTTCGCTCCCGGTTCGCCTCGGCCCGTCCGGCCGGTGACGTGGTCCGACTGGTCGCCGTGCTGGGCCTGCTGGCGCAGTTCGTGGTCGCCATGCCGAACGCGGTGTGGATCGTGCGGGCCCGCTCGTCGATGGGCGACGTGAATCTCGCGTTCGCGCTCGCGTCCGACGCCCTGACCATGGCACCGATCGTGCTGCTGATCACCGGCCACCGGAGGGCGGCTCGGGTCGCCGTGGTGTTGTCGGTGGTCCAGAGCCTGCTGTTCGCGTTCAACTGGATGCCGGTGACATTCGCCGTGAACCTGCCGTTCTGGGTGGCGGCCGGCTGCATGCTGGTGGGCTTCCACCGTGAGGCCCCACTGCCGCGGGCCGCGCCGTGGTGGTGGGTGATGCTGACGGGGTCGGGGTTGGCGGCGGTGTGGCTGATGTTGCCGTGGGAGATCACCGCCTCGATGTGGCCGACCGTCTGGATGCTGCTGGCCGGCGGCACGGTCTGGCTGATCCTCGCCCGCACTCGGGTGGTGGCGCTGGCGCTGGCGGTCTTCGCGGTGTCGTTCGTGCCAGGGCAGCTCATGAGGCTGCTGCTCCCCTTTCCGCCGCCGCCCGTCGAGCTGATGGCGCTCGGCGTGTTCGTGTTCGCCTGCGCGGCGGTCGGGCTCCGGCGGGTCAGCGGGGCGCACGAAGCGTCAACAGCGTGATCTCGCTGGGGGCGAAGATCCGAAGCGGCGGACCCCAGAAGCCGGCTCCCCGGCTGGTGTAGAGCTGGGTGCGGTCGCCGTGGCGGCTGAGGCCCTGGACGGTCGGCTGGTCGGTGCGCACCAGGTAGTGGAACGGCCAGATCTGCCCGCCGTGGGTGTGGCCGGAGACCTGCAGGTCGACGCCCGCCTCGACGGCCTGCTTGACCTGCCGGGGTTGGTGCGCGACGAGCAGCACGGGCAGGTTCTCTTCCACCCCGGCAAGGGCTTTGGCGAGGTCGGCCCCGTGACCGGCGAGCCCGGAGTGGCTGGCCGTGATGTCGTCGATGCCGGCCAGTACCAACTGGTCGCCGCCGCGGGTGACGACCACGTGCTGGTTGTGCAGGGACTGCCAGCCCAGCTCGGTGAGGTGGTCGAGCCAGGACTGGGCCTGGCCGTAGTACTCGTGGTTGCCGGTGACGTAGACGCGCGCGAGCCCGGCGCGGATGGTCCCGAGGGGCGCCGCTTGTGCGCGGCGTTTGTCGACCGTCCCGTCGGCGATGTCCCCGGCGTGACAGACGATGTCGGCGTCGAGTGCGTTGACCGCTTGTGCCATGCGCTCCGACCACCGTGCGCGGTTGATGGGCCCGTAGTGGGTGTCGGCGAGCACGACGACCGTGGTCCCGTCGAGGCCCGGCCCCAGCCGCGGCAGGGTGACTTCGGTCTTCCGAACCCGAGGCGTGCGCATGGCCTCCCGAACTCCCCAGGCCACGAGGACGATCGTGATCGCGACGACCATCCCGGCAACGATCCTGGACCGCTGCGGGTCGTCCACCCCGACGATGGCGAGCACGATCCGCGGCACGGCACCGAGCACGGACCAGGCGAACAGGACCCAGACGACGCCGAGGGTGGTGTCCGCGATGCGCGCGGCCCAGTCGAGCCCGCGCGAACTGTGCCCGAGGAACATGAGGATGGGGAAGCGCCACCACTGCGCCACCGAAGACGACGGTGCCGGCGATCTGGACAGGGGCCGCCCACTGCGGATCAAGAACGAGCAGCCACCAGGGCACCCCGAAGAGCAACCCAAGAGCCACCAGGACCACAACAAGGAAAACCAACCGCCGCCGCACGCGCCGACGCTACCCGCCCCCACCCAACGCACACCCACCCAGCACACCCACTCGGCGCACCCGCCCGGCGGCACCCACATGGCACGCCTCCGGGTACGTCGACCTCGTCTCGACCGCACGCGGGCCCGGCACGGGCGGCTTGTCGTCGTCGAGATCGCGGTTCCCGACCCCGACATCGCGGTTCCCGACCCCGACATCGCGGTTCCCAACCCCGACATCGCGGTTCCCAACCCCGACATCGCGGTTCCCGACCCCGACATCGCGGTTCCCAACCCCGACATCGCGGTTCCGACCCGACATCGCGTCCGATCCGCATGCGGTCGAGCATCGCGTTCTCATCGATCGCGATACTCGGTGTCGGCGATTCGTCGATCTCGGTGTCGGGATCGTCGATCTCGTCGTCGTTGTCGATCAGGGCTGGCGTGTGTTCGCGGGCCGGGCGGTGCTCGGCGGCACCCATCAGGCGCACCCGCTACCCGCACCTGCCCAGCGCCCGCACCCGCCTGCCCGACGGGAGCACAGGGCTCCGGTTCGATGTTGTCAGACAACACCGACAAAAGCGGTCCAGGGTCCCCTGAATTTAATTCTAGTCGCGCACACCGACAGTTTTTGGTCTCAGCAGTCCGCTGAGGGCGGAGCTGTGGATGGCGTGGTGGAGGTTGTGGATGCCGGCGTGGAGGCGGAGCCCACCAGCCCCTCAATAACCCCCGCCACCAACGGCAGCAGCGGTTCGGGCGTCGCGGCGTCGGTCGGCGGCACGCTGGGCGCAGCATCGTCTGTGGACGGACACACCGACGGGGTGGGCGTGGGCGCGGGCGGTGGAGTGGCCGACACCGAAGCCGTCTCGGCGGGAGTCGGCACCGGAGCCGGCGGGACGGCGGGAGTACCGACCACCGGCCGCGCGGGCCGGGGCAGCTCACCCATCACCGGTTCGACGATCAGCCGCGCGTTCCGGTAGTGCTCGGCCAGCAGGAGCACCATGTCCACATAGGTCTCGGACCGGTTGTACCGGAACACGGCCGCGGCAAGCTGTTCCGGCACCCGCAGGTCGGCGCCGTCGGCGCACAGGTACCTGGCCGCCACCAGCGCGGCGTCGTAGATGTTGTCCGGATTGGCCAGGCCGTCGCCGTTGCCGTCGGCCGCGTACTTCTGCCAGGTGGTCGGGATGAACTGCATGGGGCCGATCGCCCGGTCGTACTCGAGGTCGCCGTCGAGCCGGCCGCCGTCGGTGTCGTGGATGGTGGCTACGCCCGCGCGGCCGTCCAGCTGGATACCGCGAATGGCCGGCGCGACCGTGCCGTCACCCATCACGTTCGTGCCGCCGAACCGGCCGTGATTCGACTCCACCCGGCCGATGGCGGCCAGCACCGACCAGTGCAGCCCGCAGTCCACAGCGGACGCGGCCTCCTCGTACGCGATCATCGCCGTGCCCGGGATGACGGCCGGCGGCACCGGCGCGGACCGGGTGCGTTCCGGCGCGGTCACCCGTACGATCTTCGGCTCGTCCGCGGAGCGATCCGGCGCGAACTCGGGCTTCGACGGCCGTTCCTCCACGGCGGGCGCGGCCTCGGCCGGCCCGGCACCACGTGGCACGTCGGCCACGCTCGTGAGAATCAACGACCCGACCACCAGCAGGCCCAGCAACGGCCCCGGTCGGGTCGTCCGGCGATCGGGCGGAGGCGCGACCATCTGACGAGCCATCATGAGGCCATTACACCGCCGGCAACAGAATGCGGCGACCGGTCACTGGTAAATGCATTAGTTCGGGTGAACCGCGATTACCGCACGCGAAATCAGTTCTTGTCCTTGTCCTTGTTCTTACCTTTGGCCTTACCGTGGCCCTCACCCGGCGGCTCGGGCTCTTCGGCAGGCGGCGGTGGCGGCGGCGGTTCGGCCGTCCCGGGCGCGGGCGCCACGGCGGGAACCTCGGCAGGAGGCGGCGTGGTGGTCCCGGGGCTGACCGAAGGCACGGCCTCACCCACCGGCCGGCCGGGCACGCTGGTCGGCGCCACGACCCCGGGCGCCACCAGAGCAGCGGCCGCGGCCAGCGCCGCCACCGTGAGACCGACCAGCACGGGTCGCGGCCGGCGCATGACCGGGAGCGTCCGCGTGACCTGCCGATCCTCGGCGAGCGCCCCCAACAGCTCGGCGCAGCGCGCGGCGGTCGGCCGGTCGGCGGGATCCCGTTCGGTCATGGCGGTGAGCACCGCACGCCAGCCGGACCCCAGCGATGCCGGCACGCGCGGCCTGCGGGTCAGCCGGGCCACCGCGGCCTCGACCGTGGTCCCCGTGTACTCGGTCCGGCCGGTGAGGCACTCGAGCAGCAGCAGACCGAGCGCGTAGACGTCGACCCGGTGCCCGGTGTCGGTGTCGGTCACCTGCTCGGGCGCGAGGTAGGCCGCCGTGCCGACGAACTCGTCGGACGCGGTCAGGTGGGCGGCGCTCAGCGCCCTCGCCACACCGAAGTCGGCCAGATAGCAGACGCCGGACTCGTCGAGCAGCACGTTCGACGGCTTGAGGTCGCGGTGCACGACGTCGCAGGAGTGGATGTACGCGAGCACGTCGGCCAGCCGGGCCCCGAGCCGCGCGACGGCGTCCGGCGCGAGCGGTCCCTCGTCGAGGACTTTCCGGAGCGTGGTCCCGGTGACGAGCTGCAGCACCAGATAGGGCCGGTCGCCGTCGAGGCAGACGTCGTACACGGTGACCAGCCCGGGATGGGAGAGGTTCGCCAGGAGACGGGCCTCGACGGCGAACCGGTACACGGTGGAGGACGTGCCGTCGACGCGGAAGCGCTTGACGGCCACCGCACGGCCGAGGAGTACGTCGGCCGCCTCGTGCACGGTGGCCGTGCCGCCGCGGCCCAACTCGCGCCCGAGGTGGTAGCGACCCCCGAGAAGTCCGGCCGGTTCGGATTCCATCGCGCGAACTCCCTCCGTCCGAACCGTTGTACCCATCGAGCACAACGGTCAAACGGCTCAGAAGTTACTGCACCTCAGCGCTGTTCCAGGCGGCCGTGAACTCGGACAGGGAGATCCGGCCGTCCTTGTCGGTGTCGGCGTCGGCGAAGATCGACTCGATCTCCGCCTCGGTGATCGACTCGCCGCGGGCGGACATGGCCACCGTGAATTCCTTCATGGTGATCTGGCCGTCGGCGTTCAGGTCCAGCTCGGTGAACGTCTGAACGAGTTCCTCGTTGGTCGACACGCTGCCTCCTGGTCCGGGTGGGGAGGGCCAGAAGCATAGGCCGGTCGGCTACCGGCCCCGACCGCCGTGCCTGCCGTGTCGGCCGAATCCCCCATGACCGCCCCAACGCCAGTCCCGGCTCTCGGTCACCTGCGCGGGCTGCGGTATCGCCGCGACAGCGGGCGGAGCGACCACCACCGCCTCGGCGGCACCCAGCGACGCGGCGAGACCGACGGGCGGGCGAGCTTCCGGCAGCGGCTCCCTGATCGGCTCACCGACGGGCTGCCCGGGCACGCCACCCGGCACCACCACCACGGGAATCGCCACGGCGGCGGCCATGGCCAGCGCGGTCACCACGAGTCCGACCTGGGCGGGTCGACGACTCGTGCGCGCTCGGCCCTCGGCGATGGCGGCCAGCAACTCCGCACAGCGAGCGGCCGTCGGCCGGTCGGCCGGATCGCGTTCGGTCATGGCCGTGAGCACGGATCGCCAGCCGGGCCCGAGCGAATGGGGCACGCGGGGCCGGCGGGACAGCCGTGCGACCGCCACCTCGGCGGTCGTCCCCTGGTACTCGGCCTCACCGGTGAGACTTTCGAGCAGCACCAGACCGAGCGAGTAGACGTCGGCAGGCGGCCCGGCACCGGCGTCGGCCACCTGCTCGGGCGCGAGATAGGCGGCCGTGCCCACCAGTTCACCGGACGGCGTGACGTGGGCGGCGCTCAACGCCCTCGCCAATCCGAAGTCCGTCAGATAGGGCGCCCCGGACTCGTCGATCAACACGTTCGACGGCTTGAGGTCGCGGTGCACGACGTCGCAGGTGTGGACGTAGGCGAAGACGTCGGCCAGCCGCGCGCCGAGCCCGGCCACGGCCTTGGGCGCGAGCGGCCCCTCGTCGAGCACCTCCCGCAGCGTGGCGCCCGTGACCAGTCGCATCACCAGGTAGGGCTGCTCACCCTCGAGGCTGACGTCGTGGACGGTGACCAGGCCGGGATGGGACATGTTGGCCAACAAACGGGCCTCGACACCGAACCGGTGCAGGCTCGACCGACTGCTGCCGAGACGGAAGCACTTGACGGCCACCGGACGGCCGAGGGCCACGTCGAAGGCTTCGTAAACGGTGGCCGCGCCCCCGCGACCGAGTACCTGTCCGAGCCGATAGCGACCGCCGAGTAATAAAGCAGGTCCGGAATCCACTGCCGAACTTCCTCTCCCCCATTGGGCGCCGCCGAAATCGGCACGCCCGTGGGCCGAACCCGCGAGTTCGGCCCACAATCGAAGACAAACGTTAGGCGACTACCTCGACCACGTCACCCGGCTGCAACTCGTTGAAGTAGATTTCGGCCGATTCGCGGATCAACCGGACACAACCGTGCGACTGGGTACTCAGGTCACCCTGGTGGAACGCGACTCCGCCGGAGGTGAAGAAGACGGCGAACGGCATGGGCGCGTCGTACTTCTGGCTCCAGTGGTCGATGTTCTTCCAGGTCACCTCGAACGTGCCGGTCGGTGTCTCGTGACCCGGCATGCCGATGGCGATCGGAACGGCGCCGTAGGTCACCACGCCATTCTCCACCAGCCAGGAAGTCTTCGTGCTCAGGTCGACGCACGCGTCCGCCCGCGGAGTGCACGGAGTGGGCGCTGCCTGTGCGGTGGCCGGCGAAGCGAGCAATGCCGTGCCGGCGAGAGCCGCCGAACCCACCACGGTTCCGAGAATCTTCCCGAACTTCCCCATCACGAACCTCCCATCTGCCCGCCGGAGCGGGCTCGTGTTCGGTGCGTCCTGGGAATACCACATCGAGCGAGTTCTAATCACTCGATGTAGTCAACTTGCGGCGATCACTCGTCTTGATCGATACGCTCGGTGGTCGGCTGTCCGAGATCTCAGAAGCCGAGCCTCGTCGCGTTGCCCCGCGTCACCGCCGCCAGGTCGGCTGCCGACAGGTTCGCCGCCGATACCTTCAGCCGCGCCGCCGCCGGGGTCAGGAACGGTGCGTGCGTCCCCACCAGCAGGCGGTCCGCCCCGTATGCGGCCACCGCGCGGCGCAGCACGTCCGGCTCCTCCGCCAACGACAGTTCCGCGTGCACCGACGGCACCTCGAGCAGAGCCGGCAGTTCACCCACCCGCGCCCCCGCCACCACCACGGGGACCGCCGGCGCCGCACGCAGCAGCGGCATCACGTCCGGCACGTCGCCGAGGTCCAGGTCCGGCGGCAGGTTGCGGGGGTCGGCGATCCGCAGCTGCACCACCAGCACCACGCCCAGCTCCCCGCACAACTCCTTCAACCCGATCGCCGCCGATGCCGGATATCCGTGGCTGGCCGGCGTGATCCGCACGGCGCCATGACCGACCACATGCGACGGAAGGACCGGCCACCGTGGGTCCACAATGGGCACCAGCCGGAAGAACGGCGGCAACACCACCGAGTTGGTCGCCGGGTCCGACTGGAACAGTCCGGCCATCGGCGAAACCGCCGCCGACGTCACCCCGGACCGGCGCAGCATCGACTCCAGGTCCGTCGCCGAAGCCGACCCGAGAGGACCTGAACCGACAAAGCAACTGACGTCGATCACGACAACCGACCGTAGACGCGGAGAGCGTTCTCCGACAACACGAGCCGGCGCTCCAGTTCGGACAGACCGGAACCGAGCACTTTGGACAACGCGGTCGCCGGGTCGCGGATCGGCGCGTCCGATCCGAACAGGACTCGCGAAGCGCCCAACTCGGCCACCGCGTGGTCCACCTCGCCGAGTACGGGATCGCCGCCGCTCGTGTCCACCACGATGTTCGGGTACGGCTTGATGTCCGCCACCCCGCGCCGCCCGGCCCCACCCAGGTGCGCCATCTGGATGGTCAACTCCGGATGCCGGGACGCCAGCACCGCCACATCGGCCGGCGTGGACTCGTCCGGCGTCCCGCCCACCGTCTTGTACCAGGCGTGCTGCAACAAAGGCACGCCCAGCTCACACATCCGCGCCACCAACGGATCCAGCCGCCGGTCATCGGCCCGCATGGCGATCCACAGCTTCACCCCGACGAACGGACCGTCGGCCACCCACCGGTTCAGCTCGTCGAGTGACTCCCGAGGGTGTTCGGGCGACAGATAGACGACCCCGGACAGGGAAGGGAACCGGGCCACCGCCGCCGCGGTGATCCGGTTCGCCGCCCTCAGCTCGTCCGGGTCCGGATGGGACAGCAGGCTGTCCGTGCCCAAAGTGGACACCAGACTGCGCGTGATCCCCACCTCGGCGGACGTCGAGACCAGGTCAGCGGCCAGATCGTCCGTCCGCCACGGCGCGAACCCGCTGCCCAGATGAACATGCGCGTCTATCACAGGACCTCAATACCACTTCACCTCGAGCAGCGCGTTGTTCTGGATGTAGAACTTGCTCGGCCCGGGCGCCACCGACGCGAATCCCGCCTTGTAGTTCGGCCCGGTGTCGACCAGCGTGTCCGGGTCGATCCGCCGGGTGGTGCCGTTGGTCGCGTAGATGTAACCGTCACCTGGATCGAACTGCATGTTCGCGGCGCGGGGCTGGAAGTTCGTGACCGCGGGCCAGTTGTACTCGAACTCCACCACCGACCGCAGCAGCGCGCCGTTCGCCGGGTCCAGCTCGAAGACCGTTCCGTAGGTCATGCCGAACAGTCGGCCCTGGTCGTCGAACGTCAGGCCACCGATGCCGTGCTCGTTCGGCAGCGGCGTGGACCGCCACAACACGTCACCGGTCGTCGCGTTCAGGGCGAACGCCTGGCCGGGCGACTTGGACGCGTCGGAGTTGCAGCAGCCGAGCGACCCACCGTAGAGCACACCGTCGCGATAGGTCAGTGACGAGATCTGGTTGGCGCCCTCCACCAGGCCGGTGTTCCACGTGCGACGGTCACCGGTGGTCGGGTTGTACAGCGTGACCGCGCCGTTGAGCTGACTGTTCTTCGGCGACGTGCCGACGGCCACGTAGTCCCCGGCGCTCACGACCGTCCACGGCCGTTCCTGGCCGAAGTCCTTCAGCTCGAAGAGCTTCTTCGGATTGTCCGCACCGAACGCGACGGCCGGGTCGTACTCCCACAGCTGCGCGTTCGGGTAGACGCCGAAGTACATCTTTCCGTTGTGAGCGCTCATTCCCTCGATCTGGTGCGCGAACTTGTACTCGGTCCACGCCGTGGTCGCCGGGTCGTACGCCACGAGCCCACCCTGGAAGTAGCCGCCCGCGTAGATCCGGCCGTCGGGGCCTTCGGCCAGCGACCGCGGCCCGGTGGGGGTGCCGACCAGTTCGTCGAGGTGCCCGAACGTGCCCTTGCGGGTCACGGTGTCGTAGCGCCACAGGTCACCGCCCGAGGTGGCGCCGATGATGATCTCGTGCCAGGTCTTGGGGTCCCACACCCGGGCCATGCCCTTGCCGGCGCCCAGACCACCCTTGTCCGCCTGCTCGGTGCCACCCTTGAACCCCGTGGGCGTGAGCTTGCCGCGGTGCGGCTCGTACATCTTCAGCTCGCCACCGTCCACAAGGTACACCCGGCCGAACAGGTCGGCCGGCGTGATCGTCTGGCCGCCGTAGCCCGGGATCTCCTTGTGCCACTTCAGGGTGCGCAGGTCGAGTGTCCATCCGGTACTGGCGCCCGTGCCGCCGGCGAACAGGACGTAGAGGTAGCCGCCCTCGTCCTCCATCTGGTACGCGTACTTGTCGGTGGCCATGCCGGCCGGCGCGGGGATCTCCACCCGCTTGCCCGTGCGGGGATCCACCTGCCACAGGCCGACGTTCGGGCCGAGGCCCGCGTAGATCTTGCCCTTCGCGTACTCGACCGACCGCACGTAGCCGTAGGTCGCGCCCCAGTCGCCGTAGTCCCGGTACTGCCGGGTCTTCGGGTCCCACGAGAACAGCTTGCCGCCGGGCAGCGGCGCCGGACCGAAGTACTCGCTGGTGCCGAAGTAGAAGACGCCCCGGTCGTCGGTGTCGCCCTCCCAGGTGAAGCTCGTGCGGGGCGACGGCCGGCCGAGGTCCTCCAGTTGACCGCGCCACGGCAACCGGTAGACGTGTCCGGTGCCGTAGGTGCTGACGAAGACCGTGCCGTGCTTGTCGATCGACACACCCCACGCGCCCTGGGCGCCGGTGTCCGCCGGGACCTCGCCGGACGGCGGGTTCTGCGGGACGTACAGCGGGATCTGGCGCATGACCTTCGACGTCATGGCGTTGATCTCCGCCAGGTAGGCGGGTTTGCCGCTCACCGCCAGGTAGGTGCGCACGGAGCCGTCGGGCATCCGCGCGGTCTCACCGCCCGCGGAGGTGGTGGAGTAGAGCGGGATGTTGCCGCGGTTCCACCACTGTGGAGCGGCTGAAGCTGACGGTGCCACCACCGCCAACCCCACGAGCGCCGTCAACAGCGCGGTCACCAGCACAACTACCCGCCTGACCATGATTCGCTCCGTTCGGCAATTACGGACGAGCCCGTAATTGCGGAACGATAGGTCGACTGCCGGAGCCCGTCAAGAGTTGTGCGTCAGTGTTGCGTCAGTGTTGCGCCCATGGCCGGAAGTCGGCCGGTACCTCGTCGAGCCGCACCGGCGCGCCGCCGGTCGACGCGGACCACGCCAGCGCGAGCAACGCCAGCTCGCACTCCACCAGCTCCCGGCCCGGCCGGCGCTCCCCGGCACCGGTCAGCCGGCCCATGACGTCGGCCAGCAGCGCCGGATAGAACGCCTCGGCGGCCGGCTCGATCACCCGCTCCCCCACCGTGGCCCGGAACCCGCCGGGCGGGCCGGACACGGCCACGCGGAACTCCGCGCCGGACACGTGCTCGATCACGCCCTCGAGCGACACGTCGTCGAACCGTCCGTGCGCGGCCACCAGCCCCGGACCGAGCACGGCCACGGCCAGCGCGACCGCGTGCACGCCGTAATAGAACGGATGCCCGCCGCACGCCACCTCGGAGAGCGCTCTCCCCCTGGCGGCGACCGCTTCGGGGGCCACCCGCAGCGCCGACCCGCCGTCGATCCTGGCCGGCCCGTCGGCGAGTCGGGCCAGCTCCGCCAGCTCCCCCGCCGTGCCGGCCATCGGCTTGTCCACGAACATCGGCACCCCGAGCGCGGCGAGCGTCCGGACCTGGTCGAGCCGCCGGTCCCAGTCCGCGCCGAGCAGCATGACCACGTCGCAGGCACCGGCCAGCTCACGCAGGCCGCCGACCACGGGGACGTCACCGAAGGGCTCCAGCACGGCGGTGACCGGCATGCCGAGCTCCGCGAGGAGCGGCGCGAAGATCCCCGGGTGCGAAGTCGAGAGGTCGACCATCCCCACCCGGGTCATGCCGACACGGACTGTGCGAGCAGCTCGGCCACATCCGCCAGGAACCGCTGCTCCTGCGCCGGGGTGGTGGTGGACAGCGGGTCGTGGCACAGGTCCTTCGGCAGGCGCTGCTCCCACGCGGCGAGCCAGGCCATCCGCTGGACGTAGGTGTCGACCGGCGGCGCGAACGCCACGGCACCCAGCGCGTCGACCAGCCCGGCCGCGCGGACGAAGTCGGAGTACCGGCGTTCCGTCCAGGCCCGGACGACCTCGACCGTCACGCTGGGCAGCGCCGCCGCGATGCCCACGAGCGCGGCGTCGGCACCCCACATGAGCGACGGCCCGAACATCCGGTCCTCGCCGGTGAACAGGACGGTGTCCGGCCGCTCGGCCCGACAGCCGGTGAGGATGTCCTGGCAGGCCACGGCGTCGTCGAGCACGGCGACCTTCAGGCCGAGCACCCCCTCGGTGGCCACCAGGCGGCGCGCGAGGTCGGCCGAGTAGCGGTGCCCGCTGGCGGCCTCGTACAGCACGAACGCGACGACCGGCAGGCCCGAGGTGCGGGCCAGCCGCGCGTGGAGCGCGGCGATGTCCTGGTCCGGGGCGGGTGCCACCGGATAGAGCATCAGCAGGTCGGCCCCGGCGTTCGCCAGGGCGTCGGCACGCCGGGCGAGCGTGTCCTCTTCGGACGCCCTGATCCCCGCGATGATCGGCACGTCGACCGCGTTGCGCGTGGCACGGATGACGGCGGTCAGTTGTTGTTCGGTGAGGTGCGGCCCGCGTCCTGTGTGAGCACCCACGGCCAGGGCGCCGATCCCGTCGCGCACCAGGGAGGCGGCGTAGGGCCCGACGGCGTCGACGACCGCGGCGCCGGACGCGTCGAACGGGGTCAGCATGGCGGCCGTGACCGCGTGACGCAGAGCCGTTGTCATGGCATGTGACACGCGGGTAATTCTGGCACCATCACGTCGCCGTTAATATGGGCTGGCCCGGATCGACACGCTCTGGAGAAGGATCTCGCATGGTCACCGTTGGTGTCGTCGGGCCGAGGGACCTGGTCACGTCGACCCGCAAGGTCGTGGGATCCATGTCGGGACTCACCACCGTCGCCGTCCCGTACCGCACGGAGACCCAGACGGTGGACGTGATCAACGGCGCGCCGGGCGAGGTGGACGCGTGGCTGTTCACCGGCGTGGTCCCGTACGAGTTGGCGTCGGCCGCCGGCGTGCTCGACCGCCCGGCGAGCTTCGTGAACTACACGGGCGCGCCCCTGCTCACGGCCATGATCCACCTGCTGCGAGACGGCCATGACCCGTCCTCCTTCAGCATCGACATCCTCGACGTGGGGCAGGTCGACGAGACCCTGAAGGAAGCCGGCATCGCCACGTCCGGCGCCCACGTGCTCCCGTACCGACGCGGCCTCACGGCCACCGACATCGTGGAGTTCCACCAGGAGCGCGCGGCCGACGGCGTGGGCGTGGCCATCACGTGCCTGCGATCCGCCTACGACTTGCTGAAGAAGGAAACGACCGCCATCCGCCTGGCCCCGTCCATCCACTCGGTCCGGTACGCGATGCAACAGCTGCTGGTGGACTTCGGCGAGGCCAAATCGGACGATGCCCAGGTCGCGGTGGGACTGTGCGAGGTGGACCCGTCGGCCGAGAAGGACCTGCGCCGGGACGCCAGCGGCCTGGGCGGCACGGTGGTGGCGCAGGGCGACGGCCCGTTCGTCATCTTCACGACTCGCGGCCCCCTGGAAGCCGCCACCACGGGCTTCACGGAGTTCCCGCTGGCCACCAAGCTGGGCGCCACCCACGGCACGGTCCGCATCGGCTTCGGCGTGGGCGGCACCGCGGCGGAGGCGGAAGCACTGGCCCGTCGCGCCCTGGCCCGGGCCGGCAAGCTGGGCAAGGTGGCCGCCGTGGTCTCGATGCGCAACGACATAGACCTGACGCTGTCCGGCATGTCGACATCAACCCGCGCGTCGAAACGCCCGTCGCTGACCCTGCTGAGCCACCGAGCAGGCCTGTCCAAAGCCACGCTGGTTCGCTTGCAGGAAATGCTGGCCGAACAGGACGACCCCACGGTCACCACGCGTTCGGTAGCGGCGGCACTACAGGTGCAACAACGAACGGCGAGGCGCGTGCTGAACCGTCTGGAACGAGCCGGCGCGGCGCAGTCCATCGGCCGCCAGGGCCTGGAGGGCAGCGGTCGACCACTGGTCACGTACCAGCTGTACCTGTAGATTACGGTCAATGCCGTAATGGAGGTGCCCACGTGACCAGAGAACGCCTGGCAATCGACGGTGGAACTCCGGTCCGCCAGGGCCCGCTGAGCCGCACGGCAGCCGTTCCCGGAGGAAGCGGTCACGCTGGCGACGGCGGCCATCCGCTCGGGGACGTTGTTCGGCGTGGGCGGCAACCTGACCACCCGCTTCGAGCAGGAGTTCGCCTCCTACTACGGCGCAGCCGAAGCAGTCACCGTGTCATCTGGAACGGCGGCCATCCACACGGCGCTGGCCGCCGTGAACCCCTCCCCAGGTGCGGAGGTCATCACGGCCCCGATCACCGACGCGGGCAGCGTCCTCCCGATCCTGTACCAGGGCTGCGTCCCGGTGTTCGCGGACGTGGCGGACCACCTGGGCATGGACCCGGCGTCGGTGGAAGCGTGCATAACTCCCCGCACAGCGGCGATCCTGGCGGTACACCCGTTCGGCGGCGCGACAGACGTGCGAGCCCTGCGAGCAATCGCGGACAAACATGGAATCCCCCTGCTGGAGGACTGCAGCCAGGCCCACGGCACCATTCTGGACGGTCGTTATCTGGGCAGGTACGGCACGATCGGCATCTTCTCGCTGCAGCAGTCGAAGCACATGACGGCGGGCGAGGGCGGTGTCTGCGTCACGGACGACCCGGCGTTGGCGGCGGAAATGCGCCTGTTCCGGGACAAGGGCTGGGACCGAGCGGGCGCCGGCGCCCGCGGCTACCCTCGCCTGGGCCTGAACTACCGGGCGAGCGAACTGGTGGCGGCGGTAGCCCTCCCTCAACTGTCCACACTGGACGGCGTCCTGAGCCGACGGCGCACCCTGGCCACGATCCTGGACAAGGCGGTGGACAACGCCCCCGGCATCCGGCGCTGGACCGCACTGGACGGCTGCGAAACGTCGTACTGGTGCTACCCGTTCTTCGTCCCGAGTGGAGAGACAGCCCGCTGGGGTGCGGCCCTGGCGGCGGAGGGCGTCCCCACCACCCCGGGCTACATCGGCGAACCGATCTACGCGTGCCTGGGCCCCCTGCAGGACAACAGGACCTTCGGCACCAGCAACTACCCGCTGAACCTGGCCGTCGAGGGAGCCGGCACCTATCCCCCGGACCTGTGCCCCAACGCCCGCGAGGCCCTCAACCAGCTGATGATCTTCTGGCTGCACGAGGACCAGCCGGAGGACGAGATCAGCGACGTGGCCGAAGCGATCACCAAGGTGGCCCAGGCCTTCGCCGAGCGGTGAATCGACGGTGACGGGCAGATCAGAACTGACCGTCACGCACCTGGAACTTGGTCGGCTTGTCCCACAACACTCCCCCACGCCGAACCCAGTCCACCTGCCACTCCAACACCTCGGGCGCCAGGACAGCGGGCATCCCGAAGAGAGCGTGGCACCGCGAAGCGTCGTTCAACAACGCCGTGGCCGGCGGCGCACCGGTGAGCACGGGCTCGATCCCCAACGCCTTCCCGGCGCTCACCGCGAGGTCGTGCACCGACAGGGTTTCCGGCCCGGTGAGGTTGAGGACGGTCGGCGTGGTGGACGCGACGCCCAGCGATCGCAGGCCCACCTCGTTCGCATACCCCTGCCACACCATGTTCACGAAGCCCTGCTCGATCGGTCGCGAGTCGCGGACCGCCGTACAGATGTCGGCCAGCACGCCGTATCGGAGTTCCACCGCGTAGTTGAGCCGAATCAAAGTGACCGGCGTTCCATGCGTCTGGGCCGCGTAGGACATCACGCGTTCCCGCCCGAGCGTGGACATCGCGTACTCGCCAACCGGCCCAACGGGAGAATCCTCCGTGGCCCCACCAGAAACGGGCACGAACGGATACACGTTCCCCGTCGAGAAGCACGCGATCCGCGACGTGCGGTAGCGCGCGGCGGCGAGACCGGCGACCACGGCGTTCGTCTGCCACAACGGCGCCGGGTTCCCGGCGGAACCGAACTTGGCGCCCACCATGAAGACCACGTCGGAGGCATCCGGCAGTTCGCTGTACGGACCGGTCGCCGAGCAGGTCGAACGCAACACATCGCACGCCGGCCGCTTCCAACCGCTCTCGAACGGCAGCGTCGCTCCACCGCGACACGGCGATCACCGACCGAGACGACCCGCCGGCCGCCAACGCCCGCGCGGCGAGCATGCACAGCGTCGGCCCCATCTTGCCGCCGGCGCCCAACACCACCAGATCCCCCGACCCGGCGCAGAGATCGGACACCAGCTCGGGCGACGGCGTGGAAAGCACCTGCTCCAACGAAGCTTCGTCGACGATCATCCCTTGACCCCCGTCATCGCCACACCCTCGGTGAAGTGTCGCTGAGCGAACAGATACGCGAGAAAGATCGGCGCCAGTGCGACAACAGACCCGGCCAGCGTCTCGTTGAGCGGCTGGGACTCCCGCATCAAGCCGGCGATCCCGGTGGTCAACGTCCGCATGTCGGAGTCCTGACCGATGACCAAGGGCCACAGGAAGTCGTTCCAGTGCCACAGGAACACGAACAGCCCGAGCGTGGCGAGGATCGGCTTGCACAACGGCAGGATCAGCTGCACGAAGATCCGCAGGTCCGACGCCCCGTCGACCCGAGCGGCGTCGATCAACGCATCGGGAATCCCCATGATGAACTGTCGCATGAGGAACGTCGCCTGCGCGTTGGCCAACGTGGGCACGATGAGCCCCCAGTACGTGTTCACACCGTCCACCTTGGACAGCATGACGAACGTGGGAATCAGCGTGATGTGGTAGGGCACCATGAGCATGGCGAGGAACGACCAGAACATGGCATTTCGCCCGGGAAACCGCTTCTTCGCGAAGGCGTAGCCGGCCATCGAGGCGAGCAACAACACGAACACGACCGACACGACCGAGTAGATGAGCGTGTTCAACACCCAGCGCAGGAGGTCGTTGCTGCCGAGCACCACCTTGTACGCCTCGACCGTGAACCCCGTGGGCAGCAACGCCTCGGGGAACGACAACCCGGTCGCCGGCTTCAACGACAGCACGATCATGGCGTAGAAGGGGAACAGCGTGACCAGCGTCGCGACGGCCAACAGCAACGGCACGAGAATCCGCCCCGCACGACGAGGCCTGAACAGGACGTCCGTCACGAGTCGTCCTTTCCGAACGCCGCCCGCTGAATCAGCGTGAACACCAACACGATCACGAAGAGACACAACGAAACCGCGGCACTGTACCCGAAGTTGAAGAACTTGAACGCCTGGTCGTAGAGCATGTAGCCGAGCGTGTACGTCGAGTTGACGGGCCCACCGGCGGTCATGATGTACACGGCGTCGAACACCTGGAACGACGCGATCGTCTCGATGACCACCAGGAAGAACACCACGGACCGCAACTGCGGCAACGTGAGATGCCGGAACCGCTGCCAGGCGTTCGCCCCGTCGACGAGCGCGGCTTCCTCCAACTCACGAGGAATCTCGTTGAGCCGAGCGAGCACCACGAGCATGTCGAACCCGAACCGCCCCCAGGCGGCCACGATCGCGACGGCGGGCAACGCCAACGTGGGCGAGGTGAGCCACGACCCCGTCTCGATCCCGAGCGAGGACATCAACGACGGCACCGGCCCGTCGTCGCTGAAGATCCAGATGAAGACCACACCGGCGAGCACGAGCGACGTGATGACCGGCAGGAAGAACACCGACCGGAAGAACTTCCTTCCCACGAACGCCCGCCGCACCAGCAGCGCGAGTCCGATGGAGACAGCGATCACGAGCGGCACGGCGAGCACTGTGTAGATGAGCGTGACCGTGAGTGCCTTCAGGAACAGCGGATCGTCGATCAGGTACCGGAAGTTGTCCAGCCCGACCCAGCTCAGCTCACCGCCGAGGTCCATCGTGGCGAACGCGAGCCCGAACCCACCGGCGAACGGCAGGAACCGGAACGCGATGAACAGCAGGAACATCGGCAGGACGAACGCCAGACCGATCCACGCGTCCCGCCGCTGCCACCTCGGAGCACGCGGCCGAGGCGCCCGAACTTCGGACGCCTCGACCTGTGGCTCGACCGCCACCTGCGTGGAGGTCATCTATCGACCGAGGATCTGCTGCGCGGCCGACGCGGCGTCCTTGAGCGCCTGCTCCGGGGTCTTCTGGCCGAGGACGGCGGCCTGCACCTCGGGTGCGACCACTGCCTGGATCTCCCGGGCCTGAGCGGCGGGCGGCCCGCTGTAGGTCATGTCCAGATACTTTGCCGCTTCGGCGTCGACCGTGCCCGCCGCGTACTCCAACGGGGTCTCCTCCTTGGGCGCGTAGAACCCGCCCAGTTCGTCGACCGCCGCCATGATCTCCGGCTGCGTGACGAAGCTGATCCACTCGGCGGCCGCGGCCGCGTTGTCCGATCCCTTGAGGACGGTCAGCGAGCCGACGGTCCCGTAGGTCCGCTGCTCCTTGTCCTTCAGCGGCGGGATGACCAGCCGGTCGTCGCCCCAGATGCCCTCGAGCAACGCGGGCTGGAGCTGGAACAGACACGCGGTCTGGCGCTTCGCCATGGTCGACTGCTCGAGCGGCACGGCCGTGGTCGCCTCGGCGGCCGGCGCGAAGCCCTTCTCCACCAGGTCGGACAGGAAGGTCAGGGCCTCCTCGGCCTCCGGGCTGTCGAGCGTCAGTTCGCCGCCCTCGTCGAACACGTCGCCGCCGGCCTGCCACACCCACGGGTAGAAGGTGGTGTTGAGGGCCGCGGCGTTGGTCGCGTCGATGGAGGTGGCGTAGAGGCCCTTGGCCTTCAGCGCGGGAGCGATCTCCATGAGGTCGTCCCAAGTGGCCGGCGGCTCGGTCACGCCGACCTGCGCGAGGACCGTCTTGTCACACACGCCGGGGATGACGCTCATGAGCACCGGTGCGCCGAACACCTCGCCGTCCACGGTCGCCGCCTCCAGCGCCGAGGGCCGGTAGCCCTCGGTGGAGACCGAGTCGGGGAGCGGCTGGAGGGCGCCCTTCGCCTGCATGGCACGCAGCTCGTCGGGGATCATGTAGACCACGTCCGGGGCGTTGCCGCCGGTGATCTGCGTGACCAGGGTGGTCTCGCGGTCCTTCCACGGCTGGAGGTCGACCTTCACCGTGATGTCGGGGTTCACCTTCTTGAACGCCTCGACCTGGGTCTCCCAGAAGGCCTTGTCGTCCTCTTCGGACTTCAGCGGATAGACCCGGACCGTGATCTCTCCGCTGGCCTTGCCGCCGTCGGAGGACCCGGAGTCGTCCGAGCCACAAGCGGCGACGCCGACGAGCAGGCAGGCGGCGAGGGGAACGACTGACCAGCGCTTCGGCATCGGTACAACCCCTATCTGATCGGATTAGAGTCCGGACCGTAATCACCCCAAGGCCTCTCGTCAACCCCAGGTGAGATGGATTCGCGCACGTTGACACGGCAGTTTCGGCGAGGTTACGGTCATGACCGATATTGCAACTGCGACATGACGGGTCGGGTGCATGACGACTGACACGGGGGCGGATCCGGTTGCGATCGGGGAGAGCGCGGAAGATACTGCGCCGCTCACCATCCTGCGGCAAGGGTGCGCAATTCCCGCACATCCGCTGGCGCTGGACTCGGCCGGCGCGTTCGATCCGAAACATCAGCGCGCGCTGACCCGGTACTACCTGGACTCGGGCACGCGGGGCCTGGCGATCGGTGTCCACTCGACGGAGTTCGCCATCCGGGAGGCCGGGCTGTTCGCGTCCGTGCTGGAGCTGGCGGCCGAGACGGTGACCGACTGGGCGCGGCGCAGCACCGTGCTGATCGCCGGCGCGTGCGGTCCGACCGGGCAGGCGGTGGCCGAGGCGGAGCTGGCGGCCGGGTTCGGGTACCACGCGGTCCTGCTCAACCCCGGCGGCCTCGCCGACCTCGACGAGCAGGCCTTGCTCGACCGGACCCGCGCGGTGGCGCAGGTGCTGCCGGTGGTCGGTTTCTACCTCCAGCCGTCGGTCGGCGGGCGATACCTCTCCCCCGAGTTCTGGACCCGGATGTCGCTGATTCCGCAGGTCCTGGCCATCAAGGTCGCGCCGTTCGACCGATACCAGACCCTCGACGTGGCGCGCGGCATCCACCAGGCCGGCCGGTCCGGGGACCTCGCGCTCTACACGGGCAACGACGACAACATCGTGGTCGACCTGCTCACGTCGTTCGACTTCGGCGACGGTGCGTCGCGCCAGCGGGTGGACATCCGCGGCGGCCTGCTCGGTCAGTGGGGCGTGTGGGCGGCGCGGGCGGTCGAGCTGGTCGAACTGGCCCGGCGCGCCAAGGCCGGCGAGTCGCACCTCTACCCCGAGCTGATGGCGCTGTCCGGCCGGTTGACCGACGCGAACAGCGCGATCTTCGACGCGGCCGGGCGGTTCAGCGGCTGCATTCCCGGCATCAAGCAGGTGCTGAAGGACCAGGGTCTGGTGGCGAGCACGCGCTGCCTCGACCCGAACGAGGTCCTGTCGCCGGGGCAGCTGGCGGAGATCGACCGCGTCCGCCTCGAACACCCGCAGCTCGCCGACAACGCGTTCGTCGCCGAGAACCTGGACCGCTGGCTCGCCTGAGGAGCGCACATGGCCTTGATCGATGCTGTGGACACTTTCGCCGCGACCGCGTTCGCGCAACTGGAGCGGGTGGTGGATTCGCAGCGTTCGCACCTCGACGTCGGCGGGACGCTGGTGGCCGACGCGCTCGCCGACGGCGGCATCCTCCACGCGTACGGCACCGGGCACTCCCGCAGCGTCGCACTCGAGCTGGTGGCCAGGGCGGGTGGGCTGATCCCCACGAACCTGCTGTCCATCAAGGACCTGGTGCTGTGGGGCGGGCAGGAGCCGGAGTCCATTCGCGACCCGAAGCTCGAACGCGAGCCGGGGGTGGCGGCGGCCGTCCTCGCGCTGCACGACGTCCGGGCGGGTGACGCCATGGTGATCGCGTCCAACTCGGGCCTCAACCCGGCGATCGTGGAGATGGCACGGCTGGTGCGCGCGCGGGGCGTGCCGGTGATCGCCATCGGGTCGGTGTCCCACAGCCGGGCGGTGCCCAGCCGCGACGCGTCGGGCACCACGCTGTTCGACAACGCCGACGTCGTGCTCGACACGCTCACGCCGGTGGGCGACGCGGTGGTCGACCTGCCGACCGGCGGTCGCGCGTGCGGCACCTCCACTTTGGCCGCCGTGCTGATCGCGCAGCTGCTGGTGGCGAGCGCGATCCAGGAGTTGGACCGGCGTGACGTGCACATCCCCGTGTACCGCTCGATGAACACGGGCGGCGCGGACGACTCGAACGCCGAGGCCGAACGCGCGTGGGCGACGCGGCTGCGACCCGTTGAGGCCTGACGTGGGGACTGTCGTCGCGGTCGACCAGGGCAAGTCGGGCACGCGCGCCGAGGCCCGCGTGGAGAGCGGCGCGAGTGTGCACGGCCGCTCCCCCGGCTCGGTGCTCGGCTCGACGGGCGCCGACGCGGTGATCGACGCGGTGACCAGCCTGCGGCTCCCGTCGCCGCCGGCCGTGGTGTCGGTGGGGACGACGGCAGCGCCGGAGACGCAGGATGGGCGTGCTTCGCTGGCGGCCGAGCTGCGGGAGCGGCTGGGCGCCGGGCGGGTGCTGGTGACGGAGGACGCGGTGACCGCGCATCTGGGGGCGTTCCGGGGTTCGCCGGGCGTGGTGGTGTCGGCCGGCACGGGGGCGATCGCGCTGTGGTCCGACGGTGTCATTTCCGTGCGGATCGACGGCTGGGGACCGATCCTCGGCGATCACGGCGGCGGGGTGGACATCGGCGGCGCCGGCCTGCGTGCGGCGTACTCGGCGGTGGACGGGCGAGGCCCTGCGACGTCGCTCGTCGAACCGGCCCGTGCGTATCTGGGCGGTCTGGGCCTGGACGCGGCCCGCCGGTTGCAGGCGGCCGCGAACCCGGCGGAGGTGGTGTCGGAGTTCGCGGTGGAGGTGCTGCGGGCGGCTTCGGAAGGTGACGCCGTTGCCGGACGGATCGTGATGCGGGCGGCGAACGACCTGGCTACGAGCGCCGCATTGGCCGCCCGGCCCGCTTTGGAGGTCGGCTCGCGACCGCGGTGCTGTGCGGTGGGCCAACTGACGCGGAACGCGTTCCTTCGGGAGGCGTTCGCCGACAGCGCGGCGCGGTTGGGCCTGGCGGTCGACCCCGCGCCGGCGGGTTCCCTGGCGGGGGCGATGTACCTGGCGGTGAACGGCCCGACGACCGCCTTCGCGTCGCTGATCGGCACGGCGTTGTGAGGGTCGGCCACGGTATTGCTTCGCTGCCGGTGCCTGACGGGTCGACGCTGGGTGGGTACGTGGACCGGGCGGGCCCGAGCGACGGCGTGGCGGATGCGTTGGAAGCGCACGTGGTCACGGTGACGGACGGAGCGCGGCGGTTCGCTCTGGTGGTGCTGGACGTGGTGTGCGTGAATGCGGATCTGGCAACGTCGATCGCCGCGGCGGTCCCGGCCGACGACGTGTGGGTGTGCGCGACCCACACACACTCGGGCCCGGAGACGGGCTGCCAACCACGCGGGACGACGACTCCGGCACAGTGGGTTTCCGTGTGTACCTCGGCGGCCGTGCGTGCGGCCGGGGACGCGGTGCGCTCGGAGGTGCCGGGGGTTTTGTCAGCCGGGGTGTCGTGGGTGTCTTCGGTGGCCTCGGTCCGAAGCAACCCGTCCGGTGCGCTGGCCGTGCCGGTGGACGTCGTGTCGTTCCACACCGCCGACGGCTTGGGCGGTCTGCTGGTGGTGCTGCCGGTGCACCCGACGGTGCTCCCCGCTGCGAGCACGGTGGTGAGCGCGGATCTGACGGGCTCGGTACGCCGGGCTTCGGCCGACCGCGCGCCGTGGGTGGTGGTAGCGACGGGCGCGGCGGGTGACATCAGCACTCGGGGGGTCCGGCAGGGCTCGGATCCCGTTGAGTGTTCCCGGCTGGGCCGAGTGGTGGCCTCCCAGTTGACGGTCCCGCCGCCGACCCCCGGTGGCGACGCGGTCTGGTCAGCTGCGGCGGACCTGACGGTGACCTCGGCTGGGGACAACTCCCCCTCGACCCAAGATCACTGTCGGTGCTCTGGAGTAGAATTAAATCAGGGGACCCTGGACCAGAATTGTCGGTGCGATCTGCCAATATCGAACCGGAGCCCTGTCCTGTCTCGGCAGGAGGAGACGCTTCGGCAGGCTGAGCGGTTGGCCGTTCGTTCCACCGAGCCCATGCGAGCCACCGTTCGCGCCGCGAGGCTCGGGGGCGTCGACCTCATCGGGCTTCCCGGCGAGCCGTTCCTCGGTCTTCGCCCGGAGAGCGCGATCCTGCTCGGTTACGTCGGCGGTTACCTCGGCTATCTGCCCACCCGTGAGGCCTTCGCCGGGCCGGCCACCTACGAGACCGTCATCAGCCCCGTGGCGCCGGGCGAGTCCGAGCGGCTGGTCGACACCGCACTGAACCTTCAGAACGACGCCAGCTGACGCAGGAACTCGATCCGCGCCATCGCGTGCAGAGCGCCCCCGCCCTCGTGTTCGTTGAACGGGTACACCCGCAGCTCCTTCGGCCCCGCGTAATGGTTGTACGCCGCGTACACCGTCGACGGCGGGCACACCGGATCCATCAGCGCCACCGAGAACAGCGCTGGCGCCGCGGCGCGTGTCGCGAAGTTCATGCCGTCGAAGTAGCTCAGAGTTCGGAACGTCTCGGCCACCAGCTCCGGCCGTTTTCGCAGGAACTGCGCCACCTCCAGGTACGGCACGCGATCGGACATCCCTACTCCCCGCCGGTAGTCGCACAGGAAAGGGACATCCGGGAGGGCCGCGTCGACATCCGGGACCAGGCCGGCCACCGCCAACGTGAGGCCGCCGCCCTGGCTCGGGCCCGCGACCGCCAGCGAGGGAGCGATGTCCAGAGCACGCGCCGCGTCCACCGCCCGCACCGAGTCGGTGATCAGCCGACGCAGGTAGTGCGCCGCGGGGGAATGCGCGCCCTGTGTCATGAAGCCCGGTTCGTGCGGGCCCGACGACTCGGGAGAGCGGTCTCCCGTGTCCCCCCGCGAGTGGCCGCGAGCGTCCACCACGAAGTGCGCTATCCCGCACGCCGCGTACAGCAGGTGTTCGTGCACCCGGCCCCGGCCCACGCCGTAGCCCTGGAACTCCACCACGCACCACCGCACGTCCGCCGCGGGCCGCACCAGCCACCCCCGCACCGGCTCGCCCGCCCAGCCGGGGAACGTGACGTCGTACGTGTCGACGGCACGCACCCCGGCATCGACCCGTGTCACCGACGGCGCGGTCGGGAACGAGCGGGCGGAGTCCACTGTGGAACGCCAGAACTCGTCGAAGTCCGACTGGTGGGTCAGCGACGGCCGATAGCGTTCCAGCTCGTGCGGCGGGAGATCGATCACCGCACGCGCCAGGCGATCAGCTCCGCGTCACGCGAGAAGATCAGCTCACCCGCGTTGTAGACCATGCGCAGCGCCTGCTGCTCGAACAGCGGCTTCCAGCGGCCGTCGTCGACCCGCACGACCTTCGAACCACCCACCAACGCGTACAGCTCGCCGCGGTCACCCAACGCCAACTGACCCGCTCCCGTGTGACCGGCGAACGTGTCCAGCGTGCGGATCGTCCTACCCGTACGAGGGTCGAGCTGGAGCACGTCGCCGTCCACCACCGCCCACAGCCGTCCGCAGTCGTCGACCGCGACCGCGGAGATCGTCTTCGCGAAGGACGACGGGTTGACCTCCCAGAGCTTCTTGTTCTTCTTCACGTCGTAGGCGAAGATCGTGGCGCGATCCTGCGTCGGAGGCGTTGTGGACAGTCCACCTGCGACGGTTGTCGAACCGAACACCACGTCTCGACCCCCGGCCGCCAGGGAGGTGATGCCCTCGTCGACAACGAAGTCGTCCATCAGCCGCACGACCGCGCCCGTGCGACCGTCCAGAACGGACAGTGTGCCGCCCAGGGTGTCACCGGACGGGGTCGATCCGATCACGAGCTTGCCGCCGACCTCCGCCAGACCCTGTGGCCTGCTCTGCACGTTCGGCTTGAGGTCGAGGAACTTCACGGGGTTCTCCGTGCCGCTCGGCGCCTCGTCCGAGTACTCCGAGCTGTACCAATCGGAATTCTGGTCCCAGCGGTACACGCGGGCGTCCGGGTACGCGCCGATCACCAGTCCGCGGCGGGTGGGCAGCAGCGCTTCCACCTGGCTGAACCGGTTGTACTCGGCCGCGCCATCCTTGGTGGACACCGTGGAGATACCACCTTGGAGGAACCCGCCCGCGTAGACCGTGCCGCGCGGGCCGGACGCGAGAGCGAGCACCTGAGTGGGCTGTCCGGCCACGGTGGACCGCAGCGTCGTGTTCTCGCCGGTCGCGGTGTTGTGGCGGAACATCAGGCCACGCCAGAACAGTCCGACAATACTGTCGCCGTCCCAGCCGATGCCCCGGGTGTTCACGATGCGCCCGTAGGCCCTGAGCCCCGTCCGCTCCTCGGCGTGCGTCACCGGGTCGAACGCGATCAGCTCGGACGAGCCTGTCTCGAACTGCTTGAAGAACCAGACGCGGCCGTCCGGGCCGGGCGGGGTCACGTCGAGACCGGCCGCGCCCTCGACCGTGTGCGTCCAGGCGCCGGCGGCGAGGTCGTAGATCCGCAGTGGACCGGGGAAAGTGCCTTCCCGCGCGTACAGGAAGTTGCCGTACGCCCGCAGGTCGTTGACCACCTTTCCCGCCGGCGCGGTCATGCCGGGTGGCAGAGGCAGCGTCTTTTTCGCACCGGTAGCCGGGTCCAGCTCGGTGATCCCCCACGACACGTAGCCGCCCGCGTAGATCTTGCCACCCGCGTAGGCGATGCTCTTGACGTAGGTCTCCCCCGCCTGCATGGTGCCGAAGTCGCGGAACGCCCTGGTGGTGGGATTCCAGCTGAACACCTTGCCACCAGGGGAAGTGCCACCGTAGACCGTGCCGTCCGGCGCCACCACGATGCTCCACACGTACGTCTCGCCGGCGATCGGGACGCCCAGGTCCTCGACCTCCGTCGCGCCCGGCGCCAGGCGGAAGAGCTTGCCCGCGCCGTAGGTGCCCACGTACACGCTGCCGTCCGGTGCCTGCTCGACGCCGTATGCCCCACTGGAACCGGGAAGCGCGGCCGTCAGCAACGGCGCACCCGAGGTGGGGTCGACGGCGTTGAGGTAGGCGGGCGTCCCGGAGGACGCCGACCAGATGACGCGCCGACCGTCCTGCATGGACCCGACGGTGCCGCCGATGAGGAGGACGTCCTGCAGCGGCACCCCGAGCGACCTCGGCCCGGACGGTGCGGATTCGGCAGCGGACTCGGCACTGGCCGCCGGGAGTCCACATGCGACAATCACGGACACCAGTGCCGCGACGATGACTCGTTTCCTCACAGGGTTCCTCTCGATCAACTCGGCACGGCGAAGATGTGGGTCATCACCGAGGTGTGGTTCGGCGACGAACCGGACTGGCCGGTCTCGTCGGTCAGCCCGGCGGCCGCGCCACCCAGGGAACCGACGTCACCAGCCAGGAAGCTGGTGGTCACCTTCGCGTGGAACGTGTCGCAGCCGGCCGGCAGTGACACGCTCGTGTAGAGCGGAATCGCGGCGTGGTTGACGCCGCGCGGCACGGACTCCTCGATCTGCGCCACAGGTGCGCTCGGGCAGCCGGCCCCGCCGGAAGTGGTGACGGTGAGCCGGAACCGCGCCTTCGAGTAGTTCGCCGTGCAGGTCGGACCGTTGGCGCAACGGTGGTACTCGACGTCCGCGATCACCGCCACCTTGCTGTACCGCGCCGGCACCGTCCGGTCGAGGACGGGCGTGACGAGACTGGACGGGACCGCGAAGTTGCCGGCTGGCACGGACTTCTGCATGGCGGAACCGTTGACGTCCTCGCCGACCGAGGTCGACGCGAACCGCAGGTGGCCGGACACCGTCTCCCGCGACACGGCCAACGCGGTCGACGCGGTGCGCAGGTAGAGCGTGCAGGTCAGCGTCCCGTCGGCCGTCGCGGACACGAGGAACCGGGTGACGAGCGTGATGTCCTTGTGGGCGGGGGCACCCGAGGAGGGCAGCACGTTCTCGCCCATGACCACATTGGACATTCCGGCGCCCGAGCAGCGCACCTCGTTGTCGATGAGGTTCGCGTGGGCGGCGTCGTAGGCCCTCAGTTCGGAGTACACGTAGGCGGTGGTGCCCGCGGCGAGTGGGGTGTCGACGGTCGCGAGCGGGACGACCAGCTGGGTGGCCGGGGTGCTCGGCGGCGGGGCCGCGGGGACGTTGGCGATGACGGTCGGACCGAAGTCGTCGCGCAGGGTCGCGGGGGCGGCGGACGTGTCCGAGACGCCGATCCCCAGGAGGGTCATTGCAAGTGCCACGACGACTGCGGGTTTCTTCATGGCTAGCTCCTCACTGAGCTGTTACGGCCCAGGCCGTAATTGCCATGAACATAGAGCGGCCCCTCGGACACGTCAAGGCACCCGTGTCGCCACGGGTGCCGTTGACTCCATTTGTCAGGCGTCGGGCGCGAACTGCCCGAGCGACACCGCCTTCGCGCTGGCGATCTCGGCCTCGGTCGCCGTACCCGAGTCCACGATCGCCGCCTCCCACGCGTCCACCGACCGCCGCGAGAACTCCCGCGCCTCCGGCGAGTTCGCGGCGGCCACCGGATCATCGGTGAAGACGCCGTCCAGGAACAGCGCGAGCCCGAGGAAAGCGCCGTCCCAGCCGGGGCCGACATACAACGCGCCGGCGCCGCTGCCGGCCATCTCGATGGGCACCGTGTGCTCGAGTTCCAGCACCGTGTCCTCGCCGGGGCCCGGGGTCAGGCGCAGCTCGACCACGCTCGCCGGCCCGCCGAAGGTGACCTTCAGTCGCCGCGGCGGATCGCACTCGAGGATGTCGCCGCCGGCGTTGCCCTCGAGTTGGAACGTGCCACCGGCGCGCAGGTCACCGGTCAGCGGCAGGAACCAGCGCTTCACCCGCTCCGGGTCGGTCATCGCGTCCCAGACATCCTCCGCGGTCGCGTCGTAGGAACGCCGGAGCAGCACTCCGACCACCTCACCGTCATCGATCGTCCCCGTGCTGACCGTCCGGTGGATCGCCTTCAACTGGTTCGCGATGTCGATCATTGGTCGTCCTTCTCCTGGTCGGCGGGTGCGCACGCTTTCCCCGCGCGATCTCCGAGGCCAACGCGCTCAGACGCCGGACCCAGAAGTCCCGCCATGGGTACATGCGCCCAAAATAGCAGCTACCACTTATATAAGTAAGATCTAAACTAACTTTTCTGGATCGGGGTGTCGATCTGTGTCGGGAGCGTTCGACGTGTCAGTGAAAGCAACGATCACAAGCACGAAGGACGGATCATGGACACGGAGACGAAGACGCTGGCCGGGCGGCGCGAGTGGACGGGTCTGGCCGTGCTTGCCCTGCCGACACTGCTGCTGGCCCTCGACATGAGCGTGCTGCACCTGGCAGTGCCGCACCTTGCCGCTGACCTGCGGCCCAGCAGCACCGAGCTGCTCTGGATCATCGACATCTACGGGTTCATGATCGCCGGGTTCCTGGTGACCATGGGGACCCTCGGCGACCGGATCGGACGTCGAAAACTGCTCATGTACGGCGGCGCGGCCTTCGGGCTGGCGTCGGTGCTCGCGGCGTTCTCCACCAGCCCGGCCATGCTCATCGGCGCCCGCGCGCTGCTGGGGGTCGCCGGCGCGACACTCATGCCCTCGACGCTCGCCCTGATCAGCAACATGTTCCAGGACGCGAAGCAGCGCGGCACGGCCATCGCCATCTGGATGAGCTGCTTCATGGGCGGCATGGTCATCGGCCCGGTGGTCGGTGGGCTGCTGCTGGACGTCGCCTCGTGGGGCGCGGTGTTCCTGCTTGCCGTTCCGGTCATGGTGTTGCTGCTGGTCACGGCGCCGAAGCTGCTGCCGGAGTACCGCGACGAGCAGGCCGGCAAGCTGGACCTCGCGAGCGTGGCACTGTCCCTGGGCGCGATCCTGCCGGTCATCTTCGCGCTGAAGGAGATCGCGAAGGACGGCGTGGACGTGCGCAACATCGTGGCGCTGGTCGCCGGGCTCGGCATCGGCGTGGTGTTCGTGCGGCGCCAGCAGACCCTCGAGCACCCGATGCTCGACCTGAGCCTGTTCCGCAACCGCAAGTTCACGGCCGCGCTCGGCATCATGGTGGTCGGAGCGCTGACCATGGGCGGCGTCTTCCTGCTGACCAGCCAGTACCTGCAGCTGGTCGCCGGGCTGTCCGCGGCCCAGGCGGGCATCGCCCTGGTGCCGCAGGCCGGCGCCGTGGTGGCCGGTTCGCTGATCGCACCGCGGCTGGCCCGCCGCTACCGCCCGGAGTTCGTGCTCGGGTTCGGCATGCTGATCGCCGCCGGCGGGATCCTGCTGTTCACGCTGCTCGACGGCGGTAGCTCGGTGGTGCTGGTGGTGCTCGGCCTGTCGGTGGCGGCGTTCGGGATGGGCCCGCAGGGCGTGCTGTGCACGGAGATGGTGATCGGCTCGGTGCCGGCTCGCAAGGCCGGCGCGGCCTCGGCGATGTCCGAGACCGCCGGCGAGTTCGGGATCGCCATGGGGATCGCGGTGTTCGGCAGCATCGGCACGGCCGTCTACCGGGCCGACGTGGTCGTCCCCGACGGTGCGCCCGCCGAGGCCCACGACAGCATCGCCGGCGCGCTCAACGCGGTGAACGGCCTGGAAGACCAGCTGGCGGCGACCGTGCTGACCTCCGCCAGGGAGGCCTTCACCGGCGGCCTGCACACGGTCGCCGCGATCGCCGCCGGCATCGTGGTCACCTTCGCCCTGATCGGGATGGCGGCGCTGCGTCGCGGCAACAAGCCGGCCGATGTCGTCGAGGAGGACACGGAACTCGCGACGGTCTAGAAACCTCACGGACTAAGCGCTGGCGGCCTCCCGGATGGCCGCCAGCGCTTCGTCGACGTGGGACCGGTGCGTACGCACGCTGAGCACACACATCCGGATCGTGTAGCGCCCCGACACCTGGGTGCTCGACAGGTAGACCCTCCGGCCCTCGTTGATCCTCGCCAGCATCGCGGCGGTGGCCGCGTCGCCCCGCGGCGAGCGGAACGTCACCACCGTCAGGTCCGGCGGCAGCGGGATCTCGAGATCCGTGTCCGACAGCTCCCGGTACACGTGCTCGGTCAGGTCGAGCTTCTCGTCCAACTGCTCGCGGAACGCCCGCACCCCGTGCAGGTGCAGCGGCAGCCACAGCCGCAGCCCGCGAAAGCTCCTGGTCAGCTCCGGGCCGAGGCCGGCGTAGTCCGGGCCCAGGTCCTGGTCGAAGTCCTGCAGGTAGTCCCCGGTCGCCGAATGCGCCTCCCGCAGCCGCCGCGCGTCGCGGACCAGCAGCACTCCAGTGCCGTAGGGCAGGAACAGGCTCTTGTGCGGGTCGAGCGAGATCGAGTCCGCCCGCGCCACCCCGGTCAGCAGCCGCCGGCCACGGGCGGTGAGCTGGAACGCGCCGCCGTAGGCACCGTCCACGTGGAACCACAGATCCTCGCGGACGGCCAGGTCGGCGAGCGCTTCCAGCGGGTCGACCGTGCCCGTGCTGGTCGTCCCGGCCGTGCCCACCAACAGGAACGGCCGCCGCCCGGCCGCCCGGTCACGGGCGATCAGGTCGGCCGCCGCGGTCACGTCCATCCGCAGCTCCGCGTCCACCGGCACCACCCGGACCGCGTCGGCCGTGAAGCCCGCGATCCGCGCCGCCTTGGCCACGCAGTAGTGCGTGTGCTCGGTGACGTAGATCGTGCCGCGCGGATCGGGGCCGCCGAGCCGGTCCTCGCGGGCCGTGTGCACGGCGGTGAGCGTGGCCACCGAGGCACCCGACAGGAACAGCCCACCCGCGCCGGCCGGCAGCTCGAACTCCCCGCACAGCCATTGGAGAGCGCTCTCCTCAAGCGCGACGAGGGCGGGCGCCGGGCCGGCGAGTCCGGTGTACCGGTTGGTGGTCTGCGCCAGCATCTCGGCGAGCACCGAGCTGTACAGGCCGCCGGCCGGGAAGTACGCGAAGTACCGCGGCCCGGCCGTCTCGAGAGCCTGGGCGGCCGCCTCGCCGAACCGTGCGAGCAGGTCGTGGAGGTCGCCCGGCTCCTCCGGCGGCGGGGCCGGCACCGGCGGGACGGTGAGCGGGGCGCTGGCCGGCGCCTTCTCCAGCCCGTCGATGAAGTTCTCCACGAACTCCGTGGTCGCCGCCGTCCACGCCTGCCTGATCGGTGCATCCGGTTCCATGCCGCGAGGCTAGGTTCGCGGCCGGCCCGGATCTTGTACGTTCTTGCGTCGGTAGGCGCCCGGCGCCACCCCCACGATGCGGCGGAAGTGCCTGCTCAGGTGGGACTGGTCGACGAATCCGACGGCCACGGCCGCGTGCGCCACCTGCTCCCCCGCGTCGAGCAGCGCGCGCGCCCGGCGCACGCGCAGCTGGTTGAGGTAGGCGTGGGGCGGCAGCCCGTGTGCCGTGCGGAAGGCCCGCAGCAGCGAGTACTGGCCGGCGCCGACCTCGGCCGCCAGTTCGGACAAGCTGGGCGGGTCGACCAACCGCTGGTGAAGGATCTCGCGGGCGTCGCGGACCGCTTTGGTCCCGGCCTTGTTCGGGAGTCGGCTGCCGCAGCTCAACCCGGAGAGCGCGATCCCGAGCAACGTGGCGGACGCCAGCCGGTCGCCTTTCTGTGCGGCGAGGTGTGCCTGGTGCAGCGCGGTGGCCGTGGCCTCGTCGTAGACCACGGGTTCGGTGAACCAGGGGTTCGCCACGCCGGCCGCTTCGGCCACCACGTCGACGTCCAGGTAGAACGCGCGATACGCCCAGCCGTCCGTGCCGGCCGGGCGTCCCGTGTGGACGACCTCGGGGTTGAGCAGCACCACCCCACCGGCCGAGACCAGGTGGGTTTCCGTGCCCACCAGGAGTTCCTCCACGCCGTGGCGCGCGACACCGATGGCGAACGTGTCGTGGGTGTGGCGGGTGAAGCCGTGCTTGAGGTACCGCGCCCGCAGCAGGTCGACGCCCGACACCGCCGGGTGCTGCCAGTAGTGCGCCAGCTCCATGCGTTCCACTATCGCGCAGCGTCGTCGATCTGGGTCGGGTACCCGGCACGCAGCACGGCGACCGTGGACGGCGGTGTGATCACGGTGGCAGTGCCCGTGGAGAGCGCTCTCCGTCGGCCGTACCCGTCGCGGGTCCAGCAGGTGAGGTGCCCGTCGACCACCACTGCCGGGCCGTCGTCCACCATCACGAACACCCCGTCCGGCAGACCGTTGTAGGGCAGCTCGTGGAAGCGCCTTCGGTGAGTCCCGCGCACGATCCGCTCGCCGTGCAACTGCCGGTTCATCTCCTTGGCCGACGGCGTGCCACCCCAGGCGTCGCGATAGGACCGATAGGCCGGCCGCCGGCACTCGGCACAGGGCCGGTGCCCGGCGGCGAACGACACTGCCTCGTCGTGGAAGTACAGGTGCGTCCACCTGTTCGGCAGCCACTGCTCGCGCCACCGGCCGCGAAACTCCAACGCGCACGTGATCCACAGATCGCTCGCGTGGAACCGGACGATCTCGTGACCCACGTGCAGAATCCCGCGGTTGCCGGTCCAGGCACCACGCAGCGGGAAGGCCTCGATCTCCCCGGTGGGCGTCACCCGGTTGCGGCTGGCCATGTCACCACTGTAAGAGCCGTGGGCCCGTGCGGAGGGTGCGCACGGGCCCACGACGTCCGATATCCGCTACTGACCGAAGCAGAACGCCTGCGCGCCGATGCTCCAGCACTGGACCTGTTTCGAGGCCGTGTTGCTGTTGCCCGCGCGGTCGGTCACCGTGAGTTGCGCGGTGTAGGTGCTCTGCGACGTGGGATACGTGTGCGTTGCCGTCGAACCCGTCCCCGTTCGCCCGTCACCGAAGATCCAGGCGTACGACGCGATGTCGTTGTCCGGGTCGGTGGACGCCGTGCCGTTGAACGAGCATGCCGCCCACTGGCAGAACACCGTGAACGACGCCCTCGGCGGGCCACCCGTCGGAGGCGCCCCGGCCCGCACGGTCTTCGTGACCGGAGTGGACTCCCGGCCCTCGCCGTCCGTCACGGTCAGCGTCACCCGGTACTCCCCGGCCGACGCGTAAGTGTGCTTCTCCGTGGCGCCGTCGCCCGTGCCGCCGTCGCCGAACGTCCACGCGTAGGACTCCGCGCCGGTCGACGCCGTGCCGTCGAACGAGCAGTCGAGCGTGCCCGCGCAGTCGGCCGTGAAGGACGCCACCGGGCCGCCCGGCTGGCCGCCGCCCAGGTCACTGACGTCCAGGAACCGGTTCGGCGAACCCGGACCCGGGCTGACCACCACACCGGTCGCCGCGTTGTCGACGATCGCCGCCCGCACCTGTGCCGCCGTGGCGGACGGGTTCGACGACAGGTACAGCGCGGCCGCACCGGTCACGTGCGGGGCGGCCATCGAGGTGCCCTGCAGGTTCTTCGATCCGGTGTTGTTGGAGTTGCTGGCCGACGTGATGTTCGAGCCGGGCGCGTAGATGTCCACACAGGACCCGTGGTTCGAATAGCTGGCCTCCGCGTTGTTCTCGCCCTGGGTGGCGGCCACGGTGATCACCTCGGGAACCTTGGCCGGACTGACGTTGCAGGCGTCCTGGTTCTCGTTGCCCGCCGCCGCCACCCATGTCACGCCGCTGGCCGACGAGTTCTTGATGGCCCGGTTGATGCCCTCCGGGTCGGCCCCTGCCCCGCCGGAGGTCCACGACGCGTTGGCCACCGCCGGCTTCCGCGCGTTCTGCGTGACCCACTCGATGCCCTGGATGGAGTCCGCGTCCGGCGCGTTCCCCGTGCAGTCCAACACCTTCACGCCCACGATCGTGACGTCCTTCGCCACGCCGTACGCCTCACTCGACGACGTGCCACCGGTGTGGGTGCCGTGACCCTGGTCGGCCGGGCCCTTGCAGTCGTTGACGTTGCCGTCCTCGTCGACGAAGTCGTACCCGGACTGGGCGCGGCCCTCGAACGACACGTGGTCGAGGTTCAACTCGGTGTCGGTGTTGTAGACGGTCGCGCCGGTGCCGGTGTTCGGGTAGGTGTACTTGCCGTCGTTGGCGCCGTCGATCTGGTCGAGGCCCCACGACGGCGGGTTCGGCTGCTCGCCGGCCACGTCGGCCGAGTGCACCCACAGTGACTGCTGGACGAACTCGACGGACGGCGCGGCCGCCAGCCGTGCCGCGTCCTTTTCGGACATGTGCACCGAGAACCCGCGCAGTGCGGCGGAGTACACGTGTCTGATGTCGCCGCCGTACTCGTCCACAAGCGACTCGGCCTCGGCCGAGACCGTGGCCCGCGCCGCCTTCAGACCGCCGTGCAGGCCGACGATGTACAGGCCCGGCACCGTGTCCGGCGCGCCCGCGTTGAGCACGAGGCCGGTGGGTGCGGCCTGAGCCGAGCCCATGCCGGCAAACGCGATCGCCACGGCCGCCAGGATGGTTGACGTTCTCCTCATCTTCAGTCCCCTCACTGTCCGAAGCAGAACGCCTGGGCGCCGATGCTCCAACACTGGATCTGCTTCGTCGCACTGGCGGCGTTTCCGCTGCGGTCGGTGACCGTCAGCGTGGCCGTGTAGGTGGCCTGGCGGCTCGGGTAGGTGTGCCGGGCGGTCGATCCGGTGCCGGACTGTCCATCGCCGAACGCCCAGGCGTACGACGCGATGTCGTTGTCCGGGTCGGCCGACGCCGTGCCGTTGAAGTCGCACGCCGCCCACTGGCAGAACACGGTGAACGACGCGGTCGGCGAGCCGCCGGACGGCGTGCCCACGCGCACCGACCGAGTAGCGGAGTCGGTGTTGCCCTCGTTGTCGGTGACCGTCAACGTCACGTCGTAGGTGCCGGCCGCGCCGTACGTGTGCGACGGCGACGCGCCGCTGCCCGACTGGCCGTCACCGAAGGTCCAGGCGTACGAGGCGATCGAGCCGTCCGGGTCGGTGGAACCCGTGCCGTCGAAGGAACACGTCAGGTTGGAGCAGTTCTCGGTGAACGACGCGCTCGGCACGCCCGGCTCGCCGCCGCCACCACCCAACTCGTTGACGTACAACAGCTCGTTCGGCGAACCCTTGACGTCCGTGATCTTGCCGGGCGTCGCGGTGTCCACAATGGCCGCGTTGGCCTCCGCCACCGACGCCGACGGATTGCCGCTCAACTCGAGCGCCAGCGCTCCGGCCACATGCGGACTGGCCATGGACGTGCCGCTCATCTGGCCGCTGCTGCCACCTCGCGTGGTGGACTGGATGTTCGTGCCCGGCGCGAACACGTCGACGCACCGGCCCCAGTTGGACGACTGGCCGCCCGTCCAGACGCTGCGCCGGTCCTGGTTGTCCGACGCGGCCACGGTCAGCGCGCCCGGGGCGCTCGCCGGGCTGAAGTTGCACGCGTCCTGGCCGCTGTTGCCGGCCGCGACCGCCCACGCGACGCCCGCGTTGATCGAGTTGGTGACCGCCTCGTTGACCGCCGTGTCCTTCGACCCGCCGAGGCTCATGTTGCCGACCGCCGCCTGCGGGGCGTTGTCGGTCACCCAGTCGATGCCGCCGATGATCGCGGCGTACGAGCCGCTGCCGTTGCAGTCGAGCACGCGAACCGCCACGAGCTTCACGTTCTTCGCGACGCCCCACGTCCGGCTGCCGACCGTGCCGCCGACGTGCGTGCCGTGGCCCTGGCAGTCGGTGGCGTCGTTGTCGTTGTCGATGAAGTCGTAGCCGCTGGTCGCGCGCCCGCCGTAGTCGGCGTGCCGCAGGTCCATGCCGGTGTCCACGATGTACGCGGTGACGCCGGATCCGTCGTTCGGCGCGGTGTACGAATTGGACAGTGGAAGGTCACGCTGGTCCACCCGATCCAGGCCCCACGTCTCGATCAGGTGGGCCTCGCCGTTCTCCTGCACGTACCGCACGGCCGGGTCGGCCGCCAGCCGCTTCGCCTGCGATTCGGTCATGCCCACGGAGAACCCGTGGAACGCGGCCGAGTAGACGAGATCGACGTCGCCGCCGTAGCGGTTGGTGAGACTGTCCGCTGTGGAGCTGACGGCGGCCCTCGCGCCGCTCGGTTTCCCGTCCAGTGCGACGATGTAGCTGTTCTCGATGGCACCGGGCACGGTGAGGATGGTGGATTCCGCTTGCGCCGTGCCGGTTCCCGTGACCGTGAGGGCGACCGCGCCCACCACAGTCGTGACTAACGTCTTGTAGGACATACGAATCTCCGTTGACTCGGTATAGCAGGGGTCACTACTGGCCGAAGCAGAACGCCTTGGCGCCGATGCTCCAGCACTGGATCTGTTTCGTTGCCGTACCTCGGTTTCCCGCGCGGTCGGTGACCGTGAGGGTGGCCGTGTAGGTGGACTGCCGGTTGGGGTAGGTGTGTGCGGCGGTGACCGCCGTGCCGGACTGCCCGTCGCCGAAGTTCCAGGCGTACGAGGCGATGTCGTTGTCCGGATCGGACGAGCCGGTACCGTTGAAGTCACACTTGGCCCACTGGCAGAACACGGTGAACGACGCCGTGGGTTTGCCGGGTTCGCCCGGCTCGCCGCTGTGCTCGTCGATCAGCTGGTTGGCCCAGTCACCCATGGAGTTGGTGAGCCGGCCCCACGCGCCGTAGCTGTTGCAGCCCACCTTCACCCACGACGCCACGCCGACGATCACGCCGTCCACCAGCATCGGGCCGCCGCTGTCGCCCTGGCAGATGCCGTCGTGGCCGTCGGAGTAGCCGCCGCAGACCATGTAGCTGGGGTTGAACGAGCCGAACGAGCCACACGTGCTGGCGCCGTCGACGATCGGGTAGCTCGACACCTTCTTCAGGTGGCCGTACTGGTTCTCGCCGTCGCGGATCCGGCCGTAGCCCAGCAGCAGCGCGGACTTGCCGGGTGCGGTGAGCGCGCTGTCGCCCGAACCGGCCACACGCGGGTACTGGTAGCCGGCCGGCACGGGGATGTCGGAGGTGGTGACCACGATCCCGACGTCCCAGCCGGTCTGCCACCCGTTGGGCGGCGAGTAGTTGGGGTGCTGGAAGTACTGCGCCACCCCGATCTTCGTCCCGCCGGGTCCGGTCAGGTCGTCCGACCCGTACAGCATGGACTTGGCGCCCTCGCCGTCCTTGCAGTGCGCGGCCGTCACGATCACCCGCGGTGCCACCACGGCCGCCGTGCAGGTCTGACCCTGTGGACGGGCCCCGCCCTCGCGCAGCATGGCGATGACGAACGGATGGTCGCGCACGTAAGCGGGTTCGCCGCCCACGATCCGTGCGGACGGACCGGGTTCCGTCTGGTTCGGGTTGACCGCGTCGAAAGCCGGCGGTTCCGCGGCCGCCGGTGGAGTGAACGTCAGCGCCAGGCCGAGCACCAGCCCGGCGATGGCATGTATTCGTACGCCTCTCATTCTGTCTCCCTCGCATGATGGCGCACCGTGAGCAGGGGTGCACGATGCGCCGTCACCGAGCATCGACAGGCGGGCGCGGGGAAACAATCCGTAGCCCTACGGATCTATTGGCCGGGTACGGATAGGTAGGTCCTACGGATTGCCGGGACGCACGAGGGCGCGGACACTCAGGACTGTCGAACCAGTTCCGTCCGCGACCGAACCCCCAACTTCCGCAACACCTTCGCCACGTGCTGCTCCACCGTGCGCGGCGACAACACCAGCACCTCGGCGATCTCCCGGTTCGTCAACCCCCGGGCCACCAACCGCGCCACCGCGGCCTCGCGGGGCGACAACTCGTCCCCGTATCCCCTGCGACCACGCCGCGTTCCCCGACATCGCGCCGCGTCCCGTGCGGCGCCCAACGACTCGAACGTCTCCGCAAGCTCCACACGGGACGCACCGGCGCGCTCGGCCGCGAGCGCTGCCAGGTACGGGGCCGACAGTCGCCCGTAGGCCTCGGCCGCCGCGCGGTATCGGCCGGCGGCTACCTCCGGATCGTCCGCCAGCCGGCCGCGGCAGACGTCCAGGGCCGCGTGCACGAGCGGCGCGTCGCGGCCGGCCACGCCGACCGCGATCTCCTCGACCAGCCGCGCGGCGTCACCGTCCCGTCCGGACACCAGCAGACAGTCGACGGCCACCGGTCCGAGATCGGCGGCCCACGCCCAGACACCCTTGCGGCGCAACAGTTCCAGTCCGCGATCGGCCACGGCCACGGCCTGCTCCGGCTCGTCCTGCGCCTGCCACAGCGACGCCAGGGCGGCGAACCCGCCGAGCGCGATCGGCGTGATCGCGTCGTCCGGTGCCTCGACGCCCGTGTTCGCCAGGTGGGTGTGTGCGGCCGTCCACTCGCCACGGACGACCGCCAGCAGGCCGAGCACCAGCTCGAGTTCGCTCGCCACGGGCAGCAGGTCGCGGTAGTCGGCCATCAGGCGGGTCGCCCGGTCGGCCAGCCCGTCCCAGGCACCCGTGTACCAGTCGAGGCGGACCTGGGTCGACCGCGCGATGCTGATGACGAACGGGCTGCCGGCCGACGCGGCGAGCCGGGTGCCGGTGCTGAGGAACTCGCGCGCCAGCTCGAAGTGGCCGACCGTGGTGCACGCGTCGGCCAGGTTGCAGCGCGCGCGGGCCAGTTGGCGGCGCTCGCCCACGTCCTCGACGGTCAGCGGCAGGTCGGACAGGGCGGACAGCACGTGCGGGTCGCCCATGTGGACCCGGGAGCCGAACAGGTTGGCCAGCAGGGAGACCCGCAGCTCGGGGTCGTCGCAGAGTGGCAGGTGGCGTTCGGCCAGTTCCATCCACTCCCGCTGCTCGGCCCACGGGGTGCTGCCCACGAACGGCGTGCCGAGCAGTGCGGCCGCCTTCGCCACCAGGTTGGGGCGTTCGGCCAGGTCGTCGATGGCCTTGCGGATCTCCGCGCGGGCCAGCTCCAGGTCGCCGTCCATCTGGCGGACGAGCAGCAGCCCGAGCAGCAGCCGGACCTCGCCGCGCGCGGCGATCGACAGGCGTTCGTCGTTCAGGAGGCGGTCGAGCGTGGTGACCGGGTCATGCTGGTCGAGGCCCGTGTAGGCGACCGAGCCGAGCTTGATGGCCAGCCGGTCGACGTCGGGCCCGCGTAGATCGGGTTCGGCGAGCAGCCGGTGCAGCAGGCCGGTGGCGGCGGCCGGGTCGCCGACCTCGGTCGCGCGGTCGGCCGCCTGTTCGCCGTAGCGCAGCCAGTCCGTGGTCCGGCCGGCGCTTCGGCAGTGCTCGGCCAGCCGGACCAGGGGCGGCTGGTCGAGCTTCTCGAGCGAGTCGATGGCCGCGAGGTGCAGCTCATGGCGGGCGGGTCCGGTGAGGGTGTCGTACACGGACTGCTGGGCGAGGTTGTGGCGGAACCAGTAGCGGGCGGGGGCCGACTCGAGCAGCACGCCACCCTCGGCCGCCTCGGAGAGCGCTCTCCGGGCTTTTTCGGGCGCGATGCCCGCGACCGTGGCCAGTTGCTCGACCGCGGCCGGCATCCCGAAGACGGCGGCCGCCTGGACGAGGCGTCTCGTGACCTGCGACAGGCCGGCCAGCTGGTCGGACATGGCGTCACGCAGGAGGACGGGCACCTCGACGTCGTCCAGCAGCTGGCCGGGGGTGTGCACCGCGCGGAGCAGTTCCTCCACCACGAACGGGATGCCGGAGGTGCGCTGCTGGAGGCGGGTGGCGAAGTCGGTGGAGACGTGGTCGTCGAGGATGGCGGCCGCCAGCTCGCGGACCTCCTCGACCCCCAGGGGTTCGAGCCGCAGGACGACGCTGGCCAGGTGGTCGGGCGGCCGGTAGGCAGCGCCGAGCGGCGGTCGGCCGGCCAGATCCTCGCGCCGGTAGGTGACGATGATCGACAGGTTGTCCGGCGGGTCGCTCATGAGGAAGCGGAGCATCTGGCGGGTGCTGTCGTCGGCCCAGTGGAGGTCCTCGATGACCAGCACCGCGGGTCCGACCGCCCCGACCAGTTCGCGTGCGGCTCTCAGCGTCCGGTGGCGCTCGGCGTGCGGGTCACCGATGGGGACGGGCCGGGGTGGGAGCAGGTCGCCCAGTTCGGGGAGGAGCGGCCGCAGCGCCCCGCCGACGGGGCTGAGCTGGGGTTTGGGCATTCCCGTGAGGGACCGGAGCGCTTCGATGACCGCGCCGAAGGGGAACGGTTCACGCAGCGGTTGGCAGTGCCCGACCATGGCGCGCAGCCCGGCCTTGGCGAGCAGTTCTCGTACGAGGCGCGTCTTGCCGACGCCGGCCTCGCCCTCGAGCAGGACGACCGTGGACCGAGTGGTGATCGAACCGAGAAGGGCGGCCAACTCCTTGTCCCGCCCCACGAGCACAGGCGAACTGGTGCGCGCCAAGCTCGGTCCACGCACCATGTCACTCCCTGCCATCGCCCTTGATGGTGTCCCCCGAGAGTAAGCGCAGATGGTCAGCGCATGCCAGCATCGCAAGGGATCGATCGAGCCGCGACGCTGACTCGAGCCTCCGGCCGGACGATTGGAATGCGGCGGAGAGGTCACCCGGATGTGTGTCTCCGCTGGCGCCCTTTGGCAAGACGTGTAGGGTCCCGGTATTCGCTGGCGACTTAACAGGAGAGCCCCATGGGTGGCGGAAGCGAGAATGACGACTAGATCGTCGTTCGAGTAGGCCCTACGTCGATAGATGTGGGGCCTACTTCAATTCTAGGCGTATTCCCACCACCTCCTTCTCGGGCAGCGCTTCCGCTGTGAAGCAGAATGACGTGTTGTCATCACTCACCGTGATCCTGATGGGTGAGCCGGGAACACCTTCGTTGAAGCCGATCGCTTCGTACCTCCCTGACGTTCCGAGCGGCAGGACGATCGTGTGCTCCACGTTGGCGATCTTGAGGAGGTTCGAGTTCCGGAACGTGAAGCTGTCCACGGCACCTTCCCTCATCAAGGGAAGACACTTTCTTGGCCAGATCCGCACGACCTCGAACCGAACCTCCTCCCCTCGCCGTACTGGTTGATGGAAGTGAATGATCGACGTCATCTTGTCGGAGGATCGCCAGGATCGGGTGACGTGCCACTGCGGCCCGGGCAGGTTGTTCACCGTGAGACTTCGCGCGATGACCTTGACCCCGCGACGATATTTCTCCGGCTGTTCCCACTGGCTTCCCGCCTTCAACCTGATGAAGTGCACCTCGCGTCGTATCGCGACAGCTCGAATCTTCAGAGTCTCCCGCACATCCCCGTTCGGATGGATATGCGTAACCTGCCGCCACTCCTCCACAGAAACAGGCGGCTTTGGATGATTATCGATCACAAAGTCGCAATACAGGGCGAGCAGATTTCGGTGCACATCGTATGCACGCTTCAGCCGTCGTCGATCCGCGACGAGGAGCAGTATCACTGAGGTGACGAAGACGATCACGACCACGAACGCGCCGACCCGAATGGTCTGGTTGCCGAATATTGTCCCCAGCAGTCCGGCGAACGCCATCAGGCCGATGAGCGCCTTGAGTATCGATGACGGCTCTTCACGGGAGATGTAGGAATCCAACCATGCGATGAAGCTCTTGAACATCATCTCGCCTCCCTTCGTGCCCGAACGAGAGAGAGCGACGTGCCCGGTTGCCCCGACCAGACGACATCGACCTTCAGAGTAATCTCCGGAAGATTGCCGCGCTAGCACGCCGCGAGTTACACCTTTGCAGCAATTTTCAAGGGCGTCGTCAATTCGATATCGGCACTCGACCAATGACTGAGATAAGCCCCGGAGATCAGAGTTAAATACCAGCGAGAATCAGACGTGCGCCGGCATAATCTTCGGCGAACCTGGCAAGTTCGAGGAGGAATCACTGCGCCGCAGAAGGGACGCACAGGCCTCCAGGATATCAGCTGATCGGCCGGTCCGGTCCACATCGACAGGAGGTACAGGGGACGCTGGTGCGATGGACGCACATCGACGCGAGCAGCCGCCGTCCTTTCTGCTGATCGACGGCTGAGGGTGTAGGACTGACGCATGCGAGCGACCCTGATCTACGGCGCCGGTGACGTTCGAGTCGAGACGGTGCCCGATCCGAAGCTGCACGAGCCGACCGACGCCGTGGTGCGCGTGCTGCGCTCGTGTGTCTGTGGCAGCGACCTCTGGCCGTTCCAGTCTCGACAGGAGACGGCCCACGGTGACCGGATCGGCCACGAGTTCCTCGGCGTGGTCGAGGAGGTCGGGTCGGACGTCGTCGGGTTCAAGGCCGGTGACGTGGTGGTTGCGCCGTTCGTCTGGGCGGACAACACGTGCGACTTCTGCCAGGAGGGCCTCCAGACGTCCTGCCGGCACGGCGGCTCCTGGGGTCAGCCCGATGTGGACGGTGGCCAGGGCGAGGCCGTGCGGGTGCCGCAGGCGCAGGGCACGCTCGTGAAACTGCCGGTCGGCGAGGACGATGCGCTGCTGCCGTCGCTGCTCACGCTGTCCGACGTGTTCCCCACCGGCCACCACTGCGCGGTGACGGCGGGCGTCGGTCCACGGACGACGGTCACGGTGATCGGCGACGGTGCCGTCGGGCTGTGCGCCGTGCTGGCCGCGAAGCGACTCGGTGCCGAGCGGATCATCCTCATGGGACGGCACGCCTCGCGGACCGACCTCGGCCGCGAGTTCGGCGCCACCGACGTCGTGGCCGAACGCGGCGCCGAGGGCGTGGCGAAGGTCCGTGAGCTGACGGGCGGCGACGGCACGCACACCGTGCTGGAGTGCGTCGGTCTGAAGCCGGCCATCGAGACGGCACTCCAGGTGGTCCGCGCGGGTGGGACGGTGAGCCGCGTCGGCGTGCCGCAGTTCGCCGACGTGCCCATGGACTCCCGCACGTTCATGCGCAACATCACCCTGACCGGCGGCGTCGCACCGGCCAGGGCGTACATCGAGGAACTCCTTCCCGACGTGCTCGAGGGCCGCGTGGAGCCGGGCCGCGTGTTCGACCGCACGGTCCCCCTCGACCAGACTCCGGACGGCTACCGCGCGATGGCCGACCGCACGGCGCTGAAGGTCCTCATCCAACCCTGATCAAGGAGAGACAATGCGCAACGAGGCCATGGAGCAGCTGAACGTCCTGGTCGGCTCGTGGCGGACGACCCTGCGGAACGCGTGGTTCCTGGAGCCGCCCGAGCAGGAGGTGCCGGGCATGGCGACGGTCGCGTGGCTGGGCGACGCGTTCGTGGTCTTCCGCTGGACGATGACGGGCGACGTCGACAATGCCACGAGCGAGCAGGTCCTGGTGCTCGGTCGCAGCGACCCGCAGGACGCCTACACAGCGCTCTACCACGACGAACGCGGTGTCTGCCGGGTCTTCTCCATGGCCTTCGACGACTCACGGTGGATCCTGCTGCGCGAGGACCCCGACATGTTCCAGCGGTTCATCGCCGAGGTCGGGCCCGACCGGATCGCGGGTCGCTGGGAGGCGTCCGAGGACCAGGGAGCCACCTGGCGCAAGGACTTCGACCTCGTCTTCGACCGGAACTAGCACCGCGAGCGGGCCGGGTGATCCGGCCCGCTCGCGTCACGCTCGGCCGTGAGCCGCTCGGGAGCGGCGGGCCACCGAGTCGAGTGCCACGGCCAGGGCCAGCACCAAGCCGGTGATCATGAAGCGGAACGACGAGTCCAGGTCCAATAAGGTCAGTCCACTCGAGATGGACTGGATGACCAGGATTCCCAGCAGGGCGGAGAAAGCGCTCCCCCGCCCGCCGAACAGACTGGTGCCGCCGATGACGGCCGCCGCGATCGCGTTCAGGTTCACGTCGCCCGCGCCGCTCGCCTGGTTCGCCGCCGCCAGTCGGGCCGCGGCGATCAGACCGCCCAGCGCGGCCAGCGTCGAGCAGAGCATGAACACCGTGGTGTACATGCGTTTCACGTTGATGCCGGCACGGCGCGCGGCCTCCACGTTGCCGCCGATGGCGAACACCGAGCGGCCCCAACCGGTGCGGGTCAGCACGTAGTTCAGGACCAGCACCAACGCCACGAAGCTCACGAACATCCAGCCCACACCACGGGACTGGTTGAGGTACCACGCCGCGAACCCGAGCACGACGAGCACCAAACCGCTCCGTACCAGCAGCAGCGGAGTCGACCGGGCCGACAACCCGGCCGCGCGGCGGCGCATCGCCAGCGAGTACCCGGTGGCGAACAGTCCGGCCGCGGCGGCGACCACCAGCACGTAGGACAGCCACGGCGGCACAAACGCCAACTGTGCGAAGTGGACCAGCCACGAATCGAACGGCAGGTTGATGGCGCCCTTGCTGCCCAGCAACCACAGTTGCATACCCAGGAAGCCCAGCAGGCCGGCGAGAGTGGCGACGAAGCTCGGCACACCCAGGCGCGTCACCATCTGCGCGTACAGCAGGCCGATCGCCGCGCCCGTGGCGAGCGCGGTCGCCACGGACAGGTAGGCGGGCCAACCCAGGCTGACGAACGTGACGGCCGTGATCGCGGCCGACAGTCCGCTCACCGAGCCGACCGACAGGTCGATCTGGCCGACCAGCAACACGCACACGATGCCGAGCGCGATGATCCCCACGGACACGCTCTCCATGAGCAGGTTCACGAGGTTCGCACTCGACAGGAACACCGGGTTGAGCAGCTGGAACACCGTCCAGATGACCACCAGGCCCACGACGATCGGCAGCGATCCGAGGTCGCCGGACCGTACCCGGTCCACTGTGGACGACACGAACGTCGCCGGCCGCAGCCGTTCGTCGGTCAGGTCGAGCGCGGTCATGTGATGGCCCTCCGTTCCGCTCGGCGGGCGACCACGTTGTCGCTCGCGCCGGTGATCGCCGTGACGATGTCCTGTGAGGACACGGTCGGCGGCGTCGAACACCCCGTTGTTGCGCCCGAGCCGCAGCACCACGACGTCGTCGGCCACCGCGCGGACGTCCTCCATGTTGTGACTGATCATGATCACGCCCAGGTCGCGGTCCCGCAGGCGCTCGATGAGGTCGAGCACCTCGGCCGTCTGCGCCACCCCGAGGGCGGCCGTCGGCTCGTCGAGAATGATGACCTTCGGGTCGCCGAGCAGGGAGCGCGCGATCGCCACCGTCTGCCGTTGCCCGCCGGACAGCGACGCGACGGGGATGCGGACCGTGGGGATCTTCGCCGACAGCTGGCGCAGCAGCTCCCACGACCGCAGCTCCATGGCCACCTCGTCGAGCCGGCCGCGGCGCAGTTCCTGACCGAGGAACAGGTTCTCCACCACGTTGAGGTTCTCGCACAGCGCGAGGTCCTGGAACACCGTGGCGATGCCGAGCGCGTGCGCGTCGGCCGGGCTGGTGATCGTCACGTCCTGGCCGGCGAACGTGACGGTGCCGGCGTCCGCGCGGTGGGCGCCGGCCAACACCTTGACCAAAGTGGACTTGCCGGCGCCGTTGTCGCCGACGATCGCCACGACCTGACCGGCCGCCACGTCGAGGTCCACCTCGGTCAGCGCGTCGACCGCTCCGAACCGTTTACTGATGCCCCGCAACGACAGTAGCGGTGTCATGAGGCTATGCCGTGCTGTGCGCAGGCGGCCGCGTACTCGCCCGTGCACACGTCCGCGGGGGTGACCTGGTCGGAGTCGGCCAGGACCTCGGCGAGGTTGTCGAGGGTGACGACCGTGGGGTCGAACAGCTGCGACGGGGTGTCGAACAGCGTCGTCTTCCCCTCGGGCTTCTCACCGTTGATGAACTTCACGGCGACCTCCGCGGCCGCGTCGGCCACCGTCTTGATCGGCTTGAGAATCGTGTTGTACTGCAGCCCGGCCACGATCCGCTGTGCGGCGGCCACCTCGAAGTCGTTGCCCGTGACCGGCGGCAGCGTCGCGCCGGCCGCCTTGAACGCGGCGATCGCGCCGCCACCCGTGCCGTCGTTGGCCGCCACCACACCGGCGATGCCCGTGCCGAAACGGGTGATCTGTCCGCTCACCCACTCCTGTGCCTTCACCGGCTGCCAGTCGGGCGTGTCGAACTCGGCGAGCAGCTCGAAGCCGCTGTCGTCGATGGCGTTGTGGATGCCCTGCTTGATCAGCCCGGCGGCCGCGTCGGTCGGGGATCCGTTGACCTGCAACAGACCGCCCTGCGCTTGTGTCGCCTTGAGATGGTCCACAAGGGACTGGCCGATGCTCTCGCCGATCTTCTCGTTGTCGAAGGAGATGTAGTAGTCGGCCGGTGTGTCGGGGATCGGCCGGTCGTAGGCGATCACCGGAACTCCCTGCGCGCGGGCGGTGTTCACGATGCTGGCGGCGGCCGTGGAGTCGACCGGGTCGATCACGATGGCCTTCACACCCTGTGCGAGCGCCGAGTTGGCCTGCTGCTGCTGGCGGGACGCGTCGGCGTTGGCGTTGTTGTAGATGACCTCGCAGTCCGAGCAGAGTTCGGTGAGCTTGGCCTTGAACAGCGGGCTGTCGTACAGCTCGTAGCGGGTGGAGGCGATGTCCGGCATGAGGAAGGCGACCTTGGCACCGCCGCCACCGCCGTCGGTGCCCGCGCCGGCGGAGCAGGCGGACAGCACGAGTGCGGCGGCGAGGAGAACGAGTAGACGCTTCATTGCGTTCCTTTCAGGACGTTGAGCGAGAGGAGAGCGGCGGGTGCCGTGGGGTCGGCGGGCAACCGGATCTCGGTGCGCGCCACGTTGTCCAGGCGGGGGAACACCCGCCGGTAATCGCTGAGGGGGATGCCGAGCAACTGGCACAGGACGAGTCGCAACAGTGTGTTGTGCGCGACGACGAGCACCGTCGCGCCGTCGTGGGTGGTGTCGAGTTCGCGCAGCGCGGCGACCGCGCGGGCGGCCGCGGCGGCCGGCGGTTCGGACCCGGGGAAGGGATTGGCGACCGGGTCGGCCCGGAACCGTTCCACCAGGCCAGGGTCGGCCTCGGCGATGGTCCGGCCTTCCAGTTCGCCGAAGTCGACCTCACGCAGGTCGGCCTCGGTGACCAGCTCGACGCCGAGGGCCTCGGCCGCAGGGGTGGCGGTGGCGATGGCCCGCGCGATGGTGGACGAGACGACGGCGTCGACCCCGAGTTGGACGGCCGCAGTCGCCAGTTCGGCCGCCTGCTCCCGCCCGCGCTCGGTGAGGTCGGGATCGCTGCGCGACCCGGCGTAGCGGTTCTCCGCGTGCCACACGGTCTCCCCGTGCCTCGCGAGAATGAGTCGGGCGCTCATGCGAGCACGTCCGGGTTCGCGCGATGAAGAGGCGGCTCCGCCAGGTGCGGGAACCGCGAACTCGCGGTCGGGAACCGCGAACTCGGGTGCGGGAACCGCGAACTCGCGCGTCGGAACCGCGATTTCGCGTGCGGGAACCGCGATTTCGCGTGCGGGCTGGCCGGTCTCACCTGCCGCAGCGCCATTCGGGCGCTCATGCGAGTACCTCCGGGTTTGCGCAGTTCAGGGGTGGTTCGCCGGCCAGCCAGCGGACCGCTTCCACGCCGACCATCCGGGCCGCGCGTGCGGCGACCGGGCGGCTCGCGCCGGCCAGGTGTGGGGTCATCACCACGTTCGGGGCGTCGCGCAGGGGGTGGTCGTCCGGGAGGGGTTCCTCGTCGTAGACGTCCAGGGCCGCGCCGAACAGGTGGCCGCTGTGCAGGGCGGCGGCCAGGGCGCCGTAGTCGAGCAGGCCACCGCGCGCGCAGTTCACCAGCACCGAACCCGCCGGCATGGCCGCGAGTTCCTCCGCGCCGATCATGCCGGCCGTCTCGTCGGTCAGCCTCGCGTGCAGGGAGACCACCGACGAGCGGGACAGCAGTTCCGGCAGCGGGACCTGCGTCGCGCCTGCCGGCAGGGTCGTCGCGTACGGGTCGGCCACCAGGACGGTCGCGCCCAGGGCTGTCAGCGCCGCGGCCACTCGGCCGCCGATCGCGCCGGCACCCACCAGGCCGACCGTGCTGTCCGCGATCTCCAAGCCCGCCTCAGAAAAGGCGAACCGGTCGCTCTCCCACCGGCCGGCCACCATTCCGTTGTGCGCGAACGGGATCCGCCGCATGGCCGACAGCATCAGGCCCAGCGTGTGCTCGGCCGTCGACTCGGCGTTGCGGCCCGGCGCGTACGTCACGGCCACGCCGTGCGCCGTGGCGGCCGTCAGGTTCGCGTTCACCGGGCCACCCCGCGAGACCGCGAACAGCTTCAGAGAAGGGCAGGCCGCGAGGACCCGCGATGTCAGCGGCGCCATCTGCGTGAGACACACCTGCACGCCCTGCAGGGCCGAGATCAGCGCATCCTCCACATCGGACGCCTCGGTCACCTCGGCCACCGCCCCGAACGGCACGTGCGGCCACGGCAACTCCAGCCTGCTCACGTTCCAGGCAAGAGGATCCAGCTCGGCGGCCAGCAGATCGTTCAGCACGAACTGGTCGCCGGCCAGCAGAATGTTGGGGGTCACGGTCATTCCTTCCACCAGCCACGCTCCACGAGCGCGGCGACGAAGTCGTGGTAGGCGGGGGTCAGCGCCGCGTGCCGCCCGAGGTCGGGCTCGAGCACGCGTCGGATCCGCACGAGCGCGGCGGCCGCCGCCGGGATGTCACCGGACAACGCACCCGCGGCCAGCACGGCCATACCCAGCGCCGGCTCGGGATTTTCCGGCAGCCGCACAGGAGCCCCGAGCACGTCGCACCGAAGCTGGTTCCACCACTCGTTGCGGGCCGCTCCCCCGGTGAAGGCCACGGCCGAAGCCCCATCACGAGCGAGCAGTTCGAACGACAACCGCTCCACGTGGGCGATCCCCGTGCACACGGCCGCGAACACCCGCGCCGGGTCGTCGGAAACGGCCAGGGGCCCGTCGCCCAGGAACCCGTAGGCCTCCGGTGCCACGAACGGAAACCGCTCTCCCCGACCCACCAGCGGATAGCACAGCGGCACGTCCCGCACGTCCGCCGCCGCGGTGGTCAACTCGGCCAGATCAAAGTCCGGGAAGAGCACGCGGATCGCGCCGGCACCCGTACTGGACGCGCCGCCCGGCAGCCACAGGTCGTCGTGGGGCGCGCGGTGCGAGTACACGGCCCCCGTGGGGTCGTGCGGCAGTTCGGCACTCACGCCCTTGAGCGCCAACGTCGTGCCCAGCACGGAGTTCCACGACCCGACGGCCAGTGCGCCGGCCGCCAGTTGCGCGGCACAGCCGTCGGTCATGCCCGCCACCACCGGCGTGCCCGGTGCGAGCCCCGTGCGTGCAGCGCCCGACGCATCGACCAGACCGAGCGTGGTTCCCGGGCGCACGACCGGAGGCAGCACCGCCGGGTCGAGTCCCAGCCGGTCGAGCACGTCGGTCGGCCACCGGTCCTCGATCAGGTCGTAGCCCGTCTTGAGCGCGTGGCTGGCGTCGGTCGCCACCGGGTGGCCGACCAGCCGCGCCGCCACGAAGTCCGGCTGGTGGACCAGTCGCGAACCGGTCTCCAGGAAATCGCTCTCCCGCCACCACAACAGCTTGGGCAACGCCCACGCCGGTTGCATCCGATACCCGAGCCGTCCCCACAGCTCGGCCCCCGCCTCCTGCGCCACGGACGCCAGGCCACCGGCCCTGCTGTCGTCGTACATCAGGGCCGGTGTGCGGGGTTCGCCGTCCGGGCCCGCGAGCAGCACGGTGCCGGACGTCGCACAGATGGCCACCGCGCCGACCGGCCGCCCGCGGAGCGAAGAGGTCACCTCGGTCAACGCCGACGCCGCGGATTCCCACCAGGACAACGGATCCTGCTCGTGCCGCTCACCGTGCCGAGTCCCGTGGAGCGCTCTCCGAGCCCCGGCGACCGTGTGACCGGTGTCGTCCACGGCCAGCACCCGGATGCTCTGCGTCCCGAGGTCGACGCCCACCCACACCGGCTCGGTCACCGTGCCCGCCACGATTCCCACCGGGTGGCGGCCAACGAGCGCGTGGCCAGGAACTCCGCGTGCTCCTCCTCGTAGGAACGGCCGGGCAGAAAACGCTCTCCCGGCCGCACCAGCGCGGCCGCGGCGGACGCGAGGTCGGGATGCTCACCGAGCACGGTCGACGCGAACAGCATCGCGCCCTTCGCCCCCACCTGGGTGTCCTCCGTGCGCAGCGCCGGCACTCCCGTGACGTCCGCGATCAGTTGGCACCACAGGGAACTCGCCGCACCGCCACCGCACAGTCCCAACTCGACCGGCGCGGCGGGAGCGGCGTCGAGGCAGTCCCGGATGACGTGGGCCAAGCCCTCGAGCACCGCCCGCGCCAGGTGCGCGCGGCCGTGGCCGAACAACAGGCCGCTGATCAGCCCGCTGGCCGACGTGTCGAGGAACGGAGAGCGCTCTCCAGCAGGTGAGAGGTACGGAAGCACCCGCAGCCCGTCCGCGCCGGGCGGTGCCTGGGAAGCCAGCCGGGTGATCTCGTCGTGGCTCGACACACCCAGCAGGTCGACCAGCCAGTCGACCACCCCGGTACCGGCGAGCGTCGGGAAGGCCCGCAGCCACAGGCCGTGCACGCCGAAGTCGAGCATCAGCCCGGCGGGTTCGCCGGTCGGTGACGGGTCGTCGACCAGCATCTCCGTGCACAGCGTGGTGCCGAGAATGCAGGTGGCCCGGCCGGTGGTGGTGGCCCCGGCGCCGAGCGCGGTCGACACGATGTCGTACGGCGCGAGCACCACGGGCGTGCCGGCGGGCAGCCCCAACGAAGCGGCCGCCGGCTCGGAGAGCGGTTGCCCACGGTTGTCGAGGATCGGCGGCAGCAGCCGGCGGTGCGCGGTGAGCCCGTACTCCTCGATCAGTTGGTCGGAGTACTCACCCGTGCGGATGTCCAGCCACGGCGCGGAAGCCTCGGACTTCTCGACGCCGAGCACCCCGGTCAACCGCAGGAACAGCCAGCCGCCGCAGGTCAGCACCGCCTCCGCGCGGTCGAGTGTCGCCGGCTCGTCGACGGCCAGCGCCCGCAGGATCGCGTTCGGCAGACCGGCGCTGGTGAGCGATCCGTTCACCCGGTACGCGCGGTCGAGCACGCCGCTGCGCAGCCACTCGCGGACGATGCCCACCGCGCGGCCGTCGTTCCACAGCACCGCCGGCCGCACCGGTTCGTGCTCGCGGTCCACCAACCACGCGCCGTCGCCCTGCGCGGTGAGCGCGAGCAGCCGGACCGGCCGGTCGATGCGCGCGACCGCCTCCCGCACCGCGTCGACGACCGCCGTCCACACCTCGGACAGCTCCTGCTCGGAGTGCCCGGGCGCCGGCTGGCTCACCCTCGTGGCACGGCGGGTGACCAGCAATTCGCCACCGGCCGCGTCGAACACCACGGCCTTGATCACCGTGGTGCCGGCGTCCACGCACACGGTCACGGACTCGTCCACGCGCCTCACCTCCTGTGTGGCGCGTATTACACAGAGTTCACGACGAACTTCGCAACTTTTAACATTGATCTTGATGGGCCGTGAGCAAACCCGCAGCTGGAAACGTTCAAGCAGAACTATCGGAAGGTGCGAACTTCACATCACTTCGCACCCACGACGTCCACCCGAGCACCGTGCGCCCGCAGCCCCCGCACGGTCTGCTGGCTCGTCTCGCCGTCCACCACCACCCGGCCGAGGTCGGCCATGGCCGCCAGCCGGTGCGGTGCGCGGCGGTTGAACTTCGTGTGATCGATCAGCGCGACACTGCGCGCGGCGGTCGCGATCAGGGCCCGCCGGGTGATCACCGTGTCCTCCGACTGGATGTAGCAGACCCCGTCGGTGACGGCCGTGGTCGACAGGAACAGCACGTCGGTGCGCAGATCGGCCGCCGCGTCGGCCGTGGCCTGGCCGAGGAAGGAGTCGTACGCCGCCACATACCGCCCGCCGAGGCCGATCACCTCCACCCCCGGATGCCCGGCGAGCGCGCGGATCACCGGCAGGAAGTGCGTGACGACGGTCAGCGGAGCCTTCTCCGGCAGCAGTCGCGCGAGCACGAGCGACGTGGTGCTGTCGTCGAGCGCGATGACCTGCCCGGACTCGACCTCCGTGCGCAGGACCTCGGCGGCGATCGCGCGCTTCGCGTCGACCTGGGCCTGCATGCGGTGCTCGAGGTCGCCGTGGAACGTGGTGGTGGGCGCGCTGGTCGCCCCGCCCCAGACCTTGTGCAGGAACCCCAGCTTCTCCAGCTCGTCGAGGTCGCGGTGCACGGTCATGATGCTCACGCCGAAGTCGCGGGCCAGCGCGTCCACCCGCACGAACCCCGACTGCGCCACCTGGCGCCGCATGGCGACACGACGCAACTCGGGGTTGCGTCGCGCCGCCTCGGAGATGTCCACGCCAGCAGCGTCCCACATGTCACCTCAGGATTCGGTCCATGGCGTCCCCTGGGCGCGCGACAAGCGGGGCACCGGGAGTGTCCCGGTGCCCCGCTCGGTCAATCGGCCTTACCGCATGGCGTGGGCGTCGCCGCCGTGGCCACCCTCACCGGAGTTGCCTCCGGCGGTGTGGCTGGCGTTCGTGGCGTCGCCGGTGTGACCGGTCGAGCCGGTGTCACCGGAGTCGCCGGACCCAACCACCACAGTGGACTGGTCACCGTTGTCGTGGTGACCCTTCCGGTGGTGCCAGTCGTGGTCGTCGCCGGAACCGTTGCCGGAACCCGTGACCGCCACGTTGCCGCCGGTGGACCCGGTGTCACCCGAGTCGCCGGAGTCACCTGACACCGCGTGGTTGTTGCTGGTGGCGTTGCCACCGTCACCGGAGTCGCCACCGTTGCCGGCAGTCGCCTCCGAGCCACCGTTGCGACCGTGGTGGTTCCAGTGATGCGAGCCCTCGGTCATGGCGTGGCCACCGTTGCCACCATCACCGGAGTTGCCCCCGTTGGTGTGACTGACGTTCGTGGCATCGCCCGTGTGGCCGGTCGACCCGGTGTTGCCCGAGTCACCCGAACCGACCACGGTCTTCGAGTGGTCACCGTGGTCATTCCACCGGTGCGACTCGCCACCGAGGTTCAGCACGAACGCGGTGTTGCCACCGGTCGCGCCGCTGTCCCCGGAACTGCCCGAATCACCGGACGCCGCACCGTTGTCGCTGGTCGCGTTGCCACCATCACCGGAGTCGCCACCGTTGCCGGCAGTCGCCTCCGAGCCACCGTTGCGACCGTGGTGGTTCCAGTGATGCGAACCCTCGGTCATGGCGTGGCCACCGTTGCCACCATCACCGGAGTTGCCCCCGTTGGTGTGACTGACGTTCGTGGCATCACCCGTGTGGCCGGTCGACCCGGTGTCACCCGAGTCGCCGGAGGACACCGAGGTGTTGCACTCCGACAACACACACAGACCCAGCGCCGAGTTGCCACCGGTCGAACCGGAAGCACCCGAGTTACCGGAGTTACCCGACACCGCGCTGTTGTTGCTGTTGGCGTTGCCAGCGTCACCGGAGTCGCCACCGTTACCGGCAGCGGCATCCGACGAAGAGCCGGCGGCGTGGCCACCGTTGCCGGCGTCACCGGAGTTGCCTCCGTTGGTGTGACTGACGTTCGTGGCATCACCCGTGTTGCCGGTCGAGCCGGTGTCACCCGAGTCGCCGGAGGACACCGACGTGTTGCACTCCGACAACACACACAGACCCAGCGCCGAGTTGCCACCGGTCGAACCGGAAGCACCCGAACTGCCGGAGTTACCCGACACCGCGCTGTTGTTGCTGTTCGCGTTGCCACCGTCACCGGAGTCACCGCCGGAGCCGCCGAGGGTCGAACTCACCGAGTCGACCACATCGCCCAGGCCCAGCAGGCCCGATTCCGAGTCGGCGCTCGCCACCGCGCTGCCCAGCAGGACGAACCCGCCGGACATCACCGCGATGGTGAGACCGCGTCGCAAAACCTTGCGCATTGCGTTCCTTCTTCCATCCTTGACCAAATCCGATCGTCGAACCGACGGCCGGCCTTGCTTCTGGTTGAGGAAAGAAGTCGCTAACTCGGATAATCTCGGTCGTCATAGCCGAACCACGGCTCGCCGGCGATCGTGCCCGGCGGACTGCGGCTGCTGCCCTTGTTGTCCGCCGCCTGACTGCCGGGTGCGGACACCGCGGCATCCGCGCCGTGCGAACCACCCGAACCGGCGGTCGAACCGCCGGTACCGAGGGCGGCATCGTTCACCGGTCCCACGGGATATGCGGGCGTGTCACCGGACGTGCCGGTACCCATCAACGGCACCGAAACGACGGGTGCGGCCGGTAGCGCCGCCTCGTCAGCGACGAGTGCAGGCGCCGGAACCGGCGTAGGCATCGGAACCGGGGCCGGGGACGGACTCGGAACCGCGACCGGAACGGGTAACGCCCGCTCCGACGGCACCACGACCTCCGACCTCTCGCCAGAGACCTCGGACACCGCCTCGGTCAACCCGGTCGCGTCGGCAACCGGCTCGATCACCGGCTCCGCGGCACGCAGCAGCGGACCGACGAGCGGCTCGGTCACCGGAGAAACCGTGTCCAACAACGGGTTCACCGCCTCGACGACGGGCCGGAGAACCGGCTCCGTCAACGGCGCGACGGCCTCCGTCACCGGACGAACCACCGGCGCCAGCAACTCGGTACCGGACCGAACCACAGGCGCAGCCGGTTCGAGGAGCGAACCGACCGGAGACAGCACCGCCGTCAACTCGGTCCGTTCCTGTTCCTCGGCACTCGCGTTGCTCGCCAGAACAACGGTCAGCAACCCGAACCCGAACAGAAACCCTGCCGTCACACCAACTCGACGCACATGGACCTTCATGAAACTCACCTCCCTTCGCGGTCTAGGGATTGAGATCTCGTTGGTGCATTCGGGGCAGCACGCGTTCCGGCTTGGTCGATCGCGGTAATTCAGGGAGACCAATCCGCCCGGTCGTCGGCTCCGAACCACCCGGTCCCGACGATCTTGTGGAGGATCCGTGAAGACTGGCGACGTGGTGGCCGACTTCGAGCTGGCCGACGACACCGGGGAGCTGCGCACGCTGTCCGGGCTCCTGGCGGGCGGCCCGGTGGTGCTGTTCTTCTACCCGGCGGCCATGACCGGCGGCTGCACGGCCGAGAGCTGCCACTTCCGCGACCTCGGCAAGGAGTTCGCGGAGGCCGGCGCGCAGCGGGTGGGCATCAGCCCCGACCCGGTGATCAAGCAGGCACAGTTCTCGCTGGTCAACGAGTTCGACTTCCCCCTGCTGTCCGACCCGACGGGCGAGGTGGCCAAGCGGTTCGGGGTCCGGCGCGGCTTCGGCCCGCTACGCACCCGCAGGCGGACGTTCGTGATCGACACCGACCGTCGCGTCCTGCGGGTGATCAGGAGCGAGTTCAAGATGGCTATCCACGCCGACGAGGCACTGGCCACCCTCCGCGCGCACGACCGAGGGTGAGCTACTCGTTGTCGGACAACTGGACGATCCAGTCACCGGTGGTGCGCTCGGGAATCACCGTGACCGTGACGGACTGCCCGGGTGCGAACGGCAGTCCGTCTTCTTCGCCGAAGGTCTCGAATCCGGACACTCCCTCGTAATTCCACGACTCCACTTCGTAGACGGCCCGGTCGTTGACGAGCACCTCGAGCCGGCCCGGCGTGTTGAGCGCGGCCCGCAGACCGATCGACCCGGGCCACACCATGGTCGTGGTCTGAGGCGCATCGGGGTCGGCCTGGTCGGCCCGAAGGTTCACGTCCCCCGGTGTGCCGTCGGAGAGACCGAGGTCGTCGACGTCCTCCAACGTTTCCGGGCGAGGCGGGAGCGGGTACTCGCTGATCGGCACCACCTCGCCGACACCCAGCGCGAACTCGCCGGTCGCCTCCGCATCGGGCGGGCGAACTTCCTCGACCTTCTCGGGAAATTCACCCTCGACGCTCCCCACGCCGACAGCCATCGTGATCACGAGCGGCTTTCCCACCTCGGCGCCGAATTTGGCCAGGTTGCCGATTCGGAGCGAGCCGCTGTGACAACCGCCCGCCTGTACGGGACGCTCATTGATCGCGATCACCATCACCAGGCCCTGTGCAGCGCAGCGATCGAGCAGTACGAACTCGTCGGATTTCGGCGTGTATTCAATGGTGATCGAGTTGGTGGGCAGATCGGCCCATTCCTGCGCGACCAGCCTCGCACCGTCGTAGTACTCCGGGAAGCTTCGAGTCGGGTTCGCCGGCTCGACCTCGCGCGGGACAGTGAGGAACACGGCGCTGACCACCGCGAGAACCACACAGATGACGCCGGCGAGCGCGAACCTGCGGCGGGTGGCGACGATGCGACCGCGGATGCCGGCCATGCGGGCGTCGTGTGCGGTGTCGTCGAGTTCCGCGCGTTCGCGGAGCACCTCGGTGAGATCGGTCAGGTTCATCGCCGAGTTCCTTCCTCGGTGCGGATCGTCTCGTCCAGGCGGAGCTTGGCCAGTGCCTTGCTCGCCTGGCTCTTCACGGTGCCCACCGAGCAGCCGAGCAACTCGGCGACCTGTGCCTCGGTCAGGTCCTCGTAGAACCGCAGCACCACCACCGCGCGCTGTCTGCTCGGTAGCCGGCCGAGTGCCTGCCACAACCAGTCCCGCTCGTCCACCGCGTGCTGTTCGGAAGCACTGATCGACTCGGGCAGGTCGCCGGCCGGCTCCTCACCTCGCCAGCGGCGCCGCCACCAAGTCGCGTGCGTGTTGACCAGGATCCGCCGCACGTACGGTTCCGGATCGCCGTTGACGCGCCGCCAGGCCCGCCACGCCTTGGCCAGCGCGGTCTGCAGCAGATCCTCCGCGTGACCCGCGTCCCTGGTCAGGAGGTACGCCGTCCGCAACAGCCGAGGCGACGCCGCCGCCACAAACTCCTCGAACCCCTCGGGTGTTCGCACCACGCCCAGCCCTCCGCGTCAGTCAACTACCACTGGTACCAACCGGAGGTCGGAAATGGTTGCCCGCGTTCACGTCACATCGCGGCGCAGGGGGAACGCCATCGCCAGTACGCACGCCACCAGCGCGTATCCCGCCAGTACCACCGCGCCCATCGGGGCGGACAGCAGCTCCCGGCCCGCCTGGCCCGTCTGCGCGGCCAGCGAGTCCACTATGTACCCGAAGTCGGTCAGCGCCGCCGTGGCGCCGCCCGGCAGGTACGGGTACACCACGTTCACCCCGGGGATCGCCAGCAGCGCCAGTTCCGCGAAGTACAGGTAGCCGACCACCACGGCCAACGCCGCCACCTGGTTGCGCAGCAACGCACCCACGCCCACCCCCAGCACCATGTAGATGGCCATCGTGGCGGCCAGTCGGAGCGGAACCACGAAGTCCCCGTGGACGGCCAACGCCACGCCGGCCGACACCGCCACCGTGAGGCCGTAACAGACTCCGGCCACCGAGAAGGCCACCAGCTTGGCCGCCAGGATGCGCCACCGGCGCGGCGCGAACAGGAACGTCACGGTGATCGTGCGGTGCCGGTACTCCGACGTCATGGCCACCGTGCCGAGCACCGCCGGCACGAGCGCGGTCACGGTCAGTATCCCCAGGATCGACCGGACGCCCTCCGGTGTGTCCAATGCCGGCATCGGCGGATCCACGTTCTCCGGTCCCACCAACGCGAACAGCGTCACCAGCCCGCCTCCACACAGGACCGCGGCCACCAGCGACCACAGCCACAACCGGGTGGACACCAGCCTCAACAGCTCCGCCTTGATCATCGCGTCAACTCCAGGAACACCTCTTCGAGCGACGACCGCGACGGCGTCAGCTCGTGGATCCGCAACCCGGCGGCCGCCGCCCGGTCGGCTATCTCCGCCGCCGGTATCCCGGGCACCCGCAGCTCGCCGTCCACCACCGGCGCGCCCAACAGAGCGCCCAGCCGCACGGCGTCCGGCGACTTCACCACCACCACCGATCCGCCGAGCGACGCCACCGGGCCGGACGTCACCAGCCGCCCGGAACGGATGACGACCACGTGATCCGCCACCTGTTCCAGCTCGCTCAGCACGTGGCTCGAGATCAGGATGGTGCGACCGTCGGAAGCCAGGCCACGCACCAGGTCCCGCAGCCACGCCATGCCCTGCGGGTCGAGACCGTTGCTCGGCTCGTCGAGCAGCAGCACCCGCGGATCGCCCAGCAGCGCGGTCGCCAGGCTCAGCCGCTGGCGCATCCCCGTGGAGTACTCCCCCACCAGACGGTCGGCGAACTCCGTCATCTCCAGCTGGGCCAGGACTTCGGCCACCCGTTGGCGCGGCAGGCCGGCCATGGCCGCGTACACACCGAGGTGGGCTCGGCCGGTGGACCGCGGGTGCGCGTTGACACCGTCCAGCACCGCACCGACCGTCCCACCGGGAATATCCATATAGGACCACCCGTCGATCGTGGCCGTGCCCGAGGAAGGCCGGACGAGACCGAGGATCATCCGCATGGTCGTGGTCTTGCCGGAGCCGTTCGGTCCGAGGAAGCCCGTGACCACGCCCGGCGCCACGGAGAACGACAGGTCGTCCACCGCGAGCACCGGCCCGAACCGCTTCGTCAGGTTCCGCACCTCGATCATGCGCGGATCGCCTCCGCCAGCCGATCAGCGTCAGCCACGCTGATCAGCAGCTCGTCGTAGCCGGTCTCCGCCCGGGAGAGCGCGATCCGCAGCGTGGGGACGTTGCGTTTCACCGACACCAGTTGCCGGGTGCCGGTGCCGATACCCCAGCGGCCGACCTTGATCAACCCGCTGATCAGCATCCCCACCCGGCCGCCGCGCGTCAGCCGGAGAGCGCGCTCCACGCGCGAAACCCCGCGGATCGCGCTCAGCGGAACGTCCAGCTTCGCCCGCCACACGAACGGCCGCTCCCACGCGGCGAACCGCACTCGCAGCTCGTTGCCCGTGACCTTCATGGTCGCCATGACCGCACCTCCCTGGCTATCTGTTCTATTAGAAGTATAACAGCTAGCATAGGCGGCGTGCTGCTGACACTTGACCTCGACAGCGAGGTGCCGATCTACCAGCAGATCCGGGACCGGGTCGTGGAGGCGATCGCCGACGGCGTCCTGACGGAGGGCAGCGCGCTGCCGTCGACCCGACAGCTCGGCGTCGACCTGGGCATCAACTTCCACACGGTCAACAAGGCCTACGACCTGCTCCGCACCCAGGGCGTCATCCGCGTCAACCGCAAGAGCGGCGCCGTGGTGCGCCGCGACGCGCGGACTGGACCGGCGGAACCCGGCTACGCGGACGAGTGGCAGGCGCGACTGCGCACGCTGCTCGCGGAGGCCGTGGTGCTGGGGCTGGACCAGGACGAGGTGGTCCGCCGCAGCGGAGCCGTGCTCGAGTCGTTCAAGGGGGAGTCATGACGGTCGCCGCGGTAGCGCTGATCATCGTCGCGTTCTGGGCGGGACCCGCGCTCGCGCGGCCCACGCTGCCGTTCGGCGTCCGCGTGCCGGCGGCGCGCGTGGCCGAGCCGGCGATCGCCCGCGTGCGCCGCGACTACACGCGTGGCGTCGCGGCACTCGGGGTGGTGAGCCTGGTCGGCGCCGTGGTGTTCGACGAGTGGGTACTGGTCGTGGTGATCGCCGCGTTCTGCCTGCTCGGCTATCACGCGCACCGGTCGGTGGCGGCCGCGAAACGGGCGGGCGACTGGTATGCGGGCACCCGCCAGGCGGTCACCGCGGACACGTCGCTGCGCACGGATCCCGTCCGTCCTCAGTGGATCCTGCTGACGCCGGCCGTGGCACTGTTCGCGCTCACCGCTGTCGTCGGGGCGTTGCGCTACGGCGACCTGCCCTCGTCGCTGCCCACTCCCAACGGCGCGACCGTGGACGCCGCGCACCGCACCGCCACCAGCGTCGGTTTCGCGTTCGCCACGGTCACGGCGCAGCTCCTGGTCATCGTGCTGGTGGCGGTGCTCGGCGTGGCCATCCCGAGGTCCCGCGCCGAACTCGACGCGGCGGCGCCGGCCGGCAGTGCGGCCCGGTACCGGACGTACCTGACCGGCGTGCTGCGGCTGCTGTTCGTGTCGGCGGGCTGCGCGGCGGCGAGCCTGCTGGTGGCGTCGTTCCAGGTGTGGGAGATCCTGCCGGCCACGCTTGCCGTGACACTGCTGAGCTTCGTCCCGCTGGCCGCCGCCCTGGTGCTCTGGGCGGTCTTCGCCCTCCGCGCGGGCGACGCGGGCCACCGACTCCCGACCGAACCGGAGGAGACAGAGCGCCAACAACACTGGAACAACGCGACGACGACCGGCACTGGTTCGCCGCCGGCACGGTCTACGTCAACCGCACCGACCCGGCGGTGCTCGTCCACCGCAGGGCGGGCATGTACTGGACGCTCAACGTGGGCAACCCGATCAGCTGGGCGATCATCGCGGGCATCGCGGCGGTGGCCGTCCTGGCCGGCACGGGCGTGATCGACCTCCCCGTCCGGGGCGGCTGAGCCTCAGGTCGCCTCCGCGATCAGGAGTTCCGTGGCGAGGGAGTTGACCAGGTCCAGCGACCGCACCTTGTCGTAGGCGGAGACCGCGAGGGTCTCGCCCTGAAGGCGATATCCCTCGACCACCGAGGGTTCGTCGATGATGAGGCTCGTGTTGTGGTTTCCGATGTGGACGGTGCCGGGCACGTCGGGGAACGTCAGCACCGTGAACTGCTCGTACGGCCGCTCGTCGTGGTGCAGCGGGATCACCCGCAGGTCCACGTGGCGAGCGCGGGCACACGCCACCAGCTGGAGCAGCTGCCCGTGCAGGACGCCGTTGTCCACCGTCCGACGGCGCAACGCCTGTTCCGTCACCAGCACGGTCAGCGGTATCTCCTGCTGATCTATGGAGATCATGCGCGGTCGCATGTCCGGCTCGGGCCTCGGCTGCGCGGCCAGCGCGGCGCTGTACTCGGGCGTGCGCAGCAGCGGCGGAACGGCCACCGGGTCGTACGTGGTGATCTCGCACGCCCGCTTCTCGCAGTCCGCCATGACCACGTCGTGCTCACGGAAACCCTCCTCGTCGTGGGCCAGCCACGTGCGCTGGTGCGCGGCGTGGTGGTGTCTGATCAGTCGGTCGCGCTCGAAACCGGTGGCGCCGTAGTAGCCGAGCAGGTGCGCGAGCAGCACGGCCGTGGTCTGGCGCTGCCCTGATTCCAGGCGGCTGATGGTGCCGGCGGAGATGCCGGTTTCCGCCGCGACGTGGGCGGCGGTGTACCCGCCGCGTTTGCGGTACCGACGAAGCCGCGTTCCGATGAGACGGGCGTGTGCTGTCGGGGGAATGTCCTGACCCATGATCAACCGTTCGTTCACTCGTTGGGATGAATATTGCGTATTGGTCAATAACGCCTTCTGCGGCACCGGAGGCGCCCGGCCCAGCTGGGTTTCGCGTCCATCCGGTGCACGGCGTCGCGCAGCGACCGGCGGGCCCGCATCACTGCCACACAACGGAAACACCTGGTGAACGGGGCCGCCTCCATGGGCGCCGGGTAGAACTCGACCGAGCACAACGGAGCGAACATCCCGGGACAACTCGCCGCCGCGTCGTCGTCCACCGCGTGTTCGACGCCGTCGGACTGGGCGGTTATCCAGGTGGTCCGAACCCGAAGCGCGGTCATTTCGATTTGCATCGCCCGATCTCCCTTACTGTATGTTCCGCCTCAAATGAAGTGAACTCGCCCACGGAGATTTGACACTGTAGATTCAACAACGTCAAGTCGAACCGGGAAAGGTTGAGCAATGAACGAGTCAGGTGTGCCCCAGGCCCTCCGGTCCGGAAGCCCCGCCCTTTTCAAGCGGTCGATCGCGCTGTCCGTGAAGAAGTGGCGCATCGAGGCGGGGCTGAACCAGAAGGACGCGGCCAAGCGCATCGGCCGGACCATCCAGCACATCTCCAACCTGGAGAGCGGTCGCCAGCCCACGGCCAGCGACCTGGAGCTGCTGCTCGACCTCTACGGCCGCCAGGACGACATCCCGTTCATGCGCGAACTCCTCGACGCCGCCAAGAAGGCCCGGAACTGGTGGACCGCACTGTCCGGTGCGGCCCCGAAGTGGTTCGACCTGTTCCTGGGACTCGAGGCCGGCGCGGCGGAGATCTCCAGCTTCGACGCGGTGGTCGTGCCGGGCCTGTTGCAGACGCCCGCCTACGCCGAGGCAGTGCTGAAGGGCAACACCGATCTCTCCGAGGAGCAGGTCGCGCAGGGTGTGGAGCTGCGGATGGGCCGCCAGCGGATCCTCGACCGCAAGACCGATCCCGGTGAAGCTGTGGGCCGTGATGGACGAGTCGGTGCTGTACCGCAAGCGCGGCGACGACGCGGTCATGCGCGAGCAGCTCGCGCACCTCCTCGAACTCTCCGCGCAGCGACGGATAGACATCCAGGTGCTGCCCTTCGACGCGGGTTCGACGCCGGCGCTGGACGGCGGAAACTTCAAGATCCTCAGGTTCCCGGCCGAGATGGAGGGCGACCCCGGGCTCGTCTACCTGGAGCTGCTGACCGGCGGGCAGTACGTGGAGAAGCCCGAGGAGATCGCCGAGTACCAGCGCGCGCATGAAGGGACTTCATGCGCTGGCCGCAAATCAGAAGGCATCTCGTGCCATCATCGATAAGGCATTGAAGGAGGTAAAGAGATGATCGATGATGCTTCCGCCCTCTGGCGGGATGCCGAGTTCCGCAAGTCCAGCTTCAGCGGCTCGAACGGTGGCGCGTGCGTCGAGCTGGCGTGGCGCAAGGCCAGCTTCAGCGGCGCCAACGGTGGTGACTGCGTGGAGATCGCGCACGCCGAGACCATGTTCGGCGTCCGTGACTCGAAGTGCACAGACGGCCCCGTCCTGATGATGGGCGAGACCCAGGGCCGCGCGTTCCTGGCGGCGGTCAGGAAAAACTGAGGACCTAGTAGTTGCGCGGAGTCTGAACACTCACGTTCACCCCTGAACACGAGTGTTCGCACTCCGCGCAAGTATCCATGTCGATTCCGCGAACGCTCGGCCGTCTTGTCCCCATGACACTGACGCAAGCCAGCGGGACCTTCGAGATCAGGACCTGGGTGGAGACCGACGTCGCCGCGCTGCCGGACGGCGCGAAGGTCATCCACCTGGCCGCCACGAACGACTTCACGGGTGATCTCGTGGGCACCGCGCAGGCCGAGGAGGAGCACTACCTCCGCCCCGACGGCACCCGCGACTTCGCCGGCGTGATCATCGTGACCGGCACGCTCGCCGGCCGGACGGGCACGTTCGTCATCCGCACCACCGGGACCTTCGACGGCACCGCCGCCAGGAGCGACTGGCAGATCGTGCCGGACTCGGGCACCGGCGGGCTGCGGGGCATTCGCGGTTCGGGGACCGACGTCGCGGTGGTGGCCGAGGCGCCACACGTCCGGTACACACTGCGCGTCCGGTTCGCCTAGGTCACTACCATTTCCCCGGTGACCACCTACGACGATGTTTTCGACCACCTCGACGCCTCGGCCCTGCCGCTGCGCCAGCAGCAGATCCTGATGGCGATCCGGGACTCGGTGGTCCGCCACGGCTACTCGCCGAGCACCCGCCAGATCGGCGACGCCGTGGGGCTCCGGTCGACCTCGTCGGTGTCCAAGCACCTGGCGAGCCTGGAGGACAAGGGCTTCCTGCGTCGCAGCGACTCGGTGTCGCGGCCGATCGACGTGCGGGCGTTCCTGCAGCAGCCGCAGGTCCCCGATGGCGACGGTGTGAGCGTGCCCGTGGTCGGTGACATCGCGGCCGGCACGCCGATCATGGCCGAGGAACACACCGACGACATGCTGACGCTCCCCCGCGAACTCACCGGCCGCGGCACGGTGTTCGGTCTGCGCGTGCGCGGCGAGTCCATGGTGGACGCTGCCATCTGCGACGGCGACATCGTTGTGGTGCGCCAACAACAGGAGGCGCACACGGGGCAGATCGTGGCGGCCATGATCGACGGCGAGGCCACGGTCAAGGTGTACCGGCGGGCCAACGGCCACGTCTACCTCGAACCACGCAACCCCGAGTTCGACGTGATCGACGGCGACGAGGCGGTCATCCTGGGCATCGTGGTGTCGGTGCTACGCAGCGTCTGACCAGCGTCTGACCTACTGTGGCGTCGTCGGGAAGGTCCAGCGCGCGGTGCTGCCCGGGCCCACCACCAGCGTCGACCGGCCGAGCCGCTCCTGGTGGTGCGCCGCGGGGTAGTTGAGCGAGAAGTCGATCGAGCGCAGGCCGATCCGGTTCAGCTGGACCATCTCGAGGCGCAGTGTCGTGCCGCCGCGCGACGCGGTGATACCGCCGGGCGACGGGCGCAGCTCGAAGCCGCCTGCGTCCAGCAGTGGCAGGGTGTTCGCCAGGTCCAACGCCGTGACCGCCAGGTGCAGGCCGGTCACGTCGCGCATCAGGTGGGCGCGGTATTCGTCGGACAGGTAGCGCTCGCGGCCGACGTCACGGGGGTGGTCCGGCGGTTCGGTGTCGCTGCGCGGATCGGCGAAGTACTCGGGGCGGTACTCCATGCCCCAGGCGCCGAACGCGTCGTAGACGGTCTTGGCGAAGACGGCGTCGAACCACGGCACCGGGACGCCGTCGCCGAAGTCGCGGGTCTGGTCGTGGAGGTACGGATCGGGGATGCCCTGGTGTGCCAGCCGTTTGATCACGGTGTCCAGGTCCTCGGCCTTCTCCACCGAGACACCCAGCCCGCCCGCGCCGAAGACGCCGTCCTTCCCTGGCAGGTCACCGACTCCGAGCAGTTCGACGTACGTCTCGCGGCCCATGAGGTAGCGCGCGGTCCAGGTGGTGCCGTCCGAACCGGTGGTGGTGCGGACCTCGAAGTTCGCGAACCGCCGCAGGTAGGTGGAGCGCTCGATCGCGTCGGCCGTCGCCCGGTCGACGACACCGTAGGCGTGGTTGTAGAACAACAACTGCCGATCGTGCGGCCGCCCGGTTTCCTCGGCCTGCGCCGTCCCGGCGATCGTGCCGGTGAAGGTGACGATGGCCGCCAGAGCGATGGCCGACATCCGACGAATCAGCATGCGCCGAGCATAGGGCGGCGAACTATATTACGGCTTTCGCCTGAAGGGGAGAGTGGATGTCGCAGGAGCACACGTATCGCGTGTTGGTGCGCGGCCGGTTCGCCGAGCTGGACGATGACGGCCGTGCGCGGCTTCGGGCCGCCGCCGACCAGCACGACATGCTGACCAACGGTTTCACCGACGAGGGCGCGTTGTCCTACGACCGTTCGCTCGACTTCTTCACCTTTCGCGTTCAGCTGCGTGCCGAGGTCGAGCCGTCCGACCGGGCGGTCTGCGACCGCGCCCGAGGCATGGCCGGCGTGGCGGTGGAACAGCTGGGCGTGGACTTCCGCGACCTGCAGGCCTCGGCCACCGACGTGGACCTGATCAAGATCCGGCGACGGCGGTAGCGGCCGCCGGCTTCGAGGACGTGCTGGCGGCCCGCTCGGCACACGGTCCCCTGGCCTACGTGGAGGCCGACTTCTTCGGTGGCACCGGTTCGCAGTACACGCAGGTGTGGGACGGCGGGAAGTCCGCGCTCGGTCCGCTGCTCATGAACGAGGCCGACGAGCCGCCGCCGGACGGCAGCCCCATCTCGCGTGCGCTGCGCCACCTCGGTGTGGTGGCCGCCGGCTCCGACGAGTTCGACGCGGTCGGGCTCGGCCGCCAGCGCGAGACCGAGGACTGGGTCGAGTAGTCCGAACGGACGAATTCATAGGCGTACAGCCAAATTCGATCGCTAGCTTCGGGTTCATGATCTCTCCTGAACGTGAATGGTTCGACGAGGCGAGTTCGGCGTGATGGTGGTGTGGACGCCGGCCGCCGTGCCGGCGTTCGCGCCGCTGTTTCCGCCCACTGCGGGCTGGGAGTCCATGACCGACGAGGAGAGCACGGCGCTGCTGCGCGATCACCTCCCGTTCGCCGAGATGTACCTGAACCAGCTCCACATTCCGACCAGCGCCACCGCCGCGCACCACGCCGAACACCATCCCGGCATCGACTACGACGCGTTCGTCGCGGAGTTCCGCGCGGGGATGCGCCACTGGGACCCGCGGCCGTGGGTGGACCTGTTCGCCGCGGCCGGCGTCAAATACGTGGTGCTCACGTGAAGCACCAGGACGGTTTCCTGCTCTGGCCGAGCAAGAACCCCCATCCCACGAAGGAGAACTGGCAGGCCGAGCGCGACGTGGTGGGTGAACTGGCCGACGCGGTCCGCGCGCGGGGCCTGAAGTTCGGGGTGCTCTACAGCGGGGGCCTCGATTTCACGTTCGCCACGCCACCTGCCGGCGACGACTACGAGAACCTGCCGGCCGCGATCGCCGACAACCCTTCCCATGCCACGTACGCCGACGCGCACTGGCGTGAGCTGATCGAGCGGCACGAGCCGTCGGTGCTGTGGAACGACGCCGGTTACCCGACGGGGGCCCAGTTCGAGGACCTGGTCTCGTGGTCCCGCTCGCGGGTGCCCGACGGCGTGGTGAACGACCGGTTCGGCGCGCATCCCGCCGCGTCCGAGGAGAAGCACGCCGACTTCGCGACGCTCGAGTACCAGCGCGACTACGCCACCGACGCGCCCACCGGCCGCGAGTGGGAGTCGACCAGGGGCCTCGGCTCGTCGTTCGGGTACAACCGGCAGGAGACCGACTCGACCGTCACCGACTCGACCGAGTTGATCCACGAGTTCGTGGACCGCGCGGCACACGGCGGGAACTTCCTGCCGGCCATGGGTCCGACGGCCGCCGGTCAGATCCCGTGGATCCAGAAGAAGCGACTGCTGGCACTGGGCTGGTGGTTGAAGGAGAACGGCGCGGCCGTCTACGGGACGCGGCCTTGGGCGAGGGCGACCGGGACGTGCGCCGGACTGGAGGTGCGGTTCACCGAGTCGGCCGACGCCGTCAACGCGATCGTGCTCGGCGTGCCTCCCACGTCCACAGTGGACCTGGACGTGGTGGGAGGCACGGAAGCCACGATCACCTTGCTGGGCAACGAACTGGGCTGGGAGCCGACTCCCGAGGTCGTGCTCGCGTGGCTGCCGGAGGTCCCCGACGGGCAGCCGGCGTTCGTGCTGCGCATCGCGCCCGCCTCAGCAGCCGACCGACCTCAGGAGCGATCCCCGCCCGCCGGGCTGACCTCACCCGCTCGGCGGCGGGGTCGGCTCCGGCTCGGCAGCGTCACCCTCGGGCTTCCCCACAACACTCCGGTCCGGCGACTCGACCTCGGTCGGCTTCCCAGCGTCAGGCTCGTGGGGCGCAGCCTCCGCAGTCGGCTCACCAGCCGCCGGCTCCACCGCGGCAGGTTCCGGCGACGCATCCTCAACCGGCTCATCGGCACTCACCTCTTCCGGCACAGCCCTGTTTCGGCGCCTCCACTGGAAATACCAGATCGCGGCGGCCAGTGCCAGCACCACCAACGCGATCACGATCGCCAACGCCCAGTCGAACGGTCCGCTGATCTCCCCCGGCTGAACCACCACCTTCACCTGTTCGGTGGTGTTGTCCACATAGTACAGATCGCCGTGACGATCCACGGCCAGAGCGGTGATCGCGCTCCTGCTGGAGTTCACCCAGGGGTTGTCCGCGACCCGCAGGATCGTCCCGTCCGAGTCGATCCGGTGAACGCCGTCGTCGCCGCTGATGTAGACGTTCCCGGCACCGTCCACGGCCACGTCGGTCGGGCGCACCGGTACTTCGGTGGCCTCCCCGCTCTCCTCGCTCCACTCATCCGAATACCCGTTGCCCGCCAATGTGGTGCGCTCGCCGTCGGCGGTCACGCCGTACAGGTGGGCCGTCTCGTACGAGGCCACGTACAGCCGCTCCTCCGCGTCGACCGCGATGGCCGTCACGGAGGTGCCGTCGTACACATCCTCGGTCCGGTCGTCGTCGGTCACCCGGTACACGCTCTGGTACGTCGCGACGTACAGCCGGCCGCCCGGGCTCACGACCAGATCGGTCACGCCCCCGAAGCTTTCACCGCCTGCCACGGGAAGCCCCAGCGAGTCCCCGGCCATGCGGTAGACGAAGCCCTGCGCCGCCACGTACCGCGTGCCGTCCGGTGCGACAGTCACGGCCTGGATGCCCGCCAGCTCGTTCTGGTCGAACGGTCGAGTGAGCATGCCCCCCTTGTCCACCTTGGACATCCCGCCGCCCAGGTGGGTGAGGAGCAGTCCGCCGTCGCGGTCGACGGCGATTGACTCGGCCCGAATGGGTGTCTCGAGCGCGGGCCGGTCGCCGGGTGCGGCCGCCTCCTGCTCGCGGAGCGTGGCGACCGAAGTGATGGTGCCGCCCTTGATCTCGCGGAGCCGGTCGCCGGCCAGTCCAATGACGGACACGGTCCCGTCGGCGCCGACGGCGACCGTCTGCGGCTCCTTCATGGCGGCCGCCGTGGCCGGGCCGTCGTCGCCGGAGTCGGCGCGCTCACCCGTGCCGGCGATCGTGGTGATCGTGCCGCTGGGATCGACCGTCCGGATGCGGCCGTTGTAGGCGTCGGCGATGTACAGCACCCCGTCCGGACCGACCGCCAGGTCGCGCGGGTTGTTGAGTTCGGCGGCCTCGGCCGGACCGCCGTCGCCGCCGAAGCCGGCCTCCCCCTCGTCGCGGTAGCTGCTACCGGCGACCGTGCGCACGATCCCCGCCGGGTCGATCATCCGCACGGCGGGCCGCATGAACTCGACCCCGTCGTCCAGCACGTACACCCGGCCGTCGGGGCCGAGTTCGATGGCGAGCAGGCGGAAGAAGTCGGCCTCGTCGGCCGGGTGGCCGTCGGCGCGGTCCTGGTAGCGCTCGCCCTGGCCGGCGACCGTGGTGATCGTGCCGTCCGGGGCGACCCGTCTGATCCGCTTGTTGTCGTCCTCGGCGATGTACAGGCTGCCGTCCTCGGCGAGCGCCACGTCCGACGGCGTCACGGTGGCCGCCGTGGCCGGACCGCCGTCCCCGTGGACGGTGACCTCCTCGCCGAACGAGCCGCCGGGTTCGCCCGCCGTGCCGTTGCCGGCGACCGTGGTGATCACGCCGTTCGGGTCGACCTTGCGCACCCGCTCATTGCCCGTGTCGGCGATGTAGACGCTGCCGTCCGGGCCGACGTCCAGTCCGGACGGTCCCACCAGCGTCGCGTCCGTCGCCTTGCCGCCGTCACCGGCGAACTCGTCCTCGCCCGTTCCGGCGAACACCGACGTGGTCCCGTCGGCCGCGACCTTCATGACGCGACCCTCGTACGTGTCGGAGTAGTACCGCGACCCGTCGGGGCCAACGGCGATCCGCATCGCCTGGACCTCCTCGGCGGGGGCAGGCTCGGCGGGGGTCGGCGCGTCCTCCTCGCCAGAGCCGGCGACCACGTGCACGGTGCCCGGCTCGTCGCCGTCGTACGGGGACGGGTAGTCCGCCGCACCCGCGGGTTTCTCCTCGTTCTTGGCGTCGCGCACCAGTCGGTGCACGCGTCCGAAGCTCCTGATGTAGACGTCGCCGTCGGGCCCGAGGGCCATGGCGGACGCGTCGTGGTCGGCGCCCACGGTCTGCGGGATGGTGGTGATGGTCCCCTCGGGGTCGATGACCCGCACGACGCGGTTTCCCTGGTCGTGGATGTAGAGGTTGCCGTCCTGGTCCACGGCCAACCCGCCGAGCAGCGCGCTCAGCTGCGCCTCGGCCGCCGGACCGCCGTCGCCACCGAAACCGACGCTTCGCCCACCGGCGACCAGGTGCATCGTCCCGTCGGGGTCGACGCGGTGCACCGCGGGCGGTATCGGTGTTTCCGAAGCCGACCTCGACTGGTCCCCGGCCACCACGACGTACACGGCGCCGTCGGCGTCGACCGCGACCGGAACGTGCGGACCGGACAGTTCGGCCTCGGTCGCGGGTTGCCCGTCGGCGGCGAACGGATCCAGCTGCCCGCCGCCGGCGAACGGCGTGACCGTCCCCGCCGGGTCGATCTTGACGACCTGGTCGGAGCCGCCGATGTAGACGTTGCCCGTGGCGTCGACCGCGATGTCGCTCGCGTAGGTGATCCCGCTGATGTCGGCGATGTGGGTGGACGTGCCGTCCGGGGCCAGGCGTCGGACCGTCTCGCTGCCGGCGACGTACAGGGTGCCGTCGCTCATCGCGGCGACGGCGGAGGGCTGGTCACTCGGGCTGTACTGCCAGCCGTTCACCTCGGGCCCGTCGGTCGCGGACGACCGCGGCGCGCGGGCCCCCGGGAGGGTGTCGATGATCCCGTCGCCGTTGACCGCCCGGATCCGGCCGCTCCAGTAGTCGGCGAGGTAGAGCGTCCCGTCCGGACCGACGGCGATGCCACCCCGGTCGCTGATCCGGGCGTCGGTGGCGCGGTGGCCGTCGCCCGAGTAGCCCTCCTCGCCGATGCCGGCCACCACCACGACCTGGCCGTCCTGCATGGCCACCCGCTCAGCCGCGGCGGCCGGCGCCCCGACGCTCACGGCGACCATCAGTGCCGCCGCCATCCCCCGAGCCAACACCGCAGTACCCCCTGGTCGTCCCGCCACGTGGGTACCGACGGCCGATCCCCGCCGTCGGTTCCCCCGGTCGCGCAGACTGGTGCCGCGGCACCACCAGCAGTCCCCCGTTCATCGGACCCTCACTGCAGGTCGGAGCCCGCCGCGCCCTTCGGCAACTCGTCCCACGCGCCGCCCGCGAGGAGAACCTGCGTCCAGGTCCGCAGCTCGCCGTACGCCGACTGCGCGAGCTGTGCGCCGAGGGAGATCCGGCGCGCGCCGGCCCGCACCAGTTCGTCCAGCGAGGCCGAGCCGGGGCCGACCATCACGTTCACCGGTGCCTTGACGGCCGCCACCACGGCGGCGATGTCCGCCGGGTCGGTGGCGCCGGGCACGAAGATCCCGTGGACGCCCGCCTCGACGTACAGCTCCGCGCGCCGGATCGCCTCGTCCACTCCTACCCCCAGCAGGAATGCGTCGATGCGGGCGTTGACGAACACGGGGAACGGGGTCGCCTGTTCGAGGGTCCGGATGTGGTCGAGCGGGTCGAGGAGCTGGCCGTTGCGGGAGTCCTCGATGTTCACGCCGACCGCGCCGGCGTCGACCACGGCCGTCATGGTCGCGGCCACGCCACCCGGCTCGTCGCCGTAGCCCCACTCGATGTCGGCGGTCACCGGCACCGAGACCGCGGCCGCGACTCGGGCGATCACGTCGACCGCCACGTCGCGGGTGAGCCCGCTCCCGTCGGCCACCCCTCGGCTCCACGCGACCCCGGCGCTGGTGGTGGCCACGGCCGCCGCGCCCGCCTGTTCGATCATGCGTGCGCTGGCGGCGTCCCACGCGTTCGGCAGGATCAGCAGGTCGTCGTGGAGCCGGTGGAATGCTTCCTGTTTGTTCATCCGCTCACCTTCGGCCGGCCGCCGCCGCGGGTACATTGGTTCGGGAATTTCCGAAGTGGAGAGCGATGCGCACGATCGAGTTCGGCATCGGCGACGTGACCAACGTCCGGTTCGGCGCGTCGGCCATGTGGGAGGTCGTCACCAGCCTGCGGGTGCTCCGCGACCCGGCCCACCACCCGGTGCACCTGCCGTGGGTCCGCCGGGTGCGGCCGCCCGACCTGCCGCTGCTCGCGGACCTGGTGGGGTCGAGCGTGCAGCGGCACTACATGCCCGACCTGCTGACGCCCACGCCGACGTCGCTCAACCCGTCGATCTCCGGTGAACTCGACCGGCTGCTCCGGACGCCCGCTTCGGAGGTCCGCGCGCAGTTGGACCATCTGCGCGACCGCTGGACCCCGCACCTCCAGGCGTTGTACGACGACCCGGCCCTCCTTTCCGAAGTGGCGGACCAGATCGCCGGCTACTGGGAGGCGTGCCTGGCGCCGTACTGGGCGCGCATCACGGCCGTGAACGAGGCCGAGGTCTTCGACCGCGGGCAGCAGTTGGCCGGTTCGGGTACGGCCGCCGTGCTGAACGACCTCCACGACCGGGTCCGGTGGGACGGCGCCGAGCTGACGGTGTCCGGCACCCGCTGCTTCGGCGCGCAGGCACTAGACGGCGGCGGTCTGTGCCTGGTCCCGAGCGTGTTCGTGTGGCCGTCGGTGCTGGTGGTGGCCGACGACGAGACGGCCCAGCTCGCGTACCCGTCACGCGGGGTGGCGACCGTGTGGGAGGGCGGTTTCCCCGCGGCCCCCGCACTCGAGGGCATCATCGGCCGTTCGAAGGCGCGGCTGATCGCGGCACTGCACCGTCCACTGTCGACAACGGCCGTGGCCCGCGAGTTGGACCTGTCGGTCAGCTCGGTCTCCGAACACCTGACCGCCCTGCGCGCCGCCGGCCTGGTGACCACCCGCCGCTCCGGCCGATCGACACTCAACACGAGAACCCCACTGGGCGAAGCACTCCTGACCGGCGGCCGCTAACGACGGGCGTCCGCGCAGTGACGTGGCCGAGTCAGCCACACACGCACGGCGAGTCGGCCGCCGCCCTGCGCGCCGCCGGGCTGGCAACCACCCGCCAGCCCGGGCGGTCGACGCTCAACACGTCACCCTTGTCGGCCATGCGCACATCCGACCACGCGGCGCCTACCGAACGCTGTCGAACGCGCCGATGCCCCGGTACGGCAGGGTCTGGCTGTAGACGATGCTGGTCGTGGTGGTGCCGAACGCGGTCAGCTCGTTGACCACCTGCTCCAGGTGTTGCATGGACGTGGCGGCGACCTTGAGCGTGTAGCAGTCCTCGCCCGTGGTGCGCAGACACTCGAGGATCTCCGTGCGTTCGGCGAGCAGCCGGTGCAGGGGCTGGTGCTGGTTGCCCGGGTACTTCAGGCGGACCACGGCCAGCACGCCGAAGCCCACGCGGTCGAGGTCGACGGTGGCGCGGTAGCCGGTGATGACGCCCTCGGACTCCAGGCGCTTGACGCGCTCGGTGGTGGCCGAGGCGCCGAGGTTGATCCGGCGACCGAGTTCGGTGAGGGAGAGTCGGCCGTCCTGTTGCAGCTCGGTGAGGATCGCCCAGTCGGTAGCGTCCACGGTCATATGGGGAGTCTACCGGGGAATCCCCGGTCTTCTCGAGTGAATGCCGTGGCCGATCTCTTCCTCCGGCGGGTTCACGTGCATAGTCTTGTCCGCGTGTTGATCGGTGTGAACGTTCCGAACTTCGGCCCGGGTACCGACCCGGGCGTGCTGCGCGACTGGGCGCGGACCGTGGAGGGTCTGGGTTTCGACCTGCTCATGATGTCCGACCACGTGGTGGTGACGCCCGACGTGGCCGAGCAGTACCCGGCGCCGTTCTACGAGCCGTTCACCACGCTGTCGTGGCTGGCCGGGGTGACCGAGCGGATCACGCTGGGCACGACCGTGCTGATCGCGCCGTACCGGCATCCGCTGCTGGTGGCGCGGATGGCGGCGAACCTGAGCGACCTGAGCGGCGGGCGGCTGGTGCTGGGTGTCGGGGTCGGCTGGGCGCGTCAGGAGTTCGAGGCGCTTGGCGTTCCCTTCCACCGCAGGGGAAAGCTGACCGACGAGCTGATCACCGTGGCACGCGAGGCGTGGCAGGACGCGGGCTACCGCGCGGGCCACATCCCGATCTGGGTGGGCGGCTCGAGTGACGGCGCACTGCGGCGCGCGGCGCGACTGGGCGACGCCTGGCACCCGCTGCGTCAGACGCCCGCGCAGTGGGACGAATCCCTGGCCCGGCTGCGAAAGATCGGGCAGCCGTTGTTGGCCCCGCGCATTCTGCTAAAGCTGACCGGCCCTTCGGGAAATGGCCGGCGTCTGGGCGAGGGCAGTCTGGAGCAGGTGATCGGCGACCTGTCGAAGCTGCGCGCGGACGGCGCACACGCGGTCGTGCTCGACCCGTTCATCGGCGACCCGGAGGAAACGCGGCATCCGGAGCCCGCCTGGGACGCGCTGGCCGCGGTACGGAAGGAGTTCCGGTGAAGGACGAACACCTGCGACGCGCGATCGCGCTGGCGGCCGAGGCGCGGGCAGGCGGGAACCCGCCGTTCGGGTCGCTGCTGGTGGGCCCGGACGGGTCCGTGCTGGCGGAGGAGCGGAACTCGAGCCTCAGCGACAAGGACATCACGGCGCACCCGGAGCTGAAACTGGCCCGGTGGGCGGCTGCGTCGCTCGATCCGACGGTGGCCGCGGAGACCACCATGTACACGAGCTGCGAGCCGTGCGGGATGTGCGCGGGAGCCTTGGCTCGGTCGGGTCTCGGGCAGGTGGTGTTCGCTCTGTCGGGCGATCAGCTCAACGGATTGAAGACGACAGGCGGATTCCCGGCGGTGCCGACGGACGGGCCGCATCTCTATGAAGAGGCACGCGTTCCGGTGGAGGGCTACTACCCCTGATCAGGTTCGATGGTGAGAGCGTGGCCGGCGGGGCGAACATGGCCCCGCCGGCCACTGACCCGAGGAAAGCGCGGGCGCTGACATAGCGGAAACTCCGCTACCTTTTGACAGAAGGTGAGAAGGAAGCGCCCGCATGGCCTCGGTTCACTTATGCCGGGATCAGCTCACTGAGCCGGTCCAGCGCGTACACCTCCGAACCCTCCGGCAGTTCCTCCGAAGGCGCCTCGAGACCGACGTAGGTCACCGGCGAAGAAGGCACCTGTCCGTCCCACATGGACACCGAAGCCCGCGACCGCCAGAGGTCCACCAGCCACGACATCGTCAGGTACCGCCGCTCCACCAGCGCCCGCACCCGGTCGGCCGTGGTGAACGTGTTGTCCTCCACCCGGTTGAACGTCGGCCGGCCGCGCAGGTACAGGTGCAGCCACACCGCCTGCCATCCAGCAGAAGTAGGAGCGAACACCACCGGCAGCGCCACCCGGCCGGGGCCGCGCAGCTGCGACCGCGACCGCACGGTGCGCGCGTCGAACGGCGCGCCCCGCTGGTCCGGCGCTCGGGTCTGGAACCCGAACATCGACTCGGCCACCTCGTCGAACGACTCGCCCGAGTAGATGTTCACCTGCGGCACCACGTAGTCCGGACCCAGCGGCACGTCGATGAACTCCGTCGCACCGGTCTCGGCCGACGTGATGTCACCGGAGTGCACCACGCCGCCGTGGTGGTAGTTCGTCCACGACACCTGACCCACCGTGTGGAACGACGGGTCGAGCAGTTGCACCGACAGGTCGTAGTCCGTGCGCCGCGACGTCTGCCGCCAGTACATGAAGAACCGCAGCAGCTCGCCGGACACCGACGATCGCGAACCCCGTGGCAGCACGGCGAACCCGCCCTCGGCCGCCTTGCCGGACAGCGGCAGGGCCACGTCGAGCACGGCAGGGTCGACCACCACCGGCATCGAGAACTCCGGCAGCCGCGCGGCGATCTCCGCGTCCAACCGCGCCGACAACGAGGCCACCAACGAGGCCGGCAGCGGCGGCCGCGTGTCACGCCCGACCCACGCGCGCCGCGAACGGTTCGCGTACATCCGCAGCGACGCGGGCGTCAGCCGGTTCTCCACGTGTTCCCGCAGCGAGCAGAGCACCCGCCCCGACGCCGACCCGAGCGCACCGGTGATCGCCTCGACCACCGCGTCCCGTTCGGACACCGGCGCCAGCCGCAGCAGCCGGTCGGCCGACCGCAGCAGCTGGCCGGGCGCGTTCGACAGCACGGTCGCGGCCGAACCGATGGCCCCGGCCCGGAACGCCGCCTCCGCCCGCCCGGCGATGGTGCGCACCGTGCGCTCCCCCCGCGCGACCGCGAACACGTCCGCCGCGTGCGGCCACTGGCCGTACTCGTGCGGGTGCAGCCGCTCCCCGAGCCGCTTCCACGGCTCGGCGAACCGCGCCACGTCGGCGAGCTTGGCCGGGTTCGCGCCGACCACGGAGTTCAGCGTGGACAACAGGATCCGCCGCTCCCGACGCCGGAACGCCCGGAACCGCGTTGGCGTGGCCAGCGACACGTCGCCGCCGGAGACCTGGCAGGCCAGCCGGAGCACGTCGGTCGTGGTGTCCACGGCGACGAGCGGCTGGCCGAGCACGAGCCGGATCCCGTTGAGCACCGCGCGGTTCTCCCGCACCGGCACGACATCCGGCTGCGTCCCGTCCACGCAGGCGATGGCCAGCTCGGACAGGATCGCCAGGTCGGCCTCGCCGAGCGGCGTCGCGCTGCCGGCGAGCGACAGGTAGAGCCGCGTCGCCTCGACATCGGCCGTGTCCCCGAGGTGCAGCACGGTCAGCCGGTCACCGGCCGACGCGATCAGCTCGTCGTGTGCGGCCAGCAGGTCGGCGTAGGTGTGCTGGTAGGTCCCGTAACCCGGCAGGCTGAGCAGGTTGAGCGGGTCGGTCCCGCTCCCGCCGCCCGTGAGCACGGCAGCGCGCATCCGCTCCATCCAGAACTCCACGGTGTCCGGCACGTCGTGGGGGAAGCCGACGAAGTAGGCGTTGTGCTGGACGTGGTCGCCCACCAGCGCACGCACGGCCGACACGACGGTGGCCGCGAGGTCCATGGCCGGCCCGGTCGCCAGCCCGCCGACGTGCTCGAGCAGCGCCTTCGACGCCGAGAAACCGACATCGAGCAGGGCCGTGTCCAACTGCCGGGCCACGGGCGAGCCGTCGCCGGCCGCGCCGGTGCTGGACGGCACCCGCAACGTCTTCTGGATGATCAGGTTCTCGAGCACGGGTCCGTTCCTTTCTGTGTTTCTGGCGGGCCGCCGGGGACTCGAACCCCGAACCTTTCAATCAATTAGGAGAAGGAAGCGCGTCCATGTCCGCACGCGTGCGGGAAGCGGAAGCACTACACATTTGAATGCTCTACCAATTGAGCTAGCGGCCCATGAAAAAAGCCGCCCCGTTGGGGGCGGCTCCCTGGTGTGACCTCAGCGCGTCACGGCAAGAAGCCGTTGCTGTGACGGCAGGTGGAGGCGGGTTGGTTCCCTCGCTCGCGCGTTTTGTCCGTCATCACCGCTCCCCTGGTCGTTCGGTCCGGCCAATAATGACCGACACCCCATGCATGGTCAACGCCATTAGAACTTCAGGTTCGCCCGCATCTCGTTGTGGTAGTCGGTGAGGAAGGTGGAACCGACGATGACGATGCCGACGAGGGCCTCGACGATGCGCAGAACGAGCATCACCTTTCCCACGACCTTCGCGACCGTCTCGTACAGCACCTCCAACTGCTCGAGCGCGACTGTCAGGCAGTTGTGCAGGTACTCCATGGAGATGTTCGGGACGTCGGCCATGTCCAGGATGGCGAACACGGAACTCGCGATGTCCAGCATCTCGGTGAGCAGTGTCAAGATCTCGTTGAAGAGCAGGTGACAGCCGTGTGCGTGCGTCTTGTACGCCTCCCCGCATTGCTCGATGTACACGGGCGCCGACCAGAACAGGTCGCCGATCTTGTTCACGAACCGCTCCGCCGACTCCGAGGCCGCACCGTCCCAGCCGCGGAAGAGCGTGCCGCCCGCCTGGACCGTGAACCGGGACAGGTCCCGCCAGTAGTCGGCAATCTTGCACATGGCGTCCCCCGCGCGGTACACCCCCGACCAATCGCCCGTCAGCCATTCGGCCAACCAGTCGGCCTGGGCGTAGAAATCTCTGAGGAGGCTGTTCCACAGGGTTTGGAGCACCGGGTTCTTCAGTTTGTCGGGCGGGAGTCCCACGGAACTGGGCCAGCCGAGAATCTTGTTGACGACCTCCACGATGGTGAAGTCACCCTGCTCGGGGCCCGCATGTGGCGGGAAGCCCGAGCCGAAGTCGTAGCCGTCCTTACCGAAGCTTTCGAGGTCGGCGTCGCCGTCGTTCGGCAGGTTGTAGCCGAGGTCGTCCCACACCCCCTCGATGCTCACGCGGCTGGCGTCCTCGGCCGCGTCGTACTTCTTGCGGACCTCGTCGATGTTGGTGGCGATCAGCTTCAACACCGCGGGAGTACACGCCGCGGAAAGATGCAGCTCGACGGCCAGGTGGTCGTGATTCGGGGCCAGCACCATTCCCAGCAACCCGGCCGTGTTGTCCCATGCACTCACGTGGGTCGCCATCGCCGGGAGGTATCCGTCGCTGTCGACGGAGAGCGCACGGAACCGCGCCGCGCCCAACTCGAAGGCCTTCGGGTCCCACCTGAAGCCGGTCACGCGATCACCACTTCCCGCGGGGCTCGTCGATGACCACGGGGATGCCGAACTCCTCGTCCGTGGGCTCGGGTTCAGGTTCCGGTTCCGGCGTGGCCTCGGCGAACGCGTCCCGCATCCGCTCGGCCACGAGCGCCAGGGCCGGGTGATCGCCCACCCGGCCCACGGCGGCCTCGTGCGTGGCCTCGGCCAGGCGCGACTGCGCCTGCCGCACGCACTCCCGAACCTGACGCGCGATTTCCGCGGGCTCCCAGCCGCGAACGGCGTCGGAAAGCTCCAGGTCGCACAGCGTGCCGCCGCCGGTCACGGTCACCCGGACCGCGCCACCGGCGACCTCGGCGGACGCCGTGCGCGCCGACATGGCCGCCGCCGCCCCGCCGAGTTCCGCGGCCCGTCGCTCCGCGCGATCCTGGAACGCGGTCAACTGCCGTTCGTGTTCCGTCATGTCACCAGTTGTATCCACCATCTGGCGGAAGTGGTGACGTCCGAACGACCCACAAATCAGGGGATCGCGGTGACCGTGCCGCCCTTGTCCTGACCGAAGCCCTGCCACGCGGACCAGGTGTGCCGGTAGGTGCCGTTCCAGGCGAACCGCTTGGCGGTGGCGCCACCGTCGGGGATCCGGTAGTCGTTGCCCGCGAAGAGGTTGTCGCCCACCTTCGTGAACGTCTCGCCCCAGTACGGCTCCGTTCCCTGCTTCTGGTTGCTCACCACGCCCGCGAGGCCGAGGCCGAAGTCGTTGGCGCACCGGGTGAGGTCGATGGTGTTGTCGACCACGCGCAGGTGCTGCAGGTGCAGTTCGCGACCCCGCCGCTCCTGGCCGCCGATGCCGTTGTGGTTGCGGCTCACCGTGTTGCCGGAGACCTCGACGCTGACCGACGAGTTGATGTCGATCCCCGCACCGTCCGGCAGGCCGGCGATCGCCTGGGGACCGCGGCGGCCCTTCAGGTCGCAACCGTTGTCGGTGACGGTGTTGCCGGAGATCTTGCCGTTGCTGCTGATCTCGAACCGCACGCCGTCGGCCGAGTTGCGGACGACCGTGGAGTTGAGGAACCGCAACGAGTTCGCCACGGCAGGGTCGCCCGCCTGGCCGTCGGCCCAGATGCCGATGCCGAAGTTGTCGTGCACGTTCGCGCGCTCGACCACCCCGGTCGCCCCGTTGGTGACCTTGATGCCGCCGGACTCCCAGTCGCTCACCCAGTACAGCGCCTGGGCGTTGTTGTGGTCGATCTCCACGTCGGCGATCGTGAAGTCGCGGCCGCGGTTGACGCCGCCGCCGAGCTGACCGTTGTAGGAGGACCGGCCGGCCGTGAAGGACGCGTTGTTGCCGACCACCTTGAACCCGAGCGCGTGGTTGTAGCTGGTCTCCACACTGAAGACCTTCCACCGCTCGCCGATCTCGAGCGCGCCCGCCTGGCTGGGTGACGCGAAGTGCCGCACACCGAGGTCGCGGATCGTCACGCCGGTCGCGCCGCCCACGGTGTTCGCGGCCTTCGTGCGACCGAGCTGCATGGTGGCCCCGGCCGGGTTGTCCCGGACGTAGACGCGGTTGGCCGCGTAGTCCGCGTAGAACTTGCCGGTCCCCAGGTCGTTCAGGCTGGCGACGCGCAGCAGTGGGGTGCTGCCACGGAACAGGTCCTCGAACTTGTGGCAGAGGTTGGTCGCGACGTTCTCGCACTGGCCGTTCTTGTCCTGGTACGCGGCCGGCAGTGCCCCGCTGACGGACCAGTTGGCGCCGGCGGCGACCCAGCCGGTGAGCACCCGCGCGCCCGAGAGCACGGTGCCGCGCGTGGGCGACGGGCCGGCGCCCCACAGGGTGTCGCCGGTCTTGAGCGTCAGCGGCGCGGCCAGCCGGTGGACGCCGGCCGCCAGGCAGTACGTGGTTCCGGCCGGGTTCGCGTTCACGGCCTTCTGGATGTCGGCGCCGAGGGCGACGGGCACCCCCGAACACGTGTCGGCCGCCGTCGACTGCGACGTCACCGCGACGAACGCGCCCGTCAGGCAGGCGGCCAACGCCGCCGCCAGTACGACTTTCCTGCGCGTTGAACGAAATCCGAACACGTGCCCTCCTGGGACGCTGGGGAGGATGCGCAGCCTAGGAGGCGCGCGAGGGCGTGCGGACCCCGTTGTGCGCGCGATGCGCTGTCCTGAACACGCGACCTGGGCCGACGGGCCGGCACGTGTGCACAGGCTGTGCTGAACGGCGTAACGCAGGAACTCGACAGACTTTCGTCACAAACCTGCGCTCTTTCGCATCTTTCCTACATATGATGTGAGTCACAGAATCGATCGAGTCACCCTGCCGCGTCCGGCCCGCACCGGCCGCGGGACTCGATCGGTCCTCCCTGCATTTCTCAGCGAAGAGGATCACTATGCGAGGAACCCTGTCCTGGCGCGCCGCCGCCTGCGCCGGCCTGCTCGTCGTCGCCAATCTGGCGGTCGGCGCCGTCACCACGGCTCCACCCGCCGCGGCCCATCCGGTGAACGCCGCGGACTTCCAACAAGTCGAACTGGCCCGTGGCGTCGGCGAGATGGGCGAGCCCATGACGCTCGCCGTACTGCCCGACAGATCGGTGCTGCACACCGCCCGCAGCGGCACGCTGCGTCGGACCGACGCGGCCGGCAACACCGCCGTGATCGGCACGGTGCCCGTGTACTCCCACGACGAGGAGGGCCTGCAGGGCGTCGCGGTCGACCCCGGCTTCGCCTCGAACCGGCACATCTACCTGTACTACGCGCCGCCGCTGTCCACGCCTGGCGGGGACGCTCCGGCCACCGGCACGGACTTCTCCGCCTGGAACGGCGTGAACCGGTTGTCCCGCTTCACTCTCAACGCCGACTTCACGCTCAACACGGGCAGCCAGGTGACGGTGCTCGACGTGCCGGCCAGCCGCGGCATCTGCTGCCACGTGGGCGGTGACATCGACTTCGACGCGGCCGGCAACCTCTATCTGTCCACAGGGGACGACTCCAACCCGTTCGAGTCCAGCGGCTACACGCCGATCGACGAGCGGTCCAACCGCAACCCGGCCTACGACGCCCAGCGTTCCTCGGGCAACACCAACGACCTGCGCGGCAAGGTGTTGCGCATCAAGGTGAACGCGAACGGCAGCTACTCCATCCCGGGTGGCAACCTGTTCGCGCCGGGCACCGCGCAGACGCGCCCGGAGATCTACGCGATGGGCTTCCGCAACCCGTTCCGGATGAGCGTGGACAAGGCCACGGGCGTGGTCTACCTCGGTGACTACGGCCCGGACGCCGGCACCACCAGTGCCTCGCGCGGGCCGAGCGGGCAGGTGGAGTTCAACCGGATCCCCAGCGCCGGCAACTACGGCTGGCCGTACTGCACCGGCACGAACACCACGAACGAGACCTATGTGGACTACACGTTCCCGTCGGGTCCGTCCGGCTCCCGGTACAACTGCGCCAACCCGGTCAACAACTCGCCACGCAACACCGGCCTCACCAACCTCCCGCCCGCGCGGGCGGCGTGGATCCGCTACGCCGGTGACGCGGGCAGCCCGCCGGAGTTCGGCGGTGGCTCGGAGTCACCCATGGGCGGCCCGGTCTACCGCTACGACCCCAACCTGAACTCGTCGATCAAGTTCCCGCAGATGCTCGACGGGCACGTGTTCATGGGCGAGTACGGCCGTCGCTGGCTGCGCACGGCCCACGTCAACAGCGACGGCTCGGTCGGCCAGATCGACACGTTCCCGTGGCGAGGCACCCAGGTCATGGACATGGCGTTCGGTCCGGACGGCGCGCTGTACGTGCTGGACTACGGCACCGGCAACTTCGGCGGCGACGCCAACTCCGCGCTCTACCGGATCGAGTACAACCCGGTCGGCAACCAGGCACCCACGGCCGCGGCGAGCGCCAACCGGACGTCGGGCCAGGCACCGCTGGCCGTGAACTTCTCGTCGGCCGGCTCGTCGGATCCCGAGGGGCAACCGCTCTCGTACCACTGGAACTTCGGCGACGGCACCACTTCCACGGCCGCCAACCCGTCGAAGACCTACACGTCCAACGGTCAACGCACGGCGACCCTCACGGTCACCGACCAGGGCGGCCGGACGAGCAACGCCACCGTGGTGATCACGGTCGGCAACACCGCGCCCACGGTCACCCTTTCCATACCCGTCAACGGAACACCGTTCAGTTTCGGCGACACCGTGCCGTTCACGATCACCGTCTCCGACCCGGAGGACGGCACGATCGACTGCGCGCGGGTCAAGCTGACCTACGTGCTCGGCCACGACAGCCACGGCCACCCGATCACGTCGCAGAACGGCTGTTCCGGCACCATCACCATCCCGGTGGACGGTGAGCACGACACGGCCGCCAACCTGTACGCGGTGTTCGACGCCGAGTACACCGACCGGGGCGCGAACGGCCAGCCCGCGCTGACCACCCACGCCCAGAACCGGTTGCAGCCGGCGCACCGCCAGGCCGAGCACTACAGCACCCAGTCGGGCACCACGCTGTTCACCAAGGCGGCCGCCGAAGGTGGTCGGACGGTCGGCGACATCACGAACGGCGACTGGATCGCTTTCCAGCCCTACGCCCTGGCCGGGTTCACCCGGTTCTCGGCGCGGGTGTCCTCCGGCGGGGCGGGCGGCACGCTGACCGTGCGCGCCGGCTCGGCCACCGGCACCGTGCTCGGCTCGGTGGCCGTGCCGAACACCGGCGGCTGGGAGACGTTCGTGAACGCGTCGGGCGCGCTGTCCGGCGCACCGGCCGGAACGACGACGCTGTACCTGACGTTCTCCGGTGGTGCGGGCGCACTGTTCGATGTGGACTCGTTCATCGTCTCGAAGACCGCTGTTCCTGGCGCTGGCCCGATTCGCGGCAGCGGCAAGTGTGTCGACGTCGCGGGCTCGGCCACGACGGACGGCACTCCCGTGCAGTTGTACACCTGCAACGGAACGGCCGCACAGAACTGGACGGTCACCGGCGCGACCCTGCGCGCGTTCGGCAAGTGTCTCGACATCAGCGGCGGCGGTACGGCCGACGGCACGGTCGTGCAACTGTGGACCTGCAACGGTACCGGCGCCCAGAACTGGGCCGCGTCGTCCGACAGCACGCTGCGCAACCCGCAGTCGGGCAAGTGCCTCACGCCCACCGGCAACGGCACGGCCGACGGCACCCGACTGGTCATCGCCACCTGCACCACCAGCGCGGCACAGCGCTGGACCCTGTCCTGAGAGGAATGTGGACATGAGACGCACTGTCCGTTCCATCGTCTCGGTGGCCGCGGCCACTGCCACGGTTCTGGCGCTCGGGAGCGTGCCGACCGCTTCGGCCGCCGACGCCCCCTACGACGTGCTGGTGTTCTCGAAGACCGCCGGCTTCCGCCACGACGCCATCCCCATCGGCATCCAGACCATCCGGGACCTGGGTGCTGCCAACAACTTCACGGTCACCGCGACGGAGGACGCCAACGCTTTCACCACGGGAAACCTCGCCCAGTACGAGACGGTCGTCTTCCTGAACACGACCGGCGACGTGCTGAACGGCACGCAGCAGACGGCGTTCGAGTCCTACATCCGTTCCGGACGCGGCTATGTGGGCGTGCACGCGGCGGCCGACACCGAGTACGACTGGCCGTTCTACGGTGAGCTGGTCGGCGCGTACTTCTCGTCGCACCCGGCGATCCAGCAGGTCACCGAGCGGGTGGAGAACCGGGCGCACGCGGCCACCGCGCACCTCCCCCAGACCTGGGTACGCACCGACGAGCTGTACAACTACCGCACTAATCCCCGTTCGTCGGCACGTGTACTGGCCACTTTGGACGAGTCGACGTACTCGGGCGGCACGATGGGCGCCGACCACCCGCACACCTGGTGCAAGGCCTACCAGGGCGGGCGCTCGTTCTACACGGGCAACGGGCACACGCAGGCGAGCTACAACGAGTCGGGTTTCCGGGCGATGCTGCTCGGCGGCCTGCGGTACACGGCCGGGCGCACGAAGGCCGACTGCCGGCCCGAGACCGGCTACACCAACCTGTACAACGGTTCCACGTCCGGTTGGTCGCAGGCGGGCCCGGGCAGTTTCTCCAACTCCGACGCCACGCTCACGTCGGTCGGCGGCATGGGCCTGTTCTGGTACAGCACTCGTGAGTTCCGCGCGTACTCGCTGAAGATGGACTGGCGCATGGCCGGCGACGACAACTCCGGGGTGTTCATCGGCTTCCCGCCGAGCGGCGACCCGAACTCGGCCGTGAACAACGGATACGAGATCCAGATCGACGCGACTGATTCCGCCGATCGCACGACCGGCTCGGTGTACGGCTTCAAGTCGGCCGACATCGCCGCGCGGGACGGTGCGCTCAACCCGCCCGGGGAGTGGAACACGTTCGAGCTGTTGGTCGAAGGCGAACGCGTGCAGGTGTTCCTGAACGGCGTGAAGATCAACGACTTCACGAACACCAACCCCGTGCGGTCGCTGACGTCCGGCCACATCGGACTCCAGAACCACGGCACTGGCGACGACGTGTCGTTCCGGTCGGTGCGGATCAAGGAGTTGGGTGGCGGTCCTGCCCCGGGCACCGGTCCGATCAGGGGTAGCGGCAAGTGCGTGGACGTAGCGAACTCGGGCACCGCGGACGGCACCAAGGTTCAGGTGTACACGTGCAACGGCACGGGCGCGCAGACGTGGACGGTCAACGGCGCGACGCTGCGCGCACTGGGCAAGTGCCTGGACGTGAGCGGCGGCGGCACAGCCGACGGCACGCGCGTACAACTGTGGACTTGCAACGGTTCCGGCGCGCAGAACTGGGCAGCGTCCTCCGACGGCACGCTGCGCAACCCCCAGTCGGGCAAGTGCCTGACACCCACGGGAGGCAGTACAGCGGACGGCACCCAACTGGTGATCTCCACCTGCACCACCAGCACCACCCAACGCTGGACCCTGCCCTGAGAAACCCGGCCGGCGCCGCACCCCCTGGGCGCCGGCCGGCCCTCATGTCGCAATACCGGCGAGTCCCACACTCAGGCCCGCTCGCACGGCGTCCTGACGTGGGACTCGCCGGGTCAGCGGTGAGCCACCACCCGGTCGGCATCTCGCGAGGGCAGGCAGGACCCCGCGTGTCAGAGGCCGTCGTTGCCGGTATGGGCCAAAGCGACCGTGAGGCTGTCCTCGTAGACGTGGTAGCGGGTGATCACGCCGTCCTCGACCGTGAGGTGCACGGCGCAGCGGGCCGCGTAGGGCAGGCCTGTGGCCTTGACCTTCTGGTGGAGGACCACCAGCACGACCGCGTCGTCACCGTCGACCAGGATCCGCGGGGGTTCCCCGGCGCTCTCGGCCGGCTCATGGAAGTCGTTCAGCGTGCGGAAGTGGTCGGCCACGTCGGCGCGCGTGGAGCGCGGGCGGATCCACGGCACCGCGGGATGTCCCGCCTCCGGCCAGTCGAGCTTCCAGTCGACGGTGTCCGCGAACAGCTCGGCGATCCGGTCGGGATCTCCTGCTGCCACGCGGGTGAGGAATTCGATCGCGGCGGTACGGGTGTCCATGGCCGCGACGCTATCCCGGTCCACTGACAAACGCTGTCAGCGAACCCCTGTGGCGAGGAACACCGGCATGGCCACGAAGAGGCGGTCGCGGGCGGCGCGGTCCACCTGGTCGTCCAGCCAGGGCCCCTCGGCGGAGACGTTGGCCAACAGCGGGAGCGCCCACTCGCCGGTGAACACGCCCAGGTGTCCCTCCACTGTGACGTCCGTGAATCCGTTGTCCAGCAACAGGTTCCGGTACTGACGCGCCACTCGCGGGTGGGGCAGGGCGTCGGCGCGGGCGTGGATCAACGCGCGGGTCAGCACGGGGTCGGACGAGTCGACGATCATCGCGTCCCAGTCCTGGCCGGTGAGCACGGCCCGCCCGCCCGGCCGCAGCACGCGCGTGGCCTCGGCGAGCGCGGCGGCGGGGTCGGCCAGCGCGTGGAGCACCTTGTCGGCGCGGTAGCCGGAGACCGACGCGTCGTCGAGGGGCAGGGCGGTGGCGTCGCCGACGTGGAACTCCCCCGCCGGCCACCGCTGGGCCGCGACCGCGATCATGTCGGGGTCGACGTCGACCCCGATGGCCGTGGCGCCGCGCCCGGCCAGCTCGCCGACCGCGCGGCCGCCGCCGCATCCGACGTCGACGACCGTGTCGCCCAGGTCGCGGTAGGAACGATTGCGCAGGTCGACGGCTTGTGGGAGTTCGTCGAAGGCGTCGAGCAGTGAGAGCAGTGTGGACATGTCTCCCATGCTGCGACTTAATGTCGACATGAAGTCAATAGGCGAGGTGGCGTCCCGCTTCGGGCTGCCGACGCACGTGCTGCGGCACTGGGAGTCGGAGGGCCTGCTCGCGCCTGTGCGGCAAGGCGACCGGCGCCGGTACACGGACGACGACCTGTATCGGGTGGCGGCGATCCTCGTGGCGAAGGAGGCGGGCTTCGCGCTGCCGGACATCCGCGCGATGCTGACCGCCGGGTCGGCGCCCACCCGCCACGAGGTGATGGCCCGCCACCGAGCCGCTCTTCTGACGAGGATCGCCCGGGCGCAGGCGGCGCTTGCCATGGTGGAAGGCGGCCAGACCTGCGAACACGACGACCTGATGACGTGCCAGCACTTCCGGGGCCTGCTGCGGGACGTCCCCGGCTGCCCGGCCTAGGGCTTCCGCGCCACCAGTCGCTCCACGATGCCCAGCTTGAAGCGTTCCCGTTTGTCGACATGGAGACCTCGGGCCTGGACGTGGAGCAGCGGCCGGCGCCGGAAGTGCTCCCCGCCCATCGGGATGGTGATCCGTTCCAGCAGCCACTGGACGCCCCGGGCCAGGCGTGAGGAGCTGGCCACGTGGTCGACCAGGATCAGCCGCCCGCCCGGACGTAGCACCCGCACCATCTCGTCGACCGCGGCGTCCAGATCGGGGATGGCACACAGACCGAACGTGCACACCACGGTGTCGAAACTCCCGTCCCCGAACGGCAGCGCGTGCGCCGTGCCCCGCAGCAACGTCGGCGGCCGGCCGACCTTGCGAGCGCGCGCCAGTTCGAGCATCCCGTCGCTGAGGTCGAGCCCGGTCACCGTGGCGTGGTCGGGGTAGTAGGCCAGGTTCAACCCGGTGCCGACCGCCACCTCGAGCACCTCCCCCGACGCCTGCCCACACGCCCACTCCCGGGAGTCGCCGAAGAGCCGGCGGTCCCAGACGGCCATCGCCTTGTCGTAGGTCGCCGCCTGCTTGTCCCAGTAGCCCTGCCACCTGTCCGCTCGCGCCATGACACCAGCATCCCGCATCCGGCGACGACGAGGCCGTGCTGCGCCACGCCCGCGACGCCGACAAGATCGGCATCGACTGTCCGCTCGGGTGGCCGGACACCTTCGTCGACTTCCTGTCGCCCACCGGGACCAGCGGAACACTCCATCGATCGCGCCGGCTCGGGACTTCGCGGGCCCCAAGCACTGGGCGCTCACCACCAGCGCTACAAAGCGCTCCACCTCGGACAGTACGAGGAGGACTGTCGGCGCAGTGATCACGTCTTCGACGCCGTCGTCTCCGCGGTCCTCGCCAGGGCAGCGGCGCTCGGTCGCACCATCCCGCCGGACGACCTGGCCGTGGCAGGTCGGAGGGCTGGATCGCCCTCCCGACCTGTGCACTCAGCGACCTTGTAGGGACTTGACGTTGTTGCCGAACGTCCAGTTCCGCGAGCCGTCCCAGTTGATCGACCACGTCATCAGGCCCTTGAGCCCGCCGCTGTAGGTGTTCCACGCCTGCGCGACCAGGCCGGTCGACATGTAGCCGCCGCCCGCGCCCGGTTGCGCCGGCAGGCCCGGGACCTGCTTGTCGTACGGCACGCCGGATCGTGGTGCCCTGGATGACCAGGCCGCGGTTCAGGCAGTTCGTCTGCTCGACGAACCCGCGGACCGTGCCCGCCTCGTACGAGTCGCCCGCGCAGCCGTACATGCTTCCGTTGTAGTACTGCATGTTCAGCCACCAGAGGCGGCCGTTGTCCGCGTACTTCTTGACGATCGGCAGGTACGCGCCCCAGATCGATCCATATGCGACGCTCCCGCCGGTGACGTACGCCGTCTCCGGTGCCATGGTCAGGCCGAAGTTCGACGGCATCTGCGCGAGCACCCCGTCGATGATCCGGATGAGGTTGGCCTGTGACGCCGACAGCGTGTTGATGTTCCCGCTGCCCACCAGGCCCGTCTCGATGTCGATGTCGATGCCGTCGAAGTTGTACCTCTTCAGGATCGGCACGATCGTTGCCACGAAACGGTTCGCCACGGCCGTGCTGCTGAGGTCGATGCCGGCCGCCGCGCCGCCGATGGACATCAGGATCGTGGCGCCGTCGGCCTTCGCCTGGCACATCTCGGCCGGCGTCGCGACCTTCACGGTCGAGTCCATCCCGTCCTCCCACAGGACGGTGCCGTCCGAGAGGATCACCGGGAACGCCGCGTTGATCACGTTGTAGCCGTGTTGGCGGATACGGCTGTCGGTGATGGGGGTCCAGCCGAGCGGCGGATGTACGCCGTTCGACGCGCCGTCCCAGTTCTCCCAATAGCCTTGCAGCACCTTGCCGGCCGGTTCTCGACTTCACGGCGCACACTTCCGCGGCCGGCGCGGCAGCCGCCGCCGGGACCACCGGCGCCACCAGTAGCGCCGCCAGGACCACACCCAGGATTCGTCGCAGTCAGACTCCCATCTTTACGCCGAAGCCCAGCATCGGTCGCGGACATGAGGGTGCCGGTGTCGCCGGACATCTCCCAGATCATCGCGCCGAGCAGGCCCTTTGCTTGATCCACGCCGTCTTCTGCGATCGACCACGCGTCGTCGAAGGTCCACCACTGGCCGCCGTTGCCGGTGTAGCAGTACGTCGCCACGGCTGCTTCGTCGTGGTAGACCGTGCAGCCCGGGACGCTGGCGAGCAGGTTGCCGTAGCCGCGCGTGCCCGCCTCCTCCGGGAACTGGCCCGGAGCGGCGCCGGTCGCCGTCTGCCACTCGCCGTGCTTGCCGCCGTCGGCGACGCCCTGCCAGCCGCGGCCGTAGAACGCCAGGCCGATGGTGAGCTTGCGCGGATTGACGCCCGCGTCGATGTACGCTTGCACCGCGTTCTCGACGCTGAAGTCGAAGGAGTACGGGTCTCCGCGTCGGCGTAGAGGTTGCCCTGGTGGCCGGTTCGGTTCGGCTCCCACGAGTTGTCGCTGCCGGCGCCGTGGAAGTCGTAGCCCTGCACGTTCGAAGAGTCCAGATGCTTGGAGACCGTGCCCGAGGTCCCAGCCGGCGGCGATCTTCGCCGGGTCGGCCGGGGTGAACGCCGTGCAGCTGGTAACGCTTGCCGCTGCTGGGCGCCGCAGCGCGTCGAGCTGCCTGCGGAACTCGGCGATCAGCGAGCGTGTTGTTGGCCTTGTCGGCCGGGCTCCACGTGGTTGCCGGGGTGGCCCTTCGGCGCCCGGCCACTCCCAGTCGAGGTCGATGCCGTCGAAGATGCCGGCCGCCGTGCCGGGGCCGCCCGCGCCGTTGTAGGCCGGCAGGTTGCCCTTGATGTAGATGTCGATGCAGGAGCTGACGAACTTCTTGCGCGCCGCGTCGGTGGCCGCCACGTCGGAGAAGTACTTCGAGTACGTCCAGCCGCCGAGCGAGATCAGCACCTTCAGGTGCGGGTGCTTGGCCTTGAGCTTCTTGAGCTGGTTGAAGTTGCCGCGCAGCGTCTCCCAGCCGGTGTCGGCGACGCCGTCCACCGACTGCGCGGCGGCGAACGGCCGGCCGTAGTCGGCCTCGGCGTCGCCCGCGCCGTCGCCCTGGTTGGGGTCCTGCGGGTTCGGCGTCGTGCCCTTGGTGACGCCGTGCAGGCAGGTCAGGTTGACCGGGTCGATGTTGGCGAAGGCGTAGTTGAGGTGGGTCAGCTTCGCGGCGGCGCCGGAGGTGTCGAGGTTCCGCACGAAGTACTGGCGGCCGTAGATGCCCCACTGCACGAAGTAGCCGACCTTCGCGTAGCCCGCCGACGATGTCGTCCGGTGCGCGACGGTCACCGCGTTGCTCGGCCGCGGACACGTTGTCGTAGCCGTCCCGGGCCGGACCGTGAAGGTGTACTGCAGTGGACGGTGCGAGCCCGGTCGACCGTGGCTGTCGTGAGGTGACGGTCGTCGCCAGGGTCGCGCCGCGGTAGACGTCGTAGGCGGCGACGCCGGTGTTGTCGGTGGCCGCGTTCCAGGCGAGCGACACGCTGCTCGAGTCGGCGGCGGTCGACGCGCAGGTTGCCCGGCGCGGTGGGCGGCTGGGTGTCGTCGGCCGGGTTGTTGGTACGGACAGCGATCTCGTCGGTGGGCAGAGCAGGCCCGTTGGCGTCCTTGGCGACAAACGCTGAAGGTG
>CAWGTM010000012.1:0-161222 GCA_963825445.1 uncultured Actinomycetota bacterium
CGAGTTCGCGCGGCTTCTCCCGGCCGTGGCACCGTTCCTGACGGCCGACCCGCGCCGCCTACCCATGGCGCTCGCGAACGCCCTGCACCACCTGGAGTCCTCGGGTGCCGCGTGGGTGGACACGATGATCGAGCTGGCCGGGCGCGCGACGTCGGCCGACTCGTTGCTGGCGGCCGGTGCGGTCGCCGCGTGGCGGCACGGTCTGGCGCAGCTGCGGGCGGCGGCACTGGCGACAGCGGCTACGTTGCCCGCTCCGCTGTTGGGCATCGCGTTGGGCACCTCGTCCACAGTGGACCTCACGCGGCTCGAGGCGGACCCGTGGTGCTCCCCCGGCGCCGTGGGCGAACCCGCGCTGCTGCAGGTCCGCCGGGTGGGTGCGTTCCGCGGCTTCGGCGGCACGTTCCGCCGGCCCCCGACGGTGTCCACATCGGACGGCCGGTGGTACGCGAGCGACGGCGTGGACACTTGGCGGGTGTTCGCCGATCGGTTCGGTGTGAGCCTGGGCCGGGTGGCGGGCGTGGCGGCCGGCTCTTCCACCACGGGCGGGCTTCGGTTGTCCGGCGGTCAGGTGGTCGACACGGAAACCGGCCGGACCCTCGACGTGCCCGAGCTGGCGGACGCCACCAGTTGGGCGAGCGCGGGCGCCACGCTGGCGGCGACCACCCCGTGGACGCACGGCATCCTGTTCGTGGCGAGGACGGCCGGCTGATGGAACTCGCCGGCCGGTGGCTGGCCAGGTGGCCGGAGGCGCTGCGTGCGTGGGGGAGGTTCGTGAACGTCCACCCGCCGACCCTGTTCACGTCCGACGCGGCCGCGCACGCCTCCGGTCTGGTCGACTCGTTCGCGTCGTTCGCGCTGGACCGGCGGGCCGTGCAGCTGAACCTGGCGGCCGTGGAACGGTTGGGGCTCACGGAGTTCGCGGTGGAGGTGATGGCACACGAGGTGGGCCACCACGTGCTCTGTCCGGCCGACCTGGCCGACCACGGGCAGTTGCTGGTCCGCGTTCGACGCGGTCTCGGCCCGCTGGCCGACCACGCGCCGATGATCGCGAACCTCTACGCCGACATCCTGATCAACGACCGTCTGCAGCGCTCGCGCGGCCTGCGGATGTCCGCCGTCTACCAACAGCTCGGCGCGGGGTCGGACAGTCGCCTGTGGACGTTCTACGTGCGGACGTACGAGATCCTGTGGTCGCTCACGGCCGGCACGCTGACCGGCGACCCGGTGGACCCGGCCCTGGACGGCGACGCGCAACTGGCCGCGAAGCTCGTGCGGGTGTACGCGACCGAGTGGCTGGACGGCGCCGGCGGGTTCGCGGCGCTGTGCGTCCGGTACCTGCGTGAGGACGTGGCCGAACACCGGACGTGGCTGCGCCTGTGCGAGGGCGCGCTGGGCCCGGACGCGCACATCCCGGGCCTGACCGGCGGCGACGACGGTGGCGTGATCGTGCATCCCGCGCTGGACCCCCGGGTGAACGAGTTCGCCGACGAGCTGGCCGACCCGGCTTCGGCGGATCCGCCGAAGCCCGCGGGGACTTCGAAGACCGAGCTGAGCGGCGGCCAGACCCGTCAGCCGTTCGAGTACGGCCAGGTGCTGCGCCAACTGGGGCTGGACGTCAGCGCGCAGGAGGTGGCCATGCGGTACTACCGCGAGATGGCCATGCCCCACCTGGTGCCGTTCCCCGTGCGCCACCGCACACCCGCGGCCGAGCCACTCCCCGAGGGACTGGGGCTGTGGGACGTGGGCGAGCCCCTGGAAGCGGTGGACTGGCTGGCGAGCACACTGCGGTCGCCGGTGATCGTGCCGGGAATCACGACGGTGCAACGACTTCAGGGCACGATGGAGGGCAGCGACCGCGACCGGAGACCGGTGGACCTGGACCTGTACGTGGACTCGTCGGGCTCGATGCCGAACCCGGCGTCGCGCCTGTCGCACCTGACGCTGGCGGGCGCGATCCTCGCGATGTCGGCGCTGCGGGTGGGCGCGCGGGTGCAGGCCACGCTGTGGAGCGGCACCAACCAGTTCACGTGCACCGACGGTTTCGTGCGGGACGAGCGGGCGGTGCTGGGCATCCTGACAGGGCATTTCGGCGGTGCGACGGCGTTTCCGCTGCACGTGCTGCGCGACACCTACGCCGAACCCCGACCGCCGACGCACATCGTGGTGATCTCGGACGACGGCGTGGACACGATGATCCGCCTGGCCGACGAACGCGGCACGCCGGGTGGCGAGATCGCGGCTTCCGCACTGTCGGCGGCGGGCGCGGGCGGCACCCTGTTGCTGCGGCTGCAGAACAAACGGGCGCGGAGCCACATCGCGGCGATGACGCCGGGGTGGGACGTGCACCGGGTGACCAACTGGGACGAACTGGTGGCGTTCGCGGCGGCGTTCAGCAGGCGGACCTACGAGAGGAGCCACGATGGGTGAGGTCACGGTGTCGAGGCTGACCAGGAGGCTGGCCGACACCCCGCCGGACTTCCTGGACCCTTCGGCGGTCTCGGTCCCGGCGGTGATCTCGGACGTGGTGATGATGGCCGGCGGCGACCCGCTCACCGAGGTGGGCACGTTCCGCGGCGAGGACCGCAGGCTGACCCTGATCCTGGTGACCGCTTGGCTGCTGGCCGATCCCGAGCTGAACCCACCCCCGGACCGGGCCCGAGCGCTGCTGAGCACCGGCCTGGCCGAACTGGCCGGGGTGGTTCCCCCTCTGAAGTTCGTGACCGACCCGGACCGCCGCGAGGAACTGGCACGGCTGACCCTGCACGCGCTGGGCATCACCCCAACGGGCGAGACAGCGGTGCAGGCCGAGGACCGCTTGTCCACAGTAGACAGCGTGCGCCGACGCAACGTTCTGCTGGCGGCCAGGGAGGCCGAGAAGCGCGCCCAGGCCGTCCGCAAGGCCATGGAAGAACAAGCGGCGCAGGAAGCGGCCGCGCGATACAGCCAGGTGTGACGATGACCCGACATGTGGACTACCCGGTGGCCGACTACGAACCCATGGCCGGCACCGCCCTGACCGACGCCCAACGGTGGCCGCTGCTGACCGAGGACGGCGCGGCGATGCTGTCGCGTCTGCGGGAACACCCGAACGCGCCGAAGTACAACCATGCCTGCGGCGACCGGCTGACCGCGGCGGCGCGGGATTCCCTACGCGCCTATCGGTCTCGCCTGGATGCCGGCCCCCGGACCGACTGGCTGCCCGAGCTGATCTCCCGCGTGTACCGAACGGTCCCGCGCTACCGGAGTCTGCCCGCGCCGGTGTCGCTGACGGACATCCCGCTGACGGACAGGTACGACCTGCTGTCGCGAGCGGCGACCCACGTCCCGGACGACGCGGACCTGACTGAGTTGATCGTGTACCGCACGTCGGGCTCGCGGGGCCCGGCGGCGACGGTCCCGATGACCCCGAGGTTCTGCGCGCAGGACCTGCCGGCGATAGAACACATCCTGGCGACGCTGGGGGTGTCGTTGGCGAGCGGTCCGACGACGGTCGCCATGGTGAACGTGTACGCCCAACCGGTGGCCTACCAGTTCGCGTCGGTGTCGAGCTACCTGGACGGCGCGGGTGTCGCCAAGATCAACCTGCACGAGTCGGCCTGGCAGTCCCCCACCGACCGAGTGTCCTTTCTGGACTCCTGTGCGCCGGAGCTGTACACGGGCAACCCGATCTCGTTGGCGGAACTGGCAACCCTCCCGCTGCGAACCCGCCCGAAGGCGATCCTGAGCGGAGCCATGGCCCTGAACTCCGGTCTACGCACCCGACTGGAAACCCACTTCGACTGCCCGGTAATAGATCTGTACGGCATCACGGAGGTGGGCCTGATCGCTTGGCGAGCCGACAACGGCCCGCACCACCTGCTGCCGAGAGACCTGCACGTGGAGATCCTGTCCCCAGCGGGCAACCCCGTCGAAAACGGCGAGATCGTCGTGACCTGCGGCGAGAACGAACTGCTCCCCCTGCTGCGCTACCGAACCGGCGACCACGCGACCCGCACCGGCACGGACCTCCACGGCCTGGAGGGCAGGGCCCCCGTGCGATTCCGGGCGGAATCGGGTCACTGGGTCCAGTCACTGGAACTGACCCACGTCCTGTCCCCACTGGGCCTGGTGGCGTGGCGACTGACCCAGCACGAAACCGGCGCGATCACCCTGGACGTCCACGAGGCAGGCGCACCAGACCCGACCGCGGCGGAGGCAGCGGTACAAAGCCTGCTGGGCGATGTCCCGGTAACGGTGACGATCACCAACCTGGCAAGGGACGCGAAGCCCCAGCGCTACACGTCAACCCTGCCGGGCGCGGCACTGCGCTAACCACGATCGTCCGGCCGCCAGGGCTCGTCGGGCAGGATGACCACCGGCTCGAACAACTCGTCGTCGTCCGGCGGCCGCACCTTCTGGTGCGAAATCGAGGACTCGGCAAGCTGAATGATCCGATCCCGTAGAGCGGCATCCGCACCGGTGACGCGCGACTCCCGATCGTCGTCCGGCAGCTCGTGCCACTTCTCCACCGCGACGCGCAGCGTGTCCAGGAACCCGTCACTCAGAACGTTGGAGGTGACAAGATCCCGCGGCGACGCCCGCCCGGCAACGACGTCCTTGGCGAAGTCGGCCAGCTCCCCGTCCCCCTGCGCGAGACGACGAAACGTCTCAGCGCGAGCGATCCGCCCCTGCTCGGTGTCCCACGGGTTGTGCACTGGCGGGAACATCAGAACTCCTCGCGGTTGAAGCCGCCCAACTCGGGGGGCCACGTCGTAGCCGCCACCGGCCGCATCCCGTCGGAGTGATTCGACGCGATACCGATGAACTCGTGCGCTCGGGCGATGAGTGAGTCGATGACGGTGGACAGTCCACGCCAGGCCAGCATTATCGAGGCCATGGCATCCATCATCTCTTCGAATGACTCGGCGTTCACCATGGTGATCCCACCGCCGATGACGGCCGGGATCTTGGCCACCACGTCGATCAGGATGTCGATGATGAGGTTGATGTACCCCTCCATCGCTTCGTACGCGTGGTAGGCCGTGCTGGCGAAATTCTGCACACTGAACCCGGCCTGCGCACCCCAGAGGGCCAGCCCCCGCGCGGCAGCCGTGTACTGCTGAAGCCACGCGGCGGCAGCGTCGGCCGCGTTGCCGGTCCAACGGTCCTGCACCGCGTACAGACCCCGCTCAACATTCGTCGCCAACCAGGAACCCACCTGCCCGAGGTTCTGGATAGCCATCCCGTTGCGCATAGCAGGATCCCAGTCCCCCGCGACGAAGCGGGTGACCTCCTCGAAGGGGTCGACGCCGAGAATGTGGCGGAGCAGACCCCGGACGTGTCCAGCCATGGAAGCAGCCCCGGTCAACCGGCTGATCACCTGTTCCAGCCGAAGGTTCCACCCCTCGCCGGCGGCATCCTGCTCAGTAGGCTCCGGCAACGGGTAAGGCCCAGGCCCCACCGACCGGTCCGGCTGACGAGGATCCCGGTCAAGCGGCTCAGCGTCATCGAACCGCTCAGCACCACCCGGATCCGCGACATCACGCTTGTCGAGTTCCCGCGGCTCGACCCCTTCGTAGGGATACTTCGCGTCCTCGACAGCGAGCTTGGCCTTGTTGTCGGCGTCGGAGTAGTAGGCCGCCCCAGCCTCAAGCTCCGCGCCACAGGTGGCGAGAAGGGAAGCAGCCCGCCCGGTGTCGACCTTGGCCCGCTCCTGCAACTCATCAAGCTTCGGCGCGATGAGATTGAGCAGGACGCCCTCAGACCAGTCGGAGGGAGCGCTGCGACAGATCAACTCGTGATGGCCGTGCATCCCCTCAGCGTTCCGCAACACGAGAAGGGCCAACCCAGAAACCGCCCCAGGCTCAACATAGAACGACGACACGCCCCGACCCCCTACACACGACCACCCAGCGAACAAGACAGTTGTAGCCGAGCAACCACACGAGCGGTGTCGTCCAAACGACCCTCACCCCCCGGGCAAGGCGCAGGACAAGGACAACCCAGAACCGACCCCCACAACCGCCGCGAACGGTCACCATGCCCACCCCGAACGGTCATCATGCGCGACGGCAATGGTCATCGTGCGCCCCGGAACGGTCACCATGCGAGCCTGCGGTCCGTAGCGTACGACTCGCTACGCAACCCGAGCCCAACCGACGTTGGAACCCGGCAGCAAACGCAACCCCGAGCCCAACCGGACCATCCGAAGGTGGAAACCCGGCAGGCCAACGCAACCCCACCCACCATGGGTGCGAACCGGGCAGGCGGCAACCCACTTGCCAAGCCCTCCCACACACACCTCCCCCGGCCCCACCCTCGGCGGCCCGGACCCCGGACGAGAGAGTTACTTCACGCCCGCGGCGTCCATGCCGCGCAACTCCTTCTTCAAGTCCGAGATCTCATCCCGCAACCGCGCGGCCAACTCGAACTGCAGATCTCGCGCGGCGTTCATCATCTGATCGGTCAACTGCTGCACCAGATCCGCCAGTTCGGACCGGGCCATGGACCCGACGTTCTCCTTCACGTACACACCCGAAGAGCGCCCACCCGGCTCCCCGGCCGCACGTCGCCCACGAGAAGCGTTCCGACCAGAACCACCGATCGGCACGGACTCCGAGTCCTCGGCCTCGTTGTAGACCCGGTCGAGGATGTCGGCGATCTTCTTGCGCAGCGGCTGGGGGTCGAGCCCCCGCTCCTCGTTGTACGCGATCTGCTTGGTGCGCCTACGGTTCGTCTCGTCGATCGCGTGTTGCATGGAGGCGGTGATCCGGTCGGCGTACATGTGCACCTGGCCGGAGACGTTACGAGCGGCACGGCCGATCGTCTGGATCAGCGACGTGCCCGAGCGCAGGAAGCCCTCCTTGTCGGCGTCCAAAATGGACACCAGGGAGACCTCCGGCAGGTCGAGACCCTCGCGCAGCAGGTTGATGCCCACCAGCACGTCGAACTCGCCGAGCCGCAACTGGCGCAGCAGCTCGATCCGCCGCAGCGTGTCCACCTCCGAGTGCAGGTACCGCACCCGGATGCCCAGCTCCAGCAGGTAGTCGGTGAGGTCCTCGGACATCTTCTTGGTCAACGTGGTGACCAGGACCCGCTCGTCGCGTTCGGCGCGCTCGCGGATCTCGTGGACCAGGTCGTCGATCTGACCCTCGGTGGGCTTGACGATCACCTCGGGGTCGATCAGCCCGGTCGGGCCGGATGACCTGCTCGACGAACTCGCCGCCCGTCTGCCCCATCTCGTACGGGCCGGGGGTGGCCGACAGGTACACCGTCTGCCCGATCCGGTCCTGGAACTCCTCCCACGTGAGCGGGCGGTTGTCCATGGCCGACGGCAGCCGGAACCCGTGGTCCACGAGGGTGCGCTTGCGGGACATGTCGCCCTCGTACATGCCGCCGACCTGCGGCACCGTCACGTGGGACTCGTCGATCACCAGCAGGAAGTCCTCGGGGAAGTAGTCGAGCAGCGTGGCCGGCGCGGTGCCGGCGTCGCGCCAGTCGATGTGGCGCGAGTAGTTCTCGATGCCCGAGCAGAACCCGACCTGGCGCATCATCTCGATGTCGTAGGCCGTGCGCATGCGCAGTCGCTGCGCCTCGAGCAGCTTGCCCTGCTTCTCGAGCTTCGCGAGCTGTGCCTCCAGCTCGGCCTCGATCCCGCCGATCGCCCGTTCCATCCGTTCCGGGCCCGCCACGTAGTGCGTGGCCGGGGAGATCCGGACGGTCTCGACCTGCTTGACGATGTCGCCGGTGAGCGGATGCAGGTAGTAGAGCGCCTCGACCTCGTCGCCGAAGAACTCGATGCGGACGGCCAGTTCCTCATACGCCGGGATGATCTCCAGGGTGTCGCCCCGCACCCGGAACGTGCCACGGCTGAACGCCACGTCGTTGCGGGTGTACTGGACGTCGACCAGCGCACGCAGCAACGTGTCGCGGTCGACCTCCTCGCCGACCTTGAGCGCGATCGTGCGGTCGAGGTACTCCTGAGGACTGCCCAGACCGTAGATACACGACACCGACGCCACCACGATCACGTCGCGCCGCGACAGCAGACTCCAGGTGGACGAGTGGCGCAGCCGCTCGACGTCCTCGTTGACCGACGAGTCCTTCTCGATATAGGTGTCGGTCTGGGGGACGTAGGCCTCGGGCTGGTAGTAGTCGTAGTAGCTGACGAAGTACTCGACCGCGTTGTCCGGGAAGAACTCGCGCAGCTCGTTGGCCAACTGGGCGGCCAGCGTCTTGTTGGGGGCGATCAACAGCGTCGGCCGCTGTAACCGCTCGATCAGCCACGCGGTGGTGGCCGACTTGCCCGTGCCGGTGGCGCCTAGCAGCACGATGTCCTTCTCGCCCGCCTCGATGCGCCGTTCGAGATCGTCGATCGCCGCGGGCTGGTCACCGGCCGGCTGATAGTCGCTGACCATGCGGAACGAGCCCTCGGTGCGGGGGATGTCACCGATGGGCCGGAAATGCGAACTTGCCGTCACCTTTGCCACGGAAAACAGGTTACGCGCGGGCACCGACAAAAACTGATCCGCCCAGGTCAGGGGCTGCAATCACAACAACAGTCGCAGTCACAGCCGTCGCCCTTGCGGCCGCAGCCGCAGTCACAGCAGTCACAACCGTCGCAGTCGCACGCTCCCCGCGGTTTCCCGCTCCACGGCCCCGGCCACGGGTCGCGACAGCAGATCTGGCAGGTGCCGCACATGTACAGCGCCACCCCACAGCCCGCCAGCACGCCACGCTGTCGCGGCGGTACGCGGAACTTCGGCACCCAGCAGCCGCCGCCCGTGCCGTCGGGCGGCTGCTCGTGCCCGCGCAGGACCGGCTCGACCGCGAACGCCCGGGAGACCGCCCGTTCCAGCTCGTGGACCAGCAACGCGTGCACCAGCGACTGGTCGCGGAACTCGACCTCGGCCAACGCCAGACGCACGCCCAGCACCGCGTCGTCACACAGCCGGCGCGCCTCGGCGAGGGAGGTGCCGGTGGCCGGCAACGGGTTCCACGCCCCGTCGGCCAGGTCCTCCACGGCGTCCACCAGGTGCACCACGCGACCGAACAGCCGCCCGACCTCGCGCAGCGGCTCGACGTTCGCCGGCCGTCCCGCCAGCACCGCGGTGTGCGCACACGCGGCCGCCGTGGCCGTCTCCGTCGGTTCGGTGACGGCCAGCAGGTCCCCCGGACCGGCCGCACGTCTCCACGACCGTCTGCCGACCCACCGCGTCGAGGAGGACGGCCGTGTCGAACCCGACGGTGCGCGCGGTACCGCCGCCCTGCTCGGCCCACCGCCGCGCGACCACGCGGGCCACCCCGGCCACCGGCCGGCGGCCGAACACCCCGTCGCCGTCCTCGACGTGGTCACGCACCTTGGCCGACGCCAGCACGAGCGACGCCGCGGCCGCCAGCCGCGGGCCCGGCCCGATCGACACGGCCGCGGACCGCATGCCGCGCAGCGGACACGGTCCGGCGCCGCGCCGGTCCTCCCCCGCCGGCGACTGCGCCTCGGTCAGCGCCGAGATGATCAGCCCGTCATAGTTGGTGGCCGCCCGCGCGAGCTGCCCGTGCTCGTCACGCAGGGTCAGGCACAGGCCGCACAGGTGCGCCCACCAGGAGGTACGCAAGCGGGCCGAGAGGCGGTGGCGACAGGGCCGGATGATCCCGAACATCGCCGGACCGTAACCCGATCGTGGGCACCCACACGTGTCAATCACGCAAACGTGCCGGGAAGATGCCACGCTGATCACGTGAGCGCCATGCACCCGCCCAAGATCGAACTGTTCGACGTCGCCGGGATGACCAACACCGATCCGAAGGGGTTCGTCCGCGCGGTCGACAAGTACCAACCCACCGACTTCGGGCTGTACATGGCGCGGCCGCTGGACGGCCACCCGAACATCGCCTACTTCCGGTCCTGGCTGCTGCCCGACCACGGCCTGCGCGTCAGCCGCTGGATGGCCCACCCCGGCCAGCGCCTCGACCACGACGTCTACCTGGACATCGTGGACATCGAGCCGGGCCCGGTGTGGCGCACGGTCGACCTCTACCTGGACGTCCTCGTCCACGACCGCACCGACCTCCGCGTGCTCGACACCGACGAGCTGCTCGAGGCGCGGCTCGCCGGCCTGGTCGACGACGCGGCCGTACTTCGCGCTTTCGAGCGAACCTTCCGCGCGGTCGAGGGCATCGCGGCGGCCGGCTACGAGGTCGAGACCTGGCTCGATCTCCCCCTGACCTGGGACGACGGCGCATAGCCCTCCGCATCCAGCTGGTCAACCGTCGGGTGAGAGGTTCGCCGGATCGATACCTCTCCGCACACGAGACGTGACATAACGAATCGAACCCACACGTCACCGACCGCATGCTGACGACTACCCTCTGGACGCGTGGGCACGACGGTCACTCCCCAGCTGGTCGACATCGTCGACACTTTCACGGCGGCGCGTAACTACTCCTCCGGCACCACCCGCCGATTGCGGGTCTGCCAGGTCGAGCGGTGGGGGCTGCGAGTCGAGTGCCCGACTCCCGAAGATCCTTTTCACGACTCGGAAGTGACGTGGCTGTTGCCGGAGAACAACCTCCGGCTCACCCACCAGCGCCCGCGTTCCCGACACGCGAAGGCCGGCCCGAGTGTGCTGACCGCCGTTCGGGTGACCAGCGACGGCCGGTTCTGGCGCACCACCGACCTGCTGCTCGGTCTCGCCGCTCCCGGCAACACCCGCGCCAGGGTCGTACGTTCCGAGGAGTTCGCCGCCGCGGTGGCCGGCCAGGTGCTGCGCGTCAACGACGCCGACCTCGCCATGCTGACCGTCCACAAGACACTCGAGGAGCTGAGTCGCTTCCGCCACGACCTCAGCGCCTGGCTCGCCCACAAGCACATCTTCGACGTCTGGCCGCCCTTCTGATGAGCGTGGATCAACCGATCGGTTGATCCACTGACCCACCCGAGCGGGCCGGGAAACTGTCCGGCCGGGCGATCCGGCAAAGGGGTCACCGCCGGCACGATTTCGGCATGGCAATCATCGAGGTAGACGGCCTCGTCAAGCGCTACGGCGCGAAGACGGCCGTGGACGGCGTGTCCTTCGCCGTGGAACAGGGCGAGATCTTCGGCATTCTCGGGCCGAACGGCGCCGGCAAGACCACGACCGTGGAGTGCGTCGTGGGCCTGCGCACCCAGGACGCCGGCACCATCCGCGTGGCCGGTCTCGACCCCCTGACCGACGGGGTCGAGCTGAAGGAACTGGTGGGCGTCCAGCTCCAGGAGAGCAAGCTGCCGGAGAAGCTCACGGTCGGCGAGGCGCTCGACCTGTTCAGCTCCTTCTACCGCGCCCCGGCCGACTGGCGCGAGCTGGTCGACACGCTCGGCATCACCGAGAAGATCAACACCCAGTTCCGGCGCCTGTCCGGCGGCCAGCAGCAGCGCCTGTCGATCGCGCTCGCGCTGCTCGGCAACCCCCGGGTCGCGGTGCTCGACGAGCTGACCACCGGCCTCGACCCGCAGGCCCGGCGCGACACCTGGGACCTGATCGAGCGGATCCGCGACCGCGGTGTGACGGTCGTGCTGGTCACCCACTTCATGGAGGAGGCGGAGCGGCTCTGCGACCGCATCGCCGTGATCGACGGCGGCCGGGTGGTGGCCCTGGACAGTCCCGCCGGGCTGGTGTCCACGGTGGACAACACGCAGCGGATCCGGTTCCGGCCGTCCGCGCCGCTCGACCAGGCGCTGCTCGCCGCCCTGCCCGAGGTCGAGTCGGTGGCCGAGGTCGGTCGCCAGCTGGTGGTGACCGGCAGCGGCAACCTGCTGCACGCGGTCACCTCCGTGCTCGCCCGCAACCAGATCGTGGCCGCCGAGCTGCGCATCGAACAGACCACGTTGGACGACGCGTTCGTCGCCCTCACCGGCCGCAAGATCGAGAACTGAGGAGTGACCGTGCACGCCCTGACCAGGATCACCAGGTCCGAGTGGACCTTGCTGCTCCGCGAACCCGCCGCCGTCTTCTTCCTGTTCGGGTTCTCGCCCCTGCTGTTGATCATCCTCGGCCTCGTGCCGGCGTTCCGAGAGGCGAGCGAGGACTACGGCGGCCTGCGGGTGATCGACCTCTACACGCCGATCATCATCACCATGTCCATCGCCATGCTGGCACTCCAGGCCCTGCCCCAGACGTTCGCCACCTACCGCGAGCAGGGCGTCCTGCGGCGGATGGCGACCACGCCGGTGCGGCCGACCATGATGCTCGGCGGTCAGCTGATCATGTTCGGGCTGGTCTCGTTCGCCGTGATGGTGCTGGTGCAGGCCATCGGCGTGCTGGCGTTCGACGTGCCCGTACCCCGGTCGATCCCCGTCTACCTGCTGGCCTACCTGTTGGCGGTGGCGTCGATGCTGAGCATCGGCCTGCTGGTGGCCGCGATCGCGCGGGGTGGCAAGGCGGCGGGCGCCATCGGCTCGGTGCTGTTCTTCCCGGTGCTGTTCTTCGCCGGACTGTGGGTACCACGGGAGGGGATGTCGACGATCCTGCGGCGGATCAGCGATTTCACGCCGCTCGGCGCGGGCGTGCAATCATTGTCCGACGCCGCCGCCGGGCAGTGGCCACAGTTGTTGCACGTGGCCGTGATGCTCGTCTGGACGGTCGGCGCGGGCGCGGTGGCCGCACGGCTCTTCCGCTGGGAATAGGGCGGACGGGCATGAGCGACGACGAGCAAGCAACGCGGGAGAACAGGATCTTCCTGCTCCTCCCCTACTTCCTGCTCCTCGTGTCCACCGGCATCACCGTGCTGCACCCGATGCCGCTGGCCTCGTACCGGACCAACCTGGCCCTCGTGCTGACGGTGGTGGCCGCCGGCTGGATCACCTGGTTCGTCACCCTGCACCGGGACTGGCAGGAGCGCCGCACGCTGGCGGCCGTGTTCTTCGTCGGACTCACCGCCCTGTCCTGGGCGATGGTCGCGCTGGTGCCCTGGTACGCGGTGTTCGCCTTCGTCGGCTACCTCTACGCGTTCGACTACCTGCGGGACCGCTGGCGCTACGTCGGGGTGGGCGCCACGGCCATCGGCATGGCCACCTCACAGGTCGGTGGCATCGACAACCTGAACGGCGTCATCTGGTTCGCCTGGGTCCTGCTGTTCGCGATCAACCTGGTCATGGCCACGGGGTTCACACTCCTGAACATCGCCGTCCACGAGCGCAACGCGAAGCTCGAGTCGGCCCTGGAGGAGAACGCCGGGCTCCACGCCCAACTCCTCGTCCAGGCCCGTGAGGCGGGCGTGCTCGACGAGCGGCAGCGGATGGCCCGGGAGATCCACGACACCCTCGCCCAGGGGCTCGCGGGGATCATCACCCAGTTGCAGGCGGCCGAGCAGGCCGGCGACGACGAGACCGAGTGGCGGCGGCGCGTGGCCACCGCCGCCACGCTCGCCAGGGACAGCCTCGCCGAGGCCCGCCGGTCGGTGCACGCGGTCGAACCGTCGGCGCTGGCCGAGGCGCGGCTGCCGGACGCGATCGGCGAGGTGACCAAGCAGTGGGCGTCCACCAACAGCGTCGCCGCCGTGCTCACCACCACGGGCGACGCGCGGCCCATGCACCCCGACGTCGAGGTGACGCTGCTGCGCACCGCCCAGGAGGCGCTCGCGAACGTGGCCAAGCACGCGCAGGCGTCGCGGGTCGGGCTCACACTGTCCTACATGGAGGATCTGGTGACGCTCGACGTGCGTGACGACGGCGTCGGGTTCACCCCGAACCTCAAGCGCGTCAACGGTTCCACCACCGGCGGCTTCGGTCTCACCGGCATGCGTCAACGGGTGCAGCGCCTGGCCGGCCGGCTGGAGATCGAGTCGGAGCCGGGCACGGGTACGGCGATCTCGGCGACCGTGCCGGCCATCCCGGCGGGTGGAGCGAAGTGACTGACGCCCCGATCGGTGTGCTCATCGTCGACGACCACCCGGTGGTGCGCGACGGGCTGCGGGGCATGTTCACGGCCGACCCGCGGTTCCACGTGCTCGGCGAGGCGGGCGACGGCGCGGAGGCCATCGCGGCGGCCGAGAAGCTGGCGCCCGACGTGATCCTCATGGACCTGCGGATGCCGCGGACCGACGGCGTCACCGCCATCCGCGAGCTGGCCAAGCGCAAGGTGGCGGCCCGGGTGCTCGTGCTGACCACCTACGACACCGACAGCGACGTGCTGCCGGCGATCGAGGCGGGCGCCACCGGCTACCTGCTGAAGGACGCGCCACGCGACGAGCTGTTCCGCGCGGTGATCGCGGCCGCCGGTGGTCAGGCGGTGCTCTCCCCCGCGGTCGCCACCCGGCTCATGGGGCAGATGCGCGCGCCGGCGTCGGAACCGCTGTCGCAGCGGGAGCTGGAGGTGCTCGGGCTGATCGCGCGCGGATCCACCAACCGGGAGGCCGCGGCACAGCTGTTCATCAGCGAGGCGACCGTGAAGACGCACCTGCTGCACGTCTACGCGAAGCTCGGGGTGAACGATCGGGCGGCGGCCGTCGCCACGGCTTTCGAGCGCGGATATCTGACGACTAACCGCTGATCGAGCCGCAGCCACGGCTCCCACCGGCGATCCGAACCGTAGGTGCGGGAGCGCGATCCACAGTGGAAAAGGGTCCATAATCGCTGGTTATGGCCGTTCTGGCGGATCGTCGAACCTTGCGTATACCGTGGCGAACGTGCCGTCCCAGAGCCCCATCGTCGACCGTTACCGGCGGCCGTTGCGCAACCTGCGGATCTCGGTGACCGACAGGTGCAACCTCCGGTGTCGCTACTGCATGCCCGAAGCCGAGTACATCTGGCTGCCGCGCAAGGACCTGCTGACGTTCGAGGAGATCTCGACGCTGGTCGACGTGTTCATGTCGCTCGGGGTCGACAAGGTCCGGATCACGGGCGGCGAGCCGCTGCTGCGCCACGACCTGCCGACGCTCGTGGAGATGCTGGCCGTCAAGCCGGGCCTGCGGGACCTGGCGATGACCACGAACGGCGTGCTGCTCGCCGGCCACGTCGAGGCGCTGAAGGCCGCCGGACTGGGGCGCGTCACGGTCAGCCTCGACACACTGCGGGCCGACCGGTCGAAGTCGCTGTCGCAGCGCGGCACCCATCCGTCGGTGCTCGCGGGGATCGCGTCGGTCGCGCCGGCCGGGTTCACGAACACCAAGATCGACACGGTGGCGCTGAACGGCACCAACGACGACGAGCTGGTCGACCTGATCGAGTACGGCCGCACGGTGCCCGCCGAGGTGCGGTTCATCGAGTACATGGACGTGGGCGGCGCCACCAACTGGAAGCCGGAGCGGGTGCTGTCACGCGCGGAGATGCTGTCGCGGCTCACCGCCCACTACGGTCCGATCGCGCCCCTGCCGAACACCGACGGCGCGCCGGCCGACCGGTTCGAGCTGCCCGACGGCACCACGTTCGGCATCGTCTCCTCCACCACGCAGCCGTTCTGCTCGGCGTGTGACCGCAGCAGGCTCACGGCCGACGGGCTCTGGTACCTGTGCCTGTACGCCATGGAGGGCGTCAACCTGCGCGACCCGCTGCGCGAGGGCGCGAGTGCCGCGGACCTGGCCGAGCTGATCACCGGCAACTGGACCACGCGGGACGATCGCGGTGCGGTGGAACGATTCGCCGAACGCGACCGCTCCCCGTTCATCCCGCTGACCGTGCTGAAGAGCGACCCGCACCTGGAGATGCACACCCGAGGCGGCTGAGGGCAGGGGTTCGGCGCGAGGGTATCGCCACACACCGACAAAACCGGTCCGGGCCCCCTGGATTCAATCCTGGCGGCCAGCACCGACAATTCCGGCCGCGCGGCGAGCGGCCTGTGGTCAGGCAGGCTGCCAGTTCGTGCGGGAAGCCCACTCCTCCGCGCGTCCGGCGGCCTCGGTGAACCATGGTTCCTTCGCGTCGGCGTAGTTGGCGGTGTCGTCGTCGGCCAGGTACTGGTCCGCCATCTCCTGCTTGAGCGCCAGGTAGCCGGCCAACTCGTCGGGGTTGGCGCGCAGCCAGTCGGGGAACAGCAGCGCGAACCGCCAGCCCGGTGTGCCGGCCACCCGCACGTGCACGTTCGCCAGGCGGCCGGGGTCGGCCGAGAGGTGCAGACGTTTGCGCCACTGCTCGGGGTCCGGCGCGTACGGCTTCGGCAGGTCCCGGTCGATCGTCGGGTGGCGTGGGAATCCGGCGGCGGCCAGCGGTTCGGCCAGCCGATCCAGGTCGTCCACTGTGGACACCGTGATCTGCAGGTCGATCACGTCCTTGGCCGCCAGCCCGTCGATCGACGTCGACCCCGTGTGGTCCACCCGCTGAGCCAGGTCCCCCGCCGCGAGACGGAGGCGCGCGATCAACCGGGCGGCCTGCGCGGGCCACGTCGGGTCCGACTCGACCAGCCGCGGCGTGCCGTAGGAGTCGTAGCGACCCAGCCGAACATTGGACTCGTAGCGCCCCAACCGGTCGGCCCACAACGCGTCGACCTCGGCCAGCACCTCGTCGCGGGCGCCGCCGTTGTCCAGCCACACGTCGGCCGCCGCCCGGCGGGCCTCCGGCGAGGCCTGCGACGCGATCCGCGCCCGGGCGTCCTGTTCGGACATGCCGCGGTCGCGGATCACGCGGGCCACCCGCTCCTCGACCGGCGCGTCGACCACCAGCACCAGGTGGTAGGCGGGGCCGAGGCCGTTCTCCACGAGCAGCGGCACGTCGTGCACGACGATCGCGTCGGACGGCGCGGCGGCCATCAGCTCGCCGGTCCGCTCGCCGATCCTCGGGTGCACGATCTTGTTCAACGTCTGCCGCGCGTCGGAGTCGGCGAACACCTTCGCGGCAAGCTTCGCCCGATCGAGTGATCCCTCGGCGGTGAGCACGTCGGCGCCGAACGCGTCCGCCACCTCCGCGAGACCGGGGGTTCCCGGCTCCACGACCTCGCGGGCGATCCGGTCGGAATCGATCACCACGGCGCCATGTTCGGCCAAGCGGCCGGCCACAGTGGACTTGCCGGACCCGATTCCGCCGGTGAGGCCTACGCGCAGCATGTGCGGCATTCTGGCAGCCGTGGCCAGACCGTAACCGGGTGACACGCGTGGCGGTTGCGCGGGATTGGTTGCATGATCGCCTACGGTAGCCGCCAAGGTGTCACCCACACGGAGGACCGATGCGAGGAAGTGGCAAGCACCGGCTCGGTGCTCCCGGTTTGGTGCACTGCACCGACCACCCCGCCGTCGCCACCGCGCTGGCGGAGTTCCGCCGCTCGTGGTGGTCGAACATCCTGATGCCCGCGAAGCACAGCCTCGCCGGCCTGCGCCGCCGGGCGGCCGCCGCCGCGGTCGAGCGCGCCTGGGCGCCCGTGGTCAGCTACAGACCGGCCCAACCGAGCCGGATGGCCGCCTGAGCGCGACGGCCGACCCACCCGGGGTCACCCGTCTGGCGCGGGGTGCGCGCGCGGGGTGAGAATGGCCGCCCGTTCCCTGGCTCCAGGAGGACATCATGGCCTCACGTCTCAACCCGTACCTGAACTTCAACGGCACCGCCCGCGAGGCGATGGAGTTCTACAAGGACGTCTTCGGCGGCTCGCTGGTCCTGAACACGTTCGGCGAGTACGGCGACGCCGGCAACGACAAGATCATGCACGGCATGCTCGAGACCGACAGCGGCTACACGATCATGGGTGCCGACACTCCGCCGGGGATGTCGTTCAATCCGGGCGACACCATGTCCGTGAGCCTGAGCGGTGACGGCGCCAGCGCCGCCGAGATGCGACGCTACTGGGAGAAGCTGTCCACCGACGGCACCGTGGCGGTCCCGCTGGAGAAGCAGATGTGGGGCGACGAGTTCGGCATGTGCGTCGACCGGTTCGGCACCCCGTGGATGATCAACATCGCGCAGGGCTGATCAGCCGACGGGTTCGCGTGGCGTGAGCGCCAGGTCGGCCAACTGGCCGAGCAGGGCACCCGCGTGGTCGACGCGCACCAGGCCGGCGAGCGTCGCCACCACCACGGTCGTCGTGCCCCGCATGGCCACCACCATGGGGCGGTCGCCGGCCAGGAGCGTGCCGGTGGTCGGGCCGACGTCCACTTCGGACTCGGTCGCGCCCGCCTCGGTCTCGTCGGCCACCGTGGTGTCCAGCCGTTCGCGGGCGGACTCGCCGTCGGCGTAGCTGGTCAGGCCGATCCACACGGCGGCGGCCGCCACCGACTGGCCGGGCGGCACTCCGTAGTAGCAGTCGAGCCGCGCGGTGCGGGCGATGTTCTCCTGCGGAACCCCGACGATCGGCAGGGTCTGCCCGGTGATCATCGTGGCGAGGATCGTCTTGATCTCCGTGAGCGTCACCAGCTCGTCACACGTCGGCGGGACCTGGCGGCCGGTGGCGGCGGCGTCGGGCGCGGCCTGCGGCGTGAACACCGGCACGGACGGATCGGTGACCGGCGCGGGCGTGGCGCAGCCGGCGAGTACCAGTAGGAGCAATCCCGCGAGGAGACGCATCACTCCACAGTAAGCGACAGACAAGCGAAAGCGAGGGCCCTGCCGATAACGACAGGGCCCTCGCTTTTACTGACTAACCGGCTCAGACGCCGCCGGACAGCTTCTCGCGCAGCGCTGCGAGCTGCTCGTCGCTGGCCAGGGTGCCACCGCTCTTCTGCTTGCTGTCGCTACCGGCGGAGGAGTACTCGCGCTCGGTACCGGCCTCGGCACTGCCGCCCTCGGTGGACGGGCCCTCGGCCTCGGCAGCCGCCTCGGCCTCGGCGGCCTTGACGATCTGCTTCATGTGCTGCTCGTAGCGAGTGTGAGCCTCGGCGTACTGGCGCTCCCACTCTTCCCGCTGCTTGTCGAACCCTTCCTGCCATTCCTGGGTGTCGGGGTCGAAGCCTTCGGGGTAGATGTAGTTGCCCTCGTTGTCGTACTCCGCCGCCATGCCGTACTGCGTCGGGTCGAACTCGGTCTCGGCCGTGAAGCCCTCGTTGGCCTGCTTGAGGGACAGCGAGATCCGGCGACGCTCGAGGTCGATGTCGATGACCTTGACCATCACGTCGTTGCCGACCTGCACGACCTGCTCCGGGATCTCCACGTGGCGCTCGGCCAGCTCGGAGATGTGCACCAGGCCCTCGATGCCCTCGTCGACGCGCACGAACGCACCGAACGGAACGAGCTTGGTGACCTTGCCCGGCACGATCTGACCGATCGCGTGGGTGCGGGCGAACTGACGCCACGGGTCTTCCTGCGTCGCCTTGAGGGACAGCGAGACGCGCTCGCGGTCCATCTCGACGGACAGAACCTCGACCGTGACCTCCTGGCCGACCTCGACAACCTCGCTCGGGTGGTCGATGTGCTTCCAGGACAGCTCGGAGACGTGCACCAGACCGTCGACGCCACCCAGGTCCACGAAGGCACCGAAGTTGACGATCGAGGAGACCACGCCCTTGCGGACCTGGCCCTGCTGGAGCTGCGTGAGGAACTCGGTGCGCACCTCGGACTGGGTCTGCTCCAGCCACGCGCGACGGGACAGGACCACGTTGTTGCGGTTCTTGTCCAGCTCGATGATCTTGGCCTCGAGCTCGCGGCCGACGTACGGCTGCAGGTCGCGGACGCGACGCATCTCGACCAGGGACGCCGGCAGGAAGCCGCGCAGCCCGATGTCGAGGATGAGACCACCCTTGACCACCTCGATGACCGTGCCCTTGACCGGCTCGTCGCTCTCCTTGAGCGCCTCGATCGTGCCCCACGCGCGCTCGTACTGCGCACGCTTCTTGGACAGGATCAGCCGGCCCTCCTTGTCCTCCTTCTGGAGAACCAGGGCCTCGACCTCGTCACCGACCTTGACGACCTCGTTCGGGTCGACGTCATGCTTGATCGACAACTCACGAGAGGGGATGACCCCCTCGGTCTTGTAGCCGATGTCGAGCAGGACCTCGTCCCGATCGACCTTCACGATGGTGCCCTCGACGATGTCACCATCGTTGAAGTACTTGATGGTCTTGTCGATGGCGGCGAGGAAGTCCTCACCCGTCCCGACGTCGTTGATCGCGATCTGCTGCTGCGGCGGCGCGGTGTCAGCCGGGACGATGGTGGTGTCGGTGGACATTGGCTAGGTGGCTCCGGTACGGATTAGTTGAGAGATGGGCAGGATTTGCAGTTGTCGGTGCGCGGCGGGATAGTTCGCCGACGGGACCGAACGGGTGTGTACGACACCGCCAACGCCGCGCGACCGCATCTGATTCCCGCAAGATGAACAGACGGCAGCGCGAAACCACTGCGCGGGGGTACTCTACGCGGCCACGCAACGGGCGGGCAAACCTGGTCCCGGTTCGTTCACAAGGGGGAACACATGTCGACGCTGCCTGACCTTGGCGCGTCCGAGAACCAGCGCCGGGCCGAGCGGGTGCTCGGCACGGTCGGCAGCGAACGCCGTTCGGCGTCGTCGGCCGAGTCGGTCGCCGCGAACAGCGCCTGGTGGGACGCCGACGCCGACGACTACCACGTCGAGCACGGCGAGTTCCTCGGCGTGAGCGACTTCGTGTGGTGCCCGGAGGCCCTGCGCGAGGAGGACGCCAGGCTGCTGGGCGACGTGGCCGGGCGCGACGTGCTGGAGGTCGGCTGCGGTTCGGCGCCGTGCTCGCGCTGGCTCGCCGAGCAGGGCGCGCGGGTGGTCGGGCTCGACCTGTCGGCCGGCATGCTGCGCTACGCGGCCGCCGCCGGCGAGGCCACCGGCCTGTCGGTGCCGCTGATCCGGGCGAACGCCGAGCGGCTGCCGTTCGCCAGCGGGTCCTTCGACATCGCGTGCTCGGCGTTCGGCGCCGTGCCGTTCGTGGCCGACGTCGGCGAGCTGTTCGCCGACGTGGCCCGCGTGCTGCGACCGGGCGGCTCCTGGGTGTTCGCCGTGACCCACCCCATGCGGTGGATCTTCCCGGACGACCCCGGCCCGGACGGGCTGCGGGTCACGGGCTCCTACTTCGACCGCACGCCGTACGTGGAGGTCGACTCCGACGGTCGCGCCACCTACGTCGAGCACCACCGCACGCTCGGCGACCTCGTGCGGGCACTGAACGGCGCCGGGTTCACCCTGCTCGACCTGGTGGAACCGGAGTGGCCCGACGGGCTGACCGACGAGTGGGGACAGTGGAGCCCGCTGCGCGGCGGCCTGTTCCCGGGCACCGCGATCTTCTGCTGCCGGCGTGCCACGTGAGCGTGGCCGGCGCTCTGCTGCAGGCCCAGTCCACCCGGTTCGAACGGCTCGACCCCCAGCTGCCGGCCGCCGCCGCGCCGCCCGACGGCGACGTGGTCACGGCGGCGCTCCCGGACGGTGAGCGGGTCGCGGCCGTGCTCACGCACAGCCGGTTCGAGCCGGGCAGCGCGCCGAGCCTGTGGTCGCCGCTCGAGGTGTGGGAGCTGCACCCGCTGCTCGGCGGCGCGGGTGGCGCGGGGCTCGACCTGCTGTTGCGGGAGTGGCGGCGGATCCTCGACCGAGCGGGTGCCGGCGCCGACTCCGGCTGTCTGCTCACCTGGCCGAGCCGCGACGCCGAGGCGGCGAATCCCTTGCTGGCACACGGTTTCGTGCCGTTGACGAGCATCGCCGTGCGGCGGGCGCGGGCCGGCAACCCGACGCGGCGCGCGCCGCAGGCGGCCGTGTCCATCCGGCTGGCCACCTCGCGTGATCTCGACGCGGCTCTGGACCTGGAGATGGCCGAGCTGGCGTACTCGGCGGCGTTCGGCGCGGCCGTAATGCGGCCGGACGCGCGGACGGTGAAACGCGCGACGCTCGGCCGTCACCTCGAGCAGGGCGATCCGCTGTGGCTGGCGGAACGCGACGGGGTGGTCGTGGGGCTCGCGCACTGCCGGCTCATCGACGTGCGTGCCGGTTCGCTGTCGGCCATCCGGCTGCGTCCCGGGCGGTGGGGTTACGTGAACTGCGTGTCGGTGGCCCCCGCCGCGCGGGGCACGGGCGTGGGTCGCGAGCTGATGGCCGTGGCCCATCACGAGCTGCACCGCGACGGCGCCACCGGCACGTTCCTCTACTACAACCCGCCGAACCCGCTGGCCTCGGTGTTCTGGGCGCGGCAGGGCTACCGGCCGCTGTGGACGAGTTGGGAGCTGCGGCCGGCGACCGCGTTGCGGTAGCCGGGAACCTGGTGTCCGGCTCGTGCCTCTTGTGGGTAGAACCGGGAATTTGGGGGCGGCGTTGGCAGATCAGGAGTGGTTCGCCGAGCTGTACCAGGGCAGCTACCGACGCCTGGTGCTGACCGCCTACGCGCTGACCCACGATCTCGGGGCGGCCGAGGAGGTCACGCAGGAGGCGTTCGCGCTGGCCTACGCGCGGGCGCCGCGGGTGGCGGAGGCGGACAGTCCCGAGGCGTGGCTGCGGACCGTGGTGGTGAACCTGGCCAGGCGGCGGTGGCGGCGGCGGACGATGCTCGACCGCATCCTGCGGCGGGAACCTCTGGCGGAGGCGGTCGAGCCGCCGGGTGCACATCTCGACCTGCACGCCGCGATCCAGGAGCTGGGCACGGAGTTCCGCTCGGTGGTCGTGCTGCACTACCTCGCCGATCTTCCGGTCGACGACGTCGCGTCCCTTTTGGACATTCCGGTCGGGACGGTGAAGTCCCGACTTTCCCGGGCCAGAGCCACATTGGCGCAGCGACTCCGCACGGAGGTGGACCATGCCTGACCTCGACACCGAACTGGCCGCGCTGCGGCACCGGATGCGGGACACCATCGATCAGCCGGACCTGACCGACATCGCGGCTCGCGCCCGGGCGCGGACCACCCGCAAGCGCATGCAGTGGGCCGCGGTGGTGGCCGTGCTGATGGTCGGGGCGACCGTGCCGCTGTTGCGCGGTGCCGTGGCGCCCGACGCACCGGTCGCCGACCGGCCCGCCGGGCCCGTCATCTCGGGCAAACCGCACCTGAACGGCATCGAGTTCGTCACCCCCGAACGTGGTTACGCGGTCGAGTCGAACTGCGCGACCCCCAACGGCTCGTGGATCACGTCGGCGGATACGTACGCCGCCACCAGCGACTGCCGGTACAACCTGCTCACCACCACCGACGGCGGTCGGACCTGGACGGCGCACCCGCTGCCCCCCACGGCGGACGGCAAGATCTACACCCGTCTCCACGGCATGGACGTCCTCGACGAGAACACGGTGATGATCGACCGGATCACCCCGGACAACCGCAACGAGCGGATCCTCAGCGTCGACGGTGGGCGGACCTTCTCGGTGGTGGCGGAACCCATCGTGGCCGGCCCGTCGGTCTCGGTGGCCGGTGTGCTGGTGAGCGGGTGCCCGACGATCCTGGGCGACGTGGACCCGCGGTGCGCGACGGTCGCCACGATCCTCCCGGACGGCCGGACCTCGCTGTTGGCCAACCAGCCGCCGCTGACCTACCCGGATCCCGGCTACTACCCCACCACCGAGGGCACCTGGTGGGTGAGCGGCCGGGATCCGGCGACCGGCGAGCTGGCGCTGGCCGTCAGCCGGGACGCGGGCCGGACGTGGACGACCAGATCGCTGGGCCCGCCGGTCGACGACGCGTGGCGCGGCTACATCTCGGTCGCCGAGCACGACGGCACCCTCCACGCGGTGGTCGTCGAGTTCGACATGACGCCGACGAGCAGGTTGTCGGCGATGTTCACGAGTACCGACGGCGGGCTCAGTTGGACCCGGACCCGGACGTACGCGGACGACGAGGTCCCGCGCAGCTCGGCCGGTGCACTGATGGTGACCCCGTCCGGAGACCTGCTGGTGAACAGCCTGTTCGACGACCGGAAGACGTACGTGACGTCGGATGGTGGCGTGACGTTCACCGAGGCGGACCGGCCGTTCGCGGGCATCGTGTACCGGGTGCGGGCCGGCTACGTCGAGGTTCCGTGGCGGCGGGTCAAGACCGATCACGCCTTCTCTGTGGATGGCGTCGCCTGGCGGCCGTTCACCGTCGGCTGACCGGGCGGAACTCCCCCACCTGGTGCATGCCGGGCGGCCTCTGGTCGAGCGCGCGGCGGATGCCGTCGAGGACGCCGGCCGAGATCTCCTGGTGGGTGAGCCATCGGGTGCGGCCGGCGTGGCGGACGTAGCCGAGGACCACCTGCTGGGTGGGATGCTCGGTGAGGATCGGGCCGGGGCAGCCGCCGACGGGGTTGGCCGAGGCGCTGCCGTGCACCTCCACCACCGGCGCGGCGGGCGCGAGCAGCGGCGCGACGGCCCGCAGCACGGTGGCCCGGACCTCGCGGTGCACCCAGGCGACCAGGAGATCGGCCGGTCCGCCGAGCGCCTGCGCGGCATCGTCGGCAAGGGCCTCGGGTTCGGCCCAGGTGGCCCGGATCCAGCGCGCCTCGGTGTCCGTGCGTCGCCGACTGGGCAGGACCACGTGCCACCCGCCGTCGACGAGCGTGGCGACGGCACCCGCGAGCATGCCCGTACCACCCAGAACGAGCGCCCGCCGTGCGGTCATTCCTTGGACGGTACCGGAATCGTGGTCTCGCAGAGGCTGAAGGAGTTGCCGGAGTCGTCGCGGAACACGGCTTCGATGCCGTAGGGCCGTTCCTGTGGTTCCTGGAGGAACACGACGCCGCGGCCGGACAGCTCGGCGAAGGTCTTTCTGCAGTCGTCGGCCGAGAGGGCGGTGGTGGCCATGGCGCCCTTGGCGACCAGGTCACGGATCTGATCCCCGTGCCCGTGCCCCATGTCGGGATCGGCGAGGATGAACTCGATGTGCGGCTGGCCGGGCGCGCTGACCGTGAGCCAGCGAAATCCCTGGCCTGCGCCCTCGAATCCGTCGCCCATGACGGTGTCGTTGCGCAGGACGAAGCCGAGCTTGTCGAGGTAGAACTCCTTGGCGGAGTCCTGGTCGAGGACGTAGACGCAGATGTGGGTGAGTCCGGTGATCATGTGCGCAACGCTAGGACCCCTGTCTTGGGGCGTGCTTATCCGCGATTGCTGGGCCGGGCCCAGCTCATGACGAAACACCCAGGAATGGGCGGCGGCCCGCCACTGGCAACCACGCGCTGCCGGTACACGGTGGGCGAACACCCGACCAGTTCGGAGAACCTTCGGGAAAACGACCCAAGACTGGTGAACCCGACGAGCATGCAGATCTCGGTGACGGTCAAATTGGCCGCCGCGAGGAGGTCCTTGGCCCGCTCCACCCGCCGACGACTGAGGTACCCACCGGGCGTCTCCCCGAAGGCCGCCTTGAACTCCCGCGCGAAGTGATAACGGGAGAACCCGGCCGCGTCGGCCATGGCAGCGAGATCGAGCGGCTCGGCATAGCGAGCGTCCATGAGATCCCGCGCCCTGCGCAGATGAATGACGGTTTTCGCAGCCACCGGGGCTACCTCTCACTCGTCACCCCGCCTTGAGGACAGGGCTCCGCTGCGAGGCTATCGCCTGACACCGACAAAACGGTCCAGGGACCCCTGGATCAACTCTACCCGGGAACACCGACAATCCGAGCCACACCCAAGCACCCATCCACACCCGACCCGCCACGACTGTGGGCGCCCGGGCCACCACCAGGCCGCGAACTCACATGCCGGAAGCGGGAACACGCGGCCGAGAATCGGGAACATGCGGTCAAAGCCCGCAACATCCGTGCCGGAACGCGAACTCGCGTCCCCGAATCGCGAAGTCACGGTTCGCGCGGTACGACTCGGCGTCGAAACGTACGACTCGCCGTCCAAACGGTACGACTCAGTGTCCAAACCGTACGACTCGCGGTCGAAACCGTACGACTCGCGAGTCGACATGAACCTGCACGCCGGAAGTGAGGACACGCATGCCAGCACCCGGCGACATGCGGTCGAGACATGGGGACATGCGGAACGCTGGAGCCGCCGTCGGGGCTGCACCGCGCATGGCTGCGCAACCCCGCTTGCCAACCCCTCCGCCCACACCCCTCCCCGGGACCCACCGCCAGCCCCGCCGAGCGCTAGTGAGCCGCCTCGTTCCACGAGTGGCCGAAGCCCACGGAGACGTCCAGAGGCACGTCCAGGTCGTAGGCGCTACCCATTCCCTTACGCACCAACGACTCCGCCGGCTCGCGTTCCCCCGACGCCACCTCCAGCACCAGTTCGTCGTGGACCTGCAGGAGCATCCGCGAACGCAGGCCCGCGGCCACCAGCTCCCGGTGCACGTTCAGCATCGCGACCTTGATGATGTCCGCCGCACTGCCCTGGATCGGCGCGTTCAGCGCCATCCGCTCGGCCATCTCGCGACGCTGGCGGTTGTCGGACGTGAGGTCGGGCAGGTAGCGCCGCCGGCCGAAGATCGTCTCCGTGTAGCCCTCCTTGCGGGCCTTCGCCACGATCTCGTTCAGATAGTCGCGCACCCCGCCGAACTGCTCGAAGTACTCGTCCATCAGCCCGCGTGCCTCGTCGGTGGAGATCCGCAGCTGCTGGGACAGCCCGTAGGCCGACAACCCGTACGCCAGCCCGTAGTTCATCGCCTTGATCTTGGCTCGCTGGGCGCCCGTGACGTCGGCCGGCTCCACCGAGAAGACCCGCGCCGCCGTGGCGGCGTGGAAGTCGTGGCCCGACTGGAAAGCCTCGATCAACGCGGCATCGCGCGACAGGTGCGCCATGATCCGCATCTCGATCTGGCTGTAGTCCGCGGTCATGAGCGACTCGTAGCCGGCGCCGACGATGAACGTGTCGCGAATGGTCCGACCCTCGTCCGTGCGGATCGGCACGTTCTGCAGGTTGGGCTCGGTGGACGACAGACGTCCGGTGGCCGCGATCGTCTGGCTGTAGGTGGTGTGGATCCGGTCGTCGTCGGACACCGACTTGATCAGACCCTCGACCGTGACCTTCAAGCGACTGGCGTCGCGGTGTTCGAGCAGGTGGGCGAGGAACGGGTGTTCGGTCTGCTCGAACAGGCTGGTCAGGGCGTCGGCGTCGGTGGTGTAGCCGGTCTTGGTGCGCTTGGTCTTGGGCATCTGCAGCTCGTCGAACAACACCACCTGGAGCTGCTTGGGCGAGCCGAGGTTGATCTCCTTGCCGATGACCGCGAACGCCTCCTGTTCGGCGTGCTTCACCCGCGACGCGAAGTGCGACTCGAGCGCCGCGAGCTGGGACGTGTCGACCGCGATGCCGACGGCCTCGCACTCGGCCAGCACGTGGAGCAGCGGCAGCTCGATGTCGGCCAGCAGGCTGGTGCCGCCGGTGTTGTCGAGCGCGACACCCAACGCGTCGGCCAGCTCGGCGATGGCCCTGGCGCGCACGATCTCGCCCTCGGCCACCTTGGCCGCGTCGCCCTCCTCGCCGTCGAGCAGCGACAGCTGCCGCTCCTCCGGCTGCTGCTCGACGCGCAGCTCGCGCTTGAGATAACGCAGCACCAGGTCGTCCAGGGCGAACGACCGCTGCCCCGGCCGCACCAGGTACGCGGCGAGCTGGGTGTCCATGGCCAGCCCGCTGACCGTCCAGCCCCGGTGGCGCAGCGCGTGCAACGACCGCTTGACGTCGTAGGCCAGCTTGGGCACCGCGGCGTCGGCCAGCCACGCGGTGAGGACCCGCTCGTCTTCCTCGGTCAGCTCCGTGACGTCGATGTACGTGCCGTTGCCGTCGGCCAGCGCGAGCGCCACCGACTTCAGCTCGACCGACTCGCCGGCCACGCCCGTGGACGCGTCGCGGAACGACAGGCCCACCCGCTTGCCGGCACCCGCGTGCTTGCCGAGCCACGCCGCCAGCTCGCCGGCCGCCAGCTCGCCGCCCGTGACCTCGAAGCCGAACTCGGCCTCCGGTTCGGCCGTGGTCAGCTCACCGAACAACCGGTCGCGCAGGACGCGGAACTCCAGCTCGTCGAACAGCCGGTGCACGGCGTCGCGGTCCCACGGTTTGACGGCCAACTCGTCGGGCTCGACGCCCAGCGGCACGTCCCGGACCAGCTCGGTCAGCATCCGGTTCATCATCACGTTCGACAGGTTCTCGCGCAGCGCGTCGCCCGCCTTGCCCTTGACCTCGTCGACCCGGTCGACCAGATCGTTGAGCGAGCCGAACTGGTTGATCCACTTGGCGACCGTCTTCTCGCCGACACCGGGGATCTTCGGCAGGTTGTCCGACGGGTCGCCGCGCAGCGCCGCGTAGTCGGCGTACTGCTCGGGCCGCACGCCGGTCTTGGTGTGCACCGCCTCGGGCGTCATGCGCGCCATCTCGGACACGCCACGCGACGGGTACAGCACCGTGACGTGGTCGTTGACCAGCTGGAACGCGTCACGATCGCCGGTACAGATGGACACGGCGAAGCCCTCGGCCGTGGCCAGGGTGGTGAGCGTGGCGATCAGGTCGTCGGCCTCGTAGTTCTCCTTGGAAAGCCACGGCACCGACAGCGCGCGCAGCACCTCCTCGATGAGGCTGACCTGGCCTTTGAACTCGTCGGGCGTGGCGGACCGGTTGGCCTTGTACTCGGCGTACTGCTCGCTGCGGAACGTCTTGCGGGACACGTCGAAGCACACGGCGAAGTGGGTCGGCTTCTCGTCGCGCAGGAGGTTGATGAGCATCGAGGTGAAGCCGTAGACCGCGTTCGTGTGCTGGCCGGTTCCCGTGGAGAAGTTCTCCTTCGGCAACGCGTAGAACGCCCGGTAGGCCATCGAATGGCCGTCGATGAGCAGCAACCGGCGCTCGTGGGGCTTGACAGAGTGTGTGTCGGGCGTCTCAGGCACGTGGCGAGTCTAGGGTGGGGCACCGACAGTTCTTGACACCACCAGCTAGGAGGCCCTGTGGAGGGCAATTTCCCGGGGGACATGCCGGGCGTCCGGCCCGAACTCGCCGACCAGGTTCTGCCCACGAAGATGGGCATCGAGGTCGTCGAGTGGGACCCGAAGCGGGTCGTGGGCACCATGCCCGTGGCGGGCAACCTGCAGCCCTACGGCCTGCTCCACGGCGGCGCGAACGCCACGCTCGCCGAGACGCTCGGTTCGGTGGCCGCCGCGCTCAACGCCGCGGAGGGCCACGTGGCCATGGGCCTCGAGCTGTCGTGCACGCACCATCGGGCGGCCCGCAGCGGGATCGTGACCGGGGTGGCCACGCCGCTGCACGTGGGCCGCAGCACCTCCACGTTCGAGATCGTGATCACCGACGACCAGGGCAAACGCACCTGCACGGCGCGCCTGACCTGCATCATCCGGGAACGCCCACCGGGCTCCTGAGCGCAGGGGGGCCTTGCGTGTGGGGTTCAGCACGGGAGTTCACCCCTGCGGGGAAGCCCAGTCGGCCCGAACCCGAGAAGGCGCGTGCAGGGAACTGTGATCTCACCTGCGGGAACGCCGATCTCGCATGAGGGAACCGCGAACTCAGGTTCCGAAACCGCGATCTCGCGTGCGAGAACCGCGATCTCGCGGGCTGAGGAGGTTTGACCCAACGGTCCGGACCGCGTCGACCACAGCTCAGAATCGCCGCGACCCCCACTAACAACGCAGCCCCCACCCACTCCGGGGGGCGGCCCCGAGTCCAGTTTACCCGCGGGGTCGGACATTCACGGCGAAGTCGATCTTGCCTGTGGACAACTGGCCGTCCGGAGACATGCGAACGGCGCCCCTCGGAAAAAAAGGGGCGCCGTTCGACCAGCTCAGGATTCGCCGAGATAGGCGGCCCGCACCCGCTGATCCGCCAGCAGGTCGTGGCCCGGTCCCTCGAGCGTCGTCGCGCCGAGGTCGATCACGTAGCCGCGATCAGAAAGCGCCAGCGCGGCCAGCGCGTTCTGCTCGACCAGCAGGATCGTGGTGCCCTGCTGCTGCAACTCCTTGATCGTGTCGAAGATGAGCTGCGTCATGATCGGCGACAGACCCATCGACGGCTCGTCCAGCATCAGCAGCTTCGGCCGGGACATCATGGCTCGCCCCATCGCCAGCATCTGCTGCTCGCCGCCGGAGAACAGGCCCGCCTTCTGCGCGGTGCGCTCGCCGAGCACGGGGAACAGCTCGTACACCCGCTTCATGTCCGCGCGGATGCCGCTCTCGTCCTTGCGTGCGTAGGCGCCGAGCAGCAGGTTCTCCTGCACGGTCATCCGCGCGAACACTCGCCGGCCCTCCGGCGAGTGCGCGATCCCCTTGCCGAGGATCGAGTGCGCCGGCAGCTTGGCGATCGACGTGCCCTGGTACCGGATGTCCCCCGCACGCGGCCGGAGCAACCCGGAGATCGTCCGCAGGGTCGTGGTCTTGCCGGCACCGTTCGCCCCGATGAGGCAGACGATCTGGCCTTCCTGGACCTCGAACGACACGTCCCGGACCGCTTCGATGGCACCGTAGGCGACGCTGAGCGCCTCGACCTCGAGCAACGCGCTCACGACGTCTCCTCGCAGGCTCGGATCCGCCGCTCGCGGTCGCCCTGTGACATTGATTCGCTCGCAAGCTCGCTCACTCGCCGTCCTTCCTGTCCAGGTGGTCCACCACGTGATGCTCGGAACTGGCGGCGGCCTCGGCGACCTCCGCCTCGACCTCCTCCCTCGGCTTGCCGAGGTACGCCTCGATCACCCGTGGGTCGTCGCGAACGGTCGACGGCGTGCCCTCCACCAGCACCTCACCCTGGACGAGCACGGACACCGAGTCGCAGAGGCTGAAGATGAACTTGGTGTCGTGCTCGATCACGATGACCGACACGCCGATGTCCCGGATCCGGAAGATCAGCTGGCGAGCCGCCTCCGTCTCCTGCGGGTTCATGCCGGCGGTCGGCTCGTCCAGCAGCAGCACGGCCGGCTCGGTGGCCAGCGCCCGCGCGATCTCCAGGCGCCGCTGGTCACCGTAGGGCAGGTTCCGCGCCACCTCGTTCTCGAGGTTGGGCATGCCCACGAAGTTCAGCAGCTCCCGGGCCTTGTCCTGCGCGGCCTTCTCGCCGCGCCGGAACCCGGGGCCGTGGAACACCGAGGCGATCGGCCCCTGCTTCATCCGGATGTGCCGGCCGACGAGCACGTTCTCCAGCACCGTCATGTTCGGGAACAGCCGGATGTTCTGGAACGTCCGCGCGACGCCCGCCGTCGTCACCTTGGCCGGGTCGGACGGCAGTACCTTGCCCCGCAACCGAACCGATCCCCTGGTCGGGGAGTACAGCCCGGTGAGGCAGTTGAACAGCGTCGTCTTGCCGGCGCCGTTGGGCCCGATGAGGCCGACGATCTTGCCTTCCTCGAGCCGCAGCGACACGTCGTTGAGCGCGGTGAGCCCGCCGAAGATCATGGAGATCCCCGTGGCTTCGAGCACGGTCTCGGCCGCGCTGTGCCTCGCCGCGTTCACGACTGGCCTCCCCTCGAGGGTCCTTGTTCTCGCTCGGCCTGTTCGTGTTCCAGCACTGCCTGTTCCTGAACTTCCTCGATCGGCTTACCCTCCGCCGTCTCACCCGCGAACTCCGCGCGGCGCACCCGGTCGGGCACGAGGCCCTGCGGGCGGAACCGCATGATCACCACGAGCGCGAGACCGAACACGAGCAGCCGGTAGTCGTCGAACTCACGCAGCTTCTCGGGCAGCACGAACAGGAGCGACGCGCCGAGCACGGCGCCCGGGATGGTGCCCATGCCGCCGAGGATGACCGCCGCGAGCAGCGTGACCGACTCGAGGAACTTGAAGCTCTCGAACGACGCATTGCCCAGCTGGTGCACGAACACCGCGCCGGCGAACCCGGCGAGCGTGGCACCCACGAGGAACGCGAGGATCTTGGCCTTGCCGGTGCGGATGCCCATGGCCCGCGCCGCGTCCTCGTCCTCGCGGATGGCGATCCACGCGCGACCGATCCGGCTGTTCTTCAGGTTGGCGAACACCGCCATGATCCCGCCGACCATCAGCACGATCAGGAAGTAGTACAGGACACCCGCGTCGAGGTCCGTACCGAACAGCGAGATCCCCTCGTCGAAGTCCGTACCGAACAGCGACACCGGCGGGATGCCGGGGATGGCGCTCGCACCGTTGGTGAGACCACCGATGTCGTTCTGCGCCGACCGCACGAAGATCTCACCGAAGGCCAGGGTCACGATCGCCAGGTAGTCACCGCGTACTCGCAGTGTCGGCGAACCGACCATCGCACCGAAGATCCCCGCGACCGCCGCCGCCACGAGCGCGGCCACCGGGAACGGCAGCGTGATGCCGATGTTGGCGGCCGCCGCGCCCGACAGGTTCGCCGCAACGAAGGCGCCGATCCCGAGGAACGCGATGTACCCGAGGTCGAGCAGGCCGGCGAGGCCGACCACGATGTTCAACCCGATGGCCGTGGCCGCGTACACACCGATGGTCGAGGCGACCCGCAGCCAGTGCGCGTCACCCGCCTCGGTGAACGGCAGGAAGAACGCGCAGCCCAGCAGCACGAGGATGCTGAAGACGCGGTGCTCCTCGGAGAGCCTGCCGATGTAGCCGGCCACGCCCATGCCGTGCAGCGCGCCGAGCACACCGATGGCGAACCCGAGGAACGCCAGGAAGATCGGCCCGGCGTACGGCAGTGCCGCACCGCCCTTGCCGCCGGCGGTCAACGTCATGACCACCAGGAAGAGCGTCGCGGCGAACGCCACGGCCAGCACCGCCCAGGAGGCGATCCGGCCGAGCCAGCCGTTCTCGTTGAACCAGTCGGTCGACCACTTGGGCACGTCGGTGATGCCGACGCCCATGCCGCCGAAGATCAGCAGCAGACCACCGATGACCCCGACGATGCTGCCGAACGCCGTGACGCCGTCGGCCGCCGTGATGGCGCCGATCCCGCCGCCGTTGCCGGCGATGAACGCGCCGGTGATGAGCGACAGGGCGAGCCCGCCCCAACCGATCGCGCGCAGCACGCGGCCCTTGCCGGGGGTCGGGAGGAGCAGCGCGACCAGCGCGATGACACCCAGCAGCAGGGCCTGCCACCGGTAGCCGGTCAGCGCGAACGGCGCGTCGAAGAACTGAAGCGTCGCCTTGTCCGGGTATGCCCTCTTGTTGAGGATGAACGTCGCCCAAGGCAGCATGGCAGCGACGACGAGGAGCACGCCGCCGAGCCCGGCGAGCGGGCGGCCGAGCGCGGCCGGAACCTTCACACCGAATCGACTCATGCCCGCACCTTCTCCGGCTCGCCGAACAGGCCCTGCGGTCGGAACACGAGCACGAGGATGAGTGCCACGAAGATCCAGACGTAGTCGTACCGGGTCCCACCCGGCATGTACTGGCCGGCCAATGTCTTGATCATGCCGATGATGAATGCGCCGATCACCGCGCCCTTGAGGCTGCCGATGCCGCCGAGGACGGCCGCGGTGAAGGCGAAGATGCCGGTCTGGAAGCCGATTCGCACGTCCACTGCCTGCAGGTAGTTGCCGTAGAGCACGCCGGCGACACCGGCGAGGACCGCGCCGATCACGAAGGTCAGCACGATGACCCGGTCGGGGTTGACACCCATCAGCCGGGCGGTGTCGCGGTCCATGGAGGTGGCGCGCATGGCGCGGCCCATCCTGGACTTGCTGACGTAGGCCTGGAGCCCGAGCGCCAGCGCGATCGCCACGACCAGCAACAGCAGGCCGGACGCGGGGATCTTCAGCGAACCGATCACGATCTGGTGATCGAGCACCACCCGGGGGAACGGCTGGTTGGCCGACGCGTCGGGGAACCAGATCCGCATGGCTTCCTGCAGCGCCACCGACACACCGAGCGCGGTGATCAGGGGCGCGAGTCTTGGTGCGTTTCTCAGTGGCCGGTAGGCGAAGCGCTCCATGAGCACCGCGATCAGCACGGCCACGAGCACGCCACCGACCATCATGAGCAGGAGCGAGATCCACCCGTTGGTCTTCAGGCCGTCGGGCAGGACGAAGCGGTGCATGGCCAGGCCGCCGAAGGCGCCGACCATGAAGATCTCGCCATGGGCGAAGTTGATCAGTTGGATGATGCCGTACACCATCGTGTAACCGAGCGCTATCAGCCCGATCGTCGCCCCGAGCATGATCCCGTTCAGGATCTGCTGTAGCAGGGTCGTCACATCTACCTCCACAGGCGGCGGGGGTGGGCTCGGCCCACCCCCGCCGTCGCTTCAAATGTTCACAGTGGATAGATCTGTCGAACCCTGTCTCAGCCCTCGAACTCGCCGGTCAGCACCGGGGAGAAGTCGCCGTCGGCGACCTCGTAGACGGTGAGGACCTTGTTCGTGCTGTCACCGAACTCGTCGAAGGCGACGGGGCCGGTGGCACCCTCACCCTGGTACTTCTGGACCTCTTCGACCAGCTTCGCGCGGGAGTCCTCGGACCACTCGCCGTCGCCGATGGTGGCCGCCAGCGCGCCGATGATCGCGTTGGCCGCGTCGTAGGAGAAGGCACCGTAGGCGCTGAAGTCGTCGGAGTAACCCGCCGCGTCGTAGGCGTCGACGAAGGCCTTGGCACTGTCCAGCTCCGCGACCGGCGCACCGACCGAGGTGGCCAGGTCACCGGGCTTGCCGCCCAGCTCGATGAACTTGGCGTCGACGATGCCGTCGCCACCCATGACCGGGATGTTCAGACCGGCGCCGGCCATCTGCTTGGACAGCGGACCCGCCTGCGGGTACTGACCGCCGTAGTACACGGCGTCCGGCTGGAACGGCGCGACGGCCGCGATGACACCGGAGAAGTCGGTGTCGCCCTCACCGATGGTCTGGCGGGTGACGATCTGCGCACCCTTCTCCTCGGCCCGCTTGGTGAACGAGTCCGCCAGGCCGACGCCGTAGGTCAGGCCGTCGGTGATGACCGCGATCTTCTTCTTGCCGGCCTTGTTGATCAGGTAGTCGGCCGCGTACGGGCCCTGCAGCGAGTCGACCGTGCAGGTGCGGAAGTACGTCGGGAACTGCCGCTCCGGGCTCTCGAGGTTCTCACCCTTGGTGAGCGAGTCCGCCGTGTTGGCCGGCGAGATCTGCACGATGCCCGCGTCGTCCAGGATCGGCTGGACGCTCTGGGAGACCGACGAGTTCAGCGTGGAGACCACGCCGACAACACCGTCGGTGGTCGAGAGCTTGGTCGCGGCCTGCGCGCCGAGCTGCGGGTTCTTCTGGTCGTCCTCGGCCTGGAGCAGGATCTCGTAACCCGGGACCTTGCACTCTTCGTTGGCCTGGTCGACCGCGAGGTCGGCCGAGTTCTCGATGCCCTTGCCAAGGGCGTCGAGCTCACCGCTCAGGGGGGCGATGACGCCGATGATCAGCGAACCCTTGCTGGTGTCGCAGTCCTGGTTACCGCCGCCACCAGCCGATGGTTCCTCGTCCTTGTTGGTGCCACAGGCAGCCAGCAGCAGGGCCCCCGCTGCCACCAGTGCCGCGGCCTTCACCATCTGGTTTCGCACGTGTGCTGTCCCTTCTCCGCATTCATCCGTTCGGGCATTGCGCGTAAGCATGCCGAACCCCGCCCTCGTGGATGTCAGAGGGCTGGGCCGGAACGTAGTAACCATTGACGTGGGAGTCACGCGCCATCGGGGCTCGTGACCAGACTGCAACGAAAATGGCTACTGGCTGCCACTGTTCGGACGAACGTGGCGTAACCGGTCATCGGCCGGTAACACGATCTCAACTTCACAACGAGCGACGGACACGCTGCGGCCTGCGCATACGCTCCGTGTGTGTGGACACGGAAGCGCCTGCTCGCGTGGCTCGCGGGGGTGATTCTGATCGCAGGGGCGGTGGTCGCCCTGCGGGTCACGGAGGAGCCGAGGCCGGACGAGCCGGGTCCGTCACCGATCCACGTCGACCGGTACGCCGCGAACTTCGTGGTGATCCCCGAGCCGGGATCCCGGCCCACTCCCCCGCCCCGGGTGGTCGCCATCCCCGGTCCCGGCACGCTTCGGGTGTCGTGGGCCGACGGGCTGCCCGGCGGGAATCCGCCGGGCGGCGCGGTCGGCTACGACGTCCGTTGGGACGACGGCTCCCGTCTGGTCGTCAGCCCCGACCTGCTGATCCACGGCCTGGACGACGGCCGGTCCTACCGCGTGGAGGTCCGCACGGTCGACGCGTTCGGACAGCGCTCGGCGCCCGTGGCGACCGATGCGAAGCCCGGTCGCGCCGACACCTCGTGGCAAGACGGGCTGACCGGTCTGTTCGACGACTTCTCCCGCGCCGCCGCCGGATGGCACCTGTCGGGCTACCCGGGCTGCGTCGATCCGGGCGCGCCGGACGACAACGGGTTGCCCGTTCACTTCAGCTGCGGCGCCGACCGGGCGGTGCTGCGGGCGCGGACCCCGCTACAGCTCGGCCCGGTCGCCCCGGACGGGGTGCTCGGACGGGTGGCCGTGCGGACCGACACGGCTGGGCCGGGCGGGGAGCTGACCGTCGACCTGGTGCCGGGTGTGGCCGACCGGGCGGGGATCGACATCCAGCGTGCCGAGGCCGGACCGGACCCGGCGCTGCCCGGCGGAACCATCCGGGTCGTGGTGAACGACGACGGTGTGGCCGTCGGCACGGCGCCGGACGTCGCGGCCGTGGCCCCGCAGGCGCTCGACACCACCCCCGCCCCGCGCCGGGGCCCGGGGGTGGCGCACCTGTTCGAGGTGGTGCTCACCACGGGCGGCGTGCGCGTCTACCAGGACGAACTGCTGGTGACGGTCGGCGGCGTGGTGCCGTCGTGGTCGACCGGGTCGCTGCTGATCGGCCTGCGTGGGCCGGACGGACGGCGGTCGCGGGTGCACGTCTCGGGTGCCGGGTTCAGTGGCCCGGCTACCTCCGTACCGGCGGTCGTCGAGGAGCGGGTGCACCCGGCGACCCAACGGATCCTGTCCCTCACCGAGCCGGCGCCGCAGGTGGGGATGGCCCGCGCTCCCCTGGAGAAAGCCGCCTCGGCCAGGCTGGTGACCACGTTGACCACCACGGCCGCGCTGGACCCACACGCGGTGTTCGTGCAGTTCGGTGATCAGGTGGTGCCGGCCCGCCCGGCGACACCCACGCCGTCGGTGAGTCCGGCCGCCTCGGTCACGGTGATCGCCGACGTGCCGGCCGGGTTCCTCGGGCCGACCGGGCCGTCGTCGATCACACCGCTGGTGCTGCGGGCGGCGGGCGGCGACGGGGTTCAGTTGGTCGAGTCGTACCTGGAGATCACGCCGGGCCCCGGCTGGGTGCCACCGTCGACCGAGCCGCCGGACCGGGTGCCGACGCCGGCGGAGGACCCGCTGCCGGCCATCGAACCGCGCCTGGCGAACGCGGCCGGCGAGCCGCTGCCGGACGACACGGCACCCGCCGAGGGACAGCTGGTGCTCACGGTCGCGCTCAGCGGCGCGTCCACCCAGTGGGACACCGGCGGGGCCGCCGGGGTGCACGGCGTGCAGGTACGGCTCGACGGTCGGCTGGTGGCGGGCATTCCCACGGACGCCGACGGGCCGACGGTGGGCGGCGAGTACGCGATGTCGATCGCGGTCGCCGGCCTGACCGCCGGTCGGCATTCACTGGAGATCCGGGCGTACGGCGAGACGGAGATCGACTCGCGGCTGCACTACTTCACGGTCAGTTGATGTTTACTCAGTTGATGTTCTCCACCACGGCCTGCGCGACGGCCTTCATGGTGGCGCGCCGGTCCATGGCCGTGCGCTGGATCCAGCGGAACGCCTCGGGCTCGGACAGTCCCTGGTTGGTCATCAGCAGGCCCTTGGCCCGCTCGATGAGCTTGCGGGTCTCCATGCGCTCGGTGAGCGTGGCGACCTCGGTCTCCAGGGCCTGGACCTCGGCGAACCGGCTGACCGCCAGCTCGATGGCCGGCACCAGGTCGTGCTTGGCGAACGGCTTGACCAGGTAGGCCATGGCGCCGGCGTCGCGGGCCCGCTCCACCAGGTCACGCTGGCTGAACGCCGTGAGGATGACCACGGGGGCGATGCGCTCACCCGCGATGGCGGCGGCCGCCTCGATGCCGTCGACCTTGGGCATCTTCACGTCGAGAATCACCAGATCGGGGCGCAGCTCGGTGGCCATGGCGATGGCCTGCTCACCGTCGGCAGCCTCTCCCGCGACGTGGTAGCCCTCTTCCTTCAGCATCTCGACCAGGTCGAGTCGAATGAGGGCCTCGTCCTCGGCCACGAGAACACTGCGCTGCACGGCCGGGCCGGTCTGGGCCTCGGCAGCCTGCTCGGTCACCGGGGTCCTCCTGATGGATCGGTATCGGCTTGAGATTCAAGACTACCGGTCCGGGCCCCTACCTGTTCGAGGCTGACAGCGTGATCATGACAACGTAACGAGCTGGTAACACGTCACTCCAGTCGGTCGAGCCGATCCAACTCGTCCAGCCGGTCGAGCTGCCAGATGACGTCGATCCCGACCTCGCCCGGGGTCAGCGGGTCGCGCGGCGGGGTACGGCGGTCGACCTGGGTGAACGCGAGCCGCTTGGGCACCGCCGCGCTCGCCACGTTGGCCGCGTCGTGCCAGATCTGGACGTGGTCGATGTCGGGGTGGGAGAACGCGTGCCCGACGAGCGCGGCTGTGGCCCGGGTGGCCAGGCCGCGGCCGGTGCGCTGGGGATGCAGCCAGTAGCCGATCTCCAGCCCGCCCGGCCCGATGCTGCGGTGCAGCGCGCACACGCCGGCCGCCTCGTCGCCGTCCAGGATCAGGTAGGTGGAGGAGTGGCCGCCCGCCCAGCCGGCCTCGACCTGCTCGACGAACTCGGCGGCCGAGTCGAGGTCGTAGTTCGCCGCCCACGGCATCCAGGGACGCAGGTGCTCGAGCGACTCCATGGTCAGTTGGTGGACCACGTCCCGGTCGGCGGCCCGCAACGGCCGCAGCACGAACCCCGTCATCCGCGTGCACCCAAGCGGTACAGGACGGCGGCACCCGCGGCCAGGCGCACGTCGCCCGACTCGACGGGCACATAGTCGGCGGTGTCCGGGCGGAACAGCTCGGCCGGGGCGCCGAACGTGAGCCGGGCGGTCGTCTCGGCGCGGTCATCCCGGTTGACGACGAGCACCCAGCGTCGGGCGTCGGCGCCCTGGAACTGGCCGAGCACGACCGCGCCACCCTCGACGGCCGTGACGTACTCGTCCGGCACGAACCCGTCGGCGCCCACGGGCAGCGGGTCCTCGTTGGCGTGCGTGGCCGACACGGAGACCAGCGGTTTCAGCTCACGACCCACGGGCGTGAGCCACTGCGTGTTGATCGAGGCGGCGGCGTCGTAGAGCGGGGTCCGGTGCCCGTCGGCCGTCAGGATGGCCGACTCGAACCCCTCGCCGCGCGCGGCCTCCGGAGTCCAGTAGGTGAAGTACAGAATGCCCTTGGCTCCGTAGGCCAGGCTGATGTTGATCTGCCACAGCAGCTGCTCGGGCGTGGGAACCTCGCGACCGTTGAACTTGACCGACTGGACGTACACCCAGGTGGGAATGCCCGCCGCCAGCCCCGCGCGACGGATGATCGCCCAGTTGTCGAAGTAGTGGGCGTCCGGGCCGCTCGTGAGGATCGGGTAGCGGTCGAACGACAGCACCGGCGGGTGGACGATGTCGATGAAGCTCTGCACGAAGTCCGCGTAGCCGGGGCCGGTGCCAGGCACCAGGTTCGAGTACGGCAGCAGGTCCGGCGCCAACTCGCGAACCAGCGCGGTAGCGGCCGCGGTGGTCGGAAACTTGGCAGGCGGCGGCTCGTCGTAGACGTTGAACCCGACGAACGCGGGGAACGGCCGGTAGTCGTCGAGCATCTGCTGAACCAGCCGACGCGCGTCGGCCGTACTGACCCGCAACACCGCCGCCGGATCGTCGGTGATCGACAACGTGTGGGTGATGGCCGACAGCCGCGGCTCCGGCGCCCCGACGAGCACCTTGAGCCCAACCTGCCCGGCAAGATCGAGCGCCCGACGGTTGATGTGCTGGTCGAACAGGTAGTTGCCGGTGATCAGGAACGTGACGCCGGTGGCGGCCAGCTCCTGGTAGCGCTCCGGGGTGGTCGCGTAGGGGTGCGGCGGCCAGAAGACGCCGATCGGCAGGTCAGGGCCACCCACCAGCGGCAGATCTCCGGGAGACGTCATGTTCCCAACGTAATTACTCCCTAACCAGATGTCACGGCGATTCCCGAGTAGTGGCCGAGCCCGGGAGCCCACCCGTTACGCCCCACGCGACGATGATCCCGTAAAGTTCACCCGCGCCAGCCCCCGTAGCCCAACCGGCAGAGGCAACGGATTCAAAACCCGTCCAGTGTGCGTTCGAATCGCACCGGGGGCACTCACTCTCACCCTGCCTGACCAGGCCGTATGACCTGGTCAAACGTCCCGCTCATGATCACTTCGCGTCCGGCTCTGTCCGGTCGACACCGGCGGAATCCGGCTGATCGCCCCCGTTTCGCCCCCGTGGCTCCCCCCGCCAGAGTCGTCGCAACCTGGCGTCCGCTCGGCCCTTCACGAACAGTGATCGTGCCCCGCGGGGCTGACCGTCGCGCCGTCGGACTGAAGCGTCAGGCAATCGAGCCTGACGAGCAGCCAGTGTTGGTGGGTAAGGTTCACCATGGCCGCAGATCCTCCTATGCCGTCCCAGCGGAGAGCCGACGCCAAACATCTTCTAAAGGCTCTTGTCAAAGGCGGGATCAGCGTTGCGCCCTATGGCGGGGCTGTAACTGAACTTGCTAATGCCCTCGAACGCCGCCGAGATGATCGCGCCCTGGAGACGCTTGAATCGGTCGTGGGGGCACTAGGAATCGAATTTGATCACTTATGTCGAATGCTTATGGAAGACGAGAAACTAGCCAACCTGTGGCAACGAGCGCTCATCGCTTCCCGAGCGAGCCGCATCGAGACCAAACGCCAAGCGTTCGCCGCGATCATGACAGGAGCAGTCACCTCCACGCCCCAAGATCGAACCGCAGCGAACGTTCTGGTTCGACTGCTTGATCAACTAGAAGATGAGCATCTAGAACTCGTTGCAACCATCAAGTCGAATGCGGCAACGCCTCAATTAGACTCAGAGGGCAAAAAGCTAGGACCACGCGGGGCCGACATCGAACTTCTCAAAAAAAGTCTACCCCATCTCGCTTCAGTTATGGAACTCTTACTCTCCTCTCTAGTGTCTCTCACCATCATTAAAAACTCTTGGCAAAATACCTACGACGGATTCGAGGGACGTAAGACGGCTTTCGTCCTGGCCGATATAGGGCACAGGATAATGAAACTACTGCTCACCGATTGACCATCCGAGCAAGTTCCTATTACCCTCGAACCTGGCTCCAGCCGAGAGCCCGCTCAATCCGCTCGTGAGCAGCATCCTCCAAGCCTGAGATGATCTTCGCGTAGATCTGGTGGAGCACCGCGACGGAGTGACCGGCCCACTCAGCGCACTGGGTGGACGGCACGCCGGCCGCTAGCCAGGTGGACACGCAGGCGTGCCGGAGGTCGTAGGGCCGACGAGCGAGCTTCGATGCGTACTCCTCCGCCGTCGCCGCCTTGCGAGCCTTGTCCCACACCCGCGCCACCGTCGACTCGGCGATCTCGCCACCCGCGAGGTTCCAGAACAGCCGGCCGTCTCCAGCCGTACCGAACTCGTCCAGGTGCTCCCGCAGGATCACGGTCAACGGCGGTGGCGACGGCACATGACGCACCTCCCCCTTGGCGCGCTGCTTGAGCTGCCGACGGTCCCGCCGCTCCCCCGAGTCCGTCCACGCCGCACCCGCGATAGGAGCCGTCTCCGACAACAGCAGCTCGCCCCACCCGGCGTCAGGCAGCTGGAGGTCAGGTCGGCACAACGTCGCCGCTTCCTCCGGCCGCAACGCCCCGTAGTACATGACCGCGAAGAACGCGCAGCATCGGCCCCGACGACCGCCGAGGCTGCCCAGGGGTCTTCTGCGCCGCACGAACACCTCCGGCTGACGCGCCATGGCTCACCTCCAACGGCCACCCTCACGATCACCAGCCCAGATGTCCACGCGACACGATTACAACGTCAACGTTTCTTGATACGGCACTAGAGAACGTGGCGGCAGATCCTCCTGAAACGCTCGGGGTCGACGCTGCCACGGAGGCTGCGCCTCTCTGTGCGTCGATGGCGACCGAGTCGGCCTGATCAGTGATGGCCAGTTAACTCAGAGTGCTCGCTCATATCGAGATCGCACAACGTCCCCCTGTAACATCTTTGTCCCAACGAGCGACTTGATTTAATGATCTTACCAATGCGGGCAGTGCGCCATAGGGGTGTCGATGAATATTCAGCCGACCAGGTTGTCGATAAAAGGACTTTTTGGCGCACTTGATCATACTATTGACCTTAGAAAAACGGAGCCAGTCACAATAATAACGGGCCCAAATGGAAGCGGAAAGACGCATCTCCTAAAGATTCTACGAAGTCTCGTCAAGCTCGATTTTCGGCCAGATTCTCGACATGCCCGTCAAGGAAGCCGTCATAAACTTCGATAATGACAGTCAGCTTCAGATACGAACCAGAGATGATGCAGTAGTTATATCAGGAAAAACGAAGAATAGACGCTATGGCGCGTTTACCCTGAAGATCCGCACGCACGACGAAGTATCGCCGACACCTTGGCTCCGCCAGGTCGCGGATGGAATATGGCGAGATCTTCATTCGGACGAGCTTCTAAATGCGGACGAAGTCTACAGGGACTACGGCATTCACGTTGGCTGGGAGTTTCCCAAGGATCTGCCAGAGAAAGGCCGCTGGCTGGAAAAGGAGTTTTCATTCCAGGTTTCCCCAATTCTGATCGAGACCGGCCGACTTGACCTACGCGCAAAAAGGCCGGGTCGGGAGGTTCACCTAAAGCAGGGGCGGCCCGTCGACAGAATACAAGAGGCGAGGATAATTCAATATGTCGAGAGAATATCCAGCCTCGTAACCGATGCACGCCGTAAGTCTCTTGCAATTTCACAGAAGGCAGACCGGGAGTTTGCCGCACGATCTTTGGATAAAGACCGAACGACCACTAAAGAAGCCGAGCTACGTGAACGATACGCGCGCGTTTCGAGCCTTAATCAGGAACTCCATAGAAACGGTCTTACCGAAGAGACGATCAACCTTGAATTCCCGAGCGGTCGAACGAACCTGACCGAGCGTCGTATCCTAAACCTCTTTCTAGATGACTGGGAAGCGAAGCTTAGTCCATTGGTTCCCATTCATGAAAAGATAGAATTGCTTCGCGAGATCGTCGGGAAAAAACTGGCGACGAAACGCATGACATTTGACAACCGAGGAATTCTACGTTTCTACTCCCTGACAGATGAAGAGATTTCAGTGAGTATGCTTTCCTCGGGCGAGCAGCACCTACTAGCGTTGTTCACGATGCTTCTATTCAACGCTGCCGAGGGCTCTCTGGTGCTTATCGATGAACCCGAGATCTCGCTCCACGCCGCCTGGAAGCACGCATTTCTCGCCGACATTGAACGCGTCGCAATGATTAATGATCTACAGATCGTCGTAGCTACCCACTCAACCGCAATAATCAACGGCCGATGGGATCTTGTTGAGGAACTTGACCTGGAGGTCGAATGATGGATGGTCCATCGCTTCGCAAGTTCGATTCTCCGGTAGACAGAATTCGCCAACATCGTCAATCGAGCAAGCGGCCGATACTCGTTCTTGAAGGCATTTCGGACGAACGCTTCTGTGCTCGAATATTCGGCCGTGATATCGTAGACTGTTTTGTAGTCGGCACACGAGATGTAGTGTTAGAAACCGTGGAACAGTTGTACAAAATCGGTGTAGATAGAATCGTCGGAATCGTCGATCGAGACTTCGACGACGTCGTCTCAGCATTCGAGCTGCGCGGTGTTCCGGTAGTGCCGTGGGATAACGCGGACCTCGAGGCTATGCTCGCGTTTACGAGCGCATTTAATGACATGCTGATGGAAATCGGGAGTACGGACAAGATCAGGAAATACGGCGGAGTGAGCCACATTCAAGAGCACGCTTCCACCACGGTTGTTCCTATAGCAAAAATTAGAAGTACTAACAGTCGCGCCCGTCTGGGCTTTACTATCGATGGTGTTGATATCGCGACGAAGGTTCGATTGGTTGCTGAGATCGCGAGTAAACCACCTCGTCCACAATTGGTCACACAGGCGCTGTGTGATGCCATCGTCTCAGCCTCTGAGCACGCCGCAGGGACCCGGGTTCACCTGATTGAAGCTTTAGACACCTCCGATCGATACTGTTTAACTACAGGAAATAGCTACGTTCGCGGCAAGGATATGCTTGCAGTCGTAGGTGTCATGCTTCGCAGGGCAATCGGCTCACTACGGAAAGCCGAGACGGGATCTGATCAACTTTCTCGCGTTCTCCGACTTGCCGCCAATATTGAACTGCTAAAAGAGACTCCATGGTGGACGCGAATGGCGGCCGAGCTGAAACTTTAACTCGCACAGTAATTGCTCGAGTGAAGATGGACTGGCCCTTGCTGAAGTTGGCTCTATGGGATCAAGGCGCGCCGCCGGCGGCGGCGCGCTCGGCCCCTCGCGTTGGCAACGTGGACCGCATCCATCGCGGCACGGCCGGCTACCGCTCCGCTCACGCCAGCCGGCCAACGCGGCGCAGCCCACTCGCCCGCGACGGCAGCCCCACCACCGACGGCGCGAACGTTGATGCTGACTAGTGCCCATCCGCATGCAGGAACCGCTGCACGTCCGCGGCCAGCACGCGCATCTGCTCGCCTGCTTCCACCGACACCGTGACCGACGCCATCCACAGGTCGTCCAACGAGTACGACCCGGGCCGCAGTGTGCACGTCAGCTCCACATGACCGCCTGATCCGAACACCGCACCGATCTCGACTTCGCGATCCAAGCTGCGCCATGTGCGCACGCCCTCCCAGCCCGTGAAGCCCTCCGCCAGAGCCTCAAAGAACGGCGTCAGCTCCTCCCCCATGAAGGCCAGTGTCACCCCATGAGCCGTTGCCACGAGGTTGTCCGTCGCGCCCGATACCGCGATCTCTGCGCACACCTGGATGACGTTGTCCTCCAGTTCGGTGCGGTTCCACAGCCGGATCCGCGGACCGCCCCTCGGTTCCTCCAGCGTCACGGCGTTATCGCCGTCCACATCCGCGTCATACACGCAGTCCATCGCCGCAGGCTATTCGTCTGCCGGCACGGCGGCTCTCGAAATACCGGCGGGCAGCTCCCTCGGCCGTGATCGTCTAACGCCGGCCCAGCGCCATCAAGGGCACTCCGTGTCGCTCCGCGATGGCTACGCCACCCTTGACAACGCCGAGCCGGCGCTACGTGACGGCCAGTACGAGGAAGCCGGAGGTGTGCGCAGCTTCAACTCAGCGGCCGAACCCATCGCGAAGCAACTCGTCCATGTGTTCAGCGATGCTGCTGCCATCGCCAGGGGCGGCGGCCATAAACGCCGGCTGAGAGAGCCGACGGATGACCGCCAGCGCCTGCGGGATCTGGTCCCCCGGCAGCTCTTGGACCAGGCGAATCAGCTCATCACGCTCCGCGCTCACGCACACAGCGTAGACGCTCTAAGCAACAAAGAGTCGGCTTCTGGAACTCCGCATCCACACGCTTCTGCGCAGGTCAGGGCGTGTCTGATGACAGGGTTCCAGTCTCAGTGCGCGTTCGGACCGCCTCGCCTCCGACTCGAACCGATCCTCACCGTTCGTTTTTTTCGGTTAGCATGGTGCAGAGGGATGCAGAACTATGCAGAGGGATGCAGTCTCTCGCGGAGGCTCGCAGGGCTCCGCGAGAACGTTTGTGCAGGTCATGGGCGATTGGGAGGGTTGACAGTGACTGCGGTCCTGGAGTCTCAGACGGTGCTGCCGCCAGCGAAGGACGCTCCCGAGCTGGCCAGCTTGGCGACGGCGCTCGAAGGGCCGGCCGCAGCGTTGGTCGGCCCGGACGGGACGGAGACACCACTCCCCCGCGAGGTCTACCAGGTGCTCAAGAACGTGGTGGACGCCATGTCGCAGGGACTGGCCATCACCGTCGCTCCGCACAACACCCAGGTGACCACCCAGGAAGCCGCCGACCTCCTCGGCGTGTCCCGGCCGACCCTCGTGCGGCTTCTCGAAGCTGGAGAGATCCCGTTCGAGCTTCGAGGCCGGCACCGTCGCGTCATGCTTGCCGACGTCGTCGCCTACCAACAGCGCGCCCGTGCTCAGCGTCGAGCCACGCTCGATGAGATGACTCGCGCGGCTGCTGAAGACGGCATCGACGACACGGCTGACGGGTTCATCGAAACTCGGTAGGAACGGCCAGAATTACCGGATGGCCTTCCCCACCTTCCTCGACGCATGCGTGCTTGTTCCCATCAAGCTGACCGACCTGCTGTTGAGGCTCGCCGAGGCCAACACATATCGAGTCCTGTGGTCCGCTGAAGTGCTCGGCGAAGTCGAAGGTGCCCTTGGCAAAGTCGGCGTCAACCCGGACAAAGCCAGCAAGCGCGTCCAGCAGATGCGCGACACATTCCCCGATGCGCTGGTGACCGACTACGAGGCGCTCATTCCCGCCATGACCAACGACCCGAAGGACCGGCATGTCCTCGCCGCAGCCGTGCGTGCCGGCGCAGCTGTGATCGTCACGGCCAACCTTCGCGACTTCCCACCGTCTGCCCTGGACCCGTACGACATCAACGCCGTCCATCCTGACGACTTCCTCCTCGACCAGCTCGACCTCTACCCCATGCCGACCATCCGGTGCGTCCAGGAACAGATCGCCGCATACCGGAACCCCGCGATGTCTGTCGATGCCTTCCTCACCAGCTTCGCGAAGACCGTCCCCCGGTTCGCCGAGGTGATCCGGGCTCCTCTCATTGCGGCAAGCCGCGGATGACCTCGCTCCCCCGTTACGCCCCCACACACACCTGAAACGCACGATAAATGCAGGTCAAGGGACATTTCGTGGGTGGGTTCAAAACCCGTCCAGTGTGCGTTCGAATCGCACCGGGGGCACTCACTCTCACCAGCGCCGACCAGGTCGTTTACTGTGCTGCGGGCGACGCGTCGTCTCGTGGTGGTTCTACAGGATTTTGTACATTCGGTGGTCTATGCGGCCTTGGCCGTATTCGCCCTGGCCGACCACTACCAGGCCGCTCAGCCAGGAGTAGCGCTCGTCCGATGTTTCGAACCTTGGGGTTGGTCGTACGTAGGTCTCGTCGGCCGGTAGGCGTTCGCCGGCTGCCAGGCGTTGTCGGCCGTCGGATGGGAAGCGGAGTACGCCGTTCGATTCGTAGTGGATCAGGACGCCGTCGTGGGTTCGTAGGGTTGCGCGGACGTCCATGCGGCTGATGCCGTCGCTGCCTAGCCACACCCAGTCGCCACCGCCTGGAAGCATTTCGCCGCGGAAGTTTGGGCCGTTGAATCGGCCGCCCTTTGTCACGAAGGTCATTCGGGTGCCCAGTGGGGTTGCGATCACCTGGGCTGGTTCCAGGTCGATGCTGAGGTCGCACAGATGCTCTACCGGCAACGCATCCAGCAGCGGGCGGTCGAACAGAGGTGTGGTCACGCTTGCCCCTCGAAAGCGGCCTTCAGTTCGGTGAAGTCGAAGAACGTGTCCTTGCGGGTGACCAGGCCGTCTGGTGCCACCTCGACCACGTCCAGGCAGTGCACGCCTCGTCGATCTTCGCCGGGCCGTTGGAACGTCAGCGTCCAGTCCAGCACCCAGTGGCCGTCGCCGAACAGCAGGCGTCGCTCCTCGAAGGCGAAGCCCGGGTAGAGCTGGAAGACGTGGGCGAACTCTTGTCGTAGGGCCTCGCGGCCGTGGACCGCTATGCCGCGTCCGTGGGCCTGGAACTGCGAGTCGGGGGTGTGTAACGCGACGATCGCGTCTGGGTCGTGTGCTTCCCAAGCGGCGAAGTAGCGCTTGGCGATCGCGGAAAGATCCTCTGTGGTCATGGGACATGACGCTAAGAGATACGATCGTACGTGTCAATACGTATGGTCGTATAGTTCTGTACGATCGTATCCATGACTCGTACCGGCGACGCCCGCCGCGGCGCGATCGTGGATCGCGCGATGCACATCGCCTCGGTCGAAGGCATCGACGGTCTGACGCTCGGTCGCCTGGCCGACGCGCTGGACACCAGCAAGAGCGGCATCCAGACCCTCTTCGGCACCAAGCAGGAACTCCAACTCTCGATCGTCGCGGCCGCGTCGCAGGTCTTCGAACGCGACGTTTCGCTGCCGGCCGAGCGGCAGGCCGCCGGGCTCGCGCGAGTGCGGACGCTGATGTCGTTGTGGATCGACTACCTGGAGACCTTCGAGGGCGGTTGCCTTTTCGTGGCCGCCGCGAGCGAACTCGACGGCCGGCCTGGACCCGTGCGCGACGCGGTCGCAGCGGCCGTCGCCCGGGGCGACGCCCTGCTCCGACGCGAGGTCGAACTCGCCGTGCGCCTTCGGGAGCTTCCGGAAGACACGGACGTCGAGCAGCTCGTCTTCGAACTGCATGCCATGGTGCTTCAGGCGAATCACGATCATCAGCTGCTCGGTCGCGAGGACGCGCTGACCCGCGCCCGGAACGCGGTCGACCGCCTGCTGGCTGACTAGCTCGCCGGCGTGCGGCCGTCGACCCAGGTGATGCGGTCGAAGCCGTAGGCCTGGCAGGCGTCCCGGACGTCGCCGTCCACGCACGTCATCTCGGCGCGGACCGCGAGTTCTCCATTGACGTTGTACAGCGCGAGGAACACCGTCACGCCTCCGGCGGTCGGCCGGTCGATCGGCAGATCCACACGCGCACCGCCGTGTGTGGTGGCGACGAGCGTGCCGCCCCATCGCAACGCCTGCCGAGACTCCGAGAACCCGTACACGACCAGCCTCCGCAACCGCCGGTTCTGCCGCAGGTCAAGGGTGAGCCGCTCGAAATCACGCCGACCGGCGCGGATGACCGGGCTCCTGGCACCCGGCGGACCGGAGTTCCGGCCGCCGGAATGTTGGACGATCGACGAGTATCCGTCTGCCAGCGTGTACGCACATCCCAGTCGCAGGTCTCCCGCCGTCCCGGCGGACAACGCCTCGAACACGAGCGCGCCGACACCGCTCTGTAGCCGGGTCAACGTCACCATCGGTGCGGCCGTGGTCAGCAGCACCCGGTCTGCCGAGCGCACCCGCCGCACCGGACGAGCTGGTCTGGCTGGCGCCGGCGCGACAGCCGGGACCGTTGGCGCGAGGTCCAGTGTGGACTCGGCGAGAGGTTCGGCCGGGCGGATCGCGACTCGCCCCGGGTGGGCGCGTCTGCGCAGGAAAGCGAGATCGCCACGGGGCGGCGCCTGCCCCGGTGCGGTGGGGTCGACGCTCACAGGTTCACCCCGTAGTCCTTCGCCAGGCCCGCGATACCCGTCTGGTAGGCCTCGCCGACCACGCGGAACTTCCAGCCATCGCCGTGCCGATAGACCTCACCGAGCGACATGGCGGTCTCCACTGTCAACGGCTGCGCCAGGTTCTCCGAGCGCACGAGCTCCCGGTTGTCCTCCAGCGCCAGCACCCGGACGACGGTCTCACGCAACTGGCCGAGGCTGCGGCGCAACCCGGTTGCCTCGTTTACGTACAGGACAACGAGAATCCTCCGGACCTCGGATGGAACAGCCGCGAAGTGGATCTCGACCTGTTCCGCGTCGTCCCCGACGGCCTCCGTGAGCTGCCGCACCGACATGGCCGGCTCCGCCAGCTGGTTGAAGAAGACGAAGTGCTCGTCGGAGATCGCCTTGCCCCCGTCGTCGCAGAGGATCGTGGCGACGACGAGGTGGTCGGCGAGCGTCTTCTCCGCACCGGTGTTCCACCGCACGCCGAGAACCAGTCCGGTGAGTCCGGGGATCTCCCTCGTGAGCGCGGTGTTCGCACCCCGTCGTAGTACAGCCATCACAGGTCCAGGTCCGATCGGGAGAACTTGGTCCGCAGGAAGGTGCCCTGGATCCGCAGGGCGTCGGTGTCGTACGACCGCACGCTCGCCGCCAGACCGTCGGCCTCGTCGAGGAGCGACTCCAGTTGCTCCTGCAGGATTCCGGCGCTCTCCCGGTCGGTGCTGACCGCGAGGAACGAGCGAACCGTGGTCGGCACGTAGTCGGCGAGGAAGCCGCGCAGCCGCACCGCGGTGTGTGCGTCGAGCGCCTGGTTGCCTGCCGCGTCTAGGACATTTCGCAGCACGTCCCCGATCTGGTGAGCGGTCACGACCGATTCTGCCGGGAGCCGGTCCGCGTGCCGGTTGAGGTAACCGCGCAGCAACAGCAGGTCGTTGAGCAGCGTCTCCTTCTCCGCGTCCGGGTCGGGATCCCTTGGTGTCACCGCGGGATCGCGCACGCGCTGGAACCAGGACATGGGATCAGCCGCGGCTCTCGGCGCGCCGGGTCCGCTCCAGGTACGGCTTGGCGCGTTCGACCTGGCTCTCGAGCGCCACGATCGTCTCCGCCATCGAATCGGTCGCCTGAGTCCGGAACGTGTCGAGGGCGTCCATCGTGGCGAAGACGTTGTCGAAGGCGGCCTCCAGCTTGCCGACGTCGATCGTGGACGCAGCGGCCTGCTGGTTGATCTCTCCTGCCTGCATACGCAGCTGCTGGGAGGTCGCCTCGATGAGGTTCGACGTGGTCGCGTTCAGCGCCGTGATCTGTTCGAGGACGAGGCGCTGCCGTGAAAGAGCCTGGGCCACGATGACCGCGGTGCGCAGGGCGGAGATGGTCGTCGTCTGCGCCCGGTCAACGCCCTTGATGAGTTCGATGTTGTTACGCCGGATGAGATCCAGCGCCAGGTAGCCCTGCACCGCGACCGCCATCTGCGTCATGATGTCCTGCCGCCGCTGGCGGATCGGGAACAACGCGTCCGCGTGCAGGGTATCGGCCTGTTTGGTCCTGCCGAGGATCCGCAGTTCCTCGATCCGCTGCGTCACTTCTTCGTCGAGCGCCTCGGCGAGCTTGTCGTACTCGGTCAGCTTGCCGAGCGTGGCCCACAGGTTGGCCTTCTCGGTGTCGATGCTGGCGTTGTCCTTGCGCAGATCGTCCTGGCCGGCCTCGAGTGACCGGATGATGGCGTTCAGATGGGACTGCGCGGACTGGTACTTGGCGAAGTACCGCTCGACCTTGTTGCCGCCGGGCAAGAACTTCAGGAGCTTCTTCACCCCTCGCAGGTCGGCGCGGTTGGGGTCGAGGTCGGTGATGGTGGCGCGCAGATCGATCAGGGTGTCCGACACCTGGTTCTGGACGTCGGCGCCCGGTCTGCCTTTGGCGCGCCCGAGCGCGGCGGCGGGGCGGTCCAGCATGCGGCTGGACATGCTCGCCGCCGCCCGCATGTCGCGCTCCCCCATCGACGTGATTCCCGCGACCTTCTCTGTGAACGCGGGTGAGTTCACGTCGATGGCAGCGAGTTCCGTCGCGAACGCCTTTGCCTTGTCCCGCAGTTCGGCGTGCTTGGCCGGGTCCAGGGGGATGGCGCCGCTCGCGTCGTCATGGGTAACGACCTGCACCGGCACGGGCGGGGTGAGGACCAGGGCGGTCGTGTTGGGGTCCGTGGCGGTGGTGCTCGCGCCGAGCGAGGTCTCGGACATCTGGTCAACCTCCTGTGTACTGGCAGCTGTCGGATCAGAGGTGCCGCGCGACCGCGGGGAGCAGGTCCTTGAATGTGCGCCCGGACGCGGACGCGCCGATGGCGGTCACGGCCCAGCCGTCACCGTCCCTGCTGAGCTTCGCCATGATCTGCGCGGTGTGTGTCCCGGACCCGGTGAGCCCGTAGCGGGCGACTTCGGTCCCGCCGTGTTCGTCGATCACCCGGCAGAAGGCGTTCTCGATCTGCGAGAAGTCCTGGCCGGTGAAGGAGTTCACGGTGAAGACGATGGTGTGGACGGCGCTGGTGACCGTGGTGAGATCGACCCTGATCGACTCGTCGTCGCCATCGCCGTCACCGGTGAGGTTGTCGCCGGTGTGCCGGACGGCGCCGTCGTGGCTCGAGAGCTGCTTGAACCAGACCTGGTCGACGAGTACACCGTTCCGGTCGAACAGCAGAGCTGACGCATCGAGGTCGATGGTCTGGTTCCGCAGGCCGAACAGGCCCTTCTTCTTCATCGCGTCCCAGCCCAGTCCCATCCGGACGCGGGTGAGCGTGGCGCCGTTCTGCTTGCGCAGCGACAGCTTCTGCCCCTTGGTAAGGGTGATGGTCATGACATGACACCTTTCGTCTCTTGGCTGCCCGACGGCACGGGCTCGCTTTGTTGCTTTCTGGTCATTGAGGACAGCAGTGCGGCTGCGATGAATCCGACGCCGACCAGGCCGGTGACGGCTTCCGGGATGTCGTGGCCGATGGTCAGCAGGAGCAGGACGGCCAGTGCGCCGATCGCCCAGTGCGCACCGTGTTCGAGGTAGACGTACCTGGTCAACGTGCCCCTCCGCACCAGGTACACGGTCAGGGACCGGATGTAGACGGCGCCGACCCCGAGACCGAGGCCGATCACGATCGGGTCGGAGGTGATCGCGAAAGCACCGATGACACCGTCGAAGCTGAACGTCGCGTCGATGACCTCCAGATAGAGGAACATGAAGAACGCCGCTCTGCCGACAGCGGGCAGCACCTGTCCCCCGCCGCTCTCGTGCGCGGGTTCGACCAGCCCTCCGATCGCGGCCACGACCATGTGAACGATCAGTCCGAGCGATCCCGCCACGAGTACGGTGGTGGACTTGCCAGGCGGCGACAGAGTGGCCGCGACCACCAGCAACGCGCCGCACGTGACGACCACGGGAAGTTCGGTGAACCGCCCGGCTCTGGCCAGTGGGCGTTCCACGAAGGACAGCCAGGTGATCGGGCGTTCCCTGAGGATGTAGTTCAGGAACAGCATCAGCAGGAACACGCCGCCGAAGGCCGCGATCGCCGGGTGCGCGTCGTGGAGTACGTGGGCGTACGTGCCCGGAGTGTCGATGCTCCCGCCGGCCAGGGCCAGTTCGAACGCCTCCACCGGGGTCAGGCCCGCGGTGATGCACACGACGAGCACGGGGAACACCAACCGCATGCCGAACACGGCGATCAGAATTCCGACGGTCAGGAAGAGCCGCTGCCAGTGCTCACTCATCCGCCCGAGCACGCCGGCGTTGACCACCGCGTTGTCGAAGGAGAGGGAAATCTCCAGCACGACGAGGACCACGACGATCGTCAATGTCACCGGGCCGCCGTACAGGAACGCAAGTACCAGTGCGATGGCGGTGATCGCGAACGATATCCGGAAGGTTCTCAGAAACATCATGTCCCTCGCTCTCGGAAAATTCCCACCCCGTTCGTCAGTTAGTCCGCGTCGATACCGAAATCCTTCGCGATACCGGCGAGCCCGGACGCGTACCCCTGGCCGATGGCGCGGAACTTCCACTCACTGTTGTGGCGATAAAGCTCGCCGAACACCATCGCCGTCTCGGTGGAGGCGTCCTCGGAGAGGTCGTAGCGCGCCAGTTCACGACCGTCCGCCTGGTCGACCACGCGAATGAACGCGTTGCGGACCTGCCCGAACGACTGCCCGCGGGTTTCCGCGTCATAGACCGAGACCGGGAAGACGATCCGGGCGACGTCGGCGGGCACCCGCGCCAGCGCCACCTTGATCTGCTCGTCGTCACCATCACCGTCGCCGGTCTGGTTGTCACCGGTGTGCTCGATCGTCCCGTCCGGACTCGTCAGGTTGTTGAAGTACACGAAGTGCTTGGGGGACAGCGCGTTTCCGCCGTCACCGAGTGCGATGGCGCTGGCGTCGAGGTCGAACTCTCCCCCACTGGTGGTGCGCGCGTCCCAGCCGAGACCGACGGTCACCGCGGCGAGACCCGGGGCCTCCTTGGTGAGAGAAACGTTGCTGCCTTTGGCAAGACTGACGCCCATGATTCCTCCGGTATTAGTTGAAGTGATGCTCGTGGCGTCAGTCGACGCAGCGCGCGCCGACGTTACGAGGTTTACCTGACCGATATCGGAACCGGTTGAATACTGGTCATATTCATGACATCGATGGTTTTTACTTCGAAACTGGTATCGGATCCATCGCATCCGCCGACAAAGTCCGCACCGGACTCACATGCGGAGGAATCATGGGTACGAGAACAACCGCCGTCGCCTCACTCGCGGCGGCAGGAATGCTGTTGTCGGGTTGCGCGACCCAGCCAGCGCCATGACTCGCGCTCTGGGTAGCAGATACCGGCTCACAGCATTGCTGGGCACCGGTGCCGCAGGCGAGGTGTACGCCGGCACCGACACCGACGACCGGCCGTTCGCGTTCAAGCTCCTGCGTGAGGAGCTCGCCGCGGATCCCGACGCCGTCAGCAGATTCCTCCAGGAACGGTCGATCCTCATCGGCCTCCGCCACCCCAACCTGGTGGCCGTGCACGACCTCGTCGCCGAGGGGGACACAGTCGCGATCGTCATGGACCTGGTCCACGGCGGTGATCTTCGGGCGGAGCTGGAGCGGGTGGGCACCGTGCTGCCCGCGGAGGTGGCGAGGATCGGCGCGGCCGTGGCACGGGCGCTCGTCGTGGTGCACGCCGCCGGGGTGGTGCACCGGGACGTGAAGCCGGAGAACATCCTGATGGACGACGCGACCGGTGCACGAACCCCTCGGCTGACCGACTTCGGGATCGCGAGCCTGACGGGTACGGGTGACGGCGTGGTCGCGGGAACCCCGCGGTACCTGGCGCCGGAACTCCTCGGTGACGACGCCGTCACGCCCAAGGCAGATCTGTACTCACTGGGCGTCGTGCTCTACGAGCTGTGTTGCGGCACCACACCGTTCGCGGGCACATCGACCGTGGAGGTCGTCAAGCAGCAGGTGGAGCGCGTGCCTGCGAGACCGGATGGCGTGCCGGGGCCGTTGTGGGAGCTCATCAGCTGGTTGCTCAAGAAGAGCCCTCGGGCACGGCCACAGTCCGCCCAACGGGTTGCCGCGATGCTCGACGCGATGACAGCGGACCTGGCGGACAAGCCGGTGGCGCCACGCCTGTCGGCACCACCGGCAGCGACCACCACCACCCGACCCGCCGCCACCACCCAGCTCAACATTCCCACCAGGAGCCGGAAACCGGCCGCACCGGCGGCACCGGCGGCACGGCCACTCGTGGCACCACCGCCTGCCCGCCGGAAGAGGAAGCGCGGTCGCCGGGCCGCTTTGCTGGTCGCGGTGCTCCTGCTCGGCGGCGGCACCGCCTACGCGACGCTGCGGCCGGGAGAGGAGGACGACCGCGCACCCGCGGGCCAAGCCGTGCGGGAGACCACGCGGGCGAGTGACGCACCGGTCTCGACGGGTACCTCCATCGCGGCGCTGACCAGCGCACCGGATCTCGTCGGCATGCCGCTTTCAGAGGCCCAGGACATGCTGCCGGAGACACTGGAGGTGGAGATCGTCGATGTCATCCGGCAGGACGCGGAGGAGGGCACCGTGGTCGCGCAGGAGCCCGGATCCGGTGAACCGTTGCAGGGCAAGCTGAAACTCACCGTGGCTCGCGGGCCCGTACAGCTCAACCTCGACGAGTACGAACCGGTGGCAGGTCGGTGGACGACCGTCAGCGACCCCGTCTCCATCGCGGGCAAGTCGTACCTGCACTCCCTGGTCCAGGAACTCGGGTACTGCGACCGGTCCGGAGACATCGAGTACAACCTGTCGAAGGGATTCCGCAGCCTGACCGCGACCGCCGGGATCGACGACAACGCGCACTCCCCGGAGGCGAAGGCACAGCTGGAGATCTATGGCGACGGCCGGCAACTGACCAGCGTCGTGGTGGAGTTCGGCAAGCCGACGCCGCTCGAGGTGGACGTCAGTGGCGTGTTGCGGTTGCGGCTCCACTGGCAACTTCTCGCGGGCCCCCAGTGCGATGGCGCCGGCTACCTGGTGCTCGGTGAGGCAAGCCTGCTCGGTCTACCTGGCGAGGTCCCGTCGACCACGGCCACGACCGGCTGATGACCGGCCCGGTTCCGGAACTGCTCGTCGCCCTCGGCGGACGCTCGTGGCGGTTCACGTCGGCGGAGACCGTGCTCGTCGGCAGGGGCGACGGTTGCGACGTCGCGGTCGACGATCCTCGGGTCTCCCAGCAACACCTCCGGATCCGCTACCGGGGCGGTTGGTTCGTCCAGGACCTGGACTCCACGAACGGGTCCTGGTTGGACGGTGCGCGGTTCGGACGGCACCGGGTCGTCGACCGCACGGCGGTGCGGCTGGCCTGCCCGTCGGGTGGTCAGTTACTGGAACTCGCGCTCGATCCGCCCCCGCGCCGAGCCAAAGGTGGCGACATGGTGATCATCGGGCGGGCCACGGACAACGACATCGTCCTCGACGACGTGCGGGTCTCCCGCCGGCACGCTCGACTCAACCGGACCGCTCGAGGCTGGCGGGTGACAGACCTCGGGAGCCGCAACGGCACTCTCGTCAACGGCACCGCCGCGACCGGGCCGATCGTCGTGTCCAACGGAGACCGCATGACGTTCGGGGGCACCGACCTGATCGTGGACGGCGAGAACTTCGTGCCGGCCGGGACGGTGTCGACGAGCCTCGTGGCGACAGGGGCGGGATATCACCTACCGGACGGCCGATCGTTGCTGTCCGGTGTCGATCTGCGGGTGCGGCCCGGGGAGTTCCTCGCCGTGGTGGGCCCGTCCGGCGCGGGCAAGTCCACGTTGGTGAAGCTCCTCACCGGACAGATACGTCCGGATACCGGCTCGGTGACCTACGACGACTTCGACGTACACGACGAGTTCCCCGCGGTGCGTGACCGCGTCGGCCTGGTGCCCCAGGACGATCTCGTGCACCGGGGCCTGACCGCACGTCAGGCGTTGAACTATTCGGCGATACTCCGACTGCCTCCGGACACCACCCGCGCCGAACGCGCGTCGATCGTCGACGCGACGCTCGGGGAACTCGGCATGACCGAGCACGCCAACACTCGCATCGACCGCCTGTCCGGTGGGCAGCGGAAGCGTGTGTCCGTCGCCCTGGAGCTGCTGACCTCGCCGTCGTTGCTCGTGCTCGACGAGCCGACCTCCGGCCTGGACCCCGCGTTGGACCGTCAACTCATGGTGAGCCTGCGCAAGCTCGCCGACGCGGGGCGCATCGTCGTAGTCGTCACACACAACGTCGCGAACCTCGGTCAGTGCGACACGGTGCTGGTGCTCGCTCCGGGAGGCGTTCCCGTCTACACCGGACCACCCGCCAGTTTTCCCGAGCAGTTCGGCACCGAGGACTGGACCGACGTGTTCGCCATGATCTCGGCCCGCCCGCCCGCGCCGGCCGCCGGCGGCGAGCCTGTCGGTCCCCGCCCTCGGCCGGCCGCCCACCCGCCTGTGCCGCGCGCGACGTTGACAAGGCAGGTGGGCGTGCTGTGCCGTCGTCACGCGCGTCTCATCCTGGCGGACCGTCCGTACGCGACGTTCCTCGCGGTGCTGCCGGTCGCACTGGCCGTGCTCGCCCTGGTTGTGCCGGGCGAGGCCGGGCTCAGGAACGCCCACCCACTTGAGGCCGTCGAGGCGAGCCAGATCCTCGTCCTGCTCTTCGTCGGTGCGGCGTTCATGGGAGGTGCCGCCGGAGCACGTGAGGTGGTGGGAGAACGGGAGATCGCGCTTCGGGAGCGTCGGTCGGGTGTCCTTCCCGCGGCGTACTCCGTCGGTAAGGCGTGTGTGTTCACCGTCGTGTGCGCGCTACAGACGGTACTGCTCGTCGGCGTCCTCCTGGCGTTGAGACCCAGACCGGCCGCGGGTCTCGTCGTGCCGAACGTCGCTGTCGAACTGGGGATCGCGGTGTGGGGCACGGCGACCGCCTCCTGTCTGCTGGCGCTGCTGGGCTCGGCCATGGTGCGCTCGACCGAGCAGGCGATGCCGGTGTTGGTGGTGACGGTGATGACCCAGCTCGTGATGTGCGGCGGCATGGTTCCCGTCACCGGGCGAGTAGTCCTGGACCAGCTCTCGTGGTTGTTCCCGACACGCTGGGGCTACGCCGCGGGTGCGGCGACGGTGAACCTGACGAGGCCCGGCACCGACCTGTCGACCGACGGACTGTGGGCGCACACGCCCGCCGCGTGGTGGTCAGCGGTGGCCGTGCTGGCTCTCAGCGCGGTGGTGTTCGTCGTACTGCTGGCCATGAGAATGAAACGGCGCTAGCGGAGCCGCGCATGTCGCCGCGAACGCGTAGGTGTCGTGCGTACCCGGGAGCACATGGGCGCTCTCGAACGTTGAGTCAGGTGATGACCAAGACTCTTCGGTTTCGTGTCCTCGGTGACTCGCTCGCCGCGGGGGTCGGCTGCGCGCGGCCTGAGCAGACCCTCGGCCACCTGCTCACCGCCACGCTGCGCGCGGACGGCCACGACGTGCGGCTGGGCGTCCACGCCGTGCCCGGCGCGCGGTCCACCGAGCTGGCCGCGCAGGTGCGGACCGCGGTGGCGGCCGGTGTCGACCTGGCGCTGGTCATGATCGGTGCCAACGATCTGGCGTCGTTCACGCCGCCCGCCGTCGGGGCGCGGTTGCTCCAGGACGCGGTCACCGACCTGCGTGGGGCCGGCGCGCAGGTTGTGGTGGTCACCGCGCCCGACCTGGGGGTGGTGGCCCACGTGCCGCCGGTGTTCCGGGAGCTTGTGTCGCAGGCCAGTCAGGCCTACGCCCGGGCGCAGGCCGACGCGGCGGTCCGCGCGGGGGCGACCGTCGCCCACGTCGACGACCAGGTGCTCGCCCGCTTCACCACCGATGCCGGGCTGTTCTCGGCCGACCGCTTCCACCCGTCCCCGGCCGGCTACGCCCTGATCGCGACCACCATCGGCCCCTACCTCCGCACGGCGGCGGACACGCGCGCCGCCTAGCCCGACACGATCAGCCGGAAGCCGGCGTCCCACTGGTCGAGGTTGAGAAGGTCCCGGTTCCGGTCGTGCCACCGGCCGCTGTCCAGGTCCGCGCGGAGGCGACGGATGCCCCGTTCGACGGCGTCCGGGTGGGTCTGCGCGATCGCGGAACAGGCGCGGCGCACGTGGGGAACGAGGTAGGCGGTCGGGCGGCGCCAGTACGCGGGGAACACCCCGTCGGTGAAGTCCCATGCCAACGGCAGGGGTGTGACGCGGTCGGCGCCCAGTTCGGTCGCGATGTCCGCCGCGGCGGGGCGGGTGCGTTCCAGGTCGGCGATCTCGGGCACGTAGTCGCGGACGAACCAGAAGTCGACGTGCAGCCGCGGGTCGTAGGCGAGGACCACCCGGCGCGGCGCGATGCGGCGCAGTTCGGCGATCCCGCGCCGCCAGTCGGTCCAGTGGTGAACGGTGAGCACGGCCAGCACGGCGTCGACCGCGTTGTCGCGCACCGGCAGGGCCTCGGCGACCGCGCGAACGGCCGGGCTCGCGTGAGCCGGTCGCTGACGGATCATCTCGACGGACGGCTCGAGCGCGAGGACCGGCCGATCGGACGGCTCGTAGGAGCCGGTGCCCGCGCCCACGTCGACGATGGACCGCGCGTCGCCGAGTGCGGCGAGAATGGGTGCCATCCACCGTGGATCGGTGCGCCGCCCCAACGCGTAACCAGTGCCGATGTCGTCGTACAGCTCGGTTCCGGTCACGCCTACCTCCCCAGGTTCCCTGGAGGGTACCGCTGACGCAGGATCGCCAGCATGTCCGGCAGGTCGAAGAAGTGCGCGATGTCCAACGCGGATCGCGGGCCCAGCGCCGGGTCCGCGCCCGCCGCCAACAGGTGGTTGACACTGCGCTCGGAGCGGCGGAACACCGCCGCCCCGAGCGCAGTCTGGCCCCGGTCGTTCACCCGCGCCGTGTCGGCGCCCCGCTCGAGCAACGCGCGCACCGTGTCCGGGTGGTCGTGGTACGCGGCCAGCATGAGCAGGGAGTCGCCCACCTCGTTGGTGAGGTTCACCGGCAGTCCCGCGCCGAACGCCTCGTCCAGCCGTTCGGTGTCACCGGCGCGGGCGAGGTCGAACATCGAGCGGAGGAACGCCAACTCCTCCTCGGTGAGCAGCGTCACGAGAAGCGTTCCCACACGCGGTGGGAACCCAACAGTTTCGTCACCTTCTCCAGGGCCTTCGACGGGGTGTCCGCCAGCACGACCCCCGGCGCCGAGGCGAATCCCTCCAGCACAGCACGGCCACTCCCCCACGCGCCGATGGCTTTCGCGTGGCGGTAGCACTCCTGGACCATGAGCACGACCGCGTCGTCGGGCCGCGGGTTGCCCGCGAGCAGCAGCGCGTCGTACTCCACGGAACGCGCGGTGAGGAACGTGCGCTGTGCGGACAGGCCACTCTCCGAGTCCAGTGGTCCACCGGTCGGCGCGATCAGCAGCGGCACCATGCCCGACGCGAGGATGGTCTCGCGAACCGCGCGGACGCCGTCGAGGTCGGCCGGATCGACCACGATCCCGATGATGCGCCCGTCGGTCGGCCAGGTCCTGCCGAGTTGGGACAGGGCGGGGCTGGGCGTGACCTTCTTCGGCCGCCCGCTGACGCTCGGAGCCGGCAACCCGAGGCCGCGCGCCACTTCCGCGCACAGCACGGCGTCCACATTGGCCAGTACCCGCAGCTGGCGTTCCTTGATCACCTGCTCGTAGACCTTGCCGAGTTCGAAGGTGAACGCGCTGACCACGTGCTCCTTCTCGACCGCCGACAGGCTCTGCCAGAACAGCCTCGGCTGCGTGAAGTGGTCGGCGAACGACGCCGGCGACTGCCGCACCTTCGTCGACTTCGGGAGTGGCACGGCCACGTCCACGAAGGCCTCGGCGCCCGCCTCGAACGGGTTGCCGCCGTCGAGGGTGTTCGGCCGGTACGGGGCGACCCCGCCGTGCACGGCCTGCTGATGGAAGCCGTCGCGGAACATGTCGTTGACCGGCGCGTGTGGACGGTTGATGGGAATCTGGTTGAAGTTCGGCCCGGCCAGCCTGGTCAGCTGGGTGTCCAAATAGGAGAAAAGCCGCGCCTGGAGCAGCGGGTCGTCGGTGACGTCGATGCCCGGCACCAGGTTCCCCACGTGGAACGCCACCTGCTCGGTCTCGGCGAAGTAGTTCATGGGGTTGCGGTTGAGGGTCAGCATCCCGATCGGCTGCACCGGCGCGAGTTCCTCCGGCACGATCTTCGTCGGATCGAGCAGGTCGATGCCCTCGAACGTCTGCCGCGGCGTGTCCGGGAAGACCTGGATACCCAGCTCCCACTGCGGGTACGCGCCGGACTCGATGGCGTCGGCCAGGTCGCGGCGGTGGAAGTCCGGGTCGATGCCGTTGATCAGCTGCGCCTCCTCCCACACCAGGGAGTGCACGCCCAGCTTCGGCTTCCAGTGGAACTTCGCGAGCGAGGTCGCCCCGTCGGCGTTGACGAGACGGAACGTGTGGACGCCGAACCCTTCCATCGTCCGGTAGGAGCGGGGAATCCCGCGGTCGGACATGTTCCACAGGACGTGGTGGGTGGCCTCGGTGTGGGTGGAGACGAAGTCCCAGAACGTGTCGTGCGCGCTCTGCGCCTGCGGGATCTCCCGGTCGGGCTGCGGCTTGCCGGCGTGGATGATGTCGGGGAACTTGATCCCGTCCTGGATGAAGAAGACCGGGATGTTGTTGCCCACCAGGTCGAAGTTGCCCTCCTGGGTGTAGAACTTCGTGGCGAACCCCCGGGTGTCGCGGACGGTGTCGGCCGACCCTCTCGATCCGAGGACCGTGGAGAACCGCACGAACACCGGGGTCTCGACGCCGTCGTCGAGGAAGGCCGCCCGGCTGACCTTCGTGGCCGTGCCGTAGCCGACGAACACGCCGTGCGCGCCGTAGCCGCGCGCGTGCACCACCCGCTCCGGGATGCGCTCGTGGTCGAAGTGCATGATCTTCTCGCGCAGGTGGTGGTCCTGCAGCAGCGTCGGGCCCCGCTCCCCCGCCTTCAGCGAGTGGTCGGTGTCGGACAGGCGCGTGCCGGCCGACGTGGTGAGGAACTCGCCCTGCTGCCCGTTGGCCGTCTGCGGTGCGCCGGTCGGCGCGCCCGTCGGGGACACGGTCTCGGGCCCCTTCTGGTCCGGCTTCGGCTTCAGCGGTTCGCGCGGATCGGTCGGCTCGTCGACGGCGGGCGGCTCGCTGCTCGGTGCGCCCGGGATCGGCGGATTCACCAGCTCGGCGACCTTCTCCACGGCCTTGTCGAGCGCCGCCTTGACGAGCTTGCCGGGCTTTCTCGGTGCCACTCTTGCCACTGCGTCCTCCTCGTGGTGGGAAACGTGGAGGGCAGTACCCCCGTTGTCCCCGCCTACGCACGGTTTGTCGAGACGAATCCGGGGTAGCCACCGCACGGAAAGAGACCGTTCTGAAGAAATTGGAACGCTCGCCGGATCAACCGACGGCAGGGTGGACCGGCTCATGAGAATCGCGATGGTCTCCGAACACGCGGACCCCCAGGACCTCTATGTGGCCGAGCTGTCCGCGGCGCTGTCCCGGGAGGGCCACAAGGTCACCGTTCATACGGTGTCCGAGGATCTGGGCGAGTTCGCCCGTTCCCTGCGTGACGAGTGGGCGGGCGATCGCCCGGACATCGCACACGCCCACCACTGGCGGGCCGGCCTCGCGGCGACGGCGGCGGGGCGCGTGACCGAAGTGCCTGTGGTGCAGTCGTTCCACGGGCTCGGCGTGGTGGAGAAGCGCCACCACCGCGACTCCGACCCCCGCCGGACCAGCGCCGAGCGGGCACTCGGCCGTGAGGTCGCCCGGGTCGTGGCCACCAACTCGGAAGAGGTGGGTCAACTGGCCCGACTCGGGGTGCCGAAGCCACGCCTCTCCCTGGTGCCCTGCGGCGTGGACCTGCGGGAGTTCACCCCCACCGGCGACCGGACGCTCAAGGACGGCGCCCCGCTGCGCCTGGTCGGCGTCGGCGACCTGTCCCCGAGCACGGGCTTCGGCACGGTGATCGCCGTGCTGCAGGCGCTGCCGGACACCGAACTGGTCATCGCGGGCGGACCGGACAAGGCAGAACTGGGCGGCGACGAGCACGCGCGGTTCCTCCGGGCGTTCGCCGAGTCGTTGGGCGTCGGCGACCGCGTCCACCTCCTGGGCGGCCTCGCCCGCCGGGACCTGCCGCCGCTGCTGCGTTCGGCGAACGCCGTGGTGTGCACGCCCTGGTACGAGCCGTTCGGGTTCGCGGCGCTGGAAGCGATGGCGTGTGGCGCGCCGGTGGTCGCGTCCGCTGTCGGCGCCCTGGCCGACACGGTGGTCGACGGCGTCACCGGGGTGCTCCTGCCGCCGCGCAGGCCGCGTGCGCTCGCCGAGGCGCTGCGCAGGCTGCTGGCCCGTCCCTCGACGCTCGAACAGATGGGCGCGGCCGGCTGCGACCGGGCCATGTCGCGATACACCTGGCAGCGGGTGGCTACCGAGATCATCCGGGTCTACGAGCAGGCCACCGTCACGTCCGGCCAGGCGGTGGGCACTCGGCGCTGACCCAACGGCGATGGGCGTCGACGTCGACGTTGCCGCCGCAGATCACGGTCACCACGTGCCGGCCGGCGAACCGGTCCCGGTCCTCGAGCACGGCCGCGACGCCGAGAGCGGCCGAGGGTTCGACCACCAGACCCGTGTGTTCCAGGAGCAGCCGCATGCCCGCGATGATCGACTCCTCCGCCACGAGGACGGCGTCGTCGGTCACCTCCAGGAGGTCGTCCAGGACCTCGGGGATGGGGAACCGGCCGGCCACACCGTCGGCGATCGTGTCGTACGAGTCGGTGGTGACGACCCGGCGCTCGCGCCAGGAGCGGGTCATGGCCGGCGCGCCGGCCGGCTGCACGCACACCACCTCGACGCCGGGCATCAGCGACTTCAGGACGTAGCCGATGCCGGTGGCCATCGCGCCGCCGCCGAGAGCGATCAGCACGGTGTCGAAGGCGCCGACCAACTCGAGGCCGATGGTCGCGGCACCCTCGCAGGTCTCCACGTCGCGACTGTCCTCGACCAGCCGGATGCCCCGCGTCCGCGCGATCTCCACCGCCCGCTCGCGGGCCAGCTCGAAGTCGCCGTCCACCAGCTCCAGCTCCGCCCCCAGCGCGCGGATCCGGTCGAGCTTGGCGACGGGCGCCCGGTGCGAGGCCACGACCGTCACGTCGAGGCCCCGGCGGCGACCCGACCACGCGAGCGCCTGGCCGAGGTTGCCGGCGCTGGCGCACACGGCGGCCGTCCCGCCCAGCCGGCTCGCCACCAGCTCGGTCCCCCGGCCCTTGAAGCTGCGGACCGGGTTGGCCGTCTCCAGCTTGATGCTCACCGTGCAGCCGAGCCGTCGGCTCAGCGCGTCGCACGGGTAGAACGGGGTGTCGAGGAACATCGGGTCGATCACGCCTCGGGCGGCGCGGATCCGGTCGAGGTCGAGCCGCACTACTGCAGGCCCGCGCGGACCGACGTGATGCGCTGGGTGTTGAAGCCCAGCCAGTGCATGCGGCCCACGTAGCGGGCGTGTTCCACCTTGATGCACCGGTCCATGACCACGGTCACCCCGCCGTCCTCCGCGATCCGCGCGCCCTCGGTGTTGATCACGCCGAACTGGCACCACAGGGTGCCCGCGCCGATCTGCACCGCCTGCTCGGCGATCCCGGGAAGCGCTGCCGGCGCGCGGAAGACCGTGACGATGTCGACCTTGTCCGGGACCTCCAGCAGGCTCGGGTAGCTGGTCTCCCCCAGGATCTCCGACTCGCGGGGATTCACGGGGATCACCCGGTAGCCGTGGCGCTTCAGGTAGTAGCCCACGAAGTAGCTGGCCCGCAGCTCGTTGTTCGACAGGCCCACCACCGCGATCGTCTTCGCCGTGTTCAGGACCCGCTGGATCTCCCGGGAGTCCTGGTAACGCTCGAGGTCGATCATGCTGTCGCCCCTTCTTTCACGGTGGCCGCCACCACCGCGAACGCCTGTTCCAGATCCCAGACCAGGTCGTCGACCGACTCGGTGCCCACCGACAGCCGCACCGTGCCCGGGCCCACGCCGGCCGCCCGCAGTTCCTCGTCGCTCAGCTGGCGGTGGGTGGTGCTCGCGGGATGGATCACCAGGCTCTTCGCGTCACCCACGTTCGCCAGGTGCGACCACAGGGTCAGGCCGCGGATCAGTGCCTGCCCACCGTCGCGGCCGCCCGCCACGTCGAACGAGAACACCGCGCCCGCACCGCGCGGCAGGTACTTCTCCACCAACGGCTTGTACGGACTCGCCGGCAGGTCCGGGTACGTCACCCGCGACGCCAGATCGTGAGACGCCAGGAACTCCGCGATCTTCCGGGCGTTCTCCACGTGACGGTCCATGCGCAACGACAGCGTTTCCAGTCCCTGCAGGAAGAGGAACGCGTTGAACGGCGACAGCGCGCCACCCAGATCGCGCAGGGTCTCGGCCCGCAGCTTCATCAGATAGCCGTAGGTCCCGAACGTCTCGTGGAACTGCAGACCGTGATAGGCGGGCGACGGGTCGGCGACCACCGGGAACCGCCCGTTCGACCAGTCGAACGTGCCCGCCTCGGTCACCACGCCGCCGATGCTCGTGCCGTGCCCGCCGATGAACTTGGTGGCCGAGTGGATCACGATGTCGGCGCCCCACTCGATCGGGCGGCACAGGTACGGCGTGGCGAACGTGTTGTCCACCACCAACGGCACCTCGTGCTCGTGCGCGACGGTCGCCACCGCCTCGATGTCCAGCACATTGCCGCCGGGATTGCCGATGGTCTCGGCGAAGAACGCCTTCGTCTCCGGGCGGACCGCCTGGCGCCAGGCGTCCAGGTCGTCGGGGTCGACCCACGTCAGCTCGACGTTCATCTTGCGCAGCAGGTGTTTGAGCTGGTTGACCGTGCCGCCGTAGAGCGCCTGGGACGACACCACGTGGTCCCCCGGCTGCAGCAACGTGAACAACGCGGCCGCCTGCGCGGCGATCCCGCTGGCGAACGCCACCGCGCCGGCCGCGCCCTCCAGGTTGGCCACGCGTTCCTCGAACACCGCGACCGTCGGGTTCATGATGCGTGAGTACGTGTTGCCGTACTCCTGGAGGTTGAAGTACGCGGCCGCCGACTCCGGGTCCTCGAACACGTAACTGGTCGTCTGGAAGATCGGCACCGCCCGCGCGCCCGTGTTCGGGTCCGGCCGTTGACCGGCGTGCAACTGCCTGGTCTCGAAGCCGAACGAGTGGTCCTCTTCGATACGGGTCACCAGTACCTCTTCCGCTACTCGCCGGTCAGGAACCGGCGGACGATCGGCGTCTGTCGTTCTTCTTCCAGCAGGAAGCAGTCGTGGCCGTACGGCGCGTCGATCACGTGCAGCTCGCTGGGCTTGCCGAGCGCGCCCAGCGCGTCGTGGAGGTCGTTCGACGCCGCCGGCGGGTAGAGCCAGTCGGAACTGAACGTGATCAGCAGGGTGCGCGCGGAGATGCCGGCGAGCGCCCGTTCGAGCGAACCGCCGCCGTACTGCCGGGCCAGGTCGAAGTACGTGAGCGCCCGCGACATCGTGAGGTAGGTGTTGGCGTCGAAGCGCCGGACGAACGAGTTGGCCTGGTGGCGCAGGTAGTTCTCCACCTCGAACTCGGGTTCGGTCATGGTGTAGCGGATGTCGTCGGCGAACTGCAGCCGGCGGCCGAACTTGTCGTTCAACGCGGGCGCCGAGAGGTAGGTGACGTGCCCGACCATCCGCGCCACGCCCATGCCGGCGTCGGGTGTGCGGCCGGTGCCGTAGTAGTGGCCGTCCTGCCAGTCGGGGTCCCGCATGATCGCCTCGCGCGCGATCGCGTTCCACGCCATGCCCTGCGGGTGGAGGGCGTGGGTGCTGGCGATGACCACGATGGTGTCGACCTGGTCGGGGAACTGGATCGCCCACTCGAGGGCCTGCATCCCGCCGAGCGAACCGCCGGCCACCGCCGCGAGCCGCTCGATGCCCAGTTCGGACAGGAAGGCGCGTTCGGTCCGGACCATGTCCGCCACCGTGAGCACCGGGAAGTCCGACCCGTACGGCTCGCCCGTGGCGGGGTCGATCGACGACGGCCCGGTGGTGCCGCGACAGCCGCCCAGCAGGTTCGTGGAGACCACGTAGAACCGGTCGGTGTCGAACGCCTTGCCCGGGCCGATCATCCCGTCCCACCAGCCGAGCGCCGCACCCACGGCGCCGTCGCGGTCCTCGGCGCCGAACCCGTCCCGCGTGCCGGTCTGACTCGTGGAGAGACCGGCCGCGTGCGCGTCGCCGCTGAGCGCGTGGCACACGAGGATGACGTTGTCACGCTGGGGCGAGAGCGTGCCGTAGGTCTCGTAGGCGACCCGGACGGGATGCAGGTCGCGGCCACAGTCGAGCCGCACGGGCCCCGGCAGATCGAGGTACCGCGTTTCCACATTTCCGACCGAACCGGCCGCGAGCGTCGACGCGGTGACCATGCGCGCATCATAGCCATTTCGGCAGGTCCCGCGACCGGTGCGCGCGCCCGTCTCGGAGTCTGAGACGCAGGTCAGACGCGGTGTACGGTCCGACACATGACGACGATCGACAGCATCGACAACGGGGTCAACGTTCAGGCTCTGCTCGACGCACGCGAGGCGCTGAAGGGCGCCCCCGAGGCCGCACAGTTCACCTGGCGCGCGACCACCAAGTGGGAGAACGGCGTGCACACCAGCACGACCGTCAAGGACTTCTTCGGACTCGGCGAGGAGCGCAGCCACAAGGCGGAGCACTCGTTCACGGCCGACCACCCGGAGGTCTTCGCGGCCGAGGACAACGGCATCACACCGATCGAGTACCTGCTGGTCGGCCTGGCGAGCTGCCTCACGGCCGGTGTCGCGTCGGTCGCGCAGAACCGTGGCATCCAGCTGCGTTCGGTCGAGGCGACCGTCGAGGGTGCCCACGACATCCGCGGGATCCTCGGCGCCGACAGCGACGTTCGCAACGGCTACAACGGCATCAAGGTGTCCTTCGCCATCGACGCGGACGCGTCCAAGGAGGACATCGAGGCGCTCGTCGCCCAGTCGCAGAAGCGTTCGGCCGTGTTCGACGCGCTGACCAACCCCACGGACGTCACGGTCGAGGTCGTCTGAGTTCCTTGGAACAGACCCGGGAGCACATCACAGCAGTCGTCATCGGGGCGGGCCACGCCGGTCTCGCGGCGAGCCACTTCCTCAGCGGGCGGGCGATCGACCATGTCGTGCTCGAACGCGGCGAGGTGGCGAACTCCTGGCGGCGCGAACGCTGGGACTCGCTGCGGCTGCTCACGCCCAACTGGCAGAGCCGGTTGCCGGGCCATCACTACGGTGGCCCGGATCCCGACGGGTACATGACGATGGGCGAGGTGGTCGAGTTCATCGACCACTTCGCCACCGGCATGCCGGTCCGCGCGAACACTCCCGTCACGTCGTTGCGGCGTACGGACGACGGCTACCAGGTGATCACCGAAGCCAGTGAGATCCGTTGCCGCACAGTGGTGATCGCCAGCGGCGCGTGCAACCTGCCGGCCGTTCCCGCGCTGCGCCAGGCGATCCCGGACACCGTGGCGCAGATCACGCCGTTCGACTATCGCGGCCCGTCGTCGTTGCCCGACGGCGGTGTGCTCGTGGTGGGCGCGTCGGCCACCGGCGTGCAGCTGGCGGCCGAGCTGGCGCGATCGGGCCGGCCGGTGACCATCTCCACCGGGGAACACGTGCGGCTGCCCCGCCTCTACCGCGGCCGCGACGTGCTGTGGTGGATGGACGCGGCCGGTGTGTGGGACCAGCGCTACGACCAGGTGCCCGACCTCACCCGCGCGCGCCGGCTGGCGTCACCCCAGCTCGCCGGGACGCCGGACCGGACGACGGTGGACATCAACGCGCTCACCGACCTGGGCGTCGAGCTGGTCGGCCGGTCGGCGGCCGTGCGGGACGGCGAGATGCTGTTCTCCGGCGGGCTCCGCGCGGTGATCTCGCTGGCCGACCTGAAGATGGAACGTCTGCTCACCACGTTCGACGAGTGGGCCGTCGCTTCCGGGGCGGACGTGAAGCCGTCCGAGCGCTTCGAGCCCACGCGCGTCCCGAAGTCGACGCGCCTGCGGCTGGACCTGCGCGGCGGCGAGATCGGCACGGTCGTCTGGGCGACGGGCTTCCGGCCGGACTACAGCTGGCTCGACGTGCCCGTGGTCGACGAGAAGGGCCACCTGAACCACGACGGCGGCGTGGTCGACAGTCCCGGGCTGTACGCGCTGGGTCTGCCCGTGCTGCGCCGGCGCAAGTCCACTTTCATCCACGGCATCGAGGACGACGCACGCGAGGTGATCGGCCATTTGGCGGAGTACCTCGGCGCACATGCCGAGCCGGAGTGACATGGGGTTAGCCCCCCGGTACGGATGGGTGCCAGCCGGCTGCCGCCGCGCGTGCGCAGCATGCCACAGTTCGAGGTATGACAACCGCAGCGCCGAAGACCGGCAGCGACTTCTCCCGGCTGTTCCAGCGGGTCAACGATGCCGGACTGTTGAACCGACGCCCCGGCTACTACGTCGTCCGGATCGGGCTCCTCGCCGCGTGTTACGGCGGTGGCGTGGTGGCCTTCGTCGCCCTCGGCGACTCGTGGTGGCAACTGCTCCTGGCGGTGGTGTTCGCCGTGCTGTTCGGCCAGGTCGCGCTGGTGTCCCACGACCTGGCGCACCGCCAGGTGTTCCGCACGCGGCGGCCCACGGAGATCGCGGGGCTCATCGCGGGCAACCTGGGGATCGGCATGAGCTACGGCTGGTGGATGGACAAGCACACCCGCCACCACGCGAACCCGAACCACGAGGAACTGGACCCCGACGTCGCCCCGGACATCTTCGTGTGGTCTTCCGATCAGGCCAAGGCCAGTCGCGGCGCGCCGCGGTTCATCGGGCGCTGGCAGGCCTACCTGTTCTTCCCGATGCTCACGCTCGAGGGCCTCAACCTGCACGTGTCCGGCGTCCGGGCGCTGTGGGATCCTCGTGTGAAGCGGCGCGTCCTCGAGGGGACGCTGCTGTTCACGCACTTCGCCGGGTACCTCGCGATGCTGTTCCTGGTGCTGTCCCCGGGCAAGGCCGTGCTGTTCCTGGTGATCCACCAGGCGCTGTGGGGCGTCTACATGGGCTCGATCTTCGCGCCCAACCACAAGGGCATGCCCATGATCACCGGCAAGGACCGCCCCGACTTCCTGCGCCGCCAGGTGCTCACGTCACGCAACGTGCGGGGCAACTGGTTCATCGACAACGCGCTGGGCGGGCTGAACTACCAGATCGAGCACCACCTGTTCCCGAGCATGCCGTCGCCCCACCTGCGCCGCGCGCAACCCATCGTGCGGGACTACTGCGCGGAACTGGGCGTGTCCTACACGGAGACGGGCCTGATCGACTCCTACGCGCAGGCGCTGCGAAGCCTGCACGAGGCCGGCGCGCCCCTGCGCGCGGAACGGCGGTAACTCCTCGGGCGGGCGGCGTGGTCATCGCCGCCCGCCTTCTGCTTACTGCACGTCCGGGAAGGTCCACACCGCACGCGCGCCCGGGCCGACCACCAGCTTCGACTGGCCGATCTGCTCCACGTGCCGGTGTGCGAAGCGGTTGAGGGAGAACTCCACCTGCCGCAGGCCGATCTGGTCCAGTGGCACGGCGTCGAAGCGCAGAGTCGTCCCGCCGCCCTGGGCGATCGCGCCGCCGGGGGTCGTGCGGATGCGGAAGCCGCCCGCCTCCAGCAGCGGCAGGGTGTTCGCGAGGTCCTTGGCCGTCAGCGCCATGTGGACGCCCGTCACGTCGCGCATCAGGCGCTCGCGGTAGCCGTCGTTCAGGTAGCGCTCCCGGCCGACGTCCCCCGGGTGGTCCGGCGGCTCGGTCTTGCCGCGCGGGTCGGCGAAGTACTCGTCCCGCCACTCCATCCCCCACGCGAAGAACCCGTCGAGGTCCTGGGTCGTGTAGATGTAGTCGAACCACGGCACCGGGATCCCGTCGCCGAAGTCCCGCGTCTGCACGGCGGTGTACGGGTCGTCCAGCCGCTGCTCCACGGTCGCCAGTTCGCCGTCGTTCTCGACCGAGACCGCCAGCCCGACCTGGCCGTACGGATAGTCCGCGATGTCGCCGACGCCGAGCAGCTCGAGGTAGGTCTCGCGGCCGTACAGGTAGCGGCCCGTCCACGTCGAACCGTCGGCCCCGGTGGTGGTCCGCAGCTCGAAGTTGGCGAACGTGCGGAGGTAGTCCGAGTGCTCGATGGCGTCGGCGGTCACGCGATCGATCACCCCGTAGCCATGGTTGAAGTACAGCGTCTGCGGTTCGTGCCTCGGCTCGGCCACCGCGACACCGCCACTCGCCAGCCCGACGGCTGCCGCGATCGTGACGGGGGCCAGGACCAATCTTCGAATCTGCATGCGCGAGAGCTTATGTCCGCGCGCAGCCCCGCCACCTGTACTTTTCCTGTACCCACATGCCAGCCCACCGGGACCGATCAAGTGACGGCATTCGGGTGACGGACTGGTCTAGACCTTGATTCACTGTGGTCTAGACCACATTGTGGTGACATCGAGAACCCCTGCTCTCCACGGAGGAGACGGATGTCATCCAGAAGACGGCGCCTCGGCGCTCTCCTGCTCGCTCTCACCCTCGCGTTACTCGGCCTGACCGGCACCGCGCAGGCCGCCCCAACCCCCACTGCCACCTTCGCGAAAGTGTCCGACTGGGGATCCGGTTTCACCGGCCAGGTGGTGGTCCGGGCGGGTGACGCAGCCCTGTCCGGCTGGGCGGTCGAGTTCGACCTACCATCCGGCACCAGCATCGGGTCGGCCTGGGAAGCGGACCTGACCCGCACGGGCAACCACTACCGGTTCGTCAACAAGCACTACAACGGCTCGGTGCCGGCCGGGGGGACCACCGCGTTCGGCTTCAACGGCGCCGGGCCCGGCGCCCCGCTCAACTGCACGGTCAACGGCGTCTCCTGCGACGGCTCCCCCGGCACGCCCGACACCCAGGCACCGTCCGTGCCCGGTGGGCTGACCGCCGGCGATCCCACCAGCACCAGCGTGCCGCTCAGCTGGACCGCGGCCTCGGACAACGTCGGCGTCGTCGGCTACGACGTGTTCTCCGGCACCACGCCGGTCGGCAGCACGGCGTCCACCTCGATCACCGTGGGCGGCCTGACGCCGAACACCAACTACACGTTCCGCGTCCGCGCCCGCGACCTGGCCGGCAACCTCTCCGCGCTCAGCGCCCCGGTGTCGGCCACCACCGACGAGCAGGGCGGCCCCGGCCCCGGCGGCAAGCGCAAGGTCGGCTACTTCACCCAGTGGGGCGTCTACGACCGCGGCTACCTGGTGAAGAACATGGACACCTCCGGCTCGGCCGCGAAGCTCACCCACATCAACTACGCGTTCGGCAACATCGACTCCACGGGCAAGTGCTTCCAGGCCAACCAACTCGGCCAGGGCGACGCGTGGGCCGACTACCAGCGCCGGTACACGGCCGACCAGACGGTGAACGGCCAGGCCGACGTCTACAACCAGCCGGTCGCCGGCAACCTCAACCAGCTCAAGCAGTTGAAGGCCAAATACCCGCACCTGCGCGTCCACATCTCCCTCGGGGGGTGGACCTGGTCGAAGTACTTCTCCAACGCCGCGCTCACGCCGGCGTCCCGGCAGGCACACGTGTCGTCCTGCCTCGACATGTGGATCAAGGGCAACCTGCCTTTGATCGGTGGCGAGCCGCAGGGCGGTCCCGGCTCGGCGGCCGGCATCTTCGACGGTGTCGACCTCGACTGGGAGTGGCCGGGCAGCGAGGGCGAGGTCGGCAACGTCGTGCGCCCCGAGGACAAGCAGAACTTCACGGCATTGGTCGCCGAGTGGCGTCGCCAGCTCGACGCTTACGGTGCCACTTCCGGAAAGCACTACGAGTTGACGGCTTTCCTGCCGGCTGATCCCGACAAGGTGACGGCCGGTTTCGAGGTGTCACAGGTGTTCCAGCATCTCGACTTCGGCACGCTGCAGGGTTACGACCTGCATGGCGGCTGGGAGCCGGTGACCAACAACCAGTCCGCTCTTCGGTTGCCTGCTGGGGATCCTGGTCCGAAGCCGTACAGCATCGAGATCACTACCGCGGCGTGGACAAGTCGTGGTGCTCCCCCGGATCGACTCGTGCTCGGGGTTCCCTTCTACAGCAGGGGATGGACTGGTGTTCCGAACGTGAACAACGGGTTGCATCAGTCTGCTTCCGGGCCCGCGCCTGGTCGTTATGAGGCTGGGATCAACGATTACAAGGACATCAAGCCGTTGCTGAACAGTGGGTACGTTCTGCATCGGGACACGCAGTCCGGGCATGCGTGGCTGTTCAACGGGTCCACGTTCTGGACGTATGACGATCCGACGGAGATCGCTCGTAAGACTGCCTGGATCACGGCGAATGGTCTTGGTGGGGCGATGATCTGGTCCATGGATGGTGATACGCCCAACGGTGAGTTGATGACCGCCGTGCATCAGGGCATCGGCTGATTGGGTGGCTCCCAGCGGTGTGGGTGCCGCTGGGAGCCTTCCTTGGCGGTCGACCACCAGGCGCTGACGATCAACCCCGTGCCCAAGCTCGCCATGAACCGTTGCGGTGGCTCGCCGTGCCCGGGCCCCAACACACAGGTTGACCTCACTTCGAAGCCGTCGCTAGGTTGAGCGACGTTCTCCCGCGTCCGGGCCCTGCTCGACGAAGGACCTCTGTGACAGACCAGAAAGACCGGCACGCCCTGGGCCTGGAAGTGATGAAACGGCTGGCCGGCGGCGACCCCACGGCACTGCACGCCGAGATCACCTCCATGGACGACGTCGCACCGGACCTCAGCCGATTCGTGATCGAATTCGCGTTCGGCGAGGTGTACTCACGTCCGGGCCTCGACCCGCAGCGCCGCCACCTGGTCACCCTGACCAGCCTCATGACCCTCGGCGGCTGCGACACCCAGCTTCGCGTGCACCTCGGCATCGCACTGAACCTGGGCATCCCCCCGCACGAGATCGTCGAGACAGCGCTCCACGTCTCCGTCTACGCGGGGTTCGCACGCGGGGTCACCGCCATACGCATCATCCAGAGTGTCTTCCAGGAGCGGGGAATAACCAGTGTCGACTGAGAACGTCGCGCACTCGATCTTCCGCGTACTGGAGGAATCGGGCGACGGCCACGTGTTCGCGGTGCCCGGCGGCGCGGTCACTCCCCTGCTGTACGCGGCCGGCCAGCGCGGCCGCCACCACACGATCGTCGCCAAGCAGGAGACCGGCGCGGCGTTCATGGCCATGGGTTACGCGCAGGCGGGCCGCCGGCTGGGCGTGGTCGCCGTGACCGCCGGGCCGGGCGCGACCAACGCGGTCACCGGCATCGCCGCCGCGTTGCACGACAACGTGCCGGTGCTGCTGCTGTCCGGGCAGGTCGCCACCGACACCTACGGCCGGGGCGCGTTCCAGGATTCCAGCCGGCCGGGACCGCTGGACGTGGTCGGCATCTTCTCCCACGTCACCAAGCAGTCGGTGGTGCTCACCGACGCCGGGCAGGCGGCCGCCGTCACCCGCAACGTGGTGGACGCGGCCACCAGGGGACGGCCGGGGCCGGTGCACCTGAGCGTGCCGGCGAACCTGGCGATCGCGCCGGTGCCGGTCACCGAGGTGCGCACGACCGGCACCGTGCGGCACGCGGCTCGCGCGGTCGACGAACGCACCGTCCTGGCCATCGCGAACGTGCTCGCCGGCGCCCGCCGGCCCGTGATCCTCGCCGGCCACGGGGTGCAGGTGGCCGGCGCGTGGGAAGGGCTGCGCGCGGTCGCGGAGCGGTTCCGCGTCCCGGTGGCCACCACGCCCAAGGGCAAGGGCGCGTTCCCCGAGGACCACCCGCTGGCCATGGGCGTGTTCGGATTCGGCGGCGGCACGCTCGCCGAGACCCACCTGCTCGGCGAGAAGGTCGACGTGCTGCTGGTCGTCGGCTCCAGCCTCGGCGAGTTCCAGACCCACAGCTACCACCCGGGGCTCGCCGCGAACCGCACGGTGATCCACATCGACGTCGACGAGCGGATGATCGGCCGCAACTACCCGGTGGACATCGGCGTGGTGGCCGACGCAGCCACCGTTCTCGACGCGTTGGCCGCGGCACCGATGGAGATCGACATCAACCGGGATCCGCTCCCGGCCGCCGAGGTCGTGGTGGACGAGCCCGCGCAACTGACCGCCACGGGAGCGGTCGCCGAGCTGAGCACCGCCATCTCCGACGACACGCTGCTGTTCGTCGACATCGGCAACTGCATGAACTGGGCGAGCCACCGCCACGTGGTGCGTGAACCCGGCACTTACTTCGTGGGCCTCGGGCTCGGTTCCATGGGTTACGCGGGCCCGGCGTCGATCGGCGCGAAGCTCGCCGAGCCGGACCGCCCGGTGGTGGCGCTGCTCGGCGACGGCGCGTTCGCCATGACCGGCATGGAGATCCACACGGCGGTCGAGTACGACATCCCGGTCGTGTGGGTGGTGCTCAACAACAGCGGGCACGGCATGGTGCACACGGGCGACCTGATGGTGTTCGGCGACTCGAAACCGTGGAACCTGTTCGACAAGCGGATCGACGTCGCCGCGGTCGCCGCCGGGCTCGGCGCGCACACCCACACGGTCGACACGCTCGACGGCCTGCGTGCCGCCCTGGACACCGCGCTCGCCGCGGGCGTGCCGACGGTGATCGACGTGCGGGTGGACGCCGACGAGATCCCGGAGGTCGTCCGCCAGCGCGCGAACGACCTGTTCCGCCGCTTCGACCAGAGTTGACCTTCTCGTAGCGTCAACCAGGAAGCTCCCGTACATGAACAGACGGGACTTCCTCAGCTGGGCCGCCCGCTGCGGTGTCGGGCTGGCCGCCGTGGCCTCGGCGCTGCCCGCCACGGCCGACCCCATCGACGTCACGGTGCTGCGCCGCGTCACGGTGATCGACGGGACGGGCTCGCGTCCCCGTCGCAACGCGTCCGTGTTGATCGCCGGCGAGCGGATCGTGGCGGTCGGCGGGCCCGACCTGCCGGTGCCGCCCCACGCGCGGGTGCTCGACCGGCCGGGCCGGTACGTGATCCCCGGGCTGTGGGACATGCACGTCCACGGCGCGGCGCTGGAGACCATCGTGCCGGCGTTGTGCCTGGTGAACGGTGTGACCGGGATCAGGGAGATGTGGGGTTTCGCGCCGTCGTCCTACGACCTGCGGGACCGGGTCGCGCGGGGTGCGGTGCTGGGGCCGCGCATGGTGGTGGCGAGTTCCATCATCGACGGGCCGAACTCCGTGCTGTTCGCGAGTGTCCAGGTGCGCACGGAGGCCGAGGCACGCGCGGCCGTGCGGGAGGCGGCGGCCGTGGGCGCGGACTTCGTGAAGGTGTACCCGTTCCTGGACCGCACGTTGCTGACGGCGATCGCGGAAGAGTCGCGTGCGGTGGGACTGCCGTTCGCCGGGCACGCGAGCGACCGGATGTCGGTGGCCGAGGCGAGCGACCTCGGGCAGCGCACGTTCGAGCACCTGTACGGGATGACGCTCGCCGTGTCCGCGCGGGAACAGGAGTTCCGTCGCCGGATCGACGCGCTGCCGTTGGACCCGGCCGACCCGTTCGCCTGGTTCGCCGCGGTGCGGGAGTTCGAGCGGCAGGCCACGTTCAGCCAGTCGCCCGCCAAGGTCGCCGCGTTGGCGAAACGGTTGCGGCGCAACGGGAGCTGGCAGTCGCCGACGCTCGTGACCATGCGGGTGTTCTCCTCACCGGCCGACACGTACGCGGGCGACGAGCGGATGAAGTACCTGCCGAAGTTCTACGAGAGCTTCTGGGCGGAGTCGATCAGGAAGTTCGCGCCGGTGACACCGGAGCAGATCGTCGCGCAGCGGAAGTACTTCGCCGCGCGGCTGCGGTTGACCGGCGAGCTGCACGGCCACGGCGTGGGGTTCCTGCTCGGCACCGACGCCGGGAATCCGTACACCTTCCCGGGATTCTCACTGCACGAGGAACTGGAGCTGCTCGTGGAGGCCGGACTGTCCCCGCTGGCCGCCCTCCAGGCCGGTACCCGGGATGCCGCGAGGTTCCTCGGCATCCGCGACGGCGGCACCGTCCAACCGGGACGGACGGCGGACCTGGTGGTCCTGGACGCGGATCCGTTGCGGGACATCAGGAACACCACCCGCATCGACACCGTGATCACGCGCGGCCGGGTACTGACGAAGCCCGACCGCGAGCGCATGCTGGCGGAGGTGGAACGCGCGGCCGCGGAGACCCCCGACCCACCGCAGGAGCCGCGAACCTGCTGCTGAGGCCCCTGGCTACGAGCGGGAGTGCCCGGTCGTGGCGAGTGCCCAGAAGGTGGCGTAGCGGCCGCCGCGGCGGAGCAGCTCGTCGTGGTCACCTTCCTCCGCGATGCGGCCGCCGTCCAGGAAGACGACCCGGTCGGCGCGTTGGACGGTGCGCATCCGGTGCGCCACCATCACCACCGTCCGGCCGGTCATCAGGCGTTCCACGCCCTCGTGGACGGCTGCCTCGTTCACCGGGTCCAGCGCGGAGGTCACCTCGTCCAGCAGCACCACCGGTGCGTCCTTCAGCAGCGCCCGGGCGATCGAGACCCGTTGGCGTTCACCACCCGACAGGCGCGCGCCGCCCTCGCCGACGTTCGTCGCCCAGCCGGCCGGCAGTCGCTCGATCACCTCGTCCAACTGCGCGGCGGTCGCCGCCGCCCGCACGTCGGCGTCGGGCGCGTCGGGGCGGCCCAGCCGCACGTTCTCCTCGATCGTGCCGTCGAACAGGTAGACGTCCTGGAAGACGATCGCCATGCGAGCCATCAGCACCTCGGGGTCGATCGCGCGCACGTCGACGCCACCCATGCGGACCGCGCCCGCGTCCACGTCGTAGAACCGGGCCACCAACTGCAGCAGGGTGCTCTTGCCCGCACCGGACGGGCCGACCACGGCGAGGCGCTGTCCCTCCGGAATGGACAGTGAGACGTCGTCGAAGACCGTGCGGTCGCCGTGGCGGAAGGTGACCGACTCGAACTCCAGGTCATGACGCACCGGCGTGATCGGTTCAGCGGGTTCGGGCAGCGGTTCGGTACGCAGCACGGTCTCGAGGCGCACGAGTTCGGCACGCGCGCCCCGGAGTTTGCCGCCGATGTCCGAAAGGGACAGCAGCGGATCGGCGCACCGGGCGGCCAGCACGAGGATCGTCAGCACCTCGGCCACCCCGACGTTGCCACCGAGCGCGAGGAAGGCACCCAGTACCAACACGACGGTGAACATCGCCTGCACGGTGAGCGTCAGGCCCACCGCGCCGGGCAGCGCCGAGCGCACCGTTCGACGGGAGGTGCGTTCGACCTCCCGCAGCGAGTCGTCGAGCAGGGCGAAGCGTTCGCCGGTCCGACCGCCGGCCCGCAGCACCGGCTGGGCCTGGAGGAACTCGATGACGCGTGCGGTGGCCTCGTTGTCGCGTTCGTGGCGCTCGGCGTCGACGGCGGCCGTCGACCGCGCGGTCCGGACCTGGATCACCGCCACCACGGGCGCGGCGACCAGCGCGGCGAGCCCCAGCTGCCAGTTGAACGCGAGCATCACCACCACGATCGTCAGCGGTGTCACGAGCGCGGAGATGAAAGGCGCCAACAGGTGCGCGGCCACACCCATGGCCGCCAGGAGACCGCGACTGGCCAGCACGGACACCTCCCCCACCCGCCCCGAGGAGTACCAGCCGACGGGCAACCGGGCGAGGTGGTCGCCGAGCCGGTGGTACATGCCACGCAACATCGTGGTGCCGACCCGCATGCCGGACAGATCGCTGCGGTAACGCAACACCGCGTAGACCGCGACCGCCGCGCCGAACGCGATCAGCCAGGGCCGCGCGTCGCCGGGCGTGGCGCCGAACAGGGCCCGCAGCACGGGAACCAGCAGCGCGTAGAGCAGTCCCTCGACGATCGCGGTGATCGTCATCAGCGCCACGGTCCGGCGCATCGACCGGGCGTACTCGGGGCCGAGCACGCGCAGCAGTATCGCGATCATGACAGTGCCGATCGGTGGAAGGCGGCGAACTTTCCGTTCCGGGCCAACAGTTCCGCGGGGGTGCCGCGTTCGACGATCTCCCCGTTCTCCAGCAGGACCACGAGATCGGCGTCGGTGACCGTCTCGAGGCGGTGGGCGATGACCAGGATGGTCCGGTCGCCCACCAGGGCCTGGCGCACCGCCTGCTCGGTCCGCGGGTCGGCGAAGGCGGTCGCCTCGTCGAGCACGAGCACGGGTGTGTCGGCGAGCAGCGCGCGGGCCAGGGAGATCCGCTGAGCCTCGCCGCCCGACAGCTTCACGTCCTCGCCGAGGACGGTGTCGTACCCGCGCGGCAGCTCGAGAATCCGGTCGTGGATGTTCGCCAGCCGGGCGGCGCGCACCACGTCGTCGTGGTCGGCGCGCGGGACCGCCAGCGCGATGTTGTCCGCCACCGAAGCACGCAACAGAGCGGTGTCCTGGAACACGAACGACACCAGCCGATACAGGTCCCGACTGTCCACCTCGCGCAGGTCGACGCCACCCAGGACGACCGAACCGTGCGTCGGGTCGAAGAAGCGTGGCAGCAACTGGACCACAGTGGACTTCCCGCTCCCCGATGGTCCGACGAGCGCGGTGACCGTGCCCTGCTCGAGGGTCAGGTCGATGCCGCGCAGCACCTCGTGGTCGTCCTCGTGATCGTCTCCGTAGCCGAACCGGACGTCCCGCAGTTCCACCCGATGACCGAGCGGTTCTCTCGGCTGCGAAGGCTCAGGCAGTGACCGCACGTCGAGGACGTCGCGGATCCGGCCGACCGCGCGGCCGGCGGCCCGCAGGTCGTCGAAGCCGTGACCGAGGGCGGCCACCGGTGCGGTCAGACCGAGGCCCAGCAACAGGAACGGCAGCAGGTCGGCCGGAGCCATCGCCCCGGCGGTGACCATCGACGCGCCACCGATCAGCACGACCAGCAGCACGAACGGTGGCGACAGCGCCAACTGCATGCCGGCCGCGACCGCGGACATGCCGCGCACCCACCGGGTGAACGTGTGCACGAAGTCGTCGGTGGCCGTGCGGAATCGACGGTGCGCGCGCCCCGAGCCGCCGAACGTCTTCACCACCGCGATGCCCCGCACGAACTCGACCACCGAGTTCGCGATCCGTCCCATGGCCGCGTCGAACTCCTCCTGCTCGCGCAGCCGGCTCGGCAGCATCAGCAGGGGCACCAGCGCGATGGCCAGCGCCACGGGGATCAGCGTGATCACCGTGAGCCGCCAGTCGACCGTGAACAGGTAGACGAGCGACACCAGCGGCACCACGAACGCCGAGACCAGCTCGCCGGGGGTGTGGGCGATGAACGGGTGCACGGCACTGACGTCCTCGCCGACCACTTTGGACAGCTCGCCGGTGCGGCGCCGGGAGAACCAGCCGATCGGCACGCGACCCAGACCGGCGGCCAGTCGCCGGCGGAACGCCAGCTGCACCTTGCCGTCGAGCAGGTGCCCGAGCCCGGTGGACGCGGCCGTGCACACCAGCCGGACGAACAGCCCGGCCGCGCCCACCAGCACCACGAACCAGACGTGGCCGGAGTCGGCCGGGCCGGGCGCCAACAGCGTGCGACCCAGTTCCACGACCGCGAGCAGCGGCGCCAACCCCGCGACGGCGCCGATGACCTGCAGTACCGCGACGGCCGCGAAGCTCCCGAGGTACGGGCGGAGCAGCTCTCTCATGCCAGTGCGACGCGCAGGACGGCGCCGAGTTCGGCGAGCTGGCGCTGCGACACGGCGGCCGACAGGATCGCCTGGGAGCCGTGGAAGGTGCCGGGCCACTGGTGCAGCTCGACCGACACGCCCGCCCGCAGCAGGCCCAGCGCGTACTCGATGTCCTCGTCGCGGTTCGGGCACAGCTCGGCGGTCGCGATGTAGGCGGGCGGCAGGCCGGCCAGGTCGGTGGCCCGCGCGGGGGCGGCGTACTGGGTGGCGGGCGTGCCGCCCAGGTAGTTCCGCCACGCCGCGGTGACCACGTCGCGGGTCGCCCAGGGCGTGTCGGTGAAATTCTGCGCCGACCAGGTCTCCTGCCGGTCGTCGAGGGCCGGCTGGTTGAGCAGCTGGAAGCTGATGGGCGGGCCCTGCTCGTCGCGGGCGCGCAACGCGAGGGCGGCCGCGATACCCGCGCCGGAACTGTGGCCGCCGACCGCGATCCGTGCGGGATCGATGCCGAGTTCGGCCGCGTGCTCGGCCGTCCAGGTGAGCACGGCGTAGGCGTCGTCCAGGGCGGCCGGGAACGGGTTCTCGGGGGCCAGGCGGTAGGCCACGGAGATCACCATCGCGCCGGAACTCTCCGCCACCCGGGCGGCCCACGGATGCTCGGTGTCGAGGTCGCCCATGGCGAACCCGCCGCCGTGCAACCAGACGATCGCGCCCTGGGCCTGGGCCGGGCGGTAGATCCGCACGGGCACGTCGCCGGGCACCAGGCGGTCCTCGATCGCCAGGTCGGTGGTGTCCGGCGCCGGCACCGCGGCCGCCAACTCGGCGAGGGTCCTGCGGTTGGCCGCCATGTCGCCCGGGTTCAGCTGGGGGAACAACGGGATGAACGCTTCCAGTTCCGGATCCATGTCGACCATCCTCGCGGTCGCCGGTCCGGAGTTCGTCCGCCAACCGTCGCGCATACGGCCCGACCGGTGCGCCGATCGTCGCCTATCCTCCGGTCATGGAGGTACTGGTCGAACGGCTGTCGCACCTGGACACCGAGGCGGAGGGCGCGCTCCGGGTGGTGATGTTCTACGACACGCTGATGCGCAGGAGGATGGATCTGCCGGCGCTGGTCCGGGCGTCGGCGGGCCTGGCCGCGTGTGTGGCCGGGATCCGGTTGCACAGCACGGGGCGGGTGATCCGCGCCGCGCCGGACGGCCGGGAGGTGGCGGCCGCGGTGCCCGCGGTGCCATCCGTGTCCGCACCGGTCACCCTCGACGACGAGGAGATCGGCACGGTGTGGCTGGAGCGCCCCGGCCCGCCCGGCGGGCTGGACGACGTGCTGCTGGACCGGCTGGCCATCGCGACCGCCGCGGTCGTGGAGCGCTACGGCCCGGCCCGCACCACCATGGCCGACCCCGCCCTCGTCGAGCTGGTGATCAGCGCCGACAGCGAGGAGGCGACCCGGGCGCGGGCGCTGCGGCTGCTGGGGTTCGCGGCCGACCAGCCGATCACGGTGGCGGCCGTGCGCTCGGAGGTGCCGCTCGACCAGGTCGGCGGCCTGGTCAGCCCGGCGTGCCTGGTCAAGGCGGCGCCCCTCGCCGACGTGGGCGTTCTCCTGGCCGCCACGGTGGACCCCGGCCGGTTCCCGCCGGGCGTCCGGGCGGGCATCGGCGCGGCCACGAGCCCCGACCGCTCCTGGCTGCAGGCCCGCACGGCGTTGCGCTTCACCGATCCGTGCGACCCGGTCATCCGCCACGCTGACCTCGGCGCTCTGGCGTTGCTGGCAGAGATCCCGCGGAACGCGTTGCGGGACAACGCGGACGTGGCCGCGATCGACCGCCTGGCGGACAACGCGGAGGACCTGGCGACGCTGGAGGCCTACTGCGCCACCGGCTCGCTGCGGCAGGCCGCGGAACGTCTCCACCTGCACCACAGCAGCGTCGCCCGCCGGCTCGACCAGATCGGCCGGACCCTGGACATCGACCTCACCGCACCCGCCGGGCTGACCCGAGCGAGAATCGCCCGCACGGCACGGCGGTTGCTCGGCGAGGGAGTGTGACATTTGAAGTACCTGATGTTGATCTACGGCAACAAGTCCATCTGGAACGGTCGGCCCCGCGACGAGCGGGCCGCGATCATCGGCCAGGTCGACGCGTTCAACGAGGCCCTGCGTGCGTCGGGCGAACTGGTGGCGGTCGACGGGCTCCTGCCGCGGCCTCAGACGATTCGGGTGAGGCCCGAAGGAGTCGTGGTCACCGACGGGCCCTACCTCGAGGCCAAGGAACACGTCGGGTCCTACTTCATCGTGGACGTCGACAGCGAGGAGCGGGCGTTGGAGATCGCGCGCTCCTACCCGGCGTTGCGTCACGACGGCAGCGGCCTGGAGATGTGGCCGCTCATGAGCCGCGGTTGACCGAGTCCATCGGGGATCTCCTGCGGCGTCTCGCACCCCAGGTGCTGAGCACGCTCCTGCGCCGCTACAACGACTTCGCCCGCTGCGAGGACGCCGTGCAGGAGGCGTTGATCGCGGCCGTGGAGACCTGGTCGGAGGTGCCCGAGCACCCGTTGGGCTGGCTCACCACGGTGGCCACCCGCCGGTACATCGACCAGGTCCGCGCCGACAGCGCCCGCGAACGCCGCGAACAGGCCCTGCCGCCCGACCCGGCGCCGCCCGCCGATGCGGAAACCCCGCGGGATGATCTGCTCGAGCTGCTGCTCCTGTGCTGCCACCCCGACCTCACCGAGGCGTCGCAGATGGCACTCACCCTGCGCGCGGTCGGCGGACTGTCCACCTCGGAGATCGCGGCCGCGTTCCTCGTGCCCGAGAAGACCATGGGGCAGCGGATCTCCCGCGCCAAACAGCGGCTGGCCGGCGCCCGCTTCGAACTCCCGGCCGACCTCGAGCCGCGGTTCGCGACCGTGCTCCACGTGCTCTACCTGATCTTCAACGAGGGCTACAGCGCCAGCGCCGGCGAGACCCTGCGCCGGGCCGACCTCACCCAGGAGGCGCTGCGTCTGACGCGTCGGCTGCACGCCACGCTGCCCGAGTCCGGCGAGGCCGCGGGTCTGCTCGCGTTGATGCTGCTGACCGAGGCACGGAGTGCGGCCCGCACGGGACCCGCGGGTGAGCTGGTTCCGTTGGCCGAACAGGACCGGTCGCGTTGGGACCGCGCGGCGATCACCGAGGCCACCGAGTTGCTCACCCGCACCATGGCGACCCTGCCGCTGGGCCCCTACCAGGTCCAGGCGGCCATCGCGGCGCTGCACGCCGAGGCCGTGTCGGCGCGGGACACCGACTGGCGTCAGATCCTCGCGCTGTACGACCTGCTGGTCCCCGACCCGGTCGCCGCGCTCAACCGGGCGGTCGCGGTGGGCGAGGTGCACGGGCCCGACGCGGGACTGGCCGCGTTGTGTGAGCTGGAAACCGGCGTGCTCGCCGGCCACCACCGGCTGCTGGCCGTGCGCGCGCACCTGCTGGAACAGGCCGGCGAGCACGACGAGGCGGCCACCGCGTTCCAGGAGGCCGCGCGGCTGGCCCGCAACCTGCGGGAACAGCGTTTTCTCCACCTTCGCGCAACTCGCGCGCGATCGATGTAGAAACGGCCGGCTCGGCTCCGATCCTCCGGTGAACACACCCGAACTGGAGGAAAAGATGACCAAGGTGACAGCACAGATGTCCGTGTCCCTCGACGGCTTCTACGCCGGACCACGGGACGACAACCCGGACTGGCTGCACTCCACGGAGGCCGCCGGCTTCTTCCGCGTCACCCGCTGGGCGACCAACGCGATGGCGTGGCGGGAGCGACAGGGCTTCGCCGGGGGCGAGCGGGACACCAACTCCGACATCATCAGGGAGACGTTCGAGGCGGCGGGTGCCTACGTCATGGGCCGGCGCATGGCCGACGGCGGCGAGGTGCCCTGGGGTGAGGAGCCGCCGTTCCGCGCGCCGGTCTTCGTGGTGACCCATCGGGCGCGCCCGCGCGTGGAACGCCTGGGCGGCACGAGCTTCACGTGGGTCACCGACGGCCTGGCCAGCGCCATCGACCAGGCCCGCGCGGTGGCGAACGGCAGGAATGTGGCCATCGCCGGCGGCGGCAGCGTCGTCCGGCAGGCCCTGGAGGCCGGTCTGCTGGACGAACTCGAACTGCACGTCGCCCCGGTGATCCTGGGCAGCGGACTGCGGCTGCTGGACGCCGACCTCGACGCGCGGGAGGGCATCGAACTCGACGTCACGAGGGTCGTGCACACCCCGCAGGTGACGCACCTCCGGTACACGGTCACCGGCCGCGTCCCGCTGGTCCTCGACGACCGCGGCAGGAGCGGCGGCCCGAGCAAACTCGCGACCGCCTGACACCTGGTTGATTTAGAGTCACGGCGTGGAGCCGTTTGCACGGGGGCGCGACGCCGACGTGTACGCGCTGGGCGACGACCGGGTGCTGCGCCGGTACCGGGACGGCGGCAGCGTCGTGGCGGAGGCGGCCGTGATGGCCTACGTGGCCGGCCACGGTTATCCGGTGCCCGCGGTGTTCGAGGCCGTGGGACCCGACCTGGTCATGGAACGGCTGGCCGGGCCCACCCTCCTGGCCGCCGCGCTGACCGGGCGGGTCGACACCACGTCGGCCGCGCGGACGCTGGCCGGGCTGCACGACCGGCTGAGCGCGGTCCCGGCGCGGGAGTCCGACCAGGCGGTCCTGCATCTGGACCTGCATCCGGACAACGTCATCCTGAGCGCCGGCGGGCCCGTGGTGATCGACTGGCGCAACGCCACGGAGGGCCCGCCGGCGCTGGACGCCGCGATGACGGCCGTGATCCTGGCCCAGGCAGCGGTCGGTGAGTTCCCGGTCCTCGCCGCTCCCCTGCTGCGAGAGTTCCTGGCGGCTGTAGCGACGGACCCGCTGAGCCAACTCGACCGGGCGCTGGAACTCCGCAGCGCCAACCCCAACCTGACGCCGACGGAGTCCGACGCCCTGGGAAGCGCGGGCGACCTGGTGCGGGGCCTGCGATGAACGGGTCGTCGTGCTCGGGACCACCGGTGCCGGCAGGTCCACGTTCGCCGGGCGGCTCGCCGGGGCGATCGGCGCTCCGCATGTGGAACTCGACGGGTTCAACCACGGTCCGAACTGGACACCCCGGCCGGAGTTCGCCGCCGACGTGGCCGACGTGCTCACGTGGCCCGGTTGGGTGGTCGACGGCAACTACGTCGACCGCGTCGCCGGCACGCTGTGGCCCCGCGCGGACACGGTCATCTGGCTCGACCTGCCGTTGTGGGTCATTCTGCCGCGCATCGTGCGGCGCACGACGGGACGCGTCCGCGAACGCACGGAACTCTGGAACGGGAACCGGGAGAGCTGGTCGGCGCTCACCGTGTCGCTGCCCTGGGCCGTGCGGTCGCAACGTCGCCACCGCGCGGAGTTGCCCGGCCGGTTGGCGGAACTCGAACGCGGCGGTGTGCGGGTGGTCCGGCTCTCATCGGCCGCGGCCGTCGGCCGATGGCTGGCAGAATCGATTCCATGGGTGAAGTGACGGCGGTCAGCAGCGACGGGACGCACCGGTTCAGCAAGCCGAACCAGGCGGAGATCCACCTGCTGGCGGGGCTGGGAGTGGCGGACGACGCGCACCAGGGCGTGACCGTGAAGCACCGCTCACGGGTGGCGCGCGACCCGAGTCAGCCCAACCTGCGGCAGGTGCACCTGATCCACGCGGAGCTGCACGCGGAACTGGCGGCCGCGGGCTTCACGGTGAAGCCGGGCGACATGGGGGAGAACGTGACCACCAGCGGCATCGACCTGCTGGCGCTGCCCACCGGCACCAGGCTGCGGCTGGGCGAGACGGCGGTGGTCGAGGTGACCGGGCTGCGCAACCCGTGCGTGCAGCTGGACCTGTTCCAGTCGGGCCTCATGAAGGCGGTCCTGAGCCGCGACGCCGAGGGCAACCTCGTCCGCAAGGCCGGCATCATGAGCATCGTGCTGACCGACGGTGTGGTCCGCCCGGGAGACACGATCCAGGTCGAACTGCCCGCCCAGCCACATGAGGCCCTGCAGCCCGTCTGACCTCGCCGGGCCGAGCGGACCCCATAAGCTGCGCACATGGCAGGCGAGGACGAGGACGGCCATCTCGACGGGCGGGCCGCCCGGTGGTCCGGCCAGCGGGAACGCCGGCGCGCGGAGTTCGTCGAGGCCGCGATCTCGGCCATCAAGGCATACGGGCCACAGGTCTCCACCGAGCAGATCGCGGCGTTCGCCGGGGTCGCGCGGACCCGGCTGTACCGCCACTTCGACAACGCCGACGACCTGCGCCACGCGGTCAACGTGCGGATCAGCGAGCTGATCATCAACGAGCTGGCGCCCGCGCTGCGCGAGCCCGGCGGCTCGATGAACCAGATGATCAGGAACGTGGTGGCCCCGTTCGTCAACTGGATCGCCGAGAACGCCGACCTCTACGAGTACGGCATCAGCGACCGCGGCCCGAACAGCCGGTTCGTCGACACCGACATCCGGGCGACCATCGGCATGCTGCTCGGCAAGCTCGTCGAGGCCTACCTCGAGACGTGGGAGGTCGAGAGCCCGTACGTGGACGTGGCGGCGTTCAGCATCATCGGCCTGGTCGAGTCGGCCGGCGTGCGGTGGGCGCGCCAGCCCGGCGCCGTGGGGCAGACCGAGCTGATCGACCAGCTCTCCACCTGGGTGTGGGCCATTTTCGACAACTACCTGCGCGGACAGGGCGTGGTGCTCGATCCGGACGAGCCGCTGGGTCTTCCCAGGTCGTGGAGATAGCACTGCGCTGAGCTTGCCTGTTACCTGAGGTAGCAGTAGTGTGCCGAATAGGTGGTACGGCGCGTATCACTAAGCACACGGCAACGGAGGAGCCTCCGATGACCAGCACTCCCGAGACCGATGACGTCTCGCGTCGCCTGCTGACGTCCGCCGGCATGCTGTCGTACGACCCGGCTGTCGAGGTCGACTGGGACGCGCCCCTGCCCGAGGACGCCTTCGGGCTCAACCCCGAGTGGAGCACCCTCTACGGCACCCCGCTGTGGGACGAGATGGCGCCCGCCCAGCGCGTGGCGCTCACCAGGCACGAGGTCTGCTCGATCATGAGCACCGGCATCTGGTTCGAGATGATCCTTCAGCAGATGATCCTGCGGGACCAGTACGCCCACGACCCGGCCAACGCGGAGTTCCGCTTCGCGCTCACCGAGATCGCCGACGAGTGCCGCCACTCGATCATGTTCGCGCGGGCCTGCGAGAAGATGGGCGCGCCCGCCTACCTGCCGCCGCGTCCGGTGCTCGAACTGGCCCGCGGGTTCAAGTCGTTCGCGAAGGGCGAGGTGGCCTACGGCGCCGCGCTGGCCGCCGAGGAGATCCTCGACGTGATGCAGCGCGACTGGATGCGCGGCGAGAACGTCCTGCCGATCGTGCGGACCACGTCGAAGATCCACGTGGTCGAGGAGTCCCGGCACATGAAGTTCGCCCGCCAGGAGGTCAAGGAGCACATGCGCGGCAAGAGCGCGTTCCGCCGGGGCCTGAGCGCTCTGGTGATCGCGATCGTGGCCGACGTGATCGTGTCGAACATGGTGAACCCCAAGGTGTACGCGAACGTCGGCCTGGACGTGGAGCGCGCGCGGGCCGAGGTGCGGGCCAACGAGCACCGCAAGGTGATGCTGCGGTCGAGCTGCGCCCACCTCATGGACTTCCTGGCCGAGGCCGGTCTGCTGTCGCGCCCGGCGATGGCCGTGTACCGCCGCGTGCACATGCTCTGACCGATGGCCTACGCGATCACGCAGACCTGCTGCGCCGACGCCACCTGCGTATCGGTCTGCCCGGTCAACTGCATCCACCCCACGCCCGACGAGGCCGGTTTCGCCGAGGCGGAGATGCTGTTCATCGACCCCCGGGCGTGCATCGACTGCGGTGCCTGCGCCGACGCGTGCCCGGTGGACGCGGCCGTTCCGGTCGACGTGCTGACCGACGCGACAGCCGGCTACGCCGAACTGAACGCGTCGTACTACGCAGGCGGGGAGCCCGCGTCGTGGGCCGAGCCGACGTTCCCCCGGGCGCTGCCGGCCGACGTCGCCGCGCCCCGGGTGGCGATAGTGGGCACCGGGCCGGCGGCCTCGTACGCGGCGAAGGCGTTGCTGCGTAACACGGACGCGCGGATCTCCATGATCGAGAAGCTGCCCGTGCCCGGCGGGCTGGTGCGTTACGGCGTGGCGCCGGACCACCCGACGACCAAACGGATCGGCGACGGTTTCGCGGCCGTGTACCGGAATCCGCGGGTGCGGCTGTACACGAACCTGGAGATCGGCCGGGACGTCTCCCATGCGGAGCTGGCCGACCACCACCACGCGGTGATCTACGCGGTAGGCGCGACCGCCGACCGGCCGCTGGGGATTCCGGGCGAGGAGCTGCCCGGTGTCGTCTCGGCCACCGGGCTGGTCAGTTGGTACAACGCGCATCCCGACGCGCCTTCGGTCGACCTGTCGGCGTCCCGGGCCGTGGTGATCGGCAACGGGAACGTGGCGCTCGACGTCGCCCGCATCCTCGTGTCGGACCCGGACCAGTTGGCGCGGACCGACATCGCCGACCACGCGCTCGCGGCGTTGCGGTCCAGCGGGGTCCGCGAGGTGGTGGTGCTGGGCAGGCGCGGGCCGGGCGAGGCGGCGTACACGGCGTCGGAACTCCTGGCGCTGCGGCACCTTCCGGGCGTTTCACTCATGGTCGACGCCGATCCCGAGTCCCTGACCGGCGACGGGAAGGCGGCGCTGCTGCGGGACCTCCCGATCGTGCGTCCCGATTGGACGGTGCCACCGCCGCCCGGACGTCGGCTGATCCTGCGCTTCGGATCGGCGCCCACAGCGATCTCCGGCCCGGACCGGGTCCGCTCGGTCCAGGTCGGCGACCAGCACATCGCGGCCGGGCTGGTGATCCGGGCGACCGGCAGCCGGGGCACGCCGGTCGCCGGTCTGCCGTTCGACGCGGAGAGCGCCACGGTCCCCCACTCCCGCGGCCGGGTGCGACCGGGGACGTACGTGGTCGGCTGGATCAAACGCGGTGCCACGGGCGGGATCGGCGCGAACCGGACCTGCGCGCAGGAGACGGTCGACGCCCTGATGGACGACGCGGCCGCGCGGCAGTTGCCCGCTCCCCCACGGTCCACACAGGACTTCGCGAGGCTGGTCCGCCGCCGCAACCCCGACGTGCTGGGGTTGCGTGAGGTGCTGGCCATCGACGAGGCCGAGCGTGGCCGCGGCCGCCCCACCGGGCGGCCGCGGGTCAAGCTCGCGACGGTCGAAGAACTGCTGGCGGCCGTCCGGCGCCGCTAGCGACCTACGGGAAGAACAGGAACCGGAACCCGTTCTGCACGTCGGCGTCGGTCGCGGCCACGTACGTCTCCGACGGCGGGCCGAGATCGCTGATGTAGGTCGAGTACTCCAGGACGTTCGGGCAGCTGGCGCCGCCGATCTCGATGACCGTGTCCGTCAGGAGCTTGCCCGTGCGCACCTCGTACATGCGGACGGGAATGCCGATCCGGAAGAACGTCACGTTCTGGACGCCGCCGATGGCGAACGACGACTCGTACGGGCACGTCTCCTGCGGGTTGCCGTGCTGGGTCTCCCCCGCGCAGATCACGATCACCGCGTTGGCGACGTCGGTGACCTTCCACGGCAGCTTGTTGGTGTGGACGTCGTTGCCGAACGTGATCGCCGGGGTCGGGCCGGGGTGGGCGTAGGCCGGTGCGCCGCTGTAGGGCGCCGGGCTGTCGCAGTACGCGGGCTGGGTGTCCGGGGTGGTCTGCATCAGCGAGCGGACGTGCGCCAGCTCGATCGCCTGCGTGGCCTTGGTGACGCCCTCGGTGGCCTTGGGGGCCAGCTTGTGGTCGGGGTAGTCGTCGAGCAGCTGCTGGTAGCGGTCGCGGGACTCCTCGTAGGTCTGGCTGGCCAGGAGGTCGTCGCCGCAGCCGACCAGCGCCAGGGGCGCGACCTCCGCGACCACGTCGTCCGTGCGGTCCAGCACGCCCTTGTCCTCGCGCGCGGCGAGGGCGTCGGTGAGGTCGGCGGTCACGCAGCTGTCCTCGACCGGCAGCTTCTCGAGGAACCCGTCGACGACCCCGCCGACCATCTTGTCGTGGCCGGGCAGGTCGTCGACGATCGTGGTGAGGTCGCCGAAGCCCGCCTCGAGTGCCTTGGTGTCGCCGGTCAGCGCGGTCTCGAAGTCCTGCTCGGCCGAGCCGATCAGCTCACACGTGCGCACGGTGTTGTCGCCCTCCACGGCGAGGGGCGCGTTGGCCACGCGGTGGCCGAACCAGCGGCTGTCGAGCGCCTCGGTGGCGTCGGCGCAGGACCCGGCGTCGCGGGCGGCCGTGACGTCCTGGCCGATCCGGGCGGAGTCGTAGCGCAGGAGCCCGAAGGCCGCGAGCACCACGACCGCCATGCCGAGCGCGATGAGCCGGTGCTTCCGGGCGTCGGGCTTGGGGACCAGGCCGAGCTTGCCGCCGGCGAGGAACCAGCCGTGCACGATGAGCCCGACCCACCACGCGACCACGACGATCTCGAACCACAGCGTCTTCACGGCCAACGCGAGGACGAGGATGAGCCCGACGGTGACCGCCGTGGTGGCGAGAGCGAGCACGCGGCGGCCGAGCAGCCAGTACCCGGCGCTCAGCAGTGAGGCGTTGCCGAGCGCGACGGCCAGCGGATCACGACGCGGACGCTCCTTCTTCACCGGTGGCTGCCGCACCTGGAACACCGACACGGGCTGATATCCGGCCGGTGCCTGATAGCCGTACTCGGTGGTGGGCTGGAACACCGGGGTGCCCGGATAACCCGGCTGCTTGCCCGACTGGTAGCCGCCGGGCTGATATCCCTGGCTCTGATATCCCTGGCCGGGCGGGTAAGTGGACGGCAGATATCCCGGGCCTGGATCGACATGCGCCACCGTGACGGGCTCACCCTGCTGCGGCGCGGGTGGCTGCGGCACCACGGGCTGCGTCCGGTCGGGCGCCTGCTCCGACGTGAACGTGAACTCGGGTTGCGTGACCTGCTCGGCCGTCTGTCCCACGGCGGGCTGATAGCCCGGAACGGACGGCGGAACCGGTCCTGGCTGGGATCCCGGGTGTGGCTCGGAAACCGGCCCCGGCCCGGCGGCGGGCGGGGTTGCGGAAATTGGCGGGGCCTCTTGGGCGGGGTTTGCCGGAGAAACTGGACTCGGGTCCGGCGCCGGCGCGGATTCAGGAACCGAACCCGCCGAAGTGACCGCACCGGAATAGGATTCCGGCGGGGTTTCCGAGGCCGATGGAGACGGTGTCTCCGGCTCGGCCCGCGATCCCGGCACGGGCTCCGACTCCGGCACTCGCTCCGGTTCCGGCTCGCCCTGCGACGGTCGATCCATCGTGGTCCCTCCTCAGCGCAACTGACCGCCTCCCATTCTCGGGTACCGAGCCGAGGCGCGGTCCCGAAACGGCACGGCAGGTTGGTGACAAACGCACGGCCGAGGGGTCACGCTCGGATCACACTTCCCCGCAGGTCTGGCTTACCAACGGGCACGCTGATAACGGAATTACGGTCACCGGCAGCAGAACCAACGGAAGCGATAGCGAGGACCAACAATGCCCTCCGCGTGGACCTAAGCAGATGTCGGAAAGTGGAAAGCCGCCGCGCCGGCCGGTTGGGTGACTCGCGGCCATCGCGTGGTGACCACCTTCGCCCGTGTGTAGAACCGCACGCCCTCCGGGCCGTGGATCGGGCTGTCGCCGATCAGTGAGTCCTTCCATCCGCCGAACGAGTAGTACGACATCGGCACGGGAATCGGCACGTTCACGCCGATCATGCCCACCCGCACCGCGCGTTGGAACCGCCTGGCCGCGCCACCGTCGGAGGTGAACAGGGCCGTGCCGTTGCCGTACGGGTTCGCGTTGATCAACGCGATCGCCTCCTCCAGCGACGAGACCCGGACCACCGCGAGCACCGGGCCGAAGATCTCGTCCTGGTAGGCGTCCATCTCAGCGGTCACGTGGTCGAGCAGCGACGGGCCCACGAAGAAACCCTCCTCATGGCCGGCCACCACCAGGTCGCGCCCGTCGACCACCACGGTCGCGCCCTGCTTCGAACCACCAGAGACAGCATCGAGCACGCGGTCCCGCGCCGCCGCCGTGACCACCGGGCCCATCTCACTGGCCGGATCGTCACCCGGGCCGACGCGCACCGAGGAAGCCTTGCGGGCCAGCACCTCCACCAGACCGTCGGCCGCGTCACCGACCGCCACCGCCACCGAGATCGCCATGCACCGCTCCCCCGCCGACCCGAACGCCGCGGCCGTGAGTTGCGCGGCCGCGTGCTCGACGTCGGCGTCGGGCAGCACCACCGCGTGGTTCTTGGCCCCACCCAGCGCCTGCACCCGCTTGCCGGTCTCGGTCGCCCGCGTGTGTACGTGGCGCGCGATCGGCGTGGACCCGACGAACGACACGGCCGCCACCTCGGGATGCGTCAATAACGCGTCCACAGTGGACTTGTCGCCGTGTACCACGTTGAACACGCCGTCCGGCAGGCCCGCCTCGGCATACAACCGCGCCACCAGGTTCGACGCCGACGGGTCGCGCTCGCTCGGCTTGAGCACGAACGTGTTGCCCGTGGCAATGGCGATCGGGTGCATCCACAGCGGCACCATGATCGGGAAGTTGAACGGCGTGATGCCCACGCACACCCCGAGCGGCGCGCGGAAGTTGTGCACGTCGACATCACGCGAGACCTGGTCGGAGAAGCTGCCCTTGAGCACGTCGGCGATGCCGCACGCGTACTCCACCACCTCGCGCCCGCGGACGATCTCGCCGCGCGCGTCGTCCACCACCTTGCCGTGCTCGGCGGAGATGAGCCGCGCCAGTTCGTCCTCGTGGCGGACCAGCAGCTCGCGGAAGGCGAACATCACCCGCATCCGTTGGGACAGCGAGGAGTCGGACCACTCCTCGAACGCCTTGGCGGCGGCGGACACCGCAGCGTCGACATCGGCGTCTGACGCCAACACGACCCGCGCCTGCTCGGCGCCGGTCGCCGGGTTCCACACAGGTGCCGTGCGGGTGGACGCGCCCGCCGTGGACGTGCCGTTGATCCAGTGTTCGATGGTGCGCACAGTGTTCTCCCACTCTCAGGGGTTCGTGCCGAACGGCAGCCGCGGATCCACGTCCTGGTCGGGCCACGTGGACCGCACCCACGCGTGGGCGGGGTCGTCGCAGATCAGCCAGGCACGTTCCGGGCCGGGGCCGGCCATCACGTTCAGGTAGTAGAGGTCGTAGCCGGGAGCGGCCATCGACGGGCCGTGCCAGCCGTGCGGGATCAGGACCACGTCGCCCGTGCGGACCTCGGCCAGCACCTCGATCGGCCGCTCGGTGGTGCCGTAGACCCGCTGGTAGCCGATGCCTTCGCGGCGCACCTCGAAGTAGTAGATCTCCTCGAGTTCGCTCTCGCCCTCGCGCGCCTCGTCGTGCTTGTGGGGCGGGTAGGACGACCAGTTGCCGCCCGGGGTGAGCACCTCGCAGACCAGTAACTGGTCGGCCTCGAAGGTGTGGGGCAGGCAGTAGTTGTTGACCTGGCGGCTGCAGTTGCCGGCCCCGCGCAGCTCCACGGGCACGCCGTCGACCGGTCCGTATCTGGCGGGCAGCCGGGTCTCGCAGCGGGCGGCCGGCAGCGCGAACCTGCCGCCGGCCTGGCTCACGACCGTGGCCTCGGCATCCCTTGGCAGGTAGGCGAAGTCAGTGGCGCCGGCGAAGACGTCGGCACGTCCGGCCAACTCGAACCGCTCGCCGTCGCACGTGACGGTCGCGGCGCCGGACAGCGGCAGCACCAGATGTTCGGCGTCGCCCGTGGTGACCGTGGCCGAGCCGCCGGCCGGCAGGTCGAGCACCCGCAGGCCGCTGAACTCCCAGCCTGCGGACGACGGCGTGACGACCGTCGCGAACGGACCGTCCGATGTGGATCCCGCGGGAAGGTGGAGGTTCACAGCAGGCTCACCGCCCGGTCCACCGCACCGGCGACGTCGCCGTCGGCCGGATACAACAGCGATCGACCGACCATCAGCCCCTGGACGGTGGGCACGGCCAGCGCACGCTGCCAGGCCGCGAACGCCGCCTCCGCGTCGGCCACCTCGCCGCCGAGCAGCACCACCGGCAGCGTGGTGGCGGCCAGTACCCGTTCCATGTTCGGCACCACCGGCAGTTTCAGCCAGGTGTAGGCCGACCGGCGACCGAGCCCGGCGGCGATGGAGATCGACGTGATGACCGCCTCCGGTGACAGGTCGTTGCGCAGTCGGCCGTCGACCCAGCGGGAGAGGAACGGCTCGACCATGGCGATCAGGCCGCGATCGTTCAGCTCGTCGACCGCGCGTGCGGTGTTCTCCAGCACCGACGGAGTGGCCGGGTCGTCGAGCGCGATGCGGGTGAGCATCTTGCCCCCGTCGAACCTCATGGTGTCGATGGTGGCCGCGTCGTAGCCGGTGAACCGGTCGTCGACCTCGAACGACGACTCGGCCAGCCCGCCGCGGTTCATGGAGCCGAACACGGCCTTGCCGTCGAGCACGCCGAGCAGTAACAGGTCCTCGAGGATGTCGGCCGTGCCGAGCACGCCGGTGACACCCGGCCGCTCCAACGCGACACACAACCGTTCCAACAGGACACCCCGGTCGGCCATGGCCGTGGGGTCGCCGCCGACGGCCAGTGCCCCGCGTGCCGGATGATCGGCCGCGATGATCATGGCACGGCCGGTCTCACCGAGCACGGACTTGGCGGTCACCCGGCGGGCGGCCGCGTCGGCGATCGCTCCAGGGTTGCGCACGCGGGTCTCGACGATCCCCCGCACTGTGTCTGACATGGTCCCCCTCATTTCAGCAACTCGTCGATCTCGCGCGGAAACGGCATGGCCGACGAACACTCGAGCCGCGACGCGACGATGGCGCCGGCCGCGTTGGCACGCGCGATCACCGTGGGCAGGTCGAGGTCGGCCAGCAGGCCGGCGCACAACGCGCCCCCGAACGCGTCGCCCGCGCCGAGCCCGTTGACCACGTCGACGGGGACCGGCGGGGCGACCACCCGCTCGGTGGCCGTCCTGGCCAGCACGCCTTCCGGCCCCAGCTTGACGATCGCCAACTCCACGCCGCCGGCGAGAAGAAGGTCGGCCGCGCCGTCCGGGTCGTCGGTGCCGGTGGCGATCGCGACCTCCTCGCGGTTGCCGACGGCGACCGTGGCGTGTTCGAGCGCCTGGCGATAGACCGGCCGGGCGGCGTCGGGGTCGGACCAGAACATCGGTCGCCAGTCGAGGTCGAACACCGTGATGCCCGCGCGATCACGATGCCTCAGCGCCGCCAGGGTGGCCGTTCGACTCGGCTCGGCGCACAACCCGGTGCCCGTCATCCAGAAGATCCGTGTGTCGCGGATGGCGGCCAGGTCGAGTTCGGCCTCGTGGATCTCGAGGTCGGGCGCCTTGGGGTAGCGGTAGAAGTAGAGCGGGAAGTCGTCGGGCGGGAAGATCTCGCAGAACGTGACCGGTGTCGGGTACCGCGGGACGTCGGTGACCCATCTGTCGTCGACGCCGAACTCGGTGAGCGCGCTGTGCAGGTAGCGACCGAACGGGTCGGCGCCGGTTCGGCTGATGAGCGCCGACCGCACGCCGAGCCGGGCGGCCGCCACCGCCACGTTGGCCGCCGAGCCGCCGAGGTACTTGCCGAAGGTGGTCACCTGGTCGAGGGAGACCCCGGTCTGCAACGGGTAGAGGTCGACCCCGAGGCGCCCCATGCTGATCACGTCCACGGCGAGAACAGTACCACTACTTTGTCAAGACATACGGACATGATACTGTTGGCGCCATGACCTGGGATCCGGGCACCGAGATCACGGTCGACCCTGGGCGGTCGCTGCCGCTCTACTCGCAGGTCGCCGAGCAACTGCGCGACGCCATCGACAAGGGGCTGCTGCCCACCGGCACGCGGCTGGACAACGAGGTCGACCTCGCGGCGCGGCTGGGGCTGTCGCGACCGACCATGCGCCAGGCCATCCAGGAGCTGGTGAGCCAGGGGTTGCTGGTGCGCAAGCGGGGCGTGGGCACGCAGGTGGTGCGCACGAAGGTGACGAGGCCGCTGCGGCTGAGCAGCCTGTTCGACGATCTCACGGGCCTGGGTCAGACTCCGGGCACCCGGGTGCTGACCAACAAGGTGGAACCGGCTCGGGCGGGTGTCGCCGAGTTACTCGAGGGACACCTGAAGTCCGTGCTGCGGCTGGCCAGGGTCCGGTCCACCGACGGCGACCCGATCGCGCTGATGAACAACTACCTGCCCACGGGGATCATCGCGCCCACCGACGCCGAACTGGAGGAGCGCGGGCTGTACCGGCTGCTGCGGGCGGCGGGCGTGCGGCTGCACTCGGCGCAGCAGACGATCGGCGCGCGGGTGGCCGACGACGTGGACGCGGAGCTGCTGGGTGAGACCCCGGGAGCCGCCCTGCTGACCATGACCCGGACCACGTACGACGAGTCGGGCCGGGTGGTGGAGTACGGCTGGCACGTGTACCGCGCGTCCCGCTACTCGTTCAACCTGTCACTGAGCAACGTCACGTAGCAACTTCACGTAGAGGCCGCGCGAGCGGGGTCGGTGGATGCCCGTCGTGATCGAGGTGGTTCCTGGTGGTGCCGCGCGGGCATCGGCGTACCGGGTCTTCGATGCCTGCGCGGTGCCGCCAGGGGCCGCCTCGGCGCGGCGGGCGCCGCCATGCCCTGCTCGCGCGGCCTCTCCGTCATCATGTGTGGCGTGGAGTCGACGCGTGTGGACCGCTGGCTGTGGGCGGTCCGGCTGACCAAGACCCGTCCGGACGCGGCGGCCGCCTGCCGGGGCGGGCACGTGCGGGTGAACGACAGGCCCGCCAAGCCGGCCACGACCGTGGTCCCCGGCGATGAGGTCAAGGTCCGCTCGGGCGGGACCGCCAAGATCGTCGAGGTGGTCCGGGTGATCCAGAAACGGGTGGGCGCGGTCGACGCCGCGTCCTGCTACCTCGACCGCACGCCAGCGCCGCCGCCCGAGGCGGCGATTCCGGTCGCGCGCCGGGACCGAGGAGCCGGTCGACCGACGAAACGCGAGCGCCGCGTGCTGGACCGCTTCCGCGGCGGCGAGGCCTGAGCCCCACCTACCGTCGCGACTCGTGCCAGTGGCGCAGCCGGGCGATGATCGCGTCCAGGGCGCCGTTCTTCAGTGCCATGCCGATCGCGCCCTCGTTGAAGCGTTCCCCGTACAGGTAGACCGTCGACAGGCGGGCGGCGTCGGCCACCGGGGCTTCGGCCAGGCCGTGGCCCTCCGGGAACAGCGGATTGTCCTTCATCCACTGCTTCCAGTTGAACTCCAGCATGGGCAGCAGCTTGCGCAGCCGCGAGACCCGCTCGCCGTACTTCGGATACGGAGCCTGAATCGCGTCGGGCTCCAGCGATTTCCACACGATCTCGCGGTCGGACTCCGTGAGCGCGTCGGCCTCCGTGAACAGCGAGTGCCATCGCGCGAGAGGCCAGGATGCGAGATGAGCGACTATCTCCTCGTCCGTCGAGATCAACGGCCCATTTCCTGCACCAGCATGGGGAACGACCGGTGCAGCGCACGCTCCCAGTACGCCCATCCGTGGCGGCCCGGGCCGTAGAAGTCCGTCCGTACCACCACGTTCTCCGCGCGCAGCCGGGCAGCCACTGCCTCCGTCTGCTCCCCCAGCAACTGCTCCAGCCCGTCGAAACCGGCGCCCGGCGGGTCCAGCGGACCGGGCACCCCGTTGCCGGTCGACAGGTACACGGGGGTCCCGCGCAGCCGTCGCGCCAGGTCGAACGGGTTGTGCGCCGCCCACACGCGAGCATCGGACACCGGGTCGCCCCACAGCGCGTCCGGCGAAGCGCCCGTGCCCGCCACGATGCCCCGCACCACGTCCGTGGACCGAGTGCCCTGGTACGTCGGGTGCACCACGCCGCTGTAGGACGCGGCCGCGCGGAAGAAGCCCGGGTTGCGCGCGGCGTAGCTCAGCGCGCCGAACCCACCCATCGACAGCCCGGCCACCGCGCGCCGAGGACCCGACCGGTACTCCCGCTCCAGGATCCGCCGCAGCTCACGCAGGTGGAACGTCTCCCATTCCGGGCCGGACAGCCAGTCCGAGTAGAACCCGGCCGGACCCGCCTCGGGCATGACGATCAGCACGTTCGTACTGGCCGACAGCTCCTCGACGTCCGTGTTGTTCGTCCACGACCGGTAGCCCGTGTCCCCGTCGCAACACCCGTGCAGCAGGTACAGCGTCGGCCACCGGTGACGCGGCAGGCGGTCCCAGTCCGGCGGCAGCAGCAGCCGGACGCCGACCTCGCGGCCGACCGCCGGCGAGTCCACGGTCAGCTCCACCAGCCGGTCGTCGAGCCACAGCTCGTCGACCACCCGCGCACCGACGCGCTGGGCCGATGCGGGCAGCGTCAGGACCACGCTGAAGAACAGGACCAGGGTGAGCAGGAGTCCCCGGAATCGCATACACAGCACCTTACGGCGAGCCCGTGGATCGCCGCTATGTTCTCGCCGTGTCCTCACAGGTCCCGCTCTGGATCCCCATCGCCGTGGCGTTGCTCGGCCTGGCCGGCGTGATCGTCGCGCAGCTGCTGAACAACCGCCGCGAGGAGCTGCGCTGGCGACGCGAGCGCGAAGCCCGCTCCCACGACGCCCGCGCGACCGCCTACGCGGAGGTCATCGGTGTCATCGAGGCCTTCGACATGGTGTTGTTCGAGAACCGGAACGCCCGCGAGACGGCCCAGCCGATCAACCGGGACGACCTGACGGAAGCCGCCGGCGAGACCCGTCGCGCACTCGGCCCGGTCAACCTCCACGCCCCCGAGGCCGTCCGCGTCCTGTTGTCGAAGGCGATCCTCCCCCGCATGTACCTCGTCCGGCAGATCCTCAAGGACGAGGCCGACCCGACCAAGCTGCGCCCCGAATGGGACAAGGCGCAGATCAACTACCGCGTGCTGCGCGCGGAAATGCGGCGTGACCTGGGCCTGGACGCCGAGGACCTCTCCGAACTCTAGAATCGGGCGGTGTCCAGGGATCCCCGCGAGCTGAACAGCGCGTGGCGGCGGTTCCAGCACCACGCCTACCCGGCGCCCTCGCCCGCGCTCGCCGTCCACGTCGACCGCTTCTGGGTGGTCTCGTGGGACTACACCGAGCCCTACCGGCAGAAGATCGTGCCGTACCCGAACGTGCACCTCACGTTCTCCGACGACGACGGCGCCATGGTGCACGGGGTCTCCAGTCGCCACCAGACCAAGGTCCTCGAGGGCCGAGGCGGGCGGTTCGGTGTGGCGTTCCGGCCGGGCGCGTTCCGGCCGTTCCTGGGCGCGTCGGTCTCCACCATCACCGACCGGTCGATCCCCGCGGCCGAGGTGTTCGGCGGCGCGCTGCCGGATCCGGTGGAGGTGGCGACCGTCGAGGAGTTCCTGATGGCGCACCTGCCCGAGCCCGATCCGCGAACCTCGGAAGCCTCGGACGCCTCGGACGCCTCGGACGCCGTAGCCATCGTCGAGAGGATCATCGCGAAGCCGGACCTGACCAGGGTCGACGCGGTGGCCGCCGAGGCGGGCCTGTCCGTCCGGGGGCTGCAGAGGCTGTTCGCCGAGCACGTGGGCGTCGGGCCGAAATGGGTGATCCGCCGCTACCGCCTGCACGAGGTGACCGAACGGCTGGCGAAGGGCGCGGAGATCGAGTGGGCGGCGCTGGCGGCCGACCTCGGTTACGCCGACCAGGCACACTTCGTCCGCGACTTCAGGGCCATGTTCGGCGAATCCCCGACCTGGTACGCGCAGAGGTATTGACGCATCCGCGGCGTCGGCTGATCGCCGCGAGCCGGTCGTTCGTCACGGGAATCCACTGGATTTCGTGGATCGGTGCTGGTGGGATGGCTGTCATCGCCGCGTTCGTCCTCGTGGCCCCGCGCCGCGTGCCGCCCACCGCGGGTGGTCACTACACGGAGTAGCGGACACGCGCTCCGTGATTGCGTCAAACCGCTGATTGCTGCCAGCCACGGACTGTGCTTATGTTGCCATTCCGAGACATTCTGAATCGTCGGGGCCTGGCGTGGTTGGTGGTGAGATGGTTGGTTCGGCCGCAGCCGCACCAATTTCACTTCGGCGGCTGGGGTGACTACCAAGCGTGGGCGGATCACGACTTCCTGCCACGGCCGGCGGACCCCGTTCCGCCGCCGCGGCGGGTACGCCCGCCCACGCCGGCACCCCGACCGGAACCCGTGTGGCGGGAGCCTGTGCTGAACGTGGACGTCGACGATGACCCCGGCACGCTCGTGCGGCCCTACGCCCGCACCGGCGGCCGCACGAGGCCGATGTACGCGCTCGAGCTGGAGACCCTGCTGTCGATCCCGGCGCAGGCCCGGTTCGACGAACGCACCATGCAGACCGACCACCGCACGATCTGTGGCCTGTGCCGGGATCCGCGCTCGACGGCGGAGGTGGCCGCGCACCTGAAGATGCCGCTGGGCGTGGCGAAGATCCTGATCGGCGACCTGGTGGAACTGGGGGTTCTGCGGGTCCACGAGACAGCGGTGGTGGGCGACGCCAAGCCGTCCATGGATCTGCTGGAGCGCATCTATCAGGGGCTGTTGCATCTGTAACCTCGCCGCGTGTCGATCATGACGGTGGAACGCCACGACGTGGACGCCGCGCACGCCGCACGCCAGGTGGCCGGGAGCTGCGGTTCACGGCGCTCTCCGGCGACGACCCGTACGCCGGCATCTGGCTGCACACCGTGTGGCTGGCGGTGATCGCCCGCGACGAGGACCGGGTGGCCCGGCCCTGCGCGGTTCCTGAGGAGCGGCTGCGGGCGTGGAGCGCGGAGCACAGCGCGTACAAGTAACCCGTGGGTGCGGTCGGTGCGGACATACCTGCGCGGCGAGCACGTCACGCCCGCCATGTTCACGCCCGCCATGGACGGGACCGACCCCGACCAGTCCTCCGACGTGCCGGCGGACGCCGTGCTGATGCTGAACTACCCGCCGGTCGAGCTGTTCTACTTCCTGTTCCGCGGCCTGCCGGACAAGTTCGCGGCGAGCCTGGAACGGGCGCTGACCCACTACCGCCGGTACTGGACCCGCGAACCCGACCGCACGGACGACCCCGACGGCTTCGTGGCGATCGCACCCCTGGCGCTCGCGGTACTGGGACAGCGGACCGGGCTGCCGGTCGAGGTGTCGTCGCCCTACCTGCCGGAGAACCTGCTGCGCGGCGTCACACCGCGGCCGGTGCCATGAGTGCCCGCAGGCGTTCCTCCGTCAGTGAGCCCTTCGGCGCCGTGTAGGTGCACAGCCGCTGCTCCGGGTCGCCCGGTAGCTCGAACGCCTCGAAGGTCAGCACCAGCTCCCCCACCTCCGGGTGCACGATGCGCTTGGTCCCGTGGTTGGCCACCCGCACCGACTGCCGTTCCCACAGCTCGCGGAACTCCGGGCTCTCCTCGCGCAGCTGCCAGATCACGTGGTGCAGGCGGGGCTGGTCGGGCGAACGGCCGATCGCCGCACGCAGGTTGGCCACCGTGTCCTCGATGATGTCGGCCCAGTCCGGATACCTCGAGCGGGCGTCCGGGTGGGTGAACAGCAGCCGCGCCGCGTTCAGGTCCGACTCGGGCAGCGCGTCGTAGTCGAACTGCACGAGGGCGGCCAGCCGGTTCCACGCGAGGACATCCATGGCCACATCCACCACCATGGCCGGCACGGTGTCGCCCATCGCGTCGAGCAGCTGCTGGACCTGGGGTCGCACCCGCGATCGGGGCACCACCGCGCAGGCACCGCTGCGCCGGTGCGGCATCGTGATGTTGCGCAGGTAGGTGTGCTCGGCCTCGGAGAGCCGCAACGCCCTGGCCACCGCGTCGAGCACCGAGTCGGAGATGGCGGGCGCACGGCCCTGCTCGATGCGTGTGTAGTAGTCGACGCTGATGCCGGCGCGCTGGGCCACCTCCTCGCGACGCAGACCCCGCACCCGCCGCCGGCCCGGCCCGTCCGGCAACCCCAGCTCGGCCGGGTCGATCGCGGCGCGGCGTGCCTTCAGGAACGGGGTGATCTCGTCCTCGACATGGCCCATGGGCTCCATTATCCCCAACCTGGCCCTGACAGACCCAGGTTGAGCCGTACCTGGCAGCCCACCCGGGACGCGCGGAAGGTGGAGGTACCACAAGCAAACGGAGGCAGTACCCACATGAAGCGCAGGACCCTCGGCGGCACGGGCATCTCGGTGAGCGAGTACGCGCTCGGCGCCATGATGTTCGGCAAACTCGGCAACCCCGACCACGACGAGAGCGTGCGGATCATCCACCGGGCGCTCGAGGCGGGCATCAACTTCGTCGACACGGCCGACATCTACTCGGCCGGCGAGTCGGAGGAGATCGTCGGCAAGGCGCTCAAGGGCCGCCGCGACGACGTCGTGCTCGCCACCAAGGCCCACGGCTCGATGGGCGAGGACGCCAACCACGGCGGCAACTCCCGGCGCTGGCTCGTCCGCGAGATCGAGAACAGCCTGCGGCGCCTGGGCACGGACTACATCGACCTGTACCAGATCCACCGCCCCGACCCGGCCACCGACATCGACGAGACGCTCGCCGCGCTGACCGACCTCGTGCGGGCCGGCAAGGTGCGCGCGGTCGGCAGCTCCACGTTCCCGGCCGAGCAGATCGTCGAGGCCCAGTGGGTTTCCCAGCAACGCGGGCACGTGCGGTTCCGCACTGAGCAGCCGCCTTACTCGATCCTCGCCCGCGGCGTCGAGGCGGCCGTGCTGCCGACCACGGAGAAGTACGGCATGGGCGTGCTGACCTGGGGTCCGCTGTCGGCGGGCTGGCTGTCCGGCCGGTACAGCACCTCGTCGGACATCACGTCCCGCGACGGCGGGCGGACGGTGACCGAGGCCCACAAGTTCGACCCGTCGCTGCCGGAGAACGCGGCCAAGCTGGCCGCGGTCGGTGAACTGACGAAGCTGGCGGCCGACGCCGGCCTGCCGCTGCCCCACCTGGCGGTCGGCTTCGTGCTGGCCCACCCGGCCGTCACGTCGGTGATCATCGGCCCGCGGACCATGGACCAGCTGGACAGCCTCCTGACCGGCGCGGACACCGTGCTGACCGAGGACGTCCTGGACCGGATCGACGAGATCGTGCCGCCCGGCACGGACCTCAACCGCGCGGACAGCTACTTCAGTGCCCCCGCGCTGACGAACAAGGCACTCCGCAGGCGGTGACCTCCGAGGCAGCGGTGCGCGGTCACTCGCGCAGGTCGTGCACCGCCGCCCCCACCGTGGCGTAGGTGGGGATCGCCGTGGTCAGACCGGTCACCGCCATCACCCGCGTCGTCGGGCCCGGTCCTATGACCACGCCGAAAGCCCGGCCGTTGGCGGCCGCCTCCAGGGCGGCGTTCAGCAGCACGGTCAGGCCCTTGGCCGCCAAGAACCGCACACCCCGCAGGTCGAGCACCAGCACCGGGCGGCGCTGCGCGGCGATGACGCGGGCCAGCGCCGGAGCGGTCAACAGGTCGATCTCGCCGGTGACCGTCACGATCATGACGTCGTCGGCATACGGCTCGGTGTGCAGGGACAGGTCGTTGCGGCGATCGGCCGGCGCGGACCCACGGCGGGCAAGCACGACACGTCTGGCTCGCATGGGTCAGCTCCCGAGACACCGTGAATCACTAGTGCGCGGCGGCTGCTTCACCGAGCAGGTACAGGTTAGCGCCGCGCGAGCCTGGGCGTCTCCCCCGTTGCCGCGAATGCCAACCGCTTCGCAACAGAAACCGCCTGGTCGCCGTAGCGTTCGTAGAAGCGGGCGAGCAGCGCGAGGCCCGTCCCGCAGCGCACGCCGTGCTCCCAGTCGGGCCCGGTGATCGCGGCGAGCACGGACGCGTGCAGCTCGTCGACCTTGTGGTCGGTGCGGTGCAGCTCGGCGAACCCGTCGGCCGACGGCTCACGTACCAGCGTCACCAGCCGGTCCGCCATGCCGGCGGTCACCGAACCCAGCTCGGCGAACGTCTCGGCCAGCTCGGCCGGCACCGGGCGGCCCGTCTCGTGGCGACGGACCGCGTCGGCGACGTGTGCGGCCAGGTCACCCATCCGCTCGATCTTGTCGGCGCAGTACACGGCGGCCAGCACCATCCGCAGGTCACCGGCGACCGGTGCCTGCAGCGCCAGCAGGCTCTGCGCGTGCTCGTCGCACCGGTCGCGGGCCTTGTCGAGCACCTCGTCGCCGTCCACCACGCCGGCCGCCAGCTCGCGGTCGGCCGTGCGCACGGCCTCACCGGACCGGCGCATGGCCGCCGCCGCCAGCTCGCACATCGCGGCGAGCTGCTCGCGTAACTCGTTCAACTCGGAGTGGAACGTATCCCTCATGGCGCACCTTCCCGAATCCGCGACCCACCTGTTACGGCGCGAGTACCCACTTCGCGCGGTTTCAACCACAGTGTGCCGGTTCGGTCCTCGAGAAGTGATGCAGGGCACTTACACCGGCGAGGTGGGCCGGTTCGGAGTGAGCTCGATCTGCCGCTTCAGCATGCGCCCGCCATCAGCGGTCAGCCGCAGGTAGTAGTCGGCCGAGCAGGGCGTGCCGTCCTCGTCGAGCGCCCACAGACCCGAGCCGCTCGGCACGAAGCCGCCGTTCTCCGCGGTCTTCGCGATCTGGTTGCCCTCGTTGTACTCGTCGAACATGGAGATGTAGATCCCCTGCGCCCCGACGCGCACCATGTTGTAGAACTGCCGCCACATGAAGTCGCCGTGGCGCCGCTGCCGTTCGGCCAGATCGCCCGGCAGCACACAGGGTTGGTAGTCGATCCCCAGCCGGTCGCACTCCGCCTGGTCCGGCGCGTTGGCCACGGTGTAGAAGTTGTCGGAGTCGGCAGGCGAGGAGATCCGGCCGACCATCCACGGCGAGAGCATGTGGAAGGACCGGTACACGTCACCGAAGCCGGGCCGCGAGTCGCCGTCTCCGTTGCGCCACCAGGTGGGCACGCCGCCCATGAGGTAGACGTTCTGGCCCTTGAACCAGTTGATGACGTCCTGGCAGGCACCCGCGCTGAACGGCCGGCCGCCGTCGTTGAAGCCGAAGCCCCAGATGCCGACCACGGGTTTGCCGTTCTGCCGGGCATACGCGGGCGAGGACGTGTACGCGCGCATCTTGTTCGACCAGTCCGCCTTGATCTCGGACTGCATGTTCGTCCAGTTGGTGACGTCGTACATGATGTAGAACTTGCGGCCGTACCGTTCGGCGGCCGTGCGCACCTTGGCGGTGACCGCGTCGCGGATGGCGCCCTCGCCGCTCACCGGGTTGAACCGTTGCAGCGCGGCGGTGTCGCAGCCGTACTGCCGCATCCACCGGAAGTGCGTGTCGATCGTCTGCTGGTCGTGGTTGGAGAACAGCCTGGCCTGCTGGCCGTTGTTGAGGTTCGGGTAGGCCGAGTGGTAGGTGGACGTGTACTCGCGCACGTCCGGCCACGCCTTGATCGCGTTGTTGCTCGGCGACGGCGGCTGACCCCAGTTGTCGCTCCAGTGCCACCAGCCGTTGATCGGCGAGTTGTCGCCGATGCAGGCGAACCAGCCCTGGTAGCCGACCGTGATCTTGCCGACCACGTCGCCCGGCGGGCTCGCCATGGGCCGGGGTGTCGCGGATGCGTTGGCGGGTAGGGAAACGGCGGCGGCTCCCGCCGCGGCCAGACCAACGAAGGAACGCCGTGAGATTTCCATCATCTACTCCCGTAGTAGATCATGTTGCAGGGGTGAAATCCGGCTATACGGGCTCTCTGGGAGCCCCGACCACCCGCAGGTGCGCGGCGGCCGACTGTCGTGTTCGGACGGTGATGGGCAGCACCACCTGTTCGGGGCCCTCGCCCGAACCCGTGATGCGGTCGTGCAGCAGGCGCATGGCCCGCTCCCCCATGTCGCGCGACGGCAGGACAACCGCCGCCGCGGTCAACGGGAGCACGTCGAAGGGGCCGGCGTCGTCCATGCCGGCCAGATCCACCTCGCCCGGGATCTCTACCCGAGCGCGATCAGGTCCTGGGCCGCCGTCGGCGAGTACATAACCGTTGGCGCACAGGAAAATCGTCGGGGGCTGCGGGCCCGCGAGCAGCTCGGACAATGCCGCCAGCCGTTCGGTCTCCGGCTGGCGTTGCGGTAGTGCCGCAACACGGTCAGGTCGGGCCGCACCGGAGATCCCGTGCTGCCGCAACGAATGCAGGTGCCCGGCGAGCCGGTCGCGCACGCTGGTCACGTCGACCTCGTCCCACAGCGTCGCGATCACCCGGTGTCCGGCGGCGATCAGCTCGTCGGTCAGCCGCTCTGCCCGCGCGCGAAGTTGTCGGCGACCACGGCGTCGGTCGCCAGGTCGGGCCGGTAGCGGTCGACCATCACCAGCGGCACGCCACGTTGCCGCACCTCGGCGTACGCGCCGGTAGATGTCGCCACCCTCGGCCGGGTAGATGATGATCCCGTCGACGCCCTGGTCGAGCGCCTGCCGCAGCGCCTGCTCCTCGCGTTCGGGGTCGCCCTCGCAGTGCCGCAGGAACAGCCGGTGGCCGAACTCCGCGCACGCCGCCTCGACCCCGGCGAGCAGCTGCGACACGTGCGGGCCGTGGTGCTGCAGGATGCAGGCGATCGTGCCGGTCGGCCGGCGTGTCGGATTCCGTCGGCCACGAACGTGCCCTGCCCGCGCCGGCGCACCAGATGGCCCTCGGCGGCGAGGTCGTTCAGCGCGCGGACCGCCGTGGCGTGGCTGACGTCGAAGCGCTCGCAGATCTCGCGCTGGGTGATGAACGGCCGGCCCGGCGAGTAGCGGCCGGCCGCGATGTCGGCCAGCAGCGCCTGCTTGACCTGCTGGTAGAGCGGTGCGGCCATGCGCAGCAACTTTAACATGTCAAAGTTGATACGGCGTTTAACATGTTAAAGTCGGCCCACTTTTCGTCTCCGACACTCGAGGTTGGAGGACACGTGCGCTCCACGTCGTCGTCACCACAGGACTTCTCACCACGCTCGTCGCCACCGCCCTGCTCGCCACCGCGTGCGGTGGCGACGACGACGCCGGCGGTCGCGAACACCCTGGAGATGTGGACCTTCAAACAGGCCCACGTCGAACCGCTCGAGCAGCGGCGGCCGGACTTCAAGGAGGAGACCGGGATCACGGTCAAGGTCACGCGCTTACACCCCGGACGACGTCTTCAAGAGCAAGCTCCAGACCGCCGCGCAGAGCCGTGATCTGGCCGACGTGTTCGAGGTGCACGCGGCCGGCGAGGACTTCGTGCTCGGCGGCTCCGGCATCCTCGCCGACTTCAGCGCCAGCGTGGACGAGGCGTGGCGCGGCCAGTTCATCGAGGGCGTCGCCGACGCCGGCAAGGTCGACGAGGCCCGCTACCAGCGCTCGACCAAGCCGGAGGCGCCCGACGCGGGCATCGAGACGGGCCAACTGTTCAGCGTGCCGTTCACCATCGGCACGTTCGGCGTCGTCTACGCCAACAAGAGCAAGCTCGAGGCGGCCGGCCTCGACCCGGCGCAGACCCCGACGACCTGGGCGCGAGTTCATCGCCTGGCTCAAGGCGGTGCACCGCGAGCGACCCGGCGACAGGGCGGCCTGACGGTCGGGCTGAAGGCGCCGACCACCGGCTTCAACTGGATGCTGCAGCCGCTCGCCTACGCCTACCTCGGCAAGGAGGGCTACCAGGCGCTGTTCGGCAACGACCCGAGCAAGGCGTGGGGCAGCCCGAACGGGCAGAAGGTGCTGGAGCTGTACGACCAGCTCACTCCGTACTGGACGCCCGGCACGCAGACGCTGGGCATCGACGACGCGGACCGCGCGTTCGCGCAGGGCAAGTCGGCGTTCGTGCTCGGCGGCACGTTCACGCTCGCCGCGATCCAGCAGGGCGGCATGGACCCGAGCGAGGTCGTCTACTTCGGCGTCCCGGCGGCCGAGGGCGGCGCGGAGTCGAGCTCGGCCTCGCGCCGCTGGCGCTGACCGGGCTGTCGATGTCCGCGCAGACCGAGAAGACCGACGCGGCGCGTCCAGTGGCTGGAGTACCTGACCACGCCGAAGCAGGCCGGCGCGTTCGCCCAGGCGTCGCTCGACCTGCCGGGCACCGACCTCGGCGACGAGGCCGACGAGCTGCTCGGCCCGGACCTGGCGGCGATGACAGACGATCTTCGGCAGCGCCGGCCGCCGGGCGCCTACGACCCGGCGGACGTGACGTTCTTCGCCCGGCCTATGTGGACACCACAGCCGGTGAGGCGCTGATCCGGATGTCCCCGCTGAAGCGAGAGCGACCGGCGCGGCCACCAACCGCGAGCTCGGCACGATCGTGGCCACCTCGTGGCAGGGTGACTTTGGTTGAACCGCCGCCGCGCCGCACCCGGCGGCGCTACCGGCTGCGTGAGTCGCTGACCGGCTACGCCTTCATCCTCCCGGCGACCGTGCTGTTCGCGGTGCATGGGCGTCTACACGGTCGGCTACGGGCTGCTGCTGAGCTTCGCCCGGTGGAACGGCTTCACGCCCGAATGGATCTGGGTCGGGTTCGACAACTACCTCGACCTGCTCTACCGCGACCCCGCGCTCGCGCCGCTCGTCCACGACGCCGGCGCTCAACACCGTGCTCGTGATGATCGGCGTGCCGGTGCTGGCGGTGGTGGTCGGGCTGCCGATCGCGTTGGCGCTCAACCGGATCCGGGTGCTGCGCTCGACGCTGCGGACGGTGTTCTTCCTGCCGTTCGTCACCACGGGCATCGCCGTGTTCTACGCGTGGACCTACGTGCTGCAGCCGCAGGGCTCGCTCAACGCCGTGCTCGGCGCTGCTCGGGCTCGGTTCGCTGCAGCAGCCGCAGGGCTTCCTCGGCAACCCGTCGACCGCGCTGCCCACGCTGATCGCCGTGATGGCGTGGTCGTCCATCCCATCGCGATCCTGCTGTACCTGGCGGCGTTGCAGTCGCTCGACCCGGCGATCCTCGACGCGGCCAAAGTGGACGGTGCGGGCGGCACTGCGGACCGTCACGATCGGTGATCTGGCCGTTGCTGCGCGCCGACCACGGCCGCCGTGGTGCTGCTGAACGTCCGGGACGCGTTGCAGGGCTTCCAGATCTTCCTGATCATGACGAACGGCGGGCCCGGCGGCACCACGAACGTGCTGGGGCTCCAGGCGTACAAGTGGGCGTTCTTCTCCGACCTGCGCCCGACGCTGGGGCTCGCGAGTGCCTGGGCTGGCTGCTGTTCGTGCTGGCCGTGGTGTTGGCCGCCGGTGAACCTGCGGATGCTGCGGAGCCGCACATGAAGGCCCGCGTCGGCACATATGTCCTGCTGGGCCTGTACGCGGTGGTCAGCCTCTACCCGTTCGCGTGGATGGTGTCCGGCGCGTTCAAGACGAACCGCGATGTGTTCGCCGATGCCGGCCTCGTCCCGGACTCCCCCACGCTCGACACGTTCGGCCGCACGTGGACCGAACTCGACTTCCCGTCGTACTTCCTCAACAGCCTCATCGTCACGGGCGCCACGGTGCTCGGCGTGCTGGTGGTGTACTCGCTGGCCGCGTACGCGTTCGGGGTGCTGCACTTCCCCGGCCGCAAGGTGATCTACGGCGGGTTCATCTCGCTGCTGTTCGTGCCGGGTATCACCGTGCTGCTGCCGGTGGTGATCCTGCAGCAGGAGCTGGGCATCCTCGGCACACATCTGGGGATCGTGCTGCCGTTCGTGAACGGCACGGCGCCGCTGTCGATCCTGTTGCTCACCAACGCGTTCCGGTCGGTGCCGGCCGAGCTTCGGGAGTCGGCCCGCTGCGACGGCGCCGGTGAGCTGCGCACGTTCCTGTCCATCTACCTGCCGGTGTCGCAAGCCCGCGCTGATCACCATCGCGCTGCTGACGGCCGTGCCGACGTGGAACGAGTACGTGCTGTCGCGGGTGTCGCTGAACGACCCTTCGACGTACACGCTGCCACTCGGTCTGCAGAGCCTGACGGCCATGACGTCGCCGCGAGTACAACGTGATCATGGCCGCCTCGCTGATCATCGTGCTGCCGGTGATCGTGTTGTTCGTGTTCCTGCAGCGGTACTTCGTCAACGGCCTGGTCGGCGCGGTGAAAGGCTGAGGAGCACAGTGAAGGTCCTGGTCACAGGGGCGAACGGCACGCTGGGCACGGAGATCGTCGCGTTCCTGGGCGCGGCGGGACACGACGTGCGGGCACACGATCGCGAGCACGGCGATCTCCGTGACCGGGCCGTGGTGGACACCGCGCTCGCCGGGATGGACGCGGTGGTGCACGCGGCGGCCATTCCCGAACCGATCAGCCACCCGCCGCACGAAACTTTCGGCAACAACGTGGAGTCGACGTTCCACGTGCTGGACCTGGCCGGCCGGGCGGGGATCCGGCGCGTGGTCAGCATCTCCAGCGCGTCGGCGTTCGGCTTCGCGTGGTCGGCCCGCGGTGTCTCGCCGCTGTCGGTGCCGGTGACCGACGCGCATCCGTACGTGGGCGACGACGTCTACGGTCTGTCCAAGCAGGTCGGCGAGCTGGTCGCGGCCACCGCGAGCCGGGCGTGGGACCTGACGGTGGTGAGCCTGCGGTTCCCGTTCGTCGGCTCGGGCGAGCGGCTGACCAGGCATCTCGGCCCGATCCACGCCGACCCGGGCGCCGACCGCGGCGGGCTGTGGGCGTGGCTGCACACGACCGACGCCGCCCGCGCCGTCGCCGCCGCGCTGACCGCCGACCTGGTGGGCGCACCGGTGATCACAGTGGCCGCGCCGGACACGACGGCATTGGTCCCCACGGCCGAACTGATCGCCCGCTATCACCCGGATACAGTGGTGGAGCGGGAGCCGGCCGGCTTCGAGACCGTGTTCGACGTCGGCCGGGGCTACGACCTGCTCGGTTTCCGACCCGAACACGGCTGGCGGTGACGGCGTTGCGTGCACTTCTGGTTCGCGGCGGATGGGAGGGCCACGATCCGGTGGCCACCACCGACCGGTACGCGGACGTACTGTCCTCCCGGGGCTACGAGGTGGCGAGATCGTCCACTCTGGACGCGTATCTCGACGACCTGTCGGGCGTGGACCTGATCGTCCAGTGCTGGACCATGGGCACCATCACGGTCGAACAACTGGCCGGCCTCTCGACCGCCGTCCGCGCGGGCACGGGTTTCGCCGGCTGGCACGGCGGGGTGGTCGACGCGTTCCGCGATCAGCCGCGCTACCACCTGCTGACCGGCGGGCAGTTCATCCACCACCACAAGGAGTTCGTCCGCTACGAGGTGCGCCCGACGGGCTGGCTGGCCGACCTGGGCCCGTTCGAGATCGAGACGGAGCAGTACTACGTGCACGCCGACCCGAGCAACGAGGTACTGGCGGCAACGACGTTCGTCGAGGATCCGGACCTGCCGGGCGTGGGCACGCCGACCATGCCGGTGACGTGGACGCGACGGCACGGCACCGGCCGGGTGTTCGTGACGACGATCGGCCACCGCATGGCCGACCTGGAGGTCCCGGCGGTCCACGAGATGATCACGAGAGGTCTGGTGTGGGCGACGCGCTGAGAGTGGGGATCGTCGGACTGGGCACCATCAGCCGGCAGTACCTGGACACCCTCCCCCGACTGCCGGGCGTGCAAGTGGTGGCGGTCGCGGACCAGAACCCCGCGCTGTCGGTGGAGGGCATCCGGGTACTGACCCCGGCGGCGCTGTACGCGGCGGACGAGGTGGACCTGGTGCTGAACCTGACCATCCCGGCCGCCCACGCCCCGGTGGCGCTGGCCGCGATAGCCGCGGGCAAACACGTGTACGGCGAGAAGCCGCTGGCACTGTCCACAGTGGAGGCCTCGTCGGTGCTGGAGGCCGCCGCGGCAGCGGGCGTCCGAGTGGGCTGCGCTCCGGACACGGTGCTGGGCACGGGCGTCCAGACCGCGCGCCAGGTCATCGACTCCGGTTCGCTGGGCACCCCGGTGGCGGCGACGGCGTTCATGGTGACACCGGGCCACGAACGCTGGCACCCGGCGCCCGAGTTCTACTACCAACCGGGCGGCGGCCCCCTGCTGGACATGGGCCCGTACTACCTGTCAGCACTGGCAACGCTGCTGGGCCCGATCCGACGGGTGACGGGCATGACCTCGACCCCACGGTCCACCCGCACGACCTACGCAGGGCACTACGTTCCCGGTGGAGGTGGCGACGCACGTGACGGGCACGCTGGAACACGAGAGCGGTGCGATCTCGACGCTGATGATGAGCTTCGACATCTGGGCGGCCACCCTGCCACGCATAGAGGTGTACGGCACGGAGGGCTCGGTTTCGGTCCCGGACCCGAACGACTTCGACGGCCCGGTGCGGTTGTATCGCCCGGACGCTCCACAGTGGACTCAGGTCCCGGAGACCGCGGGCTATCGAGGCGCCGGTCGAGGCTGCGGAGTGGCAGACCTGGCCGCCGCGTTGGCGTCAGACACCCCGCATCGTGCGAGCGGTGAACTGGCTTACCACGTCCTGGACGTCATGGAATCCCTGCTGGAAGCGGCCTCCCAGGGCTCAACGGTCACGGTGACCAGCACCTGCGACCGCCCACCCCCGGTCCCACTCACCTAGTACGAAACCCGAGTCGTACCGTCTCGACGCCGAGTCGTACCCAATGGACACCGAGTCGTACCGTGCGACAGCGAACTCGCCGGCCGGACGGTACGGCTCGGTGTCGAGAACGTACGACTCGCTGTCCGCAACGTACGACTCGCGGGGGCGCCGGCCCTCCCGTGCCGACGCCCCCGAAGGTCGGGGCGCTAGACCGAGGCCGGCTCGGCCCGGTCCCCCTCCCCGGCGATGCGCAGCGCCTCGACCAGCTCCCGGTACAACGCATCCGTGGCCAGCAGGAACTCGTGCGTCCCCTGCGCCCGGATCCGCCCCTCGTCCATCACCACGATCGTGTCCGCGTCGATCACCGTCGACAGCCGGTGTGCGACCGTGATCACCGCCCCCTCCCGCGCCCGGTTGCGGATGCAGTCGTGGATGGCGGACTCCGTACGTCCGTCGACCTGCGCGGTCGCCTCGTCCAGCAGCAGAATCTCCGGCGCCCGGAGAATCGCCCGAGCCAGCGCGATCCGCTGCCGCTGGCCCCCGGACACCGAGGACGACGTCAGCGAAGTGTCCAAACCGGACTCCAGTGACGAGATCTTCTCGTCCAGCCGCACCTCCCGCAGAGCCGCCCGCACCTCCTCCTCCGTCGCGTCCGGATGGGTGTACAGCAGGTTGTCGCGAATGGTCCCCGGCACGATCGGCGTCTCCTGCTCGACGTACGCGAGCCGCGCCCGCACCTCGCTGAACGTGTACCCCCGGTAGGACTGCCCGTCCAGCAGGATCTCACCGTCGCGCGGCTCCAGGAACCGCATGATCAACGAGAACAGCGTGGTCTTGCCGGCGCCGGACGGGCCGACGATCGCCGTGTGTCCGCGCCGGGGAATGACCAGGTCGATGTCCCGCACGGCCGGTTCGGCGGTGCCGTAACCCGCGGTCAGGCCACGCAGCTCCAGCACCGGACCGTCGACCACCGGCGCACCGGAGCGCACGACAACCGGGTCGACCTCCACCTCGATGCTGTCCACCTCCCGGATGCGTCCGGCGGCCGCGATGCCCGACTGCAACGCCGTCACGTTCTGGCTCAGCTCGGTGATCGGCCCCATGAGAGCGAACGCGTAGAGCAGGAACGCGATCAGGCTCGACACCTCGAGCAACCCCTCGCCGACGCGCCACGCCCCGATCCCCAGGATCAGCACGATCGCCAACTGAATGCCCGACCACGCGATCACCCAGGCGAACGCCTCGCGCCGCACCGCGCGGATCGAGTGATGGGTGGACGCCGCCGCGTCGTCCATGATCCGGTCCGACTGCCGCTTCTCCGCGCGGCTCGCCTTGACCGTGCGGATGGCCCGCAGCGCCCCCTCGAGCACACCGCCCAGCCTGCCGATCTTCTCCTGCGCCTTCTCCTGCTCCTTCGCGATCCCCGGCATGAGCAGCATGAACAGGATCGCCACGATGATCACCGACGCGACCGTGGTGCCCAGCAGCACCATGTCGAGCACGCTCATGAGGATGAGCGTGCCGACGAGCGTGACGAACCCGTTGATCAGGCCGATCACGCTGGACGACGCGGCCTCGCGCAGCAGCAACGTGTCCGACGTGACCCTGGTGACCAGCTCCCCCGTCGGCCGGCTGGTCACCTCAGGCACGGTCGCGCCGAAGAACCGCCGCACCATCGACTCGCGGGTGCGGAGCACGACCTTCTCCCCGACCGTGCCGAGCACGATCCACTGCGCGCCCCAGATCACCGCGCCGACCACGAACAGGCCGAGCAACGTGACCACCGGCCACAGCAACGACGTCGAGCCACCGAGTGAGTCGAGCACCCACTTGGTGACCATCGGGGTGGCCAGACCGGCGGCCGACCCGACGAGTGCCAGCACGAGACCGAGGGCGAGTGCCGGGCGGTGAGGTCTGGCGAAGGACCACAGCAACCGAAGTCGCCCCAGCCGTGGTTGTGGAGTATCCATGCTCAAAAGTGGAACAGATTGTTCCAAAGTTGTCAATTTGGTTCCATCATGGGTCAGGGAGTACGGTTCTGCGTATGAGCGAGGCACAGAGCGTGGTCGCCGAGAGCGGCGCGAGGTCACGGACCCGCCGTGCGATCCTCGACGCGGCCGTCGTGACGCTGACCCAGAACTCGAGCGCCTCGCTCGGCGACATCGCCACGGCCGCGAACGTCGGCCGCACGACCGTGCACCGCTACTTCCCCGAGCGTTCCGAGCTGCTCAAGGCCATCAGCTGCGACGCGCTCGAGAAGATCGACGCCTCCACCCGGCGGGCCAGGGTCGACGAGGGCACGGCCCCCGAGGCGATGCGCAGGCTCTGCCAGGAGTACTTCGAGTTCGGCGATGTGTTCATGCTGATGTTCACGGTGCCCGAGATGCTCGACGACGAGACGTGGGGCGAGGAGTCGGAGTCCGACCGGGCGCTGCTCGGCCTCGTCCACCGCGGTCAGACCGAGGGCACCATCGACCCGGAACTGGACGCGCTCTGGTTCCAGCAACTGGTGTGGAGCCTGCAGTACACGGCCTGGGAGATGACCCGCATGCACGGCACCCCGAAGCATGACGCGCTCGGCATGTGCCTGCGCACGCTCGACAAGATCATCAAGACGTAACCGGCACCAGCCCGGCCTTGGCCGCGCGAAGGACGAAGTGGCCGGCGAGTCCCAACGCCACCCCGGACCCGACCACCAACGCGACCGGCGCGCCCAGGTTCAGCACGGTGACCACGACGAACGCGTCGAACAGCGCCACGAGCGTGAAGCCCACCCGGTCCACGTAGGCCGGCGACAGCGAGAGCCGCCGCGCGCTCGCGGCCATCGCCACCATCACGACCCCGAGCACGACGAACGCGCCGAACAGCGGCCGGGTGACGCCGTCGTACTCCGCCCACCCGTCGAGCACCGCGGCCACCAGGAACCCGACGCAGGCGACCAGCGCCCAGAAGTAGACCTCGAACAGGACACGGCCGCGATGCGCGACGCCGCCGGCGAGCAGCGCCACGGTCCCGGCGATCGCGTGCAGGGCGATGAGCATGCCTACCTCCCACTGTGTCAGGTCCAGTGTCGACCTAACACAGTGGAATATCAAGCGAGCTTGCCGAGAGCGTCCTCGATCGCGCGGTGGAACGTCGGGTAGGCGTAGATCATCTGGCTGAGGAGCTTCGTCGGCACCTCCGCGTGCACGGCCACCACCAGCGCGCCGAGTACCTCGCCGCCGTTCGGGCCGGCGGAGGTCGCGCCGATCAGCACGCCGCGGTCGGCGTCCTCCACCAGCTTGATGAACCCCTCGTTGCCGAGCTTGTGGATGTAGCCGCGCGAGGACGACGGGATCTGCGAGACGCCGGTGCGCACGGAGATGCCCTGCTGGCGGGCGGCCGCCTCGGACAGGCCGACCGAGCCGATCTCCGGGTCGGTGAACGTCACCCTCGGCACGGCGCGGTAGTCGGCGACCTCCGCGTCGTCCTCGCCCAGGATGTCGGCGGCCGCGATCCGCGCCTGGTACATGGACATGTGGGTGAAGGCGCCCTTGCCGGTGACGTCGCCGATGGCCCACAGCTTCGACGCCGCCCGCATGCGCTCGTCGACCTCGATGCCGCGGGCGGACTCGTCGAGCCCGGCCGCGCCGACGCCGAGCTTCGCCAGGTCGGTGCGCCGGCCGGCGGCCACCAGCATGCGGTCGGCGTGCAGGACCTCGCCGTTGTCGAGCTTCACCACGAAACCGTTGGTCTCGAAGCTGACCCGGGCCGCGGACAGGCCGGTGCGCACGGTGATGCCCTCGGCCTCGAACGTGGACGCCAGCAGCTCACCGGCCTCGGGCTCGTCGGCCGGCACCAGCCGGTCGGCGTGCTGCACGATCGTGACGGCCGCGCCGAAGCGGGAGAACACCTGGGCCAGCTCGCAGCCGACCGGTCCCCCGCCGAGCACGATCAGCGAGCCGGGCACCTCTTCGACGGCCACGGCGTCGCGGTTGGTCCAGTACGGCGTCTCGGCCAGGCCGTCGATCGCCGGGACGGCCGGGTCGGTGCCGGTGTTGAGCACGATCCCCCGGCGGGTGGTGAACACCTCATCACCGTCCGATGTGGACACCGTGACCTCGCCGGGCGCGGTGATCCGGCCCCAGCCGCGGACGAACCGGCCGCCGGCGTTCTCGAAGCGTTCGACGGCGACCGTGTCATCCCAGTTGTCGGTGGCGTCCTGGCGGATCCGCGCGGCGACGGGCGCCCAGTCGGGCTCGATCCGTACGGAGCCGGCGAGCTGGTCGGCGCGGCGGGCCTCGCCGAGCGCGTCGGTCGCCCTGATCATCATCTTGGTGGGGATGCAGGCGTAGTACGGGCATTCGCCGCCCACCAGCCGGCCTTCGACGCCGACCACGCTCAACCCGGCGCGCGCGAGCCGGGCGCCCACGTCCTCGCCGCCCGGTCCCAACCCCACAACGACGACGTCCACCTCGGTACCCGGCATCGACCATCACTCCAAGCGGCTAGATCCAGCGGCACCGATGACGATGCCGTATCCGGGGCGGCAGCGCAGCCTCGGGGTGCTGCGAGCCTGACTGGTCCGGCTCCCCGGATTTTCTCCCGCGTGGTCACCATGGCTGGTCGTCCAGTTCGGCACGTACCGGTGACTGAGTTGCGTCCCGTTCCCCTTAGGTGTGGCTGGCAGCCACTTGAGCTGCGAGCTTGACCTTGGAGTCGGGTCCAGGGTTTACCGTCGGGTCATGACCACGAGTACCGGGATGCGGGTCGCGGAGCTGGCGTCCGCCGTCGGAGTCGGGCCGGACACCATCCGTTACTACGAGCGCGCCGGCCTGCTGCCCCCGCCGCCGCGCACGTCGGGCGGCTACCGGGAGTTTCCGCCGGAGTCGGTCGACCGGTTGCGGTTCATCCAGGGCTGCCAGCGGCTCGGGCTGCGGCTGCGGGAGATCAGCGAGCTGCTGTCCATTCGCGACACCGGTGAGTGCCCGTGTGAGCCGGCCGAGACGTTGCTGCGCCACCGGATCCACGAGTTGGACGTCGAACTCGCCCGGCTGAACACACTGCGTGCCGATCTCGTCCGCATGGTGGCGACCCTGCCGGACGAACCCTGCCTGGAACCGATGCCGGTTCCCTGGTGTCCACCGGGAAGGAGGTGATTTCTGTGAACGACGACTGCTGCACCGAAGACGGCTGCGCCGCTGGCTGCTGCTGAGCCCGGACCGCCGGCGAGGCGCCCGCCGGCGGGGAGCAGGATGCCCGTCATGACACAGCTCGGACTCGTCGCGTTGCTGGTACGGGACTACGACGAGGCGATCGACTTCTTCGTCCGCGCCCTGGGTTTCACGCTGCGGGCGGACGAGCCGCAGGGCGACAAGCGGTGGGTCGTCGTGGGCCCACCCGGCGACGGCACGGGCCTGCTGCTCGCGCGAGCGGCGGACCCCGCGCAGGAGGCCCGGATTGGCGACCAGCACGGCGGCCGCGTCGGGTTCTTCCTGAACACCGACGACTTCACCGGCCTGCACTCGCGCATGACCGCCGCGGGTGTCCACTTCGAGGAGGAGCCGCGCCACGAGCCGTACGGCACGGTGGCCGTGTTCCGCGACCTCTACGGCAACCGCTGGGACCTGCTCCAACTGGCGTTCAGCTGAACGCTGCCCCGGTGTCGATGGCCCAGAGGCTACGTTTGCCCAACTGATGGTTGTGTCACGCCAAGTCACCACTCAGACGCGACGCGCAGAAGCGTTCGCCGCCGTACGCCACCCCACGGCAACCGCTGTGACCTGCCCAAACTGACTGCACAACCATCAGTTGGGCAGATGTAGCCTCGGAACCGAGGCAGTACTCAACTGAGCTTCACGCGGGCGCGTTCCAGGATGGCGGCCGTGTCCACGCCGGTCGGCAGCGTGCCGAACGCCACGCCCCAGTCACCACCCAACCGCGACGCGCAGAAGGCGTCCGCCACCGCCGGGTGACCGTGGCGCACCAGCAGGGAACCCTGCAGTACCAACGCCATCCGTTCGACCATCCGGCGGGCGGCGGCCTGCGCCTCGGCCGGGTCGGTCAGGCCGGCCAGGTCCTTGCGCAGTCGCGCCACCGCGTCGTCCAGCCGGGCGTCCGCGCCCGCCGCCTGGTCCACCTCCGCGAAGAACGCCTCCGACGCGCCCATCGCGCGCAGCACGTCGAGGGCGGCGACGTTGCCCGAGCCCTCCCAGATGGAGATGAGCGGCGCCTCGCGGTAGAGCCTGGGCATGCCCGACTCCTCGACGTAACCGTTGCCGCCCAGGCATTCCAGCGCCTCGGCCGCGTGTGTCGACGCGCGCTTGCACACCCAGTACTTGCTGACCGCGAGCCCGATCCGACGCAGCTGGGCCTCGTCGGCGTCACCGGCCAGCGCGTTGTCGGTGGCGGCCGCGAGGCGCATGGCGACCGTGGTCGCCGCCTCGGACTCGATCGCCAGGTCGGCCAGGACGTTGCGCATGAGCGGCGCGTCGAGCAGGTAGCCGCCGAACGCGCTGCGGTGCGCCGCGTGGTGGGTGGCGGCGACGAGCCCGAGGCGCATGCCGGCCGCGCCGGCGAGCACGCAGTCCAGGCGGGTCATGTTGACCATCTGGATGATGGTCCGCACGCCCTGCCCCTCCTCCCCCACGAGCCACGCGACCGCCTCGTCGTACTCGACCTCGGCCGACGCGTTCGACTTGTTGCCCAGCTTGTCCTTCAGGCGCTGCAGGTGCATGCCGTTGCGGGTGCCGTCGGGCAGGACTCTGGGCAGCAGGAAGCACGACAGCCCGCCGGGTGCCTGCGCGAGCACCAGGAACACGTCGGACATGGGTGCCGACGTGAACCACTTGTGGCCGGTCAGCAGATAGCTGCCGTCGGACTGCGGCACGGCACGCGTGGTGTTCGCGCGGACGTCGGAGCCGCCCTGCTTCTCGGTCATGGACATGCCGGCGATCAGCCCGTGCTTGGTCTCGGGCGCCCGAAGGCCGGGGTCGTAGCGCCGGGCGGCGAGCAGCGGCTCGAACCGCGCGGACAACTCCGGGTTGTGGCGCAACGCCGGCACCACCGCGTAGGTCATGGAGATCGGGCAGGCGTGACCGGCCTCGACCTGGCCCCACACGTGGAACTTCGCGGCGCGGGCGACATGCGTGCCCGCTTTCTGCTCGGTCCATGGCGTGGCGTGCAGGCCGTGCTCGACCGCGACGGTCATGAGTTGGTGGTAGACGGGGTGGTACTCGACCTCGTCGATGCGGTGGCCGTAGCGGTCGTGGGTCTGCAGGACGGGCGGGTGCGCGTTGGCGAGCCGGCCCCACTCCTGGGCCTCCTCGCCGCCGGCCAGCCGGCCGAGCGCGTGCACCTCGTCGACCGCCCACGCGGCGCCGTGCCTGGTCAGGCCCTCGAGGAGCGCCGGGTCGTCGCCGACGTCATAGCCGACGCCGTGTCCGACGAGTGGGGGAACCTGGTTCGTCACCGCGTGTGTGGCCATGTCTGGATGTTACATTTTCTGAACACGCGAGGATAGGGCGTAATGGCATGAGTGAGGTTCTGCGGCCGCTCACCGCACGGTCGGTCGTGCTGAGCACGCTGCTCGGCGCGCACCCGCCGCGGCTGCCGGCACGCAGCCTGGTGCGGGTGGGTCAGCTGTTCGACATCGCCGAGGGCACCATCCGGGTGGCGCTGTCCCGCATGGTCGCGGCCGGCGACCTCACCCAGGTCGACGGCGACTACCAGCTGACCGACCGGCTCCGCCACCGTCAGGCCCGCCAGGACTCGAGTCGTGCGCCGTCGACCCGGCGCTGGCGTGGCACGTGGGAGATCGCGGTGGTCACGGCCGCGCGGCGTCCCGCGGCCGACCGCACGGCGTTCCGCCAGACGATGACCGAACTGCGGCTGGCCGAACTGCGCGAGGGCACGTGGCTGCGCCCGGACAACCTGGTCCGCCCGCGCCCGGCACCGGTGGCCGAGCAGTGCACGTTCCTCTCCGGGCGCCCGGAGTCCGACGACCTGGCCGCCATACTGTGGGACCTGCCCGGCTGGGCGGCGCGGGCACGCGAGCTGCACGACGCCCTGGACCGCGCGGACGACCTGGCGACCAGCTTCACCGTGTCGGCCGCCGTACTGCGTCACTTCCTGGCCGATCCGCTGCTGCCGAACGAACTGCTGCCGAACGATTGGCCGGGCGCGCGGCTTCGGGAGCGCTACGAGAAGTTCGACGCGTCGTTCCAGGCGATGTTGCGGGCGCATCTGGGCATCCCGTGACCGACGATTCCCGGCCTCGGCGGGAGTCCCTGCTTCCATGAACGAGATCTGGACCCTGATCCACGCCGAGCGGGCCGCGCTGGCCGACGACCTGGCCGGCCTCACGACCGAGGAGTGGACGACCACGTCGCTGTGCACCGAGCTGACGGTGCGCGAGGTACTCGCCCACCTCACGTCGTCCGCGAGTCTCACCCCACTCCGCTGGATGGCAGGCGTCATCCGCTGCCGCTTCGACTTCGACAAGCAGGTGGCCATGCGACTGGCCGAGCAACTGGGCGACTCGCCCGCCGAGACTCTGGCCCGTTTCCGGAGCGTCATCACGAGCACGACCAAACCACCGCTGCCGGTACTGGCCATGCTGGGCGAGACGATCGTCCACGGCACGGACATCCGGAAGCCGCTCGGCGTCCAGCGAAACCACCCGATCGAGACGCTGACCCGCACGGCCGAGTACTACGCGAGCACCGATCAGGTGGTCCTCGCGAAGGGCCGCATCGGCGGGCTACGCCTGGAAGCGACCGACGGCCCGTTCACCACCGGCATCGGCGCGCTCGTCAAAGGCCCCACTCTCGCGCTGATCATGGCCATGACCGGCCGCACCACGTTCAACGACCACCTGTCCCGACCCATCTAGGCTGGCGACGTGCTCCTACGCCCCGCCCACCACCACGAATCCGCCCTGCTCAGCGACCTCGCGTTGCGCTCGAAAGGCCACTGGGGCTACGACGCCGCGTTCCTCGAGTCGTGCCGCGAAGAACTCACCCTCACCCCCGAACTGCTCACCGAAGAACGCGCCCAGGTGGCCGAGCGGGACGGCAGGATCGTCGGCTTCTACACCCTCGCCGGCCGCCCGCCCGAGGGCCAGCTCGGCCACATGTTCGTCGAACCCGACCAGGTGAACCGAGGGATCGGCCGCCAACTGTGGGACCACGCGATCGACACGGCCGCAAGGGAAGGCATCCGCCGCATCCTCATCGAGGCCGACCCGTACGCCGAGGCCTTCTACGAAGCCATGGGCGCGATCCGCGTGGGTGAGGTTCCCTCCGGCTCCATCCCGGGGCGCGAGCTGCCACTGCTCGCGTACTACATAACTGAGCAATAATCGTCGGACCGACCCCCGTGTGCGACAGCTCTCATCTGCGCTCGATACGGTGCGCCTGTGATCGGCCTCCCGGACCATGTGACGACCTGCCTTTTCGATCTCGACGGCGTGCTCACCAGCACCGCCGAGCAGCATCGCGCTGCGTGGAAGGAGACGTTCGACGCCTTCCTGAGAACGCGTGACGGCTTCCAGGAGTTCACCGACGACGACTACAACAGCTACGTCGACGGTCGTCCCCGCTACGACGGCGTGCGCTCGTTCCTCGCGTCCCGGCACATCGACCTGCCCGAGGGCGAGCCGAGTGACCCGTCGACCGCGAACACCGTGCACGGTCTCGGCAACCGGAAGAACGACCTGATCAACAAGATCATCAGCGACGGCGGGGTCAAGTCCTACCCCGGTTCCGTCCGTTATCTGGAGGCCGCGCGCGACGCGGGCCTCCGGATCGGCGTGGTCACCTCGTCGGCCAACGGCGCCGCCGTGCTCGAGGCCGCCGACCTGGCGAAGTTCGTCGAGGCGCGGATCGACGGCGTGGTGATCACCGAACGGGGACTGCGCGGCAAGCCCGCCCCCGACTCCTTCCTGGCCGGCGCCGAGGCGCTGGACGTCGAACCCGCTAACGCCGCGGTGTTCGAGGACGCTCTCTCGGGCGTACAGGCCGGCCGTGCCGGCAACTTCGGCTACGTCATCGGTGTCGACCGCGTGGGTCAGACCGAGGCCCTGCGTGAACAGGGCGCCGATGTGGTGGTCACCGATCTCGCCCAGCTCCTCGAGGACAACCGATGAACAACGATCACGGATACCAGGTCTCCCCGTGGGAGCTGCGCTGGAAGAACCTCGACCTCGACGCGCTGGAGCGCACCGAGTCGACCTTCGCGCTGTCCAACGGCCACATCGGCCTGCGCGGCACGTTCGAGGAGGGTGAGCCCCGCGGCCTGCCCGGCACCTACCTGAACGGCTTCTACGAGCAGTACTCGCTGCCCTACGCGGAGGCCGGCTACGGCTACCCGGAGGCCGGCCAGACGCTCGTGAACGTCACGGACGGCAAGATCATCCGACTGCTCGTGCAGGACGAGCCGCTGGACATGCGCTACGGCCGCGCACTCGAGCACAACCGGGTGCTGGACTTCCGCACCGGCACGCTGCGGCGCGAGACCGTGTGGGAGTCGCCCACCGGGCGGCGGGTGAAGGTCACGACCGAGCGGCTGGTGTCGTTCACCCAGCGCGCGGTGGCCGCCATCCGCTACGAGGTCGAGCCGCTCGACGGCGAGGTGCAGCTGGTCGTCCAGTCCGACCTGCTGGCCAACGAGCCGATCGAGCGCAAGACCAACGACCCCCGCGTGGCCGCGCAGCTGCGTTCGCCGCTGCGCAGCGAGTTCGCGGCCGCCAAGGACTACCGGGCGGTGCTCATCCACCGCACGAAGAAGTCGCGGCTGCGGCTGGCGGCGGCCATGGACCACGAGCTGGAGACCGACGACGGTCTGCGCACGGAGATCCACGCGGAGGAGGACCTGGCGCGGCTGACCGCGGCGGTCGACGTGCCCACCAACTCGAGGCTGCGGGTCACCAAGTACCTGGGCTACGGCTGGTCGGCGCGGCGGTCGGTGCCGGCGCTGCGCGCACAGGTCGACGCCGCGCTCTCCGGCGGCATGCAGACCGGCTGGGACGGGCTGATCGCCGAGCAGCGGGCGTTCCTCGACGAGTTCTGGCGCTCGGCCGACATCATCATCGAGGGCGACGACGAGCTGCAGCAGGCCGTGCGGTTCGCGCTGTTCCACGTGCTGCAGGCCGGGGCCCGCGGCGAGAGCCGGGCGATCGCCGCCAAGGGTCTGACCGGCCCCGGCTACGACGGCCACTCGTTCTGGGACACCGAGACGTACGTACTCCCCGTGCTCACCTACACGATGCCGGAGGCGGCACGCGACGCGTTGCGCTGGCGGCACTCGACGCTCGACAAGGCTCGCGAGCGGGCCGCCGCGCTGAACCTGCGTGGCGCGTCGTTCCCGTGGCGGTCGATCAACGGTGCCGAGTGCTCGGCATACTGGCCGGCCGGCACGGCGGCGTTCCACGTGGGCGCGGACGTGGCCGACGCGGTCGCCCGCTACCTGGCGGCCACCGGCGACAAGGACTTCGAGCGTCACCAGGCGACCGAGCTGATGGTGGAGACCGCGCGGCTGTGGATCTCGCTGGGGCACCACGACGTGCACGGCGGGTTCCGCATCGACGGCGTCACCGGCCCCGACGAGTACAGCGCCGTGGTGGACAACAACGTCTACACGAACCTCATGGCGCAGCGGAACCTGGTCGAGGCGGCCGCGATCTGCGAGCGTCAGCCGGAGGTCGCCGGCGAACTCGGCGTCGACGAGGACGAGATCAAGTCGTGGCGCAACGCGGCCGACAAGATGGTGGTCCCCTACGACGACGTGCTCGACGTGCACCCGCAGTCCGAGCGGTTCACCGAGCACGCCGAGTGGAACTTCGAGACGACGCCGCAGGAGAACTACCCGCTGCTGCTGAACTACCCGTACTTCGACCTCTACCGCCGCCAGGTGGTCAAGCAGGCCGACCTGGTGATGGCCATGCACCTGCGTGGCGACGCGTTCACCGACGACCAGAAAGCCCGCAACGTCGCCTACTACGAGGCGCGGACCGTGCGGGACTCGTCGTTGTCGGCGTGCCCGCAGGCCGTGCTGGCGGCCGAGGTCGGCCACCTCGACCTGGCGTACGACTACTTCGCCGAGGCGGCGCTGACCGACCTGCACGACCTGCACCGCAACGTCCGCAACGGCCTGCACATCGCGTCGCTGGCCGGCGCGTGGATCGTGGCGGTCGCCGGGTTCGGCGGCATGCGTGACCACGACGGCAAGCTGAGCTTCGCGCCCCGCCTGCCGCCCGCGCTGTCGAAGATCGCGTTCCGGATGACGTTCCTGGGCAGCCGGTTCTCCGTGGACATCGAGCAGGACGCGGCCACCTACCGGCTCATGGAGGGCGAGCCGGTCGAGGTGACCCACCACGGCGAACGCATCACCATCACCGAGGCGCCGGTGAGCCGCTCGATCCCCGAAGCGCCCAAGCACCCGGCACCCACCCAGCCGTTCGGGCGGGAGCCGCACCGCAGGAGCGCTCTCGAGAACCGTTAAAGCAGGATCACTTCCCTGGTGCCGTCCGGTCCGGACACGGTGAGACGTTCACCGTGTTCCCGGACGGCCCGGTACACGAAGTCGCCGTAGCCGACCAGACGCCGCAGCGCCTCGGTCAGGGTGACGCCCTCGCGTTCGATGACATTTTCCAGTGCGCGCACCGTCTCCGGTGAGATCGCGACGTTGATCCGTTTGGGTTCCGGGGTGGGGTGGCTCTGTCGAGCCTCGTCGACGTCCGGGCGGTTACCCGACATGACCACATCCTGATCTGTGCGAAGACCCCGCGGGTGGGTCGAGCGCTGCATGGCACCCATACCAGCACTTCCTGACGACTGATTGGCCCTGTTCGTGATCCCGCCCCGGACTCAAGCCTCGGAAGGCCTGTCCGCCGCCAGCGTAGGGCGACCTTACTCAGTTTCGCACGCTGCATACACAGAAGCAACACGTACTACGCACACGATTGCCGTTGTTTATGTGGCACTCTGGAGTTACTCTGCTCTATAGAGTGATGTTCGCATCGCGAACACCTCACTCCGGTCCCGCTTCCGGCGGTGCCATGCATCGCCGGACACCAGTGAAGGAACGGCGAGCCATGCAGGACACCAGCCCGGCAGCGAGCCATCCGCGCCCCGAGCCGACCGCCGGCCGTGACGCCGATGGTGTCGCGCAGGCTGAGGTCACCTGGTTCGAGGAAGTCGGCGAACAACCCAGCGATCAGCCACTCATCGCGCTCATCCCCATCGAGGACTCGTCATGAGTACCCGGAGACCGGCGGACAAGCCGGAACAGTCGCGACTGCTGCGTTTCGGCCGCCGTGCGTCGGCAGGCGAGGTCACCGAGGACGGCACGTGGGTGGACCGTTCGACGCCGGGCAACAAGGAGCTGATCGCTCGCGGCCGCGAGCTGGAACTGCTGGCCCAGCGGGCGGAGATCGAGGCGAAGACCGCCGCCCGCAAGCACTATCTGCGGATGCAGACGTGGGTGCTGCTCGGCGTCGGCTCGCTCATCCTGCTGACCATCATCGCGCTCGTGCTCGGTCTGTGGGTGGGCGCGATCTCGGGCAACTTCGCCACGGAACTGGCACGCACCACGCTGCCGATCCTGCTGGGCGCGGCGGCCACCATCGTGGGCGCGTTCTTCGGGGTGGGCGCGAACATCAATCCCAACAGTGAGAACGGTTCGCGGAGCTTCGGCACGCGGCGCAATCGTTCGCGCAACCGCGACCGGGATGGCTAGTCCGCCTCCCCGGGATTAAAAGTGTTGGTCGCGCCCCAGCGAACGTGCCAGATAGCCGGTGGTTAGTGGCTGGGTTGCGTCACGGTACCCCTGAGGTTCCGTTGGGCGGGACGCTAGACACGCACAGGGATCAGCAGAATCAATGGCTCGTCCCGCGGTGTCGTCTCGGACGTCTCGAACCACGTGCCGTCGATCGGTTCGATCCCGCTCACCATCAGCTGACCGCTCGTGTCGGCCGGTGGTTCCGGGCGGCCTCGGCGGCGAAAGCCCGCAGAACTGGTGTCTGGCATGCTTGCTCGCCCCTCCCCGGCGCCCGGCGGACCCTCGCCCCGTCGGGACACCGCACTTTCGAGGATAACCAGCTGTAGGCATAGTGACAACACTCAGTGAGTGTCGATTACGTGTAGTTTCCGTGTTGCATCTGCGCCTGAGCCACACATACACTTAACCCGATTGTCCGAACCTCACGCACTGGATGTGACCATGTCGGCTAAGGGCGCACAAACCGAGTCCGCTGGGCAGCAGACGTCCCCTCGCGCTGAGCCCAAGCGGATCAACGTCGCTGTCTCCCCGGATACCGTGCGCGCCCTGGAGAACGTCATCGAGCGTGAGGGCGTCACCCTCACCGAGGCACTCCGCCGGCTCGTCGGCTACGGGGACTTCGTGTACCGCGCGGTTCGGGAGAACAGAGAACAGCTGATCGTCAAGGGCAGTGAAGGCACCCGCGAGGTGGTCCTGCTCTGAAACGCCTCCCCCGGCTGCCTTCGGGCAGCCCGGGGAGGACCAAACTTTTCTAGCGGCGCATCGCTGCCCGGGCCGGCAGCACACCCAGCACGGTCGCCGCGGCGAAGCCGAACATCAGGTAGTGCGCCGAGGTCACCAGATCGGCGCCGAGGTTGACGATCACACCGGCCGCCGCCGCGCTGAACGTGCCCGCGATGATCAGCACGGTGTTGATGCCGGCCGCCGCCTTCGCGCCTTCCTCCTCGTCGGCGACCGCGCCGAGTGTCGCGACCGTGAGGTGCGGGAACGCCATGCCGATGCCGCTGCCGGCGACGAACAGCGTGAGGAACCAGGCCACGATCACCAGTTCGCTGGGCATCGTGTGCTGGAGCGCGCCGTAGCCGATCAGGCCCACGGTCATGGCGAGCGGCCCGGCGATCACCAGCGCGCGCACCAGTCGCACCGACCGCACGCCGGCGCTCGCCACCTGGGTGAGCGACCAGCCGAGCGACAGTGCGGCGCCGAGGAACCCGGCGGCGAGCGGCGGCAGCGCGCCGATCTCCTGGCCGAACAGCGGGATGAACGCTTCCGTGCCGACACCGAACGCGAGCGCCACGACCGTGATGTACACCCAGCGCAGCGGCGACCGTCGGTCGAACGCGACCTTCGGCAGCACGCTCGCGCGCGCCGTCCGCTCGTGGCGGACGAACCAGACGGCCAGCACGACGCCGACGATCAGGGCCGCGGCGGTCGCGAACCCGTCGACGATGCTCGCCAGGCTCACGGCGGCGACCGAGGCGGTCAGCAGCGCGAGCGACGCGAGCGGGAAGCGGGAGGCCGAGGGCCCGGTGGCCGTGCGCGGAATGGCCTTGAGCGCGAGCAGCACCAGCGCGAGCCCGGCGACCGCGAGCAGCACGAACGCGAGCCGCCAGGCGCCGAACTGGCCGAACAGCCCGCCGACGGCCGGACCGAGCAGGTTGCCGACACCCCACATGGCGGACACCAGCGCGGCGCCACGGGCCCAGAGCCGTTCGGGCAGCGCGCGTTGGATGAGCGCGTAGCCGAGGCCGGCCATCAACCCGCCGCCGAGCCCCTGCACGGCGCGGCCGACGAGCAACGTGGTCATGGTCGGACTGGCCGCGGCGATGAGCGAGCCGGCGACGAAGAGCGCGAACGCGAGCACGTAGGAGGCGACCGCGCCACGGGTCGTGAGGAGGCGGCTGACCAGCATGGACGTGATGACCGACGCCACCAGGAACGAGGTCATGGTCCAGGCGTAGAACTCGGCGCCGCCGATGTCGCCGACGATCGTCGGCAGGAGGCTGGTCGTGAGGTAGACGTTGCTGGCCTCGAGCAACACGCCGCCCGCGAGCACGGCCGACACGGCCGCGTACCGGCTGCCGAGCAGCTCCCGCCAGGTTCCCTTTGTTTCCACCAGTTGCGTCATGCCCTGACCGTAAAACCCCAAGTGAACTTGAGGTCAAGCCTCATGTGATGCGGCGCGCTCCTGGCCCCTCTTCGGCCAGCTCGTCGTTGGGGTTGAGCAGTCGACAGGCCTTCATGGACAGGCAACCGCAACCGATGCAGCCGGTCAGCTCACGCTCGAGCGACTCGATGGCCGCGCGGCGCTCCTCAAGGGCCCGCTTCCAGGTGTTGGACACGCGCTGCCACTCCCCACGGGTGGGCATCCGATCGAGCGGCAACGCGGTGAACACGTCGGCCACGTCGGTGAGCGGAATCCCGAGCCGCTTGGCCACCACCACGAGCGCGATCCGCCGAATCATGTGCCGGGGGTACCGCCGCTGGTTCCCGCCGGTCCGAGTACTGGCGATGAGCCCCACGCTCTCGTAGTAGTGCAACGCCGACACCGCCACCCCGGTACGCGCCGACACCTCCCCCACGGAGAGCAAATCATCCGGCTCCGGCTCCACATCCACCCGACGACGTTAACCCGCCGCACGATGACCATTCCCAGCGCACACGATGACCACAGCCGTCGCGCACGATGACCGCAGCGACCGACTCGCCGTACCCGAGTGGCCGACTCGGCGTGTCTGAGTGGCTGAGCCACTCAGACACGCCGAGTTCGCCGTTCAGGTACGCCGAGTTGGGCGTTCGGGTCAGGTCAGGCTGGTGCCCAGTGCGGCCCAGTCCAGGACGGGGGCGGCCAGATCGCGGATGGTGGCCAGCAGGCCCAGGCGGGCGGCTCGTAGTGCCGGGTCCTCGGCCATGACCAGGATGTCCTCGAAGAACGTGTTCACCGGGGCGGCCAGAGCGGTCGCCGTGGACACGAAGGCCGCCAGTGAGGCCGTGCCCAGCTTGTCCCGCACGGAGGTGAGGGTCTCGTGCAGGGCGCGTTCCGCTGGTTCCGTGAGGGCGGCTGGGTCGTACGTAGCGGGGGTGTCGGCCGGGACGATTCGCCGGACCCGCTGCAGCGCGGCCACCAGGTCGGCGAACTCCGGGTCGCCGACGCGGGCCTCGATCTCGCGGAGGGTTTCCTCCGCCGCCGCGGGGGCGCCGGCCAAAGGCAACACCGCCGCTACGTGGCGGTGGTCGTGGCCCGCGTCCAGGAGTTGCTGCTCGTAGCGGCGGACCATGAACTCCACCACCTCGGCCAGCGTCTCGGAGCGGACCTCGATGCCCTGCGCCCGCACGTGAGCCGCCGCCGCGTCCAGGCCCGACGCAAGTGTGATCTCCCGCAAAGCCGGGTGAGCCCGCAGGATGGTCAACACGCCCGCCGCCGCTCGCCGCAGGCCGAACGGGTCGGAGCTGCCCGTGGGGGCGGCGCCCACCGCGAACAGGCCCACCAGCAGGTCGAACCGGTCCGCCAGCGCAAGTACCGCGCCCGGCGCGGTGGCCGGCGCGGCGTCGCCCGTGGAGCGTGGCTTCTCCATGTCGAACAGGGCCTGCGCGACCGCCTCGGTCTCCCCCGCCCGCACGGCGTACTCGCGGGCCATCGTGCCGGCCAGGCTGGTCAGCTCGATCACCATCTGCGAGCCCAGGTCGAACTTCGCCAGCGCGGCCGCTCGGTCCAAAGTAGAACGGTCCGAAGTAGACAGAACGGTACCCAGGGACTCCGCCACGAGCGCGATCCGTGCGGCGCGGTCGGCCATCGAGCCCAGCCGCTCCTCGAACGCCAGCTGCGCGAGGCCCGCCTTCATGGTCTCCGGCGCGGTCTTCAGGTCGGCCCGCCAGAAGAAGCTGGCGTCCTCGTAGCGTGCCCGCAGCACGGCCTCGTTACCCGCACGCACGGCGGATGCATCACAAGAACCGTTGGCCACCGCCACGAAGTGCGGCATCAGGTCGCCGGACGCCGACCGCACCGGCAGGTACCGCTGGTGCTTGCGCATCACGGTCGTCAGGATCTCCTGCGGCAGCTCCAGGTACGACGACGCGAACCCGCCGAGGATCGCGTTCGGCTCCTCCACCAGGTTGGTGATCTCGTCGATCAGCGCGGACTCCGCCTCGACGTCCACCACGCCACCCACCGACGCCGCCAACGAACCGGCGTCGGCCACGATCCGCTCCCGCCGCACGGACTCGGAGGCCACGATCCCGTGTTCCGCCAGGAACTCCAGGTAGCCCGAGGCCGAACCCACGGACACCACGGGCTCAGGCGCCGTGCGGTGCACGCGTGTGGTCGTGCCGGCCGCCAGCGACGACGCGACCACCGGCACCGGCACGTCACCCAGCAGCGCCACCAGCCAGCGCACCGGCCGGGCGAACGACAGCGACCCGTCGCTCCACCGCATGTTCTTGTCGGCCCGCAACTCGGTGACCAGAGAGCCGAGCACCCCGCTCAGCACCTCGACCGCGCCGCGCCCGAGGTCGGTCTTCGTCACGCCGACATGCTCGACGCCGTCGACCTCCACGCGCGCCAGCGAGGCCACGTCGATGCCCTGCCCGCGCGCGAAACCCTGCGCGGCCTTCGTGGGGTTGCCGTCGGCGTCGAACGCCGCGGCCACCTTGGGACCGCGCACGAACCGCTCGGCGTCGGGCTCGGCGGGCGCCACGTCCGGCACCACCACGACCACGCGCCGTGGCGTGGCGTGCACCTCGACCGTGCCGTGCGCCAGCCGGGTGGCGGCGAGCTTGGCGGTCAGCGACTCGCGGACCGAACGCGCGGTCTTCGTCACCTCGTGGGGCGGCAGTTCCTCCGTGCCGATCTCGAACAGCAGCGGAGCCGCCTCGGAGACGGCCGGGAACGACGTGGGAAGCGCGGCGGGAGCGGGAGCGGCGGCCAGACCCAGCGGGTGGCCCAACTCCTCACGCCGCTCAGACCACAGCGCCGACACCTCACGCGCCAGCCCACGCATCCGCGCGAAGGCCTTCGCGCGCTCGGTGGTGGACACCGCCCCACGCGCGTCGAGCACGTTGAACGTGTGGGAGCACTTGAGGACGTGCACGTGGGCCGGCACCGGCAGCCGCGCGTCGAGCAGACGCCGAGCCTCGGCCGCGTAGTCCTCGAACAGGCGCTTCTGGGTGTCGACGTCGGCGTCGTCCAGGTAGAACCGGCTCATCTCGTACTCGGCCTGGCCGAACGCCTCGCCGTAGGAGATGCCGGGCGCGTAGGAGATGTCCTTGAAGTGGCTGACGTTCTGCAGCGCCATGATGATGCGCTCGACGCCGTAGGTGATCTCCACGGAGACCGGGTCCAGGCTCAGCCCGCCGGCCTGCTGGAAGTAGGTGAACTGGGTGATCTCCAGCCCGTCGAGCCAGACCTCCCAGCCCAGGCCCCACGAGCCGGTGGCCGGGTTGGCCCAGTTGTCCTCCACGAACCGGATGTCGTGGGCGCGGATGTCGATGCCCAGCGCCTCGAGGCTGCCGAGGTAGACCTCCTGCGGGTCGCCCGGGTCGGGCTTGAGGACCACCTGGAACTGGGTGTGGGTCTGGAGCCGGTTCGGGTTCTCGCCGTAGCGCGCGTCGTCGGGCCGCACGCTGGGCTCGACGTAGGCGACCCGCCACGGCTCGGGGCCCAGCACCCGCAGGATCGTGGCCGGGTTCAGCGTTCCGGCGCCGACCTCGGTGTTGAAGGGCTGCACGATCATGCAACCGCGCTCGGTCCAGTAGTGGGTCAACGCGAGCAACGCGTCCTGCATGGTCAGCACGTCTGAAACCATAGAGGGCGTGCCGCGATGGGTGATCCTGGGCTTCGGCGCACTGCTGGCCTTCGTCCTGCTGGTGGTGACGCTCGCCTACCTGTTCCAGCGCAAGCTGGTCTACCTGCCGTCCGACGGCCCCGTGCCCTCGGCGGGCGACGTGCTGCCCGGCGCCCGCGACGTGACGCTCACCACGTCCGACGGCCTTCGGCTGGGCGCCTGGTTCGTGCCGGCACTGGGCACCGAGCGCGCGACCGTGCTGGTGGCGCCCGGCAACGGCGGCGACCGGTCGCTGCGCGCGCCGCTGGCCGCCGCACTGCGGGAACGCGGGCTGTCGGTGTTGCTGTTCGACTACCGCGGCTACGGCGGCAACCCCGGCGACCCCACGGAGGAGGGGCTGGCCCTGGACGTGCGGGCGGCCCGTGACTACCTGGACGGGGACCGGCTCATCTACTTCGGCGAGAGCCTCGGCGGCGGGGTGGTGACCGAGCTGGCCACCGAACACCCGCCGGACGCTCTCGTGCTGCGGTCGCCGTTCACCGAGCTGTCCGCGGTCGCGCAGGAGCACTACCCGTTCCTGCCGATGAAACTGCTGCTCAAGGACCGTTTCCCGGTGGCCGAAAACGTCGCGCGGATACGTGTGCCGACCACGGTGATCTACGGCTCGGCCGACTCGATCGTGCCGGCGGAGCAGAGCCGCACGGTGGCCGACGCGGCGGCGGGACCGGTCGAGCGGGTCGAGGTGCGGGACGCCGACCACAACGACGCTGTTCTGCTCGACGGTCCTGCGGTGATCGACGCGGTGGAGCGGTTAGCTCTCCGATCCGACTCGTAGCTTCTTGCGGTGCTCGTAGGCGGCGCGTCGTTCCCCCTCGTCGAGCCCGCCCCAGATGCCGTAGGGCTCGTAGACCGTCAGAGCGTGGTGGCGGCACTCCACGATCACCGGGCAGCCGCGGCACACTTCCTTGGCCCGCTCGACGCGCTCCTCACGGGCCTGCCCGCGCTCGGCGCGCGGGTGGAAGAACATGTCGCTGTTTCGACCGCGGCAGGCGGCCAGCCGCTGCCAGTCCCAGGTCTCGGACACCGGACCCGGCAGCCGGGAAACGTCCACCATGGCATGCTCCTCGTACGATCGCGCTTTGGCTGTCCGCAGGGGTGGTACCCGGCTGTTCGAGAAGCAAACTTCCGCCGACTGGATGTTGCATCGTCGCTGGAAGAGGCCATGATGATCCCAAGAGGATGTTGGGTGGGAGGGCAGTAACGTGGCGCGACCGATCTGGAGCGGAGCCATCAACTTCGGGTTGGTGACCATCCCCGTCGAGCTGTACAGCGCGACCGAGGACCACACGATCAGCTTCCGGCAGTTCGAGCGGGGGACGTCGGACCGGATCCGGTACAAGCGGATCAACGAGCGCACCGGCAAAGAGGTCGCGTTCTCCGACATCGTGAAGGGTGCCGAGGTCGGCGGCGGCGAGTACGTGATCATCGAGCCGGAGGAGCTGGACCAGATCGCGCCCGGCCGCTCCCGCACGATCGACATCAACACGTTCGTCGACCTGGACGAGATCGACCCGATCCACTTCCAGAAGACGTACTGGCTCGCGCCGTCCAAGGAGGAGTACGGCAAGTCCTACGGCCTCCTGCTCCAGGCGATGGAGAAGACCAACCGGGCGGGCATCGCGTCGTTCGTGATGCGGGGCAAGGAGTACCTGACCGCTGTCCGCGCCGGCGACGGCCTGCTGATCCTGAACACGCTGCTGTTCGTGGAGGACATCCGCGACCCGGCGAAGGAGCTGAAGAACCTGCCGGAGATCACCACCGCGCGGGGCAAGGAACTCGAGATGGCCACCAACCTGATCGAGTCCATGACCGACGAGTGGCGGCCCGAGGAGTTCAAGGACACCTACACCGAGCAGGTCGAGAAGCTGATCGACACGAAGCGCGACGGCAAGGAGATCGTCGCCGAGTCGGAGCCGGCCGAGCCGACGAAGGTGGTCGACCTGTTCGAGGCCCTGTCCCGCAGCGTGGAGGGCCGCAAGAAGGGCGGCTCCGCTCCCGCGGCGGCGAAGGCCGAGGCGCTGGACGACCTGTCGAAGGCGGACCTGGAGAAGCTGGCCAAGGAGCTGGACATCAAGGGCCGCTCGAAAATGACGAAGGACGAGCTGGAGAAGGCGATCGCCAAGGCCCAACGAAGCGCCGGCGCCGCCTGACCCCAACGCATGTCGCCATGTCTCGACCCTGCGTCGCCATGTCTCGACCGCATGTTCGCGCTCGGACCGGAAACATGCGGTCGAGACATGGCAACATGCGGTCGAGACGTGGGGACACGCGCTAGGCGCGCTTGTAGAACGGCAGCTTGACCACCTCTACCGGGGCAGCCTTGCCGCGGATGTCGACCTCCAGCTTGGTGCCCGGCTCGGTGTCCGGCGGCAGGTAGGCCATGGCGATCGGATGCCCCAGCGTCGGCGACAACGCACCAGACGTCACGGTCCCGACCTGCTCCCCATCGGCCAACACGGCGTACCCATGGCGAGGAGCCCGCTTCCCCTCCCCGACCAGCCCACGCAGCGTGACCGCGGGAGTATCAGCAGCCCGCCGCTCCAGCGCCTCCCGCCCGACGAAATCGGCGGCCTTGTCGAACTTCACCACGCGCCCGAGCCCAGCGTCGAACGGCGTCATGTCGGCCGTCAACTCGTTGCCGTACAACGGCATCCCGGCCTCGAGCCGCAACGTGTCCCGACAGGCGAGCCCAGCCGGCAGCAACCCGTGCGGGGCGCCCGCCGAAGTCAGAGTCCGCCACACATCCGAAGCATGCGGCGCCTCGGCGTAGACCTCGAACCCGTCCTCCCCCGTGTACCCGGTCCGCGCCAGCAGCACGTCATGCCCACCGATCCGAGTGGGCGTGCTCCCGTAGTACGGCAGGTCGGCAAGGGATGCGTCACAGACGGAGCCGATGATCGACACAGCGGCAGGCCCCTGCACGGCGATCAACGCACAGGACGCCGACCGGTCGGAGACCTCGACCGTGAACCCGGTGGACCGACTACGCAACGCCTCGGTCACCACAGCGGCGTTGGACGCGTTCGCCACCACCATGAAGTGGTCCTCGCCGATCCGGTAGACCACGAGATCGTCGAGCACACCCCCGTCACCGTCGCAGATCATCGTGTACCTCGCCCGGCCGACCTTCACCGCCGACAGGTTGCCCACCAGCGCGTAGTCCAGCGCGCGGGCCGCCTCCGGCCCGGTCAACTCGATCTCCCCCATGTGCGAGAGGTCGAACAGCCCGGCGGCCTCGCGCACCGCCCGATGCTCGGCCAGCTCGCTGCTGTACCGCAGCGGCATCGACCATCCGGCGAAGTCGGTGAACGAGGCACCGAGCTCGGTGTGCACGTCATGCAACGGTGAAGGCGTACTCATGGGCCCGATCCTGCCTCTTCGCACGCCCACCGGGAACAACGGGGGTATGGACCGGCGGCCCGCCCAGGCACGAGCCAGGCGGGCCGCCAGAGGACTACCTACTAATTGACAGTCAGTCCCGCATCGAGGCCCACCTCGGTCAGCTGTTCGACGGTCAGCGGCGGCGGCGTTCCGGACGCCGTCAGGGTGATGGCCGTGCCGTCGGTCCGCAGGATGTCGACGCGGACGCCGCCGTCGATCTCGGTGTCGGTGACCTGCGGCTCCGCCACGGGTGACTGCCTCACGACGCCGACCGCGACCGACAGCCCTCCGGTGCCGTTCACTTCGGCCGACGCCTGGAACGACAGGCAGCTGCCCTGCGCGTCGGGGTCGGCGTAGAGCGTCACGAACTCGAGCGGCGTGTCGCCGGTCAGCGCCGCGTCCATGAGCAGCCCCCTGGCCTCCAGCGCCGCCGCCAGCGCCTCGGTCAGCCGTTGCGCCTCCCCGTTGTCGGGCCGGGGCTCGCAGTTCAGCGCCGGAGCGGTCGATTCGACCTGCGTCGTGCTGGTCGGCTGCACCTGGGCGGCCGGGACCGAATCGCCGGAGGAGGGCAGGGTCAACGCGACCGCGCCGCCCGCCACCAGCACGACACCGGCGGCGACCGCTGTCACCGGGCTCAGGACCCGGCGGGTCCAGGCCGCGCGGCGCCCGCGGGCGATGGCCGCGTCCACGTCGACCGTGGAAGGCGGCACCTCCCCGATCGCGTCATCGAACAGTTGCTTGTCCATCGGATCTCCAGCTGGTTAGGGTGCCTCGGCCGCTCGCACCCGCAACGTCTCGAGCCCCCGCGCGGTCTGGCTCTTGACGGTGCCGGTGGAGCAGCCGAGGATCTCGGCGGTGTCTTCCACCGAGAGATCGAGGTAGAGGCGCAGGACGACGGCCGCCCGGCGTCGCGGCGGCAGCGTGTCCAGCAGGTCGAGCAGCTGTGCCCGGTCGACCACTCGGAGCGCGACCGGAGAAGGCAACTCCGGCAGCTCCTCGGTCGGCTGCTCCCGCCGCCACGGCCGGCGGCGCTCGTCCAGCCACACCCGCAGCAGCACCTTGTTGACGTAGCCGTCGCGCCGCTCGTCCGCGCCGATCCGCTGCCAGTGCCGGTAGAGCTTGGTGATCGTCACCGACACCAGGTCATCGGCCATGTGCCAGTCGCGGCAGAGCAGGTAGGCCGTGCGGCGCAGCACGTCCATCCGCGAGATCACGTACTCGCGGAACGATGCTTCGAGGTCCTCCACGACTGGTTAACGACCCCCGTGGCACCTCAGGTTGCTCGATCGAGGTGGAAACCGTAAGGGAGTTCGAGGCGGTGGGCGGCGAGCAGCGCGGTGTCGGCCAGCAGGTCCCTGGTCGGGCCGTCGGCCACGATCACGCCGTCGTCGATCAGCACGCTGCGCGGGCACAGCTGCAGCGCGTAGGGCAGGTCGTGGGTGACCATGAGCATCGTGCGGCCGAGCGCGAGCAGCACCTCGGCCAGCTCGCGGCGGGCCACGGGCTCCAGGTTGGCCGACGGCTCGTCGAGCACCAGGATCTCCGGGTCGCACGCGAGGACCGTGGCGAGCGCGACGCGGCGGCGCTGCCCGCCGGACAGGTGCAGCGGCGAGCGGTCCCCGTGCTCGGTCATGCCGACCGCCGCGAGCGCGCGGTGCACCCGGTCGTCCAGCTCGGCGCCCGCGAGCCCGAAGTTGGCCGGTCCGAACGCCACGTCCTCGCGGACCGTCTGCATGAACAACTGGTCGTCGGGGTCCTGGAAGACGATGCCGACGCGGCGGCGGATCTCGCGCAGGTTGGCCTTCTCCACCGCCATCCCGGCCACCTCGATGTGACCGGAGCCGCCGCCGAGCACGCCGTTCAGGTGCAGCACGAGCGTGGTCTTGCCGGCGCCGTTCGGGCCGAGCACGGCCACCCGCTCCCCCGGCGCCACCCGCAGGTCCACGCCGTAGAGCGCCTGGCGGCCGTCCGGGTAGGCGAACGCGAGCCGCTCCACCAGTAGCGCGGGTGCTGTCACGGGAGCAATAGTGCCGTGCCCAGCACGACCGCCGTGCCGAGCACCGGCGCCAGCCCCACCACCCAGGTCAGCGGGCGGGCGGCGACCCCGCTGTCGGGCATGGCGCCCGTCCAGCCGCGCGACACCATCGCCAGGTGCACCCGCTCGCCGCGTTCGTAGCTGCGGACGAACAGCGAACCGATGCCGCGGGCGGTGGCCCCGACCTGCCAGAGGAACCGCGGGTCGTGGCCGCGGGAGATCCGCGCGATCCGCATGCGCCGGGCCTCGGCCACGATGACGTCGAGGTACCGCAGCATGAGCGTGGCGATCGTGGTGAGCACGGACGGCGCCCGCAGGCGTTGCAGTCCGACGATCAGCTCGCGGGGCGTGGTGGTGGCCGCGAGGGTCAGCGAGGTCAGGACGCCGAGCGTGCCCTTCGCCAGGATGTTCCACCCGGCGAGCGCGCCGGCCTCGGACAGGCTCAGCCCGAGGAACGTGAACCGTTCGCCGCCGCCGAGGAACGGCATCACCAGCGCGATGACCACGAACGGCACCTCGATGACCGCGCGTTTGGCCACGTGACCGACCGGCACGCGCGCGATCGCCCACACGACTCCAAGCAACGCCAGGTACAGGCCGAACGCCCAGAACGCGGTGCGCGGCGTGGCCACCACGCAGATGACGGCGAGCAGCGCCGCCACGATCTTCACCTGCGCCGGGAGCCGGTGCACGGGTGAGGTGCCCGGGAGGTGGAGCAGGTGGGTGCTGCTCATGTTTTAGTTTTCGACCTCGTGCGCAGCAGCCAGAACAGCCCTCCGGCGACGACCAGCGTGGCGAGCACACCGAGGACGCCGGCGAGTCCGGTGAACCGGTCGTCGCCGTCGACCGCGTAGTCGGCCAGCGGGCTCTCAGCGAGGTGGTGCTCGCCGGCGTTCTGCGCGATGCAGTCGCCCACGAGTTCCTCGCCGGCGTCGGTCTCGACCACCTCGCACCCTTCGAGGGTGGCGGTGTCCAGCCCGTCGGGGTTCGAGTCGGCGAAGTAGGACAGCGCGCCCGCGATGATCAGCGCGACCAGCGCGAAGCCGGCGAAGAACATCCACGACCGGTTCTTCACGGGGCACTCCTCACGGGCGAATCGCGTAGTTCGAGCGGTTTGGCGGTGCCGCGCAGCAGGTGGACCAGGTCGGGACGGGCGGAGGCGACCGCGCCGACGGTCAGCGCGGTGATCACGCCCTCGCCGATGCCGATGAGGCAGTGCAGGCCGATGACCGTGCCGGTGACGCCGCCGAGCGAGAACGCCGCGTCGCCGCCGAGGGCGAACTCGAGAACGAAACCGAGCGAGGCGATGACCGTGTTCGCGAACGCCGCGACGAACGCGACCACCACGAGCCCGGCCTTGCCGCGGGCGGCCAGTGGGCGCAGCGCGAGCGCGATGAGGAAGCCGGCGGCCACGCCGATGATCGCCATGTTCGTGATGTTCGCGCCGAGCGCGGTGAGCCCGCCGTCGGCGAACACGAGCGCCTGCACGGTGAGCACGATGCCCACGCACAGCGCTCCGACCCACGGCCCCACGAGGATGGCGGCGAGCGCGCCGCCGAGCAGGTGCCCGCTCACGCCCGGCAGGATCGGGAAGTTGATCATTTGGACGGCGAAGATGAACGCGGCGACCAGGCCGGCCATCGGCGCGGTCCGGTCGTCGAGGTCACGGCGTGCGCCGACCATGGCGACCGCCATGCCGACCACCGCCACCGCCCCGAAGACCAGCGATACGGGAGCGTTGATCAGGCCGTCGCTCATGTGCATGGCTACGGATGAGGACACCACCTCAGCGTAGTTACCACAGCCAGGCAACCGCCAGAGTGTGGCAACAATAGGCTAGCCACCCGGTGCGCTGCGCCAGACCCAGGCCCGGTCGGCGAACTCCTTCATGGCCACGTCGACCATGCGGAACTCGGCCACCGACGGCGGCAGGTAACCCGGCCCCACCACGTCGCGGTGCAGGGCGTCCAGCACCAGCACCACCAGGTCGGACTCCGGGTGGTCGGCCGCCTCCTGCCGCAGCGGCTCGCAGTCGACCAGGCGGGTGATGTTGACCACCAGCGGTCCGCTGAACCCGTTGTCCCCCCGTCCGACCACCCCCGATCCCACGGCCATCCGCAGCCGGATCCGGTCGCGGTACAGCTGGTTGTCGGCACTCAGCCGCTCGGCCATGGCGCGCAGCAGGTCGGGCAGCAGGCGGGTCGGGTCGCTGCCGGTCGGCAGGAACACCACCATCCCGTCGCCCGTGCCGGTGTCGCGGTCGACCGTGTCGAAGTCGCTGCCCACGTCCTCGATCACCGTGCGCAGCAGCGCCTGGAGCCGCTTCTGGATGTGCTCCTGCGCGACGGCCGTGCGCTGCCCGTAGCTGACCACGTCGACCACGAACCCCACCCGGTTCGTCCGCCCGACCGGAACAGCGGCCGGCGGGGTGGGGGCCGCGGGGGCCGGCGTCACGTTCCCGGTGTTGTGCCGCCCGCCGATCACCCCCGCGGTGACGTTGTCGCTGGTGATCCGCACGTCGTTGCTGTCGCTCATGAAGTCCTCTCCTCCATCACGGCGCCTTCGCGGCGGCGGTCCTCGCCGGTGGGGAGGCCGCCCGGTTCCCCCGACCGCCGATCACCCCCGCGCTCACCGTGGTGGCGTTGATGTAGGTGTTGCTGTTGGAGACCACGGCCGCGTGCTCCTCGAGCCGCGCCACCTCGTAGCCCGCCTCGCGCATCACGTCGCTGATCGCCGGGATGAGCCGGCTCTCCAGCACCTTCAGGTACCGCTCGCGGTCGACCAGCTGGAAGTAGTTGTGCATGTCCTCGTCGGCCGCCAGCTCGCGCAGGCTGCACCGGACGCCGTACATGTCCGGGCTGACCTTGCCGCGCCGCCGCTTCGGCGGCTTGATCCTCGCGACGAACCGGACCAGCCGCCTCGGCGCGGTCGCCGGCAGGCCGATCAGATTGACCACCGCGCGGCGGATCGGCGGCCACGGCGAGTCCGACAGCGAGTCGATGTCCCGATAGGCGCTGCGGATGGGCGGCAGCACGCAGGGCGTCCACTCGATGTAGAGCGTCGTGTCGTCGACCGCCAGGTGCAGGAACGTCGACACCACGAAGTCGCGGTCCCAGGTCTCGAGCTGACAACACAGGTAGTACCGGGCCCACTCGAGCGGCGCGTCCCGCAGCTCCCGGACCCGATGACCCCTCAACATCGGGTACGGGGCCGCGGCCGGGCCGGCGAGGAAGTCCTGTGCGGCCGCGTCGTCGTGGTCGATCAACTCCTCGGCGGCCACCACGATCTGCTCGGTCACCGCCAGGGTGGCGAAGCGCCGGCCGGGACTGAGGCTCGTGGCCGCCCGCAGCCGGTCCAGCTCCACGCCCACCCTGCGGTAGAGCAGGTCGGCCGTCAGCCTCGTGACGGTTCCACCCTCGGAGCTGGGCTTCAGCGGCAGGACGAGCGACCACGGCTCGTGCTCGAACCCGGCGCCCACGAACATGTTGTAGCCACGCGCCACGACCACCGGCGCGGCCGGTGGCAGGTCGCCGTTGGCCTCCCCGACTCGCGCGGGTGCCGCCGCGTCCCGCCGGCTGCCCACCAGCATGCGCAGCCGGGCGAGGAACCGCCCGGAGCCGGCGAAGTAGACGCCCCGCACCTGCGAGTTCAGCTGGTTCGGCATCGGGTCGGGGACGATCCGGCCCCGACCGAACCGGTTGTTCAGGTGGTGCCAGATGATCAGCTCGTCGATCACCAGCACGGCGGCGAGAGCGAGCACCAGGAAGATCGCCAGCACGGTCGCCGCGGGGTCGGCGTCGGTCTCGAGGTCCGACGACGACGCGCCGAGGTACTCGACGATCGCGTAGGCGAGCGCACCGCCGACCGCCAGCACCGCGAGCATGGGGATGAGCCGGCGCATCAGGTCGGCCCGTTCCACGACCGCCCCCAGCGGGCCGCTGTCGGCCCTGGCCTTGGCCACCGCGCCGCCCAACCCCACCCCGACCGCCACGACCACCCAGATGATCAGCACGGTGCCGTCGAACAGGAACAGGGCGAGCACGAGCATCGCCAGCAACGCCGCGTCGCGGATCTTGCGGCGGGCGCGGGCGGCCACCGCCTCGGCCAGCACCGCGCCCGCGCGCACCCCCGGGGTCGGCGGCACCGCACGGGTGGGCTCGACCAGGAACTCGCGGATCGCGTCGTCCGCGAAGTCGTCGTCGAGGTGGGCGGCGGCGCACAGGTACCGCGTGGTGTCGTCCCGGTCGGCCGGGTGCATTGGTCGCACATTTCGACGCTACCGAGATGGCGCATTAATACGCCCGAACGGACTATTCTGTCGACGATTTGTCGAGCTATCGTCCGCGGACATTTCCTGGACAGATTTCCGGTGGACTTGACAATCCGACTTTGGGATCATGACTGGGTGCCGCCGAGTACCTACGACGAACTCCTGGAAATTCACCGGGGCCGCGGGCTCCGGGCTCCCGACGTCGCGCCTCGGGTCGGGTTACGCCTGCGGACCGCTTGTGGCGTAACGCGAACGGACCCGCCGGCCGTGGTCCGCCGCAAGGTCACCGCGCGGTTGCTGGATTTGTCGGAGCGGTTACCCGGCGACGTGCGGATCTCCGTGCTCGCCGCGCTCGCGTTGGCCAGCGAGGCCGATCACCAGTTCGTGCAGGAGCGCATGAGCTGGGCGGCCACGCGGATTAATCGTGATCATCCGCGGGCGGCCGTGCGGCGGATGAAGGTGGGTTTCCGGATTCTCGCCGAACAGCTCGACGAGCAACTCGACAGCCCCGACGTGCACCCGGGTTGGCACACGGGATCGCTGCGCGCGCTGCTGCGGATGGACGTGGACCCGCCGGAACTCGTGGAGGAACGCGTGATCGTGGCCTCGGCCGACCACCTGGCCGAGATCGAGACCCGGTTCAGCGCGCCGGGGAACGGCGACGGCGTCGACAGTCCCATCTCGGCGGCCGTGCTCTACGGCGGCGAGATCGTGCGCGAGGAGCGGGTGGGCCGCAGCCACCGCAAGTTCGTGGTGCGCCTGCCCGAACCGCTGCGCGTCGGCGACCGCCACGAGTTCGGCCTGCGGCTCTCGGCGTTCCCGCGTGCGCTCATGCGCCCGTACTACGTGCTCACGCCGCTCCAGCCGTGTGCGGAGTTCACGCTGCGGGTGCGGTTCGGCGACGAGTTGCCCCGGGCGATCTGGCTGGTCGACGGCATCCCGCCGCGCGCGCTCGACGACTTCGAGCCGACCGACGAGCGGCTCGAGGCCGACCGGCTGGGCGAACTGGCCGTCGAGTTCACCCGGCTCCAGCAGGGACTGAGCTACGGCATCCAGTGGTCCGGCCCGCCGTGACGGTCGTCCCCGGCACCCTGCTCAGCTACCTCGCCCCGGCCGACCGCGACCAGTTGCTCGGCCGCGGCGTGGAGCGCCGACTGCCGGGCGGCGCGGCGCTCATGCACCAGGGCGACGCCTCCGACCACGTGCTGGTGCTGCTGTCCGGCTGGGTGCGGGTGTGGTCGTCCACACCGGACGGTCGGGTGATCCTGTTGGCGTTGCGGGGTCCCGGTGACGTGATCGGCGAACTGGCCGCGCTGCATGATCGCTGGACCAGGACGGCGACCGTCGAGACGCTCGACGAGCTACAGTTCGTCCAGTTGCGGGGCCGGGACTTCGTCGACTGCCTGCACGAGCGGGCGGGGATCGGCGTGGCACTGTCCCGACAGCTGGGGGTTCGGCTGCGTGACGCCGAGGCCGCCAGGATCGACGTGGTCACGCTCGACGTGGCCCGCCGGGTGGCGGCGCTGGTGCTGCGCCTGGCCAGGGTCCACGGCCGCAGTGGTCCCGAGGGTCTGGTGCTGCGCAGTCCCCTGACCCAGCAGGACATCGCCGACCAGGTGGGCGCGTCGCGTCGCGCGGTGTCCCGGGCGCTCGCCACCCTGCGCGAGCGGCACATCGTGACCACCGGGCGCCAGACGTTCGTGGTGACCGCACCCGACGTACTCGCGTTGTTCGCCGGCTCTGCGCCAGATGGCACATAGTGGGTGCGTCGCTGGTCGTCGAACGGAATCCCTTGGCGCGTCAGGCTTTTCGCATGGCCCGGTGAAAAGGAGACCGACATGCGGACGTTCTTCGCGGTATCGACGACACTACGGATCGGCTTCTGGCTGTTCGTGCTGGGCGTCGTGGTCGGTGTTCTCCTCGGCGTCCGGGTCTGACCACAGTGGACAGAGAAAGGACACCGTCATGGAGAGTCACGGCATCGAATGGCTCGTGCTGCTCGGCTGACATCCGGTGACGCCCCGCGGGCTGCGCGCCCGCGGGGCGTTCGGGTGTTAAACGAACGCGTTGATGCCGGTGAGCGAGCGGCCGATCAGCAGCTTCTGCACCTGGCTGGTGCCCTCGTACAGGGTCATGACCCGGGCGTCGCGGAGGATCTTGGCGACCGGGTACTCGTCGAGGTAGCCGTAGCCGCCGTACACCTGGATGGCGAGGTTGGCGGCGGACACGGCGTTCTCGCTGGCGTAGAGCTTGGCCATGGAGGCCTCGGTGTTGAACGGCTGGCCGCGGTCCACCAGGTCGGCCACCCGCCAGACCAGCAGCCGGGCGGCGTCGGTGCCGACCGCCATGTCGGCGAGCATCTGCTGGACGAGCTGGAACCCGGCGATGGGCTTGCCGAACTGCTGGCGCTCCCCCGCGTACTTCGTGGAGGCCTCCAGCGCCGCGCGCGCGAGCCCGACGCACCCGGCGGCCACGGACATGCGGCCCTTGTCGAGCGCGGCCATGGCGATCTTGAACCCCTGGCCCTCGGCGCCGAGCATCGCCTCGTCGGGCACCCGGACGTCGGTCAAGATCAGTTCGCCGGTCGACTGGCCGCGCAGCCCGAGCTTGCCCTTGATCTCGCGGTGCTCGAAGCCGGCTTCGTTGGTCGGAACGAGGAACGCCGACACGCCGCGCGGGCCCGGCCCACCCGTTCGGGCGAACACGAGCGCCAGGTCGGCCCAGGTGCCGTTCGTGATGAACATCTTGGAGCCGGTGATGACCCAGCCGTCGCCGTCGCGGACGGCCTTGGTGGCGAGGTTGCCGGCGTCGGAACCGGTGTCGGGTTCGGTGAGGCCGAAGCAGGCGAGCGACTCGCCCGTGCACAGGCGGGTGAGCCACTGTTGTTTCTGCTCTTCGGTGCCGAACGACAGGATCGTCTTGCCGACCAGCCCGAGCGAGACGGACACGATGCCGCGGATGGCCGAGTCGCCCCGGCCGAGTTCCTCCATCATCAGGCAGTAGGCGAGGTGGTCCCCACCCGAGCCGTTGTACTCCTCGGGCACGGTGAGCCCGAGGAAGCCGATCTCGGCCAGCTTGTTCACGATCGACCGGTCGACCTGCTCGGCCCGGTCCCAGTCGCGCACGTGGGGCGCGACCTCGCGGTCGATGAAGTCACGCGCCAGCTCGCGCAGCGCTGCCTGCTCGTCAGTGAGGGACAGATCCATGCCTGCGACGATAACCTAAGCGCCCGCTTACCCGCGCTGTACAGGCCGAACCTGGGCGGCCGCACCAGTGAAGGTGCCACTGCGCGCACAAGACCGGACCCGCGCGCCGCACGGATGCGGTGGTGCGCTCCGCCCTGCCCGTGCGAACAGGGCAGAAACCCGCTGGCAAGGTAGCGCACAGCACCGACAAAAAACGGCCCAGGGCCCCCTGGATCAACTCTACTCGCGAGCACCGACAATTCCCGCGCGCCGGCAGCGAACCGGTCAGAGCACAGGAAGCCGCGGGGACGCCACCGCCAACCACCGACAACCGGTCCTGGGACCCCCGGATCAACCGAAGGCGCAAGCACCGACAATTCCGGCGCGCCGGCAGCGAACCGGCCAGAGCGCAGAGAGCCAAGGGGAAGCTACCGCCAAGCACCGACTGGCCCGCGGACCCCCGGATCAACTGAAGTCGCGACCACCGACAATTCCGGCGCCACGCGACGAACCGGTCAGAGCGCAGAGAGCCACGGGGACGCTACCGCGAAGCACCGACAAAAACGGTCCGGGGCCCCCTGGATTCAATCTTAGTCGGTGACACCGACAATTTTGGTCGCGATCAGGGCGTCGCGGGGGCTGGAGCGTCCGCCGGTCGCAGCGCCGCGGTGAACCGGGCCGCCACCGTGGCCACCGCCGCCCGGAGTTCGTCGCCTTCCTCCACGTGGAAGTCGAACGGCAGGGGTGCCAGGTACTCCTGCGCGTACATCGACGGGTTGCTCGTGCTGCCCACCAGCACACAGCCCCGCCCACGAGGCTCGAGCCGACCCATGGTCGGGCGCACCCACGCGGCCACCTCGGCCAGCGGCGCGTCGAACACCACCCGCGTGGGGAACTCCCAGCCGGTGCCCAGGTTCTCCTCCAGCATGGCGACCGGATCCACGTCCGGCGGCGGCGCGAACTCCTCCGGCGTCTCGACCACCGCGCGCACCCGGTCGATCCGGTACGTGCGGGTGGCCGCCGCGTGGTGGGAGTAGCACAGCAGGTACCACCGCCCGTGCCGCGACACCACCGCCCACGGGTCCACTGTGGACTCCCACTCCCGGCCGGCCGCGGTGCGGTACGTGATCACCACCCGGTGCCGGGTCGCGGCGGCGGCGACCAGCGTGCTGGTGGTGCCCGGATCGGCGCGGGACCAGTTTCGGTCGGGAGCGGCCGCCGCATGCGAGCGCAGCATGGCCGCCTGGCGTCCGACGTCCTCGGGCAGCGCCCGGATCACCCGGTCCAGCGCCGGTCCGACGAGGTCGCCCGCCTGGCCGTCGAGGACCGCCATCACCAGACCCAGCGCCTCATTTTGGCTGAACACGATCGGCGGCAGCTTGGCGCCGCGCCGGACCCGGTAGCCGCCGTGTGGCCCGCGGGTGGACTCGATCGGGACACCCGCCTCGCGCAGGATCCCGACGTAGCGCCGCGCCGCCCGTTCCGTGACGCCCAGTCGCTCGGCCAGTTGTTGAGCGGTCGTCACGGTCCTGACCTGCAGGAACTCCAGGGCGTGGAGTGCCCGAGCGGTGGGGCTGACGTCACTCGGCACCGTGTCAGATTACATTCCGGAAGTAGAACGTCCGGAATTGCTCCTACAGTGGCCGACCATGGACATCGTGCTGATCGCCGGCCTGTGGCTCGACGGATCCGCGTGGGAGGACGTCGCGTCCTCGCTGCGGTCGCTCGGCCACCGGCCCGTGCCGCTGACCCTGCCCATCGAGGGCGCCACGCTCGACGACCAGGTGGCGGCGGTCGTCGCGGCTGTCGACCAGGCGGACAATCCCGTGGTCGTGGGGCACTCGGCGGCCGCGACCCTGGCCTGGCTGGCCGCCGACGCCCGCCCGGACCGGGTCGCCTCGGTCGTCTTCATCGGCGGCTGGCCGGCCTCCGACGGCAAGCCCTACTTCGACTTCCTCGAGGTCCGCGACGGCGTCCTGCCGTTCCCGGGCTGGGAGGCGTTCGAAGGTCCCGACTCGGCCGACCTCGACGAACCGACCCGCAAGGCCTTCGCCGACGCCGCGATCCCCGCGCCCGAGGCCGTGACCACGGGAGTGGTGCGGCTGACCGACGAGCGCCGCTTCGACGTTCCCGTGGTGCTCGTGTGCCCCGAGTTCAGCCCGGACGACGCGAGGGAGTTGATCCCCGAGATCCCCGAGCTGGCGAAGGCCAAGCACGTCGAGCTGGTCGACATCGACTCCGGCCACTGGCCGATGTTCACCCAACCGGCCGAGCTGGCGCGGATCCTCGCCGGGGGCCGCTGATGGCGTACACGGTCCGGCCGCTGACGGCGTCCACCTGGGACGCGTTCGCGGAACTCGTGGAGCGCAACAACGGGATCTTCGGCGGCTGCTGGTGTGTCGGCTTCCACCCGGAGTACAAGCAGCAGGGCGGGCGGCGGGCGGTCAAGGAGGACCGGGTCCGCACCGACCGCGCCCACGCGGCACTCGTGCTCGACGACGACGGTGCCGCCCTGGGCTGGGCCCAGTACGGCAGCCCGGACGAGCTGCCCGCCATCAAACACCGGCGGATGTACGACAAGGAGGAGCAGCCGCGCCCGGACTGGCGGATCACGTGCGTGTACGTGGACCCGAAACATCGCGGTCAGGGCGTGGCGCGGGCGGCCGTGGAGGGCGCGCTGGACCACATCACGGAGGCGGGCGGCGGCCTGGTGGAAGCCATCTCCGAGGCGACCGCCGGCCGCCAGGCCCACGGCAGGTTCCTGTTCAGCGCGACCGTGGAACTGTTCGAGGACCTGGACTTCACCCGCATCCGCCCGGTCGGCAAACACGCTTGGCTCGTCACACGCACGATCCCCGCGCGGGCCACGGCCCCCCGTTCGCGGTGACCGGCGAGTCCCACGCCGGTGACCGGCGGGTCCCACGTTCAAGCCCGCGAGTCTCTCCCGCCAGACATCCGAGTTCGCGGTTCCCGCACGCGAGATCGAGCTTCCCGCACGCGAGTTCGCGGATCCCGAACGCATCGCAGTGCGTCGCCAACTGCGACGGTTAGCGAGAATTTAACAGTGGGCGCTCGGTAACACGTAGCTTCGCGGCCCCATTGACGAAGAGTAGAACCGGAGACCGCGATGAAGCGTGTTATCACCATTGCCACTGCGGCCGTGGCGTTCATTGGCCTGAGTACAGCCCCTGCGGCCGCCGGAACCAACGGACCAGTGGCATCCACCGATGGATCCACAGCGCAGTTCTTCCACGACGGGGACAAGTTCAAGATCTGTGACACCGATTCCGACGGCGACTCCGTCTACGTGGAGTTCAACTACTCGGGTAGCGGTGGCGACATCAGACTCAACTGGACCGGCGGAGACGGCACCTGCACCACTCGGACGTACAACATCGGCGAAGGCAAGACCGTGAACTACAAGAGCTGCCAGGACGACACCGCCTGGGACACGTGCAGTGGGTACAAGCAGGGCGAAGCCTGACCGAACAGCGACCTGAGGCAGCCGTGCCCACCTGGTCGGGGTCCCCGACAAAGGTGGGCACGGCTCGCGAGGGGGTCAGCCCACGCCGGCGCCGTGTACGGCCACCCACCGTTCCATCGAGTATTCGACCATCGTGATCAGGGTGTTCCGCACGGAGACCTTGTCGCGGGCGTCGCAGCTGACGATCGGGACGTGATCGGCGACGGCGAGTGCGTCACGCACCTCGTCGACGCCGTGGGTGACCTTGCCGTCGAAGCAGTTCAGCCCGATGACGTACGGCAGGCCGCGGTCCTCGAAGAAGTCGATCGGTGAGAACGAGTCGGCCAGTCGACGGGTGTCCGTGAGGACGACCGCGCCGATGGCGCCGCGCACGAGGTCGTCCCACATGAACCAGAACCGCTCCTGACCCGGTGTGCCGAACAGGTACAGCACGAGGTCGGAATCCAGCGACACGCGTCCGAAGTCCATGGCGACCGTGGTGGTGGCCTTGGACGGCGTCGCGTCCAGGTTGTCGAGCCCGACACTCGCCTCGGTCATCACCGCCTCGGTGGTCAGCGGCATGATCTCGGAGACCGAACCGACGAAGGTCGTCTTGCCCGCCCCGAACCCGCCACCGACGACGATCTTCACCGACGTCATCGAGGGGATCGTCGAGGCGCCTGAGCCGTTAAAGCCGACGGAGTCCACTCAACACCCTTTCCATCAACATGAGGTGAGCCTTGTTCGGGCCACCGGTAGCGGTTTTGTGCACGATGACCAGGCCCAGGGTGACCATGTCTCCCAGCAGCACCTTGGCGACGCCCAGCGGCACCTTCAGCAGCGTGGCGATCTCGGCGATCGATCGTGGTTCGTGGCACAGCTCCGCGATGGAGCGGTGCTCGGTCTGTGTCATGGCGTCGATGTCCTCGCCCAGCTCGCTCGTGGTCACCATCGCCTCGATCCGCAAGTCCATTGTGGACCTGGTGCGGCCGCGGGTCCAGGCGTACGGCCGTACCATCGCCGCGTCGTCCGGCTCCGGTTCGAACTGGTCGAGCGGCGCCACCCGGGGGTCGGTCCAGGCCCCACTCGATCTGCTTACGGATCGGCTGGTTCAAGACAGGCTCCACAGTGGACGGCAGGAGAAACGCGTCCGTGTGACGTTCGTCGGACCGCTTCTTCCGTTTGCGTCGACGTCCGCCACCCATCGTGATGCTGTTGAACACGTCGGCGAACGACTGGTCCGGGTCGGGTGGGCCGGTCACGCCGGCTGCCCAACCATCCTCCCGCCGGAGCCCTGCAGCTGCGCTCGAAGCTCGGGAGTGAGGAGCTGACCGACGCGGTCGACCAGGAGCGTCATCTCATACGCCACCTGGCCGATGTCGCAGATGGGTGCGGCGAGAACCGCCAGACAGGAACCGTCGCTGATGGACATCAGCAACAGGATCCCGCCCTGCATCTCGACGATCGTCTCCTTCACCTCCCCCGCTTCGAAGCACCGCGCGGCGCCCTGCGTAAGACTGATGAGCCCTGATGACACGGCGGCCAGTTGGTCGGCCCGGTCGAGGGGCAGCCGGGACGAGCAGGTGAGCAACAGGCCGTCCGCGGACACCACCACGGCGTGTGCCACTCCGGGGACCCGCTCGGCGAAGTCGTTGACCAACCAGCCGAACTGGCTCGGTTGGGAGTGCGGCGAAGTCATTCACTCTCCAGTTGCTGCTCGTTGACGTGGTAACCGGTGCCCGACCCGCGCTCGGCGAGGCTGCGTCGTCCGCGCGACAGTCCTTTTTGGAACTGACCGAGTCGGCCGCGCAGTTCTTCCGCGTACTCGGCCCGGAGCGGGCCGTCCCCGTTGCTGTTGGGGGCAACGGATCCCGGCACGAGGTTGTCGCGCGGGGTGCGGCGGGGCAGGCCGCCCGAGGTGAAGTCCACCGGGGTGGACGTGGACACGGAGTTGGCGGCGCGCCACCCGACGTCGGCCGCGAACCGCCAGCCGGCACCGGTGAGGTCGAGCTGTGCGGTCGGCGCGTCCTGCGGGCGCGGCGGCGGGGACTGCCGCCGTTCCTGGTTCACGCCGGCTGGGGCTGCGGCTCGGCTGCGGCTGCGGCTGCGGCTGCGGCTGCGGCTGCGGCTGCGGCTCGACGGTGCGGGCTTGGGCTTCGGCTCGGCCTGTTGGTGGTCCCGCGCGCGACGGACGCCGTGGCGGTAGTTGCTGAGCCGCTCGCGGACGTCGCCCGCGTCGCGGCCATGTCGGGGCCCGTCCGCCGAAGCCGCCGGGCCGGCGCTGCCGGGCACCAGGTTCTGGCCGGCACTGCGCCGGGGCAGCCCGCCGGTGGTGAACTCCACGGGCTCGGCCTTCGACACGGCGCGGGCCGCGTCGAAACCGGAGTCCGCGGCGAACTGCCAGCTCTGCTCCGGCGACTTGGCCGTGCCGCTCGTCGGAGGCGGGCCGGGGTTGGCCGGCGCCCCCGGCTCGGTGATCTCCCGGAACCAGGCCGAGACCATCTCGTCGAAGATCGGCGTGGTCTCCTCGAGGGAGGACCGGTCGACCGGTGGCCGCGGTGGTCCGGACGGAGTCCACCAACTGCCCTGGTTGCCCTCCTCGCGACCGGACGGCGTGAACAGCCCGTCGGCCGGCGAGACCTCGCGACCCGCTGGGGTGAAAGGGATCCGGGGCCGGGCGATGTCCGACGGGCCGGGAGGGCCGACCGTGGGTCCGTGCAGCCGTCCGCCGGGCGAGCGGCGCGGCAGCGGCAGCCGCTCGCCGTCCTCGTCCTTCTTCTTAGCCTCGTCCACAGAGGACTCAGCGGACTCTGCGACGTCGGTGACTTCGGTGACTTCGGTGACCTCGGCCGCGGCCTCTGGTTCCGGCTCCGCGATCACATGGTCGAATTCCTCCTCGACCGGCAACACGGGCTCGGGAATCGGGTCGAAACCCTCGAGCCGGCCCATGATGTCCGACATCTCGGCCGGCGACTCGGGCGGCGGAGTGCGGCGCGGCAGCGGCGACGGGCCGCTGGTGGACCCGTTGCTCGAACCGTTCTTCGCCCCGTTGGTCGCCCCGTTCAGCGGACTGTGCCCGTTGGCGTGCCCGTTGGACCGACCGTTCTGCTCGCCACCGAAACCGTTGATGGCGAACGGAACCAGCCCGCTCGTGGCCGGCCGTTCCTCGGTCGGCTCGGCGACCGGCGCCGACTTGACGGTGGGCACGTCGCCCGCCGCGGCCACCAGTTCGGCGGGCACCGTGACCGTGGCACGCACGCCGGTGACGTCGTGGCCACCGTTGAGCCGGACCTCGATGCCGTGACGGCCGGCGAGTCGACCGATCACGAACAGGCCCATGCGCCGCGACGTGGACACGTCGATCGACCCCGAGTCGGAGAGCTTCGCGTTGGCCTCGTCCAGCTCGATCTGGGTCATCCCGATGCCCTCGTCGAGCACGGCCACACACAGCGAGCCGTCCTCGAACGAGTGGCTGGCGATCGTCACCTGGGTCTCCGGCGCGGAGAACGCGGTGGCGTTGTCGAGCAGCTCGGCCACCAGGCGCACCAGGTCGCCGACCGCGTAGCCCACCACCAGCACGCTCGGCGGCGGCAGCATCACCACCCGCTCGTACTGCTCGATCTCCGAGACCGCCGCCCGCAGCAGGTCGGCGAGGGACGCGGGTCGCTGCCCGCGCCGCCCGACCTCGCTGCCGGAGAGCACCATGAGGTTCTCGTTGTTGCGGCGCATCCGGGTGGCGAGGTGGTCCAACTGGAACAGTGTGGCCAGCTGGTCGGCGTCCTCCTCGTCGCGCTCCAGCCGCTCCAGAAGCTGCAGCTGGCGCTGTACGAGCCCCTGGCTGCGCCGCGAGAGGTTCACGAACACGCTGGAGTACTTGGACCGCAGGCCCGCCTGCTCGGTCGCCAGACGCAGTGCCTGGCGCTGCACGGCGTCGAACGCGCGGGCCACCTGGCCGACCTCGTCGAGCGAGGTGACCGGGACCGGCGCCACCTCCACGGGCTCCGCGTTGTCGCCCTGGTCGCGGATCCGCGCCACCGCCCTGGGCAGGCCTTTCTCCGCCACGTCGAGTGCCATGCGGCGCAACACGGCCAGCGAGCTGATCAGGTGGCGGCCGACCACGAACATCACGCCGATGGCGACCACGAGTGCGACCAGCAGGATGACCGCCGCGAGGCCGGCACCGTCGCTGGCGTCGTCCTGCAACGCGGCGGACCGGTCGCTCAGCTGCGCGCCGAGCGTGGCCGCGACACCCGCCATCCGGTCGGCCGTGAGCCGCGAGCCCTCGTTCCATGCCTCGACGGTGGCGGGGACCGGGGTGCCGGGCTGGCCGGAGGCGACGACCCGAACCAGGTTGCCCGGTTCTCCACGGCGGGGCCGCTGACCGAACGGTCGTACTCGGCGCTGCGTTCGGTGCCGGCCACGCCGTAGAAGTCGATGGTGCGGTCGGCCAGCCGGGCCTCCGAGGCCTGCAGAGCGTTCGGGTCGGTGCCGACCAGCCCGCCGCGGACCAGCCCGATGCCGATCAGCGCGTGCTGGTACTCGACCTGTTCCTTCATGGCCTCGAGGTCGTAGAGCGCCGTGGACGTGGCCGCCAGCTCCGCGTCGAGTGCCTCGGCGGACATCGCGCGGTCGAACCGCAGCAGCGCGTTGATCACCTCGGTGTAGCGGGCGAGCGCGGTGGACGCGTCGATCCGCGCCTCGACCACCTGCTCGCGCATCTGCGCCAGCTCGGTGAGCCAGGCCTCCACGTCGTGGTAGCGCGCGGCCGTGATCTCGTGGTCGAGCGTGATCTGCCCGGCGGCGTTGATGAGCTCGTCCCTGGCGGCGTCCACCGTGGACCGCTCGTCGGCGAGCTGCGCGGCGATGTCGGGAGCGCGGGACGCGAGGAGCACCGCCCCGTCGCTGCGTTCCCGTTGCAGGCCGGCCAGCAGCCCACGCAACTCCTGGTTGACCACCACCAGGCGGTCGACCTGGCGGTACGAGGCCGCCCGGTCGACCTGGTCGGCGATCTGCATTGCCCCCAGCACGATCGCGAAGATCACCGGCACGAGCGTGACCGCGGCCAGCTTCACCGGCAGGTTCCAGTCACGCCAGTGCGCGAGCACGCTCCACAGCGCGGAGAGCCGTGACTGTGGCTCGTCTGCGGAGGAGGAGCCCCCGCCCTCTGGTCCGTTGGACACGTTGTGTGTCACAGGTTTCAAGACAGCGCCTCATTTCAGAATGAGGAAACGACGATTTCGATCGAGCACGCCGACATATGGCGGATAAAGCCATCGCAGGGCGACGTACTCAATTCGACGGCAGTACTCGCACTCCTTCCTACAGCGCGAACCGTGGCGGTCCGCAGTACGAGAACTGAGCATCGATCGTACATCAATCCGGCGATCATCAAAGTAATCCGACAGACAACCTCTGACCTGCGAAAACCGGTCTGAAAGCGATCAAATAAGGCTCGCCTGACCACCTTCGGGACACAAGTGATCACCAGGGTTCTACTGTGTGTCTCTTATAGACCGCCTGAATCCCCCGATCGGGTCATGCCCGCTACCGCGACGCCCACGAACCCGCCCTCTCCGACCTGGCCAGCGACGTGCACCCGCAGGTGCACGTGCATCCCGTAACCCTCCGCAAGCCTGCGAGCTGCGTAAACCTGACCCGGATCGGTGTCACTCGGAGGTGTGACGCCGCTGGTTACAGGGGGTTCTACGGCCCCGTATCGTCACCTTCGGACACGGTCCGGCGAACACGATCAGTGAGCACGATCCTGCCGTGTGCAACTTTCGCAACGCAAAGTCACCCGAGGATTCACTGATAGGTGTGAACGTGACCCAGGCGGTTCACAAGGCCTTCCCGGCATGTGACACTTCGCGGGAATGACATATCGGCAGTTCACGACGTTCTGGGGTTCGAGCCACCCTCGAGCCGCCGCGCGGCCGGCATCCACCCGATCGGTCGACATTAGGCGTTCACCCGACTCGTGGTTATTATGACGGCCGCCAGAGTTTTCCCTGGCTTCCGTCTCCACAGTGAAATTGGGCCCAATGCGCCCATGTTCATCGGAGGAACACATGACCCAGGTGGTTCACTCCCCGATACCTGCCCGGTCCTCGGCGCAATCCGAGACCGTGTTCGGCGGAATCACCGAACAAGCGCCACCGGCACCGGCCGTGGACGCGCCACCCGACTTCGACGCCATCCACGCGAGCCCTGAGTTCGCCGCGCTCCGGCGGCGTTTCCGGCATTTTGTCTTTCCCATGGCCGCGCTCTTCTTCTGCTGGTACCTGACCTACGTGCTGCTGGCCGCCTACGCCCACGACTTCATGAGCCACCGCCTGGCCGGCTCGGTGACCGTGGCGCTGGTGTTCGGCCTGCTCCAGTTCGTCTCCACCATCGCCATCACGGTCGGCTACGTGCGGTTCGCGCGCAACAAGCTCGATCCGCAGGTCGCCGCCATCCGGGCCGGCGCGGGAGTCTCCAGGAAATGATCATGATCTCCGAACGGACCACTGTGGTCGCGGCCGGCACGGACGCGGTCGGCAGCCCCCTGCTCAACATCACGGTCTTCGCCGCGTTCGTGGCCGTCACCCTCTTCGTGGTGTACCGCCTGAGCCACCGCAACGCCTCCACGGCCGACTACTACGCGGCGGGCAGCGCGTTCACCGGTTCCCAGAACGGTGTCGCGCTCACCGGCGACTACCTGTCGGCCGCGTCGTTCCTCGGCATCGCGGGCGCCATCGCGGTCCACGGCTACGACGGCTTCCTCTACTCCATCGGCTTCCTCGTGGCGTGGCTCGTGGCGCTGCTGCTGGTGGCCGAGCTGGTGCGCAACACCGGCCGGTTCACCATGGGCGACGTGCTGGCCTACCGCATGCGGCAACGCCCGGTGCGCGCCGCGGCCGCCACGTCCACGCTCGTCATCTCGTTCTTCTACATGCTCGCCCAGATGGCCGGCGCCGGCGGACTCGTCGCCCTGCTGCTCAACGTCCACGGCAAGGGCGGCCAGGCGCTGGTGATCTGCGTGGTCGGCCTGGTGATGATCTTCTACGTGCTGGTGGGCGGCATGAAGGGCACCACGTGGGTACAGATCATCAAGGCCACGCTGCTCGTGCTGTGCGTGGTGCTGATGACCGTGTTCCTGCTCGGCAAGTTCGGGTTGACGGAAATAGCGGCCGACCAAGCTCCTGACGGCGGACCGGCAAACATCGGGATGAAGGCGGAAACTACCATTCACGCCCCGACTCCAATGTTGAGCCAATCCGGCCAGGTTTTTTTGAACCAGTGCCAAGAGAATGGGCGTCCATTTCCGGTCGTAGTGATCGGCATCAATATAGGATTGTCAGGATAGTTCTAGGACGCAAGCGTAATGAGCCTGGGGTCTGTCTCGGCCTCGAAATTTGACGCTCATAGGCGTCCAACGTGACCCACCACGTAGCGAAATTGACCAATACAAAAAAAGTTCGGCGCGAATGAGTTGGGATGAGTGCGCAATGCCGAAAAAGGGTCCACGGCATGCCGATTACCCAATTCCATAACGCCCCGACGCCGCGAAACGGCACTAGCATCCAACACACGAGGACAAGGAGGTCGTTTCGGATGACCAGAAAGTTTTGCCGCGTGAGATGGCAGGCCCGCTCAGTGCATGAACCAAACCTCCGCGCCGTGTGACTATTAATCCTAAACGGATGGATGCGGCTGGCCCGATGCGCCTAAAGGGGAGTTCTCTGGTCTTTCACGCATTACGCGATAGTCCTCCCGCTGAATTGCGGCGCCAATGACAAAGCCGAGACTGGACCGCCGCCGATTTCTTTTTCCGGAAGCGCACTAGCTGCCGCTCTTCCGACTGTGGTGAAGGCTCGCGACGGCGAACTCGGCGGCCCGGCGCAGACCTTCGCGGCAAGTGCCGTGGCAGGAGGGACGGCCGACGCACCGCCGGGGGCTCCCGGGGCGGCTACTGTTTCTTCGCCCCCGCGAGCAGGCATTCATCGAGGCGGCCGGTCGCGCGGCTGATCCCGAGCGATCCGGTCGGGCCCGGCGCGGTCGAGGCCGGCGTCCGCTCTTCATCGACCGCCAGCTCGCCGGCGCCTTCGGCCGCGGCGAGCACTACTTCCTCGGCGGGCCGTGGCCGAAAGGCGCGCCCGAGCAGGGCTACCAGAGCCGCTTCACGCCGGCGCAGTTCTATCGCGCCGCGATCGCCGCCATCGATCGAGCGTCGGCGCCGCGTCAGAACGGCGCGACCTTCGCCAAGCTCGCGCGCGGCCGATCAGGACAGCGTGCTGAAGGGCCTCGAGAAGGGCGCGATGCCGCTCGACGGCGGCGTCGACGGCAAGGCGTTCTTCGCGATGCTGCTGCAGAACACCATGGAAGGCTACTTCTCCGACCCGATCTACGGCGGCAACAAGCGACATGGCGGCGTGGAAGATGATCGGCTTTCCCGGCGCCCACTACGACTACAAGGAGTGGGTCGCCCGGCACGGCGAGCCGGTGCCGTATGCCGCCGGTCGGCATCAAGGGCCGGCCCGGCTGGCGGGAGCGCCTGACCATGGCCACAACTCTCACCCCGTCGACGCGGTGCTGGTCGGCTTCGGCTGGACCGGCGCGATCATGGGCCAGCAGCTCTGCGACGCGGGCCTGAACGTGCTGGCGCTCGAGCGCGGCCCCTGGCGCGACACCTCGACCGATTTCGCGCACCGCGCTTCGCCCAGGACGAGCTGCGCTACATGTGGCGCCACCACCTGTTCCAGAACGTCGCCTACGACACGCTGACCATCCGCAACAACGCCAGCCAGGAGGCGCTGCCGATGCGCCAGCTCGGCTCGTTCCTGCTCGGCACCGGCGTCGGCGGCGCCGGCGTGCACTGGAACGGCCAGATCTGGCGCTTCCTGCCGACCGACTTCCTCGCCCGCAGCCACAACGAGCAGCGCTACGGCAAGCAGGCCGTCACCGACTACGACCTGACGGTCCAGGACTGGGGCGTCACCTACGACGAGCTCGAGCCGCACTACGACACGTTCGACAAGCTCTGCGGCACCAGCGGCAAGGCCGGCAACCTGAACGGCGCAGATCCAGCCGGGCGGCAATCCGTTCGAGGGCGCGCGCTCGAGCGAATATCCCAACCCGCCGATGGCGCAGACCTACGGCGCCGACGCTGTTCGCCAAGGCCGCCGCGGAGCTCGGCCATCATCCGTTCCCGCATCCGCCGGCAACATGTCGCAGCGCCTACACCAATCCGCTCGGCGCGCAGCTGGGCGCCTGCACCTACTGCGGCTTCTGCGAGAAGTTCGGCTGCGGCAACTATTCCAAGGCGAGCCCGCAGACGACGATCCTGCCCTTCCTGATGGCGCAAGCCGAACTTCACGCTGCGCACCGAATGCGAGGTGCTGAAGGTCGAGCTGAGCGCCGACGGCAAGCGCGCGACCGGCGTCACCTACGTGAACAGCGCCGGCGAGGAGTTCTTCCAGCCGGCCGAGATCGTGATCCTCTCGGCCTACATCCTGCAGAACGTGCGGCTGCTGCTGCTCTCGGGCATCGGCAAGCCCTACGACCCGGCCACCGGCGAGGGCGTGGTCGGCAAGAACTACGCCTACCAGACGATGTCGTCGGTGCAACGTGTTCTTCGACGACAAGATCCTCAACCCGTTCATCGGCGCCGGCGCGCTGGCCACGGTGATCGACGATTTCAACGGCGACAACTTCGACCACCGGGCCTCGGCTTCATCGGCGGCGGCTACATCGCCGGCATGGTCACCGGCGGGCGGCCGATCGAGATGATCTACACGCCCGCAGGGCACGCCGGCCTGGGGCGCCGGAATGGAAGCAGGCGGCGGCCAAGAACTACCTGCGCTCGTTCTCGATCAGCATGCCACGGCTCGTGCATGAGCCACCGCGGCAACTACCTCGACCTCGATCCGACCTACCGCGACGTCTACGGCCGGCCGATGCTGCGCATGACCTTCGACTTCACCGACAACGAGCACAAGATGTCGGACTACCTCACCGACCGCGCCGCCGAGATCGCCCGGGCGATGAACCCGCGCGAGATCAAGGTCAACCGGCGCGCACGGCTCGTGGAACGTCGTGCCCTACCAGACCACGCACAACACCGGCGGCGCGATCATGGGCGACAACCCGGCCGACAGCGTCGTCAACAAGTATCTGCAGATCTGGGACGTCCCCAACGTGTTCTCGCTGGGCGCCGGCGCCTTCCCGCAGAACGCCGGCTACAACCCGACCGGCACCGTGGCGGCGCTGGCCTACCACTCGGCGCGCGCGATCAGGACGCAGTATCTGAAGGCGCCCGGCCCCTGGTGCAGGCGTAGAGCGTCGTCCGCGGCCGTCGGGCCTCTCGTCGCCGTCGCGCCATCGTCGTCTCGGCGGCGCTAGGCGCTGTGGGACTGGACGCATGCGCCGGCTCCGGCGCTGCCGGCACGACGCGCGGCCGCAAGCCCTATCGCCGGCGGGTTGATTCCAGCCGATCCTCGGTAGCACGCCGAACGCTGCCCAGCTGCGCCGCGGCCAGGACCTCGTGACGCGCCGGCGACTGCATGTCGTGCCACCTGCGCGCGGGCGGCCAGCCGTTCGCCGGCGGGCTCGGGCTGAAGACGCCGTTCGGCGTGATCTATTCCGCCAACATCACCTCCGACACGGAGACCGGCATCGGCAACTGGACGCGCGAGCAGTTCTATCGCGGCGATGCAACGACGGGATCGACGACGGGCCAGCCTCTATCCGGCCTTCCCTACCCCTGGTTCAGCGCACATGACGCGCGCCGACGACGACGCGATCCTCGCCTACCTGAAGACCGCTGCCGGCGGTGCAGCACACGCCGCCAGGCCAACGAGTTGCCTTTCCCGCTCAACGTTCGCGTTTCATGATGGGGGCTGGAACCTGCTGTTTTTCAAGCGAGCGCTGTTCGCGGCCGAATCCGGCCAGTCGGCGGAATGGAACCGCGGCGCCTATCTGGTCAACGGCCCGGGCCACTGCGGCGCCTGCCACACGCCGAAGAACTTTCCTCGGCGCCGACAAGACGGGCCAGGCACTTCGCGGCGGCGATCTCGACAACTGGGTCGCGCCCGACCTGACCGGCAACGCGCCGCACCGGCCTGGGCCGCTGGAGCGTCGACGACATCGCCGAGTATCCTCGAAGACCGGCCGCAACGCCCACGCCAACGCCGGCGGCGCGATGGCCGAGGTGGTCACCTATTCGACCTCGCTGCTCGGTGACGCGGATCGACACGCGATCGCGGTCTATCTGAAGAGCCGGCCGGCGGCAACGCACCGGGACCGTCGCCCGACGCGGCGAGCATGAAGCGCGGCGAGGCGATCTACGCCGATGCCTGCGCGTCCTGCCATCTCGCCTCCGGTATCGGGCAGCCGGGAACCATTCCGCCCCTGAAGGAGACACGCTAGCCCAGCAGAGCGATCCAACTACCATGGTGCATCTGATTTTGGCCGGGGCGCGCCGCGCCGACGGATGCAGCGCCGACACCGTTGGCCATGCCCGCTTTCGGATGGAAACTATCAGATGAAGAAATCGCCGATGTGGCGACCTTCGTGCGCAACAATTGGGGAAACCATGCGTCGGCGGTGTCGTTCGATCAGGTCAATTCCCTGCGCGTGGCGCTTAATCCGGGCTGATCTGCGGGATCGTCAGGCACGCAGCTCTCGACACTTACCGGGTGAGGTAGTCCACACCCATCAGGAGAAACATGAAGAACACCCAAACCGGGCCGGTTGCAGCCGCGAGCCAGTGTAGGGAATGGCCCCTCCGCAGCCGCATGAAGACAAGGCCAATCAACGAAGCCTTCAGGCCCGCGATCGCGAACCCGACGAGCAGGTTCGCGCCTCCCATTGGCAGATAAGACAGCGTCACGGTCAGGGCCAGGAGTTCGCAGAGGGCGAGCCAGGTCAGTACCGGCCAAAGCAGCTCGACCTTGTGCGGCGAAGCCTCAGCCATTGGCCCGGCCTGCGAGATAGAGCAGGGGAAAAAGCACGACCCAAATGACATCGACGAGGTGCCAGTAGAGCGCGGTCGCCTCCGCCGATGCATTGCCGGCAAGCCACGCCGGTCTATGCCGGCTTGCCACAAGAAGGCGTGCGATCGCACCGAGTCCAACCGTGACATGGATGGCGTGGACGGCCGTCATGATCCAGTAGAACGAAATGAACATTGTCTCGCCGCGCGACAAGCCGGATCCAAGCGCCGCCGGAACTAGGCCCTCGGCGACATCCTGCGCATATTCGAAGCCCTTCACGACGAGAAACCCAGCACCAAGCAGGAAAGTCGCCCAGAGCAGGCTCCGCGCCGCTTGGTAGCGGCTCGCGCGCGCTGCATTAAGGGCGATGGCGATGGCGAGACTGCTCGTCATCAAGATGGCCGTGTTGGCGGTCCCAAAGATGACATCGGTACGCCGGGCAGCTAAGGCGAAACCTGCCGGATAAAGCCCCCGATAGGTCGCGTAGCCTGCAAAGAGCCCTG
>CAWGTM010000013.1:0-52277 GCA_963825445.1 uncultured Actinomycetota bacterium
GTTCTACCTGCTGGCGTACGGCTTCACGACGGTCGCCGCTTTCGGTGTGATCTCCCTGGTGCGGGACGCGGACGGCGAGGCGACGCACCTGTCGCAGTGGGCTGGGCTGGCCAAGCGGTCGCCGCTCGTGGCCGGGGTGTTCACGTTCCTGCTGCTGGCGTTGGCGGGCATCCCGCTGACGTCGGGGTTCATCGGCAAGTTCGTGATCTTCTCGGCGGCACTGTCCGCGGGGATGGCTCCGCTGGTGGTGATCGCGCTGATCGCTTCCGCTGTCGCCGCGTTCTTCTACCTGCGGGTGATCGTGCTCATGTACTTCAGCGAGCCGGCGGAAGACGGTCCCTCGGTGACCGTGCCGGGTGCGTTCACCACGGCGGCCATCACGCTGGGCGTGGTGGTCACGCTGCTGCTGGGCATCCTGCCGGCCTTCGCCCTCGACTGGGCTGGCGCGGGCAACTTCGCGGCCCAGTAGCGCTTACAGACGGAGAAACGGCCACCGGGCAATCGCTCGGTGGCCGTTCTCACGTCCTGCCGAGCGCCTTCCCTGCGCTCCCCGTTCCTACTGGCCGTTAGGCTTGAGCACAGCCAGTTCCGGAGTGGGGAGCGATGCCGACGTGACAGCCGACCAAGCAGTGCCGCGGTTGCCCGCATCGCTGGGGCTCGACCGTGCCGATCCCGAGTTGGTCGAGGCCGTCACCACTGGCCTCGTCCGGGTCGAGGAGTTGCTGCGCACGGTGGTTCGCAGCGACGTCCAGTTCGTCGACGAGGCGGCGTCACACCTGGTCAAGGCGGGTGGCAAACGTTTTCGTCCCCTGTTCACGCTACTGGCGGCCAAGGTGTCCGGCGAGATCACCGACGACGTGATCACGGCGGCCGCCGCGGTGGAGTTGGTGCACCTCGCCACGCTCTACCACGACGACGTCATGGACGAGGCCACCATGCGCCGCGGCGAGGAGAGCGTGAACGCCCGCTGGGACAACACGGTGGCCATCCTCACGGGTGACTTCCTGTTCGCCCACGCGTCCGGGCTGGTGGCCGACCTCGGCAGCAACGCCGCGCGGATCATCGCCGAGACCATGGGCCAGCTGGTCACCGGGCAGATGCGCGAAACCGTGGGTCCACTGGAGGGCGACCACCCGGTGGCGCACTACCTGGCGGTCATCGGCCAGAAGACCGGCTCGCTGATCGCCACGGCCGGCCGCTACGGCGGCATCTTCTCGGGCGCGCCGACCGAGCACATCGAGGCGCTGCACCGCTACGGCGCCCTCATCGGCGCGGCGTTCCAGATCTCCGACGACATCATCGACATCTCCTCGGCGGCAGTCGAGTCCGGCAAGACCCCGGGCACCGACCTGCGCGAGGGCATCAAGACGCTGCCGATGCTCTACGCGCTGTCCCGCGAGCACATCGGGGTCGATCCGGACCCGCGCCTGGAGAAGCTCCTGGCCGGTCCGATCGCCGACGACGCGGACGTGGAGGAGGCGTTGACGCTGCTCAGGACGTCTCCGGGGCTGGAGCACGCGGTACGCACGCTGGGTGAGTACGCGGACCGGGCCAGCGCCGAACTGGCCCCTCTTCCCGAGAGCCCCGCGCGCGAAGCCCTGGACATGCTGGCCCGTTATGTGGTCGCCCGCACACGGTGATCAGAGAAACCAGGCGCTTACTCAGCGTGTCGCCCTTGCCAGATCAACCGGGTGTTGCCCACGGCTGGTCCGGGCGCAGTAGCCTGTGACCGCTTGCATGCGTCGTGGCGGCGCGCGGAGGGAGTAATCGCCCATGGGGATCTTTGGGCAGGTCTGGTTGTGGAGTTCGCTCGCCTTCCTGCTCGGAGCGGTGCTCTGCTGGCTGTTGGTTGCGCTTCCGGCCCGCAGACGCGTCCTCGAGCTGGAAGGCGACGTGGCCACCCGGTCACGGCGGCAGCCCGAGCGTGAGTCTCGACGTCGTCAGGTGGACGACCGCGAAGACGAGCTGAACCGGGAGTACGCCCGCAGCGGCGGTATGGTCCCGGGCCTCGACGAGGACTCGGAAGGGTCGCTCCCGAGGCGCCGTGACGCGTACGAGGTGCCGATGAACCGCGGCCGGTTCGACCAGCCGCCGCCGTCGGACCCGTTCGCGCCCGAGCGGTCCGAGCCGTCCGAGCCGTTGTTCGCCGGCTCACCGTCGGCCATGTCGGACGGTGGCCTGATCGCGCCGCCCGAGACCGACGCCGAGCAGACGGAGCTGGCCTCGCCGAGCGCGTCGGCCACCCAGTACATCCCCGCCGCGTCGATGAACCTGCCGGCGCCGCAGCTGGAGGCGCCGCCAGAGGTGCCCGCCCAGACCGAGCTGATGTCCCAGCCGCCGTCGGACCGCGGGTGGTTCGACGACGAACTGCGTGGCGCGCTGGCCGAGCAGCCGCCGGAGGAGCAGCCGCCGACCGTGCGGCGCCAACCGGTGTCCGCGGCCACCACCACCAACCTGCCGATCCAGGAACCCAGCCCGATCCTGTCGCGGCTGGTCGACGACGACCCCGAAGGCGAGGCCCACGAGCGGCCGGCCATCGAGGACGACGACTCCGGCGGCACGGTCTTCACGCAGCGCACCCGGCCCATCCCCGGCGAGCTGATCCGCCAGATCGACGAGACCGGCCCGGGGTCCCTGGTCGACGACATGGACGACGACATGGAGGACGACCCGGACGAACCCGGCCAGCGCGGCGACCAGACCGAGGAGAACGAACCGGTCTCGGCGCGACACGGCGCGACGAACGGCTCGGACCCGCAGGCCACGGAGGTAACCTCGGTCGCGGCGCCGGTCGCCGAGACCGCGCAGGAGCAGACCGTGGTTGCCGCGGGAGCACTGCGTACGGCGGCGGGTGAGTCACAGAGGGAGGCCGTAGAGGCCAAGATCCCCCCGGGGGTTACCGTCACCGCCGAACCGAGCAAGTTACCGAAGAGGGTGCCGTCCAAGCCGCAGTCGCGCGCGCCGTTCGGGGTCATGCCGTCCACCGAACCCACGCGCACCAGCAGCCGGTCGATGCCGTCGCCCGCCGCCGCGGCGAGCGAGCCCACCCGATCTCTGTTCGAGCCGATCGTGCCGGCCAGCGACGGCACACCCGTTCCGCCGCCGCCGAACAAGGTGCGTGACGGCAACGGCGGCGGCCGTGGTCCGTTCGGACCCGGATCGGCCATGCCGCTGCCCGGCGGGGCCTCACCGTCACCGGAGTTCACGATCAAGGCGAGCGTTGCCGCGCTGCGGTACTGCACACCGGAATCGCCGCAGTTCGGGCGCACGGTGGCCGAGGTCTGGTTCCGCACGGCGGCCGACGCCGAGCGAGTGGGGTTCCGCCCGGTCGGGTGATGGTTGGGCGATTTCGCCGTTGCCCTATTGTTTGCGTCCATCGGTGATCGTGTCACTCGCTAGGAGGCAGACGCCCGTGAAGTGGTTGAAGCGGCTTTTCGGCAAGTTGAAGTCGACGACCGAGGAAGCTCCGGCCGCCGCGCCGCCGGCTGCCGCGAAGGCCGAAACGCCCGAGCCCGCGAAGGAAACCGAGCCGGCCGCTGAGGTCGCCGCCGAGGTGGCCAAGCCCGAGCCCGTGGCGGAGCCGGTCGTCGAGGCTGTCGCTGAAGCAGAGCCCGTTGCCGAGCCGGCCGCCGAGGTCGCTGCTGAGGTCGCGAAGCCCGAGCCCGTGGCGGAACCGGCCGAGGAGCCCGTTGCCGCGCCGGCCGAGGAGCCGGTGAAGGACCAGGCCGCCGAGGGTCCGTTCGGCCCCGGTTCGGCCAAGCCGCTGGCCGACGGCGCCGCCCCCGCCGAGGACTACACGGTCAAGGGCAAGCGTTCGTCGAAGCTGTTCCACACGGCCGAATCGCCGTACTTCGGTCGCACGAAGGCCGACGTCTGGTTCAAGACGCCGGCCGACGCCGAGAGTGCCGGGTTCGCGGCCTGGAACCACAAGAAGAAGGCCGCGGCCAGCAAGTAACCCGAGTTAGCCGACCGTCCAGGTGTCGTTGCCGTTCAACAACGCCTGGAGGTTCGGCGGGTTGGTCTCCGTCGCCATCGCCACCTGCTGACGCGCCTGGTCGTCGTAGGTGGGTCGCTTGGTGTTGCGGAAGATGCCGGTGACGGTGTGGGTGAGGTCCTGGGTGGACAGCCGGGACAGGGCGAAGGCGTAGGACGGGTCGTCGATGGTGGCGTCGTGGACGACGATCCGTGCGGCGTCCGCGTCGGCGGCCTTCACGATCTCCATGGTGCCGGTGTCGTTGCGGACCACGACCTGTTCCGCGCCGTCGGCGCCGAAGCGGATGGGTTGTCCGTGTTCCAGCGGGATGAGCCGTTGTTCCTTCTGGCCTGGTTCTTTCAGGACGTCGAAGGCGCCGTCGTTGAAGATGGGGCAGTTCTGGTAGATCTCCACCAGCGCGGAGCCGCGGTGGGCTGCCGCGGCGGCGAGGATCTCGGTGAGTTGTTTGCGGTCGTTGTCCAACGTCCGCGCCACGAAGGTGGCTTCCGCGCCGATCGCGAGCGAGAGCGGGTTGAACGGGTAGTCCACCGACCCCATCGGCGTGGACTTCGTGAGCTTCCCGGTCTCCGACGTCGGTGAGTACTGGCCCTTCGTCAACCCGTAGATCCGGTTGTTGAACAACAGGATCTTCAGGTTCACATTCCGGCGCAACGTGTGGATCAGGTGATTGCCGCCGATCGACAGCGCGTCACCATCACCGGTCACCACCCACACCGACAGATCCGGACGCGTCACCGCGAGCCCCGTCGCGATCGCCGGGGCGCGGCCGTGGATCGAATGGATCCCGTAGGTGTTCATGTAGTACGGAAACCGAGAAGAACACCCGATCCCCGAGACGAACACGATGTTCTCCCGCTTCAACCCCAACGAGGGCAGAAACGCCTGCATCGCGTTCAACACCACATAGTCACCACACCCAGGACACCACCGAACCTCCTGGTCCGACTTGAAGTCCTTGGCCTTCTGCGGCTGGTCGTCGGTGGGCACCAGTCCGAGCCCGCCCAGCTCGGGAAGCCCCAGATCCACGGCGGTCATGCGGAAACACCTTCCAGGTATTCGGTCAGCACGTGCTGCAGCTCCTCCGCCTTGAACGGCAGCCCGGCGACCTTGGTGTAGGACTTGATGTCCACCAGGTAGCGGCCGCGCAGCAGCAACGCGAGCTGGCCCAGGTTCATCTCGGGCAGCACGACCCGGTCGTACGACTTGAGCACCTCGCCCAGGTTCGCGGGGAACGGGTTGAGGTGGCGCAGGTGCGCCTGCGCGATCTTCAGGCCCTGGGCCCGAACCCGGCGGCACGCGGCACCGATGGGCCCGTAGCTCGAACCCCAGCCGATCACCAGCAGGCGCGCGTCGCCCGAGGGGTCGTCGACCACCAGGTCCGGCACGGTGATCCGGTCGACCTTGGCCTGGCGGAGCCGGACCATGCGGTCGTGGTTGTCGGGGTCGTAGGAGATGCCGCCCTTGCCGTCAGCCTTCTCCAGCCCGCCGATGCGGTGCTGCAGTCCGGGCGTGCCGGGGATGGCCCACTGGCGGGCCAACGTCTCGGTGTCGCGGACGTAGGGCCAGTGCTCGTCGGAGCCGTCGAGCGCGTTCGGCTCGGACGCGAACGTGACGCTCAGGTCGGGCAGCGCGTCTGCCTGGGGGACGAGCCACGGCTCGGAGCCGTTGGCGATCGCGCCGTCGGACAGCAGCAGCACGGGTGTGCGGTACGTGAGCGCCATCCGGGTGGCGTCCAACATGGCGTCGAAACAGTCGCCGGGGGAGTTGGGCGCGATGATCGGTACGGGCGACTCGCCGTTGCGGCCGAACATGGCCTGCAGCAGGTCGGCCTGCTCGGTCTTGGTCGGCAGCCCGGTGGACGGGCCACCACGCTGCACGTCGATCACCAGCAGCGGCAGTTCGGCCATCACGCCGAGGCCGATGGTCTCCGACTTGAGCGCGATGCCGGGGCCGGAGGTGGTGGTGACGCCGAGCGAGCCGCCGTAGGAGGCGCCGAGTGCGGCGCTGACGCCGGCGATCTCGTCCTCGGCCTGCATGGTGGTGACGTTGAAGTTCTTGTGCTTGCTCAGCTCGTGGAGGATGTCCGAGGCCGGCGTGATCGGGTAGCTGCCCAGGAACACGGGCAGTCCGGACTGCTGGCCTGCGGCCACGATCCCGTAGGCCAGCGCCGCGTTGCCCGTGATCTGGCGGTAGGTGCCGGCCGGGAACTTGGCGGGCGGCACCTCGTAGGTGACGGCGAACGACTCGGTGGTCTCGCCGTAGTTCCAGCCGGCGCGGAAGGCCAGCACGTTGGCCTCGGCGATGTCGGGCTTGCGCGCGAACTTCTCGCGGAGGAACCGTTCGGTGCCCTCGGTCGGGCGGTTGTACATCCAGGACAGCAGCCCGAGCGCGAACATGTTCTTCGACCGCTCGGCGTCCTTCTTGGACAGCCCGGTGTCCTTGAGCGCGCCCTGGGTGAGGGTGGCCATCTGGACAGGGAAGACCTGGAAGCTCGCGAGCGAGTCGTCCTCGAGCGGGTTGGTGTCGTAGCCGACCTTCGTGAGGTTGCGCTTGGAGAACTCGTCGGTGTTGACGATCACCGTGCCGCCGACCGGCAGGTCGCTGATGTTCGCCTTGAGGGCGGCCGGGTTCATGGCCACCAGGACGTCCGGCCGGTCGCCCGGCGTGAGGATGTCGTAGTCGGCGAAGTGGAGCTGGAAGCTCGACACACCCGGCAGGGTTCCTGCTGGTGCGCGGATCTCGGCGGGGAAGTTGGGCAGCGTCGCCAGGTCGTTGCCGAAGGCCGCCGACTCGGAGGTGAACCGATCGCCGGTCAGCTGCATACCGTCACCGGAGTCGCCGGCGAACCGGATGACCACTCGGTCAAGCTTGGTGACCGTGGTGGCTCGGCCCCCGTTCACGCTGGTGCTCATGCTCTGGTGGTCCCTCTCTCGCGCCTACCAGCGAGGGTAGTCGCGCGGAAGTATGGGTCTCCTTGGTGCACAGGGTATTCGCGTCCCACATCACAGTCAGCCTTCTCGAATGCTGGGACGTGTGTCACGCCTGTCGGGAAATGCGCTCCCGCATGGCATTGAGGAGTTCGGCGAACGCCGGGGTGTCCATGGACGCCAGCTGCGCCACCAGCTCGGTCTCGATGGCGTCGGCGTGCCGATCGTAGGCGGCCGTGGTGCGCAGGGTTCGCTTGGTGCTCAGGACCAGCTCGCGCGGCGCCTTCGCGGAGGGTTCGGCCAGCTCGACGGCACGTTCGACCACGTCGTCGGCCTTCTCGAGGGCCAGCCCGGTCCGGACGGCTTCGTCGGCGTCGACCACGTGCTGGAAGAGCGTCATGGCGAGCGCGGTCTGCGGCCCGACCAGCCGCTGAAGCATCCAGGTCATACCACCGCCCGGGTGGATTCCGAGCTGGAGGAACCGGGCGTCGAACCGCGCCTTGGGCCCGACGAGACGCACATCACAGGCGAGGGCCAGGTTGAGCCCCGCGCCGACGGCCGCGCCGTTGACGGCCGCGATGGTGGGGAGGGTGCAGTCGGCGACCGCGAGGAAGCCTGCGTAGATGGCCCGGAGTCCCTCTTCACGGGCGGCCCCGAGCGCCGTGAGGTCGGCGCCGGCGCAGAAGGCAGGCGGCGCCCCGGTGACCACGAGCGCCCCGACGTTCTCGTCGGCCTCACACTCCGCGACCAGGTCGGCGAGCCTCTTCGAGATGTCGAGCGTGAGGGAGTTACGCCGGTCGGGCACGTTGAGCGTGATGAGGGCGACCCCGCCCCGCCGCTCCAGCAGAACGTCTGTCATGAGGGCACCCTACGTCCCGCGCTCAGGTCATCTCCGGCGCCGGCGGGCGCTCCAGCAGGCGGGACAGCACGACCGTCGACACCGTACGGTCGATCATGTCCACGGCGCGCAGGCGTTCCAGCGCGTCCTCCAGGTGGTGGATGTTCGCGGCGCGCAGGTGCACGATCGCGTCGGCCGCGCCCGAGACCGTGTACGCGGCCACCACCTCCGGCAGCGGCAGCAGGCGGGCGCGGATCCGGTCCGGGGTGACGTTGCCGATGCAGTGGACCTCGACGAACGCCTCCGTGCCCCAGCCGAGCGCCTCCGGATCGACCACCGCCGTGAAGCCCCGGAGCACGCCCGAGTCCAGCAGTCGGTCCACCCGCCGCTTCACCGCCGGGGCCGACAGACCGACCACCTTGCCGATGTCCGAGTAGCTAGAGCGGGCATCGAATACGAGTCGCGAAATGATTCGCTGATCTATGGCGTCCACACGCAACATTCTGCAGGTATGAGGGTGCCAGAGCGACATTGATCGATGGTCATCGCCGGCTTTACATTATGAATCATGAGCCGCGAGTCGACGCCACGCCGGTACCTGATGTGCGAACCGGCCCACTTCACGGTGGAGTACTCGATCAACCCGTGGATGGACCCCAGCCAGCCGGTGAGTGCCGAGCTGGCCGTCAAGCAGTGGTCGGAGCTGGCCGACATCTACCGACAGCTGGGCCACCGCGTCGAACTCATCGAACCGGAACCGGGCCTGCCGGACATGGTCTTCGCGGCGAACTCGGGCACGGTCATCGACGGCCGGGTGCTGGGCGCCCGCTTCCGCGCCCCGCAGCGCGCCGCGGAGGCCGACCACTACCGCCGGTGGTTCCTGGACCACGGCTACCGCGACGTCTTCATGCCGACCCGCATCAACGAGGCCGAGGGCGACCTCACGTGGACGGGCGACCTGCTCCTGGCCGGCACCGGCTTCCGCACCGACCCCGGCGCCCACGCGGAGGCGCAGGAGGTCCTCGGCGTCCCGGTCGTCTCGCTCCAACTCGTCGACCCGCGGTTCTACCACCTGGACACGGCGCTGTGCGTCCTGTCGCCGGGCCCTGGTGCCCACGTCGCGTACTACCCGGAGGCCTTCTCGCCGGGCAGCCAGCGAGTCCTGCACCGCCTCTTCCCGGACGCGATCATCGCCAACGCGGCGGACGCGGAGTGCCTGGGCCTGAACGCGGTGTCCGACGGCCGCAACGTGGTCCTCCCCATGGAAGCCACCCACCTGGCCGACCAACTGATCAACTTCGGCTACGACCCGGTCTTCCTGGACATGTCCGAACTCCGCAAGTCCGGCGGCGGCCCGAAGTGCTGCACGATGGAGCTTCGCGGATAAGTCGACAACTCTCCGTGTCGATCAAGCGCCCAGCGTCAGGCTGTGTTTCATGACCGCGAAGCCCTCCTCCTGGAAGTAAGAGCTGTCGTGTCCGGTGCCGATCTCCAGCAGGCGTGTGCCCGGCGCCAGCCACTCCTGGAACGCCTCCAGCTCCGCCAGCTTCCACGGCTGTTTGCCCTGCCCGTCGCCCCAGGCCGCGCGGGCGTCGTATCGAGTCGTCATGGCGATCACCAGATCCACAGCTCGGATGGGTCCGTCCGCCCGGAGGCGTCAACACCGATGAGGTGCGCCGCCTCCGGACCGGGACGTGCGTCGTCGTCCAGTGGGACGGTGAAACGGTGCTCGCCCGAGTCGACGGCCAGGTAGCGGTCCGGGATCAGTTCGCACTCTTCGACCGTCAGGCCGATGTAGTAGCGCATGAACATCGGTGACTGCCCCACGGGAAACCGCCATCCCTGGCACCCGTACATGCCGTGCGGATCGGCCAGCGCTCGCAGCACCGGGCCGTCGAAGTGCAGCTCCACGTAGTCGCGTACGAAGCACACGGCGCTGATCTCGCGGCCGATCAACATTCGCAGCGGGGAGGTCGGGTCCTGGGAGGCGAGCACCTGCTCAGTCTGCCGCAGGCTCCACGGGCAGCCACAGTTCGCAGGTGGCGGTGCTGAAGTCGTCCGCTCGCGACAGGATCGCCACCAGCGACGGGCCCGGCCGTAGGCGCCATGGGTTGGACGGGAACCAGTCCGTCGCGGTGGCGGCCCAGGTGTTCTGCAGCGCCTGTGGGTGGGGGCCTGACGTGCGGAAGACCGCCCACCTGCCGGCCGGCACCTCGATGGCGTCCAGATCGTCCGGGATGGAGCCGGCGACCGCGACGCCGTGCAGGTACGTCAGTTCGCTGTCGTCCAGGTCGTCGCAGATCTGCAGCAGGCCTGTGGGTTCGGTGTCGCTCAGGGACTTCAGCCGCGCGTGTGCTTCCGGCGGGAGCGCGGTGATGTGTTGCTGGATGTGCGGGTTGACGCCCTCGTGGATGAGCGGCACCCGCGTCGCGTGTCCGATGAGCCGGAACGCCGGGCGGTCGACGATGCGGGTGTCCATGGGGATGTTCCCTTCGACGGTCAGGCGGAACCTGAGCTGCGGTTGTGTGCGAAGGGGACCTCCGTCGCGGCGGACGTCTCGCGGGGTGGCGCCGTGGACCGCCCGGAACGCGCGCCCGAAGGCCTCGGTCGAGCCGTATCCGTGCCGCACGGCGATGGTCAGCAGGTCGTCCTCGCCCCGGACGACCTCGCCCGCGGCCACGGTCATGCGCCGCCGCCGCACGTACTCCGACAGCGGCATGCCCGCCAACGACGAGAACATCCGCCGCAGGTGGTACTCGGTCGTGCCGAGCGTCCTGGCCAACTCGACGACGTCGACGTCGGTGTGTTCCTCGACGAGATCGACGAGCCGGTTGAGCGCCGAGATCACTGGTGCCCCCTTCGACGTCAAGTTAGGCATGACCAAACCGGCCGCGCCCGACCGCAGCGAACCGATCCGATCGGGCGCCCTATCTTGGGTCCGTGGCCACACAGGTGATCGTGCTCAACGGCGGCTCCAGCTCGGGGAAGTCCGGCATCGTCCGGTGTCTGCAGGCGATCCTGCCCGACCCCTGGCTGGCCTTCGGCGTCGACACGTTCGTCGAGGCGCTGCCCCCGGCGAGCGGAGCGATCGAGTTCGCGCCCGACGGGAAGGTCAGCGTCGGGCCGGAGTTCCCAAGGCTCGAGGACGCCTGGATGGCCGGGATCGCCGCCATGGTGCGCGCCGGCGCCAACGTGATCATCGACGAGGTCTTCCTCGGGGGAGCGGACTCCCGGCAACGGTGGCAGCGGCACCTCGAGGGCGTGACCGCGCTGTGGGTCGGCGTCCGCTGTGACGCTGAGGTCGCCGCGGAGCGGGAGATCGCGCGGGGAGACCGGGTGACCGGCATGGCCTCGTCGCAGGCCGAGATGGTCCACCGGGGGATGAGCTACGACCTCGAGGTGGACACCGCCCGCACGGAGTCCATGACCTGCGCGCGGGCCATCGCCGCCCGCGTCACGTGATCGGCACGAAACCCGAGCACATGATCCGCGCGTAGCTGATGCGGCCGTCCGTCTCCTGGTAGTACATCTGCTGCTCCATCAGCGAATCGCCGGAAGCGTTGCGCAGGTGCACGCGATACGCCACCCGCTGCCGCGTGGCCACCTCGCTGGTCTCCGTGGACACCAGCGACACCACCTCGTCGCTCGGTTCCAGCCAGCTCCCGAACAGGATCTCCACGAGTTCGTCCTGTGTGCTCGCCTCCCAGAATCGCCTGGGGGTCAACGCCTTGAAGTCCAGGTCCGGCGTGGTCAGCGCGCGGATGGCCGCCGCGTCCTTCGCCGCCAGTGCCTGCGCGAATGCCTCGCCACGATCGCTCATCAGCAGAGTCTGCGCCGCCGAGGGGAGACAAACCAGGGATTGATGTGAAACGATGCTTTCGAAAGGAGGCTTTCAGAATATGCATGATCGCCATCGGGTCACCGACATCGCCCTCATGTCCGCCCTCGCACACCCGCTCCGGGCGGGCCTCCTGCGCTACCTCATGGCCGTGGGGCCGAGGACCGCGAGCGAGTGCGCCGAGCAGGTCGGCTCCACCGCCTCCAACTGCAGCTGGCACCTGCGCCAGCTCGCGAAGTTCGGGCTGGTCGAACCCGTGGACGGCGCCGACGGCCGGCAACGGCCCTGGCGCGCCACCATCGTCGGCCTCGACCTGGGCGAACTGGCCGACGACCCGGCCATGCGCACCGCGCAGCTGGCCGTTCTCGCCGGCTCGCTCAAGGAAGAACAGGAACTCACCAGCCGGTACCTCGACGCGGACCTGCAGGACGAGTGGCGCGACGTCGGCGTGCTCGACACCTACTCGCTCACCGTCACCCCGGCCGAGCTGGCGGAGCTGGCGGCCCAGGTGGACGCCCTCATCCGCCCCTTCGTCAGCACCATCCGCACCGACCCGCCGGCCGACGCGCGGCCCGTGCACGTCGGCTTCCGCGCCTTCCCCAGGTCATGAAACTCGCCCGCCTCTGCGTCGCCGCCTTCTGCTCGGAGGTGGGCGAGTGGATGATGCAGATCGCGCTGCCGATCCTGGTCTACCAAGCGACCGGGTCGGTCACGTCCACGGCCGCCATGATGATCGTCGGGCTGGTGCCGGCCGTGCTGCTGAGTCCGGTTGCCGGTGTGTTGGCCGACCGGGTCGACCGGCGCCTGCTGCTGCTCGGCGTGTGTCTCGGTCAGCTGCTCGTCGCGGCCCCGCTGTTGGTCGACCAGGACACCTCGTGGCTGGTCATGGCCGGCCAGGCGAGCCTCGCCGCGTTCTTCGAACCCGCCCGCAACGCGCTCGTGCCCGAGGTGAGCGAGAACGTCAACGCCGCCAACGGTTTCCTCGCGGCCGGCGCCAACGTCGCCCGTCTCGTCGGGGCCTGGCTGGGTGGCCTGCTGTTCGCGGTCGGTGGGGTCGAGGCCGTCTATTTCGGATACGCGGGCGCCCTGATCGTCGCGGCCGTCGCGCTCGTGCCGCGATTGGGCGTGAAACCGTTGCCCAGTAAGCGAAGTCCGGCGCGGGACTGGCTCGACGGGCTCGTGGCGTTCCGTCGCGTGTGGACGGTCGGGGTGGTGCTCACGCTCATGTCCGTGTCGCAGGGCATGTTCCTCGTGCTGTTCGTGCCCTTCGTCCTCGACACGCTCACCGCGGGCCCTGGCGGGGTCGGCCTGCTGCGCGGCGTGCAGGCGATCGGTGGCCTGGCCGCGGGTTTCGCGATCGCCGCGCTCGCCAGACGACTCGCGCCCGAACGCATGCTCGGCTGGGGTGCCGTGTGCTTCGGCGTGCTGTCCGCGCTGATCTGGCACGGGCCGGCACTCACCACGACGCTCGGTGTCTACATCGGACTGTTCATCGCCGTCGGGGTGCCGGGGGTGGTCGCCAACTCCGGTCTGCTGTCGGTGTTGCAGACCGCCGTGCCACCACAGGAGATCGGACGCGTGATGAGCACGGCGTTCGCGGTCATGGCACTCGGCACGGCCGCGGGCATGGTGCTGGCCGGGGTGGCCGACGGCGCGTCGTTCCTGCTCGACGCGCAGGCGGCGCTCTACGTGGTGGCCGGCGCGCTCGCGCTGGCACTCGGGCAACGTCACCGCTCCGCGACACTTGTCTCGGCGGTGCGAGGATGAGCGCGATGAGTACGAACAGGCGGTCGCGGCGGCCGGACACGAAGTTGTGGCGGGTCCCCGTGCTGCGGACCGAGCGGGTGACGCCGAAGCTGGCCAGGGTGACCGTCGGTGGCCCCGACCTGGCGGACTTCCCGGTCGGCGGCACCGACCAGAACGTGATGCTCTACTTCTACCCGGACGACGTGGAGCTGCCCGAGCCGCTGACGCTCGCCTCCGCGCGGGCCATGTGGTCCCAGGTCCGGCCGCGGACCAGGACGTACACCGTTCGCCGGCACGATCCGGTGGCCCACGAACTGGACTTCGACTTCGTCCTCCACGACGAGGCGGGCCCGGCGTCGGACTGGGCACGCACGGTCGAGCCGGGGGAGCCGCTGATCTTCGTGGGCCCGTCACCCACGTACCAGCCGGATCCGGACGTCGACTGGTACCTGCTGGCGGGCGACGAGAGCGCGCTGCCGGCCATCGCGGCGATCCTGCGGGTGTTGCCGTCCGATGCCGACGTGCGGGTGTTCGTGGAGGTGGCGGACGTGGCGGAGGAGCAGGATCTGCCGGTCACCTGGCTCCACCGGGACGGGACCCCCGACCTGCTGGCGCGGGCCGTGGCCAAGGCCACACTGCCGGAGGGACGGGTGGAGGCGTGGCTGGCGGGCGAACGGGCGTCCATGGTCGCGTTGCGGGCCCACCTGCTGGATGACCGCGGCTTCGACCGTCGCCGGGTCCGTCCGACCACTTACTGGCGCCGCGGCGAGCCAGGCTCCTGACCTGCGCGGTTGCCGCGAACCGGAACTTCTGGAAAGAAAAGAACGTTGTTCCGGCTGGTAGGAGGGAGGCGCTGGCACGTGCACAGGCACTACAACGGGCTGAAGACCGCGTTGCTTCTCGGCGGCATGAGCGCGCTGATCATCCTGATCAGCTCCTTGTTCGGCCGAACCGCGTTGTTCATCGGGCTCGGGCTCGCGCTGGCCATGAACGGCTACGCCTACTTCAAGTCCGACAAGCTCGCCCTGCGGGCCATGCACGCGCGGCCGGTGTCCCAGGCCGAGCAGCCGGCCATGTACCGGATCGTGCGCGAGCTGGCCACGTCCGCGCGCCAGCCGATGCCGCGGCTGTACGTCAGCCCCACCCAGGCCCCGAACGCGTTCGCCACCGGCCGCAACCCACGCAACGCGGCCGTGTGCTGCACCACCGGCATCCTCGACCTGCTCGACGAGCGCGAACTGCGCGCCGTGCTGGGCCACGAGCTGTCCCACGTCTACAACCGCGACATCCTCATCTCGTGCGTCGCCGGGGCGCTGGCCAGCGTGGTCAGCGTGCTGGCCAACCTGGCGATGTTCGCCGGCCTCTTCGGCGGTTCCGGTGAGGACCGCCCCAACCCGCTCTCCCTGATACTGCTGGCCATCCTGGGCCCGGTGGCCGCGGGCATCGTGCAGATGGCGGTCAGCCGGTCGCGGGAGTACCAGGCGGACCAGTCGGGTGCCGAACTCACGGGCGACCCGCTGGGCCTGGCGTCGGCGCTGCGCAAACTGGAGTACGGCACACAGGCGGCGCCGCTCGCGCCGGAGCCGAAGCTCGTGTCGCAGTCGCACCTGATGATCGCGAACCCGTTCCGGCCGGGAGAACGCGTGACGCGGATGTTCTCCACGCACCCCCCGATGGCGGAGCGCATCGCCCGCCTGGAGGAAATGGCCCGCCGGGGCATGCACTAGATCGCTCCCGTCCGGAATTGTCGGGCCCGCGCAAGCTTGTGGTGCCTACGATCGGTGCCATGCAGTTCTTCTTCTTCCTCGCCTGACCCGCCGCCGGCGGGTTGCGCGGGCAACCCCCTCGCCGGCGATGCGGGGCGGTAGTCCCACCGCTCCGGGTCGCGACGTGGGAGAAGATCACGTGATTTCACCTCGCCCTGGCGCCGTCGTCACGACGTGACGGCCGCGCGCCTCATGGCGCGGACGGTGCGGGGCATCGAAGACGTGGTGGCAGCGGAAATCCGACAGCTGGGTCGGGTCGACCACATCGGACACCGCGAGGTGCTGTTCCGTTGTGCCACAACGGATGCCGCCCTCACCCTCCGGACCGCCGACGACGTGTTCCTGGTGGCCGCCGAGGTCACGGGAGTCGGTCACAGGAAGGCCGATCTACGGCTGCTGGCCGAGGCGGCCGAGGCCGTCGACGTTCCTCTCGACGGGAACTCCCTGGACGTCTCGGCGTCGTTCCTCGGCCACCGCAACTACACGCGCTACGACGTGGAGGACGCGGTCGGCGTGCCGTTGGCCGCCGCGCTGGGCGTGCCGTACCGGACCCGCCGGGATGGTCGCGTCCCGCCGCCGGGCCTGTCCTGGCGGGTGACCATCGCCGACGACCGCGCCGTGCTGGCCCTGCGCGTCGCGGACCGGCCGTTGCATCGCAGGGAGTATCGGGTGTGCTCCCGGCCGGGCAGCCTGCATCCGCCACTGGCGGCGGCCATGGTCCGCCTGGCGGGGCCCGGCGCGACGCTGCTGGATCCGTTCTGCGGCACCGGGACGATCCCCATGGAGGCGGGCGGGCACGTCCTGGCGGGCGACCGTGACCCGGCGGCGCTGGCGGCGGCCAGGACCAACGCCGGCACCCGGCGGATCACCTGGATGACCGCGGACGCCGCACGTCTCCCGCTGGCCGACGGATCGATCGACCTGGTGGTGACCAACCCGCCGTGGGCTCGCCAGGTCGCCCCGACCGGCGCGCTGGCCCGGCACCCGGACCGGTTCTGGCACGAACTGCGCCGCGTCCTGTGTGGTCGCGCGGTGCTGCTCCTGCACGACGCCGACCTCGCCGGTGCGAAACGTGCCGGCCTGACGGTCATCGACCGCCGGCCGGTGCGCCTGTCGGGCCGGCACGCGGAGGTGGTGCGGCTGGGTTAGCCGGTGGCCCCGTGCGCCTTCGCGATGGACATCACGTACTCGCCGTAGCCCGACTTGGCGAGCTTGGCGCCCAGCGCGTAGCAGTCGTCGGCGCTGATGAAGCCACGGTCGAGCGCGATCTCCTCGAGGCAGGCGATCCGCACGCCCGTGCGGTGTTCGAGTACCTGGACGAACTGGCCGGCCTCGAGCAGCGAGTCGTGCGTGCCGGTGTCCAGCCACGCGAACCCGCGGCCGAGGTCGGTCAGCCGTGCTCGACCCGCCCGTAGGTAGTGCAGGTTGACGTCGGTGATCTCCAGCTCGCCGCGCGGCGACGGCTTCAGGTTCTTGGAGATCTCGACGACCTCGTTGTCGTAGAGGTACAGACCGGTGATCGCCATGTTGGACTTCGGGTCGGCCGGCTTCTCCTCGATGGAGACCAGCTTGCCGGAGTCGTCGGTCTCGCCGACGCCGTAACGGTGCGGGTCCTTGACCGGGTAGCCGAACAGCACGGTGCCGTCCATCTCGGCGATGCTCGTCTGCAGGAGGCCGGCGAACCCGGTGCCGAAGAAGATGTTGTCGCCGAGCACCAGCGCGACGTTGTCGTTGCCGACGAACTTGTCGCCGATGATGAACGCCTCGGCCAGACCGTTGGGCTGCGCCTGCTCGGCGTAGCTGAGCTCCAGGCCGTACTGGTTGCCGCTGCCCAGGAGTCGCTTGAAGTTCGGCAGGTCGTCGGGCGTCGAGATGATCAGGATCTCGCGGATGCCGGCCAGCATGAGCACCGACAGCGGGTAGTAGATCATCGGCTTGTCGTAGACCGGCAGCAGCTGCTTGGAGACAGCCTGGGTGATCGGATGCAGGCGCGTGCCGCTGCCCCCGGCGAGAATGATGCCCTTCATGGCCTGGCCCCTCGCGATCAGCGGTAGTTGGTGAACTGCAGCGCGATGCCGAAGTCGGAGCCCTTCAGCAGGGCGATGACGTCCTGCAGGTGGTCCTTCTTCTTGCCCGTGACGCGCAGCTGGTCGCCCTGGATCTGCGCCTGAACGCCCTTGGGGGCCTCGTCGCGGATCTTCTTGGCGATCTTCTTGGCGTTCTCGGAGGAGATGCCCTGCACGATCGACCCGGTGACCTTGTAGATCTTCCCGGACAACGCCGGGTCGCCGACCTCGAAGGCCTTGAGGGAGATCTGCCGCTTGATCAGCTTGTCCTTGAAGACGTCGATGGCGGCCTTGCAGCGCTCCTCGGTCTCGGCCTCGATGGCGATGGCTTCCTCGCCGGCCCACTTCACGCTGGCCCCCGTGTTCCGGAAGTCGAACCGCGTGGACAGCTCCTTGCTCGCCTGGTTGAGCGCGTTGTCGATCTCCTGCCGATCAACCTTGCTCACCACGTCGAATGACGGATCCGCCACCTGTCTCCCACCTCCGCTAGAGCCCACCACTGTCGGGCAGGGATGCTACCGGTGATACCGGTTGGCCCGGCCCCGAACCCGTTGGGTATGGTTTCTCCGGTCCAGCCCATGGCTGGCCCATCCCGGCGGGTTGCCCGAGTGGCCAAAGGGAGCAGACTGTAAATCTGTCGCGCAAGCTACGCAGGTTCGAACCCTGCACCCGCCACCACCAGCAAGAACGGCCCGTTGACCTGTGCATGTAGGTCAACGGGCCGTTTGCTGTCCGTCGCATGTGGTTGGTGCACACAGGGGGCACGTCGTCAGGTCAGCGCTGGGACGCCTGGGCCGGTCAGGTCGGCCACGGCCACTCGGCGGCCGGAGATGGCCAGTAGTAAGGAAAGCGCCGGGCCGCGTACCTCCTGGCCTTCGCCCAGTGACAGGTCCGCGTCGGTTGCCTCGAGGTGGAGTCCCGCGATCAGTTGTTTGGCGCCGCCCATGGAGGCCGACGTTCGGGCCTGCAGACGCAATGCCCGGAGTGCCGCCTCCTGCGGGTAGGCGCGGGTCAGGCCCAGCGGCCGGCGGATGTCCTCGCCGTGCAGGACCTCCTCCACGAGCCGGCTGTCCAGCGGGGCCGGGGCGGTGGCGGTCAGGGCGACCACCTCGCGGAGGCGGTCCAGGGTCTCCCTCGGCGTGGCGCCTCGCTCGCGGCGGACACCGTCGGCGTTCATGCGGTCGAAGTCGAAGCGCGCTCTGACGAAGCTCGCCACGAAGGCTCTGCGCGTGGTCTTCGCCGTGTCGACCAGGTGGGCGGCCACGTCGTGCACCGTCCAGCCGTCGCACAGGGACGGCGTCGACCAGGCCTCGTCGGGCAGGGCGGCGAGGTCGGTGATCAGTGCTGCTCGTTCCGCGTGGACCAGCGGCCAGATGTTGTTCATGGTGGTGGTGACTCCCGCCGCGCCGCGAAATCGTCGCTCAGTGTTCCGTGCGGTTGGCCTCGTACCAGGTTTCGCCCACCGGGTCGCCCGCCAGGTTCCAGCTCCACGACGTCGTCGGGATGATGCGCAGGTACTGGCCGGGGAGGTCGTGCGACTCCGCCGCCACGCCGTAGACACGCATCTGCCTGGCGACGAACGGGTCGAACGACACCAGGTCGTCGATCACCAGCGCCACCTTGTCGTTGCCCGCCCGCACGTTGCGGAACTTGCGGGTCTTCGCGACGCTCTCGCCCGGGCCGCCGATCCAGAAGTGCTGCCCGTCGAACTGGTAGGCCACCGCCACCGCGTCCGGCTGGCCGTCCGCCGACACCGTCGCCAGGCGGGCCATGCCCTGCGTACCCAGGTAGGCGAGTTCTTCCTCCGTGAACATCCGGTACCCCTTAGCGTCTCGGGCGTGAGGCAGCTCAGTGTGGACCAAACCCTGCGTGCCCGGGCGCACGCGAACGGGCTCGCCGCGCCGGCGGGTGGCGTCGCCGACGCGGTGCGCCGGGTGGTCGCGCTCCAGGCGCAGGACCCTCGGGCCAATCGGCTGGCCGTGCGGGTGCGGACGGCGGGGCTGGTGGCCGACGATGTCGACGCGGCCTGCGCGCGACGCGAGGTGGTCCGGACCTGGGCCATGCGCGGAACCCTCCACATGCTCGCGGCCGACGACTTCCACTGGGTGATCGGACTGCTCGGGCCCTACTTCGCCGCCCGGCAGGCGCCCCGGCGCCGCCAGCTCGGCCTCGACGACGCCACCTGCGACCGCGCCTGCGGGCAGCTCGAGACCGTGCTCGCCGACGGCGCACTCACGAGGACCGAGATCGTCGAGCGCATGGACCTGCCGCTGCCGGGGCAGGCCGCGCCCTACCTCCTCGGGTACGCCGCGTTGACCGGACTCGTCTGCCGCGGCGCGGACCGGGGCGACGAGCCCACCTATGTACTGGTGCGCGACTGGCTCGGCGAGAGCAACGACACGGGCGACGAGGCCCGCCTGGCCGAGCGCTACCTCGCCGGCCACGGACCGGCCACGGCCGAGGACCTCGCCGCCTGGTCCGGCCTCCCGCTCGGCCGTGCCCGCAAGGGGTTCGACGCCGTGGCCGAGCGGTTCGACGCCGTCGAAGCCGCCGGGGTGCCGAGCCGGTGGACGCCGGTGGACGCGACGCCGAGCACCCGGCTGCTCGGGCACTTCGACGCCTACCTGCTCGGCTACCGCGGGCGTGAGTTGGCGGTACCCGCGGAACTCGCGAGCGAGATCCAGTCGGGCGGCGGGTTCGTGATGCCGGCGATCGCGGTCGACGGGCGGGTGGTCGGCACCTGGCGGCAACGTTCCACAAAGGACAAGATCCACATCGAGCTGACACACTCCGGCGGCGGCGTCGAGGGTGAAATTACCGACCTCGGCCGGTTCCTCCAGCGACCGGTCGACCTCACCCAGTGACCGACTGACCTGCGACTTCCGCGATCGGAGTACTGGTCGACACGATTGGGCGAGCGTGCATCTGCATTTGCACCGTCGGAAAAACGCCCCGAACGGGGTACAGTAACTCGGCCGTGACGTGCCCACTCGGGGGCGCCGTCACCGTACGGCGGGATTTCACCTGGTTGTCGCCCTGGACGGCCGAGGAGGTTGCATGCCGGACCAGCCACAGACGGCGCCAGAGCACACCCAACCTATCGGTAACTCTCCGGAGTCGCAGGCCAGCGATCCGGTACTCGACCAACGCTTCGGGTTGTTCTCGGTCATCGTCCTCGTGGCCGGCATCGCCGCCGCCGCACTCGTGTCCTGGTGGTTGCCGCTCAGCCCGGACTCAAACCTGTTCCTCGTGGGTCTGTTGCTCGTTCTCGGCTTCCTGGTGGTCGAGCAGCTCTCCGTGAACATCGACGTCCGCGGTGGCGTCTCGTGGACCATCTCCTTCACCGAGATCCCGCTGGCCATCGGTCTGTTCGTCGCGCCGTTCCAGGTCGTGCTCGCCGCGCACCTGATCGCGGGCGTCGGCACGTTGTTGGCCCGCCGGGTGCAGGACCGCGTGCTCTACAACACGGGCGCCGAGATCTTCGAGATCACCACGGCGTTCGCGGTCTACACCCTGGTCAACAACATCCTCATGGACTCCGGCCCGCGCTGGCTGGCGGTGTTCGCGGGCGCGCTGTCCGCCCCGATCGCCAGCACGCTGCTCGCGCTGGTGGCCGTGCACATCCTCGGCAGGCGGATGCGGCTCGGCGCGGCCACCAAGCTGGTGTCCCGGACGCTCGTGCTCGGCCTGGTCAACGCCTCGGTCGGCGTCGTCGGCTACGAGGTCGCCACCCACGTGGAGCACGGCTGGTCGCTGGTCCTGCCGATGCTCGGCGGGCTCTGGGCGCTCTACCTCGCCTACTCCGGCCTGCTCCGCGAACAACGTGACCTGGAAGCACTGTCCGAGGTCAGCCTCATCGTCGCCAGATCCGGCCGAAGAGCGGCCGCGAGACCGGCGGCCGGGCAGGAGACGGCGTCGGCCGTCAGCTCCGAGGACTGGCTCGGCATCGCGCAGCGGATCAAGGACCAACTGGGCGCCGCGAGAGTGGTGCTGCGGCTGCGGTTCGACCCCCAGAACCCCATGCACACGGTCGTCGCGGGCGACGAGTTGCCGCCCGAGATGTTCCGCGTGGAGGCCACGGGCACCCGGGCCGACGCGCTGCTGCGGCTGCCCGGCTCCCACGTACGTCACTTCCGCCGTCTCGACGCGTTGCCCGAGGTCCGCCAGGCCTTGGACCGCCGCGACGCGCAGGAGGCACTGGTGGTGCCGCTGCGCAGCGCGAGTCACCTGCTGGGCGTGGTCGAGGCCCACGACAAGCTGTCCCGATGGCGCGGGTTCGGCCAGGCCGACGTCCGGATGATCGGCACCACGGCCAGCCACCTCGCCACCGCGCTCGACAACCGCAGGCTCCTCGCGACACTGCGCCACGACGCCTACCACGACCCGCTGACCGGCCTGTACAACCGGCCGGGCTTCCGCCAGGTCGCTACGGAACTCCTCGACACCAACCCCGGCTCGGTGATGCTGCGGGTCGACCTCGAGGTCCAGCCGGCCATCAGCGACGCGCTCGGCTACGCCTGGAGCGACCGCATCACGATCGCCGCCGGCCGCCGGCTGCGTGACGTGCTCGGCCAGGCCACGCCCATCGCGCGGCTCGAGGGCGGCATGTTCGCCGCGCTGCTCGTGGACGCCGACTTCGACCGCGCCCAGGCGGTGGCCGAGAAGCTGCTGGCCAGCCTGTCCGCGCCGTACCCGGTCGACCGGCTGACCGTGGAGGCAGGCGTGGTCGTCGGGTACTCCTCGGCCACCATGGCCGACGGCGTGATGTTCGCCGACGCGGCCGGCGCCCGCGAGGGCGTGGCCCCCGAAGTCGACGTCGACGAGCTGCTCAAGCGGGCCGACGTGGCCCTGCGCGCGGCACGGACGAGTGGTGAGAAGGTCCGCGCGTACGTGCCGAGCATGGGCCAGATCTTCCTGCGCAGGTTCCAGCTGGTCACCCAGTTCCGGCAGGCCATGGAGACCGGTCAGGTCTCCGTGCACTACCAGCCGAAGGTGGCGCTGCCGAGCCGTGAGGTGCTCGGCGTCGAGGCGCTGGTCCGCTGGCGGCACCCGGAGTTCGGCGACCTGCACCCCGACGAGTTCGTGCCGGCCGTCGAGGCGGCCGGCCTGGTCGACGCGCTCACCGACTTCGTGCTGGAGCAGTCGCTGATCAAGGTGCGCAAGTGGATGGACCGCGAGCTGCGCATCTCGGTGGCCGTGAACCTGTCCGTGCGGAGCCTGGCCGACCAGCGCTTCCCCGACCGGGTGCTGGCCGCGCTGCAACGCCACGGCGTGCCGCCCGAGCTGCTCACGCTCGAGCTGACGGAGTCCGGTGTGATGGCCGACCCGGCGCGGGCGCTGCCGGTGCTGCGGGCGCTGTCCAACCTCGGCGTGGTGCTGGCGGTCGACGACTTCGGCACCGGCTACTCCTCGCTCGCGTACCTGCGGCAGCTGCCGGTCGACGAGGTGAAGATCGACAAGAGCTTCGTGTTCGGCATGGGCAGCGACCTCGGCGACCTGGCGGTGGTCCGCTCGATCGTGGAGCTGGGTCACTCACTCGGGCTCACGGTGGTGGCCGAGGGCGTCGAGGAAGACGTCGCGCGCGACCAGCTGGCCGCCATGGGCTGTGACGTCGCTCAGGGGTACCTGATCTCCCGTCCGCTGTCCGAGGATCGGCTGGAGGCCTGGCTGCAGGCGCGGACCATGCAGGCCAGGGGACTGCGTGACCAGCTGGTGCTGACGCTGCTCTCGTAAGAGGGATACCCGATTTCGTGACGCCCTCAGCGTTGTGTACTCTCGTCACGGCTCGTACGGAACGGGAAGCTGGTTCCGAGCTTGCCCCAATAGCTCAGTCGGTAGAGCGTCTCCATGGTAAGGAGAAGGTCTACGGTTCGATTCCGTATTGGGGCTCGGTTTGACTGGCCGCGGTGTTCGGGTCCGGGCACCGCGGTACAGGCATGTCAGGGCGGTGTAGCTCAGTCGGTAGAGCAAGCGGCTCATAATCGCTGTGTCGCCGGTTCAAGTCCGGCCACCGCTACGCGGTTGGGAGAGGTGTGCTCGCGGAAGCGCGAGCCGTCACCGCTCCGCCATTATCCTGGGGGCCCGGCCCCCAGACCCCGGCCGGCGGGGCTTCGCCCCCCGGACCCCCCACCCGGGGGCTGGGTTTGTGTGTGAGAGGAAGGCAAGGCCGTGGCTGCTAGCGACGTGCGACCGAAGATCACGCTGGCGTGCGAGGAGTGCAAGCACCGCAACTACATCACCAAGAAGAACCGGCGCAACGACCCGGATCGCTTGAGATGAAGAAGTTCTGTGCGAACTGTGGCACCCACCGCCTGCACAAGGAAACCCGCTAGGTGCCGCTGGATCCCTCGTTCGTCGGGCACAGTTACCCGCGTTCGGAGATCTACGAGGTCGGCCGGCAGAAGATCAGGGAGTTCGCGGACGCCATCGGTGACGACCACCCGATGTACCGCGACCCTGATGCCGCGCGGGCCGGCGGCTACGGCGACGTCATCGCGCCGCCCACCTTCGCCACCATCCTGTTCGGCAAGTACTCGTTGCAGTCGCTCGTGGACGACCCGAAGCTCGGGCTGAACTACGAGCGGCTCGTCCACGGCGACATGACGTTCGAGTACGTGCGTCCCGTGAACGCGGGGGACCGGCTGACGGTCGTCACCACCATCGCGCAGATCGACTCCCGCATGGGCAACGACTTCCTGAACATCCGCGCGGACATCGACACGGCCGACGGCGAGCGCGTCGTCACGGCCTCCGCGCAGCTGGTGATCCGGGCGGAGGACGAATGACCGCCGTCGGAGACGAGCTGCCGCAGTTGGACGTCCGGGTGCGTAGGGCGGACCTGGTCCGTTATGCGGGCGCCTCCCTGGACTTCAACCCCATTCACTGGAACGAGAAGCTCGCCGGTGACGTGGGCCTGCCCGGCGTCATCGCGCACGGCATGCTCACCATGGCGCTCGCCGGCCGGTTGGTCACCAACTGGCTTGACGACCCCGGCGCCCTCGTGTCCTACGGCGCGCGTTTCACCCGTCCGGTGGTCGTCCCGAACGACGACATCGGCGCGCTGGTCGAGTTGACCGGCAAGGTGCGTGAGATCCGCGACGACGGCACGGCCCGCGTGGACATCACCGCGAAGTTCGAGGGCAGGACAGTGCTCGGCAAGGCGATCGCCGTCGTCCGCCTCAAGACCTGAATGGCGCCCTTCCGGGCATCCGAGCCGCTCGGAAGGAACGCCATCCAGGTCATCTCCGGCGGGGTCCGGGCCGGAAGTCTCAGCTGGTCACCCGGGTACCTGAGCGGGCGACGCCACCGTAGTTGATCTTGACCGACCCGTGCAGGCCGCCCGTCCCGAAGGGGCGCAGGGCGCGGCGGACGTACATGCACAGAGGTTTCCAAGTCACGGCGCCGTCCGGAACCCGCAGATTTTCAGATGGTGAAACGTAAACGCGACACGGGGGCACGTAAGGTTTCGGACACAAGGAACCGGTGTGCGTGTCCGGGACGGTGATCATGCTCGACCAGCCATCCGACCTCGTTCGCTCGGTGTCCAGGGCCTTCCGGATCCTGGAGGAGGTCGGCGCCAGCACGGCGCCGCTGACCGTCAAGGCCATCGCCAGACGGTGCCAGCTGAACCTCTCGACCACCTATCACCTGGTGCGGACCCTCAGCTATGAGGGCTACCTGGTGCGCGGCCCGGACGGCCGGTACATGCTCGGCTCGTCGGTCGCCAAGCGCTTCCGTGACCTCCAGGCGTCCTTCGACCAGCCGCCCGAGGTGCGCGAGGTGCTGCGGCACCTGTCGGCCATGACCAGGAAGACGGCCTACCTCGGGCGGTTCGTGTCCGGCCGCATCCTGATCACCGACCTGGTGGAGGGCCCGGAGTCACCGCATCTGGAGGACCTGGAGATCGGTCTCGGGGTGGCCGCACACGCCACGGTGATCGGCAAGGTGCTGCTGGCCGAACTGCCGAAGGCCCGGCGCGCGGAGTACCTGGCCGACCAGGGAATGCGGCCGTTCACCTCGCGGACGCTGACCTGTGCCGACGAGCTGGAGATCGAACTCACCTCGCTCGTGGAGGGACGGCCGGTGCTGGAGTCCGGTCAGTTCCGCGACGGGGTGTCCTGCGTCGGCGCGGTCGTGCGCCGCGGGGCACCGGAGGAGGCGTGGGCGGTCGTCGCGTCCACGCGGGAGGACGAGGTGCCGGACCAGGTCATCTGGCACACGCTGCGTGCGGCAGAGGACCTGGCGCCGGCCAGGTAGAACCTCGTCAGGAGCTGCCGACGGCCACGGCCCTGGTTGGCGTAGTTCGGGTTTATTGCGCCTTGCGCAGCAGGTCGCCCATTCGAGTGATGCCGGTGGTGATGTCGTCGTCGCCGAGCGCGTAGGAGAGCCGGAAGTAACCGGGCGTCCCGAACGCCTCGCCGGGAACCACGGCCACCTCCGCGTGCTCGAGCACGAGCGCGGCCAGGTCGACGCTCGTCTCGGCGCGCTGGCCGTTGATCTCCTTGCCCAGCAACGCCTTCACCGACGGGTACACGTAGAACGCGCCCTGCGGGGTCGGTACCTCGACGCCGGGGATGTCCGACAGCATGTCCACGATCGTGCGCCGCCGCCGGTCGAACGCCGTGCGCATCTCGTGTGCCGCGTCCAGCGAGCCGGACACGGCGGCGAGCGCCGCGCGCTGCGACACGTTCGCCACGTTCGACGTCAGGTGCGACTGGAGGTTCGCTGCGGCCTTCGTGACGTCGGCCGGGCTGATCATCCAGCCCACGCGCCAACCGGTCATGGCGTAGGTCTTGGCGACCCCGTTGACCACGATGCAGGTGTCGGCCAACTCGGGTACGGCCACCGGCATGGACACGGCCTCGACGCCGTCGTAGGTCAGGTGCTCGTAGATCTCGTCGGTGATCACCCAGATGCCGTGCTCGACCGCCCAGCGCCCGATGGCCTCGACCTGCTCGCGCGGGTACACGGCACCGGTCGGGTTGGACGGCGAGCAGAACAGCAGCACCTTCGTGCGCTCGGTGCGCGCCGCCTCCAGTTGGTCGACCGAGACCAGGTAGCCACTGGACTCGTCGGCCACCACGGGGACCGTCACGCCGCCGGCCAGCGAGATGGCCTCGGGGTAGGTGGTCCAGTACGGCGCGGGCAGCAGCACCTCGTCGCCGGGATCGACGATCGTGGCGAACGCCTGGTAGACCGACTGCTTGCCGCCGTTGGTCACGAGCACCTGGCTCGCCTTCACCTCGAAGCCCGAGTCGCGCAGGGTCTTCGCGGCGATCGCCTCACGCAGCTCGGGCAGTCCGGCCGCGGGCGTGTAGCGGTGGTTGCGCGGGTCCTTCGCCGCCTCGATGGCGGCCTCGACGATGGCCGGGGGCGTCGGGAAGTCCGGCTCACCGGCGCCGAAGCCGATGACCGGCCGGCCGGCCGCCTTGAGTGCCTTGGCCTTCGCGTCCACGGCCAGCGTCGCGGACTCGGCGATGCCGCCGATCCTGGCCGAGATCCGACGAGGGGTGACGGTCGTCTCGCTCATGAGGGCATCGTCCCAGATCAGCCCAACGGGAATTCGACCGGCCGTTATGGTCGCCCGATGGTGTACGGGGACTGGGAGGGCATGACGACCCGGGAGGGGTGGCACGAGAGCGATCTCGCGCTCCGCGACCGGCTGGCCGACGCGGCCAGGGACGGCGGTTGGCCGGTCGTACTCGAGGTGCTGGACGGCCATCCGTCGCTGGTCGACGCGTGGCGGCCGGGTGGGCCGAGCCTGTACACGCCGATGCACCAGGCGGCCTGGCACGGCGTCCCGCCGGACACGGTCCGCAGGCTGCTCCGGTGCCGGCCGTGGCTGACGCTGCGCACGGCGGCCGGCGACCGGCCGTTCGACATCGCGCTGCGGGGCGGTCACGAGGAACTGGCGACGCTGCTGCGGCCGACCATCCACCACCCGTTGTCCACCGACGTGCTCTACGCGCTGGAGCGCCACCTGCACGCGGTGATCACCAAGCGGATCGAGGAGTTCGGCATCACCCGCCCGCTGCGGCTGCCGCCGCTCGACCTGTTCACCGAGATGGCGACGCCGACCATGTGGTTCGCCATCCCTGGCATGTACGGCGGTTTCCGGATCGAGCTGACCGGCCAGGAGCTGGTCACCGAGAGCTTCAGCCGGGTGGTCGAGGGGTCGGGGGAGACGCACCGGATCCGCTCGGACGGGCCGCTGCTGACGGCTCAGGGGCATGTCTAGCGGACTAGTTGCAGCCCTCGCGGACGCTTGTCGTACACTCTGGAACTTGGAAGTTGACTACTGAACTCCACGTCGGGAAGTGGGGTTGGTGGAAGGCGTCCGAAATCGTGGGGTCGAGAGATCGACACCGCGAAGGGGTGTAGCTCAACTGGCAGAGCAGCGGTCTCCAAAACCGCAGGTTGCAGGTTCAAGTCCTGTCACCCCTGCGTCAGGCGCAAGGCCGGGGATACCCCCTGGGTCCGTGAAGTACTTCGAGCGGAGGAACTGGCGTGGTTGACGACCGGGACAAGGAACGAGACAAGGGAGAGGAACCCCCTTCTCGTCCGGTCACCGCCGCGGCGCGGCGTGAGCGCCGTGCCTCCGCACGTCCTGCGGGCAAGGACACGGCGAAGACCGGAGAGACGGCCAAGTCGTCCCGGTCCGCCAAGGCTTCCGACGACAAGGTCAAGGCGAAGTCCAAGGGCAAGCCGGACGCCGAGACCAAGGGTCAAGGGGAGCACAAGGGTCGGCCCACCCCCACGCGCGACCGCAGCAAGGATGCCAAGGTCGGCCTGTTCTCGCGGTTGATCCGCTTCCTCAAGGAAGTTGTGTCCGAGCTGCGGAAGGTCATCTGGCCGACCCGCAAGCAGATGATCACGTACACGGCTGTCGTGTTGGTTTTCGTGGCCTTCATGGTGGCGGTGATCGCGGGGCTCGACTTCGCGCTCACCAAGGGCGTCTTCGCGCTGTTCGGCTGAGCTGCGCCCACACGGGCGCGCCGGCAGGGTGAACGCGGGACGCGATCTATGAAAGGAAGCGGGACCAAACAGTGAGCTCCGACAACGGCGCTGCTGGCAGCCAGGAGCTGACCAGTACCGCCGACGACAGCGACCTCGACCTCGAGGGCGGCGACCGCGTGGCACAGGCCGAGGCGGCGCTGTCCGCCGAGCCGGCCGCCGACGTGGACACCGACACCGACGAGACCGAAGACGGTGTCGAGGACGCGACCGACGAAGACGCCGACGAGGACACCGAAGACGCCGAGGACACGGCCGACGAGGCCGAGGCCGAGGACGTTCCCGAGGAGCCGGCGGACCCGGTCCAGGAGATGCGGGACGCGCTGCGCCGGGCACCCGGCCACTGGTACGTCGTGCACTCCTACGCCGGCTACGAGAACAAGGTCAAGACCAACCTCGAGACCCGAATCCAGACCCTGGACATGGAGGACTACATCTTCCAGGTCGAGGTGCCGACGGAAGAGGTCACCGAGATCAAGAACGGGCAGCGCAAGCAGGTTCAGCGCAAGGTGCTGCCCGGTTACATCCTCGTCCGGATGGAACTCAACGACCCGTCGTGGTCCGCGGTGCGCAACACCCCGGGTGTCACGGGCTTCGTCGGTGCGACGTCGAAGCCGTCGCCGCTGACCATCGACGAGGTGCTCAAGTTCCTCCTCCCGCAGGTGGAGGAGGCCAAGCCGGCGGCGTCTGGAAAGGGCACCTCGGCAACACCGGCCAAGGGTCCGGTCGTGGAGGTCGACTTCGAGGTCGGCGAGTCGGTCACCGTCATGGACGGCCCGTTCGCCACGCTCCCGGCGACGATCAGCGAGGTCAACGCCGACGGGCAGAAGCTGAAGGTCCTGGTGTCGATCTTCGGCCGGGAGACCCCGGTCGAGCTGTCGTTCAGCCAGGTCTCCAAGATCTGACCCCGGTCGACAAGACAACTAGTCAGGGAAAGAAATGCCACCCAAGAAGAAGAAGCTGTCTGCGGTCATCAAGCTGCAGATCACGGCTGGTCAGGCGAACCCGGCTCCGCCGGTCGGCCCGGCCCTCGGCGCCCACGGCGTCAACATCATGGAGTTCTGCAAGGCCTACAACGCCGCGACCGAGTCGCAGCGTGGCACCGTGGTGCCGGTCGAGATCTCCGTGTACGAGGACCGGACGTTCGACTTCAAGCTCAAGACCCCGCCGGCGGCGAAGCTGCTGCTGAAGGCCGCGGGTGTCGACAAGGGCAGCGGCGAGCCGCACCGTGTCAAGGTCGCCAAGGTGACCTGGGACCAGGTGCGCGAGATCGCGGAGACGAAGAAGTCCGACCTCAACGCCAACGACATCGACCAGGCGGCGAAGATCATCGCCGGCACTGCTCGTTCGATGGGCATCACGGTCGAATAGTTCCTGACCAGGGACAGAACGCGTGGGAGAGCCAGGCGCTGGCTCACAACCACTGAACTCGCAAGGAAAAGAGAGCTATGACCAAGCGCAGCAAGGCCTACAAGCAGGCCGCCGAGCTGGTGGACCGGGAGCGGCTGTACTCGCCGCTGGAGGCCGCCAAGCTCGCCAAGGAGACCTCCAAGGTGAAGCTGGACGCGACCGTCGAGGTCGCCATCCGGCTCGGGGTCGACCCCCGCAAGGCGGACCAGATGGTGCGCGGCACGGTGAACCTGCCGCACGGCACCGGCAAGACCGCGCGAGTGATCGTGTTCGCCACGGGTGACAAGGCCAACGAGGCCGTCGCCGCTGGTGCGGACGAGGTCGGCGCCGAAGACCTGATCGAGCGTATCCAGGGTGGCTGGCTCGACTTCGACGCCGCGATCGCGACTCCCGACCAGATGGCGAAGGTCGGTCGCATCGCCCGCATCCTCGGCCCGCGTGGTCTCATGCCGAACCCGAAGACCGGCACCGTGACCCCGGACGTGACCAAGGCCGTCGCCGACATCAAGGGCGGCAAGATCAACTTCCGGGTGGACAAGCAGTCCAACCTGCACCTGGTGATCGGCAAGGCGTCCTTCGACCACGACAAGCTGGTGGAGAACTACGCCGCCGCGCTCGACGAGGTGCTGCGGGCCAAGCCGTCCGCCGCGAAGGGCCGCTTCCTCAAGAAGATCACCTTCTCGACCACGATGGGCCCCGGCATCCCCGTGGACCCGTCGCGTACCCGCAACTTGCTGACGGACGAACCAGTCGCCTAGTCGGCATGCCAAGAACGGCGCCTCCCGCATCGCGGGGGGCGCCGTTCTGGTTTTGTCACGACGTGGGTGGACTCGAGGTGGTCGGCGTGCAGGTCTCCGTCTGGTGGCCGCTGATGATCCACTGACCATCCTTGGACCCCTCGATCTCGCTCACCGTGAAGAGCCCGAGCGGAGGTCCGCCCTGGATGCCCTCGTAGCTGTCCAGACACGAGCTGATCCGGACGGTCTTCTCGGTGATCTCGTCGGCCGTCGCGGACGGCATCGACTCGGCGTACGCGTTCGGGTCGGTGACCTCTTCGCTCAGCGCTCGGATGGCCGCGTCGCAGTCCGCGTAGCCCAGGTTCTCGGCGAACTGCGCCCGCGCCTCCTCGGTGAACCGCAGGCACACCAGGTTGGTGTCCTTGACGCCGTCGCGGTTCTGGGCGGTGTAGTCGTAGACCTTCCGGACCATCTCGTACGGGTTCCGGTCGAACACGATGTTGGTGTCGGTGCCTCCGCCGCCGACCTTGTCGGCCGACTGGTCCTCGTTGTCCTTGCCGAAGAAGTAGTCGATGGCGAAGTAGCCGCCGAGCAGGAGCAGCGCCGCCACGAGAACCGCGGTGACGATCTTGCCGCCGAGCGCCTTGAGGAACCGCGCGGGCGCGCTCGGCCGCTTCGGCGGCGGGCCCCACGGCTGAAGGAAGCCGGGCGGCGGCGGGGTGGTCGGGCGGCTGGAAGCCCTGCTCGGCCTGCTGCCGCATCAGTTCCTGGAACTGCTGGAACTCCTGGAACTGGCGCACCTGGTCCGGCGTGACCTCCGTGGGCGCACGCACCGCGGGCGGCGGCGCGACCGGGGGAGGGGCGGGCAGGAGCGGCGCGATGTCCTGGGGCGGGCCCTCGAGGGGCACGGGTGGCTGCCCGCCAGGGTTCGCCGGTGGTTCCTGGGGCGCCGGTGGGGGGTGCTCGTTGTCGGCCATCGGATCCCATCATGCCGTGTCCGTGCGCACACGGAAGGTCGAACCAGGTACCCGGTTTGGATTCGCGGAAGTGCGCACCGTACAGTCGTCAACGGTTCTACCGAAGACCGCTGGTCTCCGCGCCGAGCAATCGGAGCGGACGAAGGCCCCGCGAAACCGTGGGCGGCCCGCGCAGGGGAACGTGGTTGTTTCGAGTGCTCGCACTCCTTTCGCCCCGTGCCATCTGCGCCGGGGCGTTTGTCGTTTCTGTGGCCGAAGCGGTCCTAGCCACAGAGAGGAGGCGACCATGGCAAAGGCAGACAAGGTCGCGGCAGTCGCCGAGATCGCGGACAAGTTCCGCAACAGCTCGGCAGCCGTTGTCACCGAGTACAGCGGTCTCACCGTGTCCCAACTGACCAGCCTGCGTCGCGCTCTCGGCACGGGCACCTCCTACCGGGTCGCGAAGAACACCCTGGTCAAGCGCGCGGCTGAGGTCGCCGAGGTCAAGGGTCTCGACACCCTGTTCCTCGGTCCCACGGCCATCGCGTTCGTCGAGGGCGAGCCGGTGGACGCCGCGAAGGCTCTTCGCGAGTTCGCCAAGGAGCACAAGGGCCTGGTCATCAAGGGCGGCTACATGGATGGCCGCCCGCTCACGGTCAACGAGGTCGAGAAGATCGCCGACCTCGATTCCCGTGAGGTGCTGCTCGCCAAGTTGGCGGGCGCGATGAAGGGCAACCTGACCAAGGCAGCCGGCTTGTTCGCCGCGCCCGCCTCGCAGGTCGCCCGCCTGGCCGCTGCCCTGCAGGAGAAGAAGGCATCAGCCGAGCAGGCAACCCCCGCCGAGAGCTGAGTTCACCACTAGAAAGGAAACGCCGTCATGGCGAAGATGAGCACCGATGAACTGCTCGACGCGTTCAAGGAAATGACGCTGCTCGAGCTGTCCGACTTCGTGAAGCAGTTCGAGGAGACCTTCGAGGTCACCGCGGCTGCCCCGGTCGCCGTTGCCGCTGCCGGCCCGGCCGCCGCCGCCGAGGCCCCCGAGGAGCAGGACGAGTTCGACGTCGTCCTCGAGTCGGCCGGCGAGAAGAAGATCCAGGTCATCAAGGTCGTCCGCGAGGTCGTCTCGGGTCTGGGTCTGAAGGAGGCCAAGGAGCTGGTCGAGGCCGCTCCCAAGGCCGTCCTGGAGAAGATCGCCAAGGACGCCGCCGAGGCCGCCAAGGAGAAGCTCGAGGCTGCTGGCGCGAAGGTTTCCGTCAAGTAACTCGCGCAACGCTGAGAACCCGGGGTAGGCATCGCCTGCCCCGGGTTTCTCTTTGTCCAGACCCTTTTGCCTAAGGAAACTTTCCGGCCGGATTTCCCTGTGACCGCAATAACATTGGAGCGCCACAGCCCTCCACCGGGAAGGTCGCCATGTCCGACGGCTTCCATGTGTCCCCACCCGCGCTGACCCGACTGGCCGGCACCTTCGCCGACCAGCAGCAGCCCTTCCACCGACTCGGCGGTCCGGTCCAGCAGCGCGCGGGAGCGGTGGACACGGGCGACGCGGCCCTCGATGCCGACACCCGCCGCGTGATGGACCTGGTCAGCTCGGTGTTCCAGCAGTTCGGCGAGGGCATGTCGCTCGCGGGCAGCGTGATCGACGAGGTCGCCGCCGACTACCAGGCGACCGACGGGGAGTCGGCCGACCAGCAGGACGCGATCGCGGTGGCCGACCTCGGCGCGGAGAACGTGGACGTGCCGGCGGTGCGCAATGGCTGATCCGGAGGGCTTCGGCACGGGGAGCACCGTCCAGACGCTCGGCTCGGCCGCCCAGGACGCGGCGAACCAGCTGCAGCGGTTGACCGATCTCGTGAACTCCGATGTCGTCGACACCGTGCCGAACCTGTGGGGCGGCGAGGCGGCGTCGTCCATGACGCGCTGGTGGTACCGGTTCTCCAAGCCGCTCAACGGACTCGGCAGCCCGCTCGACACGTACTCCCAGTGGCTCGACGCGGCCGCCGAGACCATGAACCGGGCCAGGCAGGAACTCCAGGAGGCGCACCGGTTCGCCGACCAGAACGGCCTCTACATCAAGCCTGACCTCACGGTGGCCGCGTACGTGCCGAACCGGCCGAACGCGGGCGCGCTGATCGTCATCGCGCAGAGCAAGGTGGACGGCGCGAAGCGGCTGGCCGAGCTGTCCCAGAAGCAGGTCCGCCAGGCGAACGAGATGTTGGAGCGGCAGGCGGTCCAGGCGCAGCAGGAGATGCTGGAGATCCTCGGCGCGATCTCCGGTCCGGGTCGCCGGGGCAAGCGGCCGACCACCCCACGCCCTCGCACCAATCAGGACGACCAACTCGAATGGGGTCCGGAGGGCCGGATCCGGCTCCCACGCCCCGGCGCCGGTCAGTGGGTGGAGGGCCAGCCGGGCCACGGCGTGTGGACCCCGCACCGCCCGGGCGACTACGGCCTGCTGCCGGGCCAGAGCATCCGCTGGCGCGACGGTGTGCCGGACCTGGCAGAACACCGCGTCCCGTTCGAGCGCATGCCCGGTGGCGTGGACCCGACCCTGTCCGGCATGCGCCTGACGGGCACCCACGCCACGGACAGCGCGATGGCCGACCGGCATCCTGGCCGACCGCATCGGCATGGGCTGGTCCCCCGAACAGGTCCGCGCGTGGCGCGTCGACAACGACTTCCTCTACCACCACTATTCGTCGTCGGAGCTGCAGCTTGTTCCAGGTCGGGTGCACCGGGCGCTGCCGCATCAGGGGGGTGCTCGGAGGCCCGCTGACACGTCCGGTGGAAACCCCCGGGGTGCACGCACTGTGAGTGACTGGGTACCTTGCCCGACCATGGCTGGTCACGGCTGTGGCCGGTCATAACTTGACTGGGCAGTAACCCACAAGCGGCACGCTCGTTGCACCTGCATGACACCGACTGTCGGTGTGGCACGCGCGGCGGGTAGCCGGACAAAGGTGGAGCGGGAGGTTCGATGGGCGCCGAGGTGGTCGTCGAGGGCCTGACGAAGTCCTTCGGGCGCCAGACCATCTGGCGGGACGTCACGCTGACGCTGCCGCCCGGTGAGGTGAGCGTCATGCTCGGCCCGTCCGGCACCGGCAAGTCCGTGTTCCTCAAGTCGATCATCGGGCTGCTCAAGCCGGAACAGGGCCGCTGCGAGATCAACGGCGTCGACATCGTCACCTGCTCGGAGCACAAGCTCTACGAGATCCGCAAGCTGTTCGGCGTGCTCTTCCAGGACGGCGCGCTGTTCGGGTCGATGAACCTGTACGACAACGTCGCCTTCCCGCTGCGTGAGCACACGAAGAAGTCCGAGTCGGAGATCCGGCAGATCGTGCTGGAGAAGCTCGACCTCACCGGTCTGAACGGCGCCGAGAAGAAGCTCCCCGGCGAGATCTCCGGCGGCATGCGCAAGCGCGCCGGCCTGGCCCGCGCGCTGGTGCTCGACCCCGAGATCATCCTGGTCGACGAGCCGGACTCCGGGCTGGACCCGGTCCGCACGTCCTACATCTCCCAGCTGCTGATCGACCTCAACACCCAGATCGACGCCACCATCCTGATCGTCTCCCACAACATCAACCTCGCGCGGACGGTGCCGGACAACATCGGCATGCTGTTCCGCCGCGAACTGGTGATGTTCGGGCCCCGCGAGGTGCTGCTCACCTCCGAGGAGCCGGTGGTCAAGCAGTTCCTGAACGGCAGCCGCATCGGTCCGATCGGCATGTCCGAGGAGAAGGACGAGGCCACCATGGCCGCCGAGCAGGCGCAGGTGGACGCCGGGCACCACGACGGCGGCACCGACGAGGTCCGTGGCGTGGTCCCGCAGATCGTGCCGACCCCCGGCCTGCCGGAGCGCGCGGGCGAACGCCGCCGCAAGGACCGGGTCATGCGGATCCTGCACACCCTCCCGGAGCCGGCGCAGAAGAGCATCGTCGAGTCGCTCACCCCGGAGGAGCGCGAGCGCTACGGCGTCGGCGGCGCACCGCGGCCGGCCACCCCGCTGCGGCCCAGCCCGAGCCCGCGCCCGAGGCCGGCACGTAGCGAGGAGTGGCAGCGCTCCGAGGGTGACCTGAACGAACGCACCGACCGCGCAGAGGGCACGACCGTCGCCGAACTGCCGAGATCCAACTGGCGAAACACCCCGCCGGACGGGTCTCCATGAGTTCGGCGCGTCGTGGCCGCCTTGCCTCCCGCTCAGCGTGGGATGGGCCACTTCAGCAGAACGGCGTCGGGGAGGTGGACCAGGTGACCACCAGGTCTGCTCCGGCCTCGTTCCCCGGCGCTGGTGCACTGCGTGAGACGGGGCGGTTGTTCGCGCTCGCCCTCGACGTCATCGTCAACATCTTCCGCCGGCCGTTCCAGCTGCGGGAGTTCATCCAGCAGAGCTGGTTCATCGCGAGCGTCACGATCCTGCCGACCGCGCTAGTGGCGATCCCGTTCGGTGCGGTGGTCGCGCTGCAGCTCGGCTCGCTCATCGTCCAGCTCGGCGCGCAGTCGTTCACCGGCGCGGCGGCCGTGCTGGCGATCATCCAGCAGGCGGCGCCGCTGGTGACCGCGCTGATGGTGGCCGGCGCCGGCGGGTCGGCCATCTGCGCCGACCTCGGTGCGCGGACCATCCGCGAGGAGATCGACGCCATGCAGGTGCTCGGGGTCAACCCGATCCAGCGCCTGGTGGTGCCGCGCGTCCTCGCCATGATGATGATCGCCCTGCTGCTGAACGGCCTGGTCAGCGTGGTCGGCGTGCTGGGCAGCTACTTCTTCAACGTGGTCCTCCAGGGCGGCACGCCCGGTGCGTACCTCGCGAGCTTCTCCGCACTCGCGCAACTGCCCGACCTGTGGATCAGCGAGATCAAGGCGCTGATCTACGGCTTCATCGCCGGCGTGGTGGCCGCCTACCGCGGCCTCAACCCCAAGGGCGGCCCGAAGGGCGTGGGCGACGCGGTCAACCAGGCCGTGGTCATCACGTTCCTGCTGCTCTTCTTCGTGAACTTCGTGCTCACCGCCGTGTACCTGTCCGTCGTTCCGCAGAAGGGGAGCTGAGGGACATGGCGATCGGAGACACCGCGAGGCGAGTGGCGAAGGCGCCGGTCGGCTGGCTGGACACGCTCGGCGACCAGTTGTCGTTCTACCTGCGCGCGCTCGGCTGGATCCCCAGGACGCTGCGCCGCTACATGCGCGAGACCATGCGGATCCTGGCCGAGGTCAGCTTCGGCTCCGGCGCGCTCGCGGTCATCGGCGGCACCATCGGCGTGATGGTCGGCATGACCGTCTTCACCGGCACGGTGGTCGGCCTGCAGGGCTACGCGGCGCTCGACCAGATCGGCACGGCCGCGTTCTCCGGCTTCGCGAGCGCCTACATCAACACCCGCGAGGTGGCGCCGCTGGTGGCCGGGCTCGCGTTGTCGGCCACGGTCGGCGCGGGCTTCACCGCGCAGCTGGGGGCCATGCGGATCTCCGAGGAGATCGACGCGCTCGAGGTCATGGGTGTGCCGATCGCTGCCGTTCCTGGTGACCACCCGGATCATCGCCGGCTTCATCGCGGTGATCCCGCTGTACATCATCGGCCTGCTCAGCAGCTATCTCGCGTCCAGAACGATCACCGTGTACTTCTACGGGCAGTCGGCCGGGACCTACGACCACTACTTCAACCTGTTCCTACCTCCGGAGGACGTGTTCTGGTCCTTCGGCAAGGTGTTGGTCTTCGCGGTGGTGATCATCCTGGTGCACTGCTACTACGGCTACCGGGCCACGGGCGGCCCGGCCGGTGTGGGTATCGCGGTCGGCCGCTCGGTGCGGACCACGATCGTCACGGCGGCGCTGTTGAACTTCTTCATCGGCTTCGCCATCTGGGGAACCACAGTCACCGTGAGGATCGGCGGATGAGGCACAACACGTGGGCCACGGTCCGGCGCCGGCTGCTCGGCGTCGGGTTCATCGTGATGGTCGCGGCACTGGTCAGCCTGTCGATCGCCATGTACAACAAGGCGTTCACGTCGGTCGTGAAGGTGTCGCTGACCACCGACAAGGTCGGCAACCAGCTGCAGGTGCTCGGTGACGTGAAGGTGCGCGGGCTGATCGTGGGCGAGATCCGCGACATCACCCCGACCGAGCGTGGCGCCGTGCTGGACCTGGCACTCGACCCGGAGAAGGTCGACGTGATCCCCAGCAACGTGGCCGCCAGGTTCATCCCGAAGACCCTGTTCGGCGACCGCTACGTGGCGCTGCAGATCCCCGAGGACCCCTCGCCGCGGCCACTGCGCGAGGGCGACCGCATCGAGCAGGACCGCTCGGCGCCGGCCGTGGAACTGTCCCAGGCACTCGACCACCTGCTGCCGGTGCTGCAGGCGGTCCAGCCGCAGAAGCTGTCCACCACGCTCACCGCCATCTCCACGGCACTCGAGGGCCGGGGGGAGCAGCTCGGCGAGACCCTGGTCAAGCTGGGGCAGCTGGTCGAGGAGATCAACCCGCACGTGCCGCAGCTGACCCACGACCTCCAGGCGATCGTGCAGGTGAGCGACACCTACACCGAGGCCGTGCCGGACTTCGTCGACGCGCTGACCAACCTGTCGGTCACGTCGCGGACGATCGCCGAGCAGCGGGCCAACCTGCAGGCGGCCTTCGCCGACCTCACCACGGCCAGCCAGGACCTGGAGTCGTTCCTGCGGGCCAACTCCGACAACCTCATCCGGCTGACCGAGAGTTCACGGGGCACCTTGGAGCTGCTGGCCAGGTACTCGCCGTCCTACCCGTGCTTCCTCAAGCAGATGGCCGCGCTCGTCGAGGCGGGCAAGCCGGTGTTCGGTGCCGGCACCGACCAGCCGGGCCTGCACGCCACCATCGAGGTGGTGGTCAACAAGGGCCCGTACGAGCCGGGCAAGGACGAGCCGGAGTTCGACGAGCACCGCGGCCCGCGCTGCTACGACCCGGCCCAGATGGGCGACCCGTTCCCCGACCAGCCGCCGGACGGCCCACTGCAGGACGGCACGTCGCACCCGCCGGCCAACCGGTCGCAACAGGACGGTCTGATCCCGCCGGTCGGCGCGGAGAACGTCACGGCACCGTCGGCCGTCGGTGGGGCCAGCGCGTTCACCATCACCAACTCGCCGGCCGAGCGTGACTTCCTCGCCCAGCTGCTCGCCCCCGGTCTCGGGGTGGAGAACGAGCAGGTTCCCGGATGGTCGAGCCTGCTGCTCGGCTCGCTGTACCGAGGGGCGGAGGTGACGGTCCGGTGAAGAGCCTCGTCGCGCCTCTCGTGAAGCTCGTGGTCTTCACGGTCGTCACGGTCCTGGCCACCGCGATCCTGGCCATCAGCATCGCCAACGTGAACCTGACGTCCACCGAGAGCTACACCGCGCGGTTCTCCGACGCGACGCTGCTGCTGCCCGGTGACGACGTGCGGATCGCGGGTGTGCGCGTCGGCCAGGTGGAGGAGGTCGGCATCGTCGACCGCAAGCAGGCGGAGGTCACGTTCTCCGTGGCGGCCGACCGGAAGCTGCCGGCCACGGTCACCGCGCAGATCAAGTTCCGCAACCTGGTGGGGCAGCGGTACGTGTCGCTCTCGCAGGGCGGCGACGGCGGCGACCCGAACGCCGTGCTCGAGCCGGGCGGCAACATCCCGCTGGAGCGCACGCGCCCGGCGCTGGACCTGACCGAACTGTTCAACGGGTTCAAGCCGCTGTTCCGGGCGCTCTCGCCGGACGACGTGAACCAGCTGTCGTACGAGATCATCCAGGTGCTGCAGGGGGAGGGCGGCACCATCGAGTCGCTGCTCTCGCACACGGCCTCGCTGACCTCGGCGATCGCCGACAAGGACGTGGTGATCGGCGAGGTGATCACCAACCTGAACAGCGCGCTCACCACCATCAACACCCGCGGCGACAAGCTGTCGACGCTGATCGTGCAGGTCCAGCAGCTGGTCTCCGGGCTGGCGGCCGACCGCGAGCCGATCGGTGAGGCGATCGAGGCGCTCGGCGGGCTCACGGAGACCACGGCCGGCCTGCTGACCGAGGCCCGCGAGCCGCTCAAGCAGGACATCGCCGCACTCGGCACGCTGGTGAACAACCTGAACGACAGCGAGGCCGTGGTCGAGCACTTCATCCAGTTCCTGCCGGAGAAGACGGCCAAGCTGACGCGCACGGTGAGCTACGGCTCCTGGTTCAACTTCTACGTGTGTTCCCTGGAGGGCAAGGTCACGCTGCCGAACATCCTCACGGTGGACATCCCGCTGTCCGTGGCGCCCCATGAGAGGTGCAGGCGATGAGGTCGTTCAGCTCCCGCAACCCGATCCCCATCGGGATCTCGGGCATCGTGGTGCTCGGGCTCGGCCTGACGGTCGCCATGAACACCGACAACCTGCCGATCATCGGCGGCGGCACCAGCTACAGCGCCGAGTTCAGCGAGGCGGCCGGCATCGAGGCCGACGACGAGGTCCGCATCGCGGGCGTGAAGGTCGGCAAGGTCTCCGACGTCGAACTGGAGCAGGACCGGGTGGTCATCACCTTCAAGGTGAAGGACGCCTGGGTGGGTGACGAGACCACGGCCGCCATCAAGATCAAGAACGTGCTCGGCCAGAAGTACCTGGCGCTGGAGCCGGACGGCCGTGAGGTGCTCGACCCGGCCGACCGCATCCCGCGTGCCCGCACGACCGCCCCGTACGACGTGCTCGAGGCGTTCCGCGGGCTGGCCGAGACCACGAACGCCGTGGACACCGTGCAGCTGGCGCAGAGCTTCGAGGTGATCGCCGAGACCTTCAGCGACACCCCGGACGACGTGCGTGGCGCGCTGTCGGGTTTGCAGGAGCTGTCGCAGACCATCTCCTCGCGCGACGAGCAGTTGGCCGAGCTGCTGGCCAACACCCGCGACATCAGCGAGACGCTGGCCGAGCGCGACGCCGAGGTGGTCAAGCTCCTGGAGGACGGCAACCTGCTGCTCGAGGAGATCAACAACCGGCGTGAGGCCATCAGCACGCTGCTCGAGGGCACGCAGGCGCTGGCCACCGAGCTGCAGGGCCTGGTGGGCGACAACAACGAGCAGCTGGGGCCGGTGCTCGAGAGCCTCGACCAGCTGACCGGGATGCTGGAGCGCAACCAGGAGGCGCTCGGTCAGGGCATCAAGAACATGGCGCCGTTCATCCGGCTGTTCAACAACGCGGTCGGCAACGGGCGCTGGTTCGACAACTACCTCTGCGGCCTGCTCCCGCCGCCGATCGGGCCGATCAACCAAGAGGGCTGCCTGGGGAGGACCTCGGGATGAGTGCAGGAATGAGGACCTCGCGGCTCGGACGCGACTTCGCCCGCGGCGTGGCCATCGCCGTGGTGCTGGCGCTGGTGATCGCCGTCGGCCTGTGGTGGCTGCTGCTCGACGCGAACCAGCGGCGCTACTCGGCCGTGTTCAGCGGCGTGGTCGGCCTCTACGAGGACAACGACGTGCGGGTGCTCGGCGTGAAGGTCGGGCACGTCGACGAGGTGATCCCGCAGGGCGACTCGGTGCGGGTGAACATGCTGGTCGACCGCACGATCGACATCCCGGCGAACGCGAAGGCCGTGATCGTGGCGCCGTCGCTGGTGAGCGACCGGTACGTGCAGTTCACCCCGGCCTACACGGGTGGCGACGCGATGGCCGAGGGCACGCTGCTCACCCAGGACCGCACGGCCACCCCGCTCGAGGTGGACGACCTCTACGCCAGCCTGAACCGGGTGAGCGTGACGCTCGGGCCGAACGGCGCGAACAAGGACGGCGCGCTCGCCGACCTGCTGAACACCCTCGCGGCGAACGCCGAGGGCAACGGCCAGGCGTTGAACGAGACGGTCACCCAGCTCTCCCAGATGGCCGAGACGCTGTCCGGCAGCGACGAGGACCTGTTCGCCACGGTCGACAACCTCGCGAAGTTCACGGGTGCGCTGGCCGCGAGCGACGACCAGGTCAACGAGTTCAGCGAGCAGGCGGCCGAGGTCAGCCGGTTCCTGGCCGACGAGCGGGGCGACCTGGCGGCCGCCGTGCAGCAGCTGGGCATCGCGCTCGGTGCGGTGCAGCAGTTCATCAACGACAACCGCGCGCACATCAAGACCAACGTGGACAAGCTGGCGTCCGTGACCCAGGTGCTGGTCGACCAGCGGGCCGCGCTCTCCGAGATCCTGGACGTCGCGCCCGTGGCGCTGTCCAACATCATCAACTCGTACAACGGCTCGTCCGGCACCCTCGACGCCCGCGCGGACATCAACGAGCTGGCCCAGCCGCCGATCGTGATGATCTGCAACATGGTCAGACAGGGCACACCGAACGAGCTGCCACAGACACTGGCCGACGCGTGCGACACGCTGGCGCCGATCGTCGACGGGCTGGTGCCGCTGCAGACACCGGCCGAGATCCTCTCGGCGCTGCAGGCCGGCACCGCGCCCGCGCTGCCGATTCCCGGCAACCTGCTGGGAGGTGGCTGATGCGCAAGCTCGCTGCTGCCGTGATCGCGAGTGTGTTCGCGCTGTCCGGCTGTTCGTTCACCGGCATCTACGACATCCCGCTGCCGGGCGGCGCCGATCTCGGCGACAACCCGTACACGGTCAAGGCGCGGTTCAAGGACGTGCTCGATCTGGTGCCGCAGTCCGGCGTGAAGGTCAACGAGGTGCCCATCGGCCGGGTGGAGAACATCGAACTCGCGCCCGACGGGTGGACGGCCGAGGTGACCATGGTGGTCAACGGCGACATCGAGCTGCCGGCCAACGCGCTCGCCATGCTGCGCCAGTCCAGCCTGCTCGGCGAGAAGTACATCGAGCTGTCGCCGCCCCCGCCGGAGCAGGCCTCGCCCGAGCCGCTCGCCGACGGCGCGGTGATCCCGGTCGAGCGGACCAACCGCAACACCGACATCGAGGAAGTGCTCGGCGCGCTGTCCATGCTGCTCAACGGCGGTGGGGTGGAGCAGCTGCAGAACATCGCCCAGGAGCTGAACGCCGCGCTCGAGGGCAACGAGCCCGACCTGCGGGCCACGCTGGCCAACGTGAACACGCTGGTGTCCACGCTCGACGAGAGCAAGTCCGACATCACCAGGGCCATCGAGGGCATCAACCAGCTGGCCGGCACGCTCAACGCCGAGAAGGACCAGCTGGCGGGCGCCATCGACACGCTCGGACCCGGTCTCCAGGTCCTCAACGACCAGCGCGGTCAGCTGGTGACCATGCTGCAGAGCCTGAGTTCGCTGTCCGAGGTGGCCGTGGAGACGGTGAACGCGAGCCAGGAGGACCTGGTGGCCGACCTCAAGGCGCTCATGCCGGCGCTGCAGAAGCTCGGCGAGGCCGGCGCCGACCTGCCGAAGTCGCTGGAGGTGCTGTTCACCATCCCGTTCACCGACGAGGCGGTCAACGGCGTGCACGGCGACTACTTCAACCTCTACGCCAAGGTCGACCTGAACCTGCAGGAGATCCTCAACAACCTGTCCCGCAGCCGCAACAACCCGCTGCAGGACATCCCGATCGTCGGTGACATCGTCGGTGGTCAGGACGGGCCGGGTGCGCCGCTGCTGCCGATCCCGATCCTCGGCGACCAGCAGCAGGGCGCTCCCGGTGGCGGTGGTGGCGGTCTCGGCGGGTTGCTCGGCGGACTGTTGGGTGGGGGTAGCTGATGCTCACGAAACGGGTTCGTCTCCAGTTGATCGCGTTCGTGCTGATCGCGGTGGTCGCGGTGGTCTACGCGGCGTTCCGGTTCACCGATCTCGGCAAGGTGTTCGGCGCGGACGGCTACACGGTCCGGCTGAACCTCCAGGAGTCCGGCGGCATCTTCAGCAACGCCGAGGTCACCTACCGCGGCTACAACGTCGGCCGGGTCGGCGACATCCGGCTGACCCGCGACGGTCTCCAGGTCGACCTGAACATCGACCCGGACGCACCGGAGATCCCGGCCGACCTGGACGCCGTGGTGGCCAACCGGTCGGCCGTGGGCGAGCAGTACGTCGACCTGCGGCCCCGTGCGGCGGGCGGCCCGTTCCTGGACGCCGACTCGGTGATCGCCGCCGACCGCACGACCACGCCGGTGTCCACGGACACGGTGATCCGCGACCTGGACAGCCTGGCCAGCTCGGTACCCGTCGACTCGCTGCGGATCGTGGTCGACGAGCTGAACAAGGCGTTCGCCGGCACGGGCGACGACCTGCAGGTGCTGCTCGACAGCACCTATGACTTCACCCAGCAGGCCACCGAGCACCTGCCGCAGACCATCGCGCTGATCAACGACAGCGGCACGGTTCTCGACACCCAGAACGCGCAGGCGTCGAACATCACCTCGTTCGCCACCGACCTGAACCTGCTGTCCGAGCAGCTGAAGAACTCCGATCCCGACCTGCGCAGGCTGATCGCCGAGACCCCTCGGGTGGCCTCAGCGGTCAGCAACCTGCTCCGCGAGTCGGGGCCAGGGCTCGGGGTGCTGTTCGCGAACCTGCTGACCACCTCGGACATCATCGCCGCCCGCAAGGACGGCGTGGAGTACGCGCTGGTGTCCTACCCGCTGTTCAGCGCGGCCGGGCAGGGGCTGCTGGCCTCCGACCCCGGGCAGGCGCACCTGGGGCTCGTGCTCAACCTGTTCAACCCGCTGCCGTGCACGGCCGGCTACGAGAACACCCAGCGGCGCAACGGCACGGACACGGCCGAGCCGTCCGCGCCGACGCCCGTGGAGACCTACTGCGCCGAGCCGCCCGGCAGCCCGATCAACGTGCGTGGTTCGGCCAACGCGCCCTACGGTGGGGTCCCGGTCAGCCCGGGTCCCGAGTCGGGCGTCGAGGGCGGCGCACCGCCGGAGTCCGCCTTCAGCCTGCCCGGCACGTTCAGCCTGCCCGGCGCGGCCGGCCCGGCGACCCTGGCCGGCCTGCTGGGCCTGCCGGGATGACCCCTATCTACCCTGGAGCGACATGAGTCCCGCGGACCGCCCCGACGACCGCGAGATCGACGATCCCGACCGCGAGATCGACGTTCTCGACACCGAGATCGACGATGCCGACCGCGAGATCGACGATGTCGAGGCCGACAACCGCGATCTCGAGGTCGAGAACCGCGATCTCGACGCTGATCCCGAGTCGCGCTGGCCCACCATCGTGCTGGCCGGCGCGCTGGCGTTCGCGGTCGCCGCGGGTGCGGTGGCCGTGTGGTTCGGCGTGAAGTGGGTCAACGCCGAGAACGACGACTCCCTGGCGTACTCGAAGGTCCGCGACGACGTGACCAGGGTCGCGACGGCCGCGGTCATCACCGTCAACTCGCTCGACTACCGCACGGTCGACGAGGACCTGCAGAACTGGTCCGACGCGACCACCGGCACCCTGCACGACGAGATCGAGGGCATCGACGACGCGACCAGGAAGACGGCCACCGACTCGAAGTCCGTCGGCTCCGCCAAGGTCCACTCGCTGGCCGTGCGCGAACTGGACGAGCGGGCGGGCTCGGCGATCGTCATCGCGGCCGTGCAGCTCGACGTGACCATCGAGGGCGAGGAGCCGGTGGCCAAGTACCAGCGGCTCGAGGCCACCATGACCCGCGTCGACGGCGTGTGGAAGCTGGAGTCGATCGGCCAGGTGCCGTTCACCCCCGGTCAGTGACCAGCGACCCGCCAAGGACAGGAAGGACCCGCAGTGCCCCCGACTCGCCGCCGTCCCAGCCCGACCTCCGGGCAGACGCCGCCGATCCGCCGCCCCAAGGTGGCCGGCCGGCGCAACCGCCCGGCCGGGTCCACGGAGGACGCGGAACTGACCCAGCAGTTCGACGCCGTCCCGGCCGAGCCGGAGGAGCCCGAGGACCAGCCGACCTCGGTGTCGGGAGACGTCCTGGCGGCCGCGCCGGTCGAGGACGACACGGTCGAGGAGCCGGAGGAGCCCGCGCCCGCGCCGGCGCCGAAGGTCACCCCGCGCACCAGGGCGAAGTCCGAGGTCAAGCCCAGGCCGGAGGGCGACCGCCGCCCGGCCGGCAAGCGCCGCGCCACGGGTTCGACCCGACCGGCCAGCCTGTCCGCGGCCGAGGCGGACACGGGCACCGAGACACGCGTCCGGCACGCGAAGGCCGAGCCGGTGGCCGAGCGCAGCCGCGCGTCCCGTCACCTGTCGGCGGCGGTCGTGGTCGGCGTGGTGGCGATCGTGCTGGCCGGTCTGGCCTTCTGGTTCCGTGGCGAGGCGGAGAACCTGACCAGCGGCGACACCAACACCGCACTCACCGACCCCGGCCAGACGAGCCAGGCGGTCGGGCAGATCAAGGACGCCATCGAGAAGACTTTCAGCTACAACTACACCGACCTGGACTCCACCCAGCGCGCGGTCGAGACCCTGCTGACCGGCAAGGCCCGGTGCGAGTACGACCTGCTGTTCAAGGCGCTCAAGGAGCAGGCGCCTGCCCAGCAGAGTGTCCTGGCGACCACGGTGCGCGACATCGCGCTGGTCCGCCTGGAGGGCGACCGGGCGGAGGCGCTGGTGTTCATCGACCAGAGCAGCACGCGTGCCGACGTGAACAACTCGGCCTCCGTGGGCGCCCAGTTCGGGGTGCACGCCCAGAAGCAGGGCGACCAGTGGAAGATCACGCAGTTCAACATGTTCGGCCAGCCCCTGGTGGACGGGAAGCCCGTGCCCGAGTGCTGATGAGCGGCTCGAAGACCGCTGAGGCATGGCCTGAATAGCCGGCTAGATCCTGGCGCGGCATCTTGACTGAACGCGGCCCCGGGGTCACGCTGTTCACCAGGACTGCTTCGGCGGGAGGATGGTTGAGCGCGGGTCTGGACAGTCGCCGGCTTTACGGCTAGACTGCCCCTTTGCGCTGCCCACTTTCGCATGCCCTAGACTGTTGGGCACGACCGCACCCCTGACCAGCTTCGGACCAGTGTTGCTGACGAGGCTGCTCGACCGCACTTAGTCCTGGAAGGACGCATCTTGGCAGTCTCCCGCGCGACCAAGGCCACTGCTGCGAACTCCACCATGTCGAACGCGGGTATCCCTGGCGCTCCGTTGCGGGTCTCCTTCGCGAAGATCCGTGAGCCGCTGGGTACGCCCAACCTGCTCGACCTGCAGATCCAATCGTTTCAGTGGTTCACCGGTGACGAGGCGTGGTTCCAGCGCCGTATCGACGCCGGTGACGAGAACCCGGTCGGTGGCCTCGAAGAGGTACTGAACGAGATCTCACCCATCGAGGACTTCTCCGGCTCGATGTCTCTCTCCTTCTCCGACCCGCGCTTCGACGAGGTCAAGGCCTCGACCGAGGAGTGCAAGGACAAGGACATGACCTACGCGGCGCCGCTGTTCGTCACCGCGGAGTTCACCAACCACACGACTGGCGAGATCAAGAGCCAGACCGTGTTCATGGGCGATTTCCCTGTCATGACCGACAAGGGCACGTTCATCATCAACGGCACCGAGCGTGTCGTCGTGTCCCAGCTGGTCCGCTCGCCCGGCGTGTACTTCGACTCGTCCGTCGACAAGACCACCGACAAGGACGTCTTCACGTCCCGGGTGATCCCCAGCCGCGGTGCGTGGCTGGAGTTCGACGTCGACAAGCGCGACACCGTCGGTGTTCGTATCGACCGCAAGCGTCGCCAGCCGGTGACCGTCCTGCTGAAGGCGCTGGGCTGGTCCACCGAGCAGATCCGCGAGCGGTTCCACTTCTCCGAGACGCTGCTCGCCACGCTCGAGAAGGACCACACGGCCGGCACCGACGAGGCGCTGCTGGACATCTACCGCAAGCTGCGCCCGGGTGAACCGCCGACCAAGGAGTCGGCGCAGACGCTGCTCGAGAACCTGTTCTTCAAGGACAAGCGCTACGACCTGGCCAAGGTCGGGCGGTACAAGGCCAACAAGAAGCTCGGCCTGACGCTGCCCAAGGAGACCGGCGTTCTCACCGAGGACGACATCGTCACCACGATCGAGTACCTGGTCCGGCTCCACGCGGGCGAGACCAGCATGCTGGGTGCCGACGGCACCGACGTGCCGGTCGAGGTCGACGACATCGACCACTTCGGCAACCGGCGACTGCGCACCGTGGGTGAGCTGATCCAGAACCAGATCCGGGTCGGCCTGTCCCGCATGGAGCGTGTCGTCCGCGAGCGGATGACCACTCAGGACGTCGAGGCGATCACGCCCCAGACCCTGATCAACATCCGCCCCGTGGTGGCCGCGATCAAGGAGTTCTTCGGAACCTCCCAGCTGTCGCAGTTCATGGACCAGACCAACCCGATCGCGGGCCTGACGCACAAGCGTCGCCTGTCCGCGCTCGGCCCGGGTGGTCTGTCGCGTGAGCGCGCGGGCATGGAGGTCCGCGACGTCCACCACAGCCACTACGGCCGCATGTGCCCGATCGAGACGCCGGAAGGCCCGAACATCGGCCTGATCGGCTCGCTGTCGAGCTACGGGCGGGTCAACCCGTTCGGCTTCATCGAGACGCCGTACCGCAAGGTCGTCGAGGGCCGGGTCACCGACCAGATCGACTACCTGACGGCCGACGAAGAGGGCCGCCACGTCATCGCCCAGGCCAACGCGCCGATCGACGACGACGGTCACTTCCAGGAGAGCCGCGTCCTCGTCCGCAAGAAGGGCGGCGAGGTCGAGTTCATCGAGCCGTTCGACGTGGACTACATGGACGTCTCGCCGCGCCAGATGGTGTCGGTGGCCACGGCCATGATCCCGTTCCTCGAGCACGACGACGCCAACCGCGCGCTCATGGGTGCCAACATGCAGCGCCAGGCGGTGCCGCTGCTGCGCAGCGAGTCCCCGCTGGTGGGCACGGGCACCGAGCTGCGTGCGGCGGTCGACGCCGGCGACGTGGTGGTGAACGAGAAGGACGGTGTGGTCGAGGAGCTGTCCGCCGACTTCATCACGGTGATGGCCGACGACGGCAGCCGCCGGACCTACGGGCTGCACAAGTTCCGCCGGTCCAACCAGGGCACCTGCGTGAACCAGCGGCCGATCATCGGCGAGGGCGACCGGGTGCTCAAGGGCCAGGTCATCGCCGACGGGCCGTGCACCGAGAACGGTGAGATGGCGCTCGGCAAGAACCTGCTCGTGGCGATCATGCCGTGGGAGGGCCACAACTACGAGGACGCCATCGTCATCTCGCAGCGGCTCATCCAGGACGACGTGCTCACCTCGATCCACATCGAGGAGCACGAGATCGACGCCCGCGACACCAAGCTCGGTGCCGAGGAGATCACCCGGGACATCCCGAACGTCTCCGAGGAGGTCCTCGCGGACCTCGACGAGCGCGGCATCATCCGCATCGGTGCCGAGGTCGGCGACGGCGACATCCTGGTCGGCAAGGTCACGCCCAAGGGCGAGACCGAGCTGACCCCGGAGGAGCGTCTGCTCCGCGCGATCTTCGGTGAGAAGGCGCGCGAGGTGCGCGACACGTCGCTGAAGGTGCCCCACGGCGAGACCGGCAAGGTCATCGGCATCCGGGTGTTCTCCCGCGAGGACGAGGACGAGCTGCCCCCGGGCGTCAACGAGCTGGTCCGGGTCTACGTGGCCCAGAAGCGCAAGATCCAGGACGGTGACAAGCTCGCGGGCCGCCACGGCAACAAGGGCGTCATCGGCAAGGTGCTCCCGGCCGAGGACATGCCGTTCCTCCCGGACGGCACCCCGGTCGACGTGGTCCTGAACACCCACGGTGTGCCGCGACGGATGAACATCGGCCAGGTGCTCGAGCTGCACCTCGGCTGGCTGGCTTCGCAGGGCTGGAAGGTCGAGGGCAACCCCGACTGGGCGGCCAAGCTGCCCGAGGAGCTGTACGACGTGGCCGCCGGCACGAACACCGCCACCCCGGTGTTCGACGGTGCCAAGGAGGACGAGATCACCGGGCTGCTCGGCTCGACGCTCCCCAACCGGGACGGCGAGCGGATGGTCAAGGAGGACGGCAAGGCGGTGCTGCTCGACGGCCGCTCCGGTGAGCCGTTCCCGTTCCCCGTGGCGGTCGGCTACATGTACATCCTGAAGCTCCACCACCTGGTCGACGACAAGATCCACGCCCGCTCCACCGGCCCGTACTCGATGATCACCCAGCAGCCGCTCGGTGGTAAGGCGCAGTTCGGTGGTCAGCGCTTCGGTGAGATGGAGTGCTGGGCCATGCAGGCCTACGGCGCGGCGTACACGCTGCAGGAGCTCCTGACGATCAAGTCCGACGACGTGCTCGGCCGCGTGAAGGTCTACGAGGCCATCGTCAAGGGCGAGAACATCCCGGAGCCGGGTATCCCGGAGTCCTTCAAGGTGCTGCTCAAGGAGCTGCAGTCGCTGTGCCTCAACGTCGAGGTGCTCTCCAGCGACGGCGCTGCCATCGAGATGCGTGACGGCGACGACGAGGACCTCGAGCGCGCTGCCGCGAACCTCGGCATCAACCTGTCCCGCAATGAGTCGCCGTCTGTTGACGACGTCGTGAATTGACCAGGCCGGCGCGGGCGCGGCACACCTGCCGCGCCCGCCGCCAGGCCTGATCCCCCAACAAAGACACACTGCTAGAACCAACAAAAGGGGAAGACCCGACGTGCTGGACGTCAACTTCTTCGACGAGCTTCGCATCGGCCTCGCGACCGCGGACGACATTCGCCAGTGGTCCTTCGGCGAGGTGAAGAAGCCCGAGACCATCAACTACCGCACGCTCAAGCCCGAGAAGGACGGCTTGTTCTGCGAGAAGATCTTCGGTCCCACCCGGGACTGGGAGTGCTACTGCGGCAAGTACAAGCGCGTGCGCTTCAAGGGCATCATCTGTGAGCGCTGTGGCGTCGAGGTCACGCGCGCCAAGGTGCGTCGTGAGCGCATGGGCCACATCGAGCTGGCCGCCCCGGTCACGCACATCTGGTACTTCAAGGGCGTGCCCTCGCGCCTGGGCTACCTGCTCGACCTGGCCCCGAAGGATCTCGAGAAGATCATCTACTTCGCGGCCTACGTGATCACGTCGGTCGACAAGGACCAGCGCCACGCCGACCTGCCCACGCTCGAGAACGAGATGAGCGTCGAGCGCAAGCAGGTCGAGAACCGGCGCGACGCCGACATCGAGGCCCGTGCCCAGAAGCTCGAGGCCGACCTCGCCGCGCTGGAGGAGGAAGGCGCCAAGAGCGACGTCCGCCGCAAGGTCAAGGAGGGTGGCGAGCGTGAGATGCGCCAGCTCCGCGACCGGACCCAGCGTGAGCTGGACCGGCTCGACGAGATCTGGAGCACCTTCACCAAGCTCGACGTCAAGCAGCTCATCGCCGACGAGGTGCTGTACCGCGAGCTGGTCGACCGCTACGGCGACCACTTCACGGGTTCGATGGGTGCCGAGGCGATTCAGAAGCTGGCCGCCGACTTCGACGTCGAGGCCGAGGCCGACAACCTGCGCGACACCATCCGCAACGGCAAGGGGCAGAAGAAGCTCCGCGCGCTCAAGCGGCTGAAGGTCGTGGCGGCGTTCGCCCACACCAGCAACTCGCCCATGGGCATGGTGCTGGACTGCGTCCCGGTGATCCCGCCGGACCTGCGGCCGATGGTTCAGCTCGACGGTGGCCGGTTCGCCACCTCCGACCTGAACGACCTGTACCGCCGGGTCATCAACCGGAACAACCGGTTGAAGAGGCTCATCGACCTCGGTGCGCCCGAGATCATCGTGAACAACGAGAAGCGGATGCTGCAGGAGGCCGTCGACGCGCTGTTCGACAACGGCCGCCGCGGTCGTCCGGTCACCGGCCCGGGCAACCGGCCGCTGAAGTCGCTGTCCGACCTGCTGAAGGGCAAGCAGGGCCGGTTCCGTCAGAACCTGCTCGGCAAGCGCGTCGACTACTCCGGCCGTTCGGTCATCGTGGTCGGCCCGCAGCTCAAGCTGCACCAGTGCGGTCTGCCGAAGGCCATGGCCCTCGAGCTGTTCAAGCCGTTCGTCATGAAGCGGCTGGTCGACCTGAACCACGCGCAGAACATCAAGTCCGCCAAGCGGATGGTGGAGCGCGCACGGCCGGCCGTGTGGGACGTGCTCGAAGAGGTCATCACCGAACACCCGGTGATGCTGAACCGCGCACCCACGCTGCACCGCCTCGGCATCCAGGCCTTCGAGCCGCAGCTGGTGGAAGGCAAGGCCATCCAGCTGCACCCGCTGGTCTGTGAGGCGTTCAACGCCGACTTCGACGGTGACCAGATGGCGGTGCACCTGCCGCTGTCGGCCGAGGCCCAGGCCGAGGCACGCATCCTGATGCTGTCGTCGAACAACATCCTGTCCCCGGCGTCGGGACGGCCGCTGGCCATGCCGCGTCTGGACATGGTGACCGGGCTGTACCACCTCACGCGTCTCAAGGAAGACGCCGACGGTGCCGGGCACGCGTTCTCCTCGCCGGCCGAGGCGATCATGGCCTACGACCGCAAGGTCATCGGCCTGCAGGCTCCCGTCAAGATCCGGATCACCGACCGGGCCCCCGGCCCGGCCGACAAGCCGGAGGGTTGGGAGCCGGGCGCCGCGTGGCTGGCCAACACCACGCTCGGTCGCGTGCTGTTCAACGACCTGCTGCCCGCGGACTACCCGTTCATGAACGAGCCGATGCCGAAGAAGCGGCAGGCCGCGATCGTGAACGACCTCGCGGAGCGGTACCCGATGGTCGCGGTGGCGCGGACGCTCGACAAGCTCAAGGACGCCGGTTTCCACTGGGCCACCCGCTCGGGTGTCACCATCGCGATCTCCGACGTGATCGTCCCGCCGAACAAGCAGGCGATCCTCGACGGCTACGAGCAGAAGGCCGACGCGGTCGAGAAGCGCTACCAGCGCGGGCAGCTGTCCCACACGGAGCGCAACAACGAGCTGGTCAAGGTCTGGGGCCTCGCGACCGAAGAGGTCGCCGAGGCCATGGAGGCCAACTTCCCCGACGACAACCCGATCCCGTTGATCGTGAAGTCCGGGGCGGCGGGCAACATGACCCAGATCCGGTCGCTGGCCGGTATGCGTGGTCTGGTGTCGAACCCGAAGGGTGAGTACATCCCGCGTCCGATCAAGGCCAACTTCCGTGAGGGCCTGTCGGTGCTGGAGTACTTCATCGC
>CAWGTM010000014.1:0-147645 GCA_963825445.1 uncultured Actinomycetota bacterium
ACTCGAACAGCGGCAAAGAAGTCCCGAGGCAACGAACAAACGAACCGAGGCCACACATACCGCTCGGCCCAGTCCCGGTGCAGCGCGGTGACCCACTTGTTGGGCGGCGTGTAGTCCCCACCGACAGGCAGGAGAACGTGCCGAGCGGTGGTGACCTGCTTCAACCCGAGAAATACCTGGTAGGCGGCCTCGCCAGCGGCCTCGAGGGAAGGCGCGGAGTCCATCCCCCACCCGGACCCGTAGTGGTCGGTCATGTAAGCGGTGAGCAACCCCCGCCCAGAGGGAGAGATCCACTCGAACTCACTGGGGAACTGCATCCGCCGGGGGTCACCCTTCCCAGCAGCGGTCTGCTCCATGGGCCCCCACTGATGGAAGGGCCCACGAGCCCACGAACTGGAAGTCAACCCAGCGTCAGCGGCGAACCCAGGAAACGCGGGATCGTGCCCAAACGCATCGAGCTGCCAGGCAGTATGCGGATCCCCACCGAACACCCCCCGCTGAAACCCCATGCCGTGCACGAAGTTGCGAACGGTGGTCTCAGGATCGGTGAGGTTGGTGTTGGGCTCGTTGTAGGCCCCACCCATGACCTCAACACGCCCCTCAGCCATCAACCGCCGAAGCACAGCCCGATCCTGCGGAAAGGTGTCCCAGTAGGGCTTGAGGTAGTCAACCTCAGCGAGCACGAACCGATACTCAGGCTCAGCCAACGCAAGATCAAGGTGCGCCCGCACAAGATCGAACCCAGCAAGCTGCCGAGCCCCACGCGGCGACCCAGGAAAGTCGAGCAGGTCCCACGAGGTCGTGTAGGCGGCCTGCGTGTTCCACCAAACAGGGTCGTAGTGAAAGTGACTGACCATGTGCATGGTCCACCCGGGCTCAGCAACAACAAGATCAAAATCGACCGAGTCCCCACCAACAACAACCCGCGCAGGCAGCACCGACCCAGGCGCAGCCCCACCGGTATCGACCCCGACCTCAACGGTGACCGCTCCACGAAGCGCAACATCAACAGGCGCAGGCGTGGAAACCTGAGGCCCGGTGACCAGCACCCGCGCAGCCCCGTCCCCAACAAAGGACACCCGGACAACCTGAAGCGGAGCGTCAACAGACCCAACGAACAGCTCAGTGACAACGACAGACACAAGACCCATGCCAGCCACACTGGCGCCTAGATCAACGAGACACAACCAGCAACAACCAAGAACCAAGAACAGACAAGACCGAGCCCAAGATCCACAGCCTCGCGCGCGGTGCAGCCCCCGCCCACTCCGGGGGCACCCCGTGCTTCCATTCTATCGCGGCCCACCGACAGACAGGCTGATGTGGATCTTGCCTGTGGACAACTCACACCTGTGGACAACTCAGAAGCCGTACCGACAGAACGGCCAGGAAGCGCATCCATAAGGAAGCGGATCCAACCTCAGATCAGCCACCGAACAGACACCGCAAGCGGCGACACCGAACCACTCTGAGTCGGCCACCAAGGAAAACGCGGCGAACCCACGAACCACGCTGGGCCAGGCAGGGACCCGGAGAGAACGCGGCGAACCCACGAACCCACGGGGCGGGTCACCGAAGAGACCGCGGCGAAGCCACGAACCCACGCTGGGTCAGGCACCGAAGGGAACGCCGCGAACCCACGCCGGGTCAGGCACCGAAGGGAACGCCGCGAACCCACGCTGGGTCGGTCACCAAGGGGAAGCGCGGCGAAGCCACGCTGGGTCAGGCAGCCACCGCACCGTGGGGGGTTTGGGGGGCTCGGCCCCCCAACATGATGACGGAGGGGCGGCTGCGAAGCCGCGAAGCGGCGAGTAGCCATATGGAAACCCCGCAGTGCTGCCAGGTCGGGGGTCCGCCAGCACTGCGGGGTCAATTGGGACATCGTGAGGGGCTGTGTGGGCGTTACAGCGTCACGAAAAAAGTTCTGAGTCTTACCGGGAACCGAGGGTCTGGCGCTGCGCCATGATCAGGATCTCGTCGCGCATGGCCGGGGTCGCGGCGCTGGCAACGGCACGGTTCACCGCCCGGCGGTTGCGGGCCTCGACTCGGCGGGCGCGGACCTTCGCGGCGATGTTCATGGTGTTCTGCACTCCTTCTAAGGCTTCTGCCGGTTCCTCCGGCACTTCCTATTATGCCTCTTTCAACGCTCCGATGCACCCGTTTATTCGGTGAACCGGACCACACGCCGGCGAATCATCGGCCATGCGACAGATGGACAGGACGTGTCCGTTTGGTACCTGGTGGGATCGATGCAGGAGTATCCGGCCATCTAGCAAGATCGCTAGACGGCTGGATAGTCCATGAGAAGGCAGGGTTCATCGACGCGTATGAGCCTCTCTAGCAAGATCGCTAGAGAGGCTCATACGGAGTGAGAGGACCTACTCGTCCATGTTCAGCAGGTACCGGCCGAAGTGCGGCACCGTGAACGCGATCCGGCCGCGCTCGGCCGAGTAGATGAGCCCCTTCTTGATGAGGCTGTCCCGCGCGGGCGAGAGTGACGACGGCTTGCGCGACAGGTGCCCGGCGATGTCCGACGTCGCGGCGCCCTCGTCGGTCTTGCCCTTCGTCAGTTCGGCCATGGCACGCAGGTACTCGCGCTCGGCGGGCGTCGCGCGTTCGTAGCGCGAGCCGAAGAAGCCGACCGCCAGTTCGGCCTCCGCCTCCGGGGCGGCGACGCCCACGTCGTCGGCGGTGATCGGATCGGAAGGCGCCGCGTCCCAGGCCGCCTTGCCGTACGCCTGGATGAAGTACGGGTAGCCGCCGGCCGCGTCGAACAGCGCGTCGAGGGCCTCGTCGGTGATGCCCGCGCCCTCGCGGGACACCGGGGCGAGCACGGCGTGGTCCGCGTCCTCGCGGTCGAGGCGGTCGATCCGCACGTACCGGAACAGCCGCTCGGAGTAGGACTTGCTGGCTGACAACACCGCCGGCAAGTGTGGCAACCCGGCGCCGACCACCACGAACGGCGCGCCGGACTGGGACAGCTCGTGGCAGGCGGCGCACAGCGCGGAGATGTCCTCGGCCGTGACGTCCTGCATCTCGTCGATCAGCAGCGCCACCCCGGTGCCGACGTCCTGGGCCAGCTCGGCCACGTCGGTGAACAGCTCGACCAGGTCGATCTCGATGTCGCCGGAGTCGGCCCGTCCCTGGGTCGGCGGCACGTCGATGCCCGGCTGCCAACGGTCCCGCAGCTTCGAGTCGCTGGGGCTCGCCCGCAGTGCGAACGCCTTGAGTACCCCGAGCACCTCTTCGACGCGATCGGGCGCCCGGTGTCGCACGGCCAGGTCACGCACGGCCCGGTGCAACGCCGCGGACAGTGGCCTGCGCAGTCCGGCATCGGGCCTGGCCTCGATCTTGCCGGCGCCCCACCCCCGGCGCACGGCCATCGACCGCAACTCCCCGAGCAGCACGGTCTTCCCGACGCCGCGGAGTCCGGTGAGCACGAGGCTGCGCTCCGGCCGCCCGCGTGCGACCCGTTCGAGCACCACGTCGAACGCCGCGACTTCCTTCTCCCGGCCAGCGAGCTCGGCGGCCGCTGCCCCGCGCCGGGGGCGAACGGATTGCGCACCGGGTCCACGATTGAACGGTATCGAGGTCTCTAGCAAGAACCCGATATTGCGCCAGAAACCCCTACCGGCGTGTCGCGCTGCCGACTTTCGTTGTAGGCCAACCGGATGCTCACGCTCTGGTGTCGATCCGATGCCGCCGGTAACGTGTTTGGGCATCAGTTGGAAAATTTGCCTCGTCGGGGAGACCTTGTGAACAGGTATCTGAGCAAGTTAGCCATCGGTGTCGCCACCGTCGCATTGGCGCTGGTCGGCACCGCAACCACCACTGCCGCCGCCCCCGCGCCGGCACCGGCCGTCGACATCCAGTCGCCGGGTGACGGCACGATCAACGGCGCCATCCAGTGGATGCAGGCCAAGGCAGGCCAGACCCGCTGGGAAGGCCTCTGCGAGATGGCCGTCGAGAACGCTTACGGCACAACGGGTGTCTGGCCGTCGGCCATCGCCCACTGGCGCGGCGCGATCAACGCCGGAAAGGCGCACCCCGGCGACTGGAACGCACCCCGCGGCGCGTTCGTGTACTGGAACACCAGCCAATACGGCCACGTCGGCATCTCCGACGGCAACGGCGGCTTCTACTCCTCGAGCGTCGGCGGTGCGATCGGCCACCGGGGCAACAAGAACTACTTCGTCAACTACCTCGGCTGGAGCAAGGCGCAGGTCCCCGCCTAGGCAGCTTCCAGGATCGCGGTGACGCCCTGGCCACCTGCCGCACAGATGGAGATCAGGCCCCGGCCCGAGCCCTTCTCGTGCAGCAGTTTGGCCAGGGTGGCCACGATCCGCCCGCCGGTCGCGGCGAACGGGTGACCGGCGGCCAGCGAGGAGCCGTTCACATTCAGGCGAGACCGGTCGATCGAACCGAGCGGTTCGTCCAGGCCGAGCCGCTCCTTCGCGAAGTCGACGTTCTCCCAGGCGGCCAGCGTGGCCAGCACCTGGGACGCGAAGGCCTCGTGAATCTCGTAGAAGTCGAAGTCCTGCAACGACAGTCCGGCGCGGGACAGCATGCGCGGCACCGCGTAGGCCGGCGCCATCAGCAGACCCTCGTGCCCGTGCACGTAGTCGACGGCCGCGGTCTCCGAGAACGTCAGATACGCCAGCACCGGCAGTTGGTGCGCCCGCGCCCACTCCACGGTGGACAGCAGTACGGTCGAGGCGCCGTCGGTCAGCGGCGTCGAGTTGCCGGCCGTCATGGTGCCCTCGTCGCCGCCGAAGGCCGGCTTCAACTTGGCCAGCTTGTCGGCCGTGGAGTCCGCGCGGAGGTTCTGGTCGCGGGTCAGCCCGAGGTACGGCGTCAGCAGGTCGCCGAAGAAGCCACGCTCGTATGCGGCGGCCAGCTTCTGGTGCGACGAGGCCGCCAGCTCGTCCTGGGCCTCCCGCGTGACGCCCCACTCCTTCGCCGTGATCGCCGCGTGCTCGCCCATCGACAGCCCGGTGCGCGGCTCGGCGTTGCGCGGGATGTCCGGCACGATCTGCGTCGGGCGGATCTTGGCGAGCGCCTTCAGTCGCGCGCCGACGCTGCGGGCCCGGTTCAGCTCGAGGAAGATCTGGCGGAGGTCCTCGTTCAGGCCGAGTGGCGCGTCGCTGGTGGTGTCCACCCCGCCGGCCACGGCCGAGTCGATCTGGCCGAGCGTGATCTTGTTCGCCACCTGGATGATCGCCTGCAGGCCGGTGCCGCACGCCTGCTGGACGTCGTAGGCGGGGGTCTCGGGCGACAGCCGTGAGCCGAGCACGCTCTCGCGCGCCAGGTTGAAGTCGCGGCTGTGCTTGAGCACCGCACCCGCGGCGACCTCGCCGAGCCGTTCGTCCTGCAGTCCGAACCGGCTCACCAGACCGTCGAGCGCCGTGGTGAACATGTCCTGGTTCGACGCGGTGGCGTATCGGCCGTTCGACCGCGCGAACGGGATCCGGTTACCGCCGACGATCGCGACCTTGCGAGCCATCTCTCGATCACTTCCCCATGGTGGATTTCGTCCCGGCTGGCAACTCTAACCTACTCGCGAGTAGGCTTGCCGTCGAGTGAGGCGCCGAACACGGAAGCGGAGCATCATGACCGACCGTTATTCGCAGTTTGCCCGGTCCGGCTTCGGCCGGCAGATCGTCAGCCGGCTCGGCCTGCCCAACCCGGCACCGCTGCGCCGTTATCGCGCGGGCGAACCGGCGTTGACCGGGCCGGTGCTCGTCGGCGCGGCCGAGGGCGGTCGACTGACCGACGTGGTGCACGCGGTACTCAAGTCCGCGGCCATCGAGGTGCTGACCGAGCCGGTCGGCGGCGACAACCGCTACGGCGGCCTGGTCTTCGACGCCTCGGGCATCAGTGACCCGACCCAACTCCGCAGGCTGCACGAGTTCTTCCAGCCGACCATCCGCGCGGTCGGGTCCAGCGGCCGGATCGTCGTGCTCGGCACCCCGCCGGAGTCCCTCGCCGACCAGCGAGCGGCGGTCGCACAGCGTGCGCTCGAGGGCTTCACCCGCTCGGTCGGCAAGGAACTGCGGCGCGGGGCGACCGTTCAGCTGGTGTACGTGGCGCCCGGCGCCGAGCAGTCGGTCGAGTCGACGCTGCGATTCCTGCTGTCGGCCAAGTCGGCCTACGTGGACGCCCAGGTCATCCGCGTCGGCACCCACGGCACGGACGCGGCCGAGCCGGAGGACTGGGACCGGCCGCTGGCCGGCAAGGTCGCGCTCGTCACCGGCGCGTCCCGCGGCATCGGCGCCTCGATCGCCGACGTGCTCGCCCGCGACGGCGCCCACGTGGTGGCGTTGGACATCCCCGCGCAGGGGGCGGAGCTGTCCGACGTGGCGAACCGGGTGCGCGGCACCGCGTTCCAGCTCGACATCACGGCGGCCGACGCGCCCGCGCAGCTGGTCGAACACCTGACGGAACGCCACGGCGGCGTGGACATCGTGGTGCACAACGCGGGCATCACCAGGGACAAGACGCTCGCCAAGATGAAGGAGTCCGCCTGGGACGCGGTGCTCGCCGTCAACCTGGCCAGCCAGCTGGCGGCCAACGACGCGCTGCTCGAGGCCGACGCTCTCAAACCGGGCGCGAAGATCATCGGTGTCTCGTCGATCGCGGGGATCGCCGGCAACGTCGGCCAGACCAACTACGCCACCAGCAAGGCGGGCGTGATCGGCATGGTGAACGCGTACGCGCCGGTGCTCGCCGAACGCGGAGCCACCATCAACGCGGTGGCGCCCGGGTTCATCGAGACGAAGATGACGGCGGCCGTGCCGCTGTTCATCCGGGAGGCCGGCCGGCGGATGAACTCCATGTCGCAGGGCGGGCTGCCGGTGGACGTGGCCGAGACCATCGCCTGGTACGCGAGTCCCGGCTCGGGCGCGGTCAACGGCAACGTGGTCCGGGTCTGCGGCCAGAGCCTGCTGGGTGCCTGACATGGCGATCACCGAGCTGTCCGGCCCGCCGAGCCTCGCGACGCTGTACCCGAAGGCCGTGCTCACCGGGTTCCGCCGTCGCGGTGGCGTGCTGCCGGACACCGCGTACTCGCTGGCTGGCGTCCGCGTCGACCCCGAGCACCTGGCCGCCTACAACCGGGTCTGTGGGTTCCGGCTCGCCGACGAGCTGCCGGCCACCTACCCGCACATGCTGACCTACCCGCTGCAGATCAAGCTGATGACCGACACCGGGTTCCCGTTCCCACTGGTCGGTTCCGTGCACGTGGCCAACCGGATCACGCAGGTCCGGCCGCTGCATCTGGACGAGCCGCTCGACCTGCGAGTTCGTGTGGAGAACCTGCGGGATCACCCGCGCGGCAAACAGTTCGACGTGGTCGGCGAGGCGCTGATCGACGGCGAGGTCGTGTGGACCGACGTGAGCACCTACCTGCGCCGAGGCGGCGGTTCCGGTGAGCGGGAGCGGTCCGAGCGGCGCGAGCCGCCGGCGCCCACTGGCGTCTGGTCGGTGCCCGACGACATCGGCAGGCGCTACGCCGACGTGTCCGGTGACCGCAACCCCATCCACCTCTACGCGCTGACCGCCAAGATGTTCGGCTTCCCGAAGGCCATCGCGCACGGCATGTGGACGAAGGCCCGCTGTCTCGCGGCGTTCGAGGGGCGGCTGCCGGACGCGTACACGGTGGACGTGGCGTTCAAGCTGCCCGTGCTCCTGCCGGCGAAGGTCGGGTTCGCCGCACACGAGACCGACGCGGGCTGGACGTTCGAGCTGTTCGGCGCACGCAACGGGAAGCCGCACGTGGCGGGCACGATCGAGGCTTAGAGGTCGGCCGGCAGGATTCGAAACGAGTCGAGACCCGGGGTCAACGGCGTGATGGCGCGGTAGTCGCGCTGGTCGAGCGTGAAGATGCGGTTGGTGCGGTGGCGGTCGGCCAGGACCACGCCAACGCCGTCGGCCAGGTCGAGCCGGAGCCCGTCGTACTTCAGGCGGACCTCGTGGGCGGTGACCAGGTCGGCGTACTTGAGTTCGGCGAACTTGTACTGCCCGTCGGCCATGCGGTCGGTCAGTGCCGACATGACCTGCATGGCGGCGCCGAAGCCGAGGTCGCGGTGCACCAGGTGGTCCAGCTCGGTGATCACGAGCGGTGAGATCACGAGCGACTCGTGGTCAAGGATGGTGGCCGCGGCCATGTGTTCGGGCTGGGAAGCGTCGAACGCGGCGTACAGCGCGGAGGTGTCGGCGACGATGATCATCAGTGGGTCACCGACGGGCAGCGCGCTCCTTCACATGCTCGTAGACCTCGGTGTCCATCTGGTCGGCCGTCAACGGCTTGCCGCTCGCGAACACCGGCAGCGGGCGGGCCTGCTTGGGCCGATCGGACGATTCGAGCAGCATGGCGACTCCCCTCCGGATCAACTCTGCCTTGCTTACACCTGACGCCACCGACTCTGCCTCGAGTCGTGTGACCAGGTCATCGGGTAAGTAGACAGTGGTTTTCGTGGAACTGCGCTGTAACGGCGCGGACATGCCACATATGGTACCACCCCGGGGCCTAAGCGTCGCTCGGACTCCAGGTGACGCCTTCTACGAGGTCGCCGAAGCCCATCCAGGCCAGGTTCATCAGCCGCGACGCGACAATCTTGCTGGGCACCTCGGGGTGGTCGAGCCACCAGTCGGCCAGTGATTCGGCAGCGCCGACCAGTGCGGCGGCCAGAGCTTCGGTGGCGTTCGTCGCGTGCTCGTCGAGTCCCTCGCGCGTGGCGACGCGCACGAGCAGGGTGTCGACCAGGCTGATCGCCCGCCTGCGCATGTCCAGCAGCTCCTGACTGAACGGCCCACCCTGCGAGATGGCCTGCCGGTGCAGCACTCGCCAGCTCTCCCGCTGCTCCCCGACGAACTCGAAGAACGCTCGGAGGCCGTGCCAGAGCTGCATGTCCGCCGGCAGTTCGCCGCGCACGCCGCGCGTGACCGCCTCGAGCAGGTTGGTCGCCTCGCGGTGGATGCACGCGGCGAACAGGTCTTCCTTGGAGCCGAGGTACGCGTAGATCATCGGCTTGGACACGCCGGCGACGTCGGAGATCTCGTCCATCGACGCGTTGTGGTAACCGTGCTCGGAGAACACCCGGACCGCGGCATCGAGGATCTGACGCTCACGTACCTCGCGGGGTAAGCGCTTGACCCGACGCCGTTCCTCCACAGTCAACCGGTCCTCCTGGAGCCAACGATACGACATGATCAGCTCTTGCCAGCGAACCTACTCGAACGTAGCCTTACTCGCGAGTAGATAACAGGAGGCATGTGCATGGCCGACCTCAGCGGTGAGGCGATCGGCAAGTTGAGCCCCCAGGAGCTGGTGGCCGTGCTGGAGCGGCTGGAACCTGACGCCGCCGCACGGCTCGATGTCGATGCTATCGGCCGGGCAATCGATCCGAAGCTGTTCGGCCGCGACGATCTCGCGAACCTGTTGTCACACCTGGACCGACTGGCGGCCGCCGACCTGGGGCAGATGGGGCCGCAAACGTTTGCTCGGCTCATCTCGCGGGCGAACGAGAAGCAGCTGCGGGCGGTGTTGAGCCGGGCGACGCTGCGGACCACCATCCTCGCCGAGATCTTCCGGCGCATGCAGGAGCACCTGCGGGTGGAGCGTGCTAGGTCGGTGCGAGCGGTGATCCACTGGCGGTTCCCGGAGGGTTCGGACCACGAGCGCTACGAGACGGTCATCGCGGACGGCGTGTGCACCACGGTCCCCGGCAAGTCCGAGGAGCCGAGGGTCACGATCACCATGCACCCCTACGAGTTCCTGCGCCTGATCACCGGCAACGCCTCCGCGCCGGTGCTGTTCATGACCGGCAGGCTCAAGGTGCGCGGCGACCTGGCGTTCGCCGCGGGCCTCATGGGGCTGTTCGACCTGCCGCGCGCCTGACAAGCTGCCCCATGGCATTTCGGCGAAAGAGCGAGCCCGCCCCGGAGGTCTCCGGCGGCATCGACATCAACGCCTTCGCCCGCGCTGTCGACCCGACCAGACTCGACGAGACACAGTTCGTGCAGCTCATCGACGTGCTCGACATGCTCGGCCGCGTCGGCACCGGCATCGAGCTGGCGGCCATGCGCACCGACACGTTCGTCTGGTTCGTCTCACGAGCGTCGAACACCCAGCTCGAACACCTGATGTCGCACCGCCACCTGCGGACCGTGGTGTTCGGCGAGATCTTCCGCCGCATGAGCGAGCACCTCGACCCCATCCGCTCGGCCACCCTGCGCGCGGTCGTGCACTGGCGCTTCACGGGCGGCACGGGCGACGGCGGCTTCGACCGCTTCCAAACGATCATCGACAGCGGCACCTGCGTCTCGGGCAACGAGCCGACGGCCGACCCTCGCGTCACGCTCACCCTGTCCCCGACCGACTTCCTGCGCGCGGTCACCGGCAGCGTGAACGTGGCCATGCTCTTCATGCGCGGCAAGGTGAAGGTGAAGGGCGACATCGCCTTCGCGGCAGGCCTGATCAACTACTTCGACCTGCCGAAACCCTGACGGGGCGCCGCCAGAGATCCGGCGACGCCCCGTCAGAGGTGACTCAGAAGGTGATGGCCATGGCCGGGTCGGCCAGGATGGCACCCACGTCGGCCAGGAACTGGGAGCCCTGCTGACCGTCGACCACTCGATGGTCGAAGCTCAGCGCCAGCTGACACACCTTGCGGACCGTCAGCTCACCGTCGACCACCCACGGCGTGTCCTTGATCGCGCCGAGCGCGAGGATCGCGGACTCGCCCGGGTTGATGATCGGCGTCCCGGTGTCCACGCCGAACACTCCGATGTTGCTGATGGTGAACGTGCCGCCGACCATGTCCGCCGGCGGCGTCTTGCCCTCGCGGGCAACGGCCGTCAGCTCTTCCTGCGCCACCGCCAGCTCACGCAGCGACATCTGGTCGGCGTCGCGGATCTTCGGCACGATCAGCCCCCGCGGCGTGGCCGCCGCGATGCCGAGGTGCACGTAGTCCTTGTAGACGATCTCGTCGCCCGTCCACGTGGCGTTCAGATCCGGGGTCCGCCTGGCCGCCAGGCACACGGCCTTCGCGGCGAACGTCAGCGGCGTGATCTTGACGTCGCGGAACGCCGGGCTGCTCTTCAGCTTTGCCCGCAGCTCCATCATGGGTGTCACGTCGATGGTGAGGAACACCGTGACGTGCGGCGCGGTGAACGCACTGTCCACCATGGCCTGCGCGGTGATCTTGCGGACGCCCTTGACCGGCACGCGCCGTTCGCGATCACCCGTCACCACCGGGGCGGCCGCAGCCGGCGTGGACACCCCGTTGGCCGCGCGCCGCACGTCCTCGCGGGTGATCACCCCGGTGCTCGCCAACGACCGCAGGTCGACCCCGAGATCCTTGGCCAGCTTGCGGACCGGCGGCTTGGCCAGCGGCACGAGTCCGGCCGGCTCCAGCAGCGCGGCCGGCGAGTCGGGCACCGCGATGGGCTCGAGTACCGGCTCGGGTGCCACCGGCGCGGCGACCTGGGCCACCGGGACCGCGGAGTCCTTGCGTGCCCGGCGTTTGGAGGTGGAGGCCTTCGGGCCGTAGCCGACCAGCGTGCCCGGCTGACCGTTCTCACTAGGCGAGGCGGCGGCGGCCGCGGGTGCGGCCGTGCCCTTCGGGTCGACGTCGATGGTGAGGATCGGCGCGCCGACGTCGACCGTCTGGCCGGGTTCGACGTGCAGCTCGGACACCACCCCCGCCCACGGGCAGGGCAGCTCGACGGCGGCCTTCGCGGTCTCGATCTCCACGATGATCTGGTTGACCGTGACCTCATCGCCCGGCTTCACGTGCCAGGTGAGGATCTCGGCGTCGACCAGGCCCTCGGCAGTGTCAGGCAGAGGAAAGACCTTGTAGTCAGGCATTCCTCACCACCCGAGCGATCGGTCGACGGCGTCCAGCACCCGGTCGAGGTCGGGGAGGAACTCCTCCTCGAGCTTCGACGCCGGGTAGGGAGTGTCGAAGCCCGTCACCCGCAGCACCGGCGCCTCGAGCGAGTAGAAGCACTCCTCCTGCACACGCGACGAGATCTCCGACGCGAGCGAGGACTCGCCGGGGGCCTCGCTGACCACCACGAGGTGCCCGGTCCGGCGGACCGACTCGAACACCGGGGTGAGGTCGAGCGGGGAGAGCCCTCGCAGGTCGATCACCTCAAGCTCCTTGCCCTCCTCGGCAGCGGCGGCCGCCGCCTCGAGGCAGACCTTCACCGAGGGGCCGTAGGAGACCACCGTCGCGGTCGACCCCTGGCGCAGCACCTTCGACGAGAACAGCGGGTACGGCGTCGCGTTGACGTCCAGTTCGCCCTTCTCGTAGTAGCGGCGCTTCGGCTCGAAGAACAGCACCGGATCGTCGCAGCGGACGGCCTGCTGGATCATCCAGTAGGCGTCGACCGCGTTCGAGCAGGCGACGACCTTGAGGCCCGCGGTGTGCGCGAAGTACGACTCGGGCGACTCCGAGTGGTGCTCGACCGCACCGATCCCGCCGCCGAACGGCACCCGGATCACGATGGGCAGCTTGATCCGGCCCTGGCTGCGGTAGTGCAGCTTGGCCACCTGCGACACGATCTGGTCGAACGCAGGGAAGATGAAGCCGTCGAACTGGATCTCGCACACCGGGCGGAAGCCGCGGATGGCGAGACCCACGGCCGTACCGATGATCCCCGACTCGGCCAGCGGGGTGTCCAGCACGCGCTGCTCGCCGAAGTCCTTCTGCAGACCGTCGGTAATTCGGAAGACACCGCCGAGCTTGCCGACGTCCTCACCCATCACGATGACCTTGGGGTCGGCCTCCATGGCCGCCCGCAGGCCCATGTTCAGGCTCTTGCCGATGGTGACGGTCCGCGTGTTCGACGCGGCCGACGCGTTGGTCTTGTTCATCACGGGGGTAGCCATCAGTGCGCACCTCCGGCGAAGCCGGCAACGTAGGAGAGGTAGTCGTCGCGCTGCTTGTCCAGCACCGGACTCCCCTCCGCGTAGACGTTCTCGAACATCCGCTCGTGGGGCGGATCGGGCATGTTCACACAGAACTCGCGGAGCTCGGCCGCGAGCTGGTCGGACTCGGCCTGCACCGAGTCGAAGAAGTCGTGGTCCGCGTGCTCGTGGCGAACCAGGTTCACCCGCACCCGCTCGATCGGGTCCTTCAGCTTCCACGCCTCCAGCTCGTCGGAGAGGCGGTAGCGCGTGGGGTCGTCGGTGGTGGTGTGGGCGTCCATGCGGTAGGTGAACGCCTCGATCAGGACCGGGCCGTTGCCGTGGCGGCAGGCGTCGAGCGCCCAGCGGGACACGGCGAGCGTGGCGAGCACGTCGTTGCCGTCGACCCGGATGCCGGGGAAGCCGTAGCCGCGGGCGCGCTGGTACAGCGGCAGGCGCGACTGGCGCTCGGTCGGCTCGGAGATCGCCCACTGGTTGTTCTGGCAGAAGAACACGAGCGGCGCGTCGTAGACCGAGGCCCACACGAAGCCCTCGTGCACGTCACCCTGGGAGGTGGCGCCGTCGCCGAAGTAGACGATCGTGGCCTCGCCGTCGTCGTCGCCGACCTTGCCCTCGAACCGTTGGCCCATGGCGTAACCGGCGGCGTTGAGCACCTGGTTGCCGATGACGATCGTGTACAGGTGGAAGCGCTTCTCGATCGGGTCCCAGCTGCCGTGGTCGGTGCCGCGGAAGATGCCGAGCAGCTCCGTGGGGTGCACGCCGCGCGTCCACGCGACGCCGTGCTCGCGGTAGCTGGGGAACGCCATGTCGTGGGGCTTCATCGCCCGGCCGGAGCCGATCTGCGCGGCCTCCTGGCCGAGCAGCGGCACCCAGATGCCGAGCTGACCCTGGCGCTGCAGTGCGTTCGCCTCACGGTCGACCCGACGGGTCAGGACCATGTCGCGGTAGAGGTTTCGCAGGTCCTCGGCGGTCACGTCCGCGACGTAGGGATCCCACTCGGGGTTCTCGACCCGTTCGCCTTCCGGCGTGAGGAGCTGGACCAGCTCCGGGCCACCCTCGCTTGTTGCGCGCAAACCCGCGATCACCTGCTCCGCGGTCGGCGCCGCCGCGGTGGCAGCCGGGCCGACCCCTGGTTCGGGGTGCGTCCACTGTTCTGGGGACGACATGCGTTCTCCTTGTGTCGGCGCCGGGGCGCTCGCTTGTGGCGACCGCGCGCGGCCGCGTCTCCGGTGGCTACCGGCCCGGGTAAGGGACGGATCGAGCCGCCGCTGACGCTGACGGTTTCGGGCTACATCCTGGCATGCGTTAGCTCGAACCGGTGAGGTCCGAACGTCTGGTTGTCGCTTTCGTTGAAGCGCTGAGCTGCGGAAACGATAGGACAACCGACATTAGGGCGTCAGTGGGAGGCATTCGGGTGAAGCGTGACCACCTCCTGGCGAGCAGTGAACACGGCAGCTCAGAGCGGCCGATCCCGGGTTGGCGTGACGCCGTGCCGGCGCGACTCGGAAGCCGTCACGGACACCAGAACGTATCCCCCACGTATCCCGGTGATCTGTGTCACAGCCATCCTAGTCCGTTGTCCCTTTCGTCCGACCGGCTCTGTCGTGGGTGCCTAGGCTCCCTCGAGTGGCCACGGAGCCGCTCGACGAGAGCTGGAAGGACGCCCGGGTGCGGCACGCGGAGCGGGCGCTCGCGGACGCCGTGCGGACGGCCGACGACATCATCGCGGCCGCCGAACGGGCGATAGTCAAACCCGACGAAGTCAAGCCCGACGATCCCGTCCTGATCGAGGAACCCTCGGAACAGACCATCCTGCGTGACGCCTGGTAGCCCGGTCGGTGGCAGTATCGATCGGGTGGACAACGCACTCGTACGCAGCACCGTCGGCCAGCTCTGGGATCAGGAGATCCTGCCCAGCCTCACCGAGTTCGTGGCGATCCCGGCGCTCTCGCCGGTCTTCGACGTGAACTGGCAGCAGACCGGACACCTCGACGCCGCCGTCGACCACGTCCGCCGCTGGCTCGACTCGCGCGGCATCGAGGGCGCGACCACCGAGGTCCTGCGCCTGCCCGACCGCACCCCCGTGCTGCTGCTCGACGTGCCGCCGGTCGGCGAGCCGCGCGACGACGCCGGCACCGTGCTGCTCTACGGCCACCTCGACAAGCAGCCCCCGGTCGGCGGTTGGTCCGAGGGACTCGGTCCGTGGTCCCCGGTCGTGCGCGACGGCAAGCTGTACGGGCGCGGTGCGGCCGACGACGGCTACTCCGGCTACGCGGCGACCGCGGCCATCGAGGCCGTCCGCGCGGCCGGCGGATCCCACGCCAGGTGCGTGGTGCTGCTGGAGACCAGCGAGGAGTCGGGCAGCCCCGACCTGCCGGCCTACCTCGAGCAGTTCCGCGACCGGCTCGGCGACGTGTCGCTCGTCGTCTGCCTCGACTCCGGCGGCGGGGACTACGAGCGGATGTGGCTGACCACGTCGCTGCGTGGGATGACGTCCACCACGGTCACCGTGCGGGTCCTGGAGTCCGGACAGCACTCGGGGATGGCGAGCGGGATCGTGCCCAGCTCGTTCCGGATCATGCGTCAGCTGCTCGACCGGCTCGAGGACGCGACCACCGGCGAGATCCTCATCGCGGAGATGCACGGCGATGTCCCGGCCGAGCGGATGGCGGAGATCAAGGCCATGGCCGACCTGGCGCCGGGCTTCTCGAAGGGTGCTTTCCCGCTGGTCAAGGGCATGCGTCCCGTGTCGGACGACGAGGTGGAGCTGGGCCTGAACAACTCGTGGCGGCCGACCCTGTCGGTGATCGGTGCCGACGGCCTGCCGCTGCCGGCCGACGCCGGCAACGTGCTGCGCCCGGAAACCACGCTCACGCTGAGCTTCCGCCTCCCGCCGACCGCCGACCCGGATGCGGCACTCGAGGCACTGCACCGCGCGCTGACCACCGACGTGCCCTACGGCGCGCAGGTCACGCTCAGCCGCTCGGAGGCCGCCCGCGGCTGGAACGCGCCGCCGCTGGCGCCGTGGCTCCAGTCCACTTTGGACTCACTGGGCGAGACGGTGTTCGACGGCAACCCGTGGCAGACCGTGCGGCTCGGCGGGTCGATCCCGTTCATGGAGACCATGGCGTCCACCTACCCGGACGCGCAGTTCGTGGTCACGGGCGCGCTCGCGGCCGACAGCAACGCGCACGTGCCCGACGAGTGGCTGCACCTGGGACAGGCACAGCGGGTCACGGAGGCGGTGGCGCTGATCGTCAATGCCCACGCGGCTCACCAGGGCGGGTAGCGGACGCGCCACTCCTCGGTGTCCGGCGGGTTGTCGCCGTACTCGGTGAGCAGGTCGCGGGTCGTCTGCTCGATCACGTCACGCAGTTCCAGCCCGGCCAGGAGGTGCGCGGGAATCGCCTCGACGCCGTGCATGGCGCCGAGGATGTTGCCGCACACCAGTCCGGTGGAGTCGCTGTCGCCCGTGTGGTTGACGGCCAGGAGCAGGCCGTCCTCCAGGTCCTTGGCCACGAGCGCCGTACAGATCCCGATGGCCAGCGCCTGCTCGCCACGCCAGCCGCCGCCGAGGTGCTCCTCGATGGCCTCCGGTGTCGGGCGGCCGCGGGCGGCCAGCTCCACGGCCGCGTCGATGGCGGCCACCTGCTCCTCGTGGTCGTCCCAGGCGAGCAGTCGCTGGCGGGTGGCGGCGATGGCGTCGGGCAGGTCGGCGCCGCCGAGCAGCAGGTAGATGAGGTGTGCGTGCGCGCCGGCGGACAGGTAACCGCTGGGGTTGCCGTGGGTGAGCGCACCCGTGCCGACCGCATAGGCGAACGCGTCCTCGCCCAGCAACGCGACGGGCGCCGCACGCATGACGGCGCCGCAGCCCTTGGAGTCGTTGAGCTTGTTGGCCGGCGACCCCATTTCGGTCCCCCGGGAGAAGCCCCTCAGCGCGGACATCACCGTGCTGCCGGGCGAACGTGGGCTGAACAGGCCCTTGTTGGTGATCAGCCACCCGTCGGGTTCGGGGAGGTCGAAGCGCCCACGGGCGCTCTCCCAGGCGGGGCCCTGCGTGTGGAACCAACGCTGGTAGGCGTGCTGGATGGGATCCATCAGCCGGTCCGGCGCCTGCCCGGTCCGCACCGCGAGGTTGAACCTGATCATCCCTTCCATGGTGAACAGGGTCATCTGGGTGTCGTCGGTGATCGTCCCGAGCCCGCCGTACTCCTCTTCGTAGCCGGTGGTGCCGTTCGGGCCGTACATCCGGCGGATGGTGTCGATCGTGTAGAACTCCACCGGCGCACCCAGTGCGTCGCCGACCGCTCCGGCCAGGATGCTGCCCAACAGGTTCTCCGCCCCAGTGATCATGGGTGCCATTATCCGGATGTTTTCGTCGGGCGTGGCGGTTAACATCGCCGCCATGCGTGCCTGGTTTCGATGGTGAACTGACCTAGCCCCCCGGCTGCCGGCGTCACTCGTGGCGTCGCTGCTGCTCGTCCGTTTCGTGGACGAGACGGTGTCGTTTCTGCCCTACGGTGCGGCGGAGATGATGCGCCAGGACCTGGACCTGACGTATGTGCAGGCAGGTGTTCTGCTGACGTTGTATCCGGGTATCGGCCTGCTCACGACCCCGCTCGGCTGGGTGGTCGACGTGGCGAACCGGCGACTGCTGTCGGCACTCGGCGGTGTCTGCTACGGCGCGGGCTTCTGCGTCTTCGCGGCGGCGGGCGACTTCTGGACGCTGGTCGTGGCGGTGTGCGTGATGGGCATCGGTGCCGACCTGCTCGTCGGGGCGGCCGAGGTGTCCCTGGTGGAGGCGGCCGGCGACCGGGCCGAACCCGCGCTGGCAAGGGCGAACCTGTTGGCAGCGGTGGGCGACCTGGCAGGCCCGGCGCTACTGGCGGCGACGCTGGCGACGGGCCTGGGCTGGCGGGCGGCGTTCTGGGCGGCGGGCGCTCTTCTGTTCGCGTACGGCCTGATCCTGGCCGCGCAGCCGCTGCCGTCGCCGGCGCCGAGATCCCCGGACTTCCGAGCGTGGCGAACGATGCTGGAGGTCGCCCGGGATCGCCGAGTGATCGTCTCGGGCCTGCTGGTGGCCGTGATCGTGGCGTTCGACGACACGTTCGTCGGCTTCGCGGTGGCGTTCCTGATCACCGACCAATCGCTGACGCCGTCGTTGTCGGTCCTGGCCGTGGGCGCGGGCCTGACGGGTGGCGTGGCAGCTGCCGCGTGGGCGAGCCGAACCAACCGGCGGCGGGTGAGCCTGCGAACGTGCGCTCTCACCCTGACCGCGGGAGTGGCGCTGCTGCTGGCGATTCCCCACGTGGCGGCGGCGATCGTGGGCATGGCCGCGGTGGGCGCGGCGGCGAACCTGGGGTGGATCATCCTGCAGGCGAGGTACATGACCCTGCGGCCGGGCCAGGTGGGCACCACGTCATCGATAGCGGAGGCGGTGAGCCAGGTAGGAGTGCTGACCCCGCTGGCGATCGGCTACCTGGCAGACCAGGAAAGCCTGACGGTGGCGATGCTTCTGTACCTGGCCCTGGCGGCGGTCTTCGTGTTCACCACCCGCCGCGACACGGCCTAACGGGCGGAGCGCTGCAACTCGGCGAGCTTGGCGGCGATCGCCGGTGCCGTCCCGGGGACGGCGTGGATGGTGCGTTCGCCGCGTCCGAGTGTCGGGTGGATCAGCCAGCGCCCGGAGATCAGGTCGAGGAGCGTGAGCCACTCACGGGACCGTCGACGGTTGCCCTCCTGGTCGCGGTTGGCGGCGTAGAGCTTGGCGCCACCCAGCTGAGGTTCGTGCAACAACGCTTCCAACCGCCGGGCCCCGTCGGGCCGGGTGGGCTGCGATCGCCGCATGATCGCCCCGGACTGGCGTGCCCCGATGTCGGCGGTCCGAACGGCGATCGCGTCACCGTCCCCGGCCCGCACGTCGGGCAGCCGGTAGACGAACTCGTTGATCAATTCCTCGGAGTCGACCCGCTCGAACGTGACCAGGTCCCCGGCCCGCATGACGGCGACCGCCCGCCGCCCACTGCCTGCGACGAGCGTGGCGTACTTCTGTTCGCCGTTGGTCATCCAGCCGTAGTACTCGGTGCCGGCCTGCTGGACGAGCGCGAGCTTCTCCACGAAGTCCGCCAGAGCGCTGCGGTCGCCAAGCCCGTGACCGGCCAGCTCCTCACGCACCACCCGCTCGGCCTCGGCGGTGAACCGCGGCGAGACGTACCGCTCCCCACCGGCGAACAGCGGATGCGGTTCACCGAGCTTCTCCTTGCGGATCAAACTGATCAGCGGAAACACCGACAGCTCGACCGTGCGTCTGCCCTGCACTGCGCTTTCCCCCTTGCGCGGCACTAGTCGTCTTCGTATTCGTCGTCACCAATGACCTGCGGCGCGGTCAACACCTCACTGCCGAACGTCTCCTCAGGATCAGGCTCGACGAGGTACTTGCGCTCGTGCTCGGACTCCTCGTCGTTCTTCCCACGTCCACCACCCATCGGCGCACCACCCATGGCCCCAGGACCACCGGCGCCACGCGCACCGGCGACCCCACCGACACCCCCGCCACGGGCACCTTCCCCAGGAGTCACGGCCCCGGCACCACCACCGGCTCCGAGCCCACCACCACGCGGCCCGGCCCCGGGCGCACCGCCGCCGCGGCCACCACCCGATCCAGCTCCACCACCGGACCCGGACCCGCCACCCGAATAACCACCAACAGGAACCCCAGCGGGAAGCCCGCCGGTGTTTCCGGTGGAGAGCCCAGGCTGCAAACCCGACGGCTGATACCCAGCAGGCGGCGCAACCGTCGGCGGAACGTAGTCGTTGGGCCGAGTCTGCTGCCCACCACCGGACGATTGGCCGCCTCCCGGCGCCTGCCCACCAGGCCCGGGTGTGCCGCCAGAAGGCGCCCCACCAGAGGACCCACCTCCAGGCGACCCGCCGCCGTTCGGTCCCCCACCGCCGGGGCCCCCAGAACCTCCCGTGTCCCCACCATTCCGACCGGGGCCGGGCTCATCGGGGTCAACGGTGTCACCAGCGGTCACCGAAACAGTGCCACCGCTGTGACTGATGATCGGATACTCCCGCGGCGCATAGGTCTCGTTGTGACTGCTCGCGTTGTCGTAACCCTCAAAAACCTGCATGTTGTGCTCGGCGTCGGCCTGATAGGCCCGAACCTGCTTTTCGTAATCAACAGGATCAAGAACGTCTGCGACTTCCATCTCCGGAAGATCATCGGACACCTGAACAACACTGTTGGAAGCCCTCTGGAACGACCCACTCTGCCGATCCAACAAATCCTGAGCCCGGTAGAGGTCGTCCGTACCACGCAAAGCCGCATCGGCAAGCGGTGCCGCAGCCCCGTAGGCACCCTCAGCCGCACTTCCCTGCCAGCCAGCCTGAATGGTCCGCCCGATCCGGGTAATCCGCTCGGCCCGCTCCGATTCCCGCCGCGCCTCGTCGTACGAAGTTCGCTGGGCACTGCCCAGCGAATCCGAACCAGGCCCGCCGGTGAGCTCGTCATAGATCTGCCGCGGAGTCAGAAACACGTCACTCATGAGCCCGCCTTCATGGTCCGCAACGCCGTCTCACCTGGATCTTGCACGCCAACACCGGACCACGGCAACTGGAGTACACCATCGAACGCAACCTCGTCGAAGACGCCGACACCTGCACCGCGACTCACGGGTTCTCCTTCATCGTGCTCAGCGCCATTTCCGCGACAAGAGCAGCAGTCTCGCAGGGATCCTTTTCGCCGACATTCGCCTGAGACAGCCGCAGGACGACCTCGAACGCGTCCTCATCCGAGGTACCGGTCACCACTGTGCACTTGCCTATGTCTCGATCGTCGACGCCATCTCGCGCGACCGCCGGATATCCCTCGATCGGCGCAAGCTCGTCGAAGTAGACGTAGCCACCACTCTCGTTCGCAAGGTAGAGGGCGCTCAGTCCACGGGGATCGTCGCTCAGGAAACGCACGTCAACGGCCGCCAGCCTGTCGGTGGGCGACTTCCACTCACAGGCTTTACCCAGTGCGCCGTCATAAGGCCCTCCTGGAAAGGTGACGGCTAGTTCTTGAGCCTGGGTCGCGGTGAGAGCTTGGCATGGGTCTTGCTGGAACCGATCGGTGTCCAGTGGGTCGGTCACCTCGGGCGCGCCGGCGAAGGGCAGTTCATCGCCGTCCGGTTCTTCACTACTGGACGGCGGGGTGTTTTCAGCGGTGTCGTCGGTGGTTGGTCGAGGAGTTCCTTCGCTGGTGGAGGTGCAACCGGCGAGGACGGCCAGGCCGATCAGAAGCGTGAGTGATCGAGTGCGCATGTTCAGATCCCTGCCTGAGGGCCGTCGAGGGGGCGGCCGGCATCGCCGATCTGGGTGACGTTGGTGTGTTCGATTCCGAGGTAGTCGTGCAGCGCGTTCTGGAACAGCTGCGCCTGCTGGAGGCAGTAATCCCGATTGTGCTGGAGGTAGTCCAGGTATGCCCTGCCCGAGGCGTTGGCCGCGTCGGCGTGGGCCTGGCTGGCGAAATCAAGCCCCGGACCCTGGATCTGGACCATGCTGACCGCCTCGTCAAGAGACGCTTCGTAGTCCTCGGCCAGGGTGAGCCACTCCTCGACGAGGCTGCGCATGGTTGCTTCGTCGAACTCGTAGGTGCCGGTGGTGATGGTGCCCTGCGTGCTGCTACCGGCGATGTTCCGCAGTGCCGTCATGGCGTTGCGATCCAAATCGTTCACGAGTTTTCCTTCATCGTGCTCAGCGCCATCCCAGCCACCATGGCCGCAGTCTCACAAGGATCCAACTCGTCGACATTCGCCGTGGACAACCGGATCACCAGGTTGAAAGCGATCTCGTCGGATACGCCGACGTTCACGCCGCATCCACCGTTCTGCCGATCATCAGTACCCGCAAGTGCAACAGCCGGGTATCCCTCGATCGGTGGAAGTTCTTCGAAGAAGTCGTACTTGCCTTCTTCGTTCGCTTCGTAGGCCGCACTCAGGCCGTAGCGATATTCGTCAAGGAAGGCCAACTCCACGAGTGCCCGGCGGTCCTCTTTGCCTCCCCAGGTGCAAGCGTTGCCGAGTGCTGCTTCTCGCGGCTCGCCAGGGGAATTGACGTTGAGTTCGTCGGTTTGGGCGGTCGTGAGCCCTAGGCATGGGTCTTGTTGGTAGCGAGTCGTGTCCAGCGGATCGTCGACCGCAGGTGCACCGGCGAAGGGCAGTTCGTCGCCTTCGGGTTCCTCGCTCCCGGAGGGAGATTCGGAGGTGGTGTCGTTGGTAGGGGTCGGTCGAGGAGTTCCTTCGCTGGTGTTGGTGCAGCCGGCGAGGAGGGCCAGGCCGAGCAGGAGCATGAGCGATCGCGAGCGCATGTTTCAGATCCCTGCCTGAGGGCCGTCGAGGGGGCGGCCGGCATCGCCGATCTGGGTGACGTTGGTGTGTTCGATTCCGAGGTAGTCGTGCAGCGCGTTCTGAAACAGTTGTGCCTGCTCGCGGCAGTATTCTCGGTTGTGTTGGAGGTACTCGCGGTACGCCGCGCCGGAAGCGTTCGCCGCCTCGACGTGGGAGCCACTGGCGAAATCCAACCCCGGTCCCATGACTGCGGTCAGCGCCTCGGAGTCTCGGAATGACGTGTCGTAGTCGTCAGCCAAGGCGAGCCACTCCTTGACGAGACCGCGCATGGTGGCTTCGTCGAACTCGTAGGTGCCGGTCGTGATCGCGCCCTGGGTGCTGCTGCCCGCGATGTTCTGCAGCGCTGTCATGGCGCTGCGATCCAAACCGTTCACGGTCCCCCTCCTGCGGCGTGACCCCTCAATCGCGCTCGGTAGTCGAGAATACGACAAACCGCCGTGGGGCGTGGGGGGCTTCGGGCAACCGGCATCATGGTGCGTATGGGGTGCGGATGAGTAGCGAGCGGGACCGGTTGGCCGACTCGGGTGACATGTCCTCCCCCTGGCGTTTCTGGGGGCCCTACCTCGCCGGGCGTCAATGGGGCACGGTGCGCGAGGACTACTCCCACGACGGCGACGCCTGGCGGTATTTCACCTTCGAGCAGGCCCGCTCCCGCGCCTACCGCTGGGGTGAGGACGGCATCGCCGGCATTTGTGACCGCCACGGGTTCCTCAACCTCGCGGTCGCCATGTGGAACGGCGAGGACGACATCCTCAAGGAACGTTACTTCGGCCTCACCAACGGCGAGGGCAACCACGGTGAGGACGTCAAGGAACACTGGTGGGTCCAGGACGGCACCCCCACGCACTCCTGGATGAAGGTCCTTTACCGCTACCCGCAAGCGAAGTTCCCTTACGAGCGGCTCCGGGAACTCGCCCGCGAGGCCGGACGGGACGGCCGCGAGCCCGAACTCGCCGACACCGGTGTCCTCCAGGAGAACCGCTTCTTCGACGTCGAGGTCACCTACGCGAAGGCGGCGCCGGACGACATCGCCGTCGAGATCACCGCCACCAACCGCGGGCCCGATGCCAGACCACTGCACCTTCTTCCCCAGTTGTGGTTCCGCAACACCTGGGCCTGGGGCCGCGACGCCCGCCGTCCCGCCCTCATCGCCTCCACCACCCAGGGCTGGACCCGCGTGGTGGCCGAACATTCGCTCATCGGGCGGTACACGCTCCACGCCAGCGGCCACCCCACGATGCTCGTCACCGACAACGAGACCGACGACATCGGCGTGTTCGGCCGCGGCCGCAACCCCAGTCGCTACACGAAAGCCGGCATCGACGACCACGTCGTGCGGAAGATGGAAGACACCTGCCAGGTCGTCGAACCGGGCACCGCCTCCCAGCCCGGCACGAAAGCCGCCGCCTGGTACCACTTCGAGAGCATCGCGCCCGGCGAGAGCGTCACCGTCCAACTGCGCCTGATCGCCGGCGACGGGCACGGCAGCGCGTTCGGCCACACGTTCGCGGAAACCACACAGGACCGCCGCCGAGAGGCCGACGACTTCTACGACGAGATCATCACCACCGCCGAGCCCGAGAAGACCGTGGTACGGAGAGCGCTCGCCGGACTGCTGTGGACAAAGCAGCTCTACCGGTTCCGCGTTCGGCACTGGCTCGAGGGCGATCCCGCCAATCCGCCGGCCTCCGCCGAACGCACGAGAGCCCGCAACGCCCACTGGCGCCATCTGGACGTCGCCGACGTGGTCTCCATGCCGGACGAGTGGGAGTACCCCTGGTTCGCCGCCTGGGACCTCGCCTTCCACATGGTGCCGTTCGCCATGGTCGATCCCGCGTTCGCCAAGGACCAGCTCCTGTTGCTGTGCCGCGAGTGGCTCATGCATCCCGACGGCCAGCTCCCCGCCTACGAATGGGAATTCGGCGACGTCAACCCGCCGGTGCACGCGTGGGCGGCCCTGCAGGTCTACCACTCCGAGGGAAGACCGCCGGACCGGGTCTTCCTCGCCCGCGTCTTCCACAAGCTCCTGCTGAACTTCTCGTGGTGGGTCAACCGCAAGGACCCCGAGGGCAACTACCTGTTCGAGGGCGGCTTCCTCGGCATGGACAACATCGGCCCGGTCAACCGCTCCGAGCGGCTGCCGGCCGGCTGGCGGTTCGAGCAGTCCGACGCCACCTCGTGGATGGCCACCTACGCACTGCATCTCATGCGGATGGCCCTCGAACTCGCCCGCCACGACGAGGCCTACGAGGACGTGGCCACGAAGTTCGTCGAGCACTTCCTGTCCATCGCCGGCGTCTCCGCCCGGTTCGGCTCGGCCGCCCGCGGCATCTGGGACGAGCAGGACGGCTTCTGCTACGACCTCGTGTCCCGCACCCACGACGACGGTTCGGTCGAGTCGGGGCCGGTCCGCGTCCGGTCGATGGTCGGGCTCATCCCCGTGCTCGCGACGGCCGCGCTCGAGCCGTGGGTGTTCACCGAGCTGCCCCACTTCGCCGCCCGGCTGAACTACCTGCTGCACCACCAGCCCGAGTTCGGCCAGTTCATCACCTGGCACACCGCCGACGACGGCACCCGCAGCGCGCTGCTGTCCCTGCTCGACGAGGGCAAGCTGCGCCGCGTGCTCACCCGCATGCTGGACGAGGCCGAGTTCCTGTCCCCGCACGGCATCCGGTCGCTGTCGGCCGCGCACCGCGACGGTCTGGTGGTGGAGGTCGCCGGCCAGCAGCACTGGATCCGCTACGAGCCGGGCGAGTCGCACACCCCCATGTTCGGCGGCAACTCCAACTGGCGCGGCCCCGTCTGGTTCCCCACGAACGCGCTGCTCGTGCAGGCGCTGCACGCGATCGACGCGTTCCACGCCGGCGCGTTCGCCGTCGAGCTGCCCACCGGCTCCGGCACCGGACCGTGCCGCTCGGCACGGCGGCGACGGAACTGTCCCGCCGGCTGGCCGCGCTGTTCGTGCCGGGTCCGGACGGGCGACGGCCGGCGGACGGCAAGCGCATCGAGGCGAGCGGCAGCCCGCTGTGGAGCGAGCACGTCACGTTCAGTGAGTACTTCGACGGCGACACCGGCGAGGGCCTCGGCGCCACCCACCAGACGGGATGGACGGCGCTGGTGGCCGTGCTGCTGACCGGCTGGCCGGGCACCGCGCCGGACACAGAGCCGGACACAGAGCCGGACACCATGGACATCGGTTAAGAGCGCGCAACAAAAGACGCTGGTGTTAGGTCGTACCCGTCGGTAGTGGCAGGATGCCATCACTCGAACCGACCCGAGTGACTAGGAGTTATACGGTGACGCGTCGATCCACGCTGAGCTTATTCGCTGTGCTGCCCGCCATCGCCATCTTCGCGGCTGGCTGTGGCGAAGAGCGGGGCGCACCACCGCCGGGGGTGTGGACCTGGTGAACGACGGCGCATCTCACCAACTGCACCGGCCTGCCCGTACAAGCCGTTCGAGTACGAGGAGAACGGCGAGGTCATCGGCTTCGACATCGACATCATCGACCTGGTGGCCAAGGAGCTCGGCGTCGAGCAGAAGGTGGTCGACACCCCGTTCGACGGCATCCAGTCGGGCGCGGACTTCAACACCGGCAAGTGCGACCTGTCCTCGGCCGGCATGACGATCACCGCCGAGCGCAAGGAGAACATCGACTTCTCCGACCCGTACTTCGACGCCACCCAGGCGCTCGTCGCGAAGAAGGGCTCCGGCATCGCCGACTTCGCCGGCCTCACCGGCAAGCGGCTCGGCGTGCAGAACTCCACCACCGGCCAGACCTACGCCCAGGAGAACGCTCCCGGCGTGGAGCTGGTGGTCTACGAGGACCTCGGCCTGCTGCTGACCGCGGTCGAGACCGGCCAGGTCGACGCCGGCATCAACGACAACGGCGTGCTCTACGACTGGGTCAAGGAGAAGACCGAGTTCGAGGTCACCGCGGAGTTCGACACCGGCGAGCAGTACGGCATCGGCGCCCGCAAGGGCAACACCGCGCTGCTGGACGCGGTCAACAAGGTGCTGGCCGAAGCCAAGTCGAGCGGCGAGTACGACACCATCTACGAGAAGTGGTTCGGTACCCGGCCGGACGCCAGCTAGCCGACCGTCGAGGGGCTCACGCGCACGGCCGCGTGGGCCTCTCTCGGCGTCGTAGGTCCACTTCGCGAGGAGTTGTCTTTTTCGATGGCCATGTCCAAGCGCAAGCGAGCGCAGGTAATCCGCTGGGTCCAGTACGGGATCCTCCTCGCGGTCGTACTAGTCGTGGTGCTCTTCGCTGACTGGGGTCGGCTCGCCGCCACGTTCTTCAACGTCGAAGACGCCAAGGCCATGTTCCCCGAGGTGATCACCACCGCATTGGTGAACACCGCGCTCTACACCTCGTCGGGATTCGCGCTCGGCCTGGTGCTCGGCCTGGTTCTCGCGCTGATGCGGTTGTCCCCGGTCGGTCCCTACCGATGGATCTCCGGTCTGTACGTCGAGATCTTCCGTGGCCTGCCCGCACTGCTGGTGCTCCTCACCATCGGCTACGGCATCCCGCTCGCCTTCCCCGGCACCTTCCTCGACAAGTACACGGCCGTCATGATCGGCCTGGCCATCGTCAGCTCGGCCTACATCGGGGAGACGCTGCGAGCCGGCATCCAGGCGGTACCGAAGGGGCAGATCGAGGCGGCCCGGTCGCTGGGCATGTCCCGGGGGCGGACGACCTTCACGATCGTCATCCCGCAGGCCTTCAAGATCATCCTGCCGCCGTTGACCAACGAGCTGATCATGCTCACCAAGGACTCCTCGCTGGCATACGTCCTCGGGGCGTCACTCGACGAACTGGAGCTGACCCAGTTCGCCCGGCAGGAGATGAACGCCGCACAGAGCCTGACGCCGTTCGTGATGGCGGGCCTCTGCTACCTGGTCATCACCATCCCGCTGTCCTACCTGTCCCGGTACCTGGAGCGCCGCACCGGCGGCACCAAGATCAGTACGCCCGAGTCGACCGAGGTGAAGGTATGAGCACCGAAACGGCGGCAACCGACCTCGCGGTCGACGTCACTGATCTGCACAAGTCCTTCGGGCCGGTCGAGGTGCTGCGTGGCATCGACCTGCAGGTCAACCGAGGCGAGGTCGTCTGCATCATCGGGCCGTCCGGGTCCGGCAAGTCCACGTTGCTCCGGTGCGTGAACCTGCTGGAGGAACCCAACGGCGGCACCGTCGTGGTGAACGGCATCGAGCTGACCGACCCGGACGTCGACATCGACGCCGCACGCAGTCGGATCGGCATGGTCTTCCAGTCGTTCAACCTGTTCGCCCACCTGAACGTCCTGAACAACCTCACGGTGGCACAGCGCAAGGTGCTCGGCCGCGACCAGGCGAAGGCCGAGGAGTCCGGCCGCGCCAATCTGGAGCGGGTCGGGCTGACCGGTCGCGAGACCGCCATGCCCAACGAGCTGTCCGGCGGTCAGCAGCAGCGCGTGGCGATCGCCAGGGCGTTGTCCATGGACCCCGACGTGATGCTGTTCGACGAGCCGACCTCCGCGCTCGACCCGGAACTGGTCGGTGACGTGCTCGGCGTGATGCGGAAGCTGGCCGACGAGGGCATGACCATGCTCGTGGTGACCCACGAGATGCAGTTCGCCCGCGAGGTCGCGGACAAGGTGCTGTTCATGGACGCGGGCGTCGTGGTGGAGGAAGGCCCGGCCGACCAGGTGATCGGCAACCCGCAGCAGGAGCGGACGAAGACGTTCCTGGCCCGCGTGCTCGACCCCATTCATCAGCAGGCAGACGGAGACTGACCGCGTTCGGAGCGGAACCGTCCGTGTGCGTGGTCCGTCCCAGTGGATCGGACCATGCCGTTGCCATGCTCTGAGGGGCCTCGATGACCGACGCCGACACGTCCGGCCGAAGGCTGGACCCGTTCGATCCCCAACCGCCGTCGTGGGCACGCATCGCGGCCGACGAGGTGGTCCGGCAGATCTTCGCCTTCGAGCCGGGCACCGCCGGATGGGGCAGGCGCAAGGCGACCACTCCGCCGGTCAAGCAGTTCAAGGACCTCCACATCGTCGGTGTGTTGGACCTGCGGGCCGTGGAGTTCCCGCACCTGTTGGAGTTCGTCCGCTGCCGGTTCGAGAAGCCGCCGGACGTGCGGCAGACCAAGCTCGCCGGCTGCGAGTTCGTTCGGTGCTGGCTGCCCGGTCTCGAGGGCCGCAACCTGTACAGCGACAACGACGTCCGGCTGGTCGAGGGCACCCGGGTGGACGGCAAGGTCGATCTCACGGACGGCGAGATCAGTGGCTCGCTCGAGCTGACCGGCAGTGTGCTGCGCAATGTGGGCGGCTACGCGTTGCACGCCGACCGCCTCCAGTTGGCCGGGGCGCTGTTGGCCGCGAACCTGGAGGTCAGGGGGCAGGTTCGCATTCCCGGCCTGCGTACGGGCGGCAACATCAACCTGGCGGGTGCGATCCTCGACTGTCCGGAGAGCTACGCGCTGGACGGCAACGGCATCCAGGTCGGCGGGAACTTCAACTGCGTGTCCACGAAGGAGCGTCGGTTCCAGTCGACCGGCAGGCTGTTCCTGCCGAGCGCGCGGATCGAGAGTGACTTCTCGTTGCGCGGTGCGTTGCTGAAGCCGGCCGACGAGGACTTCCACGACGGCGGCAACCAGCGGTTCTTCGACCCGAGGGCCACGCTCATCGCCGACCGGATCCAGGTCTCCGGCAACGTCTACCTGGACAACAACCTGGAGAGCACGGGAACGCTGCGCCTGGTGAACGCCCGCATCGGCGGCTCGGTCCGGTTGACCGGCGCGACCATCGACCTGTCCGGCGGTGAGGAGACGTTCGAGGAGGACCTCGCGAAGGACTCGCCGGGGCCGTACCCGTACCGGGCGCTGCACATGGACGGCGCCGAGATCGCCGGCGGCATCGACGCCCGCGAGTCGCGGATCGCCGGCCAGCTCCGGCTGGTGGACGTGAACGCCCGCGGCAGCGTCCTCCTCGACGGGTCGATCCTGTCGAACCGCAACGGTGATGCGGTGGAGGGCCGCCGGTTCACCACGGGTGGCAACCTGGACGCCCGCGGGGTCAAGGTCTTCGGCTCGATCCTCCTGACGGAGGCGAACATCGGCGCCAACCTCGACCTGCGCGCCGCCCGGCTGGTCAATCCCGGCACGTACCGCCGGGACGGCCTGCCCAAGCCGTCGGTCGACCTGCGGGTCGCCCTGATCGGCCGAGACCTCGTGTGTGCCAAGGGCGAGCGGTACGACGAAGAGGGCAACCAGATCGACGTCCCGTTCTCCGCGCACAGCGAGATCCGCATCCGTCGCGCGGAGATCGGCCGGCAGACCAACTTCCAGGGCGCCGAACTGGGCTCCTCGCTGGGCGCCACGGCGATCAACGCGTTCGGGCTGATCACCCAGGAGCTGCGGGTCCGCGTGGCCACCCCGCCGAAGGGCCGGATCAGCCTGCGCCACGCCCGGTGCGCGTCGCTCGCCGACAACGCGAAGTTCTGGGACGCCACCGGCAACATCGACCTCGACGACTTCCGGTACGACGCGCTCGCCGACCCGATCAAGCTGGACGACGACGCACAGGTGAAGAAGCGCATCATGCTGTTGCGGCTGGCCATGGGCGACTACCGCCCGGGCCCCTACGACCAGTTCGCCGCCATGCTCCGCGCGAGCGGGAACGAGGAGCACGCGTCGACCGTGCTGGTGGCGAAGCAGTCCAGCCGCTACCGAGCACTCGCCAGCGGCTCGATAGCGCTGGTCCGGCCGTTCATCTGGAGCTGGAGCTTCCTGCAGCGCCGGATCGTCGGCTACGGCTACCGGCCGATGCTCGCGCTGCTGTGGCTGTTCCCCATCTACCTGCTCGGCTGGTGGTACTTCGGCGTGCAGGACCCGCCGGTCGAGGCGAACTCCGACGACAACCTCGTGTGGGCCCCGTGGCTCTACACGATGGACCACCTGGTGCCGATCGTGGACTTCGGCCACAAGAACCGCTGGCATTTCGAGGGCTGGCCGCAGGGGATCTCCGCGGCGCTGATCGCCGCGGGATGGATACTGGCCACCACGGTGGCAACCGGCCTCGCGCGCATGCTGCGCAGGAACAACTGAGTCGGGAGGCAGGCATGACCGAGCCGAGCGCGACGGGGCGGACCGAGGTGGCCGCCTCACCGGCACAGGTCTACGAACTGGTCAGCGACCTGCCCGGGCTGTCGCGGGTGTCCGCCGAGTTCGAACGCGGCCGCTGGCTGGGCGGCGTCACCGAGGCGAGGATCGGCGCCAGGTTCCGCGGCCACAACCGCAACTCGTGGCGCCGCTGGTCCACCACGGTGACCGTGACGGCGGCCGAGCCGGGCCTGTGCTTCGCGTTCGACGTGGCGTTCGCCGGCGTGCCGATCGCGCGGTGGCGCTACGACATCGAGCCGTCCGACACCGGCTGTGTGGTCACGGAGAGCACCTGGGACCGCCGGCCCGGCTGGTTCAAGCCGGTCGGTGACCTGGCAACGGGCGTTCGGGACCGGGCGGAGCACAACCGGCTCAACATCGAGCGGACGCTCGCGCAGCTCAAGCAGGCGGCCGAGAGCAGTGACGCGAGCGCCTGACACGTCGCAGCCCGTGTGACGTAGGCAGCTACCATTCCTCGGTGCCCGAACTCAAACTCGAGATTCAGATGCTGCACGACAGGGTCCTCGTGCGGCTGACTCCCGAGGAAGGGGAACGGCGCAGCTCAGGAGGGATCGTCATCCCTGCCACCGCACAGATGGCTCGACGGCTCGCCTGGGGAGACGTGCTCGGTACCGGCACGAACGTGCGCAACGTCAAGGTGGGCGATCGAGTCCTCTTCAACCCCGATGACCAGATGGAAGTCGAGGTTCAGGGGCAGACCCACCTGGTGATCCGCGAGCGTGACCTGCACGCGATAGCCAGCGAGCGGACCGAGCACGGGACAGGCTTATATCTCTAGGGGAAGGCAAGTCGTGGAGCCACAGTGGCCGGAGGCGGACGCGGAGAAGACCGAGGTGTTCGCGCCGATCAAGCGTCCGACGCTTGGCGACGAGCCGACGGTCAAGACCCAGACGGTCAGCGCCACCGGTGGCGAAACCGCCATGCTGGTGCCGCCGCCGATGGGCCCCGGGGAGACCACCACGGTCGTGGTTCCGCCGACCTCCAACGGCGCCGCCCCCACCGACGATGACGAGGACCCCGACCGCAAGCGCAAGCTGAAGCGTACGGGGTTCATCGCGGCGGCCGTCTTCGGCGCGCTCGTCGTGCTCTACGGCGTCGACCTCCTCCTGAGCAGCGGCAACGTGCCGCGCGGGGTGACCGTGGCCGGCGTCGCGGTCGGCGGGCAGTCCAAGGAGGACGCCGAGCGCGTCCTGCGTGACGAGATCGAGCCGCGCCTGGCCGAGCCCGTGAAGATGCGTGCCGGCGATGTCGACGTGACCCTCGAGCCGGACGCCTCCGGAATGGCCATCGACTGGGCGGGCACCCTGTCCCAGGCGGGCGACCAGCCGCTGAACCCGATCACCAGGATCACCTCGTTCTTCTCCACGACAGAGGTCGGCGTGGTCACCCGCGCCGACGACACGGCGCTCGACGCGGCCATCGAGGCGCTGCGCCCCCAGACCGACCGCGAGCCCGCCGAGGGTGGCATCCGCTTCGAGGGCGTGAACCCCGTGCCGGTCATGCCGCTCGACGGTCAGAAGCTGGACGCGGCCGGCGCCCGCGAGGCAGTGGTCGGCAACTGGGCCACCGGTCAGGTGGTGGAGCTGCCGGTCGACACCACGCCCGTGAAGACCACCGAGGAGGGCGTGCAGAAGGCGATCGACGAGATCGCCACTCCCGCGGTGTCCGCGCCGGTGGTCGTGAAGGGCGAGGGCAAGGACGCCACGCTCGAGCCGGCGGCCATCGCGGCCGCGCTGGTCTTCGAGCCGGACGGCAAGGGCGGCCTGACCGCGAAGATCGACCAGAACAAGGTCATCGAGGCGGCACAGCCGCAGCTGGCCGAGACCGAGGTCGAGGGCAAGGACGCCGAGGTGGTGTTCAGCGGCGGCGCCCCGACCGTCGAGCCGTCGGTCGACGGCAAGGGCATCGACTGGGAGAAGACCCTTACTCCCATGCTCGACGTGCTGAAGAAGGGCGAGGGCCGAGAGGTGGTCGCCACCTACGCGCCCAAGCCGGCGGAGGTGACCACCGAGTCCGCGAACGCGCTGGGCATCAAGGAGGTGATCAGCGAGTTCACCACCCGGAACTTCGCCAGCGACTCGGGCATCAACATCCGCACGGCCGCCGCCGACGTCAACGGCGCGATCGTCCTGCCGGGCGAGACGTTCAGCCTCAACGGCCACACGGGCGTGCGCAACGCGGCCAAGGGCTACGTCGAGGCGGGCATCATCGACAACGGCGCCCCCGGGCGCGGGATGGCGGGCGGGGTGTCGCAGTTCGCGACCACCCTCTACAACGCCGCGTACTTCGCCGGCTTCGAGGACGTCGAGCACAAGGAACACAGCTTCTACATCAGCCGCTACCCCGAGGGCCGCGAGGCGACCGTGTTCCTCCTCCCGGACGGCACCAGCCAGATCGACCTGAAGTTCAAGAACACCACGGAGACCGGCATCGCCATCCAGACGATCTGGACCTCGTCGTCGATCACCGTGAAGTTCTGGGGCACCAAGACCTACGACGTCGAGTCGTCCACCACCGGGCGGACGAACCTCACCGATCCCCAGGAACGGCAGGGCCCGCCAGGGAACTGCAAGGCCAGCAACGGCTCCCAGGGCTTCACCGTCAAGGACACGCGGATCATCCGGGACGCCGCCACCGGCGCCGAGGTGGACCGCGAGACACGGACGGTCAAGTACAACCCGTCACCGAAGATCATCTGCGGTCCACCCCCACCTGCCGGTTAGGCGTGTGCCCTGGCCTTCGGGTAGATGGCCGCGGCCAGGGTCACGGCGATGATGGCCGCGATCACCTGGAAGATGTGGCGCCACCAGTCGAAGCCGCTGGTGGCCTCGACCCCGAAGGCGCCGGCCAGGAGATTGCCGACCAGCGCGCCGACGATGCCGGCCACGATGGTCAGCCAGAACGGGATCTTCTGCTCACCGGGAGCCAGCAGGCGACCGAGGACGCCCAGGATGATTCCCGCGATGAGCAGGCCGATGATTGCTCCGAAGGACCACATAGCTGCCCCTTACTGGTTCGAATGGTGGACAAGCAATACCACCGATCGCAGTAAGTCACACCTTGGCGTAACCAGAACGTCACCGAGCGCAGACCCTGGCGGATCTGCGCTCGGTGGACGGTGTTCGGATCAGAACGCGGCTTCGTCGAGCTCCATGAGCGCGTTGTCGGCCGCCTCGACGATCTTTCGACCGGCCGACAGCTCCGGCAGCACGTTGCGGGCGAAGAACGAGGCCACCGCGATCTTGCCCTCGTAGAACGCCTTGTCCTTGCCGGTCGCGCCGCCGTCGAGCTTGGCGATGGCGATCTCGGCCTGGCGCTGGAGCAGCCAACCGATCAGCAGGTCACCGACCGACATGAGCAGCCGCACGCTGTGCTGACCGACCCGGTACAGGTTCTGCGGGTCGTTCTGCGACTCGGTCAGGTAGCCGATGAGCGAGCCGAGCATCCCCTGGACGTCCTCGAGGCCCTGCTTGAGGAGCGCGCGCTCCTCCTTCAGGCGGCCGTTGCCGCTCTCGGCCTCGATGAACGCGTTGATCTCGCCGGACACGTGGGTGAGCGCCTGGCCCTTGTTCCGCACGATCTTGCGGAAGAAGAAGTCGAGCGACTGAATGGCGGTCGTGCCCTCGTACAGCGAGTCGATCTTCGAGTCGCGGATGTACTGCTCGATCGGGTAGTCCTGCAGGAAGCCGGACCCGCCGAACGTCTGCAGCGACTGGGCCAGCTGCTCGTAGGCCCGCTCGGAGCCGACGCCCTTGACGATCGGCAGCAGCAGGTCGTTCACCTGCTCGGCCAGCTTGCGCGTCTCCTCGTCACCGGTGCCCACCCAGGCCTCGTCCTGGAAGGTCGCGGTGTAGAGGTACACGGCACGCAGGCCCTCGGCGTAGGCCTTCTGCAGCATGAGGCTGCGGCGCACGTCCGGGTGGTGGGTGATGGTGACCCGCGGGGCGGTCTTGTCGAGCATCTGGGTCAGGTCGGCGCCCTGCACACGCTCCTTGGCGAAGGCCAGCGCGTTCAGGTAGCCGGTGGACAGCGTGGCGATGGCCTTGGTGCCGACCATCATCCGGGCGTACTCGATGACCTGGAACATCTGCGCGATGCCGTTGTGGACCTCACCGACCAGCCAGCCCTTGGCGGGCACGTCGTGCTGGCCGAAGGTCAGCTCGCAGGTGGTGGAGGCCTTGATGCCCATCTTGTGCTCGACACCCGTGACGTAGGCGCCGTTGCGCTCGCCCAGCTCACCGGTCTCGGCGTCGAAGTGGAACTTCGGCACGAAGAACATGGACAGGCCCTTGGTGCCGGGGCCTGCGCCCTCGGGGCGGGCCAGCACCAGGTGGACGATGTTCTCCGTGAGGTCGTGCTCGGCGGAGGTGATGAAGCGCTTCACACCATCGAGGTGCCACGAGCCGTCGTCCTGCTTGATCGCCTTGGTGCGGCCGGCGCCGACGTCGGAGCCGGCGTCCGGCTCGGTCAGGACCATGGTGGCGCCCCAGCCGCGTTCGATCATGATCTCGGCCCAGCGCTGCTGCTCCTCGGTGCCGTTGCGGTGCAGCACGGTCGCCATGTTGGGGCCGGACATGTACATGAACAGCGGCGGGTTGCTGCCGAGCATCAGTTCGGCGGCCGACCACTGCACGGTGGGCGGCAGGCCGAGGCCGCCGAGGTCGTTGGGCAGCCCGATCCGCCACCACTCGCCGTCCCACATCTGCTGGTAGTTCTTCTTGAACGCCGCGGGCAGCGTGACGGAGTGGGTCTTCGGGTCGAAGACCGGCGGGTTGCGGTCCGCGTCGACGAAGGAGTCGGCCAGCGGGCCGGTGGCCAGGTTGTTCAGCTCGGAGAGCACACCGCGCACGGTGTCCTCGTCGGTCTCCGCGAGCACCCCCTTGCCGAGTCGTTCCTGGATCTTGAACACCTCGAACAGGTTGAACTCGAGGTCACGCACGTTGCTCTGGTAGTGGCCCATCTCGTTACTCCCTGCTCGCGCTATCCGCGCAAATCCCCTACTCGTCGGTAACATCAGGATATTACTTGCCGGTAGGCGCGGCAAGGTACCCGCGGGAAGCCGAGCCCGAGTGATGACACCCGGGTGAATCCCCGCTGGCCCAGATGGTCGCGCGAGTCGCTGTGGGCCGCGTCACGGATCGCTCAATCCCGCGCGGTACGCGTTCCTGGAACCGGTGGCGTGTCAACCATGAGTACCCCCGAGCGGAACGCGACAGCCACCGCGTGCGTGCGGTCCCGGGTGGCGAGCTTGCGCAGGATGCTCTTGACGTGGGTGCGCACGGTCTCGACCGAGACGAACAGCACGTTCGCGATGGCCTGGTTCTCGAGCCCGTCGGCGATCAGCTGGAGGACCTGGTGCTCGCGGCGGGAGAGCGTCTGCCGGGGTGCGCCCCCGTTCTGCTGGGCCGGCACGGGGGCGGCGAGGACCGGCGCGAGAGCGGCGTCGAGGTAGCGCCCGTCGCGGTGCACCGCCTGGATGGCGGCGAGCAGCTGCGATGGCTGGGTGGAACGCATGATCACCCCGCCGACGCCCGCGGTCAGCGCGTTCGCGATGTACTGGGTGGTGCGGCGCGCGTCGTCGACCATCAGCACGACCGCCGAGGTCGGGCTTGGGCGCGAGCAGCTGGCAGAGCGAGCCGCGGGGATCGAGGGCGGCGTCGACCAGCACCACGTCCGGCCGCAGCCGTTCGCACAGCCGCATGCCGAGCGCGGCCGAGTCGGCCGCGCCGATCCATCTCAGCCCCGCCGTGCGGGCGACGAGCGCGGCCAGGCCTTCGCGCACGAGCGGCGTGCCGTCGATCAGTGCTACACCGACGGTCGCGGTCGCTCGCTGCTGGTTCGTACCCACTGGCATTCGTCCTCCTGCACTGGCACTTCTCCAGTACGGGGACGGCGGCGCGGTGGCCTCGTGACGCACGCCTGCGAAGGAGTTTCAAGTGTTCCTGACGAGATAACGAACGCTTAGCACTGCGAGGGTTCGCGACGCTACTGTTAGTGGCACTGTGGAGTCTGAGATCGAGCGAAACGCCCAGGACTGGTTCCGGTTCATGGTCGACACGAACCTTGCGCCGGGTCTTCGCGCGCTCGGATTCTTCGGCGTCGGCCGCCGCTTCCGGATCGAGGGGCCGGGACACTGGGGAGAGATCGCGGTCGAACAGGCCCGGTCCTTCACGGCCCGCACCGTCCGGTTCACCGTGCACATCGGCGTGATCTCCCGCGACGAGTGGGCCGCCCAGCTGCGGGTGCGCCCGTACTACCCGGCCAACGAGACGGTCCGGCCGCAGTGGTCCGGATGGCAGGCCCCGATCGGCGAGGTCGTGACGGTGGCCGGCCAGCCGATCGGCGAGCTGTGGTGGGAGCTGGAGGTCGGCCGCCCGTTCGAGCGGATGGCCAAGGAGATCCTCAGCGCCATCGAGGTTTTCGGACTACCGGCAATGCGCGACCAGATGACCACACCGGAGGAGCCGGAGTAGTCATACTCGGTCGATGAGCTACGCCGCGCAGGCTCGAAGGGTCCGCGACGAGTCACTGCCGTACGGCAGCCGGGTGTCGGCTCTGTGCTCGTGCGTGCAGATGTACCACCCGATCGGCTTCACCGCGAGCCTGACCTTCCTGGCCGAGGAACTGGCGGGCCCGTACAAGAGCGACGAGACAGCCCTCCTCCGCGCGCTGGACGCCCTGACCACCAGTCGAACCCACTGGCTGGCCGACGTGTGTGAGTACGCGGACCGCCGCTCACGCGAGAAGCGCGAGGGCCGGCGACGCCCCCACCCGGCGGACCGCGACCCGAGCATCGAGCCGAGGCACTGGTACGGCGCGTCGAGACAGGCGGCGGTCCACGCCCTGAAGCTCCGTCACCGCCGAGAGGTCCCACCCATCCCGACGGAGAACGACCCGACGGCCGAACAGGTGCAGTCCCTGATCCCCGTCTGCCTCACAACCAACGGGCACCTGACAGACCAGGAACGCACCTCCCTGACCACGAGCATCGGCAACCTACGCAACCGAGCGAACGAGGAAGAAGGCCAGGCGTACTACCGCTCAAGAGAACTGCTACGCCTGGCCCACCTACTGACCACGGCAGCAGACAACCCCACCTGACAACATCAACACATGACCGGGATCGTGTGGTGGGAGATCGAGACAGCGGAGCCGGGACCACACTGGGTCAGGAGTCACCGCACCGTGGGGTCTGGGGGTTCGCCCCCAGAAATAACCGGCGGTGACCGCTGGATACCGCCACCTACAGCACGCAGACAGCACGAGGCTGACCATCACCGTGCCTGCTCAGAGGCGCTGAGTTTCCCTGTGCGCGGGATCACGCTGGCCTGTCGCCGTTCGGACGTCTGCGGCGCTCCTGGGACACGCGTTCTCCTGGAGAGGCAAGTCCCCTGATGGTTCAGCCTCTTGCGGCGGGCACCTGTCCCTTTGCCGGATTATCACGCTGGGTGCCGACGTCGTTAAGGTCTGGCTGATTCAGGGTGTTACGGACGCCTCGGCCGTGCCTCGGGGGCCTATGCATGTGCTGGGTCAGCAGGAGTAGCGATGAGTGTGCTTGATCGAATGCTTCGCACGTACGTGACGCCGGTCCTTGCCGACGCCGGGTTCGTCAAGAAGGGCCGGACCTACCGACTCACCGCTGCCACCAACGATGCCGCCATGGTCAACATTCAACGTTCTGGGGGTGGCGTCGGCGACAGGGTCGTCTTTTTTGTCAACCTCAGCGTGGTTGTCGTGCCGCACTCGGACTGGTTGGACTACACACTGGGAATCACCGAGGCCACCGAGCGCAGCTACGCCGGCGGGCTGTGGCAGTCCCGGCTGGACGCGCCGGCATCGGTCGCCGCGGACGATTTCTCGTGGGGGTCGGAACGTTGGCTGCTGGACGGTGCCGAGATGGTGCCCGAATGCGGCGAACTGCTCGCCGGGCTGCTCCGCGACCGAGCCATCCCCTTGCTTGTCAAGTTGCTCGACCGCGACACGTTCCTGGCGCTGAGCCGCGACCCGAAGCGGCCTCTGGGACCCAGGGTCGGGCCAGCGGACATCATGCTTTTGGTCGACCGCGGTCCTTCAGTCGAACTGGAGGCCGCGATCGCCGAATGCGAGGCGCTCGATGCGGAGACCTATCCGATGGCAGGCAAGCTCGCGGCTTGGGCTCGCCAGCGAGCGCGCATGACGGACCAGCGACCAGGCAACCGGTAGTCAGCCGGAGGCTCCACCGCTGGGCACGGCGTTGCCACCACGCCCAGCCCCTGCAAGCGCGGTATCGCGTCGACCTCGCGTTCGCCCCGAACTGCATCTCCATGCAACCTTCTCCAACTCGGCTGCATGATTCCTATCAAGATGCCTCCCCGATTCCGTGCCATGGTCCTGATAGTCGGCCGGCCGAACCAGCGGGTGAAGTGGACGGCCACGGTCAAGAAGATGGGCCTGACCGGCCTGCACTTCCACGACCTGCGCCACGCGTGCAACACATGGGCGGCGCAGGCGGGCACGTCCACGAAGGACCTCATGGCGCGGATGGGCCACGACGACATGCGTGCGGCGCTCATCTACCAACATGCCAGCAACGAGGCAGACCAGGCCATCGCGACCGGCTTCCGCGCAGGTTGATCGGGACCGGACGGGAAGCGGGGCGCAAAAGGCCACGTCAGACGACGATGAAGACGGGGCGCCCGGCGTCCTCGCGCCGACCGGCTAAAGGGCACGCGGGGGCACGACAGGGGTACTTGATCTAGAACTAAAAGACCCCCGGGTCCACAGTAGACATTCTGTGACCTGGGGGTTTGTGCTTGGAGCGGATGACGGGAATCGAACCCGCATTCTCAGCTTGGGAAGCTGATGTTCTACCACTGAACTACATCCGCAAGTGCTGGTGAGGATACACAAGACCCGTCGCCGCTAGGGTGAGCGGGTGTTGTTGAGCGACGGGGATCTGCGCAAGGAACTGGCGGCCGGCCGACTGGGGCTGGAGCCGTTCGACGAAGCCATGGTGCAGCCGTCGAGTATCGACGTCCGGCTGGACCGCTTCTTCCGGGTGTTCAACAACACCAGGTACACCCACATCGACCCGCGTCAGCAGCAGGACGACCTCACCACGATGGTCGAGGCCGACGACGACGCGCCGTTCGTGCTGCATCCCGGGGAGTTCGTGCTCGGGTCCACGTTCGAGACCGTCTCCCTGCCCGACGACCTGGCGGGCCGCCTGGAGGGCAAGTCCTCCCTCGGGCGACTGGGCGTCATCACCCACTCCACCGCCGGGTTCATCGACCCCGGGTTCTCCGGGCACATCACGCTCGAACTGTCCAACGTGGCGAACCTGCCGATCACTCTCTGGCCCGGCATGAAGATCGGCCAGCTCTGCCTGTTCCGCCTGAGCAGTGCGGCCGAGAACCCCTACGGCTCGAGCGCAGCCGGGTCCCGCTACCAGAACCAGCGCGGGCCGACGCCGTCGCGGGCGTACCTCAACTTCCACCGCGTGGATACTCGCCGCGAGTCGGAGTGACGGCCGCGCCGAGGGCGGGGAACGCGGCCGCCGCGAGCAGCGCCACCGGATAGCCGGCCACCGCGATCAGCAGGCCGAACAGTGGGGGCACGGCCATGGCCACCACGTTCTGCCCGGTGTTCTGCACCCCGAGCGCCCTGCCCGCCCAGTGCGGGCCGGCCAGCTCGGCGGTCGCCGTGAAGCCGAGGCCGTTGTCGGTCACCGTCACGATCAGCGCGGCGACCAGCGCCGTCACCGCCAGCCACGACGCCACGAGATCGCCGAGGCCCCACATCAGCATGGTCACGGTCGCCAGCACGGCGATCTTCCGCATCGGGCGCAGCCTGCTACGCACTCGGTCGGACCAAACCCCGGCACCGATCCGAGCCGCCGCGCCGACCACGTAGACCACGCCGATCAACTGCCCGGCGGCTATCGGGCTCCAGTCGAGTTGGCTCACCAGGTAGGTGGCGGCGAACGTGCCCGACAACGCCTGTGGCGCGACCAGCAGCGCGCTCGCCGTGTGCACCCGCACCAGCGTGCCGCCCACCTCCTCGCGGTACGGCGACCCCATCTCGACGCGCGTGGCCTGCGGCCGGGCCGGATCCCGCACCGCGACCAGCACGAACACGGCCGACGCCAGGCAGAGCACCGCGGGGAACGCGAGCGCGATGGTCACACCCCAGTGCTGGGCTATCGGCGGCAGGCTCAGCGCCGCGACGGTCACGCCGAGCGGCGTGCTGGTCTGGCGGATGCCCATCGCCAGCCCACGCTCGGCCGGCGTGAACCAACCGAGCACCACCCGCCCGCTGGCCGCGTTCACCGACGCCGCGCACACGCCGGCCGCTACCAGGCCGAGTCCGAACAGCACGAGGCCCGGCAGCGTGAGGCTCGCCAGCAGCAGCACGCCGGTACCGGCCAGGCCGATGGCCATCACCGCCCGCTCGCCGTAGTGGTCGGCCGCCGCGCCCCAGGCGATCAGTCCGAGGAGCATTCCGACGATCGGCGCCGACACCAGCAGCCCGGCCGCCGGCAGCGACAGGCCGCGGTCCTCCTGCAGGTCGGGGATGAGGAGTGCGATGCCGTAGATGAAGCTCGCGGCGGTGGTCTGGCCGGTCAGGCCGGCAGTGAGGATGAGCCACCGACTGCGCGCCATGCCAGCACGGTAGCCGCCGGTTCCTGCATGGTGGGAGTGATTTCCCATTGAATGAGACGGCAGGGTGGGGTTGTCCCCAGGGTCGTCTCGGGGGCGTCCCGGATGTCACGGCGCGCGGCCCGCACATAGCGTCGACCCGACGCAAGGTTACTGAGCTAAGGCGGGACAGATGGGGACTCGACAGGCTGTGCTGGGAACCGCGGTGGCGGCCGGGCTGCTGGTTCTCGGCGGCTGCGGAATGTTCGAGCAGAACCGGGAAACCGACATGGAGGAGTACGGCGAGGCGATCACCAGCCTCCAGTTCGACGTCGACTCCGGCGACCTCAAGGTCACCACGGGAGACAAGACGAGCGTGAAGCGCACCATCCATTACGGCGACGATTTGCCGGGTGCGACGGTCCGTGTCGAGGACGGCGCGCTGGTGCTGTCGTCGTGTGAGCTGCGCAACTGCTCGATCGACTACGAGGTCGTGGTGCCCGAGGGAACCACGGTGAACGGCCAGCTCGACTCCGGCTCGGCCGACCTCGGTGGCATCGGCGAAGTGAACCTCCAGGCCAGCTCGGGCGACATCACGTTGCGCGACGTGGGCGGTGCGGCGAACGTCACGGTCGACTCCGGCACCATCTCCGCCGACGGGGTCGACGGTCCGGCCACCCTGTCGGCGTCCTCCGGTGACGTCACCGCGCGGAACGTCGCCGGCGCCACCCAGGTCAACAGCGATTCGGGCACGGTCACCGTGTCCCTGACCAAGCCGGAGAGCGTGCGGGTGCAGGCCTCCAGTGGCGACATCGACGTGACCGTGCCGCAGGGCAGCTACGCGGTGACCACGGAAACCGACAGCGGCGACGTCACGAACGACCTCGGTCAGACCACCTCCGGGACGTACCAGATCGACCTCCAGGCGGACAGCGGCAACATCACGATCGGCCAGTCCTGACCGTCGGGAACACAGACCGACCCTCGCTCGTTGGGCCTGCAGGAAGGTTGAGCGACGAGGGCTCAAGTTTGGCTTTGACGGGTCGAGGGGTCCGGCGGCAGACTTGAGTCACCTACACTCAACACGGTCGGCGCCATCGAGCGTCGTCCAGATCAACACAGGAAGCAGCAGGAGGAAATCCAATGGCGCGAGCGGTCGGTATCGACCTGGGGACGACCAACTCCGTCGTCGCCGTCCTCGAGGGCGGTGAGCCGACGGTTATCGCCAACTCCGAGGGTTCAAGGACCACCCCGTCCGTGGTGGCCTTCGCCAAGAACGGCGAGGTCCTCGTGGGCCAGCCGGCGAAGAACCAGGCAGTGACCAACGTGGACCGCACGGTCCGCTCGGTCAAGCGACACATGGGCACGGACTGGAAGACAGAGGTCGACGGCAAGAGCTACTCCGCACAGGAGATCAGCGCGCGCGTCCTCATGAAGCTCAAGCGCGACGCCGAGGCCTACCTCGGCGAGCCGATCACCGACGCGGTGATCACGGTGCCCGCGTACTTCGAGGACGCCCAGCGTCAGGCCACGAAGGAGGCCGGGCAGGTCGCCGGCCTGAACGTCCTGCGGATCGTGAACGAGCCGACCGCGGCGGCGCTGGCCTACGGCCTCGACAAGGGCGACAAGGAGCAGACCATCCTCGTCTTCGACCTCGGCGGCGGCACGTTCGACGTGTCCCTGCTGGAGATCGGCGAGGGTGTGGTCGAGGTCCGCGCGACCTCCGGTGACAACCACCTCGGTGGCGACGACTGGGACCAGCGGATCGTCGACTGGCTGGTCGACAAGTTCAAGCAGTCGGCGGGCATCGACCTGAACAAGGACAAGATGGCCCTGCAGCGCATTCGCGAGGCGGCCGAGAAGGCGAAGATCGAGCTGTCCAGCTCGAACAGCGCCAACATCAACCTGCCCTACATCACGGTCGACGCCGAGAAGAACCCGATGTTCCTGGACGAGACCCTGTCCAGGGCCGAGTTCCAGCGCATCACCAGCGACCTGCTGGACCGCACCCGGGCGCCGTTCAACAACGTGATCAAGGACGCCGGCGTCAAGGTCGGCGACATCGACCACGTGGTGCTCGTGGGTGGCTCCACCCGCATGCCCGCGGTGTCCGACCTGGTCAAGGAACTGACCGGCGGCCAGGAGCCCAACAAGGGCGTGAACCCGGACGAGGTCGTGGCCATCGGCGCCACCCTGCAGGCCGGTGTGCTGCGCGGCGACGTCAAGGACGTGCTGCTGCTCGACGTCACCCCGCTGTCGCTGGGCATCGAGACCAAGGGCGGCGTGTTCACCAAGCTCATCGAGCGCAACACCACCATCCCCACCAAGCGCTCGGAGATCTTCTCCACGGCGGACGACGGCCAGACCACGGTCGGCATCCAGGTCTTCCAGGGTGAGCGCGAGATCGCGGTGCACAACAAGAAGCTGGGCACCTTCGACCTCACGGGTCTCCCGCCGGCGCCGCGTGGCGTGCCGCAGATCGAGGTCACGTTCGACATCGACGCCAACGGCATCGTCCACGTCAACGCCAAGGACCTCGGCACCGGCAAGGAGCAGTCGATGACGATCACCGGCGGCTCGGCGCTGCCGAAGGACGACATCGACCGCATGGTCAAGGACGCCGAGGCCCACGCCGAGGAGGACAAGCAGCGTCGCGAGGAGGCCGAGGTCCGCAACCAGGCCGAGACGCTCGTCTACCAGACGGAGAAGTTCGTCAAGGACAACGACGACAAGCTCCCGGGCGAGGTCAAGGACAAGGTCAACGCCGCCATCAAGGAGGCGCAGGAGTCGCTGAACGGCACCGACATCCCGGCCATCAAGACCGCCATGGAGAAGCTGGCCACCGAGTCCCAGGCCATGGGTTCGGCCATGTACGCCCAGACCGGCGCACAGGGCGGGACGCCGGTGCCGGTGCGGGTGAGCCGGGCGGCGAGCAGGCCACGCCGGGTGCCGAGGACGTGGTGGACGCGGAGATCGTGGATGAGGACGGCAAGAAGTGACCTCGGACCGAACCGACGAGAACTCCGGAGAGGAGCCTCGAGTCGTCGTGCGTGACCGTCGTCGTATCGACCCGGACACCGGCCAGGTTCGGCCGCCCCAGCAGGAGCCGGAGCAGGCCGAGGCAGCAGATGTCGAGGTCGCTCCGGAGCCTGGCCAGGAGGCCGAACTCAAGGCCCAGCTCGACGAGCGGACGGCCGATCTGCAGCGGTTGCAGGCGGAGTACGCCAACTACCGCAAGCGGGTCGACCGCGACCGCGAGGTCGTGGTCAACACGGCCAAGGCATCGGTCGCCCAGGAACTGCTGTCGGTCCTCGACGACATCGAGCGGGCGCAGCAACACGGCGACCTGACCGGCGCTTTCAAGGCGGTGGCCGACAAGTTGGTGGACTCGCTCGACCGGGTCGGTCTCGAGTCCTTCGGGCACGACGGCGAGCCGTTCGACCCGTCGGTCCACGAGGCCGTCCAGCACGACACGTCACCCGAGGTCGCCGGGCCCACGGTCACCGCCGTGCTGCGTCGGGGCTACCGCTTCGGCGACCGGATCCTGCGGGCCGCTCTGGTCGGGGTCACCGACCACGAGCCGGGCTCTGCTCCGGTCGAGTCCGAGGCGGCACCCCCGGCCGACGACTGGTTCGCACCGGTCGACGGCGCACCCGGGGACAAGGCGAACGACCAGATCTGATCGGGAGGAGGGGACGTCCGGTGAGTGCGAGGGACTGGATCGAAAAGGACTTCTACCACGAGTTGGGCGTCTCTTCCGACGCCACGGAAGCGGAGATCAAGAAGGCGTACCGCAAGCTGGCGCGGGAGTTGCACCCCGACGCGAACCCGGGCAACGCGCAGGCGGAGGCCAGGTTCAAGTCGGTGTCCGAGGCCCACGGGGTGCTCAGCGACCCGGAGAAGCGCAAGCAGTACGACGAGGCTCGTCGCCTGTTCGGCAGCGGTGGTCTGCGGTCGGGCGGATTCGGTGGCTTCGGCTCCGGCGGTGGCAACACCAGCTTCGATCTCGGTGACCTGTTCGGCGGCCAGCAGGCGAGCAGCGGTGGTGGCTTCGGCGACCTCCTCGGCAACCTGTTCGGCCGTCGAGGTGGCGCCAGCGGCGCGGCCGGGCGGCCGCGCCGCGGCGCCGACGTCGAGACCGAGGTGCGGATCGACTTCGTCGAGGCGGTCAAGGGCGCCACGGTGCCTTTGCGGCTGTCGAGCCCGTCGTCGTGCACCAACTGCCACGGCTCCGGAGCCAAGCCGGGCACCACCCCGCGGACCTGTTCCAACTGTGGTGGGGCCGGGCTGGTCAGCCGCAGCCAGGGCGCGTTCGCGTTCAGCGAGCCGTGCCGCGACTGCCGTGGCACCGGCCGCATCGTCGACGACCCGTGCCCGGAGTGCGGCGGCGACGGTGTGAGCACCCGCACCCGCACGCTCACCGTGCGCATCCCGGCCGGCGTCAGCGACGACCAACGCATCCGTCTGGCCGAGCAGGGCGAACCCGGTTCGACGGGTGGCCACGCGGGCGACCTGTACGTGCGCGTGCACGTGACCCCGCACCCGGTGTTCGGCCGAACGGGTAATGACCTGACGGTCAAGGTCCCCATGACCTACCCGGAACTGGCTCTGGGGACCACACTCGATGTGCCGACGCTCGAGGGCAAGGTGTCGCTGCGCGTGCCGCCGGGCACGGCCAGCGGCCGCGTCCTTCGGGTGCGTGGCAAGGGAATCGTCAAGCGCGACGGCCAGACCGGCGACCTGTTGGTGACCCTGCAGGTAGCGGTCCCGGGCAACCTGGACGACAAGGCGAAGACGGCGCTGGAGGAGTACCGGTCGGCCACGGCCGAGCACGACCCGCGTCCCGAGCTGACCGCCATGCTGGAGAAACGGAGCCAGTGATGATGGGAGTGCCGTTCCCACCCGGAGCCGACGAGGACACCCCGGTGTTCGTGATCTCGGTGGCCGCGGAGTTGTCGGGGCTGCACGCCCAGACACTGCGCGGCTACGACCGGATGGGCCTGGTATCCCCCGGCCGCACGTCAGGCGGCGGCCGCCGCTACTCGATGCGGGACATCGCCTTGCTGCGCGAGGTGCAACGCCTCTCCCAGGAGCAGGGCGTCAACCTGGCGGGCATCAAGCGGATCATCGAACTGGAGAACGAGGTCGACGCCCTGCGCTCCCGCATGACCGAACTGGCCGAAGAACTGGCAGCGGTCCACTCGGCAGCCGAACAGGCAGCGGCGGCCATCCACCGCTCGTACCGCAACGAGCTGGTCCCGGTAACCCGCCAAACAGCCCTGGTGGTCTGGAAACCAAAACCCCGCCGCTGAGCCCGCCACGCACGCACGCCGAGTCCGCCATTGCGGTACGGCGAGTTGGCCGAGAGGACCAGTTCCGTCGGGCGTGATGACCGTTGCCGGTGGTCAGTCCACGGTGAACGGGTCATAGATGATCTTGTCCAGAGGGGTGCCGGCCACCAGCATGCGGGACACGGTCGAGCGGACCATGCCCGGTGAGCCCGACACCAGCACAGTGTGGTCGGGCCACGCGCCGTAGCGGGTCACCACGTCGGCGAGCGTGCCGCGTTCCAGGGTGGCCATGAGCGACGGCGGCTCGTTCTCCAACACGGGGATCACCGTCAGCCAGGGGTTGCTCGCCGCCAGGATCTGCAGGTTCTCCAGGTCGTACAGGTCCTCGCGGACGCGACCACCGTAGAAGAGCTGCACGCGCGGGTTCTCGCCCCACTGCGACAGGTGTTCCACGATCGCGCGCATCGGCGCGACGCCCGTGCCGCCGGCGACCATCAGCACGTCGCGACCTGCCTCGCGGTCCACCCGCAGCCGGCCCATGGCCGGGCCGATCCGCCACACGTCGCCCAGTTCGCCGTGCACCACGATCGACCGGCTCACCCAGCCGTTCTCCACGCCGCGGATGTGGAACTCGAGGATGCCGTCCTCGCGGGGCGCGGTGGCCGGCGTGAAGTACCGCCACAACCGCGGGCGCTGCGGTGCCTCCACGCTCAGGTACTGGCCCGGCTGGTACGGCACCGGCTGGTCCGGCTGCACGCGCACGACCGCCAGGTCCCTGGACAGGCGAATACGGTCGACCACCGTTCCCGTCCAGTACGGCGGACTGTTGTCGGCGGCCGCCGAGTCCAGCATGGCCCGCGCCATGATCGTGTACGCCTCGGCCCAGGCCCGCTCGACGTCCTCGGTCCAGGCCTCCTTCGCGTACTGCTTGACCGCGGCGAGCAGCGACATCCCCACGGCCTCGTAGTGGGTGGCGATCACCCCGAACTTGCGGTGGTCGCGCCCGAGTTGGCGCAGGAACGGGATGAGGTCGTCCGGCCGGTCGACCATCTGCACAACGTGCACGAGCGCCCTGAGCAGCCGCGACCGCTGGACCTGCATGTTCACCGGGAACATCTCGCGAGTCGCCGGCGCGATGCTGAACAGCGTCGCGTAGAAGAACTCGGCCACACGGTCGGCCTTCGGCTCGACAACCGTGAAGCTGTCCTTGACCAGGCGGACCATCACCGAAACCGGGTCCGACGGAACCTCGGGGTTCTCCTGGTGCGGGATAGGACTCACCACAGAGTTGGCTGTCATGGTCGGGACACAGACTCCACCTCTCGGCGTCCGGGGCTCGACGCCGCGTATGCCAGGTCGTCCACCCCCGACACCAGGACCCTAGACGGATTCTCCCCTGTTGTCCGCCCTCATACTTCTTTCGTGTAGACCACCATCACCTTCCGTAGGCGGTACCGACATTCGGGCGACATGCGGGGGGCGGGGTTCGCTTTGCCTTACCGGACGTGAAAGCGTGGCCGCCGTGCATTCCGATGTGGTGACTCCCACCGGTGTGGCTGATTCCGGGCTGCTCGACCTCGAGGTGGCGGATCCGTTGCCGCAGCCCGTGGACGAGCCGACCGTCAGATTTCACCCGGTTGGCCCAGCTCCCGTGTCTCCGAATGTGGGAACCCTGCCCGGTTCCCAGGGTGAGCACCTGCTGCAGTGCGCGTACGGCAGCCAGGACCGGGCCCGCCGGTTCTACCGCGACCAGGTCATCGGCCAGTTGAACGACGAGATGATCGAGTTCGTCGGGCGGATGGAGATGGCGTTCATCAGCACGGCGGACGCACGCGGCGAGTGCGACTCGACGCTGCGTGCCGGCCCGCCCGGGTTCCTCCACGTGCTCGGCCGCGGCCTGCTGACCTACCCCGAGTACCGCGGCAACGGCGTGATGGCGAGCCTCGGCAACATCAGCGAGAACCCGCACGTCGGCATGCTGATGATCGACTTCACGGAAGATCTCATCGGCCTGCACGTGAACGGCAGGGCCCGAATCGTCGAGGACGCCGACCTCCGTGCCGAGTGGCCCGGCCTCCCGAGGGAGTTCGACCGGGGCCGCCGACCGGAACGATGGGTGGTCGTGCACATCGAAGAGGCGTACATCCACTGCCGGAAGCACATTCCGCGGATGAAGCCGGTGTCGCGCGAGCGGGACTGGGGTTCCGACGACGCGCGCCGCAAGGGTGCGGACTACTTCAACACTGCCCGCCGGCAGGGTTGATCACCCGGGACTTTCACTCGGCTGGCGGTGTCGCCGGCTTGTACCACAGCCAGGAAACGCCGCTGCGAGCGGCCGGGATGCGCGGTACACACATGCCTGTGGATAGAGACCTGGGGATTGTGGACAAGTAGGTACTTGTTGTGGACAACCCTATTGGTACATGTGGGTGAGAGGCTGTGCGATCCGGTGACGGTGCGGAAAAACAGGGTTGAGCGGAACTGACTCAACTTTGCTGACGTTAGGCATGATGAGTACTTGCTGTGGGCGAGGGGACGAGATGGACGCTTTCAACCCGACGACGAAGACCCAGCAGGCGATCTCGTCGGCCGCACAGGCCGCGACGGTCGCCGGCAACCCGGACATCACTCCGGTACACCTGCTCGGCGCGCTGCTGGCCCAGGGCGGCGGCCTGACCGCGCCGCTGCTGTCGGCCGTCGGCGCCGACCCCGGCCAGGTCCGCAAGGAGCTGGACCAGCTGGCCACCACGCTGCCGTCGGCCACCGGGTCGACCGTGTCCGCGCCGCAGCTCAATCCCGAGGCGCTGCGCTCGGTCACCCAGGCCCAGAGCCTGGCGACCGAGATGGGCGACGAGTACGTGTCCACCGAGCACCTGCTGGTCGGTCTGGCCGCCAAGGGTGGCGCGGTGGCGGCCCTGCTGAGCCGTCAGGGCGCCACGCCCGACGCACTGCGTGAGGCGTTCGCCAAGGTCCGCGGCTCGGCCAGGGTCACCAGTCCCGATCCCGAAGGCACCTACCAGGCGCTGGAGAAGTACGGTCTCGACCTCACCGACCGTGCCCGCAAGGGCGAACTGGACCCGGTGATCGGCCGCGACGCCGAGATCCGCCGGGTGGTCCAGGTGCTGTCCCGGCGCACCAAGAACAACCCCGTGCTGATCGGCGAGCCGGGTGTCGGCAAGACGGCGATCGTCGAGGGGCTCGCCCAGCGGATCGTGGCGGGCGATGTGCCCCAGTCGCTGCTGGGCAAGCGGGTGATCGGGCTCGACCTCGGCGCCATGGTGGCCGGGGCGAAGTTCCGCGGTGAGTTCGAGGAGCGGCTCAAGGCCGTGCTCAAGGAGATCACCGACTCGGCCGGCCAGGTCATCACGTTCATCGACGAGCTGCACACGATCGTCGGCGCGGGTGCCACGGGCGAGGGCGCCATGGACGCCGGCAACATGATCAAGCCGATGCTCGCGCGCGGTGAGCTGCGCATGGTCGGCGCCACCACGCTCGACGAGTACCGCCAGCACATCGAGAAGGACGCCGCACTCGAGCGCCGGTTCCAGCAGGTGCTGGTGGGCGAGCCGACGGTCGAGGACACGGTCGGCATCCTGCGTGGGCTCAAGGAGCGCTACGAGGTCCACCACGGCGTGCGGATCACCGACAGCGCGCTGGTGGCCGCGGCCACCCTCTCCGACCGCTACATCACCGCCCGCTTCCTGCCGGACAAGGCGATCGACCTGGTCGACGAGGCCGCGTCCCGGCTGCGCATGGAGATCGACTCGCGTCCCGTGGAGATCGACGAGGTGGAGCGGGCCGTCCGCCGTCTCGAGATCGAGGAGATGGCACTCGCCAAGGAAGAGGATCCCGCGTCGAAGCAGCGGCTCGCCGCCCTGCGTGCCGAGCTGGCGGAGAAGCGCGAGGAGCTGACCGGGCTGACCGCCCGCTGGCAGAACGAGAAGGGCTCCATCGAGAAGGTCCGCGAGCTGAAGGAGCAGCTGGAGCAGCTGCGTGGCGAGTCGGAGCGCGCCGAGCGCGACGGCGACCTGGGCCGCGCTGCCGAGCTGCGCTACGGCCGGATCCCCGCGCTGGAGAAGGATCTCGAGGTGGCCACGCAGACGGCCGAGGCGCCCACCGAGCAGGTGATGCTCAAGGAGGAGGTCGGCCCGGACGACGTGGCCGACGTGGTCTCCATGTGGACCGGCATTCCCGCCGGCCGGCTGCTCGAGGGCGAGACCACGAAGCTGCTGCGCATGGAGGAGGCCATCGGCCAGCGCGTGATCGGCCAGGCCGAGGCCGTGCGCGCGGTGTCGGATGCGGTCCGCCGCGCCCGTGCCGGGGTGGCCGACCCCGACCGGCCCACCGGCTCGTTCCTGTTCCTCGGTCCGACCGGTGTCGGCAAGACCGAGCTGGCCAAGGCGCTGGCCGAGTTCCTTTTCGACGACGAGCGGGCGATGATCCGCATCGACATGAGCGAGTACTCGGAGAAGCACTCGGTCGCGCGGCTGGTCGGTGCCCCGCCCGGGTACGTCGGCTACGACCAGGGCGGTCAGCTGACGGAGTCCGTGCGGCGGCGCCCGTACAGCGTGGTGCTGCTCGACGAGGTGGAGAAGGCCCACCCGGACGTGTTCGACGTGCTGTTGCAGGTGCTCGACGACGGCCGGCTGACCGACGGCCAGGGCCGCACGGTCGACTTCCGCAACACGATCCTCGTGCTCACGTCCAACCTGGGCTCCCAGGCGCTGGCTGACGCGAACCTCGACGAGCGGCAGCGCAAGGACGCCGTGCTGTCCGTGGTGCAGCGCCACTTCAAGCCGGAGTTCCTGAACCGGCTCGACGACGTGGTGGTGTTCCACTCGCTGGCCACCGAGGAACTGACGTCCATTGTGGACATCCAGATCACGCAGCTGGGCCGCAGGCTGTCCCAGCGCAGGCTCACGCTCGACGTGAGCCACTCGGCACGGGACTGGTTGGCCATCAACGGATTCGACCCGATCTACGGCGCCCGTCCGCTGCGCCGCCTGGTGGCCTCGGCCATCGGCGACCAGTTGGCGAAGGGGCTGCTGGCCGGCGAGATCCGCGACGGCGACACCGTGCGTGTGGACGTGGCCGACGACAACTCGGCGCTGATCGTCGGCCGGGCCCTGTGATCGGCGGGTGCGGCCGCTCGCACCAGCGGCTGCACCCGTTCGGCCCCGCCCGACACTTTCGTGAGCGACGCGCGGTACCTGTGATCTTGGCTCCGGGCTCCGGCCCACTACGCTCTGCGGGGTGGGCATACCGGCATGGGTCTGGTTCGTCGTGGCGGTGGTTGCCGGGATCGCCGGCGCCGCACTGCTGCTACGAGACCGCGCCCGCCTGACCTCCCGCAACAGGGAGCGGCGGCGCTGGGCCGCGCTCCGCGGCTGGCAGTTCGCCGACACCGACCACGTGCTACCCACCCAGTGGAGCGCGGGCGCCATCGCCTTCCACGGGGGCGGCGTCGCCAAGGACGTGGTCGCCGGATCCACGTTCACGGCCGACGGGCGTCGCCGTGTCTACGTTTTCGACCTCGAGACCAACGGGCGGGTCAGCTCGGTCATCGCGGCCGTCCAGTGCCGGCGCACCCACCCGGCGATCGTCGAGCTGTGGCTGTCCAGCGCGCCGATACAGCGCGACTCCATGCCGGAACTCCTGGGACCGGTGGGCGACCGCTACGCGTTCGTCGACGACCTGCAGGCCGCCCGCGGCGTGATCACCCCCGATCTCACGGACGCCACCGAGGAGATCGGCGCGGACATCCCGGTCACGTGGATCGAGGGCGGCTGGGTGCTCGCCGGCGCGGGAGCACACGCCAGCCCGTCGCGGCTCGAACGCCTGCTGCGCGGCATCGGCGAGATCGCCGACGTGATCGATCCGTTCGACGCGGAGATCGACCCGGTCGGCGATCACGAGGAGCCCACGGGTCGGCACGGGGAGCGACGCGACCCCACCAAGAACGACTAACGTTGGTTGCATGCCAACAGCGCTCGTCACCGGGGCAACGGCCGGGATCGGTGCCGCGTTCGCCCGCAAGCTCGCCGCCGAGGGATTCGATCTGGTCATCGTCGCCCGCAACCGGGAGCGCCTGAAGGCGGTGGCCGCGGAGCTGTCCGAGGCACACTCCGTCTCCGTGCAGCCCATGGTCGCCGACCTGTCCACGACGCGGGCCCGCAAGCGGATCGAGGAGCGGCTGGCCGACGCCGAGGCTCCGGTCGACCTGTTGGTGAACAACGCGGGCTTCGGCACGCGGGGCTCGTTCGCCGAGGCCGACCTCGACTATCTCCAGTCGCAGTTGGACGTGAACGTCACCACCGTGCTCCGGCTGACCAGGGCCGCGCTGCCGGGCATGCTGGAACGCGGCAAGGGCGCGGTGATCAACGTGTCGAGCGTCGCCGGGTTCTTCCCGGCCACCGGGCCGACCTACTCGGCCACCAAGTCCTGGGTCACGGCCTTCAGCGAGGGACTCGCGGCCCACGTGGCCGGCACCGGCGTCCGGGTCATGGTCCTGTGCCCCGGCTTCACGCGCACCGAGTTCCACGAGCGCGCCGGCGACGACATGGAGGCACTCCCGGACCGGCTGTGGCTCGACGCCGACCGCGTGGTGGCCGACTGTCTCAAGGACCTGCGTCGCGGCCGCAGCCGCTCGGTGCCCGGCCTGCCGTACAAGGCACTCACCAACGTCACCCGGCTGGTGCCCCGCCAACTGTTGCGTAGGTTCGAGATGAAGGTCGCCAAGGGCCGCAACCGCACCTGAGGGGGACCGGCATGGGGGTTCTCGACGATCTGACCGACGGCGAGAAGAAGTGCACGATCGACGACCGGACGAACACGCCGCTCGGTGACTGGGCCCGCAAGTACAAGTGGTCCTACGTGCGGCGCGACGACCGCTGGGCCGACAAGTTCCCGCGGATGATGGAGTTCCTCCTGGCCGACGAGCGGGCCACCGAACTCAAGTGGCCGTTCCGGTTCGAGCGTGGTGACCTGTACACCTGGGAGGAATGGGAGCCGTCGCTCGACATGCGGGTCGTGATGCACAAGGCGAACTTCCTCATCGACATTCTCGAGCGGGTGCCCGAGTTCGTGTGGAAGGACCAGCCATGACCCAGCAGCCGGGGTGGTACCAGGAACAACCCGGCTCGACCATGCTGCGCTGGTGGGACGGCACCCAGTGGACCCCCCACACCCAGCCGATGCCGCAGCAGCAGCCGCAACAACGCGATGGCAGCGCGTGGGAACTGCAGGTCGGCCGCCAGCCCGACGCAGACCGCATCAAGGAGCAGACCCGCACTGCCGGGGTCGGTCAGGCGGGTCACGGCGGCGGCACGCTGTTCACCGAGCCGGTGCTCGTGGTGAACCAGAAGGTCAAGCTCATCGAGATGGCCAACGAGTACGCGGTGTTCGACCAGCACGGCCAGCAGCTCGGATCGGTGGCCCAGATCGGCCAGATCGAACGCTGAAGAAGGCCGTGCGGTTCTTCGCGAGCGTCGACCAGTTCCTCACCCATCGCCTGGAGGTCCGCGACGCCACCGCCAGCCGGTGCTGATGCTGACCCGGCCGGCGAAGGTGATGAAGTCGCGGGTGGTCGTCGCACGCCCGAACGGTGCGGAGGTCGGCGAAATCGTGCAGGACAACGTGTTCGGCAAGATCCGCTTCTCGTTCGTGGTCAACGGCCAGCAGATCGGCGGCATCCAGGCGGAGAACTGGCGGGCCTGGAACTTCTCGGTCATCGACCACACGGGCACCGAGGTCGCCAGGATCACGAAGACGTTGGAGGGCTTCGCGAAGACGATGTTCACCACGGCCGACAACTACGTCGTGCAGATCCACCGGCCCCTGCCGACCCGTTGGCGAGCCTGGTGGTCGGCTCCGCGCTGACCGTGGACACCGCCCTCAAGCAGGACGACCGCGGCTTCGGCTGACGTGTGAGTTGTGGCGCGCCGCGCGGAAAGTGTCGGTGGGCCGTGAGAGGGTTCCTCCCTGTGCGAACCGTTCCTGTTGATCTCTCGGCAAAGGGCGAGCTTGCCCGGCTGGTGACCGAACTCGCCGTGGTCCACGGTCGGGTCACGCTCTCCTCCGGCAAGGAAGCCGACTACTACGTCGACCTGCGCAGGGCCACGCTGCACCACGCGGCCTCGCCGCTGATCGGTCGGCTGTTGCGCCAGCTCACCGCCGACTGGGACTACGTCGCCGCCGGTGGGCTCACGCTCGGCGCCGACCCGGTGGCCTGCGCCATGATGCACGCGGCCGCCCAGGCCGGTGAGGTGCTCGACGTGTTCGTGGTCCGCAAGGCCGCCAAGGAACACGGCATGCAGCGCCGCATCGAGGGCATCGAGGTCGCCGGGCAGCGGGTGCTGGCCGTGGAGGACACCTCCACCACCGGAGGCAGCGTGCTCACGGCGGTCGACGCACTCGAGGAGGCCGGCGCGAACGTGGTCGGTGTGGTCACGGTGGTCGACCGCAACACCGGCGCGCGCGAGGCGATCGAGGCCCGCGGCCTGCCCTACCGCTACCTGCTCGATCTGGCCGACCTGGGCCTGTGAGTCACCCTGTGGGGCAGGCTGTTCCGCGATAGCCTGCCCTGGTGAATGCGGCACTGATCATCATTCTGGTCGTGGTGGCGATCCTCGTGATCGCCGTGGTGGGCTTTATCGCCAGCTACAACAAGTTCGCCAGGCAGCGGAACTCCATCGAGGAGTCCTGGCGCCAGATCGATGTCGAGTTGCAGCGCCGACACGACCTGATCGGCAACCTGGTCGAGGTCACGAAGGCCGCGGCCAGGTTCGAACAGCAGACGCTGACGCAGGTGGTCCAGGCGCGAGGCCAGGCCGTCGCCGCGAGGGGCGCCGGTCCGGACGCACAGGGCCAGGCGGAGCAGGCGCTGAACGGCGCGCTCTCCAACTTCTTCGCGGTGGCCGAGCAGTACCCGGACCTGAAGGCCAACCAGGACTTCATCTACCTGCAGACGCAGATGGTCGAGTGCGAGGACCGGATCGCCGCGGGTCGCGGTTCCTACAACGGCAACGTGCGGGAGTTCAACACCAGGTTCGACACGTTCCCGTCCAGCATCGTCGCGAACTTCGGCAAGTTCCAGAAGAAGGAGTACTACGAGGTCGACGACCCCGCGGTACGGGCGGCACCGTCACTCAAGGGCGCGTTCGACTCGCTCAACGAGCCGGTGACGCCCACTCCGCCGCTCGGCCAGCCGATGATCCAGCCGCAGCACGCGGTGGCAGGTCCTACGCAGAGCCAGCAGCTCCAGCCGCCGCAGACACCACCGGCACCGCCCGTGCAGCCGCCAAAGGAGTGAACGAGCCGGTAGCCTGGTTGCCATGGCCGGGTTCCTCGCCGATGTCACGGTGGTCGTGCACTTCGCGGCTTTGATATATGCCGGCATCGGCGGGTTCATGGCCTGGCGCTGGCCCAGGGGTGTCTACGTGCACCTCATCTGGGTGTTCTGGGCCATCCTGATCAACACGATCCCCGCGATCGCCTGCCCGCTGACCTCGCTCGAGGACTACTTCCGCGAGCAGCAGGGTCTCGGTCCACTGCCCGGCGGGTTCAACGAGTACTACATCTACGACGAGATCATCCCCCGTGACTGGCTGCCCGGGGTCGGGGTCCTCGCGGTCGTCCTGACGATCATCGCCTACGCGGGTATCTACGTGCGGTGGCGCAACCGCCGCGCGGCCTCGGCCGAGCCGGCCCAGCCCGTTCAGCCCGCTCAGTGACCGATCCCGGCGCGGGCCCCACCGAGTGGGAGTTCGGCGAACCGGTCGGTGTCGGCCCCTGGCCCGGTGCGTGGCCGACCGACGAGCACTACGACCCGGCCCTGCTGGCCGACGGCGATCGCCGCAACGTGGTCGACCCCTACCGCTACTGGCGGCGCGACGCCGTGGTGGCCGACCTCGACCAGCGTCGCCACACGTTCCACGTGGCCATCGAGAACTTCCAGCACGACCACAACATCGGCACGGTCGTCCGCACGGCCAACGCCTTCGCGGCCGGCGCCGTGCACATCGTGGGCCGCCGCCGTTGGAACCGCCGCGGCGCCATGGTCACCGACCGGTACCAGCACGTGGCCCACCACGTGGACGTCGCGGCGTTGCTCACCTACGCGGCCGACCAGGGCCTGGCGGTGGTGGCGGTCGACAACACCCCGGGCGCGGTCCGCGTCGAGACGGCCGAGCTGCCCCGCGAGTGCATCCTCCTGTTCGGACAGGAGGGCCCCGGGTTGAGCGCGGAAGCCAAGCGGGGCGCCAAACTCGTGGTGTCGATCGCCCAGTTCGGTTCCACCCGGTCGATCAACGCGGGCGTGGCCGCCGGCATCGTCATGCACAGCTGGATCCGCCAACACGCGGACCTCGACAAAGCCTGGTAACTCAGCCCGCCTCGATCTCCACTGGGATGCCGTTCAGCGCCGCGGTGCCGGACAGCGCGTCCAGCAGCTGGTCGTCCGCCAGCAGGTTCGAGTTCACGCCCGCGTGGGCGCGGGCCACGGCCGTGCGCGTGCCGTCCACGTCGTGGCCCCAGCCGTGCGGGATGCTCACCACGCCGGGCCGGATGGCGTCCGTGACCTCCACCGGCACCTCGATCTTGCCGGCCCGCGAACGGACCACCGCCGTGCCGCCGTCGACCAGGCCGAGGCGCGTCGCGTCGGCCGGGTTGCAGCTGCGCGGTGCACCGGTTCTGCCCGCGTACCAACGGTTCCAGGTTGTGCATCCACGAGTTGTTCGAGCTGAGCTGCCGCCGTCCGATGAGGACCAGTCCCGCCGACCGGTGCGTCCAGCGACGCCGCCAGCCGCGGCACGTCGGCCGTGATCTCCGCCGGCGCCAGCTCGATCCGGCCCGCTGGCCGTGCCGAGGATGTCCGGCATCCGCGGGGTCAGCGGACCGAGGTCGACGCCGTGCGGCGCGGCCTCCAGGTCGGCCAGCGTCAGGTCGTACGGTCCGCCACGCAGCAGGATGTCGAGCAGCCGCTCCGGGCCGCGTGCGGTCGGCCGCCGGCTCGAGGCCGTTGCGCTTGGCCACCTCGCCGGCCACGAAGTCGTCCAGCGCCGCCAGGTCCGCCGACGCGCCCATGCCCGGCGGCGATTCCGGTCAGGCGCAGCAGCGTCTGCCACTCCTGCGGCACGTCGGTCGGCAGCGCGGCCGGGCGTCCAGTTCGCCACGTTGCGCACCGCCAGCTGGTACAGCGCCAGGTCGTAGTGCGGGCGCTCGAGCGGCGTCGGGCCGGGCAGGATCACGTCCGCGTGCCGGCTCGTCTCGTTCAGGTAGACGTCGAGCGACACCATGAAGTCCAGCTGCTCGCAGCGCCTCGTCGAGCCGGCCGGCGTTCGGGGTGGACAGGCACGGGTTGCCGCACACCGTGATCAGCGCGCGCACCTGGCCGTCGCCCGGGCGTGAGGATCTCGTCGGCCAGCGTCGCCACCGGCAGCTCGCCGATCACCTCCGGCAGGTCCCGCACCCGGCTGTGCCACCGGCCGGTCTGGAACCCGCGCCGCGACCTGCCGACGCGCGAGTTGGCCTGACCGGCGGCGGCGAGCGGGAACATCGCGCCGCCCGGCCCGGTCGAGGTTGCCGGTCAGCACGTTCAGCACGTCGATCAGCCAGCTCGCGAGCGTGCCGAACGCTTGCGTGGTGGTGCCGATCCGGCCGTACACCGCGGCGCTGCTCGGCCGCCGCCAGGTCGCGGGCCATCTGCGGATCGCGTCCGCGGCGAGCCCGTGGCGGGTCGCCACCGCCTCCGGGGTGAACGGCTCGGCCAGCGCCCGCACCTCGTCGACCCCGTTGACGGCGGCAGGTCGCGAAGGTTCACGAGGTCCTCCGCGAACAGCACGTTGACCAGCGCGAACAGCAGCAGCGCGTCGGTGCCGGGGCGGATCGCGTGGTGCTCGTCGGCCAGCTCGGCGGTCCGGGACCGCTTCGGGTCGACCACCACGAGCTTGCCGCCGCGCTCGCGGAGCGCCGCAGCCGGCCGCGCACGTCCGGCGCGGTCATCAGGCTGCCGTTGGACACCAGCGGGTTCGCGCCGAGCATCAGCAGGTGCTCGGTCCGGTCGAGGTCCGGCACGGGGATCGTGAGCGCGTGGCCGAACATGTGCCCGGCCGAGAAGTGCTTGGGCAGCTGGTCGACCGTGCTGGCGCGTGTAGAAGTTCTTGGTGCCGAGCGCCTTGTAGCAACGCCGGCCCGTACAGCCCGATCGCCAGTGTTGTGCACCGACGGGTTGCCCGGCGTAGACCGCGACCGCGTCCCGGCCGTGCTCGGCGATCAGCGCCGGCAGCCGCTCGCTCGATCTCGGCGAACGCCTCGTCCCAGGTGACCTCCACCAGCTCGCCGTCGCGCCGCACGAGCGGCGTCCGCAGCCGGTCCGGGTCGTGGTGCAGCGCACCCAGCGACGCGCCCTTCGGGCAGATGAAGCCGTGGGAGAAGACGTCGGCGGCGTCGCCTCGCACCCCGGCCACTCGCGGGCCCTCGAGCGTGACCTCCAGCCCGCAGGTCGCTTCGCACAGCGGACACGTCACTGGGCAGGTAACCGGCGTGGTGGTCATGGGCCTCACTCTGACACAGGAGGATGACATCACTCTTCCGGCGGACACATCGGAACCGATTCAGCACTCACTATGGAGGGGTGACGCAGCGGGTCGGATACGCGGAGAGCGCGACGGAGGAGTCGCCGTCCCTGTGGGCGGCGCGGGCCGCCGTCGCCGAACGCGCCGTGGCGTCCGGCACCTGCGCCGCGACGTGGGCGCTGCCCGGCACCCGGCTCGGCGTCGGCGCACTGGCCGCAGACCATCGGCAACCGCCTGCACGGGCACTGGAACTACTGGTGGCAGGCGCACCTGCTGGACTGCCTGGTCGACGCGCAGCAGCGCCAGCCCAACCCCGGCCGGGCCGGCACCATCGGCCGCGTGGTCCGCGGCGTCCACCTGCGCAACTTCGGCTCGTGGACCAACGACTACTACGACGACATCGCGTGGCTCGGCCTCGCGCTGCTGCGGGCGCACGACTGCGAGGACGTCCCGGTCGGCAAGCAGCTGACGGGGATCACCGCCCAGCTGCGGGCCGGCTGGACCGACCACGCCGGCGGCGGGATCTGGTGGCGGCGCCGCGACTACGTTCAAGAACGTGCCGGCCAACGGCCCGGCCGCGATCCTGTTCGCCCGGTGGGCGGAGCAACGGCGGCGAGCGCGCCGACCGGCAGCGGGCCCGCTCGATGACCGAGTGGATGGCGCAGCTGCTGGTCGACCCGGGCACCGGCCTGCTGTGGGACGGCGTCTACGTCGAGCCGGACGGGTCGATCCGGGACATCGTGAAGGTCATCTACACCTACTGCCAGGGCGTGTACATCGGCTGCGTGCGTCGAGCTGGCCGAGGGCGACACGTCCGGCGTGTGGGTCGCGCGGGCCGAGCGGACGATCAACGCGGTGGCCGCGCACCTCAACGACGACGGCGTGCTGCGTGGCCGGGGCGGCGGCGACGGCGGGCTGTTCGCCGGCATCCTCGCCCGGTACCTGGCGCAGGCGGCGCGTCCGGCTGCCCGCGCTCGGCCCGCACGGCCGGCGCGGCCGCCCGCCGACTGGTGGTGGGCTCGGCGGAGGCCGCGTGGCGCAACCGGGCCATCGCCAGGGGCGGGCCGCTGTTCGGGCCGGAGTGGTCGCAGCCGGCGCAGGTGCCGAGGTCCGCGCGGCACCGGCGGGTGGAGCGGGACCTGTCGGTGCAGCTGTCCGGGTGGATGGTGCTGGAAGCCGCGGCGCTGCTGGAGCGCTTCACGGACTAGGTTTCGCGCCGTGAGCGTGGTGATCGTGACCGGCGGTGGCCGGGGTATCGGGGCGGCGGTGGCGCGGCAGGTCGCGGCGGCCGGCTACCAGGTGGTCGTCGAACTACGCGGCCGACGACGGCGCGGCCCGTGCAGGTGCGTCGCCGACATCGAGGCGGCCGGCGGGACGGCGTCGCGGTGCGCCGGCGACGTGGCCGACGAGGCCGACGTGCGCGCCTGTTCGACGCGGCCGCCGAGCTGGGCCCGCTGAGCGGGGTGGTGTGCAACGCGGGCATCACGGGTAACACCCCGGGGCGGCTGGACGAGCAGCGCGTCGGCGATGGTCCGCCGGGTGCTGGACGTGAACGTGGTGGGGGTGTTCCTGTGCAACCGCGAGGCGGTGCGCCGGCATGTCCACCCGCTACGGCGGCCAGGGCGGCGCGATCGTGAACATCTCGTCGACGGCGGCCGGCCGCGGCTCGCCGGGCGAGTGGGTGCACTACGCGGCGAGCAAGGCGGCGGTCGACTCGCTGACCCACGGGCTCGCGCATGGAGGTGGGCGCCGAGGGCGTCCGGGTCAACGCGGTCGCGCCCGGGCTGGTGAACACGGGCCTGCACGCGGCGGCCGGGCATGCCGGACCGGCCGGCGGAACGCGCGCCGCTGATCCCCATGAGGCGCGCGGGCCAGCCGGAGGAGATCGCGGAGGGCGTCGCTGTGGCTGCTCTCCCCGGCCGCTTCGTTCGTGACCGGCGCCATACTGCCGATCAGCGGGGGGTTCTAGCGGGTCTCGGCGTGCAAAAGATCCAGTAACGGCCGGGGATTTGTCGGTGGGCTGCGGCACTATGGCTGAGGCGGCCCGCCTCCGTCTGGGCCGGGAAGGACTCTGATGCCCACGCTGACCGGTGTTCACCACGTCGCGCTCACCGTCACCGACGTGGACCGCAGCGTCCCGTGGTACGAGCGGGTGCTGGGGTTCGAGACGATCGGCAGGGACGACGGCGCCTCCGGCCTGCGGAAGGCGTTCTTGCGTGGCCCGGGCTTCGGCATCACGCTCACGCTGGTGCAGCACCCCGACGCGGACCGCTCGCTGTTCGACGAGCGCCGGCCGGGGCTGGACCACCTGACGTTCTCGGTGCCGAACCGGCGCCTGCCTGCGGGAGTGGACCGACCGGCTCACCGAGCACGGCGTCACGTTCTCGCCGATCACCGAGGAGCACACGGCCCCGGGCACCGAGGTGATCTCGCTGCGCGACCCGGACGGCATCCAACTGGTGCTCTGGGCGCGCGAGAGACTGAGTGCCGTACGTTCGGGCCGCGCTCACTCGGCAGCTGACCAGCTGGCGGCTTACCGGCGGCCGGTGCATCTCCTGGCGGTAGCGGACGACGCCGTAGACGGTGCCGAACACGAAGAACGCGATGCTGCCCCAGAGCGCGACGGCCTTGAGCCACGGGATGTCGTTGATCAGGCCGGCGCCGTAGTAGCCGAGCAGCACGAGCGTCGGCACCCAGGCCAGCCCGCCGATCGTGGTGGCGAGCAGGAACTTCCTGCGGTCCATCTTGGCGGCGCCCGCGATCAGCGGGGCGAACGTGCGGATCCACGGGATCCAGCGGGCCAGCACGATGGCCCAGAACCCGCGCCGGTCGAGGAAGTCCCGTGCTCTGGCGAGGTTGTCGATGGTTCAGCACCCGCCCGCCGCGCCGCGTGATGATCGCGTGCCCGGTCTTGTGCCCGATGTAGTACCCGACCAGGTTGCCGACCACGGCGGTGACCATGGCGGCGATCGACAGCGCCCACGCGTGCCACTCGTCGTCGTGCTGGGCGAGGACCACCCCGGCGGCGAACAGCAGCGAGTCGCCTGGCAGGAACAGCCCCACGATGAACGCGCACTCGGTGAACACGAACCCGAGCACGATGACCCACACCATGACGGGCCCGGCGGACTCGAGCACGCCGGTAGCCAGCACGCTCGCCTCAGCCACAACAGTCACGACCGGTAGCGTACGTGTCCCGGTCGGCGGCATTCCGGAACGTGCCCGAATTCGCCCGATCTCCACCGCGCGTCAAGTGTCTACTCCCGGTGACAGGGCAGACGGTCCTGGCCGGCTGCCGCGAGAGCGCTGGTGGCGCGCACGAACTCACCCACGTACCGGATCGCCGCTCGCCCTTCGGGATCACCGGGTAGAACGCCGGGAACACGTGCACCTGGCCCGGCCACACCTGCAGCTCGCACTGGCCGCCTGCCGCGCGGATGCTCTCCGCCATCCGTTCCGAGTCGCCGAGCAGGCACTCGGTGTCGCCGACCTGGATCAGCACCGGCGGCCACCGGCGCTTGTTCGCGCGCAGCACGTTCAGCCTGCGGTGGCGTCAGCGCGTACTCGCCCGCGTAGGTCAGGCCGCACTCCTTCGCACGCTGCGGCGGCACGAACGGGTCCCGGCGCGCCGCGTCGCGGTCGGTCAGCTCGCCGCCCGCCAGGTCGAGGAACGGGGAGAACATGCACCGCGGCGGCCGGCATGGGCAGCCGGCGCCGGGACAGGTCCGCCAGCAGCCCGGCCGTCAGGTGGCCGCCGGCCGAGTCGCCGATCACGGTGATCTTCTCCGGCGCGTAGCCCTGTGTCAGCAGCCACCGGTACCCGGCCAGCGCGTCGTCGGCCGCGGCGGGGAACGGGTGCTCCGGCGCGCGCCGGTAGTCGAGCAGCAGCACGGGCCGGCCGGCGGCCGCCGACAGCGCCGCGGCCAGGTGCCGGTGGGTGCGCCGCGAGCCGAACACGAAGCCGCCGCCGTGCAGGTACAGCAGCACGCCGGTCGTCGGGTCGGCGCCGCGGCCGGTGATCCACAGGCCGCGGATGTCACCGTCGGTGACCGGCGCGACGCCGGGTGCCGCGGGGCAGCGGGGTCAGCCCGACGGTGTCGAACACCTCGCGGACCACGCGCAGCTGGGGCCACGTGGTGATGCGCATCCGGTCGCCGAGCGGTCGAAGGCCGCTCATGAGCAGTTGTGCGAGCGCTCGGCTCTGCACGCTCGGGCTCGTGGGCACCGCGTGGTGGCTGACGTCCGGCTGCGCCATCGCACACCGCCCCTCGACCCGAGCGTCTTCGTTGACGTATCAACAACGACTGTAAATCATCGACGGACTGAACCGACCTGCGAAAGTCGCACACATTGATCTCAGTTCAGCTTCGAGTGTGAGTCAAGGTCTCGAATTCCACTCAAGAGACTCGGTTACGGTGGATGCGTGAGTACCAACGAAGCTCTCCTGGCCGACCTCCGTGCGGCCGTGGGCGACAGCGCGGTGCTCGTCGACCCGGACGTCACGGACAGTTACCGGCGCGACATGATGCCGCTCGCCCCGCACGGATGAGCCGCTGGCCGTGGTCCTGCCGGCGGACACCGAGCAGGTGCAGGCGGTGGTCCGGGCGTGCGCCGCGGCCGGCGTGCCGATCGTGCCGCGCGGCGCGGGCAGCGGCCTCTCCGGCGCGGCGAACGCCATCGACGGCTGCGTCGTGCTGGTCACCACCCGGATGAACGAGATCGTCGAGATCGACCCGGACAACCGGCTCGCGGTCGTGCAGCCGGGCGTGGTCAACCTGGACCTGCGCGGCGCGGTGGAGAAGCACGGGCTGTTCTATCCGCCGGACCCGTCGAGCTACGACTGGTGCACGATCGGCGGCAACCTGTCCACCAACGCGGGCGGGCTGTGCTGCGTGAAGTACGGCGTCACCACCGACTCGGTGCTCGGGCTGGAGGTGGTGCTGGCCGACGGCGAGCTGCTGCGCACCGGCCGCCGCACGGTCAAGGGCGTCGCCGGCTACGACCTGACGAAGCTGTTCATCGGCAGCGAGGGCACGCTCGGCGTGATCACCCAGGCGACGCTCGCGCTGCGGCCGCTGCCGCAGGCGCCGGGCACGATGGTCGCCGCGTTCTCGTCGGTCGCCACGGCGGGCGAGGCGGTCAGCCGGATCGTGCGCGAGGGCATCGTGCCGTCGCTGATGGAGATCATGGACGCCACGTCGATCGAGGCGGTCGAGGCGCACCTGAAGACCGAGCTGGGCGCGGGCGAGGGCTGCGCGGCGCTGCTGCTGTGCCAGTCGGACTCCGGCGGCGAGGCGGCGCGGCGGGAGCTGACGGCGATCGAGCAGGTCTGCACGGACGTCGGCGCCGACCTGGTGCACACCACGTTCGACCCGGCCGAGGGGCAGATGCTGCTGACCGCGCGCCGGGCGGTGCTGACCGCGCTCGAGGTCTACGGCGCCTGGATGACCGACGACGTGTGCGTGCCGCAGGACCCGGATCGCCGAGCTGATCGCCGCGTGCGAGCGGATCAGCGCCGAGGTGAACCTGCGGGTCGCGGTCGTCGGCCACGCCGGCGACGGCAACATGCACCCGACGATCGTCTACGACGCCTCGTCGGAGGCGGAGTTCGAGCGCGCCAACACGGCGTTCAACGACATCCTGGCCGCGGGCCTCGCGCTCGGCGGCACGGTCACCGGCGAGCACGGCATCGGCAAGATCAAGCGGGAATGGCTGGAACGCGAGATCGGCCCGGTCGCCATGCGCATGCACCGCGCGATCAAGGCCGCGCTGGACCCGGACAACGTGTTCAACCCGGGGTCGATGTTCTCGATGTAGGACTCAGGTGATGCGCTCGATGATCTCGGTCGCGTCGTCGGCGACCACCTCGGCGATCTTCTTCTTCTCGCGCCTGGCCTTGATGACCTCGATGATGATCGGGATGATCGAGAGCAGCACGATCAGGATCAGCATCGCCTCGATGTTCTTCTTCACGAACGCGATCTCGGCCGAGGAAGAAGCCGAGCAGGGTGATGCCGGTGGCCCACAGGACGCCGCCGATGGCCGAGTAGGTGAAGAACTTCCTCGTGTCCATCCGGCCGACGCCGGCCATGGCGGTGATGAACGTCCGCACGATCGGCACGAACCGGGCCATGACGATCGCCCGCGCGCCGTACTTCTCGAAGAACTCCTGCGTCTTGTCGACGTACTCCTTCTTGAACAGCTTGGAGTTCGGCTTGTTGAACAGCGCGGGCCCGACCTTCGCGCCGATCCAGTAGCCGCACACGTTCCCGACGAACGCGCAGATCGTCACGAGCACGCACACGAGCCACAGCGGCGAGTCGATGGCGCCGGTGGCGACGAACAGGCCCGCGATGAACAGCAGCGAGTCGCCGGGCAGGAAGAAGCCGACCAGCAGGCCGCACTCGGCGAAGATGATCAGGCACAGCACGGCCAGTGCCCAGCCGCCCATCCCCGCAGGATCACCTCCGGGTCGAGCCAGGACGGCAGGAAGGAACATTTCCACGGTGGCGGCAGCAAGCGTCACGGTCCTCAAGGTTACGGCAGTACCAGGTGTCTAGAGGAGGGTCAGCAGCCCCACGACCGCGCCGGCGGCCAGCCCGAGCAGCAGCGCCAGCAGCAGGACCAGCGCCGCCGGCACCCTCGGCGCGGCCGGCAGGCGGCTGGTCAGCACGGATGCGTCGGTCTCGGTGTCCGGGGCGTCGTGCTGCACGGTCTCCGGGTCGGGGGCGGGCAGCGGGCTGGCCATGTCGCTGCCGGACAGCAGCCCGTAGTTGCCCAGCCCGGCAGACGTCCGGTCGTCCGTCCGGTCGTCGGCGGGCGCCGGCATGGGGGTGCGCGCGACGTGCGCCCGCAGCGCCTCTGCGAGCAGCTGCTCCGGGTCCTCGCCCTGGCTCATGGGGTCGAAGCTACCTCCCGCACCCAGGCCGTGGCGCATGACCGCCGTCGGGTGCAGGCCCTGGTCGAGCAGCACCAGGTCGGCGGCGAGCCCGGCGGCGATCCGGCCGGTCACCTCGCCGAGGCCGAGCAGCTCGGCCGGGCGGGTGCAGGCCGCCGCCACGGCGTCCAGCACGCCCAGGCCGCAGCCCTGGACCAGGTTGCGGAACGCCACGTCCATGGTGAGCGTGCTGCCGGCCAGCGAGCCGCCGCCCGCGAGGGTCGGCACGCCGTCGGTCACGTCGACCTCGAGGCCGCCGATGTCGTACACGCCGTCGCCGGCGCCGGCGGCCGCGATGGCGTCGGTGATCAGCACGGTCCGGCCGGCACCCGCGTGGCGGGCGGCCAGCCGCACGATCGTCGGGTGCAGGTGCACCAGGTCGCAGATGAGTTCGACGGTCACCCGCTCGTCGTCGAGCAGCGCGCCGATGGGCCCGGGCTCGCGGTGGTGCAGCGGCCGCATGCCGTTGAACAGGTGGGTGGCCACGGTCGCGCCGGCGTCGATGGCCGGGACGACGTCCTCGGCCAGCGCGTCGGTGTGTCCGATGGCCGCGAGCACCCCGGCGTCGACCAGGCGTTTCACCGCCGGCACGGCGCCTTCCAGCTCCGGCGCGACGGTCACCATGCGGATCGTGCCGTGCCCGGCGGCCAGCAGGGCGTCCACCGACACGGCGTCCGGCGGGCGCAGCAGCGCCGGGTCGTGCGCGCCGCAGCGGGCGGCCGACAGGAACGGGCCCTCGAGGTGGATGCCGGCGACCAGGCCCTCGGTCACGAGTTCGGACAGCGCGGCGACCTGCTCGACCAGCTCCGGCACCGGTCGGGTCACCAGGCTCGCGAGCATGGTGGTGGTGCCGTGGCGGCGGTGCGCGTCGACCACCTGCCGGACCTGGGCGGGATCGGCGCTGGTGAACGCCGCGCCGCCGCCGCCGTGGCAGTGGATGTCGACGAAGCCGGGGACCACCCACGCTCCGGACGCGTCGGTGACGATCGCGTCCACGGCCGGTGCCGGTCCGGCGCCGACCGCGCCGATCGCGCCGTCGACGACGTGCACCCAGCCCGGGTCGAGCACGCCGTCCGGCGTCGCCACCCGTCCCCCGGTGATGAGCTGTGCAGCCATGCCACATCCCTCGAGCCCTGCCCGACGCTATTGGTCTATACCATAGCCCTTCGAACCGATCTGGGGAGTATTCACAATGTATCAAGTTTTTTGGGCGAGAGGTAACGGTGAATTGCGTAACGGTGCCGGAGTGCAGCAGCAGCTGAAGGCGATCAGTGCACGGGGCTGTGCGCGGTCGAACGACTAGTTGTTCGGGCTGCGCATGATCTTCTGGAGCGCGTCGAGCGCACGGCTGGCCGTCGACTTGACCGTGCCCTTCGAGATGCCGGCCGCCTCGGCGATCTCCGCCTCGGTCAGGTCGCCGTAGTAGCGCAGCACCAGCACCTCACGCTGGCGGGGCGGCAGCTGCGACAGCGCGCGCACCACCGACTGGTGCTCGGCCGTCAGCATCGCGAGGCTCTCGGCCGAGCGGGCGTTGACCTGGTGCGGCGGCGTGTACTCGCGGGCGGTCTTGCGCCGGCGCAGCACACTGCGCGAACCGTTGACCACCGCCGTGCGCAGGTAGCCGACCGCGGCGGCCGCGTCGCGCAGGTTGCCCCAGTTGCGGTGCAGCCCGGTGAACGCCTCCTGCACCACGTCCTCGGCCGTCGCCGGCTCGTCGACCAGCAGCAGCGCCAGCCGGACCAGACGCATCCGATGGGTGCGGTAGAGGTCTTCGAGGGTGAGCGGGGCCTGCGCCCCGGGGACGGGGAAGCTGCCGGTGTCGATGGCACGCAGATGCCCGAGAGTGCGCTCGACCGTCTGTTCCGCGTTGAGGTCCCCTGTCACACAGGGAACCGTACCGTTCATCGGTACCGTTGGCCCATGGCCTGGTTCACCGTGGAGACCACGTACGTCGACGATCGCGACCGCCTCGCGGCGAGTCGGCCCAGGCATCGCGCCTACCTGGGCGAACTCGTGGAGCAGGGCAAGGTGGCCGCCGCCGGTCCGTGGGCCGACGACTCCGCCGGCTTCGCGATCTACCAGGTCGCGGACCGCGCCGAGCTGGACCGGCTGCTCGCCGAGGACCCGTACACGGTCGACGGCGTGGCCGCCTCGCGCACCATCCACGAGTGGAAGGTCGTGCTCGGCTCAGTAGGTGCCGCCTAGCTTGGCGTGGTCCCAGCTGACGACCTTCGTGGGCGTGCAGACCAGGCCGACCCGCTTCCTGGCCTGGATGCGCACGAACTGGGTGGCGGCCGTGGCGACCTCCTGGTTCGAGTTGTAGCGCCGCATCAGGTCGACGCCGATCCGCGAGATCTTCTCCGTGTCCTCGACCAGCTCGACGTCGCACTCCATGGAGACGCCGCGCAGCTTCTCGTAGGTGTCGCCGGACTCGACCAGCACGGTGGCCTGCGCGAGGCGGCGCAGGTTGGCCGCCTTCTGCGACCTGGCGTAGGTCCACGTGGCGAGCACGTCGCCCTGCGGGACGTACCAGAGCGGCACCAGGTGCGGCCTGCCGTTCGGGCCGATCGTCGCGACGTTCGCGACCTTGCCGTTCGCGAGGAAGGCGGTGACCTCCTCCGGGGTCATGACGATCTGCGCCCGTCGCGACATCGCGCCTCCCGACCTCGTGGGTCTCGGTTATAGCGCACCCGAGCCGCGGGCCGCAGCACGCGCGCCGGGCCCGACCAGGCTCGACTCGGCCAGGCCGCGCTTCTCGATGTCGGCGAGTGCCGCCTTGTCGGCCGCCGGGACCATGCCGCGTGCCACCAGCTCGACCACCCTCGGCACCACCGCGCGGAAGACCTTGAGCACGCCGACCCAGCCGGGCACGTGCACGACCCGCGCCCGCTTGGCGACGCCCGCGCTGATCAGGTCGACGGCCACCGACAGCGGATAGGTCTTGCTGGCCAGGCCCTTGCCGGCACGGCGCAGCGGCCCGAACACCGGGTGCTGGTCGGCCGTGTTGACCATGTCCGTGGCGATCCACGTCGGGTGCACCACGCCGACCCCCACGCCGAGGTGGCGGACCTCGGCGCGCAGCGAGTTGGCGAACGCCTCGACGCCCGCCTTGGCCGCCGAGTACGCGGCGTTGCCCGGGATGTGGACGATCGCGGCGAGCGACGACACGAGCAGCGCGTAGCCCTTGGCCTCGATCAGGTGCGGCAGCGCCACCCGGACCGTGCGCCACACGCCGAGCAGGTCGACGTCGATCACCCGCTCGAACGCCGCCGGGTCGATGGATCGCGTGAAGCCCGTGGCCGCGATGCCCGCGTTGGCCAGCACCACGTCGATGCGGCCGTAGCGCTCGGCGATGGCGGCCGTGGCCTTCTCGAGGTCGGCCCAACTGGTGACGTCGGCCTCCCACCAACCGGCGTCCGGACCGCAGTCGGCCGCGACCTTGGCCAGCTCCTCGGCCTCGAGTCCGACGAGGGCCACGGTGGCGCCCTTCGTGGCGAGGTCACGGGCCACGCCTGCGCCGATACCCCTGGCCGCCCCGGTGATCAGCACGACTTTGCCGCGCACGTCGCGTTCCTTGCCGAACATCTCGTGCCTCCTCGTCGGGTGCCTTCGATCCGAACTTACCACGAGTAACCTACTCCGAGTAGATGGCAAATGTGTACCGAATGTTTACGCGGAACGGCTGTATGTCACAGGGGGCTACAGGAGCAGGATCCGAAGCTATGGATCACGTTCTCGATCGTCGGTCGGTACTGAAAGCCTCCGGAGTCGCGACGGTCGGGGCGGTGATCGGCGGCACGATCGCCATCCCGTCGGCGGCCGCGGCCGAGCCGGTCTTCTCCCACGGGGTCGCCTCCGGGGACCCGCTGCCGGACGCGGTGGTGCTGTGGACGCGGGTCACGCCGACCCCGGACGCGACGCCCGGCTCCGGCCAGGGCCCGGACGTGGAGGTGACCTGGCAGATCGCGAGCGACCCGGCGTTCGCCGCCGTCGTCGCCTCGGGCACGGCTTCCACCGGTGCCGCCCGCGACCACACGGTCAAGGTCGACGCCGGCGGGCTCTCCCCGGCCACCACGTACTTCTACCGGTTCTCCCTGGCCGGCGCGGTCTCCGCGGTCGGCACCACCCGCACGGCCCCGGCCAACGACGCCGCAGTGTCCCGCCTGCGCTTCGGCGTGGTCTCCTGCTCGAACTGGCAGCACGGCTACTTCGCCGCCTACCGGTACCTGGCCGAACGCGGTGACCTCGACGCCGTCCTGCACCTCGGCGACTACGTCTACGAGTACGCGGCCTCCGCCGACGGTCCCCGCCAACACCTACCGGCCAACGAGATGGTCTCGCTGGCCGACTACCGCCAGCGCCACGCGCAGTACAAGACCGACGAGCACCTCCAGCGCCTCCACGCGACCGTCCCGGTGATCGCCACCTGGGATGATCATGAGGTGGCCAACGACGCCTGGTCCGGCGGCGCCGAGAACCACCAGCCGGCCACCGAGGGCGACTACGCGGCCCGCAAGGCGGCCGCCCACCAGGCGTACTTCGAGTGGATGCCCGTGCGCGCTGGGATAAGTCGGGCCGACCGCATCTACCGTCGCCTGCGGTTCGGGCTGCTGGCCGAGCTGACCCTGTTGGACCTGCGCAGCTACCGCTCGCAGCAGGTGGGCATCGGCGACGGCGGCGCCGACGACCCGAACCGCACGATCACCGGTCCCGAGCAGATGGCCTGGCTCGAACAGGGACTTCTGAACAGTGGCGCGCAGTGGAAGCTCGTCGGCACCTCGGTGATGGTCGCCCAGCTGCAGCTCCCGCCGCTGCCGGCCGACCAGCTGCGTGCGCTCGCCGAGCTGCTCGGGCTGCCGAGCGAGGGCATCTCCATCAACCCCGACCAGTGGGACGGCTACGCGGTCGACCGGCGCCGGCTGCTGAACACGTTGGCGGACAACGGGATCCGCGACACGGTGTTCCTCACCGGCGACATCCACTCGTCGTGGGCGAGCGACGTGCCACGCAACGCCGGGCTCTACCCGCTGTCGCCGTCGGTGGCCACGGAGTTCGTCTGCACGTCGGTCACCTCGGACAACTTCGACGAGATCCTCGGGGTGCCGCCGCGCACCACGTCGATCCTCCTGGAGACGGCCGTGCAGACGCTGAACCGGCACATCAAGTACTGCGAGCTGGACTCGCACGGCGCCTCCGTGCTGGAGGTGACCCCGGCCGGAACGCAGATGGACTGGTACTACCTGGCCAACCGCGACGACCCGGCCAGCGCGCTCTCCTACGCCAGGTCCTACCGGGTACGCGCGGGAACCCAACGGGTGCAACGGGTCGGCACGCCCATCCAGGCGGGTGCCTGATGGGCGGCGCGCTCACTCGCCGCACGTTCATCGGCGGCACGGCCGGCGCGGTCGCGCTGACCGCGCTCGCGGCGGCCACCGCTGCGTGCCGCGAGCGACCTGCGCGTCTACGTGCTCGTGGTCGACGGCTGCCGTCCCGACGAGGCGACCGGCGCGTACCTGCCGACCGTGCGATCCCTTGCCGCGCAAGGGACCTCGTTCGCCGCCGCCCGGTCGATCTCGGTGGCCGAGACCATCCCGAACCACGTGGCCATGATGTCCGGCGTCTACCCGCAGCGCTCCGGCGTGCCGGCCAACTCGATCTACGACCGGGCCACGGGCGAGGTCCGCGATCTCGGCCTGGCCACCGACCTCGGCACGTCGACCGTGCTCGACCGGCTGCCCGCCGAACTGGGCCTGGCGACCGCGTCCGTACTGAGCAAGGACTACCTGTTCGGCGTCTTCGGCGAGCGCGCCACGTATCGCTGGACGCCGGAGCCGATGCTGCCGATCACCAACCACGCGCCGGACGTGTTCACCATGGACGCCCTGGTCCGCACGATCGACGACCACGACCCGGCGCTCGTGTTCGCCAACCTCGGCGACGTCGACCGGTTCGGCCACGCCGACCTCACCGGCACGTCCATCCGGCTGCTGCGCACGCTCGCGCTGATCGACACCGACGCCCAGCTCGCCAGGTTCGTCGGCTTCCTGCGGCGCACCGGCCGGTGGGAGTCGTCCGTGGTGGTCGTCCTGTCCGACCACTCGATGGACTGGTCGCTGCCGCTGTCGCTGGTCAACCTGGCCGGCCGGCTCGACGACGATCCACTGCTCGACGGCAACGTCCAGGTCGCGCAGAACGGCGGCGCCGACCTCCTCTACTGGACCGGCCCGCCCGACCAGCGGCCGGCGGCGGTCGAGCGCATGCGCCAGGTCGCGCTGGCCACGCCCGGGGTGCTCTCGGCACACGATCCGGCGGCGGTCCGGCTGGGTCCGCTGGCCGGTGACCTGGTGGTGTTCTGCAAGGCCGGCTGGCGCTTCACCGACCCCACGGTGATCTCCAACCCCATCCCCGGCAACCACGGGCACCCGGCGAGCGAGCCGATTCCGTTCGTGATCTCCGGCGGGCATCCGATGGTGCGGCGCGGGCAGGTGTCGTCGGCGCCGGCGCGGTCGCTGGACGTGGCGCCGACGGTCGCGGCACTGTTCGGGCTGCCGGCGCCGTCCGGTGGGTGGGACGGCCAGGCCCGCACGGAGGCGTTCGGGAATTAACCAGCTGGTCCTCCGGTTGTCTTCGACAACTATCGAAGACAACCGGAGGACCAGGCATGGAGATCGGCAAGATCGGCTTGTGGGGCCGCACGGGCTGGCCGCTGTTCGACGACGTGGACGCGCTGGCCGAGCTCGAGGAGCTCGGCATCGACACGGTGTGGGTCGGCGCCTCGCCACCCCCGGACCTGTCCACGGTCGAGCCGGTCCTCGCGAAGTCCAAGGGCCTGGTGGTGGGCACGGGCATCGTGAACGTCTGGGACGGGCCGCCGGAAACGGTCGCCGCGGGCTACCACCGGGTGGCCGGCGCCCACCCGGACCGGTTCCTCCTGGGGATCGGCGTCGGACACCGGCCGCTCGTCGGCGACCGGTACACGAAGCCGTACGACAAGCTGGTCAGCTACCTCGACGGTCTCGACGCGGGCGGCGTACCGGTCGAGGGCCGGATGCTCGCGGCACTCGGACCCCGCGTTCTCGCGCTGGCGGCCGAGCGAACGGCGGGCGCGCATCCGTATCTACACGACCCCCGAGCACACCGCGCAGGCGCGGGAGATCCTCGGCCCGGACAAGCTGCTGGTGCCGGAGCAGAAGGTCGTGCTCGAGACCGACCCGGAGAAGGCCCGCGATCTCGCGCGGGAGACGCTCGCGTTCTACCTGGCGCTGCCGAACTACACGAACAACTGGCTGCGCCTCGGGTTCACGGAGGCCGACCTGGCCGACGGCGGCAGCGACCGACTGGTCGACGCGCTGGCCGCGTGGGGCGACGAGGAGGCCATCCGGGCCAGGGTGCAGGCGCACCTCGACGCGGGCGCCGACCAGGTGATCGTGCAGGTACTGAACGAGGACAAGCTGGCGACCTTGCGGGTGCTGGGGCCTGTTCTGAAATGATTCAGGGCGGCTCGCCTGAGCCGGGCCGTCGAGGCTCGTAGGATCTGCCTCGACGGCCCTGTCCAGCCACGAGGAGGACGTACCGATGCCCATCGCCACACCCGAGGTCTACGCGGAGATGCTGGACCGGGCGAAGGCGAACGAGTTCGCATTCCCCGCCATCAACGTGACCTCATCCGAAACGCTCAACGCCGCCCTGCGCGGCTTCGCCGAGGCCGAGAGCGACGGCATCATCCAGGTCTCGACCGGCGGGTCCGAGTTCGCCTCCGGCACCAAGGTCAAGGACATGGTCACCGGCTCGGTCGCGCTGGCCGAGTTCGCGCACGTGGTCGCGCAGAAGTACCCGGTGAACGTCGCACTGCACACCGACCACTGCCCCAAGGACAAGCTCGACGGCTTCGTCCGGCCGCTGATCGCGATCTCGCAGGAGCGGGTCGCGGCTGGTCAGCAGCCGCTGTTCCAGTCCCACATGTGGGACGGCTCGGCCATCGACCTCGACGAGAACCTCACGATCGCGTCCGAGCTGCTCGACCAGGCGGCCAAGGCCAAGATCATCCTCGAGGTCGAGATCGGTGTCGTCGGCGGCGAGGAGGACGGCGTCGCCCACGAGATCAACGAGAAGCTGTACACGGCCGAGGGCGACTTCATCAAGACCATCGACGCGCTCGGCTCCGGCGAGCGTGGCCGCTACCTGCTGGCCGCCACCTTCGGCAACGTGCACGGCGTCTACAAGCCGGGCAACGTGAAGCTCAAGCCCGACGTGCTCAAGCGCGGCCAGGAGGTCGCCACCGAGAAGCTCGGTCTCGAGGCCGGCTCCAAGCCGTTCGAGCTGGTCTTCCACGGCGGGTCCGGCTCGCTGCTCGAGGAGATCCACGAGGCCCTGTCCTACGGCGTCGTGAAGATGAACATCGACACGGACACCCAGTACGCGTTCACCCGTCCGGTCGCCGCCCACATGTTCGCCAACTACGACGGCGTGCTGAAGATCGACGGCGAGGTCGGCAACAAGAAGGCCTACGACCCGCGGCTACCTGAAGGCGGCCGAGCAGGGCATGGCCGCCCGCATCACCCAGGCGTGCGAGCACCTGAAGTCCGCCGGCCGGATGCTGGCAGGCTGAGGGCATGACGCTGCAGGAGAACCTGTTCGGCGGCCCGCCGGCCACCCAGCTGCCGGACCGTCCGGAGCCGCAGGCCGCGCTCGAGGGCGGCACCGACCCGGCGAAGGTGGTCACCCAGTGGCCCGACTTCAGTGAGGGCTGGGCGGCGCTGGCCGAGCTGGCGCTGACGGAGAACAACCCGGTGGCGGCCTACGCCTACGCCCGCACCGGCTACCACCGTGGGCTCGACCAGCTGCGCCGCGCGGGGTGGAAGGGCCACGGCCCGATCCCGTGGGCGCACCGCCCCAACCGCGGGTTCCTCCGCGCGCTCGCGGCGCTGTCCCGCGCCGCGCAGGCCATCGGGGACGCCGAGGAGTACGAGCGCTGCACGAAGTTCCTGGCCGACTCCGACCCGGAGGCCCCGGCTCAGCTGGGACTGTGAGCCTCGAGGAACGCGCCGAGCGTCCGTTCGGCAAGCTCGGCGCGTTCCTCGATCGGCAGGCACAGGGCCTGCACGGTGTAGCCGTCGACCAGTGCAAACAGCTGCGCGGCGGCCGTCTCGTTCTTGAGTTGCTCGCTGAGCCACGCCCGCAGCTCGGCGTTGGTCGTCGCTGACTCCCGCGCCAGTTCGGCGTTGGTGACCGAGGTGGCCGTGTAGGCGAGCCAGACCCGCGACCACTTCTCCCGCTCCTCGTCGAGCGGCAGCCACCGCCAGACGGTCTCGCGCAGGTCGTGCAGGTGGTTCTGCACGACCGCCAGGTACTGGTCAGCCGACCGCCGCGTATCCGGCGCGGAGCGCGAGCCGGAGATGGCGACCTCCCCTGTACGACTGTATGTGTCAGTAGTACAGGGGAGGTCGAGGGTCAGCAGGTGGCCAGCATGTCCTCCAGAGCGCCCTTCTCCGCGCTGTTCACCGTCAGGTCGTACTCGTACTTCACGTGCGTGTAGGCCCGCGAGTACTCACACCAGTGCGACTGGAGCGGCGGCTTCCACGGACTCGGGCGTCTTGTCGCCCTTTTCCTGGTTGACGTTGTCGGTGACCGCCCACAGCTGCGGGGAGCCGAGGTCGTTGGCGAACGCCTCGCGCTGCGCCGTGGTCCAACCCGACGCCCCACTGCGCCACGCGGCGGCCAGCGGGACCATGTGGTCGATGTCGACGTCCGCCGGCGCCGTCCACGTGTCGCCGTCGTACGGGCTGGTCCAGCTGCCCGACGTCGGTGCGCAGTCGGTGCCCACCTCGACGCCCTCGCCGTCGCGCTGCAGCACCATCTCCCGTGTGTTGCAGCTGCCCTCGATGGTGTGCCAGTGCGGGAACTTGTCCCGGTCGTAGCCGTCCATCGAGCCGTCCGGCGCGACGGTCAACCCGGCCAGCTCCGTACGAGCCGTTGCCGCGCTCGGTATGTCCGGCGGGATCGCGCTGGCCGACCCGGTGAGGCCGAGCATCGATCCCGCCGCCACTAGTAAGGATGCACCTATTACCCGAACTTTCCCCGACTTGGTGAACATGTCACTGACTGTCCGATACCCGGGTGAACGAGACAATGCTCATGGGGAGCTGACGGGGAAACGTCGGATATTCCCGACTTCTGGCCGGGGCCGAACGGGTTAGCAGCGATCCAACATGGTGGTCAACGCGGACTTCTCCGCCGAGTTGACGGTCAGCGCGTACCGGTACTTCGTGCGGGTCCACATCTTGGCGTAGGTGCACCAGTAGGCGGTGCGGGACGGCTTCCACGTGGCCGGGGACTGGTCGCCCTTGGACGAGTTCACGTTGTCCGTCACGGCGATCAGCTGCGGGTTGCTCAGGTCGTTGGCGAACTGCGTGCGTCGCGACTGCGTCCAGCCGGACGCGCCGGTACGCCACGCGTTGGACAGCGGGATGACGTGGTCGATGTCCACATCGGACGCGAGCGACCACGTCGCGCCGTCGTACGGGCTGTACCAACTGCCCGAGTCGCGGAGCAGGCCGAGCCGACCACGACGTTGGAACCGTCGCGGCTCAACACCGTCTCGCGGGTGTTGCACGCGCCGGAAACCGTGTTCCAGTGCGGGAACAGGTCACGCGAGTAGCCGTTGGAGGAGCCGTCGGCCGCGACGCGCAGCGCGGCCAGTTCGGACCGGGCGGTGGCCTCGCTGGGGATGTTGGGTGGAGTCGCGCTCGCCGATCCGGTGGTGAGTAAGGACGCGGCGAGCGTGAGGACAAACGCGATCAGCAGGGTACGCATTCTTTCCTCCATGGGTCAGAACAGCGTTCTCACTGTGCGCCACTGAGGCGGCTCATCCCGGAAAAGTTGATGTACTCGTAGCAAACTCTTTTGCTCTCGCAAGGGAAAGCGACGGCGGGGCGCCCTCGCTGCCCCGCCGTCGCCGCTCCTCACACCGGGCAGGGCGGACGGTTGCCGGCCTCCGGGTCGGGCCAGTAGCCGAAGTTCGGCCGCACCGGGCTGATCAGCGCTCCCGTGCAACCCCGCGCGCGGATCGTGGCGTTCGAGTAGCCGACACCTGTGCTCAGACCGGAGATGTCGCGCAGCTGAACCACGGGTTCGTTGAAGTACACGGTCTCGCGGCTGCCCTTCGGCTGCACACACTGGGACGGAACGAAACTCCAGATGCCGTAGGTGCCGCCCGGTCGCGGCGCGCTCACCAGCGCGACCGCGCCGTCCGTGGTCACGTAGCGGTAGCTCACCTTCGACATGTCCAGTCCGGTCACCCGCTGCGCCGGGTCGATGGCGTCCGGTGCGTTCGAGTGCCGCACGTAGTTCATGGACGGCACGCAGTCCGGAGTGTCGGCGAGCGTGCACGCCCGTGCCGAACGTGATGCGCCGCCACGCGCCGTCGACCTGGCGCAACGAGTGGAACGGCGCGTTGATCGCGCCGACCCAGTCCCGCCACCGACCGTCGTCCGTGCCGCACCGCTCGGGCACGCCGTCCAGTCCGCCCGGACGGCTCGCCCTGGTCAGGTGCCCGCGCATCACCCAGCCGACGGGCGTGGCCATCTTGTGCCGTGGCGTGAGGCTCACGCGCACCCATTCGCCGCAGTACGCGGTCACTTCGGCCGGGTCGCCGGCCGCCGCGTTGGCCAGCACCAGCCGTCCCGGGTACTCCCGCACCGTCGCCCGGTCGGCCGAGATGGTGTCGGCGGCGTTCGCCTGGGCCGGCGCCGCGCCGATGGTCAGCGCGAGCGCGAGCCCGATGGAGCCCAACATGGTCTACCTCCCGTGTCGTTCCCGGCCCTCATCTCATGCCGGGTCGACCGGTGCGGTCACCTCTCGTTGCGCACAGGGACAAGACAGTGCACACCAGGAGATCCTCGGTGTGCCGGTACCAGGTCCAGCGCTTCATGGGCCGCGGGTAGGCGACACCGTCGCGGGTCGGCGGCACGGGGTCGACACCGAACTGCACGGCGCGACCCGTGAGTGTCGTGGTCTTGGCGCGCAGGAAGCCGCGGCGCACGACGCGCACGGTCAGCTGCCCGTCGGGGTCGGGCGCGACCTCGATCCGCTCGGCCGCGCCCCGCAGCGCGAGCTGTCGTCGCAGTAGACGGTGCCGCTCGCGGGAGCCAGCACGCCGAGGCCGAGCAGCACCCCGCCGGCGTCGTCCCGGACGAGCGGCAGCGGGCGGACACGCCCGGTGAGCGCCACCTCGACGGGTTCGCCGGCAGGCCCCACAACCGGGCGACGTCCGATGCCGGGGCCAACTGGGACGAATCCGACCGGGATGTCCACCCGTTCGAGCCGCATGAGCCGGAGCACGACGGCCGCCAGGTCGGCGTCGGTGCCGTGCACCACCAGCCGGTCGATCTCTGTGCCGATTCACGTCCTTGAGCAGCGGATCGACGTCGTTCCTGCCGGGTGTGGCGGGGATCTCGACCGCTCGATGACCCGCTGCTCGCGGCCAGTTTCTGCCAGTCACCGCTGGTGACGGCGGTCCCACAACCCAGTATTAGTGCACCCACCGGCCGCCTCCTGGTCTACGCTCAATCACCGGCATTCGCCCCTGAAATGCTCTGTTCTGAACATCGGGGAGTTTCACATGCCGGCCATCGTGCTCATCGGCGCCCAGTGGGGCGACGAAGGGAAGGGCAAGGCCACCGACCTGCTGGGCGAGCGCGTCCAGTGGGTGGTGCGCTACCAGGGCGGCAACAACGCCGGCCACACGGTGGTGCTGCCGGACGGGCAGGACTTCGCCCTCCACCTCATCCCCTCGGGCATCCTCACCCCGGGCGTGACCAACGTGATCGGCAACGGCGTGGTCGTCGACCCCGGCGTGCTGCTCACCGAGCTGGCCGGCCTGGAGGGGCGCGACGTGGACACGTCACGGCTGCTGATCTCCGCGGACGCGCACTTGATCATGCCGTACCACGTGGCCATCGACAAAGTCACCGAGCGCTACCTCGGCAAGGCCAAGATCGGCACCACCGGCCGCGGCATCGGCCCGGCCTACCAGGACAAGGTCTCGCGCGTCGGCGTCCGCGTGCAGGACCTGCTGGACGAGAAGATCCTGCGGCAGAAGGTCGAGGCCGCGCTCGACGTGAAGAACCAGATCCTCGTGAAGGTCTACAACCGCAAGGCACTGGACCCCGAGCAGGTGGTCGACGCCGTGCTGGAGTCGGGTGAGAAGTTCCAGCACCGCATCGCCGACACCCGCCTGCTGCTGAACCAGGCGCTCGAGCGCGGCGAGACCGTGCTGCTCGAGGGTTCGCAGGGCACCCTGCTGGACGTGGACCACGGCACCTACCCGTTCGTGACGTCGTCGAACCCGACCGCGGGCGGCGCGTCGGCCGGCTCCGGCATCGGCCCTACCCGCATCACCACGGTGATCGGCATCCTGAAGGCGTACACCACCCGCGTCGGCTCCGGTCCGTTCCCGACCGAGCTGCACGACGAGATGGGCGAACGCCTGCGCAAGACCGGCGGCGAGTTCGGCGTCACCACGGGCCGCTCCCGCCGCACCGGCTGGTTCGACGCGGTGATCGCGCGGTACGCGTCGCGGGTCAACGGCATCACCGACTACTTCCTGACCAAGCTGGACGTGTTGTCCGGCCTGGAAACCGTGCCGATCTGCGTCGGCTACAGGGTCAACGGCGAGACGGTCCACGAGATGCCGATGACCCAGACGGACGTTCACCACGCGATGCCGGTGTACGAGGAGCTGCCCGGCTGGTGGGAGGACATCTCCGAGTGCCGGACCTTCGAAGAGCTGCCGGCGAACGCCCAGTCCTACGTCGTGCGCCTGGAGGAGCTGTGCGGGCGAGGATCTCCGCGGTCGGCGTCGGCCCGGGCCGCGACCAGACGATCGTCCGCCACTCGATGACGGGCTGATCATGGACTGGCCGGACATCGGAGCCACCTACGACGCGGTGGCCGCCGACTACGCCTCCGCGTTCGCCGACGAGTTGGCCGGCAAGCCGTTCGACCGGGCCCAGCTCGACGAGTTCGCCGCCGCCGTCCACGGGCCCGTCCTCGATCTCGGCTGCGGGCCGGCGGGGCACGTCACGCGCTACCTCGCCGATCGCGGCGTTCAGGTCGCCGGGGTCGACCTCGCGCCGGAAGGCGTGGCGGAAGCCCAGCGGCGGCATCCCGACCTCGAGTTCCGCGTGGGTGACCTCCGGGCCATCCCGGCGGAGGACGCGTCGCTCGGTGGGATCGTGGCGTTCTACTCGGTGATCCACCTGCCCCGCGCCGAGCTGGCGCTGGCGTTCGCGGAGTTCCGTCGCGTCCTCGCACCCGGCGGGTTGGCGTTGGTCGCCATGCACGGCGGCGACGGCGAAACCGGCGCGGACGACTGGTTCGGGCGCGCCGTCGCGGTACGGGTCACGCTCGTCGATCCGGACGAGTTGGCCGCACTGGTCACCGATGCCGGGCTCACGCTCGCCGCGCAGCACGAACGCCCGCCCTACCCCGGCGAGTACCCCTCCCAACGCCTGTACGTGCTCGCCCGACGCTGAGCGCCGGGCGAGCACGTTCCAGCTAGGCCGCTGCCCGGTCGTCGCGCGCCGCGACCGCGATGTCCGGGTTGTCGGTGAACAGGCCGTCGATGCCGGCCGCGCGGAACGCCTCGATCTCCGCGAACAGGTCGCCGTACTCGGCGGGCACCGCCGAGGAGCGGAAGTCCGCCGGCAGGAACTGGTTCTCCGCGCGGAACGTGTACGGGTGCACCTCGAGCCCGGCCCGGTGCGCGTCCCGCACCAGCGTGGTCGGCGACGTCAGGAAACCGGCCGCGTCCCGCGGGATGACCTGGTTCTTGTCCGGGCCGAGCCCGTCGGCGTACTGCGCGAACCTCGCGCAGACCCGGCCGGCGGTCACGATGTCGGCGTACGTGCGCGGGTCACCGGTGTCGACGAAGTCGAACGGCGCGCCGGTCGCCGACGTCAGCTGCACCAGCGGCACCTGCAGCTTCCGGTCCAGCTCCTTCAGGTTCGACACCTCGAACGACTGCACGTACACCTTCGGCGCCGCGCCGGTTGAGCCCGTTGCGGTTGAGCGCGTCGACGACCTTCGGCTCGAGCGCGAGGCCCTGCTTGCGGAAGTACGTCGGGTGCTTGGTCTCCGGGTAGATCCCGATGTCCCGGCGCAGCTCCCGCGACAGCCGCTTGCTCGAGCTCGATGACCTCCTGGAACGTCGGCACCTCGTAGCGGCCGTCGTAGATCGTGTTGTGCTGGCGGATGGCCGGGATGCGCTCCTTGGCGCGCAACGTCTTCAGCTCGGCGAGCGTGAAGTCCTCGGTGAACCAGCCGGTGAACGCCACGCCGTCGAGCGACTTCGTGGTCTTGCGGTCCGCGAACTCCGGGTGCGTCCGCGACGTCGGTGGTGCCGCTGATCTCCGGCTCGTGCCGGGCGACCAGCACGCCGTCCTTCGTGGTCACCAGGTCCGGCTCGATGTAGTCGGCGCCCATCCGGGCCGCGAGCTCGTAGGAGGCCAGCGTGTGCTCCGGCCGGTAGCCGGACGCGCCACGGTGGCCGACGATCAGTGAAGTCGTCGCCGGACGCCGTGGATGCCGTGGTCGGCGCGGCCGGGGTGCGGTCCGCGCCGTCGCGGGCGCCGCGCCGACCAGGGTCAGCGCGGCCGCCGCGGTGACGGCCAGCGCGTAAGAACTTCGAACTCACAGGTTCCTCCTCGTTCGAAAGGCCTGCAGATCGTTGCCGACCAGAGGAAACAGCACAGGACCCGAAGGTCACGATGCGATAACGCACTGATCGATCTGCGTGACAGCCGGTCACCGGTAGGTTGCCGGTGGTGACCAGGTCAACCGCGGACGAGGACGAACCGGTGCGGATCGCCACGGCCGACGCGCCGAGCCTGTCGATACGGTCGGCGAGCACGACGAGGAGCGCCCGGCCCGGCGGCTGTCCGGCCGGTGGGAGAGGTTCGTGTGGGCGCGTCGCGATCGCCGTCGCGCTGCTGGTGCTCAAGCAGGTCTTCTGCCGTTCGCCACGGGCAACCAGTTCTACCTGGTGATCTTCCTCGGCGCTCACGCTGCCGCTGGTGTTCCTCTGCTACCGGATGGGTCGGCGGCGCCAAGGAGCCCGACAACCCCGGCCCGCTCGACTGGGCGTTCGCGGCGATCGCGTTGGTGGTCGGCCTGTACCCGGTGCTGCCGCTCGCGAGCGGCGATTCGGCGGCGGCTTCGACGCGTTCCTGGACCGGCAGGGCATCCTGTCCACTGCGGACATCATCGCCGGCGCGCTGCTGCTGGTGCTGATCCTGGAGGCGACCCGGCGCACCACCGGGCTCGGTGCTGCCCATCGTGTGCCTGGTGTTCCTCGCGTACTCCTACTACGGCGGGTTCCTCCCGCAGGGCTGGGACATCGCGCACGCCGGCGTGGACTTCAGCCAGATCATCAACGCGCTCTACAACGACCAGAGCGGGTTCTACGGCATCCCGCTGGACGTGGCCGCGACCTACATCGTGCTGTTCACGATCTACGGCGCGGTGCTGTCGTCGTCCGGCGCCGGGCAAGTTCTTCGTGGACCTGAGCTTCGCGGCGTTCCGCCGGTCCCGCACCGCGCCCGGGCGCACCGCCGCGCTGTCCGGCTTCCTGCTCGGCACGGTGTCCGGCTCCGGCACGGCCACCACCGTCAGCCTCGGCGCGATCACCTGGCCGGTGCTGCGCAGCGCCGGCTATCCGCAGGAGAACGCGGGCGGACTGCTCGCCGCGTCGGGCATCGGCGCGATCCTGTCGCCGCCGACGCTGGGCGCGGCGGCGTTCATCATCGCCGAGTACCTGGAGACGTCGTACCTGACGGTGCTGCTGTGGGCGATCGTGCCGACGCTGCTGTACTACCTCGGCATCGTGTTCGCGGTGGAGGCCGACGCCCGGCGGTTCGGCGCGAAGCCGGTGGACATCGAGGCGCCGAGCGTCGGCAAGCTGTTGCTGCAGGGCGGCTACCACTTCGCGTCGCTCGGGATCATCGTGGTGTTCCTGGCGCTGGACATCCCGCCGTTCACCGCGGTCGTGTACGCGACGGGCGTGGCCGCGCTGTTCGCGTTGATCTCGCAGCTGGTGGCCGACCGGTCGCGCGAGGCGGTCCTCGGCTGGCTCCGGTCGATCGCCGACTCGCTGGCCGAGGGCATCCGCGGCGCGCTGCCGGTGATCGCGGTGTGCGCGGCGGCCGGCGTGATCACGTCGACCATCACGAAGACCGGCCTCGGCCAGGAGCTCGCGGACGCGCTGGTGGACGCGGCCCAGGCGCTGGCGACGAACGAGACGCTGGTGCTGATGCTGACCGTGGTGTTCGCGGCGGTCGCGGTGAGCGTGCTCGGGCTCGCGGTGCCGGTGACCGCGTCGTTCATCATCTCGTGGGTCGTGCTCGGCCCGGCGCTGCTCGACCTCGGCGTGGCCGAGGCCGAGGTCGCGATGTTCATCTTCTACTACGCGGTGCTGTCGGAGGTGACGCCGCCGACCGCGCTGGCGGCGGTCGCGGCGGCGGCCATCACCGGCGGCTCGGTGATGAAGACGATGTGGCAGACGTGGAAGTACACGCTGCCGGCGTTCCTGGTGCCGATCGCGTTCGTGTTGACGGACAACGGATCGGCGCTGTTGCTGCAGCAGCGACGCCGGCACCGTGCTGTGGGTGCTGGCCGGTGTCCGCGCTGGGTGTCGCCGCGCTGGCGGTGGTCACCGGCGGCTGGCTGTTCGGGCCGGCCAGGTGGCCGGAACGGGTGCTGTGCGTGCCGGCCGCGCTGCTTCTTGCTGTACCTGCAACCGCTGTCGATCGCGATCGGCGTCGGTTTCGTCGTGGTGGCGATCGTCGTGCACCTGCTCGGCCGCCGAACGTTCCCCGGAAACGAACAAGGAGCGCAATGATGCGAGCGTCGAGGATCGCGGTCGCCGTGCTGGCCGTCGGCCTGGTCGCGGCCGGCTGCGGCGGCAAGCAGACCGAACGGCGCGGCCGAGGAGACGGGCGCGAACGGCGAGGTGGCGTGCGAGGCGGCGGACGGCCGGATCACCATCGCCACCGGCAACACCGGCGGCGTGTACTACACGCTCGGCGGCGGCCTGGCGCAGCTGATCAGCGACAACACGCCGCTGCAAGGCCACCGCCGCGGAGACCGGCGCGTCCGTGCAGAACATCCAGCAGCTGGTGGCCGGCGACTACGACATCGCGTTCGCGCTGGCCGACTCGGCGGCGGACGCGGTCGAGGGCAAGGCCAGCTTCGAGGGCAAGCCGCAGGACATCGCCGCGCTGGCGAGGATCTACTCGAACTACACGCAGGTGGTGGTGCGCGCGGACAGCGGCATCAACAGCGTGGCGGACATGAAGGGCAAGAGCATCTCGACGGGCTCGCCGAAGTCGGGCACCGAGGTGATCGCGAACCGCCTGCTGGACGCCGCGGGCCTGGACCCGGAGCCGACATCTCCGCGCAGCGCCTGGCGCTGCGCCCGACGGTGGACAGCATGAAGTCCGGCCAGATCGACGGCCTGTTCTGGTCCGGCGGCCTGCCGACCCCGGAACTGACGGACCTGACCACGTCGATGGGCGACGACGTGAAGTTCATCGACATCGACGACCTGCTGCGAAGACTGAAGAAGATCAACCCGGTGTACGAGGAGGGCGACCTCCCGGCCGACACCTACAGCCTGCCGGAGGACGTGCCGACCATCGTGGTGCCGAACCTGCTGCTGGTGACCGAAGCGACTTCCCGGCCGGCAACGCGTGCGCGATCACCAAGCTGATCTTCGACAAGAAGGACGACCTGGTGAAGGTCCACAAGGCGGCAAACGCTCTGGACCGCGAAACGGCGAAGGAAACCGACCCGGTGCCGCTGCACCCGGGCGCCGCCCAGGCCCTCGGTGTGAGCTGAATCGTGTCTTTCAGCACGTCGTGGCCCTGCGGACCCGTTGTCGGAGGGGGCATCTACGCTGTCTCCTCGTGCGTGTCCTGGTGATCGGGTCCGGCGCGCGTGAGCATGCGCTGGTGCTCGCGCTGTCCCACGATCCTGCGGTGACGGCGTTGGGGTGTGCGCCCGGCAACGCGGGCACCGCCGCGGTCGCCGAGTCCTACGGCGTCGACGTCGCCGACCCTGCCGCGGTCGCCGCGCTGGCGCGCGAGTGGCAGCGCCGACCTGGTGGTGATCGGCCCCGAGGTGCCGCTCGTCGCGGGCGTCGCCGACGCGGTGCGCGACGCGGGCATCGCGTGCTTCGGCCCGTCCGCCGCCGCCGCGCGCATCGAGGGCTCGAAGGCGTTCGCCAAGGACGTCATGGCCGCCGCGGGAGTGCCGACCGCGCACAGCGAGGTCGTGGACAACCCGGCCAAGCTCGACGCCGCACTCGGGCGCTTCGGCCCGACCTGGGTGGTGAAGGACGACGGCCTGGCCGCCGGCAAGGGCGTCGCGGTCACCACCGACCTGGCCGCGGCCCGCGCCCACGCCATGACCCTGCTCGACGGCGGCCACCCGGTGCTGCTGGAGTCCTTCCTCGACGGCCCGGAGGCGTCGCTGTTCTGCCTGGTCGACGGCACACGGTCGTCCCGCTGCTGCCGGCGCAGGACTTCAAACGCGTCGGCGACGACGACACCGGCCCGAACACCGGCGGCATGGGCGCGTACGCCCCGCTGCCGTGGGCACCGCCCGGCCTGGTGGACGACGTGGTCGCGAAGATCATCCAGCCGGTGGTCGACGAGCTGGCCGCACGCGGCGCCCCGTTCTCGGGCCTGCTGTACGCGGGCCTGGCGCTGACCGCCGACGGCCCGCAGGTCATCGAGTTCAACTGCCGCTTCGGCGACCCGGAGACCCAGGTCGTACTAGCCCTGCTCCGCACCCCTCTGGCGGGCCTGCTGAACGCGGTCGGCGACCGGCACCCTGGCCGCCCAGCCCGCCACTCGACTGGCAGGACGGCTGCGGCGGTAACGGTCGTGGTCGCGGCGGAGGGCTACCCAGGCCGAGCCCGCTCCGGCGACGTCATAACCGGCGCCGAAGCCCACGGCGTCCTCCACGCGGGCACCCGCCGCCGCGACGACGGCGCCATCGTGTCCGCGGGCGGCCGAGTCCTCTCGGTAGTCGGCCACGGCGACACCCTGGCAATCGCCCGCGAGGACGCCTACCGCCGAGTCGCGGAGGTCCACCTGGCCGGCTCCCACCACCGCACCGACATCGCCCTACGCGCCTCCCGAGGCGAGATCAACACCCCGTCACTGGCCTGACCCTTTCAGCCGATCAGCGGAACCGGACCGGGTTGTTCTTCGTCAAAGTTCAGGTGGGCCCTACTTCGCGATTGGTAGCCTGCGAAGCGGGACTGCACCGTCACGATCAGTGGGGAGCACCGGGGATGCATTTCAGCGGCGAGATAAGCCAAGGCGTGAGCCAGGCCTTCACCCAGCTGGAGAAGGTCGACGCAGAGCCGTCACAGTCCGGCACGTTCACGGTGAACAGAGACAACGTCCTGGCGGCCGCCCGCATCATCGACTCTCAAGCCGACGACCTCAGACGAGAACTGGTTGGAGGCAACCGCGGGACCTGCGTATTTCGCCTCCTGGCAACGACGAGGTCAGTACTCGGGTGGCGAGGCGTGGAACGACTTGCTGGTCAACAACGAAGACTCCTACCAGAATCGGGTCGCTGACTACATCGCCGGGCTGCGGCAGGCTGGCTGTGCAGCTTGGGCGACGCGGCCAAGGCATACGGCTACACGCGAGGAAGAGATCGAGGCGGCGTTCGGGAACCAGAGTGCGTAAGCGAATCGCGACTGTTTTCCCTGGTCGGCGCTGTTGGTGGTGACCACTGCGGGGTGTGCGGACGAGGAGCCGGGGGTTGCGACACCGGCTTCAGATGTCGAGCAGACCAGCACCGACGAAGAGCAGCCGCCCTCGTCAGATACTTCACAGTCGAGGACTTGCCGCCTCCGCCGCGTGAATCTCGTCTGTCGCCGATCTGGACCCGTGCACGTTGTTCACCGACGCTCAGCGAGCTGAGCTGACAGTGGATTCGGCCGAAACGGATGAGGCGGGCGGCGTTGAGATCTTCAAGGGCATGAAGGAATGCATGCTTCGACGTGACGAAGTCGGAGCCGTTCGTGACGTACACGGTGATCGCCGTGACCGACGACGGATGTCAGCTTCTGGCTGCGAGAACGAATTCAGACGGCGGAAGTATTCGACGTCGGTGGGTTCCCGGCTGCCGAATTCACGGCTCGTCGGCGTCGAGGACAAGGACTGTGCGGTCGCGGTCGGGGTCGCGAAGGACAGCAGCTCCACTGTCAGATGCTGCCGGTCAGCGAAGACCTGACGGGCGACGAACTCTGTCAAAGGAGCACACAGGTGGCCGAGATGGCCGTCGCGACGTTGCAGACGTTGAGGTGAGGCAGCTATGAACGGGGACTACGGGCTCAGCGACATCCGCTTCAACGGGTTCGACAACTCGGGACTCGCCGAGCAGATCGACGGCCTCCGGAACGGGGCGGGTACCGACACGTCTGCAAGACGCGGTGGCGGTCGTTGATGCGCATCGCGTTCGGGTTGGCGGCGACCGACGAAGTGCTGCGCAGCCAGCTTGGCAGAGATCGGGGTCGTCTGGCAGGGCGCAGGCGGCAGACGGGGGTACCGCCGCCACTGAGAGCGCCACCATCTACGCCGAGGACGCCATCGAGCCGGTCGACCGACTCCGCCAAGGGCGTCGACCGACCAGGGCGATTCCTTCTCCAACACCCGCAACGGCGCGCCTGACTCGCAGACTCTGCGCGGGCCCACTGAGGAAAACGGCTTCGACCAGATCGCTGGAATTTTCGGTCACACGACCGATCACGCCAAAGAGGTCAAAGCCACCAACGCCGCTCGTGAGCAGGCCGTCGACTCCATGACCGGCTACCAGAACAGCAGCTCCGACGCCCTCAACCGGTCGCGTGCCCTCCCCGTGCCGCCCGGGATGAACCTCGTCGCCCAGCCGGTGGAGAACCAGATCGGTGTCACCAACGTCTCCGGGTTCTCCAACGGCGGAGTGCCCAGCACCCAAGGGGCCGGACCCGGCGGTGGACCCAACGGGCCACACAACGTCGGCCTGCCGCCCGGCGGTGGAACGCCGCCGCCCACCACTGGACTGCCACCCGGCACGCCGCCGCCCACTGCTGGACTGCCGCCCACCGGGTCTGCCGCCCGGCGCGACGCCGCCCACGACCGGTGGGCTGCCGCCCGGGCTTCGGCCAGGGCCGCTGCTCATGGCCGACGCCGCCGCCATGATGGGGGCCGGCGGCGCTGGTGGTGCCGGTGCCGGAGCTGAGCGAGATCGAGTCGGCCGCGGGGTTCGCCCGCCGGGAGCGCTCAAGAACGGCGTCCCCCTCGGTAGCGCCCCCGACGACGAGGCCCGCGCGGCGCGTAACGCCGAGCGGTACGGCGCCAAGACCGGCCGCGGGGCCGGGTCGATCATGCAACCGGCCGCCGGTCGGCGCGCCGAGGGCGAGGAGGACCAGGAGCACGTGCGTCGCTACGGCGTCGACTCCACCGACGTGTTCGACGACGACCGGGTCGTGGCGCCCGAGTCGATCGGCGACGAGGACGACTAGAGGCAGATGGCCGACAAAACCGTCGTTCTCTCGAAGCTCGAGTTCGACGTGCTGTGGGAGCTGGAGCGGCTCCCACGCAAGCACGAGGCGCTGACCGTGCCCAGCCCAGGCCGCACCCACACCGAGCGGGCGAAGCTGGTGGCGGGCGCCCTCGCCGACCTGGCCGAACGCGGCCTGGCGAGCGGCGACCGGGCGACGCCGGAGCTGGCCGACCGGCTGGCTCTGCTCGCCTACCCCCAGCTCAGCATCGACGGCTGGGTGTGGACCGACCACCGCATCTCCTCGCTCGCGCGTGGTCTCCGGGACCACCGCGCTGCTGGCGGCCGTCGACGGGCCGGAGGTCTGGCTGATCCCCGCGCGGGAGACGGCCATCGCCGAGGCCACGGTCGCCATCGCCGGCGACACCCCGCCCGGGCCCGGCTACTCGGTGACCATGCCGACCGACATCCTCAAGGAAGCCGACCGGGAGTCCCGCGGCGACCTGCGGGAGTTCGCGGCCGTCCTCGCCCAGGCGGCATCCCCAGCTCGGACGCGAAGACCATGGCCGACATGGTCGCCGGCATGGGCGTCCGCGGCCAGTTCGGCGCCAGCCGCCTGCTGCGGGACCAGCGGATGGTGCGTGCCGACCGGGTCGTCGCCTTCCACGACACCGACCGCGGCCGCTACGTCTATCTCGCCAAGCCGAACGCCGACGGCCGGAGTGGAGCACGGTCACCCCGGCCGACAACAGACGCATCGCGCTCTGCGTGCGGGAACTGCTCGACGAGATCTAGGGTGGGTGGAACCGCACGTCACGGGGAGTCGTCTGACGTGCGGAAACAGGGGGTGGACAGTGCCCACGTACAACATCGACGGCGATCGACGGCTGCATGCAGAAGGCACAGGACTACAAGGCGAAGTTCGGCGAGGTCTCCGACACCTTCCCCGAGATGTGCGGAACGCCGGCTGCCTACGGCACGCTGCCGAGTTCGGCCGGCGCTGTCCAGCGCGGTCGACGCGCTGAACGACGTGATGCACGACGAGCTGGCCGCCGCCGAGAACCGGCTCGAAGGGGTGGCCGCGCGCACTGGACGCGATCTGCCGTACCGTCCAGAACACCGAGCACGCGGGCAGCGACTCGGCGGCCTCGGTACGGCAGGTCTAGGCGGGGACCAGTGAGTTCGGCGGAGACCCTGGCCGGATACGCGGGTGGCGACGCGGTCGCCACCGCGGCGAACGAAGGTGGCAAGACGCGGATCCCGCGGCCATCACGTCCGCGGCCACCCGGCTGACCACGGCGGCCGGCAACGTCGTCACCTACGGCGGCGAGGTGGCCGGCGGAGTCACCACGCTCGACGCGGCCTGGGAGGGCACCTCGGCGGACGGGTTCGTCGCCTACATGGGCCGCTTCAAGCCGCGGCCGGCACCGACATCGGCACCGCCATGTCCGACGCCGCCACCGCGCTGACCAGCGCGGCCGAGGCGATCGACGGCGCCAAGACCTACATCTCCACCCGCTGCGAGCAGGGCCTCACCGACATCCGCAACTGGCGCCGCGAGCAACCCGCAGCTCCCGCCGCAGGAGTTCGACATCGATGACGCCGCGAACATCTGCTCGGGCGTCGCCGGCGACATCGACACCCACCTCGAGGGCACCGAGCAGACGCTCGCGCGCCGCCGCTCACGGCGATCAACGGCCAGCAAGGCACCCGCCACCACGTACTCCGCGCTGCCGCAGCCGAACACCCAGCCGTTCACGCCGCAGTCGGGCCAGCCGATCGAGTGGATCCCGACGCCACCGGCCGAGACGAAACCGGCCGGCACCGACCAGCGGCGGCCAGCAGAGACCCGTCAGCTCCGGTACGGCTCCAACGGCAAGCAGCAGCAGTTCGCGGCGGCGGTGGCGGCGGCTGGCGGCGGCGGCCTCGGCTCGAGCGGCGGCCCGCCGGCCGGGGCCCGCCGCCGGGCAACGTGCAGGAGTGGATCAAGCAGGCGATCGAGATCCTCGCGCCAGAACGGCATCAACGTCAGCGAGGCCGACGCCCAGCGGATCTGGCAGATCATCCAGCACGAGTCGGGCGGCAACCCGCAGGCGATCAACAACTGGGACTCGAATGCCGCGAAGGGCACCCCGTCGAAGGGCCTGATGCAGTGCATCGACCCGACGTTCAACTGCTACAAGCTGCCTGGCCACGACGACATCTGGAACCCGGTGGACAACATCTGCGCCGGCGTCAACTACGCGCTCTCGCGGTACGGCTCGCTGGCGAACGTGCCGGGCATCAAGGCGACCGCGAGTGGCGGGGTCTACGTCGGGTACTGATTCGTCGGCCGCCGGATTATCTGGTAGCGGATCTATCGGCGTAACCTGGGACATGGCAACAGACCGCGTCGAGGAGCGCGGACCTCGCGTTCCTGCTCGCGCACGCCAGCCACGTGCTGTCGACGGAGCTGACCGCCGCGCTGGCCGGGCTGGGCATCACCCCGAGCGGCAACTGCGTGCTGCGTACCGCGCTGCACCGGTGACCAGACCCAGATCCAGCCTGTCGGACATGTGTCAGCTCGACAAGACGACGATGGTCGTGACCGTCGACGAACTGGAGAAGGCCGGCCTGGTCGAGCGGCAGACGTCGCCCACGGACCGCCGCGCCCGGATCATCGTGGTGACCGAGAGGGTGTCCGGGTGGCCGGCGAGGCCCAGGAGTCGTGGCCGGCGTCTACCGCGACGTCCTGGCGGCCCTTCCGGACGACATCCGCCCGGCTTCGTGGCAGGACTGACCCTGCTCGTCGAAGGCCGGCTCTCCACACCCCTCCAGTGCCGGAACGGTCGTCGCAGGTGACTGTAGCTAGTCTCACAGCAGATCGTCTGGAATCAGACTATCTGTTACGGTCCCTCCTGGAATCACAACCAGGAGGCGTCTTCACATGTCCCAGATCGTTGGTAAGCAACGCGACTCGCGCTGGTTCGCGCTGGTCGTGCTGTGCGCGGGGATGCTGATGATCATCCTCGACGGCACCATCGTGAACGTCGCGTTGCCCGTCATCCAGGCGGACCTCGACTTCTCCCAGTCCGGCCTGGCCTGGGTGATCAACGCCTACCTCATCCCCTTCGGCGGTCTGCTGCTGCTCGCCGGCCGCACCGGGGACCTCATCGGCCGCAAGCGGATGTTCCTCGCCGGCATCGCGGTCTTCACCGTCGCCTCGCTGCTCTGCGGGCTCGCCACCAGCCAGGAGACTGCTCATCGCGCGCGCGGTTCATCCAGGGGGTCGGCGGCGCCATGGCCGCCGCCGTCATCCTCGGCATGATCGTCACGATGTTCCCCGAGAAGGGGGAGCAGGCGAGGGCCATCGGCGTCTTCAGCTTCGTCGCCGCGGCCGGTGGGTCGATCGGGCTGCTCGCCGGCGGCGTGCTCACCGAGGCCATCAGCTGGCACTGGATCTTCTTCGTGAACGTGCCCGATCGGCGTCGTCGCGTTCCTGCTCGCCGTGCGGAGCGGTGCCCGGTGAGCAGGGCATCGGACTCCGCGAAGGCGCGGACGTGCTCGGCGCGCTGCTGGTCACCAGCGGTCTCATGCTGGGCGTCTACACGATCGTCAAGGCCGCCGACCACGGCTGGGGCTCCGCGCACACGCTGCTGGTCGGCGCCGGCGCGGTCGCTCTGCTCGCCGGGTTCGTCGTCCGCCAGGCGCACAGTCGCCAACCCGCTGCTGCCGCTGCGGATCCTCGGCCTCCCGCAACGTCGCGGGCGCCAACCTCATCCAGGTGCTCATGGTCGCCGGCATGTTCGGCATGTTCTTCCTCGGCGCCCTCTACCTGGAGCGGGTCCTCGGCTACGACCCGCTGCAGATCGGGCTCGGCTTCCTGCCCGTCGGCGTCGGCATCGGTGCGCTGTCGCTCGGCGCGTCGGCGCGGGTCAACGCCCGGTTCGGGGAGCGGAACGTGCTGATCGGCGCGCTCGGCCTGATCGCGGTGGGTCTGGCATGCTGCTCACCCGCGCGCCCGTCGACGCGAACTACCTCGTCGACTTCTTCCCCGTCGACCGTGCTCATGGGCGTCGGTGCCGGGCTCGGCTTCCCCGCGATGATGACGCTCGCCATGTCCGACGCCACGAAGGACGACTCGGGGGTCGCGTCCGGACTGGTCAACACCACCCAGCAGGTGGGCGGGGCGCTCGGCCTCGCGGTGCTTGCCACCCTGGCAACGTCGCACACGAACGGGCTACTCGCCGAGGGCGAGGTGGCCGTCGAGGCCATGACCAGCGGTTACCGGCTCGCGTTCGGGGTGGCGGCCGGGCTGGTCACCGTGGCGGTCGTCCTCGCGGTGACCGTGCTGCGGCAGCGCACGCCGGAGCCGGGACGAGGAGCTGGTGCCGGCCCGGGTCGGTGCGAGGTGAGCTGGCGGGCAGGCTGGGGGCATGTCGACCGCCTGCTGAATGTCGCCGCCCGGGCGAACAGTCCCGCCCTTTCACGTGATGGACGTGCTGTCCGCGGCCAACGCGCGGCAGCGCGCCAAGGGGGACGTGGTGTCGCTGGCCGCCGGGCAACCGTCGGCCGCGGCACCACGCGCCGTTCTCGGCAGGCCGCGGCCAGCGCACTCGACGGCCCGCTCGGCTACACCGAGCAGCTCGGCATCCCCGAGCTGCGGGACGCGATCGCCGGCCACTACGACCAGCGGTACGCCCTGGACGTCGACCCGATGGACGTCGTCGCCACCACCGGCTCGTCCGGCGGCTTCCTGCTCGCCTTCCTCGCGGCGTTCGACGCGGGCGACCGGGTCGCGCTGGCCCGGCCCGGCTACCCCGCCTACCGCAACATCCTCACCGCGCTCGGCTGCGAGGTCGTCGAGCTGCCGTGCGGTGCGGACACCCGGCTTCCAGCCCACCGTCGACATGCTGGCGAACGCCGGCCCGCTCGACGGCCTCATCGTCGCCGCCCCGGCGAACCCGACCGGCACCGTGCTGCCGGCCGGTGAGCTGGCGGCCATCGCCGGCTGGTGCGCCGAGCGCGGCGTCCAGCTGGTCAGCGACGAGATCTACCACGGCATCCCGTACGGGGAGGACGCCCCGACCTCGGCGTGGCAGTTCTCCCGCGAGGCCATCGTGGTCAACTCGTTCTCCAAGTACTTCGCGATGACCGGCTGGCGGCTCGGCTGGCTGCTGGTCCCGGAGCGGCTGCTCCGCGCGGTCGACTGCCTGACCGGCAACTTCACCATCTGCCCGCCGGCGCTGTCCCAGCACGCGGCGACCGCCGCGTTCGAGCGGAGTCCTACGACGAGCTGGACGCGCACGTGGCCGGCTACCGGGCCAACCGCGACCGGCTGGTCGCCGGGCTGCAACGAGCTGGGCATCGACAAGATCGCGCCGGCCGACGGCGCGTTCTACGCCTACGCCGACGTCTCGCACCTGACCACGGACACCATGGCTTCTGCCAGCGCCTGCTCGCCGAGACCGGTCTCGCGATCGTCCCGGGCATCGACTTCGACCCGGTCGACGGCCACCGGTTCGTCCGGTTCTCGTTCTCCGGGCCGGCCGCCGACATCGAGACCGGCCTGGACCGCCTCGGCAACTGGCTCGCACCCTGAGGGAGTTTTCCCCGATGTGGTGGGCATTCGCTCTGGTTGACTAGGAACTGCCGATGAGCGCCAGTCGTTCACCGGTACGGGAACGGCCGGTTCTCGGGGAGGATGGCAAGCATGTTGTTGAAGATCATCGGCGCGATCATCGTCATCTGGGTGGCATTCGCCGTGATCGGCTTCGTGTTCAAGGCGGTTCTGACGCTGGTGATCGTGGGCGCGGTCGTCGCCTGGTCGGCGGCGTCGGCTACGCCACGGTCAAGGGCGGCGGCGACCGCAAGCAGATCCGCTAGCGACCGTTCACGCCGGCGATCCGGTCGAGCACCTCGCTGATGTCGGCCGAGTCCACGTCGCGGTGCGCGATGAACCGGACCCGGCCGAGCATCGGCACGGCCAGCACACCGACGCGCCGCAACGCTGCCAGGGTCGCGCCCGCGTCGGGAGTCGACGCCAGCACGATGTTCGTCTCCGGATGCGTGACCTCCCAGCCGAGCTCGGCCAGGCCGGCGGCGAGCACCGTCGCGTTCGCGTGGTCCTCGGCCAGCGACTGGACCCGGTCCAGCGCGACCAGCCCGGCCGCGGCCAGGATCCCGCCCTGCCGCACCCCGCCGCCCAGCATCTTCCTGACCCGGCGGGCCTCCTCCACGAACGACTTCGTGCCGCCGACCAGCCGAGCCGACCGGTGCGCCGAGACCCTTGCTCAGGCACACCTGCACGGTGTCCACGCCGACCGTCAGCGCGGCCGGCGGCACCGACAGCGCCACCGACGCGTGCCACAGGCGGGCGCCGTCGAGGTGCACCCGTAACTTCGACGTCCCGCGCGGTGGCGACCAGCTTGGCGTGCTCGTCCGGCGGGGTGACCGTGCCGCCCGCCGCGTTGTGGGTGTTCTCCAGGCAGAACAGCGTGGTGCGCAGCGCGTAGTACGGCCCCGACCGCCCGGCGGCCGCCCGCACCGCCTCCACGGGCATCCGGCCCGGCCACTCGCCCCAGTCGACCGCCTCCGGCATGCCGCCGGCCAGCCACGCGGCCGCGCCCAGCTCGTTGTCCAGCACGTGCGCGCCCCGCGGGGCGAGGAACCGGTCGCCCCGGTTCAGGTGCAGCGTCAGCGCGATGAGGTTGCCCATCGTCGCGCTCGGCACCCACAGCGTGGCGTCGACGCCGAGCAGGTCGGCGGCCCGCTCCTCGAGTCTGCGCATCGTCGGGTCGCGGTCCAGCACGTCGTCGCCGACCTCGGCGCTCGACATGGCGAGCCGCATGGGCTCGTCCGGTTGGGTGACGGTGTCCGAACGGAGGTCGATCTCCCGCACTTTGGTCACGATCTGATCACACCACATGGCCGTGAAAGCATCCTCAGGGGCGTCCGACGCGTCTACCTTCATGTCCGGGTAAGGGGTGGCGTAAGTCTCATCGACGGGGCATGCAACCGTGGGCGCCGCACATTACGTCCCCCGTATGCAGACGACGAGCGGAGAGAGTTCGCGTGGATCAGCGCGACGAGCAGGACTTCGCGGAGTACTTCGCGGCGCGGCGAGATGCCGTGCGGAGATCCGCGTACCTGCTGTGCGGTGACTGGCACCGTGCGGACGATCTCGCGCAGACCGCGTTCGTCGCGTTGCACCGGCAGATGGCGCAAGATCCGGGACCGCGGGGCCCTGGACGCCTACGTCCGCAGGACGCTGGTGCGTGCGGTGATCGACGAGTCCCGGCGCCCATGGCGGCGGGAGCGGTTCGTCGACGAGCTGCCGGAGGGACCGACCACGGATCGCGAGGTCGGCGACTCGGTGGCGACGCGGTCGGCGCTGCTCGACGGTCTGGCGGGTGCCCGCCCGGCAACGTGCGGTGCTCGTCCTGCGGTTCCTCGAGGGACTGGACGTCGCGGCCACGGCCGAGGCGCTCAAGTGCTCCCAGGGGACCGTGAAGAGCCAGACAGCCCGAGGGCTGACCGCGTTGCGGGAGGCGCTCGGGGACACGCTGGACGACCTGAGGTCGGCATCGTGAGCACGGCGAGGAGGTGGCGTAGATGGACGAGAAAAGGCTCGCTGAGCTGCTGAAAGACGCGGTCGCGGACACGCCGCCGCCAACGTTCGACCACGGCGACGTGACCGCCGAGTCGGAGCGCCAGCGCGTCCGTCACCGGAATGGGGTACTGGCAGGTTCCGCCTTTGGTGTGGCGCTACTGGCGGGCGCGGCGGCGCTGGGCGTGGCATTGTGGACAGGGCCCGGTTCGTGGAGTCGGCAACCGCAGCGGGTGACGGAACCTCTTTCGGTAACGGAAACGCTGCTCCATACGAGTTACCTGACGAGAGACGTCGCACGCACCGCAAACAGAGCGTGGCGATCAAGAAGACTTCCCGCCGGAGACGCCCAAGCAGGGGGGCTCTTCGGATGGGAATGGCGGGCCTGCGGGGCCCGCCGGCACTCCTAGTGGGTGCGAACAGGCGGACCGGGAGCTCGCTGCTGCCCTCGCGGGCGAGCTCCCGGCCGCCGCTAATATTCGAGCCGAGGACGCCTTCCCCGTCTCGCTCTCCTGCCCCGCCGACTCTCTGGGCGCGGCCTTCGACGTCGTCGACGACGGAGGCCCGGCACCGTGTCGGTAGTGGTGCTCGATCCCGAGTCCGGAGCGCCCGACTGGCCGTTGGCGCCCGAGAACGTGCGCGCCGAGGCTGAAGGCCCCATGGGCGGCACCGTCGTGGTGGTCAGCGAGGCGTCGGACAGCAACCTGCCGGCTCCCTACGGCAACGAGTTGTGGGCGGTCGCCCAGAGCTGAGCAGGCTTACTGACCGCTCGCCGAGCGACCTGGCACGATCGACCGACCATGACGGCCGCCAGCACCCCCAAGGGCGAGCGGCGTCGCCAGGCGCTCGTCGAGGCCGCGGCGGCGCTGCTGGTCGAGGGCGGCTTCGACGCGGTCCGCCACCGCGCGGTGGCCGAGCGGGCCGGTCTGCCGCTCGCGTCGACCACCTACTACTTCGACTCGCTCGACGAGCTGATCACCGCCGCCGTCGAACATCACGGCCGCCAGGAACTGGACCGCGGCCGTGCGCTGCTCGAGCGGCTCCCGAAGCGCAGCCGTGGCCTGGACTCGGTCATCGACCTGGTGCTCGACCAGCTGCTCGGCCCGCCCGCCGGCGACCTGGACGCCGAGCTGGTGCTGCTCCGCTACGAGCGGCTGGTCGCCACGTTCCGCCGCCCCTACCTGCGGCCGATGATGCAGGAGCTGGGCGCCGAGCTGCGTGGGCTGCTGCTCGAGGTCTTCGCCCGCTGCGGGGCCGACGTCGACGCACGCCGGCTCGAGCAGCTGATCGCGCTGGTCGACGGCGCCGTGGTGAACGCGCTGATCGAGATCAACCCGGACCCCCGCGCCGTCGCGCGCCGCATGCTGCGCGAATTGCTCCACCCGAGTCGCACTGATGCAACCTTCCGGCGCCCCGCGTCGTGGGTAACGGTCGGAAGGGGGCCACATGCGACAGTCCGACGAGGAGAGCTTTCGCCGGTTCGCCGTCGGCTACGCCGCCTCGTTGCGCAGGTCGGCGTTCCTGTTCTGCGGTGACTGGCATCTCGCGGAGGACCTGATGCAGACCACCCTCATCAAGATCTACCGGTCGTGGTCGCGGGTGCAGAAGGACGAGAGCCTCGCCAACTACGGCCGCACGGTCCTGCTGCGCACCTGGCTGGACGAGAAGCGCAGGCCGTGGCGCCGCTCGGAGCAGCGAGGCCGAGGTGCCGGAACGCGCACGACGCGAGCGCCGACCCGGCCGACGGCACCGAACGGATGTGGGCAAGGACCTGGTGCACCGGGGCCTGCTGCGGCTGCCGCCGAGGCAGCGCGCGGTGCTGGTGCTGCGGTACTTCGACGACCTGTCCGTCGCCGAGGCGGCCGAGGTCATGGGCTGCTCGCAGGGCACGGTCAAGAGCCAGACGGCCCGCGGTCTCGACGCGTTGCGTGCGTCGGTCGCGCGGTTGTCGGCGGAGGAATTGGGACCGGGAAGGAGGGTGTCGCTGTGAGCGAGCTTGCGAGCGAACCAATGTCACAGGGTCACCGCGAGCGGCGGATCCGAGCCTGCGAGGAGACGTCGTGAGTGAGAACGACGTACGTGACGGCTTGCGGGAGGCGGTGGCGGGTGAACCGCCGCTCGACTTCGACCCGGACGCCCTGGTCGACACCGCTCGCCAGCGGGTCCGCCGACGCGCGCTCCTGTCGGTCGGCGTCGCCACGGTCGCCGTGGTGGCCGCGGCGGTGGTCGTGCCGCTCACGTTGAACGACGGCGGTGGGGTAACGGCGGCCGACCAGCCGACCGCGACCGGTCAGGCCGACCCGGCGACTCCCTCGCAGTCGCCCCAGGAGTTCGAGTGGCCGCCGCCCGGGACCGAGCCGGTCAACTACACGGCCGACGAACTGCAGGGGCGGGCCAACGAGATGCGTTCGAGCCTGCAGGAGCTGCTGCCCACGCTGATGCCCGACGCCACGGACTTCGAGGTCCGTCCGTTCGGCGGCGAGGCGGAGGGCGCGGTCTTCGACGACCAGAACTACCTCAACGCCTTCGCCACGTTCACGGTCGACGGCGCCAGGTACGGCATCGCGGTGAACGTGTACGCCCCCGGCCAGAACGACCAGTCGCCGGCCGAGGTGTGCGCGACGGGCACGTGCATCCAGCAGGGTGCCGCCGACGACGGCTACGTGGTGACCACGGCCGAGGACACGGGCGAGGGCAAGATCGTGTCGGCGCACCACTTCCGGGACTCCGGCGGGACGGTGTTCGTGAGCGGCTACAACTACGACCCCACCAGCCAGACCGTTCCCGTCTATCACCCGTCACTGCCGGTGGGTGCCGAGCTGCTCCGCGAGCTGGCCACCGACCCCCGCTTCGACCTGTAGGGGTGCACGGTGATCGAGGACCGGCTGCGCGCCGTGCGGCTCGACGAGCCGCGGCTGGACCTCGATGTGGACGAACTGGTGGCGCGTGCCGGCCGGCGACGCGCGATCCTCGGCGCGGTGGCGGCGACCTGTGCGGTGGCCGTGGCCATGATGGCCGTCGGCCTGGCGTACGGCGGTCGCGCGGAGGAGCCACGGCCGATACCCGTGGCCGCCGCGCCGACGCCGACGCCCACCCCGCCCCCGACCACCGTCGACTGTTTCGGCACAGTGCCGGGGCTGGTGAAGATCATCACCACCCACGCGCCGAAGGTGCGACTGGAACAGATGTCGGCCTGCCCGGTGACCGTCTACCGGGTGGTGCGGGACCGACGAGGTCCTCACCTTCGGCACGGGTGATCTGGCCGTCCCGCCCGACGGCTACGTGATGACCGACGACCTGACCGGTCCCGAGGACGGCCGCCTGCACGTCTACCAGGGGCCGGCCAAGGGCGACTTCGCCGTACTGCTGGTCACCCCGGGCGGCACCATGGTGAGCGCCAGTACGACGAGCGCGGGCGTCTTCGACGTGGACGCGCTCATCGGGCTGGTGACCGACCCGGCGTTGCCGCGGTAGCCGTCGGCCGTACGCCATGACCCCGTAAGCTGGGCAAACGTGACGTCCAAGCCGCGGATCCCCAACGTGCTCGCCGGCCGCTACGCCTCGGTCGAGCTGGCCACTCTCTGGTCGCCGGAACACAAGATCGTCCTGGAACGCCAGCTCTGGCTGGCCGTGCTGCGCGCGCAGGCCGAGCTGGGCATCGGGGTGGACAGCGGCGTGGTGCCGACTACGAGCGAGTGGTCGACCAGGTCGATCTCGAGTCGATCGCCGCACGCGAGCGGGTCACCTGCCACGACGTGAAGGCCCGCATCGAGGAGTTCAACGCGCTGGCCGGCCACGAGCACGTCCACAAGGGCATGACGTCGCGGGACCTCACGGAGAACGTCGAGCAGCTGCAGGTGCGGCGGTCGCTCGAACACGTGCGGGACCGGACGGTCGCGGTGCTCGTCCGGCTGGCGGCGCTGGCCGTCGAGCACGGCGAGACTGTGATGGCCGGCCGCTCGCACAACGTGGCCGCGCAGGCCACCACGCTGGGCAAGAGGTTCGCCACGGCGGCCGACGAGCTGCTGGTGGCGTACGCGCGGCTCGACAACCTGATCGAGCGGTACCCCTGCGCGGCGTCAAGGGCCCGGTCGGCACGGCGCAGGACATGCTCGACCTGCTGGGCGGCGACCAGTCCACTTTGGACAGCTGGAGCGCCGCGTGGCCGCCCACCTCGGGTTCTCCCAGGTGTTCGACAGCGTTGGCCAGGTCTACCCGCGGTCGCTCGACTACGACGTGGTGACCACGCTCGTCCAGGTGGCGGCCGCCCCGTCGAGCCTGGCGAGGACCATCCGGCTGATGGCCGGCCACGAACTGGTCACGGAGGGCTTCCGACCCGGCCAGGTCGGCTCGTCGGCCATGCCGCACAAGATGAACACCCGATCGAGCGAACGCGTGAACGGCTTCGCCGTGATCCTGCGCGGCTACGCCTCGATGGTCGGCGAACTGGCAGGCGACCAGTGGAACGAGGGCGACGTGTCGTGCTCGGTCGTGCGCACGGGTGGCGCTGCCGGACGCGTTCTTCGCTCTGGACGGCCTGATGGAGACCTTCCTGACGGTGCTGCACGAGTTCGGCGCGTACCCGGCGGTGATCGCCCGCGAGCTGGACCGCTACCTGCCGTTCCTGGCCACGACGAAGGTGCTGATGGCGTCCGTCCAGGCGGGCGTGGGCCGGGAGACAGCCCACGAGGCGATCAAGGAACACGCGGTGGCGGTCGCCCTGGCCATGCGCGAGCAGGGCATCGAACGCAACGACCTGCTGGACCGCCTGGCCGCGGACGAGCGAATCCCCCTGGACCGGTCAGCCCTGGACGCCCTGCTGGCCGACCGCCTCCCCTTCACCGGCGTGGCGGGCGCTCAGGTGGCAGCAGTGGCAAAGCGCGTCGCGGACGTGGCAGCCCACCACCCGGGTGCGGCCAACTACACCCCGGCGGCCATCCTCTGACGGTAGTCTTTCCGTAACGGAGAGCAGTTGGAGGGGAAGTGGAAGGCCAACTGGACCGCAGCGCCATGACGGCACTGCAGAACATCGCTGGCAGCACCACGCAGGGCGCCATCACCAGCGGCAGCTACGAGTTCGACGAAGACACCATGCGAACCCTGATCACCGATTGGCTGGAACTCGCCGAGAGCTACGACAAGTCCTACCTCGAGACAGATGTGTTGACATACATCAAGGGACCGGGACTGGACTTCGCGAGCAGCGCTCATGCCGATGCGGCCAACGCCTCGGGCGAGGCCTATCGCGCCTATCTGCTGAACAATCGCGACTACTGCTACGCGCAGGCGCAGTCTTTTCAAGACACATTGCACGACTATCTCGGCATCGAGCGTGTGAATGTTGTCGAGATCGGTACGGCCGGCCAACCCGGCAACGACGGCTCTCGGGCGGGATTTTGATCATGTTCAGTCGACTGCTCGCTGCGCTGGCCGCTCTATCGGCTGTGGCGGTCGTTGCTGGCTGCACCACAAGCAGTGAAGGCAGTCCCTTGCCGGCACCCACCAGCGAAACCCAGACATCGGTCAGCGAGGAGCCCGACGATCAGGAGTTGCCCTACGCAGGCGCACCGGCTGTCGAAAACCCGCTGGACACAACTCGCTACCAGCAGGACCCGTGCCTGGCTCTCACCGCGTCGCAAGCGCAGGAATTCAATCTCGGCTATCCGGGCGAGGCGCAGGATGGGGCGCTCGGCAACGCTTGTCACTTTGGTGGACTCACAGACGCCAGGGCACGCGTCTACATCGCCTTTCACGACGAGTACCCATTCGGATTGAGCGCGACCTATCAGGCCAACGAGGATGGCAAGCTCGAGTTTTCGAGGAGCTGCCGCCGATCGAGGGGTACCCGGCGGTGGTCGTGCGGCGCAACAGACGATCGACCCAACGGCGGATGCACCATCGACATCGGCACGTCGGATGAGATCACGTTCGAGGTAGCGGTCCTGCTGGCGCAGGAGTTCGTCGGGGTGAAGGATCCCTGCGAGAGTGCCGTCCTGGTGGCGGGCGAGGTTTTGCGGACCATGAAGTCGACGCCCTAGGTACCCTGCAGGCGTGGTCACCGTCTCCGCGTTGTTCTACTACCCGATCAAGGGCTGTGCCGGCGTGGCCGCCGAGCATGCCGAGGTCACGCCCGCCGGACTGGCACACGATCGCCGGTTCGTGTTCGTCACACCCGACGGCACCTTCCGCTGCCAGCGCACCACCCAGGCACTGGCCACCATCCGACCGACCGTGGTCCACGACGGCACCAAGCTGACCCTCGCCGCGCCCGGCGTGGCGGACCTGACGCTCGACGTGCAGCTGGACGGCCCGAGGGTGCCCGTGACCCTGCACAAGATCTGGGCACTCGAGGGCGTCGACCAGGGTGACGACGTCGCCGAGTGGGCCAGCGAAGTACTCGGCCAGCCCGTGCGACTGGCCCGCACGGCCCCCGACTTCGACCGCCAGGTCGACGAGCACCACGGCCAGGTCGGGTTCACCGACTCCACAGCCCTGCACGCCACCTCGCTGGCGTCGCTCGACGACCTCAACGCCCGCATCCTGGAAAGCGGCGCCGAACCGGTCCCCATGGAGCGCTTCCGCCCGAACCTGGTCCTGGCCGGCGTCGACCCGTACGGCGAGGACCACCTGAGGACCTGACCATCGGCGACGCGGTACTGCGCTAGGTGAAGCCCGACATCCGCTGCCAGGTGACGATGGTCGACCAGCCGACCGGCGAGATGGTCGGCCCCGAACCGATCCGCACGCTGGCCGGCTACCGCCGCGAAGACGGCGGCGTGAGCTTCGGCATCAAACTGGCGGTCGACCGACCCGGCATGATCAAGCTCGGCGACGAGGTCTACTGAGGCCTGGCGAACAGCAGCCGAACCTGGTCGCCGAGTGTGGCGCCGAAGTCGACGGCCGCCGAGCCGCCGTTGACCGCCAGCGCCACCCGGCCCGCCGAGTCGACGTACACGATCGTGCCCTCGGCGCCGACCTCGCCGAAAGTGCGGCCCACCATGGCGTTCACCGACCGGCCGTTGAGGTTCGCGTGTACGCCGCTGCCCGGGTAGCCGCCCGCTCGCGTCCAGGTCGGCGCCCGTGGCGGCAAGCTGGATGTTGCCGAAGGTGTCGATCGTAGAGGATCTCCGACGTCAGTTTTCCGGCTTCCACCACGGTCTCCGGCTCCGGCAGCCGCACCAGCGCGGTCACGTCCACGGCCGCGCCGAAGTTCTCCGGCGCCACCCCGGCGGCCAGGTGCGCGGCCGCCGGAGCGAACACGTCCCGGCCGTGGAACGTGGCCGACACGGTGGACAGCTGGTACGCGGGCTCGGCCAGCTCGTACGCGGCCCGCACGCCGCCGAGCAGTTCGGCCGCCGGCACCAGCAGGCCGTTGTCCGGGCCGACCAGCAGACCCTCGGCAGCCACCACCACGATGCCCCGGCGGTCGGTGCCGACCCCGGGGTCGACCACCGCAAGGTGCACGGCCGGCGGCAGGTAGGGCACGGCCTGCGCGAGGATGGCCGCACCGCGCCGCACGTCCTGGGGCGGCACCGTGTGGCTGATGTGGAGCACGCGCGTCGGCGGTGAGATCCGCGCGATGACTCCTTCGCAGACGCCGACGAACCCGTCATCGATGCCGTAGTCGGTCGTGAACGAGATCCAGTCGTAGCTCATTGGCCCAGTCTGGCCGACGGGTCGAATTCGTCGGACCGGCGTCTGGGTGTCACCTCGTGGTCAGGTCCGTATGGCGTGATTGTAGCGTGACCGCTCAACTGATGGTTTCGCTGTCCGGGATCAACAGCGTGGACCCTGGACCGCGGGGCCGACCTGTCCGCCGAGCTCGCCGCCCGAGGCGTGCCGCTCTCGATGCTGTTCGCGCCGAGGGTCGGCGGGGTCGACCAGCCGGACACGGTCGTGTCGTGGGCCCGAAGCCACACGGTCCTGATGCACGGCTTCGACCAGGCCACGACCACCCGGGCGGGCCGCCGCCGGGCCGAGTTCGCCTCGCTCCCGGCCCACGAGGCCGGACTGCGGCTCACCGCGGCCACCGCCTGATGGACCGGCTCGGCCTGGCGACCACCGGCTTCGCGCCGCCGCGCTGGCTGGCGTCGCCCGGCACGCTGATCGCGTTGCGCCGCAAGGGTTTCAAGCTCTGCGCCGACCTGGTGGGAGTCCGCGACCTGCGGATCGGCCGGACGGTGCGCGCACGGGTGCAGGGCTTCGGGTTCGGCGACCGCACCGAGCCGTGGTGGTGCTTCGCGCTGGTCATGGGCGCGGCCCGGACCGCTCGGCGCGGTGGGCTGGTCCGCCTGGCGGTCGACACGGCCGACCTCACCCGCTCGGGCCCGCGCAAGGCGCTGCTGGACGCGGTCGACATCGCGCTGCACCACGGCGCCCGGCCGATCACCTATCCCGGCCTGGTCACAGGTCCGACGGTTCGCGCGGCGTGAGCGGTCGCACCTCGGTGCCCTCGGCCGCCATGCGGGTGAACCAGCTGTAGGTCAGCTGCGTGCCGATCTCGTTGAGCAGCGCCTGGTGGATCGGGACGGCCACCCTCGGGGCGACCGCGCGCAGGAAGTCGACACGCCTCGCCGGTCTTCAGCCACGGCGCGGACATCGGCAGGCCCAGCACGTCGATCTTCTGCTCGGGCACGAACAGCGAGTCGCCCGGGTGGTAGAACGCGCCGTGGTCCACGACGTAGCCGGCGTTGGTCGGCATCGCGACGTCGGGGTGGATCGTCGCGTGCGCGCCGCCGACCACCGTGACCTCGGCGCCGGCGAGCGTGAGCGAGTCGCCTGGCCGGGCGACCGTCGCGGTCAGGCCGAGCTTCCAACTCCGCGGCCGAGCCCTCGTCGACGACCAGCGTGGCCGCCGGGTTCGCCGCCACCAGCGCCGGCAGCCGGTCGCCGTCGAGGTGGTCGAAGTGCTGGTGGGTGATCAGGATCGCGTCGAGGTCGCGGACGTCCTCGAAGCCGGCCGAGAACGTGCCGGGGTCGAACAGCAGCCGGGCCGAGCCGGTGTCCAACAGCACGCACGAGTGTCCGAAGTGAACGATCTGCACGTCACCAGGCTACTCGCCGAGCCGTCTACCGGCGGGTAGCGTGAGGCGGGCACGCCGAACAGGGAGGCCAGCATGACCGCCGTCCAGGCCGAGTCCGCCGCCAAGCACCGGCGACACGTTCGACTCGCTGAACCCGGCGACCGACGAGGTGGTCGGCACCTACCCGGTGCACACGGCCGACGACGTCGCGGCCGCGGTGGCGCAGGGCCCGCGAGGCGGCCGACTGGTGGGCGGGCCTCGGGTTCGCCGGTCGTGCCGAGCGGCTCCAGCGCTGGAAGGGCGTGGTCACCCGCCGCGCCGCGCAGCTCGCCGAGGTCGTGCACGCCGAGACCGGCAAGCCGCACGCCGACGCCATGCTGGAGATCGTGCTCGCCATCGACCACACCGCGTGGGCCGCCAAGCACGCGCCCAAGGTGCTCGGCCGCAAGCGCCGCTCGGCCGGGCCTGCTGATGGCGAACCAGGCGGCGTCGGTCGAGTTCCAGCCGCTCGGCGTGGTCGGCGTGATCGGCCCGTGGAACTACCCGGTGTTCACGCCGATGGGCTCCATCGCCTACGCGCTCGCCGCGGGCAACGCCGTCGTGTTCAAGCCGAGCGAGTACACCCCGGGCGTCGGCAAGTGGCTGGCCGACTCGTTCGCCGAGGCCGTGCCGGAGCACCCGGTGTTCCAGCTGATCACCGGCTTCGGCGAGACGGGCGCCGCGCTGTGCCGCGCCGGCGTCGACAAGCTCGCGTTCACCGGCTCGCCCGCCACCGGCAAGAAGATCATGGCCGCCTGCGCGGAGACGCTGACCCCGGTGCTGATCGAGGCGGGCGGCAAGGACGCGCTGCTGGTCGACGAGGACGCCGACCTCGACGGCGGCGGCCGACGCGGCGGTGTGGGGCGGCATGTCGAACGCCGGCCAGACCTGCGTCGGCGTCGAGCGGGTGTACGTGCACGAGAAGGTGTACGACGACTTCGTGGCGAAGGTCGTCGACGATCGCCGAGCGACGTGCGCGCGGGCGCCGACCCGGAGGCCCAGATCGGCCCGATCACCATGCCGGGCCAGCTGAAGATCATCCAGCGGCACATCGCCGGACGCGCTCGTCCCGCGGCGGCCGCGCGCTGGTGGGCGGCGACGGACGCGGTCGGCGACCGGTTCGTGCAGCCGACCGTGCTGGTCGACGTCCCGGAGGACTCGGAGGCGGTGCGCGAGGAGACGTTCGGCCCGACCCTGACCATCGCGAAGGTCGCGCGACATGGACGAGGCGATCGCCAAGGCCAACGACTCGAAGTACGGCCTGGCGTCGACGGTGTTCTCGAAGCGGCGCGGCATGGAACTGGCCGCCGCGGCTGCGGTCGGGCATGACGGCGGTGAACAGCGTGATCAGCTTCGCCGGCATCCCGTCCCTGCCGTTCGGCGGCGTCGGCGAGTCCGGCTTCGGCCGCATCCACGGCCCGGAGGGCCTGAAGGAGTTCGCCCGCGCCAAGGCCATCGCCCGGCAGCGGTTCCGCGCGCCGCTGACTGCTGACCACGTTCACCCGCACCGCGAAGACGGACGCCACGGTGGCGAAGCTGATCACGCTGCTGCACGGCAAGCGCCGCTGACGCCCACTCAGCTCGAGACCTGTGGACAGCCAGGTCCGCTGTGGACAACCCGCCCGTATGGATCTTCACGCCCCGGTGCTGTCGGTGTGCGCCGATAGACTGGCACAGGGCCGCCCCCGGGATGGGGTGGGGGCTGCGTTGCGCGCGAGGCTCGGGAACTAGTCAGGTGTCCTGACCAGTGAGTTATGCCATCTCGGCCTGCCGGGCTAACGGCCTTCCCAGACTTACGGGATCGCGGCTCCGGCGGGTCGAGCGTTTCCGGTACAGCCGCTCCGCCGATGCCGGTCACGTCCTCGTGGACCGACGACCTCGCCTTGTACACCTGCTGATCATGCGCAGGGCGGTCGAGCGCATGGCCAGCCACATCCTTCGGTAGGCGATGTCGCGCACGCCGGCCGCGAACGTCGCAGTGTGACACCGTCCCCACGGCTTCCTCGTCCCACGGCATCCGCTGGATCTGCAGCGTGTACCTCGCCAGGTTCGAGACGTATCCGGAAAATAGGTCCACATGCCGTGTAGGCCAACCTCGGGCGATGGTCGAACAGTCGCTCCTCACGCACCGTGGATCAGGTCGGCGGCCTTCTCCGCGATCATGATCGTCGGGGCGTTGGTGTTGCCGCGTGGGACCACGGGCATCACCGACGCGTCCACTACCCGCAGTCCATCGATGCCATGCACCCGCAGCTCCGGGTCCACCACCGCTGCTCGCCCGTGCCCATCGCGCAGGTGCCGACCGGGTGGTACAGCGTCTGGGTCAGCTCGCGGACGTGGTCGGTCAGCTCGTCGTCCGTCGCACTTCGGCTGGTCGGCAGGAACGGACCGTCCAGGTACTTGCGCCAGCGGCGACTCGTGGCCGATCTCGATCAGGGTGCGCAGCGCGGACAGCATGGCGTCCAGGTCGGCGGGTCCGCGTAGTACGCCGGGTCGATCAGCGGCCGCCACGCGCGGGTTGGCCGAGCGCAGCCGCAGCCGGCCGCGGCTGAGCCACGTCCACCAGCGTCGCGCCCGCCGTGAAGCCCGGGACCGTCGGCTCGCGCATACCGTTGTCGTAGAACAGGGTTGGCGCCACGTGGATCTGCATGTCCGGCGCGGCGCAGGCCGTCCCGCGTGTGGAAGAACGCGCCGGTCTCGCCGACGTTCGACGCGAGCGGGCCGCGGCCGGTCAGCTGCCAGCGCAGCAGTGCGCGCCGGGCGTGGCCAGGTCGACCAGGTCGCGTCGTGCCCTTGGTGCGCCACAGGATCGCCGTCGCCGGGTGGTCGTGCAGGTTCTCGCCGACGCCGGGCAGGTTGCGCGACGACCTCGATGTCCAGCTCGCGCAGGTGCGCGGCCGGGCCGACGCCCGGACAGCATCAGCAGCTGCGGCGAGTTCACCGCGCCGCCGGACAGGAGGACCTCGGCCGACGCCCGGACGTCGACCGCCTCGCCGTGGCGCGGAGTACCGCACGCCGACCGCGCGCGTGCCCTCGAACACGATCCGCTCGACCAGCGCGTGCGGTGCGCACGGTCAGGTTCGACCGCATCGAGCGCGGGCCGCAGGTACGCGTCGGCCGTCGACCAGCGGCGGCCGTCGTGGCACGTCACCTGGTAGAGCCCGCGCCCTCCTGGGTCGCGCCGTTGAAGTCGTCGGTCGGCTTCATGCCCCACGCGACCGCCGAGTCGACCCACGCGTGGGACAGCTCGTGGGTGTACCGGCGGTCCTCGACGTGCAGCGGGCCGTCGGTGCCGTGCAGCGGGCCGGACAGCCGCGTGTTGCTGCTCGGCCTTCACGAAGTACGGCAGCACGTCGTCGTAACCCCAACCGGTGGCGCCGTGCGCGTCGCGCCAACCGTCGTAGTCCGCCCGGTTGCCGCGGATGTAGATCATCGCGTTCATCGACGAGCAGCCGCCGAGCATCTTCGCCGCGCGGCCAGTACGCGGTCCGGCCGCCGAGGTGCTTCTGCTCGACCGTCTCGTAGTTCCAGTCGACCGCGTCTTGAACAGCGTCGGGAACGCGGCCGGGATGTGCACCTCGTCGGCGTCGTCCTCGCCGCCCGCCTCGAGCAGCAGCACCCGCGACCGACGGGTCCTCGGTCAGCCGGTTGGCGAGCACACAGCCCGCGCTGCCGGCACCGATCGACGATGTAGTCGAAGCGTCTCCGTCATCCCCAGTGACGACTGCCACGGTCGACTACAGCTTGGCGAGGACCTCCTCCTCCTCGGTCGGGGACAGCCCGGCCTTGCGCTCGCGGTCGAGCCCCAGCTCCCGCTCCCGGGCCAGCGCGTCGGCGACCGCGTCGGCGAGCGGCCGCACCGGCATACCGGCCTCGATCGACGGAGTCGCGTCGTGCGACTTCATGCCGTCGTACTCCGGCGGGCAGCCACAGCGGCAGCGACCGCGGGCCGCCCCACGGGTTGACCCCCGCCTCGGTCAACGCTGCGCCGGCGACGCCTTCACCAGCTCCCCGTCGAACCCGACCGCCGCCGCGATCTCCGCGAGCATCTCGACGTCAGCGGCCGGTGCGGGCCGATCGCCGTCGAAGGTGCCCGCGAGCTGCTCGCTCGCCGGCGTCGACGATCCACGTGCGCCAAGTCCTTCACGTCGATGATCTGGATCGGCTGGTCGGCACGTCCGGCACCAGCACCCGCCCGCCCCGCGCGAACCGGCCGGGCCAGTACCCGAACCGGTCGCTGCGGTCCCACGAGCCGGTGATCAGCCCGGGCCGGACGACGAACGCGCGGTCACCCATGGCGTCGCGCACGGCGTTCTCGCTGGCCACCTTGATGCCGCCGTAGAGCGCCGACGCCGTCCTCGCTCGGCGAGCGATCATCTCGTCGCGGGTGGCGTGCTGCTCGAGCGCGGGCACGCAGCGGCCCGGTCGCCGGCGTCTGGCCGGGGGTCGCGTTGTCGCGCGTAGACGTTGACGTCGACACGAACGTCCAGTGCCCGGCCCGGTCGCCCAGCGTCGTCGCAGCGCCGGCGCACCCACGGGTAGGACAGCGGCGACACGTCCACCACGGCGTCGAACGCTCCCCGGCGAGCGGGGCGAGCCCGTCCTCGGCGTCCCGGTCGACCTTCACCAGCGTCGCGCCCGTCCGGCACCGGGCCGGACTCCCCCGCGCCGCACACACCACGTCGTGCCCCCGCCGCAGCGCCTCGGCCGCCACCGCGTACCCGACGAACATCGTCCCACCCAGCACCAGAAGCCTCATGCGGCCCACTCTGGTCCCGCGACCAGGGTGCCGCCAGCGATCTCGCGCAGGGCGAACGACCTCAGCGCAACTGCTCGGCGATCCGCGCCAGACCCTGCCTGATGAGCTGCCCGTACCCGTCATCGCCGAGCGTGCGATCTTGGCCTGCGCCAGCCGGAGGTGCTCCCGAGCCTGGTCGAGGTCGCCCAGCTTGCGGTAGCACTCGCTCAGGTTCAGGTGCAGCGACGGGTACAGGCCGTCGACCGAGAGCGGCACCCCGGCCTCCGCCACTCGCGCGTCGGTCAGCTGTTCGGCGGCCGCCAGCGCTCGCTGGTCCCAGACCAGCTCCTGGTCGACGTCGTCCTGCACGTCGGCCATCGCATGGGCGAGCGTGCACCGGTGCAGGGGATCTCCCTGCTCGCCACCGATCTCGTCCCAGATCTCGGTGAACAGGAGGCGGGCGGCGTCCCGCTCGCCGCCGTGGCTGAGCTGCACCGCCTCGTTGATCCGGAGGAGCGTCGGCTCCGTGATCATGGGCGCCAGCCGAGGAACCGATGCCAGGCGGAGCGGGGAACGGCGAGCACGGGACCGGCGGCGTTCTTGGAGTCGCGAACGGCGACCTCGTCACTCATAGATGGGAGTGGGAGGCTCCGCCACGCCACTTCCACGCAATCGCTCCCCGACCCGTCGCTGAAGCTGCTCTTCCGCCATGCGGTGAGCGACATCCGGTTGGCTCCCTCGGTCGTACGCATCGGCCAGCTTGGCCGCGAACTCCCGAGATTCTCCCTCATTCAGCGCGATGTCAGTGAGCGCGGGCAGAAGCTGGTAGTAACTCTCGATGTATGCCTGGTCTTCGAGGATCAGGCCACCGAACGCATGATCCAGATACATGACCGGCGGGTTCTGGTCGTATTCCATCAACCGGAACGGACCACCAAAGGCGGAGCGCTCCCCGGCGGCGCTCGGCACGATGCGAACCGTGACGTTGTCCAGTGCGGCCGTGAGAACGACCTGCAGCAACTGGTCATGCATGATCGCGGCATCGCCGACCTGCAAGCGCAGAGCCTGTTCGTGCACATAGAACGTGAACCGCGCGGGGTTCTGCCAATGGAGGATTCGCTTCCGCTCCTCGCGGGTGCGTATAGCGCCGGCCAACTCGTCTTCGGCCAGGTCGGGCTCCCTTGCCGAGATCCGAGCGCGTGTGTACTCGGGTGTTTGCAGCAGGCCAGGGATCAGCTGTGGTTCGTAGACGATCGAGCGGCATGCCGAGGCCTCGTGGAAGATCAGCGACTGGAGCGAGTTGCCGATGCGCTTGTCGGAGATCGAGTAACCCTGTTTGCGTTCGGCGAGTCTGGTCAGTTCGACGTACGGCTTCATCGTCTTGAGGGTGCCGCCGCAGCCCACGACGTAGTGGACAACGTCGGTGGTGGAGGAGTCCCGCTTCCCCGACTCCATGCGCGAGACGTGCGTCGGTGTCAGGTCCAACTGCTCCGCGAGCGCGGCGCCGGTGATGCCCGCCTCCTCGCGTAGTCGGCGCAGCATGCCGCCCAACTCCCGGTACGCGGCCGACCCGTTGTGAAGCCCCATGTCGGTCACGTTATTGCCCGGACCCGCAGAATCCCGCACTCGCGGGCCCAACTCCACCCCAACGGCTCACGTTGGGCGACCTCTGTCACGGGTCGCCAGAGCGAAATCGCAGGCCAGGTAGGCTCCAGTGGTACCGCCGACCGCACTAAATGTGGAGCAGCCTGTCGTGGCCCGAGTCGTCGTCGACGTCATGCCCAAGCCCGAGATCCTCGACCCGCAGGGACAGGCGGTCGCCAAGGCGCTGCCCCGGCTTGGGGTTCTCCGGGATCGCCGATGTCCGTCAGGGCAAGCACTTCGAGCTGGAGGTGGACGACTCCGTCGACGACGAGACGCTCGCCAAGATCGCCGAAGGGTTCCTGTCCAACCCCGTGATCGAGGACTTCGTGGTCCGGCGGGTGCCGTCGTGACGCGGATCGGGGTCATCACCTTCCCCGGCACGCTGGACGACGTCGACGCCGCCCGCGCGGTCCGCTACGCCGGCGCCGAGCCAGTCGCGCTTTGGCACGGCGACGCCGACCTGCGCGGCGTCGACGCCGTGGTCGTGCCCGGCGGGTTCTCCTACGGCGACTACCTGCGCGCCGGCGCCATCGCCCGGTTCGCGCCGGTGATGGACCGAGGTCGTCGAGGCCGCCACGGGCGGTATGCCGGTGCTCGGCATCTGCAACGGCTTCCAGATCCTCTGCGAGGCCGGACTGCTGCCCGGCGCGCTGCTGCGCAACGCCGGCCTGCACTTCGTGTGCCGGGACCAGCGGCTGCGCGTCGAGCGCAGTGCCACCGCGTGGACCAGCCGGTTCGCCGACGGCGACGAGATCGTCATCCCGCGTGAAGAACATGGACGGCCGGTTCGCCGCCGCCACCGCCACCGTGGACGAGCTGGAGGGCGAGGGCCGGGTGGTCTTCCGCTACCTCGACGCCAACCCCAACGGCTCGCTCTGCGACATCGCCGGGCATCAGCTCGGCGGACGGCCGGATCGTCGGCCTCATGCCGCACCCCGAGCACGCGATCGACCCGCTGACCGGGCCGGGCGCCGACGGGCTCGGCCATGTTCACCTCCGTCCTCGACTCGGTGGTGGCCGCATGACGACCGTGGTGAACATCGACACCGTCGCGCACGCGAAGGCCACGCCGGACACCGCGCAGCCCTACCGCGAGCTGGGCCTGAAGGACGACGAGTACGCCCGGATCCGCGAGATCCTCGGCCGCCGGCCCACCGACGCCGAGCTGGCCATGTACTCGGTCATGTGGAGCGAGCACTGCTCGTACAAGTCGTCGAAGGTGCACCTCGAGCTACTTCGGCGAGCACCACCACCGACGAGATGCGCGCGGCGATGCTCGCCGGCATCGGCGAGAACGCCGGCGTGGTCGACATCGGTGACGGCTGGGCGGTCACGTTCAAGGTCGAGTCGCACAACCACCCGTCCTATGTGGAGCCCTACCAGGGCGCGGCGACCGGCGTCGGCGGCATCGTGCGCGACATCCTGGCCATGGGCGCCCGCCCGCTGGCCGTGATGGACCCGCTGCGCTTCGGTGCGGCGGACGCGCCCGACACCCGGCGGGTGCTGCCCGGCGTGGTGGCCGGCGTCGGCGGCTACGGCAACTGCCTCGGCCTGCCCAACATCGGCGGCGAGGTCGTGTTCGACCCGTCCTACCAGGGCAACCCGCTGGTCAACGCGCTGTGCGTCGGTGCGATGCGGGTCGAGGACCTGCACCTGGCGCACGCGTCGGGCACCGGCAACAAGGTCATCCTGTTCGGTGCGCGCACCGGGCTCGACGGCATCGGCGGCGTCTCCGTGCTCGCCTCGGACACCTTCGCCGGCGACGAGGGCGGTACCGGTCGCAAGAAGCTGCCGAGCGTGCAGGTCGGCGACCCGTTCACCGAGAAGGTGCTGATCGAGTGCTGCCTCGAGCTGTTCGCCGCCGGGCATGGTGGTCGGCATCCAGGACCTCGGCGGCGCCGGGCTGTCCTGCGCGACCAGCGAGCTGGCGTCGGCCGGCGACGGCGGCATGCACGTTGTCCTGGACCGGGTTCCCTTGCGTGCCAAGGGAATGACGCCCGCCGAGATCCTGTCGTCGGAGTCGCAGGAACGCATGTGCGCGGTCGTCCGACCGTCCGATGTGGACGCGTTCATGCGGGTGTGCGCGAAGTGGGACGTCATCGCGACGGAGATCGGCGAGGTCACCGACGGCGACCGGCTGGTGATCACCTGGCACGGCGAGACCGTGGTGGACGTGCCGCCGCGCACGGTCGCGCACGAGGGCCCGGTCTACGAGCGGCCCATCGAGCGGCCGGCCGACCAGGACGCGTTGATCGCGGACGGTCCCGAGAACCTGGCCCGCCCCACCGGACACTGCGTGCCGAGATCCTGCGCATGGCCGGCTCGCCGAACCTGGCGTCGCGGCGCTGGGTCACCGAGCAGTACGACCGCTACGTGCGTGGCGGCACGGTGCTCGCGCAGCCGTCGGACGCGGGCATGATCCGCATCGACGAGGCGACCGGCCGCGGCGTCGCGCATGTCGTGCGACTGCAACGGCAGGTACGTGCGCCTCGACCCGTACGCGGGCGCGCAGCTCGCGCTGGCCGAGGCGTACCGCAACGTCGCGGTGTCCGGGGCGCTGCCCGGTGGCCGTGACCAACTGCCTGAACTTCGGCTCGCCGGAGGACCCGGGCGTGATGTGGCAGTTCGAGCAGGCCGTGCGCGGCCTGGCCGACGGCTGCGCACAGCTGGGCATCCCGGTGACCGGCGGCAACGTCAGCTTCTACAACCAGACGGGCTCCACGGCCATCCTGCCGACGCCCGGTGGTCGGCGTGCTCGGCGTGATCGACGACGTGGCCACCCGGATCCCCACGGGTCTCGGCGCGCCGGGCGACACGCTGCTGCTGCTCGGCGAGACCCGCGACGAGTTCGGCGGTTCCGAGTGGGCGCACGTGGTGCACGGCCACCTGGGCGGCCGGCCGCCGGCGGTCGACCTGGAGCGCGAGCGGCAACTCGGCGAGGTGCTGCGTGGCGGCGGTGTCGTCGGCGGCCCACGACCTGTCCGAGGGCGGTCTCGCCCAGACGCTGGTGGAGGCGTGCCTGCAGTCCGGCACCGGCGCGTCGGTCACGCTGTCGGGTGACCCGTTCGTGGCGTTGTTCAGCGAGTCGGCCGGCCGCGGTGCTGGTGGCGGTCCCGGCGGCCGAGGTGGACGCGTTCACCGCCCGCTGCGGGCGGCCTGCCGTGGCAACGGCTCGGCACGGTGACCCCGGACCAGGACCTGGCGATCGAGGGCGTCGGCGCGCTGCCGCTGGCCGAGCTGCGCGAGGCCTGGGAAGCGCACGCTGCCGGCGCTGTTCGACTGAGGAGTCCGGCCGGGCGGCTCAGTCCTCGAGCCGCTCGGCCGTGCACTCGTCGATGCCGGGCACGATCTTGGTGGGGCAGGTCAGGAACCAACTCGCGACCCAGCCGCGGTTCCCGCGCGGCCCGTCCACGTAGACCCACCACGTGTTGCGGCCCACCAGCTGACCCTCCCGCTGGCACAGCGGATACAGCTTGTGACCGGGATCGAGGCTGAACAGCACGGTCGGACAGTTGCCGGTGCCGGGCTCGGCGTCGCAGTCGGAACCGCCGTCACGCAGGTTCACGTTCTCCCCACGCACCGTGTACGAGCCGGGAATGTCGACCGACCCGTCGTTCCTCTCACATCCGGTGAGGCCAGCGACCATGATCGCCGTCAACACCAGCACCCCAGCACGCATCTGGGCCTCCTGCGACGCTGCAAACCACCCGATCTGGTGATCGCAGAGTCACCCACATGTGTAACGGGGTGTCAAGATCAGTCAGGCGCGGACCAGGCCGGTCTCGTCGCCGTGGGACTCGTCGACGTGCCAGCCGTCGGGCAGGTGGTGCTCGTGGCGCAGGGACACGAGCATGCCGAGCGTCGCGCCCGTGAGCCCGCCGGTGACTCGAAGGTCGAGGTCATGGTCGAACTTGGCGCGGGTGAAGTCGACGTTCTGCTCGAACGTCGCGTCCTCGAAGGACACCCGTTCGTTCCAGGTGGAGTTCGCGAACTTCGTGTCCCCGTGGAACTTGGACCTCTTGAAGTCGACGATGGCGTGGCAGGTGAACCTGCTGAACCACGACCGGTCGTGGAACACCACGTCTTGAGGTGCAGCCGGCCCCAGCTGAGGCCGTCGGTGAACCAGACGCCGCCGCGGAACTCGCAGTGGTGGAACGAGTTCGACTGGTACAGGCGCGACTCGCGGGTCCGCAGCTGGCCGATCACCCGGTGCGACAGGTCGAAGTACTCGAGCGTCGCGCCGTGCAGGTCCAGGTCGTAGCGCGGGGCGTTCTCGGTGCCCACCAACGGCAGCAGGTCGGCGATCAACCGCTGCGCGGTCAAGCGAACCTGCCGCCCTCGGTCGGCCTCCGGATCCGCCTCGAACGGGTCGCTTCACCGCGGGCCGCGCGGTACTCCGGATGGTCGAACGGGCGGCGCAGGTACGAGCAGATGACGTCGAGCACGTCCTGCGTGTACGTCCGGGCGGCTGCGGGCCAGCCCGGCCAGCGCGTGCAGCGCACCCACCCGAACCTGGTCGGCTTCGTGGCCGAGCAGCTCGACCGCACGCGGGAACCGCTCGTCGGCGGCCCGTTCCCGGTCGAGCTCGGCGCGAGCGGACTGGAGTCTCGACAGCCCGCGCTCGATGTCCTGCCGGTCTTCCTCGACGCGGCGTCGCCGGTCGTTGAGCCACAACGCGTACAGCGCCACGACCGACGCCGCGGCCAGCCCGCCGGTCTGCAGCGCGTCGGCCTTGCTGGGATCTCACCGGTCAGCAGCCAGCCGGTGACCACCGCGAGCACGCCCAGCGCCAGCAACATGGTGGCCGCGAGCCGCGCCGCTGGCGGTCGTCGCGGCGCGCGAACACCGCGAAAACGACGATGCCGCCGGCGATCGCGACGAGACCGATCACGACGAACAGCAGGCTGTTCATCGGTTCTGCTCTGCGATGCCGGCGGCGTCGGTGTCAAACACTGCGGTCAGTGCCCGGTTCGGGACTCAGAAAACGGAGAAGATGTAGATGCACCAGCCGGCGTCCTCGAGGAACGCACTGGCGGCGCCGACCTCTTCCTGACCGTTCAGCGTGCCGTCGAGGTCCACCCAGATGTGCGTGGCCTCGATCTCCTCGGTGCCCGGCTCGATCGCCAGTGCCGAGTCCTGCGGCGCGTACTCGTCGACCACTGGCGCACGGTCGGAGTCGGAGCACAGCATGGCCTCGGCGCCCGCGGCGTCGCCACCGTTGACCTCGTCGAGGAAGCCCTGCACGAACACGTGCCCTCGGAGCCCTCGCCACCGGAGGACGGCGGCGGAGCCGGTGCGTCGGTGCTGGTCTCGTCGGACGACGGGTCATCGCCGCCGCCACCACCGGGCAGCTCGACGCTGCCGGTGTCGAGGTCCTTCCAGCACCAGTCGTTGCCGTCCTTGACGACCGTGGCCTCGTAGGTGGCCGTCGTCGCCGTCGACGGTGATCTTGATGGACGCCCGGGCCTCCTTGTCGGAGACCTCCTCGGTGTCCTTCAGCTCCGCGTTCTCCGATGGCGTCGATCGCGTCGATCGCGTCGCCCACATTGGACTCGGCGTCGGAGCAGGCAGCGTCGCTCAGCGCGCTCTTGTCCTGGTCGGCGGCCGCGGCACGAGGTTCTTGATGAACGAGTCCGCGCCGGACCCGCCGCCGTTCTCCTCGGAAGTCTTGTCGCCGCCGTCACCGGTGTTCGACGTGCCCTTGTCGTCGGACAGGAAGAAGCCCGGCGCGACGAAACCGGTGATGCCCAGGCCGCCGAGCAGCAGCACGACGATCGCCACGACGGCGATGATCGGGCCCTTGTTCTTCTTCGGCGGCGGGCCACCGAGGCCGCCGTACTGGCCGGACTGGAAGCCGCCGCCGTACTGGCCGTTCGGGTCGTAGCCGGGCTGCTGCTGCGGGTAGCCGCCGTATTGTTGTTGCTGGCCGTAAGGGTCTGGCTGCTGCCCGTACGGGTCTGGCTGCTGCCCGTAAGGCCCCTGCGGTCCCTGCGGTGGGTAAGTCATTACTGCTTCCTCCCCGATCACTGTCCTGCCAGGTCCGACGTGGCACCGGGGGCCTTCGTTCCCAGGGAGCTTAAATGCCGGAAGGGGGCCTCTGCGCAGGTGGTCGGAGAAGGCCCCCTACCGGGGTGTTCGATCAGTGTGAAGCCGGGTGTGAAGCCGGTCAGTCGTGGTTGGTCGCGAACACCTCCAGCCGGTCGTACGCGCCGTTGAAGGTGTTCTGGTCGATCGGCGTCGAGCTGTACTGCCACACCGTGTAGACACTCCAGCCGATCGGCAGCGTGCCGGGGGCGGACGCGTACCTGGCCACCCACAGCGGGTTGGTGGAGCCGAAGCTCGACCCGACGCACTGGTTCCACCAGCTGGTGGAGGTGTAGATCGCCGGGTACTTGTTCCACCGCGCCTTGTAGGTGTTGCTGAAGTCCCTGATCCAGGTGGTCATCGAGGCCTTGCGACAGCCCGTAGCAGGTCGCGCCGTACGGGTTGTACTCCATGTCCAGCGCGCCGGGCAGCGTCTTGCCGTCACCGGACCAGCCGCCGCCGTTGCTGCTGAAGTAGTTCGCCTGGGTGGCGCCGGAGGACCGGTCCGGCAGCGCGAAGTGGTACGCGCCGCGGATGAAGCCCTGGTTGTAGGAACCGCCGTACTGCTGGTTGAAGTACGGGTTGCTGTAGCCGGTGCCCTCGGTCGCCTTGACCCAGACGAACCGCTTGCCGGCGTTCCACTGTGCCGGCCAGTCCACGTTGCCCTGGTGGCCGCTCACGTCGATGCCCGCCACCGAGGCCATGACGCCGAAGTCGGCCGGGTTGACGCTGTCGGCATCTGGGCGATGCCTTCGTGCATGCGGATCTGCGACCCCATCGGGTGGTGTCGTACTTGCGACCATCTCGTGGATCGCGGCCTGGTCGCCTGCAGGGGTGGCGTCCGGGCTCGCGGTCGCGGGACTGCAACGCCCGCGACTAAGAGGCTCGTGGTCAGTGCGACGGCTGCGACCAAGCCCCGCCGTCTCCCACGCCACGATACTGTTCATGGGAAGCCCTTTCCGAATCGCCCTCGCGGATGGCAGCTCCCGGGCAGGAGCTGCCAAGCTACAGATTGTGGTCGCCCAGTACCGGTTTGTCACGTTGTCCCGTGAATTATTAACGGCGAGTTCGGTAACATTTCGGACGTTGTTCCTGGCGCAAGATCGGCGCTCCGGGCCGGGTCACCCGGTCGAGACACCGAGAGGACGCGCTGTGACCAGTGCGAACGTGGGGACCTGACCATGGACGGGGGGTGAGGCCGGCCGTATCCTGCCCCTGCCCCGCAGGCGGGGTGGCGGGCGAACGATGCCGGAAGGTGTGACGGTGGCAGGCCCGACAGGCTCCGGTCGCGGCGCGTTCGTAGCCGCGTGGGCCGCCGTGCTCGCGGCATCCGGGTACGTCGCCACCGAGCGCTCGGTCCTCCACGATCGAGTGAAGTTCTGGCCGAGGTCATTCACAGCGCGCAACAGGCGCCCGAGTTCGTTCCGGCTCCGTCGAGCAGGTCGGCGCCGAGCTCGTGGGCATGCGGTTCGTCGCGGCGGAGGCACTGGCCGCCACCGTCGAGCTGATCGGCGACCGGCTGGACCGGTCCGCCGGGTGCCGAAGATCCAGGCCGCCGTCACCACCGGGTTCGTGCGTGCCGCCCAGTCCTGGATCTTCCGCGAGCAGGAGACGCTGCGCCGCTCCGCGCTCGAGGCCCGCGACAGCGCCGAGAGCGCCCGCCGCGACAGCGAGGCCAGGTTCCGCGCGATGTTCACCGACGCCGCCATCGGCATCGGCATCACCGACACCCGGGGCCGGCTGCTCGAGGTCAACTGCGCGATGGCGGCCATGCTCGACTACCGGCCGGAGCAGCTGCACGGCCTCAACCTCGCCGACTTCATGCACCCGGACGACCCGCCCGAGCTGCGCAGGTACTTCAACGAGATGGTCGCCGGCCAGCGGGACCACTACCGGATCGAGCGGCGGTTCCGTAAGCGCGACGGCACCGCGCTGTGGACGAACGTGACCGTGTCGCTCGTGCGGGACGACAGCGGCGCGCCGCAGTACCTGGTCGGCATGGTCGAGGACAACACCGAGCGGCACGTGCTGTCCGAGCAGCTGCGCCACCAGGCCAACCACGACCCGCTCACCGGGCTCGGCAACCGGGCGCTGTTCACCGAGCGGCTGCAGGCGGCGTTCGCCGCTCCGCCCGGCCAGCGGATCGGCCTGTGCTACCTCGACCTCGACGGGTTCAAGGCCATCAACGACACCCTCGGCCACGTCGTCGGCGACCAGCTGCTGGTGACGGTGGCCGACCGGCTCGACCGGCTGGTGTCCGCGCCCGGCCGGCTGGTGGCGCGGATGGGCGGCGACGAGTTCGTGGTGCTGGTCGAGTCGACCGCGGGCATCGACGACCTGGTCGAGCTGGCCGAGCACGTGCTGCTCGCGGTCGCCGAGCCCGTGCACATCGGCGGCCACCGGCTGGCGGTGTCGGCCAGCATCGGGCTGGTCGAGCGGGCCGTGTTCGACGCGACGCCCGCCGAGACCATGCGCGACGCGGACGTCACGCTGCACTGGGCGAAGGTCGACGGCAAGAACCGCTGGGCGGCCTACGACCCGGAACGCAACGCCCGCGAGATCGCCCGGATCACGCTGTCCGCCGCGATGCCGACGGCGCTGGAGCGCGAGGAGTTCTACGTCGACTACCAGCCGATCGTCGGTCGCTGGTATCGGGCGGTCAGCTGCTCGGCGTCGAGGCGCTGGTGCGCTGGGCGCACCCGGAGTTCGGCAGGCTCGGGCCGGACCGGTTCATCGGGCTGGCCGAGGAGACCGGGCTGATCGTGCCGCTCGGCCAGTGGGTGCTGGAGACCGCGTGCGCGCAGGCGATGCAGTGGCGCGACGCGGGCGCCGAGGTGATCGTGAGCGTCAACCTGGCCGCCCGTCAGGTGGCCGAGCCGGGCCTGGTCGACGACATCTCGGCGATCATGCGCGACACCGGTATCCCGCCGACGAGCCTGCAGCTCGAACTCACCGAGAGCGCGATCATGGGCACCACGGGCGAGCCGCTGGCCGCGCTGCGCAAGCTGGTCGACCTCGGCGTGCGGATCGCCATCGACGACTTCGGCACCGGCTACTCGAACCTCGCCTACCTGCGTCACCTGCCGGTGCACGCGCTGAAGATCGCCGGTTCGTTCGTCGAGGGCCTGCAGTCGGGCGAGCGGAGTTCGGTGGACGCCCAGATCGTGACGGCGCTCGTGTCGCTCGCGCACACGCTGGGGCTCGACGTGGTCGCCGAGGGCGTGGAGACCGCCGAACAGGCGGAGCTGCTGACGACCATCGGCGCCGACTCCGCCCAGGGCTGGCTGTACGCGAAGCCCGGCCCGCCGGAAGACCTGGCGCTCTGGTTCTAGTGCCTGACCCTTGGATCTTTGTGCGAGGGTCTGCGCCTCACCAACAGTTACCTCAGGGGCACCGTGACGGCACTCAGCCACTTACCACCGGAGATCCGCCACGTTCGCTGGGTCGCGACCAACACTTAGAAATTCCGGGGAGGCGGACTAGCCAGGTGCCTGGCCGGGAACATGGCGGTCACCGGGCCCGCGGGGTTGATGACCAGCGGATGACCGTGCAGCAGGGGCACCAGGTCACGGCCCTTGATCTCCCGCCAGCCGGGCCACGCGTTCGGCACGTGCGCCACCGACGTGCACGCCGGCACCATCACCGTGCCCTGCCTGGCGGGGAAGCCGGTGACCGAGCGGTCGTCCGGCCCGGCCGCGTAGAGCAGCAGGTTCGCGTCGAGCACGGCCGCCGGCAGGTCGGCCTGGTCGCGGTGCCCGGCCTGCACCAGCTGCAGGAGCCGCTCGAGGTCGGTGGCCGGATCCGGCATCCGCAGCGCCTCCGGTGACGGCCGGTACTCGGTGTTGCGGCGGAAGTTGGTGTCGATCTCGCCGCGGTCGTCCACCGGGTACGCGCCGACCACGCCCCACGGCGGGACCTCGGCGTCGGCGTCGAACGCCGGGTCGATGACGTAGAGCCACGTGTTGGGGTTGGCCATGGCGCTGGCCCGCATCTCCGGCGTGATCTCCGGCGGGGTCACCTGCTCAGGATCGGGCATGTGCCGATCGTAGGTTCACTTCGCCGTATCCGCGTCACCGGTTCGGGCGCCGTTCGTCCCCTTCCCGGGACTCGCTCGCACGATGTTCGTTGCTTCTGGGAACCACTCCCCGGCGGCGCACATCAGAGTTACAGTTCGTCGCAATTGCACACACCAGGGGAGGCCAGCCGTGTACTTCATCGACGGAGGCGGAAGCGGCCCGGTAGTGGAGCCCACGTTCACCGGTACGCAGAGCCTGAGCATCGAGCCGTCGTCCATCCCGGCCGCGCTCACTGCTTTCAAGGACGCGCACGAGCGGCTCTCGAAGAAGGTGGAGCAGCTCAGTGGGCTCCCGATCGAACAGTGGGCAATGGACCCGGTCAGTCGCGAGACGGTCGTGGAGTTCTCCGAACGCAGCAACGGTGGCGGTCAGGAGTCGGCGATCGCCTGCCTGATGGGCTACGAGAAGCAGTTGGCACGCGCGATCGACTCGTTGCAGTCCGCGAACGACGCGTACATCGCCACCGAAGGCACGAACAGCGAGCGCTGGGGCAAGTACTAAGCCGTTGAGGCTTCTCATTCAAAGGATTGATCCTCATGGGACACCGGTGGCGGGGCTACGAGCACCCGGAGCTCTTCACAATGATCAATGCGGGACTGGGGCCGAGGGCGTCGGTTCCGCAGACCGAGTACTGGAAAAGTCTCTCCGACGAGCTGGCCCTGGTGGACGAGGAGCTGAACGCGAAGCTCCGCACCATGGGCGCCACCTGGCAGGGGAACGCCGCCGAGAGCGCGCAGTCCGGCCTCACGCCGCTGGCCCAGTGGGCCGGTGACGCGCAGACCGGTGCGAACGTCATGGGTACCTCCACGGAGTACCAGGCCGACTACATCGCCGACGCGCGCCACCAGATGCCCCCGCCGGTCGAGGTGACCACGCCGGCACCGTCCGGTTGGGACATCGCGACCGCCGGTGCGGCCGGGCTGCTCGGCAACCCGGGACCGGCGGTGAACGTGGCGATGCAGGCCGCCGACCACGAGGCCCAGGAGAGTGCGCAGAACGAGGCCCAGCTCGAGGCCGTGCGCACCATGGAGTCCTACGAGACGAGCAGTACCTGGAACCGGACCACGCTCGGCACGTTCGTGCCGCCGCCGGACGTCGTGATCTCCACACCGCCGCCGCAGGGCTCCGCCAACGTCGAGCGGATCGCCATCGGCACGATCAACACGTACAAGGGCTCGGACGAGTCGGGCACGTCGCCCAACGGCCACACCCCCACCACGGTCACCACGGGTACGCAGCAGCCGCCGCAGGTCGGTGGCAACACCGGCGGCGGCGGTGGCGGAGGTGGTGGCGGTGGCGGCGGCGGTACGACCCTGCCGCCCGGCACCCCGCCTCCCGGCACCACCCCGCCGGGCACCGGCACCCCGCCCGGCTCGACCCTGCCGCCCGGCACCACGCCGTCCGGCAACGTGCCGCCGCCCACGCCGAACCCGCTGCCGCCCGGCAACCCGCCGGTGCAGCCGCCGAACCCGTTGCCGCCGGGCAACAACCCGGGGCTCCCGCCGACCGGCGGCCTGCCGCCCTTCGGCGACAACCCGAACAACCCGGGCGCCTCGAACAACCCTGGCAACAAGCCACTGCTGCCCGGCCCGGGTGGACGCGGCGTGTTCCCGCCGCTGCGCCCCGGCATGCCGGGAATGCCTGGTACGCCTGGCATGCCCGGTTTCCCCGGCGGTCCGGGTGGCATCGGTGGCGCGATGGACCCCGACGGCTCCCGGCCGGGCTCGCAACTCGGCCGCGGTGGCCTGGCCGGCGGTGGCCTGGCCGGTGAGAACGGCGTGGTGCGCAACGGTCCGGGTGCGGCTTCGGCGGCCGGTGGCCGTGGTGGCGTCAACGCTCCCATGGGCCCCGGTGGCCGCCGCCAGGACGGCGAGGACGACGACGAGCACTTCGCGCCCGACTACCTGCTGGAGACGACCGACGTCTTCGGCGACGACAGGCGGGTCGCCCCGACGGTGATCGGTGAGTAGACGTAGGTGAGCAGCGCCTTTTCCGTCGGTGCGGACGACTCCGAGCCGATCACCTTGTCCGCACTCGAGTTCGACGTGCTGTGGGAGCACCTTCGCCTCGGCGCACTGCCGCTCGTGGTGAAGGTGCCCTCCCCGGGCAAGACCGACGCGGAGCGCGCCGAGTTGGAGGAGCGTGCCTGGGCCGGTCTCGAGGCACGCGGTCTCGGCCGACCGGTCGACGTGCGCCCGGACATCGAGGAACTGCTCGGCCTGCTGGCCAAGCCCGACCGCGAGGTGGACGCCAGGGCGTTCGTCGGCCGGAACATGCGGGTGCTCGCGGCGGCCACCGGAACGGCGGCGGCCGTGGCGACCCTGAGCGACGGCACCCTGACGTTGCACCGCGCGTCGGCCAGCGGACTGGCCGGCGCGACGCTCGCGACACTGCCGGCGCTCGGTGCCGGGCCGGGCACAGTCGGTGACGTTGCCGACCAGGGACTTCGAGGAGGCGGCCAACGCGGCGGGCGGCACCCGCGACGGCTTCGCGAAGGCGTTGCTGGACAGGGGAATCCGCGACGCCGACGTGCTCACCGACATGATCAAGGACGTGCACGGCATGGGCAACTTCGGTGCCGCCGCACGGGATCGGCTCGGGCGAAGACGCCGGGCCGAACGCGTGGTGTCGTTCTTCGACACCGAGGACGGCCGGTACGTGCAGATCCGCCGTGCCGGCCCCGACGGAACGCTGTGGACCACGATCTCGCCGGCGGACCTGCGTAAGCTCGTTCACCACGTGACCGAGCTGCTGGACGAGATCGTCGGTGAGGTTGAGAACTGAGTTGTCCACCCGGATAGACCCGCATGCCCTGCGTGCCGCCGTGCTCGCCGTCGCACCGTGGCTGGACGGTGGCGAACGCCCCGACCGGGCCACGCTCGCGGCTGCCGTTCGACTGAGCCTGCGGACTCTCGAGCAGGTGGCCCCCGGCCGCAGCGTCGAGGTACGCGTGCCGCCTTTCGCTGCCGTGCAGTGCATCGAGGGCCCTCGTCACACGCGCGGGACCCCGCCGAACGTCGTGGAGACCGATCCCCGCACCTGGCTGGAGCTGGCCGTCGGCGCTCTACAGTGGACGGAGGCGGAGGCGGCCGGTCGCATCAAGGCGTCCGGCAACCGGGCCGACCTGTCGCCACACCTGCCGATCGTCAGCCTCTAGAAGATGCGGCCGAGCGTGTTCTCGTAGACGTCCCGCACGCCTTCCGCCACGTCGCCGACGGTCCCGATGATCACGTCGGCACCGTCGTTGAGCACCTCGCCGCCGGTCTGCTGTCAGCTCGTCCCACGCGGCATCCCAGTCGCCGGACACGGCGTCCGAGCCCGCTTCCCACAGGCCACCGCCCGCGTCGACCACGAGATCGACGGCCTCCTTGCCGATGTTCACCGCACCGTCGATCACCGGCCCGATGATCGGCACGTCCGACCCGGGCACCTCGGGCGGCAGCGGGTGGTCGAGCAGGTTCGGCTCGCTGACCTCCGCGTAGTTGCCGGTGGCGATGTTCCCCAGGTTCTCCAGGGACTCCGAGCCGCGCAGGTAGTACTCCGCGTGCGCGTCGACCAGGTTCGCGTCGCTGGCCGCGCCGAACTGGTTGGCGCCGAAGGAGTTGTCGTAGGGCCCGGTCGACGAGCCGTCGGCCGTGAACCAGTCGCCGCTCGTGCCCTGCACGATCGGGTCGTGCTCGGTGGCGCCCGCCCACACGTGTCCCTCGCCCGGCGAGAGTTGGTCCACATTGGACGCACCGACACCCGGCGAACCGAGGAACGCGATGTCGTCGGCCGCGAGACCGTTCATGGCCGCGTAGCCGACGGTGGTGCTGCCGTAGCTGTGGCCGAGCACCGTCACGTGTGGATCGTTGCCCGCCGCGAGATAACCCTCCACATCGGACACCAACAGGTCGCCGCCCTGGATCGCCTGGTCGGGCGACGCGACCGTCAGGTCGGTGAACTCCGGGGCGTCGTAGCCGAGCCACGCGATGGTCACGTTGTTCGAACCGGGCTCGGCGGCGTCCATCTGGGCCTGGAGCGCGGCCGCGTCTCCGTTGGGGTACATGGATTCCAGCGTGGTGGCCGTGCCGGGGACCACCACCGCGAGGTTGTCCGCCTCGTCGGGGTTGCCGTACGCGATGGCCAACGCGCCGTCCTGGCTGCCCGGCCCGACCGGGTCGTAGGACAGCACGTACGTCGGGTCGGCCGACAGCGCGTCCGCCTCGGCCACCCGTTCCTCGGCCGCCGTGGCGTTGGTCAGCAGCCGGTCGTTGTCCTGGCGTGCGTCCAGCAGGTCGGCGAAGGCGGGGTCGTTGCGCATGGCGCCCTCGTCGGACGGGTCGATTCCCAACTCGGCCGCCCGCTGAGCGATCCGCGCGTCCAGGTCGGCCTGCTGCGCCCCGAACCGCGCCTGGTCCACCTCGATCCGCCGCTGGTTCGCGTCGTTCAGCACCGGCGCGGGCAGCCCACGCAACCGGCCGAGCGCGTCGAACCTCGTGGCCAGCAACTGGTCCCGCTCGGTCTCCGACAGCCCGGCCCACCACTGCGCCACGGCTTTCGGGTCCGTGCCGGAAGCCGGCACGGTCAGGCCCGGCCGCAACGCGGTCGCCTCCCACGCGGCGGATCCGACGGCCGTCTCGGCGAACGCGGGCTTCAGGTCGGTCAGCGCGCCGGCGTACGCACGCAGCGTGCGCTCGTAACCGTCGCGAACGGTCACCAGCGCCTCGGTGACCTGCGCGGCCAGCTCCGGCTGGTCACCCGGCGGGCGGGAGCGCCACGCGCGGATCGCGTTGTCCGCCGCGCCACGCATGGTTCCGTAGGCCGCGGCCGCCGCCTCGATCACCCGCACCGCACGAGACAGGCGGTCGCGCGCGGCCGAGGTGGCGGTGCCGGTCTGCGTCGACCTCGTGGTGAACCCGGCGGCCGCGGTGCCCTGCCAGCCGTCGACCCGCACGCTCTCGATCGACGAACCCGCACGCTCCAACGCGCCCATGGCCGAGGAGATCGGCTCGGTGACCGCCATGATCCGGCCGACGTCACCGCTGGCCAGCTGCCGGTACAGGACCTCGGGATCGCTCATGACAGCGCCTCGACAGCCGCAGCGACTTCCTCGTCCTGGCGGCGGTAGCCGTCGGCGCTCGCCACCAGCCCGTCGGCCGCGTCGTTGACCCACACCGACCCGTGGCGCAGGTCGTCGCCGTGGTCGCCGACGAACGCGGCCACCGCTCTGCTCAGTTCGTGGGCGGCGTCGACCTCGCCGAGCGCGGCCGGCACCAGCTGGGCCACCGACAGCAGCGCGGCGGCGTCACCCACCGCGTCCGATCCGGCGTAGACGTGGGTGGACGCGGCCCGCAGCGTCTCGGGGTCAACCTCGTAGTCGGCCATCGGCGCGCTCCACGGTCGGAAACGGTCGGAAATTCCGGCAACTCGACGGTACCGGCCGACCGCGCTGCGTAGGGTTGCTTCGCGTGAAGTGGTCCGAGGTGTTCACCGAGCAGGCCGCGATGTTCCGCGCGGCGGTCGACCAGGCGGATCTCGGCGCGCGGGTGCCGAGCTGTCCCGGCTGGACGTTCGCCGACCTGACCGTCCACGTCGGCCGGTTCGCCCACACGGTCGCCCGCTACCTCACCACCGCGCCGGTCGTGGAGGTGCGGCCGTTGCCGTCCTCCGAGGTCGCCGACCCCCTCGCCTATCTCGACGAGCGGCTCGCGCTCGCGACCGACGCCATCGCCACCACTCCCGGCAATCGTCCGGTTTGGACCTTCTCGCCTGCCGCGCCCGATCTCGCGTGGGTGTGGCAGCGCCGCGCGGCCCACGAGCTGAACCTGCGCCGCTGGGACGCCCAGGCCGCACTGCGCACGCTGGTCCCGACCGACCCCGAGCAGGCCACCGACGCCATCGACGAGCTGCTCGGCACCCTGCTGGCCGCCCGGTTGCGGCTCGACGCGCACCCGGACGTCACGGGTACGGCCGCTGTGTCCACCACGGACACCGGGCGCGTCTGGCACGTCCGCCTCACCCCGGGGGAAGCCCCTGAGGTGAAATCGGTGAACGGTTCCCAACAGGCGGACGCACGGGTGTCCAACCGGGCGGAGAACGTGCTCTACCAGCTGTGGAACCGAATGCGACTGACCGGTGACGGAGACGAGCGGGTGCTGCGAGCGCTCAGAATGAGCTGATCGCCACGTTGCCGCAATGCGGGGTTGACGGCCGACTCGACCTACACTGGGTTTACCTGACACCGTCCGCAGGGGAGTGTTCTCGGTGGTCACCGACCAGTTCGACGAACCGGAAGCCGAGCCCCGCGAGGAGTGTGGTGTCTTCGGGGTCTGGGCTCGTGGCGAAGAGGTCGCCAAGCTCACGTACTTCGGGCTCTACGCACTACAACATCGTGGGCAGGAAGCCGCGGGCATCTCGGTGTCCGACGGCAGTCAGATCGTGGTCTTCAAGGATCTGGGCCTGGTCAGCCAGGTGTTCAACGAACAGGTGCTCGTGTCGTTGCGCGGCCACATCGCCGTCGGCCACTGCCGCTACTCGACCACAGGCTCCACCACTTGGGAGAACGCCCAGCCGACGTTCCGCACCACGGCTACCGGCAGTGGTCTGTCACTCGGCCACAACGGCAACCTGGTGAACACGGCCGAGCTGCGCGACCGGGCCAGGGCCGCCGGCATCGCCATGAACAACGGCGCCACCACCGACTCCGACATCCTGTGCGGGCTGCTCGCCTCAGCCGCGGCCGACATCGGCATCGAGCAGGCGGCCATGAACCTGCTGCCCGACGTGCGTGGCGCGTTCTGCCTGGTCTTCGCCGACGAGAGCACGCTGTACGCGGCACGCGACCCCCACGGGGTCCGTCCGCTGGTCCTCGGCCGGCTCGAACGCGGCTGGGTGATCGCCAGTGAGACCGCCGCGCTCGACATCGTGGGCGCGTCGTTCGTGCGTGAGGTCGAGCCGGGTGAGCTGCTGGCCATCGACGAGAACGGCCTGCGTTCCAGCCGCTTCGCCAACCCCGAGCCCAAGGGCTGCCTGTTCGAGTACGTGTATCTGGCCCGCCCGGACACCACGATCGCCGGCCGCGGGGTCCACGCCACCCGCGTCGACATCGGCCGCAGGCTGGCCGAGGAGTCGCCGGCCGAGGCCGACCTGGTCATCCCGGTGCCGGAGTCCGGCACGCCGGCGGCCATCGGCTACGCCCAGGGCTCGGACATCCCCTACGGCTCCGGCCTGGTGAAGAACGCCTACGTCGGCCGCACGTTCATCCAGCCGTCCCAGACCATCCGCCAGCTCGGTATCCGGCTCAAGCTCAACCCACTGCGCGACGTGATCCGCGGCAAGCGGCTGGTGGTGGTGGACGACTCGATCGTGCGCGGCAACACCCAGCGCGCGCTCGTCCGGATGCTGCGTGAGGCGGGCGCGGTCGAGGTCCACGTGCGGATCGCGTCCCCGCCCGTGCGGTGGCCGTGCTTCTACGGCATCGACTTCGCCTCCCCCGCCGAGCTGGTGGCCAACGGGCTCGACATCGACGGCATCCGCCGGTCCATCGGCGCCGACTCCCTCGGATACGTCTCGCTCGAGGGTTTGGTGGCGGCCAGCGAGCAGCCGAAGAGCAGGCTCTGCATGGCGTGCTTCGACGGCGACTACCCGATCCCGCTCCCCGAGGAGACCCAGATCGGCAAGCATCTGCTCGAGGGTCTCGAACGCGGGGTCGCGGGCTCTGCCACTCCTGTCGTACCGGCCGGGTACGGTGCCGAGGACGCTCTCCAGCGTCCATGAGCGGACCCTGAGCCCGGCGAGCAGAACTGGAACCATGACCGACACCAGCGCCAACTCGTCCCCACACGCGACCTATGCAGCCGCGGGGGTGAGTATTGCGGCCGGTGAGGAAGCGGTCGAGCAGCTGAAGCCGTACGCCGCCAAGGCGAGCAGGCCCGAGGTGCTCGGCGGCATCGGCGGGTTCGCCGGGCTGTTCAAGCTCCGGCTCGACCGCTGGAAGGAGCCGATCCTCGCTGCGTCCACCGACGGCGTCGGCACCAAGATCGCGGTGGCCCAGGCGCTCGACGTGCACGACACGGTCGGCATCGACCTGGTGGCCATGGTGGTCGACGACCTGGTGGTCTGCGGCGCCGAGCCGCTGTTCCTCCAGGACTACATCGCGGTCGGCACGGTCGTCCCCGAGCGGGTCGCCGCGCTGGTCAAGGGCATCTCCGAGGGTTGCGTCCAGGCAGGCTGCGCGCTGCTCGGCGGCGAGACGGCCGAGCACCCGGGCCTGATGGCCGACGGTGCCTACGACCTGTCGGCCACGGGCATCGGCGTGGTCGAGGCCGACGCTGTGCTCGGCCCGGAGCGGGTGCGGCCGGGCGACGTGATCATCGGCATGGCGTCCTCCGGGCTGCACTCCAACGGCTACTCGCTCGCCAGGCACGTGCTGCTGGAGATCGGCCGCATGCCGCTCGAGGGGCAGGTCGAGGAGTTCGGTCGCACGCTCGGCGAGGAGATGCTCGAGCCGACCAGGATCTACGCGAAGGACTGCCTGGCCGTGATGGCCGAGGCCGACGTGCGCACGTTCGCGCACATCACGGGCGGCGGCATGGCGGCCAACGTGGCCAGGGTGATCCCACCGGGGCTGCGGGCCGTGCTCGACCGGGGTACCTGGACGCCGGCGCCCGTGTTCTCGATGATCGCCCAACGCGGTCGCGTCGACCGGCTGGAGATGGAACGCACGTTCAACATGGGGGTCGGCATGGTCGCCGTGGTGGCGTCGGAGGACGCCGACCGGGCGCTCGCCGTGCTCACCGCGCGCCACGTTCCGGCCTGGGTGCTCGGCGAGATCGCGCCGATCGGGGACGATCCGGACGTCGTACGCGGTGAGCTGGTCGGCGACCACCCGCGTTTCTGATCCGGCGCCGGGCAACCGCGTCCCGGGCTTTCCCGTACGACGGGATGACGAGAGGAACGCAGAGCCGGTGCAGGACCGCGACGCGGAGTTCGGGGAGTTCCTCGACAGCCGTGCCGCGATCATGCGGCGCACCGCCTACCTGCTCTGCGGCGGCGACTGGCATCGGGCGGAGGATCTTGTGCAGACCACTCTGACGAAGATCTACGTCGCGTGGCCCCGAATCCGGCGCGACGGCAGTGTCGATGCCTACTCGCGCAAGATCATGGTGCGGGCCGCGATCGACGAGTCCAGACGCGCCTACCGTCGCCGCGAGTCCGTGGTCGGGGACCTGCCGGAGATCCCCATGGCGCCCGGCACCGGGGTGGAGGACTCGGTCGACGTGCGTCGCGCGCTCGCCCAGCTGCCGGCCGGTCAGCGAGCGGTCGTGGTCCTTCGGTACTGGGAGGACCTGTCGGTGACCGAGACCGCACAGGCGCTCGGCAAGAGCGAGGGCACCATCAAGAGCCAGGCGTCGAAGGGGCTGGCGGCGCTGCGCAGGCTGCTGACCGACAAGGCCGGGGTGGAGGAGTCATGACCGACGACTCCGACATCAAGGAGCTGCTCGGGCGCGCGCTCGAGGACGAGCCACCCATGCGGATCGACCGTGGCGAGGTCTTCCGTCAGGGCCGCAAGCGTTTGCGCCGCCGTCGGATGCTCGAGGCGGGCGGCGTGGTGGCCGGAGTGATGGTCATCGCCGTCGGCGCGATCACCCTGACCGGACCACGCCACGACGACCTGCCGGCCGCCGATCAACCGGAGCCAGCCCCCACGCTGCTGGTCACGCCCGAGGCCACGGCGCCCCCCTCCGTGGCGCCGACGCCCCTGGCCACCGACCAGCAGGCGCTGGACATGACGGTCGCGCTGACCGAGTTCCTGCCGGAGGAGATGGCGCTCGAACCCATGCCCGGCAGTGACGACGCCGGCTTCCGGGCGACCGACGGCGTCTACCAGTTGGCGGCCGACGTCGTGGGTCCCGAGGCCGAAGGTTCACTGCACATCGCGGTGGCGCCCGCGAAGATCGACGACCAGACCGACTGCGTGGTGTTCGCCGAGGACTACCAGGAATGCCAGCTGGTCGGCACGGAGACCGAACCCGTGGCGGTGGCCACCGAGGAGTTCGACAACGGTGAGCAGCGCTATGTGGTGTTCGCCGCCCGGTCGGACGGCACCACGGTGAACGCCGTGATCACCAACCTGTCCGAGCGGCAGCGGGTGGCCGGTGAGTGGCCGTCCATGGAGGCGCCGATGCTGTCCCAGGCGGCGTTCGCCCAACTGGCGATGTTGTCCGGCCTGACGTACTACTACTGAGCCATGCCCGACGACCTGCACGTGACCAAACGCCTGATCATCCCGGGCAGTGAGCTGCGCGAACGGTTCTCGCGCTCGTCGGGTCCGGGCGGCCAGGGCGTGAACACGGCCGACAGCCGGGTCGAGCTGTCGTTCGACGTGGCCGGCTCGCCGAGCCTGCCGCCCCACCTGCGAGACCGCATGCTCGAGCGACTGGCCACCAGGCTGGCCGGCGGCGTGCTGACCGTGGCGTCGAGCGAGCAGCGTGCGCAGCTGGCCAACCGGATGGCGGCCCGCGACCGGCTGGCGGCGTTGCTGCGGGCGGCGGCCGCACCGCCACCCCCGGCCCGGCGCGCCACGAAACCGACCCGCGGCTCCAAGGAACGACGGCTGTCCGCGAAGAAGCGCCGCTCCGCCACGAAACGCACCCGCCGCGCCGATCCGGACGACTAGGGGCGCACGAGCAGCGCCAACAGCTTGGCGAACAGGTCCTCCGGCACGGCCTCGGGATCGATGGCCCGCTCAACGGCGAACCCGTTGGACAGTGCCAGGAGCGTGACCGCCAGTTCGTCCGGGTCGAGCGGCAGCGCGATCTTCTGGGTGTCCGCCGCCCGGGCGATGGCCGAGGAGATGGCGGTGCGCAGCTCGCGGCGCCGGGTGGCGATGCCGGCGTGCACGCGGTCCTCGTGCATGGCCAGGGTCCAGTACTCGAGGAACAGGCGGTGCCAGGTGGCGTCGTGCAGCACGGCGGTCAGCAGGCGGAGGCCGGCCTCGCGGACGGCCTCGGCCGAGTCGGCCACGCCGTCGAACACGGCGGTCGCGTGAGTCATCCGCTCGACCAGGTGCTCCTCCATCAGCGCCAGGACCAGCTCGTCCTTGCTGTCGAAGTTCGAGTAGACGGCGCCTTTCGTGAGCCCGGCTGCGGTCGCGATGTCGGTGAGGGAGGTGTTCGCGATCCCCTGGCGCGCGAACACCTGGACGGCCGCGTCCAACAGCTGACGCCGGGTTTCGGATCGCGGCGGACGGCGACGTGTTGTTGACTCGGTCACACAAATGAGGATACTGCTAGGTACTGAATACCGGCAGGTATCGATGTAAATGGAGGCACGATGGCCGCTCGACGGCGAGCACAGTTTGAGACAGGCCGACGGGCCGGAACTCGTCAAGGTGAGAGAAGTTGCCAACGGAGGTCGGCCGGACTTTTGAATTGTGCTCGACGCGTGGCGACTGCCCTGGCCGCTCTGCTGGTCGCCTCGCTCGCCTGGATCCAACCGGCGACCGCGGCACCGGCCTGGCCGCAACACCCCGACAACGACCCGTTCTACGCCCAGCCGAACCCGATGCCCGACGTGTCACCGGGCACGGTTCTCGACTCCCGACCGGTCACCATTCGCGCGCTGGCCATCCCGATTCCCGTCCGCGCCTGGCAGCTGAAGTACCTGTCGACGGACACGAAGGGCGAGCCGGCCGCGAACATCGCGACCGTGATCCAGCCCTTGTTCCAGCCTTCGCAACGCAAACTCGTCTCGTATCAAACGGCCTACGACGGGCTGGACGCCGACTGCGCGCCGTCGTACGCGTTCGCCACGGGCATCAACCCGCCGTTCTACGAGGAGGCGGCCATGCTGCCGCTGCTCCTGGCGGGGCACACGGTGGTCAGCGCCGACTACGAGGGCCCGGAGTACCAGTGGACGGCCGGGATCAACTCGGGTCACGGTGTGCTCGACGGGATCCGCGCGGCACAGAACTTCGCGCCGGCCGGCCTCTCCGTGTCCACCCCGACGGCCATGTGGGGCTACTCGGGAGGTGCACTGGCGAGCCAGTGGGCGAACGAACTGGCTCCGACGTACGCGCCGGAACTCAACCTGGTGGGCGTGGCCGCGGGCGGTGTCCCTGCGGACATCGAAGCGATCGCTCGCGCCATCGACGGCGGCCCACTGTCGGGTGTCTACTTCGGAGCGACGGTCGGACTGTCCCGTGCCTACCCGGAGATCGATATCGACTCCCTGTTGAACGCCAAGGGAAAGGCGGCGTTCGAGAACCTGGGCGGGATGTGCATCGCGGAGTTCTCGGTGGCGTACACGTTCCGGAGCATGAGCGACCACGTCACGGTTCCGGAGTTGCTGGACGTGCCGGCCATCAAGGGCATCATCGCGGAAAACACGATGGGCCAACGTGAACCGGACGCCCCGACGTACATCTACCAGGGCACCCACGACGAACTGGCGATCACCCCACCGGTCGACGACCTGGTGGACACGTACTGCGCGATGGGCGCGACGGTGCAGTACAAGAAGATCCCGGGCGAACACATCACCACGGCGGGCACGGGCGTCCCGGGCGCACTGGCCTACCTGAAGGACCGCCTGGCAGGCAAGCCCGCGCCAAGCAACTGCTAACACGCACGATGACCACTCCCGTCCCCCATGATGACCATTCCGGGGGACCATGGTGACCTTTCGCCGCGGCGCGCACCGAGTCCCGGTGCGCGCCGCTAGGTCTTGTCGGCGATGAATCTCTTGATGAAGTCGGCGCCTGTTTCGTTGGCCGCGTCCGCGTGACCCCGCACTCGCTCCGGCGAGTCGGACGGGGCGTCGACCACCCTGCCCGCCTCGGTCGCCGGGTACTTCCATTCGCCGCCGCACCCGTCGGGGCAGGGGATCTCCATCTCGCGCATCACCATGCCGCCGTCAGGGCCGGGTGTCGGTTGTGTCCAGCGCAGTACCCCCTCGCCGCCGCAGTGCACGCAGGGTTCGAGGGACTTGTCCAAGGCCACCACACCGTCCGCAGATCGATCTGTCCCGGTTCATGCCCGAGCCGTAGCAGTTCGGGCATTCCGCCATTCTCACCATGTCGAATCACCGGCGTCCAGCGTCGGCGTTGCCGAGTCGGCATGGATATCGCTCGATCGGGTGTTAAGAGGCGTGGACGCCCGTGTTCTGGCAGGCCGCCAGCCGCCATTCCCCGTTTTCCTTGGACATCACGAAGAGCGGTGTCCCCTCGCCCTCGTCTTCCGACGGTTCGCCCGTGTTGCTCGTGTACACCTGCCGCACCTTCGCGGCCGCTACGTCCGGTCTGATGAACAGCACGTGCACCAGTTCCATGGACATGGTCAGGCCCTTCATCCCGCCCGGCAGGACCTGTCTGGTGAACTCCGCGATCTCCTCCAGGCCGAACAGTCGCTTGCCGCCGCCCGTCGTCCAGATCGCGTCCGGGCGGAACAGCGTCAGGAACTCCTCGACCCGCTCGTTCTGCGTGGCGTGCTGAACCCGCGCCACCACCTGTTCGATCGCTTCGATGTCAGAAGTCATAGGGAAAGCGTGCTACCTCAGGTTAACTTGAGGTCAAGTGTTCCAGTAGTAGCGGCGTTCCGGGCGGCCCGTGCCGTAGCGCAGGCGGACCCCGGCCTGGCCGGAGGCCACGAAGTGTTCGAGATACCTCCGTGCGCTCACGCGAGACAGGTTCGTCAGAACCGCGCATTCGGCGGCCGACACGTCCTCCGTGGCCGCTCGCAGAGCCGCCTCCACCACCTGCGCGGTCTCGCCCGCCAGGCCCTTCGGTAGACCCGTGGCGCCCGGGCGGGCACCGAACACCTGGTCCACATCGGACTGTCCCGCCTCCGACAGTGAGCCCAACTTCTTGTGCAGCGCGGCGAAGTGGCGCAACTGGTCGTGCAGCGCCGAGTACGAGAACGGCTTGATCAGGTAGTGCAGCACGCCGCCGCGCATGGCGGCCCGCACCGTTTCCACGTCGTTCGCCGCGCTGATCACGATCACGTCCGGGCCTGCGCCCTGGCCGGTGCGCAGGGACCGCAGCACCGACACCCCGTCCAGGTCCGGCAGGTAGATATCCAGCAGCACCAGGTCCGGCGCCAGCTCGGACACCGCCCGCAGAGCGTCGGCGCCCGTGTGGGCGACGCCCGCCACCTCGAAGCCGGCCGTCCGTGACACGTATCCACTGTGGACCTTCGCCACCATGAAGTCGTCGTCCACCACCAGCACTCGGATCACCCGTGCACCCCCAGCCTGGCTGTGAACACGGCACCCGCCACCTCGACGGACCCGCGCCGCCGCAGGCAGGTCTGCCTGATCAGCGCCAACCCCAGCCCACGCGTGCCCTGCGCCGCCGCCTTCGTGGTGAACCCGTGGCGGAACACCTCCTGCGCGATCTCCGGCGCCACCCCCGGCCCGGAATCCCGCACCACCACCTGAACCTCGTCGTCCGTGTGTGCCAGGTCCACCTCGATCGTTCCCGTCTCGCCGGACAGCGCCGCAAGTGCGTCCAAAGCGTTGTCCACCAGGTTGCCGATCACCGTCACCAGGTCGGCCGACAGCGTCTCGTCCACCTCGTCGAGGCGACTCCCGGAAGTCAGCCGCAACTCCACGTTCCGCTCGGCCGCCACACTCGACTTGGCGATCAGCAGCGCCGCCACGGCCGAGTCGGCGATCCGCGCGCTCACCTCCGCGTGCCACGCCTCGCGCCGGTGGCTCACCCGGTCGACGTAGTTGCGGACCTCGTCGTACTCGCCCAGCTCGATGAGCCCGGAGATCGTGTGCAGCCGGTTGGAGAACTCGTGGGCCTGCGCGCGCAGGGTGTCCGTGGTGCCCCGGTTGTTGTCCAACTCCTGTTGCAGCGTCACGAACTCCGTCCGGTCCCGCAGGGTCACGACCGAGCCGACGGCCGCGTCGCGCAGGGAGATCGGCATCCGGTTCATGATCAGCACGCGCCCGCGCCGCAGCACGATCTGGTCGTCGCCGGCGGCCGCCCCGGTCAGCACGTCGACCAGCCGGTCGTTCAGGTCCAGCTCCCGCACGGATCGCCCGACCACGTCCGGCGACAGCGACAGCAGCCGCCGCGCCTGGTCGTTCACCAGCGTGATCCGGTCACCCGCGTCGAGGCCGACCACGCCCTCGCGAATCCCGTGCAGCATGGCCTCACGGTGCTCCACCAGCCCGGCGATCTCCCTCGGCTCCAGCCCGAACGTCTGCCTTTTCACCCGCCCGGACAACAGTAACGAGCCGACCACCCCGATCACCGTGGCGATGCCGAGGATCAGCAGCGCCTCACCGGGCGAGTTCACCACGCCCTCGAAGAACGTGGGCGTCGCGACGCCGGCGGCCACCACGCCGACCACCGAGCCGTTCGAACCGATCACCGGCACGTGCGCCACCAGCGACTCGCCGACCTCACCCACCCAGGACCGGCCGTCGTCGATCATGCTGTCGCCCACGGCCAGCGTGGTGCCGGCCTCGGTCGGCCCTGTCGGCGTGAGCACCGTCCGGTCGGGCAGCGTGATGGCCACGTAGCTGGCACCCGACAGGCTGCGCGCGCTCCCCGCGAACGGCGCCAGCTGGGGGTAGCGCAGCGGATCAACGAGCGCCTCCCGCACGGTGAGCTGCGCGGCCACGTCCTCGGCCACCGACAGCATCCGCCTGCCCTCGACGTCGCGGAAGCTCTCGTTCGACTGCATGGCCGAGAACACGGCGACCGCCGCGAGCAGCGCCACCACGATCACCACCTGCCAGCCGAGCAGCTGGCGCGAGAGCGATCCGCGACCGGCCAAGCACGCCACCTCCTCGTGACCACAACGACCACAACGACCACTGTGCGTTCAAGACGACAAGACGGTAACCCGAGTGCACCATGACCAACCAAGACGCGAGCAAGGAGGCTCCCGTATGCGTTGGAAACCGATAGCCGCCGCGGTGACCGCGCTGGCCGCGGTGTTGCTGATCCCGCCCCTGCTCAGCTCCGGCTCGGGTGACGACGTCGGCGCCCAGGTCCGTGGCCTGCGGATCCTCGTGCCGAACACCGTGGGCGGCGGCTACGACCTCACCGCCCGCCGCGCGGCCAAGGCCATGGAGGACGCCGAACTCACCCGCACGATCGAGGTGTTCAACCTGCCGGGCGCCGGCGGCACCGTCGGGCTCGGCCGGCTGGTGAACGAGGCCGGCAACGACAAGCTCGTGATGTCCATGGGCCTCGGCGTGGTCGGCAGCGTGCACACGAACAACTCGCCGTCGTCCCTGCAGGACACCACGCCGATCGCGAAGCTCATCGAGGAACCGGACATCGTGGTGGTGGCCGAGGACTCGCCCTACCAGGACATCCAGCAGCTGATCGAGGCGTGGAAGGCCGACAACCGTGGCGTGACCGTCGGCGGCGGCTCGTCGCCCGGTGGTCCCGACCACCTGGCGGCCATGCTGTTCGCGAAGGGCGCGGACATCACACCGAAGTCGGTGAACTACCTGTCGTTCGACGGCGGCGGTGAGCTGCTGGCCTCCGTGCTCGGCGGCAAGATCGCGTTCGGTGTGTCCGGCATCAGCGAGTACCGCGACCAGATCGAGGCCGGCGACCTGCGGGTGCTCGCCGTGACGAGCGCCGAGCGGCTGCCCGGTGTGGACGCGCCGACCCTTCAGGAGTCCGGTGTGGACGTCGACTTCACCAACTGGCGCGGGATCGTGGCCCCGCCGGGTATCAGCCAGGAGGACACCGACCGTCTGGTGGGGCTGTTCTCCGACCTCCAGGACACGAAGGAGTGGAAGGACGCGCTGGAGACCAACGGGTGGACGCCGGCCTTCCAGTCGGGTGAGGAGTTCGGCGAGTTCCTGGCCGACGAGAACGACCGGGTGGCGGCGGTCCTCGAGGAGTTGGGGCTGTGATGAGCACCGAAACGGCGGAGAAGTCCACCTGGCGGGACCGCTCGGAGCTGGGCATCTGCGGGCTGCTGGCCGTGCTCGGCGTACTGGTGCTGGTCGACGCGATCAACATCCCCACGGACTTCGCCCAGCGCGGTCCGGTCGGTCCGAAGACCGTGCCGATCGTGGTCGGCGTCGGCTTGCTGCTGGTGGCAGTGATGCTGGCCAGGGACGTGCTGCGTGGCGGCCGGGGCGAGGCGGAGGGCGGCGAGGACGTCGACCTGACCGCGCCGAGCGACTGGCGCACGGTGTTGCTGCTGTCGGCCGCCTTCCTGGCGAACGCCGCGCTCATCGGCGTCGTGGGCTTCCCCATCTCGGGCGCCGTCCTGTTCTGGGGTGCCGCCTACGCGTTGGGCAGCCGCAACTACGTGCGTGACCCGCTGATCGCGGCGGCCATGTCGATCGTGACGTTCGTGCTGTTCAACAACCTTCTCGGCGTTCCACTGCCCGGCGGCCCCCTCATGGAGGTGTTGTAAGTGGACACCTGGTCAAGCCTCATGGACGGGTTCGCCACCGCGCTGACCCCGACCCACTTACTGCTCGCCGCCATCGGCGTACTGCTCGGCACGTTCATCGGCGTGCTGCCGGGCATCGGCCCGGCCATGGCGGTCGCGCTGCTGCTGCCGGTCACCTACGGGCTCGACCCGACGGCCGCGTTCATCATGTTCGCGGGCATCTACTACGGCGGCATGTTCGGCGGTTCCACCACGTCGATCCTGCTGAACACGCCGGGCGAGAGCGCCGCGGTGGTCACGGCCATCGAGGGCAACCAGATGGCGAAACGTGGGCGCGGGTCGCAAGCGCTTGCGGCGGCGGCCATCGGCCACTTCGCGGGCGCCATGATCGGCACCGTCGGCATCGTGCTGCTGGCGCCGATGATCGCGTCGCTCGCCGTGGACATCGGCGCGCCGGACTACTTCGCGGTCATGGTCCTGGCGTTCATCGCGGTGACCTCCGTGCTCGGCAAGTCCCGAATCCGCGGGTTCGCGTCGCTGCTCATCGGACTGACCATCGGCCTCATCGGACTCGACGAGGTGACCGGGCAGTCCCGGCTCACGTTCGGGTCGCTGGAACTGGCCGACGGCATCGACGTGGTGATCGTCGCGGTAGGACTGTTCGCGGTCGGCGAGTCGCTGTGGATCGCCGCCCGTCTGCGGCACACCTCCGACGAGCCGTTGCCGGTCGGTCGCCCGTGGCTCGGCCGCGCCGACCTGCGTCGCACGTGGAAGCCGTGGCTGCGCGGACCGCTGATCGGGTTCCCGTTCGGCGCGATTCCCGCCGGTGGCGCGGAAATCCCGACGTTCCTGTCCTACGTGACCGAGAAGCGGCTGTCGAAGCACAAGGACGAGTTCGGCAAGGGCGCCATCGAGGGCGTGGCCGGTCCGGAGTCGACGGCCTCGGCGTCGGCGTCCGGCACGCTGGTCACCATGCTGTCGCTCGGCCTGCCGACCACGGCGACCGCGGCCGTGATGCTGGCGGCGTTCCAGCAGTTCGGCATCCAGCCGGGGCCGCTGCTGTTCGAGCGTGAGGCCGACCTGGTGTGGGGCCTGATCGCCAGCCTGTTCGTGGGCACCGTGCTGCTGCTCGTGCTGAACCTGCCGCTCGCACCCGTGTGGGCGAAGCTGCTGAAGATCCCGAGGCCGTACCTGTACGCGGGCATCCTGTTCTTCGCGAGCGTCGGCGCGTACGCGGTGAGCGGCCAGGTGGTCGACCTCATCGTGCTGTACGTGATCGGTCTGCTGGGGTTGGCCATGCGCCGCTACGGCCTGCCGATCCTGCCGGCGGTGATCGGCGTGATCCTCGGCCCGGCGGCCGAACTGCAGATGCGCCGGGCGCTGCAGCTCAGCGACGGTTCGGTCAGCGGCCTGGTGAACACCACGTTCTCGGTGACCGTGTACGCCATCGTGCTGGTGATCCTGTTGTGGCCGTTGATCCGCAAGGTGGTCTCAACGCGGCGGGGCAGTGGTCGTGCGCTCGACGAGGCGGGGCGCGAGTAGGTACCGGGCCGGGTCCGTGCGTTCGCCGCGGACCCGGTCCACCAGCGCGGCCGCGGCCAGGCGGCCCATCTCCGTGCGTGGTTGGTCGATGGTGGTCAGCGAGATGTGGCGCAGCGCCGCCAGCCAGGTGTTGTCGTAGCCCACCACCGACACGTCGTCCGGCACTCCGGCCCGCGCTCGCCAACGCGGAGATCGCGCCCACCGCGTTCAGGTCGTTGGCCGCGAGGATGGCCGTGAAGTCGGGCCCGTGGCCAGCAGGTCGCGTACCGCCTCCGCGCCCGCGGCCTCCGTGTACTCGCCGCGTCACCACGCGTGGGGTGAGGCCGTGGCGGCGCATGGCCGCCCGGTAGCCGGTGCGGCGCGGTGCGGCCTGGGAGCCGTCGCCGCCGTCGATGTGCACGATCTCCTTGTGGCCCAACGACACCAGGTGGTCCACGAGCCATGCCCGAACCGGCTGGCCGTCGTCGTTCACCGTGTCCACAGTGGACAATCGGGACGACCGGGAGACCAGCACCACCGGACCCTGTGCCGGCCGCCTCGGCGATCGCGGGCGCCGGCACCACCGGGCCGAGCAGCACGATCCCCGCCGGGCGGAACGACAGCAGGCCCGACAGCGCCTGCCCGTTCGCGGGTCGCCCGGCGCCCGCCGGTGTTGATGACCAGCTCGAAGCCCGCCTCCCGCGCGGCCTCGTCGAGCCCGTCGACCACCTCGGCCCAGAACGGGTTGTGCAGGTCGGACACCATCACGCCCACCACGTGCGAGGTGCGGCTGGCGCAGCGAGCGGGCCATCGCGTGCGGGGAGTAGCCGAGTTCCTCGGCCGCCCGCAGCACCGCGGTGCGCCGCTGGTCACTGACCTTCGGCGAACCACGCATGACCAGCGAGACCAGCGCGCGGGACACCCCTGCCCTGGCCGCTACGTCCTCCATCGTCGGTCGGGCCAATCCGCCTCCCTTGACACGGCCGGACCGACCCTACAGGCTTGTCCTGACAAACTCATTAGAGCGCTCTAATCACTGAAATGGAAGCGAATGCGCATCGGCGTTGCCGGGGTCGGCCGGATCGGCACCATGCACGCCACGAACCTCGCCGCGCTGGCCCAGGTCGACGAGGTGCTGGTGGCCGACCCGGTGCCGGGCCGTGCCGAGGCGGTGGCCACCTCGCTGGGGGTGAAGGCGGTGGCCGGGGTCGAGGACCTGCTCGGCGCCAGCGACGGCGTCCTGGTCGCCACGCCCACCGACACCCACCCGGTGCTCGTCCGGCAGTGCCTGGCCAGCCGCACGCCCGTGCTGTGCGAGAAGCCCATCGCCGCGAACCTCGCGGAGATGACGGCGCTGGTGGCGGAGATCGACGCGGCCGGGGTGCCCGTGCTGGTCGGCTTCCAACGCCGCTTCGACCCGCCGATGGTCGAGCTGCGCCGCCGCATCGTGGCGGGCGAACTCGGCGCCATCTACCAGGTGCGGGCCACGGGTTTCGACGCCCAGCCACCCGACTTCGCCTACCTGCCGACCTCCGGCGGGATCTTCCGCGACCTGCTCATCCACGACCTCGACGCCGTGCCGTGGCTGGTCGGCGAGCCGGTGGTCGAGGTGTACGCGTCCGGCTCGGTGCTCGTCGACCAGGCGTTCGCGGCGGCCGACGACGTGGACAACGCCGTGGTGCTGCTGAGGTTCGCCGGCGGCGCGCACGCCGTGCTCACGGCCGGCCGGCACGACCCGCTCGGCTACGACCACCGCATCGAGGTGCTCGGCGCCAGGGACTCGGTGTCCGTCGGCCTCGACGTGCGCACCCCGCTGAACTCGCTCGAACCCGACGGACCGACGGCGGGCCCGGACGCCTACCCCGGCTTCCCCGAACGGTTCCGGCGCGCCTACCGCAACGAGATGCAGGTGTTCGTCGACGTGCTCGGCGGCTGGTCGGAGAACCCGTCGCCGGCCGCCGACAGCCTCGTCAGCCTGCGTCTCGCCGAGGCCTGTGAACAGTCGCGCCGCACCGGCGCCCCGGTGCGCCTGGACGAGGGAACCGTATGAGGATCGCCGCCGCACCGATCTCCTGGGGCGTCTGCGAGGTGCCCGGCTGGGGCCGGGTACTCGACCCAGGCACCGTGCTCGGCGAGATGGCCGAGCTGGGCGTCACGGCCACCGAACTGGGTCCGCCCGGCTACCTGCCGAGCGACCCGGCCGAGCTGCGCACGCTCCTCGACAAGTACGGGCTCGGCCTGGTCGGCGGGTTCCTCGCGGTCACCCTGCACGAGAACCAGGACGCCGTGGTCGCGCAGGCGAGCGCGGCGGCTGAGCTGCTCCACGCGGGCGGTGCCGAGGTGCTCGTGCTGGCCGCGGCCACCGGGCTCGACGGCTACGACGAGCGGCCGGCGCTCACGGCCGACCAGTGGGCGACGCTCGTCGACGACCGCGGATCTCATCGCCGACCGCGCCGCCGCCGTCGGCCTGCGCACGGTGCTGCACCCCCACGTCGGCACGCACGTGGAGACCCGCGCCGAGGTGTAGCGGTTCCTGGCCGACTCCGACCTGCCGCTGTGCGTCGACACCGGGCACCTGCTGATCGGCGGCACCGACCCGGTCGAACTGGTGCGCGGGCATCCGCACCGGGTCGGCCACGTGCACCTCAAGGACGTCCGCGCCGACCTGGCCGAACAGGTGCGCAGCGGCGGGATCAGCTACACGGAAGCGGTCGGCAAGGGCATCTACGTGCCCCTCGGCGACGGCGACGTCGACCTACCCGCCATGATCAAGCTGTTGCAGGACAACGACTACGACGGCTGGTACGTACTGGAGCAGGACACCGCGCTCGCCGGGGACGACACCGGTGCGGACCTGCTGCCCCGCCGGGCTACGGCACGCAGCCTGGCATTCCTTCAATCGGTTCACTGAGGACCTACGGGAGACAACGATGTCTGAACGCCGTAAACGGCCTCGAGGGCCGGCGTTACTGGCCGCCATGGCGGCCGGGGTGCTGGCGATCGCCGCGTGCACCGGGCCGTCGGCCGAGTCGCCGGCACCGGAAGGGGGCGGCGGCGGTGGCAGTACCGACTCGCAGGCCCCGCTCGACTTCGCGGTGATCACCCACGGCAGCGAGGGCGACGCCTTCTGGAACGTGGTGCAGAACGGAGCGCAGGACGCGGGCGAGGACCTCGGCGTCGAGGTCAGCTACCTGGCCGACGGCGACCCGGCCGCGCAGGCCAAGCTCATCGACAACGCCGTGGCGCAGGGCAAGACCGGCATCGTGGTGTCGATGGCCAACCCGGACGCGCTCCAGTCGTCCATCGAGGCCGCGGTTCGCGCCGGCATCCCGGTGATCACCATCAACTCCGGCGGCGACCGCAGCGCCGAGTTCGGCGCCATCGCCCACGTCGGCCAGGACGAGGCGATCGCGGGCCGGGCGGCCGGCGAGCGGCTCGCGCAGGAGGGCAAGAAGAAGGTCCTGTGCGTCATCCACGAGGCGGGTAACTCCGGCCTGAACGACCGCTGCGACGGCGCGCGGGAGGGCTTCGGCGGCGGTGCCGTCGAGAACCTGCAGGTCGACATCAACGACCCGACCGACATGGAGGCCCGCATCCGGGGCGCGCTGCAGACCAACCCGAACATCGACGGCGTGCTGACGCTCAACTCGCAGGTCGCGGACCGTGCGGTCGCCGCGGCGGAGAGCGCGGGCTCGGCCGCCGAGGTGGCGACGTTCGACCTGAACAGCGAGGTGGTGTCGTCCATCCAGGCCGGCGACATCGCGTTCGCGGTCGACCAGCAGCAGTACCAGCAGGGCTACCTGCCGATCGTGATGCTCAAGCTGTACCGGGAGAACGGCAACACCCTCGGCGGTGGCCAGCCGGTGCTCACCGGCCCCGGTTTCGTCGACGAGTCCAATGCGGACGCCGTCGCCGAATACGTCGAGAATGCGACGAGGTGAGCCCCGTGACCACTCTCGATGACCGTACGGAGACCCAGGAGACCCGCGGCCTCGCCGGGCGGCTGATGGTGCGCCCGGAGATCGGCGCGCTGCTCGGTGCGCTGGTGGTGTTCCTGTTCTTCACGATCGTCGCCGACAAGTTCCTCACGGTCGGCGGTGTCGCCACCTGGCTCGACGCGTCGGCGACGCTCGGCATCATGGCGGTGGCCGTGGCGCTGCTGATGATCGGCGGCGAGTTCGACCTGTCGGCCGGTGTGATGACCGCGTCGACCGCGCTGGTCACGTCGATGCTGGCGGTGCAGGTCGGCCTGAACGTCTGGCTGGCGCTGCTGCTGTCGCTGGTGTTCGCGCTCGGTGTCGGCGCGCTGAACGGGTGGCTGGTGGTCCGCACCGGGACTGCCCAGCTTCATCGTCACGCTCGGCACGTTCCTCGCACTGCAGGGTCTGAACCTCGGCGTCACCCGCCTGGTGACCGACGGCGTGCAGGCGTCGGGCATCCGGGCGGCTTCGGGGCTACGAGTCCACGGGCTTCCTGTTCGCGTCCACGTTCGAGATCGGCGACACGGCCTTCCGGGTCTCGATCCTCTGGTGGATCGGCTTCGCCGTGCTCGCCGCGTACGTGCTGGTGCGCACGAAGTTCGGCAACTGGATCTTCGCGGTCGGCGGCTCGCCGCTGTCCGCGCGGGCGGTCGGCGTGCCGGTGGCCCGCACGAAGATCCTGCTGTTCATGACCACGGCGGCCGCCGCCTGGCTGGTCGGCTCGATCAACATCCTGCGGTACACGACCGCGCAGGCCAACCAGGGCATCGGGCTGGAGTTCCAGTTCATCATCGCCGCGGTGATCGGCGGCTGCCTGCTCACCGGCGGGTTCGGGTCGGTGATCGGCGCGGCCATCGGCGCGTTGATCTTCGGCATGGCCAGTCAGGGCATCGTGTTCGCCGACTGGAACAGCGACTGGTTCCAGCTCTTCCTCGGCATCATGCTGCTGGCGGCGGTACTCGTGAACAACACCTTCCGGCGACGAGCGGAAAGGGTTCGGCGATGACAGCTCTCATCGAGGTCGACGGCGTCGGCAAGAACTACGGCAGCGTGATCGCGCTGCGGGACGTGTCCACCGTGGTCAACGCGGGCGAGGTGACCTGCGTGCTCGGCGACAACGGCGCCGGCAAGTCCACGCTCATCAAGATCCTCGCGGGCGTGCACCGCCACGACACCGGCACCATCAAGGTGAACGGCCAGGAGGTGTGGTTCGACTCGCCGCGTGCGGCGCTCGACGCCGGCATCGCGACCGTCTACCAGGACCTGGCGGTGGTGCCGCTGATGAGCGTGTGGCGCAACTTCTTCCTGGGCTCCGAGCCGACCGTCGGGAAGGGCCCGCTCCAGCGGCTCGACCGCAGGAAGGGCAAGGAGACCGCCAAGTCGGCGCTCGCCGATCTGGGCATCGACCTGCGGGACGTCGAACAGCCGGTGGGCACGCTCTCCGGCGGTGAACGGCAGTGCGTGGCGATCGCGCGGGCCATCCACTTCGGCGCGAAGGTGCTGATCCTGGACGAGCCGACGGCCGCGCTCGGCGTCAAGCAGGCGGGCGTGGTGCTGCGTTATGTGGCGCAGGCCCGCGACCGCGGTCTCGGCGTCGTGCTGATCACCCACAACCCGCACCACGCCTACCCGGTCGGCAACCGGTTCCTCGTGCTCAAGCGCGGCCGCAGCCTCGGCAGCTCGGACAAGTCGGAGATCAGTCTCGAGGAGCTGACCAGGCAGATGGCCGGCGGCGCCGAGCTGGAGGCGCTGGAACACGAGCTGCGGGAGGTAGCTACCGAATGAGACTGACGACCGCGCAAGCGCTTGTTCGATGGCTCGTGGCGCAGCGGACGGTGCTCATGGACGGCACCGAGGCGCCGCTGTTCCCCGGCGTGTTCGCGATCTTCGGGCACGGCAACGTGCTCGGCATGGGCACCGCCCTGGCCGAGCATCCGGAGCTGCCCGTGTGGCGCGGGCACAACGAGCAGGGCATGGCGCTTGCCGCGGTCGGCTACGCGAAGGCCACCGACCGGCGACAGGTGGGCGTGGCCACGTCGTCGATCGGGCCGGGCGCGTTGAACATGGTGACGGCGGCCGGGGTGGCGCACGCCAACCGGCTGCCGTTGCTCCTGTTGCCGGGCGACACGTTCGTCAACCGCGCGCCCGACCCGGTGCTCCAGCAGGTGGAGCACTTCGGCGACGGCACGGCCACCGTGAACGACGCGTTCCGCGCGGTCAGCCGCTACTTCGACCGGATCGTCCGGCCGGAGCAGCTGCTGGGCGCTCTGCCGCAGGTCGCGCGGGTGCTCACCGACCCGGCCGACTGCGGGCCGGTCACGCTCGCGCTGCCCCAGGACGTGCAGGCCGAGGCGTTCGACTTCCCGGAGGCGCTCTTCGACCCGGTGGTCCACCGGCCGCTGCGGCTGCGGCCCGACCGGGACGCGCTGGCCCGGGTGGCGTCGGTGCTGGCGTCGGCCCGGCGGCCGCTGCTCGTGCTGGGTGGCGGCGTGCGGTACTCGGGGGCCGTGGGGCAGGCGGTCGCGCTGGCCGAGCGCCACGGCATCCCGATCACCGAGACCACGGCCGGGCGCACGCTCGTCCCCCACGAACACCCGCTGCACGCCGGCCCGTTGGCGATCACCGGATCGGCGTCGGCCAACGCGCTGGCGGCCGACGCGGACGTGGTGCTCGCGGTCGGCACCCGGCTGCAGGACTTCACGACCGCGTCCTGGTCGGTGTTCGACGCCGGACGTGCGGCTGGTGACGGTCAACGCCGCCCGCTTCGACGCGGTGAAGCACGGCGCGATCGCGCTGGTGGCCGACGCGGCGGCGGCGTTGTCGAACTGGAGTTCGCCGGCTGCAGGTCGATCCCGCGTGGACGGCCCGCGCCGCGGAGGAGCGGGTCAAGCTGGGACTCCTACATCTCCGGTCTCCGGTCGGCCGCCTCGGGCTGCCGACGTACGCGCAGGTCGTCGGGGTGGTGAACGACGCGGCCGAGCCGGGCGACTACGTGCTGACGGCGTCCGGGGGGATGCCCGGCGAGCTGATCGGCGGCTGGCGCACGGGGCGTCGGCAGTGCCCGGCATGGACGTCGAGTACGGCTTCTCGTGCATGGGTTACGAGCTGTCCGGCGCC
>CAWGTM010000015.1:0-258511 GCA_963825445.1 uncultured Actinomycetota bacterium
ATCCCGTGGGTGTGATGGCCGGTGGCGCCGCCCGGCGCCAGCCGCCACTCGGTGACCCGGACTTCGGGCGTATCGACCTGAACGTCGGATTGGGCGCTGATCATTTTCGGTTTCTCCGGGTCGCGGCGGACAGGCTCGCCAACATCAATAGCGCACTCACTGCAGCCTGAGAACAGGGGCAATCGGCAGAAAGGTCAGCAGCAGAAACAGCGGCACCAGGATCGCGGCGGCCCGCAGCAGGTAGCCGAAGAAACTCGGCATGAGCACAGAGTTCCGGGGCGAGGGTATCGCCTCACACCGACGAAAACGGCCCAGGGCCCCCTGGTTCAACTCTACTCAGGAGCACCGACAGTTCCGGTGACCACGGCCCTTTGGCTTGCTGTGTAAGGGAACTGGGAAGCGCGGCGACTGTGTCGCTGGCACCTCGGCCCTCGAACCCGACTGAGGGCAGGGGTTCGGGCGAACGTATCGGTCTGCACCGACAAAAGTGGTCCAGGGACCCCTGGTTCAATTCTACTGCTGAGCACCGACAGTTCGTAAGTACGGCGCTTCCCGTTTGCTCGTGTTCTGGTGGCGATCCGGTCGGGGCGCATCGCGGCTCGGTCCGGTGGTTCGAGCGGCGCTTGATTGAGCTGGACGCAAGAAGGCCCGGTACCTGATTCGGTACCGGGCCTTTTGCGGTTCGTCTTGTTGCTCAGGCGTTGCTGCGTGTCCGCGTCCGAGCGTTCCGACGCTTCAGCGCACGTCGCTCGTCCTCGCTCATCCCGCCCCACACACCTGCATCCTGGCCGCTCTGCAGCGCCCAGGTCAGGCAGTTGGAAGCTACTGGGCAGCGATGGCAGACGGATTTGGCCTGGGCTACCTGCAGTACGGCGGGACCGCTGGTTCCCACGGGGAAGAACAGCTCAGGGTCCTCGTCACGGCAGGCCGCGTTGTGACGCCAGTCCATTTCTACCTTGCTCCTCGCTTGGGCGCGTTCCGGTGCGCCACTAGTCGTCTACCGGTCGTTTGGGGTGCTTGTGAATGCTTTCACGAACCAGCCATATGTCAAGGGTTCTTCATCAGCCAGTGTGTGAACTCACCCGAAAGCTCGACGTCAGAGGCTTGCAGATGCGTAGAGCAACGATTGGGTCACAGCTGCATCTCGCGCTCCGCGAGCCTCTGTCGACCAATTTTCATGTTCGGCGGGGTTACCCAGCGACGGTCAGAGCATGCCTCACGGAAGTGATTTCGACGCAGGTCCGCTCCCCGATGAGGTCTCCGTCGCACTGCACGCGCACCGGCTCCTCGCTCGTCACGCGGAGGCTCGGAACGTCGTCGTGGCGGAGAAGCTTGCGGCCGCGGGTCTCACCCTTTCGACTGATCGCCTGACGGAGGTGTCGGAGCACTGTCGGTAGGCGAAGGCTGTGCAGCGCGAAGATTCCAAGATCACCTTCGAAGCCGCAACCTCGGTTCAGGTGGATGGGTCGCTTACCCAGGTAGGTCCACGGGTCGGTGTTCGACACGAAAACCAGTCGCAGCCCGGAAACCGGGTCCTCGCCGGGGATCTCGACGGTCAGCCGGGGCCCACCGTGCGCCGGTTTCAGGTACTGGGTGATGGCGACCCGCGTGTAGAGCGCGGGGCTGGCCTTCTTGCCACGCTTGCGATCGACCTCCGCGACCACGTCGGCATCCCAGCCCACGCCCGCGGAGAACGTGAACCACCGCGACGGGCTACCCGCCCCGTCTCCTTCGACCCGGCCGAGGCCGACCTGTCTACTGCGCTGGTCGACCAGCGCGTGCAGCAGTTGATAGGTGGCGTCCACGGGATCGCGCGGGATGCCGAGCGCCCGGGCGAAGACGTTGGCCGAGCCGCCCGGCACGATGCCCAACATCGGCACGGAGGGGCTCACCCCGCCGGCGAGCAGGCCGTTGACCACCTCGTTCACCGTGCCGTCGCCGCCGTGCGCGACCACCAGGTCGGCGCCGTCGACCGCGGCCTGCGCGGCCGCGGCCATCGCGTGACCCCGGTAGTCGGTCTCCAGGATCTCCAGCTTGACCTGGCTGGCCAGTGCGTGCGCGAGCACGTCCCGGCCGGCCGCCGTGGTCGCGGTCGCCTTCGGGTTCACCACCAGAACTGCTCGCATAACCGCAGGGTAGGCGAGTCCGGCCGACGGGGGGCTGCGACTACATTCAGGGCATCCGTCGCCGTGTCTTGAAGGGGTCTGGAGTGCGTATCGAGTCCGACGCCCCGCCGGCCGTTCGCGGCGCCGGGATTCTGGTCGGTATCCAGGGGTTGGTCGGCGTCGGCTTCGCCATCGCGCTGTTGATCCGGGCGCTGTCGGGGGCCGAGACGATCGGCAACCTCTACGGCGAGGCCGCCTACTTCGCGATCATCGGCGCCGCGGTCATCGGCTGTGGCGTCGCTCTCATCCTCGGCAAGCGCGGGGCGCGGGCGCCGACCACGGTCGTGGAAATCCTGCTGCTCGGCGTCGCCTGGTACGCCATCGGCCCGTCCGGTCGGCCCGAGTACGGCGTGCCGGTCGCCGCGCTCTGCGCCGCCGTGCTGTTCCTGCTCTACAACGCCCGTTCACGAGAGTGGGCGCTGGATCTGGATAATGCCGACAATTCGGACGTTGAGCGGAATCCAGACTAACGGCGGGTAGTGGATCTAACTCGAACGAGTGACCCTTTGGTGGTCCTTGTCCCTGCTCCGCGACCTTGAGTCGCGGTTTCGAGGTGATCTGCATGCGTTTCGTTCGTGTCGGGGCGGCGCTGGCCGGAGCGGCGCTCGCTGCTCTCGGAGTTCTTTCGACGACGGCAACGGCTGTTGCCGATCCGACGGAAGATGTGCGTCCGGCGATCATTGACGGCGGCAACGCCGAGTCCGGGCCGTGGGCGGCCCGGTTGTTCGTCAACGGTCAGGAGAACTGCTCGGCGACCATCGTCGCGCCGAGCTGGATCCTGACGGCCGAGCACTGCGTCGCCGGTGCCGGTACCTACACATTCAACATCGGCAGCCTGGACCAGACCCAGGGCGAGCAGGCCACGGCCGTGGAGATCATCACCCACGACTCGGCCGACATCGCGCTGGCGCGGCTCGACCGTGAGGTGTCCGCCACGTACTCGCCGCTCGGCGACTCGTCGGCCGTCTCCGTCGGCCAGACCGTGCAGCTGTACGGCTGGGGCGCCACCTGCACCGACCGGCCGGAGATCGAGTGCCAGTCGCAGCTCCTGAAGGTCGCGAACGTCGACGTGACCGACACCGCGTGCTCGGACTACCGCGGTGGCACGGCAGTGTGCGTGACCAGGGGCGACGGCATCGCCGCCGGCGGTGACTCCGGTGGCCCGATGTTCGCCACCGCTCCGGACGGCAGCTACGTCCAGGTGGGCGTCGCGTCCACGAGCGACCGTCAGAACTTCTCCGCGTACACGAACATCACGCAGTACCGCGACTGGATCGCCGGCATCGCCGGAGTCTGATCGTTCTCGAGTGAAACGCCGCGCCGGTGCTTCCGGCGCGGCGTTTCTCATGTGCCCAGGTCGTGCAGTGCGTCGTCGGTGAGCCGGAAGGTCGTCCACTCGTCCATGGCCACGGCGCCGAGCGCCTTGTAGAAGTCGATGGCCGGCGTGTTCCAGTCGAGCACCGACCACTCCAGGCGCGCGTAGCCCTTGTCGACGCACTCCTGTGCGAGGGCTGTGAGCAACGCCTTGCCGAGGCCGCTGCCCCGCATGGTCGGCCGCACGTACAGGTCCTCGAGATAGATGCCGTGCACGCCGCGCCAGGTCGAGAAGTTGAGGAACCACAAGGCGGATCCGACCACCTGACCGTCCACTTCGGCCACGTGGCCGAACAGGGCGGGTGCCGGCCCGAACAACGCGGTGCGCAGTTGGTCGGCCGTCAGGTGACAGTCCTGCGGTGCGCGTTCGTACTCGGCCAGCTCGTGGGCCAGGCCGACCACCGCGTCCACATCGGACTCTCGGACGCGGCGGATGCGGGGGTCAGTCATCGTGGAATCCTCGTTCTGGCAACGGTGGGACGTTGAGCCGGCGAACCTGCGGCACACCGCGCTCGTCGCCGAGCACGGAGATGGCGGCCGCGTCGAGCGCGAAGTGCACGCCCGAGGTCGGTGGCAGGCCGAGCCAGGTGGCGACCAGTACGCGGCTGAAGTGCCCGTGTCCCACCAGGACCACGTCGCCCTCGGGCAGTGTGGCCCGCACCCGCTCGACGATCTGCGTCGCCCGGGCGCCCACCTGTTCGGCGGTCTCCCCGTTGGGGCAGGGGTGGGTCCAGACGGTCCACCCGGGGACGGTCTCGCGGATGGTCGGCGTCGACAGGCCCTCGTAGTCGCCGTAGTCCCACTCACCGACGTCCTCGGTGACCTCGTCGACCGTGATCCCGGCCAACTCCGCGGTGCGCAGGGCCCTTTGGCGAGGGCTGGAGAGCACGAGCGCGAGCGGCCGGTCGTCCCGCAACCCGGCGAGCATCACCCCGGCGTCGGCCGCGCGCCGCTCGCCGTTGTCGGTGAGCGGGATGTCCGTGCGGCCGGTGTGCTGCCCGCTGCGCGACCATTCGGTCTCGCCGTGGCGCAGCAGGTAGAGCGCGGGCTTGGCGGCCATGAGTCCTCCGATTCTCTCGCCCGCCAGCCTGCCCTACCGCCCGCGTTGCCGCCCCGACAGCCCGGTCAACGCAGGGTGGGGATCACCTCCTCGGCCAGGTGGGTCAGGGTGTCGCCGTCCTTGGGGGTCAGCCAGCCCAGGACGAAATCCTGGATGCCGGCGTCGGTGAACCGAGCCACCAGGTCGGGCAGGGTGTTGCCCGGCAGGGTGGGGTCGGTGGTGTCCCACAGCAGCATCGAGCGGCGCAGGGTGGCCGGGTCGCGGCCCGCTTCCAGGCAGAGTTCGTCCAGGCGGTGGTTCTGCTCCCTCGTTCGTTCCACGACGTCGGCTACCGGCGCGCCGAACTGGCCGTTCGTGTTCCAGCCGTCGGCGTATCTGGCGGTGGTGCGCAGGATCGACGGGGCCTGCCCGCCCACGATGATCGGTGGGCGTGGCCTGCGCACCGGGCCGGGGGCGGTTGGCAGGTCTCGCACCCGGTACCAGTCGCCTTCGTAGGAGTACGGCTTGCCGTTCGCTCGTAGGGCACCGTCCAGGATCGCCACGTACTCGTCGAATCGCGCGACTCGTTCGCGGACCGGCCACGGGTCCGAGCCGACCGCGTAGTGGTCGTACTCGAACACGCCCGCGCCGATGCCCAGTTCCAGCCGGCCGCCGGACAGGTGGTCGACCGTCAGTGCCTGCTTGGCCAGGACGCCCGGCGCGCGCAGGATCGGGTTGGTCACCAGCGTGCCGATGGTGATGCGCTCGGTCTGTACGGCTGCCGCCGCCAGCAGGCTCCAGCCCTCCAGGAACGGGCCGCTCAGGTCGCGGAAGTCGCCCATGTGGTCGGCCAGGTACAGCTGGTCGAAGCCCAACGCCTCGACCTGCTGGAACCGGTCGGCCAGCTCGGCCGCACCCGCGTCCTGCATGACCAGCACCCCGAAGCGCCTCACGACCGCGCTCCCGCGAGCAGCTCGACGATGCTCGGGAAGTCATGGCCGCCGTGGCCCTGTGCGACCCGGCGCGCCATGAGCGCGTGCAGCGGCTCGTACAGCTCCGCGCTGATGCCCTGTGCCCGGCTCACCTCCCCGATACCGTCGTTCGCCACCTGCATCGACAGGTCCGACTCCTTGGCCGTGTAGTCACCGCTGTCGATCTGCCCGGCCATGTCGCCCAGCGCCGGGAACATCGCGCGCAGCCACGGGATCAGCAGCGTCTCCGTGAACTCCGTGACCGGCACGCCAGCACTGCGGACCAACGCCGCCGCGTGCGCGAAGCCGCCCAGCATCCCGTACATGCCGGCCAGCATCGCGAGGTCCGACAGCGCCGCCAGGCCCACGTCGGCACCGAGGTACCGCGAGGTGCCGAACGCGTCGAGCACCGGCCGGTACCGCTCGAACGCCGCTGCCGAGCCGCTGTACAGCAGCACCGCGTCCGGCGTCGCGATCAGCGACGGGATGGCCATGATGCCGCCGTCGAGGAAGTCGGCGTCGCCGACAAGTTTCGCTACCTTCGTTGCCTCCTCAGGGGTTCCGGTGGTCAGGTTGACGATCGTGTGGCCGGTCAGGTCACCGGCCTCGGCCAGCACCTCGGCGACCGACTCGAAGTCGAGCAGGCACAGGATCACCAGCGGGTTGGCGGCCACCGCGCCGGCGGCCGAGTCGGCGCGGGTGACGGCCAACTCGGCGCCCCGGCCCGGGGTCCGGTTCCAGACGGTGGTCGGGTGGCCGCGCTCCACCAGCGCGGCCGCGAGTGCGCGGCCCATCTTGCCCAGGCCCAGAACGGAAACACCGTCGACAGTTGTCATGCCCGGTACTGTCAGGCCTTCGCTTACATTCGGGCAAGTACCTACTTGAAAGTCAGGTACTGACCAAAAAGTAAGGATCCAGCATGACGTCACACGGGCCGTACACCTGCGGACTCGACGCCGCCCTCGACGTGGTCGGGAGGCAAGTGGAAGTCGCTCATCCTGTGGGCACTGGGCGACGACGGCCCGCTCCGCTTCGGCGAGCTGCGCCGCGAGGTCCCCGGGATCACCGAGAAGATGCTCATCCAACAGCTGCGCCAGCTGGAGGCCGACGGCGTGATCACGCGCGAGGTCTACCAGCAGGTGCCGCCGAAGGTGGAGTACTCGGTGACCGAGTTCGGCGCGTCGCTGAACGCCGCGCTGCGCCCACTCGGTGACTGGGGCCAGGCCAACATGGACCGCATAGTGCATCGCAAGGAGAGGGTGCGCGAATAGGGCATGGCGGCGCCCGCCGCGCCGACGCGGCCCCTGGCGGCACCGCGCCGACATCGAAGTACGCCCAGTACGACGACGCCGGCGCGGCACCGCCAGGAACCACCTCGATCACGACGGGCATCCACCGACCCTATTCGCGCACCCTCTAGGCCAGCTCGTAGTCGAACCAGATCCGGTGAGTGCCGTCGGTGTCGACCACCATGCCGCCCGCGCCCGCGATGCCGGCTAACTCGCCGGTCCCGCTCGACGGCACGATCGAGAAGAACTCGCCCTCGCGGTTGGTGCCCCGCGTGGTGGCCGAGTGCACGAAGTTGAACGCGCCGGAGCGGCCGTCGACCGTGCCCTCGAACGACTCCATGGCCACGTACGTGCCCACGCCGCGCTCCGGGTCGAACGCGGAGGTGAACAGCGTGGCCGACCGGCCGACGATCTCGCCCGCGTACTTCTTCTCCATGGTGGCGACGCCGACCGGGAGCGCGGTGGTGACCGCCGGGCTCCGGGCCGACCGTGATCGGGGCGAAGGTGGACACCTCGAAGATGCCGGTAGCTCTCATGGCGGGGAACCTAGTCGGCGGGTCCGACATTTTTCGAACGTGTGATCCAGATGCTGATCACGGCACGTACGACCACCGTGTCGTCCCGGTCGAGGATGTCCACGGGCACCGGCATGGCGAACGGCTCGTCGCCGAACTCGGGCAGCTCGTCGAGCACCGCCCGCCCGCGCAGGCCGGTCTTCGCCTTCGCCAGGTACTCCACGGTCATCGACTTCGGAATCCACCGGTGCGTGCCGGGCACCGTGGCCTCGGCCAGCATGCCCATGGTGATCTCGGCGAGGTTGCACGCGGCGATCGCGTGGAAGGTGCTGATGTGGTTGTGGACGCCGAACCACTTGGGCGCGCGCACCTCGCAGCGGCCGGGCGCCATCTCGACCACCGTGGGCAGGATGGTGCCGAAGTACGGCGCCCTGGCCACCACGGCCGCCGAGAAGAGCCGCTTGCCCAGCGGCATCCCGGAGAACCGCTGCCACATCGAGAGCGTCTTCGTCGCCATGTCGACCCCTCCCCGCAAGTTACTGACGAGTAACCCTAGCGCAGACTAGGTCGCCCAGGGGAGGGGAAGGGCCCCGATCGCGCCGACGGCCAGCACGATCATCAGCCAGTTCAGGAACCGGGACGGCTGCGGCCTACCCACGCGACGTGCGACCCAGATGATGGCCACCACCGCGAGCGTGGCGACCGAGATCACGACCCGGGCGGTGGCGTTGCCGTCGATGGTGTTGGCGAGGATCGCCGAGTAGCCGAGCACGGCCACGATCCCGGCCGTGACGGCCACCCAGCTGGTGCCCAGCCAGGAGGACCGGGGCTGGGAGAGCGGAGGCGGGGCGGCGGGCCAGGTCGGTGGGGCAGCGGGTGCGGCGGATGGTTGCGGGAGCGGGTTGCGCAGTCTGTTGTCGCGGATGGCCACTATCGCCAGGGCGACGCTGGCCACGCTGGCGACGACGCTGATCGTCTCGGTCACGGTCGGCACGGGCACAAGTGTCCCGGTGCGCCGGCTCCGTTGTCACCGTCCATTGGGGCACAACGAAAACGACGCCCACCAACGGATCTCGTGCCCGCTGGTGAGCGTCGTGCTCCAGACGCTCAGCCCTGCTTCGTCTCCCAGAAGATCTTGTCAATCTCGGCGATGTAGTCCAGAAGCTCCTGGCCCTTGGCGGGGTCCATGGAGCCCTTGGTGCCGGACGCGCCGGCGGCCTTGGTCGCCTTGTTGACCAGCTCGTGCAGCTGGGGGTACTTCTCGAAGTGCGGCGGCTTGAAGTAGTCCGTCCACAGGACCCACAGGTGGTGCTTCACGAGCTCGCTGCGCTGCTCGGCGATCAGGATCGCGCGCGTGCGGAACTCCGGGTCCTCGTTGTCCTGGTACTTCTGCTGGATCGCCTTGACCGACTCGGCCTCGATGCGGGCCTGCGCCGGGTCGTACACGCCGCAAGGGAGGTCACAGTGTGCGGTGGCCTCCAGGCGTGGGCCGAGAATGCGCGACAGGAGTCGCATCTTTCCTCCTGATACAGATTGACGCTCCGACAGTTCGGACACTACTCCCGGCAGACTGGGCCGACACGACGGAGGTGATCAGGTGAACAGGCTCGGCAGGCTGCCCTACCGGCGCATCCGCGTGCGTGGTCCCTCGATGGCGCCGACCCTGCGCGACGGCGACGTGGTGCTCGCACGCCGGACCGACGCCGCCCGATCGGGTGACGTCGTGGTGGTCACGTGGGACGCGCGGCCGGCACAGTTGTCGATCAAGCGGGCCGAGGAGCGGCGAGACCGGGTGGTTCGTCAGGGGCGACAACGACCTGGCCTCGACCGATTCGCGACAGCTCGGGCCGGCGAAGAGTGCACGGGGTGGTCCGCTGGCGCCTCTGGCCGCGCCACGACTCAGCTGAGCCGCAGCTCCCGATAGCGCGCCTGGCAGTCGTCGAACGACGGCAGCAGGCCCGACTCCCGGCCTCGGCCAGCGACGGCGCCGAGCGGTCCTTGTCCGACAGCAGCAGCTCGATGTCGTCCGGCCAGGGCAGGCCCAGCGCCGGGTCGAGCGGGTTGATGCCGTGCTCGGCGCCCGGGTTGTAGCCGGTGGAGCACAGGTAGGAGATGACAGTGTCGTCCTCGAGCGCCACGAACCCGTGGCCGACGCCCTCCGGCACGTACACCGCGCGGAAGTCCACGGGGTCGAGCGTCACCGCGTCCCAGGTCCCGAACGTGGGCGACCCGACCCGGATGTCCACCACCACGTCGACCAGCGCACCCTGCGGGCAGTACACGTACTTCGCCTGGCCGGGCGGCACGTCCGCGAAGTGGAGACCGCGCACGCTGCCCCGCCTGGACCGGCTGTGGTTGGTCTGCGCGACCGTCAGCTTGTGCCCGACGGCCTTGACGAACGTGTCCTCCTGGTACGGGGAGACGAAGACGCCGCGGGAATCCGGGAACACCCTGGGGGTGAACTCGAACACGCCGGGTATTGCCAGTTCCCGAATCTCCATGTCACAGCACACTACCGAGGCCGCACCGGCCACCGGTTCGCGGACCTGGCACACTGATGGGTACCGCAGCGTCCGCGGCTGCCCGCCCTACCACGGGTTGGGTGGCCGTCCGGCCCCGGAAGGTCACCGCACTCCGGTGTTACAAGACCGGAGTTTGACCATGCCGCGATCGAGCGGGGCTAACTTTCGCCTCCTGCCCCGCATCGGCCCGCAGGAGGGACGCAATGACTGCCGTGAACGAATCCCTGGCCAAGCCTGATCTGTCCACCATCACCGACGAGGAGATCTTCGCCGCGCACGAGGGCGGCAAGATCGGCATCACCGTGCCGCGCTCGATCACCGACTCGCGTGCACTGTCGATCGCCTACACGCCCGGTGTGGCGAAGGTGAGCCGCGCGATCGCCGAGGACGCCTCGCTCGCGCGCAAGTACACCTGGACGAACCGCCTGGTGGCCGTGGTCAGCGACGGCACCGCCGTGCTCGGCCTCGGTGACATCGGTGCCCGCGCCGCACTTCCCGTGATGGAGGGCAAGGCCGCGCTGTTCAACACCTTCGGCGGGCTGAACTCGATCCCGCTGGTGCTGGACACGACCGACGTGGACGAGATCGTGGAGACCCTGGTTCGCCTGCGGCCGTCGTTCGGCGCGGTGAACCTGGAGGACGTGTCCGCACCCCGTTGCTTCGAGCTGGAGCGCAGGCTGATCGAGGCGCTGGACTGCCCGGTCATGCACGACGACCAGCACGGCACGGCGATCATTCTGCTGGCCGCGCTTCGCGGCGCGAACGCGGTGCTCGACCGGCCGATCGAGAACGAGCGGATCGTCATCGCCGGTGCCGGCGCGTCCGGTGTGGCGTGCGCGAACTTCCTGCTCTCGGCCGGTGCCGGGGACATCACGGTGCTCGACTCGCGCGGCATCATCCACGTGGGCCGCGACGGGCTGAACCCGGTGAAGGCCGAATTGGCCACCCGCATCAACTAGGCCGACCTGCGCGGTGGCATGGCCGAGGCGCTCAAGGGCGCGGACGTGTTCGTGGGGCTCTCCGGTTCGACGGTGCCCGAGGACCTGATCGCCACCATGGCGCCCAACTCGATCGTCTTCGCGCTCTCCAACCCCGACCCGGAGATCCACCCGGACGTCGCCCGCCGGCACGCGGCCGTCGTGGCCACCGGGCGCAGCGACTTCCCCAACCAGATCAACAACTCCCTGGCGTTCCCCGGGGTGTTCCGCGGTGCGTTCGACGCGGGTGCGCGGCGCATCACCGAGCACATGAAGCTGGCCGCCGCCGACGCGATTTTCGCGGTGGCGCAAGAGGATCTGTCGGCCGACTACATCGTCCCGAGCGCGGTCGACCCGCGGGTCGCGCCCGAGGTCGCGGCCGCTGTGGCGAAGGCCGCCGTGGAGGACGGGGTCGTGCAGGACTGACCCGTATATCGCGTCGAGCCTGGGCCATGGGTGTTGTGGCGTGGCCGGGGTAGCCTGGGCACCGGCGGGAAAGATCGGCGGCAGCGCCCGACCCGCCGGCATGCGGGCGGAAGGATGGCGCGGTGGCCGAGCATGTCGTGCGAGCCGGCCGTACCCTTGGCGGGGTGCGGACCGGCGAGTTACCCGTGCCCGGAGTCAACCGTGCCAACGAAGATCCCCTGATCGACGAACTGGTCGGCAGCGAACGTGGCCGTGAGTTCGAGGCCGACGGCACGCTGCTCGCCGACGCCGAGCGGATCGCCCAGTTGGGCGTGTGGAGCTTCGACCTCGAGGCCGGCCAGGCCTACTTCTCCGACGGTATGCGCGCGCTCTGCGGGCTGCCGGTCAACTGCACGGCGAGCGACGCGCTCGCCCTCGTCCACCCGGGCGACCAGTCGGCGCTGGGCGTGTTCCGCACCCAGCTGACCTCGCCGGACACCACGGGTGCGGCCGAGGTCGAGGTCCGCGATCCCAGCGGGGAACGCACCTTCCAGGTCCGCGCGCACTCCGAGGTCGACGCCACCGGCCGGCTGATGCGCATCAACGGCACCGTGCAGGACGTCACCAAGTTCCGGGCGATGGAGCGTCGTGCCAGCCAGGACCGCAGGCTGTTCGGCGACGCGCAGCGCGTCGCCCGGCTGGGCACCTGGGAGTGGAACACCGCCACCGGCGAGTGCATGTGGTCCTCCATGCTCTACGAACTGTTCGGCGTCGACCCGGAAACCCCGATCACCTACGCCGACTACCTGAGCCTCGTGCATCCAGACGACCGGGCGAGGGTCGACCGCCACTGGCGGGAGCTGGCGGCCACCGGACGGCCGATCGAGTGCGAGCACCGCGCGGTCCTGCCGGACGGCACCCGCCGGGTGTTCCGCTGCCGAGGTGCCGCCCTGGACGCCGAACACGGCCGGACGATCATGATCGGCACGGCCCAGGACGTCACCGAGCAGCGGTCGACCGAGACCCGGATGATGCGCTCCAGCCAGCGGTTCTCCGATCTCGTGGCGATCGCGCCGGTCGGCATCGGCCTGTTCGACGAGAGCGAGCGGCTGGTCGACGCGAACGACGCGCTGTGCAGCCTGCTCGGGCTGGATCTCGAGCGGCTGCGCGGAATGGCGGCCGCCGACCTGGCCCACCCGAACGACCGCCACGAGTCGCTGCTCGTGGCCGGCGAGAACGGCGCGCGCCACGGCACCAGCGCACGAGGCGGCCAACGGGTGCTGGTCACGGGGTCCGGCAAGGCCATCTACTGCGAGCTGAACGTCACGGTGTCGATCGCGGACGACGGTCAGCGGTTCTGGCTGGTGGTGTTCTCCGACGTCACCGACCGGCGCAAGGCGGCCGAGCGGCTGCGCTACCAGGCCACCCACGACGAGCTGACCGGTCTGCCCGGCCGCGCGGCGGTCAACGAACTGCTCGGCCAGCTGCTCGGCGGGCCGGAGTCCGAGAGCGTCGCGCTGCTGTTCTGCGACGTCGACAACTTCAAGCGGGTCAACGACTCGCTCGGCCACGACGTGGGCGACGAACTGATCATCGCGTTGGCCCGCCGGCTGGAGCGCGGCCTGCCGCCGTGTTGCACGGCCGCGCGGATGTCCGGCGACGAGTACGTGGTCATCTGCTCGGACGTGCACGAGGTCGGCGGCGTCGAGGCGCTCGCCACCCGGGTCGCGCGGCTGCTGCGGGCGGCCGTTCCGGTGCGGGGCCAGCTGGTCCGGGTGTCCGCGGCGATCGGTGCGGCCGTGCCCAACGGGACCGAGACGTCGGCCGCCGACCTACTGCGGTTCGCCGACGCGGCCATGTTCAACGCCAAGTCCCAGGGCACCGGTCGGGTGTCGCTGGCCAGCGCCGCGCTGATCGCGTCGGCCAACAGCCAGATGATGCTCGAGGGCCAGTTGCGCGACGCGATCGCCAACGACGGCCTGGTCCTGCACTACCAGCCGGTGGTCGGCCCGGACGGCACGATCCTCTCGGCCGAGGCGCTGGTGCGCTGGCCGCACCCGGAGCGAGGGCTGCTCGGACCTGGCGAGTTCCTGCCGGTGGCCGAGCAGGGCGATCTGCTGCGTGAGCTGGACCGATGGGTGCTGCGGACCGCGCTGTGCGAGGCCGCCAAGTGGCCGATCATGGCGGGCGGGATCCTCGGCGGTGGCGTCGGGGTGGCCGTGAACCTGTCGGGGCTGGTGCCGAGCGACCCGGAGTTCGTGGACATCGTGTCGGCCGCGGTCGCCGAGACCGGCATCGACTGGGACCGGGTGGTGCTCGAGCTGGTGGAGACCAGCCTGATCGACCTGCCGACGCGGTCCCGCGCGGCCATGGCCGAGCTGACCGAACGCGGCGTGCGGTTCGCGGTCGACGACTTCGGCACCGGCTACTCGTCGCTGGCGCGGCTCAAGGAACTGCCGGCGCAGATCATCAAGATCGACCGGGCGTTCGTGTCGGGGGTGGCCACCGACGCGTCCGACTTCGCGGTCGTGCGGGCGCTGGTCGACATGGCGCGTGCCATGGGTCGGTCCTGCGTGGCGGAGGGCGTGGAGGAGGAATCCCAGTTCCACGTCCTGCGCAGCTTCGGAGTCGAGGCCTATCAGGGGTGGCTGCTGTCCCGCGCCATCCCGGCCCCCGAGTTCCGCGAACTGCTGCGACTCGGTCCGCTGGAGATCCCGCACGGCACCTGACGTCTCGACTTGGCAACGGATGGGCCGTTCGGAGTAGCGAACTACGCCGACCGCAGGTGCCAGATCGTGAGATGCGCTGCCGCTGTCGGTGTCTCGGGCTAAGGTCGTGCGACCTGCGGCCGGAAGGTGGCCGTGTCGACCTGAGGAGTCTCGAGCGTGATCGAGTTCCAGGCCGTGACCAAGAAGTATCCGGACGGCACCGTCGCCGTGGACAATCTCGATCTCACGGTCGAGGCCGGGAAGATCACGGTGTTCGTCGGTCCGTCCGGCTGCGGCAAGACGACCTCGCTTCGCATGATCAACCGGATGATCGACCCGACCGGCGGCGTCATTCTGTTGGAGGGCAAGGACATTCGCGAGTCCGACCCGCCACTTCTCCGTCGCGGTATCGGCTACGTCATCCAGCACGCCGGGCTTTTCCCGCACCGCACGGTGCTGGACAACGTGGCCACCGTGCCCATGCTGACCGGACAGAGCAAGCGGGACGCCCGGTCCAGAGCCGGTGAGTTGCTCGAACTGGTGGGGCTGCCGGCCAAGATGGCCAAGCGCTACCCGTCGCAGCTGTCCGGTGGGCAGCAGCAGCGCGTCGGCGTGGCGCGGGCGCTGGCCGCCGACCCGCCGGTGCTGCTGATGGACGAACCGTTCAGCGCGGTCGACCCGATCGTCCGCGACGACCTGCAGCAGCAGCTGTTGCGCCTGCAGTCCGAACTGGACAAGACGATCGTGTTCGTCACCCACGACATCGACGAGGCCATCAAGCTCGGCGACCGCGTGGCGGTGTTCCGGGTGGGCGGCCGGCTCGCGCAGTACGCCACCCCGTCCGAGCTGCTGGCCAAGCCGGCCGACGACTTCGTGTCCTCGTTCGTTGGCCGCGACCGCGGCTACCGCGCGCTCGGGTTCCTCACGGGCAGCGGGGTTCCCGTCGGTCCACTCGCCACGGTGCCCGTCGGCACGTCGGCGGCCGAGGCCCGCGGTGCGCTCACCGACGGGTGGGCCGTGGCGGTCGACGGCGACAAGCGGCCGCTCGGCTGGGTGTCCACCGAGGTCCTGTCCACAGTGGATGGTGCGATCGGCGCCGACGACCTGATCTCCGGCGGCTCACTGTACGAAGTGGACTCCGAGTCCGGCGGCACCGCCGGATCGCTGCGCAACGCGCTCGACGCCGCGCTCAGCTCGCCCTCCGCGCTCGGCATCGCTGTCGACAACACCGGCGCGGTGGTCGGCGGGGTGACTGCCGAGACCGTGCTCGCGGCGCTGGCCGACGCGCGGCGCTCCGGTGAGGTACCGACGTGAACATCGACTGGCCGTGGCCGTGGCTCGAACGCAACCTCGACGACATCGGCGTGGCCACCGGTGAGCACCTCTACCTCGCGCTCCTGCCGGTCCTCGCCGGTCTGGTGATCTCGCTGCCGCTCGGCTGGGCGGCCAGCCGGTGGGGGATCGCGCGCGGCATCCTCGTGCCGCTGGCGGGAGTGCTCTACACGATCCCGTCGCTCGCGCTGATCACGCTGGTGCCGCTGATGATCGGCACACGGATCATCGACCCGCTGAACGTGCAGGTGCCGCTGGCCATCTACACGATCGCGCTGCTCGTCCGGTCGGTGTCCGACGCGTTGAGCGCGGTCCCGGCCGACGTCTCGGCCGCCGCCACCGCCATCGGCTACCGGCCGCTGCGTCAGTTCCTCACGGTGGAGCTGCCGCTGGCCATCCCGGTGATCGTCGCCGGGCTGCGGGTCGCCGTGGTGTCGGCCATGAGCCTCACGGCGGTCGGCGCGCTGGTCGGCATCGGCGGGCTCGGCAGCCTGATCACCGAGGGCTTCCTGCGTAACAACGGCGTCGAGCTGGTGGTGGCGATCGTGCTGATCGTGGTGATCGCTCTGATCATCGACGCGCTGTTGCTGCTGGTCGGACGGCTGATCACGCCGTGGACCAGGGCCCGGCGCGGAACGGGGGCCACCGCATGAACGCCGCGTTCGACTGGCTGTTCGACCCGGACCACTGGAGCGGGCCGACCGGCTTCCCCACCCGAATTCTCGAGCACCTGGGCTACGCCGGCCTGACCGTGCTGATCGCCGCGGCCATCGCCGTGCCGCTCGGCGCGGCCATCGGGCACACGGGCCGCGGCACCTTCCTGGTGGCCGGCCTGTCCAACGGCCTGCGCGCGCTCCCCGAGCTGGGCCTGCTGACCTTCCTGGTGCTGCTCACCTACGTCGGTCTGATGCCGGTGGTGATCTCGCTGGTCATCCTGGCCCTGCCGCCGATCCTGGCCGGCACCTACGCCGGCATCCGCAACGTCGACCCGGCGATCGTGGACGCGGCGAAGGGCATGGGCATGCGCTGGCTCGGGCGTGCTGCTGCGGGTCGAGCTGCCCAACGCGTTGCCGTTGATCATCGGCGGCATCCGTTCGGCCACCCTGCAGGTGATCGCCACGGCCACGATCGCCGCGTACGTGTCGCTCGGCGGTCTCGGCCGGTTCGTCATCGACGGCAACAACGCCGGTGAGGGCCCGAACGGATATCCGCAGATGGCGGCAGGCGCGATCATGATCGCTGTCCTCGCGCTGGTGGTCGAGGGCCTGCTGACGCTGGTCCAGCGGCTTGTGGTGTCGCCGGGACTGCGCAACAAGGCGACCCGACAGCGGACGGCGCGCATCTGGCGCCGCCCGACCCCGAATTTGGTTGGTAGTGAAACGTGAGGAGACCTGGAATGAAGCGCGTACTCGCCGGCGTGGTGACGGCCGCGGCGGCGCTCAGCCTGGCCGCGTGTGGCAGCGGCGACCCGCTCGCCGAGGACTCCGGGGACTCCGGCTCGAGTGAGTCCATCTCGATCGGCTCGGCCGACTTCCCGGAGAGCCAGCTGCTGGCCGAGATCTACGCCCAGGCCCTGGAGGCCAAGGACGTGTCGGTCTCGCGGGAGTTCGACCTGGGCAGCCGCGAGAAGTACTTCACCGGCCTCGAGGACGGGTCGATCGACCTGATCCCCGAGTACACGGGCGTGCTGCTGCAGTTCATCAACAAGGAGGCCTCGGAGGTCGAGTCCGAGGAGGTCTACGCGGCGCTGCAGGAGGTGCTGCCGGAGAACCTGATCGTGCTCGACAAGGCCGCGGCCGAGGACAAGGACGCCATCGTCGTCACGAAGGAGACGGCCGACAAGTGGAGCCTGAAGTCCATCGAGGACCTGGTGCCGCACTGCGGTGAGGTCATCTTCGGCGGTCCCACGGAGATCCAGGAGCGGCCGGACGGCATCCCGGGCATCCAGTCGACCTACGGCTGCACGTTCAAGAGCTTCAGCGCGCTGCAGCCGGGCGCCATCACCACGAAGGCGCTGCTCGACGGCACCATCCAGGCAGCGGACATCTTCACCACCGACTCGGCGATCGAGGCCAACGACCTGGTGGTGCTCGAGGATCCGAAGAACAACTTCGCCGCCCAGAACGTGGTGCCGCTGATCAACAAGGACAAGGCGAGCGAGACGGTGACCGAGGCCCTGAACGCGGTCTCCGCCAAGCTCGACACCGAGGCGCTGCTCGACCTGAACGCCAGGTTGAACGGGCCGGACAAGCCCGACTACGCCGATGTGGCGGAGGAGTGGCTGGCCGAGATCGGTCTCTGATCTCAGCTCTGATCTCGTAAGGGGTGTCCCGCTTCGGCGGGGCGCCCCTTACTGGTGCCGATGCTGGCCCTGCTGCGCCGCGGCGTGGCGGCGGGATACGGAGACCCAAAGCATCTCGGCTCTGGTGGAGGTCCTCCGTACCCCACCGCCGTAGATCCTGCCGAAAATCCCCGGGGACCGGTCCCGACTTTCGGTCGCGCTGAACTGGAGGCCGAAGGGCCGGGCCCCGCTCGGCGCTGGTGGGTGACCTGTGGCCGCACGGTCCGGATCGGCCGTTCGGCGGAGTCGCAGACTTCGATCATGAGCGTTCTTGAGGGGAAGGCCGTGGTCATCACCGGTGCCGGTCGGGGTCTGGGCCGGGCAGCCGCGCTGCACGCGGCCACGTGTGGTGCCGCGGTGGTCGTGAACGACATCGACGGGACGCCTGCGGAGGAGGTCGTCTCTCTGATCGAGAGTGCCGGCGGGCGGGCCGTGACGAGCATCGGTTCGGTGGCGGATCCCGACCAGGCCCAGGCGGCCATCAAGCGGTGCGTGGCCGAGTTCGGCAGGATCGACGGTTTGGTCAACAACGCCGGCGTGCGCTACCAGGCCCCGGTCTGGGAGGACACCCCGGAGCGGATGCGCGAGTTGATCGAGGTCAACGTCCTGGGGTCCCTCTACTGCGGGTCGGCCGCGGCCCGGGTGATGCGTGAGCAGGGCTCGGGGTCGATCGTGAACATGGCATCGCTGTCCATGGCCGGACAGTCCACGGTGGCCACCTACTCCTCGTCCAAAGGCGCGGTGTCCTCGGCGACCGTGGCGTGGGCAGGGGAACTCGCCGAGCACGGTGTGCGGGTGAACGGACTCTTCCCGCTGGCCCACACGCGGATGGCGCTGACCGACACGAGGAGCCCCGCGCCGCCCGAGGAAACGCCCGAGCGGATCGCGCCGGTCGTGACGTACCTGCTCAGCGACCTCTCCGCGGCCGTGACCGGCCAGTTGATCCGCTACACGGCGAACAAGGTGCACATCGTGCGTCAGATCTCGCCCAAGGAACCCGTCCTGCGCAACGAGGGCTGGGACGTTCCGGACATCGCCAAGGCGTTCGACCACCACTTCCTCGCCGCCCTGGAACCCCTACCGGCGGGGCGCTGGACCCGCTAACGGGCCGCCGATCCTCGCGGTCAGTTCCGCGGCCGCGCGCTGGGTTTCCGCCGCAACCGAAGGCCACGTCGACCCGCACTCGGTCGCGCAGGTGTGGCGGAACGTGGAGCTGATGGCCGCGATCGGTCGCCCGCCGTGGTCCAGGACCGGCGCCGCCACCGACGCGAAGCCCTCGGTCACGTAGCCGTCCTCCACCGCCCAGCCCCGGCGGCGGCCCTCGGCCAGCAGACGGCGCAGGTCGGGCAGGTGCGCCGGGCCACGGCCCGTCCGGTTCACGAACGCGTCCCGCGTGGGGAACAGCGCCCGCACCTGGGCGGCCGGCAGACGCGCCAGCATCGCCTGGCCCGACGCCGGCAGGTGCGCCGGCAACCGCACACCCACGTCCGTCACCACCGTGGGATGCGGGTGGGGCGGGTGCTCACGCAGCAGGTACAGCGTCTCCCGACCGTGGAGAACGCCCAGCTGGGCGGTGTGGCCGGTGCGCGCGATCAGAGACCGCAGGACCGGGTGGGCCAGCCGTTCCAGCGGGTCGTGGCGCAGGTACGCCGAGCCCAGCTCGAACGCCGCGAGGCCCAGCCCGTAGCGGCGTTCTTCGGGCAGGTGGGTGACGAATCCACCGGCCACCAGCTCGTTCAGCAGGTGGTAGGTGGTGGAGCGGGGCAGGTCCAGCTCGCGGGCCACGGCGCCGGCGGTCACGGGACCCGCCTTGCCGGCCAGCAGGCGCAGCACCGCCAGGCCACGCCGCAGCGCCGGTACCTCCGAGCTGGCTCCCATGGGTCCAAGTCTGGGATACCAGACGCGAACCGGCCATCCCGGGTCGTGCGAACCGGCGTGGCACGTTGGGATGGGCCCATGCAATCCGTGGAGATCGACGGCGGGGCTCTCACTCGCGACCAGGTCGTCGCCGTGGTCCGGGGCGGAGCCCGCGTCGAGGTGGCCTCCGCGGCACTCGACGGGGTGGCCAAGACCAGGGCGCACGTCGAACGGCTGGCCGGCGCCGAGACCCCCACCTACGGCGTGTCCACCGGCTTCGGCGCGCTCGCCACCCGGCACATCCCGACCGACCGGCGCACCGCGCTGCAGCGGTCGCTCATCCGCTCGCACGCGGCCGGCGCGGGTGACCCGGTGGAGCCCGAGGTGGTCCGTGGGCTGATGCTGCTGCGCCTGCGCACCCTCGCCACCGGCCGCACGGGCGTCCGCCCGGTCACCGTGGAGACACTCGCCGCGCTGCTCAACGCCGGCATCGTGCCGGTGGTGCACGAGTACGGCTCGCTCGGCTGCTCGGGCGACCTCGCGCCGCTGTCGGCCGTGGCCCTCACGCTCATGGGCGAGGGCGACGTGCTGACCCCCGACGGTCTGCGCCCGGCGGCCGACGCCATGGCCGAGCACGGGATCGCGCCGGTCACCCTGGCGGAGAAGGAAGGGCTCGCGCTGATCAACGGCACCGACGGCATGCTCGGCATGCTGGTGCTCGCGCTCCACGACCTCACGCGCCTGCTCGACGTCGCCGACCTCACGGCCGCCATGAGCGTGGAGGCGTTGCTCGGCACCGACCGGGTGTTCAGCGACGATCTCCAGCGGCTGCGCCCGCACCCGGGGCAGGCGCTGTCGGCTGCCCGGATCACCGCGCTGCTGCGGGGATCCGCGATCGTCGAGAGCCACCGCGGCCCCGACTGCAACCGGGTCCAGGACGCCTACTCGCTGCGGTGCGCGCCCCAGGTGCACGGCGCGGCCCGCGACACGGTGTCCTATGTGGAGATCGTGGCCGACCGGGAACTGGCCGTCCGCCATCGACAATCCCGTGGTGCTGCCCGACGGCCGGGTCGAGTCGAACGGCAACTTCCACGGCGCGCCGGTCGCGTACCCGTTGGACTTCCTGGCCATCCCCACGGCCGACGTGGCGAGCATGGCCGAGCGGCGCACCGACCGGATGCTCGACGCGACCAGAAGTCACGGCCTGCCACCGTTCCTGGCCGACGACCCGGGCGTCGACTCCGGTCACATGATCGCCCAGTACACCCAGGCGGCCATCGTGTCGGAGCTGAAGCGCCTGGCCGTGCCTGCGTCCGTGGACTCGATCCCGTCGTCGGCCATGCAGGAGGACCACGTGTCCATGGGCTGGTCGGCCGCGCGCAAGCTCCGCAAGTCGATCGACGGCCTCACCACGGTGCTGGCCATCGAACTGCTCACCGCCGCGCGGGCGCTGGACCTGCGTGCCCCGCTCACTCCGGCGCCGGCCACCGCACAGGCCGTCGCCGCTCTGCGCCGTACCGTCCCCGGGCCCGGCCCGGACCGCCATCTCGCCCCGGACATCGCCGCCGCGGAAGAACTAATCCGATCGGGAGAACTTCCATGACCACCGGAGCACGTCCCGTCGCCGCTGCTCGCGGCACCACGCTCACCGCCCGCAGTTGGCAGACCGAGGCCGCGCTGCGCATGTTCCACAACAACCTCGACCCGGACGTGGCCGAGCGGCCCGACGACCTGGTGGTCTACGGCGGCACCGGCAAGGCCGCCCGCAACTGGGCGAGCTTCGACGCCATCACCCGCGAACTCACCACACTGCACGACGACGAGACGCTGCTGGTCCAGTCGGGCAAGCCGGTGGGCGTCATGCGGACCCACGAGTGGGCGCCGCGCGTGCTGATCGCCAACTCCAACCTGGTGGGCGACTGGGCCACCTGGCCGGAGTTCCGCAAGCTGGATGCGTTGGGGCTCACCATGTACGGCCAGATGACGGCCGGCTCGTGGATCTACATCGGCACCCAGGGCATCCTGCAGGGCACCTACGAGACGTTCGCGGCCATCGCCCGCAAGAAGTTCGGCGGGAGTCTCAAGGGGACGATCACGCTGACCGCCGGCCTGGGTGGCATGGGTGGCGCGCAACCGCTGGCGATCACCATGAACGAGGGCGTCGCGCTGTGCGTGGAGGCCGATCCGGCCAGGGCGCACCGGCGTGTGGAGACCCGATACCTCGACGAGGTGGCGTCCGATCTGGACGATGCCGTGCGTCGCGTGGAGGCGGCCAAGAAGGACGGGCGGGCGCTGTCGGTCGGGGTGATCGGCAACGCGGCCGAGGTGCTGCCCGAGCTGCTGCGCCGGGGCGTGGACATCGACATCGTCACCGACCAGACCTCCGCGCACGACCCACTTGCCTACCTGCCCAAGGGAATCTCGGTCGACGACTGGCCGGACTACGCGGCCAAGAAGCCCGACGAGTTCACCGATCGGGCCCGCGACTCGATGGCCGAACACGTCGACGCGATGCTCGGGTTCATGGACGGCGGCGCGGAGGTGTTCGACTACGGCAACTCGCTGCGCGGTGAGGCGAAGCTCGGCGGCTGCGACCGCGCGTTCGACTTCCCGGGCTTCGTGCCCGCCTACATCCGCCCGATGTTCTGCGAGGGCATGGGCCCGTTCCGATGGGCGGCGCTGTCGGGTGACCCGGCGGACATCGCGGCCACCGACCGGGCGATCCTGGAACTGTTCCCGGAGAAGGAATCCCTCGCGCGCTGGATCAAGATGGCCGGCGAACGCGTTGCCTTCCAAGGACTTCCCGCGCGGATCTGCTGGCTCGGCTACGGCGAGCGGCACCTGGCGGGCCTGAAGTTCAACGAGATGGTGGCGAGCGGCGAACTGTCCGCGCCCGTCGCGATCGGCCGCGACCACCTCGACTGCGGCTCGGTCGCCTCGCCGTACCGCGAGACCGAGTCGATGGCCGACGGTTCCGACGCCATCGCCGACTGGCCACTGCTCAACGCGATGATCAACACGGCCTCGGGCGCCACCTGGGTGTCGATCCACCACGGCGGCGGGGTCGGGATGGGCCGGTCCATCCACGCCGGGCAGGTCACGGTGGCCGACGGCACGCCGCTCGCCGCGCAGAAGATCGAGCGGGTGCTGACCAACGACCCGGGCATGGGCGTGATCCGGCACGTGGACGCCGGCTACGACGAAGCGCGTTCGGTCGCCGCCGAGCGCGGTGTCACGGTGCCGATGCCGTGACAGCGACGGGTTTGCTTGCCGCGATCGAGGACGTCGGCCGGGACCCGCGGCGCGGGGGGTACTCGCGCCACGGGTTCGACCGGGTCGAGCTGGAACTGCGCGAGTGGTTCGTGGAGGAGGCACAGCGCCGCGACCTGGCCGTGCGCTGTGACCGCAACGGGAACCTGTGGGCCTGGTGGGGTGAGCCCGGTCAGGACGCCGTGGTGACCGGCAGCCACCTCGACTCGGTGCCCGGCGGCGGCGCGTTCGACGGGCCGCTCGGGGTGGTGACCGCGCTCGCCGCGGTGGATGAGTTGCGGGCCAAGGGCTTCACGCCACGGAAGCCGCTGGCCGTGGTGGTGTTCGCGGAGGAGGAAGGCGGCCGGTTCGGCGTGCCGTGCCTCGGGTCCCGTCTGCTGTCGGGTGCCATCGACGCCGACGTCGCGCGCCGGCTGCACGACCCGTCCGGCGTGACGTTCGCCGAAGCGGTGGCCGAGGCCGGGCTCGACCCGGCCGCGCTCGGCCGCGACGACGAGGCCCTCGCCGCCATCGGCACGTTCGTGGAACTGCACGTCGAACAGGGCCGCGGACTGGTGGATCTCGGTCAGCCGATCGGCGTGGCCAGCTCGATCCTCGCGCACGGCCGCTGGCGGTTCCGTTTCACGGGCGAGGGAAACCACGCGGGCGCCACGCTGCTCGGTGACCGCCGCGACCCGATGGTGCCGGCCGCCGAACTCGTGCTGGCCGCGCGGATCGCGGCGTCCGAAGTGGACGACTCGCGGGCCACGGTCGGCCGGATCGTGCCGAACCCGGGCGGGACGAACGTGATCGCGTCCACTGTGGACGTCTGGCTCGACGCGCGTGCCGGTGACGACGCGTCCACCCGCCAGGTGGTCGACCGGATCGTCGCCATGGCAACGGATGCCGCCCAGCGGGAGCGCTGCGAGCTGGACGTCACCGAGGAGTCCTACGGTGACACCGTCCACTTCGACGCGGCGCTGCGGGACTCGGTGGCCGGCGCGCTCGGCGGGGTTCCCGCGCTGCCGACGGGTGCCGGGCACGACGCCGGCATCCTCGCCGCACACGTGCCGACCGCCATGTTGTTCGTGCGCAACCCGACCGGGATCAGTCACGCGCCGGCCGAGTTCGCGGAGGCGGCCGACTGCGAGGCGGGGGTGGCCGCGCTGGCGATCACGCTGGAGCACCTGGCCGGATGACCACCTACTGGTGCGAGTACGCCTGGCTGCCCGAGGGGGTTCGGCGAGGCGTGCGGGTGCGGGTCGCCGACGGAAGGATCGCCGCGGTCTCCACGGAGGAGGGTGCGGTCGACCGGCGGCTCACCGGGCTGGTGCTGCCCGGCTTCGCGAACGCGCACTCCCACGCGTTCCACCGGGCGCTCCGTGGTCGCACGCACTCCGACGGCGGCACGTTCTGGACCTGGCGCACCGCCATGTACGACCTGGCCGCGCGGCTCGAGCCGGACTCCTATCGCCGCCTCGCCGCCGCCGTGTACGCCGAGATGGCGGTCGCCGGGGTGACGTGCGTCGGCGAGTTCCACTACGTCCACCACCCGGTGCGCGGCAGCTACGCCGACCCGAACGCCATGGGCGAGGCGCTGCGGCAGGCCGCGGCCGACGCCGGCATCCGCATCACGCTGCTCGACACCTGCTACCTGGCCGGCGGCATCGACACGCCGCTCGCGCCGGAGCAGCAGCGCTTCGCCGACGCCTCGGCCGCCGCGTGGGCCGAGCGGATCGGCGCGCAGCGCGACGCCCCGCACGTCCGGGCGGGAGCGGCCATCCACTCGGTGCGGGCGGTTCCGCGCGGCGAGTTGGGGGTGGTCGCCGAGGCGGCCGGCGAGCGGCCGCTGCACGTGCACCTGTCCGAGCAGCCGGCGGAGAACGAGGCGTGCCTGGCCGCCTACGGCCGCACGCCGACCGAGCTGCTGGCCGAGGCGGGTGCGCTCGGCCCGCGCACCACGGCCGTGCACGCCACCCATCTGTCCACAACGGACATCGCGCTGCTCGGCGACTCCGGCACCGGTGCGTGTTTCTGCCCGACCACCGAGGCCGACCTGGCCGACGGCATCGGGCCGGCCCGCGAGCTGGCCGACGCCGGCGTGCCGCTCTCCCTGGGCAGCGACCAGCACGCGGTGATCGATCCGCTGCTCGAGGTCCGCGCGCTGGAGCACGGCGAGCGGCTGCGCACCGGGCGGCGGGGCCGGTTCACACCGGCCGAACTGGTCGGTGCGTTGACCAACCACGCGGCGCTCGGCTGGGCGGCCGGCCGCATCGAGCCGGGGTTGCCGGCCGATCTGGTGGCCGTCCGGCTGGACAGTCCCCGGACGGCCGGCTGCCGGCCGGACCAGGTGATGATGGCCGCGACGGCCGCCGACGTGCACACGGTCGTGTCGGGCGGGCGGATCATCGCGGCCGACGGGCAGCACTCGGTGTTGGGCGATGTCGGCGCGCTGCTGCGCGAGGCGATGGAGGAGCTGTGAGCACTCTCATCACGGGGATCGGCGAGCTGACCACTCACTCCGAGGAGGTCTCGGGTGACGCGCTCGTCCTCGACGGCGACCGCGTTGCCTGGGTGGGTCCGGCCTCGCAGGCCCCGCCCGCCGACTCGGCGGTCGACGTCGAGGGCCGGGCCGTGCTGCCCGGCTGGGTCGACAGCCACACGCACCTGGTCTTCGCGGGCGACCGGACGGCCGAGTTCGCCGCCCGCATGGCCGGAAAGCCCTACACAGCAGGCGGAATCGCGGTCACGGTGGACGCGACCCGCGCGGCCACCGACGACGAGCTGCGTGCTGGGGTGCGCCGGCACGTGGCCGAGGCGGTGGCGCAGGGCACCACCTATCTGGAGACGAAGACTGGCTACGGGCTGACGGTGGCCGACGAACTGCGGTCGGCGCGCATCGCGGCATCTTCGGGGGTCGACGAGGTCACGTTCCTCGGCGCGCACCTCGTCCCGGGCGACATGTCCACTGAGGACTATGTCGACTTGGTGACAGGGGAGATGCTCGACGCGGTGGCGCCACACGTGCGGTGGGCGGACGTGTTCTGCGAGACGGGCGCGTTCGACGAGGACGCCTCGCGGCGGGTGCTGCTGGCGGCGGCCGCCGCCGGACTGGGCCTGCGAGTGCACGGCAACCAGCTGGGCGAGGGCCCGGGTGTTCGGCTGGCGGTGGAGGTGGGCGCGGCGAGCGTCGACCACTGCACGTACCTCACGAAGTCCGATGTGGACGCCCTGGCCGGCTCGGACACGGTGGCGACCCTGCTGCCGGCGTGCGACCTGTCGACCCGCCAACCACTGCCGGACGCCCGCGCGCTGCTGGACGCGGGCGCGACCGTGGCGCTGGCGTCGAACTGCAACCCGGGCTCGTCGTACACGTCGTCGATGGCCTACTGCGTGACGACGGCCGTGCTGCAGATGCGGATGTCGGTGGAGGAAGCGGTGCGCGCGGCGACGTGGGGCGGCGCTCGCGCGCTGCGCCGTGACGACGTGGGCCTGCTGGCGCCGGGCGCCCGCGCGGACGTGCACGTGCTGAACGCCCCGTCGGTGACGCACCTGGCCTACCGCCCGGGCGTGCCGCTGACCCACGCGGTGTGGCGAGCGGGCGAGCGGGTCCGCTAGACCACCAGCAGCACCAGCACGACGAACGCCACCAGCACGCCGATCCCCAGCGCGACGACGATCAGCCGCTTGTACGGCTCACCGTCACGCGCGGGGTCGAGCACGTCCCGCTTGTCGTCCGCGTGGGGGTTCTCGTCGAGCGGGATCCACTCGGGGTCCCGCTCGGGTTCGGGCTCGCTCATTCAGCCATTCTCCTCGACACGCAGTGGTGCCTGGGTGTGGACGGTCGCACTGCCGGCGACGTCCACGTCCACGGTGACCGGGTAACCCGCCACCGACAGGCCCTTGATGCTCAGCGGGAACCAGCTCGCGAACGCGCGTGCCGGGCGGACGGCGAGGGTGCCCGCCGGGACGTTCGCCTCCAGGCCCAGTGCCGCCTGGATCAGGACCGGGCCGACGGCCGCCGCCCACGCCTGCGGGCGGCACGACGACGGGTAGTCCAGCAGCGGGCCCTGCTCGGCCGACCAGCCGCCGTACAGCTCGGGCAGGCGGTGGTCGAACCGCGCGCCCGCGCGGACCAGGCCCCTGGCCAACGATGCGGCCGTCTCCGGGTGGCCCGCGCGGGCCAGGCCGTGGATCGCGATGGCCGTGTCGTGCGGCCACACCGAGCCCGTGTGGTAGCCGATCGGGTTGAAGTACGGGTGTGTGGCGGCCATGGTGCGCAGGCCGTAACCGCTGTCCAGCGCGGGATCGGCCAGCCACCCGGCGACCGTCGACTCCTCGTCCGCGCGCAGCAGGCCGGTGCCCAGCAGGTGGCCGAGATTGGACGTCAGCGTGTCCACCGGCCGGCCGGCGCCGTCCAGCGCGACCGCCGGGAAGCCGTTCACCCAGAACGCGTCCCGGAACCGTTCCCGCAGGCCGGCGGCGAACGACAGCGCCTCGTCGGCGCCCGGCCGGCCGAACGCCTCGAGCAGGGCGGCCGCGTCGAGCGCCGCCCGGTGGGCATAGGCCTGTGCCTCACTCAGCACGATCGGTGGCTCCGCGATGGCGCCTGAACTGTCCTGGATGGAGTCGACCGAGTCCTTCCAGCCCTGGTTGGCGAGCCCCCGTCCGGATTCGTCCACATAGGACAGAAAGGTGTGGCCCAGCACCCAGTCCAGCGCGCGGCGCAGGGGATCCAGCAGCGGTTCGACGTCGGCCGCCGGCAGGCCCCAGCGCCACGCGTCGTGCAGCAGGCTGATCCACAGCGGCGTCGCGTCGATGGTGCCGTAGTAGACGGGCGGCAGACCCGGCTGTTTCTCCAGCCCCAGCGGCAGTTGCCGGACCTCGTGCGGCATCTTGCCGGGCTCCTCGGCCGTCTCGGGATCGTGCTTCGTGCCCTGACGACGCGCGAGCGTGCGCAGCGTGCCGAGCGCGAGGTCGGTGCCGAGCGGCAGGGCGAACCGCGCGGCCCACAGCGAGTCGCGGCCGAACAGCGTCAGGTACCAGGGCGTTCCCGCGCCGGCGAACCGGTCGGCCGGCGCCGCCGGGTCGGCGAGCAGCAGGTCACGCAGGTCGCCGATGCCCGTGTGCACCAGGGCCTCGAGGTCGGCGTCGGCGCTCGTGACCCCGAGGTCGCCGATGGCCCGGTCGGCGGGCGCGGTCACCACCGGGTGCTCGGTCTCGGCGGTCGCGGCGACCGTGAGGGTGACGGTCCAGCGCCGGCGCGCCGGAACCCGCACGGCCCACGTGAGCAGCACGTGGTCCGCCGCGAGATCCACCCGCGCCGACCGGCCGGCCGTGAGCGTGGTGGCCACCGACCCGGACCGCCACTCGGCCAGCACACCGGGTGCCGCCGCCGGTCGCACGGGCGTGGTCGGGCGGCCGGACCGGACGGCGAGGATGGGCGCCAGGTCGGCCGCCATCCGGACGGTGACCGTGGTGGTGACCTCCGCGCGGGCGTCGTTCACCAGCTCGATCGTCTCGTCCAGGCGGTCGGGGTGCACTCGGCGGGATCGCTCGAGCCGCACCGTCTGGTCACCGTTGTCGTCGCCCAGCCCGGGGACGGCCGCCACGAACTGCGGACCGTCCTGCGTCACGCCGACGGGCGGGGAGCCGTCGACCAGCACGGTCAGCTCCGAGAGGTGCCGGACGTCCGAGGTGAGGAAGCCCTGCGGGCCGCCGGGCCGGAGCTGCCCGTCGCGGTCGGACAGGACCACGCCCGGCGCGGACACGGCGGTGGCGAGCTGGTGGACGAACAGTCGGCTCATTTCTCGGATCCCATCCTGGAGTAACTCCGGGCGTAGGTTGGCAATCATGGAGTACACACAGCTCGGCCGCAGTGGCCTGTCCGTGTCCAGGCTGGTGCTCGGCACCATGAACTTCGGCCCCGAGACGTCCGAACAGGACAGTTACGCGATCATGGATCGCGCGCACGAGGACGGCATCAACTTCTTCGACACGGCCAACGTCTACGGCTGGGAGAAGGGCGAGGGCATCACCGAGCAGATCATCGGCCGGTGGTTCGAACAGGGCGGTGGTCGCCGCGAGCGGACCGTGCTGGCCACCAAGCTGTACGGCTCGATGGGTGACTGGCCCAACGACAACAAGCTGTCGGCGCTGAACATCCGGCGCGCGGCCGAGGCGTCGCTGCGCAGGCTGAACACCGACTACCTCGACCTGTACCAGATGCACCACGTCGACCGGGACACGCCGTGGGACGAGATCTGGGAAGCGTTCTCCGTGCTGCACCAGCAGGGCAAGGTCCTGTACTTCGGCTCGTCGAACTTCGCCGGCTGGCACCTGGCGCAGGCGCAGGAAGCCGCGCGGGCTCGGCACTTCCTCGGGCTGGTGAGTGAGCAGTCGATCTACAACCTGCTGACCCGGTGGGTCGAGCTGGAGGTGCTGCCGGCCGCGCGGCACTACGGCATCGGCGTGATCCCGTGGTCGCCGCTGCACGGCGGACTGCTCGGCGGCGTGCTGCGCAAGCAGCGCGAGGGCGGGGCGGCACGGTCGGGCAAGGGCCGGTCGGCCGACTCGCTCAACGAGCACCGCGACGCCATCGAGGCCTACGAGAAGCTGGCGGCCGACCTGGGCGCCGACCCGGCGGACGTGGGCGTGGCGTGGCTGCTGCACCAGGAGGGCGTGACGGCGCCGATCATCGGGCCACGCACCATGGCGCAGCTGGAGGGATCGCTGCGTGCGGTGGACCTGAAGCTGGACGCCGACACCCTCGCCCGCCTCGACGAGCTGTTCCCGGCCCCGGGCCCCAACGGCTCGAAGCCGGCCCCGGAGGCCTACGCCTGGTAGGGCTCGCCCGGCCTGCTCGACACCAGCACCGCCACCACCATCAGGACCGCGACCACCCCACCGGCCACCATCACGGCCGACGTCGACACCGAGTCGACCACCACACCGCCGAGCAGCGCGCCGACGGAGATGGTGGCTTGGAAGGACGACGTGAACAGGACGGTGGCCGCCTCCGTGTGCGGTGTCGACCTGGCGAACCAGGTCTGCGAGCAGGCCGGGACGGCGCCGTAGGCGACGCCCCACACGACCAGCGCCGCGAGCGCACCCACGGTCGTCGTGCCGATGACGGGCAGGGACAGGGTCGCGAGGGCCAGCAGGCCGGCGCTCACCAGGAAGGCGGCGCGGACGTCACGCGAGACGGCCGAGCCGGCCAGGACGTTGCCGACCACGCCCGCGATCCCGAAGGCCAGCAGGAGCGGGCTGACCGTGGCGACTCCGGTCACCTGCTCCAGGAAGGCCGTCACGTAGGTGTAGGTGCCGAAGTGCGCGGTGACCACCAGGACGGTGGCGAGCAGGCCGAGGCGGATGTTCCGGTGCCGCAGCAGCTCACGCAGAACGCCGAGACTGGTGACGTGCATCGGGGGCAGCGGCGGGAGCAGCGCCACGAGGGCCACGAGGACGCCGACCGTGAGGACCCCCAGCGCCACGAACGACGTGCGCCAGCCGGCCAGGTCGCCGATCAGGGTGCCCGCCGGGACACCGAGCACCGAGCCGAGCGGGACGGCCGAGAAGATCACGGCCGTGGCTCGCCCGACCGACCGCGCCGGCACCAGCCGTGACGCCAGCCCGGCACCGATCGACCAGAATCCGCCGATGGTGAGCCCGACGAGGACCCGCGACACCAGCAGCAGCCAGTAGCTCGGCGCGACGGCCGCGAGAAAGTCCGCCACGGCCAGCAGACCCATGAGCACGGCCAACATCAGCCGGCGGTCGACGCGCCCGGTGGCCACCGTGACCGCGGGCGCGGCGACGGCCGCCACGAGTCCCGGAACGGTCATCAGCCAGCCGGCCGTGCCGTCGGAGATGCCGTAGTCGGCGCCGATGGTGGTCAGCAGGCCGATCGGCAGGATCTCCGTGGTGACGATGGAGAAGATCCCCATGGTCACAGCGACGATCGCGAGCCAGCTGGTCCGTGTGGTGGTGTCGGGCATGACGCCAGTTGATCAGCGCCACACCACCGGATCTCGCGGAATCCGGTCACCAACGACCAGTGCCGTTATGACGTCCGGTTTCTGCTAGTCGTCCACGTCGTCGTCGCGGGCCAGGTACGTGGCGAGGCGTTCTACGGCGTTCTCGAACTCCGGGTTGGCGTCGACGAAGTCACGCAGCTTGGCGGCCAGCCAGGCCAGCGTGACCTCGTCCTCGCCTCTCCGGTTCTCGAGTTCCTCGAGGCCTCGGTCGGTGAAGTACACGTCAGGAGAACGCCTTCTCGATGATCTCCCGCTGCTCCACCTCGTGGACCTTGCTCGAGCCCGCCGACGGTGCGGCCATGACGCGGCGCGACACCCTGGTGAGGCCCGGCAGCTCCGGGTAGAACTCGCGCATGTGCAGCCCGTAGAACGGCCACGCGCCCTGGTTGGCCGGCTCTTCCTGCACCCAGCGGACATCCGTCACGTTCGGGTACTTCTCGAAGATCGCCCCGAGACGCTTCACCGGCACCGGGTAGAGCTGCTCGACCCGCACGATCGCCACGTCGGGCGCGCCGCCGCGCTTCTCCCGCTCGGCCACCAGCTCGTAGTAGAGCTTGCCGCTGACCAGAAGGAGCTTGCGGACGGCGTCCGGGTCGGGCGCGGCCGGGTCGTCGATCACCGAGTTGAACCGCGACTCGCCGATGAACTCGTCCACGTCCGAAGTCGCCGCCTTGTTGCGCAGCATCGACTTGGGCGTGAACACCACCAGCGGGCGCGCCACGCCGTCGAGCGCGTGGCGACGCAGGAGGTGGAAGTAGTTCGCCGGCGTGGACGGCACCGCGACGGTCATCGAACCCTCGGCACACAGCTGCAGCCAGCGCTCGATGCGGCCGGACGTGTGGTCCGGGCCCTGACCCTCGTGACCGTGGGGCAGCAGCATCACGACGTCCGAGCGCTGGCCCCACTTGGCCTCGCTGGAGGAGATGTACTCGTCGATCACCGACTGCGCGCCGTTCACGAAGTCACCGAACTGCGCCTCCCACAGGACCAGCGCGTCGGGGTTGGCCACCGAGTAGCCGTACTCGAAGCCGACCGCCGCGTACTCCGACAGCGCCGAGTCGTAGGCCAGGAACCGGCCCTGGTCCTCCGACAGGTTCTGCAGCGGCACGTACTCCTTGCCGGTCTTGCGGTCCACGATCACCGCGTGGCGCTGGACGAACGTGCCACGCCGCGAGTCCTGGCCGGACAGCCGGACCATGTGGCCCTCGATGTTCAGCGAACCGAACGCCAGCAGCTCCCCGAACGCCCAGTCGATGCCGCCCTCGCGGGCCATCTTCGCCCGCCGCTCCAGCACGGGCTTGACCCGCGGGTGGGGCGAGAAGCCGTCGGGCAGGTTGACGTGTGCGTCGGCGATCCGCTCCAGCGTCTCGCGCGTGATGCCCGTGGGCAGCTTGGCCGGGACCTGCTGCTCGGACTCCACCGACGGACTCGGCGCCACCGGGTGCTTCTCCAGCTCGCGCACCTCGTTGAAGACGTGCTCGAGCTGCGAGGAGAAGTCACGCAGTGCCTTCTCGGCCTCGTCGACCGAGATGTCACCGCGGCCGATGAGCGACTCGGTGTACGTCTTCCGGACGCTGCGCTTGGTGTCGATGATGTCGTACATCGCCGGCTGGGTCATCGAGGGATCGTCGCCCTCGTTGTGCCCGCGCCGCCGGTAGCAGACCATGTCGATCACGACGTCCTTGTTGAACGTCTGGCGGTAGTCCATGGCGAGCGCGGCGACCCAGTAGCAGGCCTCCGGGTCGTCGCCGTTCACGTGGAACACCGGCGCCTGGATCATCTTGGCCACGTCGGTGGCGTACTGCGACGACCGCGAGTTCTCCGGTGCCGTGGTGAAACCGACCTGGTTGTTGATGATCACGTGCACGGTGCCGCCGGTGCGGTAGCCGCGCAGCAGCGCCAGGTTCAGCGTCTCGGCGACCACGCCCTGGCCGGCGAACGCGGCGTCGCCGTGGAGCGCGACCGGCAGGACGGTGAAGCCCTCGCCACCCTTGTCGAGCAGGTCCTGCTTGGCGCGGACGATGCCCTCGAGCACCGGGTCGACCGTCTCCAGGTGCGACGGGTTGGCCGTCAGCGTCACCTTGGTCTCGCCGTCGCCGAACATCCGGAAGTACTTGCCCTCGGCACCGAGGTGGTACTTCACGTCGCCCGAACCGTGGGCCTGACCGGGGTCGAGGTTGCCCTCGAACTCCTGGAAGATCTGGGAGATCGGCTTGCCCACGATGTTGGCCAGCACGTTCAGCCTGCCGCGGTGCGGCATGCCGATGACTACCTCGTCGAGCTCGTACTCGGCCGCCTTGTCGAGCACCGTGTCGAGCAGCGCGATGACCGACTCGCCGCCCTCGAGCGAGAACCGCTTCTGGCCGACGTACTTGGTCTGCAGGAACGTCTCGAACGCCTCGGCCGCGTTCAGCTTCGACAGGATGTACTTCTGTACGGCCTGCGCCGGCTTCTCGTGCTTGATCTCCACGCGTTCCTGGATCCAGCGGCGTTCCGTCGGATCCAGGATGTAGGTGTACTCCACGCCGACCGTGCGGCAGTAGGAGTCACGCAGCACGCCGAGCACGTCACGCAGCTTCATCCGGTTCTTGCCGGCGAACCCGCCGACCGGGAACTCGCGGTCCAGGTCCCACAGGGTCAGCCCGTGGGACAGGATGTCGAGGTCCTCGTGCTTGCGCTGCCGGTAGTTCAGCGGGTCGACGTCGGCCATCAGGTGGCCGCGCGTGCGATAGGTGTCGATCAGGCCGAGGAGCCGGGCGGTCTTGTCGATCTCGCCCTCGGGGATGTCCTCGACCCATCGGACCGGCTCGTACGGCAGCCGCAGCGACGTGAAGATGTCGTCGTAGAAGCCGTCCTGGCCGAGCATCAGCTGGTGGACGCGGCGCAGGAACTCGCCGGACTCCGCCCCCTGGATGATCCGGTGGTCGTACGTGGACGTCAACGTGATGATCTTGCTGACGCCCAGGTCGACGAGCGCGCGCTCGCTGGTGCCCTGGTACTGCGCCGGGTACTCCATGGCGCCCACACCGATGATCGCGCCCTGACCCTTGGTGAGCCTCGGCATCGAGTGGTTGGTGCCGATGGTGCCCGGGTTGGTCAGCGAGATCGTGGTGCCCGCGAAGTCCTCGGTGGTCAACGCGCCGTTGCGGGCCTTGCGGATGATGTCCTCGTAGGCCTGCCAGAACCGCGTGAAGGTCATGCCCTCGCAGTTCTTGATGGACGCGACCACGAGCGTGCGGCCACCGTCCTTGGTCGGCAGGTCGATCGCCAGCCCCAGGTTGACGTGCTCCGGCGTGGCGATGGCCGGCTTGCCGTTGGCCTCGACGTAGTGCCGGTTCATGTTCGGGTAGTCGGCCAGCGCCCGGACCAGCGCGTAGCCGATCAGGTGCGTGAACGAGACCTTGCCGCCGCGGGTCCGCTTCAGGTGATTGTTGATCACGATGCGGTTGTCGAACAGGAGCTTCGCCGGAACCGCCCGCACGCTGGTCGCGGTGGGGATGGTCAGCGAGATGTCCATGTTCTTGGCGATCACGGCGGCCGCGCCGCGCAGCGGCTTGGTGGCCTCGCCCTTCTCGGACTTGTCGCCGGAGTCCTTGGCGGCCGCGGGCTTGGCCGCCGGCTTGGCGTCGGGCTCGGGCTTCTTGGCCGGCGCCGGCTTGGTGGCCGTCTGCTGAGCGGTGGCCGATGCCTTGGACGCCTCAGCCCTAGCCTGCCGGGTCTGGCCGTTGTTGGCCTCGCTCGACGACGCCGCGGCCTGCGCGGAGCCGGAGCTTCGCGTTGATGTGGTCGTGCCGGATGTCGGTTTTGTGGTTTTCGCCACTGAATCGGTTTTCGCACCGTCCGCGTCGGCCGCGGCGGTCGTTTGGACCGCGCGCTGGGTCGGCTTGTAGTCGGCGAAGAAGTCATGCCACGCAGAGTCCACTGACGACGGGTCAGCGAGGAACTGCTCGTACATCTCCTCTACGAGCCACTCATTGGGGCCGAACTGCGACGCAGGGCTGCTGCTGGACACGGCAGGCACTCGCCTCTATCTGTCTCGATCTGTTACTGATTCGCACTTGCACCCTCAGGCTAGTCCTCCGGTCGAGTCGCGTGTGGTCGACTCGGACGACCCCGGCCCCAGGTCAGGTGCTGATACTCGCACTGGCGCTCTTTCGCCGTGCAAGCGGTCCGGATCACTAGTGGCGTGCGCCTCGACATCTGCTGCCGGAGCGGCCCCGTTCGAGCCGCCGTGGTGCCAGAGCCGCGCGTAGTACCCACCGGTGTCGATCAGCTCGGCGTGGGTGCCCTGTTCGACGATCCGTCCGCCGTCGAGCACCACGATCCGGTCGGCGCGGGCGGCCGTGCCGAGGCGGTGGGCCACCACGAAGGTGGTCCGGGGCCGGGCGAGCCGCTCGCTCGCGGCCAGCACCACCGACTCGGTGGACGGGTCGAGCGCCGCGGTGGCCTCGTCGAGCAGCAGTATGTCCGGGTCGACCAGTTCGGCCCTGGCGAGTGCCAGCAGCTGGCGCTGACCGGCGGACAGGCCCTGGCCGCGCTCGCCCACCTGCTGGTGGAAGCCGGCCGGCAGGTCGGCCACCGTGGGCAGCGCGCCGACCGAGCGGACGGCCGTCTCGATCCGCGCCCGGTCGGGGTCGGTCACGCCGTAGCCCACGTTGTCGGCCACGTCGCCGCTGAACAGGTGCGCCTCCTGCGGCACCACCCCCAGCCGGCTCCGGAACGCGCTCGGCTCGTAGTCCCGCACGTCGACGCCGTCGACCAGCACGGCGCCCTCGGTCGGGTCGTAGAACCGGGCGATCAGCTTGACCACTGTGGACTTGCCCGCACCGGTGGCGCCGACCAGCGCCACCGTCTCGCCCGGCGTGACCGACAGCGACAGGTTCTGGATGGCCGGCCGGTCGGTGTTGGCGTAGCTGAACGACACGTCGCGCAGCTCCACGGCGCCCGAGAGCTTGGTGGGCACCGGCCGCGGGTGCTCCGGTGGCTCGACCGAGCTGGGCGTGCGCAGCAGGTCGGCGATCCGCCGCAGCCCGACCCTGGCCTGCTGGTAGCCGTCGAACACCCCGGACAGCTGCTGGATGGGCGCGAAGAACAGGCCGAGGTAGAGCATGAACGCCAGCAGCACGCCCGGCGTCAGCTCGCCGCTGGCCACGCGCCCGGCACCCACCGCGAGGACCGACGCCTGCGCGACCCCGGCCAGCAGCGCGACGAACGGGAAGTACGTGGCCACGTAGCGCTGGGCCCGCAGCCGGGTGCGCCGGTAGGTGTCGCTGCGCCGCGCGAACTCGCGGGCCGAGTGCTCCTCGCGGGTGAACGCCTGTGCCACCCGCAGCCCCGACACGTTCTCCTGCAGGTCGGCGTTGACCGCGCTCACCTGCTCGCGGGCCTCCGTGTACGCCACGGACGACAGTCGCTGGAAGATCACCGTGGCCAGCACCACCACCGGCAGCACGGCCAGCGCCACCAGCGCCAGCTCGACGTCGGTGACCAGCAGCGCCACGGTGATGGCGATGACCGTGAGCAGCCCGGCCAGCGCGCTCACCAGCCCGGTCTGCAGGAACGTGGACAGCGCGTCGACGTCGGTGGTCATCCTGGTCATGATCCGACCGGCCATCTCGCGCTCGAAGTAGTCGAGGCCGAGCCGTTGCAGGTGCGCGTAGCTGCGCACCCGCAGCAGGTACAGCAGCCGCTCGCCCACGCGTGCCGTGAGGATGGTGGTGAGCGCCGTGTCGAGGAACCCGATCCCCACCAGCACGGCGGCGATGGCCGTGACCACCCACAGGGCCGTGGCGTTGCCGGTCACCACCCCGGCGTCGACGCCCTGGCGGATCAGCGTGGGCAGCGCCATGGTCAGCAGCGCGTCGCCGATCACCAGGCCGGCCACGATCGCCAGCATGCCCCGCACGGGCGTCAGCAGCCTCCGCAGTCGGAAGCCGGGGTCGGCCGCCGTGGGGTCCTCACCGGCCAGCCGGGGGATCTCGGTGGCCGGCGGCAGCGCGTTGACCTGCTCGAGCAGTTCGGGGGTCGGTGGTGTGCCGGACAGCGCGTTGCTCATGCCGCCGCCTCCCCGGGAGCCGGTGCGGGCCGGCATGCCGCGCACCTCCGGCTCCGGTTCCGGCGGCTCCTCCGGCCACAGCGCCGGCGTGTAGCCCTCGTCGCCGGGCACCAGGTCCGACGCCGACGGCCGCGTCGGGTCCTCGATCACCTCGCCCGGCCCGGCGAGCAGCGCGCGGTACAGCTCGCAGCGCTCGGTCAGCTCCTCGTGGGTGCCGACGTCGACCACCCGGCCCCGGTCGAGCACGGCGATCCGGTCGGCCAGGGCGAGGGTGGAGCGCCGGTGCGCGATGAGCAGCGTGGTGCGGTCGCGGGTGACCGCGCGCAGGGTGTCGTGGATGGCCGCCTCGGTGGCCGTGTCGACGGCCGACGTGGCGTCGTCGAGCACCAGCACCCTCGGGTCGGACAGCAGCGCCCTGGCGAGCGCCACGCGCTGCCGCTGCCCACCGGACAGCGTGAGGCCGCGCTCGCCGACCACCGTGTCGTAGCCGTCGGGCAGGTCGCTGATGAACCCGTCGGCCTGCGCGGCGCGGGCGGCCGCGCGCACCTCCTCGTCGGTGGCGCCCGGGACGGCCGTAGGCGATGTTCGTGCGCACGGTGTCGGAGAAGAGGAACGCCTCCTCGAACACCACCCCCACCGTGCCGCGCAGCGACGCGATCCGCAGGTCGCGGATGTCGACGCCGGCCACCGAGATCGACCCGGAGTGCACGTCGTAGAACCGGGGCAGCAGCAGCGACACCGTGGACTTGCCGGACCCGGCCGTGCCGACCAGCGCGAGCGTCTCGCCCGGCCGTACCCGCAGCGACACGTCGGACAGCACGGGATCGCTCCGCGTGTACCCGAACGTGACGCCGTCGAGCCGCACCTCCACCGGGCCGTCGGGCACGTCGACCGCGTCGGGCTTGTCGTCGACCGACGGGTGGGAGTCGATCAGCTCGTAGACCCGCTCGACGCCCGCGCGGGCCAGCTGCACGTTGACCAGCAGGCCGGACAGCAGCCGGGTGGGCCCAACGAGGTTGGCCACGTAGGTGGCGAACGCCAGGAACGTGCCGAGCGTGAGCTGCCCGTTCAGAGCCATGTAGCCGCCGAGCGCGAGCACCGCCACCTGGCCGGCGGCCGGCATGGCCACGAGCGTGGCGGCCGGTTTCGACGTGAGTGCCGCGGTCCGCATCCGCTCGCCGAACAGCGTGCGGGCCGCCCGCTCGAGCCGGCCGATCTCGCGCGCCTCCTGGCCGAAGCCCTTGACCACCCGGACGCCCGTGACCGTCTCCTCCACGTGCTGGGCGAGGTCGGCCGCGCGCTGCTGGGCCGACCACGACGCGGGGAACAGCACCCGCCTGCTGCGCACGGCGACCACCGCCACGACCGGCGTGACCACCAGCGCGACCAGGGTCAACATGGGGGACAGCCACAACATGGCGCCGAGCGCGGCCAGCGCGAACACGACCGTGCCGATCGACAGCGGCACCATCATCAGCAGGCCCTGCACCACCTGCAGGTCGGTGATCGAGCGGGACACGATCTGGCCGGTGCGCAGCGTGTCCTGTTTGGCGCCGTCGAGCCGCTGCACGGCCGCGAACACCTGTTGGCGCAGGTCGTGCTGGACGTCGAGAGCGAGCCGTCCGCCGAGGTAGCGCCGTACGAACGCCGTGACGAACGTGGACAGCTCCATGAGCAGGATCGCCGCCACCAGCCAGGCGAGCCGCTCGGTGGTGCCGGCCACCGCGTCGTCGACCACCAGCTTCACGAACACCGGCCCGGCCGCCTGGAAACCGACGCCGACGACCGAGGACACGACGGACAGCACCACCAGCCGGCGGTGCTGCCAGCAGGCGGCACTCAGCCGACGGATCCAGCCGGGGGAGGTTCGGGACACGTGAACCACATTAGGCGCGAGCACCGACAAGAACGCTCGACAACGAGAACGGGGCTGCCCGGGAAGACCCGGACAGCCCCATTGACCTGCGTAAACTCAGGTCACGTCGCGCTTCTGGTTGCGGAAGATGCCCAGACCGAAGAACACGGCGGTCCAGCCCGCGAAGATCAGCGCGCTGATCCACAGCGAGTAGGCACCCGGCGCGCCGGCGGCGAACCGGACGGCCATGTCGAAGTCGTCGATGTCCGCGGCGTTCGCGACAGCGCTGCTGCCGACGATGTCCTGCACCTGGCCGAACAGCACCTCGCTGGCCGTGGCACCCGTGAGGCCGTTGGCCGCACCGTTGGGCATCCAGCCGGTGAGGTGGGAGCCCTCGGTGACGCCGAACAGGATCAGCTCGCCCACCGGGCCCACGAAGGACGCGTAGACCAGCAGGATCACGAGCGCGCCGACCGGCGAGCCGAGCAGCGCGCCGACGCCCATGCCGAGCAGCGTCCACAGGATGCAGGCGAGCACGCCGGACATCAGCACGAGCAGCCAGTCACCGGCCTCCGGCAGGTACGCCGAGTCGGAGCCGAGCAGCGTGCCGAGGCTGGCGGCACCGGCCACCACGAGGCCGTAGATCGCGCCCCACAGCACGTAGGTGATCGCCTTGGCGCCGAGCACCGACGCGCGGTTCGGCGCGGTCAGGAAGCTCGTGGTGATGGTCTTGCGGCTGATCTCACTGGCCAGCGCGAGCGCGCCGAACACCATGGGGAAGATCGTCGCGATGTTCATGGCCCTGGTGAGCGCGAGCACGCCCCAGGACATGTCGTCGGCCTGGATCTGGGCGTTCTCCAGCAGGTCCGAGTCGGAGATGTCGTTGGCGATGTCCGTGACGAACGCCGAGACGCCCCACGCCCATCCGATGGCGAGCAACACGGCCGGAATGGCCAGCGCCCACCAGAGCTTCGTGGTGAGGATCTTGCGGAACTCCGCCTTGATCAGCCTGCCCATCAGGCGTTACCTCCGTGTCCACCCTGGTTGGGCTGCTGGTAGTCGCTCGGGGGCGGCGGTGGTGCTTGTGGTGGTGGCGGAGCCGGTTGCTGCTGCTGTTCCGGCGGCTGCTGCTGGTACTGCTGCTGCGCCGGGTCCTGCGGCTGTTGGTAGGGCTGTTGCTGCTGGTAGGGCTGCTGTTGGTACTGCTGCGGCGGCTGCTGGTAGCCACCGGGCGGGGTCTGCTGCGGGTAACCACCGGGCGGAGTTCCGGGCGCCTGCGGATAGCCGCCGGGCGCCTGCTGCTGGTAGCCGCCCGGCGGGGTCTGCGGAACCTGCTGCCCACCGCTCGGCGGACCCCAGCCACCCGGAGGCGTGGCGTACTGCTGCTGGGGCGGCTGCGGCGGCTGCGGCGCGTAACCCTGCTGCGGGGCGTAACCCGGCTGGACCTGCTGGGGGTGGCCCTGGGGCGCGTAGCCGGGCGGCGGGCCACCCATGGGCTGACCACCGGGCGGGCCACCGGGGAACTGGCCACCCGCGTACTGGCCGCTGGTCAGTCCGAAGAACAGCTGCTCGAGGTCGGCCCTCTCCTCCTGCACGCCGTACAGCGCGACGCCCGCCTTGGCGGCCACGTCACCGATCTGCTGCACCGTGGCGCCGACCACCGCGACCTTGCCGTCCGGCAGCGGCGTGACGCCCGAGATGTCGGCGACCTGCAGCGCCTCCACGAGCTTGGCCACGTCGGCCGGCTGCACGATCACCCGGCTCTGCTGCTGCTTGCGGAGGTCGTCGAGCCTTCCGTTGAACCTGGTCTGGCCGTGGCTGATGATCACCACCTGGTCGATGGTCTGCTCGACCTCGGCCAGCAGGTGGCTGGAGATCAGCACCGTGCGACCGCTGGCGGCGAAGGCCTTGAGGAACGTCCGCAGCCAGGCGATGCCCTCGGGGTCCAGCCCGTTGGCCGGCTCGTCGAGGACCAGCACCTGGGGGTCGCCGAGCAGCGCGGTCGCCAGCGCGAGGCGCTGCTTCATGCCGAGGGAGAACCCGCCGGCCGCGCGGTCACCGGCCGCGCCGAGACCGACCAGGTTGAGCACCTCGTCGGCCCGCTGGTCGGGCACGCCCATGGCGGCCGCGTACACCAGCAGGTGGTTGCGGGCCGTGCGGCTGGGGTGGAAGCCCTGGGCCTCCAGCACCGCACCGACCACGCGTGCCGGGTTGCCGAGGTGGTGGAACGGCTGCCCGTTGATGGTGGCGTAGCCGGCGGTCGGGGCCACCAGACCGAGCAGCATTCTCAGCGTGGTGGTCTTTCCGGCGCCGTTGGGACCGAGGAACCCGGTGACCGATCCGGGTTCCACGTGAAAGCTCAGGTTCTGCACCGCGGCGACCTGGCCAAAGTTCTTGCTCAGGTTCTGCACCACAATGCGGCCGCTACCGTCCTGCACGGACCCTCCCGCTCGCCTGCCGAGTTGTGCGGGCCATCTTGCCCCATGGCAGACGCGCGGTGTGGTTGACCGGGACAGTTCGCCGACAGTTGGTCGGCCGTTACCGCTCTACCGGGTGGTCGGGCGGAACGGATGACGCAGCGGCTGGGTCCGCTCGCGGTGCGGAACCCCTTCGCCGATCAGCTGTTCGTGGGCCGTTCGCCAGACCGGACAGGGCCAGCGGCCGGCGCGAAGTCCGGACCGGCAGGTGGAGCACCGGCCGTCCTCGTCCTGACGGTGCGTGCGGAGCAGCAGTCGCCAGCCGTCGGCCAGCCTGCGTAGTTCGGTACGGGCCAGTGGGATCAGCAGAGAGGGATCGGCCTGCCCGGCCACGCGGTCGAGCAGGTCCAGCCGGTGCAGGACCGCCCGGCGCAGTGTCTCGTCGGTGCCCGGCCACATGGGGGATCAGCCCGCTCGGCGGTCAGCGGTGCGGGGGGAATGGGTCACGGTGTTGTGGGGATGGGGCGTATCGGAGTGGTCGTCGATGCGGACGGCGGCCTGGTCGAGTGCGAGCCCGAGGCCCCTGGCCTGCTGCGCGGACAACACCGCGGCGGCACCCGGAGGGGGGACGAGGGCGACTCGTTCGTTCTCGACCAACACCGTCAGCGCCCGGTCCCTACCGAAGGGATCGATGCAACGAACGGACCAGCGAGGTTCAGTCACGGATACGACATCGGCCGGCGAATCGTCCAACCAAAGTGGTAACGGCGGACTTCACTCCATTGCCTTGATTCTCACTCGATCGAGCGTTCTCTGTATCGAACGAGTGGCGCTAAGAGTAGCGCTCACTCCGGGTGACGCCAGGAGTCGTGTTCCGATCGCCAACGCAACGGCTTGGAGAACATATGCAAACTCGCCGACCCCGATTGCAGCGCCACGGCGCCCGTACGCTTAAGCTTGCATCGGCGGCCCGCTCCCAGTGACCCCCAGGCTGGTTGAGCGGGCCGCCGCCTTCACGTCGGTCGACGTCTTCTCACTCGACCCGCCGTGGTCTCGTTACCAAATGACCAGCGCCGACCCCCGATCGACGTTTGATCGTCTCGATCGGGGATCGGCGCTATGCGATTCGGTTGGCCAAATGGTGAGCTAACCGACAAGTGTGCTTTTCACAATGAGTTGCTTAGTTGAGGAAATTGGTCAACTCGGTGTAAGGGAGTCCGTGGGCCTCGGCCACCGGACCGTTCGTCAGCTCACCGGCGTGGGTGTTCAGGCCGAGCGCCAGCGCGTGGTCGGCCCGCAGGGCCTGCTCCCAGCCGCGGTCGGCCAGGGCCAGCGCGTAGGGCATGGTGACGTTGGTCAGCGCGTAGGTCGACGTGCGCGGCACGGCACCCGGCATGTTCGCCACGCAGTAGAAGACCGACTGGTGGACCTCGTAGGTCGGCTCGGCGTGAGTGGTGGGCCGCGAGTCGGCGAAGCAACCGCCCTGGTCGATGGCGATGTCCACCAGCACGGAGCCCGGCTTCATGTCGGCCACCAGCTCGTTGCTCACCAGCTTCGGGGCCTTGGCGCCCGGCACCAGGACCGCGCCGATCACCAGGTCGGCCTCGCGCACGGCCTGCTCGACCGCGTACTTGTTCGAGGTCAGCGTGCGGAGCTGGCCGCGGAACTGGCCGTCGATCTGGCGGAGCCGGTCGACGCTCGTGTCCAACACCTGCACGTCGGCACCCATGCCGAGCGCGATGGTCGCGGCGTTCAGGCCGGCGACACCGCCGCCGATCACGACCACGCGGGCGGGCGCCACACCCGGCACGCCGCCGGGCAGCACGCCACGACCGCCGGAGGGCCGCATGAGCGAGTACGCGCCCACCTGCGGCGCGAGTCGACCGGCCACCTCCGACATCGGCGCGAGCAGCGGCAGCGCGCGGTTCGGGGTCTGGACGGTCTCGTAGGCGATGGCCGTGGTGCCGGCCGCCATCAGTGCCTTGGTCAGCGCCTCGTCGGCCGCCAGGTGCAGGTAGGTGAACAGCACCTGGTCGCGCCGAAGTCGCGGGTACTCCTCGGCGATGGGCTCCTTGACCTTCATGATCATCTCGCCCTCGGCCCAGGCCTCGTCGACGGAGACCATCTTGGCGCCGGCCGCGAGGTACTCCTCGTCGGCGATCGACGAGCCGAGGCCCGCCCCGGTCTCGACGAACACGTCGTGCCCGTGCGTCGTCAGCTCGTGCACCCCCGCCGGGGTCAACGCGACCCGGTATTCGTGGTTCTTGATCTCCCGGGGAACGGCGACCTTCACAACTTCCTCCCGACTTGTGGTGCACTGGGCCAACTGGGTGTTGAACACCACAGTGCGGTAACGATCCGTCATAGTCATCGTGCCCACAGCACCAGTGTTCGCGCGACTCGTAGTGCCGTCGGCACCAAGAGGGCGCGCAACTAGGGTTGGCGGCGCCCGCCCCAGTTGCGCGCCCTCTAGCTCCACTGAAGCACGGTGAGCTGAACGAGCAGTGCCAACCGGACGTCGGGGTCGTCCAGGTCGACGCCGGCCAGTTCGATCAGCTTGGCCATGCGGTATCGCAGCGTGTTGGGGTGGATCTGGAGGGCGGCGCTGGCCGCGCGGGGGTCGCCGGGGTTGCGCAGCCATTCGTAGAGCGTGGACACGTACGTCGTGCCGGCACGCGAGTCCTGCGCGCGCAGGATGAGCAGCGGCCCGAACTCCGTGGCGCCCGCGTTCGCCGCAGCCACGGCCGCGCGGTGCAGCACCAGCACCGACCAGGCCTGTTCGTGGTCGATCACCGGGCCGGCCGCCAGCCCGGCCCGCAGCAGGTTCAACAGCTCCTCGGCCAACGCCCGGGAGGTCGGCAGGTCGGCCAGTCGCACGGGTGGCCCGGCCGCCACCAGCGGGGCCGGATCCCGTTCCGCCGACAGTGCCGCTCGCAGCGCCGGCCAGCCGCCCTCGCCCGCGCGGTCCGGGACGACCGCGTAGAGCACGTCGTGCAGTTCGGCCACCGCCGGCCGCGGTCCGACGCCGGCCGTGATCCGTTCCCACAAGGCCAGCCGCATGCCCTCCGCGCCCAGCGGGTCGGGGCCCTGGCTGCCGATGGCCACCACCCGGTGCGCCTCGTCGGCCAGGTCCAGCTCGGCCGCCGCCAGCCGCACGCTGCCCGTCCCCGCGAGGACCGACCGCACCAGCTCGGCCGACCGGCGGCGCTCGGCGTCCTCCGTGGCGCGGCGGCGCAGCAGGTGCAGCGCCACGACCGGCGCGGTGTCGGCGAAGGCCGCCGCCCGCTCGTCGGCCACCGGCCCGGTCACCACCGCCCACATCGAGCCCAGCAGCTCGCCGCCCATCCGGATCGGCACGATCAGCCGCGGCAGCGTGCCGTCCTTCTGCTTCGGCACGAAGATCGTGGTGCGCCCGCGCGACAGCTCCCGGAACACCCCGCGCGACCGGAACCGGGCGAGCACGTCGTCGGGCACCCGCCGGCCCATGATCGTCGAGACGCGCGCCGGGTCGGTGCGGTCCTGGCGCGACGAGTACGCGAGCACACGGGAGTTGGCGTCCTCGATGGTGACGGGCGCGTCCACCACGGCGGCGGCGACGTCGGCCAGCCGGAACAGGTCACCGAGGCCCTGGCGACCCGCGTCGGTCTCGTCGGCCGCCGCGTCCAGCACCGACCGCAACAACCACACCACCTGCGCCCACGCGGCGTTCGCGTGGACCTCCACGAGCGCGACCTCGCACGTCCGAGCGGCGGCCCGGACGGCACTGCGCGCGGTGAGCGGCGGCTTGAGCAGCACGGCCGCCGCACCCTGCGCCCCGCAGTGGCGGACCAGCTCGGCCGCGTCCTTGGCCGTGTGCACGGACACGCCGAGGACCAGGTCGCCGTCACCGACCTGGTCCTTGCGGCCGGGCTCGGCGATCACCACGTCGCTGACGTGTGTCGCCGAGCCGTCCTGCCGGACGTGCAGCAGCGTGGGACCGACCCGGTCCACCACACCCCGCACGGTGATCATCCGCACTCCCGTCTGCTGCGGTGATCGTGCCGTGCGGGGGCGCCTCGTGCCTAGTCGAGCAGGTACGCGCGGATGATCGTCTGCGTGACCGTGCTGCCGTCGCGGTTGGTCACGCCCGCCCGCAGCGACACCGAATCCGCGGAAGTCGGGTGGTCCAGCCGGGCCTTGCCGCCCACCACCTTCACCCGCTGCCACCTCGCGCCGTCGTCGTAGGACACCTCGACGGTCAGCGACCCGGCGTTCCCACGTTCGACGATCACCGGCACCCGGAACGGGCCCGTCGGTGCGGTGCCGTCGGTCAGCTCCGGCGTGAACCGGACGGTCGACAGCGGCAGCCGCGCCGTGCCGTGCGCGGACCGGAACGTCCAGGTCGCGCTGACCTCCGTGCTGAGCGTGGCGCCCGGCCGCGTGGCCGACGCCGTCAGCCGGTAGTCCGCCGCCTCGGCCGGGATCTCGAACTGCGCATACCCCGGTACCGGCGACTCACCGATCAGTTCGTCGCCGCGGTACAGCTCGGTCCGCCCCTCCTCGAGGCTCGACCACGACACGTTGCCGGCCGAGTCGGCGAACAGCGGCGTCCGCAAGTCCAGCCAGTCGCCGTCTCGGAAGCCGCCGGGCGTGGAGTAGTGCGAGGGCCGCACACCCGGACCGAAAACCGGGTACTGAAACCGCTCGACGTACTCCCGGCTCGCTTGATACCGCCTGCTCGGCGACAGCGTGTCCACGGACTCCTGTCGCAGGAGCTGCGACCACTCGGCGTCGGCGTTGAAATACGCGACGCGGCTGGGCGGCGCACCGACGCCCCAGGTCACCTCCTGATCCCAGACCGGGTCGAACCCGCCGGCCGGGCTCGGGAAGGCCATCCGCTCGGCCGGTCCACCCGCGACGTCCATGACCACCTTCGCCACGTCGCGCCGGCCGACCGTGCGGGTGAAGCCGGTCGGCACCTTCCCCCGGGTGAACCAGGCGAGCCCGTAGAACACGTCCGCGCCGGTGAAGTGTGTGGCCACCCAGGACGTCACCCGGTCGGCAGGCAGCGTGGGGCCGGCGTGGGCGAGCGAGACCGTGCTTCCGTACAGGGTGGCGATGTAGCCGCGCCCGTCCTCGATGCGCCGCTCGAAGCCGACGTCCAGACCCAGCAGTTCGGCGGCCGGGTCCGGCGGGGTCACCCGTACGGGCTTCGCCGACCGCGCGTCCAGCACGATCGTCTGGTCCTTGGTGACGTCGAGCGCCGGGTAGGCCAGGACGGACGTCTCGCCGTTCTCGTCGATGCTCAGCTCGGCCATGTGCTCGCGTGCCGGCAGTCGCAGGGTGAGCGAGCCGTCGGGGGCGACGCGCATCAGCCCGCCGGAGCCGTCGAGCGGCAGCACCTTCACCACGTTGTTCTCGGCAGGCGCTCCGTCGCGGCCGACCAACTTGAACGTCACGTCATAGCTCTTCGGTTCCTTCAGGACCGACACGGGCGTACGCACCGACGTGCCCGGCCCGGTGGCGACGATCGTCCCGGCGTGCGCCTCCTCGGTGGGGGCGGCGGCCGCGTCGGCCGTGACCGTCACCGTGGCCTGCCCGCCGGCCGGCACCGTCACCCGCTCGGGGAGCGTGAAGACCGGGTTGTCGACGGCGAGCGTCAGCGTGACCTCGGGTCCCGAGTTCCGGTAGGTGAGCGTCCTGGTCACCGGCTCCGCGTGCGGGAACTCGACCACTCCCGCGTTGACGGTCGCCGGTTCGGCCGTGACCGTCTGCCCGAGTGCGGCCGGCACGTCCACCCGCCCGGCGCCCTGGTCGAACGGCGTCGCGCCACTCGACGGGGTTGCCGACGCGACGAGCGCGGCCTTCAGCTGCGCGCCCGTCCACTCCGGGTGTTGCTGGGCGAGCAGCGCGGCCGCGCCGGCCACGTGTGGGGTGGCCATCGACGTGCCGGACCACTCCGCGTGGCCGCCACCGGGCTGCGCGGCCGTGATGTCGACGCCGGGTGCCGTGATCTCCGGCTTCACGGCGCCGTCGCCGATGCGGGGGCCGCGGCTGGAGAAGTCGGCCGGCGCGTCCGACCCGTCGACCGCGCCGACCGCGAGTGCCGCGTCCGCGCTGGCCGGCGAGCCGATGGTGCCCGGCCGGTAGGCGTTGCCGGCGGCCACCACGACCAGTACCCCGTGCTCGGCCGACAGCGTGTCGACGGCGGCCTCCAACGGGTCGACCTCTGGCCGGTCATCGGCGCCGAGGCTGAGGTTCAGCACGTCCGCGCCCTGCTCGACCGCCCACGTCATGCCGGCGATGACCTCGGATTCGGTGGCGAACCCGTCGTCGTCGAAGACCTTGGCATCCAGCAGCTTCGCGCCGGGCGCGACCGCGGCGACGGTCGACCCGACGTGCGTGCCGTGCCCGATCCGGTCGACGGTGTCCGGGGACTCGCCGAAGTTGCGCTCGGCCTGTTCGCGGCCGGCGAGGTCGGGGTGGGTCTGGTCGACACCGGAGTCGACCACGCCGACCGTGACGCCCTCGCCGGTGTACCCGGCCGCCCACGCGGCCGGCGCGCCGATCCGCGGCACGCTCTCGTCCAGCAGTGCCTTGCGTTTGCCGTCCAGCCACACCTTTTCGCCGGACCTGGCGAGCGCGGGCCACCGTGTGCCGTCCCTGGCCACGGCCACCGGTCGGTCGGTGATCAGCGGCAGGGTCGGCCGGCGGTCGTCGTAGCCGAACTCCCGCAGCAGCGTGATGTCGAACAGCCGGGGGTCGAGCCGGTCGGCGTCGAGCAGCGGCACCGCGTCGTGCGGCACCACGTGCTCGTGGTCGCCGCTCGAGTAGCGGGTGATCGGGATGTGTTCGCGGCCGGGCGCCGGTTCGACGGTCATGACCCGGCCGTCCGGGCGGAGCAGCACCCGGTCACCCGTGACGAGCGTGACCGACCCGCCGGGTACCGAGGTGGCGGTGGCGGACGGTGGGACGGCGATCAGTGTGGTCGTTGCCAGGGCAGCAACGAGCAACGTGCGAATACGCACGGAATCCTCCCCAGGATTGGTGAATCAGGAGTGGTGAATCAGTCGTGTCTTGCGATGAGGGCACGCAGCGCGGCGATCTCGTCGGCCAGCGCCTGGCGACCGGTGCGGGTGATGCTCACCCACGTCTTCGGCCGCTTGCCGTCGTAACCTTTCTCCATGTCGAGCAGGCCGGCCTCGACCAGCACGGTCAGGTGGCGGGACAGGTTGCCGCCCGTCAGTTCGAGGGAGTCCTTGAGATAACCGAACTCCACCCGCTTGGACTCCGCGGCGATGGTGAGGATGCCGAGCCGGTGCTTCTGGTGGACGACGTCGTTGAGCCCGTTGGTGGGGTGATCGCTCACGGCGTCCTCCGCGCGAGCACCGCGATCCCACCACCGGCGAGCAGCACCAGGCCCGGCACCAGCACGTACTGCAGAGCCAGGACCTGGCCGCCCGCGTAGTCCCACCCGAAGAGGTTCTCGACGTTGTACAGGTTCACCAGCAGCGAGACACCGGCGAACACCAGCCCGACCACGCCGAGGAAGACACTGCGCTCCGACCGCGCCAACACGAGCAACGCGACCGCGATGACCAGCAACGCCGAGAACCCGTGGATCAGGTACACGCCCAGCGCGGCGAAGGCGAGCGCGGCGAACAGCCCACCCACGACCGACGCGACGGTCCGCGCCCGCTCCGACCGTCCCGGCCGGCTGCCCCAGACCAGCACCCCGGCCGCCACGGCGGCGCTCCCGGCCATCAGCGAGAGGTTGGCGCCGGGCGTGGAGTAGAGGCCGTTGCGCACCATGTCCCGGGCGGCGATCGACAGCAGGATCGAGATGAACAGGAAACCGAACAACGCGGTGCCCGCCAACAGGAACAGCGGGCGGGTGTCGCCCTCGACGCCGCGCTGCTCGGCGCGGCGCCGGTACCACCAGCGGGTGGCCGCGAGTCCGCCGATGACCGTCAGCAGCCAATACCAGCCGATCAGATCCGGGTGGACCAGCCGCTCGTGGAAGAAGGGCGGCACGAACTGCGGGAACGGGCCGGAGTCGACGGGCAGGAGCTGGAACGTCTCGTCGGACGGCGGCCACGGCTCGGTGACGTACGTCAGCGGTGCCAGCAGGATCAGCGCGCCGAACAGGAACAGCGGGAACGCGTAGCCGCGCCGGTCGGCCCGCGTCCGGCGGCGCAACGCGTCGAGGTCGCCGAGCAACTCGTTCGCGTTCATGCGTTCTTCCTCCGGCTCAGCGCGGCGACGGTCCCGGCGATCAGCAGGATCGCGGCCGGTATCAGGAGCATCTGCAGCACCGCGAGCTGCCGGTCGGCCGGTTCGTACTCGTTGAGTCGCCAGCCGAGTTGGTAGAACATCGCGATCGGGTCGACGTAGAGGGACGGCCAGTAAAAGTGCATGGTCGACGGGATCGCGGTCAGCGTGAACAGCACGCCCGTCACCCCGAGCAGCGCACTGCGTTCCAACCAGGCCAGCACGAGCAGGCCGGCGGCGATCACGTACAGCGCGGAGAAGCCCCGGTTCGCGTAGACACCGATCGCGGCGAACGCCGTGGCCGCGAACACCGCCGCGACGAACACGCCGACCGTGCGCTGTGTCGGTGTCCGGTTCGGCCGGGTACACCACAACGTGACGACCGCGGCCGCCGCGGCGGAGCACAGGATGAGCGGCAGGTTCACCGTCCAGGCGCCGTACAGCGCGAGGGAGTAGTCCTCGAGCAGCCAGGAGCCGAGGAAGAACCCGACGAAGGTGGCACCCGCGGCGACCAGGAAGGCCCGCGTGTCGGTCTCCACACCGGCTCGTTCCGCGCGCCGGCGGTACCACCAGGCGGTGGCCAGCGAGCCGAGGACGAGCGTGGCCAGCCAGTACAAGGCCACGAGAGTGGGCGAGAGCGGATCCGGGCCGGCGGCCGTGCGGAAGGTACGGACCAGGAAGTTGCTCCCGACCGGCCGCGGGTCGAAGTCGTCCAGCTCGAAGTCCACCTGGCCGGCCGTGTACAGCAGCGGCGCGAGCAGGATCAGCCCGCCGAACAGGAGGAGCGGGAAGGCGTACCCGTGCCGGTCGGCCCTGGTCCGGTGACGCAGCGCCGTGAGATCGGTCAGCAGCGTCGCCGCGTCCGGTTCGCCGCCCCGACCCCCAGCCGGGGCGGCTTGTGTTCCGTTCATGATGAACCCCCAACTTGATTGCGATGCACATAGGTTTGCATTGCAAACCTGGTCGCGTCAAGGGGTGGGGGTCTGCCGGATGATGTCGTCGGGCGTGAGCTGCTCGCGGCGGGTGGACAGCGCCCAGCGGTGGCCGAAGGGATCGACCACGATGCCGTACCGCTCGCCGAAGAACATCTCGGTCACCGGCATCTCCACGGAGGCGCCCGCGAAGATCGCCCGTCGGGCCAGGTCGTCGACGTCGTCGGTCTCCAGCAGGAGCAGCACGGGACTGCCGCCGATCGACAGGGGCGAGAGTGCGTTCAGTCGCTCGGACTCCTCGCTGACCAGCAGTCGCGCGTCGCCGACCGCCAGTTCGATGAACAGGATGGTGCCGTCCGGCAGGACGTTGCGGAACAGCTCGACCGCGCCGAACGCCTTGCGGTAGAAGGCGATCGCGTCGGTCACGCCACGCACGAACAGATGTGGGGTGAGCGCGTGGGCCCGGCTGGGGCTCATGCGGTGCGGCGTCCCTCGATCAGTCCGGCCTCGGCGGCCACCGCCACCAGGCGGCTCATCAGTTCGGTCTCGCGGGTCGCGGCGGCGCGGCCGACGGTCGTGAGCCGGTAGTAGCGGCGCCGCGCGTCGTGCGGATCGTCCTGGCCGCCCGCGATCTCCTCCACCAGGCCGTCGGCCACCAGCCGCGCGATCGTCCGGTAGAGCGTGCCCGGTCCGAGCTGGACCGAGCCCTCGGTGACCTCGTCGATGAACCGCATGACCGCGTAGCCGTGGGCCGAGCCGGCGGCCAGTGCGAGCAGTACCTGGTAGCCGGCCGGGGTGAGCGGCGGCGGGTTGCCCTCTGCCATGTCCACACTCTACAGTCCAGTCTCGATATATCCGACGTGGCTATAGGAGTGAGCATGATCAGTGGGGTCAACCAGGTGGTGCTCTATGTGGAGGACCAGGAGAAGGCGAAGCTGTTCTGGACCGAGAAGATGGGCTTCGCGGTGGCCCAGGACGACGCCTACGGCGACGAGCGGTGGATCGCCGTGCAGACCCCCGACGGCGCCATGCGTCTGGTGCTGAGCAAGCGCGAGCCGGGCCACACGGTCGGCCCGGTCCGCGACGGCATCCCGCACTCGAACGTGTTCTTCTACACCGAGGACGTGGAGGCCACCCACCGCGAGCTGGTGGGTCGAGGCGTCGAGTTCCCAGAGCCGCCGAGCAAGCAGTTCTTCGGCTGGTGGTCGATGTTCTCCGACCAGGACGGCACCCGGTACGCGCTCGGCCAGCGCTGGGGCAACGACGCCTGATGGCCGGTATGAGAGTCGACTTCCTGACGGCGGCGCGCTCGGCGGCCGACCTGTTGCGCGACCCGACGGTCGCCGCGGCGTGGTCGCAACCGAGTGCGTTGCCGGAGTTCAGCGTGGGAGGACTGGCCGCGCACCTGGCGTATCAGGTGCTCGCGCTGCCGGACGTGCTCGCCGCGCCCGAGCCCACCGAGCCGGTGGTGCCCGTGCTCGGCCACTACGAGCGGATCCCGTGGGTGGGCGCCGCCCTGGACGACGAGATCAACGTGCGCATCCGCGAGACCGGCGAGTCCTCGGCCGAGGAGGGCCCGGCGGAACTGGTGACCAGGCTGGACGCCGTGATCGAGGTGTTGGCCGGGGTGCTGCCGGGCGCCGCGAACCGACCGGTGCGCCTGCCTTTCTGGGGCGACTGGTCACTGTTGCTCGACGACCTGCTGGTGACCCGCATGATGGAGATCGCCGTGCACTCCGACGACCTGGCGGTGAGCGTCGACCTGCCGACGCCGGAGTTGCCGCAGGGCGTGCTCGATCCGGTGTTCGACCTGCTGGTGGCGCTGTCGAGGCGCCGTCACGGCCCGACAGCCGTTCTACGGGCCCTGTCCCGCGCGGAACGAGCCACCGGCATCACGGCCTTCTGACCTACTCGGGAGGCGGCTCGGCGATCCAGTCGGCCACCGGGAGGTCGCGGGTGGCGCACTCGTCCGAGAGACGCAGCGTCCAGCGCAACGCCTGCACGAGCAGGGTGGCCATCTCCTCGGGGGCGGCGTTGGCGAGCGCGATCTCGATGTGCGTCTTCGCCGCCTCCGTGTCGCCGTGCACCTCGGCCAGCAGCGTGCGCACCGCCGTCCGCACCGGGGGATCGGCGTCGTCGATCGACACTTCCTGGCCGTCGTTGTCGACCACCTGCATCTTCACCGGCGCCGTGCCGCCGGAGCCGAGCGCGGCGACCATGGCGCTGCACTCGTGGAACAGCAGCAGCATGACCTCCTGGGCGAGCGCCCGGTCCACCCTCGCCACGGCGCCGTCGTCCTCACCGGCGCGCATGGCCGCCAGGGCCTGGCGCGCCGTGTCGACGACGTGCTGGTCCTCGGGGTCGGGTCGCGGCTCCACGGCCTCATCTTGCATCAGGAACGCGCTCAGTGGGTCGCCGTGCCGGAGGTAACGAATTCTGCTAGGGCACCCGCGTCGCCGCCGGGGCCGAACATCCCGCCCTGCGCGGTGGTCGCACCGGCGGCCTTCCAGTACTCGGCCTCCGCCTCGTCGGCGATGCCGATGACCGAGCAGAACGCGCCGGCCTCGGTGATCGACGCCACCAGGGGAGCGGTCTCCTTGCGCAGCAACGGGTTCGCCGTCTCACGTCCGGCGGAGCCGACGCCGTCGGCCGCCAGCGTCACCGACCGCACGCCGGTCTCGGCCACCAGGACCAGCTCTCGCGGTCCGCCGTTGAACCCGCACAGCCCGGTGCTCACACCGATGTCCGTGAGCACCTCGAGGTTGTCGCGCGCGTCGCCGAAATCCTCCAGCACGGCTCTAGTGTCGAGCGAGATCTCGAACTGGCCCGGCCCGACCTCGGACTCCTTGAGCGCCCGGGTCACGGCACGCACCAGGTCCGCGTCGCCGGACTGGTTCCTGGTCAGCTGCATCCGCAGCACCGAGTGGGTGGCGTCGAACAGCGGCCGCAGCCCCGGCAGTTCGAGCGCGGCCGCCCGCATGATCGACGGTCCGAGGTGGACGGACAGACCCGTGCGTTCGGCCAGCCACAGACACGTCTCGTGGTCGGCCTCCGACCACGACAACACGATCCGCGCGCCGACGGGCGTCCGGTCGGACAGCCGGACCACCGGCTCGAACCCGACGCTGAGCGTGCCGTCCTCCCACGCGGACGGCAGCTCGCTGGCGTAGCGGTCGAGCTGTGCGCCGCGCGCGTCGTCGCCGTCGTGGTAGCCGGCCCACTGCTGCCGTCCGGTCCGCTTCGCCTTGCGCAGCGCGAAGTCCGCGGCCCGGAACAGCTCCTCGGCCGGCATCTCGTCCGCGCGGACGCGGGCGGCGCCGATGCTCGCGCCGACCGCCACGCCGTGCTCGCCGATGTACTCGGGCTCGCTCAGCTCCTGGTTGATCCGGCCGGTCAGCTCGCCGATGTCCGCGGGCGACGACGAATCGACCACCAGCACGGCGAACTCGTCACCGCCGATCCGCGACACGAGCGCGTTCTCGCCGCCCACCACCAGCTCCAGCCGCCGCCCGACGGCACGCAGCAGCTCGTCGCCGACCGCGTGCCCGAGGCTGTTGTTCAGCACCGCGAACCCGTCGAGGTTGAGGCAGCACAACGTGACCGTGGCGCCGGGTGGCGCACTCTCGAGCGTGGTCTCCAGCTTCGAGTGGAAGCACTGGCGGTTGGGCAGTCCGGTCAGCGCGTCGTAGAGCAGCTGGTGGCCGAGGCGGTCCTGCAGCAGCTGCAGCTCGGTGACGTCCTGGACCATGGTGACGAAGTAGGTGGGCTCGCCCGCACCGTCCCGCAGCAGCGACACGGCGAGCAGCACCCACGCCGCCTCGCCGTTGTCGCGCCGTACCTTGCGTTGCTCACTGAACCGGGGCAGCGTGCCGTCGAGGATCCGCCGGTAGCCGGCCATCACGTCGTCGGCGCTGTCGTCGTGCAGCATCTCGGTCAGGCTGTGGCCCACGATCCGGTCGGGCACCCGGCCGAGGATCAGCCCGAGCGACGGGTTGACCTCGACACACATGCCGCGCAGGTCGGTGATCGCGATGCCGATGGCCGAGGACGCGAACACCTCCTGGAACCGTTGCTCGATGGCCCTCAGGTTCGTCTCGGCGCGCTTCACCGCGGTGGACAGTGCGTGGTTGAGGGTTTCCTGCTGGTCCAACGTGTGGCGGCGCAGGCCGCTCGCGAAGCCGGTGGACAGCGCGCCGAGCAGCATCACCGTTCGGCGGGCCAGCTCGGTGTCCGGCGTGGCCGTCACGTCCTCGAGCAGGCCCTCGGTGAGCACGTCGAGCGTGCGGCTGAGCGCCTCGGGCTGGGAGAAGCCCTCGGCCACCAGCCGGTCGCCCACCCGCATGCCGGCGGTCAGCGAGAACTCCGGTGCGACGAGCGCGTCGAGCAGCTGGTCGAGGAACCCGAGCAGCAGTGCCTCGACATCCTCCGCCGGCTTCGGGATGTAGACCACGGAGGACGTGGACAGGGTCCATCGCCTCGCCAGCTCCTCGCGCCGGTGTACCGGTGGAGAGCTGACGAGCGGTTCCCTGTTCTCCAGTTCGTCCATCAGTCCGTGACCGTATTGGTGTTCGAGGCGAAGCTCATCGTCCAGCGGTACGCGCACTGGCGCCACCCCACTGGGCCGATAGCGTTAACTCTTCCGAGCGATGCCCGCGTAGAGCGCGTCGTCCTCCGGGTTGGGCGTGCGGTCCTCCTCGCGCTCCGGGCGCCAGTGCGATGTGGTCACCAGCCCGGGCTCGACCAGCTCGAAGTCGCCGAAGAAACTCAGCACGTCGGACTTGGTCCGCGCCTGGATGTTGTTCTGCGACTTCTTCATGAGCTCGGTCACCTCCTTCTCCTTCAGCATCGCGAAGTCGGCCGTGAGGTGGGTGAGCGCGAGGTAGCTGTTTGGGGCGATCACGTCGCGGTAGGCCGCGTAGACGCCCACCGGATCTTGCTCGTCGAGGATGTAGTGACCGATGGTGATGGCGAGCAACCCGATCGGCTGAGAGAAATCGAGTAGCCGCGTGGTGGCCGGGTCGTTGAGGACGAGGCCCGGCTTGGTGATGTCGGCGTGCACCATGGCGGCCTTGTCGTTGCCGTCGAGGATGAGCTGGCTGTGCGCGACCGCCACGTGCTCGTTGTCCACGTACACCACCCGCGAGGACGGGTCGGCCGCGTGGGCGATCTCGTGCACGTTGCCGACCGTGGGGATGCCGGAACCGAGGTCCAGGAACTGCCGGACCCCGTTCTCGATCATGAACAGCACGGCCCGGCGCATGAAGGCCCGGTTCATCAACGCGACGCGTCGCCCCTGCGGCTGGATCTGGAGAGCCCGCTCGGAGATCTCGCGGTCGACCGCGAAGTTGTGGTTCCCGCCGAGCATGTAGTCGTACATCCGTGCCGCGCTCGGCTTCTCGGTGTCCACGGTGCTCGGCACCCAGTTCAGCTGTTGGGACATGGCACGCCTCAGTTCTTGCGGGCGACGCCCGCGTACACGGCGTCGTCCTCGATGTTCGCGGACACGTCGGACTCCCGCTCCGGCCGCCACTGCGACGAGGTCACGATGCCGGGCTCGAGCACCTCCCAGTCGCGGAACAGCTCGGTCACCTCGGCCTTCGTGCGCGGCTTGACGTTGTTCTGGGACCGCTTCATGAACTCGGAGACCTCGTCGCCGTGGAAGCTCGCGAAGTCGTTGGTCATGTGGCTCAGCGCGAGGTGGCTGCCCGGCGCGCAGACGTCCTGGTACTGGGCGAACACCCCGACCGCGTCGTCGAGGATGTAGTGGCCGATGGTGAAGGCCAGGATGCCGAGCGGCTGGTCGAAGTCGATCAGACGTTTGGTGTCCGCGTCGCCGAGCACGAACCCCGGCTTGGTGATGTCGGCGTGCACCACGGCGGCGTTCTCGTTGTCCTCCAGCATGAGCTGGCTGTGGGCGACCGCCACGTGCTCGTTGTCCACGTAGACCACTCGGGACGACGGATCGGCCTGCTGGGCGATCTCGTGGACGTTGCCGACCGTGGGAATGCCGGAGCCGAGGTCGAGGAACTGCCGGATCCCGTTCTCCATCATGAACAGCACGGACCTGCGGAGGAACGCCCGGTTCGCGATGGCCGTGCGAGGAAGCATGGGCTGCAGCTTCATCACCTGCTCGGCGAGTGCCCGGTCCACCGCGAAGTTGTGGTTGCCGCCGAGGAGGTAGTCGTACATTCTCGCCGAGCTGGGCTTCTCCAGGTCGAGTGACGGGGGTACCCAGCTGGTCTGATCGGACACGAGGACACCTTTCAGTTCTTGCGGGCGACGCCGGCCCAGACGCCGTCCTCGCCGGGGGTCCCGGACACGTCCGTGTCGCGCTCGGGTCGCCACTGGGAGGTGGTCACGACGCCGGGCTCGACCAGTTCGAAGTCGCCGAACAGCGCGGTCACCTCGTCCTTCGTGCGCGGCGTGATGTTGTTCTGCGACTTCTTCATGAACTCGGCGAGTTCCTCGCCGTCGGTCTCGTTGAAGTCGTCGGTCAGGTGCGTGATGGCGAGGTAGCTGCCCGGCACGAGCGCATCCCGGTAGGCGTCGAACACGGCGAGCGCGTCGTCGACGATGTAGTGGCCGATGGTGATGGCGAGCAGCCCGACCGGCTGGTCGAAGTCGATCAGTCGCCGGGTGGTCGGGTCGCCGAGCACGATCCCGGCCTTCGTGATGTCGGCGTGCACCATGGCGGCCTTGTCGTTGCTCTCGAGGATGAGCTGGCTGTGCGCGACCGCCACGTGCTCGTTGTCCACGTAGACCACTCGGGACGACGGATCGTCCGCCTGGGCGATCTCGTGCACGTTGCCGACCGTGGGGATGCCGGAGCCGAGGTCGAGGAACTGCCGGATCCCGTTGTCCATCATGTGGAGCACCGCACGGCGCAGGAACGACCGGTTCATGAGCGCGGCGCGTCGGAGGTGCGGCTGGACGGTGAGGACCTTCTCGGTGAACTCGCGGTCGACACCGAAGTTGTGATTACCCCCGAGTAAGTAGTCGTAGACCCTTGCGCCGCTTGGTTTTTCGAGGTCAACCGACGTCGGCACCCAGTTGGTCTGCTGTGACACTCCCGCACCTCTGCTAGTTCGGATCTGTGATCGAAACATTACTAACGCGAGCAGTACCCGCGGGGGGCGGTTCACTCGAACGGCCTACTGCGGAAACCGGTCAGCTGGCGGCCGTCAGGTCCGGTGACGGGCCGTCGCCGGTGAGCGGCGCGGACGCCCTGACGAGTGCACCCATCGCCATCTCCCGCAACATGGTGGCCATGCCGTCGCGCCCGAGATGGCGACTGTGCGGGGTGGAGTTGATCAGCCCGAACACGGCGTGCGCGGCGGCGCGGGCCTGTGGCTCGTCCAGGTTCGGCAGCGTCTGGCAGATGGCCTGGACCCACACCTCGACGTAGCGGCGCTGCAGTGCGCGCACCCGCTTGCGGTCCGGCTCTGTCAGGTTGCCCAGGTTGCGTTCCTGCACGGTGATCAGCGCCGGGTTGTCCAGGGCGAAGTCCACGTGGAAGGTCACGAGCTCGCCGAGCAGGTCGGCCGGGGACTCGGTGCGCTCCTCGCGCTCCTGGCCGGCGGCGAGCAGCACCTCGCTGATCGAGGTCAGCATCTCGCCCAGCATGGCGTCCTTGCTGCGGAAATGCCGGTACAGCGCCGGTCCGGACACGCCGACCGCCGACCCGATCTCGTCGATTCCCACGCCGTGGAAGCCGTGCCGGGCGAAGAGTTCGGCAGCGGCGGCGAGGATCTGCTCGCGGCGGGTCGGACCGGTGGGCACCGCGTCATCCTAGCCGGGTGTTAGCGGTCGCTAACAGTAGCCAACTGGCAACGGTGAACCACCAACGAAGCGATTCCGCACTTGGTTACTTGCTGGTAATGGTTATTGACGTCGGGAATCCCTCCCTCGGAGGTTAAAAATGCGTCTCGCTCGTGTCGGTTCGTTCTTCGCACTCTTATCCGTCGCGCTGGTCGGTGTCGCCGCGCCCGCGACGGCCGATCCTGCTGGTGTTGATACTGCCGCTGCCGGAAAGTACGTCGCGCTCGGCGACTCCTACGCCTCGGGTACCGGGGCCGGCAGCTACGGCGACAGCGGTGGCTGCAAGCGCAGCGCCAACTCCTACGCACAGTTGTGGGCCAACGCCAACGCACCGTCGGCGTTCTCGTTCGTGGCCTGCTCCGGGGCCAGGACGGGTGACGTCCTCGCCAACCAGATCGGGGCGGTCACGGCCGACACCGCGCTGGTCACCATCAACATCGGCGGCAACGACGCCGGCTTCGCCGACGTCATGACCGACTGCAACCTCGGCTCGGACGCCAGTTGCGTCAGCCGCAACCAGGAGGCGCAGAACTACGCCAGGAACACGCTGCCCGGCCTGCTGGACGGCGTGTACACCGAGATCCGCAACCGCGCGCCGAGCGCACAGGTCGTCGTTCTCGGCTATCCCCACATCTACGCGCTGGGCGGGAGCTGCTCGGTCGGGCTGAGCGAGACCAAGCGAGCGGCCATCAACGGGTCCGCCGACGTGCTGGCCGAGGTCATCTCGGGTCGTGCAGGCTCGTTCGGGTTCACCTTCGTGGACGCGCGCCCGGCGTTCGACGGACACGAGATCTGTGCGTCCGGTGCGCGCTGGATCAACAGCATCACCTGGCCGATCGACGAGTCGTACCACCCGAACGCCGGCGGTCACAACGGCGGCTACTACGCGGCGCTCGAGGGTGCCGCCTGATCTCTGTTTGATCTCTCCGTGGCGGGGTTCGACTTTTTGTCGGACCCCGCCACTACTGTTCGCTCTCCAGTCATTCGTGCAGGTGGGGAGTGATACCGGTGGAGTCGGTGCTGTTTCTCATCGTGGTGCTGGTGCTCATCGACGTGGGGGCCGACGTGGTGGTGGCCAACCTGGTCCGCCAGCGGCTGCGAGCCGTCGGCGACGAGCCGGGCGCCCCGATGGATCCGCCGCGCAGCGTGCGGTCGCTGGTCACCTGGCACCGCGCGTGCGCGCTCGCCCAGATCGCCGCGCTGGTCGTCCTGGTCTACGCGTGCCTGCGCGACGTGAGCGGTTTCGGCGCGGCCGAGCCGTTACCCGCCGGTCGCCCCCTGTTGATCACGGCGATCGTGGCGGCCGTGCTCGCGTCGATCTCCGTGCCGGGGATGGTGCTCGTCGGCAGGGGGCTGCGCGGCGGCAGGCGGCGCGAGTGGCGGTTGATGGTCCGCGCGGGCGGGAAAGCGCCGGTCACCGGCGTGATCGTCGGTGCGGTCGTCATCGGCGCGTGTCTGGTGCTGACCGTGCCCGAGCCCGTGCAGGAGACGGTCGTGGCCATCTATCTGGCGAACATCGCGTTGACGATTCCGTACCGGCGGGCGTTCCTGCACCTCGACACCTGGCGGTGGTTCACCAGCCGGGTGGACGACGAGGTTAGCGAGCGCTAACATTGCCCAGGTTAACGATGACTAACTAGCGTGAGCGGAGCGAGATGGACGCGCCCGTCCTGCGGAGCGAGGCCGACCCGAGCGATCCGGCGTTCCAGCGTTACGTCAAGGAACACGAGGCGCTCGCCGACGACCTGCGCGCCAGATCCGCCACCGCGCGGCTCGGCGGCGGCGAACGTGCCAGGCAACGGCACACCGACCGCGGCAAGCTGCTGCCCCGCGACCGGGTGGAGTCGCTGGTGGACCCCGGCTCGCCGTTCCTCGAGCTGTCGCCGCTGGCCGCCACCGGCATGTACTCCGACGAGGCGCCGGCGGCCGGCATCATCACGGGCGTCGGGCGGGTGTCCGGCCGCGAGTGCGTGATCGTCGCGAACGACGCCACGGTCAAGGGTGGCACCTACTACCCGATGACCGTGAAGAAGCACCTGCGTGCCCAGGAAGTGGCGCTGCACAACAACCTTCCGTGCGTCTACCTGGTCGACTCGGGTGGTGCGTTCCTGCCCCGCCAGGACGAGGTGTTCCCCGACCGCGAGCACTTCGGGCGCATCTTCTTCAACCAGGCCACCATGTCCGCGCGGGGCATCCCGCAGCTGGCGGCCGTGCTCGGCTCCTGCACGGCCGGTGGCGCCTACGTGCCGGCCATGAGCGACGAGGCCGTGATCGTCCGCAACCAGGGCACGATCTTCCTGGGCGGCCCGCCGCTGGTGAAGGCCGCGACCGGCGAGGTCGTGACGGCCGAGGACCTGGGCGGCGGCGACGTCCACGCCCGGCAGTCGGGCGTCACCGACCACCTGGCCGAGGACGACGCCCACGCGCTGCGGATCATCCGCTCCATCGTGTCGACCCTCGGCCCGCGCTCGCCCCGGGCCTGGGACGTCGAGCCGACCGAGGCGCCCGCGGTCGACCCGGCCGAGCTGTACGGCGTGGTGCCGACCGACTCCCGCACGCCCTACGACGTGCGCGAGGTGATCGCGCGCCTGGTCGACGGCAGCCGGTTCCGCGAGTTCAAGCGCGAGTACGGGCCCACGCTGGTCACCGGCTTCGCCCGCCTCCACGGCCACCCGGTGGGCATCGTGGCCAACAACGGCGTGCTGTTCGGCGAGTCCGCGGTCAAGGGCGCCCACTTCATCGAACTGTGCGACCAGCGCTCGATCCCGCTGGTGTTCCTGCAGAACATCACGGGGTTCATGGTCGGCCGCGACTACGAGGTGTCCGGCATCGCCAAGCACGGCGCCAAGATGGTCACGGCCGTGGCGTGCGCCCGGGTGCCGAAGTTCACGGTGATCATCGGCGGCTCGTTCGGTGCCGGCAACTACTCGATGTGCGGCCGGGCCTACTCGCCCCGGTTCCTGTGGATGTGGCCCAACGCGCGGATCTCCGTGATGGGCGGCGAGCAGGCGGCGTCCGTGCTGGCCACCGTCCGCCGCGACCAGTACGAGGCCCGCGGCGAGGACTGGTCGGCCGGCGACGAGGAGTCGTTCAAGGACCCGATCCGCGAGCAGTACGAGGACCAGGGCAACCCGTACTACTCCACCGCCCGGCTGTGGGACGACGGCGTGATCGACCCGGCGGACACCCGGATGGTGCTCGGTCTGGCGCTGTCCGCCGCGGCGAACGCACCGCTGGAACCCGTCCGCTACGGCGTCTTCCGGATGTGAGAACCCCCGATGTTCCAGTCAGTCCTGATCGCCAACCGCGGCGAGATCGCCGTGCGGGTGTGCCGCACGCTCGACCGGCTCGGCGTGCGCTCGGTCGCCGTCTACACCGACGCCGATGCCGACGCCAGGCACGTGCGTGACGCCGACGAGGCGGTGCGCGTCGACAGCTACCTGTCCATTCCCGCGATCATCGAGGCGGCCCGCCTGACCGGGGCCCAGGCCGTCCACCCCGGCTACGGCTTCCTCGCGGAGAACGCGGCGTTCGCGCGTGCCTGCGCCGACGCGGGGCTCGTGTTCATCGGCCCGCCCGCCGAGGCCATCGAGGCCATGGGCGACAAGATCCGCGCCAAGCAGACGGTCGGCGCGGCCGGCGTCCCGGTGGTGCCCGGCCGTTCGCAGGCCGGCATGACCGACGCCGACCTGGTGGCCGCGGCGGCCGAGGTCGGCTACCCCGTGCTGGTCAAGCCGTCGGCAGGCGGTGGCGGCAAGGGCATGCGTCGCGTCGAGGACCCGGCCGACCTGCCGGCCGCGTTGGAGTCCGCGCGGCGCGAGGCCAGCGGCGCGTTCGGCGACGACACCCTGCTCATCGAGCGGTTCGTGGACAGTCCCCGCCACATCGAGATCCAGGTGCTGGCCGACGGGCACGGCAACGTCATCCACCTCGGCGAGCGCGAGTGCAGTCTCCAGCGCCGGCACCAGAAGATCATCGAGGAGGCGCCGTCGCCGCTGCTCACGGCGGCCGACCGCGAGCGGATGGGCGCGGCCGCGGTCGACGCCGCCCGGTCGGTCTCCTACCGCGGCGCCGGCACGGTCGAGTTCATCGTGTCCACCACGCGGCCCGACGAGTTCTTCTTCATGGAGATGAACACCCGCCTCCAGGTCGAGCACCCGGTCACCGAGATGGTCACGGGCATCGACCTGGTCGAGCAGCAGCTGCTGGTCGCCGCCGGTGAGGTGCTCGCCATCGCCCAGTCCGACGTCACGTTCACCGGGCACGCGGTCGAGGCCCGCGTCTACGCCGAGGATCCGGCAGCCGGATTCCTGCCCACCGGTGGCACGGTGCTCGCGGTGGTCGAGCCCGTACCTCGACAACGTGCGCGTGGATTCCGCGCTGCGCAACGGAACCGTGGTCGGGTCGTCCTTCGATCCCATGCTGGCCAAGGTGATCGCGTGGGCACCGGACCGCGAGTCCGCGCTCACGAAGCTGGTCACCGCGCTCGGTGACACGGCCGTGCTCGGCGTCGGCACCAACGTGGCGTTCCTGCGTGCCCTGCTCGCCGATCCCGACGTGGTCGCCGGCCGGCTCGACACGGGTCTGGTCGAACGCCGGCTCGATGACCTGGTCGCCACCACCGTCCCCGACACCGCGTTCATGGTGGCCGGGCTCGACGCGCTGCTCGCGCTGCAACCCCGCGGCCCGCGGGTCGACCCGTGGGACCTCGCCACCGGCTGGCGGCTCGGCGGCGCGGCGGGCACCACGTTCCGCCTGACCTGCGGCGGTCGTGAGGCGACCGTCCGGGTCACCGGCTCGCCCGACGACGCCTGGGTGACCCTCGACGACGGCGAACCGGTGCGCGCGTCGGCGCGGCGCACCGGCAAACGCGGCCTGTACCTCGAGGCCACCGTGGCCGGGCGGCGCACGCAGTACCGCCGGGTGCTCGACGGCGACACGCTCTGGCTGTCCTCGGCCGCCGGCACCTGGGCCGTGCACGAACACTCGATGCTGGAGAGCGAGTCGGCCGCCGCGTCGGTGAGCGGCACGGTCACCAGCCCCATGCCGGGCACCGTGCTCGTGGTCAAGGCCACGGCCGGCGACGACGTGAAGGCCGGCGCACCGCTGGTCGTGGTCGAGGCCATGAAGATGGAACACACGGTGACCGCACCGGTCGACGGAGTGCTCACTGAGCTACATGTCCGCGCGGGCCAACAGGTCGCGCTGAACCAACCCCTTGCCGTGGTGACCCCACAAGAGGAGCTGTGATGATCGACTTCAGGCTGAGCGACGAGCACGAGGCGCTGCGGAAAACGGTCGAGGAGTTCGCCCAGGAGGAGATCGCGCCCGTCATCGGCGACTTCTACATGCGGGAGGAGTTCCCGTACGAGATCGTCGCGAAGATGGGCCGGATGGGCCTGTTCGGGCTGCCCTTCGCCGAGGAGTACGGCGGCATGGGCGGCGACTTCCTGGCCGTGTGCGTCGCGCTCGAGGAGCTGGCGCGGGTCGACTCGTCGGTGGCCGTCACGCTGGAGGCCGGGGTTTCGCTCGGCGCCATGCCGATCTACCGGTTCGGCACCGAGGAGCAGAAGCAGGAGTGGCTGCCCCGCCTGTGCTCCGGTGCGATGCTCGGCGGCTTCGGGCTGACCGAGCCGGGCGGCGGCACCGACGCGGGCGCCACCATCACCACGGCGCGCGAGGACGGCGACGACTGGGTGATCAACGGCTCGAAGGCGTTCATCACCAACTCCGGCACCGACATCACCGGCCTGGTCACGGCCACGGCCGTCACCGGCAACGCCGACGGCCGCAAGGAGATCTCGGCGATCATCGTGCCCTCCGGCACGCCGGGGTTCACCGTGCAGCCCAAGTACTCGAAGGTCGGCTGGAACGCATCCGACACCCACGGCCTGTCGTTCGACGACTGCCGGGTGCCCCGCGCGAACCTGCTCGGCGAGCGCGGTCGCGGCTACGCCCAGTTCCTGTCCATTTTGGACGAGGGCCGCATCGCGATCGCCGCGCTGTCGGTCGGTCTCGCCCAGGGCTGCGTCGACGAGTGCCTGCGCTACGTGCGCGAGCGCGAGGCGTTCGGCAACCAGATCGGGAAGTACCAGGCGATCCAGTTCAAGATCGCCGACATGGAGGCGCGGGCACACACCGCGCGCCTGGCCTACTACGCGGCCGCCGCCAAGATGATGCGTGCCGAGCCGTTCAAGAAGGAGGCGGCCATCGCGAAGCTCGTGGCCTCCAACGCGGCCATGGACAACTCGCGTGAGGCGACCCAGATCTTCGGCGGCTACGGCTTCATGAACGAGTACCCGGTGGCCCGCTTCTACCGCGACGCCAAGATCCTGGAGATCGGGGAGGGTACGAGCGAGGTGCAGCGCATGCTCATCGCGCGGGAGTTGGGGCTGGTCTAGACCCTTGCGCCGGCCGGTGGCGGTTCGCTACCGGCCGATGCCGAGGGTGCTGGTGGCCGGCAGGAGCCCGGCGCGCACGACTGCCGTGGTGATCGGAACCGTGAGCTGTGCCAACCGCCCGACCCCGGCCTGGCCGAGCGTTCGGTACGGTCCGGCGGCGAGTTCGTCGGTTCGGTGTTCGACCACGGCCCGTCCCGCGTGCCCGGCCTCGGTCGCCGTGCCGGACGCGTCCACCCAACCGCGCTCGACGAGTCGCGCCACCGCGGCGGCCCACTGCTGGGACGACCACCCGCGGCTGGCGAACACCTCGACCGGCGCCGCGCCGACCGCGGCGAAGGACACCAGTGACTCGACCGGGTCGAGCCCTTCGGCCACCAGCGTGGCCACGTGACCGTCGCCGCGGAACTCGCGCAGGATCGTGGCCGCGTGCCACAGGACCAGGTGCGGCTCGGCCGGCCAGGACAGGCTCGCGTTGGCCGCGGCCAGGGGTCGGGCCGGCGGGGTCGGTTCGGCCGTCGCCGAGTCGGCCAGCCGGCGAGCCAGCCCGGCCGCCTCGGCCAGGTCGGCGCTGTCGACCGCGTCCCCGAGGATGCCGCGCAGGGCCTGGTCCACCGCCTCCCAGCGGGCCGCTACGACCTTGTCCGGTGCCGCGACGTCCCACGCCGCCGGTACGTGCTCGCGGACCATCGCCGGGTTGAAGCTGTGGAACGTGGTGGTCACGAGGCGCGCGTCGGCCGCGCCGAGCGGTGCGGCCCGCCACGCGAAGTAGCTCGGCCACCTCGTGTCCGTCGCGTAGCCGAGTTCCCCGGCCCGCACGGTCACCTCCGGCGCGTAGTACAGCACCGCGTGCACCGGTTCGAGCAGTCGCCACATCTGGCGAACAAGGCCCAGCTCCATCTGCCAACTCCAATCTAGTCAACGACAAGATAGCACGATGTAGTCATCGACAAGATGCTTCCGATATTCGGACGCGAGCGATGCGCGTGATGGAGGAGCTTGCCCTCGTAACCCGGAAGGGCCGGGGTGATCGTGGGCCGCCGAGGCCGCGTGATCACTCAGAAAGGGCCCCGGCGGTGGCGGCCGCCGAGGCCAGTCGCCCACCCTCTCCAAGGAAAGGGTTTGCGATGGCAATGCTAGACCAGTTCACCCGCCTTACCAAGGCCGTTCACCGCTTCGAAGGCTCGGAAATGTCGGTGCGGTGTGCTTAAGTTGACCTCCCTTCGCCCTGCCGATCCGGAGGCTCCCATGCGGCTGTCACGCCGATTGTCCCTGCTCATGGTGGCTGTGGTGCCGCTGGCGGCGGTGCTCGTCACCGCACCCGCGAGCGCCGAGCGCGGCCGCGACCTACCCACGCCACCGCCGTGGCTGAAGGTGGAGAACGGGGCCAGCCAGCCGCAGTTCTCGCTCGCCAACGCCGTCGAAGAGACGCTGTACGTCCAGACCACGGTCGACAGCGACCTCGACGGCAAGCGCGACCGGGTGCGGGTCCGGCTGTCGAGACCCGGCGAGACCGAGACGCAGGGCATCAAGGTGCCGGTGATCTTCGAACACAGCCCATATCGGTACAACACGGCCAACTGGCCCAACCACAACGTCGACTTCAACGTCCTGCCCCAGGAGGGCGTCCAGCCGCGTTCGGGCGACAGCCGCGCGGCCGTCGCGGCGGCCACACCGCGTCCCACTCCCGACCTGCCTGGCTCGCTCGACAACTACTGGGTGCCGCGCGGCTACGCGGTGGTCCTGGGCGAGAGCATCGGCACGGCCTTCTCCGACGGCTGCCCCACGGTCGGCGACATGAAGGAGACGCTCGGCACCAAGGCGGTCATCGACTGGCTGAACGGCCGCGCACAGGCGTGGAACGAGACGGGCGAACTGGTCCCGGCCGACTGGACCACGGGCGACGTGGGCATGACCGGGGTGTCGTACAACGGCACGCTGCCCAACCAGGTGGCCACCACGGGCGTCGAGGGGCTGCGCACGATCGTGCCGGTGTCGGCCATCTCCAGCTGGTACGACTACTACCGGGCCAACGGCCTGGTCCGCGCGCCGCACTCGAACGTCTCGGGCCAGGGCGAGAACGGCTTCCAGGGCGAGGACCTGGACGTGCTGGCGTACTTCATCGAGGGCGAGGCGCGCTTCGACAAGTGCGCACACATCACCACGCCGATGCTCCAACTGTCCGACCGCACCACCGGCGACTACAACAACTACTGGCACGAGCGCGACTACCTGCACCGGGCGAAGGGCGTGGAGGCCAGCGTGTTCGTGGTCCACGGGCTCGAGGACTACAACGTGATGCCCAGGGCGTTCGCGTCGTGGTGGGACCAGCTCGAGCGCTACGACGTGCCGCGCAAGATCTGGCTGCACAACGGCGGCCACGGCGGCCCGGGTTCCACCAGTGGCTACCAGCAGACCCTGAACCGTTGGATGGACCACTGGCTGTTCGGCGTGGACAACGGGATCATGGACGAGCCCACGGCGAACGTGCAGCGTCCCAGCGGCACGTACGAGACGTACGCCGACTGGCCGGCCCCCGGCGCTCGCGCCACCACCTTGCACTTGGGCGCCACGAGCGCCACCGAACCGGGCACCCTCACGCCGCGCGCCCCCGGCGGCCCCAGGCCGCGCCAGTCGTTCGTGGACGCGGGCCGTGAACTGGACACGGACGTGTCCCTGCTCCCCAACCCGGACGACGCCAACCCGAACCGCCTGGCGTACCTGTCCCCGCCGTTGGCAGCGGACGCTCACCTGAGCGGCACCCCGTCGGTCTCCCTGCGGGCGTCGGTGAACAACCGCTACGCGGCCAACCTGACGGCCGTCCTGGTGGACTACGGCCCGGTCGGCTCCACCGCGGCGCCGGTCATGGTGACCCGCGGGTGGACGGACGTACAGAACCGCAAGTCCGACTCGAAGAGCACCCCCATCCAGCAGGGCCAGGAGTACACCTTCGACTGGCAACTGGAACCGGACGACTACGTCTTCCCGGCCGGCCACCGCATCGGCCTGGTAGTGGTCTCCACGGACATGAACTTCACCCTGCGCCCCCTACCAGGCACAGAACTCACGGTGAACCCCGCGAAGAGCACGGTCTCCCTACCGTTGGTGGGCCGCCCAACCTTCTAACCCAGCAACTCACGGGCCACCCCCGGCCGGCCACTTGGTCCGGCCGGGGGGTGGCTTACTTCGGCATGATGACCGTTCCCGTCGCGCATGATGACCACTCCGGTCGCGCATGATGACCGTTCAGGGTTACGGGACCAGGTCGGCCAGTTGGTCCACCTGCTCGGGGTCGCGGGCCCAGCAGTAGAGCATCACCTCGTCCGCGCCCAGGTCGCCAAAACGAGCGATCGCCTCCTTGACCTGCTGCGGTGTCGTGAGCATCCGGTCCAGTACCCAGTCCGCCTGGTCGCCGTAATAGTGCGCGACCGCTTCCCGCGCGGAGGAGCAGAAGCCCACGTTCACCTGTGCCACCAGCCGGGGTGAACCGGAACGCCCGGCCGACGCCCACGAACGCCTGACCTGGTCGAACAGGCCGCCGGCCCACTCGATCGGTGCGGCGCACAGGAAGCCGTCGCCCCAGCGGGCCACGCGCTCCAGAGCCACCGGCCGGAAGGCGCCGAACAACAGCGATGGCCCACCTGGTCGCAGAGGGGCGGGGCCGATGCCGTCCGCGCCTGCCCAGATACGGCGCAGCGTCGAAAGCTGGGAGTCCAGCCGTCGGCCCCGCGTGCGCAGTGGGTAGCCGGCAGCCAGGTGGTCATCGGCGCGACCGCCGACCCCGACGCCCAGTGTGAAGCGGCCGCCGGACAGGCGGTCGAGCGTGGCGCACTGCTTGGCCAACAACACAGTGTCGCGCAGGGGCGCCAGCAGCACCTCGGTCTGGACGCGGATGCGGGTGGTGGCGCCGGCCAGCGCCGCGAGCGTGACCAGCGGTTCCGGGTTGTCGTACACGAGCCGGTCCAGCAGGCCGAGCGTGCTGAACGGGCCGGCGTCCGCGCGTCGGGCCCAGTCCGACAACACGAGCGGATCGCTGATGGGCAGGCCGAGTCCCACGTTCATGGGTGATCCTTTCGGAGGGTAGGCGAAACCGTGCCGTCCCTCCGTCGCCCGCGAACCGCGGCGAGGCTCCCGTGCTACGGCGTGTATCCAGGGAGCGCGATCACTCGAGTGGACCCATCCTAAACGCCCCACCAGCAAGTACGCTCCCGAATTATGCGCCGCTACGCCGCCCTCCTCCTCGCCCTGCTGGTCGCGCTCACCACAGCCGCGCCAGCCGTCGCCGACACCCGCCGTACCCCGGCCGAGTGCGCGGCCACCCTCGACTGCACGGCCGACGAGATCAACCTCATGACCATGGCCGAGCGTCTGGAGTTCGTCCGCGCCATGCAGTCCGGGCCCGGTGCCCAACTGGGCGTCCCCGACCGGTGGCGCAACATCGAGGGTGTCATCACCTTCTTCCGCGACAAGGGACTCGGCGCCCCCGGCACCTGGGTGTCCTATGTGGACGCCGGCATCGTCGAGGGGATCGAGCGCGGCATCGCCATCGCGTTGGGTGCGACCGACACCTTCGGCAACCCCGGTTCCGCCAAGTGGGCGGACTACATCACGACGGCGCGGCAGAACCCCACCCGCGCCGTGCACGACCGCGCCTGGGCGGTCGCCGAGCAGGCCTCCACCGAGCACGGCGTGGAGCTGGCCGAGAGCAACGGCCAGTTCGCCACCGGCGTGGAGCGGCGCTTCTACCAGTTCTCCGAGACCTACCGCTGGGCGCTGCGCAACCGCCCGGTCGCGCTCGACCTGCTCGCCGTCTTCGGTCCGCTGATCCACCCGGACCTCGCCAGGACGCGCGTCCCGTTCTACGACTGGTTCACCGACGTCCGCGAGTCCGCCCCCTCGATCAAGGGCTGCGAGATGGCCTACGGCTTCGCCCAGCTGCACCCGATCGCCGGTGTGTTCGGCGCGGCCGGGCTGTTCCTGTCGTACGTGACCGAGCTGTTCGACGCGTACCGGTCCGAAAGCGACAAGCCGTAGCGCGATTCCGGGGTTAGCATCGGAGTGTGAGTCGCTCACCTGCACGGATCGCCCATGACAAGGCGGTGGACGGGCTGCGTGCGCAGCTCGCGGCCCAACCGGACGGATCACCCATCCGGTTGGCCAAGCCCACCTCGAACCTGTTCCGTTTCCGTGAACCACCGGGCCGCACGGCCCTGGATGTCAGTGCCTTCGCCGACGTCCTGGACGTCGACCCCACCGGTCGTACCGCCGACGTCGGCGGCATGACCACCTATGAGCGACTGGTCGATGCCACGTTGCCCTACGGGCTGATCCCACACGTGGTACCGCAGCTCAAGACCATCACGCTGGGTGGCGCGGTGGCGGGCCTGGGCATCGAGTCGACGTCGTTCCGCAACGGAATGCCGCACGAGTCGGTGCTGGAAATGGAAATTCTCACCCCGGCGGGCGACGTCGTGGTCGCCACGCCGGACAACGAGCACCGCGACCTGTTCCGCGGCTTCCCCAACTCCTACGGCACGCTCGGCTACGCGCTGCGGTTGCGGATCGAGCTGGAGCCGGTCAAGCCGTTCGTCCGGTTGCGGCACGTGCGGTTCCCGAACGCGCGGGAGGCCACGGCGGCCATCGAGCAGATCTGCGCCATTCGGGCGTACCACGACGAGGCCGTCGACTTCCTCGACGGCACGGTGTTCTCGGAAACAGAGGTCTACCTGACGCTCGGCCGCTACGCCGACACCGCACCGCGTCTGTCCGACTACACCGGACGGCGCGTCTACTACAAGTCCATTCGCGACCGGATCACCGACCATCTGTCCATCCGGGACTATCTGTGGCGGTGGGACACGGACTGGTTCTGGTGTTCGGAGGCACTGGGCGCGCAGAATCCGGTGGTGCGCGCGTTGTGGCCGAAGAAGTACCTGCGATCCGATGTGTACCGGAAGATCGTGGCGCTGGACCGCCGGCACCAGCTGTCCGCCAAGGTCGAACGGCTCCTTCGCCAGCCGGCGCGGGAACCGGTCATCCAGGACGTGGAGATCCCGGTGGCGCGGCTGCCGGAGTTCCTCGAGTTCTTCGCCGACGAGATCGGTATCAGCCCGGTGTGGCTGTGCCCGTTGCGGCTGCGGGACCACGACGGCTGGCCGCTGTACCCGATGGAACCGGACAGGCTCTACGTGAACGTCGGATTCTGGGCGACCGTGGCGCTCGCGCCCGGTGAGCAGGCCGGCACCCACAACCGGTTGATCGAGAGCAAGGTCACCGAACTGGGCGGGCACAAGTCGCTGTACTCCGATTCGTACTTCACTGAGGATGAGTTCTGGCCGAGGTACGACGGCGAGAGCTACCAGAAACTGAAGTCCACCTATGACCCAGGCGGCCGACTGCCCGACCTGTACGCGAAATGCGTTGGTAACCAATGAAACCGGGAGGAGCGACAACCATGCGGCTGGCGGAGGTTTTCGAGCGCGCGATAGGTCGTGACGCTCCACTTGAGTTCACGGCCTACGACGGAAGCACGGCGGGCGACCGGAACGCGCCGGTCCGCGTCGACGTGAAGAGCCCACTGGCCCTGTCCCACCTGGCGTCCGCGCCCGGTGAGCTGGGGCTGGCGCGGGCGTACATCAGCGGCAGCCTGGACATCATCGGGAACATGTACCAGGCGTTGGCGAGCATGTCGGCCAGCACGCTGGTGACCATCCCGACGAAGATCCGCGCGGAGGTGGCGCTGCGGCTGGGCGCGTCGCGGCTGTGGTGGCCGGTCGGCCGCCCGGCCGCGGAGCACCGCCTACACGGCCGACGGCACTCGAAGGCACGCGACCAGGCGGCGATCGCGCACCACTACGACGTGTCGAACAGGTTCTACGAGTGGGTGCTCGGCCCGTCGATGGCGTACACGTGCGCCGTCTACCCGACCGCCGACGCCACGCTCGAACACGCCCAGTGGACCAAGCACGACCTGGTGGCGCGCAAGCTCGGCCTCGACGAGGGCATGCGCCTGCTCGACGTCGGATGCGGCTGGGGCGGGATGGTCATGCACGCGGCGCGGCACTACGGCGTGCGCGCGCTGGGCGTGACCCTGTCGCGGCGTCAGGCGGAGTGGGGCCAGAAGAAGATCGCGGAAGCCGGCCTGTCCGAGCTGGCGGAGATCCGCCACCTCGACTACCGCGACGTGGCGGAGTCGGGCTTCGACGCGGTCAGCTCCATCGGCCTGACCGAACACATCGGCCGGGCCGCGCTGCCGGGCTACGTCCGCTCGCTGCACGACAAGCTCCGGCCGGGCGGGCGCCTGCTCAACCACTGCATCACCCGTCCGGACAACCACCAGAAGGCGCGGGTCGGCGGCTTCTTCGACCGCTACGTCTTCCCGGACGGCGAGTTGCTCGGCCCCGGCCACATCATCTCGGCCATCCACGACAACGGCCTGGAGGTCCGCCACGAGGAGAACCTGCGGGAGCACTACGCCCGCACCCTCACCGGCTGGTGCGACAACCTGGACGAACACTGGTCGGAGGCCGTGGAGGAGGTCGGCGAGGACCGGGCACGCGTGTGGCGCCTCTACATGGCGGGCTCGCGGTTGGGTTTCGAGCGGAACAACATCCAGTTGCACCAGGTGCTGGCCGTGCGGCTGAACGGCGTCGAGTCGGGGATGCCGCTACGCCCGGACTGGTGACAGGCCTGCCGGGCCATCCGTCGACCGGGTGGCCCGGCTCAGGGCTTGCGGCCGACCCCCGCGAAGACCAGGGACCGCTCGGGGTGCTCGCCCACGTCTTCCGGTGCGTCGGGGCGCCACTGGGGCGTCCAGACCAGACCGGGCTCCACCAACTCGGTGCCCTCGAAGAACGCCGCGATCTCGTCCGGGGTGCGCCCGGTGCTGGGATTGGCGGTGTTCCGGTACAGCTTCTCCACGTTCTCGGCGCTCGGCTGCCGCACGCCGTGGGACAGCACCAGCAGGCTCCCGGGGGCCATGGCGGACACGTACTTCGCCACCGCCTCGTGGGGGCGGGCGCTGTCGGGGATGAAGTGCAGCACCGCGACCGTCAGCACGGCCACCGGCTGGGAGAAGTCGATCAGCTCCGTCGCCTCCTCGGAGCGCAGCACGGCCTCCGGGTCGGTCAGGTCGCCGTGCACGCTGGCCGTGCGGTCGTTGTCGCGCAGCATCAGCTCGCTGTGCGTGACCGCGACCGGCTCGTTGTCGATGTACAGCACCCGGGTGTCCGGCGCGATGGCCTGCGCGATCTCGTGCACGTTGCCGGCCGTGGGGATCCCCGACCCGACGTCGATGAACTGGCGCACCCCCGCGTCGACGCAGTAGCGCACCGCGCGCCGCAGGAAGGCCCGGTTCAGCCGGGCGGCGTCCCGCGCCTCGGGCACGGCCTCGAGCAGTTTCTCCGCGAACGCCCGGTCCTGCTCGAAGTTGGCGGCGCCACCCAACAGGTAGTCGTAGATCCGGGCCGCGTTCGGCCGTTCGAGGTCGATCGACTCCGGGGCCCAGCTCGGGCGATCGGTAGGCATATCCCGATCGTAGGGCAGTATGGCCTGGTGAACCCGACCGATTGGGTGTCCGCCGCGACCACCAACGTCCTCGACAAGGTGCTCCGGGGCGGCATCGCCGACCTGCGGCCCATGCCCCGCACCCTGATCGACAAGGGGCCGACCCGCTCGGTCTACCGGTTCGCCCCGAGCGGCCGCGACCTGGCCGGCGACCCGGTGCTGCTCGTGCCGCCGCTCGCCGCGCCCGCGCTGTGTTTCGACCTGCGCCGCGGCTGCAGTGTGGCCGAGCACCTGGTCGACGCCGGCCGCAGGCTCTACCTGGTCGACTACGGCACCGTCAGCTTCTCCGACCGCAGGCTCGGTCTCGAGCACTGGATCGACGAGGTCCTGCCGCGCACGGTCCGCGCGGTCAGCAAGGACGCGGGCGGGCGGCCGGTCCACCTGGTCTCGTGGTGCCTTGGCGGCATCATGTCGCTGCTCACCCACGCCGACCAGCCGGACCTGCCGATCGGCTCGATCACCACGATCGCGGCGCCCATCGACATGACGGCCATCCCGCTGATCGCCCCGATCAAACCGCTGGCCGACCTCACGAACGGGTGGATCCTCACGCCGGTCTACCGGGTGCTGGGCGGCGCGCCCCGGGCACTCGTGAAGCGCGTGTTCCAACTGTCCGCCTTCGACAAGATGGTGACGAAGCCGTACGCCATGCTGTCGCATTTGGACGATCGCGACTTCCTCGCCCAGCTCGAGGCCGTGGATCGCTTCACGGACAACATGATCGCCTACCCCGGCCGCACGTTCGGCCAGATGTACCACCGGTTCTTCCGCTCGAACGACCTGGCCGACGGCGAGGTCGACCTGGGCGGCCGACGAATCGCGCTGGCGAAGGTGAAGGCGCCGGTGCTGGTGGTGGCGGGCCGGGGCGACACGATCGCGCCGGAGCGCGCGGTGCACAAACTGGTGGACGTGCTGGAGAACGCGGCCGAGGTACGGTTCGAATCCGCTCCGGGCGGCCATCTGGGCGTACTGGCCGGCCGCGGCGCGCGGGGGACCACTTGGCGCTGTATCGACGAGTTCCTAGCGGTGCACGCGCCGCGCGGGTGAGCCTTTCGCCGGCAGGGCAAGGGGAACGCCGGTCCGGTCGCCGGCCCTGGTGGCGAACACGAGCGGTGCGGTCATCGCGCGGAGGAGTCCGGCCGTGAAGCGCGACCGCCCGTAGGCGCGGGCCATCGGTGGGCCCAGGGCCGCCATCAACGCGGTCAGGCCGGGCAGTGGGCGGACGAACAGCGTCAGCTCGCTGATCTTGTCGTGGTCGTCGACGGTGAGCAGGTACGTCGAGTCGATGCGTTGGCCGCCCACCGTCGCGACGCCGACCAGCACGCGGGTGCTGCCGTCGCCGACGGTCGTGTGGTACTTGAGATCGGCGAGTTTGTCGTACACCACCGCGAAAAGCGCCCGCGCCTCGGCGTGGCCGGTGAACTTCGCGCGGTCGGTCAGCGGCGAGTGGATCACCACGTTGTCGGCCAGTGTGGACAGTGCCGCGTCCAGGTCGTGGGCCTCGCTCGCCTCGCGGAACCTGCTGATCGGGTCAGTCATCTTGTCCTAGTCCCTCGGTGGCGATGTCGGCCAACCCGCGCCAGAGGAGGTCGGCGGTGAGCTGGACGATCTGCGTGCGGCTGAGGTCGCGGTTGCTCCACCACCACGCGGCGATGGCGTTGACCGTCCACTTGGCAGCCTCGGCGAGGAACGCGTTCGCGCGATCCCGAGGCAGGTCAACGGAAAGCCGTAAACCGTCCACGCGGGCGAACTGCTCAGCCAACACCTGGGTGGCCCGCTCCTGACGCTCGCGGTGCACCTGCGCGACGGCCGGATCGGTCGGCGAGTCCAGGAAGATCATCCGCCAGCCTGCCTCGTTGGTCTCCACCCAGGCGAAGATCGCCTCGATGGTGCCGCGGAACAGGTCCTCGGCCGAGCCATCCACTCCGTGGCCCACCCGCTCCCACTGTGAGATGAGCTCGTCCGCCTGGCTCTCGACCAACGCGGCGAACAACTCGGCCTTCGACGCGAAGTGGTCGTAGAGCACCGGGGTGGTCACTCCGGCCGCGGCGGCCACCGCCCGCATGGAGGCCCGGTCGTACCCGGCCGAGGCGAACACCTCGAGCGCCGCGGCCAGGATCACGGCCCGCCGGTCAGCGGGCCGCAAACGCTTGCGCCGTTCGTTACCTGACATCGGTTAGGTACTGTACCTGACACCCGTCAGGTAGCACACATGCCAGCTCGGGACCCCTCCCGACGGCGCGCAGTAGCGTTGCCGGCACGGCACGGGGGTGAACGGGCCCGGTCGCCAGGGGGACGACCGGGCCCGCCCCGCGGTGATAGCGTCGGCGGACGCCGTGAGACCGCCAGGAGGTGAGACCCATGAACGCTGTACGCAGCCGGGTGCTCCCTCTGTCGGCACGGCTGGGCGACTGACGTAGGGGTCGCCGGGAGCGCGACAGCTCAGGCACTCCCGAAAGGCGCGATTCGTGCGTTCCTTCCGTTTCACCGCACAGACCTCGTCCGATGGCGTCGTCGAACGCGACTTCGTTCTCGGTGACATCACCGGCGTCCTCTGGCCGGGCGACGCACACTCGGCCCTGGTGCTGATGGGCCACGGCGGCGGCCAGCACAAGAAGGCACCGGGGATCCTGTCCCGCGCCCGACACATGGTGCGCACGCACGGGTTCACGGTCGTCGCCATCGATGCGCCGGGACACGGCGACCGCCCGCGCACCGAGGAGGACGACCGGGCCCGAGCCGACCTCCGACAGGCCGTGACGGCCGGCGACACGGGTCGCGTCGCGGCGGTCTCCGGCAGCTACGGCGCCGCACTGGCGCACCGAGCGGTCCCGGAGTGGCAGGAGGTCCTCGACGCCCTCCAGCGGTTGCCGGAGATCGGCGCGGAGACGCCGATCGGCTACGGCGGCGGCATCGCGCTGGGTACGGGGATCGGAATCCCCCTGACGGCGGCCGACTCCAGGATCAGAGCGGCGATCTTCGGCGGCGGCTTCGCGGTGGACGAGCCCCTGCTGGCCGCGGCCGCGCGCATCACCGTGCCCGTCCAGTTCCTGCTCCCCTGGGACGACGAACACGTGGACCGCCGGTCAGCGCTCACGCTGTTCGACGCGTTCGCCTCCCAGCACAAGACGCTGCACGCCAACCCGGGCGACCATCGCACCATCCGCTGGCTGGACCTGGACGACGGCTTCCTGGCCCGCCACCTCGCGCCAACCCGTCGATGACGAGCTACCAACGGGGCCCGTTCGCCGGGAGCCGTCGCCGGGTCACTTCAGTTCCGCGCTCGTCTTCCCCAGCAGGCGGCGGGCGATGATGAGTTGCTGGATCTGTTGCGTGCCCTCGAAGATGTCCATGATCTTGGCGTCTCGGGCCCATTTCTCGAGCAGCGCGTTCTCCCCGTAGCCGATGCTGCCGCAGAGTTCCACGCAGCGCAGCGTGATGTCCGTGGCGCCGCGGCCGGCCTTCGCCTTGGCGTACGACGCCTGCAGGGAGTTCGGCTTGCGGTTGTCCGCCATCCACGCCGCCTGGAGGGTCAGCAGGTACATCGACTCGTAGTCGGCCTCCATGTCCAGGAAGGCCGCCGCCGCTGCGGACTGCACCGAGGCCGGGCGGTCGTAGTCGATCGTGACGCCCGCTTCTTCCAGCAGGACTCGGGTTTCCTCCAGGGCGGCGCGGGCGATGCCCACCGCCATCGCGGCCACCAGAGGGCGGGTGTTGTCGAAGGTCTGCATCACGCCCGCGAAGCCCTGGTCCGGCTTGATCTCCGGGCTGCCCAGCAGGTTCGAGGCCGGCACGCGGACGTTGTCCAGTCGGAAGTGCGCGGTGTCCGACGCCCGGATGCCCAGTTTGTGTTCCAGACGCACGAGTTCGAAGCCCGGCGTGTCCCGATCGACCACAAAGGACTTGATGGCCGCCTTGCCCAGTGCACGGTCCAGAGTGGCCCAGACGACCACGCAGTCGGCCCGCTCACCCGACGTCACGAAGATCTTCTCGCCGTTCAGCACGTAGTGGTCGCCGTCGCGGACGGCCGTGGTGCGGATGGCGCCCGAGTCCGAACCCGTGTCCGGCTCGGTGATCGCCATGGCGGCCCACTTGCCCTTGTACCTGGCCAGTTGCGACTCGTCGGCCACCGACGCGATCGCCGCGTTGCCCAGGCCCTGTCGGGGCATGGACAGCAGCAAGCCCGCGTCGCCCCAGCACATCTCGATCGTGCCGAGGACCAGCGACAGGTTCGCGGTCGACGCACCGGAGCCCGACCGGCGGACACCGCCGGCACCGGCGCCGCCACCCGAAGCCGACAGGCCGTCCAGCAGTGCCGCCAGCGTGTCGAGTTCCTTCGGGTACGTGTGTTCCGCCTGGTCGTACTTGCGGGAGTTCGGCCGGAGAAAGGCCGCGGCCGCCTGCCTGGCCTGGTCGACCAGAGTGGTCAGCTTGCGGGGAACCTCGAGGTTGATCACACCAGCACCGCGCCTTCCATCAGGCCGACCGCACGCAGGTCGCGGTACCACCGCTCGACCGGGTGCTCCTTCACGAACCCGTGCCCACCCAACAACTGCACGCCGTCGCTGCCGATGGCCATGCCCTTGCTCGTACAGAGCCGCCTGGCCAGCGCCACCTCGCGTGCATACGGGAGTCCACGCTCGGCCCGCGCCGCCGCGCGGTAGGTCACCAGCCGCATCCCGTCCAGCTCCGTGCCGATGTCCGCCACCTTGAACGCCACGCCCTGCCGGTGACTCACCGGCTCGCCGAACGCCACCCGGTCGTTCACGTACCCGGTCACGTACTGGAGCACCGCCGCGCCCGTGCCGACGGCCAGCGCGCACCAACCCAGCCGCGCGAGTCGCACGCAATCGGCATAGTCCTCAAAGGACGAAGTGAGCAGAGCGGAAGCGGGCAGAGCCACCTTGTCCAGCACCAACCGCCCGGTCGCGGCCGCCCGCAGGCCCATGGCCGGCTCGGCCTCCACCCGCACGCTCGACGACTCCACGATGAACAACGCCGGCCCGCGACCCTCCAACTCCGCGGCCACCACGAAAAGTTCGGCGGCCGACGCGCGCGGCACCAGCGACTTCACGCCGTCCAGCACGAACCCGCCGGCCGTTCGATAGGCCTTGGTCCGCAACGAGAACGGGTCGAACAGCGGCCGCTCCTCCTGGATGGCGAGCGCGGCGGCCGGCACGTCCTCGCCGGTGAACGCCGGCAGGTACGTCGCCTGCTGGGTCTCGTCCCCCCACAGCACCAACGCGTTCGACACGGCGGCGGGCGCCAGACAGGCGAGTGCGAGGCCGAGGTCGCCGTGTGCCATGGCCTCGGCCACCAGCACGTTCGTCATGGTCGCGCGCTCGGTCGCCACCCCGCCCAGGTCCTCGGGCACGCCGATGAGCGTGACGCCGAGCGACGCGGCCGTGGTCAACAGGTCCGGCGGCGCGGCGCACTTGTCGTCGGCACTCGCGGCGGCCGGCCGGAGCTGTTCGGCCGCGAACTCGCGGACCGTGTCGACGATCATCTGCTGCTCGTCGGTGGGACGCAGGTCGAACACACCGCTGTCCCCGGCGGGCGCCAGTCGCTGCGGGCGACCGAGTTTCGACGCCGCGCTGAATGTCCTGGTCGCGGCGCCCGCTGCCTGGAACCCAGTCTTCGTGGCGCCGAACACCAGTCGGTTCACCGGCCCGGAAAGGCCCAGCCGGGACACCATCCGCGCACCGGCGAGCCTGTTCAGCACGCTCATGGCGGTGCCGATGGCGTTACGCCGGTGCGGTTGACCCGTCGACACCGGAACCACCCCTACCTACTCGGGAGTTAAATAACGCTACCTACTCTAAAGTAGGGTAGCGCGGCGAGCACTCCCGATGTGGTCCCGATCACCGGGCGGGCCGGCGCTCCTGCCACGGGCGGGCCTCCTCGAACGCACGGCACGCGGTGAGCACCCTGGCGTCGGCGAACCGCGGCCCGACCACCTGCAACCCGACCGGCAGCCCGGCCGAGGTGAACCCGCACGGCACGCTCGCCGCCGGCTGCTGGGTCAGGTTGAACGGGTAGGTGAACGGCGTCCAACTGGTCCACCGGGGTGACGGCGACCCGGCCGGCACCTCCACACCCGCCTCGAACGCGGCGATCGGCATGGTGGGCGTGACCAGCAGGTCGAAGTGCTCGTGGAACTCACCCATGGTCGCGCCGAGCGCCGCCCGCTGCGCGGTGGCCGCCAGGTACTCCAGAGCCGACGTGCGGGCCCCCTGGTCGCGGATCTCCCGCAGGGCCGGGTCCAGCTGGTCCAGCTGCTCGGCCGACAGTGCCGCGGTGGACGCGGCCGCGCCGGCGAACCACAACGTGTGGAAAGCCTCGACGGGATCGGCGAACCCCGGGTCGGTGGTGTGCACGATGGCGCCCAGCTCGGTGAACGTCCTCACGGCCTCCGCCACGATCTGCGCGACCTCGCGGTCGACCTTCGCGAAGCCGAGCGTGGCGCTGAACGCGATCCGCATGCCGGCCACGCCCGTGGAGATGGCCGACCCGAACGGGCGTTCCGGCGCCGGCCCGGCCGTCCAGTCGCGACTGTCCGAACCGGACAGCACGTCGAGCGCGAGCGCGGCGTCGGCCACGCTCCAGGTGAGCGGGCCGACGTGGGCGAGGGTCCCGTACGGACTGGCCGGGAAGATCGGCACCAGCCCGTAGGTCGGCTTGTGCCCGAACACCCCGCTGAACGAGGCGGGGATGCGGATGGAGCCGCCCCCGTCGGTGCCGAGCGAGATGGGGCCCATGCCCGCGGCGACCGCGGCGGACGCGCCGCCGCTCGACCCGCCGGCCGTTTTCGTGGTGTCCCAGGGGTTTCGCGTCACGCCGGTAAGGGGGCTGTCGGTGACGCCCTTCCAGCCCAGCTCGGGAGTGGTGGTCTTGCCGAGGATCACGGCGTTGTGCTCGTGGAGTCGGGCGACCGCCGGGGAGTCGACGTCCCAGGCCTGATCGGGGGAGACGGTGCGCGAGCCACGCAGCGTGGGCCAGCCACGGCTGAGCAGGATGTCCTTGATCGACACGGGCACGCCGTCGAGCAGGCCCTGGGGCTCGCCGCGCTGCCACCGGTCGGCCGAGGCCTTGGCCGCCGCGAGGGCCGAGTCGGCGTCGACCAGGCAGTAGGCGTTGACCGCCGGGTTGGCCTCCTCGATGCGGGCCAGCGCGTCGCGCGTCGCCTCGACGGGGGACAGGTTCCCCGCGGCGTACTCGGCCAACAACTCCGTAGCGGTCAAGTCGGCCGATGTCATCCACTGCCCCCATCTCGGACGTAACCCCGGTGCTTGTCGACAACGTTACGCAAGGGAGCGCCATCCAGGTACCTGGCCAGGTTGTCGGTGAACAGCGCCATCAGCTCCGACTTCCACCCGACCACGTCGCCCGACATGTGCGGCGACACGATCACCTGCGGCAACCGCCACAGCGGTGAGGACGCCGCCAGCGGCTCGTCGGCGAACACGTCCAGCGCGGCACCCGCCAACCGGCCGTCGGTCAGCGCGGCCACCAGGTCGTCCTCCACGATCAGCGGTCCCCGGCCGACGTTGATCACCCGGGCGGACGGAGGCAGCAGGCGCAGCGCGGCCGCGTCGACCATGCCCCTGGTCTCGTCGGTGAGCGGTGCGGCCAGCACCAGGTAGTCGGTCTCGGGCAGCGCGGACGGCAGATCCGACATCGACAGGACCGTCCCCAGGTCCGGGTCGGACTCGCGGGCCGTGCGGCCCACGCCGGTCACCGACATGCCCACCGCACGCAGCTTGCGGCCGATGGCCCGGCCGATGGGACCGGTTCCGGCCACGAGCGCACGCCGGCCGCCGATCCGCTCGGTCTCCCGGTGCCGCCAGCGGATCTCGCCCTGGAGACGCAGCGTGGTCGGCAGGTCCTTGGCCATCGCGAGGGCCAGACCCAGCACGTACTCGGCCATCGGCTCGTCGAAGACGCCTCGCGAATTGGTCAGGGCCACCTCGCTCGTCACCAGTTCGGGTGAGAGCAGATGGTTCACCCCGGCGCTGGCGGCGTGCACCCAGCGCAACTGGTCGGCCTTCGGCCAGGCCCCGGCCAGCGCGGTCGTCCGGAAGTCCCACATGAAGAGGACGTCGGCCCCGGGAAGGGCGCTGACCAGGTCTTTCGCGGTGGCGAACCTGACCTCTGCGGTCTGCTCGAGAGCCGATGTGTCCGTCGGCCGGGCGGTGTCGCCTGAGTCTGAGTGGAGCAGGACGACGGTCGCGGACTTACCTGGGGGCATGGGATTGACACGCTAAGTACCGCTCGTATGATTGTCAACAATCAGCGCGGCCAGCGCAGCCCCGCGAGACAACCGCAACCTCCCCCGTCCATATCGGTGCTGCATTGGGGTGCCCATGTCGCGTTTCATGACGATCACGCTCGAACGCCGGGGCGTTTCCTGCGTGGCGCAACTCCTGGACAAGGACGCGCCGCGAACGTGTGCGGCGGTCTGGGAGTCGCTGCCGCACGCCGGACCCGTCCACCACGCGAAGTACGCCCGCAACGAGATCTACACGATGGTGGAACGGTTCGTCGACGAGCCGATCGGGCTGGAGAACCCCACGGTCACACCCATCCCCGGTGACGTGGTGTTCTTCGACTTCCACGGCGGCATGCTCGACCGCGCGTTCAAGGAGGAGAAGGGCCTGGAGAAGCTGCCGGGCGTCATCGACCTCGCGATCTTCTACGGGCGCAACAACCTGCTGCTGAACGGCGACGTCGGCTGGGTGCCCGGCAACGTCTACGCCTCGATCGTCGAGGGTCTCGACGCGATGGCGGATGCCTGCAACGACATCTGGCGTTCCGGCAGTGTCGGAGAGCGCTTGCTGTACCAGCGGCACGACGGCTGACGGGGGCGCCATGCACCCCGACAGAACGCTGGAGATCATCGGCCCCGAACTCGTGAGCCAGCGGGGCGTCGGCGTGGTCGCGCCGTTCGACTTCGCGCTCGACCGCGAGCTGTGGCGCTGGGCGCCCGACGACATCTCCCTGTACCTCACGAGGCTTCCGTTCGTGCCGGTGCCGGTCACCGTCGAGATGGCCACCGAGCTGAGCGATCCCGACCGGGTCCGGCGGGCCACCAAGGACGTGCTCGCCCCCGAGCCGCTGGTGGTCACCTACGCCTGCGCGTCCGGCAGTTTCGTGCGCGGCGCGGCCGGCGAGGTCGCGCTGCAGGCCAGCATGATGTCCGCGGGCGCGCCGGCGGCCACCACGACCTCCGGTGGGCTCATCCAGGGGCTGCGGGCATTGGGGCTCAACCGGATCGCGGTCGTCACGCCCTACATCGACAGCGTCACCGAGCGCCTGCTGGGCTATCTCGGTGAGCACCGGATCGAGGTGGTGTCGAGCGTCGGACTCGGCCTGCTCGACCACATCTGGAAGGTCGGCTACGCGGAGATCGTCCAGGCGGTCACCGCGGTGGACGTGCCCGAGGCGGACGGGCTGTTCATCAGCTGCACCAACGTTCCCACCTACGACATCATCGGCCCGCTCGAGCGCTGGCTCGGCAAGCCGGTGCTGACCGCCAACCAGGTGACCATGTGGTCGGCCCTGCACGCGATCGGTTCGCCCATGATGGCGGCCGGGCAGTGGCTCTCGCAGGTCTCCTCGTCCCACGCCGCCTAACGGTAGGATCGAGCATCCCATGAGCATTGGCTTCCTGTATCCCGGCTTCAGCGCTGAGGACGAGTACCCGACCATGGAACGGCTGCTGGCCGCGTCCGGTCGGGCGGTCGAGCTGCCCGTGGTGCACACGCTCATGCGTGAGGACGCCCACCGGGTCGACGCGCTGCTCGACATCGGCGGCTCCGAGGTGCTCGGTGACGGCGCGCTGCAGCTGCGCTCGCTGGGGGTCGAGGCGGCCGTCTGGGCGTGCACGAGCGGCAGCTTCGTGTTCGGTTGGGACGGTGCCACCGCCCAGGTCGACGGGGTGCGTACGGCGGCCTCCGCGCCGGCGTCGAGCACCTCCTTCGCCTTCGTCAACGCGGCCAAGCACCTCGGGCTGCGCCGCGTGGCGGTCGCCGCCACCTATCCCCAGGACGTGGCGGACCGGTTCGCCGAGTTCCTGGCGGCCGCCGACATCGAGGTGGTCTCGTTGTCCTGCAAGGGAATCGTCACCGCCGCCGAGGTCGGCACCCTCGGCCGCGACGAGGTGCTCGACTTCGTGGCGGCCAACGACCACGCCGACGCCGAGGCCGTGCTGGTGCCCGACACCGCGCTGCACACGGTGGCCTGGCTGACCGATCTCGAGGAGCGCATCGGCAAGCCGGTGCTCACGGCGAACCAGGTGAGCGTGTGGGAAGGGCTGCGGCTCATCGGTGACACGGCACCTCGCGCCGGGCTCGGCGCGCTGTTCGCCTTAGCTGAGGGGGCGCGACGACATTGAGTGAACTCGGCGAGCTGGAACCCGTAGCCAGACAGTCCACGGCGGAGCTGATCGCGGATCAGTTGCGGTCGGCGATCATGTACGGGGTCTTCGCGCCGGGGACACAGCTGGGGGAGGCCGATCTGGCCGCGCGGTTCGCCGTGAGCCGCGGCCCGCTGCGTGAGGCCATGCAGCGGTTGGTCCAGGAAGGGCTGTTGCGCGGCGAGCGCCACCGCGGCTTGTTCGTCATCGACCTGCGTCCGGAGGACATGCGCGAGATCTACCTGGCGCGCCTGGCCATCGAGCGGATGTCCTGCCAGCTCATCATGCACGGCAACCGGGGCGAGGCCGTGGCGCGGCTCACCGAGGCGCTCGCCAACCTGGCCACGGCCGCGCAGTCCAGGGACCGCAACGCCATGAGCGACGCCGACCAGGCGTTCCACCTGGCGCTGGTCAGCTGTTCGGGCAACTCCCGCCTCGAGCGGATGGCACAGACCCTGTTGGTGGAGACCAGGATGTCCCTGGCCGCTCTTCAGGACCACTACCCGGAACCCGACGAACTGCTTGCCGAGCACCAGGTTCTGGTCGACGCGATCGCCGACGGCGACGAGGAGTTGTTGCTGCGCCTGATCGAGGCGCACATGCGGGAGTCGATCGACCGGCTCACTCCGGAGGTTGAAGCGCCCTAGTGTCGAAGGATCCGTCCACAACGGATCCGGCGAGTTCCGCGAGCTTTTCGTTGTGGCTCCTGGCATAGCCGCGCAGTGCGGCGAACGCGGCGTCCATGGTGAGGCCGAGCCGCTCGCCGACCACGCCCTTGGCCTGTTCGATGATCACCCGGCTCGACAGCGCGTGCTGCAGTTGCTCCGACAGGATCTCCTGGCGACGCAGCGCGCGGGTGTGCAGCAGGCCGACGGTGGCGACGTCGGCCATCGCCCGGCCGACTCGTGCGACGACCGGGTCGAGTTCGCCGGGATGGCCCCGGAACAGGTTCAGCGCCCCGATCACTTCGCTCCGCAGCCGCAGCGGGATCGTGTGCACGGCGGCGAACCCGGCGGACAGCGCCGCCGCCGCGAACGTGGGCCAGCGGTCGGCGGCCGTGGCGAGGTCCGGCTCCACGACCACCGTGCCGTCCCGGCAGCTGTCCAGGCTCGGGCCTTCGTCGCTGGCCACCTCGAGCAGTTCCAGACGTTCCGCGCTCTCGCCGGAGGCGCCGATGACGGGGTCCTTGCCGTCGTCCTCGACGAGCAACAGGGCGGCCGCGTCCACGTCGAGCAGCCGGACGCAGCGGGTGGCGAGCAGCCGGAGGAAGGCGTCAAGATCGAACTCGTCGACCAGGGTGTCGGCGAGTTGGACCAACGTTTCCGCCAGTTCTTCGGCCGGCCTGCTCGTCACGCGGTAAGACTACGGCCGAGTCGATCAGTTTCGGCCTGGCTTACGCAGATGTCGTGAGTATCTGTCGCGAAACGCGACCGGTTCGTGATGGTCACGCAGCGCAGCCGACGAGCCGCCCTCACTGAGCGTGAACTGCAAGTAATAGCGGGGTTCGGCTATCGAATATCCTCCGTTCGGGGGTCACCGGTACGGGTTATCCGACCGGCCGACCAAGGTTCGCGAGAGCGCGATCGATGGTCACATCCGCTAACCACGGAGGGGTACACAGAGTTGTTTGGGAAAACGTTACTCACCCGATTGCTGGAGTCTGACGACGGGCCGACCTCTCGTGCTCAATTCGTGACGAAAGCCGTCATCTAGCAGCGTAGTCGTGGTGTAACGCCTGTTCGACCCACCAAACTCGTCGCGGACAGGGCCTTTGGACTCTGTTTCCGACGACAGTCGTTTACGAGTATTGCTCACGTGCTGGAGTCGCAGGGCGTGGAGGCTTCGTGAGTGCGCAGCTAATGACCTCGGATACCACCGAGATCTTTGCCAGGTTGAAGAGTGCGGCTTTCCATGAGCTCGTCACCTCTTCCATGGCGGGCGACCGGGAGGCGGTCGCTACCTTGTTCGCGTGGATCCGACCGGCGATTATTCGTTACTGTCGGTCACGGATCGGTCGCAGTGGATCGGCTTACTCTTCGGCCGATGACGTCGCGCAGGAGATCTGCGTGGCTGTGCTCGGTGCGCTCACCCGCTACGGCGATGAGCCCGAGTCCTTTCTTCCCTTCGTGTACGGCATTGCCGCACACAAGGTCGCTGACCACTATCGACGTGCCGGCCGGGACCGGTCCGACCCGTCGGCCGATGTGCCGGACGGCATTGATCTGGGGGCGAGCCCCGAACAGCAGATCATGGCTCTGGACCTGCGGGATCGCCTGGCGAGCCTGCTGAACACCCTGCCACCTCGGCAGCGCGAGATCCTACGGCTGCGGCTGATCGTGGGCCTTTCGGCACAGGAGACGGCAACCGCCGTCGGCCTCACCCCGACGGCAGTGCGCGTCACTCAGCACCGCGCACTCGCAAAACTGCGGGCGGCTCTCGTTCCTACCGAGTGGGTCTAGACAGCTCTGGCGCGGAGGTAGATCTGAACCTCGATCCGGTTCGGCTCTGCCTCCGCTTGGATTTCACGCAGGTTCGTCACCTCGAAGCCGGCGGCTTCGACCACGCGGGTTAACTCATCCGGGGGATACGCGGTCACTTTCGCCGGCGCGCCGAGGAACAGGATGGGGAGTTCGTCGAAGTCGCCGAGCACCATGGCCACCTGGAGCAGGCCGGGGCCGCGCAGTTGGGTGCGGAGCCGGGTCAGCAGCGGCGGCAGGTCGGCCTTGCTGATCATGAGCAGCGAGAAGTTGGCGACCACCGCGTCGAACTCGCCGAGATCGGCGACCTCCCGCAGGTCCTGGTGGCGGTACTCGCCGCCGGGCGCCTGCTCCTCCGCCAGGTCGAGCATGACGCGCGACTCGTCGACGCCCACCACCTCGACACCCGCGTCGAGCAGCTGACGGGCGGTCGGCACACCGGTACCGCACCCGAGGTCGAGCACTCTCGCCGGCCGGTCCAGCTGCGAGAGCAGCCACTCGGCCTCGGCGAGCTGTGCGTCGCGCTCGGCGAACGACTCGTCGTAGCGCTTGCCGATGTGGTCGAAGGGCGCTGTGTCGTTGCTCGCCATGCTCCCAGCATGCATCCCGCCGGAAGCTCAGTCCAACTCTCGCCGCTCGGTGAGCAGTCGGACGGTCAGCTCGAGGCGTTCGGCCACGTCGCTGGCCGTGGCGCGGCGGGTGACCCAGTTGACCAGGTTGGACAGCCACACGTCGCTGATCACCCTGGCGATCGCGCGGTCCTCGTCGGTGGTCTCGCCCTCGTGGAGTGCGCGCGCGAACATCCGCTCGATCAGCTTGCCGACCGTGTCGACCTCGGCGGACACCGACGCGTCGGCGAACATGAACGCGCGGGTCATGGCCTCGGTGAGGTTCGGGTCGCGCTGCATGGCGCGGGTGATCCGGCCGAGAACGAACAGCAGCCGGTCGTAGGCGGTGTCGCCGGGGATGGCGGCCCGCTCGACGCGGTCCTGGCCGCGCTCCAGCTCGCGCGCGAGACCCGAGACCAGCAGGTGGATCTTGGAGGGGAAGTAGCGGTAGAGCGTGCCGAGCGCGACGTCCGCCTTCTCGGCGACCGCCCGCATCTGCACGGCCTCGAAGCCACCCTTGGACGCGAGCGCGATCGTGGCGTCGAGGATCCGCTTGCGACGGTCGCGCTGGGCGGCCGAACCGAGCTCGTCGTCGGTCAGCACGTTGAGCGCGTTGGCCCCCGAGGTGCGCGGTCTGGCCATCGGAAAATCCCCCGTATTCGAAACGTGTTCCAGGTTGCGGTCGATAGCTTACCTAACGGAATGCCTGGGTAGGCATCGGACACTGCACAGAAACTAGAACACGTTCTATACTTGCGACCGTGTCCATCGCGATCACCGAGGAGCAGTTGGCGATCCAGGGATCGCTGCGGGAGGTCTCGACCCGCGCCGGCATGCTCGACTGCGTCCGGCTCATGGAAACCCGGCCGGACGAGTGGGCCGCGCACTGGCCGGCACTCGCCGCACTCGGCCTGTTCGCGATCACCGTGCCCGAGAGACTCGGCGGCATCGGCGGTTCCCTGGTCGACCAGGCCGCGGCCCTCGAACAGGCAGCCGAGGACCTGGTCCCCGGCCCGGTCCTGCCGACAGTGCTGGCCACCCTCCTGATCACCGACGACGATCTCCTGACCGACCTGGCCGCCGGCCGCCTTACCGCAGGGGTAGCCCTAGGCGAGTCCGCCACTCACGCACGCCGAGTCGACCACTCGGGCACGCCACTCACACACGCCGAGCCGACCACTCCGGCACGGCGAGTCGACCAGTCCGGTACGGCGAGTTCGCCACTCACGCACGTCGAGTCGTCCGTTCCGGCACGGCGAGTCGACCAGTCCGGTACGTCGAGTTCGCCACTCAGGCCCGGTGAGTCGTCCGCTGCGGTCCCGGGAGCCGGAGAGTCCGATGCACCGAGTCCGTCTGTCGCCGCAGGCCGCGGGCCGGCGGAGCCCGGTTTGGTCGCAACCGACGAGAGCCTGCTGAGTGGCACGGTCGAACCTGTCCTCGGCGCGCATCCCGAAGCGCTCCTGATTCTCCCCGCCGGGGACTCCTGGTTCGTGGTCGAACCGCACGCGGCCGGGCTCGAGGTGACCCCGCTCGCACCCGCCGACTTCTCCCGCCCCCTCGCCCGCGTCACGCTCGACCGGACCCCCGCCCGGCCGCTGCCCGGCGTCACCGCGGCCACCGTCGCGGGGTTCGCCGGCACGCTCGCCGCCGCCGAGGCTGCCGGCATCGCCCGCTGGTGTCTCGACACGGCCGTCGCCTACGCCAAGGTCCGCGAGCAGTTCGACCGGCCGATCGGGTCGTTCCAGGCGGTCAAGCACCTGTGCGCGGAAATGCTCTGCCGCGCCGAACAGGCCGCCGCCCTGGCCTGGGACGCCGCCCGGTCCGACGCCGCCCCGCTGTCGGTGGCGGCCGCCGGCGCGCTCGCGCTCGACGCGGCCGTGGAGAACGCCAAGGACTGCATCCAGGTGCTCGGCGGCATCGGGTTCACCTGGGAACACCCCGCCCACCTCTACCTGCGCCGCGCGATCGCCACCCGGGCGCTGTTCGGCGTGCCCCGGCGACGGGTGGCCGAACTGGCGCTGGCCGGCGAGCGGCGCCGCCTCGACGTGAGCGGGTCGACCGACGAGACCGCCCGGGCGTTCGCCGCCGAGGTGGCACCGCTACCCGCGGCCGAGCAGCGGGCCCGGCTGGCCGAGTCCGGCTACCTCATGCCGCACTGGCCGAAGCCGTACGGGCTGGCCGCGTCCCCCCGTGAGCAGCTCGCCATCGACGAGGAACTCGCCCGCGCGGGGATCCGTCGGCCGGACCTGGTGATCGGCGCGTGGGCCGTGCCGACCATCCTGAGCCACGGGTCGGCCGCGCAGCAGGACCGGTTCGTCGGGCCGACGCTGCGGGGCGAACTGGCCTGGTGCCAGCTGTTCTCCGAACCGGACGCCGGCTCGGACCTGGCGGCGTTGCGCACCCGGGCGTCGCGAGTGGACGGTGGCTGGCGGCTCGACGGACAGAAGGTGTGGACGTCGGAGGCGGTGGCCGCCGACTGGGGCATCTGCCTCGCGCGCACCGACCCGGACGTGCCGAAACACCAGGGCATCACGTACTTCCTGGTGGACATGGCCTCGCTCGGCATCACCCTGCGCCCGCTGCGGGAGATCACGGGCGAGGCGCGGTTCAACGAGGTCTTCCTGGACGGCGTGTTCGTACCGGACGACTGCGTGGTGGGCGAGGTGAACGGCGGCTGGCGCCTTGCCCGTACGACCCTGGCGAACGAGCGCGTGGCCATCGGTGCCGGCTCCTCGCTTGGCGAGGCGGTGGAGCGGCTGCTCGCGACCACCGGTCCGCACACCGACCTCGACCGGCTGGGATTCCTGGTTGCGCAGGGACTCTCGGTGTCCCTTGTGGACCTGCGGGCGACGCTGCGACAGCTCGACGGGCGTGGGCCGGGTCCCGAGTCGAGTGTCTGCAAGCTGGTGGGGGTGCGGCAGCGGCAGGACGTGGCCGAGGCGGCCCTGGACATGGTGGGCGGCGCGGTGGATTCCCCGCAACTGCACGAGTTCCTGCTCACCCGTTGTCTGAGCATCGCCGGCGGGACCACTCAGGTGCTGCGCAACCTCGTCGGGGAACGCATCCTCGGCCTACCCAGGGAGCGATAGTGGACACCAGCCGAGCAGTGGCTGATCTGACCCGCGGAGTTCTCGCCAAGGAGACCGACGCCGACGCCGCGTGGAAAGCGCTGGGACAGGCGGGATTGCTGGGCGACGGCCTGGGTGTGCCGGAGATGGCGGCCGTGCTCGGCGAGGTGGGCCGGGCGGCTTCCGCGGTGCCCGCGTTGAGCACGCTGGCGTTCGGCGTGCTCCCGATCTCCCGGTGTGGCACCAATGCGGACCTGCTCACGGGCGAGCACGTGTTCACAGCTGCCCTGCGCGGCGACGTGTCCGGTGTGGACATGCTGTCCGGCAAGGCGGTTGGCGTGCTGGAAGCCGCGCGTGCACACCGGATCCTGGTCCCGGCCGGCGAGTTCGTGTACCTGGTGGACCCGGCCGACGCGACGCTGACCGCCACCCGCTCGGCGAGCGGCGCCCCGGAGTACACAGTGGAGTTCGCGAACACACCGGCCACCCACCTCGGCCCGGCGAGTGAACTGCACCGACTGGCGGTGGCCGGTGCCTGCGCGTACGGCGACGGGCTCCTGGCGGGTGCGCTGGCGCTCACCGCGGAACACGTCCGTACCCGAGAACAGTTCGGCAAACCCCTGGCGACCTTCCAGGCGGTGGCGCAACAGATCGCGGACGTGTACATCGCCTCGCGGACCTTGCACCTGGTCGCCGAGGCCGCGTGTTCGTTGGACGAGTCGGACCTGGCGGTGGCCGCGTACTGGTTGACCGAGGAGTTGGTGCCCGCCATGCACATCTGCCACCACCTGCACGGTGGGCTCGGCGTGGACGCCGGCTACGGCATGCACCGGTACTACTCGGCAGCAAAGGACCTGGTTCGCCTACTGGGCGGCGCGTCCCACCGGCTGGACCGGGTGATCCTGTGCGGCTGACCGATGCCCAACGCGCGCTGGAAGCCGAACTCCGCACGTACTTCGCCGGCCTGCTGTCCACTTCGGAACGCGAGGCCATGCTGACCGAACGCCATGGCGAGGTCTACCGGTCGGTGGTGACCCGTATGGGCCGCGACGGCTGGTTGGGTGTCGGCTGGCCCACCGAGTACGGTGGCCACGGCTTCGGCGCGGTGGAACAGCAGATCTTCGTGAACGAGGCGGCGCGGGCGGACGTGCCGCTGCCGTACGTGACGTTGCAGACCGTCGGCCCCACGCTGCAGGCGTTCGGCACGCAGGCGCAGAAGGAGCGGTTCCTCCCGAAGATCCTGGCCGGCGAGGTCCACTTCGCCATCGGTTACACGGAACCCGAGGCGGGCACCGACCTCGCGTCCCTGCGGACCAGTGCCGTTCGGCGTGGCGCCGAGTACGTCGTCAACGGCCAGAAGATCTTCACGACCGGCGCCCACGACGCCGACTACATCTGGCTCGCGTGTCGCACCCACCCGGACGCTCCGCGCCACAAGGGAATCTCGATCCTCATCGTCGACACGGCCGATCCCGGATTCTCCTGGACGCCGATCATCACCTGCGACGGCGCGCACCACGTGAACGCCACGTACTACAGCGACGTGCGGGTGCCGGCCGACATGCTGGTCGGTGAGGAGAACGGCGGATGGCGGCTGATCACCACGCAGCTGAACCACGAACGCGTGATGCTCGGTCCGGCCGGTCGTCTGGCCGCGCAGTACGAGCGGGTCCACGCCTGGGCGCGCGACCACCACCTGCTCGGCGAGCCGGACGTTCGACGCGGCCTGGCCAGGGTGTTCGCCAACCTGCGGGTGAACGAACTGCTGAACTGGCAGGTGGCGGGCGCCGGCGGGGAAGTGTCCATAGCGGACGCGTCGGTCACGAAGGTGTTCTCGTCGGACCGGACACAGTGGATCGGACGACTGCTGGAGGAGATGGTGGGCGCGCACGGCGATCCGGCCGACCCGGACACGGCGGAGTTGATGCGGTGGCTCGACGTCCAGGCGAAACGCAACCTGGTGCTCACGTTCGGCGGCGGGGTGAACGAGATCCAGCGCGAGCTGATCGCGACCGCCGGCCTGAAACTGCCGAGGGTGCCTCGATGACCGACATCGAACAGGCGGCACGTGAGGTGGCCGCGCGGGGTGGGTCGGCGCGGCGGTTCGGTCGCGATCCCGTGAACCTGCCCATGATCCGCAACTGGACCGAGGCGATCGGCGACACGAATCCGGCCTATACGGAGGAGTTCCCGGGCGGTCCGGTGGCGCCGCCGGCCATGGCGCAGGTGTGGACGATGTTCGGGCTGCGTGGCGAGCGCGCGGACGACGACCCGCTCGGCGCCATGGTCACCGTGCTCGACGAGGCCGGCTTCACGTCGGTGGTGGCCACCAACTCCGAGCAGACCTACCACCGTGACCTCCGGCCGGGTGAGCAGGTTTCCGTGGCGTCCGAACTGGACAGTGTGGTCGGTCCGAAGCGGACGGCGCTGGGCGACGGGTGGTTCGTGACCACGCGCAGCACCTGGTATGTGGGTGACGAGCCGGTGGCGGAGATGCTGTTCCGCATCCTGAAGTTCCGCCCGTCACCCGCGTCGTCGGCCGGCGAACCCATCCGGCCGATGGTCAGTCGGGACACGGAGTTCTTCTGGGCGGGCACGGCCCTCGGTGAGCTGCGGATCCAGAAGTGCGGCGGCTGTGGTGCGTTGCGGCACCCGCCCGGTCCCATGTGCCCGTCGTGCCGCGAGACGAAACCGGAGTACGTGGTGGCTTCCGGCGACGGCGAGGTCTACAGCTATGTGGTGCACCATCATCCGCCGGTGCCGGGCCGTGCCCTTCCGTTCGTGGTGGCGCTCGTGGAACTGACCGAGGGAGTACGGATGTTGGCGGAACTGGAGGGCATCCCACCGTCGGAGGTCCACGTCGGACTCCCGGTGCGGGCGGGGTTCCGCCGGGTGGACGACGAGCTGACCATGCCCGTCTGGCGGCCCCGGTGATCGCCGTCGGCACGGAGCTGCCGCCGCTGGTGGTCGACGTGACGCCGACGTTCGTGGTGAGCACGGCCATCGCCACTCGCGACTTCCAGGACGTCCACCACGACCGGGACCTGGCGGTGGCCCGGGGTTCGAAGGACATCTTCGTGAACATCCTGACCGACACCGGCCTGGTGCAACGGTTCGTGACCGACTGGTCCGGGCCTTCGACACGAGTCAAGCAGATCAACATCCGACTCGGGGTGCCGTGCTACGCGTACGAGACGCTGACGTTCACCGGCCGAGTCACTGAGGTGGCCGGCTCCGAGGTGTTGGTGGAAGTGGCAGGGCGCAACAGCCTGGGCGACCACGTGACCGGCACCGTGCGGATCGAGGTGCCGTGATGCTGTCGCGGGAAACGGCGATCGCCGGCATCGGCGCCACGGAGTTCTCGAAGGAATCCGGGCGCAGCGAACTGCAGCTGGCGGCCGAGGCGGTCCGCGAGGCGCTGGCGGACGCCGGCCTGTCACCATCCGATGTGGACGGACTGGTGACGTTCACCATGGACAGCAACTCCGAGATCGCCGTGGCGCGCGAGTTGGGTATTCCGTCGCTGTCGTTCTTCAGTCGCGTCGGCTACGGCGGCGGGGCGGCGTGCGCGACCGTCCAACAGGCGGCCATGGCGGTCACCACGGGGGTGGCGGAGGTGGTGGTCTGCTACCGGGCGTTCAACGAGCGGTCGGGCAGTCGGTTCGGCCGGGTGCAGGCGGCGGCCGCCGCGCAACCGACGTCGTCCGGTGTGGACAACGGGTGGCACTACCCGATGGGGATCGCCACGCCGGCCGCCACGGTGGCCATGTTCGCGCGCCGGTACATGCACGAGTTCGGTGCCACGAGCGAGGACTTCGGCCGTGTCACGGTGGCCGACCGTACGCACGCCGCCACCAACCCGAAGGCCTGGTTCTATGGTCGCCCGATCACTTTGGCGGACCATCAGGCGTCACGCTGGATCGCCGAACCCCTGCGGCTGCTGGACTGCTGTCAGGAGAGCGACGGCGGCGTGGCGCTGGTGGTGACTTCGGTTCCGCGAGCCCGTGACCTGCGGCACAAGCCGGCCGTAGTCGCGGGGGCGGCGCAGGGCAGCGGTACCGACCAGTTCAGCATGAACAGCTACTACCGCGACGACATCGCCGGCCTGCCGGAAATGGGTTTGGTGGCAGACCAGCTGTGGCGACAGAGCGGTCTGACCCCGGCGGACATGTCGCTGGCCGTCCTGTACGACCACTTCACCCCGTTCGTCCTGGTACAACTGGAGGAACTGGGCTTCTGCGCCCGCGGCGAGGCGAAGGAATTCATCGCGGACGAGGCACTCCACCTCGACGGCCGCCTGCCGCTGAACCCCCACGGCGGCCAACTCGGCGAGGCCTACATCCACGGCATGAACGGCATCGCCGAAGCAGTCCGCCAACTCCGCGGAACAGCGGCAAACCAGGTGGCGAACGCGACAAACGTGGTGGTGACAGCCGGAACCGGCGTCCCCACAAGCGGCCTGGTCCTCACACAATGACCACTCCGCGCGCGCATGATGACCAGTCCCGTCGCGCATGACGACCGGTCGGCCACGCGGATGGTCATCATGGGCCACCGGAACGGTCATCATGCGGCACGGGAATGGTCATCATGCGGTCAGTGTGAGGGTGACGTCGGACAGGACCGGGGCCTCGTCGCGGTCGGCGGCCGTGGCGGTGGCCGTGTAGCCCGTGTCCGTGCGCCAGGCGCGTACCCGGAGGGTCTCGCCCGGGTACACCACGCCTGCGAACCTCGTGGCGAATCCCGTCACCTGATCGACGTCGCCGACCGTGTCGACCAGGGCCTTGCACACCATCCCGTAGGTGCACAGCCCGTGCAGGATCGGGCGGTCGAAGCCGGCCAGCGCCGCGAACTCCGGGTCCGCGTGCAGGGGGTTCCGGTCCCCACACAGCCGGTACAGCAACGCCTGCTGCGGCAGGATCGGCACGTCCACCACCACGTCCGGCCCGCCGGTCGGAGCATCCGTCCGCGCGGACGGGCCGCGGTCGCCGCCGAAACCACCCTCACCGCGGGCGAAGATGCTCGACGACGTGGTCCACAGTGGCCGGCCGGCATCGTCCACCACGGACGATTCCTGCACGATCACCGCGGCCTTCCCCTTGTCCCACACGTTCGCGATCCGCGAGCGGGCGACCGCCCTGCCGTCGGTGGGAAGTGGCGCGTGCACGGTGATGGACTGCGTGCCGTGCAACACCTTCGCGAGGTCCACCTCGATCCCCGGGAACGTCACGGCCGGCGGCTCGAACGTCCGGAACCCGGGCGCCACCACCCCGAACGTCGGCAGCACCCGCAGCCGGTCCTCCAGCACGTACGGCAGGTCGGACGGCACCGCCCCGGCACCGAGCGCCAGGTGGTAGAGGAGCACGTCGCTGCTGGTCCACGAGAACTCGACGGAGCCGAGGTCCGCACCGATGGCGACGTCCGGATCGATGGGCATGCGCGACCTCACTCGTAGCTGATCTCCACCCGATCGGTGACCGGGATCGACTGGCACGCGAGGATGATCCCCTCGTCGAGATCTTCGTCGTCCAGCACGTCATTGTGGAGCATCTTCACCTCCCCGGCCACCAACCGGCAGGCACACGCGCTGCACGCCCCCTCCCGACAGGAGAACGGCGCGTCGATCCCCGCCTCCAACAGCCGGTCGAGCAGCTTCTGGGACGCCGGCCAGTCCAGCTCGTGGGTCGCGCCGTCGAGCGACACCGACACGGTGGCGGCGCTCGCGCCGGTCTCCACGGGCGCGGGTTCCGCCTGCTCGAAGGGGTTCGCGCCGAGCGACTTGAACCGTTCCAGGTGGACTCGTTGGCGCGGCACGCCGAGCGAGGTGAGTCCTTCCCGGACACCCGTCATGAACGGCGCGGGCCCACACACGAACACCTGGTACTCGGTGAACGGTGCGGCGAGCCCGGCGAGTGCGGCGGCCGTCGGCAGACCCTGGACGCTCTCCAGCCAGTGCACGACCGTCAGCCGATCGGGGTGCCGCGAAACCAGCTCCCGCAACGCACCCGCGAAGATCACCGACTGCTCGTCACGGTTGGCGTACACCAGCACCACCCGCCTGGAACCCTGCGCCAGCGCGGACTTCACGATCGAGATGACCGGCGTGATGCCGCTGCCGGCCGCGAACAACAGGAGGTCGTCGTCGAGGGAGGCGGGGGTGAAGATGCCGGCCGGCACCAGCGACTCGACCTCGTCGCCGGCCGACAACGAGTCGCAGATCCAGTTGGAGCCGTACCCGTCGACCGTGCGTTTCACGGTCACCTGCAGGCGATCGTCCACATGGGGTGAACTGGACAGCGAGTAGCAACGGGCGACGGAACCGGAGCGGTCACTGGGAATCCGCAGGGTGAGGAACTGCCCCGGCCGGTAGGAGAAGGGCGCGTCCTCGAACACCAGCGAGCACGAGTCGGCCGTCTCGGGGATCACCTCGGCCACGCGCAGCCGGTAGGATTCAGCCATCGGGCACCACCACCCGGCCGGCGGTCACCGCGTTCTCGATGGCCGAGCGCAGCGCCGGGCAGGTGTCGATCCGGGCGCTCACCTCCCCGGCCGCCACCCGCAGCGCGAACTCCGGGCAGCTCGACGCCGGGTCCGACGTCCACTGCACGCTCGTCTGCATCCGGCTCGCCTTGCGTACCAGTACCTCCGTGGCGCAACTGCCGCAGCGCACGGGCGTGAGGCCGGCCGTGAGGAACTCGTGGCGGTCGGCCACCGTGCCGGCCGGGTCCGCGCCGTTCGGTGCCTTGGCCCAGGTGGTCATCGCGCGGCCTCCTCCGCCTCCCGGCGGGCCAGGTTCTCCGCGACCTCGCGCTCCCACGCCTCGTTCGCGCGCGTGGTGTCCACTTCGAACTCGAAACGCTGGGTCATCTCCTCGGTGACTTCCTCGACGTCCACATAGAACTGTTCGTACCACCGGCGCAGCTGGTAGACCGGGCCGTCCTCCTCGCACAGCAACGGGTTGTCGATCCTGGTCTTGTTCCGCCAGATCTCCACGTCCTGCAGGAACCCGACACCGAAGCTCTTCGCCAGCTTGTGGGCCACCTTGTCAGCCTTCTCCTTCGGCAGACCGGGCAGCTTCTTCACGCTCACGCCCCACTGCAGCACGAACGAGTCGGCGGACACCGGGTAGTGGCAGTTGATCAGCACGGTCTCGATGGTGGTGCCGTGGAAGTCCTGCCACAGATCGTTGATCATGTAGGACGGCCCGTAGTAGGAGGCCTCGGACCGCAACGTCACACCCTCGGCCGAGTAGCTCGACCCGAGGTCCACGTCCGGCCGTGCCCGCGAGTTCAGGTACTGGGTGGCGACATGGCCTTCGAAGACGTTCTTGAAGTAGGTGGGGAAGGCGAAGTGGACGTAGAAGAAGTGCGCCATGTCCACCATGTTGTCGATGATCTCGCGGCAGTTGGAGCCCTCGATCCGGACGGTGTCCCAGGTCCAGTCGCTCCATTCCGGACCGGACGCGCCGTGGGTCTCGGGGATCACGATGTTCTCGGCAGGCGGCTTGCCCTGCGGGTCGTGCCACACGAACAGCTGCCCGTTGCGTTCCAGTGTCAGCCACGACCGGGTGCGAGCCCGCAGCGGAATCCGCTTGGCGTAAGGGATCTGCACACACTTCCCGTTGCCGGCCCAGCGCCAGTCGTGGAACGGGCAGGCGACCGCGTCACCCTTGACGGTGCCCTGGGACAGGTCGCCGCCCATGTGCCGGCAGTAGGCGTCGAGGACGTTGAGCACGCCGTCCTCGGTGCCGAACACCACGAGCTTCGTGCCGAACGCCTCCACCGCGTGTGGCTTGCCGTCGCGATAGGTGCTCGCGAGGCCGAGGCAGTGCCAGCCGCGTGCGAACCGGGCCCGCGGGGTGCCGACGTCGATCGTGCGCACGCCTTCAGTCATCGCTTCGCTCCCAGGATGTCGAGTGCGGCCAGGTAGCCGAAGACCATGGCAGGCCCGAGGGTCGCCCCCGGCCCGGCGTAGGTCCGTCCCATGACCGGCACGGCCGCGTTGCCCGCCGCGTACAGGCCGGGGATCGCCTCGCCGTCGGTGCGCAACACCCGTGCGGTCGGGTCGGTCCGCAGTCCGCCCTTCGTGCCGAGGTCACCCGGCACGATCCGCACGGCGTAGAACGGCGCGACCGAAAGCGGCGCCAGGCACGGGTTGGGCCGGTTGCGGGGATCGCCGTAGTACTTGTCGTAGGTGCTCTCGCCGCGGTGGAAGTCGGCGTCCACACCGGACTCGGCGTATCCGTTGAACTTCTCGACCGCGGCCGGCAGTGCTCCGGCGGGGATGCCGATCTCCTCGGCTAATCCGTCCAGAGTGGACGCCTTGTGCACGGCGCCGTGTTTGTACCAGCGTCCGGGAAACGGTTGGCGCGGGCCGAGTCCCGCGAAGATGTAGCGGTTGCGGTAGCGTTGGTCGGCGATCAGCCAGGACGGGATGTGGCTGACCTCGTCGGTGTGGTTGTCGTACATGGCATGCACGGCGTCCACATAGGGCGACGCCTCGTTCACGAACCGCTCGCCCGCCTGATTGACCATGATGCAGCCGGGCAGCGTGCGTTCGGCCAGGCAGAAGTACGGCCCGCGGGGCAGTTGGATCGTCGGGCCCCACCAGGCGTCGTCCATGATGTCGATGGCCGCGCCGAGTCGCAGCCCGGCCTCGATGCCGTCACCCGTGTTCTCCACGGCGCCGACCGTCCACTCCGTACCGATCGGGGACCGTTGGTACTCCTTGCGCATCCGCTCGTTGTGCTCGAACCCCCCGGCCGCGAGGATCACACCGCCGGTGGCGTGAATGGTCTGCGGTTGGCCGTCACGCTGGATGTCCACGCCGGTCACGCGGTCGCCCTCGGTGCGCAGTCCGGTCATGGGGGTGGACAGCCAGACCGGCACGTTCGCGTCGGCGAGGCCGGCGCGCAGGCCGGCGGACAGCGCGAGGCCCATGGTCAGCAGGCGGCGACGGGTGGCGAGTGAGACGACCCGGCGGCCGGCGACCCGGATGGTGCGCAGCAGGCCGCGCGGGTGCCGGGCCATGAGGTTCATCCACCGGTAGTCGGCCTGGGTGACGGCCATGCCGGTGGGTGCCTTGAGATACGGGTCGGCCAGGTTCTTCGCCTCGGCGCCGAGGCGGCGCGCGTCGAACGGGCGCGGCTCGAGCGAGCGGCCCATGGGCATGCCGCCGGGCGCCTCGGGGTAGTAGTCGGCGTAGTCGGTCACCCAGCGCAACCGCAGCGGGGTGTTGGCCAGGACGAACTCCAGCATGGCCGGGCCGTGGTCGAGGAACGCGCGCTGCAGGTCGGGGTCGCCGTCGGCGCCGACGATGTGGGCCAGGTAGGCGGCCGCATGCTCGGGGGTGTCCGGCACGCCCGCTTCGAGTAGCACGTGGTTGTTCGGGATCCAGACACCGCCGCCGGAGCGGGCGGTCGAGCCGCCGAAGCGCGGGGCCTTCTCGATCAGGACGGTGCGCAGGCCGTGGTGCGCGGCGGTCAGCGCCGCGGTCATCCCGGCCGCGCCGCTGCCGACGACGATCACGTCGAACTCACTCATCCGCACCTCCTCATACTAGAACAGGTTATAGTTTTGCACATGCCTCCTGGTTGGGACGAGCACGCGGACGTGGTGGTGGTCGGATTCGGCGGCGCGGGCGCGTGCGCGGCGATCGAGGCGGCGCGGGCCGGTGCCGACGTGCTGGTGCTCGACCGGTTCACCGGCGGCGGCGCGACGGCCGTGTCCGGCGGGGTGGTCTACGCGGGTGGCGGCACGTCGGTGCAGCGTGCGGCGGGTGTCCCGGATTCGTCGGACGCCATGTTCGACTACCTGAGCCAGGAGGTCGGCGACGTGGTCACGCCGGCCACGTTGCGCCGCTTCTGCGCGGAGAGCGCGGAGATGATCTCGTGGCTGACCGACGTCGGTGTGCCGTTCGATCCGCGGGTTTGCCCGTACAAGACGTCGTATCCCACGAACGAGTTCTACTTGTACTACTCGGGGAGCGAGAACGCCTGGCCTTATCGCTCTGTGGCCTCACCCGCGCCGCGCGGCCACCGGGCGCGCGGGCGGGGCACGTCGGGAAAGGTGCTGTTCGCGGCTTTGGCGGCCTCCGTGCGTTCGTCGGGCGCCCGAGTTCGACCTTTCACGGCGGCGCGGGAGCTGGTGGTCGAGGACGGCCGGGTGGTCGGAGTGGAATGCGTTTCACTGTCACGGGGTCGGTGGCGGCATCGCGTCATGCACCGGTTCGCCACGAAACCGGGGCTGTACGTGCCGGGGTTCGCGCGTCTTCTTCACCGCCGGATCGAGCGACTGGAGCGACGGTACGGCACGCCCGTGCGGATCCGTGCGCGACGCGGGGTGGTGCTGGCGACCGGTGGTTTCATCGGCAACCGGGCGATGCTTCGGGAACACGCGCCGGAGTTCCGGGGCGGCCTGCCTCTGGGCACGCAGGGCGACGACGGCTCGGGGATTCGGCTCGGCGTGGCGGCAGGTGGTGTCGCGGCCCGGATGTCGACCATCTCGGCGTGGCGGTTCCTCACTCCGCCGAGCGCTTTGCTTCGCGGAATCCTGGTCGACGAGTCGGGCACCCGTTTCATCGACGAGTCGAGCTACGGCGCGGCGATCGGCGCCTCTCTGGTAACCGAGCACGGCGGGAAGGCGTGGCTACTGGTGGACGAGCGGATCGTGGCCTCTGCTCGCCAGCAGCTGCGCACGGAGACCCTGTGGTTCCAGCGCCTGCAGGCGGAGTACTTGTTGCGCGTAGCCCGCGTCAGCGACAACACGATCGAAGGAGTGGCGGCGAAGGCGGGCATCTCAGCGGCGGGCCTGGCCGCGACGGTCGCCACGTACGGCGGAGCCGACGACGCTTTCGGCAAGCACCCCGACCTGGTCGCCCCACTGGTCGGCCCGTACAGCCTGATCGACTTCTCGTACGGCCCCCGCCTGGGCTACCCGTGCCCAATGCTCACCCTGGGTGGCCTGGTGGTGGAGGAGGACACAGGCGCAGTCACCGGCGTCGAGGGCCTGTACGCCGCAGGCCGCAACGCCGTCGGCATCTGCTCGAACTCCTACGTGAGCGGCTTGTCGTTGGCGGACTGCGTGTTCTCCGGCCGCCGCGCCGGGGCATCGGTGTCAGCAATCAGCAGCGACACAGCCTGACGCAACCCTGCCTTCAGTTCCCTCATTGCCCCCCGCCACTCCGCACGCGCATAGGACAGATGGCGTTCTGCCACCGACGCGGCTGCGGCGGCGTCGCACGTGTGGGAACCGTCGGTGTCGTACTCCAGCGACGTGATGCGGCTTCGCAAGTGGTCGAGTTCTTCACGGATCTCCGCCAGTTCACTCATCGGTGGCTCCCTGGCGCAGCGCCTCCAGAGCGGCCGAGCCCTTGCTGACCAGCTCAGCGAGTCCGTCCTCGCTGGCGTGGATCTGGAAGGTGCCCCGCCTGCCGTCGAAGCACAGCTCCGCCTCGCTGTAGACGTTGTAGTCGATCTCGGCGCCCTGAGCCAGTTCGACCCAGGAGCTGACCTGGAGTCCTGCACAGCCGACCGCATCCAGATCGGCGCGACGCTCAAGCGCATGCGCATCGACGCCGAGGTCACCCGCGAGGCGGCCGCCGAGAAGGTCGGCTGCACCATCGCGACCATCGGCAACATCGAGCAGGGGCGCACCAAGATCACGCATGGCGATCTGGCCGCACTGCTCTCGCTCTACGGCGTGCCCGAGGATCAGGCCGAGGACCTGACCGACGTGAATCGCGCGGCTCACCGCATGGTTCGGTGGCGGCGACATCCAGCCGCACCAGCGCCGCAACGTCCTGGACACCCGGCTGCGCTACCGGTTGGGTCTGGCCGAGGTGCTGACTCGAGATGAGCAGCCGTTGCGACTCTGGGCAGTGGTCGGCGAGGCCGCATTGCGCAAGAACTTTGGCGGCAGGGACGTGATGCAGCGCCAGCTGCGGCACGTCGTGGAGCTGTGCCGAACCGACCCAACGTGACCGTGCAGGTCATGCCGCTCAATGCCGAGGTCCTGGTGCGCAACTCCACCCGGCCGACGCGGGCACGCTGTCGTTCACCTTCGCCGAGTGGGAGTCGCACACCAGGGGCCAGAAGCTCGGGGTCTTCGACCTCCCCCCGGCAACCTCTGACCGTTAGGTCTCCTTCGGCTTGTCGATCTCGTCGGTTAGCAGCCCGGTGATGCCCTCAATCCCGGTGCGAACCAGCGTGAACTGCCTCTCGACCTCGGCAAAGTTCGCGTTGACCTGGGTGAAGTTCGCCTCGATTTGGGCGAAGTTCTTGTCGATCTGGGCGAAGTTCTTGTCGGCCTGGACGAAGCCGGTGTCGACCTTGTGCTCCAGTCGGCCGAGGCGCTTGCCGTGCTCGGCCAACATGTGACTGTGTTTGGCGAGCGTCTGGCCGTGTTCCTGCTGTGTATCCCTGAGGGCGTTGAGTACGCCGACCTGGCCTTGCAGGACGGCCGTGTTGCCGGCTGCCTCCTTGTCGGCGTGCGTGGCGAGGAAGCGCACCTCCGCCCGTTCCTCCTCCAGGCGGGTGACGCGGTCGTGGATCTCGGTCATGGGGGTCCCCTCTCTACGGTCTTGCGTAGCCATCTGGCCCCACATCCTTCGGGTGTCTCGCGGATCCGCCAAAAAGTTATCCACAGGCTAGAGCGCCTGTCCAATCGAGTTATCCACAGGGTTCGAAGTTGTCCACAGGGCACGACGTCGACAGAAACGAGAACGTGTTCTAGTCTGGCTGGTATGAGCGACCAGGTCGTCGAGGCGGTGCGGGAGCTGTTGCCCGGGTTTCGGGAGCGGGCTCAGGACACCGAGGACGCGCGGCGGATCTCCGTGGAGTCGATCAAGGCGTTGCAGCAGTCGGGGTTCTTCAAACTGTTGCAGCCCAAGCGATACGGCGGCCAAGAGAGCAGCCCCAACGACTTCTACCGCGCCGTGCGGCTCATCGCCAGCGCGTGTGGGTCCACCGGGTGGGTGGCCGCCGTGCTCGGGTGTCATCCCTGGCAGTTGGGCCTCTTCGACGACCAGGCCCAGCGCGAGGTCTGGGGCGACGATGACGACACGCTCGTCTCCTCCTCCTACGCACCCATGGGCCGGGCCACCCCGACCGACGGCGGGTTCACCTTCACCGGCCGCTGGAGTTTCTCCTCCGGCTGCGACCACGCCAGCTGGGTCTTCCTCGGCGGGCTGGTCCTCGGCGAGGACGGCAACCCCACCGACTTCCGGACCTTCCTCCTGCCGAGGAAGGACTACGAGATCGACGACGTCTGGGACACCATCGGCCTGCGTGGCACCGGCAGCAACGACATCATCGTGGAGGACGTCCTCGTCCCCGAGTACCGCACGCTCAGCTTCATGGACACCGGCCAGTGCCAGGGGCCCGGCCAGGCCGTGAACACCGGGCCGCTCTACAAGCTCCCCTTCGCCTCCGTCTTCTCCTGCTCCATCGCGGTGCCCGTGGTCGGCATGGCCACCGGCGCCTACGACGCCTACGTGAACCACACCCGCGAGCGCGTCCGTGCCTCCACCGGCGGCCGTGCGGCCGAGGACTCCTTCAACCAGGTCCGCATCGCCGAGGCGGCCAGCAAGATCGATGCCGCCATGCTGCAGATCGAGCGCGACATCGACGAGGAGATGCGCCTCGCCACGGCCGGCCAGAAGATCCCGTTCCCGCTGCGGGTCCAGACCAGAAGAGACCAGGTGAACGCCACGAGTTCGGCGATCGCCGCCGTCGACCGGCTCTTCGAGAGTGCAGGCGGTCGCGCGCTCAAGGTCGGCACGCCCATCCAACGGTTCTGGCGCGACGCGCACGCCGGCCGGGTCCACGCGATCAACGATCCGGAGAAGGCGCTGGCCATGTACGGCCAGGCCCAGCTCGGACTGAAGGTGACCGACGCGTGGATCTGACCACAGAGGACACCCGCGCGGGCCTGCACTTCCACGAGAGCGGCACCGGCGAACCCGTGGTGCTGCTGCACGGCGGCGGTCCCGGCGCGTCCGGGATGAGCAACTTCGCCGCGAATCTCCCGGTGTTCGCCAAGCAGTTCCGCACCCTCGTGGTCGACCAGCCCGGCTTCGGGCAGTCCGAGAAGCCCGAGATCACGAGCCAGTACTTCACCTTCAGCGCCGACGCCGTCGTGAAACTGATGGACGAACTCGGCATCGAGAAGGCCCACTTCGTCGGCAACTCCCTCGGCGGCGGCACGGCCGTCCGCCTGGCGCTGCGTCACCCCGACCGCGCCGGTCGGCTCGCACTCATGGCGCCCGGCGGGCTGAACCTGTCGTTGTTCAGCGCCGATCCGACCGAGGGCGTGAAGAAGCTCTACCGCTTCGGCGCGCCGCCGGGGCCCAGCAAGGAAAAGCTCGCGGAGTTCCTCCACACCCTCGTCCACGACGGCACGCTGGTCACCAAAGAGCTGGTGGACGAACGGTTCGCCGCGGCGAGCGACCCGGAGTCCCTCAAGGCCATGGCCTCCATGGGCGCCTCGTTCGCGAAGTGGCCGGAGGAGAGCATGCTCTGGCGCGACGCGCACCGGCTCCGCCAGCGGGTCCTGCTCATCTGGGGCCGCGAGGACCGGGTCAACCCGGCCGACGGCGCTTTCGTGGCACTCAAAGTGATCCCGCGTGCCCAACTGCACGTGTTCGGCCGATGTGGACACTGGGCTCAGCTGGAGAAGTTCCACGAGTTCAACCGGCTCACCATGGACTTTCTCGGAGGCGAGTAATGGGCATCCGGTCGCTCGGCTATCTGCGCGTCGAGGCCACGGACATCGAGGCGTGGCGCGTGTTCGGGCTGAAGGTCCTCGGCATGGTCGAGGGCAAGGGCGCCCGCGACGACGCGCTCTACCTCCGCATGGACGACTTCCCCGCCCGCCTGGTGATCGTGCCCGGCGAGACCGACCGGTTGTCGGCCACCGGCTGGGAAGTGGCGAACGTGGCCGAACTCGGCGAGATCTGCGGCCGGCTCGAGGCGGCCGGCGTGCCGTACAAGGAAGGCACGAAAGAGGAACGCGCCGACAGAAGGGTCGACCAGCTGGTCATCTTCGACGACCCGTCCGGCAATCCCCAGGAAGTGTTCCACGGCGCCGCCCTCGAACACCGCCGCGTGGTCAGCCCCTACGGCCACAGGTTCGTCACGGGCGAGCAGGGCCTCGGCCACGTCGTACTGTCCACACAGGACGACGCGGCGGCCCTCAGCTTCTACCGCGACGTCCTCGGCTTCCGGCTGCGCGACTCCATGCGCCTCCCGCCGCAACTGGTCGGCCGCCCGGCCGACGGCGACCCGGCGTGGCTGCGGTTCTTCGGCTGCAACCCACGCCACCACAGCCTCGCGTTCCTGCCCATGCCGACGCCCAGCGGGATCGTGCACCTGATGGTCGAGGTCGAGAACACCGACGACGTCGGCCTCTGTCACGACCGCGCGCTGCGCCGCAAGGTCCCCATGTCCGCCACCCTCGGCCGCCACGTGAACGACCTGATGCTCTCCTTCTACATGAAGACCCCCGGCGGGTTCGACGTCGAGTTCGGCTGCGAGGGCCGCCAGGTCGACGACGACTCGTGGATCGCTCGAGAGTCCACGGCCGTGTCGTTGTGGGGGCACGACTTCAGCATCGGGTCGAGGTGATCGCCCAGACCATCGACGCCGCCGCGTTCCGCAAGGCACTCGGCCACTTCTGCACGGGCGTCACGGTGGTCACCGCCATGAACGACGCCGAACCCGTCGGCTTCGCCTGCCAGTCGTTCGCCGCGCTGTCGCTCGACCCGCCGCTCGTGCTGTTCTGCCCCGGCCGCACGTCACGCACCTGGCCACTGATCGAACGCCACGGCCACTTCTGCGTGAACGTCCTCGGCCACGGTCAACGCGACGTCTCCACGGTCTTCGGCCGCGCGGGCGCCGACAAGTTCGCCACGGTGCCCTGGACCCCGGCACCGTCCGGCGCGCCGATCCTCGCGGGCGTCCTGACCTGGATGGACTGTGCGATCGAGACCGTCCACGACGGCGGCGACCACCACGTGGTCGTCGGCCGGGTGACCACGCTGGGGGAGCAGCGCGGCGAGCGCCCGCTGCTGTTCTACCGCGGCGCCTACACGGTCACCGAGCCCGCCGAGCCCACCCCCGGCATCCTCGACAACCTCATCACCTGGTCCCGCGACGACGACTGGATCTAGGTGTGTGTGACGGCTCCATGCCGCGCCGTTCGCGCCAGGCCAGCTCCGGCGAGTCTCCCTCCCCAGACACGCGAGTCTCCCTCCCAGAACCTCCGAACTGGCGGTTCGCGCCGCCCACCACGTGGCATGAAACGCCAACTCGCACGTCTGCGGAGGGAGACTCGCGGAGGTTCTGCGCGCGATCTGTGAGCCTCCTTGAGCGGGCAGACGGCCCCAATCCAGTAGCCCATGCAGCGCATTGACGGTTGGCGAATTTCGATCATCCTCAATAGAGCGAAATCTTTCGCCCCTGAGGAGGCATGAATGCCCCGCCCTGCATCCCCCGAACGCCGCAGACCCGGCGCGAGACCCATGGTGGCCGCTCTGGCCGCCGTTACCCTCCTGACCAGTGGTGTCGCCTCGTCGACGACAGCCGCCCCGAGGCAACCGGCCGCGCCCGTAGCGCCCGAACTGGTCGCCCAGGTAGAGAACGCCCGCTCCGGTGAACCGGTGCGGGCGTTGTTGATGCTGCCGAACGCCGAGGAACTCGCCGGCGACCGCACGGAGGTGCTCGACACCCTGCGCGGTCACGCGGCCGACACCCAGGCCGAGGTGGAGCTGCACCTCGAGCAGCAGGACATCACCATCCTGAACCGCTTCTGGCTCACCAACATGGTGCTCGTGGAGTTCCCGGCGGCCGGCCAGACCCTCGACGCGCTCGCCAGCACCCCCGGCGTCGACCGCGTCATCCCGAACTTCGAACTCACCGCCCCGGACCCGGCCCCGAACAGCACGGACGTCGCGCCGAACGCGGAACTCACCTGGGGACTGCAGAAGATCGAAGCCGCCCGTGTCTGGGACGAACTGGGGATCGACGGCAGCGGCGTCCGGGTCGCGACGCTCGACACCGGCGTCGACATCACGCACCCGGACCTGGCCGGCAAGATGGCCACCGACAATCCGTCCGACCCGAACCATCCGGGCGGCTGGATGGAGTTCAACGCCACCGGCGGGCGCGTGGCCTCGGCTCCACGCGACTCCGCCTACCACGGCACCCACGTGTCGGGCACCATCCACGGCGGTGCCACCTCCGGCACGGCCATCGGCGTCGCGACCGGCGCCGACCTGATGCACGGCCTGGTGATTCCCGGCGGCAGCGGCTCGTTCGCGCAGGTGGCGGCCGGCATGCAGTGGGCCATCGCACCCACCGACGCGGCCGGCAATCCCGCCGGCCAACCGGCCGACGTGGTCAACATGTCGTTGGGCGCCAACGGGTTCTTCCCGGAGATGATCCAGCCGACCCGCGCCATGCGGGCAGCCGGCGTCTTCCCGGCGTTCTCCATCGGCAACAACTGCGCCGCCGGCGGCACCGGCAGTCCGGGCAACGTGTTCGAGGCGGTCGGCGTCGGCGCCACCGACGAGAGCGACAACGTCGCGGGCTTCTCCTGCGGTGGCGTGGTGCGCAAGAACCAGTGGACCAGCCCACCGGCCGACTGGCCGGAGTCCTGGGTGAAGCCGGACGTCTCCGCCCCCGGCGCCGACGTCTATTCGGCCTCACCCGGCGGCGGCTACCGCACCCTGTCCGGCACCTCCATGGCCGCACCGCACACGGCCGGCACGGTCGCGCTCATGCGTTCCGCGGCCGGCGATCTCAGCGTCGACGAGATCCTGGACGTGTTGGGCGACACCGCCTTCTGGGACGACCGGTACGCGACCGCGCCGCCGGACACCCGGTTCGGCATCGGCCGGATCAACGCGTTCGAGGCCACGAGCTTCGTGGCGCTCAACTCCGGCATCGAGGGCACTGTCACGGACTCGGCGGGCGCACCCGTCGCGGGCGCGACGGTCACCGTGGCACCGGGTGACGCCACCCTGACCACCGGCGCGGACGGCACCTTCAACCGCCGCCTCGCGCCCGGCACCTACGAGGTCAAGGTCGAGGCGTTCGGCTACCGCGAGACCACGGTGTCCGACGTGACGGTCACGGAGAACTCCTTCGCCGCCGTGGACGTCACGCTCGAGGCGGCACCCGGCGGTCAGGTGGTCGGCAAGGCCGTGCTCACCGAGAGCGGCCACGGCGTACCCGGGGTCAAGGTCCAGGTGGCCGGTGTGCCGGCCGACCTGTCGGCGGTCACGGGGGCCGACGGCACCTACACGATCCCGCGCGTGCCCTCGGGCACCTACGAGATCGTGGCCAGCCACCCGACGTTCCGCGCACCGGGTCCCGTGGAGGTCACGGTGACGCCGGAAGCGGCGGCCAGGGCCGACTTCGGGTTCGGCGTGCCGGCGCGCTCGGTGGCCATTGTGGACAGTGCGGCCTCCAGGGCCGCGCAGTACCGCGACGTGGTCTTCGCGCCACGGGGCGTCGAAACCGCCATCTACAACTGGAGTCAGTTGGCCCAGGCGGCGGAGCACGCCACCGTGATCCTCGGTTACGGCACCCTGTCCATCGACTACGACGAAGCGGACTTCCAGGCCTTCCTGGACGCCACCGACGCCAACGGCACCGGGGTGATCTTCACCGACCACTCCTTCGGTTCCGGCAACGGCATCAAGCAGCTGTCCGAGCACACCGGACAGCCGGTCTCCTACGGGTCGAACAGCGCCGGTTCCACCTCGGCCGAGTCCTACTACGAGGTCACCCAGGAACACCCGATGCTCGCCGGGTACTCGGTGGGCGACCGCATCGTGATCGACGGCAGCACCCGCGCGAAGTGGGTGGCCTGGTTCGACGGCTACGAGGGCGAGGGGCGCAAGCTCCTCGGCAGCCTCGGGCGCACGGCTGACGGCGTACTCGGCGGCGGCATCGGCGTCGACGAGCGGGCCACCAACCGGCACGTACTGCTGTCGACCCACGGCGTGTCGGCCACCCGAGGGCCGGCGGACTGGACGGTCGAGGCGACCGACCTGTTCCTGAACGCCATCAGCTGGGCATCGCCACCGCCCGTGCCGAACCAGCCGTACTTCGCGCCGCACAACCTGCGGACCACGCCGAACCTCGTGAAGGTCGGCGACGACGTGCGGGTGCAGATCGACGTGAAGAACATCGGTGGCACGGCGGGCAAGTACGACGCGGTGCTGCGGCTGAACGGCGCGGTCCAGGCGACCACGCCGGTCACGTTGGCGGCCGGCGCGTCGACCACGGTGTCGTGGACGGTCTCGCCGGACGACCTCGGCAGCTACACCGTGCAGGTGGGACACCTGACCAACCAGTTCCGGGTCCGCGCACCGATCGTGCAGCTCTCGGCGTCCACTGTGGACGCACCGGGTGCGGCGGCGGTCGGCTCGTTGGCCGGGGCGACGGTCGAGCTGATCGCCGGCGGTCAGGTGCGTGCGCTGGGCACCACGGGCGCCGACGGCAAGCTGGCGTTCGAGATCCCCGACCCGGTCGGCCGGTACACCCTCGTGGTGCGCAGGCCGACGCCGGCCGATGGTGGCCCGGGTTACCTGCTGCACCGGGAGATCACGGTCATCGACGACGAGTCGATCAGCTTCGCGCCCCGCGTGCTGGCCGGCGGATCGCGAGCCGGTGTCGGTGACAACTTCGCCGTGCGGGCCACGATCGACCTCGACAACGCCGACGACCGGCACTCGGGTTCGGTGTTCCTGCGGCCGTCCGGCACCGCGCCGCACGGCTACCGGTACCAGCCGGGCACGCTGATCGCGAGCCTCGACCGGTACGAGGCGGTGGCCGTGCACGAGGTGCTGCACCTCGAGCAGGACTGGCTCCTGCCGAGCCAGGTGGTCGGTGGCATCGACTGGATCGACCCGTTCGACACCACCTTCTCCTTCGGTGGCGCGCCGGTCGTGTCGCTCGGCGACGTGACGGTCGGCGAGGACGGGCAGGCCACGGTGCCGTGGTCGGTCACCGACGCGCACGGCCTGCCGTTCGCGACGGTGCTGGCGTCGGACGTGCGGCCGTTCTACACGCTGCCCGACCGGGTGGCGCTGGAGAGCGTCGAAGGGTTGTTGCGGGCGGCCGTGCCGAACGAGCTGAAGCCGATCCTGCGTCTGTTCGACCCGGCCGGCAAACCGTTGCGGGCGGGGTCGATCAACTGGAACGCGCAGCCGTACACGTTCGCGTTCGACCCGAACGCGCCGGACGGTGAGTACCGGGTGAAGCTGGACGTGGCGACCGGTGGTTACGCGGGCCAGGTGAGCGACGAGACGTCGCTGCGGATCGGTCCGGTTCCCGCACCCGAAGTGTCCATTTCGGACACCAGGGTGGGGACGGCCGCGCCCGGCACGGCCGTGCGCTACGACGTGCAGGCGGCCAACGCCGGCACGGCCGACTCCGGGCCGATGGCCTGGACGGTCCGCGTCACCGCCGGGCATGCGCTTGCCCCGCAGAACGTGGTGCTGCGCGTGCAGGTGGACGGTGCGTGGCAGCGGGTCCAGCTGCGTCGTGACGGTGCCGCGCTCGTGGGCACGGTGGTGGCCGACGCGTCGGTGACCGCCGGTGCGGCACGGACGTGGCGGATGTCCGTGCAGTTCCAGGGCGCGGGCACGTACACGGTGGCGGATTCGTTCGCCGGCACCGGGGTGGCGGTGTCCAACGCGGACACGATCACCGTGGCCGCGCCGGTTCCGGTCGGTTCTCGCTAACTGGTCACGGAACTGACCCGCGATGTCTCCGCGTCGCGGGTCAGTTCCGTCTCCCGAAATTAAAAGTGTTCGTTGCGACCCGGCGGACGAGGCGGTTGGTCTGGTGGTTGGTGGCTGGGTTCCGTCACGGTCCCTGAGGATTCCTGTTTTCGACGCGGAACTGTGTCGAAAAGAGCGGTCTGGGCACTAGGGTTGCCTGGTGCAGTTCGAGGAAACGGTCATTGAGACCGACCGGCTGACATTTCCGGCGCTCGCCGCGGGCTCGGGGCCGCCCGTCGTGTGCTGGCACGGCTTTCCCGACCATCCGGCGACGTTCGGACCCATGGCCGAACACCTGGTGGCGGCCGGCCGTCGCGTGGTGGCGCCGTTCCTGCGCGGCCATCACCCGGACACGGCCGACGCGATCACCTACTCCGACTCCATCACCCTCGCGGCCGACGGGGTCGCGGTCGCGCGGGCGGTCGGTGGCGGCGAGCCGGTCGACATGATCGGCCACGACATCGGCGCGGGCGTGGTGCAGCGGATCGCCGCCGGATGGCCGGAGGTGTTGCGGGGCGGCGTCACGCTGGCCGTGCCCGCACCGTCCACTTTGGTCGCTTCGATGGCGGATCCGGCGCAGCAGAAGCGGTTGTTCTACGTGTGGCTGTTCCAGATCGACGGCTTGGCCGAGGCGATCCTGGAGACCGACCGCCGGCTGGTGGACTACCTGTGGGCCACGTGGTCGCCGGGTCTCACCGACCTGGGCGAGCACCGGGCGCGGGTGCACGAGCTGTACGGCGACCCGAAGCTGATCCGCAACGCGTTGCACGTCTACCGCGCCAACTTCGACCCTGGCCGCCACGATCCGGCGCTGGCCGGCATGGCCGCCCGCACGGAGGTCGCGGCCGACAAGCCGCTGATGTTCATCGGCGGCACGGACGACGGCTGCATCGACGCGAAGGTGTTCGAGGCCGCGCACCGGGGTTTCGCCGACGGTTCCCGAGTGGAGGTCCTGCCCGGCACCGGACACTTCCTCCACCTGGAACAGCCGGCGAAGGTCGCCGAACTGGCCCTGGAGTGGCTCAGTAGGTGAAGACCGTGGCGAACCGGAACAGGTCCTCCACGCTCAGGGCGGGCGGACCCGTTGCCGGCCCGAGGATGCTGGCCGACAGGAAGATCGCGGTGCCGTCCGGGCGGTTCGCGGTGAGGCTGAGCGCGGTCTTCGTCATGTCGTCGTAGGGATGCACGGTCACGTAGGCCCACGTGCCGTCGGCGAACGTCCGGTACGTGCAGTTCGGATCGGACTCCGGACACGACGACTGGGCCGGGTCGACGAACCCGAGGATGCGTTCCACCTGCAGGATCAGCAACGTCGAGCCGAACACGGCGTGTGCGCCGTAGGTGTCCGGCGTGTACGGCGAACCGAAGGAGAACTCCAGCGGTGGGAAGCCGTCGACGCCGGGCCGCACGTCGGTGACGCCGGGCAGGACGTCGCTCATCGCGGCGGAGAGTTGGGCGGTCAGCCGGCGGGCCCGGTCGTCGATCACCGGCTGCGGGGTCAACACCAGGAACCGGTCCCCGGCGGTGAACCCCGTGCGTGCCCCGTCGGGCTCGCCGCCGGTCAGCAGGGCGGCGACCACACCCGCCACGAGCAGCACCACGGCCGCCACGACCGCCGTGCGGCGGCGTTGTCTCCGTTGTGCCTGCGCGGCTTCGGCCACCTGCGTGAGATCCACGAGTGGTGGTCCCGCCGCGGCCACGAGCGCCGCGAGTCGTGCGTCCACTGTGGACTCTTGGCCCAGTTCGGCCACGCCCGCGGCCAGGTCGGCGGTCACCGCTCGTTCTGGTCGGCGCAGCAGCGCGGCGATTTCCGTTACGGGCAAACCGGACCAGTGGTGCAGCACCACGGCCGCGCGTTGCTTCTCCGGCAGCGCGTCGAGAATGCGGCGCAGCAGCTCCAGGTCGTGGGGCAGTTCCGCGGGCTCCGCGACCGGCGGCGCTCCGGCCAGCCAGGCACGCACGAGCGCGGCGATCGCCCGTCGCTCGTCCGGCACCCGCTCCGAGTACGCCCTGACCAGTGCGGTGTGCACGAGGGCGGCGGCCGTCTCCCGGTCGCCGGTGAGCAACCGCGCGAGCCCGGTCAGCGGTGCGGCCATCCGCGTCAGGGCGTCCATCAGTAGGTGAAGACCGTGGCGAACCGGAACAGGTCCTCGGCGGTCAGCTCCGGCAGTCCTGGCCCGCCGACGTTGTCGGCGATCAGGCCGATGACCGTGCCGTCCGGCCGTTGGGACAGGAGGCTGAGGACGGTGAGGTCCTGTTCGGCGTTGACGGCCACCTCGGCCACTGTGCCGTCGGGGAACTCGCGGGGCGTGCAGACCATCTCGGGCTCTTGCGCCGAGCACGGGGGATGCGACTCCTCGACGGAATTCACGTAGAGGATCAACAGCGTGGAGCCGACCGTCGCTTCGGCGAAGTAGATGGTGGTCCCGTCCCATTCCGCGCTGGTCGCGAACTCCAGCGGCGGGCGCCGGCTGCCGCCCGGCTGCAGGTCGGTGACGCCGGGCAGGACGTCGTCCATGGCGGCCTTGAGCTGCGCGGTCAGCCGGCGGGCGCGATCGTCGACGACGGGTAGGGGCGGCAGATTCGAGAAGTCCAAGGAGTGCGTGGCGGCGAGCGCCCGCTTCTCCTCGCCACCCATGAGCAGCGTGGCGACCGTCGCGACCGCGAGCAGCACCACGCCGGCCACGACCGCCGTGCGGCGGCGCTGCCGCTGCTGGCGCCGGCCGGTCTCGGCCACCTCGGACACGTCCACCAGTGGCGGTCCGGTGGCGGCCACGAGTTCAGCGAGTCGTGCGTCCACTGTGGACGGTGGTTCGTCCGGATCCGCCGGCGTGGCCACGTGCAGCTCGGCCACGCCCGCCGCCAGATCGGCCGCCACGGCCTGCTCCCGGCGGCGCAGTACGGCCGCGATCTCCGGCACCGAGAAGCCCGACCAGTGGTGCAGCGCCACGGCCACACGGTGCTTCTCCGGCAGCGCGTCGAGGCTTCGGCGGAGCAGTTCCGCGTCGTGGGGCAGCTCTTCCGCGGGCTCCCCGACCGGCGGCGCACCGGCCAGCCACGCACGCACGAGCGTGGTCACCGCATCCCGCTCGTCCGGCACCCGCGCCGAGAACGCCCTGGTCAGGGCGGTGTACACGAGGGTGGCGGCGGCCTCCCGGTCGCCGGTGAGCAGCTGCGCCAGCCCGCTCAACGGCGCCGTCATACGTGCCGCGAACTCGTCGAACCCTACGGCCATGACTCCATGGTGGCCGAAAACGGCTCAGTAGGTGAAGACCGTGGCGAATCCGAACATGTTCTCCACGGTCAGGTCGGGTGCCCCGGTTCCGTCGGTGAACGCTTCGATCGCGGTCCCGTCCGGGCGTCGTGCGGTGAGGATGAGCGTCTGCCAGTCGGCTTCGGGGTCGATCACGACCTCGGCCACCGTGCCGTCCGGGAACTGGCGGGAGGTGCAGTCCTCGCCGGGTTCGGCGCACGGGACGAACGTGCCGGTGGTGCTGAACGCCACGACGAAGATCAACGACATCTGGTTAAAGCTCGTGTCGGCGAAGTAGATGTCGGGCTCAGTGGCGTCTTCCACGGCGCCCCTGAATTCCGGGGGCGAGAATCCGGACTGCTGGGTGACGCCGGGGAGGACACCCTCCATGGCCGCGGTGAGCTGCGCGGTCAGTCCACGGGCCCGGCCGTCGATCACGGCCGCCGGCTCGTCGAACCGTTCGACCACGCGGACAGGCTTGCGCTCCGAGGTGGCCGGATCCGGTTCGCCGCTGGTGAGCAGGGTCGCGGCCACCCCGGCCGCGACCAGCACCGCGGTCGCGACGATCGCCGTGCGGCGGCGGTGTCGCCGCTGTGCCTGCCCTGCTTCGGCCACGTGGGCGAGGTCCACGAGTGGTGGTCCGGCGGCGGCCACGAGTGCGGCCAGCCGTGCGTCCACTGTGGACTCGGGCGCCACGGGCAGGTCGGCCACGCCCGCCTTGAGATCGGCCGCGACCGTCTGCTCGGGCCGGCGCAGCATCGCGGCGATGTCCGGCACCGAGAAGTCCCGACCAGTGGTGCAGGACCACGGCCACGCGGTGGTGTTCCGGCAGTGCGTCGAGGCTCCGGCGCAGCAGTTCCAGGTCGTCGGGCAACTCCGCGGGCTCGCCGACCGGCGGCGTGCCGGCCAGCCACGCGCGGACGAGTGTGGCGATCGCGCGCTGGTCGTCCGGCGTTCGCTCCGAGTACGACCTGGTCAGAGCGGTGTGGACGAGTGCGGCGGCGGCCTCCCGGTCGCCGGTGAGCAACTGGGCCAACCCGGTCAGCGGTGCCGTCATGCGCGCGGCGAAGTCGGCGGAATCCCTGGCCATGTCAGTAGGTTACGGCCGTGGCGAGCCCGAACATGTCCTCCACGGTCAGCTCGGGCGTCCCGATGCCGTAGGCGAGCACGCGGAAGGCCGTGCTGTCCGGGCGTCGGGAGGTGAGGCTGAGCGCGATCCTGTCGACCTCGGCCGTGACCACCACCTCGGCCACCGTCTCGTCCGGGAACTGGCGGTACCGGCAGTCCTCGTCGGGTTCGGAGCACGGGACGAACGCGTCGGCGGCGCGGGACTCCACGATGAAGATCAGCATCGTCCGGCCGAACCCCGCGTTGGCGACGTAGGTGTGGCTCGGGCCGTCCGCCGAGTTGACGGTGAACACCGGCAGCGGGACGCCCGCGGGCAGGAGGCCGTCCAGGGCCACCGTGAGTTGCGCGGTCAGCCGGCGGGCCCGGCTCTCGACCTCGGCGGCGGGCTCTCCGAACTGGTCGACCACTCGGACGGGTGGGCGCTCCGGCGGTTCCGGGTCACCGCCCGTGAGCAGGGCGGCGACCGTGCCGGCCGTGATCAGTGCTCCCGCGGCGGCGACGGCCGTGCGGCGCCGGTGTCGTCGCTGTGCGCGGCCGGCTTGGGCCACGAGGGCGAGGTCGACGAGTGGTGGGCCGGCGGCGGACACGAGTGCGGTCAGTCGAGCGTCCACTGTGGGCGGTGGGGCGGGCAGGTGCAGCTCGGTTACGCCCGCTTGGAGATCGGCCGCGACCGTTCGCTCGGGCCGGCGCAGCATCGCGGCGATGTCCGGTACCGACAGGCCCGACCAGTGGTGCAGCACGACGGCCACACGCTGGTGTGCCGACAGTGCGTCGAGGCTCCGGCGCAGCAGCTCCAGGTCGTAGGACAGCTCGGCGGGGTCCCCGATCGGCGGCGCGCCGGCCAGCCAGGCGCGCACGAGCGCGGCCGTGGCCCGTCGATCGTCCGGCCTGCGCTCCATGTATGACCTGGTCAGCGCGGTGTGCACGAGGGTGGCGGCCGCCTCCCGGTCACCGGTGAGCAACTGTGCGAGCCCGGCGAGCGGCGCGGTCATCCGCGTCGCGAACGCGTCGAACTCTGCCACCATGACTCCTATGGTGACCGAAGACGACGTGCGCCGGGTAGCGCTCGGCCTGCCGGAGACCACGGAGAAACCGTCCTACGGCATGCCGGGATTCCGGGTGGGGGACCGGCTGTTCGCCCGCATCCGCGAAGAAGGTGACGTGCTCGCCGTGTTCGTGGCCGGCGAGGGCGAGAAACAGGAGTTGATCGCCGCCGAACCCGAAAAGTTCTTCACGACTGCGCACTACGACGGCCACGCCATGGTGTTGATCAGGTTCGGCGCGGTCGATGTCGACGAGCTGACGGAGCTGCTCACCGAGTCCTGGCGCCTCCGCGCACCCAAGCGTGTGCTCGCCCAGCTCGACCCGAATTAGTCACACCTCGTCTGGGCGACCCTCGACCGAGTGCATTCGTTATTCTCAGCGTGGGTCGGGGGACCGGGAACCATGCTGATGAGGAGTGCTTGGTCATCGAGAAGGGTGCTGTGGTCGCCGGTCGTTACCGGCTGCTCGAAGAAGTGGGCAGCGGGGCGATGGGCGTGGTCTGGAAGGCCAAGGACGAACGGCTCGGCCGTATCGTCGCGGTCAAGCGACTCCTGGTCCGTTACGCGCTGGCCGAAGGGCTGTCCGAGGAGACCCGACGGCGCGCCATGCGGGAGGCGCGGATCGCCGCCCGCCTGCAGCACCGCAACGCGATCGCCATGTTCGACGTGGTCGAGCACGAGGGCGATCCGTGTCTGATCATGGAGTTCCTGCCGTCACGCAGCCTGTCGGCCGTGCTGGCCGAGCGCGGCACCCTCACGCCTGAGGAGGTCGCGGAGATCGGCGCCCAGACGGCCGCCGCGCTCGCCGCCGCCCACGCGGTCGGCATCGCCCACCGTGACGTGAAACCCGGCAACATCCTGCTGGCCGACAACGGCACCGTGAAGATCACCGACTTCGGCATCTCCCGCGCGCTCGACGACGGCACCGCCACCACCGCCACCAGCATGCTCGCGGGCACCCCCGCCTACCTGGCACCCGAGATCGCCAGGGGCGGCGACCCGACCAGGGCCTCGGACGTGTTCTCGCTCGGCTCCACGCTCTACCACGCGCTCGAGGGCCGCCCGCCGTTCGGCACGAGCACCAACCCGCTGGCCCTGCTGCACAAGGTCGCGGCCGGCAACGTGCCGCCGCCACGCAACGCCGGCGCGCTCGGCCCGACGCTCATGAGCCTCATGCGCACCGAGCCGACCGAGCGGCCGACCATGGAACAGGCGGCCACCGCGCTCGCCGTGCCGACCGCTCCTTCGGGGATTCCCGTGCTGACCGTTCCGGCGGCGGCCGCCGCGGCGACCACGGCTTTCGCGCCTGCCAAGCCGACCTCGACACCTCCGTCGGTCGTGCCAACGGCCGTGCCGACACCGTCGGCCGCCGCGCCCCGGCAGCCGGCCGGCACGGGGCCGAAGTCCAACCGGAACCTGCTGATCGTGGCGATCGTCGCGGTGCTCGTGCTCGTCGGCACGGTGGTGGTCATCCTCACGAACAAGGACCCCGGCGGCGAGGGGAACAACGCGGGCGTCGGCGCCGACCCCGGCACCAACCAGGAGCAGCCGGAGAACCCCGGTGACCAGCCGTCGGACCCGCCCTCGGAGGAGCCGTCGACCGAGCCGCCCGCCCAGAACACCGGTCCGTCACCCGCCGACGGCACCATCGGCTACAGCGAGGCCGGCCAGTTCGTCATCAACTACTACGGCGACGTCCAGAACGCCGCCGGCCGCTGGGCCATGCTCTCCCCCCACGCCCAGGCGCTGTTCGGCGGGCAGCAGGCGTTCACCGAGTACTGGGCGGCCTACACCCAGGTCAGTTCCGCGAACGCGATCGGCGTCACCGAGAACGGGGACGGCTCGTTGAACGTTCCGGTCGACGTCACCTACACCTCGGCCGGCGGCCCGGCCACCCAGCACCGGGTCCTGCGGGTCACCCGCGTGGGTGGCCAGCTGGTGATCGACTCCGACGCGAAGTGATCTGTGCCTTCCGGCCCAGGTCTAGGGTGGCGGGGGACCAGGAAGCGGAGGCGCGGCGATGGCCATGATGCCGGTGACGGATTCGATGTTCCTCCTCGCCGAGTCGCGGGAGCACCCGATGCACGTCGGTGGGCTCCAGCTGTTCGAGTTGCCCGAGGGCGCCGGCCCCGACTACGTCAACGAGTTCCACCGCAGCCTGCTGGCCATGCCCGACGTGCGGCCGCTGTTCCGCAGGCGCCCGCGTGGCCCGGTGGGCAGCGTCGGCCAGTTCGCCTGGAGCAACGACGACCAGCTCGACCTCGAGTACCACGTCCGGCTGTCCGGGCTGCCCCGTCCCGGACGGGTGCGTGAGCTGCTCGAGCTGACCTCCCGGCTGCACGGGACGCTGCTCGACCGGCACCGGCCGCTGTGGGAGTTCACGATGATCGAGGGACTCCACGGAACCGGTTCGCCACCTACACGAAGGCCCACCACGCGCTGCTCGACGGCGTGTCCGCGCTGCGGCTGCTGCAGAGTTCGCTGTCGGAGGATCCGAGCGACATGGACGTGCGGCCGATGTGGTCGCCGCGCGTGCGCACCGGTCTGTTCGACAAGCCCGAGCGCGGTTCGGATTCGGATGCGTTCGACCCGGTCCGCGCGGTGTCGGCGTTCGCCAAGGAGATCACCGGGTTCGGCTCGGCCGCCGTGAAGATCGTGAACGAGGCGTTCCGGGAGCAGTCGGCCACGCTGAGCTTCCAGGCGCCGAAGTCGATGTTCAACGTGCCGATCACCGGGGCCAGGCGCTTCGCCGCGCAGGGCTGGCCGCTGGAGCGGATCAAGGCGGTCGGCCGGGCGTCGGGCACCACCATGAACGACGTGATGCTGGCCATGTGCGCCGGCGCGCTGCGCAGCTACATGCTCGACCTGGGCGCGCTGCCGGACCGTCCGCTGGTGGCCGCCATCCCCATGTCGCTGCGCGCGGCGCGCTCGGAGACGTCGATGGGCGGCAACGCCATCGGTCTCATCCTGTGCAACCTGGCGACCGACCAGCCCGACGCGGCCACCCGGCTGCAGACCATCCACGAGTCGATGGTCAAGGGCAAGGCCGTCTACCACGGCATGAGCCGCCTGCAGATCACCGCGCTGAGTGCCCTGCCGCTGATCCCGCTGGCCGTGGGCACCATCCCGGGCCTGACGCGGATCACGCCGCCGAGCTTCAACGTGCTGATCTCCAACGTGCCGGGCCCCCGCCAGCCGCTGTACTGGAACGGCGCCCGCATGCAGGGCGTGTACCCGCTGTCCATCCCGTACGAGGGCCAGGCTCTGAACATCACGGTGACCAGCTATGCGGGCAGCCTGGAGTTCGGCCTGACCGGCTGCCGCCGCACGGTCCCCCACCTGCAGCGCCTGCTCTCCCAACTGGAGGACTCCCTGGTGGAACTGGAAAAAGCAGTCGCCTGACCCCAGCAGTCGCGAGCCCTTCGACGCACGCCGAGCCAGCCACCGCACACGCCACGATGACCACTCCGGTCGCCCATGATGACCACTCCCGTCGGCCACGATGACCGGCCCCGTCAGCTGCGAAGACCACTCCCGCGGCCGAGTTGTCCACACCTGTCGACCTGTCCACAGGCAAGACCCACATCGCCGCGAATGTCAGACCCCGCGGGTAAACTGGACTCGGGGCCGCCCCCCGGATGTGGCTTCTAGGGGTCGTTGCAACACCTGATTGATGGGGTTGTGATGGTGTCGGGTCGGAAGTTGGTTGTGGAGCGTGCGGCGTATTTTGCGCTGGTGGGACAGGGTGTGGGGTTTCGGGAAGCAGCACGGCGTGTGGGTGTGGGCTATCGGTTGACCAAGCGGTGGCGGGCCGCTGCGCCGGCGGTAGAACCGGTGGTGGAGCCGGAGATTTCGGCGCGGTTGCTCAACCTGGACGAGCGGGTCCTGATCGCTGATTTGCGGCGAGAGAGTGTGTCGGTGCGGGAGATCGGTCGGCGCCTGGAGCGTCCGGCGTCCACGATCAGCCGGGAACTGGCCCGCAACCAGCAACCGAACGGGAGTTATCGTCCGCACGCGGCCCATCAGCTGGCCGTGCGGGGACGGGCCCGCCCGAAGGTCGGCAAGATCGCCGCTGACCCGGTGTTGCGGGCGGTGATCCAGGATGGGCTGGAACAGCGACACAGCCCGCAGCAGATCACGCGCCGGCTGCGGCGAGACTATCCCGACCGGCCGGAGTGGCATGTGACTCACGAAACGATCTACCAAGCCTTGTATGTGCAGGCCAAAGGCGGATTGCGGCGTGAGGTCGCGTTGTGGTTACGGACCGGTCGGGTCCACCGCCGCCCACACCGCAAGCCTGATGAGCGGCAGTCGAGGATGGCCACCCCGATGGTGATGATCAGCGAACGGCCGGCCGAGGTCGAGGATCGGGCGGTGCCGGGACACTGGGAAGGCGACCTGATCATGGGCGCGCATAACAAGACCGCCATCGGGACGCTGGTGGAACGGGCGACCCGGTTTGTGATGCTGCGCACCTCCCCAACGGCTACACCCCAGCAGTGGTCCGCGACGCCCTGGTCACCAAAATCCAGACTCTGCCCGAGCAGCTACGTCGGTCACTCACCTGGGACCAAGGCTCGGAGAGCACTTCCACGGCCAGTTCACCGACGCCACCCAGATGCCGGTCTACTTCTGCGACCCACACTCACCCTGGCAACGCGGATCGAACGAGAACACCAACGGCCTACTCCGCCAATACTTCCCCAAAAGCACAGACCTGTCAGTCCACTCAGCCGAGCACCTCGACTATGTGGCAGCAGAACTCAACGACCGACCCCGCATGACCCTCGGCTGGGACACCCCAACCGAACGCATCACTGACACTCCTCACCAACTAACAGCAGTGTTGCAACGACCCCTAGAAGCCACGGTGGGTGGGGGCTGCGTGACAGTAGGGGGCGCCGCCAGCGGCGTTTCGGGAGCGGTTCCTAGATCCGTTCCAGGATGGTGCCTGTTGAGAGCGCGCCGCCCGCGCACATGGTGATCAACGCGGTGGTCGCGTCGCGGCGTTCCAGTTCGTGCAGCGCCGTGGTGATCAGCCGGGTGCCGGTGCTGCCCACCGGGTGGCCCAGGGCGATGGCGCCGCCGTTCACGTTCACCAGCTCCGGGTCGGGCTCCCACACCTTCTGCCACGACAGGACCACCGACGCGAAGGCCTCGTTCACCTCGAACAGGTCCACGTCGCCGATCTTCATGCCCGTCCTGGCCAGCAGGCGGTCGGTGGCGCGCACCGGACCGTCGAGATGGAAGTACGGCTCGGCCCCGACCAGGCACTGCGCGACGATCCGCGCCCGCGGCGCCACCCCGAGCGCGCGCGCCCGGTCGGCGTCCACGAGCAGCACGGCCGACGCCCCGTCGGAAATCTGCGACGACGTGCCCGCCGTGTGCAGGCCCCCGTCCACCACGGGTTTCAGACCGGCGAGCCCGGCCAGGGTCGTCTCCCGCAGCCCCTGGTCGCGGGTGACGTCGCCCACCGGCGCCACCTCGCGGTCGAAGTGTCCGGCCGCCCAGGCCGCGCTCGCCCGTGTCTGCGAGCGTTCGCCGAACCGGTCTAGGTCCTCGCGGGTCAGCCCGCGCCGGCCGGCGATCCGCTCGGCCGCCACGAACTGGTTGGGCAGGTCGATGTCCCAGGAGTCCGGCCGGGGCCGCCCGGCGTCGACGCCGACGTTCGTCCGCAGCGGCACCCGGCTCATGGCCTCGACCCCGCAGGCGATGCCCACGTCGATGGCGCCGGCCGCGATCAGCCCGGCCACCAGGTGCGTGGCCTGTTGGGCGGAGCCGCACTGCGCGTCGACCGTCAGACATCCGGTCCGGTCGGGCAGCCCGGCGTGCAGCCAAGCGGTGCGCGTGACGTTGTTCGACTGCTCGCCGGCCTGCGTGACGCACCCGCCGTGCACCTGCTCGACCAGTTCGGGGTCGATTCCCGACCGGTCGAGTACGGCGCGCTGCGCGACGCCCAGCAGTTCGGCCGCGTGGCGGTCCGACAACACCCCGCCGCGCTTGCCGATCGGAGTGCGGGCGGCGGCCACGATCACCGGGTTTCCCATCTGTCCAAAATAGAACGCGTTCCACTGGTATTCAAGGTCGATTGCCGCAGCCCTTCACTTCCGCCGTGGGCGTGTGTTTGAATCGGAGTAGAACGTGTTCCACATCTACGGAGGTACCTGTGGTCGCGCCGCGCATCCCCGAGGGCTTCGACTTCACCGATCCCGACCTCTACACCGATCGGATCCCGGTTGCCGAGTTCGCGGAGCTGCGCCGCACGGCGCCCGTGTGGTGGAACGCGCAGCCACACAACGTCGCGGGCTTCGACGACGACGGGTTCTGGGTGGTCAGCCGGCACGCGGAGGTCAAGGAGGTCTCGCGCAACAGCGAGGTCTTCTCGAGCGCGGAGAACACCGCGATCATCCGGTTCAACGAGGACATGACGCGCGACAAGATCGAGGCGCAGCGCCTGATCCTGCTGAACATCGACCCGCCGCACCACTCCAAGGTGCGCGGCATCATCTCGCGCGGCTTCACGCCGAAGTCCATCGAACGGCTGCGCGGCGCGCTCGCGGCCCGCGCCGAGCGGATCGTGTTGGAGGCCAAGGAGCGCGGCAAGGGCGACTTCGTCACCCAGGTCGCGTGCGAGCTGCCGCTGCAGGCGATCGCCGAGCTGCTCGGCGTGCCGCAGGAGGACCGGCACAAGGTGTTCGACTGGTCCAACCGCATGATCGGCTCGGAGGACCCGGAGTACAACGTCAATCCCGAGCTGGCGTCGGTCGAGCTGCTCGGCTACTCGTGGAACCTGGCCGAGGAACGCAAGAAGTGCCCGATGGACGACATCGTCACGAAGCTCGTCCACGCCGACATCGACGGCGACATGCTCGGCTCGGACGAGTTCGGCTTCTTCGTGCTGCTGCTCGCGGTGGCCGGCAACGAGACGACGCGCAACGCGATCACCCACGGCATGTACGCGTTCCTGAACAACCCCGACCAGTGGGAGCTGTACAAGGCGGAGCGCCCGGCCACCACGGCTGACGAGATCGTCCGGTACAGCACCCCGGTGATGTCCTTCCAGCGCACCGCGATGCGCGACACGACGCTGGGTGGAGCGGACATCAAGAAGGGCGACCGGGTGGGCATGTTCTACAGCTCGGCCAACTTCGACACCGACGTGTTCGACGCCCCCGAGCGCTTCGACATCACCCGCGACCCCAACCCCCACCTGGGCTTCGGCGGCACGGGCGCCCACTACTGCGTTGGCGCGAACCTCGCGAGGGTGGAAATCGACCTGATCTTCAACGCCATCGCCGACCACATGCCGAACATCCGCGCTGCCGGCGAACCACGCCGCCTACGCTCCGGCTGGCTGAACGGCATCAAGGAACTGCAGGTCGCCTACTGACTCTGGCGATTCCCACGTTCGCCCCACCGGCGAGTCCCACGTCGACGACCGGCGAGTCCCACATTCGTGCCCCGCGAGTCTCCCTCGCAGGACCGCCGAGTTGGCGGTTCGCCGCCCCGGCTCGCGGTCGCGAACAGCCGACTCGCGTGTCGCGAGAGGGGAACTCGCGTGCTCTGAAAGGGAGACTCGCGGTGTTCGAACGTGGGACTCGCGTGGTCAGTGCGGGGTACCCGGGGCCGGATAGTCATACCTGCGGCTCGCGAGCCAAGAGTGTCGGTGCTCGTGACTACGCTGGAGATCGGGGGGCCGGAGGCCGCCGTTGATCATGAATCTTCCGCCAGGTCGAGAGCCGCACGTTCACCCGCACCCGTGCAGCGACGCAGAAAGTCGTGGATCACGGTCAGCTGAGCCGCGTCGTATCGGCCGCTGATCTCGTTCATCTCCTCCCGCATGCCCGCGTACAGCCGGTACAGCTCGTTGCCCCGCTCGGGCAGCACGCGCAGCACCACGGCGCGCCGGTCGGCCGGGTCGCGGTCCCGCGCGATCCACCCGTCGCGTTCCAGGCGGTCGAGCATCCCGGTCATGGTCGCCGGGTGCACGCCCGCGCGTTTGGCCAGCGCGCTCGGGCTGATCGGTCCGAGTCGGCCGATCAGTTCCAGGCAGTTGAGGTCGGCGTCCTTCAGGCCGAGCCGCGCGCTGACCCAGTGGTTCAGGATCGAGAGCTGCCCGAGCAGGTCCCGCAGCTCCATCTGGATGGCGTTCGCCGTGCGACGGCGCTCACGTCGGTCACCAACCCGTTCGAGATTCATATAGTATGACTTTCATATCGTATGACTTGTCGACCTGAAGGGTGACACACACATGAAGCTCACGGTGTTCGGCGCGACGGGCGGAATCGGCGGACAAGTGGTCCGGCAGGCCCTCGCCGCTGGTCACACGGTCACGGCCGTGGTGCGCGACCCCGCCCGGTTCACGGTCGACCGCGACCCGGCGCTGCACGTGGCCACGGTCCCCGACCTCACGGACCTGGCGGCACTGGCCACCGCACTGTCCGGCAGCGACGCCGCCCTCTCGGGGATCGGCCCACGCAACCCCAAGGACGTCACGGTCGCCTCGACCACCACCCGCGCCATCCTGGCAGCGCTGAAGCAATCAGGAGTCCCGCGATTCCTCGCGGTCAGCGCCACCCCGGTGGGCCCGATCCCCGACGGTGAGGACTTCCTCAACCGGCGCCTCGTCTACCCCATCACCCGGCGGCTCCTGCGCGGAATCTACGGCGACCTGGCGGTGATGGAGGCCGACATCGCGGCCAGCGGTCTCCGGTGGACGGTCGTGCGTCCGCCCCGGCTCCACGACAAGCCGCACGGCGAATACCGCACGGCCGTCGACGCGAACGTCCCACGTGGACACTTCGTGGCGCGATCCGAGGTGGCGCACGCCATGCTGGCCATGGTCGACGATCCGGACACCTACGGCAAGGCGGTCGGCGTCGCCCGCTAGGGCTGGCGCAGGGTGGCCATCGCGCGCTCGGTCTCCCAGAACGCCCGCATCGACAGGATGAGACCGTCGTCGCGCACGCGGTAGACGAACACGCCCTCGGTGTCCACTCTGGCACCGCCGGGCAGGATTGCCGAGATGGTACCGATGTTGGCCACCTCAGGACCCGCGGCGAACGAGTCCTTTATGGAGAACTCGAACCGCTCCACGTTGGCGATCGTCATGTCCCAGAACGCACCGATCCCCGCGTGGCCGTGGTGGCCGTTGCCGGTCGGGTCGAACATCGAGACGCCCACCGGATCCTCCACCACGGCGTCCTCGGCGAACAGCGCCAGCCATTCGTCCTTCGCGCCGCGCGACACCGCGTCCATCGAGCGGCGGGACGCGGTGCGTGCCGGGTGGGTGGTGTCCGGGGCGGTCCAGGTGATGGTCACAGTTTCCCCATGATGTCCTCGGCGAAGCGCTTCATGCCGTCCTTCTTGTCCTGCAACGGTCCGTCCAGCGCGACGCCGTAGAACACCCACGGCACCACGATCGCGTCGGTCACGCCTGCCTCGGCCTGCGCGCGGTAACCGTCCACTCCGAACCGGTCGATGCAGACCGCCTGGATCTCGAACGGTTCCGCCACACGGTCGTACTCGGCGCGCAACGTGCCGAGCCGGGCGACCACCTCGCGCAGGTCGTCGTACTTGATCATGGCGGACGTCCAGCCGTCGCCCGTGCGGGCGGCCCGCCGAAGCGCCGCCTCCGTGTGTCCGCCGACGTAGACCGGCACCGGCGACGTGGGCGCCGGGCTCATCTGGAGCTTGTCGAAGTCGTGGAACTTCCCGTGGTATTCCACCATTCCGCCACCGAGGATCAGCCGGATCACCTCGACCGCCTCGTCCGCGCGGGCACCGCGGTGGTCGAACTGTCCGCCGCACCAGCGGGATTCCTCGGGCGACCAGCCGAGCCCGATGCCCAGCCCGAACCGGTTGCCGGTCATCGTCGCCACCGACCCGATCTGGCGCGCCAGCAGCACCGGGTTGCGCGGGTTGAGCTTGAGCACCTGGGTGTAGAAGCGGATGGTCGACGTGACCGCACCCATGGCGGCCGCCGCGACGAACGGGTCGACCCAGGGTGTGTCGGCGTCCCAGAAGCGGCTGCCGTCCGGTGTGTACGGATAGGACGCCGTCACCTGCTCGGAGTAGAACAGCGAGTCCGGCAGCGCGATCGAGGAGTACCCGCACTCCTCGGCCGTGCGCGCCAGCTCGGTCAGTTGGTCCAGCGGGCTCAACGCGATCCCGACCGTGAACTTCATGGCCTCTCCGATCCGACGACCCACATGGAGAAGTACTGCGAGCCGCCCCCGTAGGCGTGGCCGAGCGCGATGCGCGCGCCGTCCACCTGGTGTTCCCCGGCGCGGCCCATGACCTGCATGGCCGCCTCGGCGAAGCGCAACATGCCCGACGCGCCAATGGGATTGGACGACAGCACACCGCCGGACGGGTTCACCGGCAGCCGGCCGCCGATCTCCGTCTCGCCGGCCTCCGTGAGCTTCCAGCCCTGGCCCTCCTCGGTGAACCCGAGGTTCTCCAACCACATCGGCTCGAACCAGGAGAACGGCACGTAGATCTCCGCTGCGTCCACCTGGGACAGTGGGTCGGTGATGCCGGCCTCCCGCCACAGCGCGGCCGCCGCGTCGCGGCCGGCCTGCGGGTTGACCTGGTCGCGCCCGGCGAAGGTGGTCGGCTCGGTGCGCATGGCGGTCGCGTGGATCCACGCCGCCGGACGGCCGGCGGCAGCGCGCTCGTCGCCGAGCACCACCGCACACGCGCCGTCGGAGGACGGGCAGGTCTCGTCGTAGCGGATCGGGTCCCACAGCATGGCCGACTCGCGGACGGACTCGAACGTGATGTCGGCCTGCTTCAGGTGCGCGAAGGGGTTCTTCGCGCCGTTGCGGCGATCCTTCACCGCGACGATCGCGCCGATGTGGTCCGGCGCCCCGGACCGGCGGATGTAGGACCGCACGTGCGGGGCGAAGTAGCCGCCCGCGCCCGCGCCGACCGGCATGTGGAACGGCGGCATGATCGACAGTGCCCACATGGCGTTGGACTCGGACTGCTTCTCGAACGCCACGGCCAACACCCGGGAGTGCACGCCGCCGTGCACCAGGCTCGCCGCGACGTTTGCGGTCGACCCGCCGACCGAGCCGGCGGTATGCACGCGTAGCAGGGGTTTCCCGGTGGCGCCGATCGCGTCGGCCAGGAACAGCTCGGGCATCATGACGCCCTCGAACAGGTCGGGCGCCTTGCCGAGCACCACGGCGTCGATGTCGGCGAACGTGAGGTCGGCGTCGGCCAGCGCGCGGTCGATGGCCTCCCGGCACAGGCCGGCCATCGACACGTCCAGCCTCTTGGCGCGGTGGTGCGTCTGGCCGGTGCCGAGCACGGCGGCGCGCTGTTTCGCCATCAGTCGCCGCCTTCCAGCAGGCACACGAGGTTCTGTTGCAGCGCCGGGACCGCTGGTGGCGTGGGCGAGCGCGCGGTCGGCCGCGCCGGCACTCACGCGCGTGGCCGCCTCGCCGATCCTCGCCAGTCCCGCGGCGAACATGGGATTGCCGGTGAGCACGCCGCCCGACGGGTTGATCGCGACCTCGTCGCCGAGGCCGAGGACCTGACGCAGCAACAGTTCCTGGTGGGTGAACGGCGTGTGCAGCTCGGCGAGCGTCACGCCGTCGGTACCCAGGGCCTTCGCGGCGGCCACTGTGGACGGTGACGCCGTGAGGTTCCGCGCCGTCAGGTGCGACGACTCGACCCGGTGCTCGATCCCCACGATCTTCGCCGGCCGCTCGATCAGCCGTCTCGCCCGTTCGGTCGAGGCGAGCACCACCACGGCCGCGCCGTCGGTGACCGGCGCGCAGTCGTGTGCTCGCAACGGATCCGCCACGAACGGCCGGTTCAGCAGCTCGTCGGCCGTCACGTGTTCGGCCACCTGGGCGCGGGGGTTGGCGGTGGCGTCGGCGCGGCTGCGGGCGGCGACCTCGGCCATGGCGCGCTCGTTCCAGAGCCCACCGTCGATGCCGAGCCGCGCCTGCATGGCCGCGATGCTCACGGAGTCCGGCCACAGTGGAGCGACCGTGTACGGGTCGAGCTGCATGGTCAGGACCCGGCGCAGGTGCCCGGCCGACGACTTGCCGAACCCGTACACCAGCGCGGTTTCCGCCTCGCCCGTGCGGATCTTCACCCACGCCTCGTAGAGCGCCCACGCGGCGTCGGCCTCCACATGGGACTCGTGGATCGGCGGGAACGCGCCGAGCGCGTCGACCGCCGAGATGAACGAGAACGCCCGCCCGGCAAGGTAGTCCGATGATCCGGAGCACCAGAAGTCGATGTCCTTCTTGGACAGTGACACGGCTTCGAGTGCCTCGCGGAGAATCGGCACGAGCATCTCGACCCCGTTGGTGGTGCCGGCGGTCTCGCGCACGTTGGGCGCCTGGGCGAAGGAGACGATCGCGACGTCGGTCATAGGTGTCCCGAGTAGGTCTCGTAGGGTGCGTCCGGTTCGCCCGACGGCCTGAAGTGGTCGATGTTCTCGAGCGTGGTTCCCCATTGGTCGCGGGGTTTCCACGAGGCCTCGACCCGCATGCCCATCCGCACGTCGGCCGCGTCGCAGCCGAGCACGAGGTGCAGGAACGCGATGTCCGCGCCGTCGAGCAGGATGTACGCGGCGACGTACGGTGGTTTGAGGCGCTGGCCGAGGAACGGCACGTTCACGATGCAGAACGTGGTGACCACGCCGCGGTCGGGCAGCTCGATCTCTTCTTCGGTCGGCACACCGTCGGTGGGGCACGCGCCGCGCGGCGGGATGTAGACCTTGCGGCAGGCGGGGCAGCGCTGGCCGAGCAGCTTGCCCTCGGCGAGCCCACGCAGGTAGCGGCTTTCCTCTGGCGACGCCGAGTGCATGTAGGTGAGCTGCACGGGCGTGGTGATCATGGTGATGTCGTCGGCGGCGCGTGGTGCGGCTTGCGGCTCCTCGTCGATCGGGACGAAGCAGGCGATGTCCCGGATTCCGTTGCCCTGGCTGCTCGCCCAACGCACGCGTACCCGCATGCCGGTGTGCATGCGCTCCTTGGTGCCGACGTCGACCGCGTGCACCATGGGGGTGTCGGCGCCGTCGAGCAGGATCATGGCCCAGCCGAAGGGATGCTCGAGTGGTTGGCCCGCAAGGGGTTTGGCCATCCACGTCCAGGTGGTGACGGTGCCGGTGTGCGCCACCTCCACCAGTTCGGTGACGGGCGCTCCGGTGACAGGATCGAACTCGGGCGGCGGCACGTGCACCCGCCCGTCGGCCGACCGACCACCCAGCACTCGCCGCCGCGCGAGCCCGGTGACGAACCGGCTCAACGTCGGCCCGAGCGAGCGGGTGTAGTCGAACCCAATGTCCAGGGGTGCGGACAGCGGCACCTGATCGACGCTCACCGTCCGAGTGAAACACGTTCTAGTTTGCGGGGCAAGTGCCTCCGGTCAGCCTGCTACAAGCGCGCACACTTGCTCTTCCGACTGTTCGTCGGGTCTCAACGGCGTACAAGACTCAGTAACCGAGGCGTGCCTTGGTGACCGAGAAGGCTTCGCCTACCGGGATGTCCTCGCCTGTGAACGCCGTTGCCGCGCGCCGCCACATCTGCCGGTACGACTCATGACCGCCCGCCGAGGTCGTCCATGCGATCCGGCGCCACGAATCCAGGGTCTTGTGCACCTCTGAGAGGTCGAGTGATTCGGCGGCTGCGGCCAGGGCGGCTCGCCAGGCCTGGTCGAACTCGGCCAGTTCCTCGGGGATCAGCGCAGCGCGCACCTGCTTGGCGGTGGCATCCGCGAAGTTGCCGAGACCGGGGTTCATTCGACCCAGATCACCGCGATCACGTCCACGCACAGCTGCTCCTCGAGGATGAGGTACACGACGAAACCCTGGTCGTTCGTGCCGAAGGTGAGGTGGCGCAGAGCGCCCTCGGGGTTGTCCTCGTTGTGAGGATGGCTGTTCCAGGGAACAAGCTCCAGCACGCCGAGCACTTGGGCATAGAGCGCCAATGCGTGATCGGGCAGTGCTTCTACCTGGTCCCGGGCCTCTTCGTAGGTCCGGATGCGATACAACCTAGTGGCCTAACCGCTCCGCGATGTACGCCTTGACCTCTTCTAACGGCACGGCGCCGAGTGGTGGCTCGCCTGTTCGCAGCGTGTTCTCGGCTTGGATGAGCATCCGCCGATAGCCGGCGTGGCCGAGATAAGCCGTGGTGGTGGCTCGACGGCGCCAGCTGTCGAGGACCTTGAACACCGTGGAGAGATCGAAAGTCTCGGTCGCCTCGGCCATCGCCCGTCGCCACTGCTGATCGAAATCGGGCTGTTCCTCAGGGATCAGCGCAGCCCGAACTTCCCCGGGCGAGGCGTCGTGAAAGCTCCTCGCCTCCGGGTGTTCGATGGCCGCTGCGGACATGTACTCACCATAGCTGACCCGGCCGGCAGTTACTCTGTATCGAACGGGTGGTCTGTTGCTCACCCGCTCAGCAGGTGGCGCACCCGAGTGGCTTCTCGCGTGAGGTGGGCGCGTTCGGGCGGGCTCGTCGCGGCGCTGGCGGCCTCCGAGTACAGGTCGGCCGCCTGCGAGAGGTCGCCGGCGCGTTCGTGGAGGTGGGCCATCACCGCGGCGTAGCGCGGCAGGGACGGGCTCACGTCGGCCAGAGCTGCCAGGCCGGCCTGCGGGCCGTCGGCCTCGCCGACCGCCACCGCGCGGTTCAGACGTACCACCGGGCTTCCCGTGATGCGCAGCAGTTCGTCGTACCACTCCACGATCTGCACCCAGTCCGTCTCGGCCGTACTCGGCGCGTCCGCGTGCAGCGCGGCGATCGCGGCCTGCGCCTGGTACTCGCCCAGCCGGTCGCGGGCCAGCGTGGCCTGCAGGATCGCCACGCCCTCGGTGATCAGGCGGGTGTCCCATCGCGACCGGTCCTGCTCGGCCAGCGGGATCAGCCGACCGTCCGTGCCGGTGCGTGACTCCCGGCGCGCGTGGTGCAGCAGCATGAGCGCGAGCAGCCCCGACACCTCGGGCTCGTCGGTCAGCGCGATGAGCTGGCGGGTCAGGCGGATCGCCTCGGCCGCCAGGTCGACGTCGCCGCTGTAGCCCTCGTTGAACACGAGGTAGAGCACCCGCGGCAGCGTCGCCAGATCGCCCGGCTGGTCCAGCGGCAGACCCGCGAGTTTCCGCTTCGCCCGGCTGATCCGCTGCGCCATGGTCGCCTCGGGCACGAGGTACGCCGTCGCGATCTGGCTGGTCGTCAGGCCGCCGACCGCGCGCAGCGTCAGCGCGACGGCCGACGCCGGCGCCAGGGTGGGGTGCGCGCACAGGAAGTAGAGCCGCAGCGTGTCGTCCGCATCGGGTGCCGCGCCGGCGGGCGGCTCCAACTCCACGGTGACTTCCCGCCCCCGCCGGGACGTCTCGGAACGGGTGGCGTCGATGAACTTGCGCCACGCGACCGCCACCAGCCAGCCCTTCGGCTCCCGCGGGGGATCCGTGGGCCAGGTCTCGAGCGCCCGGATCAGCGCCTCCTGCACGGCATCCTCGGCCGACGCGAAGTCGGCTCCGCGCCGGCAGAGGACGCTGATCACCGCGGGCACGAGTTCCCGCAGCAGCGCCTCGTTCACGCGGGCGGCATGTCGTAGAACGGTCGCACCTCGAGCCACTCCTTGATCGGCTCGCCGCCGGGGCCGGGCGCGGCGGACAGCTCACCGGCCAGTTCGACCGCGCGGTCCCAGGACGCCACGTCGATGATGTACCAGCCGGCGATGAGGTCCTTGGTCTCGGCGAACGGTCCGTCGGTCACCGGCGGGCGGCCCTCGCCGTCGTACCGCACGAACGCGCCGCCGGTCTCCAGCGCCTGGGTGTCGACGAACTCCCCGGTCTCCTCCAGGCGGGTCGCGAAGTCGCGCATGAACCGCACGTGCGCGTCGACGTCCTCGGGCGTCCACTGGTCCATCGGCGCCCAGTCGGTGGCCGGCTCCGGGCCGCCGCGGTAGTGCTTGAGCAGCAGGTACTTCATGAGAGCACCGTATCTGTCGAGGACGCGGCGCCGGCTCCGTCCCAGGGGTGTGCGCGGCCGGACGGGCCGCGCGAAACAGGAGGAATCATGACGATCCGGATGGATCACGCCGGCTTCGTGGTCGAGGATCTCGCGGCCGCCATCGCGTTCTTCGTCGAACTGGGCCTGGAGCTGGAAGGCCGGACGACGGTCGAGGGCGCGTGGGTGGACCAGCTCTTCGGGCTGGAGGGCGTCCGGGGCATCCCCCGCCTCACGTTCGAGATCGACTCGGTCGACGCCGTCTTCGACCGCCTGCGGCCCCACGGCGCCGAGTTGGTGGGCGAGGTGGCGCAGTACGAACCCCATTGCCGGTACGGCTACGTCCGTGGTCCCGCGGGCGTCATCATCGGGCTGGTCGAGAAGCTCGACTGACTTAGCGGGTGCGCGAACAGGGGCGGCGGGCGCCGCCACGCCCTATTTGCGCACCCTCCTACCATGCGGAGATGAAACTGGGACTGCAGCTCGGGTACTGGGGCGCCGGCGTGCCGGCCAACGCCGCCGAGATGGTCGTGGCGGCCGACGAGGTCGGGTTCGACTCGGTGTTCGCGGCCGAGTCGTGGGGATCGGACGTCTTCACGCCGTTGGCCTGGTGGGGTTCGGCCACCGAACGGGTCCGGCTGGGGACGGCCGTGGCCCAGCTCTCGGCCCGCGCGCCCACGGCCGCCGCCATGGCCGCGCTCACCCTGGACCACCTCTCCGGCGGCCGGGCGATCCTCGGGCTGGGCGTGTCCGGGCCGCAGGTGGTGGAGGGCTGGTACGGCGCGCCGTTCGGCAAGCCGCTCGCCCGCACCCGCGAGTACGTGTCGATCGTGCGCCAGGTGCTGGCCCGCGAGGCGCCGGTGACCAGCCCCGGCCCGCACTATCCGCTGCCCTACACGGGTCCCGGGGCCGACGGGCTCGGCAAGTCGCTGCGCCCGATCACCCATCCGCTGCGTGCCGACCTGCCGATCTGGCTCGGTGCCGAGGGCCCGAAGAACGTGGCGATGACCGCGGAGATCGCCGACGGCTGGCTCGCCGTGTACTTCTCCGACAAGCTCGCCGACCAGTACAACTCCTGGCTCGACGAGGGGTTCGCCCGGCCCGGCGCGCGGCGGTCGCGGGCCGACTTCGAGATCGCGGCGAACGCCAGCGTGACGATCACCGACGATCCGAAGTCCGCGTACGACCGGTACCGCCCGGTGATCGCGCTCTACGCGGGCGGCATGGGTGCCGAGGAGAAGAACTTCCACGCCGACCTGTTCCGCCGCATGGGTTACGCGGAGGTGGTCGCCGAGGTCACCGCCAAGTTCCGCGAGGGTCGCAAGGCCGAGGCGGCGGCGGCCGTGCCCGACGAGCTGGTGGCCGAGACCGCGTTGATCGGTACGGCCGAGCAGGTGCGGGCCCAGGCGAAGCAGTGGGCCGACCGCGGCGTGACCATGCTGATGGTCGGCTGCTCGGACGCCGACCAGGTGCGGGCGGTCGCGGAGGCGCTTGCCCCAAACTGAAACACGTTCTAGATTGAGTCCGTGGCCACGATCGGACTCTGGAACATCGCTGCCGAGCAACCCGACCTGGTCGCGGTGGTCGACCCCGACGGCCGGCAGGTGACCTACGGCGAACTGGCCGCCGCGGCCGACCGGTACGGCCGCGGCTTCCAGGCCATGGGGCTGCGGCCGGGTGACTCGATAGTGTTGTTGCTGCCCAACGGGATCGACCTCGCGTCCGTCTACTTCGGAGCGTTCCAGACCGGGCTGTACGTGGTGATGGCCAACTGGCACCTGGTGGGCGCCGAGGTCGCGTACCTGATCGAGGACAGCGGCGCCAAGGCGTTCGTGGCGCACGAACGGTTCGCGGAGGTCGCGGCGGACGCCGCTGCCCGGTCCGGGATCGCCGCGACCTTCGGCGATGTACCCGGCTTCACGCCGTTGACGGAGTTGGGCGCCGGCGAGTCGGGCCGTCCGGACGTACGGACCGCGGGTTCGCCCATGCTGTACACGTCGGGCACCACCGGTCGTCCGAAGGGCGTGCGCAGGCCGCTGACCGGCGCCGACCCGGACGACATGCCGCCGGCGTCCACCTGGTTCTTCGGGATCTTCGGGATCAGGCCGTTCGACGGTCACGTGCACATCTGCGGCTCGCCGCTGTACCACACGGCCGTGCTCAACTTCGTGGCGTTGTCCGTCCAATTGGGACACACGGCTGTGCTGATGGACCGGTGGCGGCCGGAGGAAATGCTGCGCCTCATCGAAAAGTACCGCGTGACACACAGCCACATGGTGCCGACCCAGTTCCGGCGACTGCTGGAACTTCCGGAGGAAGTGCGTTCCCGCTACGACGTGTCCTCGTTGCGCGTGATGATCCACGGCGCGGCGCCGTGCCCGAACGAGGTCAAGCGGCGGATGCTCGACTGGTGGGGCCCCGTGGTGACCGAGTACTACGCGGCCACCGAGGGCGGTGGCACGGTGATCGACGCGACCGAGTGGCTGGCGAAACCGGGTTCGGTAGGCCGACCGTGGCCCGGTTCGGTGGTGAAGGTCCTCGACGAGTCGGGTGCCGAGCTGCCGGTGGGCGAGCCGGGTCTCGTGTACATGCGCATGGGTAGTTCGACGTTCGAGTACCACAAGGACGAGGAGAAGACCCGCGCCGCGCGTGCCGGTGATCTTTTCACGTTGGGGGACATCGGGTATCTCGACGAGGACGGCTACTTGTTCTTGTGTGACCGCAAGAGCGACATGATCATTTCGGGCGGGGTGAACATCTACCCGGCGGAGATCGAGAACGAGCTGTCGTGTCACCCGAAAGTGGCCGACGTCGCGGTGTTCGGCGTGCCGAATCCGGACTGGGGCGAAGAGATCAAGGCTGTCGTACAACCGGCTGACGGGACAACGGGTTCGGCCGAGTTGACCGAGGAACTGCTGACGTGGGCGGCGTCCCGGTTGGCGAAGTTCAAGCTCCCGCGCACCATCGACTACCAGGCAGAACTGCCGCGCGACCCGAACGGCAAGCTGTACAAGAGAAAGCTGCGCGACCCGTACTGGGCGGGGCGCGAACGGTCTATCTGACTGGCAATTGGCGGTACCTACCCCCTGGTGATCACCGTACGTTGAGTTCGAGGTGGCCGTATGTGTCCGGCCCCAGGGGGAGAAGAATCGATGTTGGCAGCCGGCGTGTCCGTCCGACTTCCGAGCCATGAACAGGGCCTGAGCCAGGCCGAGGAGTACCTCCTGTTGGAGGAGAACGGCGCGGCTCGCAAAATCAGATTCCACGACTACGACCAGATTTTCGCCGTTCCCGGCCTGTACGAGACGGTGTTCTCCGACATGCTGCGGTGCGCCTCGCCGGAGGTCGTGTCGTCGCTGTTGATCGCGGGGCTGCGCCGCGCGGGTCTCACGGCCGCCGAGTTGAGCGTGCTCGATCTCGGCGCGGGCAACGGGCTGGTCGGCCACGCGCTGCGCCGCCACGGCGTCAGCTCGATCGTGGCGGTCGACATTCTCGAGGAAGCCGCCGACGCGGCTCGGCGGGACCGACCGGAGGTCTACGACCGCTACCACGTCGGCGACATCCGCAAGCTGCCGCCGGACGTGTCGGGTGACCTGGCGGGCCGCGACATCAACTGTCTGGTGTGCGTCGCGGCGCTCGGTTTCGGTGACATTCCTCCGTCGGCGTTCGAGGCGGCCTACGGGATGGTGGCGCCGGGCGGCTGGGTGGTGTTCAACATCAAGGACTCGTTCCTGAACGGTGGGGGCAGCGAGTTCGCCGAGCTGATCCGGGCGATGATCGCCGACGGCCGGCTGCTCGTGCGGCTGGAGCACGAGTACCGACACCGGTTGGCGGTCAACGGCGACGAGCTGCGGTACGTGGCGATCGTCGCGCGCAAGCCCGGCTGAGGCGCTGCGGGCCCCGACGGTTGTCCACGGTTGTCCACAGGCGGTGCCCGCGTGGCCCGAAACTGTCGGTGTCGACCACTAGAATTGATTCCAGGGGTCCCCGGACCGGAATTGTCGGTGCAAGGCGATACCGTCGGGACGGGCGTCTGTGCTCAGCGCTCTTTGGGCGGGGGCCCGGGCTGTACTCAGCGGTCCTCGAAGTGGGGGGCGCGCTTCTCCGCGAACGCGCGCGGCCCCTCCTTCGCGTCCGCGCTGGCGAACACCGCCAGACCCAGCTCCGCCTCCACCTTGAAGGCCTCGTTCTCGTGCAGGCCCTCGGTTTCGCGCATCGTGCGCAGGATGGCCCGCACGGCCACCGGGCCGTTCGCCGCGATGGCCGCGCCGATCTCCATGGCCCGTCCCAAAGCCTGGCCGTCGGGAACGACCTCGCCGATCAGGCCGATGCGCAACGCCTCCGCCGCCCGGATGTGCCGGCCGGTCAACAGAAGTTCGGCCGCCACCGTGTACGGGATCTGGCGCGGCAGCCGCACGGCCGAGCCGCCCAGCGGGAACAGGCCCCACCGCGCCTCCGACACCCCGAACCGCGCACTCTCGCCCGCCACCCGGATGTCCGTCGCCTGCAGGATCTCCGTGCCGCCCGCGATGGCCGGGCCCTCGACCGCCGCGATCAACGGCTTCGTCAGCCGCCGGCCCTTCAGCAGCGGCTCGATCACCGACGCGTCGAAGGAACCATCACTCGGGTGGTTCGCGTTCATGGCCTTCAGATCCGCGCCCGCACAGAACGCGCCGCCCGCCCCCGTGAGCACGCAACACCGCACGTCGGCGTCGGCATCCACGCGGTCCCAGGCCTCGCGCATGATCGCCATCATCTCGCCGGACAGCGCGTTGCGGGCCTCCGGTCGGTTCATGGTGACCACCAGAACGTGACCGTCGAGTTCCACCAGGCAGTCGGGCATCGATCCTCCGTAGGCCAAGGGGATTGCCAGGAACGATAACACGTTCTAGTTTAGGTGGGTGGCCGTCAATATCGCGGATCTCTTCGAGCATGCCGTCGACGCCTTTCCCGACCGGACCGCCATCGCGTGCGGCGACCGAGCGGTGACCTTCGCCGAGTTGGAAGGGCGTGCCAACCAACTAGCCCATCACCTTGCCTCGCACGGCATCGGGCCGGGCGATCACATCGGGCTCTACAGCCGCAACTCCATCGAGGCGATCGAGACCATGCTCGCCGCGTACAAACTGCGCGCGGTCGCCGTGAACGTGAACTACCGCTACGTCGAGAACGAGTTGCGGTACCTGTTCGACAACGCCGACCTGGTGGCCGTCGTCCACGAACGCCGCTACGCCGACCGGGTGACGGCCGTCCTGCCGGACACCCCGAACGTCCGCCACACGGTCGTCGTGGAGGACGGCAGCGACACCCCGTTCACGGGCGCCGCCTACGAAGCGGCGCTCACAGCAGAATCACCCCGGCGCGACTTCGGCGAACGCAGCCCCGACGACATCTACATCCTCTTCACGGGCGGCACCACCGGTCAGCCGAAGGGCGTGATGTGGCGCCACGAGGACGTCTGGCGCGTGCTCGGCGGCGGCATCGACTTCGTCACGGGTGAACCGTGTGCCGACGAGTGGACCCAGTCGAGTCGCGAAGGTATGAGCCTCACCCGCCTGGCCTGCGCCCCGCTCATCCACGGCGCCGCCCAGTGGGCCGCGCTCGCCGCGTTGTTCGGCGGCGACAAGGTGGTGCTCATCCCGCAGTTCGACCCGCACGAGGTGTGGCAGGTCATCGCCCGCCACCAGGTGCGGGTGGTGACGATCGTCGGCGACGCCATGGCCCGCCCGCTCATCGAGGCCTACCAGCAGGGCGACTACGACGGCTCGTCGCTGTACGCGATCTCCAGCCACGCCGCGCTGTTCTCCCCGTCGGTGAAGGAGCAGTACCTCGAGGCACTGCCGAACGTCGCGATCACCGACGCCATCGGCTCGTCCGAGTCCGGCTTCAACGGCCTCGGCATGGTGACGAAGGGTGCGGCGGCCAGCAACGGCGGCCCGCGCGTGACCAGCGGCCCGAACACCATCGTGATCGACGACGACAACCGGCCGGTCGCCCCGGGCGAGGTCGGCAGGCTGGCCCGCGGCGGGCACGTCCCGCTCGGCTACTACAAGGACCCCGAGAAGAGCGCGACGATCTTCGCCGAGGTCGACGGCGCCAGATACGTGGTGCCCGGCGACTACGCGAGACTCGAGGACGACGGCACCATCACCCTGCTCGGCCGAGGCAACGTCTCGATCAACACGGCCGGCGAGAAGGTGTTCCCCGAGGAGGTGGAGGGTGCCGTGAAGTCCCACCCGGACGTGTTCGACGCGCTCGTGGTCGGCGTGCCCGACGAGCGGCTCGGCCAGCGGGTGGCGGCACTCGTCCAACCACGCGAGGACCGCGAGTTGGACTTCGCGGCACTCGACGCCCACGTCCGCACCCAGGTCGCCGGGTACAAGACCCCCCGCAGCGTCTGGGTGGTCGACAAGGTCGGCCGAGCGCCGAGCGGCAAGCCCGACTACCGCTGGGCCACGCAGCACGCGGCCGAGCACGAACCTGACTGGCAGGCCCATGCGCAGCTCCCTGTGTGACACCTTCGGAATCGAGCACCCGGTCTTCGGCTTCACCCCGTCCGAGCACGTGGCGGCCGCTATCAGTCGCGCCGGCGGGCTCGGGGTGCTCGGTTGCGTGCGCTACAACGACCCGGCCGACCTCGAGGCCGCACTGTCCTGGATGGACGACAACACCGACGGCAAACCGTACGGTGTGGACATCGTGATGCCCGCGAAGATCCCGACCGAGGGCACCCCGACCGACCTCGGGTCGCTGATCCCCGACGGGCACAAGGACTTCGTGGAACGCACGCTCCTGAAGCTCGGTGTGCCGCCCCTGGATGGGGAGAACACCAACGCCGGTGTCCTCGGCTGGCTGCACTCGGTCGCACGGTCCCATGTGGACGTCGCGCTCAACCACCGGATCAGCCTGATCGCCAACGCGCTCGGCTCGCCGCCGGTCGACGTGATCGAGCAGGCACACGCGGCCGGCGTCCCGGTGGCGGCGCTGGCCGGCAAGGCCGAGCACGCTGTGCGCCACGTGGACAACGGCGTGGACCTGGTGGTCGCGCAGGGCTACGAGGCGGGCGGACACACGGGCGAGATCGCCTCCATGGTGCTGATTCCCGAGGTGGTCGACGCGGTGGGCGAGCGGGTGCCCGTGCTGGCGGCCGGCGGCATCGGCAGCGGGCGCCAGGTGCTGGCCGCGCTGTCGCTCGGCGCGTCCGGCGTGTGGATGGGTTCGTACTGGCTGACCACGGCCGAGTACAGCCTGGGCGCCGGCCCCGAGACGCTGCAGCGCGCGCTGGTGGCGGCCGGCTCGAGCGACACCGTCCGGTCCCGCATCTACACGGGCAAGCCGGCGCGCCTGCTGCGCAACCGCTGGACCCAGGCCTGGGCCGACGCCGACGCCCCCGAGCCGCTGCCCATGCCGCTGCAGAACCTGCTGGTCGGCGAGGCACACCAGCGGATGATGGCGGCCGGCGACCCGGACGTGGTGGCCATGCCGGTCGGCCAGATCGTGGGCCGGATGAACGACGTCCGCCCGGTGGCCGAGGTCATGGCCACGCTGCTCAAGGAGGTCGAGGAGGCGAAAGCCCGGTTGGCTACGTTGACCGGGTGAGCGAGAGCGACGGAGCGGACGCCGGCTGGACTGACGAGCGCGCGCAGGCGCGCCGGCGCCGAGCACGCGAGGAGGGAAGCCGGCGTGCTAGCGGAGGAGCGGAGCGACCAGATGTAGCCGTCAGAACTCTGTCGTCGAAGATCGTGTACGAGAACCAGTGGTTGTCCGTCCGTGAGGACGAGATCGAGCGCGAGGACGGCTCACGCGGCATCTACGGGGTGATCGACAAGCCGGACTTCGCGGTGGTCATCCCCATGGAGAACGACGGGTTCCACCTGGTGGAGCAGTATCGCTACCCCACGGGCCGCCGGTCGTGGGAGTTCCCGTCCGGCTCGTTCCCGGCGGGCGTGACCGGCACGCGTGAGGAGATGGCGGCCGCCGAGCTGTCGGAGGAGACGGGCTTCACGGCCGAGGAGTTCACCCATCTCGGCTACCTGCACAGCGCGAAGGGCATGTCGAGCGAGGGCTTCGACGTGTACCTGGCCACGGGCCTGACCCCGGGCGAGCCTCACCTGGAGGTGGAGGAGCAGGACCTGGTCCAGCGGTGGTTCCCGCGCGGCGAGGTCGAGCGGATGATCAGGACTGGCGTGATCACCGACGACTCGACACTCGCCGCCTACCTCCTGCTGATCATGCGGAAATAGCGACTCTCGCAGCGGCTACGCAGTGCACATGAACTGAGCGGCCGCCAGCCGCACCTAAGGGGTACCGGGACGTAACCCAGTCACAAGTACGTGCTGAACCGGAGGCCAGCGACGCATGGTGACCACGCGGGTTAAATCCCGGGGAGGCGGAACAGGACTAACCGCTCTTGCGACGGAACGTGCGCTTGGCACCCGCGGGCCCATGGGCGTCCTGAACCTTCGACCTGGCGTCGGCGTGTTCCTGGCCGCTGCGGGTCTTGGCCTGCTTACGCTCCAGCGCCTCGCGAAAAGCCTTCTTCACATCCTCCTGCTCTGGGGCGTCCTCAGTAGTCTCGGCTGGCTCCGATGTGTCAGGCATGCGGTCAGCGTCGCACGGATCGGGCACCCCAGTCGAGTCGAATTGGGTCGCTCGCCTCGGTCAACGGGGAGTAGGTCAGCTCGCGTCCCTCGCGCCACCAGACGGGGTCCGGCGTGCGCCAGCGCTGGGCGCTGAGGGTGCGCTTGAGCACCTTGTACGTCGACGTCCTCGGCAGCCGCGTGGTGAGCCGGACGAACCGCGGCACCTGCTTGGGTCCGAGGTCGGGCTGGATGGTCAGGAACTCGGCGAAGTCGTCGGGGTCGAACCGTTCCTCGCCGCGCAGCACGACCGCGGCCATCACCTGGTCGCCGACCTCGGGATCGGGCACCGCGTACACCGCCACCTCGGCGAACTCCGGGTAGCGCAGCAGGATCCGCTCGATCGGACCGGCGCCCAGGTTCTCGCCGTCCACCCGCAGCCACTCGCTGGACCGGCCGACGAAGTACACGAAGTCGTCCGAGTCGCGGTAGACGAGGTCGCCGCTCCAGAACATGCCGTCACGCAGGCGGGCCGCGTCGGACTCGTCGTCGTGGTAGTAGCCGGCGAACATCCCGGACCCGGCGGTGTTGACCAGCTCACCGACGGCCTGGTGCTCGTTGGTCAGCCGGCCGTGCTGGTCGAAGACGGCGGGCGGACACGGCTCGCCGGTCTCCGGGTCGAGCACGGCGAGCGACGAGTCGAGCTGGCCGAGCGCGCCGGCCGGCAGGTCGGATGGGCGGGGCACCACGATGCCACCCTCGGTGGAGCCGTAGGCGTCGATCACCGTGCAGCCGAACCGCTCGGCGAACGCGGCGACGTCGCGAGGGGCGGCCTCATTGCCGAACATCAGCCGCAGCGGGTTCTCGGCGTCGTCGGGCTGCGACGGGGTGCTGAGGATGTAGGCCAGGGGCTTGCCCACGTAGTTGGCGTAGGTGACGCCGTAGCCGCGAACGTCGGCCAGGAAGCCGGACGCGGAGAACCGGCGGCGCAGCGCGAGCCGTGCGCCGGCCGCCAGGCCGACCGCCCAGCCGGCCATGATCGAGTTCGAGTGGAACATGGGCATCGAGACGTAGGTGGTGTCCTCGGCCGTGACGTCGAAGCGCTCGGCCAGCATCCGCCCGGGTCCGGCGATCTTGCCGTGCGTGCACCGCACGGCCTTCGGCTCGCCGCTCGTGCCCGAGGTGAAGATCAACATCAGGAGGTCGTCGGGCGTGGCCGGTACCGGGTCGAGCGGCGCGTGCCGGTGGCGGAACGCCGTGACGTGCCAGGCGGCCGAGTCGATGTCCAGCACTCGCGCGTCGATCTCCAGGCCCTGCAGCAGCTCCACGTAGCGGCTGTCGGTGAGCACCACCTGGCACTCGGCCAGTTCGATGTCGCGGACCAGCGCCCCGCCGCGGCGGCCGGTGTTCAGGCCGACGAGCACGGCACCCGCGAGTGCCGCGCCGCCGAGCAGGAACGAGAAGTCCGGGACGTTGTCGAGCAGCACGCCGATGTGGAACGGGCCGGGGCGGCGCAGCGACCTGAGCAGCGCCGCGCGATCGGCGCACTCCTGCACATGGTCCATCCAGGACCATTGAGTGCCCTCGAAGACCAGACCCGGGTTCGCATCTTCCGCGCGTGCCAGCAGTAGCTCGGTCACTGTGGGGAGAGACTCCCCTGTCGCGGTCATGCGAACCTCCATACGTCCCTAGGCGGGCTCCGCGGCCAAGGCGACACCGATGCGGCGCAGCTGCGTGGTGGCGCCGCCGAGGCTGAACTCGTTGCGTTTCGCGGCAACAAAATATCGATGGAGCGGGTAGTCCACGTCAATACCCAATCCACCATGAATGTGCACCGCCGCATGTGCCACACGGTGTCCACCGTCGGCTGCCCAGTACTTCGCGGTCGCGATCTCGTTGTGGGAAGGGAGATTTTTGGACAGTCGCCAAGCAGACTGCCACAGTGTCAACCGGATGGCTTCTACGTCGATGTAGCAGTCGGCCAGTCGTTGTCCCACCGCTTGAAACGTCGCTATTGGACGGTCAAACTGCACTCTGCCAGTTGCATATTTCGCTGTCATCTGCAGCGCAACCTCGGAAACGCCGAGTTGCAGGGCGCACAGACCGACCGTGTTGCGGGTGACGAGCCAGTCGAGAATGTGTGCACCAGCAACCGGATCGCCGAGTAGCCGGTCGTCGTCGAGCGCCACCTGATCGAGTTCGAGGATGGCTTCGGAGTCACTGTCGACGATCTTCTGGCGACGAACGGTGACCCCGGAATCCTGTGGAGTGACAAGGAACACACCGGGCCCGTCGGGTGTCTGTGCCGGCACTAGAAAGAGATCGGCCACCGGTCCCGCGTGCACGGCGACTTTCGTTCCGTGCAGATGCCACTGTGCAGATGCACTTGCACGTTCGGCCATTGTGGTCAGTGCCGCCGGATCGTCGCCCACCTCCTCGGTGAGCGCGGCGGTCGCCACGATCTCTCCCGACGCGAGCGGCCGTGCCCACCGCTCGCGCTGAGCGTCCGTGCCGAACTCGGCGATCGCCGAGGCCGCAACGACGATCGACGACAGATACGGCACGGGTGCCACCGCGCGGCCGAGTTCGGTCAGCACGCCGCACTGCTCGATCAGGCCGAGTCCGCTGCCGCCGACCTCGACCGGCAACGCGGCCGACAGCACGCCGGCCTCGGCGAGCTTTGTCCACAGTGCACGGTCGAACCGGTCGCCGGTCGCCTCGACCTCGGCCAGCCGACCCGGGGTGGCGAGATCGGTGAGGATCTCGCGCGTCAGCCCGGTGAGATCGTCGTACTCGTCGGAGAAGGAAAAGTCCATGGTTACCTCTGTTTCATTGGTCGCTTCGCTCCTCCGCTAAGACGCCGTCTTCCCTCCTCGCGTGCTCGGCGCTGGCGCGCCTGCGCGCGCGACTCAGTCCAGACGGCGTCCGCTCCGTCGCTCCGCTCCTACCTCTTCGCCGGGGGCATGCCGAGTCCCACGGCCGCCACGATGTCGCGCTGCACTTCGTTCGTGCCGCCGCCGAACGTGAGGATCAGCGCCGAGCGGTGCATCCGCTCGACCCGGCCGCGCAGCAGCGCGCCGGGGGAGCCGGCCCGCACGTACGCCTGCGGGCCCAGCACCTCCATGAGCAGCCGGTACGCCTCGGTGGCGAACTCCGTGCCGTAGACCTTGGTGGCCGACGCGTCGGCCGGGTTCAGCCCGCGTGAGACCCCCCACGCGATCTTCCAGTTGATCAGTTTCAGGAACTCCGCCTTCGCGTGCACGCGCGCCAGGTGCACCTGCACCCACTCCTGGTCGATCACCCGCCGCCCGTCCGGAAGTTTCGTCGCCTGGGCCCACTCGCGGACCTCACGCAGCGCCTGGCGGATCGGCGCGGACGACGTCAGCGCCACCCGCTCGTGGTTGAGCTGGTTGGTGATCAGCGGCCAGCCCTTGTTCACCTCGCCGACCAGCTCCGACGCCGGCACCCGCACGTCGGTGTAGTAGGTCGCGCTCGTGCTGGGCCCCGACATCGTGTGCACGGGCGTCCACGAGAAGCCGGGCGCGTCGGTCGGCACGATGAGGATCGACAGGCCCTTGTGCTTGGGCGCGTCCGGGTCGGTGCGGCACGCGAGCCACACGTAGTCGGCGTAGGAGATGAGCGACGTCCACATCTTCTGTCCGTTGATCACCCAGGAGTCGCCGTCGCGGACCGCCCGGGTGCGCAGTGACGCGAGGTCGGTCCCCGCCTCCGGCTCGGAGTATCCGATGGCGAAGTGCAGGTCGCCGGCCGCGATCTTCGGCAGGTAGAACTTCTTCTGGTTCTCCGTCCCGAACTTCATGATCGTCGGGCCGACCGTGTTGATCGTCAGGAACGGCACGGGGGCCCCGGCGACCGCCGCCTCGTCGAGGAAGATGAGCTGGTCGAGCATCGATCTGGCCTGCCCGCCGTACTCCTCCGGCCAGCCGATGGCGAGCCAGCCGTCAGCGCCCATCTGGCGCACGACCTCCTTGTACACCTCGCCCGAGCCGTAGTCGCCGCCACTGGTCAGCGCGTCGCGCCGCTCGGGGGTCATGAGGTCGGCGAAATACGCGGCCAGCTCGCGCCGCAGGCGCTCCTGCTGGGGCGTGTAGGCGATGTGCATCCATGCCCTCCCGTGACTAGAACACGTTCTAAGAATGTACTAGAGTTCGCAGCGGAACAAGGAGGTCCCGGATGAAGGCCGCCGTACTCAACCAGGTCGGGGACACGAAGCTCGAGCTGCGTGACGACGTCCGAACGGTCGACGTGGGCCCCCAGGAGGTGCGGATCCGGGTACGGGCCACGGGGGTCTGCCACAGCGACCTCTCCGCCATGGACGGGACACTGCCGGCGCTGGCGCCGGGGATCATCGGGCACGAGGGTGCCGGCGAGATCCTCGAGATCGGCGCCGGAGTGGAGCACCTGGCGGTCGGCGACCACGTGGCGCTCACGTTCGTGCCGCCGTGCGGAACCTGCGTGAACTGTCGGGGCGGCCGCCCCCACCTGTGCGCCATCCACTCGATCGCCGCGTTCATGAACCCGCGGTTCCTGATCGGCGACACCCCGGCGTTCGGTTATGCGGGCACCGGCACGTTCGCCGAGGAACTGGTGGTGCCGGCCGTCGGCGCCGTGAAGATCGCCGACGACGTGCCGTTCGAGATCGCGGCGCTCGTGGCCTGCGGCGTGATGACCGGGGTCGGCGCGGTGATCAACACGGCGAAGGTCGAACCGGGCGCCACGGTGCTGGTGATCGGCTGCGGCGGCGTGGGCATCTCGGCCATCCAGGGCGCGCGGCTCGCCGGCGCGGCCACCATCGTCGCGGTGGATCCCGTGGTGGACAAGCACGAACTGGCCAAGCACTTCGGCGCCACGCACGCGGTCACGCCCGACGGGCTGGCCGAACTGCACGCTTCACTGACCGAGAGTCAGGGCTGGGACTACACGTTCGACGTGGTGGGCGCGCCCCCGACCGTCCGGTCGGCCTGGGACAACGCGCGGCGCGGCGGCACGGTCGTGGTGGTCGGCGCCGGACGCGCGGACTCGATGGTCGAGTTCAGCGCGCAGGAGTTGTTCCTGCACGACAAGCGTTTGCTCGGGTCGTTCTACGGCGGCGCGGACGTGCACCGCGACTACACGCGGCTGCTGTCGCTGTGGCGGGCCGGCCGGCTCGACCTGGAGGGCATGATCAGCAAGCGGATCACGCTCGACGAGATCAACGACGGATTGCAGGCGCTGCGGGCCGGCGGCAACCTGATCCGGCAGATCGTCACGTTCGGCTGATCCACAGTGGACTCACTCAGCCTGTCGGGCAAGGTCGCGGTCGTCACCGGCGCCGGCGCGGGACTCGGTCGGGCGGAGGCTCTCGCGCTTGCCGGGGCGGGTGCCGACGTGGTGGTGAACGACGTCGCTCCAAACGACACGGTCGAGGAGATCGAGGCACTCGGCGGCAAGGCGGTGTTCGTCGAGGGTGACGTCGGCGAGCGGGCCACGGCCGACGCGTTGCTCACCGCGGCCACCGAACGGTTCGGCGGCCTGCACGTGGTGGTGAACAACGCGGGTGTGCTGCGCGACCGGATGCTGTTCAACCTGTCCGACGAGGAGTGGGACCTGGTGCTGCGCGTCCACCTGCGCGGCCACTTCCTGTTGTCCCGCAACGCCGCGGCCTATTGGCGTGGGCAGGCGAAGGCCAACGGCGGCACCACGTACGGGCGAGTGGTGAACACCTCGTCCGAGGCTTCCCTGTTCGGCTCCGAGGGGCAGCCGAACTACGCGGCCGCCAAGGCGGGCATCACCGCGCTGACCCTCGCCACCGCCCGTGGACTCGCCCGCTACGGCGTGCGTGCCAACGCCATCTGCCCGCGTGCCCGCACGGCCATGACGGCGGCGGTGTTCGGGGACGCGCCCGAGGGTGTGGACCCGCTGTCGCCGGAACATGTGGCGCCGCTGGTCGCCTACCTGTCCGCGCCGGCCGCCGACCGGATCAGCGGACAGGTGTTCGTGGTCTACGGCGGCATGGTGGCGCTGCTCGCCCCGCCGACCGTCGAGCAACGGTTCGACAGTCCCCGGTGGACACCCGAGGCGCTCGACCAGACGGTGGGCGGCTACTTCGCCGACCGCGATCCACAACGGACCTTCGCCGCCACCGAGCTGATGTCGCTTCAGGAGGAAACATGACCCTGACCATGCTCTCGCATCGGGACGAGCTGGACCTCAGGCAAGGCCAGTTGCTCGTGGACGGCAAGTGGCGGCCGGCGGCCGACGGCGCCACCTGGACCCACACGCACCCCGCGACCGGTGAGAGCATCGGCGAGTTCGCGGTCGCCACGGCGTCCGATGTGGACGATGCGGTGCGCGCGGCGCGCCGGGCCTTCGACGAGGGCACCTGGCCCACCGCGCGGGCGACCGTGCGCATCCAGGCGTTGCGTACCTACGCGCAACTGCTCCGCGAGCACGCCGATGAACTGCGTGGCCTGCAGGCACTCGACAACGGCGTGCCGCTGTCGTTCGGCGGGATCTACGCCACGTCGGTGGGTGCGGCGGCCGACGTGTTCGACCACCACGCGGGCTGGGTCGACAAGGTGGGTGGCCAGACCCTGCCGCCGTACCAGGGCGGCGACCACCTGGCCATGACGTTCCGCGAACCACTCGGTGTGGTGGCGGCCATCCTGCCGTGGAACGCGCCGTTCCTGTTGCTCGCCCAGAAGCTCGGTCCGGCGCTCGCCGCGGGCTGCACGGTCGTGCTGAAGCCGAGCGAGTACGCGACGTTCGCCGTGCTGCGCATGGTGGAACTCCTTGCCGAGGCGGGGATCCCCGACGGCGTGGTCAACGTGGTCACCGGCCCGGGCGACCCCACGGGCGAGGCGCTGATCACCCATCCCATGGTCGACAAGGTCAGCTTCACGGGCAGCCGCGCGGTGGGCAGGCGGATCGTGGCGGCGTCGGCCGACACGCTCAAGCGCGTCTCCCTGGAACTCGGCGGCAAGAGCCCGACCCTCGTGTTCCCCGACGCGCCGGACGTCGGGCTCGCGGCCATGACCACCATGGGCACGGTCACCATGGGGCTGTCCGGGCAGGCCTGCGTGGCCCACACCCGCGCGCTCGTCCACCGCGACGTCTACGACCAGTTCCTGGCCGGCGCGCAGATGATGGCCGGCGTGATCAAGTACGGCGACCCGTTCGACCCGGCGACGCTGTCCAGCCCGCTGATCAACACCAGGCAGCTCGACCGGGTGACCGGCCTGATCGACCGCGGCCGCGAGGCCGGCGCGCGACTGGTGTGCGGCGGCGAGCGGGCCGACGGCGACCTGGCGGCCGGCAACTACGTGCTGCCCACGGTGTTCGCCGACGTCACGAACGACATGGAGATCGCCCGCGAGGAGGTCTTCGGGCCGGTGCTCGCGGTGATCCCGTTCGACGACGAGGACGAGGCCCTGCGACTGGCCAACGACACCGAGTACGGGCTCGGCGCGGGTGTGTACACATCGGACGTTCGACGTGCGTTCCGGCTGGCCAGGAAGCTGCGAGCCGGCACGGTCGGCATCAACGGGTTCCAGGTGGAGCCGCACCTGCCGTTCGGTGGTTTCAAGCAGTCGGGCCTCGGCCGCGAGGGCGGCCAGAGTGCTTTCGAGGCCTACACGGAGTTGAAGACAGTGCTGATGCCGTTGACGGACGAGCTGATGTAGGAGACACATGGGACGGCTCGAGGGAAAGGTCGCGCTGATCACCGGCGCCGCCCGGGGTCAGGGTGCCGCCGCGGCCGAGCGGTTCGTGGCCGAGGGCGCGCGGGTCGTCATCGGTGACGTCGAGGTCGACGACGGCAAACGCCTGGCCGACCGGCTCGGTGACGCGGCGCTGTTCCACCGGCTCGACGTGTCCACGGAGGACGACTGGGTGACCGTCATGGCGGCGGCCACCGAGGCGTTCGGGCCGGTCTCCGTGCTCGTGAACAACGCCGGCATCCTGCACTTCTCCACACTCGCCGAGACCACGCTCGCCGACTACGAGCGCGTCGTGCGGGTGAACCAGATCGGCACGTTCCTCGGCATGCGCGCGGTCGTGCCCGGCATGGTCGAGGCGGGCGCCGGCTCGATCATCAACGTCTCCTCCGTCGAGGGGCTGGCGGCCACACCGCTGCTGACCGCTTACACGGCAACGAAGTTCGCCATTCGTGGCATGACGAAAGTTGCGGCGCTCGAACTGGCGGCCAAAGGTGTAAGGGTGAACTCCGTGCATCCCGGCGCGATCGAGACCGGACTCCTGCCCGCCGCGCTCGGCGGCACCCCCGTCGACCTCACCTACGTGGGAAAACGGGTCCCCATGCGCCGGGTCGGGCAGGTGGGCGAGATCGCCAATCTCACGGTTTTCCTGGCGAGCGACGAGGCGTCCTACTGCACGGGCGCGGAATTCGTGGCGGACGGTGGCGTCACGGCCGGACATTCTTTGTCAAGTTTCGGGTAACCCCATGGCTCGCAAATCGTTGGTGATGCGGGTGATGCCATGAATCTGGAATCACGACCCGCACCGGCGCGGGCATTGGCGCAGGTCGGCCGCATGGCGACCCTCGCCTGGGAGGTTCTGCGGTACATTCCGCGCCGGCCGTTCCAGTTCCGCGAGTTCGTCCAACAGTGTTGGTTCTTCGCGAGCGTCACCATCCTGCCCACGGCACTCGTGTCCATCCCGTTCGGCGCGGTCATCGCGTTGCAGATCGGTTCGCTGACCCAGCAGATCGGCGCGCAGTCGTTCACCGGGGCGGCCAGCGCGCTCGCCATCGTGCAGCAGGCAAGTCCGCTGATCACGGCGTTGCTGGTGGCAGGCGCGGGTGGTTCGGCCATGTGCGCGGACATCGGTTCCCGGACGATCCGCGAGGAGATCGACGCGCTCCACGTCCTCGGCGTCTCGCCGGTGCAGCGGCTGATCGTGCCGCGGGTGCTCGCCATGACGCTGGTGGCCGTGTTGTTGAACGGCCTGGTCAGTGTGGTCGGGGTGGCGGGCGGCTACTTCTTCAACGTGGTCATGCAGGGCGGCACACCGGGCGCGTACCTGGCGTCGTTCAACGCCCTCGCGCAGCTCCCGGACCTGTGGGTGAGCGAGATCAAGGCGGTGATCTACGGGTTCGTGGCGGGAATCATCGCCGCCTACCGGGGACTGAATCCCGGCCGGGGTCCCAAGGGCGTGGGTGACGCGGTGAACCAGACGGTGGTCATCACCTTCCTGCTGCTGTTCCTCATCAACGTGGTGATCACCGGTATCTACCTGCAGATCGTTCCCCCGAAGGGAATGTGACGCGAGTGACCACAGTGGACGAACGCGAACGGGCCCGGCGGGCGGCGCTGCCGCCGAGCCGCGCGGTCGACTTCGCGAGCAAACCCTTCGACGGACTCACCAAGCTCGGCCAGCAGATGGCGTTCTACGTCCGCGTCTTCGCCTCCATGCCGCGCACGCTCATGCGCTACCCGCGTGAGGTGCTGCGGCTGCTGTCCGACGTGTTCTTCGGCAGCGGCGCGCTCGCGGTCATCGGCGGCACGCTCGGCGTGATGATCGGCATGACGGTCTTCACCGGACTGATCGTGGGCCTGCAGGGCTATTCGGCGCTCAACCAGCTCGGCACGTCCGCGCTGGCCGGGTTCGTGGCCGCCTACTTCGACACCCGCGAGGTGGCGCCGCTGGCCGCCGGGCTCGCGCTGTCGGCCACCGTCGGGTGCGGCTTCACCGCACAGCTCGGCGCCATGCGGATCTCCGAGGAGATCGACGCGCTCGAGGTCATGGCCGTGCCGAGCCTGCCGTACCTGGTGACCACGCGGGTGCTGGCCGCGGTGGCGGCCGTGATCCCGCTGTACCTCGTGGGTCTGCTGTGCTCCTACCTCGCGTCCAGACAGATCACCGTGTGGTTCTTCGGGCAGTCGGCGGGCACCTACGACCACTACTTCCATCTCTTCTTACCGCCCGAGGACGTGCTCTGGTCGTTCCTCAAGGTGATCGTGTTCAGCATCGTGGTGATCATGGTGCACTGCTACTACGGCTACAACGCCACCGGCGGGCCTGCGGGTGTCGGCGTCGCCGTGGGACGTGCGGTGCGCGCGGCCATCGTGTTGCAGATGCTGCTCGACTTCTTCCTGAGCCTCGCCATCTGGGGCGCCACCACCACCGTACGGATAGCCGGATGAGCGAACTGAGCCCCCGCGCGCGCCGGCGCTACCAGCTCTACGGGCTGGTGTTCCTGGTGGTGGTCGCGTTGTTCGTGTGGCTGTCGGTGGCTTTCTACCGCAAGACCTTCGTGGACGTGGTTCCGGTACGGCTCGCCACCGACCACGTGGGCAACCAGCTTCGGGTGGGCGCGGACGTGAAGCTGCGTGGGCTGATCGTGGGCGAGGTGCGCGGGATCCACCCGGAGGTCGATCACGCGATCCTCGACCTGGCCCTGGATCCCGACCACGTGGACAAGGTGCCGGCGAACGTGTCCGCGCGGCTGCTGCCGAAAACCCTGTTCGGTGAACGGTTCGTGGCGTTGCAGACGCCCGCGCGACCGGCCGGACCCATCGAGGAGAACGCCCTGATTCCGCAGGACCGCAGCTCGGCGGCCATCGAGGTGGAGCAGGTGCTCACCAACCTCATGCCGGTGCTGCAGGCCGTCCAGCCGGAGAAGCTGGCCAGCACGCTGCACGCCATGTCCACGGCACTCGAGGGCCGGGGCGAACAGTTCGGCGAGACGGTCGTGGCGCTCGGTGCCTACCTCGAGGAACTGGAGCCGTCGCTGCCGGCGCTGCGGGAGAACATCCGGCTGCTGACCGAGGTGGCCGACACCTACGCGGAGGCCGCGCCGGAGCTGCTCACCGCACTGCGTGACCTCACCACCACGACGCGGACGGTGGTGGAGCAGCGGTCGAACCTCGAGAACATGTACCGCACGCTCACAACGGCGTCGGTCGACCTCGCGAACTTCCTGGCGGTCAACAAGGACAACATCATCCGGCTCACGTCGGGCTCGCGGTCCACTTTGGAGGTTCTGGCGAAGTACGCGCCTCAGTACCCGTGCCTGCTGAAACAACTGGTCGACGCCATCCCGTCGGCCGACGCGGCGTTCGGCAAGGGCACGGACCACCCGAACGTCACGAGGGTGACCATCGAGATCACCGGCAACCGGGGCAAGTACGTGCCGGGCGTGGACACCCCGGAGTACAACGACAAACGCGGCCCGCGCTGCTACCCGGCGGCCGTGCCGCCCGCGAAGTTCCCGCAGTACCCGGAGGAAGGGCCGCTCGACGACGGTTCGTACAAGCCGCCTGCGCCGGATTCCGACCGGCCGGAGGACTTCCAGCCGACCGTGCCGAACTCGGCCGACGTGCCGTACCTGCCGAACAGCCCGGCCGAACGGGAACTGGTGTCCGCCCTGCTCGCGCCGGGTCTCGGGGTCCCACCGGAGCAGGTCCCGGGGTGGGGCTCGCTGCTGCTCGGCTCACTGTTCCGCGGGTCGGAGGTGACGCTGCGATGAGAGGATTCGCGGCGCCGCTGGTGAAGATGGCGGTGTTCGCGGCCGTCACGGTCACGCTCACCGCGCTGCTCGGGCTGACCATCGCGAACACCACGTTCGGCCCGACCTCGGGCTATGCCGCCCGGTTCACCGACGTCACGGGACTCAACGTCGGCGACGACATCCGCATGTCCGGTGTCCGGGTCGGACAGATCAACGAGATCGTGCTGGTGGACGACAAATACGCGGACGTCCGGTTCGACATCGAGGCACACCGGCGACTCCCGGAGTCGGTGACCGCCACCATCAAGTATCGCAACCTGATCGGCCAGCGCTACGTGTCGCTCGCCATCGTCCCGGGCGACCCGACCGCGGTCCTCGAGCCGGGTGACATCATCCCGCTCGACCGCACCCGGCCGGCACTCAACCTCACGGTGCTGTTCAACGGGTTCCAGCCGTTGTTCCAGGCGCTGAACCCCGAGGACGTGAACAAGCTCGCCGGCCAGCTGATCCAGGTGCTGCAAGGAGAAGGCGGCACCATCGACAGCGTGCTCGCGCACACGGCGTCGCTCACCACCACGATCGCCGGCAAGGACAAGGTGATCGGCCAGGTGATCGAGAACCTGAACACCGTGCTGTCCACAGTGAACAACCGAACGACCGAACTGTCCGGGCTGATCGACGCGCTGCAACAGCTGTCCACCGGTCTGGCCCAACAGCGGGCCCCGATCGGCGAGGCGATCGACGCGCTCGGTGCGCTGACCGAGTCGACCGCCGGGCTGCTCGGATCGGTCCGCCCGCCGCTCACCGAGAACATCACCCATCTCGGCGTGCTGGCGGCGACGCTGTCCGAACACGGTGACACGGTCGACAAGTTCCTGTCCGGCCTGCCGCACAAGATCCAGACGATCAACCGCGTCGCGAGCTACGGCGGCTGGTTCAACTACTACCTGTGCAGCGTGTCCGGCCGGGTCGGGGTGTCGGACCTGGGGATCACGGTGGATCTCCCGCTCCTGCCGCTGGCGGGCACCCCCTTGGCGGAGAGGTGTGGGCCGTGAAACCACTGAAGGAGCGGGACCAGGCCACGGTCGGCGCCGTGACGATCGTGCTGCTCGTGTTGTCGGTGCTGGTGGCGTTCAACGCCGACGACCTGCCGATCATCGGTGGCGGTACCACCTACACCGCGGAGTTCGCGGAGTCCGCCGGGCTGCGGCCGGGCAACGAGGTGCGGCTCGCAGGGGTGAAGGTCGGCGCCGTGCGCGGCGTCGAACTGGAACGCAACAAGGTGGTGGTGGACTTCCGGGTGCAGGACGTGAATCTCGGGGACCGCTCCGTGGTGGCCATCGAGATCAAGACCCTGCTGGGCGACAAGTTCCTGGCGCTCACGTCCGACGGTGACGGGCAGCAGCACCCGAACGACCGGATTCCCGTGGACCGCACCCGCACGCCGTTCGACATCGTGCCGGCGGTCAGCAAGCTGTCGTCCACGGTGGATGATCTGGACACCGCGCAGCTGGCGCAGAGCTTCGAGGTCATCGCCGACACGTTCGCGAACAGCCCGGAACAGTTGCGCAACACCCTCACGGGACTGTCCCAACTGTCCACCACACTGTCCTCACGGGACGACGAACTGGCGCGACTGCTGGCCAACACGGCCGGGGTGAGCGAGACGGTGGCCGACCGCGACGAGCAACTGAAGCTGCTGTTCGCCGACGCGACGCTGCTGCTCACCGAGCTGGAGGCGCGGCGTGAGGCGGTCAGCGCGTTGCTCACCGGCACCAGATCGCTGGCCGAGCAGCTGTCCGGGCTGGTGGCCGACAACGCCGAACTGCTCGGGCCGGCGCTCGCGTCGCTCGACGAGGTGACCACCATCCTGGAACGCAACCAGGAGAATCTGGGCGAGAGCCTGCGATCGCTGGCGCCGTACATCCGGATGTTCAACAACGTGGTGGGCACCGGCCGCTGGTTCGAGGGCTACATCTGCGGTCTGTTGCCACCGCCCACGGACCTCGGGATCCTCGACATCAACCCCGAGGGCTGTTCCACGCCGCTCACCCCCCAGGGCGGTCGGTGATGGTCACCCGAACCCGTACCGGCCGGTACGCCGCGTCCGTCGTGGCGCTCGGTTGTGTCCTCGTGCTGCTGCTCACGGCCGCGCTGTGGTGGATCACCCTGGCCCCGGCCGGTACCAGGATCACCGCGTACTTCGACCGCGCCGTCGGTGTCTACGGTGGATCCGAGGTGAAGGTGCTCGGTGTCAGCGTGGGCCGCATCGACGAGGTGGTGCCCGAGGGGGACCGGGTGCGGGTCGAGCTGACCGTGACCGACGACATCGAGATCCCCGCGGCCGTGGAGGCGGTGGTGGTGGCGCCGAGCCTCGTGAGCGATCGGTACGTCCAGCTCACCCCGGCCTACGAGTCGGGGCCGCTGCTGGAGAGCGACGCGGTGATCCCGTTGGAGCGCACGGCGACGCCAGTGGAGATCGACGATCTCACGGCCAGCGTCAACGATCTGGCGACCGCGCTCGGCCCGAACGGCGCGAACGCCGACGGCGCCCTGTCCGACGTGCTCGACACGGCGGCCGCGAACCTGGCCGGCAACGGTGAGCTGTTCGGCCAGACCATCCGCGAGCTGAGCGCCGCCTCGGCGGCGGTGGCCGACTCGGGTGACGACCTGTTCGCCACGGTCGACAACCTGTCGCGGTTCACCGAAGCGTTGGCCGAGAGCGACGCGCAGGTGCGGTCGTTCAACGAGAAGCTCGCCGGGGTCACCGGCTACCTGTCCGAGGATCGTGACGACCTCGGCCTGGCGCTGTCCTCGCTGGGGGTGGCGCTCACCGACGTGCACGGGTTCATCGCCGAGCACAAGGACCGGATCGCGTCCAATGTGGACAAACTGACGGGCGTGACCCAGGCGCTGGCCGACCAGCGTGGCGCGGTCGCGGAGATCCTCGACGTGGCGCCGCTCGCCATGTCGAACTACCTGTCCACGTACGACTCGGCCTCCGCGTCGTTCGCCATCCGCGGCAACCTGAACGAGTTGACGTACCCGCCGGTCCTGATGCTGTGCCGCACGGTCGCGGCCGGCACGCCGGCCCAACTGCCGAAGACGTTGAGCGACCTGTGCGCGCAGCTCGCGCCCTACATCGACGGCGCGCTGGGTCTGCCGACCGCCGCCGAGGCGTTGGCCGCGATCTCCGCTGGTGAGCTGCCGCCGTTGCCGTTGCCGCTGGTCGATCTGACGGGCGCGCTGACGGGTGGTGGGCTGCGATGAGAGCCCTGCTCGCCCTGATGTCGGTCCTCGTGCTGGCCGGCTGCTCCACGAGTTTCGGTGGCATTCACCAGGTTCCGCTGCCCGGCGGCGCCGACCTCGGTGACCACCCGTACCGCGTGGTCGCACACTTCGGCGACGTGCTGGACCTGGTGCCGCAGGCCGGCGTGAAGGTCAACGACGTGGCGGTCGGCCGAGTGGACCGGGTCGAGCTGGCGGACGACAACACCACGGCCGTGGTCACCATGCTGGTGAACGGCGACGTGGCGCTGCCGGCCAACGCCGGTGCCGAGCTGCGTCAGTCGAGCCTGCTCGGCGAGAAGTTCGTGGCGCTGTACGAGCCGCCCGAGCCAACCGGGTCTCTTGTGGACGGTGCGGTGATTCCCCTCGATCGCACGAACCGGAACCCGGAGATCGAGGAGGTGCTCGGTGCGCTGTCGTTGCTGCTGAACGGCGGCGGGGTCGGGCAGTTGCAGAACATCGTGACCGAGGTGAGCGCCGCGCTGGAGGGCAACGAGCCGGAGCTGCGGGCCGCACTGTCCACCATCGACACGGTGGTCGGGGTGCTGGACAGCGAGAAGGGCAACATCGTGGCGGCCATCGACGCGCTGGACCGGCTGTCGTCGAACCTGGCGGCGCAGACGGCCGACATCGAGGTGGCGCTGACCCAGCTCGAGCCGGGCCTGCGGGTGCTGACCGAGCAGCGCAACTCCCTGGTGACCATGCTCGGCGCGTTGGAGAACCTGTCGACCGTGGCGGTCGACACGATCAACCGCAGCCGCGACGACCTGGTGGCCGATCTGACGTTGCTGGCGCCGACCGTCGGGAAGCTGGCGGAGGCGGGGGCGGATCTGCCGAACTCGTTGCAGCTCCTGGTGACGTATCCGTTCACCGACTACTTCCTGAACGCGGTCGAGGGTGACTTCGTGAACGTGGACGTGACGTTCGACCTCGACCTGAGTGTGGTGCTCGAGAACATACGCAACACGAAGGGCCCACTGCTGCCGATCCCCGGCACCATCCCCGGAGAGCAGCCGCCTTCGTCGGGGGAGGCGCCGCTGCTGCCGGTTCCGACGCTGCCGGCACCGATCGCGGACGGTGGCCTGGCCGGGCTGCTGGGTGCGTTGTTGGGTGGTGGGCGCTGATGTTGTTGCGGGCGACGAAGGTCCGGCTGCTCCTGTTCGCGTTGATCGCCGTGGTGGGCATCGCCTATGTCGGTGGCACGTATGCGGGCCTGGACCGGCTGTTCGGTGCCCGGGGCTACCGCGTGACCGTGGAACTGTCCGACTCCGGCGGGATCTTCGCGAACGCCGAGGTGACCTATCGTGGGGTGACGGTGGGCCGGGTCGAGTCGCTGCGCCTGTCCGACACGGGCGTGGACGTGGTGCTGGACATCGAGGACGACGCGCCGCGCATCCCGAGGGACACGTCGGCCGTGGTGGCCAACAGGTCGGCCGTGGGCGAACAGTACGTCGATCTCCAGCCCTCGTCGAGGGGCGAACCGTACCTTGTGGAGGGTTCGGTGATCCCGCGCGGGCGCACCAGTATCCCGTCCACTCCGGACACCTTGCTGACCAATCTGGACAACCTGGTGACCAGCGTCCCGCAGGATGCGTTGCGCACCACGGTGGACGAGCTGGACAAGGCCTTTCGGGACACGGGCCCGGCGTTGCAGGTGCTGCTGGACAGCGCGGGGGAGCTGACGTCGCTGGCGACGATCCACCTGCCGCAGACGACGTCGTTGCTGGCCAACGGTCAGGTGGTGCTGGAGACCCAGGCGGCGCAGTCGGACCTGATCTCCGCGTACAGCACGGACCTACGCCTGCTGGCCGAGCAACTGAAGACGTCGGACCCGGACCTGCGGCGGCTGATCTCGGCGACGCCCCTGGTGGCCACGCAGGTGACGGAGATCCTGCGTGACTCGGGCCAGGAGTTGGGCATCATCCTGGCGAACCTGCTGACCACCGTGCAGGTGACGCAGACCAGAACGGACGGGCTGGAGCACATGCTGGTGGCGTTCCCGATGGTCACGGCCGCGTCGCCGGGCGCCAACCCGGACGGCACGGGGCACCTGAGCCTGGTGCTGACGTTCAACGACCCGTTCGCGTGCACCAGGGGCTACGAGACGACGCGACAACGCCCGGCGAACGACACGGCGGACGTCCCCCCGAACCAGCAGGCGTACTGCGCGGAACCGCCGGGCAGCCCGATCTCCGTACGTGGTTCGCAGAACGCCCCGTACGGCGGCAAACCCGTGGACGTGCCCGCTCCCGCTGAACCCCCGGGCGCAACTGCGGGCCACCAACTCCCCGGCACGTACAGCCAACCGGGCCTGGCCCCGGTCACCCTGGCCAACCTCCTGTGGCTGGCCTAGCCCCCATGTCGACATGGCAACATGCGGTTAGCGGTGGTTGTTGATCGCCGCGACAGCCGGGGCCAGTTCCGGGAGTTCCACCACGGTCGCGCCCCCGGCTGCCAGTTTCTCCGCGCCGTCGCCCGGGACGAAGATCGGGGGCTCGCGCATGGCGAAGACCACCCGCCGGATGCCGGCCGCCAGGATGAGGTCCGTACACGTGCGTGGCCGGGACTTCCGCTGCCCACAGGGTTCCAGCGAGCTGTAGATGGTGGCACCGGCCGGCACGGAGTCCAGCTTCGCGAGCGCCGACTCCTCGGCGTGCACCTTGTCGTCGGTCTCGCGGGAGTAGCCGCGGGCCAGTTCCTCACCCTGGGCATCGACGATGACCGCGCCCACCGCGAACGCCGACTCCGACGGCGGACAGAGGCGGGACACCTCGATCGCCTCGGTCAACCAGTGTGCGTCCACAGCAGACTGCGAGAACAAATAGTGGTGCACCGCCACGTTTCCCAGTCGGTGCATGGAAGCCAGCACCGCGCGGGAGAACTGTCCATCATGGACGAACCGGGGTGCCCGCGAGTCACCCACGAAGAACGGCGCCACGGCCAGCCACAGCTCGTCGGCCAACCCCTCCGTCAGGAACGAGGTCAGTACCGAACCGCCGCCCTCCACGAGGAGCCGCCGCACACCGCGATCGGCGAGGTCGGCGAGCAACTCCGGAAGCGCGATGTCGCCGTACACGATCGTGTTGTCATCGACGAAGGACGACGGCACGTTCCCCGACCGGGACAGCGTGACCCGCAACGGCGTCGCCGGCCGACCGGCGGCCTCCCGTGCCGCCCGGCGCTCGGCCGAGCGAACCCGGAGCCGCGGGTTGTCCGCCCGGATGGTGTTGGCCCCCACGAGGATCGCGTCGGCGTCGGCGCGCAGCGCGTCCACCCGGTCGAAGTCCGCGGCGTTCGACAGGATCAACCGCTGCGAACTCGCGTCGTCGAGGTAGCCGTCGATCGACGTGGCGCAGCTCAGCACAACCTTCATCGGGATGGTCTAGGACGCGGTCCGGCGGATGCGACCTTCGTAGCGGGCCTCGAAGCCCTGGTTGCGTTCGTAGCCGCCCGGCACGTTGTTCGACACGTACACCGGCGGTTCGATGCCGCGGTCCAGCAGTTTGCGCACCGACTCGGCCACCACCATCTGCACCAGCAGGCCGGCGGTCAGCGACGACACCGCGCCGGCCGACGAGCCGTCGGGCAGTTTGAACAGCGTGTCGCCGTACGGGGCGCCGTTGTCCAGCGTCACGTCGGCCAGGTCGGACAGCCGCTTGCCGGACTCGTGCTTGGTCGGCACCTGCGAGCTGTGCTGCACCGACGTGATGGCGATCAGCTTGTGCCCGTTCGACGTCACCACGTGTGCCATCTCGACCACCGACGGGTTCACCCCGGAGCTGGACGCGATCACGAACAGGTCGTGGGGCGCGGGCGCGGCCAACGTGTACAGCCGCTCGGCCACGTCTGCGCGCCGCTCCAGCATGGGGTCGGCCAGCACGGACGGGTCCTCGCCGCCGAACTGCACCAGGTCGCTCAGCGCGATCCGGTTGGTGGGGATGAACCCACCCGCCCGGCCGGCCACCTCGAGGGCCGTGCCCTGGGAGTGTCCGGTGCCGAACGCCTGGACCACGCCGTCGGCCGCGATGCACGCGGCGAACAGTTCGGCCGCCTGGTCGACCGAATCGGCGGACGACTCGGCGACCACGCCGAGCACCCGAAGCAGTTCGGCCGCGCTGGCCTGTGCTGAGAGAATCATGGAGCGGTCACCGTCGCCATCGCCAGTCGGACAATTTCAGCAATTACTTCGTCGAGCGTGATTCGCCCATTGCTGATCGAATAATGGTGCACAACCTCGTTGACCGCGCCGATCAGCGCGACCGTGCCGAGGCGGAAGTCGCGGGGCTGTGCCTCGCCGCGCGCCACCGCGCGGTTGGCCTCGGCCACCAGGAAGGCCGACCACCGTTCGCGCCACGCGATCCGGTGCCGTTCGACCACGTCACTCACGCCGATGACCTCGACATAGGACAGTCGGGCCCAGCGCGGGTCGCTGGCCGTGGTGGTGATGAAAGCGCGGACGGCCAGTTCGTAGCGCTCGGAAAGCGGCGCGTCCTGCGCATTCTCGAACGCGAGCGTCACCGCCTTGAACGACCGCTCGATCACCGTGACGTGCAGCGCGATCAGCAATTCCTCGCGGCTCGTGAACTCCTCGTAGAAATTGCGCGTCGAGACACCGGCATGGGTGCACAGTTTCTCGATGGACGCGGCCGCATAACCCTCGGTGCCGAACAGCTCCAGCCCGGCCTTCAGCAGCCGTTGCCGCCGTTCGGCCCTGCGGTCGGCCGCCGATCTGCCCCCGTACGTGCGTTGCGCGACAGCCTCCGTTCGCGGCATCCGATTCCCCTCGCTCGACCCACCCGTGCCTCGGCCAGGCTACTGGCACGACTGCACGGGGGACAACGAGGCGTCAGGAGTCAAGCAGGCGCGCGACGAGTCCCGTATCGTGCTTGCCCTCCGCGAACTCCGGGTCGGCCAGCACCTGGTCGAGGAACTCCCGCGTGGTGTGCACGCCCGGACCATCGACCTCGAACTCGCCGAGTGCGCGGCGCATCCTCGCGATCGCCTGCGTCCGGTCCGGTGCCCACACGATCACTTTGGCCAGCAACGAGTCGTACGCCGCCGGCACCTTGTAGCCGGTGAACCCGTGGGTGTCGACACGCACGAACGGCCCGCCCGGCGGGGTGAACGTCGTGAGAACACCCGGCGCCGGCGCGAAGTTCCGCTTCGGATCCTCCACGTTCACCCGGCACTCGATGGCCGCGCCGCTCAGCACCACGTCCTCCTGCCGCAGCCGCAGCGGTTCCCCGGCGGCCACCCGCAACTGCTCGGCGATCAGGTCGACACCCGTCACCATCTCGGTCACCGGGTGCTCCACCTGGATGCGGCAGTTCACCTCCATGAAGTAGAAGCGGTTCTCGGTGTCCACCAGGAACTCGAACGTGCCGGCGCCGACGTACCCGGTGGCCAGCGCGCCACGCACGGCCGCCGCGCCCATCCGGTCGGTCAGCTCCTTCGGCAGACCCGGCGCCGGGGTCTCCTCCACGAGCTTCTGGTGCCGCCGCTGCACCGAGCAGTCCCGCTCGCCGAGGTGGATGGCGTTGCCGTACCGGTCGGCCAACACCTGGATCTCCACGTGCCGCGCGGACGGCAGGTACCGCTCGACGTACACCCTGGCGTCGCCGAACAGCTGCAGCGCGGTCGCCCTGGTCTGCAGGTAGGTTCGGGAGAAGTCCGACGGAGAGTCCACAATGGACATACCACGTCCGCCGCCGCCCGCGGCCGCCTTGATGATCACCGGATAGCCGATCTCGTCGGCCAGCCGCTTGGCCGACTCGACGTCGGCCAGCGGCTCGACGCTGCCGGGCAGCAGCGGCAGGCCGGCCTTCGTCATGGCCGCCCTGGCCGACGTCTTGTCGCCGAGCACGGCCATGACCGACGCCGGCGGCCCGATGAACGTGATCCCGTTCGACTCGCAGATCTCGGCGAAGTCGGCGTCCTCCGACAGGAAGCCGTAGCCCGGGTGGATCGCCTGCGCACCGGTCAGCCTGGCCGCCTCGATCACGGCCGGCACGTTGAGATAGCTCTGCCTGGCGGGCGCCGGACCGATCTGCACGGACCGGTCGGCCATCCGCACCACCGCGGAGTCCCGGTCGACCGTCGAATGGACGGCCACCGTGCGAATGCCCAGCTCACGGCAGGCCCGCAGCACCCGCACGGCGATCTCGCCGCGGTTGGCGATGAGAATCGTGTCGAACATGGTCATGCCGCCTGCTCGGTGATCTCGTCAGCGAGCCGGAACAGCGGCTGGCCGAACTCCACGGCCTCGCCGTCGCCCACCAGCACCTCGGCGATCCGCCCGCCGCGGTCGGCCTCCACGGGCAGCATCAGCTTCATGGCCTCGATGATCGCCACCTGCTGTCCGGGAGCGATCTCGTCACCCTCGGACACGAACGGCGGAGCGCCCGGCGACGACGAGCGGTAGAACACGCCGACCGTCGCGGCCTTCACGGTCTCGCCGACCGGCGCGCTCGGCACGGAGGCGAGCGTGACCGGGGTGACGGCCACCGGTGCGGCCTCGGTCGGAGCGCTCCAGGCCATCTCCACGGAGATCCCACCCGCCCGCACGTTCAGCGTGCTCGGCGGCTGCGGCGACCTGGCCAGTAAGTCGGCGGCCGTGCGGCGGACGGCGTCGAGCATGGCGGTGTCCGGTTCGTCGGCGGTGTGCCCGTTGACGGCGCGGGGGAGTTGGTAGTTCATGGTCCTGCCTTTCCGAAAGATCAGCGGCCGAATGCGCGGAACCGCGCCCGGCGGTCGGCGACCAGCGCCGGCCCGTCGAGCGGCACCAGGTCGCGCAGGGTGTCCAGCAGTGCGTCCTTCAGGTTCTGACCGGCCGTCACGTGGTCGGCCTGCGTGCCGCCCGGCGGCTCGGGCACGATCTGGTCGACGATGCCGAGCGGCAGCAACTCGGCGGCCGTCATCCGCAGCGCGGCCGCGGCCTTCGGTGCGGCGGCCGGGTCGTTCCACAGGATCGCCGCGCACCCTTCCGGACTGATCACCGAGTAGACGGCGTTCGCGCAGATCAGCACCCGGTTCGCCACCCCGAGAGCGAGCGCGCCGCCACTGCCGCCCTCGCCGGTGATCACGCTGATCACGGGCACCGGAAGCCCGGACATGAGCCGGATGTTCTCGGCGATGGCGATCGCCTGGCCGTGCTGCTCGGCCTCCTTGCCCGGATACGCGCCGGGCGTGTCGATGATCGAGATGATGGGCAGGCCGAGCTTCGCGCCGAGCCGCATGAGCCGCGCGGCCTTGCGGTAGCCGGCCGGGGTGGGCATGCCGAAGTTGCGTGCCGACAGCTCGGCGGCCGTGTGTCCCTTCTGGTGGCCGAGCACCACCACGGGGATGCCGGCCAGCCGGCCGAGGCCGCCGACGATCGACGAGTTGTCCTCGCCCAGCCGGTCGCCGCGCAGCTCCTCGAAGTCGTCGAGCAGCATGCCGAAGTAGTCGGTGGTGGTCGGGCGCTTGAGGTCCCTGGCGCGCTGCACCACCTGCCACGGGTCGTGCTCGCCGGTCTCCGTCACCGCGAGTTCACGGTCGTCGCGGGCGGGCACCTGAGGTTTGCCGCCGTTACCGATCGCCAGCAGCCGAGCCAGCGTGCCGCGCAGCTCCTGACGCGGCCGGATGGCGTCGATCAGGCCGTTGGCCAGCAGGAACTCGGCCGTCTGGAAGTCCGGCGGCAGGGTCTGCTTGATCGTCTGCTCGATCACCCGGCGGCCGGCGAACCCGAGCCGGGCGCCCGGCTCGGCGATGATCACGTCGCACAGGGTGGCGAACGACGCCGCCACGCCGCCGAAGGTCGGGTCGGTGATCAGCGAGATGGTCAGCAGTCCGGCCTCGTCGAGCTGGCCGAGCATCTGGCTGGTCTTCGCCATCTGCATGAGCGCGACCGCGCCCTCCTGCATGCGGGCGCCGCCCGAGGCGGTCACGATCAGCAGCGGTACCCGCCGTTCGAGCGCCGTCTCGCCGGCCAGCGTGATCAGCTCGCCGACCGCGCCGCCGAGGCTGCCGCCCATGAACGAGAAGTCCATGACCGCCACGACCAGCGGGTTGCCCTCCACCGTGCCGCTCGCGCACACCACAGCCTCGGCGAGACCGGTCCTGCGCCGCGCGTCGGCCAGCCGCACCGGATAGGGCTTGCTGTCCGTGAAGTTCAGCGGGTCCGCCGAGCGCACCGGCAGGTCCAGGATCTCGACGGTGCCCGCGTCGAGGAGCTGGTCGAGCCGGTCGCGGGCGCCGACCCGGCCGTGGTGGCCACAGTCCGGGCACACCCGAAGGCTTCGGCTCAACCGCTTGTCATAGACCAGGGAGCGGCACTTGGTGCAGCTCACCCATTCCACCGGCTCGGCTGAGGTTGCGGACACGGCAGCGAAAGCGGCTGCGGTCACGGCGATCCTCCTAAGGTCCCGTTGCGATGGACCGAGGTTCGCCCGGCGGTCTACACGAGCACTCGAGGATCGGTCGAAGTGTTACCGCCGCTTGGTGCGCAGGCCCTCGGCCAGTGCCTCCAACGCGGGGAGCGCCTCGCGCAGTGCTTCGGCCACGTCCGGGGGCAGGTCGGCCAGGATCTTCGTGACCGTGTCGGTGCGCGCGGCGATGAGGCGCAGGTGCACCTCGCGGCCCTGTTCGGTGGCCTCCAGCAGCACGGCCCGCTGGTCGGCGGGGTCGGCCTGCCTGCGGATCAGGCCGTCGGCGTCCAGTTTGGACACCACGCGCGACAGCATCGTGGGGTTCAGGCCCTCGAGGTCGGCCAGCTCGGCCGAGCCGATCGGACCGCGGAAGGCCACCAGGCCGAGCACGGACGCCTGCGTGGGCGTCAGGTCCTCACTGACCGACGAGGCGTTGAACAGCCGAGCCAGCTTGCCGATCACTCGGCGTAGCCGGGTCACTGCTTCGGCGTCCATTCGTGCCTCCCGGGTCACACAGGTATTGTTTGCTTGCCTGCAAGCAACTTATTGTTGGCCTATGGGGATGCGAAGCATAGGAGGCACTTCGCGGCCCGTTCTGCCCGATGCCGAGCCGAAGCCGCGCCGGCACCTGGTCTTCGCGGTGGTGGCGATCGCGCTGTTCATGGCGTCGATCGACCAGACCATTGTCGCGACCGCGCTGGGTGCGATCCAGGACGACCTCCGTGCCGAGCTGACCTGGAGCGGCTGGACCCTCACCATCTACTCGCTCGGCCAGATCATCGCCATGCCCCTGGCCGGACGGCTCGGCGACCACTTCGGCCGCAAACGCGTGTTCATCGTGGCCATCTGTGTGTTCACCGCGGCCTCGCTGGCCTGCGGTTTCGCACAGAACATCTACATGCTCGTGGCGCTGCGGGCCGTGCAGGCACTCGGCGGCGGCGCGTTCCTGCCGACCGCCACCGGCATCATCGGCGAGCAGTACGGCCGCCAGCGCGACCGCGCCATCGGCATGTTCACGAGCATCTTCCCGATCGGTGGGATTCTCGGGCCGATCCTCGGCGGCATCATCGTCAGCTACTCGTCGTGGCGCACGATCTTCCTGGTGAACGTGCCGATCGGCATCCTCATCGTGTGTCTCGGGGTGCGGCTGATCAGCGAGACCGAGCGGCGGCCTGCGGCGCGGATGGACTTCCTGGGGCTCGGCCTGCTGGCCACGCTCATGCTGACCGCCATGTACGGGATGACCAACCTGGACCTGGGCCTGACCAGCCCGTGGTTCCTGGTGCCGGAGCTGTGCGCGATGGCCGCGGCCGCGCTGTTCGTCCGGCACACCGTGCGGCACCGCGAGCCGTTCATCCCGCTGACGCTGCTGCGTGGTCGCGGCTTCGGCGCCATGAACCTGCTGAACCTCCTGTTCGGCGGCGCGGCTATCGGCTTCGGCGCGCTGGTTCCCCTGTACGCGGAGGACCGCTACGGCCTGGACCCGCTCTCGGCGGGCACCCTGCTGACGGCCCGCGGCGCGGGGATGATCTGCATCGCGGCGCTGGCCGTCCTGGCGCTGCGCAGACTTGGCACGCGCGTGCCGATGATCGTCGGGTTCGGCACGCTGATCGTGGGCTTCGTCCTGATGGCGACCCCACCGCCCGGCCTGTCGGGCTACGTGTGGCTGATGATCGCGGCGGGCATCACGGGCCTCGGCATGGGCATGGGCGTGCCGGCCACGAACAACGCCGGCCTCCAACTGGCGCCGGACCAGATCGCGTCGATCGCCGGGCTGCGGGGGATGTTCCGCCAGAGCGGCGCGATCATCGCGGTGTCGGTGATGACCGCCGTGATGGCGGGCAGCACCAACCCCGCGATGACCCAGGCCCACGGCTTCGTGGTCCTGGCCGTCCTCCTCATAGCCGCGATCCCCCTGGTCTTCGCCATCCCCGATCACCGAGGCAGCTGGTAGATCAGAGGCGGAGGTCGTAGAGGGTTTGGCCGTCGATGGTTTGGGCTTCGTAGTTGTCGGCCACCCACTCGGCTATCGAGGAGTCGCCGCGCATGCCGCCGCCCGCTGTCACGTAGTAGCCGATCTGTCCACTCTCGACATACGCCTGGAACTCCGCGAGCGTCGGCGCCGGGTCCGAGCCGCTCCACCCGCCCGTCCCGATGACCGGTCGCCCGGACGCCAGCGCGAGACCCGCGGCGCCCGACGCGTTGCTCGTGGCGGCCGCCCACTTCGTGTCCGTGTCGGCCAGTAGGCGGGCCACCTCGTCGGTCACCAGGCCCGGGTCCATGCCGCCGCCCATGGTCTGGCCCTGCGCCGGGCCGGACAGCGGGATCGACCCGCCGTGGGGCGTCGCGGCCGTGGCCACCGTGAACGCGGCCGTTCCGGCCAGCATGGTCACCACCGCCGCCACCACCGCCGCCACCGCCATCCGGCGCACGCCGAGGAACAACGCCGTCGCCACCACGACCGTCGCCGCCAGGATCACCCACCGCAGCGGCGGCAGCCACGTCGTGCGGCCCAACAGGATCACGCTCCACACGCCCGTGACCGCCACCAGCGCGGCAAGCACCGCGCGCGCCGGCGTGTGACTCCGACCGCGCCACAGTTCGCACCCCGCGATGGCGACCAGCGCGGCGATCGCGGGCGCCAGCGCGACCGCGTAGTACGGGTGCACGATGCCCGTCATCAGGCTGAACACCAGCGCCGTGACCACGAGCCAGCCGCCCCACAGCAGCAACGCCATCCGCGTCGGGTCGGTGCGCGGCGCCCGCCGGGTGAACCACAGCCCCGCACCGAGCGCGATCAGCGCGGCCGGCAGCAGCCACGAGACCTCTCCGCCGAACGACGCGCCGAACATGCGTCCCAGCCCCGAATCGCCGCCGAACGCGACGTTCCCACCACCGCCACCACCAGGCCCGGAGGCCCCGAAGATGCGGCCCAGCCCGTTGTAACCGAGCGCCAGTTCCAGCACGCTGTCGTCGGTCGACCCCGCGATGTACGGTCGCGAACCGGCTGGCCACAACGCGACCAGGACCACGTACCAGCCCACGGAGACGACCACCGCACCCAACGCCACGGCAAGGTGTGCGATACGACGGCCGAGCGAAATCGGTGCGGCCACCAGATAAGCGAGCCCGAGCGCCGGTAGCACGAGGAACGCCTGCAACATCTTCGTGAGGAACCCGAACCCCACAGCCGCCCCGGCGAGCGCCAGCCAGCCGACGCTGCCCTTCTCCACGGCCCGCACGGTCGCGTACGCGCCGACCAGGAGCAGCAACGTGAGCAACGCGTCCGGGTTGTTGAACCGGAACATCAACGCTGCCACCGGGGTCAACGCGAACGCCGCCCCGGCGAGCAGCCCGGCGACCGGCCCGGACGTACGCCGCACGGTCGCGTACAGCAGCGCGACGGACGCGACCCCGGCCAGTGCCTGCGGCGCGAGCACGCTCCACGACGAGAAGCCGAACACGCGGGCGAACAACCCGGACAACCACAACGCGGCCGGCGGTTTGTCCACGGTGACCACGTTGCCCGCGTCGAGCGAGCCGAACAGCAACGCCTGCCAACTCTGCGTGCCGGCCTGGGTGGCGGCCGCGTAGTACTCGTTGCCCCAGCCGGAAGCCGTGAGGTTCCACAGGTACAGCACGGCCGTGCCGGCCAGCAGGAGCACCACGAGCAGCCGGTGCGTGCGCGCGGTCATCGGGCACCACCCTGGCGGCGGGGGTGGAAGACCCAGCCACGGAAGAGCAGGAACCGCAGGACGGTGGCCGCCAGGTTGGCCGCCACGAGCACCACCAGCTCCACCACCCGGTTCGGCGCAGTCACCACGGCGAGCGCACCACTCGTGAGCGCGAGCCCCAGCCCGAACACGATCAGGCCCTCGAACTGGTGCCGACCGGCCAGGTGCCGCCCACGCACGCCGAACGTGAACCGCCGGTTGGCCGCCGTGTTGGCCACGGCCGTCACGGCGAGCGCGCCGAAGTTCGCGGCCTGCGCGCTCAGTCCCGTGCGCAGCAACGAGAACAGCAGGAGATACGCGAGCGTGCTCGCCACGCCCACCATGGCGAACCGGGTCAGCTGCCGCACCAGTCCGGGTGGCACACCCTCGATCGGTCCTCGGCCCAACTGGATCCGTAACTGTCCTATGGGGATGGTCCCGTTCGCCAACGCCCTGGCGAGTCGGGCGATCCCCCGCAGGTCGGCGACCGCCGTGGCCAGCAGGTCGACCCGGCTGTCCGGGTCGTCGATCCAGTCGACCGGCACTTCGTGGATGCGCAGCCCCGTACGTTCGGCCAGCACCAACAACTCGGTGTCGAAGAACCAGCCGGTGTCACCCACGTGCGGCAACAATCCCTTGGCCACGTCGGCGCGGATGGCCTTGAACCCGCACTGCGCGTCGGAGAACCGCGCGGCCAACGTGCCGCGCAGCACCAGGTTGTAGGCCCGCGAGATCAGCTCCCGCTTGGGTCCGCGCACCACCCGCGCGCCACGCGCGAGCCTGCTGCCGATGGCCAGGTCGGAGTGTCCGGAAAGGAGCGGTGCGATCAGCGGCGGCAACGCGGCCAGGTCGGTCGACAGGTCCACGTCGAGGTAGGCGAGCACCGGAGCGTCCGAAGTGGACCAGGCGGCGTGCAGGGCGCGGCCCCGGCCCTTCTCCGGGAGGTGAACGACGGTGACCTCGGGCAGTTCGGCGGCGAGTGCCGACGCCACGGCGAGCGTGGCGTCGACACTCGCGTTGTCCGCCACCGTGATGCGGAACCGGTAGGGGAATCCGTCGGTGAGGTGCTGGTGCAGGCGCCGGACACACCGTTCGAGGTCGCGCTCCTCGTTGTACACGGGCACCACCACGTCCAGCACCGGCCCGTTCCCGTCGGTGTCGATGGCACCTCGTTCGGGCAGCGTGAGAGTCATGCCACTACGGTCGGCCGCGCCGCTGGGTGGGCTATGTGTTGCCGCTGTGCGGGCGCTGTGAGAGGACCACCTCGAAGACCGTGCGGCCGCCCCGACTGCGCACGGAGACCGTGCCGTGGTGTGCCTGCACCACGGCCGCCACGATCGCCAGACCCAGACCGGTGCTGCCCGCCGCCCTGGACCGGGACGAGTCGCCCCGGGCAAAGCGTTCGAACACCTCGGGTAGCAGATCCGCGGGGATGCCGGGGCCGTCGTCGGTCACGGTGAGCGTCACCGCGTGGTCCGTTGTGGACAGTCCGGTGGTGACGGTGGTGCCGGCCGGGGTGTGGGTGCGCGCGTTCGACAGCAGGTTCGCCAACACCTGGTGCAGCCTGGCGTCGTCGCCCGTCACCAGGACGGGGGACGACGGCAGTTCGAGCCGCCAGTGGTGCTCGGGACCGGCCACCCGCGCGTCGCTCACCACGTCGACCACCAGCCGCGACAGGTCCACTGTGGAGGAGTCGAGCGGACGGCCGGAGTCCAGGCGGGCCAGCAGGAGCAGGTCCTCCACGAGGGTCGTCATCCGACGAGCCTCCGACTCCACCCGGCCGATCGCGTGTGCCACGTCCGGGGTGCCCCGGCGCACCAACTCGGCATACCCACGCACGGCGGCCAGCGGCGTGCGCAGCTCATGGCTCGCGTCCGCCACGAACTGCCGGACCCGGGTCTCGCTCTCGTGTCGCGCGGTGAGCGCGTTGTGCACGTGACTGAGCATCCGGTTCAGCGCGAGCCCCACCTGCCCGATTTCCGTTCGTGGGTCGGCGATGCGTGCCGGCACGCGTTCGATGTCGTCCACCTCACCGCGGTCGAGCGGCAGCTCCGCCACCCGGCTCGCGGTCGCGGCCACCCGCTGCAGTGGCGCCAGTGCACGCCGCACGATGAGCGCGCCGCCGACCGCCGCGGCGAGCAGCCCGGCGAGCGTGACGCCGCCCAGGATGAGCCCGACGCTCAGCAGCGTGTCGTCCATGTCGGCGGTCGGCAGCCCGGTGATGATCACGTCGCCGTCGCGCCGCTCGTCGGCGCTCAGCCGGAACTCGCCGAGCGCACCGAGGTCGCGGGTGTAGGCCTCGCCGTCCGTGGGCAGCGCGAGGAGTTCGGCGTACTCCGAAGTGGACAGTGCCCTGATCCCGCCCTCACTCGTGGCCTGCTTCGCCTCCCGCACCACCCCGTCCACAATGGTCGCGTCGAACGTGCCGGCCGCCGGTCCGGGCGCCTGCATCCCCGGCGGGGTGGGTGGCGGTTGGATGTAGGTGCGGACCTTGGCCTCGGCCAGGCGGTCGTCCAGCTGGTCCACGAGGAACGCCCGCAGCGCCAACTCGGTGACCACCACGATCACCACACACACCAGCGTGAGCAACGCGATCTGCTCGACCACCAGCCGGACGCGCAGCGACCACGACTCCAGCCCCCGGCGCTCACCGACCCGGTTTGAGGACATAGCCCGCGCCCCGCATGGTGTGGATCATCGGTGCGCGCCCGGCGTCGATCTTCTTGCGCAGGTAGGAGATGTACAGCTCCACGATGTTCGCCTGACCGCCGAAGTCGTAGTGCCACACGCGATCCAGGATCTGGGCCTTGCTCAACACCCTGCGGGGGTTGCGCATCAGGTATCGCAGCAGCTCGAACTCGGTGGCCGTCAGCTCCACCGGCTCGCCACCGCGGTGCACCTCGCGGCTGTCCTCGTCGAGGGTGAGGTCGCCGACCACGAGGGTGGCGCCGTCGTTGGCCTCGGTGACACCCGTGCGGCGCATGAGGCCGCGCAGCCGCAACGTGACCTCCTCCAGGCTGAACGGTTTGGTGACGTAGTCGTCGCCGCCGGCCGTCAGCCCGGCGATGCGGTCCTCGACCGCGTCCTTGGCCGTGAGGAACAGGACGGGGAGCGTCGGCGCGTCGGCCCGCATGCGGCGGAGCACCTCGAGCCCGTCGAGATCGGGCAGCATCACGTCGAGCACCACGGCGTCCGGCTGGAACTCACGCGCCGCACGCACGGCCGCCAGACCGTCGAGTGCGCCACGCACCTCCCAGCCCTCCAGCCGCAGCGCCATCACCACCAGCTCGGCCAACGTCGGTTCGTCGTCCACCACCAGGACGCGGACCGGCTGGCCGTCCGGTCGCCGCAGCTCGGTCCTCGCCACCATGCCGGCAATCGTCACCCGTCCTCATGAGACGTGGCTGTGGAGAACCTGTGCGATCACTGTGGATCCGGCACGGTGGATTCGGGTCACAGCACCCGCCGACGGCACACACAGCCCGGACACAGGTGGCCGGTCGATGGTGGCGTCATGACTGAGAACACTCCGGCCGAGCAGCCGACCGAACAGCCGACCCAGGCCCCTGTCGCACAGAACTGGGGCGCACCCCAGCCATCCGGCACGCGCTGGACGCTGCGCCGCACACTGATCGCGGCGGGCGTGGCGGTGGGGATCGCGGCCGCGGGCGGCGTCGCCATCTACGCGGCCAGCGGCTCGACCAACACCGACCAGGGCGCCGGCGGCCCCGGCGGGCTGCACATCATGCCGCCCGGCGGCGGTGACGGCGGCCCGCTGATGATGTTCGAGATCCCGCACGGCGAGTTCCAGACGGGCGAGGTGACCGAACTGACCGACACCTCGATCACCCTCGAGAGCGAGGACGACTTCAGCCGCACCTACGTCATCGACGACGAGACCTCCCGGACCGACGGCATCGAGGAGGGCGACACGGTGACGGTCATCGCCACCGTCGACGGTGACACGGCCGCGGCCACGTCGATCAGCGAGCTGAGCACCCGCCAGGGCGGCGGACCCAACCCACCCGAGCCCCCGAACTAGAACCCGCGAGTCTCCCCGGCAGGACCCACGAGTTGGCGGTTCGTGACCGGCCGGGCCCGCCGTGAACCGCCAACTCGCGTGTCGGGGGAGGGAGACTCGCGGGTCTCAGCAGGGCTGGTTCGGGGCGCCGAGCAGCCCGCCCACCACTCCGACCAGGCCGCCCACCAGGCCGCAGTTCGCCGGCTCGCTCGTCGGCGGCTCCGTGGGTGGCTCCGTGGGTGGCTCCGTCGGGGGAGTCGTCGGGGGTTCGGTGGGCGGTGTTGTCGGGGGAGTCGTCGGCGGTTCGGTCGGCGGTTCCGTGGGCGGTTCGGTCGGGGGTGTCGTCGGCGGCGTGGTCGGCGGCGTGGTCGGCGGCGGCGTGGGAGGAGTGGTGGGCGGGGTGACCGGTGGCGTGGCCGGTGGTGTGCCTGGAGGCGTCCCCGGTGGGAGTGCCGGCGGGAGGCCCGCCTGCGCCACCGGATCCGTGAGCGGCAACGACAGGTCGCCGACCTCGATGGTGCCGCTGCGGTACACGTCCATCCACGACCGCACCAGCGCCAGGTAACTGGTCGAGTGGTTGTAGCTGAGCACGGCGGCGTCGAGCCCGGCGGGCGTGCCGAGATCGCGGTTCGCCGCGCACAGGTACCTCGCGGCGGCCAGGCTCGCGTCGTACACGTTGTGCGGATCGGCGGTGCCGTCCACGTTGCCGTCGGACTCCCACCGCGCCCACGTGCCGGGGATGAACTGCATCGGCCCGACCGCGCGGTCCCACGTCGCGTCGCCGTCCAGCGTGCCGCCGTCGGTGTCCCGGATCGCGGCGAACGCGCCGCCGTTGAGCACCGGGCCCAGGATCAGCGACACTGTCCGACCGGTGGCGTCGACCCGCCCACCCCGGGCGTGCCCCGACTCGACCTTGCCGATGGCGGCCAGCAGCTCCAGCGGAATGTGGCAGTTGGGCTGCGTGAGATTGGTCCGCTCGTGTGCCTTCCGGTACGCGTCCAGCACGGTCGACGGAATGCTGCCCGTGAACGACACGGGACCGCTGTGCACGATCTCGTCGCTCATGGTCCGCATCCGCATGACGCCACGCGGGAACGAGGCGGTCGGCGCCGAGTTGCCGCCGGCACCCGCGTAGTCGTCCTCCACGGGCGCGGGCGCGTCCGGCACGTCGGCCGTCACCCCGGACGAGACGGCCGACGCGGCCAACAGCACCGCGCTCACCGCCATCAACCCGCCCGACGGCGCCTTGACATAGCGGTGCCGGCCGCGCGGCGACTGTCCATTGTGCTCGGTCAACCACGCCGCGCCGCGCATCGGCCGGCCCCTGAGCCGGTGGCGGGCCCGTGCGTTGTCCTTGCTCATCAAGACGGTTCACCTCTTCGTCGGCGAGGGGATACGCCTCAGTAGAGCACCGGTGATGAGCAGGAAATACGGTCGAACGCGAGCCATGTCCGATGGGGCAGCCAAGGCGGCCTCATCGGTAGAACGGAAAGGGTCAGTCGGCCGAATCGATCGTGCGCGCGTCGATCGGGTCACCGCGCGGCGGGATGGCGTCGGCCCGCGCGGGGTCGATCCGGTTGAGTGAGCCGTCGGCCGCGGTCTGGACCACGGCCAGCATGGTCAGGTAGGCGCCACGGATCTGGGACTGCTCGTCGTCGATGTCGCTCAGCTCGAGCAGCACACTCGTGGCGCCACGCAGGCCGTAGGCGTTGCGGGCGATGCCCTCGTAGTCGCCGCCCGGGTACTGGCTGACGTTGCCGCGCGCCAGGTGGTCGATCGTCTGCTGGGCGACCACCGCCACCTGCTTGGCCGAGTCGACCAGCTCGGGCGCCACACCGGGGTTGGTCGGCCACAGCAGCGACGCGGTGATCTCGCGGCCGTCGTCGCCGAGGTAGCGGCCCTGCATGTGGAAGTCGATGGTGATGGCCGGGTCGAACTCGCCGAACGCGCGCTGGATGTGGCCGGCCTCGGTGGCCGGGTTGTCCTCCGGCGCCATGTCCGGGTTGTGGTAGCGGTTGATGTCGTAGCCCTTGCCGGCCTCGCCGTACTCGGGGTCGGCCTCCGGGTCGTAGTTGAACCGCCAGTCCTGGTCGTGGCCGTCGGGGTTGGCCCGCACCACCACGTCGACCGTGACCCGCGTGCGCAGCCACTTCTGCCACAGCGTGTTGCCGACGCCGACCGTGCGCAGGAACTCGATGGCCGCGGGCGTGCCGAGCGGCTCGTTGCCGTGCTGCTGGGTGACGTACTGGATCCGCACCGGCCCGGTGCCGACCCGCGCCGCCCACACGGGCTGACCGAGGTTCGTGTCGCCGATGGACCGGACGGCGATCCGGCCGCGGCTCTGCTTCGCGAGCTTGGCCAACTCGGCGCCGATCGTGGCGTTGCTCGGTCTCGGGTCGACGGTCGGCCAGCCGAGAGCGGGAGTGGGAACCTGGGCCTGCGCGGGCGCCGTGAGCGCCGCGAACGCCATCGCGGTCGCGGCTGCCAGCGCCAGCAGGGGACGGGGGCGCATACGGATCAACCTCGCACGCGACCGGAGTTCCTCGCAACCCCTCAGTCGGTGGCGGACTTCATGGGCACGTTCCGCACGATCGCCCAGATCAGCGCGACACCCAGCGGGAACAGCACGGCGAACGCGGTGAGGAGCAGCCCGTCGGACATCTCGATTCCCGCCAGTTGACGGCCGAGGATCGGCAGCCCGTTGTTGCTGGCGGCCACGAGCGCGGGCACCACGAGCACCACTCCCAAGGGGATGGTCAGCAGACCCGCGGTGTTCCACCGGAAGAAACCGAGGCCGATGAGCGTGCCAGCGACCGTCCACATGAGAAACGTGAGCCAGTAGGTGCCGAAGATGACGTGGTACTGGCCGGCCGTGTCGAACAGGCTGTCGCCGGAGAGACGTTGCGGCCGGCCGAGCAGCGCGTAGAGCCCGCGTTCCAGCAGGTAGCCGACGGTGATCAGCGCGGCCGCCCCGCCGGTCAGCACGACCGAGTACGCGGTGGTCTGGCCGAGGTAGGACCGGCGGGTGCCGCCGTGGGCGAGCTGGAGACGCAGGTAGGTGGTGACCGCGTCGACCCCCAGGCCGAACATCAGCCAGCGTGGGGCCTGAGCGGCCGCGTGGTGCCAGATGCTGTCCGCCGGGCCGGGGCTGGACAGGGCGACGCCGCCGATCACCAATCCCACGACGACCGTGAACAGCACCCACGCCACGACCACGAACGACAGGTGCGAGGTGATCAGGATGCGCAGTAGGGGATGGCGGGTCATGAGCGGTCTCCCGTCGGTTCCGTGAGGTGCACGAACAGGTCCTGCAGCGCGAGCGGACCGAGGTCGAGGCCGGCGGCGCGGACCCGGCCGCGCCACTCGTCGTCCGGCTCGCCGAAGACCATGGCCGACTTGGTGCGGCCCAGCTCCTTCGTGCCGAGCACCCGCATGCCGTCGACGAAACGGTCGACCAGCTCGGCGTCCCCCGTCACCGCCGAGCCGGCCGCCCGCAGGGTCTCGGCCTCTTCGTGCAGCACCAGCCGGCCCTCGTCGAGGATCAGCACCTCCTCGAACAACGCGCTGACCTCCTCGATCAGGTGCGTCGACAGCACCACCGTGCGCGGGTTGGCCATCACGTCGGCCAGGAGTGCGTCGTAGAAGCGGTACCGCGACGGGGCGTCGAGCCCCAGGTAGGACTCGTCGAACAGGGTGAGCGGCGCGCGTGCGGCCAGCCCCATGGTGATGCCGAGCGCGCACTGCTTGCCGTGGGACAGCGCGCCCGCGCTCACGCCGAGCGGCACCTCGAAACCGTCGAGCAGTTCGGCCGCGTACTCCGCGTCCCAGGTGGGGCGCAACAGTTCCGCGAAGCGCAGGATGTCGGCCACCTTCATGCTCTTCGGCGCGGCGTCACCCGTGCCGCGGATCAGGCACACCTGCCCGGTGACGGACGCGTTCTCGAACACCGGCTCCCCGCCGATCCGCACGGTGCCAACGGTGTGGCGGCGATACCCGGCGAGAACGGCCAGCAGACTGGACTTGCCGGCGCCGTTGCGGCCGAGCAGCCCGTAGATCTTGTCGCCGGTCAGCGCGAAGCTCACCTCGTCGAGTGCCGTGACATCGTTGTACCGCAGGGACATGCGGTCCACTTCCACGATCATCGTGTTTCCTCGTCCGCCAGTTGGGTGATCCGCTCGACGATGTCGGGCAGTTCGATGCCGATCGCCTTGGCCTGGGCGACCATCGGGTCGACCACGTCGGCGAAGAAGTTCTCGCGGCGCCGGGCCCGCAGCGCCTCGGGCGCACTCGGGCTGACGAACATGCCGACACCACGCCGTTTGTAGAGCACGCCGTCGTCGACCAGCTGGTTGAACGCCTTGGCCACGGTCGCCGGGTTGATCCGGTAGTGGGCGGCGTACTTGTTCGTGGACGGCACCTGGTCATCCCCACACAGCACGCCGCCGAGCACGTCGGTCTCGATCTGATCGGCGATCTGCCGGTAGATCGGACTCCGATCGTCGAACATCGACACCTGCCGGGGTTGGTTGGTTCGTTACTTAACTAATGAACCATGCAACCTCACGTTCTGTCAACCGCGCTGTCGACCGCTCGGGAGGATCTAGCGGGAAAGCGCTTTCTCCGGTAGTTTCCGATTTGGCAGGGGTCCCCAACGTGACCGATGGAGCGCACTTGATGGACCAGGTACAACCGGCGACGACTTCTCCAGTTGCTCGGTGCGACGGCACTGGCCGGCACGGCCGCCTCGACACTCGCCGCACCAGCATCAGCGGATCCACAGGCGGCCGGCCGGGGCTGCCGCCGCATCCCCCGTAGCGGCATCGGCATGCACCTGTACACGGTGCGCGACCTGCTCGCCGTCGACCCGCTCGGCACCCTCAAGGCGATGGCCCAGATCGGCTACAAATGCGTCGGGGTAAGCGCGTTCCCGCGTCCCGCGGCGGAGATCAGGGACATGTGCCGCGAGGCCCGGCTCAATCCCGTGATCCTGCACGTCGGCCACGGTGACATCGTCGGCAACTGGGCCGCCAAGCTCGCCGACGCGAAGACGATCGGCGTGAAGTGGCTGGTCCTGTCGTCGTTCCCCGGCGACATGCACACGGTCGAGGGCATGCGCCTCGGCGCGCGCCAGCTCAACGAGGCCGGCGCGGCCGCCCGTGAGCTGGGCATGGGCGTGCTGCACCACAACCACGACACCGAGTTCCGCGTGGTGGACGGCATCCTGCTCTACGACATCCTGCTGAACGAGACCGATTCCCGAACGGTCGACTTCGAGCTGGACATCGGCTGGGCGGACCGGGCGGGCCACGACGCGCGTCAGCTGTTCGTCGACAACCCCACCCGGTTCCCCGTGCTGCACGTGAAGGACCACACCGGCACCGGGAACTGGGCCGACGTCGGCTCCGGCGTGATCGACTTCGGTCGCATCTTCGAGAAGGCCGACCGGGCGGGCGTGCGGTACTGGCTGGTGGAACGCGACGACCAGCCCGCGCCGCTCGACACCGCGCGCAACAGCTACGAACACCTTGCGGCACTGAGGTTCTAGTAATTGACGACCTGCCGGTGTAGACCGGAAGAATGACGACTAGAAGGACGTTTCTCACAGCATCGGTGGCGGCCGGTGGCGTGTCCCTGGTGGGGGTGCCGGGGACCGCCGCCGGCTCGCCTGATTCCGACGGCTCGGACCGGCCCCCGCTCGCGCAGGAGCCGGATGCCGAGCTGCGGGCCATTCTGCGTGAAATGGACCAGCGGCGTGTCGAGGCGACCGTGCGCAAGCTGGTCTCGTTCGGTACCCGGCACACACTGTCCTCTCAGGATGATCCGGTGCGTGGCATCGGTGCGGCCCGCGACTGGATCTTCGCGGAGATGTCGCGGTACGCGTCCGTCTCGGACGGACGGATGACCGTCGAACTCCAGTCCTACATCCAGGAACCCGACGGCGGGCGCATTCCCGTGCCCACCAGGATCACGAGTGTCATGGCGACACTGCGTGGATCGGTGTCGCCGGAGCGGGTGTACGTGGTGTCCGGGCACTACGACTCGCGTGTCACGGACATCATGAACGCCACGAGCGACGCGCCGGGCGCCAACGACGACGCGTCCGGTGTGGCCGTGTCCATGGAGCTGGCGCGGGTCATGGCCCGTCGCAAGCCCAAGGCGACGATCGTGTTCGCCGCGGTGGCCGGCGAGGAGCAGGGTCTGTACGGCGCCACGCACATGGCCGAGCAGTACAAGGCGGCCGGCGTCGACGTGCAGGCCATGTTCACGAACGACATCGTGGGCAGCAGTCGGGCCGACGACGGCACCCGCGACCCCCACACGGTGCGGCTGTTCGCCGAGGGCGTGCCCACCGCCGAGACCCCGGAGGAGGCGGCCACCCGGCGTTCGGTGGGCGGCGAGAACGACTCCCCGCCCCGCCAGCTCGCGCGGTTCGTCCGTGCGGTGGCGGACAACCGGCACACGGGCATGGACGTGCGGGTGATCTACCGGCGCGACCGCTACCTGCGCGGCGGCGACCACATCGGCTTCCTGGAGAACGGCTACCCGGCGGCGAGGTTCACCGAGCCGAACGAGGACTACGCCCACCAGCACCAGGACGTCCGCGTGGAGAACGGTAAACAGTACGGAGACCTGGTGGAGTTCTGCGACTTCGCGTACATCACGAGGGTGGCCAAGGTGAACGCGGCCACGCTGTGGTCGTTGGCCCAGGCACCGGGCACGCCGAAGGGCGTCCAGGTACGCACGAGCGCGCTGACCAACGACACGGACCTGGTGTGGCAGCGGGGAACCGAACCCGACCTGGCGGGCTACGAGGTGGTGTGGCGCGAGACGACCGCTCCGGAATGGACACACGCCATCCGCGTGGGTGACGTGACGGAGGCGCGGGTGGACATGTCGAAGGACAACGTGTTCTTCGGCGTCCGGGCAGTCGACCGGGCCGGCCATCGCAGCCCGGTCGCCTACCCGAAGCCCTTGCGTTAGAAGCGGACCAACGCCTCGCCCGTGATGAACTCGTACGCGAAGTTGATGAAGAAGAACCCGAAGAAGATCACGTTGAGGCCGAGGATGACGTAGTGCCGTCGCCTCGGCCTCGCGGCCTTCGGGAGCCTGGAGTTCAGGTACATCAACGCGAACGGGAACATCAGCGCGCCCAGGTTGGACATGTTCGCCGAGATCTGCACCAGTTTCGTCGGCAACGCCAGGTGCAGCGCGCCCGCTATGATCACGAGCACCACCAGCATGTACGGGTAGTAGAACTTGCGTGGGTCGCCTTCGAGGAGCCGACGCAGCCGTGAACTGGTGGCGTGTGCCGCGTCGGTGAAGTTGCGGACCAGCGCCTCGAAGATGCCGAGCTGCGTGGAGAACAGCACCATCACGCCGACCACCAGCATCAGGTAGAACATCCCGCTGCCGTAGATCTCGCCGAGCTGCGTGGCGGTGAACGTCGGCACGTTCTCCGGCGTGGGTGCCTCGCCACTGACCTGCACCACGTGTGCCATGAGGACGGTCGGCAACAGCATGCCGATCATGGCGCCACAGAAGAACACGGCCCACAGGTCGATCATCAGCAGCCGGTACCAGCGACGCCACCGCGACTCGTTCTGCGGCGTGTCACTGAAGGTCACGCCGACCGGCTTGATCTCCTGCCGCTCCCCGCGCATGCCGGACAGGAAGCCCACCCGGTACCCCATGCCGTAACCCTTGTCGCGGTAGTGGTTCATGGCGTACCAGTTGAGCCCGGAGGCGAGTGCCGTGAACCCGGCCAGGCCGCCGAGCGTGGTGGCCGTGATGCCTTCCGGCGGTGCGGCCGGCGTGACCAGGCCACGCACGCCCTCCCACCAGACATCCCACGGCACGATAGTCACGCACACCACGATCAGAACGAGAAGCAGTGTGCCGACCAGGAACCAGTTCGCCAGCTCCAGGGTCCTGGACACCTTGCGTGCCAACGCGGTGATGAGGAAGACGACGAACAGCAGGCCGATGGCCAGCAGCCGCACCCACTCGATCTCGCCGGACTCGTGCGGGCGTCCGGTGATCAACGCGAACAGCCCCTGGCCGGCGCCGGCCGCCCACCCACCGAAGATGAAGGCGAAGTAGAACGTGATCAACCCGAGGGGAATCCACAGTTTCCAGCCGGGTGGCACCCGGCCGAACCCGACGATCGGCACCTCGCCGGTCGCCATCACGTACCGGGCGCACTCGACGTTGTAGAACGTCTGGAGGATCGCGGAAACCGTGATCACCCAGCCCACGCCGACGAACCCGAACTGTCCGATGGCGTCCGGCCCGAGGAGCCATTCGCCGCTACCGACGGAGATGCCGAGCGCGATCAGGCTCGGCCCGATGACGAACTGCACGATCTGCAGCGCGCCAAGACGTTTGACCTTGAAGACCTCTTCTGGCTCCGGCAGGTCTCCGACCGCGAGCGGCGGCCGGCTGACACCCAGTTGATATTCGGAAGTGGTTCGTCCATCGACATCGTTGGCCATGGCGACCTCCTCCATCTGGAATACTGCATACGCGCCGTTTTCGTCAATCTTGTGCGCTGTGCGAACTCCACTCGGCCGCGACGGCCGCGATCTCCTCCGCCGACACGTCACGATCGTGGCGGGCGATGCACCACCGCACGCCGAACGGGCAACGCAGGATCCCCATCCGATCGCCGGTGAACGCGTCGGTCACGGGCGTCACCTCGGTCGCGCCCGCCGCCAGCGCACGGGCGAACACTTCGTCCACATCGGACGTCCAGAAGGTCATGGTGTAGCAGTTGCCCGTCCCGGGTGGGGCCACGATGCCGTTCTCGGGGGACGGGTCACCCAGCTGCACCAGCGAGTCACCGAACCGGAGTTCGGCGTGCGTGACCGTCCCGACGGGACCGTCGTACCGGGCGACCGGCACGGCGCCGAAGCAGGCGACGTAGAAGTCGATGGCCTTCGCGCAGTCGGGCACCGCGAGGAACACGGTCAGTTGCTGGCTGCCGGCGGGCGCGAGTGGAATTGTCGGTCATGTGGGTATGCTGGTGCCATGGGCGACGCGCGCATTGGACAAACCCGACAGCCGGCCACCACGAGTGAGCTGGGCCTGCTCGGGGTGCGCGACGTCGAGTTCCGGCTCGACCGGGTGCTCGCGTCTTCCGACCTCGCTGAGCTGGTCGAGCGGTACTGGCTGGTCAGCTGGGACCTGCCGAGCGGGCACTCCGGCTCGGTCACGCTGCTGCCCCATCCGTGCGTGAACGTGGTGTTCGACCGCGGCATGGTGGCGATCGCGGGGGTGGGCACCGACCGGTTCACCTACACCTACACGGGCAGCGGCCGCGTGTTCGGGATCAAGTTCCGGCCGGGGGCGTTCCGGCCGTTCCTCGGTCGCCCGGTGGTCGAGCTGACCGACCAGACAAGGCCGCTCGCCACGCTGTGGGGCGCGGACGCCGACCGGTTCGCGGCCGACCTCGCGGGGGCGAGCGACCTGGATGCGCTGGTGGCGGTGGCCGAACGGCACCTGCGGGCGCACTGGCCGGACCACGACCCGGAGGTCGTCGAGGTGGGCCGCATCGTCCACGCCCTGCTCCACGACCGCGAGATCACCCGGGTCGAGGAGGTGGCGGAGCGGTTCGGCATCGCGCCGCGCACGTTGCAGCGGGTGTTCCAGCGCTACGTGGGCGTCAGCCCGAAGTGGGTCCTGCGCCGCTACCGTCTGCACGAGGCGGCCGCGCGCCTGGCCGAGGGCACCGACCGCAGCTGGGCCGATGTGGCCGCTGACCTGGGATACTTCGACCAGCCTCACTTCATTCGCGACTTCACCCGCGCGATCGGCATGACCCCGGCCGCCTACGCGGACGCGTGCCGCAAGCAGGCGTGCGCAACATTGTCTCCATGAGAGACAGTCGGTCGCCGGCGCGCTACCTGGGTGTGGTCGGAGTGGCCGAGCAACTGGGCGTGAGCCGGCACGCGGTGCACAAGTGGCGCACCCGCTACCCGACCTCCATCTGACCGACATCACCGGATTCGAGTTGGCTGACCCGAGGCATGACTGATGCCCATCCGCTGGTGTCGAGTGTGAATCGATCCCGGTGAGCTGGCGCTAGTCCCGGTCCTCGCGGTAGGACTCGATCACTATCGGCGCCCGGGGCCGGTCCTCGGGATGCACGACCTCGCCGTCCACCACGACCACCTGCGGCGGCCGACGCGTGGCGGCCCGGCGCAGGACTCGGCGCCGCACGACTGCCCGCGTCGGCGGGAACAGCAGGAACAGCGCCAGCACGTCGCTCACGAAGCCGGGAAGAATCACCAGCGCGGCGGCCACCGCGATCAGCATGCCGTCCACCATCTCCGGCTGCGCGTCGCGGCGGTTGCGCAGCGCGTCGGTGAACGCGGTCAGCGTGCGGGTGCCCTGCTTGCGCAGCATGGACACCCCGATGGCCGACACGACGATCAGCAGCGCGATCGTGATCAGCACGCCGATCGCCTGGCCGATCAGCACGATCACGGTGATCTCAACCGCCATGATCAGCAGTAGGAGCACGAAAATCGGCACGACAGTGCCTCCCTGGTAAAGGACCTGACACCCGTTCAACGAACAAGTGTGGCGGGCCGTTCCTTCTGCACAAACTTGACGATCGCCAGGAACGTGTAGACCATAGACGGGCTGTCGCGTACAAGCGTCCGCGTGCCGTGGTGCGGATGACCGAGCTGCCGAAGACCGCGACCGGCAAGATCCGCCGCAACGTGCTGCGGGAGCTGGCGGCCGACGAGCTGGTGGTGCGGCCGGTCGTACCACCGGAGACGGTGCTCACCTGAAGCTAGCGGGCCAGGACCAGGTAGGCGAGGCCGAGGACGCCCCGGTAGACGGTCAGGTACTCCTGCCACCGGTGGTCCAGTCGCTCCTGCACCTGCGGGTCGGTTCCGTTGGCCAGCATCCATTCCTGCTGCCCGGCGCGGTGCCGGGACTCGAAGTCGTCCCACTCACGTTGGTCGGCCGTGCTGAGGTTCAGCAGGCGCCACCCGGTCGCCTGACACGCGGCGACCAGCTCGGCGAGCGGCAACACGTCCGTGCCGAAGATCTCCAGCGCGGCCGGGGTCGGCGGCGACGACCAGCAGCCGTCACCCACCAACACCCGGCCGCGCGGGACGACCTCGGCGAGTGCCTCGAGCATGGCCCGGCTACCGCCGAACGCGTGGGACGCACCGATGCACAGGGCTCGGTCCGCCCGTCCGCGCCAGTCGGTGGCCGGCTGCTCGACGAACGTCACCCGCTCGGTCAACCCACGAGCCGCGGCGCCCGACCGGCCGCGGGCGAGCCCGGCCGGATCCGTGTCGACGCCGATCCCCGTGCCGCCCGACCGTTCCACCGCACGCAGCAGCAGTTCGCCCCACCCGCAGCCGAGGTCCACAGTGGACCCGGTCGGGTCGAGCCGGTCGAGCAGGAGGTCGGCGTGTTCCTCGGACAACGGTGTGTTCCACCGCAGCCGGGCGTACCGCGACTCGTCGAGACTCACTGCAGGTAGAGCCTTTCCTGGGTTACGGGGTAGCCGGCGCGCTTGAAGGTCGCGGCCATCGGGGTGTTGGTGGCGTCGGTCTCCGCCGTGATCTCCGTGGCGCCGGTCTCCACCAGCAGGTGGGTGGCCTCGACCAGGAGGTCGTAGGCGTAGCCGTGACCCCGCTGCTCGGGTACCACGCCGACGATGCCGATCACCGGTCCGCCGAAGTTGGCGCCCGGCACGGTCAGCCCGACCAACTCACCGTCCACTGTGTACGCGAGCTGCCACCACTCACGCGGCGACGGCATCCAGTGGAGGAACTCGAGGTCGTCCTTCGCGGCCGCCTCGGCGCCCTCCTTGTCGGCCAGCCGGCGCTGGTGCGCGTCGAGCGAGCCTTCGGTCATGCGGCGCAACACGTCGAGAATGACGTCGTCGTCGGGTTCCGGCCGGTACTGGAGACGCCCCGGCCGTTCCGGCAGCCCGGCGGCCGGGGTCCAGGTGTAGCGCAGCCGCTCGACGAACGGCTTCATCCCGGACTCCATGGCGAGGTCCCGACGGGCTTCGGCGGCGGCCTTCACCGCCGGGTCGGCGCGCCAGTCGGGCGGCAGGATCATCGTGTACTCGGTCTTGAGACCGGACTTCTCGAGCAGTTCTCGCCCCGCCTCGGCGTCGGCGAAGTCGAACCAGTCGAGGGTGATGGGCTTGTCGTCCTCGGGTCCGGCCCACCACGCGGCGCGGGCCACGACCTTGTCGCCGCGCAGGGCCACCCACGTCCACTCGGGACGGTACTGGCCGAGTTCGGCGGTGGCGCGGTAGTCACGCCCGGTGATCTGGATGCCGACGAGGCCGTCGTCGGGCATGGACAGGAACAGGTCTGCTTCGCCCGCGGTGAGCGGACGTACGACCAGATCGGTCATCTGAAGATTCCTTAGGGGTTAACCCCTCGCGTCGAGGGGGGAGCACATGGTCAAAACGGACACCGCGCTCACCTCCTCTCGCTTCTGGCGGGAACCCAACCAGAGCCGGCCGACGCTGTCCAATCAGTTTTTTGTCGGTGCCCGGTGGCAGAGTGCGCGGCATGCCGAACGTGACCACCCACCAGCCCGCCACCGACCCCAATGACCTGGGACGATACTTCGTCGACCGCGCCAACGCAGGAGATGTCGACGGCCTGGTGGCGCTGTACGAACCCGACGCGGTGCTGTCCTTCGACGGCACGGTGGCGATAGGCCACGCCGAGATCCGCGAGGCCTACGAGCGTCTGGTGGCGGCCGCGCCCACCTTCGAACCGGGTGCCTCCGCCGACCCCCTGATCTCAGGCGACCTCGCCCTGACGTCGACCCGCCTGGTGGACGGCGGCGTAACGGTCGAAATCGCCCACCGCCAACAGGACGGCTCCTGGTTATGGGCGATCGACCAGCCCAACGTCCTGGCCTGACCCGCCGGGGGTGGCGCCAACCCGCCCGGACGAGTACCGCCACCGCCGAGCCGAGCGAGAGTCAGACCGCTTGGCTCGGCGGTGGCGCGCCACCACTGCCTACGCCTACGAAAGGAAGCAAAACTCCGCCACCTGGCAGCGCGAGCCGCCGCCCAGCGGGTCGTAGTAGCCGAAGCGGTGTCCAGCGCCGAACAGCTGGTCACCGACAGGGCGCTGGCGTCCGAACCTGCGCCGGAAGTTGTCGCGGGGGATTTCGAGGAAGCCTTTGACGTGGGCCCACCAGCCGACGCGATCCTCGACGCCCCCAACGACGCGGAGACCTTCGATGACTGGGCCTACGACACCGAGGAGGAATACCCATGTGACCAGGAGGCCTGCTGACTGATCCCACTCGTGGACCTGCCGAGCGGCGACGTGCACTCGTCGCGCGGCAGGCCGGGCGGGTGTCAGTCGGGGTCGGAGAGGGTGGACCAGTGCTGTTGGGCTGGGCCGCGCCACTGGGCGTGTTTGTCGTTGAACACGGCGGTCGCGGTGGTGCCGCTCCACTTCGGCGGCAGCAGCTCGCCCGGTAGCTGCGGGTCCAGGAACGGGAAGCGGCGCCACTCGTGCACCAGTAGCGTCTGCGCGCGCAGGAACTCTGCCGGCGTGGAAGGCGTCAGGTGCGCGAACTCGGCGGTGAACGCCTCGTAGCGGGCCGCCACCTCCGCCAACTGCCAGGCGCTCGCCACCATGTCGCGTTCCTGGCCCAGCGCACCGTAGTTGGCCAGGAACGACATCGCCTGGCCCGACAGGTCCAGCTCGTCCAGGATCAGCTTCGCGTCCGCCTCAGCCGACGGGTGTGGGGTGATCCAGACCCCGGCCGTGGGGGAGCCGAAACCGGCCCACGTCAGCCGGGTGCGGAGCTTGTGCCGCAGGTCGCGCATCGTCTTCGGGACCGACACGAGCAGGACCAGCCACCGGCCGTCCCACTGGTGGTCGCCGCTGCCGAAGCCGTAGATCCGCGACGCGCCCTCGGCCAGCAGGCGGCGGCCCGGGGCCGTCAGGGACCAGCGGACCCGCCGGCCCACGCGGTCGGAACTCAGCCAGCCCTCGGCCGCCGTGCGGGCGAGAGCCTGACGGGCGGCCTTCTCCTCCACGTCGAACAGCGCGAGCACGTCCACCAGCGTGGCCGTCCACACCGGCTCGGCGAAGGGCAGCACGTACTCACCCAGCACCGTGGTCAGCAGCGACCTGGCGCTACCGCCGCTGACCTCCCGCCGGCGGCTGACCACCGGACCCACCGGACCCACCGGACCCATCGGATCCACCGCATACTCCCCGCATACTTGCCGCTACGCAACGAACAAGTATTACCAGAGCCCCGGCGACAGGTATCCCTCGAGCGTGAGCAGCCGGCGCTTGGACTCGACACCCGTGCCGCCGCTGAACCCGCCGAGCCCGTCTCCCGCCACCACCCGGTGGCACGGCACCACGATGGGAATGGGGTTGCTGCCCATGATCGAGCCGATGGCCCGCGCGGGGATCCCCGTCCGCGAGGCCAACTCGCCGTACGTGACGACGCGACCGTAGGGCACGGTCGAGTACAGCATGCCGAGCACCTTGCGCTGCGACGCCGACATCAGCCGCCAGTCGACCGTGAGGTCGAACTCCCGCAGCCGCCCGGCGAAGTACTCCTTGACCTGCGCGAGGATGGCCGCCGTCGGCTCTTCGTCCGCACCCTCCCGCAACCCGAGCCGCGCGGCGATCGCGGTACGGATGTGGGGCGAATCGGTGAAGGCGGTGGCCACCAGACCCTGGTCGGTGACCGCCACCAGCACATCGCCCAGCTCGGTCGGCACACTGCCGAACGTCACGGTGCCCGCGCTGTCCACCATGTCAGCCATTATGCGCACGGCACCGACAGAAAGCTCACGCCGTCTGCTCGGAGCCGCCGAGCCGAGGGAACGGCGAGGTGGAGAAGACCACCTCGACCGCCACCTCGAAGTACTCGGCGATGCTCAGCGCGAGGTAGAGACTCGGGCTGTACTCGCCCCGCTCCAGGTAGCCGATCGTCTGGTAGTGCACCCCGAGGGCGTCGGCCAGCTGCCGACGGGACACACCCCGCTCCACCCGCAACATGGCGATGCGGTTGTAGATCGTCTCACTGGTGTTCTTGCTGCTCATGTCACCCGCTGCATTGCCCGATCCCGACGTTCCGCGATGGACGAGCCGGACTCCCGGCGCGCCATTCTCCGCAGCACCATAGGCGCCACCACCAGGCCGGCGACCGCCCAGGCGCCGAGCACGCCCACCGTCTCCAGATGCCGCCACGACTCGCCGATCTCCACGGCCGACAGTCCGTCCGGCAGCATGGCCGACCGCATCCCCAGTCCGAGCCAGTAGATGGGGAACACCTGCGCGAGGCCCTGCAGCCATTCCGGGAACGACGAGATCGGGTAGAAGATCCCCGAGATCGCGACCAGCCCCATGATCGGCAGCATGATCAGCCCCGAGTTGCGCGGGTTGGAGAACAGCGACCCGAACACCGCCCCGATCGGCAGCGTCGCGATCAGCCCCAGCACCAGCACCCAAGCCAGCGTGAACCACGCGTAGAAGCTGTTCAGCTGCACCCCGTCCAGGAGGAACAGGCTCGGCACGATGACCAGCACCTGGGCGGCCAGCGTCATGCCGGCCACCGTCACGATCTTGCCGATCAGGTAGCCGAACATGCCGTTGGGGATGGCCTTGGCCCGCAGAAGCGTGCCGTCCTCCCGCTCGATCGCCAGCGACATCATGGTGGTCACCAGGCCGCCGAACGCGATCCCCATGCCGACCACGCTCGGCAGCGTCCGCGAGCCGAGCGAGAAGTCGGTGCCCGGCACCGTGGCGTCACGCATGAAGAACATGACGACCAGGAAGATCACCGTGGGGAACAGGTAGTTCCACAGGTCCTGGCTGTTGGTGAACGTCTGCCGGATCTCCTCGCGGCCCCGGGCGAACCCGGCCCGTGCCGCGTTGACCGTCGGATTCATCGTCGTCATCGCGTCACCGCCGCGAACTCACGCACCGCGGCCTCGGCGGCCCCGGCCTCGAACTGCTTGACCATGGACATGTAGGTGTCCTCCAGGCTGGCGCGGCGCACTTCCAGGTCGTCGAGCGACTCGCCGTGCTCCACGAACAGCTCACGCACGAACGCGGTCGCGTCCAACGTGGAGTGCACGAACCGACGGCCGTCGACCGTCCACTTGATCTCCGACTCGGTGGACATCCGCCGGGCCAGCTCGTCGGCCGAGCCGTCGGCGATGATCGTGCCGCCCGCGAGGATCATGATGCGGTCGGCCAGCTTCTCGGCCTCGTCCAGGTCGTGCGTGGTCAGCAGGATCGTGGTGTTGCTGTCGGACAGCCGGTGCACCAGGTCGTGGAAGTCGCGCCTGGCCTCCGGGTCGAACCCGGCCGTGGGCTCGTCGAGGAACAGCAGCCTCGGCCGCCCGACGATGCCGATCGCCACGTCCAGCCGCCGGCGCTGCCCCCCGGACAGCCGCCGGACCTTCTTGCCGGCGTGCTCGGTCAGCCCGACCGCCTCGACCAGCTCGTCGGTGTCCCACGGCTTGGTGATCCGGTCGTTCGAGTAGGGCGCGTAGTAGCGCCCGAACTGATGCAGCAGGTCACGGACCCGCCAGTTGCCGTGGTCACGCCACGACTGGAGGACCACCCCGAGGTCCGCCCGCCAGGTCTCGTCCCCGTGTGCCGGATCCACCCCCAGTACCCGGACCTCGCCGGCCGAGCGCATCCGGAACCCCTCGAGAATCTCGATGGTCGTCGTCTTGCCGGCCCCGTTCGGCCCGAGCAGCACCAGCACCTCGCCGGGATGCGCGGTGAACGACACCCCCTTGAGCACATCGGTCGTGCCATAGCGCATCCGCAGGTCACGGACATCGAGAACGGCGCCATCGGCATCCGGTCGCACGTCCTGTGCCGGCACACCTGTCTCGTCTACCACGGCCACGGCTCACCTCCTATCGAATGTGTCTGGCAAACGATAGCAGGTGTACTACATATGAAGGTAGGTGTTAAACAGTCTGTTCCCTTCGCGCTGCCCGGAGTGTGATAGCCGAGGTCAGGCACTCGCCCAGGTACTCGGGGACGGGGATCAGCCACTTCTGTTCCGCGCTCACGATGCGCAGCGCCGGCCCGGCCGGGACGTCGATGGTGGCCGGCCCCGCTGCCCAGGACTGCTCCTGCTCAAGGTCGAGCAACTCCACGTCACGCACGTCGGACCACTTCATGACCAGCCGCTTCGTACCGTCCTTGCTGGAGGTGAGCCGGTCGAGCATCAGCCGGTCGCGCTGTACGCGCAGGCGGATCCGCCGGCCCGGCAGCTGGTACGGGATCTCCAGCCCGGATCCCACGACGTCCTCGGCCACCGGCCGGCTGAGGATCCGCACAGCCGCCCTGGCCAGCTCGTAGCTCAGCCAGGCCAGGCCCACGGCGAACGCGATGTCCGGCAGCGACGAGTCACCCACGGCGCTGCCGAGGAGGACCGCCGGGATGAGCAGCCAGCCGGCCACCCACAGGACGGCCGTCGGCCAGGCGGCCATCCGGCTCCGCCACAGCAGGAACCCCACGAGCACGGCGGCCGGCACGAACAGTGTCTTCCAGCCGGTCGACAGGTTGTCGCCGAACTCCGCGAGGAACGACGGATCCGGCTCGGAGCCGGAGAAGTCCGGCAGGCTGGCGCCGAACGCCACACTCGACCACGCGGTGACCGCCGAGAACCCGACGTACGGCAGCCCGACGGCCAGCACCATCAGCGGCACGGCCACCACCCAGCGCACCGTCAGCCCCGGCCCCTCCGGCAGCGGCATGACCCGCTGCTCGACGAGCCGGGCCGACGGCTCCCAGTCGTCGGAATTCGCCGGCTTGGCCCGCCACCACGACCGGGCCAGCAGGACGCCGGGCAGGCCGAAGAACGCCGTCCCGAACAGCGAGCCGAACATGTAGCCGATGCCGCGGCCGTCGAAGTTCAGTGCCTCACCGAACGCCGGCACGACGGCCCCCACCGCCATGCCTAGCGAGATGAGGCCGAGCACGAGGAAGAGCCCGGCGCCGGCGAGCACCGCCCCCGAACGGGAGTCGTCGTCTTTCACTGGTGTCCCCCAACAGCGGTTCTACGGTCGGGGCACCGTAGCGCGCTACTCCGACGCGGGACCGTCGAACCGCGGCTTCCGCTTCTCCCGCAGCGACGCCACGCCCTCACGCACGTCCGGCCCGCCGAACCCCATGAACTCGAGTCCCAACGACGCGTCGAAGATCGGACCCGCCTGGCGCAGCCAGTTGTTCAACGCGTACTTCGTCCAGCGAATGGCCGTCGGCGACCCGGCGGCCAGGCGAGCGGCCACCGCCCGCGCCTTGTCGTGCAGCTCGGCCTGGTCGACGCACAAAGACACCAGCCCGATCCGCTCCGCCTCCTCGCCGGACAGCGGCTCGCAGGTCAGCAGGTGGTACTTCGCCTTGGCCAGCCCGCAGAGCAACGGCCACACGATGGCCGCGTGGTCACCGGCCGCCACGCCGAGGCGGGTGTGCCCGTCGATGATCCGGGCGTCCTTCGCGGCGATCGACACGTCCGCCAGCAGCCCGACCACCAGACCGGCGCCGACCGCAGGCCCCTCGATGGCCGACACGATCGGCTTACTGCAGTTGATCACGTTGTAGACCAGGTCGCGGGCCTCGCGCAGCACCCGCACGCGGACGGCGAAGTCCTCGGCCATGTCGCTGACCAGGTCGAGGTCACCGCCTGCCGAGAACACCCCGTCCGCGCCGCGGATGATCGCCACCCGGACGTCCGGGTCGGTGTCGATGGTCTGCCAGACGGCCGCCAGCTCGCGGTGTGCCTGGTGCCCGACGGCGTTGAGCCGGCCGGGCGCGGACATGGCTACCTCGAGCACCCCGTCGCCGAGATCGGCGAAACGCAGGCTCGAGAACTGTGTGGAGTAGTCGTGCACTGTTCCGCCTCCCCGGATTTTTGAGTGTTGGTTGCGTCCCGGCGCAGGTGCGGGTGCTGAGGTGGCTGAGTGCCGTGACGGTGCCCCTGACGTAACTGTTGGGTAGGCGCAGATTTTCGCACAAAGATCCACGGAACAGCGAGTAGCTGCTTACCCCGTGCTCCCGACGTACATGGCGAGGGCCTGCTCGGTCACCATCGATCCCACGATCGAGTCGACGATCTGCCCGGCCCGCACGGCCGTGGTCGACAGCAGCGACGACGAGATGCCGTGCGAGTGCTCGGTGTTGCCCTGCAGGTAGATCCCGGCGGTGACGTCGGTCTCGGTGGTCACCCGGTAGTCGCGCGCCACCACCGGCTGGCCCAGCTCGTCGCGCCGGCACCGCGCGGCGAGGTCGCCCAGCAGCCGCAGCGGGTCGACCGGGCCGGTAGCCGGTGGCGTAGACGAGCACGTCGCAGTCGAGCACCGTCTTCTCCTGCGTGGTCAGCGACTCGACCGTGGCGCGCACGCCGTCGTCGGTCTCGACGGCCTCGGCCACGCGGGACACGTTGAACAGCCGCAGCCGCTCGGTGCCGAGCACCTTCTCCTGGTAGCTGCGCCGGTACAGCTCCTCGATGAGGTCGGTGTCGACCACCGAGTAGTTCGTGTTGCCGTGGTAGTCGATGATCATCTGCTTGACGTTGTCCGGCGCGCGCGTAGAAGTGGTCGACCGCCTCGGGGTCGAACACCCGGTTGGCGAACGGCGAGTCGTCCGCCGGGCTGTAGCCGTAGCGCGAGAACACCCCGCACACCTCGGCGTGCGGGAAGCTTGTCGTGCAGGAACTTGGTGACCTCGGCGGCGCTCTGCCCGGCGCCGACGACCGCGAACCGGACGGGCGGCGGGTAGGCGGTCGACCGTCCAGCTGCTCGACCCGGACGAGCAGGTCGCGGTTGTGCCAGACGCGCTCCGACAGCGTCGCGCCGGGCGGCAGGTGCGGCTCGAGACCCATGCCGAACACCAGGTTGCGGGCCCGGCAGCGGGTGATCGCGCCGTTCGCGTCGCGGGCGGTCACGTCGAACGCGACGACCGTGCCGTCGCCGCGTGACCGGTTCGAGGTCGGTCACCTCGTGCCCGTAGCGGACCGCGTCGGTCGATCCGGCCGGCCGCCCATTCCAGGTAGTCGTGGAACTCGATCCGCAGCGGGAACAGCGACTTCTGGTTGATGAAGTCCGACCAGCCGGTCCGCACCGTGCAGATAGGACAGGAAGCTGAAGTCGCTGGTCGGGTTCCGCATGGTGACCAGGTCCTTCAGGAAGGACACCTGCATGGTCGCGTCGTCGATCAGCATCCCGCGGTGCCAGCCGAACTCGTGCTGGCGCTCGAAGAAGAGGCTGGTGACCGGACCGACGCCGCCCGCGCGCTCGTTCTGCTCGGCGATCGCTATCGCCAGGGCGAGGTTCGAAGGACCGAAACCGACTCCGACGACGTCGTAGACGGGTACCGCGTCTCCTGCGAGTTCCTCTGGCATTGCTGTCCTCTCCTCGGATGTGGACCGCAGGTAAGCCTAACCTAAGGAAATAGCGTAAGGGTAGGCTCACCTGAGCCAGTCAGGTCACATCGATGGAGGAGAAGTCAATGCGCGTGGTCCTGTTCGGGTACCAGACCTGGGGATACCGCACCCTCGAAGCGTTGCTCGGCAGTCGAGCACGAGGTGGTCCTGGCTGTGACGCATCCCGGCGAGCGAGCACGCGTACGAGTCGATCTGGAGTGACTCGGTGGCCGAGCTGGCGGAGGCCAACGGCGTGCCGGTGGTGATGCGCAACCGCCCGGACGAGGACGTGGTGCGCGCGCTCAAGGAGGTCGACCCCGACATCATCGTGGCGAACAACTGGCGCACCTGGATCCCGCCGGAGATCTTCGACCTGCCCCGCCACGGCACGCTGAACGTGCACGACTCGCTGCTGCCCGCCTACGCGGGTTTCGCGCCGGTGATCTGGGCGCTCATCAACGGCGAGAGCGAGGTAGGCGTCACCGCGCACCTGATGAACGACGAACTGGACGCCGGCGACATCGTGCTGCAGCGCTCGGTTCCCGTGCGGCCCACCGACACGGCAACGGACCTGTTCCACAAGACGGTCGACCTGATCGGCCCGATCGTGGTGGACGGTCTGGCCAGGATTGCCGCCGGGGACACGGATTTCGCGAAGCAGGACCCGTCTCGCGCGAGCTTCTTCCACAAGCGGTCCATTGAGGACAGCCGGCTGGACTGGCAGTGGCCGGCCGACGACCTGGAACGCCTGGTACGCGCGCAGTCCGACCCGTACCCGAACGCTTTCACCTACCATCGCGGGACCCGCCTGCGGATCCTGGAGGCGGCCGTCTCGAGCGGACGCTACGGCGGCACACCCGGCCGGATCTTCATCAGAGAGGGCGACGGCGTGGTGATCGTGGCCGGCTCCGACGCCCGCTTCGGCCGCAACCACGGGCTGGTGCTCAAGCGGGTCCGACTCGACGACGGCACCGAGTTGCCGGCGCTGGAGTACTTCCGCAAAATGGGCGGATATCTGACGCCACACCCGGTTTAATGCGCCCATGGCCCGGATGCACGTCGATCAGGTGGAGATCTCCGCCACGCTCGTTCGCACGCTGATCGCCTCGCAGTTCCCCGAATGGGCGGACCTGCCCGTCACTCCGGTGGAGTCGGCGGGGACGGTGAACGCCATCTTCCGTCTGGGCACGGAGTTCGGCGTTCGGATGCCACTCACTCCGGGTGGCGTGTCGGATGTCGCGCTCGAGCTGCGGTGGCTCCCGGAGTTGGCGCCACACCTGCCGCTGCCGGTCCCCGCACCGGTGGCCGCCGGGCGTCCTGGGCACGGTTACGCGTGGCCGTGGTCGGTCTACCGATGGCTGGACGGCGCCAACCCGGGTTTCCCACTCGCCGATCCAACGGGCTTCGCCGCAGATCTGGCGGCTTTCCTCAGGGCGCTGCAGGAGATCCCCACGACTGGCGCTCCTCGGTCCGGGCGGGGAGTCACTCTGGCATCGCGCGACACGGCGGTCCGCGAGGCGATCGGGATGCTGGCGGGAGATATCGACACCGCCGCGGCGACCCTCGTCTGGGAGACTTCGGTGCGCGCTCCCGAGTGGCCGGGCCCGGAACGCTGGGTGCACGCCGACCTGTCGCCGGGCAACCTGCTGATGGTCGACTCCCGGTTGGCGGCGGTCATCGACTTCGGCGTGATGGGGGTCGGGGAGCCTGCGGTGGACCTGATTACGGCGTGGAGCCTGTTCGACCCCGCCGGCCGCGAGGCCTTCCGTTCCCTGACGAAGGCGGACGATGCGACTTGGGAGCGCGGCCGCGGCTGGGCGCTCTCGATCGCGCTGCTGGAGTTGTCCTACTACCGGGAGACGAACCCCGTGATGGCCCGCACCGCCGCGCAGGTGATCGACCAGGTGCTGGCATAGGAGGTCTTGCGGGGTCGATCGCTTCGGTTCTTGGGGTATGGCCGGGACGATCGGGGATGCGCCGTCTGTTTGGGGGTTGCGGGGACGATCGCGCACTTCGGTTCGTGGGCACGGGGTTGGGGCGATCGGGGCAGCGTCTCGCCAGAGGCTGGGCGTGGTGTGCGTGGGCGTGGCGAGTCACTGCAACGACCGAATGGCTGAGCGGCTACGGGGTTGCGGTGAGCAGTGCCAGTCCCAGCGTGTTCTCGCCTACCAGCGAGGGCAGGTTGGTGGTTGCACCCTGTGTGTTTTCTTACTCGTGTTATCTCATGGTGTGAAGGTGGTTTCTTCGCGGGACTTGCGCAGGATCAATCCAGCGAGGCGGAATGAATTCCGGGATCCCCACCGCGCTCATCCGCACTTCCCACTCGGAATGGTGAATGATCCGGTGGTGTCTTCGGCAGAGGAGCACCATGTTCGCGAGGTCGGTGGCGCCGCCGTCGAGCCAGTGGCGAATGTGATGCGCATCCGCCCACCGCGCCGGACGATCGCAGTTCGGGAACGCACACCCACCATCCCGAGCGTTCAACGCTGCCCGCTGAGCGGGGGTGACCAGGCGGTGCGTGCGGCCCACATCCAGCGGCACCGACGCACCGCTCATCACCATCGGGATGACCCCGGCGTCGCAGGCGAGCCGCCGCGCTGCCGCCGCACCCAGCAGCGCGCCGCCTTCCAAGGTCGCGGTGCCCACACCCTTACGCAGCACCTCCAGGTCCACGGTCGCATTCAGGTGGGGCTTCACCCCACCCCGCACCGGCATCTGGTCGCTGGTGAGTGCGTGGTGGACCACATCGCAGAACGCGTCCCCCAGCCGCTGGGTCGGGTGCCGCTCATCCTCCGGACCACCGGGCTTGGCGAGCGCACCCAGCATCGAGTCCAGCTCTTCGGCGGACTCCGGGTCGATGATGCCGGTGAAGTGCATCCACCCCGACTGCGTCCCGCCGGTACCGGAACACGTTCTTCGGCGCCGCCAACACCTCAGCCGGCTGGTCACCATCCGGATCGATCCGCGCCAGCAACGTTTCGCCATGCTTGGCCAGCACATGGGCGGGGCCGGTCCGAGCCATCGCCACCAGATGCTTCTCCACCACCTCGACGGTGTCACCCGGAGCCCAGTCCGGGATCTTCTTCACCGTCCGCACAACCGCATCCACCTGCTCGGCATCCAGGTCACCGGCCAGCAGGGCTTCGCGCACCACCGGCAACCGCGCCGGCGTGACATGCCCGGTCGGGGTCACCACCTCCGTGATCACCTCAGCATGGGTGATCAACCGCGTGGCAAACCGGGGATTGAGCCGCGTCACATCTGAGACGAGCAGGCTCAGTCGCCTATACCCCGCCAGATGCGCGACATCAGCATCGCGCATTTCCGATATCACCGACACCAGAGATGCATACACTTCACGGAAAGCGGCAGCAGAGGAATCCAGTTTCTGGATTAGCCCCACCACACGAGAGCTGGACATAACCCAATCCTACGCCCGCCACCCATATTTTCATCGCTCGAACGAATGAAGCATTTAAAGATCGACACCACAATGAGTAAGCCCATTCACCCCTGCAGGAGGTCGGACCAACAGGCGCTAAAAACCAGCCCCGTGATCGAAGCTCACCATGAACCGCTGCAGTGGCTCGCCGCACCCACACACACCACGCCCACGATTCGGCGAGACACTGCGCCGATCGCCCCAACCCCATGCACAGCCACCGAAGCACGCGATCGTCCGAGCAACACCCCTAGTGCCGCATCAAGCAACGTTGGGTAGGTAATCCGGGCGGCGGATCTTGGAGTTGACGGCGAAGTGGCGTTTGGGGTGGCAGTGGCGGTTGCGCCAGCGGAGGTAGCCGGCGATGGCGTCTTCCTGGGCTGGGTGGCTGGGGTAGTCGCTGCCGTCGAGGGTGAAGTAGCGGATCGCGGTGAACTCGCACTCGATCCAGTTCAGCCAGGACGCGTTGGTGGGCGTGTAGACCAGCTCGATGTCGTTGGCCGCGCACCAGGTCCTGACCTCGGCTTTGCCGTGGGGGCCGTAGTTGTCGCAGACCAGGTAGAGCTTCCCGGTCGGGAAGCGGCGGCGGAGTTGCTTGCAGAAGTCGAGGAACTGCGGCCAGCGTTTGCGGTCGCGGAACCGGTAGAACATCTGCCCGGTGGCGAGGTCGAGCGCGGCGAACATGTGCCGGACACCCTTGGTGCGGGTGTAGGTCGCGCGCAACCGGGCCGGCTCGGCCGCGCGGAAACCAGCCGTGGCCGGGGCGGGGTTGCAGGTTCAGTGGCCCGAACTCGTCGACGCAGATCACTCGTCCGTCGGCGGGCGGATGGTCGTAGAGGTCGAGGATGCGGTTCTTCTTGGCCACGAAGTCCGGGTCCTTGCTGGCTTTCCAGGTCTTCGTCGCCTGCCAGGACACGCCCTCCTTGCGCAGGATCTGCCGGACGGTCTCGGTGCTCGCCCTGATCCATGCGTGTTCGGCGAGGTAGTCGACCAGCTTGGTCAGGCTCCAGGTCGTGAACGGCAATCCCAGCTCGGCGGGCTTGCAGGCGGCGATGCGGCAGATCTGATCACGGGCGGCCGGACCGAACTTACGCTGGTCGGCCGCCCCTCCATTTTGGGGACAACGCCGCGAACCCGGACTCATTGAACGCGTGGATCACCTCCCGCACATAGCCCTCTGTCGCGGCGAACATCGCCGCGATCTCCGGCGCGGACCGGCCCTGCACCGAGGCCAGCACGATCCCGGACCGCCGCAACCGCACCCGGTCCTTCGCCGACCTCGTGATCTTCACCAGCCGCTGCGCCTCCTCCGGCTCCAGCGACCGCACGAACACCTCCGGCTGACGCGCCATGGCTCACCTCCAACGGCCAGCCTCACGATCACCAGCCCAGATGTCCACGCGACACGATTACAACGTCAACGTTTCTTGATACGGCACTAGACGGCATCCATCCGGTCGCGCAACGACTTCGGCCGCAGATCGGTCCAGTGCTCCTCCACGTACGCGACGCATGCCGAGCGAGTGTCAGCACCGAAGACAGTCCGCCACCCAGCCGGAACCTCGGCAAACGAAGGCCACAACGAGTGCTGCTCCTCATCGTTGACCAGCACCACAAACTGGCCGGAAGCGTCGTCGAAGGGGTTGGTCATCGGGTCTCCTCCTCAAGGATGGCCACCAGTTCCTGGGCCATCGAGTCGATCGTCGAACTGGAGTAGGCAGCGGTCCGGTACTGCAGGTAGCAGTGAACCGGCTGCCCGGCCGGAGATTCGTAGCAGGCGAACGTCAGATCCGACGTAGCCGTTGAGTACGGAAGAGCCGTGATACCGCCGCCGGACCCCAAAGACGCCTGCTCATGGTGAATCAGCATCACCGACGGCGGCCGGGAGGCGAGCGCCGAGTACGGCAACTCCTGATGGTCCAAAGCGTCCAGATTGGACTCCCGGATCTCACCGAGCATCGCCACGAAGTTGGGCTGCGTTCGGGTCCGCAGCACGATCGTGTTGAAGAAACAACCCACCAGATCGACCAGTTGCTCCTCCGCACGACCGGCCACCAGTGTCCCGATCGCCAGATCGGAACCCGCCCCCCGCCTGGTCAACAGCCTCGCCAACGCCGCCTGGAGCACCATGAACAGACTCGTGCCAGTGCGTGAAGCGAGCGCGTCGATCGCCGCATGCAACGAAGGTGTCAGGACCACATCGAGAACGCCGGCCGCCGAATCACCCGGCTCCGTAACGGGAATCGAGTCAATAGTCCGCTGCCAGAACCGGAGCTGACGCGACCACACACTGTCCGGATCGGAAGGCGACCCGAGCAGCTCGTGTGCCCACGCCGCGTAGTCCGAATAGGACACCGGAAGCGGTGGCAGACAAGGCTCCGAACCCGCCGACCGCGCCGTGTACGCCGCGTGCAGGTCGCGGAACAGCGGAACCACCGACCACTCGTCCACACCCGTGTACCAGAACGACAACCGCAGACCGTCCGAGGAGAACGACGTCTGAAGAGGCAGGACACCACCGACGGGAGTCCGCAACGGCGCGTGCCGATCGACAACGTCCGCCAGCGCCGCCTCCAGAGCAGCCCGGTCGGGCCAGGTCACGATGAACTCGTGGTCGGGGGAAGGCCTGCCGGTCCACTGAGCCTGCACGGGAGCCGGCCGCGGGTCCACAGAAGACCGGCGAACGAGCGCGGGCCGAGTAAGCGAAGCCGAGGAGAGCCGTGAAGCAAGCGTCGCCACGGTCGGTGCGTCGAACACGTCGCGGATCGACAGGTCGGCCGTGAACGCCGATCGTAGCCGCCCGACCAGCCGCATGGCGGCCATCGAATGTCCGCCCAACGCGAAGAAGTTGTCGTGCACGCCGACTGCCGGCAAACCAAGAACCTCGGCGAACAGTGAGGCCACCCGCCGTTGCTCCGGAGTGGACGGTGCCTCGTCTCCCGTCAGCGCCGCCCAGTCGACCGCCGGCAGTGCGCGCCGGTCCAGCTTTCCGTTCGGGGTCAACGGGAGCGGGCCGTCGAGTCGCACGACCGTCGCTGGGACCATGTGCTCCGGCAGGAAGTCCGCGAGATAGCTTCGCAGCTCAGCGCGGGTCGGCGTCGCCGTAGCTGTAGCCGATCAGCCGGGTCACGGTCTCGCCGCGATCGGCCACCACGGCCGCCTGCCGCACGTCCGGATGTCCGGCCATCACGGCCTCGATCTCGCCCAGTTCGATGCGGAACCCGCGGACCTTCACCTGATCGTCGACCCGGCCGAAGAAGTCCAGGTTGCCGTCGCGTCGCCATCGTGCCCGGTCGCCCGTGCGGTACATGCGTGACCCGGGCGCGCCGAACGGGCAGGCCACGAACCGTTCGGCCGACAGGCCCGGACGGCCGAGGTAGCCCCTCGCCAGGCCGCGACCCGCCACGTACAGCTCGCCCACCACGCCGGGTGGCACCGGCCGCAGCGTCTCGTCCAGCACGTACACCCGGGTGTTCGGATCGGGCACGCCGATCGGCACCGCACCGTCCCAACCGGACACCGAAGGCCACAGCGTGGAGTTCACGGTCGCCTCGGTCAGGCCGTACGCGACCAGCATGTCCAGGTGTTCGGCCCACCGGTCGATCAGGTCGGGCGGCACGGTTTCCGTGCCCACCAGGATGGTGCTGCCGGCCGGCAGTTCGCAGTCGTCGGGCAGCGCGGAGACGAGCGACGGCGGCAGGATCATGTGCGTCACCCGCTGCTCGGCCAGGAAGTCGGTCAGCTCACGGCCGGCCGTGCGTACTTCTTCCGGCGCCAACACGAGCGTGCCGCCCACGCACAGCGCCATGGTCAGCTCGAACACCGCCACGTCGAACCCGACGGACGCGTACTGCAGCACCCGGCTGTCCTCACGCAGACTCATCCGGTCGATGGCCGTGGCCGCCAGGCTGGCGATGCCGTCGTGGGGCACCACCACCCCCTTGGGGCGCCCGGTGGAGCCGGACGTGTAGATCACGTACGCCGCAGAGTCCAAACCGATCGGTCCGTTTTCCACAGAGGACGTCGGGCAGTCCGCCAGCAGGTCGGGGGTGTCGAGCAGCAGGCGGGCCACGCCGGTGTCCGGGATCTTGCCGGTCACCGTTTCCGTGGTCAGCACCAGTCCGGCTCGTGAGTCGGTCAGCAGATAGGCGATCCGGTCGGCCGGGTGGGACAGGTCGATCGGCAGGTAGGCGCCGCCGAGCTTCAGCACGGCCACCACGGCGGCCACCATGTCGGCCGAGCGTGGCACGGCCAGCCCCACCACGTCCTCGCGGCCGATGCCGTGGCGGCGCAACAGGTGTGCGATCCGGTTCGACTGCTCGTCGAGTTGTGCGTAGGTGAGGACGGTCGTGCTGTCGACCACAGCGTCGGCGTCCGGTTTCGCTGTCACGCAGCGGGCGAACAGCTCCGGCATGCTCAGTTCCGGCACCACGCGGTCGGTGTCGTTGAAGCCGGTGACCACGTCGTCGCGCTCGGCGACCGTCCGCAGGTCCACAAGAGACAGTGGCGCCGCCGGGTCGGTGACCACGGCGGCGAGCAGCAGGCGCAGCCGGTCACCCAGGCGCACCACGGTTTCCGTGTCGAACAGGTCGGTCGCGTACTCCAGCCGGCAGTCGAGCTGCCCGGAGGCCGTGTGCTCGGCGAAGCTGAACACCAGGTCGAACTTCGCCGTGCGGTTGCGGAACTCTACGGGCTCGAGCGTCAGGCCGGGCAACCCGAGCCAGTCGCCGCCGACGTTGTGGTAGCCGACCATCACCTGGAACAGCGGGTTGCGGGCCAGCGATCGGGTCGGGTTGAGCCGCTCGACCACCGCCTCGAACGGCACGTCCGCGTGGGAGAACGCCGCCAGGTCGGTCTCCCGGACGGTTGTGACCAGGTCGGTGAACGACTGGGTCCCGGTCACCGGGGTGCGCAGCACGAGCGTGTTCACGAAGAACCCGACCAGGTCGTCGAGCGCGCCGTCCACGCGGCCGGCGATCGGTGCGCCGAGCGGGATGTCCTGGCCCGCGCCCATGCGGTGCAGCAACGCGGCGACGGCCGCGTGCAGCAGCATGAACATGCTCGCGCCGGTCTCGGCGGCGAGTTTGCGCAGCCCGGCGGCCACGTCGGCCGGCAGCGTCAGCAGTTCCTCGTCACCGTCGAACGTCGGGTGTGCCGGCCGGTTCCGGTCGGTCGGCAGCTCCAACTCCTGCGGTGCTCCCTCGAGTGTGCGGTGCCAGTAAGCGAGTTGGGTGCCGGCCACGCTGTCCGCATCGGACGGATCGCCGAGGACTTCCTGCTGCCACAGCGAATAGTCCGCGTACTGCACGGCGAGCGGTGTCCACTCGGGAGCGGCTCCGTCGAGGCGGGCGGCGTAGGCGGTCGCCAGGTCGGTGAGAAACGGTCGGTCCGACCACTCGTCGGTCGTGATGTGGTGCAGCAGCACGACCACCACGTGTTCCTCATCGGACACCCGGGCGATGGTGACGCGCAACGGCAGCTCGGTGGCCAGGTCGAACGGCCGTCCGACCGCGTCGGCCACCGTGGTGTCCGTGTACGCCACCAGCTCGACCGTGGGTTCCGCGGTTGCCACGATCTCCTGATACGGGCGGCCGTTCCTCTCCACGAACTTCGTGCGCAACGCCTCGTGTCGGTCCAGTACGTCACCGAACGCCGCGGTGAACGCCGGCACGTCGAGCGCGCCGCGCACCCGGTACACGAGCGGGAAGTTGTACGCCGCCGACCGGCCTTCGAGCTGCTGGATCATCCACAGACGTTGCTGGGCGTGGGAGAGCGGCAGGACAGCCGGTCGTTCCATCGGGGCCAGCGGCGGTCGGGCCGGAGCGGCCGCGTCGCCCACCCGGGCCGCCAGCTCCGCCACGGTCGGCGCCTCGAACAGGTCGCGGATCGCGAGGTCCACCCCGAGTGCCGTGCGGGCCCGGCTGATCAGGCGCGTGGCCAGCAGCGAATGGCCGCCCAGGTCGAAGAAGTTGTCGGCCACGCCGACCACCGGCACGTGCAGCACCGAAGCGAACAGCTCGCAGAGCGTCTCCTCGGCCGGGGTGGCCGGCGCGCGACCAGCCGCCACCGTCAGCTCCGGCGCCGGCAGCGCCCGCACGTCCAGCTTGCCGTTCACCGTCCGCGGCAGGTGATCCACCGCCATGATCACGGCCGGGACCATGTAGTCGGGTAGCCGATCGCGCAGGTACTCGCGCAGCGCGTCCGAAGTGGACACGACGTAGGCCACGAGTCGTTTGGCCGCTCCGGTGTCGACCGCGAGCACGGCCGCCTGCCGGACCTCCGGGTGCGCGGTGAGCACGGACTCGATCTCGCCGAGTTCCACGCGGTAGCCGCGGATCTTCACCTGGTCGTCGGTGCGGCCGAGGAAGTCGAGGTTGCCGTCCGAAGACCTGCTTGCAGGGTCGAGCATCGATACAGCGCGGCGGCGCACCAGGTCACCGGTGCGGTACATGCGATCCCCGGGCCGGCCAAAGGGATCGGCCACGAAACGGTCGGCCGTGAGTCCCGGCCGGTGCTGGTAGCCGCGGGCCAGGCCGATGCCGGCGATGTACAACTCGCCCGGCGCCCCGGGCGGAACCGGCCGCAGCCGGGCGTCGAGCACGTAGCCGCGCGTGTTCCAGATCGGTCGTCCGACGGTGGGCGTCGAAGCGTCCACAGTGGAGGCGCCGAGCGTGTTGATCGTGTACTCGGTGGGGCCGTACAGGTTGTAGCCGTAGGTGCCGTCGGTGTCGCGCAGCCGTGACCACACGGCGTCTGCCACGGCCTCGCCGCCGAGCAGCACGAGCGGCGGCACGTGCCCCTCGAGCAGGCCCTCCTCGAACAGGAGTTGGGCGTAGGTGGGGGTGACGTTCACGACGTCGATGCGGTGTTCCTCGCAGTACGCGACCAGGGCGGCCGCGTCGCGGCGCAACTCCTCGTCGCACACGTGCACCTCGTGGCCCTCGATGAGCCAGAGCAGTTCTTCCCATGACATGTCGAACGCGAACGACACGGTGTGCGCGATGCGCAGCCGCCGGTTCACCGAAGCGATGGTGGGGTCGAAGATCTCCGCGCGGTGGTTGAGCTGCATGTTCGTCAGCCCGCGGTAGGGCGTGACCACACCCTTGGGACGCCCGGTCGAACCGGACGTGTAGATCACGTACGCCGGGTGGTCGAGCCGACCGGGCACGCCGTGTGCGAACGCCGGCCGCTCGTGGTCGGCGAGCGGGCCGTCCGGGAACGACGCCAGCTCGGGCAGTTCGTCCAGGCACAGCGCGCCACCCGACAGCGCCGCATCCACAGTGGACATCGACAGCAGGCAGACGGGGCCGGTGTCCTCGACCATCAGCCGTAGCCGCTCCACCGGATGATCGAGGTCGAGCGGCAGGTACGCGGCTCCCGTGCGCAGCACGGCGAACAGCGACACCACCATCTCGATCGAGCGGGGCAGCGCGAGCGCCACCACGGTCTCCGGGGCGGCGCCCCGGGCGAGGAGGAGCCGGGCCAGTCGGTTGATCCGCGCGTCCAGCTCGCGATAGGTCACGGTGGTCCTGCCGAACACCAACGCCGTCGCGTCGGGCGTGCTGGCGGCCTGCGTGGCCAGCAGGTCGGCCACCGTCTCGTCGGGCACAGGGTGCTCGTTGGCCGTCCACTCGCTGGTCAGTTGCGTGGTCTCCGCCGGTAGCAACAGGTCCAGCTGTCCCACCCGGACGGTCAGGTCGTCCGCCAGTCGCATGAGGACGGTGGTGAAACGGGTGAGATATGCGGCAGCCGTGTCGTCGTCGAACACGTCCGGCCGGTACTCGAGCTTGACCTTCAGCACGGTGCCCGGCGTGATCACCAGGTTCAGCGGGTAGTGCGTGGCGTCCTCACTGGAGGATGCGGTGATGCCGTGCCGCGCGCTGAGTGCCGCGTTCTCGTCGGCGTCCACGAAGTTCTGCAGCACGTACAGCGTGTCGAAGAGCACCGGGTGCCCGGCCAGCGTCTGCAGCTCGCCGAGACCGAGGTACTCGTGCGGCATCAACGCCGTGCGGTGGTCCTGGATGCGCCGCAACAACTCCGCGACCGTCTCGTGTGGATCGAGCGCCACGCGGACCGGGACGGTGTTCAGGAACAGGCCGATCGTGGACTCCACGTTCGGCAGGTCGGCCGGCCGACCGGCGACGGTCGTGCCGAACACCACGTCGTCGCGGCCGGTCGAACCGGCGAGGACGAGCGCCCAGGCGGCGTTCAGCAGCGCGTTCATGGTGACCCCGGCGCACCGGGCCGCGTTCTGCAGGTCGGCCGGGTCGAGTTCGACGTGGTGGCGTCGTGGCGTGGTCGGCCGCATGGCCACGTCCGCGCGTCCGACGAGCGTCGGCTCGGTGAGCCCGGCGAGTGCCTCCCGCCAAGCTGTTCGACCGGCCTGGACGTCCTGAGTGGACAGCCAGGCGAGGTAGTCGCGGTAGCTGCCGGGCGCCGGAAGGGTGTCGCCTGCGTACAGGGACAGGAGCTGTTCGGTGAACCGGGCGGCCGACCAGCCGTCGCTCGTGATCATGTGGCTGTTCGTGACCAGACGGTCGGTGCCGCCGGGCAGGCGGATGAGGGTCATGCGGCACATCGGCGGGCGAGCGAGGTCGAACCGCTGTGCGCGGTCGGCGGTCATCAGCTCGGCCGCGCGGTCCTCGGCGTCGGGCAGCCCGGAGAGGTCGTACTCCGTGATCGGCAGCTCGGGCGCGGTGGCCACGAACTGCACGGGCTCGGGCACGCCGTCGCTCGTGAAGCCGGCCCGCAGGCCGGGGTTGCGGGCGAGCAGCGTGCGGGCCGCCGCCCGCAGTGTGGTCAGGTCGAGCCGGTGGTCGAAGTCCATGGCGCTCTGCGCCGTGTAGATGTCCTGGCCGGACGTGTCGTAGCTGGCGTGGAAGAACAGGCCTTCCTGCAGCGGCGACAGCGGCCAGAGGTCGTCGAGTGGTTGTCCCGCAAGCGCTTGCACGTGGTCGATGGCGGCCTGGTCGAGCGAGACCAGCGGGAAGTCCGACGGGGTGTGCCCGCCGTCGTCGTCACGGGCCAGCTCGCCGAGCGCTTGCAGCCACAGTTCGGCGAAGTGTTCGACGTCGTCGATCGCGCCGGCCGGCCACGCGAAGGTGGTGGTCAGCGTCGGTCCGGCGGCGGCGTCGCGGACGAGCGCGTTGATCTCCAGCAGGTGCCCGAACGGCATGGCCGGGTCGGCGCCGGAGCCGAGCGCGTCGGCGTCGGGGTCGGGGGTCCAGTCGGTGCCGTCACCCGTGGCGAAGCGGCCGAGGTAGTTGAACAGCACCTCGGGTTTCGGCGCGTCGAGCTTCTCCTGCACGAGGCCGTAGCCGATTCCGTTGTCCGGCAGGGAACGCAGGGTTTCCTTGACGCGCTTGACGTCCGGGTGGATGCGGACGGGGAACGTGGTGGTGAACCAGCCGACCGTGCGGGACAGGTCGGCGCCGGGTACGACCTGCTCCTCGCGGCCGTGGCCCTCGAGTTCCACCAGCGCCTCGGCGCCGCCGCGCCAGCGGGTGATGGCGAGCGCGAGAGCCGCGAGGAGGACGTCGTTCACCGACCCGTGGTAGGCGGCCGGGCGGGTGGACAGCAGCGGTGCGGTCAGGTCCGGCGGCAGCGACACGGTGTGGGTGCGCGCGGTGGCCGCGGTGTCGGTGCTCGGGTTGAGAGGTCGGGTCCCGAGTGGACGGACGTCGGCCGCGAGCTGGTCACGCCACAGGGCCAGCTCGTCCTCCCGGTCGACGGTGCTCAACCCGTCGGCCCAGGCCCGGAACGACGTGACCACCGGTTGTGGGTCCCGCCCGGCGGCGATCGCGACCAGGTCCTCGACGATGATCCGCCACGAGACGCCATCGATCACGAGGTGATGCGCGACGAGCAGCAGCCGCCCGTCCGTCGGCCACCACACGGCGCGCAGCATGCGGCCGTCGGCGGGGTCGAGGCGGGCGGCGGCGAGCTTCTCCTGGAGCCGCACGTCCGCACCCGCGCCGACCTGGTCGAGCAGCTCGGCCGCCTGTGGATGGTTCGGCGCCGCGGCCGAAAACTGTCGGTGCTCTGGACTAGGATTAAATCCAGGGGTCCCTGGACCGGTTTTGTCGGTGTCTCGTGATATAAGCGCCGGCACGTCGAGGGTCCACGCCGGGGTCAGGCGGGCACGTAGCAGGCCGTGGTGGTCCACCAGGCGTTGGAGGACCTCCGCCAGGCGGTCGGTCGTCAGGTCGGTCGGGACGCGCAGCAGGGTCGACTGGTAGAAGCCGTCGGTCGGGGTGCCCAGGTCGCGTAGCCACCGCACGACCGGGGTGGTCGGTGCGCTGCCCGTTCCGTCGTCGTGCACGGCTGGGCCGGCTGCCTCGCGCTGGCCGGCGATTCCCGCGAGGGCCGCGACCGTGCGGTGCAGGAAGACCTCGCGCGGGGTGAACGTCAGCCCGGCCGTCCTCGCGCGGCTGGCCAGTTGGATGGCGATGATGCTGTCGCCGCCCAGCTCGAAGAAGCTGTCGTGGATGCCCACCGACGGTAGGCCCAGTACCTCGGCGAAGACCTCGGCCAGCACCTGTTCCGCGCCAGTAGTGGGCGCGTCCGTGCCGGCCTGGGCTGCCCAGTCCGGCGCCGGCAGCGCGCGGACGTCCAGTTTTCCGTTCGGTGTCAACGGTAGCGGGCCGTCCACCAGCACGGTCGCCGTCGGGACCATGTAGTCCGGCAGTCGTTCGGTCGCCGCGGCCCGGACCGCGCCCTCGTCGATCCCCGTGCCGGACAGGTAGGCCACCAGACGGGGTGCGCCGCGCTGGTCCTTGCGCAGCACCACGGCCGCCTGCGCGACGCCGGGCTGTCCCATGAGGACGGTCTCGACCTCGCCCGGTTCGATGCGGTGGCCGCGGATCTTCAGCTGGTGATCGGTGCGGCCCAGGAACTCCAGGTTGCCGTCGCCACGCCAGCGGACCAGGTCGCCCGTGCGATACATGCGTTCGCCCGGCCCGCCGAACGGGTCGGCCACGAACCGTTCGGCCGTCAGGTCGGGACGGCCGTGATAGCCGCGGGCCAGGCCGCGGCCGCCCACGTACAGCTCGCCCACCACGCCGACGCCCACCGGCCGCAGCGCCGAGTCGAGGACGTACAGGCGGGTGTTCGGGTCCGGGCCACCGATGGGCACCGGGCCCGTCCAGTCCGGCTCGGCCGGCCAGAGCGTGGAGTTGACGGTCGCCTCGGTGAGTCCATAAGCGACCACCACCCGCACGGTCGGCGACCAGCGCGTGACCAGTTCGGTTGGCACCGTCTCGTTGCCGAGCGTCAGCACGACACCTGGCGGCAGCGCGCAGTCGGCCGGCAGCGCGGCCAGCAGGGACGGTGGCAGGTCCACGTGCGTCACGCCCTGCGACGCGAGGTAGTCGGTCAGCTCCGGGCCGGCCACGCGACGGTGCGACGGCACGATCACCAGGCGGGCCCCGGTGTTCAGCGCGACGCACAGGTCCCACACGGACACGTCGAAGCCGATCGACGCGAACTGGGCCACCCGGCTCTGCGCCGTCACCCCGAGCCGTCGAACAGCGGTCGCCACGAGACTGGCGATGCCCTCGTGGGACACCACCACACCCTTGGGACGGCCCGTGGACCCGGAGGTGTAGATCAGGTACGCCGCAGAGTCCAAACCGGCCGGTCTTGTTTCCACAGAGGACCCGTCGAACCCGGCCGCGTCCTCGATCCACACCCGCTCCACCGGCAGGTCCGCATCGACCGACCGCACGGACACGACCAGCCGGGCACCCGAGTCGGCCAGCACGTAGGCCAACCGGTCGGCCGGACTGTCGAGGTCCAGCGGCAGGTAGGCGGCCGCTGTCCGGAGCACGGCCAGCACCGCCACCACCATGTCGGCCGAGCGCGGGACGGCCACCGCCACCACGTCACCCTCGGTCGCACCGCGCGAGATCAGCAGGCGGGCCAACCGGTTCGCGGCCGCGTCCAGCTCCGCGTAGGTGAGCGTCTCGTCCTCGCACACCACGGCGATCGCGTCCGGCGTGCGGGTGACCTGCCTGGCGAACATCTCCGGCCAGGTCACCTCGTCGACCTCGACCGGGTCGGCGCCGAAGCCGGCCAGCAGACGTCGTTCGTCGTCGGACAGCAGGTCGAGCCGGCCGACCGGGACCGCGGGGTCGGTGGCCAGCAGGTCGAGCACTCGGGTCAGCCGGTCGGCGATCGTCGCGGCCGTCGCGGTGGGCACCCGCCGACGGTCGTGACTCACCTGCAGCGTCAGCCGGTCGCCGGGCAGCACGGTCAGCGCGAGCGGGTAGTGGGTGTCGCCGTGGAAGGACACGTCCGCCACCTGCAGCGGACCGGTGCCGGAGCGCAGCTCGCCCGTCGGGTAGTTCTCGAACACCACCAACGTGTCGAACAGGTCGCCGAGGCCGGCGAGGCGGTGCAGCTCGGCCAGCCCGACGTGGTGGTGGTCGAGCAGCTCCGCCTGAGCGTCCTGCAGTGCGGTGAGCACGTCGGCCAGCGACTGTGAAGGCCGCCACCGCACCCGCACGGGCAGGGTGTTCGCGAACAGGCCGACCATCTCGGCATGCCGTCCACATCGGACGTCCGGCCGGACACGGTCGTGCCGAACACCACGTCGTCGCGGCCTGTCAGGTGTCCGAGCAGCAGCCCCCACGCGCCCTGCACGACCGTGCTGAGCGTGATCCCCAGCTCGCGGGCCATCGCGGTCAAGCGGTCGGTACCCGGCCGGCAGCTCGACGTGACGGTCCTCGGGCTCCACGGCGCCGTCGGCCGGCCCGACCAGCAGCGTCGGCTCCTCGAGCCCGTGCAGCGCGGTCCGCCACCGGTCGTGCGTGGCGTCGGTGTCCCGAGTGGACAGCCAGGTCAGGTAGTCGCGGTAGGGCACGGCCGCGGCAGCCGCTCGCCCGCGTGCATGGCCAGCAGCTCGCGGATCATCACGGGGACCGACCAGCCGTCGGTCGCGATGTGGTGCATGGTCAGCACGAGCCACGAGCGGCCGGTGCCGCGGACCAGCGCGGCCCGCAGCAGCGGTGGCACGGCCAGGTCGAACCGCTCGGCCCGTTCGGCCAAGGCCACGGCCACGGGGTCGCCCTCGGCCTCCCGCCACGGCACGGACACGTGTCGTGCACCAACTGCACGGTCCGGCCGTCGGCCAGCTGCCGGAACGACGCCCGCAGCGGCGCGTGCCGGTGACCAGACCGTCTACCGCGCGCCGCATGGCCGCCGGGTCCACCTCGCCGCGCAGCTCGATCGTCTGCTGCACCTGGTAGATGTCGTCGGAATCGCCCGCGTCGAAGCCCGAGTGGAAGTACAGGCCCTGCTGCAGCGGGGACAGCGGCAGCACGTCGGCCACCGGGCCCAGCTCGTCGACTTCGGACTGGGACAGCGCGACCAGGGGGAAGTCCGACGGCGTGTGCCCGCCACCCTCCAGCGTGGACAGTGCCGGAGTGCGGTCAGCCACTCGTCCGCCAGCGCCGCGACGTCCTCGCCGTCGAGCACGAGACCGGGCCACGACAAGGTCGCGGTCAGCGCGCCGTCCGCGCCGACCAGCGCGTTGATCTCCAGGACATGCCCGAGCGGCATGCTCGGGTCCTGGGCGGCGTCGAGGCCGACCGGCGCCCACCGCGTCGGACCCGGCGAAGCGGCCGAGGTAGTTGAACAGGATCTGCGGGGTCGCCGAGCCGGCGCGCCGCTCCTTCACCCGCTTCACGGCCGTCTCGAGGTCGCCGGTCCCCGGGTCGAGCCGCACGGCGGGAACGTGGTGAACCAGCCGACCGTGCGGGACAGGTCGGCGCCGGGCACCAGGTGCTCCTCGCGGCCGTGGCCCTCCAGCTCGACCGAGCAGCCCGGTGGTGTCGCGCCAGCGTCCGACCGCGACCGCGAGCGCGGTCAGCAGCACGTCGTTGACCGTGCCGTGGAACGCGGCCGGCACCTGGTGAGCAGCGGGAGTCGTCCGCCGGCCGGCAGTGCGACCGTGTGCGAACGGGCGGTGGCCGCGGTGTCCACCGCGGGGTCCAGCGGCCGGGAGCCGAGCGGCTCGGCCGGTGGCTCGCTCCACAGTGGAGTGTCGACCGGTGCTTCGGTGGCCCAGTGCCGGAACGACGTGCCGACCGGCGCGGGTCGTCGCCGGCCGCGATCGAGGCCAGGTCTTCGGCGATGATCCGCCAGGACACCCCGTCGACCACCAGGTGGTGCACGGCCAGCGAAGCGTGCCCGCGGTGGCGTCCCAGGTGGCGTGCAGCATCCTGCCGTCGCGCGGTGCGAGCCGGACGGCGGCGGGCGCGGACGCGATCAGCTCGGCCGCATCGACCGAACCGGTCGGCGGCACCTCGAGTGTCCACTCGGGAGTCAGTCGTGCGCGCAGCAGGTCGTGGTGGTCCAGCAGCCGCTGCAGCATCCCCGCGAGGTCGGCACCGGCGGGCACGCGGATGATGACCGACTGGTAGAAGCCGTCGACCGACGGCCGTCGAGATCCCGCAGCCAGCGGATGATCGGCGTGGCCGGCACGGTGCCCAGCCCGTCACCCGTGGGCGCGGCAACCGGAGTGGCGGCCGTGGCGACCTCCGCGAGCGCGGCGACCGTGCGGTCGGCGGAACACGTCCCTCGGGGTGATGGTCAGGCCGGCGCGACGGGCGCGGCTGACCAGCTGGATCGCGACGATGCTGTCGCCGCCCAGCTCGAAGAAGCTGTCGTGGACCCCGACCTCCGGCAGCCGCAGCACGTCGGCGAACGCCTCGGCCAGCACCCGTTCGGTGTCGGTGGTCGGCGCCGCGTCGCCGGCCAGGCCGGCCCAGTCCGGCTCCGGCAGGGCGCCTGGTGTCGAGCTTTCCGTTGGGGGTCAACGGCAACGGGCCGTCCACTGTGACCACGGCGGACGGCACCAGGTACTCCGGCAGGTCGGCCGCTCGCGTACCGCGCGCACGGTCGCCAGGTCGGTGGTGGTGACCACGTACGCCACCAGTCGCAGCCCGCCCCGCTGGTCGGGGCGGGCGAGCACGGCCGCCTGCGCGACCTCCGGGTGCCGCAGCAGCACGCTCTCGATCTCGCCGGGCTCGACCCGGTGGCCGCGGATCTTGATCTGACTGTCCGAGCGGCCGAGGAACTCCAGGTTGCCTTCGGCGGACCACCGAACCCGGTCGCCCGTGCGGTACATCCGGGAACCCGGTTCCCCGAAGGGATCCGCGACGAACCGTGCCGCGGTCAGCGCGGACCGGCCGAGGTAGCCCCGCGCCAGCCCGCGGCCGCCGACGTACAGCTCGCCCACCACCCCGACGCCCACCGGCACGCAGCGCGGAGTCCAGCACGTACAGGCGCGTGTTCGGGTCCGGTCCGCCGATCGGCACCGGACCGGACCAGCCGGGTTCGGCGAGCCACAGCGTGGAGTTCACGGTCGCCTCGGTCAGCCCGTACGCGACCACCACGCGCAGGGTCGGGGACCAGCGCGCCACCAGTTCGGCCGGCACGGCCTCGGTGCCGACCACCAGCACGCCGCCGGCCGGCAGCGTGCACTCGGCGGGCAGCGCGGCCACCAGCGACGGCGGCAGGATCATGTGCGTGACGCCGTGAAACGCGAGGTAGTCGGTCAGCTCCGGCCCGGCGACCCGCCGGTGCTCGGGGACCAGCACCACCCGCGCGCCGGTGCCGAGCGACATGCACAGGTCCCACACGGCCACGTCGAACCCGACCGACGCGAACTGCGCCACCCGGCTGTCCGCGTTGACGCCCAACCGGTCGACGGCCGTCGCGATGAGACTGCCGATGCCGTCGTGGGTCACGACGACACCCTTGGGCCGTCCGGTCGAGCCGGACGTGTAGATCACGTACGCCGCGCCGTCGAGCGGAATCGCGATGTCCACATCGGACGAGTCGTAGGCGGACAGGTCGAGCGAGTCGAGCAGCAGCTGCGGGCCCGGGAATGTCGGCGGCGAGCGCGCTGGTCGTCAGCACCAGCCGGGCACCCGCGTCGGTGGTCATGTACGCCAGGCGGTCGGCCGGGTGGTCGGGGTCGAGCGGCAGGTAGGCGGCACCCGCCTTCATCATCGCGAGCAGCGCGACCACGAGGTCGGGCGTGCGCGGCAGCGCCACGGCCACCACGTCCTCGGGGGTGACGCCGCGGTCGATGAGCGCGCGGGCCAACCGGTTCGCGGCCGCGTTCAGCTCGGCGTAGGTCAGCGTCTGGTCCTCGCACACCAGCGCGACGCGTCGGGCACGCGCCGTGCCTGCCGCTCGACCGCGGCCGGCCAGGTGATCTCGTCGGTCTCGCGGGGCGACACGCCGAAACCGGTGAGCAACGAGCGGTCGTCAGCCGACAGCAGTTCCACAGAGGACAGTGACGCGTGCGGTGTCGTGACCAGCGCGTCGAGCACGGCGAGCAGGCCGCGCTCGTGGGTGGCGAGCACCACCGGCCCGCAGACCGCGGCGTCGGCGTCGAGGTCGAGGAGCGCGCCGCCGCCCGGCTGGTCGAGGACACTGATCGCCAGGTCGGTGAGCGGGCCGCGCCACACCCAGCGGCCCGACGTCGCGATGCCGGCGCCGAAGTCGATGCCGGCGCCGTAGCTGACCACGTTCACCACGGGCCCGGTGAGCGCGCCCACCTCGGCACCGACACCCAGCTCCCGGGCGAGTTCCTCGGCCCGGAACCGGCTGTGCGCGACGACCGAACGCACCTCGGCGCCGACCGACGCGAGCAGTGTGTCCAGTGTGGACTCGCCCGATACGGGAACCCGCAACGGCAGGACGTTCGACGTCATGCCGGGCACGGTCCGAGCGGCCTCGCCGCTGCGGCCGGTCACCGGCAGCCCCAGCACGACGTCGGTCGCGCCGGTCACCCGGTGGACGTAGCCCGCGGCTGCCGCGATGTACAAACGGGACGGTCGCACGCCCGCCCGCGCGGCGAACGCCCGCAGCCGCCCGTAAAGGTCGTCCGGCAGCACGACCTGTCGTCGCTCGATCCGTTCGGCCGACGTGTCCGGCCGGTCCAGCAGCCGCGTCGGTTCCGGCCGGTCGGCGAACACGTTCAGCCAGTGGGACCGGTCCGCCGCGAACTCCGCACTCGCGCGGTAGTCCGTCTCCGCGTCGGTGAGCCGGGACAGCGCCCAGTCTGCGTGCCGGTCGACGCCGGCGTACATCGCGCCCACGCGGTGGATGAGCAGGGTGATGCCCACGCCGTCGATGGCGATGTGGTGATACAGCTGGTGCCACCACACGCGATCGTCGGCCAACCGCAGCAGCGCGTGATCGAACAGCGGACCGCGTTCCAGGTCCATCGGCCGGGCCCGCTCCGCGTGGATCCAGGCCAGCGCCGCACCGTCCGGATCGGACTCAGGCGGAAGTCCAGTACCGGCACGGAGATTCCTCGGCCGGCGTGACCACCTGCAGGGGTACGTCGTCGCGGACCTCGATCCGCACGTGCAGGCACTCGGCGTCCGCGAGCACCGACTTGACCGTCGCACCGAGCCGGTCGAGGTCGACCGGCCCGCGCAACTCCACGTAGGTCGCGATGTTGAAGGCGGTGCCGGCCGGGTCGATCTGCTGCGCGTACCAGACCCCGGCCTGGGCTCCCGTCAGCGGCAGCCCGGTCACTGTTTCTGCTCGAGGAGGGGGACGAACTGGTCGATCGCGTACGGGATGCTCAGCACGGTGTTGAACGACAGCGCGGCGCCCACGTCAGGCTCCTCGTAGGGCACGAACATGGCCCGCTTCTCCTGTGCCACCGCGAGACCCTGGTAGATCGGGTCGGCCTCCATGTGGGTCCGGGCGGCGGCCGGGTCGTAGGAGAGCACCACCAGCAGGTCCTGGTCGATGAGGTCGGACCGCTCGTTGCTGATCTCGGCCGCGTTGTTCGTGCCGGCCGCCTCGTTGATCGAGTCCGGCACCTCGAAGCCCAGCTCCTCGAGGAACGCGGCCTTCGGGTCGGTCTGCTGGAAGATCGCGTACTGGCCCGGACTCGTACGGGTCGACCACGGCCACGGACTTGCCCTGCCAGTCCGGGTGTGCCTCGCGGACGGCCGCGAACTTCGCGTCGATGTCGCCGATCAGCTTGTTCGTCTCGTCTTCGAGGCCCATCGCCTTGCCGGCGAGCAGCGCCATGTCCTGCCACGGCGCGCCGTAGTCCTCGAAGCCGACCGGCTGGGCGACCACCGGCGCGAACTTCGACAGCTCGTCGTACTGCTCCTTCGTCATGCCCGAGTACTGCGCGAGGATCAGGTCCGGGTCGAGGTTCAGGATCTTCTCGATGATGAAGTCGTCCCGCTCGCCGACGATCTCCGGCGGGGTGTCGCCCCACAGTTCCTTCGTCCAGGCGCACATGCCGTACGGCCGCTCGAGGAACCAGTCGATGGCGCCGACCGGCACCTCGCCGAGCGCCAGCACCACGTCCTGGTCGGACAGGCCGAGGGTGACGATCCGCTCCGGCTTCGCCGTGATCTCCGTGGTGCCGTACTTGTGTTCGACCGAGACCGGGAACACCGATCCCGGCTCGCTCGCGTTGTCCGCCGGTGCCTTCCCGGCAGCGCTTCGTCGACGCCGCAAGCGGTGAGGACAAGGGCTGTGAGCAGCGGAATGAGTACGGCCAGGGGCCGCCGGGCGAGAGACATGGGCTCCTCTTGTGAGGTGAGGACGAAGGTTAGGCGAACCTAACACAGCGGCACCGCCCTGAGGTATACCTACCCTAAGTAGGCGCGGGTAGGGTTGCTCACATGATCGAGGCCCCAGCGCCGGTGAGCGCGCGCACGCAGCGTGCTCGGCGATCCCGGCACTGGGCGGTGATGTCGGCCTGCCTGGCCGTGGTGGTCGTGCTCTGCGTGCTGTCGCTCGCCATCGGCACCCGCTTCATCCCACCGGGCGACGTGCTGGACACGCTGCTCGGCCGCGGTCGCACGGACATCGACGCCGTGGTCTGGGGTGCCCGGCTGCCGCGCACGCTGCTCGCGCTGGTGGTCGCCGTGGCGCTCGGGCTGGCCGGCGCGATCATGCAGGCACTCACCCGCAACCCGCTCGGCGATCCCGGCCTGCTCGGCATCAGCGCCGGATCCGCGTTCGGCATCGTCATCGCGGTCGCCACCCTGGGGATCTCCTCGTTCTACGGCCTCATCTGGTTCGCCCTGGCCGGCGCGCTGGCCGCCAGCGCGGTCGTCTACGTCCTGGCGAGCGTCGGCCGAGGCGGCGCCACCCCCGTGAAGCTCGCGCTGGCCGGAGTGGCGATCACGGCGTTGATCTCGTCGATCACCAGCGGCATCACGTTGATCAACCCGGAGGCGCTGAACCGCTACCGGTTCTGGGCGGCCGGGTCGCTCGCCGGCCACGACACGAACGCGCTGCTCCGCGTGCTGCCGTTCGTCCTGGTGGGGGTGGCGCTCGCGCTGGCCTCGGCATCGTCGTTGAACAGCATGGCGCTCGGCGACGACGTGGCGAAGGCGCTCGGGCGGCGGGTCGGGCTGGTGCGCCTGCAGGGCGCGTTCGCCATCGCGCTGCTCACCGGGTCGGCCGTGGCGGTGGTCGGGCCGATCGTGTTCGTGGGCCTGGTGGTGCCGCACGTCGCGCGTGCCATCACCGGACCGGACCAGCGCTGGCTGCTGCCGTTCACCATGGTGCTCGCGCCGATCCTCGTGCTGGCCGCGGACATCATCGGCCGGGTGATCAACCCGCCCGGCGAGACCGAGGTCGGGGTCATCGTGGCATTCCTCGGCGCGCCGTTCTTCATCGCGCTGATCCGTCGGCGCAGGTTGGCGGAGCTGTGACGGACCTCAGGGGACTCACCACGTTCCGGCTCCGCCGGCCGCCCGTGTCCGGTGTGCTGCGGCCCCGGCTGCTCCTGTCGGCCGTGGTGCTGCTGGGGATCGGGTTCCTGCTCTTCTGCCTGGGCATGACGATCGGCGACACGCGACCTGGGCCTCGGCCAGGTGATCGCCGCGCTGTTCAGCCAGGGCGAGTACTTGGACCAGGTGGTGGTCTACGACTGGCGGCTGCCCAGGGCGTTGCTCGGGTTGCTCGTGGGGCTCACGTTCGGCATGTCCGGCGCGCTGTTCCAGACGATCACCCGCAACCCGCTCGCGAGCCCGGACGTGATCGGCATCTCCGGCGGCGCGAGCGTGGCCGTGGTGCTCGGCATCGTGTTCGGCGTCGGCGCGGGGCTCGGGTCCCAGACGCTCGGGCTGATCGGCGGGATCGGTGCCGCCGTGTTGATCTACGTGCTCGCCTGGAACCGCGGCACCACCGGCTACCGGATCGTGCTGGTCGGCGTCGGGGTGTCGTGGATGTGCGTCAGCGCCACCACGTACCTGCTGGCCAGGGCCGAGCTGTACGAGGCGCAGCAGATCGTCGGCTGGCTGGTGGGCAACCTCAACGACGCCACTTGGACGAGCGTCACGCCGCTGCTGATCGCCTCCGCCGTGCTGGTGCCGATCGCGATCGTGCTGAGCGGGTGGCTCGGCAACCTGCACCTCGGCGACGACGTGGCCATCGGCCTCGGCACGCCCGTGCAGCACGCCCGACTGGTGCTGTTGCTCCTCGGCGTCGGCATGGTGGCGTTCGGCACGGCGGCGGCCGGGCCGGTGGCGTTCGTGGCGCTGGCGGCGCCGCAGATCGCCAAGCGGCTGGCGGGGACGGCGTCGCCGCCGCTGGTGACGTCGGGGATCACCGGCGCGATCGTGGTGCTGGGCAGCGACCTGCTCGCCAGGACCGTGTTCCCGAACACCCCGCTGCCGGTCGGTGTGATCACCGGCGTGCTGGGTGCCCCGTTCCTGCTCTGGCTGCTGACCAGGGCCAACCGTGCCGGCTCCGGAGGATGAGATGACCGAGTTGCGAGCTACCGGGCTGCGGTTGGCCTACGACGACCGGGTGGTGGTCGAGGATCTCGACCTGCTCGTGCCGCCCGGGCGGATCAGCGCGATCGTGGGCGCCAACGCGTGCGGCAAGTCGACGCTGCTGCGGGCGATGGCGCGGCTGCTGTCTCCGCGCTTGGGAACGGTGACGTTGGACGGCCGGTCGGTGCACGGCATGCCGACCCGCGAGGTGGCCAGGGAGCTGGGGATCCTGCCGCAGGCGCCGACCGCGCCGGACGGCCTGACGGTGATCGACCTGGTCACCCGGGGGCGGTCGCCGCACCAGAGCTGGTGGCGGCAGTGGTCGCCGGCCGACGAGGAGGCGGTGCTGTCCGCCTTGCGGGCGACGGAGCTGGTCGACCTGGCCGACCGTCCGGTGGACGAACTGTCCGGCGGGCAGCGGCAACGCGCGTGGATCGCCATGGCCATCGCGCAGGAGACGCCGATCCTGCTGTTGGACGAGCCGACCACGTTCCTGGACCTGGCGCACCAGATCGACGTGCTGGACCTGGTGGTGGACCTCAATCGTCGCGAGAACCGGACGGTGGTCATGGTGCTGCACGACCTCAACCAGGCGTGCCGCTACGCCGACCACGTGATCGCCATGAAGTCGGGGCGCATCGTGGCGCAGGGCGCGCCGGCCGAGGTGATCACCCCGGCCACGGTGGAGGCGGTCTTCGACGTCCGTTGCCAGGTGACGTCCGACCCGGTGAGCGGCACCCCGATGATCATCCCCACGGGCCGCCACCACAGCGCCCAGCCGGTGGCCTGACCTCCGCGAGTCGTACCGTATTACGACAGCGAGTCGTACCGAACCGGGCCCGCGCACCTGTCCACAGGCAAGATCCAGACCGACCGGAACTGTCGGTGCTGACCTCTACGATTGATGCCAGGGGTCCCCGGACCCCTTTTGTCGGTGCTTGCGGCTACCTTGCCAGCGGGTCCCTGTCCTCGCGAAGTTTGCCGGCAGTTTCGCGCCGGTCGGGCCGCGGCTGTCGGACAGCGGCGATACCTTCGCGCCATGGACGAGGAGTTCGAGCACGTCTACGCGGAGAACGAGCGCTACGACGGGCCGAAGGCGGGCGTGGCCGATGTGAACGGCGCGCCGCACTACTTCCACTGGGCGTGGAGCCCCGAGCGGCCCGACGCGGGTGACGACGAGTTCCTGGTCTGGCCGATCGACGCGGAGACGCTCGCCCTCGAGCGGGAACGGTGGCGCATCTTCGCCACGTGGCACGAGTTCGGGTTGGGCCAGGGCGTGTCGAAGGAAGCCGACGCCCGGTATGCCGAGCTGAGCGAGATCCTCGAGGACAGCGGCAAACCGCCGCAAGGAGCGCGGATCCTGCGAGCGGAGTGGAAGTTCCGCGACGACGACCTGCCCCGCTACCGGGTCGACAGCACCGACTTCGTGGTCCGCTGGAAGTGATCGGGGTGCCGTGCCGCCGCCTTGTTTCGGCGACACGGCACCCCGGGCTCGGTTACCTGCGCAAACCGTTGCGCATGGCGGTGATCAGCTCACCGTTCGACGTGTCTCCCGACAGTTCCCAGAAGAACGCGCCGCCCAGTCCCTGTTGCTTGGTGTAGGCCATCTTCCCGCCGATGGTGGCCGGCGTGTCGTAGCTCCACCACTGGTTTCCGCAGTGTGCGTAGGCGGTTCCGGCGATCGTGCCGTTCGCCGGGCAGCGGGTCTTGAGCACCTTGTAGTCCTCGATGCCCGCCTCGTACGTGCCCGGTGCGGCGCCCGTCGCCGAGCCACCTGGTGTGCTCTGTGTGACCCCCGTCCAGCCTCGGCCGTAGAACCCGATGCCCAGCAACAGTTTCGCCGACGGGATGCCCTTGCTCTTCAGTTTCTGGATGGCCGCGTCGGAGTTGAAGCCGGCCGCGGGAATGCCGTTGTACGACGTCAGCGGGGAGTGCGGAGCGGTCGGACCGTCGGCGTCGAACGCGCCGAAGTAGTCGTAGGTCATCACGTTGTACCAGTCGAGATATTGCGCGGCGCCGCCGTAGTCGGCCGCGTCGATCTTGCCGCCGTTCGAGCCGTCGGCCGTGATGGCGGCGGTCACCAGGTTGTTCGAGCCGAACCGGGTGTCGCATCGCCTGCATCAACGTCTTGAACGAGCTGAACCCGCTGGTGTCGCACTGCAGGCCACACGCGTTCGGGTACTCCCAGTCGATGTCGATGCCGTCGAACACGTCCGCCCAGCGCGGGTCCTCGACCAGCCGGTAGCAGGACTCGGCGAAGGCCTGGCCGGGTTCTGTGCGGCCTGACCGAAGCCGCCCGACCAGCTCCAGCCGCCGAACGACCACAGGATCTTGATGTTCGGGTACATGCGCTTGAGCTTGCGCAGCTGGTTGAAGTTGCCGCGCAGCGCACCGGCGTCCCAGGTGTCGGCCGTACCGTCCACACTGGACGCTGCGTCGTAGAAGCGGTCGTAGTCGGCGTAGGCGTCACCGATGGTGCACTGCCCGTTCTGGACGTTGCCGAACGCGTAGTTGATGTGGGTCAGCTTCGCGGCCGACCCGCTCGTGTGGATGTTCTTCACGTGGTAGTTGCGTTGGTAGACACCCCATTGGACGAAGTAGCCGAGGTTCTTCGCGGCCGCTCTCGCCGGTGGTGCGGACGAGGGCTCGGGTGCGGCACTCGTCGCGGGTGTCGCGATGAGGCTGAGCATGGTGGCGAGTAGAGCCACCAGTAGTACCGGTAGACGCCAGCGGATCCCAGACATCGTTCTCCTCGAATGCAGGGGGTCGGCGCCTGTGGTCGAGATCCCACTGTCCACTATGTGGTCTAGACCATATCCCGTCAAGTGGTATGGACCAACTGGCAAATGGTGACTCCCGCCGGCCGAGTCCAGCGGAAGTGAACGGCGATTTGCTAAGTTCAGCGAACTAACTGATGGGAGGCGGGGCCGTGGACAAGCATGCTTGGGCCGAACCGGGCACGTTCGAGGTCGCACCCGGCGTGCACCGCATCCCCCTGCCGCTGCCCACCGACGGGCTGCGCGCGGTCAACGTCTACGCCATCGAGACGGTCGACGGTCTCGTGCTGGTCGACTCCGGCTGGGCACTGGACGTGGCGAAGGACCAGCTCGAGGCGGCGCTCGCCACGCTGGACCGCGGCTTCGACGACATCCGGCGCTTCCTGGTCACCCACATCCACCGTGACCACTACACGCTCGCGCTGACCGTGCGCCGCATGTTCGGCACGAAGATCGCCCTCGGCATCGGCGAGCAGGCCTCGCTGGACTACATCCTGGCCAGCCGGTTCGACGGTCAGCTGAACGAGATGACCCGGTGGGGCGCCGACCGGCTCATCAGCGGGTGGACCGAGCAGTTCGGCAGCGCGCGGAACGAGTCGGGCACCCGCTACGAGCCGCCGGACGAGTGGCTCGACGGGACCACGAAGCTCGACCTGGGGGACCGGACGCTCGTGGCCGTGCCCACGCCGGGTCACACCCAGGGGCACGTGGTGTTCGTGGACGAGCAGGCGGGCGTGCTGTTCGCGGGCGACCACGTGCTGCCGCACATCACGCCGTCCATCGGCTTCCAGCCGGCACCCGCGCGGCTGCCGCTCGGCGACTACCTGGACAGCCTGCGCCTGATGCGCACCTACCCGGACCTGCGGCTGCTACCGGCGCACGGGCCGGTGACCGACAGCGTCCACACCAGGGTCGACGAGCTGCTCGCACATCACGAGGACCGGCTCGCCGAGAGCCTGGCAGCGGTGCGCGACGGGGCCGGCACCGCGTACGAAGCCGCGCGGCGGCTGGGATGGACGCGCCGGCACCGCCGGTTCGACGACCTCGACCTGTTCAACCAGACCCTGGCGACCGGTGAGACCGCCGCGCACCTGGACGTGCTGGTGGTACGCGGCGAACTCACTTCCATCAACAACGACGATGTGGTCGAGTACCGGCTGGTCGGAGCCTGACCAGCGGTTCTGGTTATTCCGAAACGGCTGAGGCGCGCGCGTCGTCCAGGTTGTCCAGCCCCAGCATGGCCAGGAGGTTCATGCAGTCCTGGGCGTCAGAGGAGTGGAAGGCGACTGTGTGCGCTGCCTTGCGGTTCTGCACCGCGTAGTGGATCTTCTCGCTCGCCCGTACCTCGGCGAAGCGGCCTTGCTCGATCGTGGGGCTGGCGTGTCGTGCCCAGGTCATGCCGCACCTTTCATCTCGCCTGCCGCGTTCGGGGAGGCAATTGCCACGCGGCAGCCTCGTCGCTGATCGTCTCGCTCGGTAATCGCTACCCACCGACACGATCTGCCCGGGAATCATCCCGACAGACCGCATCCTGACACTCCGCGAGTGGCACACACCACCCGGGAGTGGTCAACACCTCTCGGTCCGCCTGCCGGACACCACTGCCCGATAGGGCGCCGACGCCAGGTGGAAGCACCTTTAGGGCTCCCAAACAAGCTGTTTTTCCCAGTGTTCACAGTGTTTCCTCAGTAACACGGTGAGAGTTCGGTCGATCACCTGCGGTGTAACTATCCCTCGTTCAGCCGAATCTCGCCGTCCGACGTGTTATTACTCTCCGTAGTGGGCAAGTAGGGCCTTCGCGCGCTCCGCGCCCCGGGCGACCACGGCCGTCAGCTCCGCCGGATCGACCCCGGGCACCACCGCGACCGGTGCCTGCGGGGCCGCCGCCGTCCGTCGCGCGGCCCGCGCCCGCAGCTCGTCGGTCAGCTCGGTCCGCCCGAGCCCGCGCAACAGCAGGAGCACGAACGGATCGGCGTCGAGCAGCCACGAGGTCTGGAACGACAGCGCGGCCGCGTGCCGGCACGGCAGCTCCCACCCGTCGCAGTCGCACTCCGGCTGCAGGTCACCGATGCCGGGGAGCAGCGTCACGTCCGCGTCGGCGGCGGCAATCACCAGGTCACGGGGCATGTCCCGGTCGAGCAGGGCGGCGAGGTGGCCCGCCTTGCCGGCGACCTCGTCGAGGAACCGGCGCCACTGCGCTTCGGTAAGCCGGTCCACGAGGACCACGGTGTTGTACAGCGAGCCGTCCTCGCCGTACACCTGCGCGGCGATGCGCCCGGGGCTCGCGGTGATCGGCCCGACCAGCCCGGCGTAGGCGAACCGGCGCCCGCGTTTGAGCTGCTGCAGGTCGAGCGAGGTGTCCTCCATGGCCTGCAGCCAGGCGTTGCCCCACCAGGTGCTCGCGAACCGACCGGGCCGGCGCTGGGTCGCCGGGAACGCGGGGAAGCCCACCGCCGTCATGAGTGCCTCCGGAGTGCGACGAGATCGGCGAGTTCGGCGTTGTTGAGTTCGGTCAGCTCGGTCAGGTCGGTCTCCGGCTGGCCGAGCACCGAGTCGGCCAGTTCCTTCTTGGCCACCAGCATGGCGGCGATCCGGTCCTCGATGGTGCCCTCGGCGATCAGCCGGTGCACCTGGACGGGCCGGTTCTGGCCGATCCGGTGTGCCCGGTCGGTGGCCTGCGCCTCTACCGCGGGATTCCACCAGCGGTCGTAGTGCACCACGTGGTCGGCGCGGGTCAGGTTGAGTCCGGTCCCCGCGGCCTTGAGCGACAACAGGAAGACCGGCGTGTCCGCGCCCTCGCTGCGCTGGAACCGGGCGACCAGCTCGTCGCGCCGCCGCACGGGCGTGCCGCCGTGCAGCAGTTGGGTCGGGATCTCCCGGTCGCCCAGGTGACGTTCCAGCAGCCGCGCCATGGCCACGTACTGGGTGAACACCAACAGGCCGCCGCCCTCCGCGCGGATGGTGTCGACCAGCTCGTCGAGCAGCTCCAGCTTGCCGGACCGACCGGCGAGCCGGGTATCCGTCTCAGTGCCCGTTTCACCGAGATAGTGCGCCGGGTGGTTGCAGACCTGCTTGAGAGCGGTGAGCAGCTTGAGCACCAGCCCGCGCCGCTGGATGCCGGTGGCCGCCTGGATCTCCGCCATGGTCTCGCGCACCACGGCCTCGTAGAGCCCGGCCTGTTCCGCGGTGAGCGCCACCGGCTGGTCGGTCTCGGTCTTGCTCGGCAGTTCGGGTGCGATGCCGGGGTCGGACTTGGTCCTGCGCAACAGGAACGGCCGCACCAGCCGGGACAGCGCCTCGGCGCGCTCGGGATCGCCGTCCTCTATGGAGCGTGACCAGCGGCCGCGGAACTCCTCGAGCGTCCCGAGCAGACCCGGCGTGGTCCAGTCGAGGATCGCCCACAGTTCGGACAGGGTGTTCTCCACGGGCGTGCCGGTGAGCGCCACCCGCGCCGTCGACGGGATCAGGCGCAGCGCCTTCGCCGTGTCGGAGCGCGGGTTCTTCACGTGCTGGGCCTCGTCGGCCACCAGCAGGTCCCAGTGGTGGTCGGCCAGGTCGGCGGCGTCCATCCGCATGGTGCCGTAGGTGGTGAGCACGAAGCCGTCATTGTCCGGAATGGACCGGTCGGCGCCGTGGTAGCGGTACACGGGCACGCCGGGCGCGAACCGGTTGATCTCGCGCTCCCAGTTGCCGAGCAGCGAGGCCGGGCAGACCACGAGCGTCGGCCCGCGACCACGGTGCAGGTGCAGCGCGATGAGCGTGATGGTCTTGCCGAGCCCCATGTCGTCGGCCAGGCAGCCGCCCAGCCCGAGGTCGGTCATCCGCGCGAGCCAGCGCAGGCCGCGCAGTTGGTAGTCCCGCAGCGTGGCGGCGAGTGCCGCCGGCTGCTCGACAGCCTCGTCGACCCGCAGGCGTTCCCGCAGCTCGGCCAGGGTCTCGGTCGGCGCGACCGGCACGAGCGCACCGCCCACATCGGCCGTTCCGGTGAGCGCGGCGCCGAGCGCGTCGATGGCCGACAGCGGTTTCATGGCGCGGTCGCGGGCCTTGCCGATCAGGTCGGGTCCGACGAGCGTCCACCGGTCCCGTAGCCGCACCACCGGCCGGTGTGCCTCGGCCAGCCGGTCCATCTCGGCCTCGGTGAGCGGCTGGTCGCCGAGCGCCAGTTGCCAGTTGAACTCCAGCAGCCCCTCGGCACCGAACGCCGGCGGCGCCTCGGACCGGGTGCCGATGGCCGCCGCGGCCGTCAGGTCCCGCCGCAGCTCCCTCGGCCAGTGCACGGCGAGCGCGGTGACGGTGAGCAGGTCGGCCACTTCGTCGTCGGTCAGCTCCAGCCGGTCGGGCACCGCCTGGTCGAGCATGCGGCGCAGTGGCGTCCACAGCTCCGCCGCGCGCCGGACGGCGAGCATCGCCTCGGCGCGGGTGTGCTCGTCGCCCAACCCGTCGGTCCCCGTCCACAACGCGGCCGCGTCGGTGACCAACCCACCACTGTGGACCTGGAGGACGGCGGCGAACGAGTCGAGATCCTCGGTGACCTCGACCCGCAGCGACACCCGGAGGTCACCGGACACCTGGTGCACGGCCGGCCCGAGGTAGGGGCCGTCGCCGTCGGGGTCGCGGACCAGGTGGTCGACCACGGCCTCGGCGAGCGCCAGTTCCGGCCCACTCAGGCCGTCCACATCGGACGGGTCGGGGAGCCACACGTCGTGGCCCCCGGCCGTCACACCAGGTTGGACGTCGCCCCGTGCCACCAGGCGGACCGCGGCCAGGAGGGCCGCGGTCCATCCGGTGTTCTGCTCCGTGTCCAGCAGTCGGGTGATCGCGGCGCCGACCGGGTGACGGTCGTCGCCGAGCACGAGATGCCCCTCGCGCGGTGGGTCCGCTGGCACGAAGCCGGTCACATACTCTCCTTTACCTGCTGAGGTTCTGGTAGCGGCGGACGGACAGGGGGAAGAAGATCGCCACGAGTACCACCGGCCAGATGATGGCCATCAGCACCGAGTTCTGCGCGACCCAGGAGTCACCGAGCAGCGTCGGGTTGCCGAACAGTTCCCGCGCCGCCCCCGCCGTGGCCGAGAGCGGGTTCCACTCGGCGATCGCGCCGAGCCACCCGGGCATGGTGCCCGGCGCCACGAAGGTGTTCGCCAGGAACAGGATTGGCCAGACGAGGATCTGAACGGCCATCACCCCTTCCGGGTTCTTGATGACCAGACCAAGGTAGATCCCCATCCACAGCAACGCGAAACGCAGCAGGAGCAGTACCCCGACCGCGCCGAGCGCCGCACCGAAGCTCCCGTTCACCCGCCACCCGACTCCGAACCCGCACGCGATGATCACGGCGAGCCCGGCGGCCGAGTTGAGCATGTCGGCCGCCGAACGCCCGACCACCACGGCCGACGGCGACATGGGCATCGACCGGAACCGGTCGGTGACCCCGCGCGCGGCGTCCGTGCTGACCGCGATCATGGTTCCTTCGAGCCCGAACGCCATGGTCATGGCGAACATTCCGGGCAGCAGGTATTCGCGGTAGTTGCCGCCGCCCGGCATCTCGAACGCGCCGCCCAGCAGGAACCCGAACATCAACATCATGAGGACGGGGAACAGCAGCCCGACGATGATCGGTCCGGGCTGGCGGACCCAGTGCAGGAGATCGCGGCGGGTGATCGTCCACCCGTCGCGAACAGCCCAGGTCATGCTCATGCTGCCTCCGTTCCGTGACCGGTGAGGGAGAGGAAGACCTCGTCGAGGGTCGGACGCCGTAGGCCGACGTCCTCCACGCCGAGCCCCTCCTCGCGAAGCGCCCGCGCGGACTCGCCCAGCGCGGCCAGCGGATCGGTGACCGTGGCGCTGATCCGTCGGCGGTCGCGGTCCACCTCCGGCTCGGAGCCGGCCACGGAACGGACGATCGTGACCGCCCGGTCCAGCTCGGACGCGTCGTGCAGGACAACGTCCAGCCGGTCGCCGCCGAGCTTCGACTTGAGCGCGGTCGGGCTGCCCTCGGCGATCACCCGGCCGTTGTCGATCACGGAGATCTGGTCGGCCAGCTGGTCGGCCTCGTCGAGGTACTGCGTGGTCAGCAGCACCGTGGTGCCCTGTTTCACGAGGTCCCGGACGGCCTGCCACACCTCGGCGCGACCGCGCGGGTCGAGACCCGTGGTCGGCTCGTCGAGGAACAGCACGGGCGGCGCGAGGATCAGGCTGGCCGCCAGGTCGAGCCGGCGCCGCATGCCGCCGGAGAACTGCTTGGCCGCCTTGTTGCCGGTGTCGGCCAGGCTGAACTGTTCGAGCAGCTCGGTCGCGCGCTGGCGGGCGGCGGCCGAACTGAGGTGGTAGAGCCGGCCGAACAGCTCCAGGTTCTGGCGGCCGGAGAGTGCCTCGTCGACCGCCGCGTTCTGGCCGACCAGCCCGATGTTCTCGCGGACCCGGTCCGCCTGGCCGCGAACGTCGAAGCCGGCGACCTCGGCGCGGCCCTCGTCCGCCCGCAGCAGTGTGGTGAGGATTCGTACGGCGGTGGTCTTGCCGGCCCCGTTCGGGCCGAGCAGGCCGCAGACGGTGCCCGCCGCGACCGTGAGGTCGACCCCGTCCAGGGCGACCTTGTCGCCGTACCGCTTGCGCAACCCCTCGGTGACGATCGTGGGTGTCAAACTCGGTCCTCCAAATGTCGTACTTTGTACGGAGAAGCTCCGAACAATACCGTACGTCGTACGAAGAGCCTAGGATGTTACCCACCATGGCGAAAAAAGAGGATGACCAGCACTACGGCGGTCGCGGGGACCCGGCGCGCAGCATGGCCCTGCTCTGGCGCGACGGCGAGCCGGCGCCCAAGGGCCGTGGTCCGAAGCCGGGCCTCACGGTGGACCGGATCGTGGCGGCGGGCATCGCGATCGCCGACACCGACGGGCTGGCGGCCGTGTCCATGCGTCGCGTGGCCGAGCGGCTGGGCGTCGGCACGATGTCGCTGTACACGTACGTCCCGGCGAAGGCCGAGCTGGTGGACGTCATGTTCGACACGGTCCTCGCCGAGCTGGGTGGGCCGGCCGACGAGAGCGGCACCTGGCGGGAGCGCCTGACCCGCATCGCCGAGCACGCGTTCGCCGGCTACCGGCGTCACCCGTGGATCCTGCAGGTGATGGCCATGTCCCGGCCGCCGCTCGGCCCGAACAGCATCGCCAACTACGACCGCGACCTGCGCGCGGTCGACGGCATCGGGCTGACCGACCTGGAGATGGACTCGGTGGTCAGCACGGTCGGTGTGTACGTGCAGGGCACCGCGCGGGCGGCCCTGGAGTCGGCCGGCTCGGAGCAGGCCACCGGCCAGTCGGACACGCAGTGGTGGGAGACCTACGCGCCCCTGTTGGAGAAGGTCTTCGACGCGGAACGCTTCCCCACGGCCGCGCGGGTGGGTGCCGCGTACGGCGAGACCTATCAGTCGGCCTACGACGCGGAGCAGGGCTTCCGCTTCGGCCTGGCCCGCATCCTGGACGGGGTGGAGGCGCTGGTGAACTCCCGCGCGACCTGAGTCACCGCAGTCGGTCGGCGACCCTGTCGGCGAGCGGGACCAGCCGCTCGACCGGCGCTGCCGGGTCCACCCTGACCCACACGTTGTACCGGCCGGTGTTGAACAAGAGCGTGTCCCCAGCGAACAGGCAGGTCGCCGCGCCGATCCGGTGCTCGACGACGACCGAGTCCGGCTTCTCGTCGGTGGCCCGGCAGAGGCTGATGAGCGACCGCTCCGCCTGCGGCCGGTCGCGGTAGTACTCCAACGTCACGGTGATCCCGACGTCGGTCCACGACCTGTTCGCCTTGGCGGCCGTCACCCGCTCGCACGACGACTCGACGTGCAGACCGAGGACCACGCCCATCTCGTTGAACGACTGCTCGCCGCGCGAGTAGTCCGCCGAGACGAAGCCGGAGTCCGGCTCGCCCTGGTGATACTCGAACAGGTCCGGCGTGAACACGTCGCAGGCGTGCCGGAGATCCTCGTAGGGCGCGGCATACCCGTAGCGCACCGCACCCCGCGGTCCCGCGTCGAGGTTCGTCGCCACCGCCGCGACCAGGCCCTCGGCGATCCGCTCTCTCGACCGGCCGGCGTAGGACTCGGGGAAGTCCGACAGGTACAGCGTGACGAGGGTGTCGGTGGCCTCCGGCCGGAACAGGTAGAACGTCGGATCGTCCTCGGCCACGTGCGACGCGGTGTCCTGGTACCAGAGCACCCCGCCTGCCGGCGCCGGCTGGATGCCCTTCTCGGCGTAGTCCTCGGTGCGGTCCCTGAGCGACCCGTACGGCCCGGCGTCGCTGAACGGTGCCTGTTCCACGGTGACGCCCACCCACCCGGCGGTGTACCCGGACAGGTCGTCCTCCTCCGTCTCGGTGATCCCGTCCGGCGGCTCGAGGTGATACGAGCAGCGGCTCGTGTCCGTGCCGTCACCGGCGAGCAGCGCGGGATCGGTGGTGTCGCGGGACAGGTGGGTACCGCCGCTGCGCTGGTAGCGGTGGAGCCGCAGGCCCGCCGCCGCGATCGCGCTCTCCGGAAGCAGCGCGCAGGCGTTGTACATCGGCACGCCGCCGAGTGTCACGGGCGCGCCGCCCGGGTGCTGGGTGAGCAGGTTCTGCTCGCCGATGACGGGAAGCGGTTCCTCGGTGGGCTGGGGCCTGGGGCGTGGCTTGGCCCTGTTCACGTCCGGCAGGATCGCGACCAGCAGGACGCCGAGCAGGGCGGCGACCGCGGTGCAGACGAGCACTCGGGCGGTGGCGGTCATTCGGGTTCTCCTCGGGCCGGGGTGGGCGGTTCGCCGACCGGCGGACTTCGAGCACTGGTTCACGACCCCGGACAAGGCGGAGGCCTTCCCGCGCGGCGCGTCGCCAGGTGGCCCCGAACGGCATTGCCTGGCCGTCCGGGGCCACCTGGCGCTGCCTTCATCGCATGGCGTCAGTCGTGCTCGGCCGGCTCACTTATCCACGCGGCGGTGGTGTCCCTCCACGAGCCGTCGTCCATGGCCTCGAGTGTGTCGCCTGTGACGGTGTGCAGGCGGCGTAGCGCCTCCCGCTCCATTTCGAGGGTGTGGCCGTCCTTGGTCGGGTGACCGATCACCATTCGGACCTCGTTCTCCGAGAGGACCGACGATTCGAATCGGCAGTCGGCGGGAACGTCGAGCCACAGGTGGGCGCGGGGCGTTGCGAAGGTCATCGACAGTCCTTTTCTCTGTTGCGGTTCTTCATGTGCATTCGGTGGCTGTGGAGAGCCGCGGTTCGTCGCACAAGGCCTGTCCTGCGGGTCGGGCGGTGGTGCCGAACGGGACGGCACGGTCGGTGGCGAGCCATCGCCGGCGCTGTCTGCAGAGGTCCTCGTACGCCGCGTGCCCGGCGTCGGTCAGGTGCAGCCGGGGTGGGTCCGCGCGTGCCGACCCCTGGTCGAGCAGCGCGCGCAGGGGCGCTGTGAGGTATCCCGGTAGCGGACGGCCGTCGTCGAGGAACAGCCCGTCGGCATGGGTGACCCGGCCCCGTTCCAGCCGGCGCAGCGCCAGCCAGGCGCCGAGTGCGGTCGAGACCGCGGGCTCACTCATCGAGCAGTTCCACGCAGACCGAACAGGTCGGGAACGTGCCCTCGGGTCCGGTCAGGTCCCCGACGAGGAACGCGCCGCAGATCGCGAAACCCACGCTGACGCCGTCGACGAGGTGGCTCTCGTCCTCGCGGACGTGACCGCGTTCCGGCTCGACCACCGATCGACCCCAGACCACCATCGGACCTGCCTTCCGTTGGGAGGCCGCGCGGCGAATGAGAGGGACGGAACTCATCCGTTGCTCCCGCGCGGCACGCGACCACGCGGCGACCCGGGAGCACACCGGGACGGGGACACCACGTGCGACCGGCACCCGGAAACCAGGAGGCCACGCCGGCCGTGAAGCTGTACATGCACAACGCTAGAGTGTTCAAAAGAACACAACAAATGGTCATAGGTGCCCTGCAAAAGGGCTAATACCAGTGAGGATTCAGTGCATGGCGAGCACAGCCGACACCCCCGGGTGCGCCAACTCGGCGTCGAACTCCGGGTGCTGCGCACGGCGTCGGGGCTGACCACCACGAAGCTCGGGATTCAGGTCGGCCGCACCCACGCCCATGTGTCCCGCTGGGAGAACGGCAAACTGCTGCCCACCGAGAAGGACATGGTGGCGATGCTCGCGGTGTTCGGCGTGATCGGAAAGGAACGCGAACGCCTGCTCGCCCTGGCCCGCGACGCCGCCGACCCCAACTGGATCGCCCCGGGCATCGAACGTCACATGGCCGTTCTGATGGACTACGAGCGAACCGCTACGCGGCTGGTCAACGTCGAGCCGCTGATGATCCCGGGTTTGTTGCAGACGGCCGACTACGCCCGATCGATCATGATTGGCGCCGGGACAGCGCGTGGGGAGACCGAGAAGCGCGTGTTCCTGCGGATGGGTCGGCGGGAGGTGTTGACACGGCGCAATCCGGTGAAATTGCAGGCGTTCGTCGGTGAGCACGCGCTTCGGTATCCACCGTGTGACGGTCCTGCAATGGTCGAGCAGTTGCACCAACTGCTCGAGATGGCCGAGCGGGACAACGTGACGATCAGGGCCGTGCCGTTCGGCCATGGCTACTCGCCGATGCTGGAAGGGCCGTTCGTGCTGCTCGAGTTCGAGCGGACGAAACCGGTCGTGCAGATGGAGCACTACCGGTCCGCGGCGACGATCACCGATGCCAGGGATGTGGCCGACTACCAGGCCGCGGTCGCTAATCTGGGAGAGATGGCGATGAGTGAGGAAGCCACGTCCGACCTCATCGCGCGAGTGGCGGACGGGATGGAGCACGACCCATGACGGAACCTCGCTGGCGTAAGTCCAGCTTTACCGGCAACCAGGGAAACTGTGTGGAGTTGGCATCGACTATGGATGCCATACGGGACAGCAAGAACCCGGCGCACCGGCTGCCGGTCGCCGGGTTGCGGAATCTCCTGGAAGCGGCCAGGCACGATCGTCTGACGCGCTGAGCGCTCGGGGTGGCGGGCTGTCGTGTGATGGCCCGCTGCCCCGTTCAGGTGAATTCGGACGTTCCGGTCCGGGTCGGGCCAGTGGTCGGTACTCTCCATAACTGCGCGACCACTCTGGGGAGGGAAAGCCGTGCCTGAGAACGACCCGCCGAAGGGCGCACCGCGAGATGGCGGTGACCGGCCTTATGAGCCGTACGGTAATGCCGGTGGCGGCGGCGCGGGCGGCAACTTCGTGTTCACCGACCTGGCACACCTGGACTCGATCATCGCCCGATGGCAGTCGGTCCGCGACCGCATCGAACCGCACAGCCAAAATCTCATTGACGCGGCCAGGGTTGTGTATCCGCCGGCGGATGACCTGGCCAGCCAGCGGCAGGCGGAGGCGTTGGTGACGTCGATCATCGCTGCGCGAGAGCACAACGTGTCAGTCTTTCAATACACGAAGAGTTATGTGGAGCGGTTGGAGGCGGCGCGGGCGGAGTATGTGGCGACCGAGGAGTCCAACACCGATCAGTTCAGGGCTGTGGACGAGGACGGGGACCATTGAGCAGGTTCGGAACGGTGCTGGTCGCGACGGTGACCTCTGCCACGGTGATGGCGGTGGTGGTCGGGTGCACGGAGAAGGCCGCCGGTAATCCCGGGCCGACCGGTGGTGGGGAGTCTTCGGAGTCGGCGCCGCCGAGTTCTGAGGAGTCGGACCCCAACGGCGCGCCTAGCGTCACTGAGCCGCTGGACGCGGACCGGTTCATCGCTGATCCGTGTGCGGCGCTGACGCAGGAACAGGTGGCTGGGTTTGGTTTCACCGGTCCCGGGGTGCCGGAAATGGAGGGGGCGATCGCCGAGCAGGCCGGCCCGTCGTGTACCTGGCAGGGCACGGTCGACGAGCCTGGCACGATCGGGGTGACGTATCTGACCGGTCTTGAGAACGGTTTGGCTGACATCTACGGCACCCGGGAACGGTACGAGTACTTCGAAGAAACGACGGTGAACGGCTACCCCGCTGTGGTCAGTGACACGGTCGACCACCGGGACATTGGTACCTGCGGGGTCGTGGTGGGGGTGTCCGACTCGCTGACCTTCTCAACGCTGGAGCAGGGGGATCTGGATGCGGTTGGGGCGTGTGAGCGTGCTGAGCAGGTGGCGGCGGCTGTGATCGAGACGATGCAGGGGGGTTGACCGGTGACCGAGTTGACCGGCGAGCAGATCTACCGCAACTTCCAGGACGGCGACGGGACCGACGGGTTGCTGGGGAGCGCTGCGATTCTCAACGAGATTCGCGCGGTAGTACGACGACATCGCCAACGAGGTGTACGCGTTGCGGGGGGAGATGGAGTCGGCCTGGCAGGGCGAGGCGTCCGGGGCCGCGCGGCGGGGTGCGGGGCCGGTGGCCGCCGAGTACAGCGAGGCCTCCATGCATCTGTACGACGCGCAGGATCTGACCACCCGGCAGACGGGGTCGTTCGAGCGGGGGCGCAATGCGGTTGTTCCCGTGCCGCCGGAGCCGGACGCCGTCCAGCCGTGGGTTTCCGCCTCACCCGAGGGCGCCACCTACCAACACCGGCAGGGCCAGCACAACGCGGCCGCGCAGCAGAACGTCGACGTGATGACCGGCTACGGCAACGCCAGCGACCACAACACCGTGAACCTGCCCAGCCGCTACGGCGAGCTGATGGACGACCAGGCGGGCTTCTCGGTCGGCTCGACCGGCGGTGGGACCGACTCCGGTGGGACGGACCCCGGGGGCTCGGGACCGGCCGGGGACACCGGCGCGAGCGGTGGCCCAGGCAGTAGTGGTCCTGGCAGTGGCGGACCGGGACCGGTGGGCGGTAGCCATGGACCGGTGGGCGGCCCCGGAGGGGCGACCCCGCCGCCGGGCACGCCTCCGGCACCCGGCAACGGCACCACCACGCCGGGTGGGTACACGCCCGTGCCGGGCGGTGGCCTCACCCCGATCCCGGGCATCGAACCCGGTCAGCTGCGGCCCGCGCCTTCTGGTGGTGGGTTCGTGACCGGCGTCGGATTCCCCGGCGCGGCCTCGGGCGGTGGCGCATCCGGTGGCTACGGCGGTGGGCCGCGAGGCGGTGCCGGTGGGCCGGTCGCCGGTGGACCGCTCCGTGGCGGTCCCGCCGCGGGCGCCGAGCCGCACGGCCAGAACGCCCGGCCCACGCCCGTCACCGGCGCGGCTCCCGGCCGGGCCGGCGCGCCGGGCATGGGCGGGATGCCCATGGGCGGCGGCCGTGGCCGTGGGGACGAGGACACCGAGCGCAAGACCCCCACCTACCTCGAGGGCGGCGACCCCGAGGACCTCTACGGCAGCGAACTGCTCACCGCACCGCCCGTCATCGGCGACGAGGACGACGACTGAGGTGGTGCTGCCCGCCCCCGCGCATCTGAAGGTGCGGATCCTGGCCAGGATCACCGCCGACCTCGGCGACCTCCACCACACCCTGGCACCCACGGCGACCTGGCGTGCCCCAGGCAGTCCGGACCCGCGCGACGCCGAAACCGGCGAGGCGCTGACCCGACTCGGCTGGCGACAGCGCAACGGCTCCCTCGACCGTGAGGTGGCCGCGTCGCTCACCGTCCTGTGCCGGCCCGATGCCGAGTTCTACGGCTGGGTCACCCACGAGATCACCACTGCCGTCCTGGCAGCCGCTGCCGGTAGGGAGGGTGTGCTGGCCCTGCGCTCCGACGATTCCGTGTGGCTCAGCACGATCCCGGCGAAACACCTGGTCGAGCAGCTCGTCGCGCAGCTCCCCGAAATGCCGCCGGCGGCTGGACATGTGACGACCGTGGCCCTCGCCGACCTGCACGCGGCAAATCGCAACGGCCGAGTACGCGCCCAGGGCGGCGTCATCGCCCGCCGCGCCGACCCTGACATCCGCCACGTCCAGCGGCTCATGAGTCTCCCTGCGACGGGCGCCGGCGAACTGTACGCGGCCGTCCGCGACGACAGCGGCACGCGATTCACCCATGACGAGCCCGTCGAGTACGTCGACACCACCGACGGCCGCGTCCTGGCCACCAAACCCGACCCGCGCCACCTCCGGGTCGGCCCGGGGAGCCGCGACGACCTCGTCGCCGAGCTGCGTCGCCGGTACCGGCGATTGGGAGGGCGGTAGCGAGTCACTCGACGGCGGCCGTCTGGGCTATTGACCAAATGTCCGTTTGTTGCGAATGTCCGCGAATGAACTCGTCGACCACCACCACGGTCTTCCTCCCGATCGCCCTCGTGGTGATCATGCTCGGCCTGGGGCTGTCGCTCACTATGGCCGACTTCAGGCGGGTCGCGCGCTACCCCAAGGCCGCCGTCATCGCGCTCGGCTGCCAGATCCTCATCCTGCCGGCGCTCTGCCTCGGGCTCGTGCTGCTGTTCGACCTGGCGCCCGCGCTGGCCGTCGGGATGATGCTGCTCGTCGCCTCCCCGGGCGGGACCACGGCGAACCTGTTCAGCCACCTGGCGGGCGGCGACGTCGCGCTCAACATCACCCTCACGGCCATCAACTCGGTCCTCGCCGTGGTCACGCTGCCGCTGGTGGTCAACCTCGCCCTCGACGGGTTCATGGACGGCGAGGACGCCATCGGCCTCCAGCCGGCGAAGCTCGTGCAGGTGTTCGCGATCGTGCTCGTGCCGGTCGCCGTCGGGATGCTCGTCCGCAACCGCACGCCGCAGCTCGCGCAGCGGCTGCAACGACCGGTCAAGATCGCCTCGGTGGTGGTCCTGGTCGCGGTGATCGTCGTCGCCGTGTACCAGGAGCGGGACAGCATCCTCGACTACCTGAGCGCCGTCGGGCTGGTCACGCTCCTGCTGTGCGTGTTGAGCCTCACGATCGGCTTCCTCGTCCCGCGGGCTTTCGCCATCCCGCGCGGACAGGCCATCGCGTCGTCGTTCGAGATCGGCATCCACAACGTCACGCTGGCGATCGCCATCGCGCTCAGCCCGTCGCTGCTGAACAACTCGGAGATGGCCGTGCCGGCGGCCATCTACGGCATCCTGAGCTTCCTGCCGGCGGGTTTGCTCGCCTACCTGCTGACCCGCCGCAAGGCCGAGACCGAAACCACCGAACCCGTCACATGACCGGTAAAGGGGGGAAAGGTCACAACCCCGTTGCGCGCGGCGCGCCCCCATCGGAAATACTGGCGAGTAACAAGCAGGGCTGACAACCTTGCAAGCCAATGTCGCCGGACGCGGGAGCACACGTGATCGTTCGCCTTGTTCTCGGCCTGCTGATCACCTTCGTGGTGCTCGCCCTCGCCGGACGTCGCGCGAAGTTCCTGTTCGACCTGATCAAGTCCGGGCAGCCGGTCGACCGCTTCGACCGGCTGGGATCCCGGCTGTGGGCGCAGGCCAAGGAGGTCTTCGGCCAACAGAAACTGCTGAAGTGGTCGATCCCCGGCGCGGCGCACGCGTTCACGTTCTGGGGCTTCGTCATCCTCGCCTCGGTCTACCTCGAGGCCTACGGCGTCCTGTTCGACCACGACTTCGCCATCCCGTTCATCGGCACGTGGTCGGTCCTGGGCTTCCTGCAGGACTTCATCGCCGTGATGGTGGTGGTGTCGCTGGTGGCGTTCGCGCTCATCCGCACCCGCCACGACCCGGAACGCGAGCAGCGCAAGTCCCGCTTCTACGGATCGCACACCGGCGGCGCGTGGCTGATCCTCTTCATGATCTTCAACGTCATCTGGACGATGTTCCTGTTCCGCGGCGCGGCCTCGGCGCTCGGTTACCTGCCCTACGACTCCGGCGCGTTCGTCTCGATCGGCGTGGGCAACCTGTTCGAGGGCATGAACCACACGGCGCTGGAGTGGATCGAGTCCGTCGGCCTGCTGCTGCACATCGGCGTGATGCTCTCGTTCACCATCATCATCCTGCACAGCAAGCACCTGCACGTGTTCATCGCGCCGATCAACGTCTCCACGAAGCGCCTGCCCGACGGCCTCGGCCCGCTGCAGCCCATGGAGTCGGGCGGCGAGCCCATCGACTTCGAGGATCCGGGCGACGACGACGTGTTCGGTCGCGGCAAGATCGAGGACTTCACGTGGAAGGGCATGCTCGACTTCGCCACGTGCACCGAGTGCGGGCGCTGCCAGAGCCAGTGCCCCGCGTGGAACACCGGCAAGCCGCTGTCGCCCAAGCTCGTGATCATGGACCTTCGCGACCACCTGTTCGCGAAGGCGCCGTACCTCATCGGCGGCCAGGAGATGCCCGACCACAGCGACGTCGACGTGCTGGCGCTCGCCGGCGGTGGGAACGGCCACCACGTGCCCGAGTCCGGCTTCGGCCGGGTGCCGGGCAGCGGCCCCGAGCAGGCGGTCCGCCCGCTGGTCGGCACGGCCGAGGTGGGTGGCGTGATCGACCCGGACGTCCTGTGGTCCTGCACCACCTGCGGTGCGTGCGTCGACCAGTGCCCGGTGGACATCGAGCACGTCGACCACATCGTCGACATGCGCCGCTACCAGGTGATGATCGAGTCGGAGTTCCCGACCGAGCTGGGCACCCTGTTCCGCAACCTGGAGAACAAGGGCAACCCGTGGGGCCAGAACAACTCCGAGCGGCTCGACTGGACGAAGGGCCTCGACTTCGAGGTGCCGGTCTACGACGGTGAGCTGGCCGAGGACGTCGAGTACCTGTACTGGATCGGCTGCGCAGGCTCGTTCGACGACAACGCCAAGAAGACCACGAGGGCAACGGCGGAGTTGCTGCACATCGCGGGCGTGAAGTACGTGGTGCTGGGCAACGAGGAGTCCTGCACGGGCGACCCGGCGCGTCGTTCCGGCAACGAGTTCCTGTTCCAGATGATGGCCCAGCAGACGGCCGAGATGCTGAACACCGTCTTCGATGGTCGCGAGCCCACGAAGCGCAAGATCATCACCACCTGCCCGCACTGCATGAACACGCTCGCCCGCGAGTACCCGCAGCTGGAGGGCATGATCCCGAGCTTCGGCGGCACGAACGGGCACTGGGAGGTCCTGCACCACACCCAGGTGCTGAACCGGCTCGTGCGCGACGGCAGGTTGACGCCCGTGAAGCCGCCGGAGGGCACCACGCCGGTCACCTACCACGACCCCTGCTACCTGGGCCGCCACAACAAGATCTACGAGGCGCCCCGCGACCTGGTCGGCGCCACCGGCATGACGCTCACCGAGATGCCTCGCCACGCCGACACGTCGTTGTGCTGCGGCGCCGGCGGCGCGCGGATGTGGATGGAAGAGCACATCGGCAAGCGCATCAACCTCGAGCGCGTCGACGAGGCGCTGGACACGAACGCGAAGGAGGTCGTCACCGGGTGTCCGTTCTGCCGCGTGATGATCACCGACGGGCTCGTGCAGCGGCAGAGTGAGGACAAGGGCACGGACGTCCAGGTCCGCGACGTCTCGCAGATGCTTCTCGAGTCGGTCAAGCGCGGGATCGACTAGCTCTCCATCGAGCCTCCGGGGGCACCGCACAGACTGTGGTGGTGTCCACATCCCGCAAGCCGGTCCAGCTCGACCGGGTGGTGATCCGCTTCGCCGGTGACTCCGGCGACGGTATGCAGCTGACCGGCGACCGCTTCACGTCCGAGGCGGCCGCGTTCGGCAACGACCTGGCGACGCTGCCCAACTTCCCGGCGGAGATCCGCGCACCCGCGGGCACGCTGCCGGGGGTGTCGTCGTTCCAGCTGCAGTTCGCCGACTTCGACGTCCTGACGCCCGGCGACCGGCCGGACGTGCTGGTGGCCATGAACCCCGCGGCGCTCATGGCGAACCTCGGCGACGTTCCGGCGGGCGGCACGCTGCTCGTGAACACCGACGAGTTCACCAAGCGCAACCTCGCGAAGGTCGGCTACGCGGCCAACCCGCTCGAGGACGACTCGCTCGAGCGGTACCAGGTGCTGCCGGTGGCCATGGCCACGCTGGCGCAGGGCGCGCTCAAGGAGACCGGGCTGTCGAAGAAGGACGCCGAGCGGTCGAAGAACATGTTCGCGCTCGGGTCTGCTGTCCTGGATGTACAACCGGCCGACCGAGGCGACCGAACGGTTCCTGCGGGAGAAGTTCGCGCGCAAGCCCGAGATCGCCGAGGCGAACGTGCTGGTGTTCCGCGCAGGCTGGAACTACGGCGAGACCACGGAAGCGTTTGCGACCACCTACCAGGTGGCGCCCGCGACCTTCCCGCCCGGCACGTATCGGCAGATCAACGGGAACACCGCGCTCGCGTACGGGATCGTGGCGGCCGGGCAGCAGTCGGGGCTGCCGGTGTTCCTGGGCAGCTACCCGATCACGCCGGCGTCGGACATCCTGCACGAGCTGAGCAAGCACAAGAACTTCACTGTCACCACCATGCAGGCGGAGGACGAGATCGCGGGCGTCGGCGCCGCGCTGGGTGCCGCCTATGGTGGCGCTCTGGGGGTCACGACCACCTCGGGCCCGGGGATCGCGCTCAAGTCGGAGACGATCGGGCTGGCCGTGATGACGGAGCTGCCGCTGCTGGTGATCGACGTGCAGCGTGGCGGCCCATCGACCGGGCTGCCGACCAAGACCGAGCAGGCCGACCTGTTGCAGGCCATGTTCGGCCGCAACGGCGAGTCCCCGGTGCCGGTGGTGGCGCCGCGCTCGCCCGGCGACTGCTTCACCGCGGCGCTCGACGCGGCGCGGATCGCGTTGACCTACCGGACACCCGTGCTGTTGCTGTCCGACGGGGCGATCGCGAACGGCTCTGAGCCGTGGCTGATCCCGGACGTCGACGCGTTGCCCGACCTGAGCGTGACCTTCGCGGCCGAACCGAACGCGTCGGATGGTTCCGGCGAACACTGGCCCTACGTGCGGGATCCCGAGACCCTGGCCCGCGACTGGGCCATTCCCGGCACTCCTGGGTTGCAGCATCGCATCGGCGGGTTGGAGAAGGCCGACGGCAAGGGCGGCATCTCCTACGACCCGGACAACCACGACCGCATGGTCCGGTTGCGCCAGGCCAAAGTGGACGGCGTGACCGTGGCGGACCTCGAGGTCGACGATCCGTCGGGCGACGCCGAGGTGCTGGTGCTCGGCTGGGGTTCGAGCTACGGCCCGATCGGCGGCGCGTGCCGGCAGGTGCGGGGTCGCGGGCTGCGGATCGCGCACGCGCAGCTGCGGCACCTGAACCCGTTCCCCGCCAATTTCGAGGCCGTGCTGCGGTCCTACCGCCGGGTGATCGTGCCGGAGATGAACCTGGGGCAGCTGGCCATGTTGGTGCGGGCCCGGTTCCTGATCGACGCGGTGTCCCACACGAAGGTCTCCGGTCTGCCGTTCATGGAAGAGGAGCTGGCGGACGTGTTCGCCACGCACATCGGTGAGATCGGGACGACGCTCGCGGAGGCGGCATGACCACCATCGATCTACCGCTCACGGCCAAGGACTTCAAGTCGGACCAGGAGGTTCGGTGGTGTCCTGGGTGTGGTGACTATGTGGTGTTGAACGCGATGCAGGCGTTTCTGCCCTCGTTGGGGTTGAAGCGGGAGAACATCGTGTTCGTCTCGGGGATCGGGTGTTCTTCTCGGTTTCCGTACTACATGAACACCTACGGGATCCATTCGATCCACGGCCGCGCCCCGGCGATCGCGACGGGGCTCGCGGTGACGCGTCCGGATCTGTCGGTGTGGGTGGTGACCGGTGATGGTGACGCGCTGTCGATCGGCGGCAATCACCTGATCCACACGTTGCGCCGGAATGTGAACCTGAAGATCCTGTTGTTCAACAACCGGATCTACGGGTTGACGAAGGGCCAGTACTCACCGACGTCGGAGACCGGGAAGCTCACGAAGTCCACGCCGATGGGGTCGGTGGACTACCCGTTCAACCCGCTCTCGCTCGCGATCGGCGCGGAAGCCACCTTCGTGGCGCGGACGTTGGACAACGACCGCAAACAACTCACCGAGATCCTCGCCGCCGCGGCAGCCCACCGCGGCTCGGCGCTGGTGGAGATCTACCAGAACTGCCCCATCTTCAACGACGGCGCCTTCGACGTCCTGAAAGAACCCGGTCAGAAGGAACAACGGCTCATCCCGCTGGAACACGGACAGCCGATCCGCTTCGGCCCGGACGGCGAGCACGCGGTCCTGCGCACGGACAACGGCCTGGAAGTCGGCCCCTACGACGAGAATCGAGTGGTCGTCCACGACGCCACCATCGACGACCCGTCCTACGCCTTCGCCCTGTCCCGGCTGTCCACCCAGGACCTCACCCACACCGTCACCGGGATCTTCCGCGACACCACCCGACCCACCTACGACGACCAGGCCCGCGACCAGGTGACCGCGGCCACCGAGACGAGGGCGCCCGACCTCGCGGCGCTAATTCGCGGAAACGACACCTGGACGGTCGGCTGACCGCTCGGCGCCCGTCCACTCGCGACAGACCCGCACCACGAGGTTGTGGAACCGGGGCGAGAGCGGGGTGTGCCGGCCGGCGTCCCGGCACAGGACGGCCGGTGCGTAGCTCCGCAGTACCTGTGGCGACATGGATCGTCCCCTTCCGCGTGGCGGCCGTGGACTCCCAGCGTGCGACCTGCCACTCGAATCTCGGTCGAGAACCGGGCCTGCCAGCGCCTTTACCACGCGAGGACCCTGCGCGTACCGCCCATCCAGCCCACTTCGAGCCGCTCTCAAGCGCCGGTGAGGAAACTCACAACCAAGCCGCTCGCCTGCTGAAGGGAGCGAGGAGATGGCGGAGCTGAGGATCAGGACGGCGCGACACACCATCAGGGTCGCCGCCCCGCCCAAGCGGGTCTACCAGGTACTCGCCAACGTCGACCTGTGGCCGGACCTGTTCGACGCGCTGGTCGCCGTGGAACACCTGGGGATCGCCGGTGCGTGCGAACGCATCCGCTTCTGGCGCCGCGACGAAGGCATCCTGCGGGGCTGGACGTCGGCCCGTGAGCTGAACCCCAAGCGCTTCCAGGTGCGGTTCCGCCGCGAGGACCCGGCCGCGCCGCTCGCCTCGCTCGGCGGGCTGTGGCTGGTGGCCCCCAAACGCAACGACTCGATCGTCGTGCTCGACCACTACTACCGCGTGCTCGGCGACGACGCCGACGCGGCGGCCGCCATGGCCGAGCGGATCGCGACGAGCAGCACGGCCACTCTCACGGCCCTGCGCCAGGCGGTGGAGTTCGACCACCTGGCGACCGAGTGGACGTCCACATCGGACCTGAACGAACCCGACCCCGCGAAGGGTGTTTCCTCATGACTGTCACCACCTTGCCCACCATGCCGCGCCTGGACATCCCGGTCGGCTCGGTCGACGTGCTGCCGAGGCTGGCGGCCGCGAACTGGCCCGCCAGGGCGGCGCTGCGCACCGGCACCAGGACCGTGACCTTCGCCGAGCTGGACCGCGACATCTCGCGGCTGGCGTTCGGCCTGCGTCAGCTCATCGGCGGCGACGGCCTCACGGTCGCGCTGTCGGCCACGCTCGGCGTCGACTTCCCCCGGGCGTTCTACGCGATCGTCCGCAGCGGCAACGTGTCCGCGCCCGTCAACCCCCGCATGCCGGCCGACGCGTTCGCCGAGCTGCTGGCCGTCACGAAGGCCAGGGTGGCGATCCTCGACCGGGCGATGTACGACCGGGTGCGCCCGGTGCTGGCCGCCACCCCGTTGGAGCAGGTGGTGCTGCTCGACGCGCCGGTCGGGTCGTCCCCGGTCACCTGCGCGGAGCTGTCGACCGGCGGCGGGCTGCTGGTCGAGCCCCGGGACCGCGACGAGAACGAGCCGGCCGCCCGGCTGGTCGGCCACGGTCAGGGGCTGAGCCACCACGAGCTGAAGGCGGCGGCCGCGAAGGGGGCGTTCAGCTCCGGCCTCAACGGTCAGTCGGTCGTGTTGAACGCCCTGGCCGCCTACCACCCGACCCACCTGGGCGCGGCCCTGCACAGCGGCGCGACGCAGGTGTTGTGGCGCAGCCCGGACCAGGCGGCCGCCGCTCGTGAGGCACTGCGCGTGAGCGCGACCCACCTCCTGGCCGGCTCCGTCCGCAACGCCGAGGTCCTGGCGGCCGCGTCCTAATTACTCCCTGCAACCTCGCCGTTATTGAACAGTCGTCAACAGTCTTGTAGCGTCCGATGGTCGGATTTGCCCACTTCCCGGCGTTGCGGAGCGTGGCCCATGAGCAGGACGTTGTGCAGCTCGTTCCAGGAGTTCGTCGCGAAGGCACCCAGCGGGGTGATCATTCGGACGCCGCGCGACGCCACGACCGTGACCTGGGGGCAGTGGGGTGCCCGGGTGCGTTCGCTCGCCGCCGGGCTCGCCGCGCTCGGGATCGGCCGCGGTGACACGGTCGGGCTGATGCTGTCCAACCGGCCGGAGTACCACCTGGTCGACGCGGCCGCGCTGCACCTGGGTGCCGTGCCGTTCTCGATCTACAACAGCTCCGCGCCCGACCAGATCTCCTACCTGTTCGGCAACGCCGGCAACCGCGTGGTGGTCTGCGACGGGACGTTCCTGCCGAGGATCCAGCAGGCCGGCAGTGCGGTCGAACACGTCGTCTGCGTCGATGACGAGGCGGCCGGCGACGGCGTGCTGTCGCTCGCGGACCTGGAGGCCAAGGGCGACCCCGACTTCGACTTCGACGCGGCCTGGCGGGCGGTCGAGCCGTCCGACCTCGCCACGATCATCTACACGTCCGGCACCACGGGTCCGCCGAAGGGCGTGGAACTGACCCACGCCAACGTGATCGCCGAGGCCGACGCCATGCGGGTGCTGTTCGAGTCGCAGCCGGGCGACCGGATCATGTCGTATCTGCCGGCCGCGCACATCGCCGACCGCGTGACGGGCCTGTACTTCCCGATCATGTTCGGCATCCAGGTCACCTGCGTGGCCGACCTGACGAAACTCGCCGAGGCCCTGACCGACGCCCAGCCGCACTCCTTCTTCGCGGTGCCGCGCGTGTGGCAGAAGTTCAAGGCGGCCATCGACGGCGGCCTCGCGGCCGAGCCGAGCGGCGCCAAGCGCAAGATCGCCACGTGGGCCATCCAGACCGGTGTCCGTTCGGCCCGGCTGGAGCTGGCCGGCAAGCCGATGCCGCCGGTTCTCGCGGCACAGCACCGGATCGCGGACAAGCTGGTGCTGTCGAAGCTGCGGACGAAGCTGGGTATGGACCGGTGCCGGATCCCGGCCTCGGGCGCGTCGGCCATCTCGCCGGACATCCTGGAGTTCTTCTGGGGCTTGGGAATCCGCATCTACGAGGTGTGGGGCATGTCCGAGACCGGCGGCGCCACGACCGCCAACACTCCGGGTCACACGAAGCTCGGCACGGTCGGCCGGGTCGTGCTGGACATGGAATCCAAGCTGGGCGACGACGGCGAGCTGCTGGTGCGCGGCCCGACCATCATGAAGGGCTACCGCAACGAGCCGGGCAAGACGGCCGAGACCATCGACGCCGAGGGCTGGCTGCGGACCGGGGACATCGCGGAGGTCGACTCCGACGGCTACGTGAAGATCGTCGACCGCAAGAAGGAACTGATCATCAACGCGTCCGGCAAGAACATGTCGCCGTCGAACATCGAGAACGCCATCAAGGCGGCCACCTCGCTGGTCGGCCAGGTGGTGGCCATCGGCGACGACCGTCCGTACATCGGTGCGATCGCGGTCCTCGACCCGGACGCGGCCGCCGCCCTGGCTGCGAAGCACGGTCTCACCGGCGCGTCGCCGGCCGAGCTGATCGAGCACCCGGCCATCCGCGCGGCCGTCCTGGCCGGCGTGCAGGAGGGCAACGGCAAACTGGCGCGGGTGGAACAGATCAAGCGGATCCGTTTGCTGCCAACGGCCTGGGACCCGGGCGGCGACGAGCTGACCCCGACCATGAAGCTGCGCCGCAAGCCGATCGCGGAGAAGTACGCCCACGAGATCGACGCGTTGTTCGCCCCCAACCCGGACGACGGAATCCTGCAGCCCTGAGACCTCGGCCGGTTCGTGATCGACGGCGACCTCACCCGCCTACCACACGGTGACCTGAATCACCGTGTCCCGGTTCCGGGTGCGCCCGTGCTGAGTGTGCGCTGTAATTCTCCGAACTCATCCTACGTCCCACCTCGGGGCGTAGGCGTTGACAAGGAGACCCTGCGAATGTTGCTGACCGTTCGAACGATGCTGGCGGGCGTCGCCTGCGCCGCCGTGACCCTCACGGGCTGCTCGGCCTCCGTCACCACCGAAGAGCCGACCCTCACGAAGGAGACCCTCGAACAGGGCATCACCGACGCGCTGGAGGAGATGGCGGGGCAGCGGCCAGACTCGGTGGAATGCCCCGGCTCGTTGAAGGCGAAGGTGGGTGAGTCCATCCGTTGCGAGCTGAGCGCGGGTACCGACCGGGTCGGGTTGACCGCGACAGTCAAATCGGTCAAGGACGGCAAGGCGCAGTACGACGTCAAGGTGGACGACGAGATGGCCAACTAGTCCGACTTCTTCTCCAGCCAGGGCAGGTAGTCGGGCAGGTTCTTGTTCGGCGTCTCCGACCATTCGGGGTCGCGGCGTTGCAGGAAGGACATCACGCCCTCCACGGCGTCCGCGCTCGAGGCGCTGCCCCCGATCAGCCGAGAATCCAGACGCTGCACGGGATACGGCGAGTCGAGCGCGCTCATCCGGTACAGCATCTGCCGGATCACGGCCACCGGCACGGGGGCGGTCTTCACGATCAGTTCCCGTGCCAGCTCGTACGCCTTGTCCAACACCTCGTCTGGTGGGTGCAGCGAATGCACGAGCCCGGCCGCGAGTGCCTCCTCCGCGCCGAACACCCGGCCGCTCACCATCCAGTCCATCGCCCGGCCCATGCCTACCAGCCGCGGCAGGAACCACGTCGACGCGCCCTCCGGGTAGATCCCGCGCCGCGAGAACACGTAGCCGAACCGCGAATCCGTTGCGGCCAAACGATAATCGGCCGGCAGGATGATGGTCGAGCCTGCGCCGACGGCCGCGCCACGCAGCGCCGCGATCACCGGCTTGTTCATCTCGAAGATCCGCATCGAGCACCGGCCGGCGGGCTCGTTCCACGCGGGGTCGGACATCTCGCCGAGGTTCAGCTCCCCGGCGGACAGGTCGGCGCCGACGCAGAAGTCCTTGCCAGCACCCGTCAACACCACGACCCGCACGGTGTCGTCGCGGTCGGCCGTGTCGAACGCCTCGGCCAGTTCGTCGGCCATCCGCACGGTGTAGCCGTTGCGTGCTTCCGGCCGGTTGAGCGACACCGTCGCGATCCGGTCCTGTACCGCGTAGGTCACGTGTTCCACGCGGCCAACGCTAGGCGTCCTGTTGACAGCTGGTCAATAGCAGGTCACGGCACGCGGCGCGCAGCTCGACGGGACTGAAGTCACCGGAGCCGATCTGGAGCAACTGGTGGAAGATCAGCCCGTCCAGAAGAGAGATCATGGTCCGGCCGCGCCGCGCGGGCTCGTCCGCGCCGGCCGCCCGCAGGAACTCCTCGGCCATGACCCGGAACCCGCGGCCCTGGCGTTCCATGGTCGCGCGCAGTTCCGGCCGCCTGCTGGTTTCCAGGCTCAGCTCGTAGCGGGCGAGCGTCCGCTCTCTGGCGACGGTGACGCTGCGTTCCACCATCGCCGCGAGCTGCTCGGTCAGTTCGTCCACTTCGGCGACACCGCCGAGGTGGAGCAGCATGCCCGCGTCGACAGTGTCCAGTTCGGCCATCCGGTCGAGGGTCGCGGTCAGCAGTGCCTCCCGCGTGCGGAAGTAGTACGAGGTCGACCCCTCGGGCAGTCCCGCCGTTCGGTCGACCGCGCGGTGCGTGAACCCGCGCATGCCGCCTGCCGCGAGTGTGGTGATTGCCGCATCGGTGATCGTCGTACGTCGGTCCACGTCACCACTCTACGGGTGTAGAGTCCACTACAGATGTAGAGGAGGCGTCGTGGCGAAAACAGTGGTGGTCGTCGGCGGGGGAATCGGGGGGTTGGCCGCGGCGGCCGGCCTGCACCGGCGCGGCTGGAAGGTACGGGTGCTGGAACAGGCGGAGGAGTTCACGGAAGTGGGCGCGGGCATCTCTCTCTGGCCGAACGCGTTCCGCGCGCTCGAGGTCATCGGCGTCGAGCTTTCGGCCGGTTCGCTCGGCGCGGTCGGGGGACTGCGTGACTGGCGCGGCCGGTGGCTCGTCCGCATGGACGAGGACCGGACCGCGACCGCGCAGGCGGCCGACGCGGTGGTGGCCCACCGGGCGGAACTGCTGTCCGCGCTGCTGGCGGGCGTACCTCCCGAGTGCCGGCAGACCGGGGTCCGGGTCCGCGCGGTTCGCCTCGAGGGCGACCGCGCGGTCGTCGAGCACGACCAGGGAGAGGTGGCGGCCGACCTGGTGGTGGGCGCCGACGGGCTGCGTAGCGCGGTCCGGGCCGCGCGGTGGCCGGACGCCCGCGCGCCCCGCTACGCCGGCAGCACCGTGTGGCGGCTCGTGCTCCCTCGACCGGCGGGCCTCGATGACGTCCGGGCCTGGGCGGAGACCTGGGGACCCGGTTCGGTGTTCGGCATGTTCCCCATGGCCGGCGACCGGGTGTACTGCTACGGCTCGGCCCTCCTGCCACCCGGCGGATCCGCGCCGGACGAGCTGACCGAGTTCCGCCGCCGCTTCGCCGACTGGTGCGCCCCCATCCCCTCGGTGCTCGCAGCCGCCCGCCCGGAGCACGTGCTGCGCAACGACATCTACTACCTGCCGTCGTTGCCCAGCTACGTCTCCGGTCCGGTGGCGCTGCTCGGCGACGCCGCCCACGCCATGACGCCCAACCTCGGACAGGGCGGTTGTCAGGCACTGGAGGACGCGGCCATCCTGTCGCTCGCTATGGAACACGAGCCCGATCTGGCCACCGCACTGCGGCGCTACGACCGGCTGCGACGCCCGCGTACCCAGGCGCTCGCCAGGAAGTCCCGGCTCAGCGGTGGTCTTGCGCAACTGCCGTGGGCACCCGCTCGCGCCGTCCGCGACACGCTGCTGCGGGCGATGCCCAGGTCGGTGTTCATGAAGTCGCTGGCCGCGCCCCTGAACTGGCAGCCGACGCTGACCTGATAAACCAGCACCATGCGAATCCTCGCCGTGGTGGCCGCGCTGTTCCTGCTCGCCGGATGCACGGTCACGGCCGAGCCCGTGGCCGACAAGCCCACCGAGACCCTCTCGGATCCCCCGACGCAGCCGGTGGTCAGCATGGCCGAGCTGTGCTCCGACCTCGACGTCGTGGACGCCACGCTCGTGGTGTTCAGCGAGGACATCGGCAAGGCGGCCGTGGCCGAGGCGCAGGGGGTGGCCGGCGTGGTGGTCGAGCAGGGCACGGCGCTGCTGCCGGACGCGCCCGAGGACATCAAATCCGAGCTGTCCACGGTGATCGCGGCGACGCAGGAGGCGCTCGGTGACCTCGCCACACCGGACGGGCTCAGCGCGGCCGGCGAGGTGATGTCCCGCGACGACGTGACCGCCGCCCGCGAGGCCATCGGCGCCTACCCGCCCTGCGGGTGATGAGTGTGTGGGACAGCATCTTCGGACCGCAGAGCGAGCCGCCGGACACCGTGGTGCTGGTGACCGCGGGGATCGCGCTGGTGGTGGTGTTCGTGTCGGCGCTGTGGCGGCCGGCCCGCAACGTGATCACCATCGTGCACGAGGCCGGCCACGCGCTCGTGGCGCTGCTCGCCGGGCGGCGCCTGTCGGGCATCCGGCTGCACTCCGACACCTCGGGGCTCACGCTCACCCGCGGTAGGCCCCACGGGCCGGGCATGGTCTGCACGGCGCTCGCCGGCTACGTGGCGCCGTCGCTGCTTGGGCTCCTGTTCGCCGCGCTGGTCGGCGCGGACCGGGTGGCCGGGCTGCTGATCGTGTGCGCCGTGCTGCTGCTCGGCGTGCTGATCATGGTGCGCAACGCGTTCGGGGTGTTCTCCGTGCTGGTCACCGGCGCCGTGCTGGTGGGCGTCTCGTGGGTCGCCACGGACGACATCCAGTCGGCGTTCGCGTATGTCATCACGTGGTTCCTGCTGCTCGGCGGCATCCGGCCGGTGTTCGAGCTGCAACGCAAGCGCTGGCGGCGGCGGGCCCGTGACTCCGACGCCGACCAGCTCGCCCGGCTGACCGGTGCGCCGGGCGTGTTCTGGGTGGCCATGTTCCTGATGATCAATCTGGGTTCGCTGGTGCTCGCGGGAAGTTGGTTGCTGGGGTGAGGCAGACTGAGCCCCATGTCCGTGCATGACGATGTCGCCGCCTGCGCGACGGCCGCGAAGCTCGCCGCTCCCGCTCTGGCGCGCGCGTCCGACCAGGCGGTGGACGCCGCCCTGCGGGGCATGGCCACCCGGTTGAAGAGCGCCACGATCCTGGACGCCAACCGCGCGGACGTCGCCGCCGCCGAGGCGGCCGGCATGAGCGCGGGCCTGCTCGACCGCCTGCGGATCACCGAGGAACGCCTGGAAGCGATGGCCGACGCGCTGGTGTTGCTGGCCGACGCCCCGCACCCGGTGCGCGAGGTCGAGATCCGCACCCTGCCCGACGGCCTGCGGCTGGTGGAGCGCCGCCGTCCGGTGGGCGTGATCGGCGCGAACTACGAGGCCCGCCCGAACGTGACGATCGACGTGGCCTCCCAGCTGGTGAAGTCCCGCAACGCCGGCGTCCTGCGCACCGGCTCGGCCGCCCTGGGCTCCGCGACCGCTCTGCTGCAAGAGGTGATCGCCCCCGCGTTGTCCGATGTGGACATCGACCCGGACGTGATCCAGCTGGTCCCGAGCCCCGACCGCGCGGCGGCCGGCGCTTTGGTGTCCCAACCGGACTCGGTCCCGCTGGTCATCCTGCGCGGCAGCGGTGAGAGCACCCGTGAACTGGGCCGCCTGGCCGCCACGCACGGCGTCCGCACCCTGGCCCACGCCGACGGCGGCGGCGTCCTGTACCTGGACGCGGCGGCGGATCTTTCGCTCGGCCTGGACCTGATCACCCGAAGCCTCGACCGCCTGGGCGTGTGCAACCGTCTCAATCTGCTACTGATCCACTCGGACCTGTACTCGGCCGTCCTCCCCAAGGTGGAGGAAACGGTCGCGGCCCTGGGTGTCACGCTGTCGCTACCACCCCACGACCACGCGATCGGCTACGAATGGGCCCTGGACTCGGACAGCGAGGCGAGGGTGACCGTCCTCCCGGTGTCCGACGCCCTCGAGGCGGCAAGGGTGGCGAACGAGGAAACGTCCGGTCTGGCAGCGTGCATCGTCACGGCCGACAAGCCGACGGCCGACGCGTTCATGGAGGCCTACACCGGCACCGGCGTCTTCTGGAACGCCCCCACCCGCCTACTCGACGGCTTCAAACTCCTGGGCGTCCCGGAAACCGGCATCAACATCGACAAGGTCCCAGGCCCCCGAGGCCCAGTCACCTACCCGGACCTGTGCCTACGCCAGTACGCAGTCCTCCCCGCCTGACGGTCATCACGCAAGCCCGCAACGGTCATCATGCGCAACCGCATGATGACCACTGCCGTCGCGCATGATGACCAGTCAGCGTGGTGGGGCCAGGGACTCGCGGTGGATTACCTCCGCCGCTACCTCTTCCACCCGCGGGTTGGGGTGTTCGGACAGGGCCAGGCTGATCGCTCGCGAGCCGATTTCCACCAGCGGTAGGCGGACGGTCGTCAGGGGAGGGGTCACGTCACGCGCGATGGGCATGTCGTCGAAGCCCACCACCGACACGTCGCCCGGCACGGACAGGCCGCGCTCGCGCAGGGCTGACAGAGCGCCGATGGCCATCGAGTCGTTCAGGGCCACGATGGCCGTCAGTCGGGGGTCGGCGTCCAGGAGAAGAGCGGTCGCCGCCGCGCCGCCGTCGCGGTCGAACTCCGCGTACTCGATCCGCTTGGCCGGCAGCGTGCGGTGGTGTTCGCGGGCCGCGCGGCGCAGGCCCGCCAGCCGGTCGGTGGTCGTGGTGAGCTGCTTCGGCGCGGCGACCACACCCACATGCCGGTGCCCGGCCGAGAACACCGCGTCGCCGATCAGGTAGCCGCCCTGTTCGTTCGCCGGCATGACCGCGTCGCCCGCCAGCTTGTGCCGACCGACCACCGAGACCCGCCCGCCGGTCGCCATGTACGCCGACAGCTTCGCGTTCAGCGACTTCGTGAACGCCGGGTCGTGATACCCCGACCCCGCCAGGATGATCGCCTCGACCTGGTGCGCCCGCAGCAGTTCCACGTACTCCAGCTCGCGGTCGGGATCACGGTACGAATTGCAGATGATCACCAGCCGTCCATTTTCGGACGCGACCCGCTGCAGCCCCCGGGTGATCTCGGCGAAATACGGGTCGGATACATCGTGCACGATCACGCCGACCGTGGTCCGGTGCGACCGCGCGAGTAGCTGTGCGTGCGCGTTCGGCACGTACTGCAGCTCCTGCACCGCACGCAGCACCCGCTCGCGCAGCTCGTCCGACACGATCTTCGGGCTGCCGTTCACGATCCGCGACACGGTCGCGGCGGAAACCCCGGCGCGCCGCGCGACATCGGCAAGTGTCGCCATAACGCACCTCCATCCGTTGACGGGCCCTGCCCAGACCACCTAGCGTCAGGCTACAAGGAAAGCCCTTTCCTCGCGCCTGGAGGCAGAAAGCGTGTACCAAGTGTCCAACGCGATCGCCCGCGATCACAAGATCTTCCCCGGCGAGTCGCCGCGATGAATGAGATCTTGCCAGGCGGCGTAGGCGTCTCCCGACTCTGTGTGTACGACACGGTCACCCCGGACCGTCTCCCCGGCGGAACCCCGCACCTCCACCTCGCCTGCAGCGAGGCCTACGTGGTGGTCGGCGGCCACGGCGCCGTGCAAACGCTGTCCGGAACCGGTTTCGCGGAACACGAGCTGACCGTCGGCACCGTCCTCTGGTTCACGCCGGGCACCGTGCACCGGCTGATCAACCACGGGGACCTGGAGATCGTGGTGGTGATGAGCAACAGTGGCCTGCCCGAGGCGGGCGACGCCGTCCTCACCTTCCCGCCCGAGATCCTGGCCGACCCCGACCGGTACGCGGAGGCCGCCGCCCTGCCCAACGGCGGCGCACCCGGCACCGACGTGACCACCGCCTACCGCCGTCGCGACCTCGCGGTCGAGGGCTTCGCCGAACTGAGAAAAGGCGGCCCGGAAGCCCTGAAGACCTTCCACGAAGCGGCCATGCGTCTCAAGCAACCCCTGCTCGACAGCTGGCGCGCACGCTGGCAGCAGGGCGCCCAGAAGGCCGCGAACGCCACCGGCGCCCAGCTCGACGCGCTACAACAGGGCGACCCCAGTCATCTGGCCCAAGCCACCGTTACCGCACTTCAGCAGCCCTCCGAGGTCGGCCGGCTCGGCATGTGTGGACTCCTGGACACCTACCACGCAAGGTAGTCACAGGAAAGCCCTTGCCCAAGGCAGGTTCGGACAAATAGGCTGCTGGGAAAGCGCTTGCCTGGCAAAGTGGCCCTCGGCAGGAGGACATCGTGCGCAAGAAGTCTTACGTGATCGCGGCCTGCGTCGCCCTGGTCCTATCCATCCTGACCATGCCGAACGTGTCCGCCCAACCCCGCTTCACCGTGCTCGTCTTCTCCAAGGTCAACGGCTTCGTCCACGACTCGATCCCCGCGGGAAAGCAGGCCATCACCGAACTCGGCGAGGAGCACGGCTTCGACGTCACGATCACCGACGACGCCGCCGTGTTCACCGACCAGGGCCTTGAGCCGTTCGACGCCGTGGTCTTCAACAACACGAACAGCCGCGACGGCGCCATCCTCGACGCGAACCAGCGCGCCGCGTTCGAGCGCTACATCCAGGCGGGCGGCGGCTACACGGGCATCCACTCGGCGAGCGGCACCGAGTACGACTGGCCCTGGTACGGCGACCTCATGGGCGCCTTCTTCAAGTCCCACCCGGCCGTCCAGCCCGTCGGCATCCAGGTCGACGACCAGGCACATCCCTCGACGAGAGGCCTGCCGCAGCTGTGGCAGCGCACCGAGGAGCCCTACGACTTCCGGGCCAACCCGCGTGGCAACGTCCACGTGCTGGCGAGCCTCGACACCCGCAGCTACACCGGTCACACCATGGGCGCGGACCACCCGATCTCCTGGTGCCAGGACTTCGACGGCGGCCGCTCCTGGTACACCGGCCTCGGCCACGACCCGGCGGCCTACGCCGAACCCCTGTTCCGCGGCCACATCCTGGGCGGCATCGAGTGGGCGGCCGGCGCGGCGGCCGGCGACTGCGGTCCCACGGAGAACGACCGCTGGCAGAAGGAGATCCTGGAGCCCGACACCGACGACCCGCTGGTCATGGAGATCGACGACCGCGGCCGGGTCTTCTACATCCAGCGCGGCGGCGCGCTGAAGGTGTACGACCCGCAGGTCGGCTACAGCCACGAGGCCGGTCAGTTCGACACGGTCATGACGCTGTCCACCGGCATGCACGGCATGGTCCTCGACCCGAACTTCGACCAGAACGGCTTCATCTACGCCTTCTACTCGGCGCGAGGCGAAGACGTGAGCCGCGTGACCAGGGTCCGGTTCGACGAGGCCACGAACACCCTCGACATGACGAGCGAGGTCCAGCTGTTCGAGTTCTTCTCGCAGCGCCAGATCAACGGCCACGAGGGCGGCGGCATGGCGTTCGACAGCGCCGGCAACCTCTACGTCGCCACGGGCGACAACGCCGAACCCTGCTGCGACGGCTACGCCCCGATCGACGAGCGCCCCGGACGGGTCATCCAGGACGCCCAGGCCACCTCGGCCAACACGAACGACATGCGCGGCAAGATCCTGCGGATCCACCCGGAGGACGACGGCACCTACACGGTCCCCGAGGGCAACCTGTTCCCGCCGGGCACCGCGAAGACGCTGCCCGAGATCTACGTGATGGGCCTGCGCAACCCCTACCGAATCCACATCGACCCGGAGACCGACTGGCTGTACTGGGGTGAGGTCGGCCCCGACGCGCGGGAGGACAACCCGGCGCGCGGACCGAAGGGCCACGACGAGTTCAACCTGGCGAAGCAGGCGGGCAACTTCGGCTGGCCGCTGTGCATCGCCGACAACAAGCCCTATGTGGAGTTCGACTTCGCCACCGGGCAGCCGGCCGCACCGTACGACTGTGCCGGCGGCCCCACGAACAACTCGCCGAACAACACGGGTCTCACCCAACTCCCGCCGGTGCGGCCGGCGCGGATCGGCTACCCGTACGACGCCTCGCCCGAGTGGCCCGAACTGGGCACTCTCCCGCACCATCGCCTGGTCGTCGACGATCAGAATCCTGGTCATGCCTGCCGTTCTCCCCCGTCCAGCGGCAACGCGGCCTCCACGGCGAACCCGCCGTCCGTCGTCGGCTCCGCGGTGAGCGTGCCACCGAGCATCCTCGCGCGTTCCCGCATCCCGACCAGCCCGTGCCTGGGTCGATCCTCGTCGGTCTCGGTGGACGACCGCATCCCGGCGGCGTTGCGCACTGATATCCGCAGCCGGTCGTCCTCGACCGAGATGTCGACGGTGATCGCCGCGCCCGGTGCGTGCCGGGCGCTGTTGCTGAGCGCCTCCTGCACGATCCGGTACGCCGACAGACCGACACCCGCGGGCACCTCGCCGTACCTCGCGTTCAACGCGATCTCGGTACCGGTGGCGCGGAGCCGTTCCACCACGTCCTCGACGCCGCGCAGCTCGGGCTGCGGAGTCGTGCCCGCCGCGTCGTCCTCGGCCCGCAGCGCCCCGAGCATCCGGCGCATCTCGGTCATGCCGTCACGGGCGATCTTCTGCAGCAACGCGAACTCGGCGAGCACCTCGGGTTCAAGACCGGGCAACCGGAACGAAGCCGAGTCCGCCCGCAACGCCAGCACCGCCATGTGGTGGGTCACCACGTCGTGCAGCTCGCGTGCGATGCGGGTGCGTTCCTCCAGCGCCGCGGACCGTCCCTCCTCCTCAAGCCGCCGCCGTTCCGCCTGCCGCCGCAACCGCACGGCGTTGCCGAGCACCAGCACCACCGCCATGCCCGCGGAGATCAGCGCCGTATCGCGCGGGTCGGGCAGGTGCAGCGACATCGCAGCCGCCGTCAGCGCCCATACGACGATCAGCACCGGCCGCGGGTAGTCCTCCGCGAGCACGTAGAGGACCAGGCCCGTGACCAGCAGCAGGCCCATCGTCCACGGCCACCCCCACCAGTCCACCAGGTTGGTGTACGGCCGGTACACGAGCGGCGTGACCGCCAGCAGCAGCGCGACGAGCCGCCATGCCACCAGCGGGTGCCGCAGCGCCACCACCAGCGGTACGGCGGTGGCGAGGCCGGCGAAGAGGACCGGGTAGCCGAAGGTCACCGCGCCGGGCCAGCCGATGTGGGCGGAGGACATGAAGACGACCGGTACGACCAGCAGTGACGCGATCACCAGGCGAAACCGCGGCGCCGCGGGTGTGTCCGGGCGTGCTCCGCGCACCAGCACGAACACCAGCAGGCGCAGCACGTTCCGGACCCCTGACATGCGTCCAAACCTAGTGTCCTGCGCCCTAGGTTGGTTTTGAGCGAAAAGCACGTTCGTACGGCCTGTTCGTACGAACGATGCTCCTATGGATTGTCAAGCGGCTTGTGCTGGTTGGAGCGTTGTGAGGTCGGTGAGGTCGGCCATGAGTTTGGGGTAGATCTCGCGGGTGATGTAGCGCTTGAGGCAGCGGATGAGGTGTTTCTTGGTCATCTTCTTGCCGGCGCCGAGGCGGTCTTCGATGTAGGTGCGGGTGGCTTCGTGGTGGGCGAGTCTGGTGAGGACGATGTAGTAGAGGACTGAGTTGGCTTGGCGGTCGCCGGCGCGGGAGAGTCGGTGGTGTTGCTGGCGGCCGCTGCTGCAGTCCAGTGGTGCGGTGCCGATGAGGTGGGCGAAGGCTGCTTCGCTGTGGACGCGGTCGGGGTTGTCGCCGGCGGTGAGCAGGAGTTGGGCGGCGCGGCCGGGGCCGATGCCGAACTGGGCGCAGGTGCGGGGTGCGATCCGGCGGACCAGGGTGTCCAGGCAGGTGTCGAGTTCGGCGATCCGGGTGTTGTGGTCGGTGATGGTGGCGGCCAGCCCGGCCAGGGTGAACTTGACGGTGGTGGTGGAGTCGAGCAGGGCCTGGGCGAGTTGGTCACGGGCCTGGGTGCGGGCGGTGCCGCGCAGGCCGCTGGCGGGCAGGGCCGGGGTGGTGAGCGCGGCGCAGTGGGTGATCAGGGCGGTGGTGGACAGGCCGTGCAGGGATTCCCGCAGCGTGGCGGGGGCGGTGACGATCAACGCGTGCAGGGTGTTGATCAGGGCGGTGCGGGCCTCGATCAGCTGGCGGCGGGTGGTGCGCAGGACGCGCACGGACTCGATCGGGCCGGTGCGGGGTTTCGGGGTCGCGGTGGCTTCGCCGGCCAGTGCCGCGAGTGCGGCGTTGATCGCGTCCTGGGGGTCGGACTTGCCGCGCTGGCGTCGTTTCTGCCGGTTCGGTCGGTTGACCTCGACCACCCGGACCTGGCTGCCGTGGGGCTGGCCGGTCAGGTGGGTGCTCAGCCCGGCGCCGTAGGAACCGGTGCCTTCCACTCCGATCAAGGCGAGCGGGCCGAAGCCGCGCAGCCATGCGAGCAGTTCGCCGTATCCGGCGGCGGTGGCGGGGAACTTCTCGGTGCCCAGTGTCCGGCCGATGGAGTCCACGGCGGCGGCGACGTGGAAGTCCTTGTGGGTGTCGACTCCGCCGGTGATGTCGCCGATCGGGGTGATCACGCTCGGGGCGGGAGTGGACTTACCGCGGGTCTTTGCCATGCTGGAGAGGCCATCCTGTTCGTTAGCGCGGAGGGTGGTGCGACTCCGGGCCGGCGGGACGGACAGCACAGTGATGAGCGGCCTGCGGCTACAGGCTCCTATCAGGTCACGAACGCCGGTTCGGAGAGCGCGTGGTGATCCCCCAAGACCAGACGACAGATCGTTCGCAAGGCACAAGGCCGGTGCTTTTCAGAGTCAGACCGGTCCGGGGGAACCACCAACATCTACATCCTCACTGTGCTTTTCGCTCCAGAGGCAAGGGTGTGGTGGCTAGGCGGTGGAGCCCACGCCCTTGATTCGGCCGTCGCGGAACGCGTCCACGAACAGCCGATGGTCCTCGCGGGTCTGCCGGGCATAGTCGAGCGCGAACTCGACGATCGAGTCGCGAACGCCTCTTCGCGCGAGCCGATCGCCGCCGCGATCGCCTCCTCGCACTGGAAGTCGACGAGCGTCTGCGCGGAGTCCTCGTCGGCGACGCAGTGCATCTTGGCGGTGGCGCGGCCGAGGTAGTCGAGCACCGGCAGCATGTCGGCGGGCTCGGTCAGGTCCGACCAGTCGAGGTCCGCCTCGTACGGGGACAGCTCGGCGACGACGTAGCCGACGCCCTCGATCTGGGTGTGGCCGAGCCACGGGTCGGCGTGTGCCTGCAGGGCCCGCTGTGAGACGGCGGTGCGGTGGCCGTGGTCGGTGAAGTACTCGCGGATGCGTTCGTCGGACACGATCCGGCTGGGCGCGGCGACGTTCGCCTGTTTCATCGACAGCACCACGTCGTTCTCCAGCGCCTGGGTGCGGCCCTCGACGAGGATGTTGTAGGCGTGCAGGCCGGCCGAGCCGATGCCGAAGCCGCTGCGGCCCACCACGTCCTTCACGGTGTAGGTGCGGCTGTTGGCCCGTTTGCCCTGCGGGATGGTGTCCAAATAGGACCCGTACGCCTGCTCGACGAGAGCGCGCATCTCGGGTGTCAGTTCGTGGATGCCGTCCCGGTCGCGCCGGAACATCCGGTCGTAGTCGGCGATGGTGGTCTTCTCGGCGAGCAGGCCGATCCGGGTGGCCAGGCGGGCCCGTTGCAGCACCCGGTGCAGGACGCCCTCGGTGCTGTCGAGGCGCAGGCTGAACAGCTCGTCGCCGGGGTGTTCGGCGAACGAGCGCACCTGGCGGACGTAGGAGCTGACGTAGGCGCGGACCAGGTCGCCGATCACGCTGTCCGGCAACGCCTTGCGCCAGCCGAGCAACGCCATGCTCGCGGCGAACCGGCGGATGTCCCAGGTGAACGAGCCGAGGTAGGCCTCGTCGAAGTCGTTCACGTCGAACACCAGCGTGCCCTCGGAGTCCATGTAGGTGCCGAAGTTCTGCGCGTGCAGGTCGCCCTGGATCCAGATCCGGCTGGTCCGCTCGTCGGCCCACTCATCGGGCATTTCGGCCATGTCCGCATAAAACAGACAGGCGCTGCCTCGGTAGAACGCGAACGGTTCGGCCGCCATCTTGCGGAACTTGTGCCGGAACGCGGCGGGGTCGGCCGCCATCAGTGCGGCGAAGGCGTCCTCGAGCACGCTGACGATGCGGTCACCACGATCGGACACGGCGCTACCCCTCCTGTCGACCTGAGTCCGGACGAACCGGGCAGGAATCGAGAAGCCCTGCCCGGTCGTGCGGACCTAGCGTCGTGAGCATGTGCTTCATGTTCGGTGCCGACAAGGATCAAGTTCGTCGCGCGCTCGTCGACGAGGGGTTAATTCCGCCAGAACAGGTGGTGGGTGATGCCGCTGGCGCTGGGCACGACGTCGAGGTGGAACCGGTCGAGCAGCTCGTCGGGTGACTTCCACAGGCGCACGCCGGAGCCGAGGTCCCCCGGCCACACGGCGACGTGCAGGGTGTCGATGAGGTCGGCGTCGAGGAACTGCCGGACGGTGGTGGCTCCTCCGCCGATCCGGACGTCCTTGCCCTCCGCCGCCTTCTTCGCGAGGGCGAGGACGGCGGCCGGATCGTCGTTCACGAAGTGGAACGTGGTGTCGGAGAGCGTGAACGACGGACGCTCGTGGTGGGTCATGACGAAGACCGGGGTGTGGAACGGCGGCTCGTCGCCCCACCATCCCTGCCACTCGTGGTTGCGCCACGGGCCACGGTGCGGGCTGAACTTGTGGGCGCCCATGATCTCGGCGCCGATGTTCTGCGCGAAGTCGCGGGTGAAGTAGTCGTCGAGGCCGCGGCTGCCGCCGGGGTCGGTGCGGTTCGGCCAGCTCGCCGTGGCGCCGGCCCACGCGAACATGTCGCCGGGGTTGGCGTGGCCGAACGGCCGTTCGAGGCTCTGGTCCTCACCGGCGCCGAAACCGTCCCGCGAGACGGTGAAGTTCTGGACCTTCACCAGCTGACTCATGGTTCCTCCTGCACTCGTTTGATGGTTGGACCGTGCAGGCCGCGCAAACTCATCGGCATTGGAGGAGCTTTACAGCTGAACGCCCATCTCGCTGTAGTGCTCAGGTGCGTCCACGCCGTGTCGAGATCGCCGGTCACCAGGGCAGGTCGACCTCTGCGACCACGTGCGGCAACGGCCGCTGCGCGCCGCTCAGCAGCGCGTCGAACCCGGTCTCACCGTTGAGATAGCGCTGGAAGAACGCCGACAGGTACAGCACGCCGGCCTCGCGCTCCTCGCGTTCGTCGAGCTGCTTCTCCTCTGCCTGTAACGCCTGGCAGTAGCCAGGCCGCGTGGGCACGGCGTCGTCGCCCGCGGTGACCTGCCCGCTCGACGGCGACCACTGCGTGTTGAAGAAGCTGTGGTTCGCCCCCTGCACCATCAATCGGTGCACTGGCACGACATTGTGTGCGGCCGCGGCCTCGTAGTAGTCGTTCGCGGCGGGGTTGCTCACCCGGTCACAACCGCCGATCACCGTCATGAACGGCACCTGCGAGATCACCGAGTCGCTGCCGCCGCTGGGAATGGGTTGCAGCGCGACGACAGCCTTGACCGCGACACCCTCGGGCCACTCCTGGTACCCGTCCGCCGAGTGCCGCACCGCCCCGCGGCCGCCCTTCGAATGTCCCATGACGCCGACGCGACTCATGTCGACGCGAAAACCGCCGAACGCCTCGGCCAACGGCCCGCTGCCGGACGTGACGACCTCGTGCCACAGCCGCAGATGCGAGTTGACCAACGCCGCCCGGTCACCGAACTCGTCCGGCCCGTGCACGCCACCGTTGATGTGGTTGATGTTGATCGAGACGACGACGAACCCGGACCGCGCCAACTCGGCGGCCAGGTAGTCGTAGCCGCGGTTGCTGGGCACCTGCTCGATGCCGGGCTTGCAGGGCCACCTGTAGAGATCTTCGTATGCCGCATCGGGCCGACGGTCCGCACACACCGCGAACCACCCGTGCATCAGGATGACAAGCGGGTGCGAACCGGTCCGTACATCGCTCGGATAGTGCACCGCGGCAGCCAGTTCCGGCGTGACCGCGTACTCGGCCGTGCGCACCTGGTCCGCGGCCGCGGTGCCGGTCAGGCTCGCCGCCAGCACCAGCAGCGCCGCCGTCACCTGCAGGAATCGGGTCATGCGGCGCAGACTGCCGCAGAACTGTGAAGAACCTGTGCGGTTCTCGTCATGACCTCGGTACAACCGCAGTGGAGCAACCCTCCGATCAGTACCCGAGCGCGCTTACTGCTGCTGAACGTGTCCCGGGCGAGCGAGCCGGGCGTTGGTCCGGGTGAGGTCGAGAATCTGCCGCAGCAGGTCCACACTGCCACCCGCACTACCCGCGGCGAAGTCCTGAGTGTCCACTTCGTACACCTGGGACGCGATGCCGAGGTGCTTGCCGCGGAACGCGACCACGGTGCGCAGGGCTCGCACGAGTGCCTGCGCGCCGCGGATCACCGCGTCGTCGTCACCGGCGCCGAGCGCGCCCACCAGCCGGGTCGCCACGGACGGCGTGCCGGCGATGGACGCGTACACCTTGCGCCACCGCGGCAACGCGTACGGCACCAGCGGCAGCAGGAAGTCCTCGTACTCGGGGTCGTTGCGGTCCGAGGCCCACAGCACCTGGTCGACCAGCCACATGGGCACCTGTGCCGCGGCGGGGCCGAGGTAGGG
>CAWGTM010000016.1:0-48242 GCA_963825445.1 uncultured Actinomycetota bacterium
CCCCGAGCCCAGCCACGACGATCTGACCGCGCTGGCCGAGGCCGTGCGCGAGGCCGGACGGCCCGACCGGCCCGTTGACCTGCCCGAGGAGCCCGTGGGCAACACCGGCCGCCGCGGTCATCTCCGGGTGCTGCCCACCCCGGACTAACGGCGGTAACACCCCGACTTACCCGCGCCCGACGGTGCCGCCGGTAAGCTGCGGGCCACATCCGCAGACCTTCCCGGGGAGCACTCAGTGCGTGACCTGTCCGCCGTCTTCAAGGCCTATGACATCCGTGGCATCGTCGGTGAACAGCTCGACCGGGACATCGTCCGCGACATCGGCGCGGCGTTCGCCCGTGAGGTGGGCGGTTCGGCGATCGTGATCGGCCACGACATGCGGGCGTCCTCACCGGGCCTCGCCAGCGCGTTCGCCGACGGCGCCGTCCAGGAGGGCGTCGACGTCATCATGATCGGGCTGGCCAGCACCGACATGCTGTACTACGCCTCCGGCAGCCTCGACCTGCCCGGCGCCATGTTCACGGCCAGCCACAACCCGGCGAAGTACAACGGCATCAAGCTGTGCCGCGCTGGTGCGTCCCCGGTCGGCCAGGACACCGGCCTCACGGCCATCCAGCGCGAGGTCGAGGCCGAGACACCTCCCTCGACGGGCAAGACGGCCGGTCGGCTCGAGACCCGCGACCTGCTCACCGAGTACGTGGCCTACCTGCGCGGGCTGGTCGACCTGTCGGGCAGCCGCCCGCTGAAGGTCGTGGTCGACGCCGGCAACGGCATGGGCGGCCACACGGTGCCGGCGATGTTCGACGGCCTGCCGATCGACATCGTGCCCATGTACTTCGAGCTGGACGGCAGCTTCCCGAACCACGAGGCCAACCCGCTCGACCCCAAGAACATCGTCGACCTGCAGGCCAAGGTGCGTGAGGTCGGCGCCGACGCGGGTCTCGCGTTCGACGGCGACGCCGACCGCTGCTTCGTGGTCGACGAGCTGGGCGAGCCGGTGCCGCCGAGCGCGATCACCGCGCTGGTGGCCGTGCGCGAGCTGAAGAAGGACCCGGGCGGCACGGTCATCCACAACCTGATCACGTCGAAGGGTGTCCCGGAGATCGTGGCCGAGCACGGCGGCAAGCCCGTCCGCACCCGCGTCGGCCACTCGTTCATCAAGGCCGAGATGGCCACCACCGGTGCGATCTTCGGCGGCGAGCACTCGGCGCACTACTACTTCCGCGACTTCTGGAAGGCCGACACCGGCATGCTGGCCGCACTCCACGTGCTGGCCGCGCTGGGCGAGCAGGACGGCCCGCTGTCCGAGCTGACGGTCGACTACAGCCGCTACTCCGCGTCCGGCGAGATCAACTCCACGGTCGACGACCAGGCCGGCCGGATGGCCGCGGTCAAGGAGACCTACGAGGGCCGCGACGGCGTACGCACCGACGAGCTGGACGGCCTCACGGTCGAGCTGCCCGGCGGAGGCTGGTTCAACCTGCGGCCGTCCAACACCGAGCCGCTGCTGCGCCTGAACATCGAGGCGGCCGACGACACCGCCGTCGCGGCCATCCGCGACGAGGTGCTGGCGATCGTTCGAGGCTGAGAAAACGAGGAGTAACGATGGCAGTCCAGCTGGATCCGCAGCTGTTGGAGATCCTTGCCTGCCCGTCGGACGATCACGCCCCACTGACCGTCGGCAGCCCCACCGACCCGGAGGCCGACGTGCTCACCTGCACGTCCTGCGGCCGTCAGTTCCGGGTGGAGGACGGCATCCCCGTCCTGCTGCTGGACGAGGCGATCGAACCGACGGGCAAGGCCGCCGACAAGTGAGTTTCGACGACACGCTGCTCGACGATCGCGGTCGGATAGCGGACGCCGATGCCGACGGGCTGCTGCACGCCGCGGCGCTCGCCGGGGCACAGGTGCGCGCCACGGTGGAGGCCGCGCAGGAAGCGGGCCTCGAGCGGCTGGCGGGTTCCCGCCCGCGCGCGCTCGTGCTGATCACCCGGCCCGGCCTCGGTCCGTCGGCCGCCCACCTGTTGATCTCGCTGCTCGGCCGCGCCTGCCCGGTGCCCGTGGTGCTCACCGAGACCGCGCCCAGCTGGCTCGGGCCGCTCGACGTGGTCCTCGCCCACACCGACGACGCGGGTGACGCGGAGCTGGCCGAGGCCGTGTCCCGCGCCTGCCGTTACGGCGCCGAGGTGGTGCTCACCGCTCCGGAGGACGGCCCGGTGGCCGCCGCCGGCGCCGGCAAGGCCGTGCTCATCACCCCGCGGGTACCGGTGCCACCGGGCTTCGCGTTCCCCCGCGCGCTGGCCGCCGGGCTGGTCACGGTCACCACCCTCGAGCTGCTGCGCACCGACATCGGGCTGGTGGCCGACGAGCTGGACCGCGAGGCCGAGCGCGACCACATGCAGCACGAGTCGTTCGTCAACCCGGCCAAGTCGCTCGCGTTGCGGCTGGCCGACCGCACCCCGCTGCTGTGGGGGCTCGACGACGTGGCGACCGGCGTCGCCGGCTACGCGGCCCAGGTACTCGCCACCCACGCCGACGTGGTGTGTGACGTGGCCGCCTACCCGCAGGCCGCCAGCCGCACGGCACTGCACCGGGCGGCCGCGCAGGCGTCGTCCGGATCGGACATCTTCGCCGACCCCGAGGACCTCGACCCGGCGGAGGTGTCGCCGTTGCGGGCGTTCCTGCTGGCCGTGCGGTCCCTGCCGGGCGACTCGATCAGGCGACTGGCGGGTGACATGCTGCCCGACGCCGACATCATCGCGCCGGCCGAGGAGATCACGGCCGACGAGACTTCCTGCGCGGCCGTCCTGGCGCTGCGCTTCGAGCTGGCCGCGTTGTACCTGGGGCTCGCGGCCGGCACCGCGGGAGCCACCGCCCGCTACGCACCGGCCAGGCCGAGGGAGTGACGGACGTGCAGCTGCTGAAGAACCCGATCCGACCGTATGCGTGGGGATCACGCAGCACGATCGCCGATCTGGTCGGCCGCCCGGTGCCCGCACCGCACCCGGAGGCCGAGCTGTGGATGGGTGCCCACCCCGGCGATCCGTCGAAGGTGGTCTCCGCCGACGGCACCGAGCAGTCCCTGCTCGAGGTGCTGACCGCCGACCCGACCGGTCAGCTCGGTTCGGCGATCGTGGATCGCTGGGGGGACCGGCTGCCGTTCCTCGTGAAGGTCCTGGCGGCCGACGCGCCGCTTTCCATGCAGGTCCACCCGTCGGCGGCGCAGGCGGCCGAGGGGTACGCCCGCGAGGAGAAGCTCGGCATCGCGCGCGACGCCGCCAACCGCAACTACCCGGATCCCACGCCGAAGCCCGAGTTGGTGTGCGCGCTCACCGAGTTCCACGCGCTCGCCGGGTTCCGCGATCCGCACCGGACGGTGGAGCTGCTGCGTGCCGTGCAGACCCCGGCGATCGTGGCGCACGTGGACCTGCTGGCCGGCCAGCCCAACCGCGAGGGCCTGCGCGCGCTGTTCACCACCTGGATCACGTTGCCGCAGACGGTCATCGACGCGATCATGCCCGACCTGCTCGACAACTGCGTGGCGCACATCAAGGCACACGGCGAGTTCGAGCTGGAGTGCCGCACGATCCTGGAGCTGGGCGAGAGCTACCCGGGCGACGCGGGCGTGCTGGCCGCGCTGCTGCTGAACCGGCTGGTGCTCGGGCCGGGCGAGGCGATCTTCCTGCCGGCCGGCAACCTCCACGCCTACCTGGCCGGCACCGCGCTCGAGGTGCTCGCCAACTCCGACAACATCCTGCGCTGCGGGCTCACCCCGAAGCACGTGGACGTGCCGGAACTGTTGCGGGTGCTCGACTTCGCGTGCGGCGACATGGTCGTGACCGACGGCGAGCCCGACGGGCAGCAGCGGGTCTACCGCACCACCGCACCCGAGTTCGAGATGTCGCGGCTGGAGTGGGCGGCCGGCGAACGCGCGGCCGTCAAGCTCTCGGGCGGCGCTCCGCGCATCCTCGTGTGCATCGACGGCACGGCCGTCGCGACCACGGTGGACGGTCGCGAACAGGAGCTGCGACGCGGTGAGTCGGCGTGGGTGCCGGCGTCCGACCAGGACATCGTGATCACGCCGAGCGGCACGGACCGCGTACGGGTTTTCGCGGCCACGGTGGGTCCTGACACGGACGGCCCGGCGACTCTCTAGGCTGCGCACGGGCTTTACGACAAATCAGACTTATCGAGGGAGTTGGCCGTGGCAGCAGGGGGCGGGACCAAGGCGATTCTCGCAGCGCTCTTCGCGAATGCCGGGATCGCGGTGTCGAAGTTCGTCGGCTTCCTGATCACGGGGTCGTCGTCGATGCTGGCCGAGTCGGTGCACTCGGTGGCGGACACGTCCAACCAGGGCCTGTTGCTGCTCGGGATGAAGACGTCGCAGCGCAAGGCGACGAAGAACCACCCGTTCGGCTTCGGACGCGACCGCTACTTCTACTCGTTCATCGTGGCGCTCGTGCTGTTCACCCTCGGGTCGGCCTTCGCCATCTACGAGGCGATCCACAAGATCCAGCACCCCGAGGACCTGACGTCGCCGATCGTCGCGGTCGTCATCCTGGTGGTGGCGATCATCCTGGAGACGTTCAGCTTCCGCACGGCCATCGTGGAGTCCCGCAAGGTCAAGGGCGACGCCGGCTGGTGGCAGTTCATCCGCCAGTCCCGCACGCCCGAGCTGCCGGTGGTGCTGCTCGAGGACGCGGGCGCGCTGTTCGGTCTGATCTTCGCGCTGTTCGGCGTCGGCCTCGCGGTGATCACGGGCGAAGCCGTGTGGGACGGCATCGGCACGCTGATGATCGGCATCCTGCTGGGTGTCATCGCCATCATCCTGATCATCGAGATGAAGAGCCTGCTGATCGGCGAGGGCGCCACCCCGCGCGAGTTCGAGGCGATCGACGACGCCATCGTCGGCGGCCGCGTCGAGCGGCTCATCCACATCAAGACCCAGTACGTGGGCCCCGACGAGCTGCTGGTGGCCGCCAAGATCGCGATGGCGCCGGGACTTCCGCTCGCCGACGTGGCGTCCGAGATCAACGACGCCGAGGGGCGGATCCGCGCGGCCGTGCCGTCGGCCCGGTTGATCTATCTGGAACCTGACCTCGACCGGACGCGCTCCGCCACCTAATGTGATGAGCTGATCACGGCTCAAGGAGGCTCCCGTGCCTGGTACAGGTCTATGGCGGACCAAATCGGTCGAACAGTCCATTGCGGACACCGACGAGCCGGGTAGCAAGCTTCGCAAGAACCTGAGTACCTGGGACCTCACGGTGTTCGGCGTCGCGGTGGTCATCGGCGCCGGCATCTTCACCCTCACCGCTCGCACGGCCGGTGACCTGACGGGACCGTCGGTGTCGCTGTCGTTCGTGCTGGCCGCGATCGCCTGTGGTCTCGCGGCCATGTGCTACGCCGAGTTCGCCTCGACCGTGCCGGTGGCGGGCAGTGCGTACACGTTCTCGTACGCGACGTTCGGCGAGTTCCTGGCGTGGATCATCGGCTGGGACCTGGTGCTCGAGTTCTCGGTGGCGGCCGCCGCGGTGGCCACCGGCTGGTCGGAGTACCTGCAGGTCGTGCTGGGCTACATGTTCGGCGACGGCGTGCGGACCTCGTTCGAGGTCGGGTCGGTCACCGTGAACTGGGGTTCGCTGGTCCTGATCACGTTGCTGACCGTGCTGCTCGCGACGGGCACCAAGCTGTCGTCGCGGGTCAGCATGGTGATCACCGGGATCAAGATCGTGATCGTGCTGTTCGTGATCGTTCTCGGCATCACGTACATCAAGGGCTCGAACTACAGCCCGTACATCCCGCCGGCCGCCGACGGTGGCGGTACGGCGTCGACCGGTGTCGACCAGACGCTGTTCTCGTGGCTGGCCGGCGGTCCGGGTAGCCAGTTCGGCGTGTTCGGCATGCTGGCCGGTGCCTCGCTCGTGTTCTTCGCGTTCATCGGGTTCGACATCGTGGCCACCACGGCCGAGGAGACGAAGGACCCGAAGAAGTCCATCCCGCGCGGCATCATCGGCTCGCTCGCCATCGTGACCGTGCTGTACGTGGCCGTCGCGCTCGTGCTGACCGGCATGGTCAAGTACACGGAGCTGGCCACCACCACCAACCCGGACGGCACGGCCGACCGCAAGACGCTCGCCACGGCGTTCTCGCTGAACGGTGTCGACTGGGCGGCCAACATCATCTCCGTCGGCGCGCTCGCCGGTCTGACCACGGTGGTCATGGTGCTGATGCTCGGCCAGATCCGCGTGCTGTTCGCCATGTCCCGCGACGGCCTGCTGCCGAAGACCCTGTCGCACACGCACCCGAGGCGAGGCACGCCGGCGCGCGCCACGTGGCTGGTGGGTGGGCTGGTCGCCGTGTTCGCCACGTTCTTCCCGGCCGGCAAACTCGAGGAAATGGTCAACGTCGGCACGCTGTTCGCGTTCGTGCTGGTGTCGGCCGGTGTGATGGTCCTGCGCAAGCAGCGGCCGGACCTGCCACGCTCGTTCAAGGTCCCGGCGCTGCCGGTGGTCGGCGTGCTGGCGATCCTCGCGTGCGTGTGGCTGATGCTGAACCTGACGATCCTCACGTGGCTGCGGTTCGCCGTGTGGATGGCGATCGGCGTGGTCGTGTACTTCGTGTACGGTCGTCGGCATTCGGTGCTGGGTAAGGATTCTTGAGCCACCTCTGTCTCGACGTCGGTTCCACGTGGACGAAGGGCGCGGTGGTGTCGTCGTCCGGTGAGCTGCTCGGCACCGCGCAGCACCGCACGACCCCACCGGAGGTCCTTCACGGGGTGGCGGCCGTGACTTCCGCGCTGGACGCCGATTCGCTCCCGGTGTTGGCGTGCTCGTCGGCCGGCGGTGGCCTTCGGCTGGCGGTGGTAGGCCAGGAACGCCTGGTGAGCGCGGAAGCCGGACACCGGGTGGCGCTGTCAGCGGGTGCCAAGGTGGTCCACGTGTCGTCGGGCCCTTTGTCCGCGGCAGGCGTGCGCTCTCTGCGCGCGGCGAGCCCGGACGTCCTCCTGCTGGTGGGCGGCACCGACGGCGGCGACGAGAAGGTGTTGCTGCACAACGCTTCGAGGCTGTCCCGCGTGGCCGTGCCGATAGTCCTGGCAGGCAACGTTTCAGCCCGCCCCGAGGCGCTGTCCCTTCTGTCGACCCGGCAGGTCGTGGCGGTGGACAACGTCCTGCCGGATGTAGGCGAACTGGCCCCGGAACCCGCCCGCGGCGCCATCCGCGAGGTGTTCCTGTCCCACGTGATCGGTGGCAAGGGCCTCTCGCGAGGCCCCCGGTTCCGTCGTCTGGTCTCAACAGTCACGCCGGATGCCGTCCTGTCGGCGGTAACCCATCTGGCCTCCCCGGACGGCGCGGTCCTGGTGGTGGACGTGGGCGGTGCCACCACGGACGTCTACTCAGCGGTGTCGGTGGTGGAAAAATCGAAACGAGCGGTGGCCCTACCCCCGAACCGCCGCACGGTGGAGGGCGACCTGGGCATGCGAGTGAGTGCCCCAGGCGTAGTGGCCGAGTCGGTGGCAGAACGCCTGATCGAAGACGCGGAAGCGGATTCCCTTCGGGTAGCGGCAGCCCACCGCCACACCAACGTGGACTTCATACCAACCACGGCCGAAGAATCCCGCGTGGACCAACGAATAGCCCAACTGGCGGTGACAATCGCCATCCGCCGCCACCTACGCATGATCGACAACCAACTGGGCCCCAAGGGCGCCGGCCTACTGGTCCTGTCAGGCGGCGTCTTCCGCCACGCGACAACCCCGATCGCCCCACCGGACGACCCGATGATCCGCCCGATCCTGCGCACAGCCAAAGTGGTGGTGGACAAGGAAAGCCGCCTGGGCCCAGCAGGCCTACTAACCCAAGCGGGCCACCCCGCCACAGCGAAAGCCCTGCTGACCCCACTGCACACCACCTGAGAACGCGACACACCCAATTTCGCCGACGCGTCGCCCCTACTGTGGCCACACCCCCACCCATCCCGGGGGGCGGCCCAGTTCCAGTCTATCGACGCACACCGACAGGCCCGGCCGCGAAGATCCACACCGGCCGAGTTGTCCACAGGGCCGAGGACTGTCCACAGATTCGATCGCCGGGTTGCGGAAACCGCTAGCGAAGGTTCTCGAAGAGGCTCAGTGTCGGTTCGCGAGGGTCGAAGCCCGCGGCCATAGCCACGGCACGGTCCCACTCCGGGTCCGCCGAGTAGTGGCCGCTCCGCTGCACCCCGGGCGTCCACCGGCGACCGGCCACCGGACCCGGCCGCGGATCGGGCAGCCAGTGGTCCAGGCCGAGCACGATCGCGCCGTGCGGGCCCGCCGTCGCCGCCTGCAACAGACCAACAGTCCCGTCGGGGCGGAAACCCGTTCCCAGCAACGAATCCCGGTACACCTGCCGGTGCCACGTCGTGACCGCGCCACCCAGGGGATCGGTGCCCCGGCACAGCGACCGCCACCGCGTCCCCAATTCCCCGGCGAGCGTGCCGAGCGCCGAGAACGGCAGCACCGCCGGGAACGCCCGGCAGTACGCCCACTGCAGCTGCGAGCCCACCGTCACCACGCCGACCCGCCGTCGCTCCGGCTCGTTCAGCGAGTTCAGCAGTCGCGCGGCGGCCACGGCCACCAGCAGACTCCCGTGGCTCTCGCCGACCAGCACCACCCGCGTGCCCGGGTCGCGCAGATGCTCCACCGTCCTGGCCGCCAGCTCCGGCGCCACCTTCGTGGCGTAGCACGGCGGCACGATCGGATGCGCCTCCTTCGGCCAGAAGCTCGCCAGATCGGCCAGCACCCCGAGCCGCCGGCCGGACTCCGGCGCCCGCGCCGCGTTGTACACCGCCCGCAGCAGCGCCCCCGCGAGCGCGCCCAAAGTCAGCACGCCGAGCGTGGTCAGCCACGGCGGCAGCGGCGTCTCGCTGATCCGCAGGTAGATGGCCCCCGCGGCACCCACACACAGCGCACCCGCGGCCGCCAGCACGCCGTGATGCAGGTGACGACGCTGCCAGGTGGCACTCCGCCACGCCGGCTCGGCCGAAGCCAGGTCGCCCGAACGGTGCAGCAGCTCCATCGTCGGATCGTCGGGCCGGAACCGGCCGGTCACGGCCACGAGGAACGCCCCGAGGAGAACCACCACCACCGCGAGCACGCCACCCGCACCCCACAGCACGGCCACCGGCCGGTAGCCGGCCGGCATCGCGTCGGTGCCGACCAGCCGCGCCACGGCGATGCCCAGCCCCGCGCCGAACCCGCCGCCCAGCAGCGCGGCCATGGCCAGCACCGGCGCGGACATCCACCCGCCGGCCCACGGCCGCAACTCGCGCGGCTGGGACTTCCAGTCGTACCTGGCGATCAACGCGGCCGGCGCGAGCAACAACCCCAGCACCACCACCAGCACGATCAACGCGGCGGCCACCGCCTCGACCGTCACCTCCGTACCGGTGAGCCGGTCGGGCAGCGGGTCCTGCACGGCGGCGGCCGCGGCCACCAGCACCCCGCCGACCGCGAACAGCACCCGCCGCGTCCACGGCCCGAACAGCACCCGCAGCCACGCGCCCGCCCGCTGCGGCGTCGCGCCGGTCGGGTCGTCCAGCAGCAGCGCCCCGAGCAGCGCGACCACGAGCAGTGTCACGGCCACCACCCACAACACGGCGGGCAGCGGCGCGGCCGGCATCCGGAACGGCCCGCCGAGCGGCAGCAGCGCGACCGTCGACAGCGCGGCCAGCAGATGCAGCGCCCGCAGCGTCGGGGTGTCGGGGTCGGCCATCAGGTTGGTGCCGGGCAGCTGGACCCGCGCGTTGGGCGGCGTCGGCGGCGGATTCGCGGCGCCCGCACTGGCCTCCCAGGCCACGCACGACACCCGGTGCAGTACATAGATGGTCAACAACACGGGCACGAGCCCGATGAGCGGCCGTACGAGATACGTCTCCCGCAGCCAGTCCGGCACCGTCCTGGCGAGACATGGCGAGCCGGGTGCGAGGCACTGCGCGGCGATCAGGTCGAGACTCACGACCGCCGCCTGCGTGACCAGCAGCACGGTCAGCAGCACGGCCGCGAGCCGCAACAACGAGCGGCACGCCAGACCCAGCCTGCTAGCGGCGCGATGACCGCTGGGGATCGGTGGCAGCATCCAGTGGGCGACGTTGGCGAGCGAGAACGGGAACAACAGCGCCCAGGTGGCCTTCGCGGCGCCGCCGGAGGTCATGCCGCCCCACGCGTAGCCCTCGACCACCCGCGGAATGGACTGGCCCTCGGCCCGCAGCATCGGACCGGGAGCGGGCCGGTGCAGTCGATCGGCGGGCTGCACGATCCGCCCGATGCCGTCGCCGGCGACGTCGACGGCCGCCACGGCGGAGACCAGGGATTCCGGAGTGGTGCCCATCACGCCGTGGACGCGCAGCTCCACCACACGTGTGTCCGGTCCCGCAGGTCGCACGCCACTCCTTTCCCGCTCCATAGCCACTCGAGTCGATCAACAAGGGGCAACGGTAGTGTTTCGGCGAAGCATTGAGTTTGGAGGACGTACGGAATGACCGCAGCAAATACTCAGGACGCGACCATTACGAGGTTCGCGAAGTCAGTCAATGGTCTGGACTTCGCAGTGGCGGACCTGTCGCTGGCTGAGTTCGGCCGCAAGGAGATCCGGCTCGCCGAGCACGAGATGCCCGGCCTGATGGCGTTCCGGCGCGAGTACTCGGAGGTCTACCCGCTGCGCGGGGCCAAGATCTCCGGCTCGCTGCACATGACGGTGCAGACCGCCGTGCTGATCGAGACCCTGGTCTCGCTCGGGGCGGAGGTCCGTTGGGCGTCCTGCAACATCTTCTCCACCCAGGACCACGCCGCGGCGGCGGTCGCGGTGGGGCCGCACGGCACTCCCGAGGAGCCCAAGGGCGTCCCGGTGTTCGCCTGGAAGGGCGAGACGCTGGAGGAGTACTGGTGGTGCACCGAGCAGATGATGACGTGGCCCGGTGGCGACGCACCGAACATGCTGCTCGACGACGGCGGCGACGCGACTCTGCTGGTGCACAAGGGCACCGCGTACGAGGCGGCCGGTGTCGTGCCGCAGCCCGAGGACAACGATCCCGAGGAATGGAAGATCATCCTCGAGACGCTGCGCAACTCGCTGGCGGCCGACGACAAGAAGTGGACCCGCACGGGCGTCGAGCTCAAGGGCGTCACCGAGGAGACCACCACCGGCGTGCTGCGGCTGTACCAGCTGGCTGCCGCGGGTGAGCTGCTCTTCCCGGCGATCAACGTCAACGACTCGGTCACCAAGTCGAAGTTCGACAACCGCTACGGCATCCGCCACTCCCTGGTCGATGGCATCAACCGCGGCACCGACGTCCTCATCGGCGGCAAGGTCGCGGTCGTCTGCGGCTACGGCGACGTCGGCAAGGGTTCGGCCGAGTCGCTGCGCGGCCAGGGTGGCCGGGTGATCATCACCGAGATCGACCCGATCTGCGCGCTCCAGGCGGCCATGGACGGGTACGACGTCCAGCGGCTCGAGGACGTGGTGGACAAGGCCGACATCATCATCACGACCACGGGCAACAAGGACGTGGTCATGGTCGAGCACATGGCCAAGATGAAGCACCAGGCGATCCTCGGCAACGTCGGTCACTTCGACAACGAGCTGGACATGTCGGGTCTCGCCAACTACCCGGGTATCCGCAAGATCAACATCAAGCCCCAGGTCGACGAGTGGGTCTTCCCGGACGGGCACTCGATCATCGTGCTGTCCGAGGGCCGGCTGATGAACCTGGGCAACGCGACCGGCCACCCGTCGTTCGTGATGTCGAACTCCTTCTCCAACCAGGTGATCGCGCAGATCGAGCTGTTCACCAAGAACGAGGAGTACGACAAGGAGGTGTACCGGCTTCCCAAGAAGCTTGACGAGAAGGTCGCGCGCATCCACCTGGAGGCGCTGGGCTGCCAGCTCACCAAGCTGTCCAAGGAGCAGGCCGAGTACATCGACGTGGACGTGGACGGTCCGTACAAGTCGGAGCACTACCGCTACTGAGCCGGACACTTCCGGCCCGTTGGCCGACCAGCGAGCCAGCCGCGCAGATCCTGCGTGGCTGGCTCGCGTCGTCCGCACCCGAGTTGTGGGCGCTGGAGTTGGACTTCCGCGGCGCCGACCTCTCGGGCATCGACTTCACGGAGTCGTGGTTCTCGGGTTCGACCTTCGCGGGGTGCGTCCTGCGCGCGTGCACGCTGCGCAAGGCCCACCTGGAGGACGCCGACTTCACGGGCGCCGACCTGCGCGGCGTCGACCTCCAGGAGGCGAGCGCCCCACAGGCGTGCTTCGCGGGCGCCGACCTGCGGGGCTCGGTGCTGACGACGGCAGACCTGTCCCACGCCCACCTGGTGGGCGCCGACCTGGCCGGCGTGGACCTGGGCGACGCCACCCTGCGCGGCGCGGACCTGTCCGGCGCCGACCTCTCGGGCGCCACGGCCACCGCAGCCGCCCTACGCGGCTGCCTGATGGACGGCGCGGCGGTAGACGGCTTCAACGGCACGGTCATAGGCCCGATCACAGTAGGCAACACCCACCTGGACCACGGCGCCCTGGAGGACTGGTTCACCAACCGAGGCGCACAAATAACCCGCCCCTGATCCGGCATGTCCTCACTTCTCGCACGCATGTCCTCGCTTCCGGCACGCATGTGCATGGTTCCCGCACGCATGTGCATGGTTCAGGCCGCGAACCGCCGCTTCCTGAACGCGCCACGCAACGTGTTGAGCAGGTTCATCGGATCGCGAAGGTCGACCGCTCTGGCACGGACCACCAGCCAACCCCGAGCCCGCAGGTCGGCGTCGCGACGGGCATCCTCCAACTCGCGCCCTTCGTGAGCCTCATAGCCGTCGTACTCCAGCGCCACCTTGGTCTCCTCCCATGCGAAGTCCAACCGGTACCGCTCAAAACCACCGATATCGACGACGGGCACCTGCAGAGCAGGCAGTGGCAGACCGCCGTCGAAGATCGCCAACAGGAGATGACTTTCGGCCGGAGACTCCGTGACGCCCGTCCCGAGGCTCAGCAGGGGTTGTGCCCGGCGAGTGCCGCGCCGGTCACCGCGTTCCGCGATCCGCGTTCGGAGTTCGCCCCGGAAGGCCTGCCGGGACCCCGCGTCGAGCAGCGCCAGTGCTTGATCGAGACATGCGAGCGCGAGCGGCCGGTGGGCAGTGCAGAGGAGGTCGACCAGCACTGCCTCCAGCGCCAGCGTGCGCAGGTCGTTGAGCACAAGCACGTCGCTTTCGTCCAGGTAGGTCTGGTTGTGCACGGTGAGTCCGGGTCTGCTCAGCGGCCTTCTGTCGTAGGTCGACAGCACGTGGACCGTTCCGGTGTCAGCGGCGCCGCAGCCCTGCAGCGCGGCAGCGGTAAAGCTGTTCAGTACCGCTCGCGGGCCCACGAAGTGAAGCGCGGCAGTCGCTCTGGTGAGCAGGTCACCCGCCCGACGGCGGTCCATCAGGACGTGTTTGGCGTACGTCACGAGTTCGCCGGTGCGCAGCATGGATCGCACAGTCGTGAGACCGAGTTCCTCCACCAGGTGATCCCGGAGGTATACCCCGTGAAGTCCGGAGATCAGCTCGTTCATGACTCGACAATGCCGCCCCGAGTGGCTCCGCGGGACCCAGTGCATCACGCCTGTGGATAACCGCCCGGCTTGTGGACAAGTCGGGAACCGTGCACATGCGTGCGAGAAGTGAGGACATGCGTGCGGGAACCTAGGACATGCGGGGTTCTTACTCCGCGTGTAGTTGGAGGGCCTTGCCGGAAGGGTGGTCCAGCGACAGCTTGTCGGCCGTGATCTCGAAGGCCACCGCGCCCGTCAGGACGTCGACCACGGCCTTCTCCAGCTGCATCAGCGGCTCGGCGCAGGCCTTCATGGTCATGGAGACGCCCTCGAACTTGATGGTCGAACCGGACAGCTCGTAGGCGGTGGAGCCGTTGTTGCACCCGCCGGCCACGGTCACCCGGTCCACGCCGAACACGAGCGTCGCCTGAGCACCCGCCGGCACCGACGACGCCGTCTGCCCGTCGATCAGCGTGTCGACCACCCACGTGGTCTCCACCAGCGCGACGTCCGGCTCGGCCACCTCGCGTTCGACGAGCGTCAACTCCGTCTGCCCGGACGTCACCGTCAGCTCCGGCCCGTCCAGCCGCCAGGCGGGTTCGGCACCGAGCACCTCGGCCAGCCACGTGTCCTGCGCCATCAGCTCGGGCGCGCAGCCCATCTCGGTCATCGCCAACCCACTGCCGGACAGCTTCTGCTCCGCCACGTCGATCTCGCCGCTCAGCGTGTTGCAGCCGGCGCTCGCCAGCAGCCTGCCGTCGTCGGTGAACTGCAGCGACACCCGGGTGCCGGCCGCCAGCGGGTGGTCCGCGCCGGCCACCGTGACGGCCGTGGACAGGAACGTGTGTCCGCGCAACGGGTCGGCCGGCGGTGGTGGCGCGTCGGTACCCTCGCTCGCGTTCCCGGACCCGCACGCGGCGAGCAACACCATCAGCATGACCAAGCCGGCGACTCTCATGTCTCCAAGACGTACCCCATGTCGCCTCCCGTTGCACAGGCAACCCCTAGACTCCCGCTCGTGGTGGTTTGTGATCACGTAGAAGGAGTGGTCAGCGCCCCGGCCGGCCCCTTCCACGGGCCGTTGGCCCACGGGTTCGCCTGCGGGGCACACATCCCGGTCCACGTCTCCAGCCCGTGGAACGCGCTGGAGGACCCGGTCCGCGACTACCAGTCCAACCGCGAGTCGCTGGCCGACAGCTGGGGCATCACGACCGCCGAGGACTGGTCCCGGCAGGTCAACTACCTGCTCGCCGGCCTGAACATCGGCACCGAGACCGACGCCGTGCTCAACGTGCGCCGCATGCTCGTGCGCCAGCAGGGGTTCTTCGACCAGGCCACCTGGGAGGAGGGCGTGCGCCGCTGGTCCCGGACGCAGAAGACCGCCGACCCGGACGAGCTGGTCCGCACGGTCGGCGTGGTCCTCCGCTACGAGGACCGCTTCCGCGCCGACGGCATCCTCGCGCCGAACACCTTCGTCAACTCCGTCTTCGGCTACGACTTCGGCCGCGCGGTCAACATGGCCCGCTGGGGCTTCGGCGGCCGGTTCTGCGACTACCCGACGGCCGAGTCGGTGGTGCTGCGCGCCGGTGAACTGTGCCGCCAGCACTACACGTCGTGGGCCGACTTCAGCGCCGGCTACGCGCTCGGCCGTGTCATCCGCTTCGACGACGAGCAGTACGGCCACATGTACGTCTCGGTCCGCGGCCCGCACCGGCTGCTCGTGACCGACCGCTCGAGCCCGTGGTGGAACATCCCCTTCCGCTGAACCTGGACGGCGCAACCGTAGGCTGCCGCGCGTGGGACGACTGATCGTTATCGAGGGGATCGACGGCGCCGGCAAGCGGACCCTGGCCGAGAAACTGACGGCCGCGCTGCGGGACCGGGGAGCGAGCGTGGTCCAGCGGGCGTTCCCGCGCTACGGCGAGAACGTGCACGCCGACCTGATCCACGACGGGTTGCACGGCCGGCTCGGCGGCTTCGGCGACGAGCCGTACGGCATGGCCATGCTCTACGCGCTCGACCGCCACGCCGCCGCTCCCGGCCTGCGTGCCGACCTCGACGCCCACGACGTGGTCCTGCTCGACCGGTACGTCGCGTCCAACGCGGCCTTCGGCGCGGCCAGGGGCCACGAGGACGCGCGCGGCGTGTTCGTCGAGTGGGTGCGGGCCATGGAGATCGACCGGCTGGGCGTCCCGGTCCCGCACGCTCAGTTACTGCTGCGGGTGCCGGTGGACGTGGCGGCCGAGCGGGCCGCGCACCGCGAACGCACGGAAACCGGCCGCGAACGCGACACGTGGGAGTCCGACGCCTCGCTCCAGGCCCGCGTGGCGGCCGTGTACGACGGGCTGGCCGACGACGGGTGGCTCTCGCCGTGGCACGTCATCGACGGCACCTCCGGGCCGGACTTCGAGAAGCTCGCGGCCGCCCTGCTCACATAGCGCCGATGAGGTCGGCGCCCCAGCGTTCGATCTCCGCGTCGATGTCGAGCCGGCCGACGGTCAGCGACTCCGTCATGTCCTGCGTGATCCGGTCCCTCGGCACGAACCAGGAGACCTCGAACTCCAGCCCGTCGGGGTCCTTGCCGTACAACGACTTCGACACCGCGTGGTCCGACGAGCCGACCAGCGCGCCCGCCTCCGTGAGCCGCGCGGAGAACCCCGCCAGCTCCGGCAGCGTGTTCACCGACCAGGCCAGGTGGTAGAGCCCGACCGAGGTGCCGAGGCCCCGCGCGACGCTGCCCCGCACCCCGAACAGGCCGAGATCGTGGTCGTTGTCGGACTCGGCGGCACGCAGGAACGCGGCGGAAGCGCGTTGGTGGACGACCGTGAAACCCAGCACCTCGGTGTAGAAGTCGACGCTGCGGGCCACGTCGCGCACGTAGAGCACGGCGTGGTTGAGCCGGCGGATCCCCATTGGGTCAACTCTCCGGTGGCTGTCGCTGTTGGAAGTTGAAACTTATACGTGTAGACCGTTTTGGGGAGCGCCGGCGTTACAACGGGTCACCCTTTGCGAAGGAACAGCGGGTCCCGGCACGAACAAGCCTCACGAAGTGCGACGATGTAACACATGAAGGCACGTGTGCTGGTAGTGGATGACGACCCGGCCCTGGCCGAGATGCTGACCATCGTGTTGCGGGGCGAGGGCTTCGACACCGCGGTGGTCGCCGAAGGCAACCGGGCGTTGCCCGCGCTGCGGGAGTTGCGGCCCGACCTGGTGCTGCTCGACCTCATGTTGCCCGGCATCAACGGGATCGACGTGTGCAAGGCGATCCGGGCCGAGTCCGGGGTGCCCATCGTGATGCTGACGGCCAAGAGCGACACCGTCGACATAGTCCTCGGCCTGGAGTCCGGCGCCGACGACTACGTGGTCAAGCCGTTCAAACCCAAGGAGCTGGTGGCACGGGTGCGGGCGCGTCTGCGGCGCACCGACTCCGAGCCCGCCGAGATGCTCTCGATCGGCGACCTGACGATCGACGTGCCCGGCCACGAGGTCACCCGCGACGGCGTCGCCATCCAGCTCACGCCGCTGGAGTTCGACCTGCTCGTCGCGCTGGCCCGCAAGCCGCGCCAGGTGTTCACCCGTGAGGTGCTGCTCGAGCAGGTCTGGGGCTACCGGCACGCGGCGGACACCCGGCTGGTGAACGTCCACGTTCAGCGGCTGCGGTCCAAGGTCGAGACAGACCCGGAGCACCCCGAGGTGGTGTTGACGGTGCGTGGGGTCGGCTACAAGGCTGGACCCCCGTGACAGCCAGGATGAGATGATGAAGCGGTTCTTCGCCGCCCTGGCACGCCTTGGTGCCCGGGCGGTTGCTTTCGGTCACCAGCGGTCCGCCTACTTCGGTGAGCTGTGGCGCCGTCAGCTCCAGGTGCGGGTCGTGGTCAGCACGCTCGCCCTGTCCTCGGCCGTGGTGTTCGTGCTGGGCATGGTCCTGCAGAACCAGATCACCGACCGGCTGCTGGAGACCAAGGAGCAGGCCGCGCTCGCGGCCACCCGCGACGCCGTCCAGGTGGCCGAACGCGAGCTGCTCGGTGTCACGCCCGACGCCGTCCGCAACCGGCTGACGAGCGCGCTGACCCGACTGTCCAGCTCCACGCCGAACGCCGACACCGCCAACTCGGCGGCGGGCGCGTTCGAGCCGATCCTGGCCAGTGACTCGCCCGATCTGGGCAACCGGAACCCGGCGGTCGAGGTCGGCCCGTACGCCGACGTGCCGGAGAACCTGCGGCACTTCGTGCAGACCGGCGAGCTGGCCGTCCAGATCCACACGGTCGACCGGGCCGGGGAACGCACCACGTTCCTGATCGTGGGCGCGCCGTTCGGCACGCTGAACCTGCCGATGCAGCTCTACATGCTGTTCCCGCTGACCGCCGAGCAGGCCACCATCAGCGTCGTCCAGAGCACCCTGATCGTCGGTGGCCTGGTGCTGTTGCTGCTGCTCGCGGGCATCGCCAACCTGGTCACCAGGCAGGTCGTGCGCCCGGTGCGGGTCGCCGCGCAGGCCGCCGAGCGGTTCGCGGGCGGTGAGCTGGACGAACGCATGATCGTGGCCGGCGAGGACGACGTGGCCAGACTCGCCCAGTCGTACAACGAGATGGCCGAGAGCATCGAGCAGCAGATCAGCCAGCTCGAGGAGTTCGGCACGCTGCAGCGCCGGTTCACCTCCGACGTGAGCCATGAGCTGCGCACCCCGCTCACCACCGTCCGGATGGCGGCCGACGTGCTGCACGCCTCCCGCGAGCAGTTCCCGCCCGGTCTCTCGCGCTCCACCGAGCTGCTGGTCGACGAGCTGGACCGGTTCGAGGCGCTGCTCGCCGACCTGCTGGAGATCTCCCGGCTGGACGCGGGCGTCGAGGAGCTGGTGGCCGAGTACGTGGACGTGCGCCCGATCGCCGTGCGTGCCGCCCGGTCGGTGTCGACCATCGCCCGCACGGCGGGCGTGGAGATCGTGCTCGACCTGCCCGACGAGGAGATGTCCGCCGAGGTCGACGCCCGACGCATCGAGCGCGTGCTGCGCAACCTGCTGGCCAACGCCGTCGACCACGGCGAGGGCCGGCCGGTGCGGCTGCGCATGGCGGTCGACGAGTACGCGCTCGCGGTCACCGTGCGCGACTTCGGCATCGGGCTGCGCCAGGGCGAGGCCGACCTGGTGTTCAACCGGTTCTGGCGGGCCGACCCGTCCCGCAACCGCTACACCGGCGGCACCGGTCTCGGGCTGGCCATCAGCGTGGAGGACGCGCGCCTGCACGGCGGCGGTCTCGACGCGTGGGGCGAGCCGGGCAAGGGCGCCTGCTTCCGGCTGACGCTGCCGCGCCACCAGGACGTGCGGTTCACGTCGAGCCCGCTGGTGCTGCCGCCGCCGGATGCCGACATGCGACCGGAGGACGCGGCCGACGTCGAACCGGAAAGCGAGAGCGAGGCCGTGCGCGTGACCGTGGCCCCCGAGGACGGCCACGGTTCGACCGAGCCGGTGGCCGCCGCGTTGCCGCTGGTGAAGGGCTGGGGAGACGCCCTATGAGACGGATCTGGCTGTTGTTGCTCGCGGCGATGCTGGTCGTGGCCGGCTGCGCGAACATCCCGGAGGAGTCGACGCCGCACGCCGTGCACGACGACAAGGTCAAGCCCTCCGGCGGCGTGCCGGAGCCGACGCCCGACCTCAAGCCCGACGACCTCGTGCGCGAGTTCGTCCACAGCTCCGCCAATCCCGAGGCCGCGGAGATGTACCTGACCGAGGAGGCGAGGGAGAACTGGAACGGCGGTCTCCCGCCGGTCCTCATCCAGGACACCTACGGCGTCACCCCGCCGCCGGACAACGGGCCTGCCGACAACGGTGAGGACGAGGGCGACGACAGCCGCGCGGCCGTGTCCCTGCGGGTCACCCAGTTCGGCAGGATCGGCTCCGACCAGGCGTTCGTCCCGGCCATCGACAACGAAGAGCACCGAATCGAGCTGCGCAGGATCGACGGGCAGTGGCGCATCGACACCCCGCCGCCCAGCCGTGTCTTCGTGCCGCTCACCGACTTCGAGGCCGCCTACCTGCCGGTGACCGTCTACTACTTCGACAACGACCTGCGTGTCACGGTCCCCGACCTGCGCTACGTCCCCCGGCAGCCGGCCAGCGGCCTGCCGGCCAGGGTGATGTCGGTGTTGCTGGCCGGACCGTCGGACACCCTGCGCCGGTCGGTCCGCTCGCCCCTGGAAGGCATCGGCACCAGGACGAACCCGGTGCCCGATCCCGACGGCACGCTGGTGGTCGACCTCAAGCCGATGGGGGACAAGTCCCGCCAACAGCGGGAGCTGATCGCCGCGCAGATCGTGCTGACCCTGCAGGACGTCACGTCCAGCAGGTTGCGACTCAAGGGCGACGGCCAGGACCTGATCGACGGCCACAGCGACTGGCGCAAGAGCGATCTCAAGCCCTACGACGCGCTCACCAAGCCCAACGCCGACCAGCCGGGACTCATGGTGGTGGACGGCAGGCTGCGCTCGCTCGGCGACGGCAAGGAGATCGAGGGGCCGGCCGGCAACGGCCAGTACAACGTGGTCAGCGCGGCCCAGTCGATCGACGGCGGACAGTTGGCCGTGGTCACCCGGACCGAGGTGGGGTTGCGGCTGCGCGTCGGGCCGTTCGACGGGCCGCTCCAGGAGGTCGACCTGGAGGCGACCACCATGACCAGGCCGACGTGGCTGGTCAGTACGTCCAGCGACCAGCCGAGCCGCGAGGTGTGGACGGTCGAGGACGGCAACGTGGTCCGCATCGTGCCGACGCCCGACGAGAAGTGGACCTCGATCGAGGTGAACACGTCCGAACTGGACTCGTTCGGCACGATCACCGAGCTTCGGCTGTCCAGGGACGGAACCCGGGCCGCGGCGATCACCTCGGGAGGCCGGCTGGTCGTGGCGTCGGTCGTGCGCGACAACGACTCGGTGGCCCTGCGGACCCCGCGCCGGCTGCAGCCCACGGTGATCGTCGCGCCCGTCGGGGTGGACTGGTACAACCAGCACACGCTGGTGGTGGCCACCGAGCAGCAGAATCTGCCTGTGGCCAGCGTGTCGGTGGACGGCATGGTGCTCGAGGCCTACGACCGCAGCAACCTGCGGCCGCCGGTCCGGGCGATCGCCGCGGCGCCCGACCGGGACGTGGTGGTCACCGACAGCGCGGCGGTCTTCGGGGTGCCGACGATCGGCCAGCTCTGGCGGCAGTTGCCACACGGTCAGGGACCCACGTCCGTGCCGTTCTACCCCGGCTGATCCGTTTTTGTCGGTGCCGCCTGCCATGATTCGGGCATGCGTTCGATACTTGTCGATCTGATCCTGCCGAGCCGCTGCGCCGGGTGCGCCCTGCCCGGCACGTCGTGGTGCGCCGACTGCCGGCGCCAACTGTCCGGCCCGTTCCCCGTCGATCGAGACCGGGGCGACCTGCCGCCCACGTACGCGCTCGGCCACTACCGGGGCGCGCCGCGGCGGCTGGTGCTGGCGTACAAGGAGCGCGGCCGTCGTGAGCTGGCCGGCGTCCTCGGCCGAGCGTTCGCGTCGGCGCTACCAGCGTTGCCGGCCGCGCGTGCCGGCCCGTCCGGCTGGGTCCTGGTGCCCGCCCCGTCCCGACCGTCCGCCGCAAGGTCTCGGGGCGGCCAACACATGGCCGCGGTGGCCAGACGCACCGCGGCGGTGCTCACGCGCGCCGGCCAACCGGCCGCCTGCGCCCCGGCGCTGCGCCTGGACGCCCGGGCCCGCGACTCGGTCGGCCTGGACGCGACCGAGAGAGCGGCCAACCTGATGGGCCGCCTACGCCCACACCGACTCCCACCACCGGGCACCCCGGTGGTCCTACTGGACGACGTGGTCACCACGGGCGCCACCGCCGCGGCATGCGCGTCGGTGCTGGCGGCGGCGGGCGTCCCGGTCACAGCCGTTCTGGCCTACACAGCCGCGGGCTGAGAGAGGAGAGCACCTGGAGAACGCCCACAAGTTCACATCACCCGCCGCACCCCGGCATGCCGTGCGCGGTCAGCCTGACCTCCGGCAGATTCGGCTGGCGAGTCGAGGCCGCGCCGGCCAGGCGGGCTGCCATCCTTGTGCGGGGTGCTCCGGCCGCCCGGTAGGCGGCTCCGGTCCGGCGCCAAGGCTGCGGCCGACCATCGGTCGGTCTTGTGCCGGCGCGACCTGCGGGCTGGAGGCTGTGCCGGCCAGGCCGACCTGCCATGACGTCTTGCGCCGGTCCGGCCGGCCTGGGCTGGGTCGTGGCGGGCGGCCACCTCGGCCCGGATTCCGGGCGCTCTCGGAGAGGGCCGGGCGCGGGATCTCGGCCGGGTCCAGGTGACTGCTGCCGCCCCGGCGGGCTGCCGTTGTGCTTTCGTGCACACAGTCCGTCGGGCAGGACGCGGCGGCGGCCAGCTCGTGCCCGCGCTCGTCGACGACCCTGACCCTGACCCTGAGCCTGAGGCAGGTGCGGCAGGTGTGCGGCCTCCCTCCGAGGAAGTCCAACCCCATCCCCGGGCATGTCCCCACTTCCGGCACGCATGTTCCTACTTCCGGCGCGCAGGCCCATCTGCTCCCGCTCCCGCGAGCAGATGGGCCGCGAGCGTGTGGGCGGCGTCGGTCGCAGGGTGCGTCCGCTCGGCGATTCCACTCGCGACAGTCACCTCGGTCGGAGTAACGCCGGTTGCGGAATTCGCACACGCCATCGCAACCTGTACCCGCTGTTTCATCATGCGGGAGGGAGTGCATACCTCCGTCCGAGTGAATTCGAATCGGGAACCAGAGGCGGCGGATGATCGTTGGTCAGTTATGGAAAGCAGGTACGGAGATCGCGTCGGCGTGAGGCCGAGGTCTCCGGGTGTGCCTGCTACGGCTGGAGGAGTACGCGTTGCGCCACTCGCCCGGACGGCCCCGCGTACCGGGCGACGAGAGCCGGTCCGCCGGTTGCGCTGCGTGACGCCCGATAGCCAGGGAAGTTCCCCCGTCGAGGGGGCTTTTGCAAAGGCACAAGCCAAGCTAACGTGCCCGCTATCAGCTATCCCGGTGAAGCAGGGAGGAGGCGAGGAGCCCATGACCCTGGCGCCGGAGGAGCTTTGAGGCGGGGAGTCCTCTAGCACCCGTTCTGGCCGTCCACCATCCAGGACCCCAGAGATGTCCGGCGCCGCCGTTTTCGACAACTAGCTCGCTTGCTGGCGAGGGAGGTCGTGTATGGACATCGTCGTTAAAGGCCGCAACGTCGAGGTGCCCGAGCACTACCGAGTGCACGTCGAGGAGAAGCTGACCCGACTCGAGCGATACGACCGCAAGGTCATCCGCTTCGACGTCGAGTTGTTCCACGAACCGAACCGCAGGCAGTCGAAGAACTGCCAGCGCGTAGAGATCACCGGCAAGGGAAGAGGACCCGCCGTCCGAGCGGAAGCGACCGCAGGCGACTTCTACGCCGCGCTCGACTCCGCGGTGACCAAGCTCGAGAACAGGTTGCGCCGACTGCACGACCGCAGGCGGGTGCACTACGGGCGCCGTAGCCCGTCCTCCGTCGCGGAGGCCACCGCCGCATCTGCCGCCCCTGACGTCGCCCCGCTCGGCGGGAGCGAAACCAACGGACGCCGTGCCGGGCGTACCGCTGTGTTGCCGGCCAGGACCGAACAGTCCTATGGCCTCGAAGTACCGGAACAGCGCTGGGACAGTGTCGAGGACAACCTGCCCGGCCGGATCGTGCGCGAGAAGGAGCACGATGGCTCGCCGATGACCGTCGATCAGGCCCTCGAACAGATGGAACTAGTGGGCCACGACTTCTATCTGTTCCACGACAAGGACTCTGGCCAGCCGAGCGTCGTCTACCGCCGCCGGGGATTCGACTACGGCGTGATCCGCCTGGTCTGACCACCCAGCCACCAGCGACAGGCCCCCGAGCACCAGCCCGGGGGCTTTCGCATGTGACGCCCAATTCGGCCCAGCCCGGATTTGGCCCGCACGCCGCCGCCGGAGATACTGATGGCCGAAGATCCATTCGACCATCCGGAGGAGCGGCAGTCCATGCGCCCGTACCTGCTTCTGACGTCCGTGCTCACCGCCGCCGCACTCGTCGGCCTCACCGGCTGCGGTGACGACGGCGGCAACGCCGAGGGCAACGCCGGGACGACAGTCACCGAGGAGACGACCGAGGCCCAGGCCGCTCCGGACGAGGCGCCCCGGGACGACCTGAAGATCACCGCGTGTGAGGACGCCGCCGGTCTCACCGCGACCCTCGAGGTAACGAACTCGTTCGACAGCCCCATGGAGTACCACGGCACGATCCTGTTCAAGGACGCCTCCGGCGCCACGATCACCGAGGGACTCTTCAACACCGGCACGCTCGAGGCGGGCGCCACGGGCACCGAGGAGATCCCCGGCGCGAACATCTACGAGCCGGTGCCCGGGGTGACCTGCGAACTGGGTGAAGCTGAGCTGGACGAGCCTGAGTAGCCCCAGGTTCTGGCAGGCTGGACGCATGGCGGCGGTACGCACGACCGACCGCCTACGATGGCGTAGAGAAAGCGTCCGACGCGGGCGCGTGACAATCCAGCTAGCGAGGTTGACCTGATGGTGCTGTCCCGGATCCTCCGTGCCGGCGAGGGCAAGACGCTCAAGCATCTCCAGAGGCTCGTCCGCGAGGTCAGCGACCTGGAGGACTCGGTCAAGGACCTGAGCGACGCCGAGCTGCGCGCGAAGACCGAGGAGTTCCGCAAACGCTACGAAGAGGACCGCGACTCCGACCTCGAGGACGACGAGACCGACTTCGAGGCGCTCGGCGAACTGCTCCCGGAGGCCTACGCGGTCACCAGGGAGGCCGCCAAGCGGGTGCTCGGCCAGCGCCACTTCGACGTCCAGATCATGGGCGGGGCGGCACTCTTCCTCGGCAAGGTCGCGGAGATGCGCACCGGTGAGGGCAAGACGCTCACCGCCGTGCTGCCGGCCTACCTCAACGCGATCGCCGGCAACGGCGTGCACGTGGTCACGGTCAACGACTACCTCGCCAAGCGCGACGCCGAGTGGATGGGCCGCGTCCACCGTTTCCTCGGCCTCACGGTCGGCGCCATCCTGTCGGAGATGACGCCCGAGCAGCGCCGGGTCGCCTACCGCGCGGACGTCACCTACGGCACGAACAACGAGTTCGGCTTCGACTACCTGCGCGACAACATGCAGTGGGACCTCGACACGATGGTCCAGCGCAAGCACAACTTCGCGATCGTCGACGAGGTCGACTCGATCCTCATCGACGAGGCCCGCACGCCGCTGATCATCTCCGGCCCCACCGACCAGTCGTCGCGCTGGTACGCCGAGTTCGCCCGCCTGGCGCCGAAGATGTCCGGGGTCGACGTCACCAGGGCGGTCGGCAGCCCGCGCGAGAAGGAACAGCGCGAGGCCGAGATCGCGAAGGCGCACTACGAGTACGACATCAAGAAGCGCACGGTCGGCATCACCGAGCGGGGCGTCAAGTTCATCGAGGACCAGCTCGGCATCGACGAGCTGTACGACAAGGACGCGGCCAACACCCCGCTCGTCGGCTTCCTGAACAACGCGCTGAAGGCCGAGAAGCTCTTCAACCGCGACAAGGACTACATCGTCCGCAACGGCGAGGTCCTGATCGTCGACGAGTTCACCGGCCGCATCCTGTCCGGCCGCCGCTACAACGAGGGCATGCACCAGGCCATCGAGGCCAAGGAGAAGGTGGACATCAAGGCCGAGAACCAGACTCTCGCCACGATCACCCTCCAGAACTACTTCCGGCTGTACCGCAGGCTGTCCGGCATGACCGGTACGGCCGAGACCGAGGCCGCCGAGTTCCAGAACACCTACAAGCTCGGCGTGGTGCCGATCCCCACCAACCGCGACATGATCCGCATCGACCAGTCCGACCTGATCTACAAGACCGAGGAGGCGAAGTTCGAGGCGGTCGCCGAGGACGTCGCCGAGCGGCACGAGAAGGGTCAGCCGGTCCTGATCGGTACCACCAGCGTGGAGCGGTCGGAGTACCTGTCGAAGCTGCTGGTGAAGATGCGCGTGCCGCACAACGTGCTGAACGCGAAGCACCACGAGAAGGAGTCGGCGATCGTCGCCGAGGCCGGCCACAAGGGCGCGGTCACGGTCGCCACCAACATGGCCGGTCGTGGTACCGACATCGTGCTCGGCGGCAACCCGGACCACGTGGCCGAGAAGCGGTTGCGGGAGAGTGGCCTCGACCCGGTGGAGACGCCGGACGAGTGGATCGCCGAACTGCCCGACGCGCTGGAGAAGGCGCGTGAGGACGTCCGGGCGGAGGCCGAGCAGGTCCGTAAGGCCGGTGGTCTCTACGTGCTCGGCACCGAGCGCCACGAGTCCCGCCGCATCGACAACCAGCTGCGTGGACGTTCCGGCCGCCAGGGCGACCCGGGCGAGTCCCGGTTCTACCTGTCCCTGGGCGACGAGTTGATGCGCCGGTTCAACGCGGCGTTCGTCGAGCGGGTCATGGTCACCATGCGGGTGCCCGACGACCAGCCCATCGAGGCGAAGATGGTCACCAGGGCCATCCGCAGCGCCCAGACCCAGGTCGAGCAGCAGAACTTCGAGATCCGCAAGGACGTCCTCAAGTACGACGAGGTGATGAACCAGCAGCGCAAGGTCATCTACGCCCGTCGCATGCGCGCGCTGAAGAACGAGGACCTGCGCGAGCAGTCCACGCAGATGGTCGAGGACGTGGTCGGCGACTACGTGCGCGCCGAGACCAACGACGCGTACTCCGAGGACTGGGACCACGCGAAGCTGTGGACCGCGCTCAAGACGCTCTACCCGATCTCCCTCGACTGGGAGAAGCTGGTCGACGAGATCGAGAGCCGCGGCGACGACCTGACCAGCGAGAACCTGGTGGAGGCCATCCTCGAGGACGCGCGGGACGCCTACAAGCGCCGCGAGGCCGAGGTGGAGATCGCGGCCGGCCCGGACGGCATGCGCAGGGTCGAGCGCCACGTGATGCTGACCGTGCTGGACCGCAAGTGGCGCGAGCACCTGTACGAGATGGACTACCTCAAGCAGGGCATCGGCATGCGGGCCCACGCCCAGCGCGACCCGCTGATCGAGTACCAGCGCGAGGGCTACGACATGTTCGCCACGATGCTCGAGGCGCTGAAGGAGGAGAGCGTCGGCCTGCTGTTCAACATCCCGGTGCAGGCACCGCCGCAGGAGTCCGACGCGGCAGACGTCCCGGCGGCGGCCAGCCAGGCGGCCAGGGCCCAGCGCGCCGCACAGGTGGCTCAGCAGGCAGCCCAGGGGCGGCAGCGTCCGCCGGCCCCGCCGGAGCAGCCGAAGAACATCCCGCCGGCTCTACGCGGCGGAGGCGGCCCGCCCCAGCAGCGCCTGACCTACAGCGGCCCGTCGGAGGACGGCAGCGTCGAGTCCAAGGGCGGCGCCCAGCGCAACAACGGTGACTCCGGCCAGGGCGGCGGCAACGCCTCCCGCCGTGATCGCCGCGCGGCAGCCCGAGACGCGGCGAAGAAGGGCAAGAAGGGCCCCCGCCGCTAACCCGCAAGAGACAGCCCGGCCAAGCCGGCCCCCGGTCACCCCGGAGGCCGGCTTGCCTGTCTTCACACGTGGCACCATGTCGCCATGTCTGGCCCGCGTGCCGCCATGTCTGGCTGGCGTGTCGCCACCCTCGGGCAAGCCCTGCCGTCGGCCGAGCGCAACCTGGCCGGCTCGACGTCGGCGGATCACAGCATCCGCAGCACCAGGCACCTCCAAGCGCCCCGATGCAACTCGAACCGGCCGGCGGCGGCGAACACGCGGCCCCGCCTCTGCCCGGGCGGCACGACCTCCACCACGGCCGCCAACTCAACGGCCGCCTCCGACGGATAACACGCTCGCAGTCGACGCAACTGATGCCGAGCGCCCGGCACGGTGGTCCGCAGCCGGGTCAGCAACGCCTCGTACGCCTGGTCCGGCAGCAGCGTCCGCAGTTGGCTCACCTGCCGCCGCCCGTCGAGAACCTCCAGCACGGTGGCCATCAACCGCCACAGCGCCTGCGGCGGAACAACAGGAACGTCAGGCACATCGGGCACATCGGAAGGCCGAACGAGTGCCAGCTGCGGCCCGACCGCGGGCTGCAGGCTGGACCACCGCAGCAGCCGACCCTCAGGCTCTTCATCGGGCTCGTAGTCGGGCAGCCGGCGCAGAACCGGCACGTACTGCGGAAGCGGAGCGGACATGCCCTACAGAGACCGGAGCCCCGAAAACTCGGACATCGTTCACCCGACGGGCACGACGATCACTCAGCGTCGGCGGACCAGCTCGAAGCAGAGAACGGCCGCCGCGCTCGCCACGTTCAACGACTCGACCCCACCACTCATGGGAATCGACACGAGCCCGGTCACGTGCTCGCGAACGGCCGCGCTGACCCCGGACGTCTCCCCGCCCAGCACGAACGCCGCCCGCCGGGGCAGCTCGGCGGCGAACAGAGACGTACGGGCCGACCCATCGAGAGCGAACAACGGGAACCCGGCGGAACGAAGAGCGGAAGCCGCCTCCTCCGCCGTGTAGCACCGCAGCACGGGCGCGTGGAACGCCACACCGGCCGACGCCTTCACCACCAGCGGGTCGATGCTCGCCACGCCCCGGCGCGGCACCACGATCCCGCCGATGCCGGCGGCCGTGGCGGTACGCAGGATCATCCCGACGTTGGCCGGCGTGGTGATGCCGTCGAGCACCAACACGCTGGTCAGCTGGGAGTCGGCGAGCGCGTCGGTCAGCCGGCGCATCCGCGGCGCGACGACGTCGGCGAGCACGCCCTGGTCCTGTTTCCCGTTGCCGGCCAACACCTTCACGCGGTGCGCGCTGGCCCGTTCGACCCGCACCCCACGCGCGGCGGCGGCGTCGACGATCTCCGGTGCGCGGGCGTTGTCGGCGAGCACGACCTTGTCCACCTCGAGCCGCCCGTCGGCGAGCGCCTCGAGTACCGGCTTGCGACCGAACACGGTCACGAACCTGTCCTTCGGAGATGGGCCGTCCACGGGCGAGAGCATTCCACGTCCCCGGAGCGCCGGTGTGTCAGGATCTAGACCTTGCTCCCGGCAGCAGGGAACGGAGTGCGGTGAGGGTCTACATCCCGGCAACGGTGGCCATGTTGCGTGCGTTGAACGCGAAGGGCGAGGTGGCGGCCATCGGCGACACGGCGTTCGCGCTGACGCCGGCGCTGCGCGAGTCGTACGCCACCGGCACCGCCGAGGAACTCGAGTACGCGGCGATGACCGAGGCGGCCCGCGCGTCACTGCGCCTGCTGGTGGCCGAGGAGGCCGACGACCCGGACGGCACGCTCCCGCGCCGGGCGGTGATCTCCGCGGACGTCGAGGACGCGACCCTGCGCCCCGACCTGGACCACGCGGTGGTCCGCCTGGCCGGCCCGGTCCCGATCGCCCTGGTGGCGGCCGTACACCTGGACACGGAGGACGCGGAGCCGGCGGTCCGCGCGGCGGCCGCGGTGATCGACGAGGCCGACCTGGGCGACCCGGACGCGGAGTTCACCCTCGGCGACGCCGAGGACCACGAGTTGGCCTGGTACGCCACCGAGGAACTCCCGTTCCTCATCGATCTGCTCTAGCCCTCCAGCACGATCTTGCCGGTCGTCTTGCCGTCGATCAGGAGTTGCAGCGCCTCGGGTGCCTTCTCCAGGGGCATGCGGCGGTCGATCGGCGGGTTCAGTTCGCCGGCCACCACCAGGCGATACACCTCGGCCAGCGCGGCGTTGAACTTCGTGCCGGCGCGCACCGCGTAGAACGTCGCGCGCCGGCCTCGGCCCCGGCCGAAGAGCGCCGCCACGCGCCAGCCCGCGAAGAGGCGCATCGTCCGCAGGTACGGCACCGCCCAGTGGTTGTTCTCCCGCAGCGTCGTCAGTGAGCCGTAGTTGACCAGCGTGCCGCCGTCGGCCAGCAGCGAATACGACACCGGCAGACTCGAACCGCCCAGGTGATCGAACACCGCGTCCACCCCGGACGGCGCCAGAGCACGCACCTGTGCCGCCACGTCACCCCGGTAGTCGATCGGCGACGCGCCCAGTGCGGACACCGTCGAGTGCTTCGCCAAGGACGCTGTCCCCAGCACCCGGGCGCCCGCCAGGAGGGCCAGCTGGACCAGCAGCGTGCCCACGCCGCCGGACGCGCCGTGCACCAGCACCGTCTGGCCGGGACGCACACGCGCCACCTCGTGCACCATCGCCCACGCGGTCACACCGTTCATGGTGGTCGCCTCCGCCACGCCCGGGTCGAGACCGGCGGGCACCGGCACGACCCGGGAGGCGGGAACCACCACGTGCGTGCGCCACGCGCCGGTCACCGTGAGCGCTGCCACGCGCTGGCCCACCGCCAGGTCCACGCCCGCGCCGACCTCGGTGATCGTGCCCACGAAGTCGTATCCGGGCACGAACGGGAACTTCGGCTGCATCGGGTAGCGCCGGTGGAGCATCTGGACCTCGGCGAAGCTCACGCCGCTGGCCTCCACCCGCACGCGGACCTCGCCGTCGCCGGGCAGCGGCGAGTCGGTGGCGTCGACGCGGATCGGGCCGCCGGCCTCGGTGAGAACGATCTCCATGTTAGGACCCCTTACGAGAGTTAGAAGCTATAACAAACATTAGAAGGTGTTAGAGTTGCGATGTCAAGGAGGGTGTCATGGATCGCAGGCAGCGCTACCGCGAGGAGACTCGCCAGGAGGCCAAGCGCATCGCGCTGGAACAGCTCGCCGAGCACGGCGTGGGCGGCATCTCGGTCAACGCCATCGGCAAACACATGGGGGTCACCGGCCCGGCGCTGTACCGCTACTTCGCCAACCGCGACGCGCTGCTCACCGAGCTGATCTCCGACGGCTACCACGACCTGGCCGACACGGTCGAGCAGGCGATCACGACCGCACGCTCCCAACCGGCCAGGGCGCGCGCGGCCGCCACGGCCCTGCGGGACTGGGCGATCGCCGCCCCCCACCGCTACCAACTGCTGTTCGGCACACCCGTCCCCGGCTACCAGGCCCCCGACCACACGCTGGACGCCGCCAACCGCACCATGACGGCCGTCCTCGCCACGGTCGGCCGGGACGACACCGAACCCCGGCGCGACGCCCTCCACCGCCAGCTCGCCGCCTGGGGCGAACGCATGGGCCACGGAGGCCTCACCCCCCGTCAGCTGCACTGGGGCATCACCGCCTGGACCCGCCTCCACGGCCTGCTCAGCCTCGAGACGGCCGGCCAGTTCGGGCTGATGAACATCGAGTCCGAGCTGCTCTACCGGGCCGAGGTCGAGGCTCTTGCGAGCTGGTGGGACAGCCCGGAAGACGCGTGACAGGATGGCGGCAAGGGCCACAAGCCAGCGCAGAGCCAGCACTGAGACCAGGGAGGCGAACCCCACGATGGACGCCGTTTCGTCCGTGCCACAGCCGATCAACGAGCCCGTGCGCGGGTACGCGCCCGGCAGCGCGGAACGCGAGTCGCTGCGGCACCGGATCGCCGAGCTGGAAGGTGAGCGCCTCGAGCTCACCATGACCATCGGCGGCGAGCAGCGCATGGCGGGCGGCGACCCCATCGACGTCGTGCAGCCCCACGACCACGCCCACGTGCTGGGCACCACCGGTCAGGCCACGGCCAAGGACGTGGCCGACGCGGTGAGCGCGGCCAAGCAGGCCGCCCCCGCGTGGCGCGAGCTGCCGTTCGACGAGCGCGCGGCCGTGCTGCTGCGTGCGGCCGACCTGCTGGCCGGCCCGTGGCGCGACACCCTGAACGCGGCCACCATCCTCGGCCAGTCCAAGTCGGTGCAGCAGGCCGAGATCGACGCGGCCTGCGAGTTCATCGACTTCCTGCGGTTCAACGTCGGCTTCGCCCGGCGGATCCTCGAGGAGCAGCCGCAGTCGAGCCCGGGCATCTGGAACCGGTTCGACCACCGCCCGCTCGACGGGTTCGTCACGGCCATCACCCCGTTCAACTTCACGGCCATCGCCGGCAACCTGCCGACCGCGCCCGCGCTCATGGGCAACACGGTCGTGTGGAAGCCCTCGCCCACCCAGCAGTTGGCCGCGCACCACACGATGCGCCTGCTCGAGGCGGCCGGCCTGCCGCCCGGCGTGATCAACCTGGTGACCGGCGACGGCCACGCGGTCAGCGAGGTCGCCATGGCCGACCCCGAGTTCGCCGGCCTGCACTTCACGGGCTCCACGAACACGTTCAAGCACCTGTGGCGCACCATGGGCGAGCGCCTCGACACCTACCGCTCCTACCCGCGCATCGTCGGCGAGACCGGCGGCAAGGACTTCGTGGTGGCCCACCGTTCGGCCGACCCGGCGGCCGTGGCCATCGGGCTCGTGCGCGGCGCGTTCGAGTACCAGGGCCAGAAGTGCTCGGCCGCCTCCCGCGCCTACATCTCCCGCACGGTCTGGGAGAACGGCGTCCGCGACCAGTTGGTCGACCTCACCAAGTCGCTGTCCTACGGCGACGTCACCGACTTCGGCCACTTCGGCGGCGCGGTGATCGACAGCCGTGCGTTCGCCAAGCACAAGGGCGTCATGGAGATGGCGGGCGCCACCTCGACGCTCGAGGTCCTCGCGGGCGGCGGCGTCGACGACTCGGTCGGCTACTTCGTCCAGCCCACGGTCATCCTCGGCACCGATCCCACGCAGGACGTGTTCACCACCGAGTGGTTCGGCCCGATCCTCGCGGTCCACGTGTTCGACGACGCCGACTACGGCAAGATCCTCGAGCTGGTCGACAGCTCCACGCCGTACGGGCTCACGGGCGCGGTGTTCGCCACCGACCGCGCGGCCGTCGAGGAGGCGCACCGCACGCTGCGGTTCGCGGCCGGCAACTTCTACGTGAACGACAAGCCCACCGGCGCCGTGGTCGGCCAGCAGCCGTTCGGCGGCAGCCGCGGCTCCGGCACGAACGACAAGGCCGGCTCCATCTACAACCTCCAGCGTTGGGTCAGCCCGCGTTCGATCAAGGAGACCTTCGTGCCGGCGACCGACCACCGGTACCCGCACATGGGCTGAGTCGAGCAACCTGACCACCGGCTCCCGCCGTTCGTGGTGCATGACGCACAGACGAACGGTCGCCGGGCTGGTGATCGCGATGGCGGCGGCCGGTGTGATCGCACCGGCCGCCGTCGCGGCTCCGGTCGCCGCCGGCGCGGATCCACAAGGGACGGTCACGCTGGTGACCGGGGACCGGGTCACGCTCGGCGGACCGTCCGGAGTGGACGTGACCCCGCACGCGGCCGCGAGCACGTCGCGTTCACGCGGACCGACTACAGCCCACACGGATACGCGGCACGGCTCGGCGACGAGCTGCTCATCGAGGTGCCGCTGGTGTCCGACCGGGATCCCGGTCGCGAGGGCTGGGCGGCGGAGGCCACCGGCGAGTGGACGTTCCGGTCGGATCACGTGACCGGCGAGGAGCCAGAGGGCCTGCCGCTGCCGGCCGTGCGGTTCGCGCCTGATTTGGACGAGCAGAACGCGGCGCCGGCGGGCCGCAAGTTCCGGTTCCCGGTGTTCGTGCAGCGCAACGGTGCCGAGTTGGGTCAGGTACACACGCCGAAGGTCGAGGTGGCCTACGACGACGGCACGATCTGGCGTCAGGTGCGGCTGGACCGCAAGGGCTCGACCTGGCAGGCCACGGTCGACCACCCGCGCGATGCCGAGTTCGTGTCCCTTCGGTCCTCGGTGTCCGATAAGGACGGGAACAAGGCCAGTCAGACGATCATTCGCGCTTACGCGTTGACGTCCTGACAACCTTTCACCCTTCGCAGACGTCGATACCTCCAGACACAGGCAATGGAGGGTGAATGACCAACAAGAGAACCCGTCTCGCGGGTGTGGTGGCCTTGGGGGCTATGGCGGCAGCGGCTGGCGTGGTGGCACCGGCCGCTGCCGCGGCTCCGGTCGCCCCGGGTGCGGTACTGGGGGCCGGACCGGACGGGACGGTCACGTTGGTGACCGGGGACCGGGTCACGCTCGGCGGACCGTCCGGAGTGGACGTGACACCGGCGCGCGGGCGCGAGCACATCTCGTTCAACGCCAGTAAGGACGAGCGGGGGCACGTGAACGTCGTGCCGCGCGACGCGAACGCGTTGCTGCGGGCCGGCCGGCTGGACCCCCGGTTGTTCGACGTCACGGAGCTGATCGCCACGGGCTACGACGACGCGAGCCGCCCGGAGCTGCCGCTGATCGTCGACTATCCGGGGCGCACGCCGCGCCTGGCGAGCGCCCAGGTCGTGCGTGAGCTGCCGAGTGTGGGCGCGACGGCCGTGCACGCGCAGCGGACCGGCGACTTCTGGGCGACCGCGCGCACGCAGGCCGACAAGATCTGGCTGGACGGCCCGGTGTCGGCGAACCTGGATCGCAGCGTTCCGCAGATCCACGCGCCCGCCGCCTGGGAGGCCGGGTACACCGGCGCGGGCACCACGGTGGCCGTACTGGACTCGGGCATCGACGTGACCCACCCGGATCTCGACGACGCCGTGACGCTGCAGGAGGACTTCTCCGAGAGCGGCACCACGGACGACCAGTTCGGTCACGGCACGCACGTGGCGTCGACCATCACGGGCGACAACGCCAAGTACATGGGTGTCGCACCGGACGCCAAGCTGCTGAACGGAAAGGTCCTCGACTCCGAGGGCGGCGGCAGCGAGTCGGGCATCATCGCGGGCATGGAGTGGGCGGCCGCGAACGGCGCCGACGTCATCAACATGAGCCTCGGCAGCCCGTGGCCCACCGACGGCACCGACACGATGTCGTTGGCACTCAACCGGATCACGGCCGACACGGGTGTGCTGTTCGTGGTCTCGGCCGGCAACTCCGGCCCCGACTCCCAGTCGATCGGGAGTCCCGCCGCCGCCGACGCGGCACTCACGGTGGGCGCGGTCGACCGCGAGGACCAGCTGGCGGAGTTCTCCAGCCGCGGTCCGCGCTGGCTGAACGACGCCATCAAGCCGGACATCACGGCTCCCGGTGTGGGGATCGTGGCGGCCAGGGCGAAGAACGGCTACATCGGGGACCCGGTGGAGGAGGGTTACGTCGCCATGGACGGCACGTCCATGGCCGCGCCGCACGTCGCGGGCGCGGCGGCGATCCTGGCGGGGCAGCACCCGGACTGGACCCCGGAGCGGCTGAAGGCCCACCTCATGGGCACGGCCGTCCCGAACGAGTCGCTCACGGCCTTCGAGCAGGGTTCCGGCCGCGTCGACGTGGCGGCGGCCGTCACCTCGTCGGTCACCGCGGTCCCGGCGAGCATCAGCAACGGTGTGGCCGAGTGGCCCCACGACGACGACGCGCCGATCGAGAAGTCGGTCTCCTACACCAACTCCGGCACCGAGCCCGTCACCCTCGATCTCACGATCGACACCGAGGCGCCGCGGGGGATGTTCACGGTGACGCCGGCGCAGCTGACGGTGCCGGCGGGTGGGCAGGCATCGGCCACGCTCACCACGGGCACTCGCGTCGAAGCCCAGGACGGCATCCACACGGGCGTGCTCGTCGCCACGGCCGGCTCCCGGTCGGTGCGGACCCCGGTCACCGTGACCCGTGAGGTCGAGAGTTACGATATGAAGCTTTCGTTCGTCGACCACAACGGGGCGCCGACCACCGAGTACGGCTTCCGGTTCGTGGACGTGGCCAAGCCGAACGCGGTCGTCAGCGACGAGGTGGCCAGCACGATCACGGTCCGCGTCCCGAAGGGCACCTACTACTTCGAGGCGGGGATCCAGACCCCGAGCGGTCCGGAGACCTGGCTGGAGACCCGGTTCGCCGAGCCGGCGGTCACCGTCACGGCCGACAGCGAGATGGTGGTGGACGCGCGGGACGGCAAGCCGGTGGACATTCGCGTCGCCGAGCCGGATGCCCGGCCGGGGCACGCCCTGCTGTACTTCGACCAGGTGACCGACTGGGGTGACACCGGGCTCACGATGTTCCTGAACGACTTCACGGGCGTGTACGTCCGGCCGTCGCAGACGCGAGCACCCGGGAAGTTCACCTTTCTCACCCAGGCCGAGCTGGCCCGGCCGGACGGCACCGGGACCCTCCCGGGGTTCGCGGGCAGCCCGTACCTCTACCACGTGCACTGGTCGGCCGACGGTGGCGTGCCCGCCGAGGTGGCGCGGCACTTCGCGAACCGGGACCTGGCGAAGGTGCGGTCGACCCACGCGGTCAACACACCGGGCCTGATCGGCGTGCGCAACCAGATGGTCGCCGGGGAGTTGCCGTTCACGCTCACCGAGTACTACACCCCGGGCGTCAAGTGGTACGACTCGTTCTTCGACACGGCCGACCCGATCGAGGGCCCGTCGGTCAACTCGGCCTTCCAGGTCGACGGCCGGTCGTACAGGAAGGGCCGGACCACGGACGTCCGCTGGAACGTCGGGGTGAACGGGCCGGCGTTCCCGCGGGGCGAGTCCGACCCGTACCGCTACGGCGCGCGGGAGGGCGACGAGCTGATGATCAACGTGCCGCTCGGCACCGACCAGGACTCGGGTCGCGAGGGCTGGCCGGCGCAGGCGCGTGGTGAGTCGGTGCTGCTGCGCGACGGTCAGGAGATCGCTCGCGGGGACTTCCCGGGCTCGGTGTACGTGCCGGCCATGCCGGGCGGGGAGGGCGTTTACACGTTCCGCACGAATGCCGATCGGACGTTCACCCGGCTGTCCACAAAGATCAGTGGCGAGTGGACGTTCCGGTCGGGACACGTTGCGGGCGACGAGCCGGTGAACCTGCCGCTGACGGCCGTGCGGTACGCGCCTGACCTGGACGAGCAGAACGCCGCTCCGGCGGGCCGGAAGTTCCGGTTCCCGGTGTACGTGCAGCGCAACGGTGGCGGTGCGGTGAACACGCCGAAGGTGGAGGTGTCCTACGACGACGGGGCGACCTGGCGTTCGGTGCGGCTGGACCGTCGCGGCTCTTCCTGGGAGGCCACGGTCGACCACCCGCGGGGCGCGACGTTCGTCTCGCTGCGGTCGACGGTGTCCGACAAGGAGGGCAACAAGGCCGGCCAGACGGTGATCCGGGCGTACGCGTTGAAGTAGGTTGGAAGCATGAGCAGATGGGGCGAAGCGGGACCGCCGGACGAGGCGTACAGCCGGGTGACCGACCCGACCCGCTTCGCCCCACTTCATGCGCTGGGCACGGCTCTGCTGGACGATCTGGAGGCTCGATTCCAGGTGTCCAGGTCCGTTTCGTCGGAGCCGGACCCACACTCGCCAGATGAGGTGGCCCCGGCCGTCACGCTGACTCCGTCTTCGCCCGGAGCCGCGCCTCTGACGGTGGTGACCACGGCTTTCCCGGGTCTGATCATGCGCTTCGGGGGTGTGGTGGTCACCCTGCCGGAGTGCGGCTGCGACGCCTGCGACGAGACGATCCCCGACCTGACGGAGTTGCTGAACCGCCACGTGGCGGCCCTGGTGGCCGGCACCTTCGGCGACCGCCTGATCCACGAGGTGAGCCGCTCTTTCCCGATGTCCTACCGCGACTCGGATGGCCCGGGTGCGGCCGTCCACAAGGGCCAGTGGTGGCACGAGCAGTGGTACGAGGCCCCGGACGGCACCGCGGGCTCAAGCCGCTCCGCCCTCGAAAAACCCCAACTGTCGGCCCTGCGAAAGGCCCTCCCCAGCGGCGAACGCACCTGGCACCCCTGGCCATCCCGCCCCTAATGGGCGCCCACTCGCACACTGACCAGTCCCGTCGCGCATGATGACCGTTGCCGTCGCGCATGGCGACCACGGCCGTCGCACATGCGGACCAGTCCACGTTCGCGCCGCAGTTGTCCACAGGCGGACCGCCGCGCGCACCGAAACTGTCGGTGCTCACGAGTAGAGTTGATCCAGGGGTCCCTGGGCCACTTTTGTCGGTGTGAGCCGATACATTCGCCCCGAACCCCTGCCCTCAGCGCGCCAGAAGCGCCAGAGCCAGCGGGTCCGCAACGCACCGCGGCCCGCCAGGCACGAAGCCTGACGGGCCGCGACGAGCAAAAAGAGATCAGCCGCCAGAAGGAGCGTTCATCGCCTCGGCAGCGTCGATGGTCTGGTCCGCGGGCGGAGCCTCGACCGTGACCTCCTTGCCCCAGTCCGTGTAGTCGACCTGCATCTCAGCAGTGACGGCCTTACCGGAGGTCGGGTCCTGGGTCGGCATGTTCAGCTTGAACCGAGCCGGGAGGCTGTCGTCGTTCACCCACATCTCGACGGGGAAGTCCTTCATGCCACCGCTCTCGACCATCTGCTCCATGGCCTGCTTGAGCGTCGGGTCGGTCTGCGCCTCGGCGAGCTTCGCCACGTCCACGGTGATCGTGTAGTGGGTGGTGTTCTCGCCGTTGACGTCGACGTTCTCCTCGGTCGCGGTGATCTCACCGGCCTGCGAGAACTGCTCGAGCGACGCCTTCGGGTCGGCGTTCTTGGCCATCTGGTCGAAGAGGGTCTTCATCATCTTCGACATCGGGTCCGTGCCCTCGGAGTCGATCTTCAGCCACGGCTTGCCGGGCTGGAGTTCCTGACCCTCGGGCAGCTTCATGTAGATGACCTTGTCGACCAGCAGCATGGTCATGTCACCGTCGGCCGTGGTGACGTCCATCGACATGGCGAACTCGTCCGCCGTGCCGAACCGCATGTCGCCCTCGCCGTTGACCTCTTCGCCGGCCATGTTGCCGGAGAGGGTCATGTGGACGGAGTTGTTCTCGGTCTTCTCCGAGACACTCTTGTTCAGGTCCGCGATGTTGGCGGCCACCAGGCCGGTGTTGTCGCTGTTCCCCGTGTTGCCGGTGTTCGACGAGTCGCCGCCCGCCTTGTCGTCGCTGCCACACGACGTCAGCGTGAAGGCGAGCGCGAACGCGGACAGCAGTGCAACTGTCTTGCGCATTGTGAAGATCAACCCCTCAGTACCATTTCTGTTCGCACACGTGAGCGTAGCCAGAGCCAAAAGTTATTACCCGCCGGGGCAGGTTTCAATCGGAGTACTCGTCGAGCCTCGCACGGGAGCTGAGCAGGCGCCTCAGGGACTCCAGTCGCCCCTGGCTGGCCTGCCCCTCGTCGGTCACGACGTCGAGCATGCAGTCCGGGTCCTCCGGCGGCCCCAGGTGCCCGCACCCCGACGGGCACTCCTCGGCCGGTTCGACGAACTCGTCGAACGCCGCGACGATATCGTCCGGCTGGATGTGCGCGAGGCCGAATGAACGAATTCCCGGCGTGTCCACCACCCAGCCGCCCTCGGGCAGCGGCAGCGCGACCGCCGTGGTGGACGTGTGCCGACCCTTGCCGACCGCGCTGACCACGGCGGTCGCCCGGAACGCGTCCGGCACCAGCTTGTTGACCAAAGTGGACTTGCCGACGCCGGAATGCCCGACCAGCGCGGAGACCTGGTCGGTCAGCCGCGCACGGACCTCCGACGGATCGCGGTCGCTGCGGGTGACGAGCACCGGCAGGTCCAGCTCGGCGTAGGCGGCCATCACCTCGTCCGGGCTCGCCAGGTCGGCCTTCGTCAGGCACAGCACGGGTTTCAGCCCACCGGCGAACGCCGCCACCAGGCAGCGGTCGATGAACCCCGTGCGGGGCGGGGGATCGGCGAGCGAACACACGATCAACAGCTGGCCCGCGTTGGCCACCACCACGCGCTCGAACGGATCGTTGTCGTCGGCCGTGCGCCGCAGCACGCTGCTCCGGTCCGCCACGCGGACCACCCGCGCCAGCGTGTCCGGCCTGCCGGTCGTGTCACCGACCAGGTCGACCAGGTCACCGACCACGATCGGGGTACGGCCCAGCTCCCTGGCCCGCATGGCGATGACCTCGTTGTCCGGCTTGCCGTCCAGCGCGCAGGTCCAGCGGCCGCGGTCCACGCCCACCACCATGGCGGCGCGCGCGTCCGCGTGCTCGGGACGCTGCTTGCTCCGGGGGCGAGTGCCCTTGCCGGGCCGCACCCGGACATCCGTCTCGTCCAGCCGGTCCCAGTCGGCCTTCTTCCCCCGCCTGCTCACGTCAGCGGCCCCCACCGAGCATGCGTCGCCACCGGTCGGGGAAGTCGGGCATGGTCTTGGCGGTCGTGCCGATGTCGTCGACCTCGACGCCCGGCACCACCAGCCCGATGATCGCGCCGGCCGTGGCCATGCGGTGGTCCTCGTAGGCGTGCCAGAGCCCGGCCGACAGGGACGTCGGAGGCACCGGGCGAATCTCGATGCCGTCCTCGATCTCGTTGGCGTCACCGCCCAGGCCGTTGATCTCGGCCACCAGAGCGGCCAGCCGGTCGGCCTCGTGTCCCCGCAGGTGAGCGATGCCACGCAGCACGCTCGGGCCGTCGGCCAGCGCCGCGAGAGCCGCCACGGTCGGCGTCAGCTCACCCACGTCGTGCAGGTCGATGTCGATGCCGGACAGTCGGTCCGGGCCGGTGATCGTGAGGCCGTTCGCACCACGCGAGACCGAGCAGCCCATCCGCGCGGCGATGTCACCGATCGCGTCACCCGGTTGGGTGGTCTTTTCCGGCCAGCCCGGCACGGTGACCGTGCCGCCGGTGACCGCGGCGGCCGCCAGGAACGCGGTGGCGTTCGACAGGTCCGGCTCCACCTCCCAGGTCCGGGTGGCGATCGGCCCCGGTTCCACCCGCCAGGTGTTCGGCTCGCTGTCGTCGACCGCCACGCCACCCGCGCGGAGCATCTCCACGGTCATGTCGATGTGCGGGAGCGAGGGCACGGGCTTGCCGTCATGGTGGACGGTCAGGCCCAGGTCGTAGCGGGCGCCGGCCAGCAGCAGACCGGAGACGAACTGGGAGGACGCCGACGCGTCGATGGTCACCGCGCCGCCCGCCAGGCTGCCCTTGCCATGGAGCGTGAACGGCAGCGTGTCGCCCTCCACGGACGCGCCGAGCGCGCGCAGGGCGTCGAGCACGGTGCCCATCGGCCGCTCGCGGGCCCGCGGGTCGCCGTCGAAGCGGACCTCGCCGTCGGCCAGCGCCGCGGCCGGGGGCACGAACCGCATGACCGTGCCGGCCAGGCCGCAGTCGACGCTCGCCGGCCCGGTGAGCGTGCCGGGTCCGACCGTGACCGTGGTGCCGTCGGCGTCGACCGGCACACCCAGAGCGCGCAGAGCGGCCATCATGAGGTCGGCGTCGCGGCTGCGCAGCGCGCCGGTCACCGTGCCGCCGCCATCGCTCAGCGCGGACAGCAGCAGTGCCCGGTTGGTGATCGACTTCGACCCCGGCACGGTGACCGTGGCGTGGACGGGCTCGGTCGCGACGGGCGCTTGCCACTGGTTCATGCGTTGATGATCCCGCACGTCGGTGCAGACTGTCGGTGGGACGTGCCACCATCGCGCCAGGAGGTGATGAACGTGTGCGGGAGATACGCGGCGACCAAGGACCCGGCCACGCTGGCCGCCGAGTTCGACGCCTACGACGGCATCGAGGACGACGCGCCGCCGGTCGACCACAACGTGGCGCCCACCAAGGACGTGGTGGCCGTCGTCCAGCGCCACCCCCGCGACGAGCAGGGGGAACCCGACCCGGACACCACGGTGCGCAGCCTGCGGGTCATGCGCTGGGGCCTGATCCCGGCGTGGGCGAAGGACCGGTCGATCGGCGCCAAGATGATCAACGCGCGGTCCGAGACGGCCGCCACCACCAGCGCGTTCAAGACGTCGCTGGCCAAGCGCCGGTGCCTGCTGCCGGCCGACGGCTGGTTCGAGTGGCGTCGTGAGGGCAAGAACAAGCAGGCGTACTTCACCACGCGTCCGGACGGCAAGAGCCTGGCCATGGCCGGTCTGTGGACCGTGTGGCGCGACCCGAAGGTGTCCGACGGCCCGCCGATCGTGAGCGCCGCCGTGCTGACCACCGAGGCCCAGGGCCAGCTGGTCGACATCCACGACCGGATGCCGCTGCTCCTGACCCCCGACCAGTGGGCGGCCTGGCTCGACCCCGACGTCGCCGAGGTCTCCGAGCTGCTGGTCCCGCCGCCGCTGGACCTGGTGGAGTCCCTGGAGCTGCGCCCGGTGTCGAACAAGGTGAACAACGTGCGCAACAACGGCCCTGAGCTGCTCGAACGCGAGGAGCCGAAGGTCGACCTCGACGATCCCGCACTGTTCGATGTCTGAGGCCACCATGACGAAACTCGAGATCGACACGCCCCACGGCCCGGCCAGGGCCGAACTGCACAGCGCGGAACAGGGACGGGCGGCGCTGTTACTCGGCCACGGCGCCGGTGGTGGCATCGGCGCGCCCGACCTGGTGGCCGCCACCCGCGGCGCCACCGAGGCGGGCGTGCACGTCGCGCTGATCGAGCAGCCCTACCGGGTGGCCGGCCGGCGTGCTCCCGCACCGGCCGGGCAGCTCGACACGGCCTGGCTCGACGGTCGCCGACGCGCTGTCCGACGAGTGGTTCCGCGACCTGCCGCTGGTGTTCGGCGGCCGGTCCTCGGGCGCCCGCGTGGCCTGCCGCACGTCCGGGGCCGGCGACGCCGTGGCGGTCGTGTGCCTGGCGTTCCCCGTGCACCCGCCCGGCAGGCCCGAGAAGACCCGCCAGCCGGAGCTGGACAGCGTGAGTGTGCCCACGTTGATCGTGCAGGGTGAGTCCGATCCGTTCGGCATGCCGGCGGCCGGGGGACCACCGCGAGATCGTCGTCATGCCTGGTGACCACTCGCTGAAACGGGACGTCAGGACCATTTCCCGGACGGTCTAGGAGTGGCTCGACCGCATCCTGCGGCCGCTCGGCTGACAACGGGGGAATGCGGCGGGTGTGGTCGGCGTTTGCTGAGACGTGCTGACTCAGACTCGCCGCGTATCCTCACAGAGGTTCCATGCGTATCCGACGATGGGACAGTTCCGACTGGAAGGGAGCACGGTGCCGAGCACCGAAACCCAGCCAAACCCCAGGCTGAGACCGAGCAGGAGCGGGTCGAGCGCTTCGAGCGCGACGCCATGCCGATGCTGGACCAGCTGTACTCGGCCGCGCTGCGGATGACGCGCAACCCGGCCGATGCTGAAGACCTGGTCCAGGAGACCTACCTCAAGGCGTACGCCGCGTTCGCGTCGTTCCGGCGGGCACCAACCTCAAGGCCTGGCTCTACCGGATCCTCACCAACACCTACATCAACGGGTACCGGAAGCGGCAGCGGCAACCTCTGCAGTCAGCCGACCGAGGAGATCACCGACTGGCAGCTCGCGCAGGCCGAGTCGCACACCTCGACCGGACTGCGGTCCGCCGAGATCGAGGCCATGGACCGGCTGCCGGACAACGATGTCAAGGAAGCCCTGCAGCAGCTGCCGGAGGAATTCCGGCTCGCGGTCTATCTCGCCGACGTCGAGGGCTTCGCTTACAAGGAGATCGCGGAGATAATGCACACGCCGATCGGGACGGTGATGTCTCGACTGCACCGCGGCCGGCGGCAGCTCCGCGACCTGTTGGCGGGGGTCGCACGTGACCGAGGGTTCCTGCGGTCGGCGAAGCACGAGGTGACCGGATCATGAGCTGCGGCGAACCCCACGAGACCGACTGCTCGGAGGTGCTCGCCGAGGTGTGGCTGTTCCTCGACCACGAGTGCGACAAGAAGCGTCGCCAACTGCTGGAGCACCACCTCGACGAGTGCAGCCCCTGCCTCGAGCAGTTCGGCATCGACGAGCACCTGAAGGTGTTGCTGGCCCGCAAGTGCGGTGGCGAGCACGCGTCCGGAGGACCTCAAGCAGCGACTCCGGGACAAGATCAGGAAAACCGTCGTCGATCAGGGCGGCGTGACGGTGCAGGATAGGTCCGACATTCCGTGACCGCGGCGCGCCGCATCGGAAGGACCGGGCGATGGCCGAGGAGATTCGCGCTGAGATGGTCGCCAACGTGCTGACCGTGCGTCGGAGGGTGCCTCGGTCGAGGAGGGCGCACGGTCGTGATCCTCGAGTCGATGAAGATGGAGATCCCGGTCGTCACCGAGTCCGCCGGCGTGCTGAAGAGCATGGCGGTCCAGGACGGCGACGTCGTGCAGGAACACGACCTCATCGCCGTGGTCGAGTGAGAACTTGTCCACTCCGACCTGCTCGCCGAGCACACCAAGCTGTCCGGTGGCGAGGTCGACCACCTGCAGATGGTCGTCGCCGAGTGGCAGCTCCTGGCGGATCTGTCGTTCGCCGACCTGCTGATGTGGGTGCCGATCGGCGAGCCCGGCCGGCCTGGACGAGTTCCTGTGCGTGGCGCAGGCCCGGGCCACGACCGGCGCCGACCGCGCACCCGCAGGACGTGGTGGGCAGCCAGATTCCGGGTCGACGACCACCCGCAGCTGCGCCGGTCGATCCTGGAGCGGCGCGTGTGCCGCGAGGAGGAGCCGAGCACGGTATCTCGGTGTGCACGTCCGGCGCGAGGTCATCCCCGTCACGTACGACGACCGCGTGATCGGCGTGCTGTCGCGGGAAACCGACGTGGCCGCCCCGCGCGTCCCGAGTTCCCTGGAGATCGCCTATCTCGGCATAGCGGCGGACCTGGGCCAGATGGTGGCGGACGGCAGTTTCCCCACTTCGGAACCCGCGGCCGACGTCCACACGAGCCCTCGCGTCGGCGACGGTCTGATCCGGCTGGACCCGACGGGCGCCGTGGTGTTCGCGAGCCCGAACGCGCAGTCCGCGTATCACCGCATGGGCCACAAGGCAGAGATGGTGGGCGTACGCCTGGCTCCGCTGACCCGCGGCCTGATCGCGGACCCGTTCGACGCGACGGAGATAGCGCAACGCATCCTCGCCGCCCTGGACGGCCAACCAAGCATGCGCGCCGAAGCAGAATCGGGCCGAGGCGCAGCGGTCCTGTTCCGCGCTCTCCCTTTGCGTCCCGGCGGCAAGCCGGCAGGCGCGCTGGTCCTGGTCCGAGACGTGACGGAAGTCCGCCGCCGAGACCGCGCTCTGATGTCCAAGGACGCGACGATCCGCGAGATCCACCACCGGGTGAAGAACAACCTGCAAACGGTGGCGGCGTTGCTACGCCTGCAATCCCGGCGAACAGCGAGCGAGGAAGCCCGCGCCGCCCTGGCGGAATCGGTTCGCCGGGTAGCCGCGATCGCGATGGTGCACGAGGCCCTGTCCACGTCGGTGGACGAACGAGTGGACCTGAACTCGTTGGTGGACAAGGTGATCCCGGTAGTGGGCGACGTGGCGGTGGCGGAAAATCACGTCCGCGTCCGCCGAACGGGCCAGTTCGGTGTGGTGGCAGCAGAACTGGCCACACCTTTGGTGATGGTCCTGACAGAACTGGTCCAGAATGCCGTCGAACACGCCTACCCATCAGGCGTATCGGGCGACGTGGAAGTAGCGGCAGAACGCTCGGCGAGATGGCTGGACGTAGTGGTCTCGGACGATGGCCGAGGCCTGCCGAAGGGCTTCTCGCTGGAACGCTCGAACGGCCTGGGCCTGCAAATCGTCCGCACGCTGGTGGAATCCGAACTACGCGGCTCACTGTCCCTGCGGCGCCGCCCACGCGGCGGCACGGAAGCAGTCCTCCGCGTCCCCCTGTCCCACCGCCGCTGAGCACAGAGTTCCGGGGCGAGGGTATCGCCTCACACCGACGAAAACGGCCCAGGGCCCCCTGGTTCAACTCTACTCAGGAGCACCGACAGTTCCGGTGACCACGGCCCTTTGGCTTGCTGTGTAAGGGAACTGGGAAGCGCGGCGACTGTGTCGCTGGCACCTCGGCCCTCGAACCCGACTGAGGGCAGGGGTTCGGGGCGAATGTATCGGTCTGCACCGACAAAAGTGGTCCAGGGACCCCTGGTTCAATTCTACTGCTGAGCACCGACAGTTCGTGGGTACGGCGCTTCCCGTTCGCTCGTGTTCTGGTGGCGATCCGGTCGGGGCGCGATCGCGGCTCGGTCCGGTGGTTCGAGCGGCGCTTGATTGAGCTGGACGCAAGAAGGCCCGGTACCTGATTCGGTACCGGGCCTTTGCGGTTCGTCTTTGTTGCTCAGGCGTTGCTGCGTGTCCGCGTCCGAGCGTTCCGACGCTTCAGCGCACGTCGCTCGTCCTCGCTCATCCCGCCCCACACACCTGCATCCTGGCCGCTCTGCAGCGCCCAGGTCAGGCAGTTGGAAGCTACTGGGCAGCGATGGCAGACGGATTTGGCCTGGGCTACCTGCAGTACGGCGGGACCGCTGGTTCCCACGGGGAAGAACAGCTCAGGGTCCTCGTCACGGCAGGCCGCGTTGTGACGCCAGTCCATTTCTACCTTGCTCCTCGCTTGGGCGCGTTCCGGTGCGCCACTAGTCGTCTACCGGTCGTTTGGGGTGCTTGTGAATGCTTTCACGAACCAGCCATATGTCAAGGGTTCTTCATCAGCCAGTGTGTGAACTCACCCGAAAGCTCGACGTCAGAGGCTTGCAGATGCGTAGAGCAACGATTGGGTCACAGCTGCATCTCGCGCTCCGCGAGCCTCTGTCGACCAATTTTCATGTTCGGCGGGGTTACCCAGCGACGGTCAGAGCATGCCTCACGGAAGTGATTTCGACGCAGGTCCGCTCCCCGATGAGGTCTCCGTCGCACTGCACGCGCACCGGCTCCTCGCTCGTCACGCGGAGGCTCGGAACGTCGTCGTGGCGGAGAAGCTTGCGGCCGCGGGTCTCACCCTTTCGACTGATCGCCTGACGGAGGTGTCGGAGCACTGTCGGTAGGCGAAGGCTGTGCAGCGCGAAGATTCCAAGATCACCTTCGAAGCCGCAACCTCGGTTCAGGTGGATGGGTCGCTTACCCAGGTAGGTCCACGGGTCGGTGTTCGACACGAAAACCAGTCCAGCCCGGAAACCGGGTCCTCGCCGGGGATCTCGACGGTCAGCCGGGGCCCACCGTGCGCCGGTTTCAGGTACTGGGTGATGGCGACCCGCGTGTAGAGCGCGGGGCTGGCCTCTTGCCACGCTTGCGATCGACCTCCGCGACCACGTCGGCATCCCAGCCCACGCCCGCGGAGAACGTGAACCACCGCGACGGGCTACCCGCCCCGTCTCCTTCGACCCGGCCGAGGCCGACCTGTCTACTGCGCTGGTCGACCAGCGCGTGCAGCAGTTGATAGGTGGCGTCCACGGGATCGCGCGGGATGCCGAGCGCCCGGGCGAAGACGTTGGCCGAGCCGCCCGGCACGATGCCCAACATCGGCACGGAGGGGCTCACCCCGCCGGCGAGCAGGCCGTTGACCACCTCGTTCACCGTGCCGTCGCCGCCGTGCGCGACCACCAGGTCGGCGCCGTCGACCGCGGCCTGCGCGGCCGCGGCCATCGCGTGACCCCGGTAGTCGGTCTCCAGGATCTCCAGCTTGACCTGGCTGGCCAGTGCGTGCGCGAGCACGTCCCGGCCGGCCGCCGTGGTCGCGGTCGCCTTCGGGTTCACCACCAGAACTGCTCGCATAACCGCAGGGTAGGCGAGTCCGGCCGAACGGGGGCTGCGCCACATTCAGGGCATCCGTCGCCGTGTCTTGAAGGGGTCTGGAGTGCGTATCGAGTCCGACGCCCCGCCGGCCGTTCGCGGCGCCGGGATTCTGGTCGGTATCCAGGGGTTGGTCGGCGTCGGCTTCGCCATCGCGCTGGTGATCCGGGCGCTGTCGGGGGCCGAGACGATCGCAACCTCTACGGCGAGGCCGCCTACTTCGCGATCATCGGCGCCGCGGTCGTCGGCGCGGCGCCCGCTCGACCACGGCAAGCGCGGGCGCGGGCGCGACCACGGTCGTGGAAATCCTGCTGCTCGGCGTCGCCGGTACGCCATCGGCCCGTCCGGTCGGCCCGAGTACGGGCTGCCGGTCGCCGCGCTCTGCGCCGCCGTGCTGTTCCTGCTCTACAACGCCCGTTCACGAGAGTGGGCGCTGGATCTGTGGATAATGCCGACAATTCGGACGTTGAGCGGAATCCAGACTAACGGCGGGTAGTGGATCTAACTCGAACGAGTGACCCTGTTGGTGGTCCTTGTCCCCCTGCTCCGCGACCTTGAGTCGCGGTTTCGAGGTGATCTGCATGCGTTTCGTTCGTGTCGGGGCGGCGCTGGCCGGAGCGGCGCTCGCTGCTCTCGTCGCGAGCAACGCTCGGCGATCAACTTCCCGACCTTCTTGGCTGTCGCCAGGTTCGCGGGGCGTGTTTGTCTTTGCTCAGCGCTTTCTCGGTTTGTGCCGGTCGAAGATCCAAATGCTCTTTCCCGCTTTGTCGTCGACGACCTGCGCGTAGACATGTTTCCCGGAAAAATAAACGCAGAGACGCGGACGTTCCGCGGTCCCCGATACTTTGCGCCGAATGCGGTTGTGAATCCGCCCGCGAATAGCTTTTCGATTGATCGTAGCCATGACTATTGAACGGTTTTGCCTTCCTTGCGGCGAACCTGCTCGCCTGCGTAACGAACGCCTTTGCCCTTGTAAGGCTCGGGCGGGTAATAACCCCGGATATCAGCCGCGACCTGGCCGACCGTTTCTTGTCGACGCCGGCGATCGCGATCTTGGTGTTATCGGTCACGACAATCTCGATGCCTTCCGGGATCGGGAAAAAGAACCGGATGCGAAAAACCGAGGCTGAGATTGAGATTCTTCCCCTGGACCGCGGCCTTGAAGCCGACGCCTTCGATTTCGAGATTCCGGGTAAAACCTTCGCTCACGCCGACGACCATGTTGTTGATCAGGGCGCGCGAAAGACCGTGCAACGCTTTCAAGCTGCGCGTCTCCGCATCGCGGACGAACGACACCTGGTTGTCGGCCACGTTCGCCTTGATCCCTTTTGGCAGC
>CAWGTM010000017.1:0-108318 GCA_963825445.1 uncultured Actinomycetota bacterium
CAGCTCGGACGGGTCCACGTAGGCGACCTCACCGCCGGGCGGGTCCTCGCGCGTCCAGCCGTTCCGGACGGGGAGGGAGAAGCCGTCGCCCTCCTTCTGGAGGTGGTAGCCGGCCGGGGAGCGGGGGAAGCGGGGAAGGGCTGTCGTGCGCAGGCCGGCCTGCTGAGGCGGTGTCCGAGGGGCCCTTGTCCGTCGCCTCCGCGCCGCCCCAGGGCCACAGCAGCGCGCCGCCGGTCACGGAGGCGGCGGCCGCCACCGCCGAGGCGCACCACAGCACCGCGCGGCGCCCGCGGTTGCCCCCGCGCGCGGGCGCTTCGCTGACGACGGTCGGCTGCTGCTGCGTGGCCGGGTCGTCGAGCGCGGTCCGTGTTCCGGAGGCGTCGCCAGGGAGGTACCGCCCGGGCGGTCGTTGCTCCGGCGGCCCGGCCCAGGAGGCGTTCGGCCTCGTGGGCGTCCATGCGCTGCCCGGGTTCCTTCCGGAGCAGACTCTCGATCACCGGGGCCAGCTCGCCGGCGTTGCGCGGGGCCTCGTACTCCTCGGTGGCGATGGCGTACGTCGTCTGGGTCGCGTGTCCCGGCAGAACGGTGAGCGGCCGTCGACCGCCTGGAAAAGCGTCGCGCCCAGGGCCCACAGGTCGCTGCGGGGCCGGGCTCGGCAGCCCGGCGAGGCGCTCGGGGGCGATGAAGTGGATCGACCCGACCAGCTCGCCGGTCCTGGTGAGAGTCGAGGTGCCGGACTGCCACGGCGATGCCGAAGTCGGTGAGGACGATCCGGCCGTCGTCGCCGAGCAGCACGTTGGCGGCTTGACGTCCCGGTGCAGCACCCCGGCGCCGTGTGCGGCCCGCAGCGCGGCGACCATGCCGCGGCCGATCCGGGCGGCCTCGTCCGGCGGCAGCGCGCCCTGCCCCTTGATCACGTCGCCGAGGGTGGCCGAGGGGACGTACTCCATGACGATGCACGGCAGGCCCTCGTCGTCGACGACGTCGTGCACGACGATCACATGGGGGTGGGTGATCCGGGCGGCGCTGCGGGCCTCGCGGCGGGTGCGCTCGAAGAGGGTGGGAGCTCGTCGTCGTACAGGTGCGGCGGGAGGAGCACTTCTTCACGGCGACATGGCGGCCGAGCAGCTCGTCGTCGGCCCGCCAGACGGTGCCCATACCGCCTCGGCCGACCCGTTCCAGGAGGCGGTACCGGCCGGCGATCAGCCGCCCAGATCGGACACCGTCAGATCCTTCCCCTCTCCCGGCCGAACAGTTCGCGGGAGCACCTTAGCCCGTGCCGACGAGCACTCGGAGGGGGGTGTTCCGGTCTTCTATCCGGCACGGTGGCGGCCGGGTGCCGGGCGGACTCCGGGGGGGCGGGGCGACTGCCCCGCGGCGCGCCCCCTTCGCCGGGGCCGCCGCACCTGTGGGCACGGCCCTACGGCCTCACGTACGGCCTTACCTACGGCCTCACCCACGCCGATGCCCCCGCCCCGCGCGCCCGCGGAGGAACCCGCTCGTACTCCAGTACGTCTTCCCGCGTACGTGTTGGCGTGTGGACGGTCCCTGGAGGAACCCGGTGGAGCACAGGATGTTGGGGCAGCGGTACGAGCTGGTGGAGCAGCTCGGGCACGGCGGGATGGGAAAGGTCTACCGGGCCGTGGACCACCGGTTGCGCCGTACCGTCGCCGTGAAGACCCTCTCCGCCGAGCTGGCGCTGGAGCCCGAGTTCCTCACCCGGTTCCAGCGCGAGGCGCACGCCGCCGCCGCCCTCAACCACCCGGGTGTGGCCACCGTGCACGACGTGGGGGAGGACGCCGGTGGCGGCGTCGCCGAGCCCTATCTGGTCATGGAGTACGTGGAAGGCAGAACCCTCAGCCACGTCCTCAAGGACGGCGTGCTGCCGGTGGCCCAGGCGGTCGACCTCACGGGCCAGGTGCTGGAGGCCCTGGAGCACAGCCACCGGCACGCCATCGTGCACCGGGACATCAAACCCGCGAACGTGATGCTCACCGGTACGGGGCCGGGTCAAGGTCGTCGACTTCGGCATCGCCAAGGCGCTGAGCGAGGTGGCCACCCGGCTGACCGGCACGGCGTGGCCGTCGGCACCCCCGCCTATCTCGGCCCCGGCAGCAGTCAACGGCGGCGGGACCGATCACCGTACGGACCTGTACGCCGTGGGCTGTCTGCTCTACGAGCTGCTGACGGGCCGTCCCCCGTACACCGGCGACTCCCCGTTCTCCGTCATGCACCAGCATCTGGCCGCGGAACCGGTGTCTCCCTCCCGGCTCCGCCCGGAGCTGCCGCCCGCCATGGACGCGCTGATCGCCAGGGCGCTGCACAAGGACCGGGAGGGCCGCTTCGCGAGTGCGTCCACGATGCACCAGGCGCTCGGCGAAGCCTCCCGGCCCCTCACCCCGGCTCCGCCCGTCCGCACCCCCACCACACTCGACCCGGCCGCATTCGACCCCGCGGCACTCGACCGGAGGGCCGTCAGGGAACCCGCCCCGGCCGCCGTCGCTTCCCCCGCGCCCTCCGGGAGCGGACCGGAGGCGTCACCGCCCGCCCGCCGGAGACCGGCCCGGGTGGTCTTCCGGCCGACGGCCGAAGGCGCGGTCGCCCTCCTCGGCTGCTTCCTCTCCCTGGTGATATCCCGGACCGACATGATCGAGGTCGGCCAGTTCAACCGGGTCGCGCTGCTCGCCGCCCTCGCCGGTGCGGTGTTCCTGGCTGTGGTCGGCACGGCTCGCCTGCGCGGTGGCCTGGGGCCCGGTGGCGGAGGCGGTGGCCACCTGGGTCCGAGCCGCCCGTCGGCAGCGTCGGCTGGGAGGACCCACTACGTCATCATCGCCCTGGTCCTGGGCATCGTCGCCGCACTGTGCCTGGCCGCCGGATACAAGGAGGGAAGGGCACGGGCGGATTCGCTCGCCTCGTGGCGTTCTGGTTCACCGCCCTGACATCCGTCTGGTTCTTCCTCGACGACCTCCGCAAGATCGCCGTCTTCTACGTCCTCCTCCTGGGCGTCCCCCTCGCCCTCGCCGCCCAGACCCTCAAGTCCGCATCCGACCGGCCGCTTCGGACCATCCCGCTGCCCCGCACAGCGCCCCCGCCGCCCCGAAGCTGTCGGAGAACCTCCCCACCGGCCGGCGACGCGCGCGGGGGTCGGCAGACCAACACGCCCGCCGATAACGGGAGATGAGGTCGAGGAACGGCTCCGGCACCCGCCGCGTCCCGCCCGCCGGCCATATTCCGCGGTCCATCGCCACATTCCCCTGAAATCCCCCTACGCCAGGGATTGGATGGGGGCATGAAGACGACATTGCCACCCACCACCGACCACCACCGGCCCGTCATCGGCGAACGCCTGGCCGTCCACTTACGCTCCTTACGCAAGGTGCACGGCAAGGGGGCGGGCGCGGTCACCGCGCTTCAGGACGTGGACCACGGCTTCCCCGCCGGCACCTTCACCGCTGTCATGGGCCCTTCCGGCTCGGGCAAGTCGACGCTGATGCACTGCGCGGCCGGGCTGGAGCGCCCCACCGCGGGCTCCGTGGAGCTCGGGGGCCGTGATCTGAGCAAGCTCTCCGACCGGCAGCTGACGCTGCTGCGACGTCCATACCGGGTCGGCGTCTGTCACTGTCTCGACTGCCGCAAGCATCATGGGCGCTTTTTCACGGCTCCGCCGTGTTCCCTGAGCAGGCGGTGACGATCGCCGGCGAACCACGCGACTACGCCGGGCGGTTTTGGCCTCCCCCGCTGCGGCTCGCCCGTTTCCGCGCGCACCGGCGACGAGATCGAAGTGAACCTCGGATCCCTTGATGCCCCTGACCAGCTGATGCCCACCTACGAAAGCTGGATCGTCCGTCGCGAGTCCTGGCTGCCGCCGTTTCCGCTCACGAAACGGTATGACCGCAATCGTGACGCTACGAGTCGCTTCGAGGAGTAGGTCGCTCAGGCGCGACCGCTAGTCCCACTGGCAGACTGCGAACGCGAGCGTCTTCGTCTCGAGCTTCTTTCCCTCTGCCTCGTGCGCCTTCATCGGGGCGCCCGCCGCTTGCATCGCGTTGAGGTCATCCCGCTTTGCGGCCGCGAGCGTGCTCTCGGCCGCCGGAATGTGGACCGTCTTCCAGAGCGTCAGCCAGCGCGCCCAGGCGACACGGTAGGTGGGTTCCCTGGGCGTGGGAAGCGCGCTCCACGTCGCACCATCGTTTTCTCGAGCGCGAGCTCGCCCGTGAGGTACGGCACCATCGCGTTCTTCATGACCGCCGGCGTGAGGTCCTTCTTGGTCTTCACCTTTTGCAGGGCCACGATTCCCGGAAGCTTGAACAGCTTCTTGGTGTAGTCCAGGCAGATGACGTTCGCGCTCCTCTCCACGTTCACCCACGGAAGCACGACCTTCGCCGACGCCGTCACCGAGAACACCGGCATGACGGCGCACGCCAACGCGCCTGCAGTCACCAACTTGCGCACCATCGTCCCACTCCTCCCCTTGAGATTGGCGCGAGTCTACGCAACGCGCGCCGCGGCTGCCCTGGCATGGACGATCCAGATCTCATCTCAGATCGGCGGTCAAGCGGCGAGCCGGATTCGGCCTGCTTTTGTCGCGCCTTCCCGACCTGCGCGCGGCCGTCGCGTTCGAGGACGCCTGGACCCTCGATCCCGGCGCCGCGCTCGAGGCCGGCGAGGCCGAGCGCCGCACGATCATGCTCGGCGATCAGCTGACGCCGCCATGCTCGGTCAGTAGGGTGGTGCGTGGGGTTGGTTGGTGGTGATCGCGCGTCCGTCGCGGTCGGCGAAGACCGGATCCTTGCCGCGCCCACTCGTCCGGATGTGATGGTCGTGGAGCAGCTTGTGGTGGCGGGTGCAGAGCAGGATGAGGTTGTCGAGCTCGCACGCGCCGCCGCGCCCGTCGGCGACGATGTGATGCCCCTGGAGCTCGCGGTTCGCGGTGCAGCCGGGGTACTGGCAGTGCTTCGAGCGTTTGATCAGGGCGCGCATCTGCGGGTAGGTGACGCAGCGTGTGACGCGCGAGTGCACGAGGTCACGCCCGTGGGCCTTGATCACGAGGCAGCGCGAGTCGCAGGTCAGCCAGGCGGCGGTTTCGGGGCTGATCGGCCCGGCGCCCTCGAGCAGCGGCGGCTCGTCAGGGCTGAGGTGCACGATCAGCGTCGTCGCACTCCGCCGCACCCCGTCGCCGCTGCCGCCGGGCTGGGTCGCGAGCGTGACGAGCGCATCGGCGGTGTACTGCTGCCACTCGAGCGTGGATCCGGTCTTCTTGTCGCGTGCCCGCTGGCGTTTGGCGATGTCGCGGATCGCTTGCTCGAACGCGACGCCCTGTTCGAGTGGCAGGGATCCGCTGAGTTTGAGCTCGCGCCCGTCACCCGTCCAGGCCATCCGCAACGCCCGCCGCCGGTACAGCGCCTGGTCGTCGGCGACGAGCGGCGGGTTGAGCGTGCGCGCTGCGCGTGCGTTCTCGCGTGGCGCCCTGCCGACTGCGGTGCGTGCGAGCTCGGCGTCGCTCTCGGGCGTCGCGAATGGTGTCATCGCGGCGACCTGGTCGAAGGTCAGCTCGCCTTTGCTCATGGCTTCGTCGAGTGCCGGCAGCTCGCGCGAGGGCGGCGCTTGTGCGTGTGATCAGCTTGGCGGTGCCGTATTCGCAGGGGAAGACCTGCGCGAACCACTGCGCCGACGAGTTGCAGCCCGCGGCTTGCCAGTCGTGCCTGTCCTCGGCGTCGCGTACGACCTCCATCGCTTCCTGGAAGGCGCGCGCGACGACGCCCGCGAGCTCCCCGAGGCGGGCGCGGCGTGTTGCGCGTTGGCGCTCCAGCGCCTGGTCGATCCTCCCTTCTGCTGTATCGAACATGTGTTCGTATCGTACCAGAGCGGGACTGCGAATGTGTGCCGACAATGCCAATTGATGTAAGGACTTTTACCACCTACACGCCAGAGCGTCCGCGCGGCAGCGCGGCAAGACGCCAACCCGACCGCCCCCCAGCCGATGTACGAAACGCCGCCAGAGCGCCCGCGCATCGCGGAGCAACGCCCCGCATCGCGGAGTGCCGCCCCACGCCATCCCGACCACCCAGGCGAAGGCACGAAACGCCGTGATCGCAACGACGCTACGCGTAAGCCACGAGAGCCCACCGCCACCGTCACCGCCGCCGCCACCGCTGCCGCTACCGCTACCGCCACAAGATACGACGAATGTCCGATAGCCCTGCGGGCGCGCCTCCGCCATCGTCGTCGTTACAGCGGCAGGGTCAGAGCACGAGGCGCGCCGGCAGCACGCAGACGGCCCGTCGTGGATTCGCCGCGCACCCGACGGAAGAGGTGGCATGGTGCATGCACGATCGATCGGAACGACAGTGGGCGCGGCGATCGCCGCAGTTGCCGCGGCCGGAGTGTTCGCCGCCGTCGCGCTCGGATCGCTGCCGACCGGCTTCACGCCGACGACTCTCGCCACCGCCAGTGTTCCCGGGAAGGTTCGCGTCAAGGGCGACGGGATCAAGCTCTGGACACGAGGCCCAACCGATGTCCGCGTCCAGAGGATCGACATCGTCGCAGGTGGCATGAGCGGATGGCACCACCATCCCGGCATCGTGATCGTGTCCGTGGCATCGGGCGCGGTGACCTTCCAGAACTCCGACTGCAGCGCGACGACGTACGGTCCCGGTCTTCCGGCGGGCTCCGCGTTCATCGAGAGCGGCGACGACCCGGGGCAGGCGTCGAGCGTCCTCGGTGCCACGGTGTTCGCGACCTACGTGGCGCCACATGCGAGCCCGCCCGTCTTCCGGATCGAAGACGAGGAGCAGCCGCAGCCGTGCGTGCCACCCGCGCACCACGAGCACAGGCACGGGGGGATGCCCGAGAGTCGCGGGCACCGCTGAAGCGAGCGTCGGAGGTTGGATCCCGGTGGGGGCTACGAGCTCCCACCGGGCACGCAAGCCGGGAACCGGCGTGGACGTGAGCGGGGTACACGTTGCAGATGCGCTCGATCGTCGTGCCTCTCGTCGCGCTCTGGCTCGTGGCGCCCGCCGTGGGCACGGCCGGCGACGCCCCGATGCCGTCGCGGAGCGTGCCCTGTAGCGAGCGCATCCTCACCGGGACGTTCCCGTACGTCGGCTCCCGCGATCCACGCTACCGCTATCGCACGGTGCTCGGCGCGATCTCCGTGCCGCCCGCGACCCTCCCACAGATCGTGTTTCTGAAGGGCGAGTCGTGGCCGTACTGGACGAAGGCCGGCCTCGTCGTCCGCGCGAATGTCGCGGCCGCGACGGTCAGCGTGCCCAAGGCGTGGCGCACACGCGTCGCGATCATCTGGGGGAATGGGGGTCAGGGGCCGTTCAGCTCGGTGCGGCTCGGCGGTTGCGGCTCCGACCCGGCTTCGGGTGCTGCCTATGCGGGCGGTTTCTACCTGCGAGCGCGCGCCGCCTGCGTGCCGTTGGTGGTTCGGGTGGGCAAGCGTTCCACGACCGTCCACTTCGGCCTCGGCCGGGCATGCGGCTGAGTTCCAGGGTATGCCGAGCAGTCAGTCGTCGATGATCGCCGCGGCGCGGACGGGGGAGCCGTAGGCGGGCTCGAGCCGCAGCGGGAGGCCGACGAAGAGGAAGCGCCGGTTGACGACGTCCTTGAGGTTGTTGAGGTTCTCGTAGTGCGTGAGCCGGCGCTCGCCGCAGGCCCGGTGCGTCGGATACTCGTCGGTCAGGTAGACGAGGTCGGGCGAGATCGTCTCGACGCCGAAGATCTTCACGCCGCGGTCCGCCATCCAGTGCACGGCCTCGGCCGAGATGCCGCAGAAGCCGTCGAGGAACGCGGGCGTGCCGGCCGTGCGGTTGTAGTGGTCGGAGCAGAACAGCAGGATGTCGCCCTCGCGCACCTCCTGGCCCGACGCCGCGACCGCCTCCTCGACCTCCGCCACGGTGACGTCATGCCCGCGCGGGTACTCGCGGATGTCGACGCAGACCGCATCGCCGCAGAAGAGGTCGAGCGGCATCTCGCCGATCGTGCTCGCCGCCGCGGAGGTAGTGGCCGATCGCGTCGACGTGGGTCGCCGCGTGGTTCGAGGTGATGATCAGCTCGGCGTTGAACGACGGCCGGCCCTCGGGCGCATCCGAGTGCACGATGTGCCGCATGATCTGCGTCGGGGAGAAGAACGGGTGCAGCTGGCTCTCGCGCGAGAGCGGCTGCGAGAGGTCGATCACGCGTCGTGCCACGGTTGCCTACCCCTTTCCTGCCATCTCACGGCAGACCTGGACGATGCGGGGACGACGGCCGCGACCATGCGCTCGAACGGTTGCTCGCTCACGCGCGCCTAGTCTGACGCCTCGCCTCGGCCTCGGCAACCCGCGCCGCGGATCGCCCGCTCGAGCGATCTCCGGAGTCGCCAGCTCGGGCTGACGGAGCCTGCGCACAGCCGCTTCGTGGTGCCGTCGGCCGGCATGACGCCGGCTCCGCGTCCGCCGCCGCTGCCACGCCCGGCTCGCCTCGCCCTCGCCCTCGGCTCCGAGGTGGCGACCCTCATCGCACGACGCTGGGTTCTCCGCGCCGGATGCCTTTCGGCGGCGCAGCTCACCTCGTCACGGGGTGCGCGCCCGGTCGGCGACGGGGACGCCCACCTTTGCCTCGCAGGTGGCGAAAGCCCGCCAGATCGCGGCGCGCTGGGATGGCGACGGCTCCGTGGTGATGCGGTTGCCGTTGACCTCGTAGCCCTGTTGCTGCACGCAATACCAGGCGGCGCCCACGAGCATGGCCTCGGCGGCGAACGCCGCGCGGACGGCCGGGTCGCGGCGGAGAGCGTCGGCGGCGCCGGCTTGCGGGGCACACGTGGACCTGACCGCGGGCGTGGGCGTGAGTCCGCCGGATCGTCCGTCGGCGTTCCGTGTGCCTCGAAGGCAGCGGTACAGCGCTTCGTCGGCCGCGTTCGACCTGCGGATCGTCTCGATCTCGCCCGTCGTGAGCGGGCGGGCGTCCCTGGCCGACTGCGCGAGCGTCGCATCGATTCCCGCTGCGTCCATCCCCCCGAGCGCGGCGTACGCGCCGCTCGCTCCGAGGACGAGCACGCAGCATGCGATCACGATCGTGACCCGCCGCCGGTGGCGCGGTGCGACACGGGGTGTCGCGAGGATGGCGCGGAGCAACTCCTCGTCGCTTCGCGCCGGCGTCGCGCGGGTCGGGTTGGCGGCGCCGACGCGCGCAGCGCAAGTCTCAGACATGGGTGGTTCCCTCGCCCGTCCGCAGTAGGTGGTCGCAGGCTTGACGTCGCGCGCCTGGTAGGCCGCGCTGAAGCGGCGGCGAGCGCGGTGGAGGCGGAGGCGCACCTCGGGCTCGGTGCACCCGACGACGCGCGCGATGCCGGCGCGGTCGAGGCCATCCCAGGCGACGAGCAGGAGGACTCGCGGTCGCGCGCCGACAGGCCGTCGAGCGCGGCGGCGACGCGCGGATCGCAGTCGACCGTCTCGGTCGCGGGCGGCGGTTCGGCCGACGACGCGTTGCAATCAGAGCGCTGCTTGGCGGCGCGCGGGCGCGTCGCGCGTTCGCGAGCACGCGACGGGCGACGCCGAGGAGCCAAGGGAGCTCCTCCCGCGGAACCTCCGTCGAGGCGACGCCAGCAGATCGCGAACGTCTCGGCGACGACGTCCTCGGCGACGGATGGGTCACGGCGAGCGGCATACGCGCGAACCGCCGAGACGTGCTCGCGGAAAAGGCGCTCGAAGTGTTCCTGTTCCCCCACTGACTTCCTCTATGTCCGGCAGAGGAGCCAGCGTTGCACAGCTGCCGAGGCGCCAGGGTTGCGCACCACCCGCGGCCACGTCGCTCGGCGCTCGAAGGCGACGCGGAATCCAGTGAGCCCTCGGAGCGCCGCGTAAGCTGGCGGCGGGCGCGAGGCGAGAGGGGAGCCCAGGATGCCGGTGCTCTCGCACGGCGGTCTCGAGATCGAGTACAGCGACGCCGGCGACGGCCCCGCGGTCGTGCTGGTCCACTGCTCGGTCAGCGGCATCCGCCAGTGGCGCTCGCTGACCGAGGCGCTGTCGGATCGCTACCGCGTTCGTGCGCTCAACCTCTACGGCTACGGCGCCACGACGCCGTGGCCGGAACGGCAGACCCAGACCCTCGAGGCGCAGGCGCGGATCGTCGTCGCCGCCTGTGAGGGGCTCGGTACGCCCGTCTCGCTCGTCGGGCACTCCTTCGGGGGCACCGTCGCGCTCAAGGCGGCCACGCTGCTCGGCCCGCGCGTCGGCAGCATGGTGCTGATCGAGCCGAATCCCGTCTACCTGCTCGAGCAGGCCGGCCGCGACGAGGAGTTCGCGGAGGTGCGCGCCCTCCGCGACCACGTCAAGCACTTCGGCGCGCTCGGCGATTGGGGGGCGGTCGCGGAGCGCTTCGCCGACTACTGGGTGGGCGACGGCGCCTGGGCGCGATGCCCGAGGCGCGCCGCGCCGCATTCGCCGACCTGCTGCCGCCGAACGTCCACGAGTGGGACGCCGCGACGGGCGAGCAGACGACGGTCGAGCAACTGGCCGCGCTCGACTGCCGCACGCTCGTCATGAGCGACCCCGCCACGAGGCGGCCGATCCGCGCGATCGCCGAGATCCTCGCACAGGCGTGTCCGGCCTGGACGTTCCAGCGACATCCCCGCGGGCGGGCACATGGCGCCGCTGACCCGGCCCGACCTCGTCAACCCGATGATCCGCGCGTTCCTCGATGCGGCATGAGCGCACAGGCGGTGTGCCGGCGGCACGTCGCGGGTACGGGGAGGAGCAGGCGAGCCAGACTGTCGCAATGGGCGCGCACCTGACATCTCTGCCGTCGGCGCGCCTGGCGTGGCCCACGGCCATTGCCGGAATCGTCGCGTTCTCGTTCTCGGCCACGCTCTACAAGCTTTCGGGCGCGCCGCCCGCCGTGGGCTCGGCCCTCCGCTTCGGCTACGCGACGCTGTTCCTCGCGCTGCTCGCGTGGCGCGCGGGCGTCCTTCGCCCCGGCCCCGGCTTCGCGCCGGCCGCCTGGCGCCGGGGTGTCGTCGGCCTCGAGGTCGTGATCTGGAACGAGGCGACGGGCCGGATCGGCGCCGGGCCCTCGACGGTGATCGTGAACACCGCGTCGCTGTGGGTGATGGTGCTGACGGTCGTCGTGCTGCGCCGGCCGGTCGGGCTGCGGCCGGTCGCAGGTGCCGCGGTCGTGATCGGCGGCCTCGCGCTGCTGCGCGGCACAGGCGAGCACCGCCTCGAGCTCGGCGGGATCGCGCTCGCGATCGCTCGCGGCGGCGCTCTACGGCGCCTACATCCTCGTCTTCGCGCGCGCGGTCGGCGCAGCCCGCGACGGCATCTCGCCCGTGCTGTGGAGCACGCCGTCGCGGCGCCGGTCTCTGCGGCGTGCGCCGTCGCCCTCGGCGAGTCGTGGCACCTCGAGCTCGGCCAGCACGCGTGGCTCGCGCTGCTCGGCGTCGCCGTCCAGGCCGTGCGGCTGGCTCCTGATCGCGCGCAGCCTCTCGTCGTTCAGCGCCGTCGCGATCTCGGTCCTGCTCCTGCTCCAGCCCGCTCTGGCGGCCGTCTGGGGCGTCGCGTTCCTGGACGAGACGCTGATCGCGATCCAGGTCGCCGGCATCGCGATCGTGCTCGCTCGGCGTGACGGTCGCGAGGCCGCGCGCCGACCGGACCCCGGCCGCGAGCGGCGATATCATCGGCCGCGAAACCGAGGGGGCATCGTGACGGATGAGAGTCGCTCGCAGGATCTGCCGTTCGGACAGCAGCTGAGGCACGCCTGGGAGCGCACGCGAGGGGGCGAGCGCGCGGTGTGGGTGCGCACCGATCGCGGCGACAGATGCTCGAGCTGCGGAGCGCAGCGGCCGGCACCGGCCGCCGCGGTCTGCCAGGACTGCGGCCTGGCGATCGAGCGGGTCGTCGAGCCCTAGTGTCGATCATCCGGCGGCCGGTCGGCCGACCGTGCCGCCGCCGCGTTCTCCTCCAACCGCTCGGCCGCCACGGCATCGGCCTCCGTGCGGGCGAGCGCGTTGCCCGTCACGACGGCGAGGAAGTCGTCGCGCTCGAGCGCGTACAGCCGGGCGTCGGTGTCGGCCCGCACGGTCGCCGTGCGCGGCACGTCGTGGAGCAGCGCGATCTCGCCGAAGAAGTCGCCCGGGCCGACCTGGATGCGCTGCGAGCCCGCGTCGATCGTGAGCTCGCCGTCGCCGACGACGTAGAAGCGGTCGCCGGCGCTCGCCGGCGCGGATCACGACGTCGCCCGCCGCGACGTCGACCTCGATCAGATGCGAGGCGATCCGCTCCTTGGCGACGAGCGAGAGCGGCGCGAAGACGCGCGACGCGCTCGATCAGGCGCGAGCTGCGAGGCGGGCGCGACGCCCGAGTCGATCCCGAGCAGCCGCCGGTGCGAGACGAGGACGAGCACGGGGAGGATCGCGCCGACGACGAGGAACGTCGGCTCGCAGCCCGATCAGGCTCAGGACGCCGGGCGCGACGAACGAGCCGATCGCCGCCGTGCCCATCGCGAGGCCCCACGTCACGCCGAGCACGCGCGTCAGCACGTCGTCGGGAACGGTGCGCTGGAGCAGCGTGAAGCCCGAGACGTCGACGACGCTGTTGGCGGCGCCGATCACCGCGAGCAGGACGAGCACGGGCACGGCGTAGGGGAGCGGCGCCATCAGCATGATCGGGACGCCCCAGCAGACGAGCGCCCAGGCGAACGGGCGGCGCGAGCCGCTCGCCGCGCAGCGAGACCGCGCCGAGCGCGCCGACGAGGCCGCCGGCGCCGATCGCGGCCGCCAGGTAGCCGACCTCGGTCGCGCCCTCGTGCAGCACCTGGTAGGCGGTCGACGACGATCAGCACGTTCAGGCAGCCGCGCACGAACGTCTGCGAGGCGATCAGGCCGACGAGGAGCCGCGCGCGCGGAACCTCGCCGATCGCCCTGAAGCCCTCGCCAGACCTCGACGCCGCGACGCGCTCGGCGGCGCGGCGACGCGACCCGGAACCGACACGCGGGCGAGCAGGGCGGCCGACGCCAGCGAGCGCCGCCGGCGCTCGCCGCGAAGACCACGCCGACGTCGGCGAACGCGACGAGCACGCCGGCGCCGAGCGGGCCGAGCAGCGTGCCGAGGCTCTCGATCGTCGAGGTCGCGCCGTTCGCCGCGATCAGCTCCCTCGCCGTCCGCGCGAGCGAGGGCAGCAGCGCGATGAGCGCCGGCCGGAAGAGCGTCGAGCAGACGCCGACGACGGACGCGGCGGCGAAGACGATGACGCGGTCGTCCAGCAGCGGCGCCCGACGGCCGAGACGACGAGCGCGGCCGCCCCGAGCAGCACGATCGCCGAGCAGGAACCGCTCGCGCCGGAAGCGATCGCCGAGCGACGAGGCGAACGGCGCGATCGCGGCCGCCGGGAGCAGGCGCACGAGGCCGGCGATGCCGACGGCCGTGGACCCGCCGTGGCCGTAGGCGAACACGCCGAGCGCGACGAAGTGCGCCCACTCGGCCGAGACCGACGCGCCCCAGGCGAGCTCGGCGCGGCGGATGTCCGCGTTCTCGGGCCGTGACGCGGAGGGCGGCGAACGCCTGGCGCAAGCGGGACACGAGGAGAGTCAAGCCGACGGCCGCAGGTGGGCGGTCCGGCAGGCGGAGCGATTCGTCGCCGTCGAGCCGCTCGCGAGACGCGTCCAGCCGCACCGGCCGGCGTGCAGGCGCCGACGTCCCGCACCGATTTCAGCGACGCGCCGGTCGCCGATCAGGGCCTCGAGCTCGCGGTCCACGGGGCGACGGCGAGTCGTTCTCGCGGGCGCCGCGCTCGCCGCTCCCGCCTCGGGTTCAGACGTCCGTGATCACGTCCTGGATCGCGGTCACGACCTCCGGCGGCACCTCGTCCATCCCGTGGGCGTCGCGCGCGTGCACCTGGATGTCCTCGAACAACGCCGCCTCGTCCTCGCTCCGCGTCACCCATTCGCAACCCGGCACCACATCGCCGCACCTGAACTGCTTCATCGAGGCTCCTGACCGTCAGTTGCCGCCGAGTCTATGGCGCGTCCCGGTGGGCCGCGGTGCCTGACGGCACCGGGTGCCTATGCGATCGTCGTGATCGAACAGCGTCCCGACCGCCTACCGAGAGCGCTCTGCCCGGTCGGCGGACGGCAGCTCCAGAGTACGATCGGCCCGATGTGCCGGATCCTCGCCTACCTCGGTGAGCCGCTCTCGATGCGAGAGCCTGCTCTTCGACACCGACAACAGCCTCGTCCGGCAGTCGTACAGCCCGCGGATGATGCACACGTTCCTCAATCTCGCAGGGTTCGGCATGAAGGCCTGGGATCCGACGTCGCTGCGACCCGAGGATCCCTTCACCTACCGCGCGACGACGCTGCCCTCGTTCGACCGCAATCTGCGGGCGATCTCGTCGAAGCTCGCGCCGACGTGCCTCGTCGCGCACGTCCGCGGAACCACGTACTCGGCCGAAGCGGTCGTCGCCGAGACGAACCTGCACCCGTTCCACTTCGCCGGCGCCCGCGTCGTCCTCGCGCACAACGGGCACCTGCGGCAGTTCGCGCGCATGCGCTACTCGCTGCTCGAGCACGTGCGGCCGGAGCTCGCGCAGCGCATCGAGGGCACGACCGACTCCGAGTGGATCTATGCGCTGATCCTCTCGCAGCTCGCCGATCCCTACGGGCTCCCGGAGACCCGCGAGCTCGCCGACGCCACTGCCGGCGCCCTCCGCATCCTGCGCGGCGTCCGCGCCGCGCACGGCATCGACACGTCCTCGCCGGTCAACCTCTGTGTCAGCACCGGCCGCTCCGTGGTCGCCACGCGCCTCTCCTTCGACTACGGCTGGTATCCGCCGGAGGACGAGATGCTCGAGACCGATCTCCCGTTCGTGAGCCTCTGGTACGCGATCGGAGGCGAGTACACCGAGCACGACGGCGACTGGCAGATGACGGCCGGCGATCCGCCGCGCTCGGTGATCATCGCCTCCGAGCCGCTCACGACCGACTTCTCGACCTGGTCTCGAAGTGCCCGAGTACTCGATGCTGACAGCCGAGCTCACGCCGCGCGGGCTCGAGTTCGAGACGCGGGACCTGGATGTCTGACCGCGAGACCGTCGACTTCCTCGCCGCGGTTCCGCTGCTGGACGGCCAGGAAGACGAGGATCTCGAGGCGCTGGCACGGGTGGTGCGCCGCCGGACGGTCCGCGCAGGCGAGACGCTGTGGCGCCAGGGAGGGGAGGCCCGCGAGCTGCTCTTCGTCGTCGACGGAGCGCTCGCGGCGTCGCTGCGCCTGCCCGGCGACCGCACCGTGGAGATCTGGAGAGCCGGTCGCGGCGAGGCGGTCGGCGAGATCGCGCTGCTCGACGGCAACGGGCACACGATGAGCGTGCATGTGGCCGAGACCGCAACGGTGCTCGCACTCGGCCGGCTCGAGTTCGCGGCGCTGCTCGCCCGCCAGGATCCCTCGGCGTTCAGGCTGAAGCGCAGCCTGGCGTCGCTCTTCACGACGCGCCTCCGCAACCAGCTCCGCGCCCTCGCGCAGTCGCTCGGCGGCGACGTCGCCGACCCGAGCTCCGAGGACGCGGCGCGGGCCTTCGCCGAGCTCGCGCCTTGCGGCCCGCCGGACAGCAGGTACGTGCGTCGCATGGCGACCTTCCACGACTTCGACTCGCTCGCGCTCTGGGGCTTCCTGACCTCCGGGAGCTACGCCCGGTGCCCGCCGGGGCGCACGCTCGCTCGCCGAAGGGGCGCCGTCGACGGCCTGCTACCTGACGATGAACGGCGCGGTGGAGCGGGTGCTGATCCGCGGCGACCGGCGCATCCGCGTCGGGCTCGCGGGGCCGGGGAGGACGTTCGGCTACGAGGGCCTGATCGACGGCAGCCCGTCCCCCGTCACCGCGATCACGCGCGAGCGGACGCTGATGCTCGTCCTGCCGCGCGAGCCGTTCGCGACGCTCTACAACGGCGAGGGCGCCATCTCACGGGTCTTCCTCGACGTGATCCAGCGCGAGCTGGTGGCGTCGTTGCGCCAGACGCTGCGCCACCACGCTCGTCTCGCGGCGAGCATCTAGACCGGGTCTACGCGAAGTACACCGTCTTCAGCTCGAAGTACGGCTCGAGGCCCTCGATGCCGCCTTCGCGGCCCAGCCCGGACTGCTTGAAGCCGCCGAACGGCATCTTGGATCGACGATCATGCCGTTCACGGTCACGCTGCCCGAGCGCACGCGCCGCGCGACCTCGTAGCCGCGCTCGGGGTCCGCGCGTGTAGACCGCGCCGTGCAGGCCGTACATCGTGTCGTTCGCCTTCGCGACCGCGTCGTCGACGTCGTTGTAGGTGATGAACGAGACGACCGGCCCGAAGATCTCCTCCTGCGCGATCGTCATGCTCGACTCGACGTCGGCGAACACCGTCGGCTCGACGAAGTAGCCGCGCGTCGAGGTCGTTCGGCCGGCCGCCGCCGAGCACGAGCTTCGCGCCTTCGGCGTTGCCCTTGCCGATGTAGCCCTGCACGCGCTCGAGCTGCCGCTCCATGGTGAGCGGCCCCATCTGCGTCGCGGGATCGTGCGGATCGCCGACCTTGACGTCTTGACCGCGCCGACGTACGCGTCGAGCAGCTCGTCCTTGCGCCGCTCCGGCACGAGCACGCGCGTCAGCGAGAAGCAGACCTGGCCCGTGATCGGCATCGAGTACGGCACGAGGCTCGCGAGCACGTGGCCGACGTCGGCGTCGTCGAGCACGATCGCGGCCGACTTGCCGCCGAGCTCGAAGCTCATGCGCGTGAAGCGCTCCGCCGCCGACTGCGGCGATCTTGCGTCCCGGCGGCGGTGCTGCCGGTGAAGCTGATCTTGTCGATGCCCGGGGTGGCGGATCAGGTAGTCGCCGGTCTCGCGCCCGGCCGGGATCACGTTGAACACGCCCGGCGGCAAGCCCGCCGCCTCGATGCACTCGGCGAGGATGTAGGCGTCCATCGGCGTCTCCGGGGCGGGCTTCGCGACGATCGTGCAGCCGGCGGCGAGCCCGGCCGCGACCTTGTAGCAGAGCAGCACGAGCGGCGCATTCCACGGCGTGATCGCCGCGACGACGCCGACCGGCTCCTTGACGACGCGCGCGAGCCGCCCGTCGTCGCGCCGGCGCTCGTCGACGAGCGGGTACGTCCTGGATCAGGCTCGCGTAGAACTCGAACAGCTCCGCGGACTGACCCGACGACGTAGCTCGTGAACCTGATCGCCGCGCCGACCTGCGTCGTCCAGGCCTGGGCGAGCTCGGCGTGCCGCGCCTTCAGCGCGTCGGCGACCTTGCGCAGGTAGGCGCGCGCGCTCTGCGGCCGACAGGCGCGGCCAGGGGCCGTGTGTCGAACGCTTCGCGCGCGGCGGCGACGGCGCGGTCGACGTCGGCGGGCTTCGCCTCGGCGAACGTCATCACGACCTCCTCGGTGACCGGCGAGATGACCGGCAGCTCGTCGCCGGAGCTCGGCTCGATCCAGTCGCCGCCGACGAAGAACGAGTGCGGGTGCCCGATCGACAGGCGGGATTGCTCGGGTGCGGTGCTCATCGCGTGCCTCCGGTGCAGTCGAGAGTTCGGCCTGCGGCGCGTGCGGCGTCATGCGCGCCCCGCGCGCCAGCTGCCCGGCGCATACGACTTCCGCACCGCCTCGACGTAGGGGACCGGGCTGACGACGGCGCCGATCTCCGTCTGCACGTGCGCCTCGACGGTCGGCTTCGACGTGCCGCCGTCCTCCTCGCCCCAGACGAACGTCACCTCGGTGCCGGGCTCGGCGTGCTCCGCGTCGAGCACGGCGAGCGTGAGCATCTTGCGCCTCGTTGGCGCTGTAGCCGACCCAGGTCGAGACGCCGACGGTCTCGCCGTCGACGGTGACGCGGTCGTACGGGTGCATCGAGTAGACCGCCGACGGCCAGTCGATGAACTTCGCGTGCCCGGACTTCCCGAACATCGTGCCGAGCGTGCGCGTCACGTCCTCGTCGTCGAGGGCGAGCGTGACCTTCTGCCGGTGCTCGCCCTCGGCCATCCGCGCGAGCGCGTCGCGGCCGATGAAGTCGTGGTCGAACTTGACGTAGTTCCCGTAGCCCAGGTCCCAGGGCGTGAAGTAGTAGTCCTCGATGCGGTCCGAGACGAAGCTGCCGCCGAGCGAGGCCATGCCCTCGTAGCCGTCCGCGGGCAGCCACTCGCGGTAGGGCTTCATGCTCTCGCCGGAGTAGACGGCCGGGAGCGGGGAGGGGATCCAGCCGGACTCGAGCGTGTTGGACGAGTAGGCGCGGCCGCCGACCTGCTTGCAGGCCGAACTCCTCGCCGGCCTCACGATCGCCTCGCGCACGGCCTCGCGGTCGTCCCACGGGCCGAAGAGCTCCCAGCCGGGCTGGCCGGCCATGCCGTGGCGCAGGGCGCGTCACGTCCTGCCCGCGATCGTCACGCTCGTCATGTGGAAGAACTGCAGCTCGGGGGGCGTGCGACCGAGCACCTTCTCGATCACCTGCATCGCGTTCGGACCCTGCACCTGGTAGCGGTACGCCTTGCGCAGCCCGTCGCTGCGCATGGCCGTCCGCTGGTCGAGCTCGACCGTGACGTCGTAGTCGCCCGTCTCGGCGTGGAACGTGATCCAGTTCAGCGCGGGCGCGCGCCCGACGAGGTTGTAGCGAGTTCTCGGCGAGCGCGAACAGGATCACGTCGCCGATCACGTAGCCGTCCGGGGTGCACGGCACGAAGTGCTTCGCGCGGCTCGGTGACGAAGCCGTCGAAGCTGTTGACGCCCAGGTGCGAGAGCAGCTTGAGCGCGTCCGGGCCCTCGACCGCGAGATCGGCCATGTGGTAGGTCTGGTTGAAGAGGACGCACGTCTTCTGCCAGGCCTGCTGCTCGTCGAGCCAGTTCGTGAACTCGGCTCGGGACGCCGGGGTAGACGTTCGGCCCCGCCTGCGAGTTGCGCAGCAGCTCGACGGGGTCTCGCGCCGGTTCCGAGCAGTTCTTCCAGGGTGCGAGCGCTCACGATTCTCCTTCTGGTTCGGCTTCGCCGGCGGAATCGGCGGCGGCAGCGGTGTGGGTATGCTCGCCGAGATAGCTGGCGATCAGCAGCTGCCGGTCGGCGCGCAGCTGCTCGGCCTCGTCGTGGAGCACGACCTGGCCGTGCGAGAGCACGTAGCCGCGGTCGGCGACCTCGAGCGCGAGGTGCACGTGCTGCTCGACCAGCACGACCGCGCACCCGCGCTCCTGCGCGAAGCGGCGCACGACGGGCAGCAGCGACTCGACGATCACCGGCGCGAGCCCGAGGCTGAGCTCGTCGAGCAGCATCAGCCGCGGCGAGCGCGCGAGCGCGCGCGCGACCGCGAGCATCTGCTGCTCGCCGCCCGAGAGCAGCCCGGCGCGCCGTCCCTGCAGCTCCCGCAGCTTCGGGAAGTACTCGTACGCCGCGGACTCGTCGACGGGCTCCTTGCGGGGGCCGAGGCGGAAGTGCTCGGCGACCGTCAGCCCGAAGAAGAGCCCGCGCCCTTCCGGGACATGGGCGATCCCGAGTCGCGCGCGGCTGCTCGGCGATGTGCGGGCGAGATCGACGCCGTCGAACGACGATGCGGCCCGCCATCGGCTTGACGAGGCCCGAGACGGCGCGCAGCGTCGTCGTCTTGCCCGCGCCGTTCGCGCCGAGCAGCGCGACGACCTCGCCGGCGGCGACGGTCAGGTCGACGTCCCGGATCACGGCGGCCTGGTCGTAGCCCGCCGTCAGGCCCTCGAGCGCGAGCACGGCGTCAGCCATGCTCGCCCTCGTCCAGAGCCGGCGCGAGCTCGGCGGCCGCGCTGCCGAGGTAGGCGGCGATCACCCTCGGGTCGCGGCGGACGGCGTCGGCCGCTCCGCGCGCGATCACCTCGCCGAACTCGACCACGACGACCTCGTCGCAGATGCCGAGCACGAGGCCCATGTCGTGGTCGATCAGCAGCATCGCCTGGCCCGCGTCGGCGAGGCCGCGCAGCCGCCTGCCCGAGCTCCTCGCTCTCGTGCGTGTCGAGCCCGGCGGCGGGCTCGTCGAGGCAGACGAGCCGCGGCTTCGCGGCCAGCGCGCGCGCGATGCCGACGAGCTTGCGCTGGCCCTGCGAGAGCTCGCTCGGCAGCGCGTCCACGATCGCCTCCGAGCCCGAGCAGCGCCAGCACGGAGCTCGATCTCGGACGGAGTCGCTGGCGAGGAGGGGACACCGTCTCGCGCAGCGTCCGCCACACGCGAAGGCCGATGCGAGGCGACGAGCAGGTTCTCGCCGACCGTGAGGTCGTCGAAGAGCTCGATCGACTGCCAGGTGCGCGCCAGCCCGCGCCGCGCCCGCGCGTGCGGCGGCAGCGCCGTGAGGTCGTCGCCGTCGAGCTCGACGCGGCCGCGGGCGCGCACGAAGCCGCTGATCGCGTCGATGAACGTCGTCTTGCCGGCGCCGTTCGGGCCGATCAGGCCGACGAGCTGGCCCGGCTCCGACCTCGAGGTCGACGTCGACGACGGCGTGCACGCCGCCGAAGCTCACCGAGATCCCGGTCGCCCGCAGGACCGGGGTCACCGCGCGCACCGCCGCTACGGGGCGAGCGCCGTGCGCCGGTACTCGCTCGGCGAGCAGCCGTAGGCCGCACGGAAGAGACGGCTGAAATGCTGCGGGCCGGGCAGGCCCCAGCGGCTCGCGATCGCGAGGATCGTGAGGTGGCCGAGAGCCGGATCGAGCAGGTCGCGCCGGCAGTGCTCCAGGCGGGCCGTGCGGATCCACTGGCACACGCTCGTCCGCTTCGCCCTCGAACAGCTTGTGCAGGTAGCGCGGTCGAGATGAAGCTCGCACGGGCGATCCCGGTCCGGATCGAGATCGGGATCGCCGAGATTCGCCTCGATGTACGACTGGACGTCGAGCAGGATCTCTGCGGGCGATCGCAGCCGCTTCGGCTCGTGGCTGCGGGTGGGCATCGCGTACATGCCCCGCACGAGGTCGAGCACGCACTCGACGGCGTTCGGGCGAGTCATCCGCCGTGATCGTCCCGTCTTCCAGCCCGCCGGCGAGCCCGCGGAAGAACGCCACGGCAACCCGCGGCATGCCCTCGCCGCCCGGGATCCTGAGCGCGGTGAGCTTGCTGATCCGGTCGGCGTCCCGCGCCGAGCAGGCTGCCGCGGCACGCGCAGGCAGAGCGACTCGAAGGGCTCGTCCGCCCGGCAGGTCACCGGGTGGGAGGTCTCGTAGCTGATCACGTCGCCCGTCGCCGGCGACCCCGTCCTGCCGTCCTGCGCCGCCTCGAGCCGGCCGCGCAGGATCACCGAGACGTGCAGGCACTCCGGATCGCAGGCCGCGATCGCCTGCGGGGTGCGCGTCATCGTGTTCGCCACCGCCGCGATCCGGAAGATGCTGATCGGGCCGCAGCGCGTAGCCCCACATGCGCGCGCCGAACTGCTCCTTCGCCGTGCTGCGGATGTGCACCGGCAGGTAGGCGTCCGAACGACGACTGCAGCCAGAAGTCCAGCCGCTCGCGGGCCGGGACCATCGCAGTGTCGATGAGCAGCGCCATGCGAAGCGGCCCCGGACCCTACGAGGAAGCCCGCTCCTCGTGTCAAGCCGCGCAAGGCCGGCTCGCGATCACGCCACGGCCCCCGCGCCGAAGAGCTCCTTCGTCGCGATGCGCGCGCCCTCGGCGAGCGCCTCGAGCTTCGCCCACTGGATCGTCGGATGCACCCGCTGCAGGAAGGCGCCCTGCGCGAAGCCGCAGTCGTTTCCGCCCATCACGCTCTCGCGGCCGACGAGCTTCGCGAGCCGGACGAGCCGGTCGGCGACGAGCTGCGGATGCTCGACGACGTTCGTGTGGTGCGTGATGACGCCCGGGACGAGCACCTTCCCCTCGGGCAGCTTGACGTCCTCCCAGAGGCGCCACTCGTGCTCGTGGCGCGGGTTCGCCTGCTCCATCAGGTAGTAGCGGGCGCGCACCCGGAGCACGAGGTCGATCACGTCCGCGAGCGGCGGGTCGAAGGCGTGCGGGCCGTGCCAGCTGCCGAAGCAGACGTGGTAGCGGATCCGCTCCTCCGGGATGCCCCTGAGCGCATGGTTGAGGGCCTCGACCCGCAGCTCCGCCCACTTCCGGTAGTCGGCGACCGAGCCGCCGAGCGAGAGGATCGAGTCGTACTCGTGCATCAGCACCGCGTCGTCGACCTGGAGCAGGAGGCCCGCGTCGACGATCCGCCGGTACTCCTCGTGGAGCGCGTCGGCGACGGCGAAGACGAACTCCTCCTCGCTCGCGTAGTACTCGTTGCGCAGCCAGTAGACGCTCGCCGGCGCGACGACGGGCAGGAACGCGCCGGTCACCTCGACGTCCCTCGAGCGCGCTCTTGAAGCGGGCGATGTCGCGCTCGAGCGCCGAGGGGTCGTACTCGATCGGCCCGGTGCAGAACCAGTAGCCGCCCCTCGGCCTCGACCTCGGCCGGCGAGGAGCTCGGCCCGTCGCCGCCCTTGACGCGAATCTGGTTCTCGACCTCGCGCGCGAAGGCGGCGTCGTGCTCGGCGTAGAACTCCGGGAACGCCTGCCGGTCGCGGCTCGGCGGCAGGATGTTGCCGCCCTCGAGCGGCACCATCCGCGGCTCGAGGCCGCTGATGCGCTCGTAGAGATAGGTGATCCAGGTCGATTTGCCCATCTCGCCGTCGTCGATGACGTCGATTCCGGCGTCTGCCTGGCGCCGCACCACGTCGTCGACGGCGTCGCGCGAGCGTCTGCTCGTACGCGGCCTGGTCGATGGACTCGCCGCGCGCCTCGGCGGCGAGGAAGTCGAGCAACGGCCGCGGACGCGCGAGGCTGCCGACGTGCGTGGTCTGGATCCTCTCCATCAGTGCTCCTCTCGGTGGAGTGCCAGGGTCGCGGGGCGATCCGGAGAGCGCCGCCTGCGCTTCAGCCGCCCGCTTGCGGTAGGAACGCGCCCGCGACGCCGTCGGGGTTCTGGAAGAGCGTCACGATCAGGGCGGCGCCGCCGAACAGGAGCGCCCAGTTGCCCGAGATGCCGAACCACTTCTCGAGCGCGTAGGGCAGCAGCGCCTCGACCGAGATGAGGCCGGCGAAGACGGCGCCCGAGACCATCGTGATGCCGCCGACGTAGGCGAGGGCGATCAGGCTCAGCGCGGTCAGGGCGGAGAAGCGGCCGACCGTGACCGAGCTGAAGTTGTAGCCGTAGAGCGAGCCGGCGATCCCGGCGATGAACGAGGCGATGCCGAACGCGGCGAGCTTGACGTTGCGCACGTTGATGCCGGCGGCCGCGGCGGCGCGCTCGTTCGAGCGGACGGCGAGCATCCGCTGTCCGAGGTCGGAGCGGCGCAGGTTCGCGACGAGCAGCCCGAGCGCGAGCGTGATTGCGAGCACGAAGAAGCCGAACACGGGGCTCGGCACCTTGTCGTCGACGACCGCGGAACGAGCCGTAGGGGCCGAGGTCGAGCCCGAAGAGCTTCGGCTCAGGGACCGGCGAGCTCGAGCTGCCGCCGCCCCAGGTCGTGCTGAGGAAGACGAACTGCTCGATCGCGACGGCGGCGGCGAGCGTGACGACGGCGAGGCTGACGCCGCGCACCCGCAGCGCGGAGACCGCGACGACGAGCCCGCAGACGGTCGCCCCGACCGCGCCGATCAGCATCCCCCAGGGGAAGCCGATGCCGTGATCCGCGGCGAGGTGGGAGACGATGAAGCCCGAGACGCCGGCGAGCGCGAGCTGGACGACCGAGATCTGGCCGACGTAGCCGGTGATCACGACGAGCGAGAGGCACATGACCGTCGCCAGCAGCGACGTGATCAGCGCCTGCCGGAAGTCGTAGGGCAGCACGATCAGGAGGACGACTCGCGACCGTCGTCGCGACTGAGCGCGCTGCGCCACAGCTGCGTCGGGCGCGGCGCCAGCGGCAGGCGCTGCTCGACGAGCTCGCCGCGGGTCGGCAGGTTCGTGCCGCGCAGGAACATCGCCACGACCATCAGCCCGAAGACGAGCAGCGGCTGCACGCCCGGCATCGCCACGCCGTTGTCGGTCGGGAACCAGCTGAACGTCTGGAGGTAGTAGAGGATGTTCTCGAGCATTCCGATCGCGAGCCCCACGGCGGCCGCGATCCAGAACGACGTGAAGCGCGCGAACAGCGCCGCCGTCAGTGCGGGCACGACCTGGAGCGGCAGCGACGTCGAGTCGAGCTGCGTGATCGAGGCGGCGAGCACGCCGAGCCCGCCGGCGACGACGGTGGCGAGCACCGTGTTCGCGAGCGCCAGCTGGTTCGGCGAGTGACCGAGCAGCATCGCCCCGACCTCGTTCTCCGACGCCGCTCGCGTCGCGAGCCCGAAGCGGCTGAGCCGGAACAGGAGCGAGAGCGCGAGCGTGCCGGCGAGCACGATCGCCGGCAGGATCAGCCGGTCGACCGGGACGAGCGAGCCGAAGATCTCGACGGTGTCGCGCGGGAGCACCGGCGGCTGCGGCTTGGTGGCGATTCCGAACGCGAGCGCGACGCCCGCCTGCGCGACGAGCAGGACGCCGAGCGAGGCCGCGAGCTTGGCGAGCGGCGAGGCGGTGCGCAGCGGCCGGAACGCGACGAGCTCGATCACGACGCCCGAGCGCGACGAGGAACAGGAGCGTGAGCACGAGCGCGGGCGCCGTCGGCGCGTCCCAGCCGTAGACGCCGGTCTTGAGCGACCAGTAGGAGTAGCCGCCGAGCATCGCGACGGCACCGGTCGCGAGATTGATGATCCCCGAGCCGCGATAGGTCAGGACGACGCCGATGGCGATGCCGGCGATGAGCGCGCCCGTGCCGAGCCCGAGGGTCGCGAAGAGGAGGAGTTGGTTGCAGGTCCATGCCCGAGAGACGGGGTCGGGGCCGGTCGCCCGGCCCCGCCCCTAGTCAGGAGGCCTCCCTAGCCCTGGGGCGTGAAGTTGGCGGGGGGCGCAGCCAGCCGCTGAGGCGCGTGAAGACGCCCTTGCCCTCGTACTGGAAGAACTGCGCCTGGTCGTTGCAGGCGGCGGGCTCGGTCTTGTACTTGCCGCAGCTGCAGGCTCGGTGCGCCGAGCGCCTGCGGGCCCTTGAACGCCCCTGATCGCCGTCGTGAACTTCGCGGCCGTCAGGTTGTCGACGCCGACCTGGTTCAGCATCTTCACGGTCGTGAGGATCTGGCCCCAGGAGACGATCACCCAGGCGTCCTGGGCGAGCTTCGTCTGCCTTGAGCTGCGCCATCGCCTTGTTGTAGGGAACGGCGGCCTTGTCGGTCTTGTCGCCCGCGAGCGTCGAGGCGATGCCGTAGACCCACGGCGCGAGATCGCCGCCCAGGCCCGCCGCGACCTCACCGCTCAGGCAGAGCGGGTTCGAGACGATCTTGGAGCCAGAGACGCCGAGCGTCTGCAGCGTCTTGGCGACGTTGACGCAGCCGGCTGCGTTGCTCTGCGGGACGACGATGTCGGCCGTCTGGGCGCCGGCCGCGGTGAGCGGGCCGGTGAGGTCGGTCGAGTTGGGGTCGAAGCCGACGAGCTTCGTCGTGATCCCGGCGTCCTCGAGGCTCGTCTTCTCGACCTTGGCGCCGACGTCGATGCCGGGCACCTGCGGGTAGATCACGGCGGCGGTCTTGGCGTTCAGCTTCGTCTTCGCGAACGTGCCCCACGGCCCGAGCACCGAGTCGTTGGTGCCGAAGAGCGCGAACCCGTTCTTCTGGGTCGCGTCGACCGGCAGGAGCGCGACGCCGCTGACGACCGGCTTCTTGCCGCCGAGGGCGGCGTAGAACGACTGGTTGCCGACGGCGACGGCGCCGAAGACGACGACCGAGATGCGCTTGTCGTTCGCGAACTTCTGCCCGCACTTCGTCCCGTCCTCCTCGGCGGAGGTCGTGAAGCACTCGCTGAGGACGAGCTTGTGGCCCTGGACGCCGCCGAGGTAGGTGTTGACGTACTTGACGGCGAGCTCGGCGCCCTTCGTCCAGTTCGGGCCGACGAGGACCTGGCCGCCCTGCGTGTTGATCGCGCCGATCACGATCGGCGAGAGCTTCGGATCCGCCTTGCCCTTCGTACCGCCGACGTACGTGAGGTAGTTCGTGACCGGCCCGCCGGCGGTGCCCCGCCCGAGGGCGGTCGCGACGGTGGCCGTCAAGGCGATTGCAACGACACCTGCGACCATCGCCAGACGCCCGAATCGGCGTCGCTCCACAGACCTCATGCGCGTTGCAGCCTCCTTCGTCCACCGTTGATTGTCCGTGCAGGAGCGTGCGAGGCCGATCGCGACGCGCCTGACGTGCACGGCCCCGGGCCATCGTCGCGGCGCGGATCGGCGCGCTCTTCGCAACGGGCGCACAGTCTCGTGCGCGACTTGACTGTGCGTGCACAGATCGCGCTGTCGCCGCACTGCCTGCGGCGCGAGAGGCAGGTGCTAGGCTCGGCCGCCCGCCGTGCGGGCGGCCGGCTCGCCACACACCTTGGAGCGTCCAGTGGACCAGCGCAACGTGCTCATCTCGAACGGCTACGTCGTCACGATGGACCCCGGGACGGACGACCTCCCGTGCGCCGACGTCCGCATCGTCGACGGCGTGATCCAGGAGATCGGCACCGGCCTCGCTGCAACGGGCGGCGAGCGGGTCATCGACGCGGCCGGCATGGTGGTCATGCCGGGGCTCATCGACACGCACCGCCACGTCTGGCAGGGGGCGATCGGGGGCACCGGCGGGAACGTGTCCCTGGGCGGCTATTTCGGCGTGGTCATCGCCGGGCTCGCCCCGCGCTTCACGCCGGACGATGTCTACGCCGGCACGCTCTGGGGGGCGCTCCAGGCCCTCAACGCCGGTGTCACGACGGTCGCCGACTGGTGCCACATCACAACGACGCCGGCACACACGGACGCCGACATCCAGGCGCTGCACGACTCGGGGGCGCGGGGCATCTTCCTGCACGGGCCGCCGGTCGCAGCCGGCCTCGTCGAGTGGTTCATCGAGAGCACGCTGCTCCATCCCGAGGATGCCCGGCGCGTGCGCGGCGAGCACTTCGCTTCGGGGGTCGCAGGCCGGCTGACGATGGGCCTTGCGCTCCGGGGTCCCGAGCTCTCGGCTCGCGAGACGACCAAGCACGACTTCGACCTCGCCCGCGAGCTCGGCGTTCCCATCAGCATCCACTGCGGCCTCGCGGGCTTCGCCAGCCGCTACCGCGCGCTGGAGACGCTGCGCGAGCTCGACCTCCTCGGCGACGACGTCAACTACGCCCACGCCAACGGGCTCACCGACGACGAGTTCCGGCTCATCGCCGCGAGCGGCGGATCGATCTCGCTGTGCCCGAGCGTGGACATGCTCATGGCGCTCGGCACCTACCCGTCGACCGGCCGCGCCCTGGCGAACGGCATCGCGACCGGCCTGAGCGTCGACACCATCGCCGGGGCCGGCACCGACCTGTTCACGGAGATGCGGATCGCGCTCGCCGCCGAGCGCTCGCGGGCCAACGCGGAGGCCGTCGGCCGCGACGAGGCCGTCGAGGCGGTCGCCCTCGATCAGCGCGACATGCTGCGGCTCGCCACGCTCGACGCCGCGAGGGTCTGGCACCTGGACGGCGTGACCGGCAGCCTGACCGCCGGCAAGCGCGGCGACGTCATCGTCGTCGACACGAGGCGCCCGCATCTGCAGCCGCTCAACGACGCCGTGACCACGATCGTCATGAACGCCGGCCCCTCCGACGTCGACACGGTCATCGTCGATGGCGAGATCGTCAAGTCCGGCGGCGCGCTCGTCGGCCCGCACGCCGAGCGCGCACGGGGATTGATCGAGGCATCGAACCGCCGCCTCATGCACCCGGACGGCGCAGGCTCGTAGCCACGAACGCCTCGGGGTGCGCGGGCGGTACCCCGGACGGGTGAGGGTGCCACTCGCGAAACCGCTGAACTCTCGCGATGAGTGCCATGCGAAGGCAGGGCGGGCCTGCCGACGCAGGAAGGGATGCGTCGCACCCACCGGCTCCTCTGCGCCTGCCTGCTCGGGCTCCTCGCCGTCGTCCCGCTGGGCGCGGCGGCCCGCTCGGCCGCGGAGCCCGCCGCGTGCTCCGTCGCCGCGAAGGGCTGGCACGGCCAGGTCGCCGGGGAACGGATCAAGCCCACGCATCCGGCCGTCGAGCGCCGCGTGATCGTGCTCGTCAACCGCTTCCGGCGGCGGCACGGGGTGCGCGCGCTGAAGCTCGATCCGGGCCTGCGCTACGCGGCGCGGGCGCGCGGCGTGATCGGCGAGCGTCTGACGGATCGGCTTGCGCTCTACTCCCCGAGCCGGTGCATCGCGGAGAACGTCGTGCGCATGGAGGGGCGGAGCCGGGCGGCCGGCATCGTGCGCTCCTGGCGCAAGGATCGCGCCACACGCCACGTGCTGCTGCTGTCGTGGGTCAGGCGCATCGGGGTCGGTGTCCGCGTCGGCAGGTTCGAGGGCGAGCGCGCCACCATCGTCACGGCAGATCTCAGCGCGGCGCGCCCGCCACGCGGACCGGTCACGCCGAAGCGCCGGCCGCGGCCTCCGGTTCCGGCGCTCTCGGCGCCCGTGGCCGCCCCCGTGCCTCAGCCGACTGGGCTCCCGCCCGTGATCAGCGCCCCACCAGTCCCGAGCGGGCCGGTGGTCGGGGTGCCCTACACATGCAACGGTCCGGTGCAAGGCCTGCGTGTGGTCGGCACAGGGTCGGACGCTCGCTCGCTCGTCAACCTCGAGGCCGGATGCACCGGCAGCCTGAGCCTCGACATTCACGTGACGAGCGGCGGCGGCGACGGCGTGAAGGTGCAGCCGGGCGTTCACGACCTGACGATCGGCCCGAGCCGGATCGTCTGCGATCGCCTCACGGACACCTCGTTCCATCAGGACGGCGTGCAGGTGCAGGGCGGCGCGAACGTGACCTTCAGCGGCCTGAGCGTCGTGTGCCCCTACGTGAGCAGGGAGCGGCCGGGTTCTACATCGACGGCAAGGATTTCAGCGGCATCAGCAACGTCGTCTGCGACGGCTGCGACCTCGAGCACCTGCACTACGGCGCGATGTTCACCGGCCGCCCCGGCAGCGGCGTGCGCAACTCGATCATCCACCAGGGCGCGCTGACCGGCGGCTACTTCGAGCTGCTGGGCGATGTCGCCGGGGCGCTGAACCAGTTGCCGCCGGCGTGCCTCGGCTCGACGTATTGCTGTGGCGGCCAGGAAGCCGGCGGCGAACGCGTCGCCCGCGCCGACCGGTTCGACCACGTCCACCCGCAGCGCCGGCTGGAACAGCGGCGGCGCCTCACCCTCGAGGAGCGTCACGCCGTGCTCGCCGTGTTTCACCACGAGCGTGGGTGGGGCCGGCAGGTACTCCCGGATCGCCTCGGGGGTACCGATGCCCCACACGGCCTCGGCCTCGTCCACGCCGACCAGCACGATGTCGGCCGCGTCGGCCAACTCCCGCAGCACCGCGGGATCGCGGTCGGCCCACAGCTTCGGGCGCCAGTTCAGGTCGAACGAGAGCAGGTAGGGGTGCGCCCGCGTGATCAGCGCGCGCAGCAGCGCGAGGCAGCTGTCCGACAGCGCGGCCGTGATCCCGCTGACGTGGACGAGGTCGACCTGGTGCAACGGTAGTGTGTCCACCATGGACGGCCCCATGGCCGAGGCGGCCGAGCCGCTCCGGTAGTACCGCACCGGGCTGCCCGAGGCGTCGCTCTCCTTGACATAGAGCCCGGTCGGCCGGACCGGGTCGACCAGCACGCCGGAGGTGTCGACGCCATAGGACGCCACAGTGGACACCACCGCACGACCGAACGCGTCGTCACCCACGGCGCTGACCCACGCGGTGGGCACGCCCCGCGCGGCGAGCTGGCAGGCCACATTGGACTCCGCGCCGCCCACCGTCCTGGTCCACGTGGTCACCTTGTCCGGCGGGCCGTCCTCGGCCGGCACGAACAGCGCCATGGACTCGCCAAGGCAGAGCACGTCCACGGTTCCCACGGCGCACGTCCCTTCCACCCGCCGTTGACTGGCCGACCGCCGAGATGCTACACAACTCTGCGGCACATAGCGCAATAGCCGTTGCAACATACGCAATGAGGAGAGCGGATGGCTCAGCCGACCGAAGGGGCCTCGATCACCGCAGGCCGCATGGACGAGTCGGCCGTCGAGGCGCTCCTCGACGAGCGGATCGACTGGCGGTTCAAGGGACTTCCGGCCGCCATGTCGGGATTGTCCATTCGGGCCGCACGCGATCTCCGGCTGAACCTGTTCGGTGACGGGTTCCTGCCACCGGTGACCGTGCTCGACGCGAGCGCCCTCGAGCACAACCTCACCACGATGGCCGACCTCTGCGCCAGACACGGTTTCGCGCACGCCCCGCACGGCAAGACCACCATGGCCCCGCAGCTGTTCGCCAAGCAGTTCGCGCACGGCGCCTGGGGCCAGACCACGGCCAACGCGAGCCAGCTGCGGATCTACCGGGCGTTCGGGGTGAGCCGGATCATCCTGGCGAACCAACTGGTCGACCCGGCCGCGCTGCGTTGGCTGGCCGCCGAGCTGGACGGCGACCCGGACTTCGAGTTCGCCTGCTGGGTCGACACGGAACGCGGTGTCGAGTTGATGACCGAGGCGTTGCTGGCGGCCGGCGCGAAGCGGCCGGTGGACGTGCTGGTGGAGCTGGGTCTCCCGGGCGGGCGAACGGGCGCGCGTGATCTGAAGAAGGCGCTGCGGGTGGCCGAGGCGGTGTCCGCGAGCCCGGTGCTGCGGTTGACGGGCGTCGGCAGCTACGAGGGTTCGGTGTCGGGCGACGCGTCCGTCGAAGGTCTCGGCGCGGTGCACGCCCACCTGGTGGACCTGCGGGGTCTCGCGATCGAGCTGGGTGAACGCGGTCAGCTCGACGGCGTCGAGCAGGTGATCGTGACGGCCGGCGGCAGCTCGTTCTTCGACCAGGTGGTGGAGGTGCTGGGCGAACCGTGGCCGGCCGGTCTGCCCGTGCTGCCGGTGCTGCGCAGCGGCGCGTACCTCACCCACGACCACGGGTTCTACGACCGGATGTCACCGCTCGGCGCGAAGCCCAGGATGAGCGAGGCGCCGCGGTTGCGGCCGGCCGTGCGGTCCTGGGCGCAGGTGACGTCGCGCCCGGAGCCGCGGCTCGCGTTCATGACGGCCGGCAAACGGGACCTGCCCTACGACATCGACCTGCCGGCCGCCGAACTGCGCCGCTCCGGCGGGACGATCACCACGCTGACCGGCACCACGGTCACCGCGCTGAACGACCAGCACGGCTTCCTCAAACTGAGCACCGACGCGGCCGTGGAGGTGGGTGACTGGGTCGGCCTCGGCCTTTCCCACCCCTGCACCACGTTCGACAAGTTCCCGCTGGTGCCCGTGGTGGCCGAGGACGGCGAGACCGTCATCGACCTGATTCGCACGTACTTCTGATGGCGGGCATCGTCTTCCGTGGCGCCACGGTCGTCGACGGCACCGGTGCTCCCGGCTACCGGGCGGACGTGTCCGTCCACGATGGACGGATCGCGGCCATCGGTCCCGACGCGTCCGCGTCCCGTGAGATCGACGCGGCCGGGCTGGTGCTCGCGCCCGGTTTCGTGGACATGCACTCCCACTCCGATCTCCAGGTGTTGGCGAAACCCGACCACCTGGCGAAGGTGTCCCAGGGCGTGACGCTGGAGGTGTACGGACAGGACGGTCTGTCCTACGCCCCGGTGGACGACGTGACGCTCGCGGGCCTGCGTCAACAGTTGGCCGGGTGGAACGACGACCCGCCGGGGTTCGACTGGGACTGGCGCGGTGTCGGCGAGTATCTGGACCGGCTCGACCGGGGCATCGCGGTGAACGCCGCATATCTGGTGCCGCAGGGCACCGTCCGGATGCTCGTGGTCGGCTGGGACGCGCGGCCGGCCACGGAGTCCGAGCTGGACCGGATGCGCGAGTTGGTCCACACGGGACTGACCGAGGGTGCGATGGGCATGTCCTCCGGGCTCACGTACACGCCCGGCATGTACGCCGAGACCGAGGAGCTGGTGGCGCTCTGCACGGTGGTCGGCGCGGGCGGCGGCTACTACAGCCCCCACCACCGCAGCTACGGCGCCGGCGCGCTCGAGGCGTACGCGGAGATGGTGGACGTGTCCCGGCGCGCGCGCTGCCCGCTGCACCTCGCGCACGCCACCATGAACTTCCCGGTGAACGAGGGCCGGGCCGGTGAGCTGCTCACGCTCGTCGACGAGGCCATCGCCGACGGCTGCGACATCTCGCTCGACACCTACCCGTACCTGCCGGGGGCGACCTACCTGTCGGCGCTGCTGCCGAGCTGGTCGACCGAGGGCGGGCTGGACGCGACGCTCGCCCGACTGTCCGATCAGGACACCCGCGAGCGGATCCGCGTCGACATCGAGGAGGTCGGCTCGGACGGCTGTCACGGCGTGCCGATCGACTGGGCGTCCATCGAGATCAACGGCGTGCGGCTGGCCGAGCACTCGCACCTGGTGGGGCACAGCGTGGCCGAGTCCGCGCGCACGGCCGGGCGCCCGCCCGCCGATCTCTACTTCGACGTGCTGGCAGCGGAACGGCTCGGCACGTCGTGTCTCATGCACGTCGGCCACGAGGACAACGTGCAGGCGATCATGCGCCATCCCACGCACACCGGCGGCAGCGACGGGCTCCTGGTCGGCGAGCGGCCGCACCCGAGAGCGTGGGGCACGTTCCCGCGGTATCTCGCGCGATACGTCCGCGAGCTGGGCGTGCTGGGGCTCGAGGAGTGCGTCGCGCACCTGACGGGACGCGCGGCCCGCCGGCTGCGGCTGACCGATCGTGGGCTCGTCCGCGAGGGTTACGCGGCCGACCTGGTGCTGTTCGATCCGGACACGGTGGCCGACACCGCGACCTTCGCCGAGCCGCGGCAGGCGGCGACCGGCATTCCTTATGTGGTGGTGAACGGGGTGCCGGTGATCGACGACGGCCGGCACACGGGTGCGCTCGCCGGCCACTCCATCCGCAACCCGGGAGTCTGATGTGGACCTGCTGGCCGAACTGAGCGCGCGCCGGGCGCTGTGCATCATCCGCGCCCCGGAGATCCCCGATCCGGCGGGCCTGGCGCACACGCTGGTCGACGCGGGCCTGCCGATCGTCGAGTTCGCGTTCACCACGCCGGACGCTCCTCGGCTGATCGAACGCGCGTCCGGTGTGGACGGCCTGATCCTCGGTGCCGGCACCGTGATGACCGCGCAGGACGCGCGGGACGCGATCTCCGCCGGCTCCTCCTTCCTGCTGACACCGGGTCTTCGACCGGAGGTGGCCGAGGAGGCACGCCGCCACAACGTGCCGGTGGTGCTCGGCGCCATGACACCGACCGAGGTCGCCACGGCCGTGGATCTGGGTGCCACGGCCGTGAAGGTGTTCCCCGCGGCCCGGCTCGGTCCGGCGTACTTCAGCGATCTGCACGGCCCGTACCCGGGCGTCCCGCTGGTCGCCACGGGCGGGCTGAACGCGGAGAACGCGGCCGCTTACCTCGCCGCGGGGGCGATCGCCGTCACGGCGGGCAGCGGGGTGGTCGGCGCGGCGCTGGCCGCCGAGTCACGTTTCGCGGAGATCGCTTCGCGGGCGAAGGAGTTCCTCGCCGCTATCCACTAAGAGGGGACCGGTCATGTCGGGGTTCGTGGACTGGTTGCAGCACGACACGGCGGGGCTGCTGGTGCTCGCCGCGGTGGGCATCGCCGTGCTGCTGCTACTGATCATCAAGTTCAAGGTCGAGCCGTTCATCGCGTTGCTGATCATCGGGCTGCTGACCGCGCTGGCCGCCGGCCTGCCGGTGCAGACGCTCGTCGGTTCGGCGCAGAAACCCGGCGAGTCGTTGCTGGAGACGGGTTTCGGCGGGATCCTCGGTCACATCGCCGCGATCATCGGGCTGGGCACCATGCTCGGCGCGATCCTCGAGGCGTCCGGCGGCGCCCAGGTGCTGACCCGCTCGCTGCTGCGTGCGCTGGGCGAGAACCGGGCGCCGCTGGCCATGGGTCTCGCCGGGTTGATCTTCGGCGTGCCGGTGTTCTTCGACGTGGGCATCTTCGTGCTGGCGCCGTTGGTCTACGTGGCGGCCAAGCAGAGCGGGCGGTCGATCCTGCTGTACTGCCTGCCGCTGCTCGCCGGATTGTCCGTCACGCACGCCTTCCTGCCGCCACACCCCGGGCCGGTGGCGGCCGCCGGACTGTTGGGCGTGGACCTCGGCTGGGTGATCCTCATGGGCGCCGTGTGCGCGATCCCCGCCTGGTACATCGGCGGCGTGGTGTTCTCCTCGTGGGTGGGCAAGCGTTTGCACATCCCGGTGCCGGAGGAGATGCTGGCCTCCTCCACCGAGTCCGATGAGGACCGGGACGAGCCCTCGCTCGGCCTCGTGGTGTCGATCATCGCGATCCCCCTGGTGCTGATCCTGGCCGGCACGTTCGGCAGCATCTGGCTACCGGAGGGCTCGACCATCGTGGGCGTCGCGAACTTCATCGGCACCCCGGCCGTGGCGCTGACGATCGCCGTGCTGCTGGCGTTCTGGCTGCTGGGCTACCGGCGCGGGATGACCAGGGCGCGGGTGGCGGAGATGGGCGCGGTGTCGCTGCGCCCGGTGGGCATGATCCTGCTGGTGGTGGGCGCGGGTGCGTTCTACGGCGCGGTGCTGCGGGCCACGGGCATCGGCGACGTGATCGCCTCCGCGCTGGACGACGCCGGTCTGCCGGTGATCTTCGCGGCGTACGTGATCAGTTGCGCGCTGCGCATCGCGCAGGGCTCGGCCACGGCCGCCATCGCGGCGACGGCGGCGATCGTCGGGCCGACCATCTCCGACGTGGGCTACTCCCAGCCGCAGCTGGCGCTGATCGTGGCGGCCATCTGCGCGGGCTCGATCATCGCGTCCCACGTGAACGACGGCGGGTTCTGGATCGTGTCGCGCTACTTCGGCATCTCCGTGAAGGACACGCTGAAGACGTGGACGGTGCTGGAGACCATCCTGTCGGTGGCGGGCTTCGTGGTGGCGGCCGCCATCATGGCGATCATCTAGCTCCGCAGGCGCTGGAACTGTCCTTCGTGCAGGTCGCGCACCCACTCCCAGCCGGGCTTGGCCGAGTCGACCCGCGGGTCGTCGGGAAGCCGGCCGTCACGCAGGGCCTGCGCGTACGCCCGGTCCAGCGCCATCCTCGCGCGGACCTCATCACCTCTGGCCACGGACCCGTGACCGGGGACGAGGACCACCACGTGATCCGCCACGCCCTCGAGCAGACCCAGCCCGACGAGATACTCCTCGACCGGGTCATTGGTGGCGGTGACGTTGTCGAGCATCGGAACGAACACATCGGAGAGCATGTCGCCGGCCGCGAGCACCCCGTGTTCTTCGATCAACAGCGCCGCATGGCCCGGGGCATGCGCCGGATGCTCGATGATCCGAACCGTGGGGCCGTCCCAGGGAATCCGCGTGGTTCCGTCCGGCAGACCCAGAAGGAGGCCGAACAGGTCCAGCGGCACGTCCTCGGCGATCTCCGGCGGTAGTCCCTCGGCGGCGCGGGCCTGCCAGTCCGCCTTCGACCGCAGGTCTCGCATGAACGCCGCGCCGCGGGCCGTGCCGTACCGGGGCGCGTCGCCGAGTTCGGCGTGCCAGAGCACGTGATCCCAGTCGGGGTGCGTCGAGAAGCCCGCGACGACGGGCTGGCCCAACTCACGAACGTCGTCGGCCAGGCAGACCATCTCATCGGCGGTGATCCCGGGGTCGATGAGCAACACGCCGCTCGCGCCCTGCACCACAACCGTGTTGTTCGCGAGCAACTCGCTCTGGTGGACCAGCACACTCTCCGCGACCCGCGTCAGCATGCGCGCAGTGTGGCAGGCGATGCCGACCGGGTCGAGTTGCCGGACTCCTAGTCAGCTACTTAGATCAGCAAGTGACTAACGATCGACAGCGACTCGGGCAGGCGCTGCGGACACTGCGCTCGGCGGGTGGACTGTCGACCACCGAACTGGCGGCCGCGCTGCACTGGTCGCAGTCCAAGGTGTCCAGAGTGGAGCGTGGCCTCACGCCGGCCCGGCCCCACGAGGTCGAGGCCTGGGCCGCTACCACTGGCGGCGCCGCGTCGGCCGAGTTGCTGGCGCTCGCCGCGAGCGTGACGCGCGAGGCGATCGACCAGCGACGGCACCGGGCACCCGGGGCCGTCCGCGCGCGGGAGGAAGTCGCCCGGCTGGCCGAGCGGGCTTCGCTGATCCGCGCGTTCGGCATCGACGTGATCCCCGAGCCCACGCCGGGCCGGCTGCTCACCACCGAGGCGGCGCTGCGAGGTGGCGACGACCTGAGTCATCTGCTCGGGGTCGTCCCGCTGGGCGCGCCCGTGCGCATGTTCTGCTCGTTCACCATGTTCGACGAGTCGCTGGTGGTCGTGCCCACGCTGACCAGAACCGTGCACATCCGCGACCGCGCGGAGATCACCCGCTACCTCGCGCACTTCGAGGAGTTGTGCGCGGTCTCCGTCCCGCTGTAGAAGGGCCTCGGCGGCTGCCACCGCCGAGGCCCGGATCGCAATTCCCGTCCGTCACAGAAGGGCTTTGCCATGCCGACTCTAGTCCCACCGGGCGACGATCCGCCCCCGATCATGCTCGTCCGACTGAAGCCCGGAGTGGTCGGCGAGAGCCGCCGCCAGGTGCACGTCGTGCCGATTTCGTCGGCCACACCCGATACGTTCGTCGCGTACTGCGGGCTGCGGCTGGCGCGCGCGGACTCCGACACGCTGGCCGAACCGGCGGGCATGCCGTGCTATCTGTGCCTCGCGCTGTCCCCGAGACGGGCGACCTGATTGGTATAGACCCTTGTGCGGGTGCGACCGTGGCCTTAGCATCCCTTGTTGCCAGTGGCGAAACGTTCATTGCGTGATGTGCAACGGGAGTCCACATGAGAACCCTGCGAACTCTGCGAACCCTGCGAATTCGGAGGACGCTGGTGGCCGCCGCGATCGGCCTGTTGGCCATCGGCTGCGCGCCGCCCCAGGCGAGCGACTCGGGTCCGGACCAGTCCGGCGGCGACGGCCCGGTCGGCGAGATGACCGGCGAACTGTCGCGTGTGGCTGTTCCAGGAGGCGACCAACGCGGCGAAGGAAGCCGTTGTCGCCGAAGCGAAGGCGGAGTTCGAGGCGGCACACGAGGGCGTCACGGTCTCCGTGGAGTACCTGCCGGTCGACGGCCGCGCCACCCGGTTCAACGGCGCGTTCAACGACCCGGCGAGCGCACCGGACGTCGCCGAGTTCGGCAACACCGACCTCGCCGGCTACACGGCGTCCAACGGGTTCGCCGACCTGACGGCCGATCTCGACGCCTGGCCCGACTCGGCCGATCTGGTGCCGGACGTGCTCGACACGGCGAAGGTCGACGGCAAGACCTACGGCATCCCGTGGTTCACCGGCACCCGCGCGTTGTACTACCGCACCGACATCTTCACCGAGTTGGGCCTCGAACCGCCGACCACGCTGGCCGAGGTGACCGAGGCCGCGCGCGCGATCCGTGCGGCGAAGCCGGATCTCTACGGCATCGCGGTCGGCGGCAAGTACCAGTTCGCGTTCCTGCCCTACGTGTGGGCCAACGGCGGCGATGTGGCCACACAGGACGGTGACACCTGGAGCTCGGCCATCGACAGCGAGGAAGCACGCGCCGGCATCGACCAGTACGCCGAGCTGATCGCCGACGACATCTGCCCGCCGTCGCAGTGCGCGCAGCTGACCGGCAGCCAGTCGGTGGCGGCCTTCGCCGGCGGCAAGGCCGGCATGACCATCGGCGGCGACTTCAACCGGGCAGCCGTCGACACCGGCGCCTCGGCCGGCAAGTACGCGGTGATCCCGTTGCCCGGCAAGGACTCCGGTGACATCGCGCCCGCGTTCGCCGGTGGCAACCTGCTCGGCGTGTTCCGGTCGAGCGAGCGGTACACGCTGTCGCTGGAGTTCATCAAGCTGTTGGGCGGCAAGGGATACCAGCAGAAGATGTACGACGCCATGGGCAACATGCCCACGTTCGCCGACGTGCAGGACGAGATCGCGAACGACGACCCGTTCCTCGCGCCGTTCATCGAGACCGTCCAGGCTGGCACGAAGTTCGTGCCGTCCACGCCCGCGTGGACCCAGATCGACGCGCAGGCGATCCTGCCGACGGCCGTGCAGCAGGTGGCGACCGGCGCGCTCGACGTGAACGCCGCCACCGAGGCCGCGGCCGCCGAGATGAACGCCGCCTTCGGCAGCTGATGGCGCCGCTCACCCAGGTCACCCCTGTCGCGCCGGCCGCCCGCATCGGCGCGGTGCGGCAGGGGCCCCCGACCCGGCGCGGCGAGGGCCGCGCCGCGCTCCTCTATCTCGTGCCGGCGGGCGTGCTGCTGATCGGGTTGATGGGTTATCCGATCTACCAGCTCGTCGTGATCTCGCTGTTCGACTACGGCCAGCCGCAGGCGAGTGGCGCCGCGCCGCTGGTGTTCATCGGGATCGAGAACTACGTCGAGCTGCTCGGCGATCCGCAGTTCTGGGACGTGCTCGGCGCGACCGTGGTGTTCGCGGCGGTCTGTGTGGTCGGCAGCCTGCTGGTGGGCACGGCGCTGGCCGTGTTGGCGAGTCGTGCCCGCCCGGTGCCGCGGACGTTGTTGTTCCTGGCCGCACTCGGGGCCTGGGCCACGCCCACCATGGCCGGCTCCTACGTGTGGCTCTTCCTGTTCGACCAGGACTTCGGGCTGGTGAACGAGGCGCTCACGAGCATCGGGTTCGGCGGGATGGCCGGCCACTCCTGGACTTTCGAGCGGTATTCGGCGTTCGGACTGGTGGCGGGCGAGATCATCTGGTGCTCGTTCCCGTTCGTCATGGTGACCATGTACGCGGGCATCAAGGCGATCCCCGGCGAGATTCTCGAAGCGGCCTCTTTGGACGGTGCGTCGGTGCGGCGCACGGCGACCACCGTGATCCTGCCGATCCTGCGGCCGCTGCTCGCGATCGCCACCATCCAGTCGATCATCTGGGACTTCAAGGTGTTCACCCAGATCTACGTGATGACCAACGGCGGCGGGGTGGCCGGGCAGAACCTCGTGCTCAACGTCTTCGCCTACCAGAAGGCGTTCGCCGGTGAGCAGTACGGCCTGGGCGCCGCGATCGGGGTGGTGATGACCGTGTTGTTGTTGCTCATCACCGGGTTGTACGTGCGGGCGCAGCGGGGGGTCCGGTGAAGGGCCGCCAGTTGCTCGTGGACATCGCGTGCGTGGTGATCGCCGCGGTCGTCGCTTTCCCGTTGTACTGGATGGTGCTCTCGGCGCTGAAGCCGGCCGGCGAGATCCAGGCGAGCGATCCGCGTCCGTGGACGGCCGCGCCGACGTTCGACAGTTTCCGGCGGGTGCTCGACGTCGAGAACTTCGGGCTGTACTTCGTGAACAGTCTCGTGGTGGCGTTGATCGTGGTGGCGTTGTCGCTGTTCTGTTCGTTCCTCGCGGCCGTGGCGCTGTCCCGGTTCCGGTTCCGCGGGCGGACGATGATGGTCGTGATGTTGTTGGTGGCGCAGATGATTCCCGTCGAGGCGCTGACCATTCCGTTGTTCTTCCTCATGCGGTCCTTTGGTGACGTGGTGCCGGCCGTCGGGCTCAACCAGCTCGGGTCGCTCGTGTTGGTGCACCTGGCCTTCTGCCTGCCGTTCGCCATCTGGATGCTGCGTGGGTTCACGTCGGCCGTGCCGGTGGAACTCGAGGAGGCGGCCGCGCTCGACGGCGCGTCACGGTTCCGGTTCACCTGGCAGGTGCTGTTCCCGCTCGTGGCGCCGGGGCTGGTGGCGGCGAGCGTGGTGTCGTTCATCCACGCGTGGAACGACTTCCTGTTCGCGCGGACGTTCATCATCTCCGGGGTGGAGAACCGGACGCTCCCCTTGGGACTGTTGGTGTTCTTCAAGCCGGAGGAACAGGACTGGGGCGCGATCATGGCGGGGGCGACGCTCATGACCATTCCCGTGCTGGTGTTCTTCGTGCTGGTGCAACGACATCTGATCTCCGGCATGGCGGGGGCGATCAAGGGATGACCACGTTCGACGGGTTGCTGCCCAGACCGGTGTCGGCGCGCCGGGATCCGGGAGAGCTGTCGCTGTCCTCTCTTCCGGTTCTGGAGGTGGGTTCGGACCCCTCGCTCCCCGCGGAGGGCTTCCGGCTGACGATCACCTCGTCCGGGGTGACGGCGGTGGCCGCCGACTCCGCGGGCGAGTTCTATGCCCGTGCTGCTCTGCGACAGTTGCTCGGCCCGGACGCGTTCCGGGCGGCGGACATCCACAGTGGACCGTGGGTCCTGCCGTGCGGTGAGGTCCTGGACTATCCGCGCTTCCGGTGGCGGGGCTGCCTTCTGGACGTGGCCCGGCACTTCCTGCCGAAGGCCGCGGTGTTCCGGTTCATCGACCTGATGGCCGCACACCGGCTGAACGTGCTGCACCTGCACCTCACCGACGACCAGGGCTGGCGGATCGAGGTGCCCGCGTACCCACGACTCACGGAGGTCGGGGCGTGGCGGGAGGGTTCGTGGGTGGGCCGCCCACCGAACGGGACCCCCGGCCACGACGGCCGCCCGCACGGCGGCTACTACACGGTCGCCGACCTGCGGGAGATCGTGGCGTACGCGGCGGCCCGGCACGTGACCGTGGTGCCGGAGGTGGACGTGCCGGGACACAGCCAGGCAGCGATCGCGGCCTACCCTTGGTTGGGAGTGTCCGGTTTGGACCTGCCGGTCCTGACGAGCTGGGGCATCAACGAGAACGTGCTGAACACTTCCGACGAGACCGTCGAGTTCTACCGCCAGGTGCTGACCCACGTGGCGTCGATCTTCCCGTCGGAGATCATCTGCGTGGGCGGCGACGAGGTACCGACCGTGCAGTGGGCCGCCTCCGCTGAAGCCCAGGCTCGCATGGCGTCTCTCGGTTTCACGGCGGAGACTCAGTTGCACGGCTGGTTCATCGCCCAACTGGCCGCCCACCTGGCGACGCTGGGCCGCCGAGCACTCGGATGGGACGAGATCCTGGACGCGGGCGACCTGCCGCCGGACGCGGTAGTGGCGTCGTGGCGAGGCGAGGCGGCCGGCGTGACGGCGGCGGTGGCGGGCCACGACGTGGTGATGTGCCCGGAGCAGGAGGTATATCTGGACCACCGCCAGTCCACCCACTCCGACGAGCCGATCCCGGTCGGCTTCGTCCGAACTCTGGAAGACGTGTACTCCTACGAACCTCTTCCGACGGCGCTACCGTCGGCTGCCGCACATCGGGTACTGGGCGCGCAGGCCCAGGTGTGGTCGGAACACCTGGACAACCCCCGTCGAGTGGACTACGCGGCGTTCCCACGGCTGGCGGCCTTCGCGGAGGTGGTGTGGAGCCCAGCGGGCCCACGCTCGTACGAGGAGTTCGAGGCCCGCCTGGTGTCCCATCACCTGCCCAGGCTGGACGCGCTGGGCGTGGAATACCGCCCACTCGCGGGCCCACACCCTTGGCAAACCCGGCCCGGAGTCCCCGGCCGGCCGCGATGATCCGGGTAAGGTCGAGCGAGTGATCCGCTCTCGCCGTCTCGTACTCACCGACACGGAGTTCGGCCCGGCGTCGGCGCCGCGCCCGAGGTCCGAAGTGGGCAGTGTCGTCTCCGCGGTGTTCGCGCCGGAGATGCGCCAGCACGTGTTCGTGCTCGACCGGCAGGACCAGCTGCTGCTGCGACTGCGTGGCGGCGACTACTCACCGAAGACGATGAACCGGCTCGTCGACGCACTGGCTGTGCCGGTGACGGACTTCCCAGACGTCGTCACCCGGCCCCAGCCCGGGCACGTCCCGGTGGTGCGAGGGCTGATGACGGACCAGGAGGGCTTCGTGACGCCCGCGGAGTTCGAGGCGCAGCATCCGGGACTGCTGTCCGAACAGGACTTCACCCCGTTCGGGGAAAGCCGGACGTTCACCGGATTCCTGACCATCGGCGCCGTGGCGCTGGTCATCATGCTCGCGCTCGTGGTCCTCGCGATCATCGCCCTGTGAGGCGGAAGTACACGCACGTCACGATCGACTCGTCCGTCACCTCGATGCCTGCCCAGAAGCGTTCGTGAACCTCACGCCAATGGTCGACCGAGCGGAAGCCCTCGCCCTCCGCGTCGGCGAACTCCCAGGTCACGGCCGGTAACGGCACCAGCGACGCGGAGACCACCGATACCTCGGCGATCGACGAACCGGCCGAGTCCAGCAGAGCCAGCCGCTCGCCGGGAAGCTCCAGTTCCTCGCCCTCGTCGAGATAGTCCGACTGGTACAGGCCCGCGGTCGCGCGCTTGGTTCCGGAAAGGACCAGTCCGTTCAGCCAAGTCCGCATCTCGCCGGGCGTGCCCAGCTCCAGCGCCCGCAACTTCCCCACCCGTGGCCACATGACCACGAGCCTAGGGCTGGACCCGCGGCGTCGTCAGCGGAGTTTCCGGCGTGAGACGCCCCAGGCGGCGGTCCGCCAGGAACGCCAAGAAAGCCGTCAGAGCGCTCGCGCAACCGATCAGCGCGAACGCCGCCACCGGACCCGACAGGTCCAGGCCCGCCCCCGCGAGAGGCGAGCCGGCCACGTTGCCGATCATCATGGCGCTCGCGTACGCCCCCATGGCCACGCCCTTGCTGCCGGCCGGTGCCAGCGCACTCACCGAACTCGCCGTCGCCGCCAGGGCGGGCGCGATCAGGAAGTTCGCCGGCGCGGACAGCAGGCACAGCCACAGCCAGTGGTCGGCGAACCCGATGGGCACCACCGCCACGCCCAGGCACGCGGCGAGCAGCACAGCCGGCGGCGGTCGGCGCAGCGAGCCGTAGACGAAGCCGCCCACGATCGAGCACGCCCCGCACACGATGAGGAAGACCCAGCTCCACTCCAGCTGCCCGAGCCGCTGCAGTGTGCCGACGGCCGCCACCTCGAACCCGAGCACCGCCAGCGCCACGCCGAACGTCACGCCCAGCACGCACGCCACCCGGCCGGTCAGCCACCGGCCCGAGGCCACGACCGACACAGCCGAACGCAGTGAAGGGTTCACCACCGCGAATCCGAGAGCCGCCAGCACCACCAGCCCACCCATCACCAGGAAGGCCACAGTGGACGACGCCTGCGTGGCGAGCAGGATGCCGATCGACGGGCCGGCCATGTAGGCGATGTCCGTGGTGATCGAGTCGGCCACGTACGCCGTGTGCCGTACCTCCTCGGCCACCAGAACGGCGAGCGTGAGCCGCAGAATGGTGAACACCGGCAGCGTCAGGAGTCCACCGAGGAAGGTCGCGCCGAGCAGCGCGGGATACGGCAGCAGCGGCGCGAAACCCCAGAACACCGCCTGCACCACGACCACGATGGCCAGCAGCGCCCGCAGCCCGTAGCGGTCGAGCGCGCGGCCCTGGAACGGCGCGCCGATCCCGACGCCGGCCGTCCACACGGCGGCCGCCACCCCGCCCGGCCCGAAACCGAGATCGAGGCCGTTCACCACGTGCAGCACGATCACCGCGGCGATGCCCAGGTTCGGCACCTTGGCCAGCAGCCCGAGCACCATCACCGACCGGAGGCCGGGCGTGGCGAAGACCTGACGATAAGCGGAAGGCACGGTCGGCGAGACTAGCCGACCGTGCCTCCTGTTTACTCGAAGATCTCGCCCTTCTCGCCCTTCGCCACGAGCGAGGCGGGCGGCAGGAAGTGGTCGCCGTAGCGCTCCGCCAACTCACGCGCCCGCGCCACGAAACCGGCGACGCCGCCCTCGTAACCGTTGATGTACTGGATCACGCCGCCGGTCCACGGCGGGAACCCGATGCCCATGATGGACCCGATGTTGGCGTCCGGCACCGAGCGGAGCACGCCCTCGTCGAAGCACTTGACCGTCTCGAGTGCCTCGGCGAAGAGCATCCGCTCCTGCATGTCCTCGAACGGGATCTCGTACCCGGGCTTCGTGAAGTGCTCGTACAGCCCCGACCACAGGCCGTCGCGCTTGCCGTCCACATAGGAGTAGAAGCCGGCGCCGGTCGAGCGGCCCTTGCGGTCGAACTCCTCGACCATCCGGTCCACCAACGGTTCCGACGCGTGGTCGACCCACGTACCGCCCTCGGCGAGGACCGCCGCCTTGGTCTCCTTGCGGATCTTCTGCGGCAGCGTGAGCGTCAGCTCGTCCATCAGCTGCAGCGGCGGCGCCGGGTAGCCTGCCTGCGAACCGGCCTGCTCGACCGACTGCGGGTTGACGCCCTCGGCGACCATGGCGATGGCCTCGTTGATGAACGTGCCGATCACGCGCGAGGTGAAGAAGCCGCGCGAGTCGTTGACCACGATCGGCGTCTTCTTGATCTGCTGGGCCACGTCGAACGCCTTGGCGAGCGTCGCGTCGCAGGTCTTCTCGCCGACGATGATCTCCAGCAGCGGCATCTTGTCGACCGGCGAGAAGAAGTGCAGGCCGACGAAGTCCTCCTGCCGCTTCACACCCTCGGCGAGCCCGGTGATCGGCAGCGTGGAGGTGTTGGACCCGAGCAGCGGCGTCCGGCGCCACGATGCCCTCGATCTCCTGGAACACCTTGTGCTTCAGCTCGGTGCTCTCGAACACGGCCTCGATGACCAGGTCGCAGCCGGCGAGGTCGTCGGCCTAGTCGGTCGGCGTGATCCGGGCGAGCGTCTCGTCGGCCTTCTCCCGGGTGACCTTGCCGCGCGACACGGCCTTGTCGAACAGCTTGACCGAGTAGTCCTTGCCCTTCTCGGCCGCCTCGAGCGAGACGTCCTTGAGCACGACCTCGATGCCACCGCGCGCGCAGACGTAGGCGATGCCCGCGCCCATCATGCCGGCGCCGAGCACGGCCGACCTTCCGCGCCGTGAACTTCTCGTAGCCCTCCGGCCGCGAGCCGCCGTAGTTGATGTGCTGCAGGTCGAAGAAGAACGCCTTGATCATGTTCTTGGCGACCTGGCCGGAGACCAGCTCGACAAGTACCGCGACTCGATCGGTCATCGCGGTGTCGAAGTCGACCTGCGCGCCCTCGATGGCGGCGGACAGGATCGTTGCGCGGCGCCGGCATGTTCGCGCCCTTGAGCTGCTTGCGCAGGTTCGCCGGGAACGCGGGCAGGTTGGCGGCGAACGACGGGTGCGACGGCGTGCCGCCGGGGATCTTGTAGCCCTTGACGTCCCACGGCTGCACGGCCTCGGGGTTGGCCTTGATCCACTCCTTGGCCTTCGGCAGCAGCTCGTCCACGTCCGGCCACCAGCTCGTGGACCAGGCCGACTTCCAGAGCCTTGGCCGGCTTGTGGCGCTGGCCCTGCAGCAGCACGCTCAGCAGCGCGTTCTGGATGCCGAGCAGGCGCACCGTGCGGATGACGCCGCCGCCACCGGGCAGCAGGCCGAGGGTGACCTCCGGCAGGCCGATCTGGCGAACCCTTGACGTCCAGCCGCGATCCGGTGGTGGCAGGCCAGCGCGATCTCCAGGCCGCCGCCGAGCGCCGCGCCGTTGATGGCCGCGACCACGGGCTTGCCGAGCGTCTCCAGGCGACGCAGCTGGCCTTGATGTTCGTGACGAGTCGAAGCCCTCCTGCGCCTGGTCGGCCGTGGCCTCGCTCATGACGTTCAGGTCGCCGCCCGCGAAGAAGGTCTTCTTGGCCGAGGTGAGCACGACACCGGTGATGTCGTCCTTCTCGGCGTACAACCGGTCGACCGTGGCGGCCATCGACGCCAGGTAGTCACGGTTCATGGTGTTGGCCGACTGGTTCGGGTCGTCCATGGTCAGGGTGACGATCCCGTCGGCGTCCTTCTCCCAGCGAATGGTCTCAGTCATTGAGTTGCCGTTTCCTTAGACGCGCTCGATGATGGTCGCGACGCCCATGCCGCCGCCGATGCAGAGGGTGACCAGCGCGCGGCGGGCCTGCCGGCGCTCCAGCTCGTCGACCATGGTGCCGAGGATCATGGCGCCGGTCGCGCCGAGCGGGTGGCCCATGGCGATGGCGCCACCGTTGACGTTCAGCTTCTCGTCCGGGATGTTCAGGTTCTTCTGATACTTCATGACGACCGACGGCGAACGCCTCGTTCAGCTCGAACAGGTCGATGTCGTCGACCGTGAGACCGGCCTTCGCCAGCAGCTTCTCGGTGGCCGGGATCGGGCCGGTCAGCATGATGGTCGGGTCGGCGCCGGAGGTCGCGGTGGCGACGATGCGGGCCCGCGGCGTCAGGCCGAAGTCCTTGCCGACCTGCTCGTTGCCGACCAGCACCAGCGCGGCGCCGTCGACGATGCCGGAGCGAGTTGCCGGCGTGGTGCACGTGGTTGATCTTCTCGACCCAGTGGTACTTCTGCAGCGCCACCGCGTCGAAGCCGCCCATGTCGCCGATGCGCCGCGAACGACGCGGGCAGCTTGGCCAGACCCTCCACAGTGGTCTCGGGCCGCATGTGCTCGTCGTGGTCGAGGATGGTCAGGCCGTTGCGGTCGACCACCGGGACGACCGAGTTGGTGAAGTAGCCGTTGCTCCTGGCCTTGGCGGCCAGCTGCTGGCTGCGCACGGCGTAGGCGTCGACGTCCTCGCGGGAGAAGCCCTCGATCGTGGCGATCAGGTCGGCGCCGACGCCCTGCGGGACGAAGTAGGTGTCGTAGTCGGTGTCCGGGTCCATGGCCCACGCGCCGCCGTCGGTGCCCATGCCGCACGCGGGACATCGACTCGACGCCACCGGCGATCATGAGCTCGTCCCAGCCGGAGCGCGACCTTCTGCGCGGCGATGTTCACGGCCTCGAGGCCCGGAGGCGCAGAACCGGTTGAGCTGGACGCCGCCACGGTGTCGGGCAGCCCGGCCGCGATGGCCGCGGTGCGGGCGATGTCGCGCCCTGGTCGCCGACCGGGGTGACGACACCGAGCAGCAGGTCGGAGACGCGGTCGGCGTCGAGGGTTCGGGTGGCGCTTGCGCAGCTCGTCGATCAGGCCGACGACCAGCGAGATCGGCTTGATGCCGTGCAGGGAGCCGGTCTTCTTGCCCCGGCCGCGCGGGGTGCGGATCGCCTCGTAGACGAAAGCTTCGGTGGTCACGCCTGGTCCTCTCCTGCTCGCTAATCCTCATTAACATGTTGGCACCGAATCCGCTGGTTGTCAACGCCGGCAGCTGATTAGCGTGTGTTAAGTAGCGTCTCACGTTCAGCGGATCGAGTTGGCGCATTGCCAACAGCGTGGAGGTCGTCTACGTACGGGACGTGACAGCCCGGGACCGACGTCGCGACCGGCGCGGAGGCCGCGCAACCGCAGGGCGCAGCTGGCCGACGCCGCGGCGGAGCTGTTCCGCAGGCACGGCTACCACTCGGTCGGCGTGAACGACATCGCCGCGGCCGCGGGGGTGACCGGGCCGGCCGTCTACCGGCATTTCCGGGGCAAGCAGGACATCCTCGCGCACGTGCTGCTCACCGGCATGGACACGTTCGGCCTGGTCACCGAGGAGGCGCTGGCCACAGCCCGGCACGGCCGACGAGCAACTCGCCGCGCTCCTGGCGCGCCATGGCCGCGCTGGCCGTCGAGCGGCGCGAGATCACCGCGCTGTGGCGCTGGGAGGGCCGGCACCTGGCCCAGGCCGACCAGCGAAGATCCGGAAGCGCGGCGGCGAGCTGATCGGCGCAGTGGGGCCGCGGTGCGCGACGCCCGGCCCGAACTGTCCCCGGCCGACGCCGAACTGCTGTGCTGGGCGGCGCTGAGCGTGTTCGGCAGCGTGGCCGTGCACCACGTCAGCCCGCCGCGCCGGCGCGTTCGAGCAGCTGCTGGCCGGGCTGGCCGACGCGGTGCTGCGCTGGCCGGTGCCCATCCGCGGTGCCGCTCCCGGACGATCCGGCGCCGTCGTGGCGGCAGGGGCCGCGCCCGCGTCCCGTCGCGAGGAGCTGCTGTCGGCCGCCACGGGACTCTTCCGCGAGCGCGGCTTCCACGCGGTGAGCATGGAGGACATCGGCGCGCGGGCGGGATGGCCGGGCCGAGCATCTACCGGCACTTCGCCGGCAAGTCGGCCATGCTGGTGGCCGGCGGCTACCGGATGGCCGACCGGCTCGCCCGCGGTGCCGAGCGCGCGATCGAGCGGTGCCGACGATCCGCCGGCACGCGCTGCGCAGGCTCGCGTCGTCCTATGTGGACACCGTGCTGCGGTCGGACAACATCATGTTCACGTTCGCCACCGAACTGGGCAACGTGCCCGAGCGCGACCGCCGGGAGCTGGTCCGGCTGCAGCGCGCCTACGTCGCGCAGTGGGTGCGAATGTTACGTACCAACGATCCCGCACTGTCCGAGCCGGAGGCCCGGGTGATCGTGCACGCCGCGCTGACCATCGTCAACGACCTGGCCCGCACCCCGCGGGTCATGGCCAGGCAGCCGCATCGCGGCCGAACTGTCCGAGCTGGCGGTGACAGTTCTCGACGCTTCTCGACGCTAGGAGGTAGGCCATGTCCACCGACGTACGTGCCCCTTACGCGACCGACAAGAACGCGCTCGACGAGTGGCTCATGCGGCGTGACTGGCCGAAGCGGGACCTGGCGAGGCCGCCGGCGGGAAGCGGTCTCGCACCCGTGCCGGGGGACGGCGGATTCCCCCTGGTAGGGCACAGCGTCGAGATGTTGCGTCTCGGCATGGACTACGGGATGAAGCGGTATCTCTCGCACGGGCCGGTGTCGTGGGTGCGGGCGTTCGGGACCCGCGTCGTGTCGGCCAGTGGGCCCGAGGCCACGCAGGTGGTGTTCGCCAACCGGGACAAGGCCTACTCGCAGGAGGGGTGGCGCTACTTCATCGGACCGTTCTTCAACCGTGGGTTGATGTTGCTGGACTTCGAGGAGCACCTGCACCACCGGCGGCTCATGCAGTTGGCGTTCACGGCCGACCGGCTCTCGGCGTACATGGGGCATGTCGGCGCCGTGGTTCGGTCCAGTGTGGACGGATGGTCGCCCGGCGCGGGGTTCCCGGTCTATCCGGCACTCAAGCAACTCACGCTCGACGTGGCCACGAAGATCTTCATGGCGTCCACGATCGGGGCGGACAGCGACCGGTTGACTTCTGCTTTCGTGTCCACCGTGCGGGCCGGAAGTGCTCTGGTACGTCTGCCCGTCCCAGGTGGACGGTGGGCGGCCGGGCTGTCCGGACGGAAGGTGCTGGAGGACTACTTCCGGCGCTCACTGCCGGCGAAGCGCGCGTCCGACTCCGACGACCTGTTCGCCGCGCTGTGCCACGCACGGACCGACGAGGGCGAGACGTTCACCGACGAGGACGTCGTCAACCACATGATCTTCCTGATGATGGCCGCCCACGACACGTCGACCATCGCGACGTCGGCTCTCGTGTACTACCTGGGGAAGCACCCCTCCTGGCAGGCGCAGATCCGCCGCGAGTCACTCGCTCTGGGCGACGCTCCTCTGACGGTCGACGCTGTTGCCGCCCTGCCGACCCTCGACCTCGCGCTGAAGGAGACCATGCGCCTGGTGGCGCCGGTACCGTGGATGGTGCGCAAGACGGTGAAGGACACGGATCTGTTGGGGCACCACGTGCCGGCCGGCGTCCTGGTCACCACGCTGGCGTGGATCAACCACATGCTGCCGGAGTACTGGACGTCGCCTTACACGTTCGATCCGGAGCGGTTCTCGGCCGCACGCCGGGAGGACAAGTCGCACCGGTTCGCCTACATGCCGTTCGGGGGCGGGGTCCACAAGTGCATCGGCATGCACTTCGGCACGTACGAGGTGAAAACGCTTGCGCACGAACTGGTGCGCCGCTTCGAGTGGACCATCCCGGAGGACTACGAGGTGCGCTGGGACCCGACCGCGTTGCCCGTTCCCAGCAAGGGCCTCCCGATCACCCTGAAACGGCTAAACTCGCCCGCCTGATCCTTGGGGGGATGATGCGGACGATCATGGTCATGGCGGGCCTGCTGTTGGCGCTGGTGGGATGCGGGGCGGAGCCGAAGCCGAGCGACGACAGCCTCGCCGAGTTGCGGAGCACCCTCATCGGCGAGGGATACCTGGCAACCAACACCTCCTACAGCACGATCGGTGACCCAGAGGTGGGCGTGAACGCCATCCTGGACTCCGACAAACCGGACGTGATCGACGCGGGCGCCGAACGAGCGACCGAGCGGATCGCGGAGATCGTGTGGACGACGTTCCCCGGCGAGGTCAGCCAGGTGGAGGTGTCGATCAACTCGGGCCGGGAGTCCGTGCTGCGGTCCGATGAGCTGAGCGAGAAATTCGGGGAGCGACCCGACGGGCTCGTCGAGGAGGACCACACCGCGACCGTGGTGATCATCGCGGCGGGGGTACTGGTGGCCGCGCTGGTGGTGCTGGCGTGGTGGCGTCACCGCAACCGGCTGCGGTCGCGCTGACGCATCGAAACTGTCGGTGCTCGCGACTACACTGGTGATCGGGGGGCCGACGGCCGCGGTTGATCTTGTTGCGGCCGGTGAGGTTGCCGTTCACGCTGGTGGCGGACGTGTTGTTGCCGTGCGCGTTGAGTCGGGGCGGGGCCCAACTCTCGCGGCGTATCCGGGTGTTGCACCCGGCGGTTGAGGTGCGCCCCGGTTTGCAGAGGGTGCTCGGTCTGGCGGCGACCCCGCGATCAGAGGGTGTCCCGGTCTTGTTGCGCAAGCCGATGCGCTCGCGGGTCAGCTGATCGGGTCCAGGATGGTCAGGGCCTCCGGAAGGGGTTCCGTGTGGACCACGCCCAGGCGCTGAGTCGCCCTGGTCAAAGCTACGTACAGCTCCGCCGCCCCGGCCTCCTCCGCCAGGATTCGCTGCGGTTCCACCACGATCACCGCGTCGAACTCCAGACCCTTCGCCGCTCGCGGGGGCAGTAGCAGCGCGTCCACGTTCAGGGTGGCGCCGTCCGGGGCGATCACCGCCACCGAGCCGGCGCCCACTTCCTCCTGCAGTTGCGCCACCTGTTCGGTCACCACCGCGGCCAGTGTGGACTCGGTCGCCGCACGCGACCACGGCCGTACCCCGCTGCTGCGTACCGACTTCGGCGGCTGCAGCGTCGCGTCCATCGTGGACAGCAGCGACGCCGCGACGTCCATGATCTCGGCCGGCATGCGGTAGTTGATGGTCAGCTGCCGGTAGGCCCACCGGCCGGGCACGTAGGTGTCCAACATGGACGCCCATGATCCGGCGCCCGCCGGGGACTGACGCTGGGCCAGGTCGCCGACGATGGTCATCGACCGGCTGGGGCAGCGCCGCATCAGGACCCGCCAGTCCATGGCGGACAGTTCCTGCGCCTCGTCGACCACCACGTGGCCGTAGGTCCACTCGCGGTCGGCCGCCGCGCGCTCGGCCAGCGACCGGTGGTCGCGCTCCTCCTGACGCTCGGCCAGCTGACCGGGGTCGATCAGGTCGACCGCCCGCAGCGTCTCCTCGTCCGGGTCCTCGTCCGTGTCGAGGATGTCCAGCACACCCCGGGCATACGCCTCCTGCTCCCGCTGCGCCTGCTCCGCCTCCTCCTCGGACGCGTACTCCCCCAGGAACTCCACGGCCTCGTCCAGCAACGGCACGTCCGACACCGTCCACGCGTCGCCGCGCTCGCGATGGAGGACGTCGCGGTCGGCATCGGGCAGCGCGCCGCAGGCGGCTGCCAGCCGGGACCGCGACGTGTACAGGTCGGCCAGCAGGCGCTGCGTGGACAGTCGCGGCCACAGCGTCTCCACGGCGGCGGCCAACTGGTCGCTGGTGATCAGCTCGCGACGGACGTCCGCCGCCAGGTCGGCGGCCAGATCCGGCGTCTCGCGGGCGTGCAGCCACCCCTCGCCGATGCGGTCCACCGCCACCTCCGCCAGCGACAGGATCAGCGACTCGTGGAACACCTCCTGCGCCCGGTTGTGCACCAGCCCACGGGCCCTCGCGCGGTCGCGGGCGGCGGAGGCGACGGCAGCGTCGATCTCCACGGTGACGTCGTCCAGCTCGATGGCGATGGGCGAGTCCGGCAGTTCCTGGCGGTTCGCGACGGCGGCGCGGAGCACGTCGACCATGGCGAGGTCACCCTTGACGCGCCGAGCGTGGGCCGAGTCCTCCCGCCGCGTGCGGACGCCGGGCATCAGCTCGCCGGGGGTCGCGAAGACCACGTCCGTCTCGCCGAGCGACGGCAGGACGCCGCCGATGTAGCGCAGGAATCCGGTGTTCGGGCCGACGATCAGCACGCCGCGGCGGGACATCCGCTCACGGTGCGTGTAGAGCAGATAGGCGACCCGGTGGAGCGCGACCACCGTCTTGCCGGTGCCCGGACCACCGTCGATCACGACCACGCCCGAGCGGTCGAGGCGGATGATCTCGTCCTGCTCGGCCTGGATGGTGGCCACGATGTCGCCCATGGTCTCCGACCTGGGCGCGTTCAGGGCGGCGAGCAGCACCTCGTCACTGTCCGCCACACCGTGTTCGAGCATGTCGTCGTGAAAGCCGAGTATTCTACGCCCCCGGGCACGGAAATGCCGCCGCCGGGTGAACCCCTCGGGATTCGCGGCGGTGGCCACGTAAAATGCGCGCGCCACCGGGGCGCGCCAATCGATGAGCAGCGGTTCGTAGTCGTTGTCCTCGTCCAAAAGGCCGATTCTGCCGATGTAGACGCGCTCGCCCGACCGCTCGTCGAGCCGCCCGAAGCACAGACCGTTGTCGGCCACCCCCAGCAGGCCGATCCGCCTGTTCAGCTGCGTGGCGGCCACATCGCGCTGCCACAGGTCCTCGGTGGTCTCCGACGAGCTGTCGCTCAGCACGCCGGCCAGCCGGCCGGAGGCAGCCGCCCGCTCGGCGTCGAGCCGCTCGTAGAGAAACGCGATGTGCTCGCGTTCGGCGGCCAACTCCGCGTCGTACTGCGCCTTTGACAAAGGTGCCTCGCATCCGCTAGAATCTGTTTCATTCGGCTGGCTTCCCGATATTTCTGGAATAGCCAGCCGTTTATTATTGCCCAAGTGGCCGGCATTCGCCAAATCCGTATTAGCGGCTTGTTAGCGACGTGCGTCACTCTCGGCGGATGAAGGTACGTCTCATCGTCGCCGCCGCGGCGCTCGCGGCCGTCGGCACCACGGTTCCCGGCCACGCGGAGCCCGCCGCCGCGTGGGGCTGGAGCCAGACGCAGCCCGTCACCGTCCACACCGGTCCGGCCGACGGGTCGATCGTCGGGAACCCGGGCGTCTCCGCCATGGGCTCGGTCGTCATGAACGGCTGGTCACAGAACCCGGACGTCGGCTCGGCCGACCCGGTCATCGGCTACAAGCGCTCGACCGACGGCGGCAACACCTTCCCCAGCGCTCACGAGGAGGACGACACGTCGTTCGGCACGGCCGCGCGGCTGGCCGACGGCACGCTGATCGACGTCGCGTTCATCCCGATCTCCATCGCGAGCACCACGAAGGTCAACCTGCGGGTGAAGAAGTCGTCGGACAACGGCGCGTCCTGGCAGCCGATCGCCTCGACGCTGACCACCACGTCCGGCTTCACCTGGGGCGGCATGAACCGCGGCCTGCGGGTCAACCAGGGCATGATCACCGACGGCGCCGGCAACCTGTACCTCTCGTACTACACGAAGTTCACCGGTGACCTCGGCACACGCGTCGAGACGGCCATCAGCCGCGACGGTGGCGTCACCTGGACGCGGCTCGGCCCGATCATCACGTCCTCGGCCACCCAGCAGTACGACGAGGCGGGCATCAGCTGGGCGCCGAACGGCGAGATGGTCGCGGTCGTCACCCAGGACGAGGTCGTGCCCGCCGGCGCGGCACGCAAGCACATCAAGCTGATCACCGCGCGTTCGCCGCAGGGCCAGGTGTGGACCGGGCACAAGGTGCTGCCGATCTCGTACGACTCCGGCTACCAGATCCGGCCGGACGAGCGGGGCGTTCGCCGCTACGGCGTGTCCCCCAGCCTCGTCCTGCTGGGCAACGGCGCCATGACGCTGCGGTTCGGCCGGCCGGACAACTGGTTCGCCATCTCCACCGACGGCGGCAAGACGTTCATCCAGGCCAGGCGCACGTACGTGAACTACCCGCAGAACGGCCTGCCCTACCACGGCTCGTCGGGCAACGGGAACCACGCGGCCGTGGCGAACGACCGGGTGATCGTGGTCGGCGACAACTGCGCGCCGTCGTGGGGCTGCCCGCCGGGGGACAGCGGGTTCACGATCGACAACAAGTACCGCGTATGGAAGAAGTTCATCACGGTCACGCGACCGGCGGCGGGGACCCTCGTCGAGGCGACGGCCCGCTCGGCCGGGCACCACACGTTCGCCTCGCCCCGGCACCTGACGGAGATCGGCGTGCGGCTCGCGTACGGCGTCAGCTCCGACGCGCGGGTCGAGGGCCTGGTCGACGGGACGTGGCAGGAGATCGCCCGGTTCGACGACATCAAGGGCTACTGCCTGAGCTACCAGCGGGTGAACGCGACGGTCACACAGGTCCGGGTCACCGGTACGACCGCGGTGGCGGAGGTGGAGCTGTACTCCTGACCCCCTGACTCGGTGACCCGGTACTGCCCCCGCGTACCGGGCCACCGTCACCACCCGGCGAGTCCCACGTTCAGCCCACGCGAGTCCCCCACTCGCAGCACGCGAGTTGGCGGTTCGCGACCGGCGAGTCCCCCACTCGCGGCACGCGAGTTGGCGGTTCGCGACCGCGGGCCGGTTCGCGAACCGGCGACTCGGGTGTCCAGCGAGGGAGACTCGCGGGGCTTGATCGCGGGACTCGTCGGGTCTCAACGTGGGACTCGCCGGGGTTGAACGTGGGACTCGCCGGTAGTCGGTGGTGGCGCCGAGAGGTGGGGCTGGGACCGGCCGAAAATTTCGGTGCTGGTGACTACGCTGGAGATCGGGGGCGGGAGGCCGCCGTTGATCATGATCCGGCGTCACTCCGGGCGTGGCCAGGGGGTGCCCTGCGCGGTCTCGATCCGTTCGTTGAGCGCACGCAGCAGGCGGTAGAGGTCCGCGCGGTCGGCGTCCGGCCAGTCGGCGATCAACCGGCCGAGACCGGACCGGTACCGCTCCTGGTCGGTGGCCAGCCGCGTGGCGCCGGTGGGCGTGATCCGCAGCCGGCGGGCCGGTCCGCCGGCTGGGTCGGGGATGCGTACCACCAGGTCGTCACGCAGCATGGCGCTGACCTGGCGGGTGACCGTGGAGATCTCCAGCTGGAGCGCGTCGGCCAGCTCGCGGGCGGTCATCGGGCCGGTCGCGTCGATGCGGCTGAGCAGCAGGTAGGCCGATCGCTCGAGCACGCCGCGCGCGGTCGTGGCCAGCTGATGGCGGCTGATCAGCGTCAGCTCCCGCTCGATGTGGTCGAGGAGGTGTTCTCCACCACGCATTGCGCCGTCCTCCATGACTAGATGTGTACCGTACACATGTGCGCCAGCGTCCCGGATTCACCGTCATCGTGCTGGCCAGTTGTGGTCTTGTCGCGTCGTTCATGCAGACCTTGGTCATCCCGCTCATCCCCAGCCTGCCGACCATCCTGCACACGAACGCGGCCGACGCGTCCTGGGTCATCACGGTCACGCTGCTCGCCGCCGCCGTGATCACCCCGGTGAGCGGGCGGCTGGGCGACCTCTACGGCAAGCGTCCCGTACTGCTCGCGAGCCTCGTGGTGCTGGTGGCCGGCTCGGTGGTGTCCGCGCTGGCCGACTCGCTGCTGCCGATGGTCGTCGGCCGAGGCCTGCAGGGCTGCGCCATGGGCGTGATTCCGCTGGGTATCAGCATCATGCGGGACATTCTTCCCGCGGAGAAGGTCGGCACGGCGATCGCCATGATGAGCGCGACGCTCGGGGTCGGCGGCGCGGTCGGGCTGCCGGTGTCGGCGGTGATCGCGCAGACGTCGTCGTGGCGCGTGTTGTTCTGGTTGGCCGCCGGTCTGGGCGCGGCGTGCCTGGCGCTGCTGTGGGCGTTCATCCCGGACTCACCGCTGCGCGCGCCCGGCCGGTTCGACGTGCCCGGCACCATCGGGCTGGCGACCGGCCTCGTGTGCCTGCTGCTCGCGATCACCAAGGGCGCCACGTGGGGCTGGGGCAGCGGCACGACGCTGGGCCTGTTCGCGGCGGCCGTGGTCGTGCTGGCCGTGTGGGGCGTCTACCAGCTGAGGACCCGGTATCCGCTGGTCGACCTGCGGGTTTCCGCGCGCCGGCCGGTGCTGTTCACGAACCTGGCGTCCGTACTCGTCGGGTTCTCCATGTACAGCTCGTCGCTGGTGCTGCCGCAGCTGCTGCAGGCGCCGGCGATCACCGGCTACGGGCTGGGCCAGTCGATGGTGGCGGCCGGGCTGTGGATGGCGCCCGGTGGCCTGGTGATGATGCTGCTGTCACCCGTGTCCGCGCGGCTCACCCGGCGACACGGGGCCCGCACGTCGCTGATGGTCGGCGCGTCGATCGTGGCGGTGGGCTACCTGGCGTCGACCCTCCTGCTGCACAACGCCTTCGAGATCATGGTGGCGGTCGTGATCGTGAGCGCCGGGGTGGGGATCGCCTACGCCGCCATGCCGGGCCTGATCATGGGTGCGGTGCCGCTGTCGGAGACGGCGTCGGCCAACGGGCTGAACTCCCTGTCGCGCTCGGTGGGCACGTCGATCTCGAGTGCCGTGATGGCGACGCTGCTGGCGCAGATGACGCTCACCGTGGGGACGCTGACCGTGCCGTCGCTGACGGGCTTCCGGGTGGCGTTCCTGATCGCGGCCGGAGCGGCGGCGGCGGGCGTCCTGGTGACGATGCTCGTGCCCCGATCGACGCCGCCCGCGGTGCCATCGACGCCGGTGGCCGCGGCCGCTCCCCGATAATGGCGCGGTGCTGCTGTCCGCGCTCGACCGGTTCAACCGGCTCCATCCGTGGAGCCACAACGACCACTACGGTCCCTGGGTCGCCCGCCGGGTAGCCGGGCACGTGCTCGATGTCGGGTGTGGCACGGGGAATCTCGTCGCCCGACTCCGCCACCGCGCGGCCACGGCCACGGTCACGGGCCTCGAACCCGACCCCGCGACCGCCCGCGTGGCGACGGAACGCTTCGCCGACGACCCCGCGGTCACCATCGTTCCCGGCGACTTCGCCAGCCGCGATCCGCGCCGGCGCTGGGACGCCATCACCCTGGTCGCGGTGCTGCACCACCTCCCGCTGGTGCCCACGCTGCGTGGACTGCGTGACTGCCTCACTCCGGGCGGGCGGCTCGTGGTGGTCGGCTGCTACCGCGAGGCCGGTCCCGCCGACCTGCTCACTGCCCTGCCTTCTCTCGTCGCCAACCCGATCGTCGGCCTGGTCAAGCACCCGACCCGCGCCGCGGCGACGCCCTCGCACATGACGGCCCCGACGGCCGATCCCGCCGAGACCATGGCCGACATCCGGGCAGCCGCCGCGCAGGAGCTACCGGGCGCCCGAATCCGGCGCCGCCTGTTCTGGCGCTACACCCTGGTCTACGACGCCCCTTGAGCCGGACGCCTCCGGCCCCCGGAATCAAGCCTACCGGCGAGGTCGGACATTTCCGGCCGCCGCGACCCGCACCTGTGGACAACCGATCCGCTGTGGACAACTCCCCGGCAGTCGATCTTGCGCCCGCGTTTCTGTCGGTGCCGACCGGTAGGCTGGAATCCGGGGGGCCGAAGGCGTCCAGGGCTCAGGCATGCAGGGACGCGTCCAGCATGGATGCCCACTGGCGCAGCACCCGCGTCCGCCGGCGGCTGTCGTCCGTCAGCAGGTTGGCCAGGCCGAGCCCGCGGGCCATGTCCAGCGTCGCCTGTACCGCTTCCCGCGCGCCGGGCTGCGACTCGTCCACGCCCAGCAGCACCAGAGCCGCCCGGTGGGTCTCCCGGCCGACGTGCGCCTCCAGGCCCACCACCCGCTCGCGCAACCGGGCGTCCGACGAAGCCGCCACCCACAGGTGGATCGCCGCGCGGAACAGTGGGCCCGTGTACATGTGTTCCACCATGTCGATCACGGCCTGGGTCCGGCCGGGACCGGTGGGCAGCCCGCCGGCGTGCGAGCGGAGCCGGGCCAGCCGCTCCTCCGCCACGTACTCGACCGCCGACGTCACCAGGTCCTCGCGCGTCGGGAAGTGGTGCTGCGCCGCGCCGCGCGACACCCCCGCCCGCTCGGCGACCACGGCGACCGTACTGCCCGACCATCCCAACTCGGCCAGACACTCGATCGCCGCCTCCAGCAACCGTTTGCGCGTCGCCCGGCTGCGATCCTGTTGCGGCTCCCGGAGAACGTCCGTCATCAGTACGACTTGGGTAGGCCCAGGGTGTTCTGGGCGACGAAGTTCAGGATCATCTCGCGGCTGACCGGCGCGATCCGGTTCACCCGCGCGGCCGCCACCAGCGCGGCCAGGCCGTACTCGGCGGTCAGGCCGTTGCCGCCGTGCACCTGCACCGCCGCGTCCACCGCCTTGATCGACGCCTCGGCCGCCGCGTACTTCGCCATGTTCGCCGACTCGCCGGCACCCATGTCGTCGCCCGAGTCGTACAGCGCGGCCGCCTTCTGGGTCATCACCTTCGCCAGCTCCAGCTCGATCTTCGCCTCGGCCAGCGGATGCGCCACCGCCTGGTGCGCGCCGATCGGCGCGCTCCACACCTGCCGGGTCTTCGCGTACTCCACGGCCTTGCCCAACGCGTACCGGCCCATGCCGATGGCGAACGACGCCGCCATGATCCGTTCGGGGTTGAGGCCCGCGAACAACTGCATGAGAGCCGCGTCCTGCGATCCGACGAGCGCGTCGGCCGGCAGCCGGACGTCGTCGAGGAACAGCATGAACTGCTTGTCCGGTGAGATGAAGTCCATCTCGATCGGCTGGTACTCGAACCCCGGCGCGTCGGTCGGCACGATGAACAGGGCGGGCTTCAGCTTGCCGGTCTTCGCGTCCTCCGTGCGCCCCACCACGAGCACGGCCGCGGCTTCGTCCACTCCGGAGATGAACACCTTCCGTCCACTGAGGACCCACTCGTCGCCGTCGCGGCGCGCCGTGGTGGTGATCTTGTGGGAGTTGGAACCGGCGTCGGGTTCGGTGATGGCGAACGCCATCCGCAGCGACCCGTCGGCGAACCGCGGCAACCACTTCTGCTTCTGCTCGTCGGTGCCGTACCGGCTGATGATCGTCGCGCAGATGGCGGGCGACACCACCATCAGCAGCAACCCGCACCCGTTGGCCGCCAACTCCTCGGCCACGGCCGCGAGGTCGCCGATGTTGCCGCCACCGCCGCCGTACTCCTCCGGCACGTTCACGCCGAGATAGCCGAGTTTGCCGGCCTCGTCCCACAGTTCCGACGACTTCTCGCCCGCGCGGGCCTTCTTCAGCAACCACTCCCCGCCGTAGCGCTTGCCGAGGTCGGCGACCGCCGCCCGCAGTGCCTGACGCTCATCGGACTCGGAAAACGCTGTCACGACTCCTCCTCGAGACTCACGACGGCGAGCACGCGGCCCACGTCGACCTGATCCCCCGTACCGACACCGAGTTCGGTGATCACACCGTCGGCCGGGGCGTTGATCTGATGCTGCATCTTCATGGCCTCCAACCACAGCAGCGGCTGGCCCTCGCTCACCCGGTCGCCGAGCGCCACGGCGACGCGCACGACCGTGCCGGGCATGGGGGCGAGCAACGACCCGGCGACCACCTGGTCGGCGGGATCGGCGAAGCGCCCGACCGGTGTCAGCGTCACCGATCCGAGTGCGGAGTCCACACACGACAGTCCGGGATGGAGCGCCACGTCGAACCGTCGGCGCACTCCGGCGAGGTCCAGCACGACAACCTCCGGTGTCGCGGACACGAGCGAAGCGTCGTCCACCGTCAGCCCGGATCGCGTGAGCCGGTAGGACACCTCGTGCTCGGACTCGCCCACCGTGAACCGCTTGACCTGCGGCGCGGAGACCACGTTGCGCCAGCCGCTCGGCAGCCGGCCGAGCACCTTGGCGGCCGCCCGGTTCGCGGCCGCGTCGGCGAGCGCCGCGGCCAGCGCCGAGTACCGCACGGCGTCCGCGTCGGCCAGCGGCGCCGCCAGTTCGGCCAGCCCGTGGCGGGTGAAGAACGCGGTGTCCGTGTCGCCCGCCTGGAACGCCGGGTGCCGCAGGATCCGCACCAGCAGGTCCCGGTTCGTGGTGACGCCGTGGATCCGCGCCCTGGTCAGTGCCGCGGCGAGCGAGCGGGCGGCCGCGTCGCGGTTGGGTGCCACGGCGATCACCTTGGCGAGCATCGGGTCGTAGTGCGGGCTCACCACATCACCGTCGACCACCCCGGAGTCCAGCCGGATGCCGGCTCCCAGGGGGACGGCGAACTCCGTTGCCACGCCTGGGATCTCGAACCGGTGCAGTGTTCCGCTGTGCGGGCGCCAGTCGGCCGCCGGGTCCTCGGCGTAGAGTCGCACCTCGATCGCGTGCCCGACCGACGGCGGCGGCTCGGGCGGTAGCGACTGTCCTTCCGCGACGCCGAGCTGCAACCCCACCAGGTCCAGGCCGGTCACGCACTCGGTGACCGGATGCTCGACCTGCAGCCGGGTGTTCATCTCCAGGAAGTAGAACCGGCCGGTGTCATCGGCCAGGAACTCGACCGTGCCGGCGCCGACGTAGCCGATGGCCTTGGCCGCCGCGCGGGCCGCGTCGAACAGCTGGTCCCGCATGCCTGGCAGCCGCTCCACCAGCGGGGACGGCGACTCCTCCACGATCTTCTGGTGCCGGCGCTGGATCGAGCACTCCCGCTCACCCACCGCCCACACGGTGCCGTGTTGGTCGGCCAGCACCTGCACCTCGATGTGTCGGCCGGTCTCCAGATACGGCTCGCAGAACACCGTGCCGTCGCCGAACGCCGACGCGGCCTCCGCGCTCGCACCCTCCACCTGGGACGCCAGCTCATCGAGCGTGCGGACCACGCGCATGCCCCGACCGCCGCCACCGGCGGATGCCTTGACCAGCACCGGAAGGTCGGTCTCGCCGAGCGAAGCCGAGTCCAGTTCGGACAACACCGGCACCCCGGCGTCGGCCATCAGGCGCTTCGACTCGATCTTGGAGCCCATGGTCTCGATGGCGGCCGGCGTCGGCCCGACCCAGGTGAGACCGGCGTCGATCACGGCCGTGGCGAACGCCGCGTTCTCCGACAGGAACCCGTAACCCGGGTGGACGGCGTCCGCGCCGGACGTCCGGGCGGCCGCGATCAGCAGGTCGGCCCGCAGGTAGGTGTCGGCCGGCGCGGTGCCGGGCAGCCGCACGGCCGCGTCGGCCTCACGGACGTGTGGCGCACCGGCATCGGCGTCGGAGTACACGGCCACCGTGGCGATGCCGAGCGCCCGGCACGTGCGGAACACCCGGCGGGCGATCTCCCCGCGGTTGGCGACGAGCAGTGTGGTGATCATGCGGTCACATCCGGAAGACACCGAAACCGTCAGCACCGCTGACCGGTCCGGTGTGGATGGTGGACAGGCACATGCCCAGTACCGTCCTGGTGTCCCGGGGATCGATGATCCCGTCGTCGTAGAGCATGCCGGACAGGAACATGGGCAGCGACTCCGCCTCGATCTGACCCTCCACCATGGACCGCATGGCCGCGTCGTGCTCCTCGTTGTACTCCTGGCCCCGGCTCGCGGCGGCCTGCCTGGCCACGATGGACAGCACCCCGGCCAGCTGCGCCGGACCCATCACCGCGGACTTCGCGCTCGGCCAGGCGAACAGGAACCGCGGATCGTAGGCCCGGCCGCACATGCCGTAGTGGCCGGCGCCGTAGGACGCTCCCATGAGGACGGACAGGTGCGGCACCTTCGAGTTGGACACCGCGTTGATCATCATGGCGCCGTGCTTGATGATGCCGCCCTGCTCGTACTCCTTGCCCACCATGTAACCGGTGGTGTTGTGCAGGAACAGCAGCGGCGTGTCGATCTGGTTGGCCAGCTGGATGAACTGCGCGGCCTTCTGCGACTCCTCGCTGAACAACACGCCCCGCGCGTTCGCCAGGATGCCCACCGGGTAGCCGTGGATCCGGGCCCACCCGGTGACCAGGCTGGTGCCGTACAACGGTTTGAACTCGTCGAAGTCCGAGCCGTCCACCACCCGCGCGATCACGTCACGCGGGTCGAACGGCACCTTCAGGTCGGCCGGCACGATGCCGAGCAGGTCCTCCGGGTCGTACAGCGGCTCGGCGTAGTCGTCATCGGGCACGGGACCCTGCTTGCGCCAGTTGAGCCGCGCCACGATGCGTCGGCCGATGCGGATGGCGTCCTGCTCGTCGACCGCCAGGTAGTCGGCCAGGCCGGAAGTCCGGGCGTGCATCTCCGCGCCACCGAGCGACTCGTCGTCGGACTCCTCACCGGTGGCCATCTTCACGAGCGGCGGTCCACCGAGGAACACCTTCGCGCGCTCGGCCACCATCACCACGTAGTCGGACATGCCGGGCAGGTACGCGCCGCCGGCCGTGGAGTTGCCGAACACCAGCGCGACCGTCGGGCAGCCGGCCGCCGACGCCCGGGTGATGTCGCGGAAGATCCGCCCGCCCGGGATGAAGATCTCCTTCTGCGTCGGAAGATCCGCGCCACCCGACTCCACCAGGTTGATGGTGGGCAACCGGTTCTGCGCGGCGATGTCGGCCGCGCGGTAGCTCTTCTTGGCGGTCCACGGGTTGCTCGCGCCACCCTTGACCGTCGGATCGCTGCCGCTGATCAGGCACTCGACGCCCTCGACCACCCCGATGCCCGTGACCACGCTCGCGCCGACCCGGTAGTCGGTGCCCCACGCGGCCAGTGGAGACAGTTCGAGGAACGGCGAGTCGGGGTCGAGCAGCAACTCGATGCGTTCGCGCACCAGGAGCTTGCCGCGCTTGCGGTGCCGGTCCACGTACTTGTCACCGCCGCCGGCCACCGCTTTCGCGTGCTCGGCGTCGATCTCCGCGAGCTTGGCGAGCATCGCGTCCCGGTTCGCACCGAACTCGGTGGCGTTCAGATCTACTGTGGACCGAAGAGTGGTCATGCGGTGTACCCCAACACTTTCGCCGCCAGTCCCGTGAGGATCTCGTTCGTGCCGCCCCCGATGCCGAGGATCCGGACGTCCCGGTAGTGCCGCTCCACTTCGGACTCCCGCATGTAGCCGAGCCCGCCGTGCAGTTGGACCGCCTCGTTCACCACCCACTCACCCGTCTCGACGGCCGTGTTCTTCGCGAAGCACGCCTCGGCGATCAGCGGCTCACCCGCCGCGAACCGGACGGCCACGCTCCGGGCGTAGGTGCGAGCCACGTCGACCCGGCGGGCCATCTCCGCGAGCTTGTGCTGCACCACCTGCCGCGAGATCAGCGGGCGACCGAACGTCTCCCGCAGCCGGCACCACTCCACCGTCAGGTCCAGCGCGCGCTGCGCGGTGGCATAACCCTGGACGGCCAGCGCGAGCCGTTCGGTGACGAAGTGGGTGGCGACCTGGGCGAACCCGGAACCCTCGGCGCCCACCAGGTTCTCGGCCGGCACCCGCACGTCCTCGTAGGACAGTTCGGCCGTGTCCGAGCACAGCCAGCCCATCTTGTCGAGCTTGCGGCTGACCGTGAACCCCGGTGTGTCGCGCTCGACGACCAGCAGCGACAGGCCGTGTGCGCCGGCGTCGCCCGTGCGGACCACGGTGGTCACGAAGTCGGCGCGGCAACCGGAGGTGATGAACGTCTTCGACCCGTTGACGACGTAGTGGTCGCCGTCCCGCTTGGCGCTCGTTCGAACGTTCGCCACGTCCGACCCGCCGTCGGGCTCGGTCACGGCCAGCGAGCCGATCAGCTCACCGGTCAACGTCGGCCGGACCCAGCGGTCGATCTGCGCCGGATCGCCCGAGGTGACGATGTGCGGCAACGCGATGCCCGAGGTGAACAGCGACGCCACGAGCCCGCCGGAGCCGCCCGCGTAGTGGACCTCCTCGGTGACGGTCATCGCGTCGATCACGTCGCCGCCACCGCCGCCCGCCGACTCGGGGAACGCGACGCCGAGCAGCCCGAGCGCGCCGGCCGTGCGGTGCAGGTCGCGGGGCAGTTCGCCGGCCCGCTCCCACTCGTCGAGGTGCGGCACCACGTCCCGCTCGATGAACCGCCGCGTGGTCTCCCGCAGCGCGGCGCGCTCCGGAGTCCGGAATGGATCCGTCACAGCAGCGCCTCCGGGATGTCCACGTGCCGCGAACGCAGCCACTCGCCCAGCGACTTGGCCTGCGGGTCGAACCGGGTCGAGGCCGCCACGCCCTGACCGAGCAGCCCGTGCAGCACGAAGTTGACGGCGTTCAGGTTCGGCAGCGGGTGCCGCTCGATCTCCAGGTCCTTGGCCTCCGGCAACAACTCCCGCAGCCGGTCGACGGTCAGTTCGGCCGCCAGCCACGGATAGGCGGTCACGTCACGAACCCACACGCCGAGGTTGGCGTCGCCGCCCTTGTCGCCGGAGCGGGCGCCGACGAGAGTCCCCAACGGAACCCGCCGGGTGGGCCCACCCGGGACCGGGCTGGCCTCCTCGATCACCGGCGCCGGCTCCGAACCCGTGACCGACGGCGGCGCGATCGCGCGGCGGGTGCCGTCCGGCAGCACGGCCACCTGCTCGATCTCGTGCTGTGGCACGTACTCCGGCCGGTACACACCGACCGGCGAGCCGTCGCCGGGCGGCGAGGTGAGCGTGAAGCCCGGGTACGACGCGAGTGCCAGCTCGACCGCCGCCCGCGAGAACGCCTTGGCACGCTGGGGGTCGGGCGTCTTGATGGTGACGTGGAGCAGCGCGCTGGCCGTCTCCTCGGTGTCCGCGTCCTCGTGGTCGGTGCGCGCGAGTGTCCACCGCAGACCGTCCGCGCCGATCGTGTCGGTGAGCTGCCGGCGGGTGAGCGCGGCCTTGGCGTCGATGTCGAGTCCACACAGGACGAACGTCATGCTGTTGCGGAACCCGTCGAGCGTGTTGACGCACACCTTCACCGTGTCCGGCGGTGCCTCGCCGCGCACCCCGCTGATCGCCACCCGGTCCGGACCGGCCGTGCTGAGCGCGATCGTGTCGAACCGGCTGGTCACGTCGGGGCCGAGGTAGCGCGGGCCGCCGATCTCGTACAGCAGCTGCGCGGTGACCGTGTCGATGGTGACCGCGCCGCCCGTGCCGTCGTGTTTGGTGATCACCGAGGAGCCGTCGGCCGCGATCTCGGCGATCGGGAAACCCGGGTGGGTGAGGTCGGCGAGTTCGGTGAAGAACGCGAGGTTGCCGCCCGTGGCCTGGGTGCCGCACTCGATCACGTGGCCGGCGACCGTGGCGCCGGCCAGCGCGTCCAGGTCGTCGCGGGTCCAGCCGTGGTGCGCGATCGCCGGTCCGACGATCAGCGACGCGTCGGTGACGCGGCCGGTGACCACGACATCCGCGCCGGCGGTCAGGCACTCGGCGATGCCGAACGCGCCGAGGTAGGCGTTCGCCGTGAGCGCGCCGTCGAAACCGCGGCCCAGCAGATCGTCACCCTCCACATGGGACACCCGGACTGGCAGCCCGAGCCGCTCGGCCAGGGCGCGGACGGCGTCCGCCAGACCGGCGGGGTTCAGCCCGCCGGCGTTGGTCACGATCTTCACGCCGCGTTCGTGGGCCAGCCCCAGGCCTTCCTCGAGCTGGCTGAGGAACGTCCGCGCGTAGCCCCGGCTCGCGTCCTTCATCTTGTCGCGGCCGAGGATGAGCATGGTCAGCTCGGCCAGGTAGTCGCCGGTCAGCACGTCCAGCTCGCCGCCGGTCAGCATCTCGGTCATGGCGGCGAACCGGTCGCCGTAGAAGCCGGACGCGTTGCCGATGCGGATCATCGGGCCGCCCTCCCTTTTCCGGGCGGGCCGGCGAAGGCCTGGGCGATGTCCAACCACCCGTCGGCGTCGGCACCGATCGCGACCATCGCGGTGTCCGCGCGGTGCACCCGTTGGGTACACAGGAGACAGAAGTCGAGCACCGGGCCGGTGATCCGCTGGGTGGCGTCCTCCGGTCCCCAGGTCCACACGGCACCGTCGGGCGCGGTCAGTTCGACGCGGAACGGCTCGGTCGGTGGGGTGCGCCCACGCACGATGTAGGCCCAGTCGCGGGTTCGCACGGCGATGTGCGCCACGTGCCGGAGGCGGCCGGTCGGTTCGCGGCGCACGCCGAGCGCGTCGGCGATGTCGTTGCCGTGGGCCCAGGTCTCCATGAGCCGCGCGGTCGCCATGGACGGCCCCGACATCGGCGGCCCGTACCAGGGCAACTTCGTGGCGGCGGGCAGCTCGAGCAGGGTTTCCGCCAGGTCGGCGCGGCCCTGGCGCCAGTTGGCCAGCAGTTCCTCGGGTGACGCCTTCGCCCCGTCGGCCGCGAACTGGTCGACCAGCTCGTCGAGCCGGTCCACGGGGACGATGCTGGCGTAGTGGGCGACCTCGGCGTGGAATCCATCCGGGTCCCTGGCCGCGAGCAGCGCCCGCTGGTCGGTCCAGGCCAGGTGGGCGACCTGGTGGGCGACCGTCCAGCCGGCGGCCGGGGTCGGGGTGGCCCAAGCCTCCCGATCCAGGCCCCGGACCAGGCCATCGATCTCCGCACCCTCGTCCCGGAGGTCCGCGACCAGCGCGTTCAGCTCAACCACGGGTCCACGATGGCACGGACCCGGGCAGCAATCAAGCACGCATGCTTGTTTTCTTCCCTACAGCTCCTTGAGCGCCCCCGAGTCGACCACCACGTCGGAGCCCGTCGTGCTCGCCGACCTGGGGGAACACAGCAGCACGATCGCGTCGGCGACCTCCTGCGGATCGGCCAGGCGACCGGTCGTCAGGTTCATCATCTCCGCGGCGACCGAGTTCAGCACGCTGTCCCGGTCGGTGCCCACCGCGCCGGCCATGATGTCGGCGGCCCCGCCCTTGTCGGTCCACCACGGGGTGCGCACCGGGCCGGGCGAGACGGTGTTCACCCGGATGCCCTGGGGCCCGTACTCGGCGGACAGCGACTTCGTGAGGCTGTTCATGCCGGCCTTGGCGGCCGAGTAGTCGACGTTCATGGCGGCCGGCTGCCGCGCCATGGTGGACGAGACGTTGACGATCGCGCCGCCGCCGCGTTCGAGCATCGGCGGGATGGCCGCGCGGATCGCCCGCACCGTGGCGAACAGGTTGAACTCGAACATGGCGAGCCAGTCCTCGTCCGTGGGTGCCAGGAAGGTGAAGCGCGGCAGGCTGGTTCCGGGCGGCGGACCGCCGGCGTTGTTCACCAGGATGTCGAGCCCGCCGAATTCGGTCACCGCGCGCTCGACCACCTGCCCGGGAGCCTCCCGGTCCATCAGGTCGACCGACACGTGCAGGAGGTCGGGCCCGGCGAGCGCCTCCAGTTCCGCGGACATCTTGCGGGAGGCGGCCACCACGCGGGCGCCCTCCTCCAGCAGGGTGCGGGTGACAGCCAGGCCGATTCCCTTCGACGCCCCGGTAACCACGGCCACTCGCCCGGCAAGTTGAAGATCCACGCTCTCCTCGATCCGTTCGTTCCGTTGTGAACGAACCAATCCTGCGCCTCGCGACGTGCGCGGTCTGGCGCCAATCAGCCACAGCGTTCCCCCGCGAGTCTCCCTCCCCAGACACGCGAGTCTCCCTCTCGAGACAGGCGAGTCTCCCTCCCGAGCCTTCCGAGTTGGCGTTTCGCGCCGCCCACCCCGTGGCCTGAAACGCCAACTCACATGTCGGGGGAGGGAGACTCGCGGGTTTGTGGAGGGAGACTCGCGGGTCAGGAGCGGAGGTCGCCTCTTGTGCGTTGCCAGGTGGTGACGGTGGTCAGGCCTGCCTGTAGTTCGTCGGCCAGGAGGGCTACCCGGGCGTCCACCATCTCGTCGCCCAGGAGGGAGCGGGCCACTGTGGACTCGTCCAACGCGCGCAACGCTTCCCAAGGGGTGTCGTGGAGCCGGCTGGGTTCCGGGGTGGGCAGGGATTCCCGGACGCCGCGGATGCCGGCGGCCAGCAGGGCGGCCACCACCAGGTGCGGTTGCGCGTCGGCGCCCGCGAATCGTGCCTCCAGGCGCCGGGAGTCGCCGCTGCCGGCGATGCGCACGGCGGCCGTGCGGTCGTCCACTCCGGACCGGACGTCCGTCGGGGCGAAGCCCGCCGTGCGTAGCCGGACGTAGGAGTTCCACGTCGGCGCCCAGATCGGCCGTCAGGTCTCGGGCTGCCGTCAGTACGCCGGCCACGAACTGGTCCAGCGCCGCCGGGTCGGACAGGGAGAGGTGTACGTGACACGAGCTGCCGGCGCCGGGACGTTCGGCCGCCAGGTAGCCGGCCCGGACGCCGTGTTCGGCGGCCGCCCTCCGCACGGCCAACTGCTGCAACATGGCGTCGTCGCAGGCGGCCAGCGCGTCGCGGTGGCCGAGCACCGACTCGTACTGGCCCGGATGGCACTCGCCGCGGCGGGACTCCACACCCAGACCGAGTGAGTCCACAGTGGACTCCACGGAGTCCAGCAGCGGACGGAGGGCGTCCAGGCCGCCGACCGCGTAGTCGAGGCCGCCGCCGGTCAACGGTTCGCCCAAGGAGTCGGTGAATGTCACCTCGTGTTCCAGACCCACCGACGGGATCAGGCCCAGTTCCTCGGCCGCCGTCAACTGGTCACGCAGGGCCGTGCGTGGCGCGATCGGCACCGGTCGTCCGTCCGGCCACTCGACGTCGCACACCACGTACCACGTGCCAGGGCCGGGCGCGAGCGTCGCCAGGTCGGGGCGCATCCGCAGGTCGCCGTACGTCGACGTGTACGGCGCGAACACCGGCGCGCTGACCGCCTCGCGCGCCGGGTCCCAGGCGAACACGTAGCTGCACACGCCGTACCCGTCGGCCAGCACGGTGTCCACAAAGTACCGCGCGCCCACCTCGACGGCCGCGAACCGGGCGTGCGGATCGGGCACCAGCAGCACCAGCGCGCGCACCTCGCCCGCGTCCACGGCGGCCCGCAACGCGGCACCCATGGCGTCCGCGGCCGAAGCGCGGGCGGCGAGTGGCCGCCCTCCTCGGGGTCGCGTGTGGACGATCACCAGGCACCATCCGGATCCGGTGCCGGCCAACGGGTTCAGTGCCCGGCCGAAGCGTACGTCGAACTCGTCGTCGCGGTCGATCTTGTCGAAGCCCTGACCCGCCAGGTGTTCCCGGTTCAACGTCACCCGCTCGACGTCGGCGGCGAACAGCCGGCAGGCGTCGAACCGGGCGGCACTGTCGGGGTGTTCGTCGCGGTAGCGGCCGACGATCTCCCGCACCTGAGCCCAGAGGGAAGCCCGCGGGTAGCCGAGGTCGTCGTACAGGATCTCGGCCAGGAAGCGGAGTTGGCCGGCGAACACCGAGCTGAACAGCGACTGCGCCAACAGGTGCGGCGCCCAGCGCAGCATGTCCGCGTTCGCCTCGGGTGCGAGCGCCGCGTACTCGGGCACGTCGGAGTCCAGCAGGTCCACGCCCTGCGCGAAGTCCTTGATGGCCACCCGCACGGGGTTGCCCTGTGCGTCGACGATGAGCACGAGGTTCTGGCCGTGGGGGCAGAACCCGACGCCGTACCGCAGCAGCCAGTGCAGCAGCGGGGTGAGGAACAGGTCGAGCAGGCGATTGAGCCAGTCTCCCGACGTGGCACCGGATTCGCGGATCAGCCGGGTGACCACCGCCTCGCCGTTGGGGCCTCGGTAGGGCAGCGCGGCGAACGAGATCGCCCGCTCCCCCGCGGCCAGCCGCGCACGGACCGGTTCGCGCCACAGCGCGCCGAGCGTCTCGTGGAACCGGTAGGGCAGCTCGGAGATGGCGCCGAACAGTGGGTGGCGCACCGACACGCTCGCCACCTCGCCGAGCAACTCGAACCGGTACTGGGAGTGCAGCAGCGGATCGGCCGCGCTCACGTCACGCAGCCAGGTGGTGACGGCCGGCGCGGCGAGCGTCGCGGCCGACGCCAGTCCTCTGTAGACGAGCGTGTTCCGCACGGACACCGCGGTCTTCACGTCCCGGCGCGTCGGGTGGCTGGTGTTCGCGAGCGTCCGGACCGTCTGGTGTGGCCGGTAGACGTCCGCACTCTCCCCCAGCGGCACCACGATTCCCTGCGCCAACTCCGCCGCGTACAGCGTGCCGATGATCTCGTCGGCCTGCCACGGATGCACGGGAACGAGCACATAGGACGGATCGGGCAGCACGGACCGCAGCTCGGGCAGCCGGTCGCCCAGCTCCTCGGTGAGCAACTGCTCCTCGGTCAACTCGGCCACACAACGGAACGACGCGTGGTCGCGGTGCACGCCGTACCAGCGCAGCGGAAACCCGACGCCGGACTCCGGGGCGTAACGCTCCCGGTCCGAGGCCGAGAACCCCACCCGGCCCTTGTTCAGCACGAGCCGGGGATGACCGGTGAGATGCCCGTCGGCCTTGTCGTAGTCCATGGTGGACAGTTCGGCCGCGCTCGGCGCGTGGGAGAGTCGCGTCGCCTCGTTCGTGACCGTGGCGGTCAGCTCGGCCAGCACGTCGGCCAATCGCAACCCCGTGAGTCCCAGCTGGACTCTCGCGTCCACGATCAACGTGCGTGGATCGGTGGCCGGCTCCCCGTTCCGGGTGGCACTGCCCGGTTCCACGTGCCACGACTCGAACGCGCCCCGGCGCGCCCGGAACCGGTACTGCACGCCGTCCGGCAGATCGAGTTCCCAGAAACCCTCGACGAGAAGTGGCCGCAGCATCCCTTCGTAGCTCAACTCACCGAGCATCTTGTGCACGATCAACGCACCCGCGTCGCGCCACGCGTTCATCCGCCGCCTCCAGGAAGTCCGAACGTGGTGAACGCGGTGCGATCGGGCAACGGATAGACCGCCCGCCCGCACACCGCGTTGAGGATGGTGGCCGCCCGCCACGCGACCAACCCGAGATCCGGCGCGCCGACGCCGTGCGTGTGTCGCTCGGCGTTCTGCACGAACAACGCGCCCGGCAGATCGGCCCGCACCCGGTAGTCGGCCGTCGACCGCCAGTCGTCCGGACGCGTCGCGGTCGAGCCGGTCGGCCAGCGGACCGAGCAGGTCACCGAGGTCGCGCTCGCTGGTACCCGGTGGCGCACACCACGGCATCGGTGGTCACGCTCGCCGCACCGCCCTGCTGCACGTGCCGCAGTCCCAACTCGACCCGAACACCGCGCCGCGTCGCGGTCGTGACCTCGACGCCCGGGGAGAGCGACGACGCGCGGCCAGCCGCCGTCGACCGTGCGCCGGTACAGCTCGTCGTAGATCTCGCCGATGGTCTCGGCGCTGATCGCCTTGTACAGCTGCCATTGCGACGGCACCAGCCGGTCGCGGGTCGGTTCGTCGAGGCCGTGGAAGAACCGCGCGTAGTCCGGAGTGAACTGTTCGAGCCCGAGCTTCGAGTACTCCATCGGCGCGAACGCCGCGGTCCGCGTGAGCCAGCGCAGGTGACCCCGGTCGGACGGGCGGGACCGCAGCAGGTCGAGGAACACCTCCGCGCCGGACTGTCCCGATCCGACGACCGTGACGTCGTCGGCGTCGAGCAGCCGATCGCGGGCCGGCAGGTAGTCGGCCGAGTGCAGCACGGACGAACCGGTGAGCGAGGCGAGCGGCGCCGGGAACTTCGGCGCGGTGCCGACACCCAGCACCACGTTGCGCGCCAGCACCGGCCGCCCGGTTCGACGTCCAGCTCGAACACGACCGTCCGCCGATCGGACAGATCGCACGAACCGGCGGCCGAACCGGCAGCTGTCGAGCCGGCGGCTCGCCCAGGCGCAGTAGTCGTCGTACTCGGTGCGCGGGATGTGGAACCTCTCGGCGAAGTAGAACGGGAACAGCCGGTCCCGGTCACGCAGGTAGACTGAGGAACGACAACGGGTTCGTCGGGTTCGACCAGCGAGACCAGGTCGGCGAGGAACGGCACCTGCAGGAACGCGCCCTCGATCATCAGCCCGGGATGCCAGCGGAACTCCGGTTCTCGCTCGAAGAACGCGGTCGTGCAGGCCCTCGACCGGGTCGGCGAGCGCGGCGAGCGACAGGTTCGCCGGCCCGATACCGACACCGACCAGGTCCAGCACCTCACTCATCCGCGGTGACAGCGACGAGATCGAGCAGACCGACGTAGTCGGCGGGCGCGGCGCCTGGGGGAGCAGGGTGAGCTTCAGCCAGACCTGCCCGTCGACCGTGGCGCGGCCGAGCACCGCGGGCCGTCCTCCATGAGGCGTCTGCGGATGTCGGCCACCAGCGCGTCACCGTCCACGGTGGACAGTCCATCCGCGACGGTCGGCCGCAGCAACACGGTCGACAGCGCCGGCGCGACCCCAGAGCCGCAGCGCCGGGTGCGCCTCGACGGCGGTCGGCCACGCTCGACGGCGACGCGCGCAGCAGCGCTCGACCAGCGCGGCGATCCCCGTGCGGCCGAGCGCGCGCAGCGTGACCGCGATCTTGAGGCGTCCGGGCGACGCGACGTGCGCAGCGACCGGCCGAGCAGGTCGGGCAGCCCGGCCTCGGTGTCGTCGGCGGCGTTGAGGTAGTCGGCGCGGACCGACAGGGCCGCCAGCGCGTCCGCGTCGCGAGCGGCGAGCACCCCGGCGGCGATCGGCTGCCAGCCGAACTTGTGCAGGTCCAACGCCATCGAGTCGGCCAGCTCGAGCCCGGCGAGCAGCGGCGCGAGCTGGTCGCTGAACAGGACGGCGCCGCCGTACGCGGCGTCCACGTGCAGCCACGCGCCGGCGGCAGCCGCCGCGGCCGCGATCTCGGCATCGGGTCGATCGCGCCGGTGTCGGTGGTGCCGGCCGTGGCGACCACGATCGCCCGCCCCGCAGTAGAAGCGGCGAGGATCCGAGCACCTCGGCCAGGTGGTCCGACGCGCATCCGCCCGTGTTCGCAGTCGCACGACCAGCGGCGCCGGCAGGCCGAGCAGCCAGGCCGCGCGGGCGACGCTGTGGTGGGCGTTGCGGCCGCAGACCGGTTGCGACGGCACCGGCGTTCGCGGGCCAGGAGCAGGCCGAGCAGGTTGGACTCGGTGCCACCACTGGTGATCAGCGCGTCCGGGTGCGGCGTGGCGGGGAAGCACAGCCGGGCGAGCGCGGCGGTGAGCTCGCGTTCCAGCTCGCTCGCGACCGGCGCCTGGTCCCAGGAGTCCATGGACGGGTTGAGCATGCTGGCCGACGAGGTCCGCGGCGGCCGCGACGGCCAGCGGCGGACCGTGCAGGTGCGCGGCGCACCACGGGTGCGTCGGGTCGACCGAGCCGGCGACGAGCAGCCTGCTGAGCTCGGTCGAGCGCCGCCGCGCTCGCCGACACCGCGCTCGGGCACCAGGTCCAGGCCGGCGAGCGCCGCGGCCACCGCGGGCGGCCCGCCCGCGCGGCACCGGCCCGGTCCGGCGCGGCCGCTCGGCCACGGCGTCGAGCGCCACCCGACCAGCGCGCGCACCCGCTGGGCACCGGCCGCGCCGCCGGCGAGCACCTGTTCGTCGATCGAAACCCGCATCGAACCCCTTCTTAGGCTTACCTAACTTGGGCATCACAATACGGCCGCCGCGCGACCGCACCGCTCACGGGGCCAGCGCGCGCACCAGCTCGCTGCGGGTCGCACCGGTGGGCAGCACGGAGATCACCGGGGTGTCCAGACCCTGGACGCGACGTACTCGGCGACCCGTTCGCGGCACTTCTCCACCGGGCCGTGCACGATCAGGTCGTCGACCACCTCGTCCGGGAATCGCGGCGTTCGCGGCCTGCACGGTCGCCGGCCGCCCACGCCTCGTGCATGCCACGCAGCGCGTCGCCGCGGCCGAGCCAGTCGTGGAACGCCGCGTACACCGGCACGGTCAGGTAGCTGGAGATCAGCAGCCGGCCGAGGCCGCGCGCGGCGTCGGCGTCCTCGGTCGGGCAGACGAAGATCCTGCGCCACCAGCTCCGGTTCGGTGCCCAGCTCGGCGCGGACCTTCGGCACGTCGGCCGGCGCGAGCCAGTTCGTGATCGCGCCGTCCGCCTCGCGCGCCGCCAGCCGCAGCATGCCCGGCCGCAGCGCCGCGAGCACGATCGGCGGCGGCGGGGTCGGCGGCCGCTCCAGCCGGAACTTCGACACGGTGAACGTCTCGTACGTCTCGGTCACCTTGTCGCCGGCGCAGCGCCGCGCGCAGGAACCGCAGCGTGTCCCGCGCGCGGGCGTACGGCTCGTCGAACGGCACGGCGTTCCAGCTCGTCACGATGGTCGGCGTCGACGTGCCGACACCCAGCACGAACCGGCCGGGCGCCAGCTCGGCGATGGTGGCCGCCTCATCGCCAGCAGGCCGGGGCCACGCGTGTACACCGGCACGATCGCCGTGCCGAGCCGCAGACCCCCGAAGACCTGCTTGCAGGGTCGAGCATTGATCCAGTCCACTCGGCGGCCAGCGCCAGCGGCGTGAACGCGTCGGTGCCGGCGGTCTCGGCCGACCACACGTCCGTGTACCCGAGGTCCGGCAGCTCCTTCACCAGCTCGCGGTGTGCGGCCAGCGGCACTCCCGTGAGCGGCAGCGTGATGCCCCAGCGGTTCATTTCGCCACCCCCAACGCGTCGCGCAGCCAGCGGACCTGCATGAGCATGAAGTTCTCCGCGACCTCGTCGTCCTGCGGCGTCATGTGGGTGACCCCCGGCAGTGGCAGCAGCGCGTGCGGGCGGCCGGCGGCGACCAGCGCGGCGGACAGCCGCACCGAGTGCGCCACCACCACGTTGTCGTCGGCCAGCCCGTGGATGATCAGCAGCGGCCGGTCGAGCTTCGGCGCGTCGTCGATCAGCGAGTTGCGGTCGTACACCTCCGGCACCTCGTCGGGATGGCCGAGGTAGCGCTCGGTGTAGTGCGTGTCGTAAAGCCGCCAGTCGGTGACCGGCGCGCCCGCGATGCGCCGCGTGGAACACATCCGGGCGGCGCAGCACGGCGAGCGCGGAAAGGTACCCGCCGTAGGACCAGCCACGAATGGCCACAGTGGACAGATCGAGGTCCGGGTGCTGCTCGGCCGCCGCGTGCAGCGCGTCGACCTGGTCGTCGAGGGTGACGCCCGCGAAGTCGAACGCGATCTCCCGATCCCAGTCCGGACCGCGGCCCGGCGTGCCGCGGCCGTCGGCGATCAGCACGGCGAAGCCCTGGTCGGCCAGCCACTGCGGGCCGAGGAACGCGTTGCGGCTGGCGAGCACGCGCTGGGCGTGGGGACCGCCGTACGGGTCGAGCAGCACCGGCAGCTTGCGACTGCCCGGCTCGTGCCCGGTCGGGTAGAGCAGCGCGGCGCGCAGCTGTCGTTCGCCGAGCGTCAGCAGGTGCAGGTTCGGCGTGATGGGCGGGGTCGACGGCGAGCGAGGCGACCTCGGCCACCCGCTCCCCGCCGCGCAGCACGGCGATGCGTGGGCCGGAGTGCGCGAGCGACCAGGACGACACCACGGTCACGTCGCCGCCGCGCGCGGCGCCGTGCACACCGTCCGATGTGGACACCTGGCTGATGCGTCGTCGCCCGCGCGGTACACGTGGACCTGCGTCGGGTCCTCGGCGGACGCGGTGAACAGGACGTCGTCGGCCACGTCGAGGACCGCGCGTACCTGCAGGTCCGGCCCGGTGACCTCCTTGCCGTCGACCGTCAGCCGGTAGGCGCCGTCGGCCGTGGCGACCCGGACCAGTCGGCCGTCCGTGGTCCACGCCGGCACGCCCTGCACGATCTCCACCCAGCGCTCGTCGGTCTCGGCCACCAGCAGTTCGGTGGCGCCGGTGTCCGGGTCGACCGAGCGCACCTCGAGTCGGCGCTGGTCGCGGGGCTGCAGCGCGATCAGCGGCGGGCCGCCGGCGCTCCAGTGCGCGGTCACGAGGTAGGGCAGCTCGTCGCCGGTCCAGTCGACGTCCACGCGCGAACCGTCGAGGCCGATCACCGCGAGCCGCACGGTCACGTTGTCGGTGCCGGCCGCCGGGTAGGACACGACGTTGGGGATCGTCTCCGGGTTGGCCGGGTCGGCGATGTGGAAGCGGCGCACGGCGCGGCGGTCGGTGAACGCGACCAGCAGGCGGGTGCCGTCCGGCGACCACCAGTAGCCCCGCGCGCGGCCCATCTCCTCGGCCGCGACGAACTCGGCGAGCCCGCAGGCCCGGTCCGGGCCGGCCGGTTCGGCGAGCGCGCGGTCGCCTCCGCCGTCCACGCCGACCACCCGCAGCGCGTCGTTGGCCACGTAGGCCACGTGCGTGCCCGTCGGGTCGGGCCGCGGGTCGATCACCGGGGTTCTGGTGGTCAGTTCCCTGGTCTCGCCGGTGACCGCGTCGGCCACGAAGACCTTGCCGGACAGGGCGAACGCGGCGACGCGGACGGCCGCGTCGGTGGCGTTGCCGACCACGCCGCCACCCTGCTCGCGACTGCGTTCGCGGCGGGCCCGCTCCTGGGGCGACAGCTCCTCATCGCCCCCGAGGAGGGTGGCCGGATCGGCGAGCCGGGTCTCCTCGCCGGTCTCGGTGTCCAGACGCCAGAGGATGTGCTGGCGGTTCTCGCCGGAGGCCGAGCGCAGGAACAGCACCCGGCGGCCGTCGGGTGAGACCTGGAAACCGCGGGGGGTGCCGAGGGTGAACCGCTGGGTGCGGGCCTGCACGCGCAGGAAGGAGCTGTCGTTGGTCACCCCAGCACCTTATGTGGTGTCAGCCGCGCAGGTGGACGGCGAAGTCATGGAGGATGGCCGACCAGCCGTTCGGGCCGGCCACACCGAGGCGCACCTTGTCGTGGCCATCGATGCGCTGGTGGCGCTCGATGTGCCGGTGTTCCAGCGTGACCCGGGTGTACTCGCCGTGGACGAGGAACCGGACCTCGATCTCACTGGACTTCGTGGGGTCGGGGTCGTAGGTCCAGTCGCCCTGCAGGTGCCAGGCCAGCAGCAGCCGATCGGGTGGTTCGTAGGCCAGGACCCGGCCCCATTCGCACTCGGCGCCGTCGGTGCCGCGCTCGTACCAGCGGCCGCCCGCCCTCGGTTCGACGATCACGTCGGCCAGGTCGGCGGCGCCGAGGTGGTGGCCCGCCGGCCACCAGCTGCCGAACTGCTCGGCGAACACCGTGAACGCGCGTTCCAGGCTCGCCCGGACGTCGATCGTCTTGATGACCGGTCGCACTGGTCTCACTGATCTCACTGTTCCTCCACCGCCGTCGCGAACGCCGTGAGCGCCCGGTCCCACAGGCCGTCCAGGTAGTCGCGCAGTGCGTGGACGCCGCGCGGGTCGAGCCGGTAGAGCCTCCTGGTGCCGACCGCGTGGTCGACCACCAGCTCGACCGACTTCAGCACCTTCAGGTGTTGGGAGACGGCCGGCCGGCTCACCGGCAGTTCCCCGGCCAGCTCACCGACCGCGCGGGGTCGCGCGGCGAGCAACTCGACGATCGCGCGGCGGGTCGGGTCCCCCAGCGCGCCGAGCGCGTCCATTTGGTAAGTCGGCACGAACGGTAAGCTACAACTTACCATTTGGATCCGCAAGGGACTTCTTGGCGGACCCTTCGCCCACTCACAGGTTGCTCTCAACGACGGGGCGCACGGTGGGGTCATGACCGAGCCGATGAACCCCCAGCCCCTGCCCCAGCACCAGTCCGTCCCGCCGTGGATGTATCCCGGACAGAACTACCCGCCGCCGCCCGCGCCGCCGCGACCCGGCGGGGGCCGGTTCCGGCGCAACACGGTCGCGTTGATCGCGGCCGCCACGCTGGCAGCGGGCGGTATCGGCGGCGCGGTCGGTGCGCTGCTCGGCAACGATTCACCGGCGGCCGCCTCGACCCAGCTGAACGCGACGTCCACATCGGACACCAAGGCCACCGATGTGAGTTCCATCGTCGACCGGGTCGCGCCGAGCGTCGTGCAGGTGAACGTCCGGACGGGCCAGGGCGAGGCGCTCGGGTCCGGGATGGTGCTGTCGGCCGACGGGCGGATCCTCACGAACAACCACGTGGTGGCGGGTGCGCAGGAGGTCACGGTCACCCTGTCGGACGGCCGGACGGTCGACGCGAAGGTCGTCGGCGCCGCGCCGGAGACCGATCTCGCGGTGATCCAGGCGGAAGGTGTGAACGATCTGACGCCCGCGAAGTTCGCCGACTCCGACGACGTGCGGGTGGGCGACCAGGTCATCGCCATCGGTTCGCCGCTCGGGCTGCAGAACACGGTGACCACGGGCATCGTGAGCGCGGTCGACCGGGACGTGAACGTGCCGGCCGAGGACCGGGGCCTCTCCCGGAGCGGCACCACGGACGTGAGCTACAAGGCGATCCAGACCGACGCGTCGATCAACCAGGGAAACTCGGGTGGGCCGCTCTTCAACAGCGCCGGCGAGGTCATCGGCATCAACTCGATGATCTACTCGCCGGTGTCGGGCCCCGACGGGTCAGCCGGCAGCGTCGGTCTCGGGTTCGCCATTCCGAGCAACACTGCCCAGCAGGTGATCAACCAGCTGTAGTCCGCCCACCGTCACGCTCGCCCGCCGCGCCTCGGCCACCGCCGCACCCGCCCGGGCGAGCACCCATGCGGCGCGCCGGACCCGCCGTCGCATGTGGACGGTGACGGCCAGCAGTCCCGCCGCGCCCACCAGCAGGAGCACGGCGGCCAGGTCAAGCAGCACGGTGCAGCCGAACGTCGGCCTCGACACCGGAGTCGGCGAGGGACTGGCGGACCTTGCCGACCAGGCGGCGGTGCACGACGTCACGCAGGAGCCGGGGCGTGAGCACGGTGAACGGCCGGGTCAGGGCACTCTCACGGTGCGCCAGCTCGAAGAGGTTGAGTATCTCGACGGCGATGAGGTGGCGGGCACCCGTGCCGAACGTGCGGGTCAGCTCGGGCGGGAGCGCGTCGAGCTGCGCGGCGAAGGACGTGGTCCGCTCGTCGAGCCTGGCGACCTCGGCCTTCAGGCGCCACAGGCCCACCACGGCGAACGCCAGCGTCACGAGACCAGCGACCACGAGCACCAGAGTCACGACGTCCATGACTGGCAGCGTAGTTAGCCCGAGAGCGCTCGGTGCATCTCCTGGAGGCGGCCGGCAAGTTCGCTCTGTGTGGCCGGCTTGAGCAGAATCCGCTGTCCGCCGTCACCCGTGGGGGTCTGATAGTTGAGCCAGCGGCCCGTGGGAGTGTCGGCGTAGCGCAGCGGCTGCGGGACCGTCTTGCGACGGCCCAGCCGATCGCGCACCGCCACGTACAGTTCGCCACCACCCACCGTGGGCTGTTGGGCGATCTGCTGGGCCATCCGCACCTCGGGCGGCGCCGGACGCATGCCGACACCGGCCTCCGTGCGCACCCGGCCGCTGGCACCCGTCTGCAGATCGGACTGCAGCAGGCTCACCTGCTGGCCCTGGGCCGGCGGCACTTCGGGCAACTGCGCGACCAGCACCATCGGCAGGGACTCCGGCCGGATCTGGTTGAGCGTCACGTCCTCGCCGTCGCGGATGGCGAGGACGGCCTCGCGTCCGATGGCCGCGGCCAGCACGCCGCGGGTCCGGCCGTCGGCCTTGATCCAGCCGTAGAACTCGGCGCCGGCACGGCACACCACGGCCAGCGACGAGGCGATCTCGCCGTCGACGCGGCCGCGGTTGTCGAGCAGCCCCATCCGCTGGAACTCCGAACGCAGCAACGTCTCGATCTGCTCCTGGATGGCCTTGCGCCGCCACTTGGCGGTGGGTTTCAGCGCGACGTGCAGGTCGCCCAGGTTCTCCATCCTGGCCAGTCGAGCGAGGGCTTCGGCGGGCAGGGTCAGCGGCTTGGCAAGCACCTGGTGTCCTACTCGCCGATCACCGGCGGTGCGGTGACCTCGTCGGTGCCGAACGTGTCGTGGGGGTCGGGCTCCACCAGGAACGACGGACGCTCGTGCTCGGCGTCGTCCTCGCCGTCCTGCCGGCGACCGCCGCCGCCCATGCCGCCGCCACCCATCATGCCGCCGCCACCACGCATACCGGCCGCACCCGGACGGGCCGCACCCTCGGCCGCCGCCGCACCCGGCATGGCGCCGCCGCCCATGCCACCGCGACCACCGGCGCCACTACCGGTTCCGCCGGAACCTCCGGAACCGCCGCCGGAACCACCTGGGCCGAACCCGCCGCCACCGCGGCCGTAGCCACTGCCTGAGCGGGCGTTGTCGCCGCCGTTCGGGCCGAACGGACCGCCGGGCATCATGCCGGGCGGGTGCATGTTGTTGGGGTTGTTGGGGTTGTTCGGACCAGGACCAGGACCGGGGCCGATCGGACCCGGCGGGAAGCGCGGGTCGTTGCCCGGCCGGTCCGCCGGGTTGGTGATCCCCGTGTTGTTCGGGTTGGTGGTCTGGTTGTTGTTCTGGTTCGGGTTTTGGTTCTGATTCTGGTTCTGGTTGTTGTTCGTGTTGTTGTAGTTGTTGTTGTTGTTCGAGTTGTTGTCGTTGCCGCCCGGGTCGTTGCCGCCCGGGTCGCCCGGCGGGACCCACGGCAGCGGCTTCACCGGCCCCAACTGCTCGCGCACGCCGATCGACGCGTGGTCCGGCGAGATGCTGCCGTACGTGGTCGGCATGGCGCTGGTGTTCGTGTCGGTCTCGCCCTCGTAGAACTCCATGACCGACACGTTGTGGTCGTTGGCCGCGTCGTACTTCGCCTTGGCCGTCTGATAGTCCGCGCTCGCGCCGCCGAGGGTGGTGATGTTGTCCCAGATGCCCGGCTCCTCGGGCTGCTCCGGTACCTCGACGACCGCCGTCTTCGCCCCCGCGAAGACGGCCGCTTGGCTGTCGAGGGTCTGGCGCGCGGTGTTGATCTCGGGAGCCGCGAGGCCGTGCTCGACCGCCAACGGACCCGCACCACGCTGGGCGGCACCACTGGCGCTGCCCTGCCAGGCGCTCTCCATCTGCGTGACCAGGTCCTTGATGGAGTCCTTGCGGCGGTCGTAGTTCTCGGCCAGGTCACCCACGGTGGACGCCGCGCGGTGCAGGCCTTCGCCGTCGTCACCGGTGCCGTCACGGAAGTTGTGGTAGATCTCCCGGCCGTTCATGCCGAAGCCGAAGAACCGGCCAAGCGCTGTCATGCCAGATCCCCCTGTTCGCGGGTCTCTCGGGTCTGTCGGACGGGACTCATGCGTCGTACGTCGTTCTCATGACCGTCTCAGCGTCCTCATCCTGGGCCTGCGTGTAACCACGGGCGCCCTGGAGGTTCTTGATGTAGTTGTCCGTGTACTGCAGCATCTGGAAGTTGTGCTTCCACATGTTGAGGAGGGACTCTCGCGAGGCGTCGGCCTGGCCCCTGCTCATCTCGTCGGAGGCCGGCTCGGCGATGTCGTGGTAGGCGCCGATGATCCGCTCCTGGTCGGCCTGGATCTCGTCACGCTGGGAGGTCCACCGGCCGATGACCGCGTCGAGTTCCGCGAGGTCGGCGAACAGGAACTCACCGCCGGCGCCACCCCCGCCGGACTCGTGCTCGTTGCCCGCGTCGGGCCCGAAGATGCCACCCAGCCAGTCGCGGACCTCGGCCGAGGTGATCTCGTTGTCGACCTGCTGGTCCGGCGGCGGCGGCTCGGTCTCCTCGCCCTCCGGAGGCGGCGCGTCCTGCGCGGTCTCGTTGTTCGCCTCAGCTTCAGGGGTTGCACCGTCAGGCACGCCCACCACACCCCTCGTTCCCGCAGTTTCCACGATGTTTGTCAAGTTTACCGCCCGTGACCAGGCGTGACATCCGGGGACTGTGACGTTGTGTCGCCGTCACCGGTTCCCGTGACACTCTGTCGACGCGATCACTCCAAGATCACCCGGACCCCAGCCTCGGTCAGCACTGCCACCACGTCGTCCACCAGCGCGCCGACCTGGGCGGTCGCCACGCCGGAGTGCCGCCAGACCAGGTCGAACGGCGTGTCGACGGTCCGCAGGCAGTCGTGCAGTCCGTCGAGGTTGGCGCCAAGGTAGCCGCCCGGGCCGACCACCGCCTCCGCAATCGCCAAATACGTCCCCGGCCGATCGGTGACGTGCTCCCCGGCGACCGGCACCGGCGCGGCGTTCGTGACCCGTCGCCCGGTGTAGTTCCTGGCCACCTCGAGCCACGCCTCCCGCTCCGGGGTCGGCGCCTCCACCCACAGCCCCGGCGCCGAGGGCGGCCCGGGTCGCCACCGCGCCCAGACCCCGCCCGCCAGCTCGTGGGGCCGGCTGAACAACCGACCACTGACCAGCCCATCGGGCCCCGTGGTCGCGTCGGACACGAAGTAGACCCCGATCGACTCCCCCCGCTCGTCGAGCACGTGCACCTCGAGTCCGCCGAGCTTCTGACCGGCGTCGAACCCCGGCGCGGCCCCGACCACCGTGAACTCCCCGGCGCCGCCGAAGAACCCGGTCAGATCGGTCGCCACGCAGAGCCGCTCGCCGTCGGCCACCAGCGCGTAGTTCGCCACGGTATCCCCCTTCACGACCCAGACCATACGACCGCACACCGACAGTCGCAGCTGCCACACTGGGTAGGTGGCCGAGGACGGCATGAGCCTGCAGGACATCATCAAGCGCCGGCAGCGCGCCGACTTCGTCGGCCGGGACGAACGGCTCACCGAGTTCGGCGCCAACCTGCGGCTGCCACCAGGTGATCTGGACCGGCGGATCCTGTTCAACATCCACGGCGTCGCCGGGGTCGGCAAGACGTTCCTCACCGAGCAGTTCCGGCAGGTGGCCGAGCGCGCGAGCGTCGTGTGCGCCTACGCCGCCGAGACCAGCTTCGACGTGCTGGAGACCATGTCCACGCTCGCCGACGACCTGGCCGAGAAGGGTCACGCGCTCACCGGGTTCGCCAAGCGACTGGCGACCTACCGGGACCGTCGCCACGAACTCGAAGCCGATCCGGGTGCGCCGGGCGGCGGCTTCATCACCAGGTCGGCCGTGCGGGTCGGGCTCGCGGCGGCCCGCGAGGTGCCACTGCTCAGCATGGCCGCCGACACGGTCGACCCCGCCGCGGCCGCCGAGCAGGTCGACCGGCTGCGTGCCTACCTGAGCAAGAAGTTCCGCAGCTCGGAGGACGTCCGGCTCCTACTTTCCCCCGCCGAGGTGCTGACGAAGGTCTTCCTCGCCGATCTCGACAAGCTCGCCGAACGGCACCCGGTCGCGCTGTTCTTCGACACCTTCGAGCGCACCGCGCCGTACCTGGAGGGCTGGCTGCTCGACGTGCTGGGCGGCAAGCACGGCACCGTCCGCGCGAACGTCCTGCTCACGATCGCCGGCCAGCGCGCGCTCGACTCGAACCGGTGGTCGCCCTACCGGGGTCTGGTCGCCGACGTGCCCCTCGAGCCGTTCACCGAGGCCGAGGCACGCCAGCTGCTGGCAGCGCGGGGCGTGGACGACGAGGAGACGGTCCAGAGCATCCTCGCGCTGTCCGGCCGGTTGCCGGTCTGGCTCGCGACCCTCGCCGAGTCGACCGCCCGTGAGGAGGTCGCCGACCCGAGCGACAGTGCCGTGGAACGGTTCCTCAAGTGGGAGCCGGACGAGCAGCGCCGCGCGGTGGCCCTGGCCGGGGCACTGCCACGCCGTCTGAACGAGGACGTGCTGGCCGTCGTCGGCCCGAACGACCTGTTCGACTGGCTGCGCCAACTGCCGTTCGTCACCGAGGCAGCCGGCCACTGGCGCTACCACGACGTGGCCAGAGCGCCGATGCTCCGCCTGCTACGCAACCGCTCCCCCCAACGCTGGCGCGAGCAGCACCGTCGCCTGGCTGAGTACTACCGCACCGAACACCGAGCGCTGGCGCTGCAGAAGAAGGAGCGGTGGTCGCACCCCGTCTGGCAGGACCTGATCCTCGAAGCCTGCTACCACCGGCTCTGCGCGGACCCCTCGGCCGAACTTCCGAAAGCGCTCGAGTACGCGCTGTTGGCAGTGGACGAAAGCACGACGATGGCCCGGCGATGGGCCAGCGCGATCGTGGCGGCCGGTCGGGACTGTGGCGCGGACCAGGTCCAGGAATGGGGCCAGCGGCTGGCGGACACGGTGCCCAACGACGACAGCGACGACATCGCGTTCCTCACCGCACTCATCCAGGACGGCGCACTGGCGCCCACCGCGCTGAAGGTCGCCCACCAGCAGCGCGGCCGCGCGCGGCGGGAAGCCGAGCAGCACGAACAGGCGCTCGCGGACTACGAGAGCGCACTTCGGCTGGACCCGGACCACGCCGACTCGCTGTCCGGTAGAGGTGAGACGTACCGGGTGCTGGGTCAGCACGAGAAGGCGCTGGCGAGCTTCGACCGGGCCATCGACCTGGATCCGGAGAATGACTGGGCCGTCGTCAGCCGAGGCCAGACCTATCTCGCGATGGGTCGGCACGACGACGCCATCACCGACCTCACGCGCGCGATCGAGCTGGTCCCGAACTACCAGTGGGCGATCACCTATCGCGGGCTCGTCCACCTGCAGTCCCTCCGCTACGAGGAGGCACTGGCCGACTTCGGCCTGGCCATCGAGTTGGACGGGACGTCGGACTGGGCGATCGCACTCCGCGGTGACACCTACCGGCAGCTCAACCGGTACGACGAGGCACTCGCGGAACTCAACCGCGCCATCGAGATCGACCCGAACTACGACTGGGCACTCGGCTGTCAGGGCGAAACCCTTCTCGCGATGGGACGACACGACGAGGCCATCGCGGCCCTCAACCGGGCGCTCGAGATCGACCCGGAATACCGCTGGGCGATCACGACCCGCGGCCGGGCCTATCGGGACGCCCAGCGGTTCGACGAGGCGGTGGCCGACTTCACCCGGGCAATCGCGCTTTCTCCGGACGAGGCGTGGCCGTCCCGGGAGCGCGCGGTGACCTGTCTGCAGATGGGCCGCTACGACGACGCACTGGCCGACTTCAACCGCGCCGCCGAATTCGACCCGGACGACCCCTGGTTACTCGCGCACCGTGGCGAGACCCACCGCCGGCTGCGACACCACGAAGAAGCGCTGGCCGACTTCGATCGCGCCACCGAGATCGACCCCCAGGACGGCTGGACCATCGGCAGCCGCGGCGAGACCTATCTGGCGATGGGCCGCCACGAGGACGCCATCGCCGATCTCAACCGTGCCGCCGAACTCAACCCGTCCTATCGCTGGGTGCTCATCGCACGTGCCAACGCCTTCCGGGCGACCCACCGCAACGAGGCGGCGATCGCCGATCTCACTCGAGCCCTCGAGTTGGCGGAGAACGACTGGGCCCTGAGCCTCCGTGGCAGGACCTTCGCCAAGATGGGCCGGTTCGGGGACGCCATCGTCGACTTCACGAAGGCATTCGAACTCAATCCGGACGGTGACTGGCTTGTCGCCAACCGCGGCAGCGCCTATCTGGAACTGGGCCGCCACGACGAGGCGATCGCCGACTTCGATCGCGCCATCGAGATCGACCCGACGGACAGCTGGAACCGCTACCTCCGTGGCGCGGCCCGGCTGTCGGCCGGCCAGCCCGACCGCGCCACCGGCGACTTCCGGTCAGCGGTCGAACTCGGGCAACGGGAGGCGGTCGATGAACCGACCAAACCCCGACACCGGTTCAACCTCGCGGTCTACCGCGCTGCTCTTGGCGACTGGGCCGAGGCGGCACGACTGGTCCAGGACACCCTGAACCGCGACGCGACGCCCTTCTCCCGTACCGAGTTCCTGGACGACCTGACCAATCTCGCGCGGCTGCCCGACATCGACCAGGAGCGACTCGCCGCGCTGCGTGAGCTAGTCGTTGCGTGGGAAGCCCAGATTGATCCCTCCGTGTGACGGGTCGAGCCAGCGGGACGTGACGACCTTGGTGCGGGTGAAGAAGTGCAGGCCGTCCGGACCGTACGCGTGCGTGTCACCGAACAGGGACGACTTCCAGCCGCCGAACGAGTAGTAGCCGACCGGCACCGGGATGGGGACGTTGACGCCCACCATGCCGACCTCCACTTCGTTCTGGAAGCGCCGGGCCGCACCGCCGTCGTTCGTGAAGATGGCCGTGCCGTTGCCGTACGGGTTGTCGTTGATCAGGCCGACCGCGTCCTCGTACGTGGAGGCGCGAGCGACCGACAGCACCGGCCCGAAGATCTCGTCCGTGTAGACCGACATCTCCGGTGACACGTGGTCGAACAGCGTGGGGCCTAACCAGAAGCCCGCGTCGTCGCCGTCGATCTCGTGGCCCCGGCCGTCGACCACGAGTGTGGCGCCCTCGGACACTCCGGCGTCCACATAGGACGTGACCTTGTCGCGGTGCGCGGCGGTGACCAGGGGGCCCATCTCGGCACCCTCCCGACGGCCGTCGCCCACGCGGAGGTTCGCGATCCGCTCGCGGATCTTGGCCACCAGCTCGTCGCCCACCGGATCGACCGCCACCACCACGGACACGGCCATGCAACGTTCGCCCGCCGAGCCGAACCCGGCCGACACGGCGGCGTCGGCCGCCAGGTCGAGATCCGCGTCGGGCAGCACCACCATGTGGTTCTTGGCCCCGCCCAACGCCTGGACCCGCTTGCCGTGCCTGGTCCCGGTTTCGTACACATACCGGGCGATCGGGGTGGAGCCGACGAACGAGATGCCCCGCACGCTCGGGTGTTCCAGCAGACCGTCGACCGCCACCTTGTCGCCGTGGACCACGTTCAGCACCCCGTCGGGCAGCCCGGCGCGCGCGAACAGCTCGGCGATGAAGTTCGACGCCGACGGGTCCTTCTCCGACGGCTTGAGCACCACCGTGTTGCCGCACGCGATCGCGTTGGGCACGAACCACAACGGCACCATGGCCGGGAAGTTGAACGGCGAGATCACGCCGACCACCCCGAGTGGCTGGCGCATCGAGTACACGTCGACCCTGGTCGAGGCGTTCTCCGAGAAGCCACCCTTGAGTAACGCCGGGATCCCGCACGCGAACTCCACGTTCTCGATCGCGCGCCCCACCTCGCCGGCCGCGTCGTCGAGCACCTTGCCGTGTTCAGCCGTCACGATCGCGGCCAGCTCGTCGCGGTGCCGGCCGATCAGCTCACGGAAGGCGAACATCACTCGCGACCGGGCGGCGAGCGACGTGTTGCGCCACGCGGGTAACGCCCGCTCGGCCGCGGCCACCGCTTCGTCCACTTCGGACCGAGCGGCGAAGTCCACGCGTGCGGCCACCTGACCGGTGGCCGGATCGAACACGTCACCCGTGCGGTCGGCCACCCCCGCCCACGGCTTGCCGTCGATCCAGTGACTGATCCGCCCCGTCATTACCGCCCCTCCCTCGCGTCCACTGCTGCGATCGCGTCGGTAAGTATGCCGAGCGCCTCCGACAATTCTTCAGCAGTGAGCGTCATGGGCGGCGCGAGACGGATGACGTTGTTGTGCAGTCCACCCTTACCCACCAACAGTCCGTGAGCCCTGGTCTCCTCGAGCACTGCGGCGGCCGCCTCCGGATAGGGTGACTTTCCACCCGGCTTGACCAACTCAACGCCCACCATGAGTCCCTTGCCGCGCACATCGCCCACGATCGGGTGATTCTCGGCCACCGCACGCAAACCAGCGAGCAGCTCGGCGCCGAGCGTCTCGGCGTTCGCCTGCAGATCGTGGTCGGTCAGGTAGTCCAGCACCGCGCTCGCGCCCACCGTGGACACCGGGTTGCCGCCGAACGTGGAGATCGAGTTGGCCCCCAACGAGTCCATGACGTCGCCGCGAGCCACCACCCCACCGATCGCGAGGCCGTTGCCGAGACCTTTCGCGAAGGTCATCATGTCCGGCACCACGCCGTGTGCCTCGATGCCCCAGAACGACTGGCCCGTGCGCCCCCAGCCGGTCTGCACCTCGTCGGAGATGAACAGGATGCCGTGCTCGGCAAGGACTTCCGCGAACGACGCGTAGAGTCCGTCCGGGGGCACGGCGAACCCGCCGACGCCCTGGATCGGTTCGGCGATCATGCAGGCCACGTCGCCGGAGGTGCTGGTCTGCAACACGTCCACCAGGTCCTCGGTGCAGGCCTTGATGTAGTCGGCGTCGGACAGGTGACCGAACGGGCTGCGGTACCGGTAGCCACCGTGCACATAGGACACCTTGACCGGCGACAGCGCCGATGCCGCCCAGCCGCGGTTGCCGGTGATGCCGACCGTGGCGAACGCGCGGCCGTGGTAGGAGTTGCGGATGGCCAGCACCTGGTGGCTGCGCCGGAACTGGGTGGCCAGCATGAGCGCGGTCTCGTTGGCCTCGGTTCCCGAGTTGGTGAAGAACACCTTCGCGTCGGGGATCTTCGACAGCCGCGCGATCTTCTCGGCCAGCTCCACCTGGCTGCGGATCAGGTACAGCGTGGAGGTGTGCAGGATGCCGCTGTCCAACTGCTTGCGCACGGCGTCGCTGACCTCGGCCACGTCGTAGCCGAGCGCGTTCGTGAGGATGCCGGCGAAGAAGTCGAGATAGGTCTTGCCGTTCGAGTCGGTGACCCGCCTGCCGTGCCCGTGCACGATCTCGATCGGGTCCTGGTAGTACACCGCGAGCCAGCTGGGCAGTACCGCGCGGTGGCGGTCGATGAGGGGCGAGTCGGCCATACCCCCGAGTGTGGCGGTGCGGACCGGCGCGGCGCTATGGACAGTGTGTATCGCAGGCGCCGTAGAGTACCGACAACATGTACCCGACCGTGGCCGACGTTCTCGCGCTGCCGGTGATCCGGCAGGGCCACGCCACGGTGGTCGCGGGGGCCGCCGGACTGGAGCGGCGGGTGCGGTGGGTGCACATCGCCGAGGTCGCCGACATCGCCACGCTGCTTCGCGGCGGAGAACTCGTGCTGACCACGGGAATCGCACTGCCGGACGACCCGACGGCACTCGCCAACTACGTGGTCGAGGTGGCCCGCGCCGGGGTCGTCGGACTGGTGATCGAGCTGGTCCGGCACTGGCACCGCGAGCTGCCGGCGGCACTGGTGGACGCGGCCGAGGAACACTCGTTGCCGCTGGTGACGCTGTCGCGCGAGACCCGGTTCGTGGCGGTCACCGAGGCGGTGGTCGGGCTGATCGTGGAGGCACAGGTCGCGGAGCTGCGGGCGGCCGAGCGGGTGCACGAGACGTTCACCGCGCTGACCGTGGCGGGCGCCGAGCCCGCGGAAGTACTGCGCGAGGTCGCGCACGCGTCCGGCCTGCCGGTGGTGCTCGAGACGCTCGGCCACGACGTGCTCGCCTACGACGCGGCCGGCACCGACCCGGGTGAGCTGGTGGCCGACTGGGCCACCCGGTCCCGCGCGGTGTCGGTGGCGGAGCGGACCAGCTACCACTCCGATGTTGGTTGGCTGGTGACGGTGGTCGGCGCGCGCGGCAACGACTGGGGACGGCTGGTGCTCGTGTGCGGGACCGAGCCGCTGCACCGGCAGGTGGTGATCGCCGAACGGGCCGCGTCGGCGCTCGCCGTGCACCGACTGGTGGCCAGGGACCGCGAGGGACTGGAGCGGCACGCGCACCGCACGCTGCTGACCGAACTGTTGGCGACGGCCCCGGCGGACCTGGCCGCGCGCGCCGACGCGCTCGGGGTACCGCTGGACCGGCGGCAACTGCTCGGCGTATCCGTGCGGCCGAGCACCACGACCGCCGTGACCCAGACGCTCGCCACCCAGGAAGTGCTGCGTGACCTGGCCGAGGCGACCGCGCTGGCAGCCCGGCGAGCGCGGGTCGCGGCGCTGGTGGGGGTGGTCGACGACATCAGCGTGCGTGCCCTGCTGTCGCTGACCCCGCAGGCCGACGTGGAGGCCGTGTTGCGCAGGCTGGCCAAGGAGATCCACCAGGCGGCCGCGACGCTGCCCAGGGCGTTGCCGGTGGTGCTGGCCGTCGGCACCACCGTCGTTTCCGTGTCGGACGCCCGGCGCACAATGGTGGAGGCGGCACACGTGGCGAAGGCGGCGCTGCGTGCCCCGGACGGTCGGGCCTACCACCGGCTCGACGACGTGCGGCTGCGCGGACTCCTGCATCTACTGGCCGAGGACGACCGGGTCACGGCGTTCGCCGACCGGGAACTGAGCGCGCTGATCGCCCGCGACGCCGCCCACGGCAGCCGGCTGATCGACGCGCTGCGGCACTTCTGCGAGCACGGCGGCAACAAGTCGGCGGCCGCGTCGGCCGCGCACATGTCCCGCACCGCCTACTACCAGCAGCTTTCCCGGATCGAGCAGGTGCTCGAGGTCTCACTGGACGACCCGGAGTCGGTGCTGTCGCTGCACGTGGCACTGCTGGTGACGGAGATCGACAACGGGTGATGCCCGTGATGCGTGTACAGTGATGTCATGCGCACCACGGTCAACGTCGATGACAACCTGCTCGCTGCCGCCAAGGTCGAGGCACAGCGTCGTGGTCGCACGCTCGGGGAGTTGTTCGAAGACGCGTTACGTCGCGAGTTGGCCGAGCGGGCCGCCGCGCGTGGGCCGGCGTTACCCGTGTTCCGCGGCGGTTCCGGGCCCGCGCCCGGGATCGACCTGCGGTCCAACCGCGAACTGTCCGGCATCCTCGACACAGAACAGGGCGGATCATGAGGCTGCTCGACGTCAACGTGCTGCTCGCCGCGCACCGCGACGACCATCCCGACTTCAAGGTGGCCAAGCCGTGGCTGGACACGCTGCTGACCAGCGGCAAACGGTTCGGTGTGCCGTGGATGGTGTGGTGGTCGTTCCTGCGGCTCGCCACCGACCGACGTGTCTTCCCCGTGCCCACGCCCGTGCCCCACGCTCTCGAGTTCATCGCCGCCGTCCGGGCCCAGCCCGGCCACCTGGCGGCCGAGCCGGGTGACCGTCATCTGGAGTGCCTGTCGGCCATGTGCGAGAACGGCGAGGCGACCGGCGATCTCCTGCCCGACGCGACGCTGGCCGCCATCGCCATGGAGACCGGCAGCGAGGTGGTGAGCTTCGACCGCGACTTCGGCCGGTTCATCGACCTGGCGTGGCACCGGCCGGGAGCGCAGCCATGAACCAGCACGACCGCGACCGGCCCGTGCGGCGCGAACCCAGCCACATCCATCGGGCGCGATTCACCACCTACAACCCCACCACCGACCCGGCCCAGCACCGACCAGGGGTGCGACCATGAACCTGCGCGACGGCGACCGATTCGTGCGCTGCGAACTCGGCCATGTCCACTGGGGACGGTTCGGCGCCGCCGGACTGCGCACTCGACACCACAGCCCCTCCATCGACATCACCTCACATCGACCGGAGGCGCGACCATGAGCCAGCACGACAGCGCCCGGCTCGCGCACCGCGAACTCAGCCACGTCCACCAGGAACGATTCACCACCCACAACCCCACCACCGACCCGGCCCAGCACCGACCAGGGGTGCGACCATGAACCTGCGCGACGGCGACCGATTCGTGCGCTGCGAACTCGGCCATGTCCACTGGGGACGGTTCGGCGCCGCCGGCCTGCTCGCCTACCACCAGGGTGAGGTGTTGCTGCAGCACCGCGCGACGGTGACCCCCGGCGGCGACACCTGGGGCGTGTTCGGCGGAGCGCGTGATCGGGACGAGGACCCGGTCACCGCGGCGCTCCGCGAGACCCGCGAGGAGTCCACTCTGGACACCGGACTCGTGCGGGTGCTCGGGATCATGCACGAGGACCACGGCGGCTGGGGCTACCACACGGTGGTCGGCGAGCTTTCCGAGCGGCCGGAGGTCCGTCCGAAGTCGTGGGAGACCAAGGACGCCAGGTGGGTGCCGGCCGACCAGGTCACCGACCTCGATCTGTTCCCGCCGTTCGCCGCCTCCTGGCCGAGGGTGCGCACGGCCATGCGTCCCACCGCGCTCGTCATCGACTGCGCCAACGTCATGGGCTCCCGCAACGACGGCTGGTGGCGCGACCGGTTCGGCGCCGCCATGCGATTACGTGATCAGGTGGACCGGCTCGACGGGATACCACTCGAGCCGTTCGACACCGCCTACCCCGAGCTCATCATGATCGTCGAGGGCAAGGCGCGCGGGATCGGCGACGGGACACACCTTCGGGTGATCGACTCGCCGGGCGAGGGCGACGACACCATCGTGGACACTGTGGCCGCGCTCACCGAAACCGTCACCACCTACGTCGTCACCGCCGACCGCGAACTCCGTCGCCGGTGCCAGGACGAGGGGGCGACCCCGCTCGGCCCGAAGTGGCTACTCAACCAGCTGTGACCAACGGCACCAGGGGGTGCCCACAGTCTGAGACGCGACGATCCGGGCCCCGGGATCTGCCTACCGTGGCGCCCGAGTCACGAATCTTCAGGGGAGAGAAAGCACCATGCGTTCCAGACTTCTAGCCACGCTCGTCGCCGGTGTGCTCGCGGCCACCCTCACCGCGTGCGGCGACTCCGGTGACGCCGCCGGCGGCGGAGACACCCTCCGCGTCGGCACACTCACCGACGCGCCACCGGCGATCTTCTTCGAGAACGGGGAGTTCACCGGCTACGACAACGAACTGCTACGCGACATCGCGAAGCGCGAAGGCTTCGAGATCGAGTTCGTGGGCACCGAGTTCGCGAGCCTGCTCTCCGGTGTCGCCAATGGACAGTTCGACATCGGCAGCTCGACCATCTCGAGCACCGAGGCGCGCAAGGAGACCGTCGCGTTCTCCGACGGGTACAACACCGAGTACACGGCCATCGTGACCGCACCCGGCGCGGCCCTCGGCTCGGTCGAGGCGCTCGACGGCAAGCGGCTGGGTGTCGTGCAGGCGTCCGTCCAGGACGACTTCGCCAGCAACCGGGCGCCCGGCGCGGAGGTGGTCCGCTTCCCCGACTACAACGCCGGCTTCGCGCAGCTGCGCAACGGTGGCATCGACGGCTGGGTGGTGCCCCGTGACATCGGCCAGCAGTACATCGACCAGAACCCCACGGTGCCGCTGGAGATCGGCTACACCGTGGAGAACAAGGACACCCCGTCGGCGTTCGCGGTGCGCAAGGACAACACCGAGTTGCTCGACAAGCTCAACAAGGGTCTGGCCGCGGCCATCGCCGACGGCACGGTCGAGCGGCTCCACGGCGAGTTCTACGAGAACACACCACTGCCGGCGGAACTGGCGCCGCAGGGCCCCGGCCTGCCCGTCCAGAACATCGGGGTGGACTGACCGATGACCAGGCGCATGTTCACGGCTGTTGTCGCGGCGGTGGCGGCGTTCGCGCTGACCGCGTGCGGGTCCGCCGGCGATGCGGACACACTCCGGGTCGGCACGCTCAGCGACTCGAAACCCAACGCCTATCAGGAGAACGGGGAGTTCACGGGGTTCGACAACGAGTTGCTCAAGGCCATCGCCGAGAAGCAGGGACTGAAGCTGGAGTTCGTGGCCACCGACTTCTCCGCGCTGCTCGGCCAGGTGGCGAACGGCACCTTCGACATCGGCAGCTCGGCCATCTCCCAGACCGACGAGCGCAAGAAGACGGTCGCCTTCTCCGATCCGTACAACTTCCAGTCTCTCGGCATCGCGGCGCCGGAAGGCTCGGCGATCACGGCCAGGACACACTGGCGGGCAAGCGGATCGGCGTCGTCCAGGGCACGGTCTCGGACTCGTGGCTGTCCGACACCGCCCCCGACGCATACCCGTGCGGTTCCCGAACGACGCGGCCGCCCTGTCGGCGTTGAAGACCGCGGCGGTCGACGGTGCGGTGTTCGACCTGGCCACGGCAAATGTCTACGCGGAGCAGAACCCCGACCTAGCGAAGGTGGTGGAGTCGATCGCCACGGACCTCCCCCACGGCTACGCGTTCAGAAGGGCAACACCGAACTGCGCGACAAGGTCAACGCCGGCCTTCAACAGGTGGTCGACGACGGCACGTGGCAGCAACTACACAAGCGATTCGAACCGGACGCCCCGACACCGCCGGAGTTCGCGGCGCCAGGCAAGTCATGACCGACCCGCTCGACCACAACGCAACCCGCCCACGACCGGACACCGCCGCGATGGCGGGGCAGCGACTTCTCCCGTCGAGCCGGCGGCGCACACCACGCACTCCCGGCGGAGACCTCTAGATGGACACGTTTCTCGACACGTTCCTCAACTGGGACTACATCTGGGAGGTCTTCCCCGACCTGCTCAGGTCCGGGCTGCTGAACACGCTGATCCTGGCGGGCGCGTCGGCGATCATCGGCACGGTGTTCGGCATGGTGCTGGCCGTGATGGGGCTGTCGACCAAACGCTGGCTGCGCTGGCCGGCGCGGGTCTACACCGACATCTTCCGCGGACTGCCGGCGATTCTGACCATTCTGCTGATCGGTCAGGGGCTGGGTATGCTCGCCCGCGACATCGTCGGCACCAACCCGTACCCACTCGGCATCCTCGCGCTGTGCCTGATCGCCGCCGCGTACATCGGCGAGATCTTCCGCGCGGGCATCCAGAGTGTCGAGAAAGGACAGTTGGAGGCCAGCCGCGCGCTGGGCATGACATATAGCGCGGCCATGGTGAAGGTGGTGATTCCGCAGGGAGTGCGGCGGGTGCTGCCAGCGCTCGTGAACCAGTTCATCTCGCTGATCAAGGACTCCAGCCTCGTGTACGTCCTCGGGCTGCTGGCAACGCAACGCGACCTGTTCCGGATCGGCCAGGACCTGGCGGCCAACACCGGAAACCTCTCGCCGCTGGTGGCCGCCGGCTTCCTGTACCTGGTGATCACGGTCCCGCTGACCCACCTGGTCAACTTCATCGACAAGCGACTGCGCACGGGTCGCAAGGTAGAACGGGCCGAAGACGGCCCGGACGAGTTGGACCTCGTGGCGTCCGGAAAGGTCCAGGCATGAGCGCCCCCACCCAGTCGTCAAGCGTGGAACTACGCGACGTCCACGTCAGCTTCGGCACTCTCGAGGTACTGCGCGGCGTCGACCTGACGGTGGGCACGGGCGAGACAGCGTGCATCATCGGCCCGTCCGGCTCAGGCAAGTCGACGCTGCTGCGGGTGGCCAACCGCCTGCAGGAGCCCGACTCCGGCGACCTGCTGCTCGACGGCCAGAGCGTGGTGCGCTCCGAACCCCGACCGACTGCGCCAGCGGGTGGGCATGGTGTTCCAGCACTTCAACCTGTTCCCCCACCGCACGGTGCTGGACAACATCACGCTGCCTCTGCCGCAGCGTGAAGAGCCTGGACAAGGCAGCAGGCCGAAGCGATCGCTCGAGACCGCCTGGCCGAGGTAGGCCTGGCGGACAAAGCCCCCTACCGCCCGGCGGCGTTGTCGGGCGGCCAACAGCAGCGGGTAGCCATAGCGAGGGCGCTGGCCATGGACCCCGAGGTGATGCTGTTCGACGAGGCCACCAGCGCCCTGGACCCGGAACTGGTGAAGGGCGTGCTGGACCTGATGGCCGGTCTGGCCGACCGAGGCCTGACCCTGCTGGTGGTGACCCACGAAATGGGCTTCGCCAGGCGGGTAGCCGACAAGGTCGCCTTCATGGACCGAGGCCAAATAGTGGAGGAGGGCACCCCAGAGGCCATCTTCGACCACCCAACCCACCCCCGCCTACAACGCTTCCTGTCCCAGGTCCTCTAACCGGGCCCGGGAGCGGGACCACCATGATGACCACTCCCGTCGGCCATGATGACCAGTCCGGTCGGGTGTGATGACCAGTCCGGCCGCATGACGGCCGGTCCGTTTCCAAGCAGGCACGCAAGTCGGGCTCCTGAAGACCGATCTCCCCAGGCTGGGTTTCGCGGCCTACGTTCCCATCGCGAATCCCGGGTGTCCCCCCGCCCGGTCCCGAAGGATGCGATCTCCCCCGCTCAGGTGCCCAAGCTCCGGGCTCCCAGTACTGGGTCCCCCAGACTGGACTTCCCAAGGCCTAAGCCCCCAACCTTGGGCCTCCCAAGACTGGGTTTCCCACAACTGGGAATCCCAAGAGTGAGAACCCGAGACTGGGCATCCCGCAGCCGAGCCAATCAAGGCTGGACTCTTCCCAACGCCACGTGCCCACACAGCTGACGTCCCGAAGCTGGACTCCCCAACCCAATTCCGGGTCCCCAGGACTGGACTTCCCACGACTGGCTTCCCGAGGTTGGGCCAGCGGAGACTGAGGTTCCCAACGCCGTGATCCCAGCACTGAAATTCCCGAAGGCAGTAGTCCCAAAGCTGGGTCCTCAGACTGAGCATCCAAAGCTGGGCTTCCCAGCTGTCGACTTCCCAGAGTTGAGCCTCCAAGACCGAGCCGTCCCAGTACTCGGCATCCCAGGACTGAACCTCCAAAGACCGACCCCCAGCACCCGACCACCCGGGACTCGACGTCCCCAAACCGGGCTTCCCAGGACTGGGTTTCCCAGGACTGGGTTTCCCAGGACTGAGCCTCACAGCACTCGGCATCCCAGGGCTGGACCTCCCAGAACTGAGTCCTCCAGGGCTGCGTTCCCAGGACCTGCGTTCCCAAGACCCGGGTTCTCGCAGTCGCGTCACCCAGTCGCGTTCCCTTGGCCGACGAACGTCGGCACCCGCACGCCGCTGCCAGAGAGCCATGTGCGGCAGGGTCGCCCAGTCCCCAGGTGATGGTTGTGACCCGAGAGGACGGCTGACGAGTTAGCGGGGCTCCCCGTGCCAGCGCCACTTGGTTCGGCGTTCCTGGTTGGGCAGGTCGCCGCGGCCGGTGGCCCACAGCAGGGCCGGCCAGCCGGCTACCGGCACGTCGGGGAACAGGCGAGTGAGTACCCGGTCGCACAGGTCATCCGGGGGTGTCCACGTGGGACCGAGGATGTCGTGGGTGTGTACCAGGGTTTCGACCACGCCCATGGCTGCGAAGCCCGCTGGATCCGACGCGCCGTAGCCGTGGTGGGCGCGGGTCGATGGGGAGCATGTGCGCACCATCGACGACAGCATCGCGCCGCAGGTTTCCAGCACCATCAGCAGACCCGAAGGGCCGCTCGACGGGTCGGCGACGATCAGGTTGGCCGGCGCGCCCGGCCTCCGAGGGGCCCATACGAACGGGACCTCTGCATCCAAAGGCGGACGCCGGGGGCCCAACTGCGCGGCGTAGCAGAACAGGTCGTCGGCCAGGTGTTCCACCGTTTCCCAGCACGTCCACGACAGCGGGCCGGCCAGGCCGTCCCAGTCGACGGGGGCGCTGGACAGCGCGTCCACCGCCGTCCACACGGCTTGATCCACATCTGACGCGGTAACCATGTGGGAGACCGTACGTCAGACGGTGAACCGCCCGTTCACGTCGTCGCCACCCAGGTCCGGGTGCATCCAGGCGTGGACGGAATAGGTGACGCCCTCCGTCAGGTGCGTGCTCACGTTCCGCAGCCCGAAGCTGAAGTGCTCGTGCTCATGGGCCGTGTGGCCGTCGGCCGCGAACATCTCCAGCTCCAACTGGACGGTCGCGCCACCGTTCACGGGCGTGAAGTCGGCCACCGCCGTGTGTTGGGACGCCTCGATCGACACGTCACCCACCACGAACGCGCCCATGGCCAGCCAGTCCTGGTTCGTGTCGTACAGGATGCCCTCGTCCTCGGTGTTCCACCGCGCCTCCGGGCCGTGCTCCACATAGGTGTGCGGCGTACGCCCGTCGGTGCTCGGCGGGCGGGGCTCCTCCTCCCGCAGCAACGCCCACGTCTGGTGCCCGACGACCCCGTCGACCATCACCGACGGGTTCTCCTTCTTCATGTCCGTCTGGAACGACCGCACGGCCCGCAGCGTCGGGTCGTCGAAGTCGCCCGGCTGCCAGTTCGAGAAGTGCCCGTGGAGGTTCAGCAGGTCCTGCAGGTACTCGACCCAGCCGTCCACGCTCTTGTCGCCGTGGCGCAGCGTCGGCTCGTCGGTCTCCGGCGGCGGCTCCTCACGCGGCTTCACCGGCACTGGAACCGGCGGCTTCCCACCGGCGTCGCGAAGAACGAACCGGACCGGCGTGTTCTCCTTCTGGTCGCGGGGCATCATCGGCGGCCCGGCCTGGTACAGCGCGGCACTGGCCCCGTCGAGGGTGTTCTGCGCGACGTTCTTCCCGACCTCCGGGTTGTGCCACTGCAGCGTCCACAGCGCGTGCTGGAAGTCCTGGGTGACCGAGTACCTGGCGTACCCGGTGACGCCCTCGCGGCGGTGGTCCGGGCGCAGCTTCTCCGACACGGTGAACGTGGTCTCGCCCTCCGAGGGGATCTCGTCGTCCGGGAAACTCACGACATCCCCGTCGTTGAACTCCATGTCCAGGAGGAACAGCGACTGCTCGGTCTCGTTCAGCACGGTGATCACGCAGGAGTTCCGGTCGACCACCCCGTCGCCCCCGCCGCCGCGGTCCTCCTCGTGCACGACGTACTCGAACGGCATCATGGTCGAGCCGTGCTTCGGGAACGCCTCCGTCGACCAGAAGTACAGCTGCGTGCCGTCCGGGCGGGTCTGGCCGTTGGGATAGTCGATCTGGGATTCCGCGAGGTTGTCGGAATGTTCGACGTTGCGCCAGTAGAGGGTGGCCAGGGAGTGGTCGTCGGAGCCGATCGCGTAGGTCAACCATCCCTCGTCGCCGGTGGCCACGCCGGGCTCGTCCTGGGACAGGAACGTGCCGGAGTCGCCCGGCTCGATGCGGTCCGGCGGCAGCATCTGGAGCATGCCCGCGCCGTCGCCCTTCGGGCCCCGCCAGTTCGGCGGCTGCGTCCGGGTCTCCCCGATGAAGATCAACGGATGCTGGGTGCGGTTCACGATGGTGATGGCGGTGGAGTTCTTCTTGTTGACGAGATCGCCGAGGAGGTCCTTCAGGTCGATCCCGAGTTCCTTGGCCAGCTCCAGCAGCCCCGGGAGATCCTCGGGTCCGAAGCCGAACTTCTGACCGAGCGCACGCGTCTCGTCGTCGATTTCGGGAAGCTCACGCGTATCGGCCATGCCGTCCAGGGTGGACCGACCCGCCACGCAGCGGAGCGAACGGAGGGGCGACCATTGGGGCAGGTCCAGAAGCACGCACGCGAACCGGACACCGCGCAATTGGCAGAGTGTCCACCGAGTGCCCCAACGGTGCACACTGTGCCACTGCCTCCCGGTCCCGGTTGGACCCACGATGCCGGGATGGCGTTTACCGAATCTGATGGCCGGGTCGACCTCCCCGACCACTCGGCCATTCAGGACAGCCGCTTCTACAACCCCGAGCTCGCCCCGGTGCCCGTGGAGAAACGGACCTGGAGCACGTACAACTACTTCGCGCTGTGGATGGGCATGGCCCACAACATCCCCAGCTACCTGCTCGCGTCCGGGCTGATCGCGCTCGGCATGGACTGGCTCCAGGCCTTCCTGACGATCACGGTCGGCAACCTGATCGTGCTCATCCCCATGCTGCTGAACAGCCACGCCGGCACCCGCTACGGCATCCCGTTCCCCGTGTTCGCGAGAGCGTTCTACGGCATGCGCGGCGCGAACCTCGCGGCACTGCTGCGCGCGTTCATCGCCTGCGGCTGGTTCGGCATCCAAACCTGGGTCGGCGGCCACGCCATCTACATCATCGTCGGCAAGCTGACGGGCGACGGCTGGCTGGACACCCCCGTGGTCGGCGGGCAGCCGATCACCCTGTGGCTGTCCTTCGCCGTGTTCTGGCTCATCCAGATGCTGATCATCTGGCGGGGCATGGAGGCGGTCCGCAAGTTCGAGAACTGGACGGCGCCGCTGGTCACCGTCGGGTTCCTGATCCTGCTGGGCTACGTGCTGGTCAAGGCCGGCGGGTTCGGCCCGATCATGTCGCAGCCCTCGCAGCTCGGGTGGGGCGCCGACTTCTGGAAGGTGTTCGCGCCGTCGCTCATGGGCATGATCGCGTTCTGGGCGACCCTGTCGCTCAACATGCCCGACTTCACCCGCTTCGGCGGCTCGCAGCGCCAGCAGGTCCGCGGCCAGATCCTCGGCCTGCCGACCACCATGTCGTTCATCTCGATCGTGGCGATCCTGACCACGTCCGGCGGCGCGGTGCTCTACGGCGAGGTCATCTGGGACCCGGCGGAGCTGGCCAGCAGGTTCTCCAGCCCGATCGTGGTGGTCATCGCGCTGTTCGCCCTGGTACTCGCCACTATTTCGGCGAACCTCGCGGCCAACGTGGTGAGCCCGTCCTACGACTTCTCGAACGCGTTCCCCAAGAAGATCACGTTCGCGCTCGGCGGGCTGATCACCGGCGTCATCGGCATCGTCATCCAGCCGTGGCGCCTGATCGCCAACCCGGACGTGTACATCAACGGCTGGCTCGGCTTCTACGGCGGCCTGCTCGGCGCCGTGGCCGGTGTGCTGATCATGGGCTACTGGGTTCGCGCCCGCACCCACCTGGACCTCGCCGGGCTCTACGAGGAGCGCGGCCGCTACTGGTTCGCCGGCGGCTGGAACATCCCCGCGCTGGTCGCGACGCTGGTCGGCATGGTCCTGGCGGTGGGCGGCGCGCACAGCGGGCCGGACGGTCCGTTCCCCACCGACGGGCTCATCCCGTTCCTCAAGGGTTTCTACAACTACAGCTGGCTCGTCGGTTTGGTGGCAGCATCGCTCGTGTACCTCGCGCTGACCGCCGGTCGGCGTTCCGGGGACCCCGTGCCGGCGGCAACAACGCAGCCGCCGGCCAAGGAAGGAGAGGTCAGTGTCTGAGATCGTCAGGGCCGGGCTGGTCCAGCAACGCTGGACCGGTGACAAGGAGTCGATGATCGCGAACGCGGTGCGCGCGATCGGCGAGGCCGCCTCGCAGGGCGCCCAGGTGGTGTGTCTGCAGGAACTGTTCTACGGGCCGTACTTCTGCCAGGTGCAGGACGCCGACTACTACTCCTACACCGAGCAGATCCCCGACGGTCCGACCACGCAGCTGATGTGCGAGTTGGCCGACCAGCACAACATGGTGCTGGTGGTGCCGATGTACGAGCAGGAGCAGCCGGGCGTCTACTACAACACCGCCGCGGTGATCGACGCCGACGGCACCTACCTGGGCAAGCACCGCAAGAACCACATTCCGCAGGTCAAGGGCTTCTGGGAGAAGTTCTACTTCAAGCCCGGCAACCTCGGCTACCCGGTGTTCGACACGGCGGTCGGCAAGATCGGCGTCTACATCTGCTACGAGCGGCACTTCCCGGAGGGCTGGCGCGCGCTGGGCCTGGGCGGCGCGCGGATCGTGTTCAACCCGTCGGCCACCTCGCGCGGCCTGTCGGAGTACCTGTGGAAGCTCGAGCAGCCGGCAGCGGCCGTGGCCAACGAGTACTTCGTCGGCACGATCAACCGGGTGGGCGTGGAACCGTTGGGCGACAACGACTTCTACGGCCAGTCCTACTTCGCCGACCCGCGTGGGCAGGTCATCGGCGAGACCGCGTCGGACACCGACGAGGAGGTCGTGGTCCGCGACCTGGACATGGGCCTGCTGACCGAGGTCCGCGACCTGTGGCAGTTCTACCGCGACCGCCGCCCGGACAGCTACGACTCGCTGACCGGAGCGTGACATGCGCACCCTGATTCGCAACGGGACGGTCGTCAACGCGGGCGGCGCCTTCCGCGCCGACGTGCTGGTGGACGGCGAGACGATCGCGGCGGTGACCGCGCCGGGCGTGTTCGACACGGCCGATCGCGTGATAGAAGCCGAGGGCCGCTACGTGCTGCCCGGCGGCATCGACGCGCACACCCACATGGAGATGCCATTCGGCGGCACGGCCTCGGCCGACACGTTCGCCACCGGCACGGCCGCGGCGGCGTGGGGCGGCACCACCACGATCATCGACTTCGCCGTGCAGGCCAAGGGCACCTCCCTGCTGTCCACACTGGACAAGTGGCACGAGAAGGCCGACGGGAACTGCGCGGTCGACTACGGGTTCCACATGATCGTCTCCGATGTCAACGACCAGTCGTTGAAGGAGATGGAGTCCTGCATCGACGCGGGCGTGAACAGCTTCAAGATGTTCATGGCCTATCCGGGCGTGTTCTACGCGACCGACGGCGAGATCCTGCGCGCCATGCAGAAGGCCACCGAGACCGGCTCGATGATCATGATGCACGCCGAGAACGGCATCGCCATCGACGAGTTGGTGGCGCAGGCCATCGCGTCCGGCCGGACGGACCCCGTGGAGCACGGGCTCACCCGCCCGCCGGAGTTGGAGGGCGAGGCCACCTCGCGCGCCATCGCGCTGGCCAAGGTCACGGGCGCGCCGCTCTACATCGTGCACCTGTCGGCGCGCCACGCGCTGGAAGCCGTGGCAGCGGCCAGGAACACCGGGCAGAACGTGTTCGCCGAGACCTGCCCGCAGTACCTGTACCTGTCCATCGAGGACCTGGCGAAGCCGGACTTCGAGGGGTCGAAGTACGTGGCGTCGCCGCCACTACGACCCAAGGACCACCAGGCCGACCTGTGGCGCGGGCTGCGCACGAACGACCTGTCGGTGGTGTCGACCGACCACTGCCCGTTCTGCTTCGTGGACCAGAAGGAGCTGGGGCGCGGGGACTTCTCCAAGATTCCCAACGGGATGCCGGGTGTCGAGCACCGGATGGACCTGCTGCACCAGGGTGTGGTGGCCGGTGAGCTGTCGCTCGCGCGCTGGGTGGAGGTCTCCTCGGCCACGCCCGCGCGGATGTTCGGGCTGTACCCGCGCAAGGGGATCATCGCGCCGGGCGCCGACGCGGACATCGTGGTGTACGACCCGGCGGCCACGCAGACGCTGTCGGTGGAGACGCACCACATGAACGTCGACTACTCGGCCTACGAGGGCATGTCGATCACCGGGAAGGTGGAGACCGTGCTCTCGCGGGGGTCGGTGGTGATCGCCGACGGCGCCTTCCACGGTCGTGAGGGCCACGGCAAGTTCCTGACCCGCGAGCTGTCCCAGTACCTGGTGTAGGAGGGTCCAAGATGGACTTCGGAGTGGTACTGCAGACGGACCCGCCTGCCTCGGCCGTGGTCGACCTGATGGTGTCGGCCGAGCAACAGGGGTTCAAGCTACGGGTGGACGTTCGACTCGGCCGTGCTGTGGCAGGAGCCGTTCGTCATCTACTCGCAGATCCTGGCGAAGACGAACTCGCTGGTGGTCGGGCCGATGGTGACCAATCCGTCCACACGCGACTGGTCGGTCACCGCGTCACTGTTCGCGACGCTGAACGACATGTTCGGCAACCGGACCGTGTGCGGGATCGGCCGCGGCGACTCGGCGCGTCGGGTCATCGGGCAGAAGCCCGCGAATTTGTCGGTGCTCCGTGATTCCATGCACGTGATCCGGGAGCTGGCAGAGGGGCGGGAGGTCGAACACCATGGGGCACCGGTGCGGATTCCGTGGGTGCGCGACGGGCGGCTGGAGATCTGGATGGCCGCCTACGGACCCAAGGCGCTGCGGATGGTCGGCGAACACGCCGACGGGTTCATCCTGCAGACGGCCGACCCCGCGATTACCCGGTGGACCATCGAGTCGGTCCGCGCGGCGGCCCGCGACGCGGGTCGCGACCCGGGCGGCATCACCATGTGCGTCGCCGCGCCCGCCTATGTCGGCGACGATGTGGCACACCAGCGTGACCAGTTGCGCTGGTTCGGCGGCATGGTCGGCAACCACGTGGCCGACCTCGTGGAGCGCTACGGCGACTCCGGTCCGGTGCCGCCTGAGCTGACCGACTACATCCGCGGGCGCCAGGGCTACGACTACGCCCACCACGGCAAGGCGGGCAACCCGTCGACCGACTTCGTCCCCGACGAGATCGTCGACCGGTTCTGCCTGGTCGGGCCGGCGTCCGCGCACGTGGACCGGCTGACTGAGCTGGCGGAGCTGGGCGTGGACCAGTTCGCCATCTATCTGATGCACGACCAGAAGGAGCAGACCCTGGCCGCGTACGGCAACGAGATCATCAACAAACTGGGCTGAGCGCCGCGGATTCCGCCTCGGCGCCGGAATGACCCGCGCCGAGGTGGGCGTTCGCCATCGCGAGCGTCGGTCTGCGCCGGCGCCCGCCCAGGGCTGGCGTCTGTCCAGGGCTGGCGGCCGCTCAGCGCTGGGATCCGTTCGGGGCTGGCGGCTGTCCAGGCAGGCGTCGCACCCCGGAGTCGGCGCCGATTGGCCGCCGCGCCCGGAGACGACCTTGGCTTCGGACGCACGGCCCCGTGCGCGCTCGCCGGCTCCCGTGGGCAGGCGCGACGACACCGCGGCTACTGACGCATGGGCATGCTCGTCGGCTCCGTCGACCGTCACCGGTTGTCGGAGCCGACTCGGCATGCGGGTGTCACTAGGCCATCGCGGACGCGTTGGCCTCCGCCTCGGCGGTCAGTGCGGCCAGCTCCTGTTCGAGCCGTTCGCCCGTCTCCTCGAGGATGTCCGCCTCGGCCGTCAGGCCATGGTTGCGCAGGCAGCGGGCCAGCTGCTTCTGCGTGGTGCCCACCGCGTAACCGGCACCGGCACCGATCAGCAGGCCCGACGATGATCGAGGCACCCAGGGTCGCCGGCGCGGCGGCGGCGCCGGCACCGATGGCGGTGACCGCGGCGACCACCGCGGCCTCGTAGTTCTCACGTTCGTTGATGCACGGGTCTTCAGACACGGTTGTCCTCCTGGCAAGCCGGTGTGCTGGTTACTGTTCAACCTTGATCTGGTCGGGTTCCAGGCCGATGTACTGAAGCCACTCGTCGACGTTCGTGGACTCGTAGATGCCCTGGAGCAGCGGGTAGTTCGACCAGTCGATCTCGGGCTCGTTCGTCGTCTCGGTCCCGTCGACCGACTGGTCCACCGGCTGCCAGTCGCTGCCGTCCCACCAGTACTGACCGTCCTCGGAGTACACGCGTTCCCCCGAGTCGGTGGATGTCGAGTCGGTGCCCGAGTCGCCTCCGCCCGTGTCGACCGGCTGCCAGTCGGCGCCGTCCCACCAGAACTGGCCGTCCTCGGAGTACTGGACTCCTGCAGATGCTTCCGTCATGCTCTCGCTCCCTCAATCGCGGCGATGCCACGATGGTCACCCTCGGCGCAGGGCCACGGCACCGTCCGGAGTGCGGGCGAACAGACGCCAGGCGTCGCCCGATCGGGCGTTCATCCGGCGGAGGGTGAGAACAACGAACATGCGCCCCACTGCCAGATCACGCAACGAATGGGCGCTGCGCGCAACGCTCAGCGGATGAAACTGCCGCTAACTGGCCTTAACCTGTTCACATGTCGTCATCGCCTGCAGACTTCATCGCGCTCGACGAGCGATGGAGCACGCACAACTACCACCCGTTGCCGGTCGTCATCGCCGAGGCCGAAGGCGCGTGGGTCACCGACGTGGCACGGGAAGCGGTACCTCGACTTCCTGGCCGGGTACTCGGCGCTCAACTTCGGCCACCGGCATCCGGGGCTGGTCGAGGCGGCGGTGGCGCAGCTCGGGCGGGTCACGCTGACCAGCCGGGCGTTCCACCACGACCAGCTCGGCCTGTTCTGCCAGGAGCTGGCGGAGCTGACCGGCACCGACATGGTGCTGCCGATGAACTCCGGCGCCGAGGCCGTCGAGTCGGCGCTGAAGGTCGCGCGCAAGTGGGCGTACCGGGTGAAGGGCGTGCCGGACGGGACGGCGGAGATCATCGTGGCCGGGTCGAACTTCCACGGCCGCACCACCACCATCGTCTCGTTCTCCACCGACGACCACCGCACGCAACGACTTCGGCCCGTTCACGCCGGGTTTCCAGGTGGTGAAGTACGGCGACGCGCAGGCACTCGAGGCGGCGATCACGCCGAGGACGGCGGCCGTGCTGCTCGAGCCGGTGCAGGGCGAGGCCGGCGTGCTGCTACCGCCGGCCGGCTACCTGGCCGAGGTGCGGCGGATCTGCGACGAGAAACAACGTGCTGTTCATCGCCGATGAGATCCAGTCGGGCCTCGGGCGCACCGGCACACTGTTCGCGTGCGAGCACGACGGCGTTCGCGCCGACCTGTACACGCTGGGCAAGGCGCTGGGCGGCGGGCATCCTCCCGGTCTCGGCGGTGGTCGGGCGGCGCGACGTGCTCGGGGTGCTGCAGCCGGGCGAGCACGGCTCCACGTTCGGCGGCAACCCGCTGGCCTGCGCGGTCGGCCGGGCGGTCATCGGCCTGCTCGCGACGGGCGAGTACCAGGAGGCGGTCGCGAACGCTCGGCGCGCACCTGCACCAGCGGCTCGGCGAGCTGGTCGGGCACGGGGTGGCGGAGATCCGCGGCCGGGGCCTGTGGGCCGGCGTGGAGATCGCTCCCGGTGGCCGGCGACCGCTCGCGAAGTGAGCGAGACGCTGATGGCGAAGCGGCGTGCTGTGCAAGGAAACGCACGACACGACGCTGCGCGTGGCGCCGCCGCTGATGATCTCGCAGGCGGATCTTGACCACGGCGTGGACACGCTCGCCGAGGTACTGACCAACTGACCCGGCGAGCGCCAGCACGAAAACTGAAGGCGACGGTGCCGGGGAGTCCGGAAAGGACACCCTGGCACCAGCCGACATCCCCATGCCGAGCGCGCGTCCTTGAAATCTAGCCCTGATGGTCGTAGCGGATGAACCCCTTGAAGCGCGCCACCGTGTCATACAGCGCGCGGGCCGGGGCGTTGTCCTGCCTGGTGAGCCAGTAGAGGCGGGCGGCGCCCCGCTTCCGCGACGCGTTCGCCACCTCCTCGATCAGCGCCCGGGCCGCGCCCTGACCTCGCGCCGCCTCGCCGACGAACAGGTCCTGGAGATAGCAGGAGTCCGCCGACCAGAAGGTGGCGTGGAACAGGTAGTGCGTGATTCCGACGAGCCGCCCGTCCAGCCGCGCCCCGATGCCGTGCAGGTCCTCGTCGCTCAGCAGCCGGCGCCAGGTCTGGTCGTACCTCTCGTCCGGCTCCTCGGTCTCGTAGAACGCCTTGTAGCCGCGTGCCAGCTCTTCCCACGCGACGCGGTCCTCCGGACGTAACGGGCCGACCTCGATCATGAAACCACTCTAGCGGGCCCGTCGCACCCGGCCCTCGTCCCACACCGGTTCGTCCACTTCGGACACCTGACCGTCCGAGCGGAACACCAGGAACCGGTCGAACGAGCGCGCGAACCAGCGGTCGTGCGTCACCGCGACGCACCGTGCCCTCGAACGCCTCCAGGGCGTCCTGCAGCGCCTCGGCCGACGTCAGGTCGAGGTTGTCGGTCGGCTCGTCGAGCAGCAGCAACGTCGCGCCGGACAGCTCCAGCAGCAGGATCTGGAACCGCGCCTGCTGCCCGCCGGACAGCGTCTCGAACCGCTGCTCCCGGCTGCCGGCCAGGCCGTAGCGGCTGAGCACCGACGACGCCGCGCCCTGGTCCAGCCCGGCGCGGTCGCCGTCGCCGTGCCACAGGATGTCGATCAGCGTGCCGGCCGACCCACTCCGGATGCTCGTGCGTCTGCGCGAACAGCCCGGGCACGACCCGCGCGCCGAGCCGGCAGCTCCCGTGTGCGCCACGGGATCGCCGGCCGAGCAGCCGCAGGAAGTGGCTCTTGCCGGAGCCGTTGGAGCCCAGCACGCCCACCCGGTCGCCGAAGAAGATCTCCAGGTCGAACGGCCGCATCAGGCCGGTCAGCTCGAGCGACTCGCACGTGATCGTGCGCAGCCCGGTCCGGCCGCCGCGCAGCCGCGGCCGCACCCGCTCCTCGCGCGGCGGCAACGGCGGCGCGCCGGCCTCCTCGAACTTCCGCAGCCGGGTCTGCGCGGCCTTGTACCGCGCGGCCATCACGTCGCTGATCATCGCCGCCTGCTGCAGCGAGCGGACCAGCTCCTTCAGCTTCTCGTGCTCCTCGTCCCAGCGCCGGCGCAGCTCGGCCATCCGGTCCCAGCGCGCCGCGCGCGCCTCGTGCCAGGTGGCGAAACCGCCGCCGTGCACCCAGGTCGTGGCGCCCTCCAGCGTCACGATGTGCGTGGCCGGCGCTCGCCAGCAGCTCGCGGTCGTGGCTGACCAGCAGCACGGCCTTGCCGGACTCGGCGAGCCGCGCCTCCAGCCAGCGTTTTCCCGGCACGTCGAGGTAGTTGTCCGGCTCGTCGAGCAGCAGCACCTGTTCGTGGCCGCGCAGCAGCGCCTCCAGCACGAGGCGCTTCTGCTCGCCGCCCGACAGCGTGCGCACCTCGCGGAACCGGGCGCGGTCGAACGGCACGCCCAGCGCGGCGACGGTCACCGTGTCCCAGAGGACCTCGGCGTCGTAGCCGCCCGCCTCGCCCCAGCGCGTGCAGCGCGTTGGCGTAGCGCAGCTGGGTCGGCTCGTCGTCGGCGTCCATCATGGCGAGTTCGGCCTCGTCCAGCGCGGCGGCCGCGGCCCGCAGCGGCGGCGGCGCGACGGTGAGCAGCAGGTCGCGGACCGTGCGCTCGTCGCGCACCGAGCCGATGAACTGCGGCATCACGCCGAGGCCGCCCTGCACGGACACGCCGCCCTCGACCGCGGGGCAGCTCGCCGGACGAGCATCCGCAGCAGCGTCGTCTTGCCGACGCCGTTCGCGCCGACGAGCGCCACCACCTGGCCGCGGCCCACCCGGAACGACACGTCGCCGAACAGCTGCCGGCCGTCGTCCAGCCGGTGGCCCAGCCCGTTCGCCTCGAGAAATCCCGCCCCCATACAGCAGATGGTCCGGTATCGGCCCCCGTTGACGCGAACGCTTTTCCGTACCCGCTGACCGGGAGCGTTGCGCCGAGTGTGACCAAAGCGGTACGCTGCGTAGCCTGCGAGGGCTGCTGCGACGGAAGGGATTGGCGTTGACCGACACTCCGATCTACGACCAGATCCGTCAGGAGCTCGAGGCCGGCGCTGGCCGGGCCGAGCCGTTCACCGCGCGGAGATCCCGGGCCGGTGACGAGGGCGGCGAATCGGTCTCGGTGTGGGCGCTCGTGAACCAACACCGAACGCCAAACACCGCT
>CAWGTM010000018.1:0-85642 GCA_963825445.1 uncultured Actinomycetota bacterium
GTTAGTATCAATGATTCACCAGGGACGCATCCACACGGGTACGGGAATATCAACCCGTTGTCCATCGACTACGCCTGTCGGCCTCGCCTTAGGTCCCGACTTACCCTGGGCGGATTAACCTGGCCCAGGAACCCTTGGTCATCCGGCGGCAGAGTTTCTCACTCTGCTTTCGCTACTCATGCCTGCATTCTCACTCCCACACCCTCCACCACTGGCTCACGCCGCGGCTTCCCTGGATGCAGGACGCTCCCCTACCCATCCACACCACTGCACAACACCCCCGAAGAGGTGAAGCGGATGTATTGTGTGAATGACACAGCTTCGGCGGTACGCTTAAGCCCCGCTACATTGTCGGCGCAGGACCACTTGACCAGTGAGCTATTACGCACTCTTTCAAGGGTGGCTGCTTCTAAGCCAACCTCCTGGTTGTCTGGGCGACCCCACATCCTTTCCCACTTAGCGCACACTTAGGGGCCTTAGCTGGTGTTCTGGGCTGTTTCCCTCTCGACCACGAACCTTATCGCCCGCAGTCTCACTGCCACGCTCTAACACACCGGTATTCGGAGTTTGGTTGATTTCGGTAAGCTTGTAGGCCCCCTAGACCATCCAGTGCTCTACCCCCGGCGTGAAACACGTGACGCTGCACCTAAATGCATTTCGGGGAGAACCAGCTATCACGGAGTTTGATTGGCCTTTCACCCCTACCCACAGCTCATCCCCTCAGTTTTCAACCTAAGTGGGTTCGGGCCTCCACGACGTCTTACCGTCGCTTCACCCTGGCCATGGGTAGATCACTCCGCTTCGGGTCTAGACCACGCGACTAAGGCGCCCTATTCAGACTCGCTTTCGCTACGGCTTCCCCACACGGGTTAACCTCGCCACGCAGCACTAACTCGCAGGCTCATTCTTCAAAAGGCACGCCATCACCATTGCTAAGATGGCTCTGACGGCTTGTAGGCACACGGTTTCAGGTACTCTTTCACTCCCCTCCCGGGGTACTTTTCACCTTTCCCTCACGGTACTAGTCCGCTATCGGTCATCAGGGAGTATTTAGGCTTAGCGGGTGGTCCCGCCAGATTCACAGCAAATTCCACGAGCTCGCTGCTACTCGGGAGCACTATCAAGGGAGGTGTTGTGTTTTCGTCTACCCGACTCTCACGGTCTACGGTCCAGTTTCCCAAACTGATTCGACTAACAACAACACTTTATGACTCCCCGCCGACATGGCAGCGTCGACAAGATAGGTCCCACAACCCCGCACACGCAACCCCTGCCAGGTATCACACGCGCACGGTTTAGCCTCTTCCGCTTTCGCTCGCCACTACTCACGGAATCACAATTGTTTTCTCTTCCTACGGGTACTGAGATGTTTCACTTCCCCGCGTTACCCCCATCACCCTATATATTCAGATGATGGTGACACCCCATGACGGGTGCCGGGTTTCCCCATTCGGAAATCCTCGGATCTCAGCTCGGTTGACAGCTCCCCGAGGCATATCGCAGCCTCCCACGTCCTTCATCAGCTCCTGATGCCCAGGCATCCACCATGTGCCCTTAATAACTTATACACAAACGATCAAAGATGCTCGCATCCACTATGCAATTCTCAAACACCAACCAGCACACCCACACCACAAGAACCACCTAGCATCTCCCAGACCGAAATCCGCGAGAACCGGTTTGGTTCAGGTGAGCGTCTGACTCGCTTCTGATCCAGAAACAACACCATGTGTTGCCTCAGGACCCAACAGTGTGCCGACCCAACTAGCAAGCTTTGTTTTTGCTGTTTCACGCGATTCTAGAAAAAAGTTGAACAATCACTCCCGAACCCTTCAGAGGCCCGAGCTGTTCCCGCCGTCCACCCAAACGGGCAGCACTGTTTAAAACGGGAAACGTGTGTTGCTCCTTAGAAAGGAGGTGATCCAGCCGCACCTTCCGGTACGGCTACCTTGTTACGACTTCGTCCCAATCGCCAGTCCCACCTTCGACCACTCCCTCTGCAAGCAGTTGGGCCATGGGCTTCGGGTGTTACCGACTTTCGTGACGTGACGGGCGGTGTGTACAAGGCCCGGGAACGTATTCACCGCAGCGTTGCTGATCTGCGATTACTAGCGACTCCGACTTCACGGGGTCGAGTTGCAGACCCCGATCCGAACTGAGACCGGCTTTAAGGGATTCGCTCCACCTCACGGTCTCGCAACCCTCTGTACCGGCCATTGTAGCATGTGTGAAGCCCTGGACATAAGGGGCATGATGACTTGACGTCATCCCCACCTTCCTCCGAGTTGACCCCGGCAGTCTCCTATGAGTCCCCGCCATTACGCGCTGGCAACATAGAACGAGGGTTGCGCTCGTTGCGGGACTTAACCCAACATCTCACGACACGAGCTGACGACAGCCATGCACCACCTGCACACCAACCACAAGGGAAGCCCTATCTCTAGGGATGTCTGGTGCATGTCAAACCCAGGTAAGGTTCTTCGCGTTGCATCGAATTAATCCACATGCTCCGCCGCTTGTGCGGGCCCCCGTCAATTCCTTTGAGTTTTAGCCTTGCGGCCGTACTCCCCAGGCGGGGCGCTTAATGCGTTAGCTACGGCACGGAAAGCTTGGAGGCTCCCCACACCTAGCGCCCAACGTTTACAGCGTGGACTACCAGGGTATCTAATCCTGTTCGCTCCCCACGCTTTCGCTCCTCAGCGTCAGTATCGGCCCAGAGTCCCGCCTTCGCCACCGGTGTTCCTCCTGATATCTGCGCATTTCACCGCTACACCAGGAATTCCAGACTCCCCTACCGAACTCAAGTCTGCCCGTATCCACCGCACGCTGGAAGTTAAGCCTCCAGTTTTCACGATAGACGTGACAAACCGCCTACGAGCTCTTTACGCCCAATAATTCCGGACAACGCTCGCACCCTACGTATTACCGCGGCTGCTGGCACGTAGTTAGCCGGTGCTTCTTCTCACGGTACCGTCACTCTCGCTTCGTCCCGTGCGAAAGAGGTTTACAACCCGAAGGCCGTCATCCCTCACGCGGCGTCGCTGCATCAGGCTTTCGCCCATTGTGCAATATTCCCCACTGCTGCCTCCCGTAGGAGTCTGGGCCGTGTCTCAGTCCCAGTGTGACCGGTCGCCCTCTCAGGCCGGCTACCCGTCGTCGCCTTGGTAGGCCATTACCCCACCAACAAGCTGATAGGCCGCGGGTTCATCCTGCACCGCCGGAACTTTCCACCACCAACCATGCGGTTAGCAGTCATATCCGGTATTAGACCCAGTTTCCCGGGCTTATCCCAGAGTGCAGGGCAGATTACCCACGTGTTACTCACCCGTTCGCCACTAATCCACCCCGAAAGGCTTCATCGTTCGACTTGCATGTGTTAAGCACGCCGCCAGCGTTCGTCCTGAGCCAGGATCAAACTCTCCAACAATGCTTTGTTGAACAGCGCCCGAATTAACGAGCCAATCCCAGCAAAAAAATACCTAAACCAAAAGGCCAGGCACAAGCTCACTAGCATTTTGAATCGGCACACTGTTGAGTTCTCAAACAACACACGCGCACCCATCAGAAACCACATCTGGTATCTTCCGGGGGCTTTGTTCCTCGGTTTTCGCGGTAAGGATCTCTCCTCAACCGCAGGTCGCCCACTCTATCACTACTGTGAGAGCGTGGTTCGCGACCCCCTGCCTGCGTCCGGCCCCGGTTTCCCTGGCCCGTTCCTCGCTGGCAAAGAGAAAGTTACACGGGCCCGAAAACGCGGTTTCAACCACCCCCCCTTAACGTGCATCTACGCAGGTCACGGGGTGATTTCGAGCCCTGCGACGTTCCGCTTGCCGCGACGCACCACGAGCCACCTGCCGTGCATCAGGTCGTCACGACCCGGCTGCCACTCCTCATCGGCGATCTTCGCGTTGTTCACGTAGGCACCGCCCTCGTTGACCGCACGCCGCGCCGCTCCCCTGCTGGGGGCGAGCCCGGACTCCACGAGCAGGTCGACGATCGTCGGCTGGTCGGCCAGCCGCGCGGTGCCCGTGGGCACCTCGGCCATCGCCGCGATCAGCGTCCCCTCGTCCAGCTCACGCAGCTCTCCCCTGCCGAACAGCGCCCCGCTCGCGGCGATGACCTGCGTGGTCGCGTGCTCGCCGTGCACGAGCGTCGTGAACTCGGCGGCCAGCCGGCGCTGCGCGGAACGCAGGTGGGGCTTCTCCTCGGTCTCCTGCGCCAGCGCGTCGATCTCCTCGCGCGGCAGGAACGTGAACAACCGCAGGTAGCGGATCACGTCCGCGTCCCCCACGTTCACGAAGTACTGGTACCAGGCGTACGGCGACGTCAGGTCGGGATCCAGCCAGATGTTGCCGCCGCCCGTGGACTTGCCGAACTTGCGGCCCTCGGCGTCGGTGACCAGCGGCGCGGTCATGGCGTGCACGGAGGCGCCCTCGACGCGGCGCACCAGCTCGACGCCGCCGATGATGTTGCCCCACTGGTCGGACCCGCCGCACTGCAGCGTGCAGCCGTACTGCCGGTACAGCTGCAGGTAGTCGTTCGACTGGAGCAGCAGGTAGCTGAACTCCGTGAACGACATGCCGTCGGTGTCGAGGCGGCGTTTGACCGTCTCCCGCGCGAGCATCACGTTGATGGAGAAGTGCTTGCCGACGTCGCGGAGGAAGTCCAGGACGGACACGTTCCCCGTCCAGTCCAGGTTGTTCGCCACCACCGCCCCGGTGGGTGAGGAGTCGAACTCGACGAACCGCTCCAGCTGGCCCCGGATGCGTTCGGCCCACTCGGCCACCACGTCCACCGAGTTGAGCGTGCGTTCACCGGTGTCGCGCGGGTCGCCCACCATGCCGGTGGCCCCGCCGGCCAGAACGATCGGCCGGTGCCCCGCGCGTTGGTAGCGGGTCAGCATCAGCAACGGCACCAGGTTGCCGGCGTGCAGGCTGGGGGCTGTCGGGTCGAAGCCCACGTAGAGGGTCTGGGGACCGGAGTCGAGGTCGCGCCGCAGCGCGTCGAGGTCGGTCGACTGCGCGATCAGCCCGCGCCAGGACAACTCGTCGAGAATGTGCTCACTCACGGTCGCCCATCCTCCCGTATCGGACTGTCAGCGAGTCGTCCGGATCCGACGCTTGCCACCACGCCGGTAGACGCTCACCGCGGGTGAGCCGTCCACCCAGAACCGCCACGGCACGTCCATGGCCACGGCCACCCCCACGCGGGGTCCCGTGCGGATCATCGACGCGGGCACCGGATCGCCGGCCATCAGCCGCACGGGCGAGGCGGGGTCGGTGAGGTCGACGCCGTTGTGGCCGCGTTCCAGGCCGAGCACGGACGTGAGCCGCGCCGGGCCCTTCGCCAGCTCGGCGTCGCTGCGGGCCGCTGGTCTGCGGGAACGCGCGAGCGCCAGGCCGTCCATCACCTCGCCGGCGCGGAGCAGGACCGCGCCGGGCACGCCGTCGGTCAGCGTCACCACGTTCGCGCAGAAGTGCATGCCGTAGACGAAGTACACGTAGAGGTGGCCGGCCGGTCCGAACATCACGTCGTTGCGGGGTGTCCGGCCGCGGTAGCAGTGGGACGCGGGATCGTCGCCGCCGCGGTAGGCCTCGACCTCGGTCACCCGGACGCGGACCTCGCCGGCCACCAGCTCGCAGCCGAGGATCAGTTTCGCCGCGTCGACCGGGTCGATCGCCAGCTCAGCCCGGGTGAGCTGCCGAGGAGGTGACACGGTTCGAGCGTATCTTCTCCGCCTTCGCGGCCGGCAGGTAGAGCGGTGCGGCGACCGCCAGCACCACGGCGCCGATCACGATGGCGAACGCCACCGACGTGCCGGTGGCCAGCGCCGTCAGCACGATCGCGCCGATCGAGCCGGCCGGTTGGGCGACCATCGAGTTGAGGGAGACGGCGGTCGACCGGTGGGCGTTGTCGACCTCGCGGTGGACGAGCGTCATGTGCACGGGGTTCGCGGCGCCGTGCACCAGGTACGCGGCCAGGAATCCGGTGAGCACGCCGACCGGCCCGGCCAGCAGGCCCATCCCGAGCACGGCGAGACCCTGGACGATCCGCAGCGTCAGACCGGTCCAGGCCACTCCGATGCGGGCGCTCAGCAGTGGGATCAGCGCGGCGCCGGCGGCCGACGCGAGCCAGGCGGCACTCGACGCGGGACCGGTGATGGCCGCCGCTTGTTCGAAGCCGCCGACCACTTCGGAGAGCCGCACGGGCATGAGCTTCTCCCACGTGATCATGCCGAAGCCCCAGCACAGCTCGACGGCGAGCAGCGCGGCCAGCACTCGGGACCGGCGGACCAGGCGCACGCACTCGACGATCACCTTGGGGACGCCGCGGACGGAGGCGAGGAAACGCCTTTTGGTGGCCGGGGGTTCGTGGACCAGGAGGGCGATCGCCACGAGCCCGCCGAGCTGGACTCCCAGGCCCAGCACGACCGGCAGTACGAGGGTGGGGATGCCGGGGACGTCGACCCACGCGACGATCCCGCCGGTGGCCAGTGCGCCCGCGGCGATCGCGATGCCGAGGACGGCGGTGCCGGAGCTGAGGCCCTTCTCGAGTTTCGTGTCGGGGTCGGCGGCGAGGGCGGCGTCGACGTACCAGGCTTCGAGGGGGCCGCTGTCGAGCGCACGGTAGACGCCTTGCAGCACGTAGACGATGGCGAACAGGGCGACGGTGTCGGCCACGGTGAGAAGGGCCATCGAGAGGGTGCCGACGACCGCCGAGACGACCAGCACCGGGCGGCGGCCCCAGGAGTCGGACAGGCCGCCGGTCGGCAGCTCGAGCGCGAGGACGACGAAGCCCTGTAGTGAGGCGACGAACCCGGCTTCGACGAGGGAGAGGCCGCGGTCGAGGGGAAGCAGGACGGTGATCGGGACCCAGAGGCCGACGGGGAACCAGCGGAGGGCCAGGAGCCACAGGTAGCGGGTGCGTGCCTGGCTGCCGGTCATGACGTGCTCCCCGTGGTACGGCCGGTGCTGTTCGCGCCGGTGGGGGCACGCGGTCCGGATGTGGGAACACGCGCGCCAGACGTGGCGTCGTGCTGTCCGGAGATGGGGACACGCGGTCGAGACGCGGGAACATGCAGGCCAGACGTGGGGACAAGCATGCGGGAACCGCGAACTCGCGGTCCAGAAGCGCGAACTCGAGTGCGAGAACCGCGAACTCGAGTGCGGGAACCGCGACTACTCCGCGGTCCCGACGTGGGGGTTTGCGGGGTGGGGGTCATGGGCGGTGCTCCGGTTCTGTGGGCATCGCGTAGTACAGGAACGTGACGCGGCGGGCGGCCGGGTCGGGGGTGGCGCGCGCGGACTCGTCGTGGCGGCGGATCACCTCGTCGAGGTCCTGGGCCAGAGCGCGTAGCTGGGGTGGGGACATCTCCAGCACCACGTCCGACATGCCGGCCGCGTCTCGCCACTCCACGGGCCAGTCGCCGCGGACGTCCTCCCAGCGCGCCACCCGTTCGCTCATGTAGGCCCAGTAGTGCTGCTGCAGCCAGCCCGCGGCGGCCGTCGCGTCCGGGTCGCCCGTGAAGTCGCCGTCGGTCCAGCTGTGGGACTGCTGGGCGGCCGACCACACGCGTTGTTTGCCGTGGCCCTCGTCGGTTTCGACCACCAGGTTCACTTCCGCGAGTTTGCGCAGGTGGTAGCTGGTGGCGCCCGTGTTGGTGTCGAGAGCGGCGGCCAGGGCGGTGGCCGTGGCGTTGCCGTTGACGCGCAGTTCGCTGAGCAGTCGGGCCCGCAACGGGTGCGCCAGGACCCGCACGGCGCGGCTGTCCAACCGGATGTTGGGTTCCTTCATGCGTGCACAATAACTGTGCACACATGTTATGCACAACTATTGTGCACGTATACTGGATGCATGAAGGTGCGCTACCACGCCGCGATCGGCGTGGTGTTCCTGGTGCTCGGCGGTCTGATGCTGGTCCTCGCCCTGGCGGCCGCGGCCCTGGTGCTCGTCGCCGCCCTGTACCTGGGCCTCGGCGTGTACTTCCTCATCAGCCCGTACTTCTGGGTGCGCGACTCCGCGATCACGCTCGGACGCCGGACGTTCGAGTACCAGGCACTGCGGGTCGAGGGCCGCAAGGTCTTCGCGGTCGCCGGAAACGGCAGGCGCACGAAGGTCCCCATCAAGAAGTGGCTCGCCAGACGGGACGACTGGCGAGCCACCATCGAGGGTTAGGACCACCCACTCCGCAGGTCGGCCAGCACGTCGTCCACGCGCGCCCGCTGCTCGGCCACCCGCACGGGAGCGGTGCCGCCGAACGCGTCGCGGGACGCGATCGAGCCCTCGACCGTCAGCACGTCCCGGACCTCGGGCGACAGCGCGGAGTGCACGCCCGCCAGCTCGGCGTCCGTGAGGTCCTCGAGACCGACACCGCGCGATTCGGCCAGCTGCACGCAGTCCCCCGCCGCCTCGTGCGCCACGCGGAACGGCACGCCCTGGCGGACCAGCCACTCGGCGATGTCCGTGGCGAGCGTGAAACCCGCGGGCGCGAGGGAGGCCATCCGATCGGTGTCGAACCGCAGCGTGCCGACCATCCCCGCGATCGCCGGCAGCAGCAGCTCCAGCTGCTCGACCGAGTCGAACAGCGGCTCCTTGTCCTCCTGCAGGTCCCGGTTGTACGACAGCGGCTGCGCCTTGAGCACGGCCAGCAGCCCCGTGAGGTTGCCGATCAGCCGGCCGGACTTGCCGCGCGTCAGCTCCGCCACGTCCGGGTTCTTCTTCTGCGGCATGATCGAACTGCCGGTCGCCCACGCGTCGTCGAGGACCGCGTAGGAGAACTCCGCGGTCGTCCAGATGATCACCTCTTCGGCGATCCTGGACAGGTTCACCCCGAGCATGGCCAGGCAGAACCCGATCTCCGCGGCGAAGTCACGGGACGCGACCCCGTCGATCGAGTTCTCGGCGGCCGCGGCGAAGCCCAGCTCGGCCGCCACCGCCGCCGGGTCCAGGCCCAGCGACGAGCCGGCGAGCGCACCCGACCCGTACGACGACACGGCCGCGCGCTTGTCCCAGTCACGCAGCCGCTCGAGGTCGCGCAGCAGCGGCTGGACGTGCGCCAGCAGGTGGTGTGCGAGCAGCACCGGCTGGGCGTGCTGCAGGTGGGTCCGGCCGGGCATGACGGCCGTCGGGTGCTGGTCCACCTGGTGCAGCAGCGCCGCGATGACGTCCGCCACCCCGACGGCCACCCGCCGGGCGCCGTCGCGCAGCCACATCCGGAACAGCGTGGCCACCTGGTCGTTGCGCGAGCGGCCGGCCCGCAGCTTGCCGCCCAGCGAAGCGCCCGCCCGCTCGATCAGGCCGCGTTCGAGGGCCGTGTGCACGTCCTCGTCGGCCACCACCGGCGTGAACGCGCCGGACGCCACGTCGTCCGCGAGCGTGTCGAGGGCGGCGAGCATGCCGGTCAGCTCGTCGTCGGTCAGCAGTTTCGCCTGGTGCAGGACCCGGGCGTGGGCCCGGGACCCGGCGATGTCGTACGGCGCGAGCCGCCAGTCGAAGTGGGTGGACAGCGACAGCGCGGCCATCGCCTCGGCCGGACCGGAGGAGAACCGGCCACCCCACAGGGCGGTGGGCTCAGGCATGCTGGTCCCGCTTGGCGGCGATCTTCGACGGCAGGCCCCACAGCTGCACGAAACCCTTGGCCAGCGACTGGTCGAACGTGTCGCCCTCGTCGTAGGTGGCCAGGTTGAAGTCGTACAGGGACTTGTCGCTGCGCCGCCCGTTCGGCACCGCGCGGCCGCCGTGCAGCTCCATCCGGATGTCGCCGGTCACGTACTCCTGGGTCTTCGCGAAGAAGACGTCGAGCGCGTCCTTCAGCGGCGAGAACCAGAGGCCGTCGTAGACCAGCTCGGCCCAGCGCTGCTCGGTCTGCTTCTTGAACCGGGCCAGGTCGCGCTCGATGGTGATGCTCTCCAGCTCCTGGTGCGCGGTGATCAGCGCGATCGCGCCCGGCGCCTCGTAGACCTCGCGGCTCTTGATGCCCACGAGCCGGTCCTCCACCACGTCCAGCCGGCCGACGCCCTGGGCGCCCGCGCGGCGGTTGAGCTGCTGGATGGCCTGCAGGACGGTCACCGTCTCGCCGTCGATCGCGACCGGTACGCCCTTGTCGAAGGTGATGATCACCTCGTCGGCGTCGCGCTGCTCGGCCGGGTTCTCGGTGTAGGAGTAGACGTCCTCGATCGGCGCGTTCCAGATGTCCTCGAGGAAACCGGTCTCCACCGCGCGGCCCCAGACGTTCTGGTCGACCGAGTACGGCGAGGACTTGGTCTGGTCGATCGGCAGCTGCCGGTCGTGGGCCCAGGCGATGGCCTTCTCGCGGGTCCAGGCGAAGTCGCGGACCGGGGCGATCACCTTGAGGTCGGGCGCGAGCGCGCCGATGCCGACCTCGAAGCGGACCTGGTCGTTGCCCTTGCCGGTGCAGCCGTGGGACACGGTGGAGGCGCCGTGGTACTTCGCGGCGTCCACCAGGTGCTTCACGATCACCGGCCGCGAGATGGCCGAGACCAGCGGGTAGCGGTCCTGGTAGAGGGCGTTGGCCTGCAGCGCGGGCAGGCAGTACTGGTCGGCGAACTCGTCGCGCGCGTCGGTGACGACCGCCTCGACCGCACCACAGTCCAGGGCCCGCTTGCGAATGGTGTCCAGGTCCTCGCCGCCCTGGCCGACGTCCACCGCCACGGCGACCACCTCGGCGCCGGTCTCCTCGGCGATCCACCCGATCGCCACGGACGTGTCCAGGCCGCCGGAGTAGGCGAGGACGATCCGCTCAGTCATTGTGTTCTCCTTCTTGTTCCAAGTCTGTTCGTGCGGCAAGAGCTGTGAAGCGGTCGGCCAGTTCGCTGCCCGACACCGGTTCTCTGGCGATGACCATCACGGTGTCGTCGCCGGCGATGGTGCCGACCACCTCGTGGAGTGCGGCCCGGTCGATCGCGCTGGCCAGGAACTGCGCGGCACCGGGCGGGGTTCGTAAGACGGTCAGGTTGGCCGAGAAGTCGGCGGAGATCAGCAGCTCGGCCAGCAGTCGCGACAGCCGCGAGGTGCCGCCCTGCACGCCACGCACCGGGCTGCCGTCCTCGGGGATCACGTAGACGGCGGCGCCGCCGTCGACCCCGCGGAGCTTCACCGCACCCAGCTCGTCGAGGTCGCGGGACAACGTGGCCTGGGTGACGTCGATGCCCTCGCCGGCCAGCAGCTTCGCGAGTTCGGTCTGGCTGCGGATGCCCATGTTGGCCACCAGCTCCACGATCCGCGCCTGGCGGGCCACCCTGCTCGGGCCGGTCATGACTTCTCCACCAGCCAGGCGAGCAGCGCCTTCTGGGCGTGCAGCCGGTTCTCCGCCTCGTCCCAGACGGCGCTGGACGGGCCGTCGAGCACCTCGTCGGTGATCTCCGCGCCCCGGTGCGCCGGCAGGCAGTGCAACACGATCGCGCCGAACGCGGCCCGGTCGAGCAGCTCGGCGTTCACCTGGAACGGCCGGAACGGCGACACGCGGTCCTTGCCGTCGTTCTCCTGGCCCATGGACGTCCAGGCGTCGGTGACCAGCACGTCGGCGCCGGCCACCGCGACCTTCGGGTCGGTCATGAGCGACACGCTGCCACCGGTGTCGACCGCCCGCTGCTTGGCGTCGAGCAGCACGTCCTGGTGCGGCAGGAACCCCTCGGGGCTCGCGACCCGCACGTTCAGGCCGGCGGTGGCGCCGCCCAGCAGCAGCGAGTGGGCCATGTTGTTGGCGCCGTCGCCCAGGTAGGTGAGCGTGAGACCGGCGAGCCGGCCGTGCCGTTCGCGGATGGTCTGCAGGTCGGCCAGCACCTGGCAGGGGTGGAACTCGTTGGTCAGCGCGTTGACCACCGGCACCCGCGACACCGCCGCCATCTTCACGATCCGCGCCTGGGCGTAGGTGCGCCACACGACGGCGTCGACGTAGCGGGACAGCACCCGCGAGGTGTCCTCGATGGTCTCCTCGCGGCCGAGCTGCATGGTGCGGCCGTCGATCACGATCGGCTGGCCGCCGAGCTGCGCGACGCCCACCTCGAACGACAGCCGGGTGCGCGTGGAGTTCTTCTCGAAGATCGTGGCCACGGACTTCCCGGCCAGTGCGGGGAACCCGAGCTTGTCGGCCTTCATCCGGTCGGCCAGGTCGAGCACGGCCGCCTGCTCGGACGGGGTCAGGTCGTCGTCACGCAGGAAGTGGCGCACCATCACGCGTCCCCCGCCCGGTCGAGGATGGCGGGCAGCGCGCCGAGGAAGTCGTGCACCTGCTCGGACTCGAGGATCAGCGGCGGCGCGAGCCGGACCGAGTCCGGCTGCACGTTGTTCACCAGGTAGCCGGCCGACAGCGCGGCGCCGGCGACCGCGGCGGAGGTCACGCCCGTCAGGCCGATGCCGAGCAGCAGCCCACTCCCCCGGACCTCGCTGACCAGCGGGTGGTCGAGTGCCTCGACGCCGGCCACGATCTCCTTGCCGAGCGCCGCGGCGTTCTCGAGCAGACCGTCGGCCGCGATCGTGCGCAGGACGGCGAGCCCGGCGGCGCAGCACACGGGATTGCCGCCGAACGTGGTGCCGTGGTGACCGGGCTTCATCAGGTCGGCCGCCGCGCCGACGCCGATGCACGCGCCGAGCGGGAGACCGCCGCCGAGGCCCTTGGCGAGGGTGATGACGTCGGGCGTGATGCCGGCCTGCTGAAAGGCGAACCAGGTGCCGAGCCGGCCGAGGCCCGTCTGGACCTCGTCGAGCACGAGCAGCGCGCCCGCGTTCGTCGCGATCTCCCTGGCCGCCTGCAGGAAGCCCGCCGGCGCCGGGTGCACCCCGCCCTCACCGAGTACCGGCTCGACGAACACCGCGGCGGTCTTGTCGTCCACGGCGGCCCGCAGCGCGTCGACGTCGCCGAACGGGACGTGCGTGACGCTCTGCAGCAGCGGCTCGAACGGGGTCCGCTTGGCGGCCTGGCCGGTGACCGTGAGCGCGCCCATGGTCCGGCCGTGGAACGCGCCCTCGCACGCCACGAGCTTCGTGCGTCCGGTGAGCCGGGACAGCTTCACGGCCGCCTCGACCGCCTCGGCGCCGGAGTTGCAGAACAGCACCTTCGCCTGGCCGGACAGCCCGGCGACGTCGAGCAGTTCCTCGGCCAGTTCGACCGTGACCTGGTTGACGTACAGGTTCGAGGTGTGGCCGAGGGTCTGGATCTGCTCGGTGACCGCGGCGACGATCGCCGGGTGTGCGTGGCCGAGCGCGTTGACCGCGATGCCGGTGACCAGGTCGAGGTAGCGGGTGCCGTCGGCGTCCCAGACGTAGGCGCCCTCGCCGCGCACGAGCGTGAGGTTCGGCGTGCCGTAGTTGTCCATGAGGGACGCCTGCCACTTGGCCTGGCCGTCCACATTGGAGCTGATCACGAGGTCTCCTCGGGTAGGACCATGGTGCCGACGCCGCTGCCCGTGAACACCTCGAGCAGGACCGAGTGCGCGAGCCGCCCGTCGATCACGTGGGCACGCGGCACACCGCCGCGCACGGCCGCGAGACACGCCTCCATCTTCGGGATCATCCCGCTGGCCAGGCCCGGCAGCATGCGTTCCAGTTCGTCCGCGTGGATCTGGTTGAGCAGCGAGTCGCGGTTGGGCCAGTCGGCGTACAGGCCCTCGACGTCGGTGAGCATCACGAGCTTCTCGGCCTCGAGCGCGACGGCGATGGCGGCGGCCGCGGTGTCGGCGTTCACGTTGTGTGCCAGGCCGTCGGCGTCGGGGGCCACGGTGGACACCACGGGGATCCGGCCGGCGCGGACGATGTCCACCACGGCGTCCGGGTTGACGGCGATCACCTCGCCCACCAGGCCGAGGTCGACCTCCGCGCCGTCGATGGTCGCCGTGCGGCGCTGCGCGGTGAGCAGGCCGGCGTCCTCGCCGGAGATGCCGACCGCGTACGGGCCGTGGGCGTTGATCAGCGCGACCAGCTCGCGGCTGACCTGGCCGGTGAGCACCATCCGGACCACGTCCATGGTCTCCGGGGTGGTGACCCGCAGGCCGGCCTTGAACTCGCCCGCGATGCCGAGCCTCTTCAGCATGGCGGTGATCTGCGGCCCGCCGCCGTGCACGACCACCGGGTGCAGGCCGGCGAGCTTGAGGAACACCATGTCCTGGGCGAACGCGGCCTTGAGCTTGTCCTCGACCATGGCGTTGCCGCCGTACTTGACCACCACGGTGGTGCCGTGGAACCGCTGCAGCCACGGCAGCGCCTCGATGAGGACGGCGGCCTTCTCGCCGGCCTGGGGAATGGTCATGACGAGTAGGCGCTGTTCTCTTCGACGTAGCCGTGGGACAGGTCGGTGGTCAGCACGGTCGCCACGCCGGGACCGGCGTTCAGATCGACCTCGACCGTGATCTCCGTGCCGGACAGGTCCGCCTTCGACCGGTCCTCCCCCGCCCCACCCTGCCGGCACACGGTCACGCCGTTGATGGTGATGTCGAGCTTCGTCTGGTCGAACTCGGTGGGCGCGTTGCCGACCGCCATGGCGATGCGGCCCCAGTTGGGGTCGGAGCCGAAGAACGCGGTCTTGCACAGGCTGTCCCGCGCGATCACCGTGGCCGCCGCGTGGGCGTCGGCGTCGGAGAGCGCGCCGGAGACCGTGATGCTGACGTGCTTCGTGACGCCCTCGGCGTCGGCCTGGAGCTGGGCGACCAGGTCGCGGCAGAGCGCGGTGAGCGCTGTCGTGAACTCGCCTGCGGGCACCTCCTTGCCGGACGCGCCGGAGCACAGCAGGAGCACGGTGTCGTTCGTGGACGTGCCGCCGTCGACGTCGAGCTTGTTGAACGTCTCGTTCACCGCTTCCCGGAGCGCGGTGTCCACATCGGACTGGTCGAGGACCGCGTCGGTGGTGATGACCGACAGCATGGTGGCCATGTCGGGCGCGCACATGCCGGCGCCCTTGGCGAAACCGCCGAGCGACCAGCCGTCCTGTGTGGACTGTGCCTGCTTCGGAAGCTTGTCGGTGGTCATCACGGCGGTCGCGGCGGCCAGGCCGGCGTCGGGGGTGTCCGCCAACGCGGCCGCCGCCTCGTTCACGCCGGCCTTGAGGTTCTCCATCGGGAGGCGGGCGCCGATGAGGCCGGTGGAGCACACGGCCACGTCGACCGCGCCGATCCCCAGCGTCGTGGCCACGTGCTCGGCCGTGGCGTGCGTGTCCTGGAAGCCCTCGGTGCCGGTGCAGGCGTTGGCGCCGCCCGAGTTGAGCACGACCGCCTTCACGCGGCCGGTGGCGAGCACCTGCTGGGACCACAGCACGGGCGCGGCCTTCACCTTGTTCTTCGTGAAGACGCCGGCCGCCAGGTCGAGCGGGCCGTCGTTGACCACGAGGGTCACGTCCTTGTTGCCGGACTCCTTGATGCCGGCGGCCACTCCCGCCGCACGGAAACCCCTGGGCGCGTTGACGGTCACGATGCCGCCTCCGCGGGACCAAATACGTCGGCGGTCAAGGTGCCACCCCCACTGTCGTCAGGCCGGTGGTCTCCGGCAGGCCGAGCGCGATGTTCATGGACTGGACCGCGGCGCCCGCGGTCCCCTTCGTGAGGTTGTCGAGAGCGGCGACGACCACCAGGCGGTGGGCGTCGGCGTCGACCGTGGCGCGCAGCTGGACGGCGTTCGAGCCGAGCGTGGCGGCGGTCGTGGGCCAGGAGTTCTCGAGGACGTGGACGAACGGCTCGTCGGCGTAGGCCTTGGCGTACACATCCGCCACGTCTTCTGTGCCGCGCAGGGGCGCGGACGCGGTGGTGAGGATGCCGCGCGGCAGCGGCGCGAGGACGGGCGTGAACGAGACGGCGACCTTCTCGCCGGCCACGGCGCTCAGGTTCTGCGCGATCTCCGGTGTGTGGCGGTGGGTGCCGCCGACGCCGTACGCGCTGATCGAGCCCATGACCTCGGAGCCGAGGAGGTGGGGCTTGAGCGCCTTGCCTGCGCCGGAGGTGCCGCTGACCGAGACGATCACCACGTCCGGGTCGATGATGCCGGCGGCCAGCGCGGGCGCGAGCGCGAGGGACGCGCCGGTCGGGTAGCACCCGGGGACCGCCACGCGCTTGGTGTTCCGCAGGTGCTCGCGGGCGCCGGGGAGTTCGGGAAGGCCGTAGGGCCAGGTGCCGGCGTGGTCCCCGCCGTACCAGCGGGTCCAGTCGTCGGCGTTGGTCAGCCGGTGGTCGGCGCCGCAGTCGATCACCAGGGTGTCCTCGCCCAGTTCGGCGGCGATGGCGGCCGAATGACCGTGGGGCAGGGCGAGGAAGACGACGTCGTGGCCGGAAAGGGTGTCGGGCGTGGTCTCGGCGAGGACCCGATCGGCCAGCGGCAGCAGGTGGGGCTGGTGCTCACCGAGCCGGGTGCCGGCGTTGCCGCCCGCGGTCAGCGTGCCGATCGCCACGTCGGGATGGCCGAGCAGGAGCCTGAGCAGCTCTCCCCCGGCGTACCCACTGGCGCCGCCCACCGCGATCCGTACCGTCACTTGAATGATTATGCACGGTCATGCAACTTCACTCAACGGGTGGTGACCCGGAGCACGCCGATGGGCGCCTCCTGGGGTGGAGGCGCCCATCGGCGTGTCGCTGGGTCAGCGCGGGATCGGCACCGCCAGAGCCTCGCGGTCCGGGGTGGCGGAGCGCTGGTCGGCGACGCTCGTCGGCACCGGCTGCGGGACCGGGTCGCACTGGACGTCCGAGCCGTCGCCCGACTGACGGGCGGGCAGCGTGCCGGTCTTCAGGTACTCGACGATCCGGCTGTCCACACACTCCACACCGGACAGTGAGCCCGAGTGGGTGGTGCCGCCGACGCCCTCGATGAGCACGGAGTTCGGGAACAGCCTGCGGACCTCGAGCGCGCCCTCGTACGGCGTGGCCGAGTCGAGCGTCTCGTTGATCAGCAGGAGGCTCTCGACCTTGCTGCCGTCGATCTTCAGCGGCTTGCTCGCCTTACCCGGCCAGAACGCGCACGGCGCGTTGAACCAGGCGTTGCCCCACGTCTCGAACGGCGCCTTGACGAACGTGAACCAGTTGTCGATCCGCCAGCGGTTCCAGTTGGTCGGCCACTGGGTGTCCGTGCAGGACACGCCCAGGTAGACGGCGTGGCTGTTGTCGTCGAACGGCGGGGTGCCGTAGAGGTCGCGCAGGGTTTCCCAGTCGCCGTCGTGGACCCAGCCGGCGAACGCGTTGGCGACGTCCTCCCAGCCGTACACGTAGTAGGCGGCCTGCAGGAAGATGTCGGCCCACTCGTCCGGGCCGATCAGCCCGCCGGCCGGTTCACGCAGGAGCTTGGCCTGCTCGGTGTAGTAGAGCGCCTCGACCTCGCGGCCGGTCTTGCCGAGGTGGTAGACGCTGTCGTACTTGGCAAGCCAGTCGAAGTAGACCTTGATGTTGCGTTCGAACGCGACGTCCTGGTCGAGGTTGGCGTGGTACCAGACGCGGTTCGGGTTGACGTTGCCGTCGAAGACCACCCGACCGAACCGCTCGGGGAACATGGTGCCGTACACCTGACCGAGGTAGGTGCCGTAGGAGAAGCCGTAGTAGTTGATCTTCTCCTCACCGAGGGCCTTGCGGATGGACTCCATGTCCATGGCCGACTCGATGGTGGTCATGTGGTCGAGCAGGTCGCCGCCGTTCTCGCCGCACGCGGTCGCGTACTCCTTCGACCGGTTCAGCCAGGTCCGCTCGAGGCTCGGGGTGATCGGCACGAAGTAGGGGCGGTTGTAGCCGTCGTAGTCGGGGACGCAGGACAGCGACGGTTCGCTGGCGCCGACGCCGCGGGGGTCGAACCCGATCCAGTCGTAGGCGTCGCCGCCGCCGTCGGGGACGATGTCGCCGTAGATCGCGTAGATGAGACCGGACCCGCCGGGACCGCCCGGGTTCACCAGCATCGGGCCCTGGTCGTCCGGGCCCTTGTGGGTGACGCGGGAGACTGCCAGCTTGATCAGCTCGCCCGTGGGTTCGCTGTAGTCGAGCGGCACCTCGACGAATCCACATTCGGCGCCCGCCTGAACGAGCCGGGGAATGTCGCATTCACCCCATTGGATGGGATTTGGAGTGAATTCTGGAACCTGCGCCACCGGGCTGGTAGGTGCGGCACCGGCCGGCGGGGAGATCAACAACCCGCTGATCACCATGCCCGCGGCCGCTGCTACGGCAACAAATCTGTTCACTGTGCCCCTTCTCTGCCCATATCCGCCGCGGGCTGTGCGCGGCAAGATCACAACGGACCGAGACTGCCTTCGAAGAGTCCGATGTGGAATACCCCGAAAGTCGGGTTATCCGATCGTGACAGCACGCAGCGCGACGATGCGAAAATTGTCGGTGCCGCGGCGTAGCTTGCCCGGCATGACCGATCTGGTGACCGCCGTCCGTTCCGGCCTGGCCGACCTCGCCGACCCCGCGAAGGCGCCGGGCATGCAGGCGTACATGAAGTCGTCGATGCCGTACCGGGGGGTGCCGGCGCCGGCACGCCGCGCGCTGGGCCGCACGCTGTTCGCGGCGCATCCACTGTCCGATGTGGAGCAATGGCGGGCCACGGTGCTGACGTTGTGGCGCTCCGCGCGGTACCGGGAGGAGCGCTATGTGGCGGTCGATCTCACGGGCTGTCGGGGCTACGCGGCGTGGCAGACACCGGAGGAACTGCCGCTGTACGAGGAGCTGATCGTCACGGGCGCGTGGTGGGACTACGTGGACGAACTGGCCGACAACCGGATCGGTCCGTTACTCCGCGCCCACCCGGCCCGGCTGACGCCGGTCATGCACGAGTGGGCGACCGATCCCGATCTGTGGAAACGCCGCACGTCGATCATCTGCCAGCTGGGTTCGAAGGAGGCCACCGACACCGCGCTGCTCACGTCCTGTGTGGAGGCCAATCTGGCCGACCGCGACTTCTTCATCCGCAAGGCCATCGGCTGGGCGCTACGCCACTACGCCCGCACGGCACCCGAGTGGGTCCGCGCCTTTGTGGACGCACACCCGAACCTGTCGCCACTGTCCACAAGGGAGGCGACCAAGCACCTGTAAGGGGGTCCGCGCTCGAGACATCAGGCCGCGGCGGCGCGTTGTAGGCGAAGCTGACCGATCTCGGCGACGTTCTTCATCAGTTCGGCGTTCACCCAGGCCACCGTGTGTGCCACGGTCAGGGCGGAGTCGGGCGGCCAGGGGAACGGCGCCGGGGCGGCCAGGTCCGCTGCCGTGAGGCCGTCGAGCACGGTCGTCCACTCCGTGTGGAGACCGCGCAGCCACTCGACGGTGCGCGCGGCACCGGGCCACGCGACGTCCTCGCGGGAGGAGGGTGTGCGCCCGCGCAGGTGGTCGATGGTGACCGTCCACCACCAGCCCACGTGCCAGGTGATCCACGCGATCGTCGGCACGGGGATCGGGTCGGGCTCGGTGTCGGCCCAGTCCGGGACCCAGCCGTCGGGGGTCGGCCGCACGGTCCAGCACAGCGGACCGGGCTCCCACAGGAAGTCGTCGACGCGCAGTTCGGTCAGGTGCAGTTCGGCCAGCGTCCACGTGAGGTCGTACTGCCAGCGCAGGAGGGAGTGGGGCACGAGGCCGCATCGTGGCAGACGCCCGGGCGCGCCGAAACTGGATATCGGTGCGCGCCGGCGACGGGCAGGATGGGCAGGATGGGCGATATGGCCGACCTCCCCCGCACCCGTGACTCCCTGGCCCACGACTTCCGGGCACTGGGCCTCGCGCCGGGCGACGTGGTGCTCGTGCACTCGTCGCTGCGATCGCTGGGCTGGGTGTGCGGCGGCGCGGTGGCCGTGGTCCAGGCGCTGCTCGACGCGCTGGGCCCGGGCGGCACGCTGGTCGTGCCGACGCAGACCATGGGCAACTCCGACCCGAAGGACTGGAGTCGCCCACCGGTGCCGGAGAGCTGGTGGCCGATCATCCGGGACACCATGCCGGCCTTCGACCCCGGGATCACCCGGGCGGAGGGGCTGGGTGTGATCCCCGAGACCGTCCGAACCTGGCCGGGAGCGGTGCGGAGCAACCACCCGCAGGCGTCGTTCGCCGCGCTGGGCGAGGCCGCCCGCGAGCTGATGGCCGAGCACCGCCTGGAAAGCCACCTGGGCGAGGCGAGCCCGTTGGCCGCGCTGGAACGCGCGGGCGCGAAGGTCCTGCTGCTGGGCGTGGGCTTCGACTCGTGCACGGCGTTCCACCTGGCCGAGTACCGCATGGCGAACCCGAAGCTGACGGAGTTCGGCTGCGCCATGCTCGACGACCAGGGCAATCGGGTGTGGCGCACCTACACGGACGTCGCCACGAACAGCGACCGGTTCGGCGAGCTGGGCGAGTCGTATCTCGGCACCGGCACGGTCACCACCGGCCAGGTCGGCGAGGCCGCCTGCCACCTCTTCCCGGTGGACAAGGCCGTGGCCCACGCCAGGAACTGGCTACAGACCCACTGACCTCGGCCGTTTCTGTCGGTGCCGCCGACCACCCGACCCGAGTCCCGGCTGGTTCTCGACCAGGAGAACTCGCAGACACGCAGGCCAACAACCCCCGGCGAGTCCCACGTTCGGACCCGGCGAGTTCCCCGTTCAAGCACCGCGACTCCCCCCGCCTGGACACCCGGCGGTTCGCGAACCGCCAACTCGCGTGTCGCGGAAGGGGAACTCGCGCGGGCTGAACGTGGGACTCACCGGACGCGAACGTGGGACTCGCGGGACAGGTCCAGCCCGCCAGAAAGGCTCAGCCGCGCAGCACCGCGCCGTGACGCTCGGCCGCCGCGGCGATCGCGGCGTCGCGGGCGGCGGTGGCCTCGTCCAGCGTGAGTGTGCGGTCGGCGGCACGGAAGCGCAGCGAGTACGCCAGCGACCGCTTGCCCTCACCCACCTGCTCCCCCGTGAACACGTCGAACAGGCTGAGGTCCTCCAGCAGATCTCCCCCGCCCCCACGCAACGCGGAAGCCACCTCACCGACCGGCACCGCCGTGTCCACCACCAGCGCGACGTCGATCAGCACCGGCGGGTACGGCGACGGTGACGGCGCGGGCCGGTGGTCGGACAGCGGCAGGCCGTCCAGCTTCAGCTCCATGGCGCAGGACCGCTTCGGCAGGCCGAGCGCGTCGACCACCTTCGGGTGCAGCTCGCCCGCGTAGCCGACCGCCACGTCGCCCACCAGCAGCTGCGCACACCGGCCCGGGTGCCACGGCGCCAGGTCGCCCGACTTCACGGTCAGCTCGACACCCGACGCCTCGGCCACGATCTGGGCCGCGCGCACGGCATCGGCCCAGCCGGCCGGTTCGCCCGAACCCCACCAGCCGGCACGTTCGCGGTTGCCGGCCAGCACCACCGCGACGTGCGTTGGCTGCTGTGGCAACGCCGCGTGCAGGCTCGCGATCTCCGCGTCCGTGGGCCGACCTGCGACGCCGACCTCCGGCACCGGGGTCTGCCGCGCGTTGCCGATGACCACCTGGCCGATCTGGTACAGCGACAGGTCACGCATGCCGCGCGACACGTTGCGCACCAACACGTCCAGCAGACCCGGCAGGAGCGTGGTCGCCAGCTCGCTGCGTTCGGCCTCGAGCGGGTTGAGCACCGACACCGTCTGCCGGCGGGCGTCGGCCGGGCCGAGCCCGAGCGCGTCGAACACCGAGGGCGCCACGAACGGGAACGGCAGCACCTCGACGTAACCGGCCTCGGCAAGCGCCCGCGACACGGTCCGCCTGCGCCGCTGCGCCGCCGTGGTCCCGGTGCCGGCCGGCGCGTTCGGCAGCACGGACGGAATGGTGTCGTAGCCCTCGAGCCGCAACACCTCCTCCACCAGGTCCGCCGGCTCGGCCAGGTCGGGCCGCCAGGTGGGGGGCACGACCGTGATGGTGGGCGTGCCGTCGTCGCTGGACACGACCTCGACGGCGCAACCGATCTGGTTGAGCCGCCGCGCGGTCACGCCACGCTCGTAGCGCACGCCGGCCACCTTGTCGGGCAGGCTGATCGGCATGGAGATGGACGGCAGCGCCGTGACGCCGCCGACGTCGGTGCGGCCGGGCTGGATGCTGCCGTCGGCGTGGTCACGCAGCAGCCGGGCCGCGCGTTCCAGCGCGGCGGGCGGCAGCGCCGGGTCGACGTGGCGCTCGAACCGCTTGGACGCCTCGGACGGCAGCTTGTGTCGCCGCACGGCGCGGGCGATCGATCCCGGGTGCCAGATGGCCGCCTCGAGCAGGATGTCGTTGCTGTCGGACCGCACCTCGCTGCTGGCGCCGCCCATCACGCCGGCCAGCGAGATCGGGCCGGTGTCGTCGGCCACCACGATGTCGTCGGGGTCCAGCGTGCGTTCCACGTCGTCGAGCGTGGTGAGCTTCTCCCCCGCCCGCGCCCGCCGCACGACGATGCCGCCGCGGATCGACGGGGTGTCGAACGCGTGCATCGGCTGGCCGGTCTCGAGCATCACGTAGTTGGTGACGTCGACGGCCAGCGAGATGGACCGGACGCCGGCCAGCATCAGCCGCCGCCGCACCCACCACGGGGCGGGCGCCGTGGGGTCGACACCGGTGATCCGGCGCGCCACGAACCGCGGGCAGCCCTCGGGATCCTCCACCGAGACGGGGTAGGCGGCGCCCTCGGCGGTCGGCACGTCGATGGCCGCCGGGTCGCGGTAGGACAGGTCGAACGCGCAGGCCAGCTCGCGGGCCAGGCCCCGGATGGAGAACGCGTAGCCGCGGTCGGGCGTGATGGACAGCTCGATGATCGTGTCGTCGAGGCCGAGCAGCTCGACCGCGTCGTCACCCGCGCCGGCCTCGCCGCTGGGCAGCACGAGGATGCCGGCGTGCTCGTCGCCGAGGCCCAGTTCGCGCGCCGAGCAGATCATGCCGTCGCTGACCTTGCCGTAGGTCTGGCGCGCGGTGATCGTGAAGTCGCCGGGCAGCACCGCACCGGGCAGCGCGACGACCACCAGGTCGCCCTCCGCGAAGTTGGTGGCGCCGCAGACGATGCCGCGCACCCGCGGTTCGGTGGCCGTGGCCTCGTCGTGGTCGTCGGCCTCCACGACCTCGACCATGCAGTACCGGATCGGCTTCTTGAACTCCGTGAGTTCCTCGATCTCGGCCACCCGGCCGACCACGACGGGACCGGTGACGGGGCCGAGCGGAGTGACGTCCTCGACCTCGATGCCGACCCGCACGAACGCGTCGGCGAGCTGTTCTGGTGTGAACCGCTCGTCCGTCTCGAGGTGCTCGGTGAGCCAGCTGACGGGAACCCGCACGGTGTTCCTTTCCGGGTAACGGGTGAAACTTACAGATCAGGCTTCGGTACCGAACGGCGCGGTGAACCGCACGTCGCCCTCGACCATGTCGCGCATGTCGGGGATGCCGTTGCGGAACTGCAGCGTGCGCTCGATGCCCATGCCGAACGCGAAACCCGAGTAGACGTCGGGATCGATCCCGCAGGCGCGCAGCACGTTCGGGTTCACCATGCCGCAGCCGCCCCACTCGACCCAGCCGGCGCCGCCCTTCTTCTCCGGGAACCACACGTCGGGCTCGGCGGACGGCTCGGTGAACGGGAAGTAGCGACGGGCGCAGCCGGATCTTCGACGTGTCGCCGAACATGGCCTTGGCGAACGCGTCGAGCGTGCCCTTCAGGTGGGCCATGGTGAGGCCCTTGTCGATGGCGAGGCCCTCGACCTGGTGGAAGACCGGGGTGTGGGTGGTGTCCAGCTCGTCGGTGCGGAACACCCGGCCGGGGCACACCACGTACACGGGCAGGTCACGCTCGAGCAGCGCGCGGATCTGCACCGGTGAGGTGTGGGTGCGCATGACGAGCCCGGAGTCGGCGGGCGCCACGTAGAACGTGTCCTGCATGGTGCGCGCCGCGTGGTCCTTCTTGAAGTTCAGCGCGTCGAAGTTGAACCACTCGGTCTCGATCTCGGGACCGTCGGCGATCTCGTAGCCCATGCCGACGAACACGTCGGCGATGCGCTCGGAGATGGTGGTGATAGGGTGGCGCGCGCCGCGGGGGAACCGGTTCCACGGCAGCGTGACGTCAACGCCCTCGTCGCGCAGCATGGCCGTGTCGCGCTCGGCCTCGAGCTCCACTTTGCGCTCGTCGAACGCCTCGCGGACGATCTTCTGCGCCTCGTTGACCCGCTTGCCGGCGTCGGACCGGGCCTTGGGTGGCAGCGCGCCGATCTCGCGACGGGCGACCATGAGTGGTGCCTTGTCCCCGAGGTGGGCCGGCCTGGTCGCGGTGAGCGCGGCGAGGTCGGTCGCGGCCGCGAACTCCTTCCGCGCCTGCTCCACGGCAGCCTGCAGCGTCTCGGGCGCTAGGGCCTCGACCTGCTTCGGATCGTAGGAGTCATTGGCTGCGGACATGGTGAGTGGACAGCTCCCGGGGATGGTGGCCAGGCTGGGCACTCGCGCAGCCGCCGACTGTGCGAGCACAGCAGATCCTAGGTGATCCCGCGATTCGACCTACACGCAGTTTCCCCAAGCCGGGAATTCAGTTGCGGATGGCCAGGTAGGCGCTGGCCATCGGTAACGCGGCGAACACCGCGGCCGTGCCCGCGAACAGCGCCGTCCCCTGGGCTTCGTCGACCTCCAGGAACGCGTAGGCCAGGTAGGCGAGACACACGGCGACCTGCACGGCGGCTCCGGCCACCAGGGTCTTCTGGCCGCGCCACATCGCCAGCCGGTAGGCACCGACCAGGAGCAGCACGGCCCCGGTGACCTGGGCGATCAGCACGAGCCAGCCGAGCATGCTGCGCAGCTCGGGCGCCCCGAGCGCCAGCACCACGACCACACTCGTCGACATGCGTCATCCCGACCGGCCAGCACGGCCAGCGCGACGGCCACCGGGTGAAAGATGGGTTGGTCGAACACAGTCATGGCCGACACCTCCATGAGGAAGGTCGCCGCGTCCGTCCGTACAGCCGGCGCATGATGACCGTTCGCGTCGCGCATGATGACCAGTGCCGGGGGTCGGCTGCCGGAGTGACCACCGTGCTCGGCCAGGGTGGTCATCGTTCCCCGGGGGCAGCGGTCACCATGGCCCGGTCATCGCGATCGGAACGGTCACCACGCGCCGACCGCAACGGCCACCACGCGGGACCGCGATGGTCACCATGCCGACGAGCAGCAGACATCATGCACCACCGGAGCGGTCATCATGCACCACCGGAGCGGTCATCATGCGCAACTGGCGGTCGGTCACCATGCACCACCGGAGCGGTCATCATGCGCGACCTGGAGTGGTCATTGTGGCCGGCTGAGAGGTCGGTGGTGCGGGGCGAGGTGTGTCACTCGTCCGGGGGCCAGAGCGGTGCGGAGGGTTAGCGCTGTTGCCAGGCTGTGGCGTACAGGCAGATGGTGGCGGCCGTGGCCAGGTTGAGGCTCTCGGCCTGGCCGTAGATCGGGACCCGTAGGGCCGCGTCGGCGGCGGCTGTCACCTCGGGTGGGAGGCCGTGGGCCTCGCTGCCGAAGAGCCACGCCGTCGGGGTGGCCAACGAGGCTCGTGAGGAGTCCAGGTCGGCGTCGGCGTGGCCGGTGGCCGCCACCAGACGCAGGCCGACAGAACGGCAGGCGGTCAGAGCCGAGTCGACCTCAGCGCGGGCGATCGGCACGTGGAACAGGCTGCCGGTGGAGGCGCGGACGCACTTGCCGTTGTGGGGGTCCACCGCCGGGCCGGCGAGGATCACGGCGTCGGCGCCCGCGGCGTCGGCCACGCGGATCACCGTGCCGGCGTTGCCCGGGTCGGAGACGCCGACCAGGACCGCCACCAGGCGCGGAGTGCCGGTCAACGCCGTCGACAGCGGCACGTCCACCAGTGAGCACACGGCCACGATGCCCTGCGGGGTCACGGTCTCCGTGAGGCCGGCCATCGCGCGATCGGTCACCACTGACACGGGAACACCTCGAGCACCGGCCAGGTCGACCAGGTCGCGGGCCCGCACGTCCGACGTCACGAAGATCTCGTGGACGGTCCCGTCCCAGGCCAGCGCCTCACGAACGGCCTGAGCGCCCTCCACCAGAAAACGCCCGGCGCGAGAGCGGCCGGCGCGACGCAGAAGGGCCCGCGCAGCAGCGACCCGGGGCGTCCGTTCGGTGAACGGCTCTGCCCCGGGTCGCGTCACCTGGCTGTTCAGGAAGCCTTGCCCTGGACACCGGCGTACTCACGAGCCACCTCGACCAGCGCGGCGAAGGCGCCCGGGTCGTTGACGGCGAGCTCGGCGAGGATCTTGCGGTCAACCTCGACACCGGCGCCCTTGAGGCCCTGGATGAAGCGGTTGTAGGTCAGGCCGTTCTGGCGAGCCGCGGCGTTGATACGGGTGATCCACAGCTGGCGGAAGTCACCCTTGCGGGCACGACGGTCCCGGTAGGCGTAGTTCAGCGAGTGGAGCATCTGCTCCTTCGCCTTGCGGTACAGCCGCGAGCGCTGGCCGCGGTAACCGCTGGCCAGCTCGAGGGTTGTGCGGCGCTTCTTGTGGGCGTTCACTGCCCGCTTGACGCGTGCCACGGTTCAGTCCTGTCGATCTCGAGGGCGACGCTGGCGCGCTGCCCGGTTGGTCAGGGGTCGATGCCGGTCAGCGACCGAGCAGCTTCTTCACGCGCTTGACGTCGGCCTTCGCCAACTCGGTGGTGCCGGACAGCCGGCGGGTCACCTTGCTCGGCTTCTTCTCCAGCTTGTGGCGGAGGCCGGTCATCTGGCGGCGCAGCTTCCCCTTGCCGGTGACCCGAACGCGCTTCGAGGTGCCGGAGTGGGTCTTCATCTTGGGCATCGTCGTTTCCTCAATACGGTCGTACTGCTGCCGGGAGTCATCGCCCCGCGCCGTTTCCGACGCGGGGACTGCACCCGGTCCGGTCAGTTCGTGTCTGTGTCGCTGCCCGCAGTCGCCTTGGGGCGGGTCTTCTGGGTCTTGTGGGGCGCCAACACCATGATCATGTTTCGGCCGTCCTGCTTGGGCGTGGCCTCGACGAAGCCGAGTTCGGCCACGTCGTCAGCCAGCCGCTGCAGCAGCCGGAAGCCAAGTTCGGGGCGGGACTGCTCACGACCCCTGAACATGATCGTCACCTTGACCTTGTTCCCATGCTCGAGGAACCGCATGACGTGGCCCCTCTTGGTCTCGTAGTCGTGGGTGTCGATCTTCGGGCGGAGCTTCTGCTCCTTGATCACGGTGAGCTGCTGGTTGCGGCGCGACTCACGAGCCTTCTGGGCGCTCTCGTACTTGAACTTGCCGAAGTCCATGAGCTTGCAGACGGGCGGTCGTGCCTGCGGGGCAACCTCCACGAGGTCCAGGTCCGCCTCCTGAGCAAGTCGCAGTGCGTCTTCGATGCGCACTATCCCGACCTGCTCGCCGTTCGGTCCGACCAGGCGGACTTCCGGAACTCGGATGCGGTCATTGATACGTGTCTCGGAGCTGATGGGGCCTCCTCGGGCCGGTGTAGCGAGCCGTGCTCGGCTCGTCCCTCTATCCACGCGACCGCGCGTGGTGGCCCCTTACACAGCGTCGGACCCCGTCGCCATGGTGGCAACGGGGCCCGCTACCGACCGATCCTCGACGCAAGCGTCGAGTGCACCGCGACCACCACCTGAAACGCCGGTGACGGCCGCGGCGACCGGAACCCGGACACTGAGTGACACGGGTGGGAGCGGGGCTCCACTTTGCCGCCCCGCGGACGGGGCTGGTCGCCCGAACAGCATATCAGGCCACGCTGGGGTCAGGAGGTCGCCCACTGATAACGCAGTTCAGGACGCCCGACCTGGCCGTACACAGGCTGCCGAACGGCCAGCCCGTTGTCGGCCAGGTACTCGAGGTAGCGCCGCGCGGTCACCCTGGACATGCCGAGCGAGTCGGCCGCCGCGCCGGCCGACAGCCCGTCGTCCGCCTCGCGCAGGACGGTGACCACGGCGTCCAGCGTCGGTGCGCTCATCCCCTTCGGCAGCGTGGTGCCGTCGGTGCCACGCAGCGTGGCGAACAGCTGGTCCACCTCACTCTGCCCGGTCACCTCAGTACCGCCAGACGCCGTGACATCGCGGCGGAACCGGGCGTAGCGCTCGAGCTTGTCGCGCAGGCCGGCGAACGTGAACGGCTTGAGCACGTACTGCACCACGCCGAGCGACACGGCGGCGCGCACGAGCGGAGGTCCCTCGCCGAGGTCACCATGATCACGTCGACCAGGTGCCCGGCCGCCCGCAGCGACCGGCAGAGGTCGAGCCCGTTGCCGTCCGGGAGGTACTGGTCGAGCAGCAGGACGTCGACCGCATGCCGGCCGAGCGCGCGCTGCGCCTCCCCCGCCGAGTGCACCACGCCCGCCACCGCGAACCCCGGCACGCGCTCGACGTACAGCCGGTGCGCGTCGGCCGCCACCCGGTCGTCCTCGACCACCAGCACGGTGATCACGACGCGGCCCCGGCGGCAGCCGCACGGTGAACACCGCGCCGCGCTCGCCGCGGTCGACCTCGATGGTGCCGCCGCCCCGGCGGACCGCCTGGCGGACGAGCGCGAGCCCGAGGCCTCGGCCGGGCGCCTTGGTGGACCAGCCGCGTTCGAAGGCGACCTCGCCCGCCGCCAGTCCCCGGCCGGTGTCCTCGACCCGCAGTTCAGTTCGCCGCCGGTGGCGCGGGCGGTGACGAACACCTTCGGCGCCTCGCCGCCCTCGATCGCCGCGTCCAGCGCGTTGTCGATGAGGTTGCCGAGGACGGTGACCACGTCCCGCGGGGCGAGTGCGCCGCGCAGGACCGCGTCGTCGATCTCCGTGTCGTCGGTGATCACGAGTTCGGCGCCGCGTTCGTTGGCCTCGGCCGCCTTGCCGAGCAGCAGGGCGGCGAGCACCGGTTCGGACACCGCGCTCACCACCCGGTCGGTGAGTCGTTGGGCGAGTTCCAGTTCGGCCGTGGCGAACTCGACGGCCTCGTCGGCACGGCCGAGTTCCACGAGCGAGACGACCGTGTGCAGCCGGTTGGCCGCCTCGTGGGCCTGGGAGCGCAGCGATTCGGCGAACCCGCGCACCGAGTCCAGTTCACCGGTCAGTGCCTGCAGGTCGGTGTGGTCGCGCAGCGTGACGACCGTGCCGCGCACCCGGTCGCCCGCCCGCACCGGCGCGCTGTCGACGACGAGCACGCGTTTTTCGGTCAGGTGGATCTCGTCGCGTCGTTCGGCGCCGTCGACCAGGTCGATCGGCAGGCCCAGTTCGGCGAGTGGACGGCCGGCCACTTCACCGGACAGGTCGAGCAGCTCCCGCGCGCCGTCGTTGCACAGCGTCACCCGCCCGTCCTGGTCGAGCAGCAGCAGCCCTTCGCGGACGGTGTGCAGGACGGCCTCGTGGTAGTCGATCCGGCGGCTCAGCTCGGCGGGGCCGAGGCCGTGGGTCTGGCGGTCGAGGCGCCTGCTGACCAGGTAGGCGCCGGCCGTGCCGACGGCGAGCGTGGCCAGGGCGACGATCACGAGCGGCACCAGCCGGTCACGCACCTGGCCGGCGATGGCGTCGAGGGTGACGCCGACGCTCACCAGCGCCACCACGTCGGTGCCCGCGAACACCGGGACCACGGCACGCACCGACGGGCCGAGCGTGCCGGTGTAGGTCTCGGTGAACGTCTCCCCCGCCACCGCCTCGGCCGTGTGCCCGAGGAACCGCTCCCCGATGAGGTCGGGGTTCGGGTGGGTGAACCGGACGCCGGTCGGGTCCATGATCGTGACGAAGTCGACGCCCGTGTCGTCGCGGACCCGCTCGGCGTAGGGCTGCAGCGCGACACTCGGGTCGGGGGCGCGCACGGCGGCCGCGACGACCGGCGCGTCGGCGATGGTGAGCGCGATCGACACGACCTCGTCCTCGTTGGCCCGCTCGGTGCTGTCGGCGACGTCGAGGTAGACGAGCACGGCGCCGGCGGCCACCAGCAGGCCGACGATGATCACCTGGAGGACCAGGAGCTGGCGCGCGAGGCTCCAACCGTGCCGTGCTGTCATCCGGGCGTCCCATGTACGTAATGAACACAATGGTGACCCAGGTCATAGGCCTCCACACAATCTGACCACATTGCCGCAGCCGCCACCGACGGCGGCCCCGCGAGGAGGTCACGTTGTCCGCCCCCGAATCACCGCCGATCAAGCCGCGCAAGCGCGACCGAACCCACCTGCTCTACATCTCCGTCATCGTGGCGGTGGCCGCCGGAATCCTGGTCGGCCTCGTCTGGCCGGAGGTCGGCAAGGAGCTGAAGCCGCTCGGTACCGGCTTCGTCAACCTCATCAAGATGATGATCAGTCCGATCATCTTCTGCACGATCGTGTTGGGCGTCGGCTCGGTCGCGAAGGCCACGAAGGTCGGCCGGGTCGGCACGCTCGCCATCGGCTACTTCCTGCTCATGTCGACGGTCGCGCTGGTCATCGGCCTGGTCGTGGGCAACATCCTGCACCCGGGTGAGGGGCTGCAGCTCACCGACTCCGTCCGCGATGTGGGCCAGGAGCAGGTGAAAACGTCCGAGAGCACGGTCGACTTCCTGCTGGGGATCATCCCGAACACGCTGGTCTCGGCGTTCACCGAGGGCTCGGTGCTGCAGACGCTGCTCGTGGCGCTGCTCACGGGTTTCGCGCTGCAGGCCATGCGCGGCAAGGGCGAGCCGATCCTGCGCGGCATCGGGCACATCCAGCGCCTGGTGTTCCGGATCCTCGCGATGATCATGTGGGTGGCGCCGATCGGTGCGTTCGGCGCGATCGCGGCGGTGGTCGGCGAGACCGGCGTGGACGCGTTGAAGAGCCTCGCGGTCATCATGATCGGCTTCTACGCGACGTGCCTGCTGTTCGTGTTCGGCGTGCTGTCCACGTTGTTGTGGATGGTCGCGCGGATGAACATCCTCACGCTGTTCCGGTACCTGTCGCGGGAGTTCCTGCTGATCCTGTCGACGTCGTCGTCGGAGGTGGCGCTGCCGCGGCTGATCGCGAAGATGGAGCACCTCGGGGTGAGCAAGCCGGTGGCCGGCATCACCATCCCGACCGGGTACTCGTTCAACCTCGACGGGACGGCCATCTACCTGACGATGGCGACGCTGTTCGTGGCGGAGGCGATGGACGCGCCGCTGTCCCTGGGTGAGCAGGTCTCGTTGCTGCTGTTCATGGTCATCGCGTCGAAGGGCGCGGCGGGGGTGACCGGCGCCGGGCTCGCCACGCTGGCCGGCGGGCTCCAGTCGCACCGGCCGGAGCTGGTCGACGGCGTCGGGTTGATCGTGGGCATCGACCGGTTCATGTCCGAGGCGCGGGCGCTGACCAACTTCGCCGGCAACTCGGTGGCGACCATCCTGGTCGGCACGTGGACCAGGGAGTTCGACCGCGACCAGGCGGACCGGGTGCTGTCGGGCGAGGATCCGTTCGACGAGAAGACGCTGGTCGACGATCACGCACTCTCTTCGGACTCGGAGGAGCCGGCGAAGGTCTGAGTCTCCCGGGCGCGGCGCCTGTTCGGGCGCCGCGCCCGGTGTCTCAGCGTTTGCGGCGGCGGTAGCCCTTGTCCTCGTGCCACGACTCGATCACCAGGTGGTCGGCCGGGGTGCCGACGTAGGTGAGCACGACCTCGGTGATGTCGAGGCGGAAGTAGTGGCCGTCGGGCTGGGCGTCCTTTTCGGGCGGCGCGGTCTCGACCGCCCGGCCTGCGAGCTTCGCGTCGCCCAGCCAGACGCCGTCCTTCGGCGGGTCGAGCGTGGGGCTGTGCACGGCCGTCCGGTTGTCCCGCCGGAGGTCTTTCAGTTTCAGCGAGCCGGCCATCATGCCGAACGTGACCTCGCCGTCGGCGATCTTGAGTTCCGAGCCGCTGATGCGCGGTGACCCGTCGGCGCGCAGCGTGGCGATCGTCTTGTGGATGCCGGCCGCGAACCGCTCGCGGACCCGTTCGGCGAACTCCGGTGCGACCTTGTCGATCTCCTGCCAGGTGGACATGGTTCGGATCCTACTCCAGTTTCTGATCCGTGGTTCAATAACAGTATGGGCCGGCCGCGGAAGATCACCGACGAGGCGTTGCTGGCCGCCTGCGCTCGGGCCATCGGGGAGCACGGGCCGGGGTTCACGCTCGCTCAGGTGGCGGCCGCCGCGGGGGTGGCGGTGGGCACGGTGTCGGGCCGGTTCGGCTCGAAGCGGGGCCTGCTGCTGGCGATGATGGCGGCGGCGAACGCGGGCGCCGCCGACCGGATGCTTCTTGCGGCCGGCGCGCACCCGGACCCGATCGCGGCGATCACGGCCGCGGTCCTGGTCACGGCCGAGGGCGTGGACGACCGCGCCACCACGACGAACCACCTGGCGCAGCTGGGGGTCGATCTGGCGGACCCCGCGCTGCGCTCCGGCGTGACCCAGTTGCGGGAGGTGATCCACCGGGTGCTGACCGACCTGTTCACGGCGGCCGACCTGCCGGGCGCGCCACCCCCCGCCCACGCGGCGCGCATCGTCGCGGCGATGACCCACGGCGCGATCCTGGACTGGGCCCTGCAGCCGGCGGGCCTGTTGGCGGACCAGCTACGGGAGGACATCGAAGCGGTGGCGGGCCCTTGGCGCTACTCGAGCTAGCCTGCCGGTGTTCACTCGATCGTGTGGTCCTGCGCCGTGGGTCAGCCCGCTTGTTGGGTGCCCAACAGCGACACCGCCTGGCCGCGGCGGGCGGCGCCCGGGGAGACGCCCAGCACTCGCTTGAAGGCCCGTGCGAAGGCGGCCTCCGAGCGGTAGCCCAGGCGGTGAGCGAGTTCCGCCGTCGTGGCGCGGCCCTGTTCCAGCGAGTCCAGGGCCACCTGCATCCGCCAGCGGGTCACGTACTGCATCACCGGCTCCCCCACCAGCGCGGTGAACCTCGCGGCGAACGCCGAGCGGGACATGGCCAGTTCGCCGGCCAGGTCGGCCACCGTCCAGGCCCGCGCGGGGTCGCGGTGGATCATGCTCAGCGCGCGGCCCAACTGGGGATCGCGCAGGGCTCCCAGCCAGCCCGTGCGCGCGGCCGGGTCCGATTCGAGCCACGTGCGGATCGCCTGGATGACCAGCACGTCGCACAGCCTGGTGATGATCTCCTCGCCGCCCGGGCGCAGCTCGCGGGCCTCCCCGGCGATCAGGCGCAGCATGCTCTGCGTCCAACTGTCCGGCGCCGACGACGCCTCCGTGTGCACCGTCTCCGGCAGCAGGTCCACCAGGTGCCGCGCGCTCGGCTGGTCGAACCGGATGGCACCGCAGATCAGCCGCGTCGGCGCGCCACCGCCGCCGTAACGCAGGATCTCGTACCGCTCGCTGACCACCTCGCGGTCGAGGTCGAGCACGTTCGGCGCGATCGCGTCGTCGTCGCTGACCAGCGTGTGCCCGCGCTGGTGCGGCACCAGCACCAACTCGTCCGCGCCCAACGCCCGCAGCTGGCCGTCGCCCGTGCGCAGCAGCGCGCTGCCGGAGGTCAGCGCGTGGAACCAGATGTGGCCGGGCATCGCCGGCAGGGTCAGCCCCCACGGTGCCGTCAGCTCGGTGCGGCAGTAGAACGCGCCGTTCATCCGCAGCAGGTGCAGTGCCTCGCCGAGCGGGTCGCGCGGCGCCCACCGATCCATGGTGACCATGACCACATCGTGCCGGCCGTAGGATCACAAGTCCACCACTTCTGGACGATCGAGCATGGATCGTCGAGAAACAGCTATAGATTCACCTGCAACGGACTGATGGACTGGACGCAGTGCAAGAGCAGCTCATCAAGGAGGACCCCATGACCGCCCCGATCCTCGTCCTCGGCGCCACCGGCAAGACCGGCCGTCTCGTGGTCGACAAGCTGACCGCCAAGGGCGTGCCCGTTCGGATCGGGTCCCGGGCCGCGTCGCCGGCGTTCGACTGGACCGACCGCTCCGGCTGGGCCGAGGCCGTCGCCGGTGTCAGCGCCATCTACGTGTCGTACTTCCCCGACCTGGCCGTGCCCGGCGCGGTCGACGCGGTGCGCGAACTCACCGACGTCGCCACGCAGGCGGGCGTCCGCAAGCTGGTGCTGCTGTCCGGCCGCGGTGAGGAGGAGGCGCAGGCCGCCGAGCGGGTGCTGCAGGAGTCGGACCGGGACTGGACGATCCTGCGCTGCTCCTGGTTCAACCAGAACTTCACGGAGGGCTGGCTGGCCGACCCCGTGCTGGGCGGCGTGGTCGAACTGCCGGCCGGTGACGTGCCCGAGCCGTTCGTCGACGCCGAGGACATCGCCGACGTCGCGGTCGCCGCGCTCACCGAGCCCGGCCACGTCGGCGAACTGTACGAGCTGACCGGACCGCGCCTGCTGACGTTCGCGCAGGCCGTCGCCGAGGTCTCCCAGGCCGCCGGGCGGCCGGTGCGCTTCGAGCAGATCCCGCTCGACGACTTCATCGCCGCGCTCACCGAGTTCGAGGTGCCGGCTGACGTGTCGCAGCTGCTGACCTACCTGTTCGGCGAGGTGCTCGACGGCCGCAACGCGTTCGTGGCCGACGGGGTGCGGCGCGCGCTCGGGCGTCCGGCGCGGGACTTCACGGACTTCGCGGCGGCACACGCCGAACAGTGGCGCGTGGCTCAGCCGGCCACGTAGTCGCGGAACCCGCGTTGTCCCCGGCGCATCATCAGCGCGTGGTTGACCCGGAACAGGGGCCGGGCCACCGGGGCGAGTGCCCGCAGCAGGCGCTTGTTCACCACCACCCGCTGGGAGATGGCGAGCAGCGAACCGGCGGCGCGGTGCGGAGCGACCACCCCCTGGACGTAGCCCTGCAGGTCGCCCGTCATGTTCACCCTCATCCGGCCGGCGTCCTGGTCCTGCACAGCGCGGTGCAGGCGGAACGTCAGCGCGTACGGCAGCGTGGACCGGCAGTGGACCTCGGCCGTGTCGTCGTCGACCTGGGTGACCGAGCGGATGTCCGGCCACCACGCCGGATAGTTGGCCAGGTCCACCAGCGCGTCGAACACCGTGGCGGTGGCCGCCCGGACGGACCAGACGTCACGGAACATGTAGTCGTTGACTCCCACCCCATCCAGTATGCCCGGCGATAGGGTCCGGACATGGCGAAGTGGACGGTCGCGGATCTGCCGGACCTGACCGGCCGCACGGCGGTGGTCACCGGGGCGAACAGCGGCATCGGACTGATCACCGCCCGCGCGCTGGCCGGCGCCGGTGCGTCGGTGATCATGGCGTGCCGAGACGTGGCGAAGGGCGCGGCCGTGGCACCCGACACGGCCGAGGTCCGGCGCCTGGACCTCGCCGACCTGGCGTCCGTGCGGGAGTTCGCGTCGACCATCGACACCGACGTGGACATCCTGGTGAACAACGCCGGCGTGATGGCCGTGCCGCACCGCCGCACGGCCGACGGGTTCGAGATGCAGATCGGCACGAACCACCTGGGTCACTTCGCGCTGACCGGGCTGCTGCTGGATCGGCTGCGGGACCGGGTGGTAACCGTGTCGAGCCACATGCACCGGGCGGGGCGGATCAGTCTGGACGACCTGAACTGGGAGCGCCGCCGGTACCGACGATGGGCCGCCTACGGGCAGTCGAAGCTGGCGAATCTGCTGTTCACGTTCGAGCTGAGCCGCCGCTCCACGCTGACCGCCGTCGCCGCGCACCCCGGCTACGCGTCGACGAATCTCCAGTCACACACCGAGTCGCTGCGGGATTTCGTGATGATGCTGGGCAACCGCCTGGTGGCACAGCCCGCCACGATGGGCGCGCTGCCGACGCTGTACGCGGCGACCGCCGACGTGCGCTCCGGAAGCTTCGCCGGCCCCGACGGGCTGCTGGAGAACTGGGGTCATCCGAAGCTGGTCGGCTCCACCCGCGCGGCCCGCGACCCGTCGGCGGCGGCCGCGCTCTGGGACCTGTCGGAGAAGCTCACCGGGGTGCGATACCTGGATCAGGCGCCGAGGTGAGCGAGATCCGGGGCCGGGTAAGGCTTTTCCGCAGGCACTAGCGCGGCGGCGAGTCGGTTCTCCTTGGCTCGCCGGTGGATCTCTCGTGCGAGCGGCGTGACGTCGGTGGTGGACCGCGCCGTCGAAGTGGGACAGCGCCGAGTTGGCCAGCGCCCACTCGAATCCGGCGCGCGTGACCTCGATGGCCAGGACGACTTCCTGGCCCTCCTTCGTGGCCCAGCCGCAGCGGTACACCATCCAGAGGAACGACGGCTTGATCCACGTCATCCGGTTACGCTGCCACACTCGGGAAAGCGGTCATCCCGGGCGGCGGGCAGGCCGATGTCGGGGCGGTAGGCCTGGTAGACCGTAATCGTCTCTGCTGTGCCGCGGACAGTCAGAGCAAGTCCGCTACGGATCCGCGTAGCGACAGCTCTCGGGCCACCGGTCAAAACGGCAATCCGCACGGTTTCCGGGCACTGGGTATGCGGACCGCCCGGTGAAGCCCGCGATGAACAAGCGGGAACATGCGCGCCGGAAATGAGGACACGCGCGGAAGGCGAGGGTAACGCCCAGTGGCCGGGCCACGCCTGCAGAACCCGCTGCCCGGAAGTGGTTCCTGCCCGTGCTCGTGAACACCGTGCTGTCCATCGTGGGACCGGATCGCGCGGGCGGGCGGACTCACCCGTGCCGTCACCGAACCAGGCGGGCAAGGCAGGCCCGCCACCACCGAACCGAGCGGCCAAGTCAGGCCTGCCAGCACCGAACCGGGCGGGTACAGGGCGACGTGCCACTGCCGAACCAGCGGCGTCCGGGTTGGTGATGGCATGCCCACTCAGCCCCGCTGACCGAGCCCCGCCTCACACCCCTCCCCCGGCCCACCTGCCCGGCCCAGAAACCAGACCAGCTAAAGAACCTGCTTCAGGAACTGGCCCGTGTAGCTCACCTTCATCTCGGCGACCTCCTCGGGCGTTCCTTCAGCGATGACGAGACCGCCGCCGGAGCCGCCCTCCGGGCCCATGTCCACCACCCAGTCCGACGTCTTGATCACGTCGAGGTTGTGTTCGATGACGATGACCGTGTTGCCCTTGTCGACCAGGCCGTTGATCACGCCGATCAGTTTGCGGATGTCCTCGAAGTGGAGGCCCGTGGTGGGCTCGTCCAGGACGTAGACCGTCTGGCCCGTCGAGCGCTTCTGCAGTTCGCTCGCCAGCTTCACGCGCTGGGCCTCGCCGCCCGACAGGGTGGGGGCAGGCTGACCGAGGCGCACGTAGCCCAGACCCACGTCGACCAGGGTCTTCAGGTGGCGGTGGATCGCCCGGATCGGCTCGAAGAAGCCCTCCGCCTCCTCGATCGGCATGTCCAGGACCTCGGAGACGGTCTTGCCCTTGTAGTGGACCTCGAGAGTCTCGCGGTTGTAGCGCGCGCCCTTGCAGACCTCGCACGGGACGTAGACGTCGGGCAGGAAGTTCATCTCGATCTTGATGGTGCCGTCGCCGGCGCAGGCCTCGCAGCGGCCGCCCTTGACGTTGAACGAGAACCGGCCCGGCTGGTACCCCCGGACCTTGGCCTCGGTGGTGGCCGCGAACAGCTTGCGCACGTGGTCGAACACGCCCGTGTACGTGGCCGGGTTGGACCGCGGCGTGCGGCCGATCGGTGACTGGTCGACCCGCACGAGCTTGTCGACCTGGTCGAGGCCGCGCACGCGGGTGTGGCGGCCGGGGACCTGGCGCGCGCCGTTCAGCTTGTTCGCCAGCACGGTGGCCAGGATGTCGTTCACCAGCGTGGACTTGCCCGAGCCGGACACGCCGGTGACCGACACCAGGCAGCCGAGCGGGAACGACACGTCGATGCCGCGCAGGTTGTGTTCCCGCGCGCCGACCACGGTCAGCTGCCGCTTGCGGTCGGCCGGCCTGCGCAACGCCGGGACCGGGATCTCCATGCGGCCCGACAGGTACGCCCCGGTGAGCGACTCCTTGTTCTTCAACAACTTCTGGAAGGATCCACTGTGGACGATGTTGCCGCCGTGCTCACCGGCGCCCGGGCCGATGTCGACCACCCAGTCCGACGAGCGGATGGTGTCCTCGTCGTGCTCGACCACGATCAGCGTGTTGCCCAGGTTGCGCAACCGGGTGAGCGTCTCGATCAGGCGGTGGTTGTCGCGCTGGTGCAACCCGATCGACGGCTCGTCGAGCACGTACAGCACGCCCACGAGACCCGAGCCGATCTGGGTGGCCAGCCGGATGCGCTGGGCCTCACCACCGGACAGGGTGCCCGACGCCCGATCGAGTGACAGGTAGTCGAGGCCGACGTCGAGCAGGAACCGCAGCCGCGCCTGGATCTCCTTGAGCACCGCGCCGGCGATCATGGTCTCGCGGCGGCCGAGCGACAGGCCGTCGAGGAAGGCGGAGCACTCGCCGATCGACAGCGCCGAGATCTCGGCGATCGACCGCGCGCCGTGCTTCTTGTGTTCGAGGGTGACCGCCAGGATCTCGGGCTTGAGCCGGGTGCCCTGACACGTGGGGCACGGCACCTCCCGCATGTAGCCCTCGTACTTCTCCCGCATGTACTCGGACTCGGTCTGCTCCTGGCGCCGCTCGAGGAACGGGATGACGCCCTCGTAGTTGGCGTAGTAGGACCGCTCGCGCCCGTATCTGTTGCGGTACTTGACGTGGACCTGGTCGGCCGTGCCGTGGAGCACCGCCTTCTGCGCCTTGGCCGGCAGCTTGCGCCACGGCGTGTCCATGCGGAACCCGACGGACTCGGCCAGCGACGTCAGCAGCCGAACGAAGTACTCGGCCGTCTGCCCACCGGCCCACGGCGCGATCGCGCCCTCGCCGAGGCTCAGCTCGTCGTCGGGAACGACCAGCTCCGGGTCGACCTCCTGGCGGACGCCGATGCCCGTGCAGACCGGGCACGCGCCGTAGGGCGAGTTGAACGAGAACGACCGCGGCTCGAGGTCCTCGATGGCGAGCGCGTGGCCGTTGGGGCAGGCCAGGTTCTCGGAGAAGCCCCGGATGCGGGCCGGATCGTTCTCGGGCAGGTCGACGAACTCCAGCTCGACCACGCCGTCGGCCAGACGCAGCGCCGTCTCGACCGAGTCGGTGAGCCGGCGCTTGGAGCTGGACTTGACCGAGAGGCGGTCGATGACCACCTGGATCTCGTGCTTCTCCTGCTTCTTCAGCTTCGGCGGGTCGGCCAGCGAGTGGACGACGCCGTCGATCCGGGCCCGCGCGTATCCCTGGGACTGCAGCGAGGAGAACAGGTCGACGTACTCGCCCTTGCGGCCGCGGATGACCGGCGCCAGGACCTGGAACCGCAGACCCGACTCCATGGCCATGACCTGGTCGACGATCTGTTGCGGCGTCTGCTTGCTGATCGCCTCGCCACACTGCGGACAGTGCGGCTTGCCGGCGCGCGCGAACAGCAGGCGGAGGTAGTCGTAGACCTCGGTGATCGTGCCGACCGTGGACCGCGGGTTGCGACTCGTCGACTTCTGGTCGATGGACACCGCGGGCGACAGGCCCTCGATGAAGTCGACGTCGGGCTTGTCCATCTGCCCCAGGAACTGCCTGGCGTAGGCGGACAGCGACTCGACATAGCGGCGCTGGCCCTCGGCGAAGATCGTGTCGAAGGCCAGGCTCGACTTACCGGAGCCCGACAGCCCCGTGAACACGATCAAGCTGTCCCTGGGCAGGTCGATGTCCACGCCGCGCAGGTTGTGTTCCCTGGCGCCGCGGACGACGAGTCGGTCAGCCACTGGTGTCCCTTCAAAGTTGCTCTTTGGCGGGCCACGTCGCGGGTCAGGAGGGACCCTGGGTGGCCGCGTTCATGCTAGGACGGGGCACCGACAATTTTGCGTCGGACGCTGTCGGCCCTGGTCACGGCCCATGCCTACCGCCGAACCGGACACTTCCCCTACGCTGGGTAGAGCCGAGTCCGGTCCGATTTTATTTCTTGCCACCGAACATGCGGGGATGGGCGGTATGAGCATCTCACCCGAGGCATCCGTGGAACAGGACGGTGTGCCGGAACAGCGGCGGGTCGACGAGCGCTCGGTCGCCGAGCGCGTGCGCCGCGATCTGGCCATGGTCCGAACGGCGAGCGAACGGCTGGCCGGCGAGGTCTCGCGCCTCGACGACCGGGCGATGCGGGAGCCCAGCGGATTACCCGGGTGGAGCAGGGCGCACGTGGTCAGCCACCTCGCGCGCAACGCCGACGCGCTCGTGAACCTCATCACCTGGGCACGCACCGGCGTCGAGCACCCCATGTACGCGAGCGCCGCCGACCGCGACGCCGACATCGAGGAAGGCGCCGGCCGGCTCGCGCAGGTCCTGCACGAGGATCTCGGTGCGGCCCGCGACCGGTTCATGACGGCCGCCGTGGCGCTTTCCGGCGCGCAGTGGCTGGCGACCGTGACCGCGCGGGCCGGCATGGTCATCCCGGCGTCGCGGATCCCGGGGATGCGGCTGAACGAGATCTGGGTGCACCTGGTCGACCTGAACACGGGGTTCGGGTTCGCCGACATGCCGGCCGACCACCTGGAGCGGCTGCTCGGCGAAGCGGTGGCCAGGCACATCGACCGGCCGGACGGCCCGTCGGTGCGGCTCACGGTCGAGCTGCCCGGCGGCGGCGACCACCGGTGGGACCTGGTGGGCGGCCTCGGCGGCGAGCACGAGGTGACCGGCGGACCGGCCGAGGTGATCGCGTGGCTGACCGGCCGAGGCGACGGCCACGACCTGCGCGGCGACGTGCCGCGGCTACCCGCCTGGGGTTAGGGCCACGTCCTCGAACGTCGTCACGAAGCCGCGACCGGTGGGTGACGCGCACATGATCCCCGCCAGCACGGGGACCTCCGGCGGGAAGTAGGCCAGGCGCAGCATGGTCGACGCGGGCGCGCCGTCCAGGCCGTAGGAGACGGTGACGGCGTCGCCCACGCGGGCGGCCTTGACGGTGACCCGCGTGGCGCCGTCCGGCAACGCGACCACCGACCAGTCCGACACGTCCCTGGTCACCACGGCCGACAGTTGCTGTTGGCCGTCGACCAGCTCGATGCCGCTCTTGATCCAGTTCTGTTCGTCGATCCGCAGCGCGATGCCCGCCTGGTCGTACTGCTCGACGTAGGCGCCGGCGAACGTGGCGGTCAGTTCGAAGTCCCCGGCCGTCTCGAGTCCGAGCACGTGGCCGGTGTCGCGGACGAAGCCGTAATGGGTGGTGCGCCAGAAATCCGTGTCGGCGTCGGTGGTGGCCGAGAGCCGGTCGCCGTCGACCGCCCAGGTGGTGGGTTCGTTGAACCAGCGCCAACCCTCGGTGCCGAACGCCTTGATCGTGTCTGCCACCAGGCCATGCTGTCAGGCGGCGTCGTCAGCCGCTAGGGTCGGCGCCCGTGGACGTTGTCGAGGAGTACACGGGTCATGTCGAGCCGGGCGGCACCGCCGCCCGCCGCACGCTGGACGCGCTGACCATCACCAAGATCTCCGTCGGGCCGATGGACAACAACGCCTATCTGCTGGTGTGTCGTGCCAGCCAGGAGGCGCTGCTCGTCGACGCGGCGAACGACCCGGAGCGGCTGTCGGACCTGATCGGCCACGACGACAACCGGCCCACGCTGCGCACGATCGTCACCACGCACCAGCACCAGGACCACTGGGGGGCGCTGGGTGCCGTGGCCGGTGCGTACGGCGCCAACACGATCGCGCACGCCCTCGACGCCGATCCGCTGCCCGTGCCGCCGGACCGGTTCGTGGAACACGGCGACACGATCCCGGTCGGTGACGTCACCCTCGAGGTCATCCACCTGCGCGGCCACACACCCGGCTCGGTGGCGCTGCTCTACCGCGACCCGGGCGGCCATCCGCACCTGTTCACCGGCGACTCGCTGTTCCCCGGCGGGGTGGGTCGGACCACGTCGCCGGAGGACTTCACGTCGCTGGTGAACGACGTGTCGTCGCGGATCTTCGACGAGCTGCCGGACGAGACGTGGTTCTACCCGGGCCACGGCGACGACTCCACGCTGGGCGCCGAACGCCCGAAACTCGCCGAGTGGCGCGAACGCGGCTGGTGACCGGCCGACACTGAAGGCGGCCGATTTACCAGAGTTCCCAGACTACTGACAGGTCGGACATTCACCCGATATCTTCACCCTTATGGGGGGATATCACAACGAGAAGTCCGTCGACATACACGTGGTCGGCACGTGCGGGGGCAAACGAGATCGTGGCGGCTGGGCGGCCGTACTGAAATACGGCCACCACGAGAAAGAACTCTCTCGGGCGGCGAACCTGGCGCCTCCGCGGACAGAATGGATCTGACAGCGTCGGTCCGCGCCCTGGAGAGCCTGAAGTGGCCATGTCCGGCGCGAGTACGCACCACCAGCACATATGTCCGCGACGGAGTCACGGACTGGCTCCCCCGCTGGCGCGGCGACGGCTGGCGAACCCACGGTCAGGTGCCGGCGAACGTCGAACTGTGGCAGCGGCTCGACTCCGCGGTCGCCACACACTCGGTGAGCTGGGACTGGGTCGACGCGCACGTTGGTGACGCCGATCTCCAGCGCGTCGAGCGATTGGCGATCACCGGAATGCGTGACACGGTGAACGCCGAGCTGGCCGATGAGGAATGCGAGCACCTGATGCCCATTGCCTGGTGTTCCTGGTGCAAGCCTCCCGGGCCCGGCATTCTGCCGCACGGATACCGCACGGCGGCCGGCGACGCGTACCACAACGATCCCCGCTGCGAGTGGCTGCTGAAAGGGCAACGCCGTGCTTTCCACCAGGGCAAGAAAGTCCACGACATCATCCGCGTCGCGTGGGGATCGGTGAATCCGGACGAGCTGCAACCATGCGAGGCGTGCTGCACGTGGCAATGGTTGGACCGGCACGGTAAGGGTGCCTCCCGATGAGCCTCAGCGCGCACGCCCAGCGCCAGGTCCACCAGCAGGCGAACGACCTGCTCGACCGCACTCTCCCGGGTCTCCCGCCACCGAAGCGGCGCGTTCTCGCCGCACTTCTCGCCCGCACGGCCGAGGGTTCCCACCTGTTCGTCGCACACGCGCCGAGCGCACCGGTGGCGGACGCGTTTCTCGTCGGCCGGGGCGGGATTTCCGCTGTCGTGATCGCCGACCACCATCCGGACGACTCGCGCGCCCACGCGGTGGCACAGCACGCGGCCGAGCGGTGCGGCGGGATCCGGGTGGGGCGCGACCGGGAACTGCCCCGCAGCGCGGTCGACCTGGTGCTGGTGACACCCGAGGCCGCCCAGTCCGCGATCTTCCGGGTGCTCGCCGAGAAGGACCTGCCGACGCTGTTCGCCCCGGACACGACTCGACTCAACCGCGCCCAGATCCGGTCGGTCGCCGACACGCTCGCGCCTCGTCTTTCCCATTTCCGCCGGCTGTCGGTCAGCGCTCCGGAGCAGGTCGTCGACTCCTCCGGATTCTTCGACGCCGACGACCTCACGGCGGACCACCTCGCCACCGCCCAACAGGACTCGTTCGAGAGCTGGATGACTTTCCTCCACCCGCACCAGCACGCGGTCGTCACCCGCGACTACATGGGCCCGGCACGCATCAGCGGCCCTGCCGGCACGGGCAAGACGGTCGTGGCACTGCACCGGTTGCGGTACCTGGCCAGACGCAGCATCGGACCGTTGCTGTTCACGACGTTCGTCCGGACGCTGCCGCCGGTGCACGAGAAGTCGTTCCGGCGCCTGGCCCCCGAGCTTGCCGACCGGGTCGCGTTCACCCACCTGCACGCCTGGATCCGCCTGCTGCTCAGCAGCCGGGGACGCGACGTCGCTGTGGACTCTCGCCAGGTCAACAACGCTTTCAGCCACGCCTGGATGGCACACCGGGACGTTCTCGAGGACATCGAGCCGACGCCGGACTACTGGCGGACGGAGATCGACCGGGTCATCAAGGGCCGAGGAATCGACACACTGGCCGACTACCTCCGGGTCAGCCGCCGCGGCCGCACCGTCCGGTTGGACGCCCGCCAGCGCGAACAGGTGTGGCCGCTGTACGAGACGTACCAGCGCAACCTCGCCGACCGTGGCTTCATCGACCACAACGACCTGGTCAGCGTGGCGATGACGGAGTTGGCGGAGCGCCCTCTCGACATACCGCTCGCGGCCGTCATGGTGGACGAGGTGCAGGACATCACGCTGAACGGTCTGCGGCTGCTGCAGCGGATGGCCGGGGACGGCCCGAACCGTCTGCTCCTCATCGGCGACGGACAGCAGCAGGTCTACCCCGGCGGCTGGCGGTTGTCCGACGCCGGCATCCCGATCCAGGGCAGGGGCGAGGTGTTGCGCGTCAACTATCGCAACCGCGCCGAGGTGCTCGGCTTCGCCAAGCTGATCGACGCCACGAACCACGTCGACGACCTCGACGGCGCCGCGGGTGTCGCGCTACGGCAGGCCGAATCGGTCAACTCGGGCGGGACGGTCCGACGGTGGCGTGGCTCCCCGCAGGACTTGGAGGCCGCGTTGACGGCCGCGATCGAGGAGCTGCCGGTACCGAGGGGCCGTGCCGCGTTGCTCGTCTTCCAGCACCGCGACCTCGACAGCTGCGCAAGGGCGCTCCGGCGTGCCGGCATCCCGACGCTCCAGCTCGAGCACTATGAGGGATCACCGGACGACAAGCTGAAGATCGGCACCGTGCACCGCGCGAAGGGCCTGGACTTCCAGGCCGTGCTCGTCGTGCAGTTCACCGACGGTCCCGCGCACGGCTCGGCGGCCGAGCAGGAGACCCGTGAACTGCGGGAACGTCAGCGCCTGGTGGCTGCTACACGGGCGCGGGACCACCTGTGGTGGGGCGTCGTCGGCGATTCCTAACCCTCAGCCGGGCAGGATGCCCTTCACGGTGTCCGTCACCGCGTCCGTCGCGTCGCGGGCCGCGTGCTTCGCTCGCCAGCTCAGCGACGGTTTGCCGTGGGTGTCGGCCGCCGCCAGGAGCAGGCCGCCCAGCAGGCCCGCGTTCTTCAGGAACTGTTGCTGCTGCGTCGCGCGCTCCTCCGGGTTCTCGTGCTCCCAGAAGCGGTGCGCGGCGGCCGTGCTCGGGACGAGACTGGTGGCCAGCAGCAGGGCCGACAGGCGGGGGAACTTGCCGAGGCCCAAGGCGAGTCCGGCGCCGATCTTCACGGCCGCGTCCAGTTTGACCAGGGACTCCGGGTCCGTGGGCATCTGGTCGGGCAGTTTGTCGTGCACCTCGTCGGGCACCTTGTCCAACAGTGGCTCGGCGGCCTGAATCCGTGGCTTGGGGTTGCGCAGCGCGTCGACACCCTCGGCCACGAACGCGGCTGCCAGCAGTGGGCGGGCGATCCGGCGCAAGATCATCGGGAGTCCTCCTCGTGGGTCCGTTGTCGGACGGCATACCCACTTTCACCCGAAGGATGTCCGAAACCGACAAGACCCGCCCCCATCGGGCGACCAGCATGGGCACGTGACCATCGACATCAAGGCCGCGACCTCGTTCCTCACCGCGCACGGCAGGCTGCTCGACCGGCGCCGGCTGGCGTTGCTGCTCGGTGACGGCGACGCCGCGGGCGTACTCGCCGCGCTGGACGGCTACCGCAACCCCGACGGCGGTTACGGCTGGGGCCTCGAACCCGACCTGCGCGCGCCCGAGAGTCAGCCCGGCGGCGCCCTGCACGCGTTCGAGGCCATGGTCGACGCCGCGCCCACCACCACCCCAAACGCCGCCGCTCTGTGTGACTGGCTGGCCGCCGCCACCCTGCCCGACGGCGGTCTGCCGTTCGCGCTCCCGATCGCCGACCCGACCGGCACCGCGCCGTTCTGGGCGACCGCCGACCCGACCGTGGGCGCGCTGCAGAGCACGGCGTTCGTGGCAGGCATCGCCCACCGGGTGGCCCGGCACGACCCGGCCGTGGCCGAGCACCCGTGGCTGGCCGGGGCGACCCGGTACTGCTTCGACGCGATCGCCGCCACCACCGCCCCGCACGCGATCGAGCTGTGCTTCGCCGTGCGGTTCCTCGACACCGTGCACGACACGCACGCCGAAGCGCCCGCGCTGCTCGACCGCCTCGCTCAGTTCCTCCCGGACGACGGCCTGGTCCCGGTCGCCGGCGGCATCGAGGGCGAGACCCTGCGCGTGCTCGACTTCGCGCCCGAACCGGGCAGCGCGGCCCGCAAGCTGTTCACGGCCGAGGCGGTCGACGCGGACCTGCGCCGACTGGCCGCCGAACAGCGGTCCGACGGCGGCTGGCACGTCGACTTCACCAACTACTCCCCCGCCGCCGAGCTGGAGTGGCGCGGCTACAAGACCGTGAGCGCCGTGTCGGTGCTCCGGTCCAACTCCCCCGCGTGACGTACTGGTACTCTTTCCATGGTCGTTAGTTTTGTGTGTTCGTGTCATCTTGCGCGCTCGCGAAACATTTGTTGCGGGCGTACGTGTCCTCCAGATCGGTTGGAGCGGCCCCGTCGCAGACAACCCGGCCTGCCGCACCTGCGGTGGGTCGCAATAGCTGACTGTCGAGGAGACAACGTGGCAACAGGCACCGTGAAGTGGTTCAACTCGGAAAAGGGCTTCGGCTTCATTGCCCCCGAGGACGGTGGCGCCGACGTGTTCGTGCACTACTCGGAGATCCAGGGTGGCGGCTTCAAGTCGCTCGAGGAGAACCAGCGCGTGCAGTTCGAGATCGGCCAGGGCCAGAAGGGCCCGCAGGCCACCGGCGTCACCATCATCTGACGCTCGTGACGGCCGGCTGACCCACTGCTTGACGGTGGGTCAGCCGGCCGTTCGCTTTCCAGAGACGAACTCGATGTCCGGGTACCACGACACCGGCCCGTCGAGCAGCGGCTGCGGGATGCCCTTCAGGTGCAGGTCGAACAGCGCGGCCACGTAGTCGCGGTGGGCCCGGACCACCCGCTTGGCGGGGACCGTCCCGATCAGACCGGACATGTCCACGTCCAGCGCCGCGAGCTGCGGCAGGAACCACTGGGCGTCGGTGAACGTGTAGTGACGCCCCGCGGGGATGGCCAGGTCCAGCTTCCAGCCGGTCGATCCCTCCCAAAATGCACCCCAGAGTGGGTCACTCAGATGAGTACGCGTCGCGCCGAACAGCGGTGGCTGCTGCGGATGTGAGGCCGCGCCCATCAGCAGCATCGGTCGGTCCACCCCCAGCTCCGGCTGGTTCTTGCCGAACTCGAAGAAGCCGTCGAAGTTCGCGCCGGCCAGGATCCGGGGTTCGGCCCGCATGACGCGCACCGCGTCCAATCCCCCGGCCGAGTGACCGAAGATACCCAGTCGGGACAGGTCCATGACCGGGTGTGACTGCTCGTCGAGCCGCGCGATGACGTGCAGCAGGTCGGCCGCCCGGGTGGCCATGAACAGTTCCTTGGCGGCCTCCAGATCGGGTGGGTCGCTGGGGATGCCGGCCTCGACGAGCCGGCCGCCGGGGAACTCGATGGGTGTCTCGTAGGTGTGGTCGACCGTCACGACCACATAGCCGCGGCTCACCAGGTCGGCCACCAGCACCGTGCCGAACGCGCGGGTGTTGCCGGCGCCCGGCGAGTACAGCAGCACCGGGTAGCCGCGTCCGCGCGGTGGGGCGCCGAGTCGGGCGGTGGTCCGCGCGCCGGCCCAGTCGATGCGCTCCGGCGGCAGGCCGAGCGCGCCGTTGACCGTGTAATGCCGCGCTACCAACGGATCCAGGTACGGCGCTTTCGCGTAGCCGGTGTCGTCGTGCGCCGGGTACCAGATGCTGATCATGAGTTCCCGGTCGTGCTCCGGGTGCCACGGGTCGGGGCGGCCGTGCTGCACGAGGTGCATCCGTCGCACGCCGACGCCGAGCCGTCCGGTCGGCGCCGGCAGCGTGAACCTGAGGCGGGGTACGGCCGCCGCCGCGGGCGGAACCAGCGCGAGACCCGCGGCGGCGACCGTCCCGGTGAGAAAAGCCCTGCGGCGCATGGAGTTCGTCATGGCTCACGAGCCTGGCCGAGTCCGCCGCCGCGCACATCAACCCGAGGGTTGTCCGCCTCCGGTCTGACGCCCGGCGTGGCCAGGTGATCTCGGGTGGCGGGTCCGCTATGTTGCCCGGCGTGGACGTCGAGATCTACACCGATGGTGCGTGCAGCGGGAATCCCGGGCCGGGTGGCTGGGGTGCGGTGCTGAGGTACGGCAAGCACGAGAGGGAGCTGTACGGCGGCGAGCCGACCACCACCACGAACAACCGGATGGAACTCATGGCGCCGATCAGGGCGTTGGAGAGCCTGAAGCGTCCGTCGACGGTCTCGATGTACACCGACAGCACGTACGTTCGCAACGGCATCATGCAGTGGCTGCCGAAGTGGAAGGCCAACGGCTGGATGACCAGCGCCAAGCAGCCGGTGAAGAACGTGGACCTGTGGCAGCGGCTGGAAGAGGCGGTCCGGCCCCACCAGGTCGAGTGGTTCTGGGTGAAGGGTCACGCCGGGCACCCGGAGAACGAGCGCGCCGACCAGCTGGCCGTGCGCGGCGCGCAGGAAGCCGCCAGCTGACTAAATCGGTACGACGCGCACCGGCGCCGCTGGGGCTGGGCCGCCTGAGCATGGCGGGGGTCTGTCACGGCCCTCGCCATGCCGGTCCACTGTGGAACGGTGGTGGTCCGGGTGACCGAAACGCGCTGGTGATCACGGCCCCCGGGTGCCGGCCGAGTCGAGCTGTGGGGCTCGGGTTTGTCGGTGTGGAGTCGTATCCTCCGCGCGGGGGCCTGCATGTTGCCGCGCAACCGGGGCCCCCTGATTTCATGATATCGGTTGGCACCGACAATTTCGGCGGTCGAATCCGGTCGGTAGGCCCGGCGAAGGTCCGACGGACGCGGTCGCCCGCAAAGCGTGACCGACCGGCGCCGGGCTGCGGATGGTGGACGCCAGCACGCCTCCACTACCTGAGCTACCGGACCTGGGCCGGCCGGACGTGCTCCTGGTAGCCCTGGTGCGGTTCCTTCTGCTGGCTGATCGTTCTGCAGTACGTTCGCCCGCGCCGCGTTCCGCGTCTGCTTGGTGTACCCGGCCGTCCGCCTTGTCCGAACGGAGTCGACCAGTTACCCAGCCCGCCGGATTGCTCGGGCGAGGCGGCTCATGCCTTCCGCTATCTCCGCCGGTGGGCTCGTCGTGAAGGACAGGCGCAGGGTGGCTCGGTCCGGGGTGGTGGCGTAGAACGGGGCGCCCGGGACGAAGGCCACGTTCTCCGCCAGCGCCGCCGGGAGCAGGGTGGCCGCGTCGGCGGCGCCCGGTAGGCGGACCCACACGAACATGCCGCCGTCCGGGTCTGTCCACGTCGTGCCGGGTGGGAACGTCGTCGGCAGGGCGGCGATCATCGCGTCTCGGCGGGCCCGATACGCCTCGCGGAGTATGGCCACGTGCGCGTCCAGGTCCGTCATCGCCAGGTAGGCCGCCGCCGCTGCCTGGTCCACCGTGCTCGTGTGCAGGTCCGCCGCCTGTTTGGCGATCACCACCGTCGGCATGAGTGACGCCGGCGCGCGCAGCCAGCCCAACCGCAGGCCCGGGGCGCCGATCTTCGACAGGCTGCCCAGGTACAGGACCCGCGACGCGCCCAGCGCCAGCGGCGGGACCGGCGCACCGTGATACCGCAGCTCGCCGTACGGATCGTCCTCCACCACCCACGTGTCGTGTTCGGCCGCCAGCGCGGCGATCGTTCGGCGCCGGGCGGCCGACAGGGTGCGGCCCGTCGGGTTGGCGAAGGTCGGCACCAGGTACACGAGCGCCGGCCGGAAGGAGCGAAGGACCTCGGCCAGAGCGGCAGGGTCCATGCCCTCCTCGTCGCTCGCCACCGGCACGATCCGGGCGCCCGCGAAACGGAAGCACTGCAGCGCCGCCAGGTACGTCGGTTCCTCCACCGCCACCACCGCACCCGGGCGCAGCAAAGCGGTCGCCACCAGCGTCAACGCCTGCTGGGATCCCGTGGTGATCAGGAGATCCTCCGGGGCGGTCGGCAGGCCGCGGCCTGTCATCCGCGCGGCGATCGCCGTCCGCAGTGCCGGGTCGCCCTCGGTCGGGGCGTACTGCAGGGTGCGACGGTCCACGGCGACGTCGAACGCCGCTCGCCAACCGTCCAGATCGAACAGCTCGGGGGCCGGGAGGCCGCCTGCGAAGGAGATCACTTCGGGGCGCGCGGTGAGCGCCAGCAGGTCGCGCACGGGGGAACTGGCCACACGGGACGGGGACGACACTGGCTACTCCTCATGAAAGACAGGGAAGGAGCACCGGAGCAGGCGGTCGTGCCGCGGCCGCGGGTGCGGAAGGCGAGTAGCCGCCACCAGGTTAACAGGTGTTCACACCTGCGGGCGGACCGGCACGGATCCCGGCCGGCTGGTTGGATGAACCGGTATCGCAGAACCGAACAAGCAGGAGGAACGCATGGCCCTGGAGAAGCCGGAAGTCGCCCCGATCGACGGTCCCCCGCCGGCCGACCTGGTCGTCGAGGACATCACCGTCGGCGACGGCGAGGAGGCCAAGCCCGGCCAGAGCGTGAACGTGCACTACGTCGGCGTCGCCCACTCCACCGGTGCGGAGTTCGACGCGTCCTGGAACCGTGGCGCGCCGTTCAGCTTCCCGCTCGGCGGCGGCCGAGTCATCGCCGGCTGGGACCGCGGCGTGGCCGGCATGAAGGTCGGCGGCCGGCGCAAGCTGGTCATCCCGCCGCACCTGGGCTACGGCGACCGCGGTGCCGGCGGCGCCATCAAGCCCGGCGAGACCCTCGTGTTCGTGGTGGACCTGCTCGGCGTCAGCTAACCGAGCGCCAACAGCCGGTCGAGGATCGGCCACAGCGTCAACGGGCTCTCGACGTGGGCGTTGTGGCCGACCGCCGGCAGTACGACACCGTCCGGCGCCACCTCACGCAGGTGCTCCGGCGAACACATGGGGTCCCGCTCCCCCGCCGCCAGAATCACTTCGGCCTGACTCGCGACCATCAGCCCGGCCACGTCCGGCGCGCCGACCCCGAACGCCCGCGGGTCCACCCGGACCTGCCAGCCGCCGTCCACCTCGCCGACCCCGGCGTCGACCAGGTCCGGCGCCACCAGGCCGACCAGGCCGGCCGTCTTCAGCCAGCGGTCCACCGCCTCCTCGCGGGTGGCGAACACCCGCGCCGGGCGACCGGCGAACTCCGCCGCCTTCGCCAGTTCGGCCTCCGACCAGCGCGGCTTGATGCCCAGCCCGCACACGGCGGCGACGTCGGGCGAGCGCGTGGCCAGCGTCAACGCGAGCACCCCGCCCAGTGAGTGGCCCAGCACGACCATCCGGCGGCCGGCCGGCAACGTAGCGGCGACCGAGTCCGTCATCGACTCGAACGTGTACTCCGGCAGTTCCGGCGAGCGGCCGTGTCCCGGCAGGTCGGGCACGATCACCTCGGCCGGCCAGTGCCGTTCGAGCAGGCCGCGCCACACCTCTCCGGTGGCGCCGAGGCCGTGCAGCAGAACCAGGACCGGGTCGCCGCCGGCGATGCGTTGGGCATGGAGAGTCACGTCGAGGATGCTGCCTCACTTCGGGGAGAATGGCGATCATGTCGAGTGATGCGGCGGCGATCTTCAACCCGGACACCTACCTGACCGGCGTCCCGCACGACGCGTTCGCGCGGCTGCGCGCGGAGTCGGCGGTCGTCTGGATGGACGAACCGGCCGTGCCGCCGTGGCCGGCGGGCCCCGGTTTCTGGGGTGTGCTGCGTCACGCGGAGATCAAGGAGGTCATGCGCAACCCGCGGGTGTACTCCTCCCACCTGGCGGCCACGCAGATCATCGACCCGCCGAACGAGGATGCGCTCGAGTTCGTCCGGCAGATGATGCTCAACCAGGACCCGCCGGACCATTCGCGCCTGCGCAAGATGCTGAGCCGGGCGTTCACGCCGAAGGCCATCGCCCGCCTGGAGGAACGCATCCACGGCTGGGCGCGGGAACTGGTGGCCGGGGTGGCCGACCGGGGCGAGTGTGACTTCGCCGAGGTGGCGGCGGACCTGCCGCTGCGCACGCTGGCCGAGGTGTTCGGCGTGCCCGCCGAGGACCGGTGGCTCATGTACGACTGGGGCAACCGGGTGATCGGCTACCAGGACGAGGAGTACGCGCAGAGCGCCCGCGGTGCAGGGCTCGACCGACATGGCCAAGCGCGCGATGGCGCTGCGCCCGAAGCCCGGTCCCGACGGGTTGCTGCCCGACCAGCGGACCCGCGAGGGCATGCTCGACCTGTACGCCTACGCCCACGACCTCGGCGAGTACAAGCGCCGCAACCCGGGTGACGACGTGATGAGCAACCTCGTGGGCGAGGGCATCACCATCCCCGAGTTCGAGAACATGTTCTGGCTGTTCTCCGTGGCGGGCAACGAAACACTGCGCAACGGGCTGCCCGGCGGCATGCACGCCCTACTGTCCACTGTGGACCAGTATCGCGCGCTCATGGCCGACCGGAGCCTGCTGCCGGGCGCGGTCGACGAGATGTTGCGCTGGTGGTCGCCGGTCATGCGGTTCCGCCGAACGGCCACAGTGGACACTTCGTTGGGCGGCACCCGCATCAGGGCCGGTGACAAGGTGGTCGTGTGGTTCTCCTCGGGCAACCGCGACGAACGGGTGTTCGCCGATCCGGACCGGTTCGACGTGACCCGTCCGGCCGGCGACCACCTGAGCTTCGGCCACGGACCGCACTACTGCATCGGCGCGCACCTGGCGAAGGTGCAGCTGCGCGCCATGTTCGCGGCGGTGATGGATCTGCTCGGTGAGGTGTCGCCGGCCGGCGAGCCCGTGCGGTTGCGCTCCAACTTTCAGAACGGCATCAAGCACCTGCCGATCCGCTGGTGAAGCCGGTCAGACCTCCTCAGCAGCCGCCGCAGTTGTAGTACGTCACGTCCCAGTGGTTGCTCTCCCGGAAGTAGATGTTGCCCGAGGGAGCCTCCCACTTGTTGCCGCCGATGTAGCTGTAGTTGTTCTGCACCCAGTTGTTCAGGCACGTGCTGAGGCCGTAGTCGAGCTTGTAGCCGTTCCAGTGGCTGTAGGTGCCGCTGGCGTGGCCGGTCTCCGTGCCACCGGTGATGTTCAGATTGCAGTTGCTGGCCGACTTGAGTGTCACGGCTCCTTGGATGGTCGGCAGGTTGACCTGCGAGAACGACGTACAGGTCGGGTTGTTGCGGTCACTGCACCCGCCGCTGGACGACCACGAGATGTTCGCGTCGCGTAAGCGGCTGGTGGCTTGTGCGTGGGTGAGTTTCGTGACGAGCACGCTGACCGTGCCGCTCGCGGGCGGGCCGAAGACCGGGTCGATCTCCCCGGGCTTCACGTCAGCTTGTGCGCTTGTCGCGGCGAACGCCAGTGCGGTCGCGGCCGAAGCCACGATCACGGACGCGCGGATTGCCAGTTTTCGCATGGTGATCTCTCCGTTCCAACGGGCAGCGTGAATACGCATGCCCGAGCAGGGGGTGGAACGAACGAGACGCTAGTTGTTAGTGACTAGATGTCATAGGGTTTGTGGGGAGATTTTCCAACGCACTGTTCCCAGGATTCCCAATTTGTCCACGACGCTCGGCCACGGCCAGCACCAGGGCCAAAAGGATCAAGACAACGGCCGTGATCATGGCGATCGAGAATCCGTTCGTGGCACCACCGAACGCCGTCGACGCGGCGTGGAATACGGCGGCTAGCGCGGCCGTTCCGACCGCCGTACCGATTCGCTGACCCGTTTGGAGCACACCGCTGGCCACCCCCGCCATTCCCGTCGGCACGCACGCGAGCGTCAACGTGGTGTTCGGCGAGATCACCGCGCCGCCACCGATTCCCGCCACCAGCAACGGAAGGGCGATCGCGAGCACCAGTAGGTCGTCGGGCACCAGGAAGGCGACCAGCGCGACCGCGCCCAGTCCGACGGACGTCATGGTCAGCCCGGTGATCGTCACCAGTCGGCCCCACCGCTCGACCAGCCGCCCGGCCAGCCAGGCGGACACGGCCGAGCCGAGCGAGAACGGCGTCACCGCGAGCCCGGCCTCCAGCGGCGAGAGCCCGAGGTCGGACTGGAAGTACACGGCGAACACCAGCCAGATCCCGCTGAACCCGCAGAAGTAGACGGCCGCGAGCGTGGCGCCCGAGGTGTAGCCGCGGACGACCGTGAACAGGCGCATGTCCAACAGTGGCGACCGTTCGACGTGGACCCGGCGGCGTTCCCAGCGCAGGAACGCGTAGCCGAGCGGCACGGCCACCAGGAACAGCCACCAGAGTGTGCGCAGCCCGCCGGCCTCGGACTGGACGACCGGCAGCAGCACGCACAGCACGGTGGCGCCGAGCAGCAGGATGCCCAGGTAGTCGATGTCCGCGCGGGTGGTGCGCCGCGGGATCCTCGGCACGAACAGCACGGCGAGCACGAGCGTGAGCACGCCGAAGGGCAGGTTGACCAGGAACACCCAGCGCCAGCCGTCCGGTTCGCCGGCCACGCCGAGGATGAACCCGCCGATCACCGGGCCGAGGGCGGTCGACAGGCCGATGGTGGCGCCGAGCAGCCCGAACGCGCGGCCGCGTTCCGGGCCGCGGAACAGGTCCTGGATGAGCCCGCCGTTCTGGGGCGTGACCAGGCCGGCCACCAGGCCCTGGAGCAGCCGCGCGACGACCAGGAGCGTGAGGGTGGACGCGAGGCCGGCGAGCACGCTGGTCAGCACGAACGCGCTCAACGCGATCAGGTACATGTTCCGGCGGCCGAACGCGTCGCCCAGTTTCCCGCCGGCCACCAGCGCGAGGCCGAACGTCAGCGGGTAGCCGGAGACCACCCACTGCACGCCGCTCTCCGACGTGCCGAGGCCGGTCTGGATGCTCGGGATGGCGACCGTGACGATGCTGACGTCGAGCAGGATCATGAACCCGCCGGCCAGCGTGACGGCCAGCGCCCGCCAGCGGCGCGGGTCGGCGCCGGGCTCGTAGTCGGTGGGCTGCGTTGACGCGCGGGTGGCCACACCTGTGTCTACCCGCATCTCTGACAGGCCGCACGTCTGCGCGAGACAGGACGGTGTCGCCGCTGACGCTGCCCGTGTGACGACGCACCTGCTGGCCGAGCGACCTGATCACAGCCGCCATCGGCTACGACGGGATGGGCTTTCCCTCGACAGGGACGGCGAGCGCGCACTGCGACACACGATCGACACGCCGAGAAAACCCTTACACACCAACAAACCCCGAGAGGCCGCCCTACCAAGAGACAGTCCCCCACCCATCCCGGGGGCGGCCCTGTTCCAGTCTATCGGCCCACACCCACAGACCCCGGGCCCGAAGATCCACACCCACCGAGTTACCCACAGGGCAGCGAGCCATCCACAGAAAGCCCGCGCGGCCTCCAGCGGCCGCCCGACCGTGATACAGAAGCGGCCGCCCCGGTCAGAGGACCGAGGCGGCCGACAAACCTCAGGAGAACGGCACCCAGGCCACCTCGGCCAAGGTCTCCAGCGAGTTCACCTTCACGCCCGCCTCCGACACCGTCCACAGATCGGCGCCGATGACCAGCGTCCGTCGCGGCGCGATGTCCACCGGACCCGGACCACCCTCGTACGTCATCGAATGAGTGATCCGCGCCACCTCGACGAACGAGTCGCCTTCCAGGCGCAGCACCAGAGCACCACCCATCGGCATGCCGTCCGTGGTCATCTCGTACCCGTTCACCGGCAGGACCACCAACCCGGCATCCGGCCAGTACAGGAACGCATGCGGGTCGGTTTCCGCCTCCGAGTACGCGTTCTCCAGGTGGTACTGGGCGACCCGGGTGGCCGCGCGCGTGGACGTGTCGAACAGCGACACCTGCGTCCCCATGGTCGTGCCCTGGGTGGAGGCCTCCTGCCCCACCCCGATGAGACGACCGGCGCCCGCCGGGTGCAGGTACGCCGAATAGCCGGTGATCTTCAGTTCCCCCGTCACCACGGGCTTGGCCGGGTCCGACAGGTCCACTGTGTACAGCGGGTCCGTTTCCCGGAACGTCACCACATAACCCGTGTCGCCGATGAACCGGACCGAGTAGATCCGTTCACCCAGCCCCAGGCCGGACACCTGCCCGACCTGCGCCAGCACGTTGTCCTGCCGCGCGAGCACCGACACCATCGACTGCGACTGCTCCCCCTGCACGGTGGTCGCGATCCGCAGATGTCCCTCGTGCTCGGACAGCGAGTACTGGTTCAGCAACGTCCCCGCGACACCGCCGGACGCCACGTGCACGGGCTTGCCCGGCTTCGAGATGTCGAACTGGTAGACCTCCGTGCGCTGATCGCCCGGCCCGATAGGCGCGACGCCGTCGGCGTGCGCGATGTGGTCGTCCGCCACGTAGAGGTTGTCGCCCGTCCCGTACACGGTGTCGCCGTCGGCGACGATCGTCACCGGGTCGCCCGTGCCCAGGTCCCGTTGCAGGTCAAGGGTGAGCACGGTCAGCATGGCCGTGCCCGTGTACTCGACCGGGTGACTGACCGACGCGCAGTCCGGCAGCTGCCCGGAGCTCGTGGCCCCGCCCTGGTCCAGCTGGTAGCGGGGCAGCCAGTCGCCGATGGACGACCGCTCCACGATCCCGCGGTTCTCCAACTCGGCCAGTTCGGGACTGCGCACGCCGTCCGGGTAGACGTACTCCATCTGGGGCATGGACCGCACCACGACCCGCGCCACCGAGCCGACCTGCCGCGCGTCCAGGTAGTTGCCGTCCACGGCCAGGGTGCCGAGCACGGTCGGCGCACCGGACAGGTCCACCAGGATCAGCTGCGACGGGAACTGCGTCGGCCCGTCGTACGGCGGGGAACCCGGCTTCGACTCGCGAGGCATCGGCGTGGGCATGTCGACCGCGTACCCGTTGCCGCTCATCACCAGGGCGCGGTCGCCGTCGATCAACAGCTGGGTGGCGTATCCGCCGGGCAGCTCCAGCGTCCCGGTCTGCGCGCGGCTCGCCACGTCCACCACGCGCAGCGTCCCGTCGACGATCGAGACCAGCCTTCGGCCGTCGGTCTTCACGAGGTCCGGCTCGTCCACGCCCTTCTCGTGCGTGTTGGTCCCCGAGTGCTCCGGCGCGGCCGCGGGCGAATCGGCCGGAGAATCGGCCTTCGCGGGAGCCTCGGCCATCGGCGCGGCGTTCTCCTGCGCCGCGCCGGCACCGGAGCTGTCACTGTCGCTCCCCCGGGCGATGTCCGGTATCGCCTCGCCACCGCCGTACTGGACGCCGACCCCGATCTCGTCGACGTGGTCGAGCGCGGCCTGTTTCAACTCGCTCAGCGCCGTGTCGCAGTCCCCGTAGGACACCAACTCGATCTTCGAGGGATCGATCAGCGGTGGTGTGTCGCCGTCCGTCCCACCGATCAGCAACGCGGTCACGGCGACCGCGACCCCCAAACCCACAATGCCCGCAACGGTCCCCTGCTTCTTCCGGGACCGGCCTGGTAAGTCCTCACTCATGCTGCCTGGACGGACGCCAGTGGCAAAAGCGTTGCCCAGATCACGGAGAAACCTTGGAAATCCGGCGGTCAGGGGGTTGACTATGGAGATGAACCCAGTTTTGTCTGACGTGGTCGACGCCGTGCTCGAGCTGCCAGGAGGGCGGTACCGCCGCGTGGCGGTCGACGGTATCGACGGCGCCGGCAAGACGCACTTCGCCAACGCGCTCGCCAAGGAACTGATCCTGCGTGGCGCGCCCGTGGTTCGCGCGTCGGCCGACGGCTTCTACAACCCGCCGAGGTCCCGGCACCGCCGTGGGGTGTCCTCACCGGAGGGGTTCTACCGCGACTCCTTCGACTACGGCAGCCTGATCCGGCTGTTGCTCGACCCGTTCGGTCCCGAGGGGTCCGGCAGCTACGTCCCCGAGGTCTACGACTGGCAGCGGGAACGCAACATCACCCGCCAACCCCAGCTGGCGGCCCCGGAGTCGATCCTCGTGATGGACGGGATCTTCGCGCTCCGCGACGAGCTGATCCAGTTCTGGGACTACACGGTCTGGCTCGACGTGCCGTTCGAGGTGGCGATCCCGCGCGGCGCCAGCCCGCGCGGCTACTACGACTCCGACCCGAAGTCGCCGGGCAACCGCCGCTACGTCGAGGGGCAGCGGCTGTACTTCGCCGAGTGCAACCCTCGCAGCCGCGCGAGCATCGTCATCGACAACACCGACGTGGCGAACCCGAAGATCGCGGTCAGTTAGGAATCTTCCGCTCGTTCCACGTCGATCTTCCAGCCGCCGGCCAGCGCCAGCACCGATCCGGCGACCGTGACCATCGGCGCCATCAGCGCGGCCACCAGGCCCACCGCTATCGGCACGTCCAGCACCGTGCGGCCCTGGTCGTTGCGCACCACGATCCGGCGCACGGTGCCCTCACGGATCAGGTTCTCGATCTTTTCGTTCAGCGCCTGCGCGCCGAAACCCTCAGCTTCCCGGTCCACTTCTACCCCCATCCGCGGCGTGCTGTTCCGCGGCGAGGAAGTGTGCCACTCCCACGGTCGCCGGGTACAGCTCCCGGTAGTGACGGTAGTAGGTGTCGTAGCGTTTCGTCCGCTCCGCGTCGGGAGAAACCGTGTAACCGGCGGGATTCCACGCCTCGGGGTCGACGTCGTGGCCGGTCGCGACGGCCGCGAGCACCGCGTCGCCGAGCGCGGCACCGATGGTCTCGCTCGGCACCTGCTGCTCCTCGCCCGTCACGTCGGACACGATCCGGGTCCACAGTCCACCTTGGGTGCCGCCGCCCACGGCCACCAGCCGCTTGGCCCGGCCGCCCGCCTCGCGCATCGCCTCGAGGTTGTGGCGCACGCCGTACGCGATGCCCTCGAGCGCCGCCCGGTACAGCTCCGCGCGCCCGTGTCCGAGGGTCAGTCCGGCGATCAGACCGCGCGCGTCCGGGTCGAAGATCGGGGTGCGTTCGCCGGCGAAGTACGGCACGAGCAGCAGCCCGCGGCTGCCCGCCGGGACCGCGGCCGCCTCCTCGACCAGGGTGGCGAACTCGCCGCCCACGAGTTTGCGCAGCCAGTCGGTGACCGCGCCCGACGTGGCCATGCCGGCGGCCAGCGACCGGGTGCCGGGGAACACGCCGCTCGTGGTCCACAGGCCGGGGTGCGGGTTCGGCTCGGACAGCACCTGGATGAGGAACATGGTGGTGCCGTACATGACCATCACGTCGCCGGGTTCGCGGACGCCGACGCTCGTGGCCTCGGCCCACGCGTCGACCGTGCCGGCCGTGACGGGCAGGCCCGCCGGCAGCCCGGTCTCGCGCGCGGCCTCGGCGGTGACCGTGCCGACCACCTCGGTCGGCCACGCCAGGTCGGGCAGTTCGATGCCCGGGGCGACCGCGGCGGCCCAGTCGCGGGCCCAGTCGAGTTCGTTCTGGTCGTACATGGGGTCGCACTGGCTGGCCGAGTGGTGGTCGAGGACGTAGCGGCCGGTGAGGCGGTGGACCAGGTAGGAGCTGGCCATGAGCAGCAGCTTGGTGCGCTCGTAGACGTCGGGCTCGTGGCGGGCGAGCCAGCGGAGCTTCGGGCCGACCGCCTGGCTGGACAGGGGGGTGCCGCCGCGTCGCAGGATCGCGTCGGCGCCCAGTTCGTGGGTCAGCTCGGCGATCTCGTGGGTCGCCCGGGTGTCGACGCCGTACAGGATGGCCGGGCGCAGTGGCCGGCCGTCGGCGTCGGCCGGGAGCAGCACCGGGCCGATGCCGCTGACCGCGAGCCCCGCGATCGTGTGCTCCCCTTTGGTGACGACGAGTTCGCGGGCGATCGCCAGGAAGTCGGCCCACCAGACGCCCTCGGCGTCGTGTTCCACCCAGCCGGGGTGCGGGGTGGCGGTGTCGTGCGCGCGGCTCGCCCTGGCGACGATCGTGCCGTCGCCCGTGACGAGCACGCCTTTGGAGCTGGACGTGCCGATGTCGATCCCGAGGAAGACCTCAGCCACGGGTGAACTCGTCCAGGGTGATGTCGAGCAGGTCGCACACGGCACGCAGCTCGGCGCGCCGGTCGCCGGGCACCGCGTGGATGTGGTTGGCGCCGAACCTGGACAGGAACACCTCCGCGGGCGCGTCGAGGCGGGCGAACGCGTGGGGCCACTCGGGGGTGGACATCTTCATGAGGGCCTCGGTGGTGGCCTCGTCGTAGTTCTCGAACTCGCCGAGCATGAGCTGCAGGCGGTAGTTGCCGTCGTTGCGGGTGAGCCGGGCGAGGGTCATCTCGCCGGGCGCGGCCACGTGGTGCACGGACGCGCCGCCCGCCGGGAAGAAGAACACCTCCGGGTACAGGTGGGTCTTCGCGAGGTTCTCGGCCGGGTCGTCGCTGCGGGCGGCGAACCAGGTGGCGTGCTGGCCGGAGTTGCACAGGTCCCAGATGTCGCGGTCGCCGTGGTAGTGGCGGACGTCGGCGAACAACACGGGCGTGCCCGAGATGTGCTTCATGAGCTGCATGGTCAGCGCGCCGTCCATGTCGGCCTCGGTGGCGCAGACGTGGGTTTCCTTCGGACCGTTCCAGTCGTACGGGTCGTTGAGGAACGCCTCGGCGATGTCCATGGTGGCGAAGTACTGGGTCAGCTCGGGCTGGCCCTTGATGCCCGTGAAGTCGAGGTTCCACTCGTCGATCAGCTCACGCATGGCCAGATAGGAGCCGATCTGGCGTTCGAGGAGGTCCTCGGTGAGCTTCTTGCCGTCGTAGTGGACGTTCGCGTGCTGCTCGAGCCACCTGCGGGCGTGTGTCTTCTCTTTCTGGTCGGCGAGGTCGGTGCGGCGGACGATCTCCCACTGGTCGATCTCCTCGACGTCCACCCCGAACAGCCGCTGCCACTGGTCGGTGTTCGCGACCGCGGTGTTCATGCCCATCGGGCGGCCGCCGATGCGGCCGAACGTCTGGCCGCGCAGGGCGGCGACCGCGTGGGCGGCGCTCGCTCGGACGCCGATCTGGTGGATCAGCGTCGCGTCCTCCGGGTCGCCCCAGAGGCGGGTGTGGTCGCGGCCGATCTGGTCGAGCGCGCCACCGGCGGCGAGCATGCCGACCATGCCCGGCTGGACGGGGTCGATGTTGGCGAGCAGCAGCAGCGGGCTGGTCAGTTGACCGGCGGCGAGCATCGTGAAGTGCGGAAACGCCCAGACGCAGTAGTGCAGGACCGTGAGGTCGACGTTCGCCGCCTCGATCTCCCTGGCCAACGACGTGGCGAGGGTGTTGGCGGAGACCGGCTGACCGGCGCGGACGACCTCGTGCCCGGCGGCCTCGAGGCTCGCCACGAGCTTGTCCTCGTTGGCCCCGATGAAGTCGGCGATGCCGGCATGGACGTAGTCCCGGCCGTCCGAAATGTTGATCACGCCGATACGGGCCACCGGTGTTCCTCCTGCGCTGGAGTAATCGTTTTCTCAGAAGCTATTCTGAGGCCTGGATCGTGTCAATAGCGGTCCGCGTAGGGTCTTCTCAAGTGGGCGGAAGCGAGGCGGTAGTGGCGACCATCAGCGATGTTGCCAGCAGGGCGGGCGTCTCGACAGCGACCGTGTCCAGGGCGTTGAACGGCAAGTCCACAGTGGATCCCGAGCTGGCGGCCCGGGTGCTGGCGGCGGCGACCGAGTTGGGCTACCAGCCGAACGGACCGGCGCGGAACCTGCGCCGGCAGGAGGCCGCGGTCCTCGCGTTGATCATCAGTGATGTGGAGAACCCGTTCTTCACGGCGATCGCTCGGGGCGTCGAGGATGTGGCGCACACGGTCGGGTACTCGGTGGTGCTGTGCAACACCGACGAGGACGCGGAGAAGGAGCGGCGCTACGTCGACGTGGCCATCCAGGAGCGGGCGGCCGGCGTGATCGTGTCGCCGACGTCCACGGCCACGAACGTGGAGATGCTGGTCCGGCGCGGGACGCCGGTGGTGGCCGTGGACCGGCCGCTGCCCGAGCACACGAGTGACACGGTGCTGGTGGACACGCGGATCGCCGCGCGGCAGGCGACGGAACACCTGCTGGCGCAGGGCTACGGGCGGATCGGGTGCATCACGGGCCCGTCGGGGGTGCGGACGGCCGAGGACCGGCTGGCCGGCTATCGCGACGCGCTGCGGGCGGGCAGGCAGCGGAGTACGCCTCGCCTGGTGCGGCGCACGGAGTTCAAGGCGGCGGGTGCCTCGCGGGCGACGCTTGACCTGTTCGACCAGGAGGAGCCGCCGGACGCGCTGCTGGTGGCGAACAGCGCGATGGCGATCGGCGTACTGTCGGCCTTGCGCACTCTGGGTCTGCGCACAGGTCGCGACGTAGGAATGGTCGCCTTCGACGACGTCCCCTGGACGGCTCTGGTCGACCCCCCGCTGACGGTGGTGGCCCAGCCGGCGTACGAGTTGGGCACGGTGGCCGCCAACCTCCTACTGGCGAGAATCGCGGACAACGGCCGCGCCCCAACCACCACCACCCTGGGCGCCCGCCTGATCGAAAGAGGCAGCTCCCACCGCTAACCCCACGAGTCGTACCGAACGAACGGAGAGTCGTACCCGAGTGGCCGACTCGGCGTACCTGAGTGGCTGACTCGGCGTGCCTGAGTGGTGGTGTCACTCAGACACGGCGAGTCAGCCACTCAAGCACGCTGAACTTGCCGGTCGCGCCCGCTGGGCCTGCCGGTTTCGCGCGCGCTGACTGGTCATTGTGCGCGACTGGAACGGTCATCATGCGTTGCGGGAGTGGTCATCATGCGGTGTCTCATGATGACCACTCCCGTTGTGCGTGGTGACCGGTTACTTGTGGGACAGGGTTCGGTAGGTGGCTGCCGACCAGGCTGGGCTGCCCTCTGCTGGGCGGATGGTGATCGTGAGCTTGTCCTTGCCCTTGGTGGCGCTTGCTGGGAGGTCGAAGCTGTCCTCCAGCCAGCGGGAGTGGGTGTTGGCCAGGGGTTGTAGCCACTCGCCGACTGCTTTGCCGTTCACCAGGACCGTTGCGCGTTGGTAGGCCGTGTTCTGGTCGCCCAGGCGGAGGAGGCGCACACCGTGGTTGTCGCTTGCCACCTTCATGGTGAAGGTGACCTCGCCGGTGGCCGACGTGATGCCACGCGACAGCGGGACCGTGTCCGCGCGGCCCTCTACTGTGGACTCCAGCACCGAGCGGGTTTCGCCAGCCGCCTCGTAGAGTGGGCTTCCCGGCTCGTGTCGTCCGCCACGTCCAGAGTGTCTGTTTCCACGATGGAGACAGCGGGGCGGCCGTACCAGTACGAAGTCGAGCTGTAGTCGCCCGGTTCGTTGTCCAGCGGGCCGTGTTCGATCTCGAAGCGTAGCGATGAGCTGAACGACACCGCGTCGCCCACCATCAGGCGGTAGGCGCCCGTGCAGTCGAACTGGCAGCCGTCGCCGTCCAGTTCGTACGCCGGATTGCCCGCGGTCGGCATGGTGTACGTCGTGCCGTCGCGGAAGTACCAGCCGGCCTCGTAGAAGTCCTCACTGCCGGTGCCGTACATGGTCGGGCTCACGGCGCCGTCCACATATGCCCGCTCGTCGCCCTCCAGATAGTTGCGGCGGTTGCCCGCGGGAATCAGGCCGCGCATCGAGTGCGTGACGCCGTAGAACACGCCGCTTCCCGTGGCCTCCAGGAAGACCCACGACGAGTCCGGCACCGTCTGTCCACTGTGGTGCGTCGCGTGGAAGTGGCCCAGTGCGCCGGACGACAGGCCGCGGGCGAAAGCGGCGTCCCGAGCCGTGGTCACCTCCACGACAGCACCCGTGACCGGCACCCCGCTGCCGTTCACCAGTTCCACTCGAGCCGACGACGCATAAGGCATGGCCCACCACGACGAGTACCAGCCCTCGGGCGTGGCGTCGATGCCCGTGAACATCGTCCGCGTGTCGTACTCCCCGAGGCCCGAGCCGAAGAACTCACCCACCGGAGCGTCCACTGTGGTCTCGCCGTCGAACGTGATGCGCAGCCGCGTGCCGGCGAGCACGGCGTCCGACGCCGTCACCGCCGCCGGGTCCGCGGGATAGCGGTAGACCCGCTGCCCCTCCCAGCTCTGGTTGCGGATCTTGTACTCGTGCGCCGCCTCCTCACCGTCGTGGGCGGCACCCAGGTCCAGTACGTCCGTGCGCGTCCAACCGGAACCCACCCGGCTGTGGACGTCGTACCGGAACTCGTTGATGTCCAACGCCGATGACACGTACTCCGTGGTGATCCGCACCGAGGACTTCCCGCGAGTCATCGCCGCCGGCACCTCCAGCACCTGGTCGACCCACTGACCCGCCGGTTGCGCAGGGCCACTGCGGAACTCCCCCACCGCCTTGCCGTCCACCAGCAGCCGCGCCACCTGGTCGCCGATGATCGGGTCGATCCGCCGGGTGATCCGCAAACCGTTGTTGCGCTTGTCGACCGTCGCCCGGAACGAACTGGACCCACCGGCCCCGAACGCCTTGCCGTCGTTGACCACCCGCGGGCTCGCCACCACCTGCGGCAGCCGCACCCGCAGCCCGGTGATCATGCCCGAGCCGGACGGCGACGCGAACGAGGCGCCGGCCCCCGGAGCGAGGTCCGCCGTGTGCGACGACGTCGTGGCGCCCGGCAGCGCCGGCTTCGGGTCACGCAACCCGTAGCCACGCAACCGATCGATCACGTCCTTCGCCTCGTCGCGCGGGTCGAACGTCCGCACCCCAACGGAATCCGGGAACTCGCGGTAGGTCACGTGGTAGAAGAACGGGTCCTTCTGCACGGTGACCCGCATCGACTCGCGGTACGGCATCGGCACCTTGATCACCGACCCGCCGGCCGTGTCGTCGCCGTTGCCGACCAGCGGCCACACGAACGGCGCGCCGGTCTTGCCGTCCACGAGTTCCTGGAGCAGCTCGTCGACCACCACCCGGCCATCCAGCTCGATCCTGATCCGTCCGTTGTGGACCATCGAGCCGTAGTCGCGGGTGAACCACATGGACTCGATCTGGCCGGCGCCGGACCGTTCGGCCAGCACGCAGCCGTCGTCGGTGTGACGCAGGCACGAGTAGGTGTTCTCGAAACCGTCGTTGTTGTTGCCGGTGCGGTCGAAGCTGGAGAACTGCCGAGCCTGGGCGGCCGGGCGCAGCTGCGCCATGGCGTCCAGGTCACGGTAGGTGTCCCAGCCGATCGGGCCCTTTCCGGTGGCCGCCGCGGAAGGAGGCGCGGCCACGGTCTGGACCGGCGCGACCACCGCGAGGGTCGAGAGGATTACTGCCAGAGTTGTCGCGAGCAGGGTGATACGACGCATGGGGAACCTCCACCTGCGTTCGGGTTGCAGCGGGGACAGCGTCAGCTGTTGGCTTCGTTGTAGACGGTGGCCGCGTTGTCGATGGTGATCAGCTCGGTCTCGAGCGTCTGCTCCTTCGGCACATCGGCGCAGTCGACCAGGATCTTCTTGGCCGCCTCGATGGCTTCCTTGCCGGCCGTCGGGTAGATGAGCGTGGCGGACAGTCGGCCTTCCTCGACGGCCTTCAGGCCACCGGACGGGATGGGCAGGCCGTCGATGCCGATGAACTTCATGGTCGACTCCCTGCCGGCCGCCTTCGCCGCCAGGAACGCGCCCTCGGCCATGGGGTCGTTGTGCGCGTAGAGGACCTGGATGTCCGGGTTGGCCTTGAACATCGCGTCGGCCTGGGTCTGGCCCTTCTCCCGCAGCCAGTCGCCGTCGGTGGTCGCGACGATCTCGATACCCGTACCCTCGATGCCCGCGCGGAACCCGTCGCCGCGTTCCTGTGCCGGGGTGGAGCCGGCGAGACCACGGATCTCGCCGACCTTGCCGCCGTTGGGCAGCAGCGTCTCGGCCACGTACTCGCCGGCCACGCGGCCGATCTCCTCGTTGTCCGCGCCGATCCATGTGGTGTACGCGTCGCCGTCGACCTTGCGGTCCAACACGATCACCGGGATGCCCTGGTTGTACGCCTTGGCCACCACCGACGTCAGCGGCGTCGCCTCGTTCGGGCTGATGATCAGCAGGTCGATCTGCTTGGTCAGGAAGTTCTCGACGTCCGTGACCTGCTTGCTGTTGTCCTGCTGGGCGTCGGCGAACTCCACGGTGAACTGGGGCACGCCCTCGGCGGCCGTGCGGATGTCGTCATCCATCCGCTCCCGGTACGGCTCGGCCACGTTGGCCTGGCTCATCCCGATCGTGTACTCGCCGTCGGGGCCGCCGCACTCGCCGCCGCCCCCACCGCCTTCCTGGGCCTGGCCACTGTTGTCGCTGGTCGTTCCACATGCGACGGACAGGGTGAACGCGGTGGCCACGGTGAGGAGGCCGGCCACGGCACGACGTCGTGCCATCTCGATTACCTTCTTTCGTTTCAGGCTGCCGGACGCAGCCGTTGGAGCCCGGCCGCTACGACGATCACGAGTCCCTTGACGAGCAACTGAACGTTCGGGTCCACGCCGTGGAGCCCGAGGAAGTTGTTGAGTACTCCCAGAAGCAGCGCGCCGGCCACCGTGCCGACCACGGTGCCGCGGCCACCCATGAGGCTGGTGCCGCCGATCACCACGGCCGCGATCGCGTCGAGTTCGTAGCCGAACCCGTCGTTCGGGCTACCCTGGTTCAGCTGTCCAGCGTGGATGATCCCCGCGAGTGCCGCGAGGAATCCGGCGATGCAGAACACCGCGATCTTCACGCGCGTGACCGGCACCCCGGACAGGCGCGCGGCCTTCTCGTTGCCGCCGATCGCGTAGACGTGGCGGGAGAACGCGCTGGTGCGCAGGAACACGATGGCCACCACCGCGACGACCGCGAAGATCAGCGCGGGGATCGGCACCAGCCCGTTGAACGTCCGCTCGCCGAGCAGTGAGAACGCGAGCGGCGCCTGCCCGGCCTCGTCGCCGTAGGAGATGGCCACACCCTGCCCGCCGGACCAGATGCGGGCGAGCCCGCGGGCGATCTGCATGCCGGCGAGCGTCACGATGAACGCCTGGATGCCGAACAACGCGGACGCGACCCCTTGCAGGAAGCCGAATCCGAGACCGATGAGCAACACGATCACGACGGCCGCGACCATGCCGAAGTCGCTCTCCACCATGAGCACGGCCGAGCCGACCGCGGCGAGCCCGAGCACGGCGCCCACCGACAGGTCGATGCCGCCCACGAGGATCACGAACGTCATGCCGACGGCCATGATCCCGATCTCGGACACCGCGCGGACGACGTTGAACAGGTTGTCGCTGTTGAGGAACAGCAGCTCGCCGTTGTGCGTCGGGGAGAACACCACGGCCACCACGAACACCGCGACCAGCCCGAACAGGCTCTGGAACCGGAACAGCGCGGCCACGACCTCGCCGCGACGGGCGGACCCGTTGCGCGGCGGCTCGGTGCCGGGGTCCGATGTGGTCACGTCACTACTCACCCGATGCCTCCAGCCACGTCCACCGCCTGCGCCGTCTTGCCCTCACCCATCGACGCCGCCAACAGGTCGGCCTCCCCCGCGTGCCGGGTGTCCAGCTCGCGCACGCTGCGCCCGCCGGACAGCACGATCACGCGGTCGCACACGCCGACCAGTTCGGCCAGCTCGGAGGACGCCAGCAGCACGCCGATCCCCTGTTCGGCAGCCTCGCCGAGCAGTTGGTAGATCTCGGCCTTGGCGCCGACGTCCACGCCGCGGGTGGGCTCGTCGAGCAGCAGCAGCGCCGGCTCGGTGAGCAGCATCCGGCCGAACACGACCTTCTGCTGATTGCCGCCGGACAGCGTGCCGACCGGGTCGTTGATCGAGCCGAGTTTCACCTTCAGCTGGTCGACCATCCGCCGCACGGCGCTGGTTTCCTTGGCCCGCGGCACGATTCCCGCCCGCGCGATCCGGTCCACGATGGACAGTACGGTGTTCGCGAGTACGGAGTGGTCGATGGCCAGGCCCGCCACGCGCCGGTCCTCCGGTACGAACGCCATGCCCAGCCGCAGTGCGTGACGGGGACGGCGCGGGCGTACCGACCGGCCGCGGAACCGGACCGAACCGTGGAGTGTGCCGGGCGAACCGGCGCCGAACAGGGTCTCCAGCAACTCCGTGCGGCCGGAGCCGAGCAGTCCGCCGACACCCACGATCTCCCCGCGTCGCACGGAAAGGCTGATGCCGTTGGGTTCGCGCCGGCCGGACCGCTCGCGGCGGGGCCGCAGCACCAGGTCGTCGACCTCGAGGACCAGCTCACCGGGTTCGACGGTCCGCGTGCGCAGCGGGCCGGCCAGCAAGAACGAGGCGCGGATGCGCTCGGACAGCGCGCGGTCCAGGACCGCGTCGTGGTCGAGGTCGCGCGCGCAGAGGACGACCTCGTGGTCCGACAGCCAGTCGATCCGCACGCCGATCGCCTCGAGCAGGGACAGCATCGCCCCGACGTCGTTGATCTTGGGGACGTTGCGGACAACGACCTCATCCTCGGTCAGGACCGAGGCGGCAAGGATGGGCAGGGCACCGTTCTTGTTGCCGGCCGGCACGATCGTGCCGGAGAGCGCGATGCCTCCGTCGATGACGAACTTCTCCATAGGAGGACGCCTTCCGGCGACGCGAGCCGGGCCGGAGGGCTGGGCTAGGGTAACAGCCATGCCTTCCGGGATTTCGCGCGACGAGGCCTGTTCCCTGCTCACGGATTGGGTCACCTCGACTTCTCTACGCCGTCATTGCCTCGCCGTTTGCGCCGCTATGCAGGCCTATGCCGAGCGCGACGGCCACGACGCCGAGCTGTGGGCCGTGACCGGCCTCTTGCACGACGCCGACTACGAGCGCTTCCCCGACATGGACGACGCCGAGCACGGCCACCCGCGCACGATCATGCGCGAGCTCGAGCGCCGCGGCGCGCCGCCGGAGATGGTGCGCGCGATCGCGTCGCACGCCGACTACCTCGGCGTCGAGCCGCGGTCGCCGATGGAGCGCACGCTCGTCGCGGTCGACGAGCTGTGCGGCTTTCTCGTCGCCTGCGCCCAAGTGCGTCCCGAGGGCATCCACGGCCTCACGCCGAAGTCCGTCAAGAAGAAGCTCAAGCAGCCGTCGTTCGCCGCGGCGGTCAGCCGCGACGACGTCCGCGGCGGCGCCGAGCGCCTCGGCGCGGACTTCGACGAGCACGTCGCGTTCGTGATCGCCGCGCTCGAGGCGCAGGCCGGCGCGCTCGACCTGCACGTCCGTCCCGCCCCGGGATAGCCGCCGGGGCCCTGGGACGCGGCGCACACGGACTCGCCGGGTGGCCGGTCGGGCAGTAGCCTGCGGCGGTGCACGCTCCCCCGTTCGCCCCGGGCCCGTTTCTCGCGGCACTCAGCCACGACGACGCGGCCGAGCTGCGCGCCCTCGGCCGCATCCGTTCCTACGCCACCGGGGACACGCTCTTTCACCAAGGCGACGACGCCGGAAGCGTCAGCATCCTGCTCGAAGGCCGCGTCAAGGTGACCGCCCGGGGAGCGTCCGGCAGGGAGGTCATCCTCGCGTTCCGCGGCCCCGGCGACATCGTCGGCGAAGTCGGCGCGATCGCCGGGTCGACGCGGTCGAGCGCGGTCCGCGCGCTCGAGCCGGTGCAGACGCTGGCCGTGTCCGCCGCGGACTTCCGCGAGTTCCTCGACACCCACGCGCACGCGTCGATGAACCTCGTGCTCATGCTCATGGAGCGCCTGCGAGCCGCCGACGAGGCGCGCGTCGAGTTCGCCGGACACGACGTCGTCGGTCGCGTCGCACGCCGCCTCGTCGAGCTGAGCGAGCGCTTCGGCGTCGTCTGCGACGACGGCATCGACATCACGCTCGCGCTCTCTCAGGAGGAGCTCGCCGCCTGGACGGCGTCGTCGCGCGAGGCGGTGGCGAAGGCGATGCGGCTGCTGCGTGAGCTCGGCTGGATCGAGACGCACCGCCGCCGCATCGTGGTGCGCGAGATCGACGCGCTGCGCCGCTACGCGGCCTGACCGCGTACCAGCCGCCCGGCATCGGCGGCATCGCCGGCGAGCTCGAGCGACGGGCACTGGTCCAGGATCTCGCGGTGGCGCCTGCGCAGCTGCGGCCCCGGCTCGATTCCGAGCGCATCGACGAGCGTCCTGTGCGCCGCCCGGTAGACCTCCAGCGCGTCGCCCTGGCGCCCGCACCGATACAGCGCGACCATCAGCAGCCCGTACAGGCGCTCGTGCAGCGGATGACGCGCGATGAGCCGCTCGAGCTCGGCAACCATCGTCGCGTGCGCGCCGAGCGCCAGTTGCGCCTCGGCCAGCAGTTCCACGGCGCAGCTGCGCAGATCCTCCAGCCGGCAGATCTCTGGCGCGGCGAACTGCTCGTACGCGTAGTCGCCGTAGGGCTCGCCGCGCCACAGCGCCAGCGCGCTGCGCAGCGTCACCGTGGCGTGGCGCGGATCGCCGCCGGCCAGCTCCTGGCGCGCGCGAGCGACGAGCCGCGTGAAGCGCACGGCGTCGACCGCATCGGGATCGAGCTCGAGGGCGTAGCCGGACCTGCGCGTGCGCACGACGGTCGTCGCGTCGACGTCGGGAGCGATCCGTGCGATCGCCCAGCGCAGCCGCGACACGTTGACGTGCACGCGCTTGACGTCGCGCGGGGCCGCTTGCGTCGTCCACAGCTCGTCGATGATGCGGTCGACCGCGACGCACTCGCCCGCGTGGATCGCGAGCAGCGCCAGCAGCGCGCCCGGTCGCGCGCCCGCGGGAGCGAACAGGCCGTCGCGACCACCCACCTCGACCTCGCCGAGCACCCGCAGGCCGATTCCCGGCGTGCGCAGCGCATGGATCGCGTGCACCCCGGCGGCCGGCTCGCCGGCGGCGTGCGTGCGAAGGAGCATGCCGTCACCGTACGATCGGGGCGGTCCCTTCACCATGAAATCCACCACAGCGCGACCGCGTCGTTGTACACAGAGCGCCGGCGTCAGGCGCGTCCGAAGCGTCGCCGGTACGGGCCCCGGCGAGCGACGAACGAGGCATGCAGCAGCACCCGAAACGCGGGCGCGAGCGCACGGGGTCGCACGTCGAAGCGCGCGCGGTCCACGATCAGCGTGCCGCCCGCCGGGGTGCGCACGAACCCGTGCGTGTGCTCCCATGCCGTCAGCGGCCATGGCATGACGTCGCTGCTGCGGTCGACGAACCAGATCGCGTCGTCCTCGACGCGCTCGGAGACGACCTCGCTGATCCACCTCACATGCAAGCCGGGACGCAGCCGGATCTCGATGACGTCGCCGACGCGCAAGCCGATGCGCACGACGGTCAGGCGCAGCAACCGCGGTGTCAGCGACGCGACGAACGACGCGTCCCCGAAAACCGGGTAGACCTCCGCCAGTGGCGCTGCGACCGCGGTATTAACCGTGAATCTCATCGCCGACGCGACAATACCGCTCGGTCTGCCATGCGCGCCAGCACCCTGTAACCGGGGTGTAACCGCAGGCCTGAAGGATGCTCCGATACCCCCGACGACGATCGGCGACGATATGACAGCGCCCCGCGCACCCGCCCCGATGTCCCCGATGTCACGCTCCGACCACGACCCGGACCCGCTGGCGCGCATCATCGCGTTGTGCCGCGAGCGCAACTCGCGCCTGGGCTACTTCGCCGCGGTCTATCGCAAGGTCGTGACCGCGGTCGAGCAGGCGATCGCCCGCGACGAGTTCGACGACCCGGACGCCATGCGTGCCGTGAACGACACGTTCTTGCGGCGCTACGTCGAGGCGTTCGACGCGAACGAGCGCCGCGCGCCGGTCAGCGAGTGCTGGCGCGCCGCGTTCGACGCGGCCGCCGACCGGCGCCTGTCGGTGGTCCAGCACCTCCTGCTCGGCGTGAACGCGCACATCAACTTCGACCTGCCGATAGCGGTCAACGACGCCATCGCGCCCGACGCGCTGCCCGGGTTCGCGGACGACTACACGCGCATGAACAAGCTCCTCGCCGGCGTGGTCGCCCGGGTCAGCGCCGACACGGCGCGCTTCGCGCCCCTGCTGTATTGGCTCACGCGCGTCGGCGGCCAGGTTGACGACGTCATCCTCGACTTCAGCATGCAGCGCGCGCGCGAGCATGCCTGGCGCTGCGCCCTCGAGCTGCCGCGGGTCACCGGCGCCGGGCGCGCGGACCTGATCGCGACGTTCGACCGCGCGGCAGCCGAGCTCGCGGACGCGGTCGCGCACCCGACCGGGATCGTCCGCGTCGCGGCCTTCCTCATCCGTCGCACCGATCGCGGCAGCGTCGCCGAGATCATCGACGAGCTCCTGGACTGATGGCGCCACACGTGGCTCGCCGTCGCGAGCGACCCGCCGCGCACCGGTTCGCGGAGGAGCTGCTCGCCGCGGCGGACCTCGAGCGCGCCGTCGCTCGCTGGCCATGGCCGTCCCCGCCGCGCCGCCGGCCGGGGACGCATCCGGCACGACGCTTTGAACACGCGCACCGCAGAAGCAGCGATGATCGGCACGTGGCAGCGCGCAAGGCGGAGTTCCGGCAGGGACTTGGGGCATTCGTCCCTGCCGACGTCCGCGCCGCGATGGCGCGCGCCGAGCCGCGCCGCGAACACTGCGAGGGCTCGGTGCTGCTCGCCGACGTGTCGGGGTTCACGCCGCTCACGGAGGCCTACGCGCGCGAGTACGGCCCGCGGCGCGGTGCCGAGGAGGTCGCGGCGCTGCTCAACCGGGTGTACGGCGCGCTCGTCGAGGAGGTCGACCGCGCGGGTGGCACGGTCGTCGAGTTCGCGGGCGATGCGATCTGCTGCTGCGTGCACGACGACGACGGGTCCGCGGCCCTGCGCTGCGGCCTGCGCATGCAGGCAGCGATGGCGCGGCTGCGCCACGCCGGCGTCGATGCCGAGATCCGCGTGGCCGTCGGCGCGGGCGCGTTCCGGCGCATCGCCGTCGGCGATCCGTCGCAGCGCATCTTCGAGGTCGTGGCGGGCCCGGCGGTCGACGAGGTCATGGCCATCGCCGAAGACGCCCGCCGCGGCGACGTCGTCGCACACGCCCGCGTCGCCGAGCGCCTCGAAGACCGGCTCACGCTGGCGGACGACCGCCTCGGCGCCGGCGTGATCGTGGAAGCGGTCGCGGGGCGCGACCCTGCGCCTGCGCCGCAGCCGCCCCAGCTCGACGACGAGCGGGCGCGCCCATGGATCGCGGCGGAGCTGCATCCGCGGCTCGCGGCCGGCGGCGACGTCGGGCTTGGCGGCGAGCTGCGCTCGGTCGTCGCGCTGTTCGCCCGCTTCGAGATCGACCCCGGCGCAAGCGACCCCGACGCGTGCCTCGACGCATACGTGCGCTTCGCGCAGGCGACGATCGGCAACGTCGGAGGCTCCATCTTCAGCATCGCCGTTGACGACAAGGGCACGTACCTCTGCGCGGGCTTCGGCGCCCCGGTCGCGCACGACAACGATCCGCAGCGTGCCGCCGCCGCGGCACTCGCGCTGCGCACGACCCCGCCCGCGATCCGCGTGGCCACGGTCGGCATCGGCCTGACGCGCGGGCGGACCTACGCCGGGGTCTACGGCGGCGCGACGCGGCGGATGTTCGGGCTGCAGGGCGCGAAGACGAACCTCGCCGCGCGCCTCATGCAGCTCGCGCAGGGCGGGCAGATCCTCGTCGAGGAGCCGCTCTGCGCGCTGCTGGCGGACGACCACGTGCTCGAGCGGATGCCCGCGGTGCAGGTCAAGGGACGCAGCGAGCCCGTCGCGCTGCGCGCGCTGACGGCGGCACGGCGGCGGATGGCCAAGCCCGGCGCCGCGCCGCGCCTCGTCGGTCGAGCGGGCGAGCGCGCGCTGCTCGACGAGCGCCTGCGCGCGCTGCGGGCCGGCCAAGGCGGCGTCGTGCTGCTCGAGGGCGAGCCCGGCATCGGCAAGACGCGGCTCGTGCGTCACCTCGCCGATCGCGCGGCGCGCGACGCGATCACCGTCCACGCCGGCGCCGGCGACCCGATCGAGCGCGGGGCGCCCTACCACGGCTGGCGTCAGATCTTCGATGACGAGCTGACGCTGGCGCTCGGCAACGGATCTGCGAGCGCCGGGCTGTCGGGCGACGCGCGCGCCGAGGCGACGCGCGACCTGCTCGCCCAGCGCCTCGACGAGATGGCCGCGGCCGGGCCCATGCTCGTCGTGCTGGAGGACGCCCACTGGCTGGACTCCGCGTCGCTCGCGCTCGCGACGAGGATCGCCGGCGCGCCCGGCAGCCTGCTGCTCGTCGTGACGACCCGGCCCGTCGCCGAGGCCGCGGTCGCGGAGCTCGAGCGCCTCGCCGCGACCGACGCCTGCCAGCGCATCGCGCTCGGGCCGCTGCAAGCTTCGGAGGTTCGCGAGGTCGCCGCGGACGCCATCGGCATCGAGCTCCCGGCGGACATCGCCGCGCTCGTCGAGGCCAAAGCCGGCGGGAACCCCCTCTTCTCGCGCGAGCTCGCGCGCGCGCTGCGCGACCGCGGCGTCCTCGACGACACGACGCCTCGGGGGCTTGAGCTCGAATCGCCCGGCGGCGTCGAGGCGGTGATCGCGAGTCGCATCGACCGCTTGCCGGCGAGCGGTGCCGCGGTGCTGAGGATCGCGAGCGTCCTCGGCGGCTCGTTTCGCTCAGACGCGCTCCGCGACCTCGCCGGAGCGGATGTCGGCGACCAGGTCGCCGTGCTCGAGGAGCTCGAGCTGCTTGGCCACGACCCGTCGCACGGCGAGGACGGACTTGCGTTTCGTCACGCCGTCATCCGCGACGTGGTCTACGAGCAGCTGCTGTTCGCCGATCGCCGCGACCTGCACCGGCGTGCCGCCGAGCACCTCGAACATGCGCGCGAGGCCCACCTGCCGGACGCGACGCACGCCGCGCTCGCACATCACTGGGAGCGCGCCGACGTGCCCGACCGCGCGGCCGTGCACTACGCCTCAGCGGGCGAGGGAGCGTTCCGGGCCGGCGCCTTTCGCGAGTGCGTCGACATGCTCGACCGCGCCCTCGCGCTCACGGTCCATGCGGCCGAGCCGCTGCAGCGAGAGCGCTGGCAGTCGCACATCGCCGAGTCGTGCTATCGCCTCGGGGACCTCGAGCGCTGCCACCGCAGCGCCGCCGAGGCGATCGCGGCGCTCGACCGCCCGGTCCCCGACGGCGTCCCGCGGATCCTCGCCGCCGTGCTGCGCGAGCTGCTTCGCCAGGTCGCCTACCGCCTCGCGCCGCGCGGGGTGCTGCCGCGCCGCGTCCCCCCGCGGGATCGCGAGCGCGTGCGCCTGGCAGCCGCGACGCAGTTCCTCATGGCCGAGGTCTACTACCTCTCAAGCGACACGCCACGGTCGAGCTACGTCGCGATCCGCTCGCTGAACCTCGCCGAGCGCCTCGGGCCCTCGCGTGAGCTCGCGGAGTGCTACGGCGCGCTGGGCGTCATCGCCGGGATCGTCGGCGCGCACGCGACGGCCGAGCGCTACTGCGCGCTCGCCCGCGGGACCGCCGACGCGGTGAACGACCCGTTCGCGATCGCCATCACCCTGCACCAGCAGTGCATGTACCGGTCGTCACGTGGCCCGTACCACATGTTCGCCGACGACTACCGGACGTGCATCGAGGGCTTTCGCCGGCTCGGCCACAAGCCGCGCCTGCGCGACGCGCTCGGGGTCGCCGGCGTCGGCGATCACCTCTTCGGACACCCCGCCGAGGCCGAGCGCAAGCTCCTCGACCTGCTCGCGGGCATCGAGGCGAAGGAGTCCTCGCTGCCGGTCACGTGGGCGCACGCCTGGATCGGGATCGCGACGCTGCGGCGCGGCGACCCGGGCGAGGCGTTGCGGCGGCTTTCCGTCGCGGCCGGCCTGTCCCAAGACCAGGCGCTCGACATGTCTTCGGTCAGCATCCACGCGGTTCAGGCGCTGGCACTGCGGCGCAGCGGCCGCGTCGGGGAGTCGCGCGCCGAGCACGCGAAGGCCCGCGAGCTCGCGGCCAGGCTCGGCCCGCGGCCGACGAGCCACGCCGTGCTCGACGGCTACGCGGCGCTCGCAGAGCTCGCGCTGACCGACTGGGACGAGGCACGGTCGTGGCGTGCACGGGTGCGCGCGCGCCGGCACGTGCGCTCCGCGCGGCGCAACCTGCGCGTGTACGAGCGCACCTTCGCGATCGGCGGGCCGGCGCGATCGCTCTACGAGGGCGAGCGCCTCTGGCGCCTCGGCCGCCGAGCGCGCGCGTTGGCCGCCTGGGAGCGAGCCCGGGCGCGGGCCGCCGAGCTCGGCATGCGCCACGAGCTCGCTCTTGCCCATGCCGTCCTCGGCGACCGCCTTGCCGGCGATCCGGTGCGGCGCGAGCACCACCGGGCAGTCGCGGCGCGCCTGCTCGACGAGCTCGGCTCCCCCGCCGACACCCGCCCCGTTACCCCCTTGTACGCGACGAAACCGGAGGCCCACAATGGCGAGCTCTAAGCGCAAGGTCGCGATCCTGGGCGGTGGGCAGGGCGCGCTGACGGCGGCGCTGCAGCTGTCGGACCCTCGCAACGAGGAGGGCAAGAACCTCGAGCTGACGATCTACCAGCTCGGCTGGCGACTGGGCGGCAAGGGCGCGACGGGCCGCTCGGACGACGGCACGGCACGGGTCCTCGAGCATGGGCTGCACAACTGGTTCGGCTTCTACGAGAACACGTTTCGCCAAGCCCGCGACGTGTACAAGGAATACGAGCCACCGGCCGACTCTCCGCTGCAGACGTTCGACGACGCGTTCCTCCCGGCGGACTCGGGCATGCAGGTCGAGTGGATCGAGGACAAGGCCCTGCTGTGGGAGGTGGCAAAGGACCGGCGCCCTCGCGAGCCCGGCGACGGCGCGCTGTTGCTCACGCGTGCTCGCGCTGTCGCACCGGCGATCAAGCTCGTCAGGGACCGCGTCGCCGAGAAGCCCACGATTGCGAAGACCGGCGGGGCGGACAAGACGCTCGAGACCTTCGACGCGCTGCTGCGCAAGGGCCCGAGGCCGGCGCGGGCAGACCCCCGGGCGCTCACGGTCCTCGACGTGCTCGACTACGCGAGGGACTTCGCCAACGCCGACGCCAGGGGCTCCGACGACGGACGCGAAGCGCGGTTCCTCAAAGCCTTGCAGGAGCTCGACGCGACCCCGACGATCACCTTCCAGGTGCCGGATCGGTTCGGCGGGATAGAACGAGCGCTGCGGCGCGCGGTGTGCGGAGCACTCGCTCTGGCGATGGACGTCCTGTGGCGCCTGCTGCGGGACGACATCCGCACGGAGGCGCGCAGCGACAACCGGCGCCTGTGGGTACAGGCCAACTTCGCCTACGCCTGCATTACCGGGGCGCTCGTCGACGGCGTCGTGGACGACGGCTTCGACGTCATCAACCAGCACGACCTCCGCGCGTGGCTCAGGGAGCACGACTTCGACGACGACGAACTCATGATCGAGTCGCCGATCGTCGAGGCGGTCTACTGCGGCTCGTTCGCCTACCCGGAGGGCGACACGAGCGGTCCGCTTCCCTTCCCGCCGGGCGGGGAGATGGAGGCCGGCACGGCGCTGCGCGGCGTCGCGCGGACGGTGCTCACGTACAAGGGCGCGTTCGCATACCGGTTCGCCGCCGGCACGGCGGACACGTTCTATGCCCCGGTCTATGAGGTGCTGCGCGCACGCGGCGTCCGGTTTCGATTCTTCTCGGACGTGCGCAAGCTCGAGCTCGAGGACGGGCGCATCGCGCGGATCCGCATCGCGCGGCAGGCGAGCGTCAAGGATGGTGGCGAGTATGAGCCGCTCATCGACGTCCGCGGCCTGAAGTGCTGGCCGGACCAGCCGCGGTGGGAGCAGCTCGACCTGCCCCCGGACGAGCGGCCGGACTTCGAGTGGCCGACCGACGAGGTCGCTCCCGAAAGCGAGGAGGTGCTCGAGTACGAGACCGACTTCGACGCGGTCGTGCTTGGCATCTCGATCGGCGCGCTCGCGGGCATCTGCGAGGAGATCGTCGAGGCCTACGAGACGTGGGCGACCGCGATAGCGCGGGTGGGGACGGTCCGCACGCAGGCGCTGCAGCTGTGGCTGACGCGCACGCCCAAGGCGCTCGGCCTCGTCTCCAAGCACGAGCCGATCGCGAACTGGCGCTACGGCGGGCTCAGCCCGCTCGGCGTGTGGGGTGACTTCAAAGAGGTCATCGAGGTGGAGAGCTGGCCCAAGAAGCGCAAGCCTCAAGGCCTCTCGTACCTGTGCTCGACCATGCCCCACACGACGCAGTTCACGAGCCAGGCGGAGGCCGACGCGGAGGTGCTCGAGAACGCGCGCGAGCTGCTCGACGGCGGGCTGCGGGTCATCCTTCCGAAGATCGTCGACGGGAAGGGCAATCCGCGCTGGGGGTGGATCGTCGATCCAACCGACGCGACGGGTGCCGACCCCGACCGCCTCGCGACGCAGTGGCACCGCGCGAACGTCACGCCGACGGAGCAGTACGTGCTGTCGCTGGTCGGAAGCTCGGAGCACCGCCTGCCCGTGCACGACCCCGACGGGCCGAGCAACCTCTACCTCGCCGGCGACTGGACGAAGTGCCAGCTCAACTGCGGCTGCATGGAGGCGGCGACGATCTCGGGCATGCTCTGCTCCGAGGCGCTGTCCAAGTACCCCGAGCTCGGGGACATCGCCGGCCTGGACTTCTGAGCGCCGGCGCGTCTCGGCCGGCACCACCGAGCCTCGGGGTCCTCCCCTACCCGCGGCGCGAGTACCGGGGCTACCGGCACGACGACTGCGGCCCGGACGGGTCCTGCAACTTTCGTTGCAGCACGTCTTCGAAGGCGAGCGTACGCACTGATTTCATCGATTCCATCCGATCCACGGGCTACCGTGTGCGAACACATGTTCGGCCCCGCCTTCAACCCCATCTGGCAGCGCATCCGCCGCGCGGCCGCGTGGCTGCGCGCCTTTGCGTTCCTGGAGGACGACTCAGGCCTCCGGCTCGATCGGCCTCGCTGCGCGCCCCTCGGCAGCGTCCCTCCGACCCGCCGGCCCGACGCCTCCCGCGACCCAGCCGTCCCCGCCGCGCACATCGCGCACCCGACCCGCAGGCCCGACACCTCCCGCGACCCAGCCGCTCCCGCCGCGCACATCGCGCACCCGACCCGCAGGCCCGACACCTCCCGCGACCCAGCCGCTCCCGCCGTGCGCGCCGCGCACCCGCACCGCAGCGCCATCGCCGTACCCGAGCGACCACGACGCCCCGGCGTCCCCGCCAGGCCTGCGCACTGCCTCACGCCGCTCGAGCGCGACTCCCATGCCCACGCACGAGGCGCCAGCCGCAGCACGAAGCCGTCTGACCGTACCCGCCGCTGCCCGGCGGCGTAGCACCACGCCGCACCGCCAGCCCGACCTCGCACGCTGCGCTCCGACACCGCGTATTCGCGCGGCGCCGGGCGCCATGCGATCAGTGCTATCGACCGCGTAGGGATCGCGCGCAGCTCCCAGCCGCTGCACCGGCGGCGGCAGCCGGCGCCCGCGTGACCCACGTCACACATGGCGAAGCCAGGCGCGCACTACTGTCGGCCCAAGCGACGAAGGGGTGGCGTGTCCGGCCTGCAGTTCGATGCGTTCATCTCCTACGCGCGCAAGGACGCAGCTGTTGCGTCGGTGGTGCGCCGAGCGCTCGGCGACCACCGTCACGCTGTCTGGATCGACGTCGAGGGCATCGTCGCCGGCGCGGACTGGGACGAGCGGATCATGCGCGCGATCGAGGCCTGCGACGCGCTCGTGTTCCTCATCAGCCCCGCATCCGTCGAGTCGACCGTCTGTCTGCGGGAGCTGCGCCAGGCTGTCGAGGCGCACAAGCTCCTCGTCCCGGTGACGGTCACGCCGGTGGCACCCGATCTGCTGGACGCGCAGCTTGCGAGCGCAGACGCGATCTCGATCCACGCCCACGACCTCGACACGGGGCTCGACCGGCTCGTCGACGCGGTGCGATTCGACGTGGGCTGGCGCCGGGCGCACACCCGCCTGGCGATCCGCGGCCGCGAGTGGCGCGATGCCGGACGCGATCGCAGCTTCGTGCTGCGCGGCAGCGACCTCGAGGATGGCGAGCAGTGGCTGGCCCGCCAGGCCGAGCACGCGCAGAAGCCGACGCGCGACCACGCCGACTACCTCGTCGCGAGCCGCCGCGCGGCCGTCGTGCGCCAGCGCGCGATGCTCGGCGGCATAACCGCGGCCGTCCTGCTCACGCTCGCGCTGACCGGCTTCGCGCTCGCCCAGCGCGACGCGGCGATCCACGACCGCCGGGTCGCGATCTCGAAGGGGCTGGCCGCGCGCGCGACGTCCGTCGCCGAGCGAGACCCGACGCTTGCCGCCGCGCTGAGTCTCGAGGCCCACCGGATCCAGCCGACCGCCGAGGCCGACCGCGCGGTCGACAGAGCCCTCGGGACCCTCGGCCCGTCGCTTGGCGACCTGACCGGCCAGGCCGGTGCCGTGTCGCGCGCGGTCGTGAGCCCCGACGGCCGGACGGTCGCGGCAGCCGGCCTCGACAAGCAGGTGCGGCTGTGGGATCTCGCGACGCGTGCGGGGATCGGCGCTCCGCTCACGGGACACACCGCGATCGTCGGCGGCTTGGCCTACAGCCCCGACGGCAGGATGCTCGCCTCCGGCAGCGACGACAAGACCATCCGCCTGTGGGACGTCGCGACCCACCGGGCGATCGGCGCACCACTGCGAGGTCATGAGAGCGGGATCGCCAGCGTCGCCTTCAGCCCCGACGGCAAGCGGCTCGCGAGCGTCGGACTCGACAAGACCGTGCGCCTGTGGGACGTCGTCACGCGCCGCCCGGCCCGGGCAGGCGCGGTGCGCCGAGGCGATCAGGACCTGCTCAGCGTGGCGTTCAGCCCCGACGGCCGCTTCCTCGCGACCGGCGATGCCGCGGGGACCGTGCAGCTGCGCGACGCGGCGACCAACCGCCCTGCCGGCGCGCCGCTGCGCGGTCCCCACGGCAAGGTCTGGGAGCTCGCGTTCAGCCCGGACGGCAAGCTGCTCGCAACCGGCAGCGCAGACGCGACGGCGCGGCTGTGGAGCGTCGCCACGCGCCGCCCCCGCAGCAAGGTCCTGCGCGCCGGCCTTGGCACCGTTTGGAGCGTGGCGTTCAGCCCCCGGGGTGAGACGCTCGCGACAGCGAACGCCGGGGGCGTGCAGCTGTGGGACGTCGCGACCGGGGAGCCCGTCGGCTCGTCGCTCGCGGCGGTCAATGCATCGGTCGCGCCCCGGATCGAGGCGCTCGGCGTCGCGTTCACGCCCGACGCCGGGACGCTCGTCGCCGCAGCCCGCGACGGCACGGTGAAGCTGTGGAACGTCGCGCCGCCGGCGACGTCCGGGCCGACGGGCGTGCCCACCGACGAGCTCGCGAACCCGAGCCTCACCGCTGAGCAGCTCAAGCGCGTGGCAGTCGGCCACGACGCCGCGTTCAGCCCGGATGGCAAGACGCTCGTCGTCGACGACATGTACTTCGCGCGATTGCTCCGCCTCGCCACCCGGCGCGTCTTCGGAGCGCCGCTGGACGGGCATGGCGGACCGGTCCAGAGCATCGCCATGAGCCGGGACGGAGGGCTCGTCGCAACCGGCAGCGCGGACGGGAAGCTGCGGCTGTGGAGCACCGCGACGCAGCGCCAGGTCGGTGCCTCGATGCCCGGAGGCGATGCTCCGGCCACGAGCCTCGCGTTCAGCCCCGACGGCGAGACGCTCGCCTCTGCCGCCGCCGACGGGACGCTGCGCCTGTGGAGCGTCGCCGGCCGCCGCGCCATCGGCTCGCCGCTCAGCGCGAGACGTCTCCAGCGTCGCGTTCAGCCCCGACGGCACGACGCTCGCCGGCGGCGCCAGCCGGACGGTGCAGCTCTGGGATGTCGCCACCCGGCGCCGGCGCGGAGGACCGCTGACCGGACACGAGCAGCCGGTGACCGACGTGGCGTTCAGCCCCGACGGCAAGACGCTCGCGGCCAGCGCCGCAAACGGGATCGTGCGGCTGTGGGACGCTGCCACGCATCGCTCCCGCGGCGCTCCGATGGCCGGTCATGCCGCGAGCATCTTCGGTATCGCGTTCAGTCCCGACGGTCGCACGCTCGCGTCCGGGGCAGCAGACCACACCGTGCGGCTGTGGGACGTCGCGACGCAGCGTCAGCTCGGCGTCCCGCTGGTCCCCCGCGACGACGTCGCCGGTGGCGTCGCATTCAGCCCCGATGGCTCCACGCTCGTCGGCGTGGGCCGGTCCGCGGCGATTGCCCGGTGGGATTCGATCCTGTGGAACCGCAGCCCTGGCGCGCGACGAGCTCGGCTGTGCGCCTCCGCGCGGCGCAACCTCAGCCGCGCCGAATGGAGCTCTTACCTGCCGAGCGAGCCCTACCACACGACGTGCGGCGGGCTCTGATGGCCCGCCCGGCGGTTACCCGGACGGCGAGGCCCACGGTGTTCGTCTGCCACGCCCGCGCGGACGCGGACGCCGCCGAATCGCTGCAGACGGCACTCGCCGAGCGCGCTCATGCGCCATGGCTCGAGGGCGCACCCGACGGGGAGACGACGGGCATCGCCGCGGTCGAGGACAGCGCGGCGCTCGTCTTCGCGATCTCCCCGGACTCGGTTCGATCGCAGCGATGCTTGCAAGCGCTCGAGCGTGCGGTCGCGCTGGAGAAGCTCATCGTTCCGATCGTGCTGCGCGATGTCGCGCGCGAGGTCATGCCGCCGGCGCTCGCCGCGCGCAGTTGGATCCTGATGCGCGACGCGGACGAGCTCGCGGCCGGACTCCCGCGCCTCACCGAGGCGCTGAGCACCGATCTCGAGCAGCGTGACCGGCAGGTGCGCGTCACGGCCAGGGCGCGCGAGTGGCTCGATGCGAAGCGCGATCGCAGTCTGCTGCTGCGCGGCAGCGACCTGCGCGCGACGGAGCGCTGGCTGCGACGTCTCGATGGCGAGCGGCCGACCGCCGAGCTGGCGGAGTACGTCATCGCGAGCCGGCGCGTCGCCAGCGCGCACCAGCGCAGGCTCGTGACCGCTGCCCTCGTGACGCTGGTCGTCTCGGCGGCGCTGGCGACCTTCGCACTCGTCAAGCGCGGCGAGGCGGTCGGCGAGCGGAGCATCGCCGTGTCGCGCAGTGCCGCCGCTCAGGTCGAGGCGGTCGCCGGGGGCGATCCCGCGCTCGCTGCGGCGCTCAGCCGCGCCGCTTTCGAGATCGAGCCGACGGATCAGGCTCGCGACGCGCTCGGCGACGCGCTGAGCTTCGCCGGGTCCTCGATCGGGGCCATGCGAGGCCACACGCAGCCGGTCACGAGCGTCGCGGTCAGCGCGGACGGAAGGATCGTCGCGAGCGCGAGCGCCGACAAGACCGTCCGGCTGTGGGATCTCGCGACGCGGAGCCCGCTCGGACGACTTGACGGGTCACGACGCCGACGTGCGCAGCGTCGCGTTGAGCCCTGACGGCCGGACGCTCGCGAGCGCGAGCCTCGATGGGACGGCGCGGCTGTGGGACGTCGCGACGCACCGCCAGCTGGGCGCGCCGATCGGCGGCCCGAGGCAGGAGCTGACGGCAGTGGCGTTCAGCCCGGACGGCGCGGCTCCTGGCGACCGCGGATCGGCCGCCGGAGCGGACGAAGGCTGCCGGCAGCCCGCGTGGTGGCTTGCCGGCGCGCCGCGCCGACACGCACGTACGGCTGTTTCACGTCGCCACGCACGCGGCGGCCGGGCCCGCGCTCGATGCCGGTGGCGCCGCCGTTACGGCGGTCGCGTTCAGCCCTGACGGCACGATCGTCGCCGCGGCCGGCGACGACGGCAAGGCCCGGCTGTGGAACGTTGCGACGCGGGCGGCGATCGCGGCTGCGCTCGAGGGCCACGCTGGTCCGATCTACGGGCTGGCGTTCCGGCCCGATGGCGCGACCCTGGCAACGGTCGGCGCGGACAACACGCTGCGGCTGTGGCGCGTCTCGACCGGGCGGCCCGCCCGGCCACCGATCGTCGATCCACTCCCCGCGACGGCGGCTCGCGGCTCGCTGCTAGGCGTGGCGTTCAGCCCCGACGGCAAGACGGTCGCGACCGTCGGGACAGACCAGGCCGCACGGCTGTGGAGCACCGCGACGGGCCGCGCGATCGGGCCACTTCTCACGAATCCGACGAACTACGGATCGTTGGCCGTGGCGTTCGCTCCTGACGGCGCGACGCTCGTGACCGGCGGTGGCGACGACGTCGTCAGGGTGTGGAACGTAGCGACCGCCGGCACGCGCGCTCCGGCTGTCACGCACCTGCATCGCAGGCCATTCGCGAGCGCGGATCCTCCCGTGAGAGCCGCGGCGTTCAGCCCGGACCGGCGGATGCGCGCCTCGGCCGGCGATCGCGTGCGACTGTGGGCCGTCGACAACGACACGCCGCTAGCCGTATGGCGAGCCGGCCGTGTCTCGCGCGCGGTTGCGTTCAGCCCCGCGGGCGGGATCGTCGCCGCCGGCAGTGACGACGGCGTGCTTCGCCTCTGGAGCGTGCGCACGAAGCGTCTGCTCCGCGCGCCGATCGCGGCGTCCCGCGCGGCCGTGCGCGGCCTTGCCTTCAGCCCCGATGGCAAGATCCTCGCGTCGGCTGGCGATGACAAGGTCGTGCGCCTGTGGGACGTCACGACGGGTCGCCCTCGTGGAGCCCCGCTCGCCGGACATGCGGGCGCCGTCCTCGCCGTGACATTCAGTCCCGACGGCATGACGCTTGCGTCAGCGGGCGACTCGGTCCGTCTCTGGGACGTCGCGACGGCGTCGTTTGCGGGACACACCGATCACGGGGCACGCCGGCACGGTCGACGCGCTCGCGTTCAGTGCCGATGGGCGGATCCTCGCGAGCGGCGGCTACGACTTCACGGTACGGCTCTGGGAGGTGAGCACGGGCAGAGCCGTGGGCGCGCCGCGGCGCGGGCTTGGCGTCATCGAGGCCGTCGCGCTGAGCCCCGACGGTCGGACGGTCGCCGCTGGAAGCGCCGATGCGACGACGCGTCTGTGGGACGCGGCGTCGGGCGCTCCACTCGGCGCGCCGATCCGTGGTGCGTCCGCTCCCGTCATCGCGGTGGCGTTCAGCCCGGGCGGGACGCGCCTGCTGTCTTCCGTGCTCGACGACTCCGAGAGCATCGCCGACGCGATCGTCTGGAAGGGCGGGGCGAGCTCGCGAGCCGCGCGCCTCTGCGCTTCCACCCGCCGCAGCCTCAGCCGCGCCGAATGGAGCGCGTACCTCCCCGACGTGCCCTACCGCCGGTCATGCGGGTAGCGGGCTTACGGCCCGGCCCCGACCGGCGTGCGCTGCGGCGGTGCGGCGCTGCCGGAGCAGTGTGGCGCTGCGGCGCTGCCGGAGCGGTGTGGCGCTGCGGCGCTGCCGGAGCGGTGTCTGGGCGAGGTCGCCGGCCCACCCGGCAGCGCCGGCTCCGACCTCGCACGGTACGTCGAGCGCTCGGGAGGCCGACCCAAGAGGGCGGCGAAAGGGGTCGACCGGCGGCTCACCCGAAGCCCCCTGGGACGCCGACCCGTCCAGAAAGCAACTCGGCGAAGGGGCCGGGCGACCCCTTTCGCCGCCCTCCCCCGCAGACGCCGGCCTCGATACCGGGAAACGGCGGCGCACGCACACGAGCGGTGCGTGCCACGAACCGCGCCCGCGCAGAAGCCTCTGCGCGCAGGGAACGAACATCGCCCCCGATGCATACCGGCGAGCGGAGAGTCGCTGCCGAGGGCCACAACGACGAAAGGCCGCCCCACTGAGCGGCCTTTCGATGAAGAAACCGGCGGCGTCCTACTCTCCCGGGCCCTTGCGGGCCAAGTACCATCGGCGCTGAGAGGCTTAACTGCTCTGTTCGGAATGGGAAGAGGTGTTTCCCTCTCGCCGTAGCCACCGGAAAACGTCGAGAGTCTCCCAGGGCCCCTCAAAACTGCACGGTAGCCACCGTTTCTGTGCGACGAGTATCAAAAAGTCATCCGTCAAGCCCTCGACCCATTAGTACCGGTCTCCTCAACACATTGCTGTGCTTACAGATCCGGCCTATCAACCTGGTGGTCTACCAGGGGTCTTACTCCCTCATGGGGATGGGAGAATTCATCTCGAGGTTGGCTTCCCGCTTAGATGCCTTCAGCGGTTATCCAATCCGCACGTAGCT
>CAWGTM010000019.1:0-260492 GCA_963825445.1 uncultured Actinomycetota bacterium
GGCGACGGTCGGGCGGCCTGATGGGCACGCTGAGTGACCCCATCGAGTTATCCGAACGGACCGCGACGGCACTGCGTCGACAGTCGCGAACCCTGAACATCTCGCCGGTTGCTGTCCTCCTGGCCGCCTTCGGTCTCACGGTGGCCAGGTTGACCGGGCTGCGGACCGTGCGGGTCGGCCCCGGCGACGCACTCCGTATCGAGGTCGACGACGACCTGACGCCGACGGCATTCGTCCGCGGCGTCCACGAATCGTTGGGTGTCGAAGGGTCCGGAAGCCTCCAGGCTGCCTTCCGGATGCCGGACCGGCCCGACCACGAGACCGTCGACATCGCCCTGCGGCTGGCGGACACCGGTCGGTCCTTCGCCGGGTCTGTCAACTATGCGGAGGAGCTCTGGGAGCGGTTCGCCGTGGACTACTCGGCCGCCGTGGAACAACTCGTCGCGGCCACGGAAGCGGACGGCGGGACGCTGGCGGATGTCCGATGCATCTCCGTCGACTCGCACAAGATCCTCGAAGCCGTCAACGACACCGGTCGCGACTTTCCTGAAACGTCCGTGGACCAGCTCTTCCGCGACGCGGTGAACCGGTGGCCCGACGCGGTGGCCGTGCGCGACGCGGGTTCGGCGCTGACCTATGCCGAACTGGCCGAAGCCGTGGCCGAGCAGGCGCGCCTGCTGCGTGCGGCCGGCGTCGGTGAAGGCGACACGGTGGTGATCGGTGTTCCCCGGTCGGTCGCGGAAGTGGTGGCCGTGCTCGGCACGCTCTGGGCGGGCGCCGCGTACTTCGGGGTCGACCTGGCACAACCCCCGGCGCACACCGCGAAGCTCCTGGCGAGGGCGACTCCCGCCGCCGCGATCGTCACCGACGACGCGGCCGATCGGCTCGCGTCGCACGGGCTGTCGTTGGTCGATTCGTGGAACCAGGGCTGGGAGAGCGGCGGCGAGACCGAACCTCCCGCCCGGCCCGACCCCGATCGACTGGCCTACATCGCTTTCACCTCGGGCTCGACCGGTGTACCGAAAGGCGTGGCGATACCGCACCGTGGGGTGATCCGACTGGTCCACGACAGTCCGTACCTGGCGTTGGGCCCGGGTGAGCGCTGTCTCCGACTGGCACCGCTCGCCTTCGACGCGTCCACTTTGGAGCTGTGGGGCTCCCTGGTGACGGGCGCGACGCTGGAGGTCTGTCCACCGGACGTGCTGTTCCCCGCCGAGATCGGTGCCGTCATCGAAGAGCGACGGGTGACCGTGGCATTCCTCACGGCCGGCCTTTTCGGGCTCGTGCAGGAGTTCGCCGGCGAGTCACTCGCGGGCATGCGGCATCTCATGACCGGTGGCGATGTGGTGCCCGACGAGCACCTGCGCAAGGCGCTGGCGAACAACCCGGGCCTCGTCATCACGAACTGCTACGGCCCGACCGAGAACACGGTGGTCACCACGTCCCACACGGTTCGGGACGCCGCGGGCGTCGACGGGCCCGTGCCCATCGGGTCGCCCGTCCCGGGAACGCGGGTACACGTCCTGGACAAACGCGGGAGACTGCTGATGCCCGGGGCCGTCGGCGAGCTGTACGCGGCGGGTCATGGCCTCGCCTCGGGCTACGTCAACGACAAGGCGGAGACCGATCGGGCGTTCGGCCGGTTCTCACCGGATGTTCCGGAGCGGCTGTACCGCACGGGCGACCTGGTGCGCATCGACGGTGCCGGCCGGCTCCACTTCCTCGGTCGGGCCGACGACCAGGTCAAGATCCGCGGCTTCCGGATCGAGCCGCACGCGATCAGCGCGTCGTTGCGTGCACAGGACGGCGTCGAGGAGTCGTTCGTGACGGTCACGGATGGCGACAGCACCGACAAGCGGTTGGTGGCCGCGGTCCGGCTGACGCCGGGAGCGGCGATCACGCCCGCCGACCTGAGGGACCGACTCCAGGCGGAGTTGCCGTCGTACATGGTTCCTGGCCTCTGGGCGGTCGTGGACCAGTTGCCCATCACGAAGACCGGGAAGGTCGACCGGCGCCGGCTCGCGGCCATCGCCAGGCCCGCCGCCTCGTTCGCGAGGCCGGATCAGCAGGACCTGATCAGCGAAAGTCGGTTGTCGGCGTGAGGCAGGTCCGCCGCCACCCGGCGGCGGACCGCCGCGCCGGACCCTGCCAGTTCCCGTTCCATCGCCGACGTAGGTTGTGAGGCACCGCATGTACGACGCCATCGTGGTGGGAGCGCGCTGCGCGGGCGCGCCCACCGCCCTGCTGTTGGCCCGCGCGGGTTATCGGGTGCTCCTGTTGGACAGGTCGGCGTACGGCGCCGACACCCTGTCCACGCATCTCATCCACCAGCCCGGGATCGCGGCACTCGACCGCTGGGGCGTGCTGGACCACGTCCGCGCGTCGGGCTGTCCGCCGCTGGAACGCACGATTTACCAGGTCGCCGACATCCATATCGACGGGTACGCCGGAGGAGTGGCCGGCCAGCGCGCGAAGTTCGCTCCCCGGCGCCGGGTCCTGGACGCGTTGTTGGTGGACGCGGCCGTGGCGGCCGGCGTCGAGTACCGCGAACGCTGCCGGGTCACCGGTCTGCTGCGGGACGAGGCGGGACGGGTCGTGGGTGTCGCGGGCAGCCACGGAGGCCGAGCGTTCACCGAGGACGCGCGTCTGGTGGTCGGCGCGGACGGCATGCGCTCCACGGTCGCCCAGCTGGTGGCGGCACCGTTCACCGTGCAGGACGCGCTCATGACCTGCGCGTACCACACGTACTGGTCCGGCGTGCCCGTCGACGGCGTGGAGCTGCACGAGCGGCCCGGCGGCTGGGTGGCCGCCGTGGGCACGAACGACGACGCGACCCTCGTGCAGGCCTACTTCCCGCAGTCCCGGTTCCGGGAGGTCCGCGCCGACGCGTGCCACGCATACGAGGAACAGATCCGCACGACCGCACCCGCGCTGTTCGAGCGGCTGCAAGGTCGTGAACCTGTGGAACGGCTGCACGGCAGCGGAGACCAGCAGAACTTCTTCCGTCAGGCCACCGGGCCCGGCTGGGTGCTCGTCGGCGACGCCGGGCATCACAAGGACTCCATCACGGCACGCGGCATGAGCGACGCGTTCCAGCAGGCGGAAAGCCTGGTGCGCGAGACGGAACACGTGCTCGGTGATGATCCCGCGCGACTCGACGCCGCACTGGCCCGGTTCGCGCAGGACCGGGACGAGACCCTCGCGCCCGGCTACCAGGCCACGCTCAGCGTCGCCCGACTGGCGCCGCCGCACGAGCAGCGCCTCGCCCTGCTGCGGGCCGTGCAGTCCGATCCGGAACTCGTCACGACCTACCTCGACATGGTGGCCGGAATCGTGTCGGCCGATGCCCTCTACACACCCAAACTGCTCGCTCTCCTCTGAGCCTTCGGAGTAACAATGGTCGCCTTCACCGCTGAGCACGACGCGCTTCGCAAGCTGGTCCGGGATTTCGCGGAAAAGGAAATCGGGCCGTACGCGGACGAATGGGAAGCGAAGGGGATGTTCCCCGCCCACGAACTGTTCCCGAAGCTGGCCAAGCTCGATCTGCTCGGTCTCGAGTACGACCCGGCGTACGGCGGCCAGGGCGCGGACCACCTCTGCACGGTGATCCTGCATGAGGAACTCGGCCGCGTCGGCCCGGCCGGGGTGGTCATGAGCATCGGTATCCAGACGGACATGGCCACTCCGTCGCTGCACGAGTTCGGCAGCGAGGAACTCAAGCGGCGGTACCTCGTCCCGGCGATCAGCGGCGAGGCGGTCTGCGCGGTCGCGGTGACCGAGCCCGACGCGGGTTCCGACGTGGCCGCCCTGAGCACCCGGGCCGTGCGCGACGGCGACGACTGGGTGATCAACGGCACGAAGCTCTACATCACCAACGGCACCCAGGCGGACTGGATCTGCCTGCTGGCCCGCACGTCCGACCAGCCGGGCTACGGCGGCCTCTCGCAGATCATCGTCCCGACGGACACGCCCGGCTTCCAGGTGCGACGCAAGCTCGACAAGGTCGGCATGCGGTCCTCCGACACCGCCGAGCTGACGTTCACCGACGTGCGGGTGCCGGTCAGCAACACCATCGGTGAGGTCGGTCTGGGTTTCTACCAGCAGATGAGCCAGTTCCAGAACGAGCGCCTCGTGCTGAGCTACGCCGCGGTCGGCGGGATGGAGACCGCCCTCACCCGGACGGCCGACTACCTGAAGACCCGCCACGTCATGGGCAAGCCCCTGATCGACAACCAGCACCTCAGCTTCACGCTGGCCGAGTTGGGTGCGCGACTGGACCTTCTGCGGCAGTACAACTACGCGGCCGCCGAGGCCTACATGCGCGGCGAGGACGTGAACCGGTTCGCCACGGTCGGAAAGCTGGAGGCCGGCCGCCTGGCGCGCGAGATCTCCGCGACGTGCCTGCAGTACCACGGCGCCATCGGCTACATGGAGGAGATGTGGATCGCCCGGTACTTCCGGGACAGTCCCGTGTGGTCGATCGGCGGCGGCGCCGACGAGGTCATGCTCTACGTCCTGTCCCGTCTCGACGGCTACCACGCGTAGAAGCGGCGCCGCTAGGATCTCGGGCGTGCGGTTCGTCGAGAGGTTCGATCGCCTCGATCCGGACAGGTGGACCGGGTCCTACCTGCCGGCCTGGAGTTCACGGGCGGCGGCCGCCGCCACGCTGACGACCGGGGCCGACGGGCTCGAGCTGTCGATCCCCGAGGACCAACCGTTGTGGTGTCCCGATCTGCACGAGACGCCGCTGCGGGTGTCCGGGATCCACAGCGCCAACCGTTCCGGTCCGGTCGGGTCCACCGACGCGCCGCAGCCCTTCCGCGGCGGCCTCACGGTCCGCGAAGCACAGCCCACGATGCTCGGTTTCGTGCCGCACTTCGGCACCGTGTCGGTCACCTGCGCCGCACACCTGAACCAGCGGTCGATGTTCTCCGCCTGGATGGTCGGTCTCGAGGACCGGCCGGAGCGGTCCGGCGAGATCTGCCTCATGGAGGTGTTCGGCAACACCGTCCGCGACGGTGCGGCGAGCGTCGGCCAGGGAGTCCACCCGTTCCGCGATCCCGCGCTGTGTGAGGACTTCTCGGCCGAGCCCCGCCGGATCGACGTCTCCCGGTCGCACACGTACTCCGTGGACTGGACGCCCGGCCGGGTCGAGTTCCGCATCGACGACATCACCACGCGCGCGGCCGACCAGGCACCCGACTATCCGATGATGCTCATCATCGGACTGTTCGACTTCCCGGCCGAACCCTGTGATCCGGCCGACGTGCCCCACCTGCTGGTCACCGAGGTCTCAGGTTCGTAGCACCGCGCGCTTGCCCGGGACACCGGTCCCCGCCGCGTTGGTGCCCAGCACGTAGACGTCGTAGGTCATGTTCGGGGCGAGGCCGCTCGCCACCACGGTCATCGTGCCCTCGCACTTCGTGGCCGCGCGTTCCACGGAGTTGAAGAACACGTGGCAGAACACCGGGCCGGGGCCGGACACCTTGATCTCGAGGGTGGCCTGGCCGGGGCCGGTCGACTTCGCGCTCAGCACGTCGACCTTCGGGCGGTTCGCCGGGGGAGCGGGCGGTGGATCACTGCCTCCCGGTGGTCGCGGCGTGCCGGTGTCGGCGGGTGGCGGGGTGCCCGCCGGCGGGATGGTGGTGGTCGTCGTCGTGGGGGTGACGGTCTCGGTGACCGTCTCGGGTGCGGGAGGCACGGTCTCGGTGGTGGTGGGCGCGACGGTCGCCGGCGGCAGCGTGGCGGACGGGGTCGGCTCCTGCGGCTGGTACGACGGCGGCGGTTCTCCCGTGGTGTGCACGGCGGTCAGCGTTCCGTCGGTGTCCAGGACCACGCTCTGCAGTCCGTCCGCCGAGTCGGCGTATCCCCGGCCGTCGGCGCCGGTGGTCAGTCGGACCTCGCCGCCGACCGCGAACTCGGCCCTCTTCCGCCCTCTCCCGTCGTAGCTGGTGAGCGCGCCGGTGTCCGCGTTGACCACCGCGACCGCGCCACCGCTCGACAACGGCGGGCCGAAGGTGCCGTCGCCGAGCGGCACGGCCACCACGTCGCCGCCCGGGGCGATCAGCAGCAGCCGGCGTTCGGCCGGGTCGACGATCGCGAGCCGGCCGCCGACGCCCGTGGCGGCCACGGCGGCGTTCGGCGGCAGCGACTCGCCGAGTCGCACCGGTTCACCGGCGCCCTCGAGTTCCTGCCAGGTCCCGGCCGTGATGTCCACGAACCCCGGTCGGCCTTCCAGCACCGCGAGCGCGCCGACGTGTCCGGCCGGCACACTGGTGGGACAGTTCAACGTGGCCTTGTCGGTGAGCAGGCAGAGCTTCCCGCTGTCCACCTGGTACGTCCACAGTTGACCGTCCGGTGTGATGACCGGCGTGCCGAGGGTGCCCTCCGTCTGCGTGGTCACGGGTTTCGCGCCGAGCCGCACGGTCAGACCGGCCTGCCGGTACACGAGGTAGGCCGAGCCGTTCTCCTCGAGCGTGACCGGCTGCTCGGCCACTCCGGCCGACGGCGCCTCGCCGGCCGACGACCCGTCGACGCCGAACAGGACCACGCGGTCGTCGTCGATCAGGTAGGCGGTGTCGCGGTCCTGCACCACCGGGCTGCCGGTGGCCGCGTCGCCGACCTCCACAGTGGCGTCCACGCGCTTGGTGTCACCGTCCACATGGACCGCGACGCTGCGGCTGGGGACGTACACCCAGTGCCCGGCCGAGGGATGCGCGGCGGTGGGCCGCGGGTCGGGTTGGCCGGAACCGGACGTCAGCAGAATGCCGATGAGCACGGGCAACGCGGCACACAGAACGATCGCGGCCAGGGCGCGGCGGTCCGGCCCAGGCGGTTTCTGCCTCTCGGCCCACACCTGCACGCGCCGACTCTGCCCGGCGGACATCCAGATCGGGTCCACCGGCCGTACAGCGTGTACTCCCGATGGAGACCCGCTGGACCGCCCGCCCGGAACATCCGCTGGGAACGAGCGAATGGAGGGGTCCATGAGACGGCCGCTACGGATCTGGCAGGTGGCGGTGCTGGTCGCCGTGCTGGGCGGGGTGATCGCCGCGGTGTCGATCGTGACGTCGGAGGACGACACCGCGGACCGCGCGCGCGAGGGCGTGGAGTTGGCCCGGTTCCTGCAGAGCGCGGACCCGGCGCAGCTCCTGGCGGACATACGGCCGTTGGACGGTCACGGCACCAACACGGACGCGCCCGCGAACGGCGCGGCCGGCACGCCGTACCCGCGGGTGGCCGACGCGGCGTACCCGGACGGCACGGGCGCCATGATGGAGGGCCCGCCCGCCCGGTACGTCAGCAACCGGGTCTTCAACGACATCGGGCAGAACCTGTTCTCCGAGAACGACGCCTCGCAGTGGGTATGGATCTGGGGCCAGTTCCTCGACCACGAGATCGGCCTCCGCGACGCGACGCCCGGTGAGGAGGCGCCGATCCCGTTCGATCCGAACGACCCGTTGGAGCGCTACACCAACGACCTCGGGATGATCGGTTTCAACCGGACTCCCGCCGCGCCGGGCACGGGGGTGGAGTCGGTGCGTGAGCAGATCAACCAGATCACGTCGTTCCTCGACGCGTCGCCGATCTACGGGACGAACCCCGTGCGGCTGGACTGGCTGCGTGAGGGCCCGGTGGACGGCGATCCCACGAACAACAAGGCCACACTCCTGCTGCCCAACGGGTTCCTGCCGCGCCAGGGAGACCGCGACGACCAGATCGCCGCGCCGCTGATGGACCTCGACGGCCGGCTGCGGGGGCGTCCGGAACTGGCCAGAGTGGCCGGTGACACGCGGGCGAACGAGAACATGCCACTCACCCTCGTGCAGACGCTGATGGCCCGCGAGCACAACCGGATCGTGGGCCTGCTGCCGTCGCAGCTGCCCGAGGAGGAGAAGTTCCAGATCGCCCGGCGCGTGGTCGGCGCGGAGATCCAGTACATCACCTACAACGAGTTCCTGCCGACCATGGGCGTCGCGTTGCCCGAGTACCAGGGCTACGACGCCACCGTGAATCCCGGTATCACCAACGAGTTCGCGACCGTGGGCTACCGGGCGCACAGCATGGTGCACGGCGAGTTCAACCCGGCGTTCGCCACGGGCGACTTCACCCAGGAGCAGCTCGACTGGTTCACCGAGATCGGGGTGGGGGTCGCGCCGGGCGCCAACGCCGGGGAGAACTTCCTGGAGATCCCGCTGCATGCCACCTACGGCAACCCCGACCTGCTCGGCCAGATCGGGATCGGCGCGCTGGCGCTGGAGTTCGGCCTCGGACACCAGTACCGCAACGACGAGCAGATCGACGAGGCCATGCGCAGCGTCCTGTTCCAGATCCCGAAGCCGGGTGCCATCGACCCGACCCAGTGCGGGAAGCCGGTCGTGCTGCCGGACTGCTTCACCGGCGTGCAGGACCTCGGTGCCATCGACATCGCGCGTGGACGCGACCACGGAATGCCTTCGTACAACGCGATGCGTCAGGCCTACGGGCTGCCGCCGAAGACGTCCTTCGCGGACATCACGGGGGAGGACACCGAGGAGCCGATCGATCCCAACGCGCCGAGCAGCATCGAGTTCATCCAGTTGGGCGACATCGAGGACCGGGCCATCGACCCTGGTGACGTGGCCGGCGTGCAGGAACAGGCGGTCAGTGGCACCCGGCGCACGACGCTCGCGTCGCGGCTGCGCGCGGTCTACGGCTCGGTGGACACAGTGGACGCTTTCGTGGGGATGACGGCCGAGCCGCACCCCGACGGCGCGGAACTCGGTGAGCTGCAGCGGGCGATCTGGCGTGACCAGTTCACAAAGCTGCGCGACGGCGACCGGTTCTTCTACGCGGCCGACCCGGCGCTGCAGATGATCGAGGAGGAGGTAGGGATCAGCTATCGGCTGAGCCTGTCGGATCTGATTCTGCTGAACGCGGGGACGGAGACGCAGCCCAACGTGTTCCAGATTCCGCAAGGATGAAGGGCCTGGTTGTCGCCGCTCTGTTGTTCGTGTTCGCGGTGCCCGTGGCGGCGGCGGCCCCGCCGCCCGGTGCCTGCCTCGCGGAGGTCAAACCGCACCCGGTGCGGACCGACCGGCCGTGGGAGGACCGGATGCTCGACCCCAGCCGGGTGTGGGGCGTGACGAAGGGCGCGGGAGTGCGGGTCGGCGTGATCGACTCCGGAGTGGACAGTGACAATCCGCACCTTCGTGGCAAAGTGTTCCCGGGGTTCGACTTCGTGCGCACCGTGGCCGGCGGGCGGTTCGACTGCGCGCCGCACGGCACGCCGGTGGCGAGCATCATCGTCGGCGCTCAGCTCGAGGGCTCGGGTTTTCGCGGCCTGGCACCGGATGCGCGCATCGTGCCGGCGCGGGTCACCGAAACCGACGAGATCGAGGGCGGCCCGCCGATCGTCGCCGCCGCGATCCGGTACGCGGTGGACGAAGGGGCACAGGTGCTGAACCTGTCGCTCACGGTGTTCCAGGACGCGCCGGAACTCAAGGAGGCGGTGGAGTACGCGCAGGAGAAGGACGTGCTGGTGATCGCGGCGGCCGGGAACCTGCGTGACAGCAACAATCCCACGCCGTATCCGGCCGCCTATCCCGGCGTGCTCGGGGTCGGCTCGATCGACATCAACGGTGCGCGGGCGCAGGACTCTCAGGTGGGGGAGTACGTGGACTTGGTGGCGCCGGGGGTGAAGGTGACGGGGTGCGCGCCGTCGGGGGGCCACGCGCTCTGGCAGGGAACAAGTTTCGCCACGCCGTTCGTGACCGGCACCGCGGCGCTCGTCCGGTCGGCTTGGCCTTCGCTGACGGCCGCCGAAGTGGCGTCGCGTCTGATCCGGACCGCGAGTGTGTCCCGGGGTGGGGCGCGCTCGCCGGAGTACGGGACCGGTGTGGTGAACCCCTATCGGGCGGTGACGGACACAACGGTGGCCGACGAGCCGGAACCCGTTGAGGTGACTCCGCTTCCGGGGCCTGAGACGGATCTGGTGGCGGAACGCCGGGAGGCGGCGGTGCGTGCGGCCGACCAGAACGCGCGCGGCACCGCGACGACTCTGCTGGTCGTGGTGCTGGGTGGGCTGGTGCTGGGCGGTCTGGTGCTGGCGGGCCGCCGCCGCGGCTGGACAGCCACCCGCAGGTAATCCATCCACAGAGCCTTGCCTTGGACCGCCGGAACTGTCGGTGCTGAGGTCTAGAATTAAATCCAGGGGTCCCTGGACCCGAATTGTCGGTGCGAACCGATAACATCGAACCGGAGCCCTGTCCTCAGCCCACCGAGGCGAACGCCGCGCCATCCAGTGCAAGGACGCGGCAGCTTGCGGTCACCGGACTCCCGTAGGTGTCCGTATCAGGCAAGGTTCCCCCGTGGCCGTGCACAATGTCCGCCTAGTTCGAGTCACCATCGCGACGCCTACGCGGCGGATGGATCTCGCGTTGCCCGAGGACGCCGTCGTCGCGGAGATCATTCCGGGGCTGATCGCGCGGGCCGGTGAGGAGCTTGCCGACCAAGGGGTCGGGCACGGGGGTTGGGTGCTGCGCCGGTTCGACGGCACCGCCCTCGAGAACGCCCGAACGCTTGCCGCCAATCGGCTCCGGGACGGCGAGCTGCTGCGCATGGCGCCGCGCCGCCTCGACTGGCCCGAGCTGGAGTACGACGACCTTGTCTACGCGATCGCCGGCGGCGCCCGGAAGCACCGGCAGCGGTGGACGCCTCGGCACACCCGGCTGGCGGGGCTCGGGTTCGGTGGGGCTGTCGTCATTCTGGGGCTGCTCGCGGTCGCCGCCTCGGGGCCCGACTGGGCCACGCCCGCTCGGTGGGCGTTCGGGCAGGCCGCCCTCCTGCTCCTGGCCGGGACCGTGCTGTCCCGAGTGGTCGGCGACTCGGTCGCGGGTGCGGTGGCGGGTCTGCTCGCCCTGCCCTACGCGTTCGTCGCCGGGGCGGCCAGCCAGGGCGGCGACCTCACACTCGTGGAGTTCGGCGCGCCGCAGCTCCTCGTCGGCTGCGCCGCGCTGACCGTCGCCGGGCTCGTCGGGTACGTGGCGGTGGCGGACGGGACGTGGCTGTTCGCCGCGGGTGTCGCCACCGGGATCTTCGGGATGGCCGGCACCTGGTTGGGCAGTCAGCTGCGGTTACCGGCCGACCACGTGGCCGCCGTGCTCCTCGGCACGCTGCTGCCGTTGTCGCCACTGCTGGCGTCGGTTGCCGTTCGGCTTGGCAAATTGCCACTGCCCGTGTTGCCACGCACCACGGCCGACCTCCTGCGTGACGACCCGCAGCCGCCTCGCGACCACGTCTACCACGCGGTACAGCGGTCCGACGACCTCCTCACCGGCATGCTGAGTGGCGCGTCGACCGTCTGCGGGATCAGCCTGATCCTGTTGCTGGGCAGCGAAAACGGCATCGCGCACATTCTCGGGTTCATCGGGGCGGCCGGCTGGCTGGTACGCGCCCGCCTCTACCCCGTGGTACGCCAACGCGTGCCGCTGCTCGCCGCCGGTCTCACCGGGCCGGCGGCCGCGCTCTACTGGATGGGCAGCTCCGAAGGCGGGCTGACGGCCGGCGGCTCGGGGCTCGTGGCGTTCGGCTTCGTGGTGGTGGCTCTCGGGATCGTGTACAGCCAGCGCACCGCCAGCCCGTACCTGCGCCGGATGACGGAGTTCGCCGAGATCCTGCTCATTCTCGCCGTGGTCCCCCTGGCCGTCTGGGTGCTGGGCCTCTACTCGATGTTGGCCGGCTGATGGGCACCAACAAGGACCAGGCCCAGTCCTACAAGTTCATGCTCCAGCGGGTCACCTCCGCGCTCACCGTCCACGAGACCGACCCCGAGCAACCACCGTTCCGTCGCCCCGTGCTGGCGGCGATCGGCGGGATCGTGATCGGCGCGCTCATCATGGTCGGATTCTGGGTGTACGGACTGATCGTGCCGGGCGGCGACCAGTTCCAGGGGACCGACGTCATCGTCGTCGAGGAGGAGACGGGCGCCCGTTTCGTGCTGCTGAACGGCAAACTGCATCCGGTGCTCAACTACACCTCGGCGCTGCTTGCGCTCGACAAGCACGCGGCCGTGGAGATGGTGCCCAAGGCGTCGCTGGTCGGCATCCCCGTGGGACCGCCGATCGGCATCCCGGACGCGCCGGACTCCCTGCCCGGCACGGGAGAACTGGTGACCGGCGCCTGGTCCATGTGCGACCAGTCCACAGTGGACGACCAGGGGCGGCGGAGCGACTCGCCCGTGCTGCTGGTCGGGCAGCCACCCAACCCGGCGAGCACACCGCGGGACCATGCGCTGCTCGTGCACTCCGACAGCCGGGTGTATGTGATCCACGAGGGCTACCGCCACGAGATCACCGACGGTGTGAACGTCGCGCTGGAACTGGACAAGGAAACCGCCGCCAGCGTGTCCGGCGCCTGGCTCGACACCATCCCCGTCGGCAAGCCGATCGGACCGCTGGCGCTCGCCGAGGCCGGCCGACCGACGAACGTCGCCGTGCCGACCATGACGTTGCTCAGCGGACAGGTGCTGGAAGTTCAGAACGGCACGTCGAACCCTGTTGCTACGCCGACGTACTACCTGGTGACCGGCGACCAGCTGCAGCAGATCAGCGCGCTGCAGGCCACCGTCCAGCGGGCACTCGGTCCGCATGCCGAGCCGCCGGTCCCCGTGACCAACCGCGATCTGGTCGGCGCGAAGCTCGCCTCGCCGCGCCGGTCGGCCGAGGACGATCCGCCGACCAGCCGACCCGCGTTCCTGACGGTGAACAGCGCGGAGGTCACCGTCTGCGCGACGTTCGAGCCGGGTGCCACCGTGCCGTCGCTCGTGGTCGGCGCGGCCATGCCGGCCTCGGTCCCGGACGCGCCCGAGGGCGAGATCCGGGTGGCCGTCCCTCCGGGGAAGGCCGCGGTCATCGAGGTGATGGCCAGTCCCTCCGAGCCACCGGGACAGGGCACGCTCGCGCTGGTCAACGACCAGGGCAGACTTTACCCGCTGGCCGAACCGAACGTCCTCGGTGTGCTCGGGCTCGACGGCGCGACCCCCGTGCGTATCACCGCCGTACTGGCCGACCGGGTACCAAAAGGACGGTCGCTGAGTCCGGACGCCGCGCGGACCCCGGTCACCGGGAACTGACCGGGTGGGGCCAATGGCAGCCGCGACACTGACCTGAAAGTGCCGGTACGGCAAAGGTCCCCGAACCCGCTGCTACGTTCGGTTTCATGACCACCGCCACGGCGGAAGCGCGGTAATTCGCACAAAGCGCTGCCCGAAACATTTGGAGTATCCAATGACCACCCCGAATATGGCCAGGGCCCAGGGCGATACGTCAGTCCTGGTCAATGCCTCGCAGATGACCGACGACGTGGCCGACCGCATGAAGGGTCACGCGGCCGCACTCCAGTCCCGCCTGGTGCCCCTCGAGCAGGCGTGGATGGGCAAGTCGTCGGTGGCGTTCCAGACCATCCACACCGACTACCAGTCCTCCCTCAACGCTCTGCACCTGAAGCTCAAGGAGCTGGCCGTGCAGATCCGGCGCACCGCACAGGCACACGAGTCCGCCGACCAGTTCAGCAACCAGAAGCTGTCGAGTGCTTCCGGCGGCCAGGACGCGCCCACCGGTAGTTCGCTGTCCGCCCAGCTCAACGTCTGACCTAGGAGCACGCCATGATCATTCGCGCACAGTGGACCGAGATGCGCCAGGCGGCCAACGACGTCGCCACCACGGTGTCCCAGATGGACACGGAGATGGCCACCTTCGAGCGGTCGATGATGGCCGCGTACGAGAGCTGGGACGGCCCCGCCCGCCAGGCCTTCGACGAGGCACGGCTGCAGTGGAAGGCGATCCAGCGCGACCTGCACACCCGACTGGCGATGGTCGGCCAGGCGGTCAACGGTTCGGCCGCCGAGTTCGAGAACGCCGAGCTGACCACGGCCCGCTCGACCCCGGGCGTCGTCGCGACCTGATTCATCGCGCGTCTCGACGGCGAGTCGTACGGTTTCGACAGCGAGTTCGCTGTTCAGACGGTACGACTCGCTGTCCATGACGTACGACTCGCGGGTCCGTGGCCGGTTGGCGCCATCGGAGTCCCGTGGGGATGGAAACGCGGCAGGCTTGGGGCCATGGCAACTGTGGTGGTCCGTCGGCCCCCGCGTCGTTCGGCGCCGCCGCTTCCGGCCGGTGAGTTGGTGCTCGAGGCGCCACCGGAGATTCCCCAGGCGCAGGGGCGCAACATCGGCCAGATGCTCATGGTGCTGCCCATGATCGGTGGATCGGCCGCGACCGCGTTGCTGTTCACCAGCGGCTCGGGCCACGGGGCCGTCGGATGGCTGGTGGCCGGCCTGTTCGGACTGTCGGCGCTCGGCATGCTGGGCATGGGATTCACCGGCGGCGGCAAGAAGGAGATGGCCAACGCCCGCCGGCTGTACCTGCAACAGTTGGCACAGCACCGGGTGCGGGTCAACCGCGTCGCCCAGCAGCAGCGGGAAACGCTCTGGTACCTGCATCCCGACCCGGACGAACTGTCCTCCGTGGCCGCCACCTACCGGCTGTGGGAGCGACGCCGGTACGACCCCGACTTCGGCGTCGCCCGGATCGGCCTCGGTCCCCAGGCGCTCGCCACCACGCTGGTCGCGCCCGCCACCAAGTCGCTCGAGCAGTTGGAACCCCTGTCCGCCCTGGCGTTGCGCCGGTTCATCACGACCTACAGCGCCGTGCCCGGCATGCCGACCGCCATGGCGGTCAACGGGTTCAACCGCATCTACGTGCGTGGCTGTGACCAATGTGGACCCGGGCTCGTCCGTTCCGTCCTCGCTCAGCTGGTGGTCTTCCACGCGCCCGACTCGCTGATCGTCGCGGCCTGCGTCGCGCCGGAGCGGCTCCACCACTGGGCCTGGCTGAAGTGGCTGCCCCACGCGCTCCACCCGGAGGAGACCGACGGGCTCGGCCCGAAGCGGCTGGTGGCGTCCACGGTGACCGACCTGGAGGAGATGCTCCAGGACCTGATCGCCGACCGGCCCCGGTTCGACGAGTCGAACAAGGCGGGGTTCGGCGGTCCGCAGATCGTGATCGTGGTGGACGGCGGGGACCTGGCCGGTTCGGAACACCTGTTGGCCGGCTCGGGCATCGAGGGCGTGACCATTCTCGACCTGACCAGCCGGCCGCCCCGCGCGCTCGACCGGGCGGCGTTGGTGCTCCGCGCGGATCCTGAGCTGGTGTCGTCCACCATGGAGGGTGACACCGAGCTGGGCCGGTCCGACTACCTGTCGCCGGTGGAGGCCGAGATGCTGGCCAGGCAGCTCTCGCCGCTGCGGCTGCCGGCCGACGGGCAGGGCGAGTCGGCCACCAACACCGTGCACGGTTTCGCCGACCTGCTGGACATCACCGACCCGGAGGCGTTCGACCCGACGTTCACCTGGATCCCACGCCCGAAACGGGAACGGCTGCGCGTCCGGTTCGGCGTGCGGGCCGACGGCAGCGCGGTCGAGCTGGACCTGAAGGAGTCGGCGGAGGACGGGATGGGGCCTCACGGTCTGCTGATCGGCGCCACCGGCTCCGGCAAGTCCGAACTGCTCCGCACGCTCGTGCTCGGCCTCGCCGTGCGCCACGCGCCGAGTTCGCTGAACTTCGTACTCGTCGACTTCAAGGGTGGCGCCACGTTCCTGAAGCTGGACCGGCTGCCCCACACCAGCGCGCTGATCACCAACCTGCAGGACGAGATCACGCTGGTCGACCGGATGACCGAGTCGCTCGAGGGCGAACTGCTGCGCCGCCAGGAACTGTTGCGCCAGGCGGGTTTCGCGTCGCTGCGTGACTACGAACGCGCACGGGCGGCCGGCCAGCCGCTGCCCGAGGTCCCGGCGCTGCTGGTGATCTGTGACGAGTTCTCCGAGCTGCTGTCGGAGAAACCGGACTTCATCGACATGTTCGTGAAGATCGGCCGGGTCGGCCGTTCGCTCGGGGTGCACCTGCTCCTGGCCTCCCAGCGACTGGAGGAGGGACGGCTGCGCGGCCTCGACGTCCACCTGTCCTACCGGATCGGCCTGCGCACGTTCTCCGCCGTGGAGAGCCGGGTGGTGCTCGGCGTCGGCGACGCCTACGAACTGCCGACCGCGCCCGGGCACGGGTTCCTCAAGTTCGGCACCGAGATGATGACCCGGTTCCGGGCGGCGTACGTGTCCGGTGTGTACCGGGCGAAACTCGGTGCGGTACTGCCGGGCGGGGCCGCGCAGGTCGCCACCCAACTGCTCGACTACACCTGCGCGTACGTACCGCCCACAGAGGACACCGACGACGAGGACGAGAACGCCGAGGCGGAGGCGCAGAAGGACGACGAGGCGGTCGGCGAGAGCGTGCTGGACATCCTGGTCGAGCAGATGCACGGCCGCGGCACGCCAGCACACCAGGTGTGGCTGCCGCCGCTGAAGGAACCCGTGTCGCTGGACTCGCTGTTGCCGCCGCTGGCCACGGATCCCGGCCGAGGTTTCACCATCCCGGACAACCACGCGCTGCACGGCACACTGCGGGCGGTGGTCGGCCTCCAGGACCGTCCGCTGGAACAACGCCGCGACCGTCTGGTGCTGGACTTCTCCGCAGGCGCCGGGCACGCGGTGGTGGTCGGGGGACCGCAGAGCGGCAAGAGCACGTTGCTGCGCACCATCATCCTGAGCCTCGCGCTGACCCACACCCCGTTGCAGGCGCAGTTCTACTGCCTGGACTTCGGCGGCGGCACGCTGGGCGCGCTGCGGGGCCTGCCGCACGTGGGCGGTGTGGCCGACCGGCGCGATCCCAGCGGGGTGCGGCGCACGGTCGCCGACGTCACGAAGGTGTTGCGGGACCGGGAAACCCGGTTCAACGAGCACCTCGTCGACGGCATGGGCGCCTACCGGCAGGCCTGGACCGAGGGGAAGTTCGGGGACGATCCGTACGGTGACGTGTTCCTCGTGATCGACGGCTGGTCGACCGTGCGAGGCGAGTTCGACGACCTCGAGGACAAGATCACCGAACTGGCCACCCGGGGACTGTCCTACGGGGTGCACATCGTGGTCAGCTGCGCGCGCTGGTTCGACCTGCGCGCGGGCATCCGCGACATGTTCGGTACCCAGCTGGAAATGCGGCTCGGCGACCCGGGCGACTCGTTCCTGGACCGCAAGGCCGCCACGAACGTGCCGAAGAACTCGCCCGGCCGGGGCATCACCGACACGAAGCACCAGATCCTGGTCGGGCTGCCGCGTATCGACGGCAGCACCGCCCCCGAGGACCTCGCAGCCGGTGTCGCGCAGGCGGTCGAGCGGATCGCCGCGGACTGGCCGATGCACCGCGCCGCGCCGCCCGTGCGGGAACTGCCCCCGCGGATCGACACCACCGCGCTGCCGCGTGGCGAGGCCGGGCGCGCGCTCTCCTTCGGTATCTCCGAACAGGATTTGGAACCGGTGTACCTGTGGCCGGCCACCGACCCGAACTTCCTGCTGTTCGGCGACACCGAGTCGGGCAAGACGAACTTCCTGCGCGTGGTGGCACGACGCATCGTGGAGGCGTACACGCCGGAACAGGCGCGGATCCTGCTGGTCGACTACCGCCGCGGCATGCTCGGCGAGGTCGACAGCGATCACCTGATCGGCTACGGCACCAACGGCCCGGTGACCACCACCATGATCGGTGAGGTGGCGACGGCCATGGCTGAACGCCTGCCCGGCCCGGAGGTGACGGCCGAACAGTTGCGCGCCCGATCCTGGTGGCGTGGCTCGGATCTGTACGTGTTGATCGACGACTACGACCTCGTGGCGAGCGGCGGCAACAACCCGCTGACCGCCCTGACGCCGTATCTGTCGCAGGCGCGGGACATCGGCCTGCACGTGATCGTGGCCCGCCGCTCCGGCGGCGCCGGCCGCGCCCTGTACGACCCGATCATCCAGCAGCTGAAGGAGATCGGCACTCCCGGCGTGATGCTGTCCGGCGACCGCGACGAGGGCCCGCTGCTGGGCAACCTGCGTCCCTCCGCGCAACCACCGGGCCGGGGCTATCTGGTGGGCCGCCGCGGCGACGCGCAGCTGATCCAACTCGCCTGGCACCAGCCTGCCGAGTGAGGTCACGGCCCGGTCGTTCGGTGGCCGGTTAGTGCCTGTGCGCGCCGGTTTCGCTCGTATCGCCCCACTATTGATCCAGAAGTGACGCCATAGCGGGGAGTGGGGTAATGGAAGGCGAGATCGACCCGGCCAAGATCGGCCCCGTCGCCCAGTGGTTCCTCGGGATCGAACGGGATTCGAACCCGCCGACGGACAGTGTGCGTCCGCCGATGCCCATTCTGGACGGTCCGCTCAGCGCGGGAGTGGGCACGAGACACAACGAGATGTCGCTGAACGTGCTGACCTTCGTCCAGGACATGGTGCGCGGCATGACCGACACGGGTGACGTTCTCGTGCAGGTGCTCGCCCAGTTCCAGGACACCGACCTGACCAGTGCGGCCAGCATCAACAAGCTGTTGAGCGAACCCCGTTTCGGGAACTACAACCAAGGACCGGGAGGCGGAACCTGATGGCGGCTGACGAGGCGAGGGTCCCGGCCGGTCCCCTCATCCAGGCGTGGAACCAGCTCGCCCTCGAGAACGAGCGGGTGGCGAGTTACTACGAGGCCGCCGACTTCTGGGGCAGGGTCGGACAGTTCCTCACGTCGCGCCGGGGTCTCTACGCACAGCAGATCACCGGTCTGGAAGCCACCGGATGGCGGTCCGAGGCGTCGACCGCGTTGGTAGACCGGGCACGCAAGGGCCTTGGCTCGGTCGACGCCTGGCTCGCCGCGGACCTGCCCGGCACGGCGAACAAGTTCCGGGTGGCGGCCGACACGATCGGCCCCAAGTACCAGGCGGTCAACGAGATCCGCGACCTGATGTCCGGCACGACCGCCGGTTTCGGGCAGGCGCTTTTCCAGGCCTGGGAACGGGTCGGCGCCTCCGGTGGCGGCGAGGTCCCGTCGTACCGAATGGAGGGTGACGTCGTGGTCGTCACCCCGGCCGGTCACGCGACCACCGCCCGACGCAAGATCGAGGAGGCCGCGCAACACGCGCGGGACGTCGACACGGCGCTGGACCCGGTTCGCAAGTCCATGGAGACGTGGCAGAGCCACCTGTGGGAAGGACCGTTGCGGGGGATGGCCCCCGGTGGTCCCCTGAGCAATCTTTCCGACGCCGGCGCCCCACCCGGCGGCCCGGCGGGTGCGCCGCCCGGTGGACCTGGCGGTGCCCCTCCGGGTGGTCCCGCGGGTGCCCCGCCTGGCGGTGCTCCTCCGGGTGGTCCGGCGGGTGCGCCTCCCGGTGGTCCCGCGGGTGCTCCTCCGGATCTCGGTGCTCCCGGCGCCGACGTGCCCGGTGGGGAGATGCCCGGCGCGGAAGTGCCCGATGGTCCGGAACTGCCGGAGGTACCGCCCACCGACCCGTCGCTCGCCGGCATGCCGACCGCGACGCTCCCCACGAACACACCACCGGCGGCGCTCGCGGACTTCACGCCGCCCAGCAGTCTGGGTTCCAGTCAGGGAAGCTCGACACCGACGACGTTCACCCCCGTGTCCACGCCGTTCACCGGTGGCCCGCAGGCTCGTCGCGACGCCGCCGGTCCACAGGGGACCAACCCACGCGGCTCCACTGTGGACGGCGCACGCTTCGCGGCGCCGAGCGGCGGTGGCGAGGGACCGCAGCCCGTGCCTCGGAACATGGTGGCCGGCGGTGGTTCCAGCGCCGACGGGCGGAGTTTCTTCCCGCCCATGATGCCGCCGATGATGCCGGGGGGCGGCGGAATGGGCGCGGGCGGGGTCAAACCGGGCGAGGCGGACTTCGCCGGCGGGCCACCTCGGCAGGTCAGCGGCCGGGACTCGTTGCGCGCCGGGCTGCGGTCCCAGTTGCTCGGTCGGACCGGTGACCACGAGGACGAACCGTCCTATCCGGCCGCAACGCCGGCCGGCGGGGAGGTCCTCGACGAGGAGTTGTGGCAGGTACCCGACGCCGCACCGGTCTCCCCACCCGACGCGCAGCCCAAGCGCGGGCGGTCGTGGTGATCGGGACGACTGGCCGAATGCGGACCACCGGGCCGTTCGGAACGGCCGGTTGGTGTCCATTCGGGCCGTAGCACCCACAACGCTGGCTAGCTTCACAACAGACGAGCAGGAGGAGTTATGTCGCATCACGTGTCAGTCAGTGCCTCGAACCCGACCGGTGCGGTCGAGGTCGTGCGCTCGGCCAGCTCGGCGAGGACCAGCGCGCCGGTGGACACCGGCAGCGTGGCCACGTCGTCGCAGCCGATCTCCACCATGATCGGTGGGTCCGGCGCGCCGGCCGCCCCCGGTGCGTCCGGGACCCCGGGTGCCAACCTTCCGGTGCCCGACATCGAGCAGGCGAGCAGCACCATCCAGAACGCCAGGGCCGACCTGTCGCGGACCGCGGGCGCCGAGCGGCGCCTCGACGGCTTCGACCTCGTCGGTGGCGGCGGCGGTGGTGGCGGTGGCGGCGGTGCCGAGGCGGGCGTGGCCGACGAGGGCGCCACGGACGCGGTCGCGGCCGGCACAGATGGTCTGGACGTCAGCGAGAGCGGCGCCGGCGGGGCGCGGGACGCGCTCGGCCAGCAGGCCAGTCTCGACACCACCGCCGACAACAACGCCAACCAGCTCAACGCCTCCCGGAACCAGGACCCGCGAGGCAACGACGTGATTGGAACATGACGCCATGCCCATGATGATCGAGTCCCAGTTCCTCTCGCTGACGAACCGCGCGAGCGTGCAGTGGACCAAGGAGTTCCAGCTGCACGTCAACAACTCCATCAACACCTTCCGCGACCACCTTCGCAAGACGGCGAACACCGCGCAGTTGACCGACGACAACAGCGCCACGAACGTCAACAGGGCGGCCGGACCGATGAGTCCACAATCGACCTGATCGGGAGATCGACATGTCCAGTCCAGTGGAACAGACGACGAATGTGGACGTTGACGCCGTTCCGGAGGTGACGGTCGAGGAAAGCCGTGCCCCCGCCGGCGCGGCGGGCTCTCCACTACCCGCGGTCGGGACGAACGCGAAGTCCGAGTGGGCCATGTGGGACCCGAACCTGTGGTGGACCGACTGGGTCCTGCCACCGGATCCCCGGCCGAGCTGGGAGCAGTGGTTCGAGTGGGTGAACCAGCTCCAGGCGCTGACCCCGGCCCTCGGCGCGGCCAGCCAGGACTGGCAGACCATGATCGGCCAGTTCGACGACTCGATGCGGGCCGTGCGGGCCATGCGGTCCGAGATCGCGGCCTGGACCGGGCCGTCGGCACAGACCATGTCGGACGCGCTGGACCGGCTCGAGGAGTCGATCACCACGAAGGCCGCCGCCATCCAGAACAACCCGGCGCGGCTGGACCAGCTGGCGCAGTCGATCAGCGACGCCGTGCCGCCCATGACCGCGCTCGACGCGGAGTACCAGCAGGTGCTGCAGGATCTCAACGCCTGCCGTCAGGTGGCCGAACGCGGTAAACCGATCATGCTCAACCTGGCGACCGAACTGCTGCAGGTCGGCACGGATCTGGAGAACAGTGTCCGGACCGACAACCTGGCGCCCCAACCGGTTCCGCCGCAGCCGCTGGCCCTCTCGGAGGGCCCGCAGGGACCCACCAACCAGCTCACGCAGGTGGCGGGCTCGTCCGGGCTGTCCGATCCGGGTGCGGTGGCACCGGGTGCGCTGGGCGCGGTCACCGACCAGCCCACGGTCGCCGGTGCGTCCGGTGTCGTCGATCCCGGGGCGGTGCAGTCGGGTCAGCAGGCCGCGACCGCCAACATCCCCGGTGTAGCGGTGGGTGGTGGCGGTGACGCCGCTGCGGGACCGACGGTGCCGACCGCCGACCCGACGCTCGCGTCGGCGTCCCCGACGCTCGCCGGGGTGGGTGGCGGCTCGGCCGCGCCTACGATCACTCCGGCCGGGGCCGGAGTGCCGGCGGCGGCACCGGGCATGGCACCGGGCATGGGGTCGTCGGGACCGGTGATGCCGATGGCCGGGTTCACGCCGACCTCCGCGACGTCGACCTCTTCCGGGGGGCACGCGACAGCCGTCGCGCCGGTGCCCGTGGTGGCGCCGCCCGCACGGGACCGCGAGGACGACAAGCCCGCGTTGTCCGTGGTGCGCGTGCCGGTTCCGCTGGCCGCGGACACGGTCACCGGTTCGGCGGCCGTACCCGCGGGGCTGCGTGGTCGTACCGGTGACCAGAGCCAGCAGCCGGTGCCGGGCACGGAGGCGCTCCGGCGCGGGGAGCCCAGGCCGCGTCCGCCGGTCGACGGTGCGGCACAGGAGGACGACGCGTTCAAGGTCGAGAACGCGGGCACCGGCACGGTCACGGCACCGAGATGACCCCGGCGGACCAGGCCGGACTCACCAGTCTCGGGCTGGACGCGGTCGCCGAGCAGCTGTACCGGGCGCTGCTGTCGCGGCCGTCCTGGCCGCCCGGGGAACTCGCCGGGCGGCTGGGATTCGCGGACGACGAGTTCGCCACGGCACTCGGCCGGCTCCTCGGGCTGCACCTGGTGCGCCGGTGCGCCGACGGTGACCTGCGGGCGGTCAGCCCCACGATCGGGCTGACCGCCCTGCTCGCCAGCCGGGAGGCGGAGTTGGCCGACCGGCGTTGGGAACTGGAGCAGAGCAGGCTCGCGGCCGCGCAGCTCACCCTCGACCAGGGTGTCCACGGCGTCCTCAATGGACATGCTGCGCCACAGGCGATCCGTTCACCGGACGTGGTGTACGGCGAGGCGGCCGTGCGTGATCAGGTCACCGGTCTGCTCGCCGAGGCGACGCACTCGGTGCTCGCCATGAGCCTGTCCTCCGGCGGATACCTCGACCCGGTGGCGCTGCCGCCACCGGCCACCGAGGCCGCCGTGGCGCGGGGCGTGACCGTGCGCTCGGTGTTCTTCGACCGCGTGCGGTCCGATCCGCGGCTGGCGGGCTACCTGCGCGAACTCGGGGCGGGTGGTGCGTTCGTGCGGACCGCGCGCGGGCTGCCGACCTCCGCGCTCGCCATCGACGACCGGCTCGTGCTGCTGCCGGTCGCGCTGTCGATGACCGGCAGCAGACCCAGCGTGGTCCTGCTCCGGCTGCCCAGTGTGGTGACCGCGACCGCCGAGCTGTTCGAGCGCGTCTGGGCGGGCGCCGCGCCGGTGGACGAGATCGCCGACGGCACACCGGACGGCCGCCACGCCCGCGAACACGAACTGCTGGGCCTGTTGCTGGCGGGCTACACCGACGAACTCGCGGCGGCCGAGCTGGAAATCTCCGACCGCACGGTGCGCCGCATGGTGTCGAACCTCATGAAGACGCTCGACGCGCGCAGCCGGTTCGAGGCCGGCGCTCGCGCCGTGTTGCACGGGTGGCCCACGCGAATGACCGCAGCCGGACACCGCAATAGTCCGGAACGGCCACAAAAGGACGACCCGACCGTACGAGTCGGTACCGCTTGATAATTTCCGAGCATTGCTTCGAATTGGTGAGAACAGGAGTGTTCGATGGCCGATCTTACAGTTGATCCCGTCCAGATGAAGATCGCGGCAAGCGCGTGTCTGACCATCTCTCAGGAAGTGCAGGCGAAAATCGCGCAGATCCAGCGCGCCCTCGATGGCGCGGGGACCTGGCAGGGCGCCACGAAGAGGGCCTCCGTCGAGCAGTTCGCGCAACAGGCCCCGGTCCTGACCCGGTTGAGCGGCGCGTTGGAAAAGGGGTCCACGACCCTGCAGAACGCCGGATACGGGTTCCTCGACCACGACCAGACCGGTGCGCAGGGGGTCGGGAACGCCGGCGCGGCCGCGGGCGGTCCCGGTGCCGGAAGTGCTCTCAGCGGTTCGCCGCTCAACGCCTGACAGAAAGGACTCACGACAATGCCCGACGGTATTATCAGTGCCCCCACGACACTCGCTCCCATGGTCGCCGACCTCAACAAGGTCGCGAAGGACATCAACAGCCTGATGGAAGATCTGCAGCGCGAAGGCGCGAAGCTCCGGAGCGTGTCGAGCGGTGAGGTTTTCGCGGCGTTCAACGAAGCGGAGCGGCTGTGGAAGAACTCGGGGCTCGGTGAGAGCAGCAGGACCGCCGTGGTGGCGGCGAAGTCCGACGAGTTCGCCATGAACATGAACCAGGTCGACCGTCGCGCGGCGTCCGACTTCTCGGTCTGAGGGCCGGACCGATGCACTACCAGGACGAGACCCCGGAGTTGTTCCGGGGAGACGCGCTCGGCGGCGCGGTCCGGGTCACCGTCGACGGCGACCGTCGGGTGCACTCGGTCCGGTTCGACGAGCGCATGGTCGGCCGGTTGCGGTCCGACCAGCTCGGTGACGGTGTGGTGGCGGCGTTCGCGGAGGCGACCGCCGCCACCGGCGGACGGGAGCGGTGACGCCGTGCCGTGGGACATCGACGCCATGAACGCGGACATCGACCGCTCCGTCAAGGACTACACGAAGCTCATCGCCCAGCACTCGGTGACCGTCGAGGTGGACCTGGTCACCGTGGTGATGGGGCTCGACGGTTCGCTGTCCGAAGTGGACATCGACCAGCGGGCACCGCGACGCCATGGCGCACAACGGCTCGGTGAGCTGGTGACCGAGGCGATCCGCGAGGCCGAACGGGAGGCCGCCACCGGTCGTGACGAACTGGTCGGCGAGGTCACCTATCGCGGCCACTCGCTGGTCGAGGTGATGGCGGAGATGGCGAACGACCCGGCCGCCGCGATGCGACGACTGTCCACGAAATGGTGACGCCGCGAATGGTGACGGCGCACCGGAAGGGAGACGACCATGGGTGACCCGCGGGGGCCGGCCTTCGACCCGACCACGCTGTCCAGCGGCGGCGGCCGATTCATCGACCACGGCGCCGAACTCGACAACCGTGCCAAGGCCCTGGACCAGCTCGCCTCGCTGCGCGCGGCGTTCGCCGGCTCGGCCGAGCAGCACTGGCCGGCGCTGGAAGCCGCGCTGACCGGTGCGGGCGGCCAGATCCAGCAGTCCGCCCAGAACTACGCGGGCCTCGGTCAGTCGATGCGCACCCTGGCCGACGGCGTCACCACGATCGACGTCAACAGCGGTCAGAACGTCGCGTCGACCGGCCAGGACCCCCGGTGATCTGATCGACGCGGGCCGGCCACCGGCCGGTCCGCCACACCGTCCGGATGGGACGGAGAAGGGAACGCGGACATGCCAACCGCAATGCCGGGTCGCGAAGTGATCTCCCAATGGGCGGCACAGCTCGGTATCGACATCGCCCCCACACTGGCCAAGGCCGACATGCTGCTGGCGCCGGATCCGGACGCGATGATCGCCGGCGGCGAACAGCTGGGGACCATCATGGCGGCACTGAAGACCGGTGATCAGGACGCGACACAGGTCGGTGCGGCGGTGACGCCCGGGTGGAGCGGCGCCTCGGCCAACCAGTTCGTGCCCACCATGAACACCCTGGGGCAGAGCACCCAGCAGACCAGCGATGTGCTGACCGGTGCGCAGCAGCACCTGACCAGCGTGGCGGAGGACTCCACCGCGCGGATCAACGCGGTGTGCAATGCCAGCGCGCTCACCGCGGCCTACCTCGGCGCACAGGCCGTGGCGGCGGCGCCGACGGCCGCGCCCCCCGCGTAGTCGTCGTCGGTACGGCCGCGGCCGGGTCCACTTCGGACTCGGCCGCGCCGCTGATCGGAGGCCAGGATGACCACAGCGTTCGAGCCGGCTCGCCAGGCCCTGGTGACCCTGCAGAGGACCATCGACGGGCTGATGCCGGGGGAGCGTGATCTCACGGCGGCCAGGGAAGCCTTCTTCGGCCCGACACCTCCGGGGGCCGAGCGCGCGATCTCCAGGACGGGCGCGACGATCCCCGGCAGCGACGAGGGCATCCTGCTCAGCCGCTTCTACATCGCGAACGAGAGCGCGGCCTTCGGCCTGTTGGACGGCGACGGCCGTCCGTCCACACCGGACCCGAACGCCACCTACCGGTTCGCCGTCGCGTGGGACACCAGGACCGGCGAGGTGAGCGTCACCGTCAGTCCGAGCACCTACGACGACGTGACCGTCCCGGCGCGGCCGCTCAACACCGAAGCCGGTGGCGCGGCCAACAACGTCGTGGTCACCGCGGCCGAACCCAACCACCTCCGGATGGACTACAGCATGCTCAACAGCGTCACGCCGATCGGTGAGGCCAACGGCACCCTCGACCTGTCCGTGGATCCGAAGTACTTCCACATCGGACTGAAGGGCGACGACTACCCGGACGGGGAGTTCATCCAGTACCGCCCGGAGGGCACACGCACGTTGGCCACCAAGGACATGGCCTGGGCACAGGAGTTGACCGTGTTCGACAACGTCGTCGTCGGTCAGATCGACAACACGTACAACCGTCCACGCTAGAAGGAGTTCCAGTCGTGCACGATGCGCAGCGAGCAGCGGTGCTCAACTGGCAGCGGTTCGTCGACGGGACCATGCCGGGCGGCGCGTCCGCCACCGGGCCCGCCGCCGCGCCCCCCGGCCCGCCGGTCGTCAGACCCGCCGAGGGCAGGCTCACCTCCGGATTCGGGCCACGCTGGGGCACGAACCACAACGGCATCGACATCGCGAACAAGATCGGCACGCCCATCAAGGCGGTGACCGACGGCGAGGTGATCAACGCCGGCCCGGCGCAGGGCTTCGGTCAGTGGGTCCGCGTCCGGCACACGGACGGGACGATCAGCGTCTACGGCCACATCGACACCTACGGGGTGAAGGTCGGGCAGCGGGTGGCGGCGGGCGAGCAGATCGCCACCATGGGGAACAAGGGTCAGTCCACCGGCCCGCATCTGCACCTGGAGATCATCCAGGGCGGTAAGAAGATCGACCCGTTGCCCTGGCTCAGGGCCCGCGGCGTCGCCATCTGACACACATTCCACAGGGGACGGTCATGACCGAGCCACAGCGAGCCGCACTGCTGAACTTCCAGCGTTTCATCGACGGGACAATGCCGGCGGATGCGGCCCTCGCCGCCGCTCCCAGTGCCGGTGTCACGTTGGAACAACTGCGGGCGGTCATGCCGAACCTGCCGTTGGAGAAGGCACAGCGGTACCTGCCGCTGCTGAACCAGGCGATGGCCGAGCAGCAGATCAACACCCCGATCCGCAAGGCGATGTTCGTGGCGCAGCTGGCGCACGAGAGTTCCGAACTGAGAGCCTTCGAAGAGACGGGCAAGCCGAACTACAGCGGCAAACTGGGCCCTGGCAACGCGAACTACTACGGCCGAGGCCCGATCCAGCTCACCGGGAAGGCCAACTACGCCGCCGCCGGGAAGGCGCTCGGCATCGACCTGGTGGGCCGCCCGGAACTCGCCGCCACACCGGAGGTCGGCTTCCGCGTGGCCGGTTGGTACTGGGGCGACCGAAAGGTCAAAGGACGTTCACTCAACAGCTACGCCGACCAGGGCGACTACCGCACGGTCACGCTCGGGATCAACGGCGGGTACACCCACTACGACCGGCGCGTGGTGTTGTACGAAAGGGCCAAGCAGGCCTTCGGCGTCTGATGATCGATTTCTGGGGAGAAGCGATGACCGACGCGGCCAGACAGGCACTGACGACCTTCATGGGCGCGATCGACGCCATGATGCCGCAGGCGGCCGCCGCGTTGCCGGCGCCACCGGCCGGCGCGACGCCACAACAGCTCGCCGAGTGGTGGCGACAGGTGTCCGAACCGGACAGGCGAAGATACGTCACCGAGCGACCCGAGCTGGTGGCCGGGCTGGACGGTCTGCCGGCGGCGGTCCGCGACGAGGCCAACCGCACCCTCCTCGACCGCACCGTCGCCGACGTCAAGCGTCAGGAACAGGAGGCGTGGCGCGTTCCGGGCGACGCGGCGACCGACCGCGCGACAGAACTCGCGGAGCGGCACCGCCAGCTGACCGTGCTGCGGGACAAGCTCGGCCCGGACGGGCAGGACACCTACCTGCTCGGGTTCGACAACGCGGGCGACGGCAAGGCGATCGTGTCCCGTGGCAACCCGGACACCGCGGCGCACGTTGGCACCTTCGTGCCGGGCACCGGCGCCGGCTTCCACGATCTACCCGTGATCCTGGACCAGAACAGCAGCCTGTTCGACTCGGCGAACCGGGTGCCGGGCGCGAACACCGCGACGATCTCGTGGATCGGCTACGACGCACCGAACGACCCCTTGGCCGCGTCGCAGGAGCACTTCGCGACCAACGCGAACCAGGCGCTCGACCGGTTCCAGCAGGGCCTCGACACGGTGAATCCCGACGCACACCACACTCTTGTCGGCCACAGCTACGGCTCGACCGTGATCGGTTACGCGGCACGGGACGGCGGTCTGCCGGTCGACGACATCGTGCTCGTCGGCAGCCCGGGCGTGGGCGTCGACACAGCCGCACAGCTCGACGTCCCGGCCGACCGGGTGTGGGTCGTGGAGGACAACCAGGACCGGATCGCGGATCTCAACTGGTTCGGCAAGGACCCCGGCGACGACGCGTTCGGGGCGAACCAGGTCGCGGCCGAGCCGGAGGGCAGGCGACCCTCGAACGTCGGGGAATACACGGAGCCGCGCACCTGGACTACTTCTGGAACAAGCCGGAGACCCAGCAGTCCTACGACAACATCGGCGACATCATCGCCGGGAGACCACCGACCCACCGATGAGCGAAGGAGCAGACGCATGTGTGCCCAGTGCGAGGCCGTGCTGAACTGGGAGCGGTTCGTGAACCAGCTGGCCGGCAAGGCGGCGCCGCCCGGGGCGAAGTCCCAGAACGGGTGGCCGGTCGACCCGCCCCGCAGCGCGCGGACCATCCCCGGCACGAACGTGCGGGTGACCGTGGCCGACGGTCCGGCGGGCGACGTGCTCATGCACGTGCTCGGCCAGGTCAGCGCGCGGGTCGAGAACGCGGGGCTGAACTCCACGAAGAGCGAGGCCGACGACTGGGGTTACGCCAACCGCCCCGTTCGTGGCAGCACGGCCGTCTCCAACCACGCGAGCGCCACGGCCGTCGACATCAACGCGACCCGCCACGGGCTCGGCGCGACGGGCACGTTCACCCCGGCGCAGGTCGCGGAGATCCACAAGATCATCGGCGAGGTCGACGGCGTGGTCCGCTGGGGCGGCGACTACACGGGCCGCAAGGACGAGATGCACTTCGAGATCAACGCGACCCCGGAGGACGTCGCCCGCGTGGCCGAGCGCCTCCGACCGAAGTAACTCACCACCAGCGGCTCTTCTTCTCCTGCTGGCGGAACAGCGGCGGGACGTCCTTCGGTGTCTTGTTGAGGTTCTCCTGCTGTTCCTTCCACGCGTCGTTCGACCGTTTCGCGTGGTCGGCCTGATCCCGCAGGTCCTGTTCTTCCTTCTTCTTGTTGCCCCAGTCCATCTGGATGGGTGCGGCGGGGTTCAGGCTGGCCGCCTCGGTCAGCCGGCGCGCGCCGTCCACGGCCGCCACCCCACCGGCGGCGGCGATGGCCCACCCGGCACCCGCGGCGGGAACACCCATGATGGCACCGACTCCGGTCGCGCTCACCACGACGCCACCCGTGGCGAGCGCGTAGCCACCCGCCGCCAGAGCGAGGCCACCGGCCAACTCCACCACGGCCTCGGGGTGGTCGAGGGCGGCCTGCCCGAGCGTCGCGGCGCCGTTGAGGACGTCCTCGATGCCCTCGCCGACCGACTCGATAAAGGTCGGCTGTGAAGGTAATGCCTGTGCGTAGGCGGCGTCCACGGCCTGGGTCCACGCGGTCAGTGCCTGAACTGCCTGCTCCTGGTTCACCACCCGGCCAGGCTATTTCTCGTACCCCGGCCGGTTCGGTGATCGCGTCCGCTTCCGGTCATTCCGATGCCGGTACCGACCGGTTGCCGCGCCGAGGGTGGTACCCCGGGCGTCCCCGGTTGACCGTCGATGTATCCGCAGTGGACACCGGATGCGCAGGATTGCCCGAACCAGTCGGGGAGTGCGAGGAGGGGTGCGATGACGTTGACCGCCGGAGAGGCCGATCCTCTCGTCGTACCAGGGCCGGTGGCCGTCCGTCCGCCGGCCGAACTCACCCACCTGGGGGTCGATCCCCATGAGGAGGCGGCCTATCGGACCGCACTGGAACGTCCCGCGTGGACGGTCCGGGATTTCGCACTCCGGTTGGGAGTGGCCGTGCCGGAGGTGGTGGACCTGATGACGCGGCTCGCCGAACTGGACCTCGTACGCACGAGTGCCGACGGCACGCGGCTGCGGCCCGTGGATCCACAGTTGGCGCTCACCGCGCTGATCACCCGCCGGGAGGCGGAGATGGTCAGTGCCCGCCACGAACTGGAGCGCGCCCGGCACGCGGCGGCCAGCCTGGCCGAGGACTTCGACCCGGCACACCGCGGTCGCCTCGACGGGGCGCTCGACGTGTCCCACGGACCCGAGGCGGTCCGGGCCCGGATCACGGCGTTGGTGAGCCAGGCGCGCACCGAGGTGGTGTCGCTCATGCTGACCGGATCGGGCTACGTGGACCCGATCGCGCCGCCCCGCCGAGCCGACCTGGCCGATCCGGCGTGCCGGCGTCCACTTCCGGACGATCGTGGCCGACCGGGCCCGCCAGGACCCGTTGACCCTTCGCCACCTGCGGGGGATCGCCGGTGACGGTGTCGAGGTGCGCACCGTGGCCGACGTGCCGATGTCCGCGCTCGTGGTGGACCGGGTGGCGGCCGTGTTCCCGCTGGCTCCGGGGGGCGGCCGGCACCGGATCGGCGCCGTGGTGCTGCGCCTGCCGAGCGTGGTGGCCACCACGGCCGAACTGTTCGAGCGGTTGTGGACCGAGGCCGGTCCGCTCGACGACACGGCGGGCGAACGCGACCTGCTCGACGAGCGCGACGAGGCCCTGCTGCGGCTCATGCTGGCCGGCTGCACGGACGAGGTGGCGGCCGGCCGGCTCGCCGTGTCGGTGCGCACGGTGCGGCGGATGGTGTCCGATCTGACCGAACGACTGGGCGCCCGGGGACGTTTCCAGGCAGGCGCGCTGGCCGCCGAACGGGGCTGGATCACCGCGCAGACGCTGCGGGAGCGTGACGAGCATGCCGGCTGAGGACGAGGCGAGCCTGTTCAAGGGCACCGACGAGACCGGCGTCGTCGCGGTGGTCGTCGACCGGCTCGGCCTGGTGACCGACGTGGTGATCGCCGCGAAGTGGCGGGACAAGCTGCGTCCGCGCGAGCTGGGGTCCGCCCTGTGCGCCGCCGCGAACCAGGCGCTGACCGGCCGGCTGTCCGATCAGCTCGAACATCTGGAGCCGCGGACCGAGTTCCGGCCCGTTCCCCGGCCCGACGCCCGCGACGCCGGCGGCGATCCGGACGGCGCGGTCGCCAGGGATCTCCAGGCCGAGGTCGCCGAGCTGCTCGTGGCGTTCGACCGCGATGCCTCTATCTACCAACGGGAGTTGACCGCGGCGGTCACCGCGACGGTCAGTGCCCGGGGTCGCAAGGGGACGGTCGAGGTCACCGCGGGCCACGGGCGGGTGATCACGGTGACCGTGGACCCGGGCTGGGCGAAGTCCGCGACTCGCTCGAGCGTCCGCGTCGAGGCACTCGGTGCGTTCACGGCGGCGGGGGAACGGTTGGCGACCGAGGACCCGACGGCCGTCACCCCGCCGGCGGCACTCGCCAGGCTGGCGCAACTGGCCGCCGATCCATCCGCGTTGAGCAAGGAACTGGGGCTTCGCTGACATGACCACGCCAGGAGTGGAGGTGGCCTGTGACGCCCTGCGGGCGGACGCCCAGAAATGGGCGAGTGCGGCCGACGCGTTGCGGGAAGCGCACCAGGTGGCGCAGGGGATCACGCTCGCCGACAAACTCGGGGCCATCCCGCAGTCCGTGGGTGGGGCGGAAGCCCTCGTCGCCGGCTACGACCGGATGAAACAGAAGTTCGTCACCGCACTGTCCGGTGGCGGTGCCGTCATGGACGAGGTGTCGGGCCTGCTGAAGAACGTCGCCGACACCTTCGAGCGGGAGGACCGCGAAGCCGCCCTCCGTATCAAGCAGGGAGAGCCGGACCAGTGACCCAACCGGACGACAAGGTCGCCGACGAGATCTTTCGCATGACACAGGAGAAGCTGCGGGAGGTCATCGGCCACATCGAGGAGTTCTCGGCGCTGCTCGTGGCGGTCGGCGAGGTCGCGGCCACGTTGCTCGGCGCCTGGGTCCTGGAGAAGGTCCGGGAGTTCGAGCAGTGGAGGATCCGCACGCTGATCGAGATCGGCAAGCTCATCATCGACCTCGGGGGAAATCCATCGGCCATTCGCAAGGTCGGTGACGACTGGACCCAACAGGTCGGCGCCGCGGCCATCGCACAGGCCCAGGAGTTGGGCCGCGAGCGGCTGCCCAGCTACGGCAGGTGGAAGGGCAGCGCGGCCGACGTCTACTACATCGGTGTCGGGATCGGACAGGTCAAGGCACTCGAGTCCGTTCGCAACGCCACCAACGAGATCAACGAGTCCATGAAGGCGATCGCCGCCGCGGTCACCAGCTTCTGGACCACCGTGGGGATCGCGGTCTCCACCCTGATCGGGGGCATCATCGGTGCCCTGGCCGCCTCGGGCACCATCGTCGGCATTCCCGCGGGGATCGTCATCGGTGTCGGCGCCTGCGTCGCGTTCATCGCGTTGCTCGGCGAGGCGATCTTCAGCCTCGGCAACGCGTTCAACGACACGCGTCTGCTCACCGCGGCCGAGAACGCCGCACCGCTCCAGGCCGGCTGGCCCACCCTCGCGGCACGCGACGTCGTGGGCGACGGAAGTACGGCGGACGGCGACGCGAGCCAATGGCAGCTCTCCAACTGATCGTGAGGTAGGACATGTACTGGATGGACCTTTCCGGCGGGGATCTGACGTTCTACCGCGACCTGCTCGGCTGGCATCCGGCCGACGACGGGGTGTTCACAGTGGACGGTCAGGTGGTCGCCGGGCACGGGGCGGCCGGCGGTGCGGGGTGGAACCTGCACGCCGTGGTCGACGACTCGGCGGCCACCTGCGCGGCGGCCTCGCGGCACGGTGGCACGGTGACTACCGCGCCCGGCTCGTCGGCCGTGGTGACCGACCCCGCGGGCGCCACGTTCGTGGTCCGCGAGGGTCGCGAGGCGGACCTGGTGACCAAGCCCATGGCGTTCACGTGGGCCGAGCTGTGCACGCCGGAGTTCGCGGGCGCCCGGTCGTTCTACAGCGCGGTGTTCGGGTGGAGTCTCGTGGACATCACCATGGAGATGCCGGCCGCCACCGTCGACTACACGGTCTTCCTGGCCGGCACCGCGGAAGCCGGTGGAGTGATGCCGGCCGAGGGCGGGTTCGGCCCGGCGACGCCGCCGTACTGGCTGGCCTACGTCGAGGCCGCCGACACCGACAAGCTCGCGGCGCACACCGCGGAACTGGGTGGGACGGTGGTCGTCGAGCCGTTCGACGTGCCGCGGATCGGCCGGATCGCGTTGCTCGCCGGACGGACGGGGGAGACGTTCGCGGTCATGCAGATGCCGTGAGATGACCGGTAACTGCCACGTGCACGCTTGACCAGCCGTTCGCCAGGAGGGGTCCCCGCTCCGTCGTCGTAACGTCCGCACCGTGGGCACCGCTGTCATCCGATTCTCATGTTCGGTGGGTGAGGGTGGCGCCGGGACATGGAGCTGACGGGAGCGGGGTCGGTGATGCTCTTTCACCTGTTGGGGCCCGTCGAGGCGCATGCCTCGGACGGACGTGTGATCGGTCTGCCGGCCGGGAAACCGACGGCCGTGCTGGCCACGTTGCTGCTCAACGCCAACCGTTGGGTGCGCGTGGAGCAGTTGGTCGCGGCGACCTGGCCGGAGCTGGACGCGCCGTCGTCGGCCGCCGCCAACCTCAAGACCTACGTCTGGCAGCTGCGCAAGGCACTGCCCGAACCGGTCGACGGCTCGCGGATCGACAGCCGGCCGGGCGCGTACCGGCTCCGGGTGGACGCGGGTGAACTGGACGTCGACCGGGCCGAGGGGCTGGCCACCGACGCGCGGCTCGCGCTGACCGACGGTCTCCTGACCAAGTCGGCCGCGCTGTTCGCCGAGGCACTCGACCTGTGGCGCGGCGAACCGTGCGACGGCGTGCGGCTCGAGGTGCCGACCGGTCTGCTCTCGTGGTTGGCCGAGCTGCGCCGGGAGCTGCAGGAGGGCCTCGCCGAGACGTATCTCAGGCTCGGCCGGACGCGTGAGGCGATCGCGTTGCTCCGCGCGTTGACCGACGAGGACCCGTTCCGGGAGGGCTCGTGGGCGCGGTGGATGCTCGCTTTGAGCGACGCCGGCCGGCACGGCGCCGCGTTGGCCGTCTACGAGCGGGTCCGCGTGATCCTGGCCGACGAGCTGGGTGCCGAGCCGGGACGCGAGCTGCGTGACGCGCTGGCCGTCGTGCACCGCTGCCAGCGCGCGCGGCTGCCGAGCAACCGCAGGGACCTCGTCCGGGACGTACCGGACTTCACGGGCCGCGACGCGGAGGTCGCGCGCCTGTGTGCGCTCGGTTCCGCCACCGGTGTCCCGGTCGGCGTGATCGACGGAATGCCGGGCGTCGGCAAGACCGCGCTGGCCGTGCACGTGGCGCACCGCCTCGCACCGTCCTTTCCGGACGCCCAACTCCAGGTGTCGTTGGGTGAGGCGAGTCCGGACGAGATTCTGGGCAGGCTGCTGGCCGCTCTGGGCGTCTCGGACGTTCCTGGTGACGTGTCCGGAAGGGCCGCTTTGTGGCGGGCCGAACTGGCACACCGCCACGTGCTGGTGCTGCTGGACGACGCGCGGCAGTGTCGAGCAGGTGCTGCCGCTGCTGCCCGGCAGCCCCGGCAGCCTGGTGCTGGTGACCACCCGAACGAGGACGCTGCGCCTGCCGGGGGCCAGCACGATCACCCTGGAACCACTTCCGGTGGCGGAGGCGGCCGAGTTGTTCCGGGCGGTGGTAGCGGATTCGCGGGTTGTCGGGGACCCCCGCTGTCGATGAGGTGGCCCGCCTCTGCGACGGCCTGCCGGCCGCCTTGCGTGCCGCGGCGGACATCCTGTCCCGACGTCCGGTGTGGACGGTCGGACAGCTGGCCAACCGATTGGCGGGCCTGGGCGTGGCGGGACTGCCACCGGTGGCCGAACTGATCGCGTCCGCCGTCCGACCGCTGCCTGACCAACTGCGCCGGGTCCTCGTCACGCTGGCCGCCCTACCGGCGGACGGCGAGGCGGCCACGGTCGCCGCCGCGGCCGGCTGCACTCCGGCACGGACACGAGCCGCCCTGGAGGACCTGCTGGACCGCCACCTGGTGGCACAGCCGAGAAGCGGCCGCTACCGCCTCCACCCGCTGGTCCGCTACACGGTGCTGACCGACCGGGTGGCCCGCTCGGCCTCCTGACCGGCGCTCGGTCCGGAACCACACCGCGTGACGGCGCCATGGCTCGCTGGCGTTTGACCAGGACGTTGTCGCCACGAGCTATCACGGTCAGTGATCCCTTTCGGCCGTTTGGGTAATTCTGGCGCTAGTCGTTCATGAGTCGCGGCGAGACGCCTAGCGTGGACGGCGACCACGGATCCCACCCGCTCGGACGAGCAAGGAGGAGCTGATGGCGATCACCTTCGGGATCGATATAAGCCACCACCAGGGGGCCTTCGATCTCGGGCGCGCGGCCCGGGAGGGAATCGCGTTCGCGATTCTCAAGGCCACCGAGGGCAACGGGTTCGTCGACGCGAGATTCGCCGAGAACCTCGCCAACGCGCGCAACAGCGGCATGCTGGTGGCCGCCTACCACTACCAGCGGGCCAGCGCGTCGGCCGCGGCGCAGGTCGCGCACATCGAGCGCGTGGTGCCCAAGAACGTGCCGGTGATCCCCGACGTCGAGGCCGACGGTGGCGGTGTGGGCCTGGTCTGGGACATGGTGGGCCGGCTACGCGCCGTGGGGTACCGGGTGCCGCTGCTGTACCTGCCCCGCTGGTACTGGCAGCAGCTCGGGTCGCCGTCGCTGGCCGGGCTGCCGCCGCTGTGGTCCTCCCGCTACCCGGACAACCTGCCGGGCACCATCCCCGACGAGTACGTCGACGTGCCGCCCCACTACTGGGACGGCTACGGCGGCCTGCCCGTCGCGGTACTGCAGTTCACGAGTTCGGCCTCGGTCGCCGGGCGCCAGCCCATCGACGCGAACGCCTACCGTGGCACGCGCGCGCAGTTTGCCGCCTTGCTCAACGGATCATCAGACGAGGAGGACGACATGGTCAGGTTCCTGAAGGGCGACTCCCGGATCCCGATCCCCGGCACCGACCACGTGTACGGCGACATCGTGTTCAAGGTCGAGTACGCCCACGACCGCCCGGAGATCGCGGTGCGTACTCAGGTGCCCAACGCCAACGAGCCGGGGTTCCGGGCGTACCTCGCCTGCGGCGGTGCCGTCCACGAGGTTCCCCAGGCCGTGCTGGACGCCATCCCCGACAAGACCTGACGCGTCACGCGATCGCGCACGCGACCCCGTTGAGCGTGAACGCCGTCGGTTCGGTGTTCGTGCCGTTGTGCGACGCGGTGAAACCGACGCTCAGCGAGCCGCCCGCCGCGATGACCGGGTTCCAGGTCTGGTTGCGTACCTGAACCTGTGCGCCGCTCTGCGTCAGGACGCCGTGCCACAGCTGGCTGATGACCTGGCCGTTCGCGAAGGACCACTGCAGTGTCCAGCCGTTGACCGACGTCGTGGTCGTGTTGCGGACGGTCACGTCGCCCTGGAAACCGCCCTGCCACTGGCCGGTGATGTCGTAGGCGACCGAGCAACCACCGCCACCACCGGTCTGCGTGGTCACGGTGACCGTGTTCGACCGGGTGGAACGGTTGCCCGCCGCGTCCCGTGCGTACACGGCGAACGAGTAGGTGGTGGCGGCGGTCAGGCCGGTGATCGTGGTGCTGGTGGTGGTGGAACTGCCCGCCGCGGTCTCCGTCGAGCCGTTCACCCGGACCACGTCGTAGCCGGTGACGCCGACGGCGTCGGTGGCCGCGGCCCAGGTCAGGGTGGCGCTGCTGGCGGTCACGTTCGACGCGGCCGGGGTGCCGGGCGTGCTGGGCGGGGTCGTGTCCGACGGGTCACCGCCGCCGCCGTAGACGCTGGCCTCGCGGGAGGTCGCCCGGATGCCGTTGGTGCCGTTGATCGCCCGCTGCCCCCAACCGGTCAGCTGTGACGCGTTGAAGCTCGTGACCAGGTCGAGGTACTCGACGCCGCCGCCGTTGCCGGACCACGACCACGCCAGGTAGCCGAGGCCGAGCTGCTGGGTGGTGGCGAAGATGGTGTCCTCGTCGGGATTGCCGTCGCTGTGGTCGTTGCCGAACTCGCCGACCACGATCGGCAGCCGGGCGGACACGAACCGGCCGAGGTAGTCGTTGATCTCGGAGGCCGTGTCGAACACGCCGTACATGTGGATGGAGAACACCGTGTTCGCCTGCGGGTCGGCCGCGAAGACCGACGCAGCGTTGTCGCGCATGGTGAACGCCCAGTCCTGGCCCCAGTTCGGCGCGTCCACCATGAGGGTGTGCTGGAAGCCGGCGGAGCGCAGCGAGGTGATGGCGTCCTTGGTCGCCTGGGTCCACCCGGTGTAGCCGGAGTTGCCCCACGGCTCGTTGCCGATGTTGAGGATGACGTACTTCTCCTGGCCGGTCATGGCGCTCTGGACGCTCTTCCAGTACTCCACGGCCCTGGCCAGGCTGACGGCGCCACTCTGCTCCTGATAACCGGTGGTGTCGTGCACCTCCAGCACGCAGATCAGCTTGTTCGCCTTGCACTGACCGATGACGTTGGCGACGTCGGTGGCGTCGTTGCGCGTCCACCGGTCACCGGAGCTGAGCACCACGCGGACCGTGTTGGCACCGGTGGCCTTGATGTCGGCCAATGCCTGGGTGGTGCGGTCGGTGTACCAGGTGTGGGCGTGGTTGACGCCCCGCATCACGAAGTCGTTGCCGTTCGCGTCGAGGAGTCTGCCGTTCGCGACGTGGAAACCGGCTGCCGCGGCTTCCGCTGACGCAACCGGATTCGCCACCGAAGGCAGGACGGTGGCGCTCAACGCGACCGCCGCGATCGTCGCCCATCTCTTGAACATGTCATCCCTCACGTTGTCGTCATTGACACTGCGGTTCCGCCAGGGCGCGCAGGGAGTTGGATACTTTTCACCAAAACGCTTAACCGGTTAAGTGTCAAGACTTAAGATCGCTGAACAATTGATCTACAAACGGAGGGAGGCGGGATTACGCGGTTAAGCGGTGGGCGTGGCGGGTCGGGCTGTGCTGCCGCGCACCACCAGTCGCGGCGGGGCGTTCTCGAAGTCGCGCATCGGCTGGCCGTCCAGTGAGGCCAGTAGGCGTTCGGCCGAGTGGCGGCCGTAGGCGACGATGTCGCGGCTCACGGCGGTGAGCGGCGGGTGCACGATCTCGCACAGCACCGAGTCGTCCCAGGCCATGACGGACAGTTCACCCGGGACGTCGACGCCCATCTCGTGGGCCACCGACACGCCGGCCACCGCCATGACGTCGTTGTCGTAGACGATCGCGGTGGGCGGTGACGCGGCGCTGAGCAGCCGACGCGTGGCCTGGGCGCCCTGGTCGGGGCGTGTAGTCGGTGCTGATGGTCGTGGACTCGAGGCCGATCCGGGCGGAGACCTCGTCGAACGCCTGGGTCCGCAGCTCGGTGTGGAGCATGCCGGGAACGCCGGCCACCCGGGCGATGCGGCGGTGGCGCAGCGCGGCCAGGTACTCCATGACCACGACCATCGCGCCGGCGTCGTCGATCCACACGCCGGGCAGGCTGCCGTGGTGGCCGGGGCCGCCCACCACCATGGCCGGCAGCTTCAGTTCCTCCAGCACCGGCACCCGCGTGTCGTCGCAGCGCAGGTCGATGAGGAACACCCCGTCGACCCGGCGCTCGGCCCACCAGCGGCGGTAGGTGGCGATCTCCTTGTCGTGGTCGGCGACCACCTGCAGCACCAGCGCGGTCTGGCTGGCGGCCATCGCGCTCTCCATGCCGGAGATCAGCTTCATGAAGAACGGCTCGATGCCGAGGGTCTCCGGCGCCCTGGCCATGACGAGGCCGAACGCGCCGGCCCGCGCACCGGAGAGCGCCTTGGCGGCGCTGTTGGGATGCCAGCCAAGTTCGAGGGCCATCCGCAGCACCCGCTGCCGGGTCTCGTCCGACACCCCGGGCTGCCCGTTGAGGGCGTAGGACACCGCGCCCTTCGACAGCCCCGTCTTCTCGGCGATGTCGGCGATCGTCACACGTCTGGTCACGCTGTCTCGCATTTCCGGTCCTCGTTCAGTGCGAAGCATGCCACGAAGTGATCGGGCCCGATCTCCGCGAGTACCGGCCCGCCGTCCGGGTGGAGGGAGTGGTAGCGGCACGGTCCCGGCTCGATGTCCTCCTCGGTCCAGCGCACGCCCAGTCGCGGCACCGACGAGAGCAGCGTCCTCGTGTACGGGTGGATGGGATCGCCGAACACCGCGGCCGTGGCGCCGCGTTCCACCACCGAGCCGCGACGCAGGATCACCGTCTGGTCGGCCAGGTAGTTGCCGAGCGCGAGATCGTGGGTGATGAACAGGACCGCCAGACCCCGCTCCTTGAGGTCGGCCAGCAGGTTCAGCACGTCGATCCGGGTGGAGGCGTCGAGCATGCTGATCACCTCGTCGGCCACCAGCAGCTTGATGTCGAGCAGCAGCGCGCGGGCGATCAGCAGCCGTTGCAACTGCCCGCCGGAGAGCTGGTGCGGGTACTTGTCCAGCACCTGGTCGGGATTCAGCGCCACCGCGCGCAGCGCCTCCTCGACCCGGTCGGACCACTCCGCGGAGTCGACGCCGGGGAAGTACGCCTGACGGATCATGGCCAGCACCCGGTCCGCCTTGAACACGGGGTTGAAGGTGCTGAACGGGTCCTGGAACACGCCCTGCGCCTCGCGGTAGTACTCCTTGAGCGAGCCGCGCCGCAGCGAGGCGACGTCGGTGTCGTCGAAGGTGATCGTGCCGCTGGTCGGCCGGGCCAGGCGCAGGATCATCCGGCCGATGGTCGACTTGCCGCTGCCGCTCTCGCCGATGAGCGACACGACCTCGCCGGGCCGCAGTTCGAAGCTCACGTCGCGGACGGCCCGCATCTCCTGACGGCCGAACGACCCCACCTTGTAGGTCTTGGAGACCCGATCCAGCCTGAGCATCAGGAGGCCCTCCAACACGCGACCGAGTGACCGGGGGAGACCTCGGCGAACGGCGGCTGCTCGGCGCACTTGTCGAACGCCAGCGGGCAGCGGGCGCGGAACCGGCAACCGGACGGCGGCGGGCGCAGCGACGGTGGGCTGCCGGCGATACCGGTCAGCCGCTTGCCGTCGTAGCGGACGCCGACCTCGGGCAGCGCGGAGATCAGCGCCTGGGTGTACGGGTGGCGCGGCGACTCCACGATCACGTCGGTGGATGCCTTCTCGGCCAGCTTTCCCGCGTACATCACCATGATCGTGTCGGCGATCTGGTACACGAGCGACACGTCATGGGTGATGACGATCATGCTGCGCACCAGCTCGTGGTCGCGGAAGCCGGCCAGGGCCAGCCCCACCGAGCGCTGGGTCGACACGTCGAGCGCGGAGGTGACCTCGTCGGCGATCAGCAGCGACGGGTTCAGCAGCGTGGAGATCACCATGACCATCCGCTGCTTCATCCCGCCGGACAGTTCGATCGGGTAGCGGTCCAGCACTTCCCGGGACAGGCCGACCAGGTCGAGCCGACGGTCCAGTTCGGACCGGACGGTGGCGAACCGGATCCCGCGCGACTCCACCAGCTCCCGCACCATCCGGCCGATGCGCCGGGTGGGGTTCATGGCGCTCATCGCGTACTGCGGGATGACCGAGACCTCCTTGTACCGGTAGTCGTTCATCCGCGCGTCGTCGCCGATGGGCAGCTCGCGACCGTCCAGAGTGACCGTCCGCCGACGTGCCGCATGCGCCCGTCCAGCCGGATCAGGCTCTTGCCGAGCGTGGTCTTGCCGCTGCCCGACTCGCCGACCAGCCCCATGATCTCGCCGTCGGCCACGGCGAAGCTGGCCCCGTCCAACGCCCGCACGTCACCGCGCAGGGTCCGGTAGTGCACCCGCAGATCCTCGACCTCGAGCATCAGGTCTCCCGCAGTTTCGGGTTGAACACCTCGTCCAGACCCACGTTCATGATGTACAGCGCGCCGACGATCGCCGTGATGCCGAGCCCTGGCGGGATGAACCACCACCACATGCCGAGATTCATGGCACTCCACTGCTTGGCGTGGTTGAGCATCAGCCCCAGCGACATGCTGTCGGTCGGGCCGAGGCCGATGAAGTCGAGCGTCGCGGCGAACAGCACGGAGCCGCCGAACAGCAGGATGAACACCATGAACAGGTAGGAGGCCATGTTCGGCGCGATCTCGCGGAAGATGATCCGCCGGACCGGGGCGCCGGACAGCCGGGCCAGGTCCACGAACTCCCTGGCCCGCAACGTCAACGTCTGCGCGCGGACCGCACGGGCCACCCACGGCCAGGAGAACAGCCCGATGATCACGGCCTGCACTCCGACGTCACGCACCTGCAGGTACGCCGCGATGATCATCAGTACGGCGAGCACGGGCAGCACCAGGACGACGTTGGTGATCATGTTCAGCACCTCGTCCACCATCCCGCCCCGGTAGCCCGCCGTGAACCCGATGAGCATGCCGAGCGCACCCGCGATGAGCGCCGCCACGGTGCCGACGAGGAACGTGGACCGCAGGCCGTGCAGGAACTGCGCCAGCACGTCCTGTCCGAACGTGGTGGTGCCGAACCAGAACTCACCGGACGGACCCTCGTTCGGCGGGCCGACGTAGGCCAGCGGATCGTCGGCCACGAAGAACGGCCCGACCAGCGCGGCGAGCAGGAACACCACGACGAACGCCAGCCCGCCGACCAGCTTCCTGTTGCGCAGCGCGAAGTGCAGTGCCTCCCGACGCACACCCGTGCCACGCACGGTCGCGACACCCGGAACGGCCGCGACCTCCTCGCCGGAGACCGGCTCGGGCGTGCTCATGACTGTTCCGCCTCCCCGGACTTGAAAGTGTTGGTCGCCCTTGATTGGTGCCGTTCAGTTCGGGACGTACCGTTGGCTGGGTCGCGTCCCGTTCCCCTTGGGCGCGGTTGGCAGCGACCTGAAGCTGACACCAGGGATGTCATGTGCCCACCATTCCTGCTCTCGTGCGCGGGTCGACGAGGACGTAGACGATGTCGATGATGAAGTTGGCGATCAGCACGCCGATCACGATGAACAGGAAGATCCCCTGCAACAGGAAGAAGTCACTGGTCTTGATCGCCTCGAGCACGAGGTAGCCGAGACCGCGGTAGTCGAACACGATCTCGGTCACCACCGCGCCACCCACGATCACACCCAGCTGCAGCGCCAACCCGGTGATCTGGGGGAGCAGCGCGTTGCGGAAGGCATAGCGGCGCACCAGCTTCTGCGGTGCGCCCAACGCGCCCAGGTAGTGCGAGTAGTCCGCCTCCAGCTCGTAGATGATCAGGTTCCGCATGCCGATCGCCCAGCCGCCGAAGGCCACGAGGAACAGCGACAGGAACGGCAGGAACCAGTGGCTGATCAGATCGGAGACGAACACCCAGGACCACTCCGGCACCAGCGAGGCGCTGAAGCTGCGGCCCACGGGAAAGAGCCCCGCGACCTTGCCGAGCGCCCACGCCATGAGGATGGCGAGCCACATGTACGGCGTGGCCGTGAGGACGTACCAGACCGGCAACACCGTATTGTCCAGCAGCTTCTTGCGTGCCGCGTAGGCGCCGAACTTGTTGCCGGCCCACCAGCTCAGCAGGATCGCCGGGATCAGCAGACCGAGCGTGTAGGGCACGGCCGCCAGGATGATCTCGCTGACCGGCCGGGGGAACGCCCACAGGCTGATCCCGAGGTCGCCGCGGAACAGCCCACCCCAGAAGTTGAGGTACTGCTGCCACACCGGCAGGTCGAAGCCGAACAGGTTGGAGTAGAACTCCTCCATGGCGGCCACGCCGTTGGGGTCCTGCAGGCGGGCCCGGGCGACCATCGCGCTGACCGGGTCGCCCGGCATGAACCTCGGGATCAGCCAGTTGATCGTCACGGCCACGAAGAACGTGAGCGCGTAGATCACCAGCTTGGTGCTGAAGTAGCGAACCATCGATCGACTACTGCTGCTCGGCCGGACGGAGTTCGGTGAGCATCTTGATGGCGCCGCGCTGCAGGTAACCGCGCCACATGGTCGGCACGACCGTGGGCCCGCCGCCCTCGGCCGAGGGCCAGTTGGTCCACGTGGAGTTGCTCGCCTGCGACCAGAGGCCGTTGTACCACAGGGGAATCACCGGCACGTCGGTCAGCTGGATGCGCTGCAGCTGGGACGTGATCGCCTGCATGCCGGCCAGGTCGTCGATCGACGTGGCGTCGAGCTGGTTGACCAGGTCCCACGCCTGCTGGTTCTCGTACCGTCCGAAGTTGACGGTCGTCTGCTGCTCCTGGATGGGCAGGCGGAACACGTAGTCGTAGTAGGTCCACGGCGTGCAGTCCATCTGCCGTTCGTTGTTCAGGATCAGGTCGAACTCGCCGGTCTCACGCATGTCCTGCACCACGGTGTCGGCCGGCGTCTCGGACACCAGGTTGATCCCGGCGGCCTTCGCGCCCTCCGCGACCACCCTGGCCGACTCGTTCCAGTCGGTCCAGCCGGACGGGGTGGCGAGCTTGAGTTCGATCGGCGAGCCGTCCTTGTTCTCCACCAGCCCGTCGCCGTTCGTGTCGCGGTAGCCGGCCTGGGCGAGGGACTGCTTGGCGCGGTTGGTGTCGAACGAGTAGCCGAGCTGGTCGACCTGCGCCTTGTCGATGTACTTCTCCCAGATCGGCAGCAGCCCCGTGGGGCTCGCGGGCGTCACGATCTGCCCGTAGACCGAGTCGGCGATCTTGTCGGTGTCGACGGAGTCCGCGAGCGCACGACGGAACGCCGGGTCGTTCAGCGGCGCCTTCGTGGTGTTGGGCACCATCCAGGTGGTGTTGGCGGCCAGCATGTACGGGGCGTCCTGGAAGTAGGTCTGGATCTTGTAGCCGCCCTTCACCAGCGAGGAGATGCCGGGCAGGAAGTTGTTGGACAGGTCGATGTTGCCTTCCAACAGCTGGCTCAGCGCGGCCTCGTTGGAGGAGTTCACGATGTCCACGATGTATTTGGGTTTGACGTCGAGGTCGAGTGCCTCCTTGCCCCACCAGTCCTCGTTCTTCACCCACACCTGGCGGTCCTGGTCGGCCGCCTCGAACCTGTACGGGCCGGAGCCGACGGGGTCCTCGTTCGCGCCGGCGATGACGTCCTCTTCGGACCGGTCGCGCCACAGGTGCTCCGGCACGATCGCGTTGAAGTAGGTCCAGTTCGCCCACTGCTGGTAACGCGGCTCGGAGAACGTGAAGCGGGCGGTGAGGTCGTCGACCGCCTCGGCGCTGTCCAGGAACTCCCAGAGGTTGTGGTAGGGCACCGATTCCATCTCGCCGAGGCCCACGGTGAACACCACGTCCTCCGCGGTGATCGTCTCTCCGTCCGCCCACTTGAGACCCTCCCGCAGCTTGACCTCGTAGGTGGTCTCGTTCGTCCACTCGCCGCTCTCGGCCAGCCACGGCTCGAACTCGTCGGTCAGCGGGTCGTAGAGGAACAGGGTTTCGTAGACCAGGCCGACCGTGCCGGTGGCGTAGGTCCAGTTCATGATCGGGTTCCAGTTGACCGGGGTGCCCCACTGGGTGCCGCTGGTGAACAGGGTCTGCGCGCGTGGGTAGCTGCCCCCGGCCCCGCTCCCCGCGTCGGGCCCGTCCACCCCCGTGCAGGACGCGGCCACCAGGGCGGCCGACAGGAGCAGGGCGGGTAACCTCCACCGGTTTCGCATGACGTTCTCTCTTTCTGGGGCGAATCAGGAGTCGAGGGCGAGTTGCAGGACGTGGACCCCGTAGGGCGGCAGGGTCACGGTGTCGACCGGCCCGCCGGCGAGTTCGGTGAGCTTGCCGAGAACCGTGGGCCGGACCGTGCACTCGTCGGGTTCCTGGCTGACCAGCCAGACGAAGCGGCGACCGTCCTCGTGGGACAGATGGCCGACGTGCACGAGCGGGTCGGCCACGGTCACCGGGCGATCCACCCCGGACAGCACGGCGAGCGCGTCGTAGAGGACGTGGGTGGGTTCCGGGTTGACCCGGGGGAGCGCGGCCGCCATGCCCTCCAACGGGTAGGTGCAGAACACGATCCGGCCGGCGCCGACCCGGCGTTCGAGCAGGACCGGACGGTCGTGCCGGTCGACCGCCACGACCTCCGCCTCCGTCGGCCGCACCGGCAGGAACGCCCGTGAGTTCTCGTTGCCGCCGACCCGGAAGCGCAACTCCGTGCCGTCGGCGATCGGGCCGAGCGCGCGGACGAACCGGACGGTCACCTCGTCGTCCTCGATCGGGTCGACCAGGCCGTAGCGCAGCTGGTGCTCGACGCCGAACATGCCGTTGACGTCGGCGTACCAGGGACCGCGCTGCACGTCGTTGCCGCCGGGGCTGTAGGAGACGTACACGGTCGCGCCCTCCTCGGCGGCCGCGGCCAGCGCACGCCAGGCCGGCGCGGTGAGCTGCTTGACCGACGGGACGAGGTAGAGCGCGAGACCGGGAGTGATCCCGTCGCGCTCGCGCACCGGGCGCACCGGCAGGTCGGCCGCGCGCGTGGTGACGTAGGCCTGGCGCAGGACGTCGAACACGTAGGTGCGGTCGGAGTCCTCGGTGAACGGGTACTCGTGTTCCGAATAGGACGGTACGACCAGGCCCGCCCGCGCCGGTGGCCGGGCGCAACGCGTGACGTCCACCCGGTCGAGCACCTCCGTGAAGTCGCGGAACTCCTCGAGCTGCGGTTTGGGCCGGCCGGCGGCGTCGGTGAGCCCGAAGCGCATCTCGAACGGGTGGTGGCGGTACGGGTCCTGGTCGGGGAGGTCGTAGTCGGTGTTGTTCCAGGCGATCCACCCGGTCGCGCCGGCCAGCAGCGTGTTGTGCAGGACCTGGCGGTAGTAGTGGCGGGCGTGCTCGGCGGAGACGAAGTTGTCGGTGACGCCGAACTCCTCGAGCACCACCGGTGTCCCGGTGAGCGAGCCGGCCAGCTCGCAGACGAACGCCGCCCCCAGGTGCTGGCGGACGACGTCGTTCTCCATGCGGTAGACGTGGGGTCCCACGAAGTCGGTGATCGCGGCGAGGTCGCGCACGGAGAACCCGTTGTCCACGCCCGTGATCTCCAGCCCCCATGCCCCGTCGCCGATGGAGACCGGCTGGGTGCCGCCGCCCGCACGCACGGCCTGGACCATCAGCTCCGCCCACGGGGTCACGTGGTCGCGTGTGGACGGTTCGCCGTAGATGGGCATCTCGTTGGAGATCAGCCACCCGGCGACCCCGGGGTGATCGTGGAACCGCGCGGTCATCTCACGCACGAACCACGCCTGACGGGCGACCAGCCACACGTCGGTGTAGAGATCGCGGCCGCCCCGCCACGACGGGTCCCAGTTCTCGCCGGACATGTGCCCGACCAGGAACGTCGGGATCGTGCGCATGCCCTGTTCGACGTGGCGGTCGAGGAAGTCGGCGTAGTGCGCGACCAGGTCCTCGTCCACCCGGTCCGGTTCCGGCATGAAGTCCGGCCAGTAGAAGAACGAGCGGGTGAGGTTCATCCCGTGCGTTCGCAGCACCTCGAGTTCCTGCCGGATCAGCTCGGGATCGTAGTTCCGCCACATCAGCGGTCCCCCCGCCCGTGACCAGAAGTTCGCGCCGAGCCACGGCCGGCCGTCGATCAGGAGCATCGTCGCCTCGATTCACTGAACCGGATCAGTAAAAGTGATCCATCTGCGCGAGTGTCGCTCACCATACGCAGCGAAAAGGCTTTATCACCAGACCGTTTGCATTGATCATCTTACTTAAATTGTTCAGTTAAGCGGTTCAGTAAAACAGCACTGATGCGTTTCGGGTATCGAGCCATGCGAAACAACTCTTGGACACGCGACGCGCGAGGATCTTGGATGGGGCAGTGACGCCACCGCCGCTCGTGCCCGCCGTCCTCGACCGGATCGTCTCGGTCACCCTGTCCTCCGTGACGCTGCCCCTGCCGACGGGGATCAGCGACGCCAAGGTGTTGACCGGCCGGCAGCGGCCGATGACCGAGGTCGCGTTCCTGTTCGCGGAGATCCGCACGGAGGCCGACCTGACGGGGGTCGGCTTCAGCTATTCGAAACGTGCCGGCGGGCCCGCGCAGTTCGCGCACGCCCGCGAGGTCGCGCCCGAGCTGATCGGCGAGGATCCCAGCGACATCGGCAGGCTGTGGACGAAGCTGGTCTGGGCGGGTGCCTCCGTCGGGCGCAGCGGCGCGGCCACCCAGGCGCTGGCCGCGATCGACATCGCCTTGTGGGACCTGAAGGCCAAGCGGGCGAACCTGCCGCTGGCGAAACTGCTCGGCGCCCACCGCGACTCGGTGCGCTGCTACAACACCTCCGGCGGCTTCCTGCACGAGTCGATCGAGCACGTGAAGGACAACGCCACCCGCACGCTGGAGGCCGGCGTCGGCGGCATCAAGATCAAGGTCGGGCAGCCGGACTGGCGCGAGGACCTGCGCCGGGTCGCCGCGGTCCGCGCGCACCTCGGCGACGACGTGCCGTTGATGGTCGACGCCAACCAGCAGTGGGACCGGCCGGCCGCCATGCGGATCGGCACGGCGCTGGAGGAGTTCGGTCTGGTGTGGATCGAGGAGCCGCTCGACGCCTACGACGCCGAGGGACACGCGGACCTCGCGCGCGCGTTGACCACGGCGGTCGCCTCGGGGGAGATGCTCACCAGCGTCGCCGAGCACCACGAGCTGATCCGGCACCGGGCGGTCGACATCCTGCAGCCCGACGCCCCGCGCATCGGCGGCATCACCCAGTTCCTCAGGCTCGCCACCCTGGCCGACCACGCCAACCTGGGGCTGGCACCGCACTTCGCCATGGAGATCCACGTGCATCTGGCCGCCGCCTATCCGCGCGAGCCGTGGGTCGAGCACTTCGACTGGCTGCACCCGTTGTTCGACGAGCGCCTGGAGATCAGCGACGGGCGCATGCACCTGTCCGCCCGCCCGGGACTGGGGATCACGGTGAGCGAGCAGGCCCGGGCGTGGACGGCCTACTCGGTCACCGTCGAGGCGTCCTGATCACGTCACCCGCTGGCGGCGCAGCATGAGGCGCTGCAATGCGATGAACGCCAGCAGCAGCGCTCCGATGACGATCTTCGTCCACCACGAGTTGAGCGTGCCCTCGAAGGAGATCAGCGTCTGCACGGTGCCGAGCACCAGGACACCGGCCACCGAGCCGATCACGTAACCGACGCCGCCGGCCAGCAGCGTGCCGCCCACCACGACCGCGGCGATCACGTCCAGCTCCATGCCCACCGCGTGCAGGCCGTAACCCGAGAGCATGTAGACGCTGAACAGCAGACCGCCGAGCGCCGAGCAGACCCCGCTGATCACGTACACGCCCACCTTGACCCGGCCGGTGGCCAGGCCCATGAGCGTGGCCGACGACTCGCTGCCGCCCACCGCGTACACGGTCCGGCCGAAGCGGGTCAGGTGCAGCACATACGCCGCCACCAGCACCACGGCCAGCGCGATCAGGACGCTGTAGGTGATGGTCACGCCGCCCGCCAGTTCCATGGTGCTCGTGGCGAACGAGTAGAACGTGTCGTCGGAGATGGCCACCGACTCCTCGCTGATCAGGAAGCACAGCCCGCGGGCCAGGAACATGCCGGCGAGCGTCGCGATGAACGGCTGCACCCCGAACCGGTGGATCATGATGCCCATCCCGAGGCCGAGCACCGCGCCGACAGCCAGCACGACGACCACCACGAGCCCCGGCGGCCAGCCGGCACGCAGCGTGGCGGCGGCGATCATCGTGGACAGCGCCATCACCGAGCCCACCGACAGGTCGATGCCACCGGTGAGGATCACGAACGTCATCCCCACGGCCACCACGATGAGGAACGCGTTGTCGATGAACAGGTTCGCGACGACCTGTCCGGTGGCGAAGCCCTCGTAGCGCACCGCGCCGGCGCCGAAGGTCAGCACGAACACCACGAAGGTGGCGAGGACGGGCAGGAACCGTTCCGGAACGCGCCTGGTGACCGATGTGGTCGTGGTGGTGGGCGTGAAGATCGGGATCTTCGGGGTCTTCGGTGGCCTCGTGGTCATCGGGAGCCTGCCTTCTCCGGTTCGGCCGCCGCCCGGGGCCGTACCCGTGGCGTTCTCGGTGCCTGCAGCAGGCAGACGACGATCACGACGGCCGCCTTGAACACCAGCGTCGCGGTGGGTGGCACGCCGATCGTGTACACGGTGGTGGTGAGCGTCTGGATGACCAGCGCGCCGACGAGCGTCCCGGTGAGTGAGTAGCGGCCGCCGGTCAGCAGGGTGCCGCCGATGACCACCGCGAGGATCGCGTCCATCTCGATCCACAGGCCGGCGTTGTTGGCGTCGGCCGCGTTGACGTTCGACGCGATCATGAGGCCCGCCACGCCCGCGCACAGGGCGGCGAACACGTAGACCGTCCAGATGATCGTCCGCGACCGGACCCCGGCCAGGCGGCTCGCCTCCGGGTTCACGCCCACCGCCTCGATCAGCATGCCCAGCGCCGTGCGCCGGGTGACCAGCGCTACCGCCGCGAACACCGCGAGGCTGATGAGGATCGCGATCGGCAGCACCACGAAGCCGGCGCCGACCTGGCGGAACACGTCGTTGTTCACCGTGACGATCTGGCCCTCGGTGAGCAGCATGGCCACGCCGCGTCCGGCGGTCATCAGCACGAGCGTCGCGATGATCGGTTGGATGCCGAGCACCGAGACGAGGAAACCGTTCCACAGTCCCAGAACCGCGCACAGCGCGATGGCCAGTGCCATGCCGGTGACCGCGTTCCCGGTCTCCGCGATGTGCGTACAGGCCACGGCGCCCGCGATCGCGGCCACCGCGCCGACGGACAGGTCGATGCCCCTGGTGGCGATGACGAGCGTCATGCCGAGTGCGATCAGCAGCGTGGGCGCCCCGTTGCGCAGGATGTCGATCAGGCTGCCGAACAGGTGACCGTCCTGCAGCCGGATGGCGAGGAACGACGGGGTGAACGCGACGTTGAGCAGCAGCAGCGCGACCAGCGCGAGCACCGGCCACAGCAGACGGTTGGCTTTCACGAGGCCACCTTCTCCACCTCACCCGCGATGAGCGCCACCACGGCGTCCACGTCGGCGTCCTGCCCGGACAGCTCGGCGATCTTGTGCCGATCCCGCAGCACGACGATCCGGTCGGACACCCGCACGACCTCCTCCAACTCGGCCGAGATGAACACCACGGCCATCCCGTCGGCCGCCAGGTCGGCCACCATCTTCTGGATCTGGGCCTTCGCGCCGACGTCGACGCCGCGGGTCGGCTCGTCGAGGATCAGCAGCCGCGGCTCGGTCACGAGCCACCGCGCCAGCAACACCTTCTGCTGGTTGCCGCCGGACAGCGTGCCGACCACGGCGTCCGGGTTCGCCGGCCGGATGTCGAGTGCGGCGACGTACTTCGCCACCAGCTCGTCGGCCGTGCGCCGGGACACCTGCCTGGTCCAGCCGCGGGCGGCCTGCATGGCGAGGATGAGGTTGTCCCGCACGGTCAGGTCGGCCACCAGCCCCTCGGCCTTCCGGTTCTCCGAGAGGAACGCGATACCGCCGCCGATCGCCGAGCGCGGCCCGGACACCTTCAGCGGCTTCCCGTCGAGCAGCAGTCGCCCGGAGTCGGCCCGGTCGGCGCCGAACAGCAGCCGCGCCAGCTCGGTCCGCCCGGAACCGAGCAGTCCGGCCAGCCCGACCACCTCGCCGGGATGGACCTCCAGGTCGAACGGCGCGATGGCGCCCTTGCGGCCGAGTCCTTCGGCTTGCAGCAGGGGAGCGGTGGACGGCACGCGGTGCTCTGTGCGGCGCTCCACCTCGTCGAGCACCCCCAGCTCGCGCCCGATCATGGCGGACACCAGCTGGACCCTCGTGAGTTCGGTCGTCGGGTACTCGCCGACCACCGCGCCGTTGCGCAGCACGGTCATCCGGTCGGCGATCTCGTAGACCTGGTCGAGGAAGTGCGACACGAACAGGATGGCCACGCCCTGGTCGCGCAGCACGCGGACGATCCGGAACAGCTCGGCCACCTCACCGGCGTCCAAACTGGACGTCGGCTCGTCGAGGATCAGCACCCGCGCGTCCACCGCGACCGCCCGCGCGATCGCCACGAGCTGCTGCACGGCGATCGGGTGGCTGCCGAGCGCGGACGCCGGGTCGATACCCAACCCGATGCGCCCCAACAGCTCCGCGGCCCTGGCCCGCATCGCGCGACCGTGGATGGAGCCGAACCGGCGCGGCTCCCGGCCGAGGAGGATGTTCTCCGCCACCGAGAGGTTCGTGCACAGGTTCACCTCCTGGTACACGGTGCTGATGCCGGCCGCCTGCGCCTGCGCGGGGCCACCGAACGACACGGGCGTGCCGTCGAGATGGATCTCACCGGCGTCCAGGACGTGGACACCGGTGAGTGCCTTGATGAGCGTGGACTTGCCGGCGCCGTTCTCGCCGAGCAGCGCGTGCACCTCGCCGGGGAACAGCCGGAAGTCCACGTCCCGCAGGGCTTTCACGCCGGGGAACGACACGGAGATGCCGTGCAGCTCGACCAACGGGGACTCGGTCATGAAATCGCCTTCTGCGTCAACGTCCGGGTCGGGGGACTCGCGGTCCTCGCCACCACGCCGGGTGTGGCGACGAGGACCGCGGCCGACCGGGTCACCGGTCAGTACTCGCGTTCCGGCAGCACGGCCTTCGCCTGCTCCTGGGTGAACGTGGTCTCCTCGGTGACCACCCGCTCCGGGACCTCCTCGCCGGCAACGACCTTCTTCGCCAGGTCCATGAGCTGCGGTCCGAGCAGCGGGTTGCACTCGACGATGAAGTTGATCTCCCCGTCGCTCAGCGCCTGCATGCCGTCCTTCACCGCGTCCACGGTGATGATCTTGATGTCGACGCCGGGCTTCTTGCCGGCCGCCTTGATGGCCTCGATGGCGCCGAGCCCCATGTCGTCGTTGTGGGCATACACCACGTCGATGTCCGGAGTGGACTGGAGGAACGCCTCCATCACCTGCTTGCCGCCCGAGCGCGTGAAGTCACCGGTCTGCGAGGCGACCACCTTGATGTCGGGCCGCGACGCGATCTCGTCCGCGAAGCCCTCCTTGCGGTCGATCGCGGGTGCCGCGCCCGTGGTGCCCTGCAGTTCCACCACGTTGATCGGGCCCTGGGTGTTCTCCACCAGCCACTGGCCGGCCTTCTTGCCCTCCTCCACGAAGTCCGAGCCGAGGAACGTCTCGTAGAGCGACGTGTCCTTCGAGTCGACCGCCCGGTCGGTGAGGATCACGGGGATCTTCGCTCGCTTCGCCTCCAGCAGCACCGTGTCCCAGCCGGTCTCGACGACCGGGCTGAACGCGATCACGTCCACCTTCTGCTGGATGTAGGAGCGGATCGCCCTGATCTGGTTCTCCTGCTTCTGCTGCGCGTCGGAGAACTTCAGCTCGATCCCGGCGGCCTTCGCCGCGTCCTGGACCGACTTCGTGTTCGCCGTCCGCCAGCCGCTCTCCGCGCCGACCTGGGCGAATCCCATGGTGATCTTGCCGTCGTCCGCGGCGCCCGACCCACCGCTACCGCTACCGCAAGCGGTCAACCCCGCCAGCAGGACCGCGGCCAACGCGGTCGTGATCGTTTTCAGCACAGCTCTTCCTCCGTGTCGGACCGCGTCGTCCGCGATGCTGGGGCCCAAGAGTGAGCGCTCACAGCGCGCTCGTCAAGCCTCTGATGCCAGAAAGTTGCGACATTGACAGGCTCGACAACCCGTTCTATGTTAACGCTCACTTTTGTGATCCAGCGCACCTTGGTAGGTATCTGATGCGGACACTGCCCGTTCGCCGCCGGTTCCGTCTGCTCACCCTCGCACTCGCCGTCCTGGCGGCGTGGCTGACCGTCCCAGCCGCGGCGGCGTCCGGCGGGTCCGATCGTCTGGCCGGGTACGTGTTCTTCTACTTCACGGGCGAGGGCACGGAGACGGGCGAGCAGGTGTACCTGGCGGCCAGCCGGGGCAACGACGCGCTGCACTGGGACGAACTGAACGGTGGCGCACCCGTACTCACGTCCGCGCTGGGGGACAAGGGCGTGCGCGACCCGTTCGTCATCCGCTCGCCGAAGGGCGACCGGTTCTACCTGCTGGCCACCGATCTGCGGATCCACGGCAACGGCGACTGGGACGGCGCGCAGCGCTTCGGCAGCAAGCACATCGAGGTCTGGGAGTCGACGGACCTGGTGCACTGGTCGGCGCAGCGGCACGTGCGGGTGTCGCCGGACACGGCGGGCAACACCTGGGCGCCCGAGGCGTACTGGGACCGCACCATCAACGCCTACGTGGTGTTCTGGGCCTCGAAGCTGTACGCGGCCGACGATCCCGGCCACACGGGCGAGACCTACAACCGCATGCTGTACGCCACCACGCGGGACTTCCGCACCTTCAGCGAGCCGAGGGTGTGGGTCGACCCGGGGCACTCGGTCATCGACTCCACGGTGATCGAGCACCGCGGCCGGTACTACCGGTTCACGAAGGACGAGCGCGCCGCCGGCGAAGGCGCGCCGTGCGGCAAGTTCATCGTGGCCGAGAGTTCGCGGTGGCTGCGGGACACCGACTACGACTTCGTGGCGGACTGCATCGGCGGCGGCGACATCAGCCGGGGCGAGGGGCCGACCGTGTTCAGGTCGAACACGGAGGACCGCTGGTATCTGTTCATCGACGAGTTCGGCGGGCGCGGGTATGTCCCGTTCGAGACCACCGATCTCGCGTCCGGCCAGTGGCGGATGGCCGAGTCCTACGAGCTGCCCGCGCGCCCGCGGCACGGCACTGTCCTGCCCGTCACGCGGTCCGAGCTGAACCGCGTGCGCGCCGCCTTCCCCTGAACCGAGGAGCAGCCATGTCACGATCCCGGATGCTCGTGGCGGTCCTCGTCGCGAGCACGCTGATCGGCCTGCCCGGCACGGGTCAGGCCGCCGAGACCGACTACACGATCACCGTGGACGCCGCCGGGAAGGGCGCGGACATCGCCGAGCACCTGTACGGCGTGTTCTTCGAGGACATCAACCGCGCGGCCGACGGCGGTCTCTACGCCGAGCTCGTGCAGAACCGGTCGTTCGAGTACGACCGTGCCGACAACGCGACCTACACGCCGCTGACCTCGTGGGCACCCTTGGGCGGCGCCGGCGGAACGGTCGACGTGGTCGACGACGCGGGCCGGCTGAACGAGCGGAACCGCCGGTACCTGCGCCTCGGGCTGCCGGCCGGGGTGATCAACGCCGGCTACAACTCGGGGATCCGGGTGGAGAAGGGCAAGAAGTACGACTTCTCCGTGTGGGCGCGCACCGACCAGTCGGCCGGCACGCCGCTGACGGTCGCCGTCACCGATCCGGCCGGGGCGAACCTGGCCGACCCGCTGCGGATCCAGGTGCGCGGCGACTGGACGCGCTACACCGGCACGATCACCGCCCGCACGGCGAGCATCACCGGCCGGCTGCTGGTCAGCGGCGGGGGAGCGGGCTCGCTCGCGCTCGACATGGTGTCGCTGTTCCCGCGCGACACGTACAAGAACCGGGCCAACGGGATGCGCCGCGACCTCGCGGAGAAGATCGCCGCGCTGCGTCCCGGCTTCGTGCGCTTCCCGGGCGGCTGCCTGGTGAACACCGGCAGCCACTACGGCTACGAGGCACCGAACTGGGAGCGGCGCCGGTCCTACCAGTGGAAGGACACGATCGGTCCGGTCGAACAGCGCGCCACCAACGCGAACTTCTGGGGCTACAACCAGTCCTACGGTCTCGGCTACTACGAGTACTTCCAGTTCTCCGAGGACATCGGCGCCATGCCGTTGCCGGTGGTTCCCGCGCTGGTCACCGGTTGCGGGCAGAACCAGGCGACCGACGACCCGGCGCTGCTGGCGCGGCACATCCAGGACACCCTCGACCTGATCGAGTTCGCCAACGGGCCCACCGACTCCCCGTGGGGCCGCAAGCGCGCCGAGCTGGGTCACCCGGAACCGTTCGGGCTCACGCACCTGGCGGTCGGCAACGAGGAGAACCTGGCCGACGCGTTCTTCACCCGCTTCACCCAGTTCCGGGCGGCCATCGAGGAGCGGTACCCGGACATCACGGTGATCAGCAACTCCGGACCGGACGACACGGGCGCCAACTTCGACCGCCTCTGGCAGCTCAACCGCGACGCCGGCGTGGCCATGGTCGACGAGCACTACTACAACAGCCCGACCTGGTTCCTGCAGAACAACGAGCGCTACGACGCCTACGACCGCGCCGGCCCGAAGGTGTTCCTCGGCGAGTACGCCTCGCAGGACAACCGCTTCTACAACGCGCTCACCGAGGCCGCCTTCATGACGGGGCTCGAGCGCAACGCGGACGTGGTCGAACTCGCGTCCTACGCGCCGCTGCTCGCCAACGAGGACTACGTGCAGTGGCGGCCGGACCTGATCTGGTTCAACAACCGCGCGTCCTGGGGTTCGGCGAGCTACGAGGTCCAGAAGCTGTTCATGACCAACGTCGGTGACCACGTGGTACCCAGCACGGCCACCGGCACACCGTCCACGGAGGACCTGCCGATCACCGGCGCGGTCGGACTGTCCACCTGGGCCACCGCCGCGTCCTACGACGACGTGGTGGTGTCCACACCGGAGGGCACTCCGCTGTTCGCCGACGACTTCTCCGGCACCGACGCGAACTGGACGAACATCGCCGGCCGCGGGACCTGGGCGGTGACCGGCGGGGCGTACGCACAGACCGACGCGGCCGCCGAGAACACCATGGTCACGGCGGGCGATCCCGCCTGGCAGAACTACGACCTGTCGGTGAAGGCCACCAAGCAAGCCGGCCGCGAGGGATTCCTGGTCGCGTTCGGCGTGAAGGACTCCGGCAACTACTACTGGTGGAACCTCGGCGGCTGGAACAACACCCAGTCGGCCGTGGAGAAGGCCGAGGGCGGCGGGAAGTCGACGCTGATCTCGAACAGCACGACCATCGAGACCGGCCGCGAGTACGACCTCCGCGTCCAGGTCCGCGGTCGCACGGTCACGCTGTTCCTCGACGGCGAGAAGTGGGGCGAGTTCACCGACAGCCAGAAGGTCGAGCCCTTCCGCCAGGTGGTCACCAGGGACACCCGGACCGGCGAACTGGTGGTGAAGGTCGTGAACGCGCAGGCCAACGCGGCGCGCACCACGGTCGACCTGCGAGGTGCCGAAGTGGAGCGGCGGGCGCGGGTGACCACCCTGCACGGCGACCCGGACGACGTGAACACCCAGCACACCAACCCGATCGCACCGGTGGAGTCCCGAATGGACGTCGCGGGCACGTTCACGCACACGTTCCCGCCGTACTCGGTGACGTTCATCCGGATCAAGGCGAGGAGCGGCTCGTGACCAGTCTCGATCGCAGATCCCTGTTCCGTGCGGGCGGCGTCCTGGCGGCGGTCGGTGTCCTCCCGTCGGCCACGACCGGTACGGCCTCGGCCGCCCCCGCCGAGAAGACCGCGCTCACCACCCGCGACCCGCTCGTCGAGCAGCGTGCCGATCCGTTCATCACCCGGCCGGTCGACGGGATGTACTACCTCACCGGCTCGGTGCCCGAGTACGACCGCGTGGTGGTGCGCGGCGCGAGCACGCTCGACGGGCTGGCCGAGGCGCGCGAGCGGACCATCTGGCGCCGTCCGGCGTCCGGGCCGATGGCCGGCTACATCTGGGCGCCCGAACTGCACCGCGTCGGCGACCGCTGGTACGTCTACTTCGCGGCAGGCGACTCGGACGACCCGTTCCGCATCCGCACCTACGTGCTGGAGTCGCCGAACGCCGACCCGCGTGCCGAGGGCTGGGCGCCACCCCGGCGGATGGTCACCGGGTGGGAGTCGTTCACGCTGGACGCGACGACGTTCGAGCACCGGGGCCGGCGGTACTTCCTGTGGGCGCAGAGCGAACCCGGGATCGCCACGAACAGCAACCTCTACATCGCGGAGATGGCCTCCCCGCTGGAGTTGGCGACCGCGCCCGTGCGCATCGCCGTGCCGACGCTGAGCTGGGAGATCCAGGGCTTCCGGGTGAACGAGGGGCCGGCCGTGCTCATCCGGAACGGGCGGGTGTTCGTCACGTTCTCGGCCAGCGCCACCGACGCGCGCTACTGCATGGGCCTGCTCACGGCCGACGAGAACGCGAACCTGTTGGACGCGCGGTCGTGGACGAAGACGCCGAACCCGGTGTTCACCACGAACGTCGAGACCAGCCGGTTCGGGCCGGGTCACAACTCGTTCACCGTGGCGGAGGACGGGAAAACCGACGTGCTCGTGTTCCACGCCCGCTCCTACCGCGACATCACCGGTGATCCGCTGTTCGACCCCAACCGGCACACCCGCGTGCAGAAGCTGCACTGGAACGAGGACGGCACGCCGTCGTTCGGGGTGCCGGTCGGCTCGGGCGGACCGATCGTCCGGCTGTCCCCGCTCGACTCGCCGCATCTCGTGGTGCGTCACGCGGAGTCCCGGCTGCGGGTCGAGGGCAACGTCCGCGAGGTGGCCGACTCGCAGTTCCGTCTGGTGCCGGGCAACCTCGGCGCCGGCACGGTGTCCGTGCGGTCGGTGAACCTCCCCGACCGGCACGTGCGGGCCGGCGACGGCGTGCTGCGCATCGAACCGTTCGCCGACGGAGACGATCACGGCGACGACTACGGCGCCGCCACCAGCTTCGTGCGCGTGCCGGGGCTCGCCGACCGGTCGGCCGTCTCGCTGCGGCTGTCCACCGATCCCGACGCCTACCTGTCACACGACCGCGGCCGGCTGGTGGTCGCCCGGCCGGGCCGGGGACGCGCGGAACGGGAGCGTGCGACGTTCGTTCTGAGCTGACGGTGGGACACTGATCGAAGCAGGTCCACGAGGTGGTGGACATCCAGGACATCTGAGACGAGGTTTTCGCGGTGGGCGATCCGATGGTTGGCAACAAGGTCGCGCGGGACCCCGCGATGACGGATGTCGCCCGCCTCGCCGGCGTGTCCCACCAGACCGTGTCGCGGGTGCTCAACGGTCATCCCAACGTGCGCGAGCAGACCCGCCTTCGGGTGCAGGCGGCCATCGCGGAGTTGGGCTACCGCCCCAACAGGGCGGCCCGCGCGTTGGTCACCGGGCGTTCGCACCTGATCGGCGTTATCGCGCAGAGTTCCACGTTGTACGGGCCGGCGTCGCTGCTCGCGGCGTTCGAGCTGGCGGCCGAGGAGGCCGGGTTCATGGTGAGCCTGCGGCGGGTGGAGGTGCTCGACCGGGGGTCGATCGCCGACGCGGTCGAACACCACCGCGACCAGCGGGTGGCCGGAATCGTGGCGATCGCCCCGACGGCGTCGGCCAGCGAGGCGCTCGCCGACGTGCCGGCCGGGGTTCCGCTGGTCACGGTGGACGGCGACCCCCGGCAGGCCACCCCGCTCGTGACGGTGGACCAGGAGGCGGGGGCCTTCGACGCCACCCGGCACCTTCTCGACGCCGGGCACGCCACCGTGTGGCACGTGTCCGGCCCGCCCGACTGGTTCGACGCGCAGGGCCGAGTGCGGGGCTGGCAGCGGGCCCTCGAGACGGCCGGCGCGGAGGTCCCGCCGGTCGTGGCGGCCGACTGGAGTGCGGCGGCCGGGTACCGCACCGGTCAGATGCTCGCGCGGATGCCCGAGCTGACGGCCGTGTTCGCGGCCAACGACCACCTCGCGCTCGGCATCCTGCGCGCGATGAGCGAACGCGGCCGGCGGGTGCCGGAGGACGTGAGCATCGTGGGGTTCGACGACGTCCCGGAGGCGGCGTACTTCATCCCGCCACTCACCACCGTGCGCCCCGCCTTCGACGCGGTGGCGCGCGAGACGCTGGGTCTGCTGCTCGCGCAGGTGGCGGACGGTGAGGTGGGGGAGTCGCGGCGCACCATCGCCCCGACCCTGGTCTCCCGGAACAGCGTGGCCCCACCCGCCTAATGGGTCTGCCGCCGACAACGTACGACTCGGCGTCCATACGTACGACTCGCTGTCCGTAGCGTACGACTCGCGGCTGTGTGCGTTCACTATCTGAGGCTCAATCGTGGTGCGGGTGCCTTGACGGCAGGAATGTTAGCGATAACAATCCACGCATGGTGAAAGACGCGCTGGTGGTCGGGGTCGACTTCGGCACGCTGTCCGGCCGCGCTGTCGTGGTCCGGGTGCGGGACGGCGCCGAGCTGGGGACGGCCGTGCACGAGTACCGCCACGGGGTGATCGACCGGACCCTGCCGGCCACCGGCGCGGCGCTCCCGGCCGACTGGGCGCTGCAGGTGCCGGCCGACTACGTGGCCGTGCTCCGCGCGGCCGTGCCGGGCGCGATCGCCGACGCGGGGGTCGATCCGGCCGACGTGATCGGCATCGGCACCGACTTCACGGCGTGCACCATGATCCCGGTCAAGGCCGACGGCACCCCGCTGTGCGAGCTGCCGGAGTTCGCGGACAACCCCCACGCGTACGTGAAGCTGTGGCGCCACCACGCGGCCCAGCCGCAGGCCGACCGGATCAACCGGCTGGCCAAGGCACGCGGCGAGAAGTGGCTGCCCCGGTACGGCGGGCTGATCTCCTCGGAGTGGGAGTTCGCCAAGGGACTGCAGCTGCTCGAGGAAGCGCCGGACGTGTACGCGGCGACCGAGCACTGGGTGGAGGCGGCCGACTGGATCGTCTGGCAGCTCACCGGCGAGTACACCCGCAACGCGTGCACCGCCGGGTACAAGGGCATCCACCAGGACGGCCAGTACCCGTCGGCGGACTTCCTGCGTGAGCTGAACCCGGACTTCGCCGACTTCGTGACCGGCAAGCTCGACCACCCCATCTCCCGGCTGGGGGACCGCGCGGGTGGCCTCACGGCGGAGGCCGCCGCCTGGACCGGGCTGCCACCCGGCATCGCGGTGGCCGTGGGCAACGTCGACGCGCACGTGACCGCCCCGGCGGCCGGCGCGGTCGAACCCGGGCGGCTCGTCGCGATCATGGGCACGTCCACGTGTCACGTGCTCAGCGGCGAGGAACTGCGTGAGGTGCCCGGCATGTGCGGCGTGGTCGACGGCGGGATCGTGCCGGGGCTGTGGGGTTACGAGGCCGGGCAGAGCGGCGTCGGCGACATCTTCGCGTGGTTCGTCGACCACCAGGTGCCGCCCGAGTACCACGAGCGGGCCCGCGAGGCGGGGATCTCGCTGCACGAACTGCTGACCGACCTGGCGTCACGGCAGCGGGTCGGCGAACACGGCCTCCTGGCGCTCGACTGGCACAGCGGCAACCGGTCGGTGCTGGTCGACCACGAGTTGTCCGGGCTGGTGCTCGGCCAGACGCTCGCCACCCGGCCGGAGGACATCTACCGCGCGCTGCTCGAGGCCACCGCGTTCGGCACCCGGATGATCATCGAGGCGTTCGTCGACTCCGGGGTGCCGGTGACCGAGCTGATCGTCGCGGGTGGCCTGCTGCGCAACGAGTTCCTCATGCAGGTCTACGCCGACGTGACGAACCTGCCGCTGTCGACCATCGGTTCGGCGCAGGGCCCGGCACTCGGATCGGCCATGCACGCGGCGGTCGCGGCCGGCGCGTACGCCGACATCCGGGCGGCCGCCGAGACCATGGGATCGGTGAACAGCGCGGCCTACCAACCGATCCCGGCCAACGTGGCCACCTACGACGACCTGTACATGGAGTACGCCGACCTCCACGACTACTTCGGCCGGGGCGGCAACGACGTGCATGCACCGACTGCGGGCGTTGCGGCGAGCGGCGGTCGCACCATGAGCGTCGCCGAGCTGCGGCGCGTGGTCGCCGACCTGCACCAGGAACTGACGCGCTACAACCTGGTCAGCTGGACGGCCGGCAACGTCTCCGCCCGGGTGCCGGGCGAGGACCTGATGGTCATCAAGCCCTCCGGGGTGTCCTACGACGACCTCGGGCCGGACGCCATGGTGGTGACCGACCTGCACGGCGGGCTGGTGGAGGGCGACCTCGCACCGTCGTCGGACACCGCGGCCCACGCCTACGTCTACCGCCACCTGCCCGAGGTGGGCGGTGTGGTGCACACGCATTCCCCGTACGCCACCGCGTGGGCGGCACGCGGCGAGCCGATCCCGTGCGTGCTCACGATGATCGCCGACGAGTTCGGCGGCGACGTCCCGGTCGGGCCGTTCGCGCTCATCGGCGACGACTCCATCGGCCAGGGCATCGTGGAGACCCTGCGCGACAGCCGATCCCCGGCCGTGCTCATGCGCAACCACGGCCCGTTCACGGTCGGCGCCGACGCCCGAGCCGCGGTGAAGGCCGCCGTGATGCTCGAGGACGTGGCCCGCACCGTCCACTTCGCACACCAGCTCGGCAGACCGGACGCCATCGACCAGCACGCACGTCGACCGGCTGTACGCCCGCTATCAGAACATTTACGGGCAATAACTCAGGAGGCTCCATGTCGTCTGCCGCCAAGCCGCAGGTCTGGTTCCTGACCGGCAGCCAGCACCTCTACGGCGCGGACACGCTCGCGCAGGTGGCCGGTCAGTCACAGCAGATCCAGCGCATGCTCACCGACAGCGATACTGATGCCGGCGCGCTCAGCGTCGAGGTCGTGTGGCAGCCGGTGCTCACCGACTCGGCCGCCATTCGCGGCGTGCTCCAGGCGGCCAACGCCGATCCGTCGTGTGTCGGGGTGATCGCGTGGATGCACACGTTCTCCCCGGCCAAGATGTGGATCACCGGCCTGGACGTGCTGCGGAAACCGTTGCTGCACCTGCACACCCAGCTCAACGAGGCACTGCCGTGGTCGTCCATCGACATGGACTTCATGAATCTCAACCAGGCCGCGCACGGTGACCGCGAGTTCGGCTACATCCAGACCCGCCTGGGTGTCGCGCGCAAGACGGTCGCCGGCCACGCCAGCGATCCCGAACTGGTCCGGCGGATCGACGAGTGGGCCCGCGCGGCCACGGGGCTCGCCCACCTGCGGACCCTGCGCCTGGCCCGGTTCGGCGACAACATGCGCGACGTTGCCGTGACCGAGGGCGACAAGGTGGAGGCCGAGCTGCGGTTCGGCGTCTCGGTGAACACCTACGGCGTCAACGAACTCGTGGCGATGGTCGACACGGTCGCCGACGAGGAGGTCGACCTGCTGGTCGCCGACTACGCCGACGCCTACCGGCTCGCCCCCGCACTCGCCAGGGGCGGGGAGCGGCACGAGTCGCTGCGCTACGCCGCGCGGATCGAGGCGGGCCTGCGCCGGTTCCTCACCGACGGCGGGTTCGGCGCGTTCACCACGAACTTCCAGGACCTCGGTGGGCTGCGACAGTTGCCGGGCCTGGCCGTGCAGCGGCTGATGGCCGACGGCTTCGGCTTCGGCGGCGAGGGCGACTGGAAGACCTCGGCGCTGCTCGCGGCGGTCAAGGCGATGGGCGCAGGCGGCACGTCCTTCATGGAGGACTACACCTACCACTTCGGACCCGGCACCCCGAAGATCCTCGGCGCGCACATGCTCGAGGTCTGCCCGACCATCGCCGCCGACCGGCCGTCGTGCGAGATCCACCCGCTGGGCATCGGCGACCGGGAGGACCCCGTGCGGCTGGTGTTCGACGCCGCGCCGGGACCCGCCGTGGTGGTCGGCCTGGCCGACGTCGGCGACCGGTTCCGGTTGGTGGCCAACGAGATCACCGTGGTTCCACCCGACGAGCCGCTGCCGAATCTCCCGGTGGCCCGCGCCGTGTGGCAGCCCGCGCCGACGCTCGCGACCTCGGCCGAATGCTGGCTCACGGCCGGCGGCCCGCACCACACGGTGCTGACCAGCGCGATCGGTTCCGGGGTGCTGCGTGACTTCGCCCGCATGGCCGAGACCGAACTGGTCCTGATCGACCAGAACACGACGACCGACGCGTTCGCCGACCGGCTGCGCTGGAACCAGGCCTACCACCGTCTCGCACACGGCCTCCGCTAGAAGAAAGGGCGAAACAATGAGGTTTCCCAAACTCGCGGCCGGCGTCGCCGCCACGGCACTGCTCCTCGCCGGCTGTGGCTCGTCGGAGAAGACGGTCGACCAGCAGCCGGAGTCGGCCGAAGGCGCGCTCATCGGCGTGACCATGCCGACCCGCTCGTCGGAACGGTGGATCCACGACGGCGACAACATCAAGAAGGCCTTGGAGGACAAGGGTTACCGGGTCGACCTCCAGTACGCGGAGAACGACATCCCCACCCAGGCCAACCAGCTGGAGAACCAGATCACCAAGGGCGCGCGGTTACTCATCGTCGCGTCCATCGACGGCACCGCGCTGACCTCGCAGCTCCAGCAGGCGGGTGACGCCAACATCCCGGTGATCGCCTACGACCGCCTGATCCGCAACACCCCGAACGTCGACTACTACGCCTCGTTCGACAACCACGAGGTGGGCGTGCAGCAGGCGACCTCGCTGCTGACCGGGCTCGGGGTGCTCAACGCGGACGGCGCACCCGGCACCGCGACGGGGCCGTTCAACATCGAGCTGTTCGCCGGCTCCCCGGACGACAACAACGCCACCTACTTCCTGGACGGCGCGATGTCCGTGCTCCAGCCGCACATCGACGCCGGCACCCTGGTGGTCCGCAGTGGACAGACCGACTTCCGCACGATCGCCATCCTGCGCTGGGAGCCCGCGACCGCCCAGCGGCGCATGGAGGACCTGCTCACCTCCACCTACGGCGGGGCCAGGGTGGACGGTGTGCTTTCGCCCTACGACGGCCTGTCCATCGGCATCCTGTCCGCGTTGAAGAGCAGTGGCTACGGCACGGCCGGCCAGCCCTACCCGGTGGTGACCGGCCAGGACGCCGAGGTGGCGTCGGTGAAGTCCATCATCGCCGACGAGCAGTACTCCACCATCCACAAGGACACCCGCGAGCTGGCGGCCGTCGCCGTGGACATGGCCGACGACGTGTTGAAGGGTGACAAGCCGGAGGTCAACAACACCGAGGACTACGACAACGGCGAGAAGGTCGTGCCGTCGTTCCTGCTGGAGCCGGTGATCGTCGACAAGGCCAACTACGAACAGGTGCTCATCGACTCCGGCTACTACTCCGCCGACCAGCTGCGGTGACTCCCGCGGTAATGGCAGACGAGATACTGCGGATGCACGGGATCACCAAGTCCTTCCCCGGTGTCACGGCACTGCGCGACGTCGAGCTGTCCGTGCGGCGCGGCGAGATCCACGGCATCTGCGGCGAGAACGGCGCCGGCAAGTCCACGCTCATGAAGGTCCTCTCCGGGGTGCACCCGCACGGGTCGTACTCCGGGGAGGTGGTCTTCGACGGCGAGACCTGTGCGTTCGGCGGGATCCGGGACTCCGAGGCCCGCGGCATCGTGATCATCCACCAGGAACTGGCGCTCGTGCCGCAGCTCTCGATCGCCGAGAACCTGTTCCTGGGCAACGAACGGTCCACCCGCGGGCTGATCGACTGGAACCGCACGAACCACGCGGCACGCCAGCACCTGCGTCGGGTCGGCCTGTTCGACAACCCGACGATCGCCGCCGGCGAGCTGGGAGTGGGCAAGCAGCAGCTCGTGGAGATCGCGAAGGCACTGTCCAAAGAGGTCCGGCTGCTGATCCTGGACGAGCCGACGGCCGCGTTGAACGACGACGACTCCGCCCACCTGCTCGGGTTGCTGCGCGGCCTGCGCGACGACGGCATCACCTGCGTGGTGATCTCCCACAAGCTGAACGAGATCACGGAGATCTCCGACACCATCACCATCCTGCGCGACGGTCGCACGATCGAGGCGCTGGACGTGCGGGCCGAGCGGGTGACCGAGGAGCGGATCATCGCGGGCATGGTCGGCCGCGACCTCGAACACCGATTCCCGCCGCGCGAGCCGACGGAGCCGGGGAGGAGGTGCTGCGGATCGAGGACTGGACCGTCCACAGCCCGGTCCACAGAGGACGGGTGGTGGTCGACAACGCGACGCTCTCGTTGCGGCGCGGGGAGATCGTGGGACTCGCCGGGCTGATGGGTGCCGGTCGCACGGAGCTGGCGATGAGCGTGTTCGGCCGCTCCTACGGCGTGGACATCTCCGGCCGGGTGCTGAAGGACGGTCGGGAGATCGACGTGCGGACCGTGCGCGGCGCCATCCGCCACGGCATCGCCTACGTCAGCGAGGACCGCAAACGCTACGGGCTCAACCTGATCGCCGACGTCAAGCGGAACATCTCGGCCGCCGGGCTGCCCCGGCTGGCCAACCGCGGCATGGTCGACGAACACGAGGAGTTCCGGGTGGCCGAACGGTTCCGCGACCGGCTGCGGATCAAGACCCCGGACGTGGTGACCCCCACCCAGACGCTGTCCGGCGGCAACCAGCAGAAGGTCGTGCTGGCCAAGTGGATGTTCACCGAACCGGACGTGCTGATCCTCGACGAGCCGACCAGAGGTGTCGACGTCGGCGCCAAGTACGAGATCTACGGGATCGTGAACTCGCTCGCCGCGCAGGGCAGGGCGGTGCTCGTGATCTCCTCCGAGCTGCCGGAACTGCTCGGCCTGTGCGACCGGATCTACGCACTGTCCGCCGGCCGCGTCACCGGCCAACTGTCCCGCTCGGAAGCGACACAGGAACGCCTCATGCACCTGATGACCGAGGAGGCCAGCGGATGAGTCTCGACACCTCGCCGTCCACCGCCGTGGAAGCGCCGGTCGAGTCGCCCCGGCGGATCCGGATCAACCTGCGCCAGAGCGGCATCTACGTGGCGTTCGCGTTGATCGTGGTGCTGTTCACCGTGCTGACCGACGGCGCGCTGCTGCAGCCGGGCAACATCTCGAACATCGTGGTGCAGAACTCCTACGTGCTGATCCTCGCGATCGGCATGATGCTGGTGATCATCAGCGGGCACATCGACCTGTCGGTCGGTTCGGTCGTGGCGGTGACGGGTGCGATCTGCGCGGTGTTGACCGTCCAATGGGGACTGCCGTGGTGGCTGGCCGTCCTCGTCACGCTCGCCGCCGGCGCGGTGATCGGCGCCGCGCAGGGCTACTGGATCGCCTACTTCGGCATCCCGGCGTTCATCGTGACCCTCGGCGGGATGCTCGTGTTCCGCGCGCTGACGCTGACCGTGCTCGGCAACCAGGGCATCGGACCGTTCCCCGACGAGATCCGCACCCTCGCCAACGGCTTCACCGGCGGGTACCTCGGCAACGTCGGCCTCGGCCCGCTTGGCGGCGCCGACGTGGTCTCGCTGCTCGTCGGGGCTGCTCCTGGTCGCGGGCTTCGCGACGATGCAGTGGCGGACGCGTCGGGCCCGTCAGGGCTACGACCAGCGCGTGGACCCGGTGCCGCTGTTCACCGTGAAGATCGCGTTCGCGGCCCTCGTGGTGCTGTTCCTGGTGGTGCAACTGGCCCGGTTCCGCAACCTGCCGTGGGTGCTGGTGCTGCTCGCCGTCCTCGTGCTGGGTTACTCGCTGATGGCCAGCCGGTCGGTGTTCGGCCGCCACATCTACGCGGTCGGCGGCAACCTGTCGGCCGCCACGCTGTCCGGTGTGCGGGTGAAAACCGTGACGTTCTGGGTGTTCGTGAACATGGGCGTCCTGGCGGCACTCGCCGGAGTGATCTTCGCGGGCCGGCTGAACCAGGCCGGACCCACGGCCGGCGCGTCGTTCGAACTGGACGCCATCGCGGCGGCCTTCATCGGCGGCGCGGCCGTGCAGGGCGGTGTCGGCAAGGTGATCGGCGCCATCACCGGCGGGCTGATCATGGGCGTGATCAACAACGGGATGTCGTTGATCGGTGCGCCGAGCGAGCGGGTGATGTTGGTGAAGGGTCTGGTGTTGCTGGCCGCCGTGGCCTACGACGTGTGGACCAAGCGCCGGGCGGGCGCGGTGCGCTGAGCCGCAATCGTGCACGTGGAGTACGGAATGATACACACGGTCATTGGCCGACTACCCCTTGACGCGGAACTGTCCCCTTCGTACGGTCGAAAGGCAAGCGCTTTCCTCGGGCCGGCACCCGAATCCGCTGTCCTGTCAAGGGAAAGGTTCGTGCGATGGCGCATTCCCGACGGAGAATCCTGGTGGCCGGTGGTGCCGGCCTGGCCGGGCTGGCACTCGGCCGCGTCCCACCCGCGGGTGCGGACGGCGCCGGCCGCCTGGGAAACGGTACTGAACGGCACTTTCGCGAGCTACTCGACGCTCGAGTCGGCGTGGAACTACCGGTATCCCTGGGGATCCGACCACAACGGCACCGCCAGGATGTACGCGAGCGCCTCCGACCACAACCACGTCTACCTGGAGAGTTCCGGGGTGCTGGCCATCAGGGCCACGCGCATCAGTTGGGACGAGGGCAACAGCTCGGCGGACCCGCACCTGCCGATCCGCTACCACTCCGGCGCCGTCCACGCGCGACAGCACGTCGTCGTCAACGACACGTTCCCCAACTGGGAGGTGCGCGGCGAGTTCCAGGCGCCGTCGGCGCGGGGCACCTGGCCGGCGTTCTGGCTGACCGGCGTAAACAGCTGGCCGCCGGAGAGCGACATCCTGGAGTACAAGGGCGACGCGCGGAACTGGTTCAACACCTACCGCAACGGCGAACGGTGGCTGGTCCAACACGATCGTCGGCGTCAACAACCCCGGCTCGTGGCACGGCTACCGCGCGTGGATCACGAAGGTCAACGCGACCGACGTGGACATCCACTACTACCTCGACGGCAACTGGGTCGGCCAGCACCGCGGCGCCAACTTCGTGAACCGTCCGATGTGGATCATCATCAACCTTCAGATGGAGGGTTCGTCGGGGTCGCCGGGACCGACCGCCGAGACGATCTACCGCGCGCGCAACGTCTACGTGGGAAGGACGAGGGCATGAGCATCCGAAGAGTCGTCGCAATGGCGCTCGCGGCGGTGGTCGCGGCCGCCACACTGGTCGCACCGCAGGCGGCCGCGGTCCCGAAAGTCCTGGCCTGTGGTGACGGGACGTTCCACGCGGAGGCGTGGGTGAACGGCGGCACGTGGACCGCTCGCCGCGGCGGCACGGTCGTCTACACGGGAGGCGACATGCGGGCGGCCGTGCAGGCCGCGGTGAGCAGCCTGACGCCGGGGCGCACCTGGAAGGAACGGGTCGTGGTGTGGCAGGGCGGCACCATCAGCGCGGGCTCGCGGATCTCGTTGCCCAGCTACACGGTGCTCGACTCCTGCGGCACGATCAACGTGACGGGTTCCGGCTCGGGCGACCAGGCTCCCGTCTACTCCAGGGGAACCAGGGACGTCGAGGTCCAGAACCTGCGGCTCACGGGCTCCCCGCTGTACGGCATCTTCATGCGCAACGTCACCAACGTCGTCCTCGGGCAGACTCGACCTGCGGCTGTCCGGCGGTCTCGGTGTGCGCATCGACAACCGCGGCGACACCAGCGAGCGGAGCCGCAACATCCGGATCGACAACGTGTACGTCTCCGGCACCGGCACGCACGGCGTGGAGACCTACGGGGTGGACGGGCTGTACATCGGCACGGTCACCGCGCGCAACACCCGGGACTCCGGGCTGCTGCTGAACGACACCATCAACGCCACGATCGGCACGGTCGACGCCGAGAACGCCGGCGCGGGCACCGGCTACGCGGCGTTCCGGGTGGCGAACCGCAACGGCCGCATCAACAACGGCTACCCCACGAACGTGCGGGTCGGCACGGTGCGCGCTCGTGGCGGTGGCCGCGGCATCTTCTGCGTCTCGGAGAGCGGCGGCATGGTCATCGACCGGATCGACGTCGCGAACACCGGCAACAACGCCATCCTGATCGAGAACTGTTACAACGTCACCATCGCGGCCGTCAGCGGCAGCGTGTACGGCGGCGGGGAGATCAGGCTGGCCGCGCGGTCGGAGTTCCCCAACAACTCCGACATCTACGTCCAGAACCTGACGGTCACGAACAACACCGTCCGGGAGAGTCCGTGCGGGAACAACACGGTCTTCCGCAACATCGTGCTGAACAACAGCAGCATGAACGTCTGCTGACGCCCCTGCTCGCGGCCGTGGCCACCACGGCACTCGTGCTGGACAACTACTCCGGTTCGACCATCGGCTGGGGCACCAGCTGGGCTGGTCCGCCTGAACGCCGGCCGCGACGTGTACACCGACTGGCGCTTCCGGGTCTCCGGCGGCGGCACCATGAACGTCGCGTACGACCTGTGGCTGCACGACATGCCCAACCCCGACTGGCAGAACAACCTGGTCGGTCGGGGCTGGACGAGCAACACCAAGTACCTGTCGAGCATCCAGGCCGGCACGGGGGTGTTCACCGGCAACGGGCAGCTCGACACCGACGCCTACACCGCGGACATCAGGTGACGATGCCGCGTTCGATGGCCTCGGTCGCGAAGGTGATCAGGCGATCGGCGGAGATGCGGGCCTGCAGCGCGCCGCCGTGGACGAGGTCGTCGGCCACGCCGATCAAACAGTCCCACACCCAGTAGGCCATCGCCGGGTGGTCGGCCAGCGTCCGGCCGGCCGCCGCGGCGGTCTCTCGCAGTGCCCGCTCGAGCGAGCGGATCATGTGGCGGAACATGGTGGCCGACGTGACCACCCGCTTGCCGCGCGGCCCACCGGCCAGCACCTTCGACTCCCACTGCTGGGCCGAACGGCCGAAGACCCGCCAGATCTCCCGCACCTGCGGCAGCACGGTGGCCACCAGCCCGGCGATCCCGACGTCCCGCGGCAGCTCGTCGAGGGTGTTCTTGACCTGCTCCAGCCGGTCGGCCAGGAGGGTGACGAACACGTCCTCCTTGCCACCGAAGTACTGGTACACGGTGCCCGAGCTGACCCCGGCACCCGTGGCGATCGCGCGCATGGTCAGCCCGGTGTAGCCGGACTCGGCCAGCAGCTCCTCGGCGGAGCGCAGGATGTCGCGGCGCCGGGCCGTCGCGTCGCCCCAGGCGGTGGGGGTGTCCTCGGCGCTGGTGTCCACGTCGCCACCGTACCGCACGGTCAGCGCGGTTTCGAACGATGTCCAGAGCACAGTGGACAGCGTATTGGACAACGTTCAATTTAGGGTTAGCATGGACGCATGGCAGGTGGTCGCACGTATCTCGACCGGCTGGAGGCCGAGAGCATCGACATCCTGCGCGAGGCCGTGGCCGAGAGCGAACGCCCGGTGCTGCTGTACTCCATCGGCAAGGACAGTTCGGCGCTGCTCCACCTGGCGCGCAAGGCGTTCTACCCGTCGAGGCCGCCGTTCCCGCTGCTGCACGTCGACACCACCTGGAAGTTCCGGGAGATGATCGAGTTCCGCGACCGGACCGCCGCGCGGCTGGGGCTGGACCTCCTGGTGCACCGCAACCCCGAGTGTGTGGCGCTGGGCATCAACCCCTTCGACCACGGCTCGGCCACGCACACCGATCTGTGGAAAACCCAGGGCCTGCGGCAGGCACTCGACGAGCACCGCTTCGACCTGGCGTTCGGTGGTGCCCGGCGCGACGAGGAGCCGTCGCGGGCCAAGGAACGGGTGTTCTCCGTCCGTTCGGCCGACCACCGCTGGGATCCGCGCAGCCAGCGGCCCGAGCTGTGGCGGCTGTACAACGCGCGCAAGGCGCCGGGGGAGACCATCCGGGTGTTCCCGCTGTCCAACTGGACCGAGCTGGACGTGTGGCAGTACATCGACCGCGAGGAGATCCCCGTGGTGCCGCTGTACTTCGCCGCGCCGCGGCCGGTGGTGCGCCGCGACGGCGGCCTCATCATGGTCGACGACGAGCGGCTGCCGCTGGCGCCGGGGGAGCGGCCCGAGCACCTGTCGGTCCGGTTCCGCACGCTCGGCTGCTACCCGCTCACCGGCGCCGTCGAGAGCACGGCCGCGACCCTGCGGGAGGTCATCGCCGAGTTGGCGGCCGCCACCACCTCCGAGCGCGAGGGCCGGCTGATCGACCACGACCAGTCGGGGTCGATGGAACGCAAGAAGCAGGAGGGCTACTTCTGATGAGCCTGCTGCGCTTCCTCACCTGTGGCAGCGTCGACGACGGCAAGAGCACGCTCATCGGCCGGCTGCTGTACGAGACCCGCCAGGTCTACGCCGACCAGCTCGCCACGCTGGCCGCCGACTCGAAACGCGTGGGGACGCGGGGCGACGAGCTGGACTTCGCGCTGCTGCTCGACGGGCTGCTGGCCGAGCGGGAGCAGGGCATCACCATCGACGTGTCCTACCGGTACTTCGCCACCGGCACCCGCCGGTACATCGTGGCCGACACCCCGGGACACGAGCAGTACACGCGGAACATGGTCACCGGCGCGTCCACGGCGGACGCCGCGGTCATCCTGCTCGACGCGCGCAACGGCCTGCTGCGCCAGACCCGCCGGCACAGCAGGCTGGTCGCGCTGCTCGGCATCCGCTCGGTGGCCCTCGCGGTGAACAAGCTCGACCTGGTCGGCTACTCGGAGAGCGTCTTCGCCGAGATCGCCGGGGAGTACCACGAGTTCGCCGGGTCGATCGGCCTCGAGGAGGTGACCTGCATCCCGACGTCCGCCGTGGACGGTGCCAACGTGGTCGACCGCGGGCCGAGAACACCGTGGTACCAGGGGCCGACGCTGCTCGACTGGCTGGAGCGGGTGCGGGTCCACGACCGGTCCCCGGCCGGGCCGTTCCGGATGATCGCACAGTGGTCGAACCGGCCGAACCAGGACTTCCGCGGCGTCTCCGGTGCGATCGTCGGCGGTGCCGTGCGGCCGGGTGACCCGGTGCGGGTGGTACCCGGCTCACGGGAGAGCACGGTCCGCCGGGTGGTCACGTTCGACGGCGACCTCGACGAGGCGGTGGCCGGCCAGTCGGTGACCCTGGTCCTGGCCGACGACCTCGACGTCGGCCGCGGCGCGGTGCTCGCCTCGGCGGCCGACCCACCGACCGTCGCACGGTCGTGCCGGGCGGAGCTGGTGTGGCTGGGGGACCAGGAGTTGCTGCCGGGCCGGCGTTATCTCGCCAAGCTCGGCGCCCGGACGGTCGGCGTCACCATCGACCGGCCGGAGTACCAACTCGACGTCGACACCGGTGCTCGCCTGGAGACGGCCACGCTGCAGTCCGGCGAGATCGGGGTCGGCACCGTCCACTTCGACCTCCCGGTCGCGTTCGACCCCTACCGCGAGAACCGCGACCTCGGGGGGTTCATCGTGATCGACCGGCTCAGCAACGCCACGGTCGGCGCCGGGCTGCTGCACGGCGCGCTGCCCCGCTCGGAGAACCTCCGGTGGCAGGCGATGGCAGTCGACAAGCCCATGCGGGCCGCGTTGAAGGGCCACCGCGGCTGCGTCGTGTGGTTCACCGGGCTGTCCGGCGCCGGCAAGTCCACGATCGCGAACCTCGTGGAGCAACGGCTGAACCGCGACGGCCGGCACACGTTCCTCCTCGACGGCGACAACGTGCGGCACGGGCTCACCAAGGATCTCGGGTTCACCGACGCAGACCGGGTGGAGAACGTGCGACGGGTGGCCGAGGTGGCCGCGCTCATGGTGGACGCCGGGCTCATCGTGCTCGCGTCGTTCATCTCGCCGTTCCGCGCCGAGCGGGCACTCGCGCGGAGCGTGGTGGCGGCCGACGAGTTCTGTGAGGTCCATGTGGACACTCCGCTCGCCGTGGCCGAACAGCGGGATCCGAAAGGGCTCTATGCCAAGGCGCGGCGCGGCGAGCTGCCCCACTTCACGGGCATCGACTCCCCGTACGAGCCGCCCGAGTGGCCGGAGCTGCGGCTCGACACCACCGACCTGACGGCCGAACAGGCGGCCGAGCAGATCATCGACCGGCTACACGCGATGCGGGTGATCTGATCGCCGGAGCAGCTCGGCCCGCTCCTTGAGCGCGTGCGCCACCGCGTCGAAGCCCGCCTTCACCCAGGCGCCGGTGCGCGTCATCACCGCGTCCGCGTACTTTCCGCTGAACGTGTCGGTCGTGTGATAGGCGCAGCGGTCCGGCCCGCGCTCGGAGATCCACTGGTCGCGCACGGCGAAGATGCCGGGCAGCTCGTCGCCCGTGTCGTAGCGCAGGTGGTACGGCGGGTCGACGACGCGGATGTACTCCCGGTTGACGAACGTCCCGTCGGATCCGTCCGGGTTGGGCAGGGTCAGGTCGACCGGGGCGCCGATGGCGAGCGTGGTCGCCACCCGCACGGTGTAGGGATTCCACTGTGGATAGCCGGGGTAGTCGACCAGCACGTCCCACACGAACGCCGCGGGCGCGTCGATCTCCACCACCACGGACGACACGACATGGTCGGTCACGGCGGCGAGTACTCCCCTCCGTTGACGTCCAGCACCGCGCCCGTCACCTCGGAGGCCAGGCTGGACAACAGGAACAGCACGGCCCCCGCACAAGCGTCGTCGGTGGGGATGCGGCCGAGCGGGTTGCGCGCGGCGATCTCGTCGTACACCGCCTGCTCGGTCGTGCCCCGCTGGTCGGCCGTCATCTTCAGGTAGAACCGCACGTTCGGGCCGTCGAGCCAGCCCAGCACCGCCTGGTTGGCGCGGATTCCGTGTTCGCCCAGCTCGAGCGCCAGGTACTGGGTGGCGCAGGCGACGGCGGCCTTCGCCACCGCGTACCCACCCTCGCCACGCATCGGCTTGCGGGTGCTCATGGTGCCGACGTTCACGATCGACCCGCCGCCGGCGGCCGTCATGTGCGGCACCACCGCGCGGGTCATGCCGAGCGCGCCGTGCAGCACGATGTCCAGCGAGCGGCGCAGTTGCTTGTCCGGCGTGTCGAGCAGGTCGAAGAAGCCGGGGTGGGAGTAGGCGGAGTTGACCAGCCCGGTGACCTTGCCGTACCGGTCGACGGCCGTGGCGACGACGGCGGCCACGTCCTCGGGTTTGCGGATGTCGCAGGGGACGGCCACCGCCTCGCCGCCGGCCGCCGCCACCTCCTCCGCCACCCGCGCGGTGACCGTGTCCGACCGCGCGGCCATGACGACCTTCGCACCTTCGGCGGCCGCGCGGGCGGCCAGCTTCGCGCCGAGCCCCGGCCCGACCCCGGACACGATGACCACCTCGTCCGACAGGATCACAGGTACTCCTCGGTGTAGAAGGAGAAATCACGCTCGAGCTGCTCGGGTGACAACCCGAACTCGGCCGCCGTGTACGAGTGCGAGCCGTGCCGCTCGCGGCGGTTGCGTTCCACATAGGACTCGAACGCCCGCCGGTCCGCGTCGCCGGCGGTCCGTCCCAGCCGGTCGAGCACCCGGCAGGCCTCGGCCACCGGATCGCTCAACACGGTCGCGTAGTGCACGTCGACGAAGCGGTCCGGCCGGCGCCGCCGGACCTCCGCGAACCCGCGCAGGGTGGTGGCGAACCGCTCGCTCCAGTACCGGCCGATCTCCGGGCGGTCCAGCTCGTCGCTGTACTGGCCGGTCATGGACGCGACCATCGAGGCGTACGACGGCACCACGTTCACCGGCGACCGGTGGGTCATGACGATCGTGCATCCGTCGAACGTGTCCAGCACGGTGTCCACGGCCGTGAGGTGGTGCGGCGACTTGAGCACCCACGCCCGCCCGGCCCGCGACGGCTGCTGCCACTGGAGCACCCGCAGCCAGTCGAGCAGTTCCCGGTAGGCCGGGCCCTGGTCCGCCGAGCGCAACCAGTCCCCGTAGGACGGCACGCGGTAGAACGAGTCGAAGCTCATCGACGTGAACGTCCGGTCCAGGAGGATGACGTCCTCCTCCGCGCCGTCCCACTCGATCGTGTGGATGTCGGCGAAGTCGGGGGAGGCCTGCAGGAACATCGCGGCCCGTTCCCGCGCCCGCCGCTTGCGTTCCGCCGCGTCCGGGCCCTCGCCGGGGAACGGCAGCGGATAGGAGGTCTCCCAGGACAACGTCGACGTCAGGTGCGGGGACGCGGCGAGCAGCCGGTGCAGCAGCGTCGAACCGGTGCGGGGGAGCCCGCAGATCTCGGCTGCCACCGTGACCTCGACGTCGCGTATCTCGGGGTGGTCGCGGTGCAGGGCCCGCAGCCGCAGCCGGTCGGCCAGCAGGGCGACGAGCCGGCGCCGGGTCAGCTCGAGGCCCAGCTCGGACAGCCGGGCCTCGGTGTCGAGGCTCGTGACGAGCACCTGGAGCGGCACGGTGAACCAGTCGTCGCCGAAGTCGGTGAGTCCGGTCTTCGTGCGGGCCGCGTCGAGGAGGTCGTCGATCTTCACGGCCGCACCACCTCGCAACGCGGGATCGGATGCCGCGAGGCGCCCAGCCAGCGCAGCAGCGCGGTCCCGCTCGTGTGACCCGCGGTGTCGATCCAGTTGCCCCAGCCGGGATCCTCCTCGGCCACGACGATCGTGAGCGCGCCGTCGTCGCCCAGCACGGCCGTGTGCTTGTTCACCGTGATCCGGTGGGCGTGGTCGAGCGACTCCATCCACCAGTTGTCCAGCTGGAAGTTCCAGTAGGGACAGTCGGGCACCTCGGTCTCGATCACCCAGGCCTCACCGGGCCGCAACGTCCAGTACCCGTGCAGGTAGAAGATCTCCGGGTCGCCACCGGCCCGCTGGAACATCTCCTGGCCGAAGTCGGGCAACTCGTTGGGCCGGCTCATGAACAGCTCGGTCCACGCGGCGAAGGTCGCGGCCGTGCCGTGCACCGCGAGCGCCGCGCGGCGCAACGCCTTCTCCATGAACTCCGGGGTGAGCGGTCCGGGCGCGGACGGCGCGTCGACGGACTCGATGTGCCACAAGCCCGGCGTCTCGGTCGTCCGGTCCAGGTAGGTCTGGCGGACCACGAGGCTGGTGGAGTCCGGTGCCAGCGGCAGCCAGTTCTTCGGGTGCGGGGTGGCGCTGGCGACGATCTCCACTGTGCCGTCCGGCTCGACCACGATGTCGCGGTCGGCCAACTCACCGGTCGAGGCCATGGTGCCGTCCTTGGCGTACCGGTTGGCCTTGGAGCCGATGCTGAAGTAGTGGATCGAGCCGCGCGTCCCGGTGATCCGGTAGGTGCGGTCGCCGCGGACGGTGGCGCTCAGGTAGACGTTGTCCGGGTTGTCGGCGCCGATCTTCACGAGGTCCAGCTCGTGCAGCCGGGGGAAGTCGGGATCGGCGTTCTCCACGGTGGTGTAGAGCATCTCGCGGAGCAGCCGGGTGAGGTAGCGGTATCCCTCGGCCCGGTCGAGTGCCGTGGTGGGTGCGGTCTCCCGGAGCACGATGTCGCCCGCCTTCTCCAACGCGCGGCAGAACTCCGACCACGCCCGGCCGGAGCCGACCTGTTCCCGTGCGTCCGACACAGGGGCCTCCTCGGCTACCGAATCTAGAACACGTTCTACCAGATGGTTGGACAATGTTCAATTTCGGCGGCGGGGGCGGTAACAAACGTGCGGCGACGGCATAGTCCACGCCGTGTCCGCAATTGTCCACGCACTCCCACATAGCGTCGGTGTTCGATCAACCGGAGGGAGTGCGCGGACATGGCAGTGCGGCAGCGGAAGCGGCGTGGTTCCCGGGTGCCCTACCTGCTGATCGCGCCCGCCGTCGTGGCGATGCTCGCGTTCCTCGTGTACCCGATGGCGAGCGTCGTCTACTTCAGCCTCCAGCACTACAACGTCAGCAAGCCGTGGGACAACGGGTTCGCCGGGCTGGACAACTTCCGCCGCATGCTGACCGACGACCCGCTGTTCTGGCAGAGCCTCGCGTTCACCGGACGCTGGGTGGTCGTGGAAGTGGCGCTGCAGCTGGTGTTCGGCCTGGCCCTCGCACTCATCGTGAACGAGACGTTCGTGGGCCGGGCGGCCGCGCGGGCCATGGTGTTCTCGCCGTGGGCGGTCTCCGGCGTGCTCACCACCGGCATCTGGATCCTGCTCTACAACCCCACCACCGGCATGTCCCGCTACCTCGCCGACCTCGGCCTCATGGGGTACGGCGCGGCGCCGCTCGCCAACCCGGACACCGTGTTCGCCGCGGCCGTGCTGGCCGAGCTGTGGCGCGGGGTGCCGTTCTTCGCCATCCTGCTGCTCGCCGACCTGCAGTCGATCCCGCGTGACCTCTACGAGGCGGCGGCCGTGGACGGGGCCAGCCGGTTGCGTCGCTTCTACCACGTGACCCTGCCGCACCTGAAGGACGCGATCATCCTGGCCACGCTGCTGCGGGCGGTGTGGGAGTTCAACAACGTCGACCTCCTCTACACCCTCACCGGCGGCGGCCCGGCCCACCAGACGACCACGCTGCCGCTCTACGTGGCCAACACCGCGGCCCAGTCCCACGACTTCGGCTACGGCTCGGCGCTCACCACGGCCGGCTTCCTCATCCTCACCTTCTTCTCGGTGGCCTACCTGCGCCTGAGCAAGTTCGGAGCACGGACATGACCACGACCACGACCGCCGCGCCGCCCACGACACCGCCCGCGCCACCGCGCCCCACCGCGCGTGGACGTCGAGCGAACCCGTCGCAGCGGGTGGGCCGGTGGCAGATCTACGTGCCGCTCGGCCTGTACCTGCTGTTCACGCTGGTGCCGTTCTACTGGATGCTCGTGTTCGCCGTGCGCCCGCGCGGGTCCACGTCGTTGCTGCCGTGGCCGATCTCGACGGAGAACTTCGAGACCGTCTGGAACGGACTGGGGTTCGGCGTCTTCTTCGCGAACAGCCTCAAGGTCGGTCTGGCCGCGCTGGTGTCCACCACGCTGATCGCGCTCGCCGGTGGGTACGCGCTCGCCCGCTTCCGGTTCCGCGGCCGCACGGCGTTCATGGTCGCGATGCTGTGTACCCAGTTCATCCCGGGCGCCATGATGCTGATCCCGCTCTTCGAGATCTTCCGGACGCTGGAGCTGGTCAACAGCCTCTGGAGCCTGGTGATCGCGGAGACCGTGTTCCAACTGCCGCTCTCGCTGATCCTGCTCAGCGGCTTCATCCGCAACGTGCCCATCGAGCTGGAGGAAGCGGCCTGGGTGGACGGTTGCACAAGATTTCGCGGGTTCCTGATCGTCGTGCTGCCGATGTTGCGGCCGGGGCTGGTGGCCGTCGGGTCGTTCGCGTTCATCCACAGCTGGAACAACTTCCTGTTCGCCCTCATGTTCGTGAGCCAGCAGGACAAGTACACGATCCCCGTCGGGCTCGCGTTCACCCTCGGCGAGTTCAGTGTGGACTTCGGCGCGCTCGCGGCCGGCGGGGTGGTGGCGGCGGTCCCGGTGGTGCTCGTGTTCGCGGTGATCCAGCGTTACCTGGTCCAGGGTCTGTCGGCCGGGGCGGTGAAGGGATGACCCCGGTCCGGGTGGTCCTCGCCGGCGCGCGGGGCCACGGTCTGTGGCACCTGGCCAACCTGCGCAGGCTGACGAAGGCCGGGCTGGTGGAGCTGGTCGGGGTGTGCGACGTCGACCGCGTGGACCTGACGGAGTTCGTGGGGCTCGGCGATCCCGTGCAGTCCGACGACCTGGGTGGACTGATCGAGCGCACCGGCGCGGAGGTCACCGTCCTGGTCACGCCGATCCACACGCACGCCGCGCTCGCCGTGACGGCCATGCGCGCGGGTTCGCACCTGCTGCTGGAGAAGCCGCCGGCCGGCAGCCTCGCCGACTTCGACTGGATCTGCTCGGCCGCACGCGCCGCCGGCCGCGCCTGCCAGGTCGGCTTCCAGGCCCTCGGCTCGGAGGCGATTCCCTTCCTGCGCAAGGTGATCGCCGGCGGACAACTCGGCAGGGTCACCGGCATCGGGGTGGCCGGCGCCTGGGAGCGGCCGTCCACCTACTTCACGAGGGCACTCTGGGCGGGACGGCGTCGCCTCGGTGGGGTGGCGGTGACCGACGGCGCGCTGACCAACCCCTTCGCCCACGCGGTCGCCGCGGCGCTGGCGGTGGCCGAGGCCGAACAGGCCGGCGCGGTGCCCGAGATCGACGTGGAGCTGTACCGGGCCAACGAGATCGAGGCCGACGACACGTCGTGCGTCCGGCTGCGGCTCGCGGACGGGACGGTCCTGACCGTCGCGGTCACGTTGTGTGCGCCCACCCGCAACGAGCCCTCCCTGGTGGTGCACGGCGAGACCGGGCGGGCGACGCTGGACTACACCCACGACCGGGTCACCCTCGAACTCGGCGACGCGGCGCCGGTCACGACCACCCACGCCAGGACCGACCTGCTGGAGAACCTGGTCGCCCACGTGCGGACCGGCGCGCAGCTGCTGGTGCCGCTGGCGCGCGCCGGCTCGTTCATGCAGGTCGTCGAGGCTGTGCGGCTGGCGCCGGAACCGCGGGTGATCCCGGCCGCCCACCAGGAGGTGCACCGTTCGGCGGGTGTGGTCACCGGGCGGGTGGTGCCCGGCATCGTGGACGCGACCGCCCGCAGCGCCGAACGGCTGGCGCTCTACTCGGAGCTGGACCTGCCGTGGGCGCCGCAGGAGCAGGCGCTCCGGATCGGTGACCGCGACGTCGCCCGCTACCGGTGGCTGGTCGACCTGCCGGCCGGGTCGGCCCCACGGCCGCACCTGCATCCCGTGTGCACGCTCGGCGGGACCGAACTGACCGAGGTGGGGCCGGGTGACCACCTTCATCACCTCGGGGTCGGCGTGGCCATCGCCGACGTCGGCGGCACCAACTTCTGGGGCGGCCGGACGTACGTGCCGGGCCAAGGGCCGACCTGGCTGCGCGACCACGGCAGTCAGCGGCACGTGCGGTTCGCGCGGCGCGGCGCCGACGGGTTCGTGGAACACCTGGAGTGGCTCGACGCCGACGGGATCCCCGTGCTCGGTGAGCAGCGGACGATGACCGCCAGGTCGTTGAACGGCTCGTGCTGGGTGCTCGACTTCTCCTTCACCCTCACCAACCTCGGCACCGATCCGCTGACCATCCGCAGCTCGGCCACCAAGGGCCGGGCGGGCGCGGGCTACGGCGGGTTCTTCTGGCGCGCACCGGGATCGGCCACCCGCCGCACGGTGTGCACGGTGGACGCCGAGGGCGAGGAGCTGGTCAACGGCAGCACCGCGCCGTGGGTGGCGATGTCCGGCACCTCGCCCGAGGGGCGGGACTGGACGCTGGTCCTGGCCCAGCACGGGTCGAACGACCCCTGGTTCGTCCGCGTCGGCGAGTACCCGGGCATCGGGCCGGCCGTCGCGGGGAAGCGGCCCCTGGTGCTCGACGAACCACTCACCAGACGCGTCATCACGATCATCGCCGACGGACGGCTCGACCGGGAAGCCTCGGCGGCGCTCGTCGGCACACTCGAGAAAGGTGGACGGCCATGACAATCCGGCGCTCGACGAGCGTTGCCGCCGTGTCGGCGGTGTTGTCCTGCCTGGCGCTCGCCGGGTGCGGCGGCTCCGACGACGCGGCGGAGGACGGCGTCACGACGATCACGTTCTGGGACGACAACGGCGGCCCGGCACGGACCCCGGTGTGGGAACACATCATCGACGAGTTCGAGAAGGCCAACAAGAACATCAAGGTCGAATACGTCGGCATCCCGATCGCGCAGGTGCAGCAGAAGTACGACACCGCGATCGCCGGCGGCGGCCTGCCGGACGTCGGCGGGGTCACCACCGCCATGCTCGCCAACCTCGTGCCGCAGCAGGCGCTCGACCCGGTCGACGACCGGATCGAGGGCAGCTCGCTGAAGGGCAAGCTGAACGAACAGGTGGTGTCCCAGGTCCGGAACACGGTGTCGGACGACAAGCTCTACATGGTGCCGATCTCCACGAACATGGGTGTGTTCTGGTACCGCAAGGACTGGTTCGCCGAGGCCGGGGTGACCGAGCCGAAGAGCTGGGACGAGTTCTACACGGCCACCGAGCAGCTGACCGACACGGCCGACAACCGTTACGGCTACACCATTCGCGGCGGCGCCGGCTCGATCGCGCAGCTGCTCGAGGTGATCTACAGCCAGTCCGGCATCACCGAGGTGTTCGACTCCTCCGGCGAGGCCACGATCAACGACCCACGCAACGTCGAGGCGCTCGAACGCTACGCGGAGCTGTACAAGAAGGTGACGCCGGAGGCCGACGTCACCAACGACTACACGAAGATGGTCGCCCAGTTCGACGGCGGCAACATCGGGATGATGCAGCACAACCTCGGGTCCTACGCCGACCACGCCGAGACCCTCGGTGCGGACAAGGTGGCGGCCATGGCGGTGCCGCCGGGCGAGAACGGCACCAGGGTGGTCACGTCCCACCCGGTCACCGGCCTCGGCGTGTTCGCCGCCGGGGAGAAGAAGGACGCGGCCTTCACGTTCGCGGAGTTCGTGGCGAGCAAGGACATGAACGCCTACTGGGCGGAGGAGACCGGTGTGCTGCCGGCGAACACCGACGTGACGAGCGAAAGCGACCTGCAGCACGTCGACCTGGCGGTCAGGGTGCTCGAGGACCCGAACACGAAGGTCGTGGAACTGCCGTACTACCTGCCGGAGTTCAACGCGATCACCAAGACCGACAGTGAGCCCCTGTTCCAGAAGGTGCTGCTCGGAGAGATGTCCGCGAAGGACTTCCTCGACCAGTTCGCCGAGAAGTTCACCGAAGCGCAGAACGCGTACGACGAACGCAACGGCGGCTGAGATGAGACAGATCCTGCCGGTGGTGCTGGTGGCGGCGACCGTGTTGGTCGCCGCGCCGGCCGCCGCATCCCCTGACCGTGGTATGCCCAACGGGGGCCTGCCGCTCGGCCGCCAGGTGCTGGCCCCGAACGACGGCTGGGCGGCCGAAGGCGCCGGCACCACCGGCGGGTCCGCCGCGCCGAGCGGCAACGTGCACCAGGTGGACACTCGAGCCGAACTCGTGGCGGCGCTGGCCGCACCGTCACCGAAGATCATCTACGTCCGCGGGCACATCGACGCAAACACCGACGACGCGGGGAATCCGCTCACCTGCGCGGACTACGAGGCTCCCGGATACAGCTTCGCCGAGTACCTCGAGACCTACGACCCGGCGGTCTGGGGTCGGGAGACGGAACCCTCCGGTCCGCTGGAGGACGCGAGGGCGGCGTCCGCGGCGAACCAGACCGACCACATCAGACTGAAGGTCGGCTCGAACACCACGATCGTCGGCGCCGGGCGGCACGCCGTCCTGGACGGACTCAACCTCCACGTCGACAAGGCGGACAACGTCATCGTCCGCAACCTCACCTTCACCGACGCGGCCGACTGCTTCCCGCAGTGGGACCCGACCGACGGCGCGGCGGGGGAGTGGAACTCCCTGTACGACAACGTGTCCGTGACCGGCTCCACCCATGTCTGGGTCGACCACAACACGTTCACCGACGGCGACAACCCCGACTCGGGCAGCCGATCCACTTCGGCAGGCCCTACCAGGTCCACGACGGTCAGCTCGACCTCACGAACGGCACGAACCTGGTGACCGTCTCGTGGAACCGGTTCGCCGACCACGACAAGACCATGCTCATCGGGTCGACCAACAACCCGGCGACCGACCGCGGCAAGCTCAACGTGACCGTGCACCACAACTACTTCCGCGACGTGCTGCAGCGGCTGCCGCGAGTCCGGTTCGGACAGGTGCACGTGTACAACAACTACTACCGGATCCCCGAGTCGGTCGTCTACGCGCTCGGTGTCGGTGTGGAGTCGCGGATCTTCGCGGAGAGCAACGTGTTCGCTCTCGCCCGGGACGTGGACCCGAGCGTGCTCCTGTACAACTGGGGCGGCACCGCGCTGACCGCGCGGGACAACCTGATGCGGGTCGGCCACCGGACGCGACCGGTCGATCTCATCGCTGTCCACAATGCGACACACGACCCGGATCTCGGTGCGGACGCGGGCTGGACGCCCACCCTGCACCGTGCGATCACACCAGTGCGGGACGTGGCGAGGGTGGTGCCCGGAAAGGCCGGTACTCACTGAACGCGTAAGCGCAGGCGGAAGAGTCCACATACTGTGCGTGATTGTCCACATACGTCTCCGTAACGTGATTTGTAATCACCACGAACATCGGAGGGCGATATGCGTTCGACATTTGCCAGGCGTGGACTTGCCGGGATTCTCACCGTGTCGGCGGCCGCGGCGCTCACCGTGTCGGCGGCGGGTGTGGCGGCCGCCGTCGGCACTCCTACGGGGTTCGGCGCCGGCACCACGGGAGGCGGCAGCGCCTCGCCCGTGACGGTGACGTCCTCGTCGGCGTTGATCAGCAACATGCAGGCCAGCGGCTCGCGGGTCATCCGGGTGAGCGGCATGATCTCGATCAGCGGCATGCAGGACGTCGCGTCGAACAAGACGATCATCGGCGTGGGCTCGGGTTCGGGAATCACCGGCGGCGGGCTGGACATCGACGGCGTCAACAACGTCATCATCCAGAACCTGAACTTCCGCGGCTGGGCCGACGACGGGATCAACGTCCAGGACGGGTCCACGAAGATCTGGATCGACCACAACAACTTCTCCGACGGCTATGACGGCGCGGTCGACATCAAACGCGGCTCGGACTACATCACGGTCTCGTGGAACAAGTTCTTCGACCACGACAAGGCCATGCTGCTCGGGCACAGTGACGGCAACGGCAGCCAGGACCGTGGCCACCTGCGCGTCAGCTACCACCACAACTGGTTCGACGGCACCACCCAGCGCCACCCGCGGGTCCGGTTCGGCAACCCGGTCCACGTGTACAACAACTACTACGACGCGGTCGGCGACTACGGTGTGGCGTCCACTGTGGAGGCCGGGGTTCTGGTGGAGGGCAACTACTTCGAGAACACCGACTCGCCGTGCGAGCTGGGCCAGGGCAGTTCGAAGGCCGGTTCGCTGGCCGCCAGGAACAACCACTTCGTGAACTCCGGCGCGTGTGCCACCGGCGGAAGCGTGAACGGCATCCCGTACTCGTACTCGCTGGACTCCGCGTCCAACGTCAAGTCGATCGTGACGGGCGGAGCCGGGGTGGGCAAGGTCGCCTGAGAACCTCCGGGAGCGATGGGGTCCCCGCCACGAGTTCCGGGTGGCGGGGACCTCGCGGTCTCGCCCCCTTGCCCCGTCCGGTGCGTAACCGTTACCTTGCAAGGAGTGTCGCCGGGGCACCGCACAGTTCGTCAATGGTGATGAGCGAGGCGACCATGAGTGCACCGCGGCTGACCATCGGTCTGGTCATGGCCAACATCCATCTCGGCGTGGGCGCGACGCTGTGGTCCGGCGCGCTCGGCGCCGCGCGACGCCACGACGTGAACCTGATCTGTTTTCCCGGCGGTGAGGTCGGGACCACCGATCGGCCGCGCAACTCCGTGTACGACCTCGTCGGTCCGGACGTGGTCGACGGTCTCATCTGCTGGGCGTCCACGCTCGGCCTGCCCGACGCGCACGCGCCGGGCGCCAGGCTGGCCAGGCGGTTCGGCAAGCTCCCGATGGTCAGCCTCAACGGCGCGCTCGGTGACGACCGCCCGCTGACCCTGGACAGCTACGGCGGCATGTGTACGGCCATCGGTCACCTGATCGAGGTCCACGGCAGGCGCAGGCTGGCGTTCATCCGCGGCACGGTGGCCAACCCGGTGATCGGGGAGCGCTACCGCGCCTACACCGACACCCTCGCTCGGCACGGGATTCCGCTGGACCGCACGCTGGTCTCCTCGCCCGTGGACTTCCAGGACGAGGCGGGCGCGTCGGCCATGCGGGTGCTGCTGGACGCGCGGGCGCTGCGCCCCGGCCGGGACTTCGACGCCGACTTCGACGCCGTGGTGGCCTGCAGCGACTTCCTGGCGGCCGACGCGCTCCGGGTGCTGTCCGAACGAGGCGTCCGCGTGCCGGACGACGTGGCGGTCATCGGGGTGAACGACTCTCCGGAGGCGCGGCTCGCCGACCCGCCGCTGACGTCGGTGTCGATGCCGTTCGGGGAACTCGGCGAGCTGGCCGTGGAGACACTCGTGGCGCGGTTGCGTGGATCCACGGCCATCGGGGTGCCGTCGCCGGCGTCCAGGCTGGTCGTCCGCCGGTCCTGCGGGTGCCCCGGCCCGCTGCTCGATCTCGAAGGCGATCCGCCGGATCCATCGGACCCGGAGGCCGACCTGCGGGCCGGCGTGGACGACCTGCTGGCCGGCCACCTCGCCCCGGACTGCGCGGCGCGGGTGGGCGCGGGGTTCGTCCGCGCCCTGGTCGAGCCCGACGCGGGTCCGGCGTTCCTGAGGGAGGTCGACCGGCTCGCCGCCGACACCGACACCTGGGAGGCGGCGCTCCTCGCGCTGCACCGCCACACCATGCCCCTCGTCGCGGGTGAGCGCCGGCTGCGTGCCGAGCGCCTGCTCGGACGGGCCCGGCTGATCGTCGCGGAGGCCGGCCGCCGCGCTCTCGAACTCGAGCGGTGGCAGGCGGAGCAGCACGCCCGCCGGCTGCGTGACCTCGGGAACGCGTTGTCCGCGGCGGTCGACATGCCGGCGATGGCCGGTGTCCTCGACCGGCAGCTGCCGGCACTCGGCGTGCCCGCCTGGCACCTGCTCGTCGACTCGGCCCGGCCGCTGGACGCGGTGCTCCCCACCGACCGGCGCTACAGCGCGGTCGTCGAGCCGCTCTACGTCCGCGACGAAACGCTCGGGGCGGCGCTGTTCGAGGTCGGCCCCCACTCCGGGGCCGTCTATCGCGCCCTCGGTGACCAGGTGAGCGCCACCATCAAGGAGATCATGCTGTTCGACGAGGCGCGGGAGGCCCGTGACCTGGCCGAACGGGCGGACCGGGTGAAGACCCGGTTGCTGAGCAGCGTGAGCGACGAGCTGCGGGCCCCGGTGCAGGACATCCGGTGCCGCGTCGACGAGGCGTTGCGCTCCGTCGGCGACCTCACGGACGCGCCGGCGCGACTGGTCGACAGCCTCAAGGAGATCCAGGTCAGCGCCGAGCACCAACTGGGGGTCGTGAGCGACCTGCTCGACCTGTCCAGGGCCGAGCTGAACACCCTCGACCTGGTGCCCGAGCTGGTCGACCCGCGGGCGTTGCTCGAGGAGGTGTTCCGGTGCGTGCTGCCGGAGCGGCTGCCGCTCATCCAGGCCGACCGGCGCCGACTCCGCCAGGCCCTCGTGGCACTGCACCGCTGCGCCACGAGCCTGACGGGCGGCACCGGGCAGGTCGACGTGACCGCCGAGGTGGTGCCACCCCACGTGCGGGTGCGGGTCAGCCGGGCGGGCGCGGTCTCCGGCCCGCTGGACACCGGAATGGCGCTCCCGATCACGAGACGGCTCATCACCCTGCACAACGGCACGCTGCGGTTCGAGTCGGGTGTCGACGGGGTCGCCTTCCACGTCGCGATCCCGCTGCCGAGCCCGCGGGAGCATCCGGAGGCCGTGCGATCGCCCAGCAGCGTGCTCGTGGTCGGCGGTGACGAGCGGGCGGCCGACGCGGTCCGGTCGATCGGCCTGCCGGCGCGGCGGCTGCACACCGGTGACGACCTCACCGCCATCCTCGAGGACAGCAGGCCCGCGGCGGTCGCGTGGAGCGTGGCCGAGAACCGGCCGGAGGAGTGGTCGGTGATCCGCCACCTCCACGACCACCCCCTGCTCCGCCGGATCCCCTTCCTGCTCTACGGCGAGGTCGCCGCACGCGATCTCGACGAGGCGATCACCGTGCTGCGACCCGAGGAGCTGACGGGTTCCGTGGTGATCGCCGACCCCGATCCCGAGGTCCGGGCGACCTACCGCCGGATCGTGGCGCGCTCGTGCCCCGGCCACGTGGTGATCGACGCGTCCGACGGCACCAGCGCGTTGCGGACCCTGGGCCAGGACGTGCCCAGCCTGGTGATCGTGTCGCAGACCCTGCCGGACATGGACGGCTACGACGTCCTGGACCGCCTGCACGGCGACGCGCGGGGCACGGCCGTGCCGGCGCTCGTCCTCGGCGGCCGGACGATCACCACCGACGACGTCGCGCGTACCGAGCCGTACGCGCGGGCGATGCTGCTCGGTCGGGACATCCTCTCGGAGGCCGAGATGGCCGCGCTGCTCGGCCGGCTGCTCGAGGCCCGCAACGCGCTGCCGCAGCGGACCAGCCTGCTGGTGAAGCACGCGATCGCCTACCTGCACCAGCACTACCACCACCCGATCACCCGCCGGCAGGTCGCCAAGGCGGCCGGGATGAGCGAGGACTACCTCAGCCGGATGTTCCACCGCGCGCTGCGGATCTCGCCGTGGGACTACCTGAACCGGCTGCGGATCCAGCGTGCGAAGGAACGCCTCCTGGACAGCGACGACAGCATCCAGGTGGTGGCCAGGCGGGTCGGCTTCCACGATCGCGCGTATTTCAGCCGGATCTTCCGCAAGCTCACGGGAGTGCCGCCCCAGGCCTACCGCGCCGCCATTCGCGTGGAAGCCGAATCTGTTTCACGGCAAGCATTGACGGTGTGAGTGGTGGGTGCCTAACGTTGCTGGGCCGCCCACAGCTGGGGAGGACGCAATGAGGCGTCGTTTTACCGTCGTGGCAACAGTTCTCGCCTGTCTCGCCGTCGGGGTGGCCGTCGCGGACGGGACCCCCGACCGTCATGGCGGGCTGCGGCTCGAGTCGTTGTCCGGGCCCGCGAAGTACGTCAGCGGCGGCGCGGCCAGGGTGCGGGTGGTGGTCCCGAGGTCGACCCCGCTGGACGCTGCCAAGGTCGCGGTGAACGGGGTCGACGTCACCGACTCCTTCGTGCCCGACGACCAGGCGCCCCACGCGCTCGAAGGGGTCGTGCGCGGATTGCCGGTCGGCACGAGCACCGTGTCCGCGTCGACCTCCCGGCGCGACCGGACCAGCCTGAAGCTCGTGAACCACCCGGTCACCGGACCGATGTTCTCCGGGCCCCAGCAGCCGGACTTCTTCTGTTCCACTCCCGGGCACCTCGCCGGGTTCGATCTCACCGGCCCGTTCCTCGACGACGACTGCTCCCTCGAGACCCGGGTCGGCCACTACTACCGCACCACCGCGAACACCTGGGCGCCCTACGACCCGGCCGCGCCACGGCCCGCCGACATGAGCACCACCCCGTCGGGTGTGGACTTCGTGATCCGCTGGGAACGCGGCACGATCAACCGGTTCATCTACACGATCGCCGTGCTCGACCCTTCGGTGAGCGGGCCGGCGACGTTGCCGCACTGGAACCGCAAGCTGATCTACTACTTCGGCGGCGGTGTCGGGATCGGGCACTACCAGGGCTCGAACAACCAGGGCGAGTCCCGCTACGACTACGGACTCGGCCAGGGATACGCGGTCGCTTGGTCGACCGGGACCAAGGCCAGCACGCACTACAACCTGGTGCTGGGCGGCGAGACCGCCATGATGGTGAAGTCGCGGTTCGTCACCGAGTACGGCGACCCGGCGTACACGGTCGGGCTCGGCGGCTCCGGTGGCGGCATCCAGCAGTACGTCTACGGCCAGAACCACCAGGGCCTGCTCGACGGCGCGATCCCGCAGTACTCCTATCCGGACATGGTCACCCAGACCATCCACGTCGGCGACTGCGAGCTGATCGAACGCTGGATGGACCAGAAGGTGCTCGCCGACCCGACGTCGAAGTGGCGACAGTGGACCAATCGCACGGTGATCGAGGGACTGTCCGCATCGGACACCGTGGCGAACCCGTACGCACAGCTCACGCCCTGGCTCGCGGCGCCGGGGTCGAGCGAGTGCATCAACGGGTGGCGTGGCCTGTCGCCGCTCGCGCTGAACCCGAAGTACGGCACGGCGCCGGGGATCACGCCCGAGCAGCAGGCGTCGGTCGAGTGGACACACTGGAACGACGCGGTGAACGTGTACGGCCGCGACCCCGACACCGGCTACGCGCGGTCCACCTGGGACAACATCGGCGTCCAGTACGGCCTGAAGGCACTGGTGGACGGTGACATCACGCCCGCCGAGTTCCTCGACCTGAACGCGGACGTCGGCGGGTGGAAGGAGCCGCAGGACGCCGTCCAGGAGGGCTGTCCGTTCGTCGTGCAGGCCTGTCCGTCCGATGTGGACGTCTGGAGCGCGCGGAACATCACCCCGCCTTCCGCGAACGGCGTGCGGTCGCGCACCGAGGGCAATGTCGAGGCCATGCGGGCCGCCTACCGGTCCGGCCTCGTGTTCGACGGGAAGATCGACATCCCGATCATCGACTGGCGCCACTACCTCGAGGCCGAGTTGGACATGCACAACGCGCGGCAGTCCTTCGCTTCGCGCCAACGCATGCAGGACTCTCGGGGAACGGCCGCGAACCAGGTCGTGTGGTTCACCGATGCCCGTCCGGCCCGGGCGTTCGACCAGACCCCGATGGCGCTCGCCGTGATGGACGAGTGGCTGACGAACCTGCGCGACCGCCCGTGGCGCGGCGTGGTGGGCAACAAGCCGGCCGCCGCCGTGGACAGCTGCTTCGCGACCGACGGGTCCCTGCTGTACAGCGGACGGGACGCGTGGCGGGGCATCCTCGACCGCGGCCCCGCCGGCGCCTGCACCCAGCGGTTCCCGATCAACGAGACGTCCCGCACGGTCGCGGGCGGCCCGTTCGACGAGCAGCACTACAAGTGCGCGCTGCAGCCGGTGTCGACGGCGATCGACCGCGGCTTGTACGGGACGTGGCGCCCCGGTCAGGCCGATCGGTCTCGGCTGGAGCAGATCTTCCCGACCGGCGTGTGCGACTACCGCAGGCCCGACGTGGGCAGGCCGCGCTAGGCGGGAATGTATCTCCGGCGGAGACCGGATGGACCGAACCTCGGATCATCCCGGTACACGACTTCGCCGGAGGACCGTATGAACGACCAGGCGCGGACTGCCGTGCTGAACTGGAAGCAGGCCGTGGACGCCGCCGCCGACACGTCCGCGCCGGCGGGCGCCCCCACGCAACATCCGGTTGTCCGGCGCAAGTTGACACCGGAGGAGACCGCCATCGCGCGCTCGGTGTTCGGCGACGCGCTGGACACCAGCCAGATCGAGCTGACCGACACCGGCGTCCCCCTGGCCGGTGACAACGCGGTCGCGTTCCCCAACCTTGTCCGCTTTCCGCCGGGCACCCTGTCCCAGCCGGGCGCCACCTTCAACGGCTGGCTGGTCCACGAGCTGACCCACCTCTGGCAGTACCAGCGCGGGCACACGGTGCCGCAGCTGGCCGTGGACGCCGCCGGCGGCGACTACGACTACGGCGGCCCCGGGGGTCTCGTGGCCGCGCACGAGGCGGGGAAACGTTTCGGCCAGTTCACCTTCGAGGAGCAGGGCAACATCCTGCGCCACTACTGGGAACGCACCCAACGGGGCGAGGACGTGTCGGCCTACAAGCCGTACGTCGACAGCGTCCGGTACGGCACCTCCGACGGCGTGTACCCGGAGCCCGCGCCGCCACCGGGCCAGCCGGTCTGAGTCACCGGCCCGCGACGGGCATTCCGTCGCGGGCCGGCTCGTGGTGGTCGGGTTGTCGTCAGAAGCAGGTGCAGGAACCGGGGTCGCTGCCGTAGCTGTCCGAGTCGCCGGTCGATTCGCTGTCGGTGGACCCGCCGTAGCCGGCGTTGCCCTCCGGACCGTCACCGACGTCGGCACTGGCCGGGTCGGTGTCGTTCTGGTTGGGCGTCGAGTCGGCCGCACCGCTCAGCCCGTCACCGTCGGCGTCGTCACCGGAGTAACCACCGGTGTCCGCACTGGTGTCCGATGTGGACGTGTCGGAGTAGCCACCCGTCTCCGAGCCGGTGTCCGACTCCGCCTCGCCGCCGGAGTAGCCGCCCGCGTCGCCGCCGGTGTTCGCGTCCGCTTCGCCGCCGCCGGAGTAACCGCTGGTGCCCGACCCGGTGTCGCCGCCCGTGTCAGCGCCGGCTTCCGATTCCGCTTCGCCGCCACCACCGGAGTAGCCGACACCGTCCGAAGTGGCGCCGGCGTCGTCGGAGCCACCACCGCTGCCGTAGCCCTCGCCACCCTCCGGACCGTCACCGATGTCCGTGCTCGCCGGGTCGGTGTCGTTCTGGTTCGGGGTGGCGTCGTCGGCTCCGGTACGGCCGTCACCGTCGGCATCGGACAGATCGCCGGCGAAGCCGCCGCTGTCGGGGGCGTCCGAGCTGTCCGGACCAGTCGGGGCGTGGTCGCTGTTCCCGCTGTGGTCCTCACCCGACTCGGGCCCGTCACCGATATCACTGCTGCTCGGATCGGTGTCGTTCTGGTTCCAGGTGGCGTCCTGGTTGTCGGGGCGGCCGTCACGGTCGAAGTCGGCGTTCGGGTCGTCGCTCTCCGGCGGGCTGGTGGGCGCCGGGTTCTCCACCCGGTCACTCGGGTAGCCCGCGCCCCCTTCCGGCCCGTCGCCGATGTCACTGCTGGTGGGGTCGGTGTCGTTCTGGTTCCAGGTGGCATCCTCCTCGTCGGGGAGTCCGTCACGGTCACGGTCGGGAAGCGCGTTCCGACGGTTCTGCTCGGCGGCCGCCGCCTCCTGCGCGGCGATCTCGAGCGCCTCGCGGTACTGGGCCTCCGGCCGGTTCTGCGCGCGCCAGGCGTTCTGCTCCTCCTGCGCCGCCTGTTGCTGCTCGGCCCAACTCTTCTTCGCCTGCTCCAACTCCTCCGGAGTGGGCATCGGCAGGGGCGAGGGCCGGAACTCCTTGTCGAAGCTGAGCGCGCCGCTCCAGTCGAACCAGTCGAACCAGCCCTTCTCTTCCGGTTTCTCCTCGGTCTTGGGCGCCGGCCCCTTGACCTCCGGGGGAGTGACGTCCTCCTCGAACGGATCGGCCGGAGTGGTCGTGTCGATCGTGCCGCCGCCGGGCAGCTCGGTGGAGGTGGTGAATCCGTCGGGGAGCGAGAGGTCGACGGTCCCGTCGGCGTTGCGGGAGACGGTCACCTCGGTCTCGTAGCTGCGCCCGTCGGGAGTGGTGACCGTGCCCTTGGCCTTGTAACTGCCCGAAACCTCGAGGTCGGGGGAGACGTTGAGGCTCAAGGTCGAGGAGAACTCGCCGTGCTCACCGAGGTCGACCTTGACGTTACCGCTGGCGTTGAACCCGTCCGGCCGCGGCGCGATCCCCGTGAACTGCGGCCCGGTGGGCGTCCCGACCCGAACCCCACCGCTCGTGATCCAACTCCCGGACTGCGGGTCGTAAGCCAAGGTTCCGGTGACCGAAACCCCGGGCCGCACCGGAATCCCCCCGGAGATCCCGAACCCACTGGCCGGCGGCGCCGCCTCGAACATCGGCATCCCACGCGCCCGCATCTCGGTGACGACTTCCCGCGCGCGCAAGGAATCCTTGCCATAGACCCGACCGAGTTCGGTGCCGAGCTCCTGGTCGGTCATGGTCCGCACATTGAGGGCCGGCCGTGATTCCTCAGCCGCCGGCGCGACCGGGTCCGACGGCTCCGCAGCCGCCACCCCCGACCCCAACCCCACCCCGACGGACGTGATGGCGACCCCGAGCAGCATTCTGCCGGTCACCCCGAGCGGATGACCTGCTTTTCTCACCATGAAGTGCCTCTCCATTCCCCGAACACGCGAGCAGAGTCACGCTATCCCGATCACGAGACTTGTTCGCATCGCCGAAGGACCACAAGAACCAACCGGTTCCCCCGAACGTCCGCCGCCGAAAGTCTGGAATCTGATCGGTGACACTCGCGGGAAGCGCCAGACACCACGCGAAGCTCAGCTGTCGTAACTGGGGATCAGGAGGAGAGCGACCGCTCAAGTGCCCGGCGGGCCTTCTCTTCGGCGACCATCAGCGGGTTGAGCCGAACCTGCCGGGCGTCAGCCGCGGCCCAGAATTGACGGGCGTCCGACAGTCGGCCATTCGCCCCAGCGATGTTGCCCAGCCCGGTTTCGGCGCGAGCGGCCTCGAACATGCTTCCGCTGGCGTCACAGCTTGCGAGAGCTGCCGCGTACGAGACTTCTGCCGCTGAGTACTGATGCGAGAGGAAATACGTCCAACCGAGACAGTTGTGTGTCATCGAGATGTCCACGTCCAGGTCCAACTCGGTAAAGGCATCCATGGCCTCCTGAGCGTGTCTCGCCGCTTCATCGTATTCGCCCAGCGCATTCTCGACGAGCGCTATTCCACGTAGCGTGATGGCGGCGTTCCGTGTCGCGTTCGCGTTCCGATACTGCTCGAACGCGGTGCGCATACTCGACAGTGCGGAGCGGTGATCACCGCGGTAGTGATCGACCCACGCGAGGTTAGCGTTGGTGGTGGTGATGCCGTGCTCATGGTTGAGTTCGCCGAACCGCGCCAGCGCCCGCCGGTAGTAGCCTTCGGCGTCATCGAGGAGGCCGCGGTCGATGGTCGCGACGCCCAGGTTGTTGAGCGCGGTCGCCTGGGCCCAGCCGTTCCCGTCGGCCTCAGCCGCGGCCAGCGCGATCCGCTGACTCTCGACCCACGGGTCCCAGAGCTTGCTGACGAAGAAGTAGCTGCGTAGCGCGAACGCCAGTTGCCAGCTGTACGTGGGGAGCCCCAGGTCGAGCGCGACTCGGCACAAGGCGATGAGATTGGACCACTCCGCGTGGAACCATGCGAGCGCCCCATCGGAGTCGGCCATCGGTCGCGTGGGGATCGGTGGTGTCGGAAACGTCACGTCCTGGCGATATCGAGTAGGCGCCAGCAGCCGGTCGGCGTTGTCTGCCGCGTGCAGCTCGGTCCCGATGAGCCTGGTAAGCGCGTGTACCCGCTTCTCATTACGGAGTTGGCTGGCCACTTCCGTGACCGCGAAGCTGCGCAGAAGGTCGTGCCAGTGGTAGCGGCCCGATTCCGTTTGCCTGATGAGGTGACCGTCCCGAAGGTGACCAAGAAGCCGTTCGGTGACCTGTTCGGGCAAGCCCGCTGTCGCGGCGGCCGCCGGCAGGTCCAGGTCCGTGCCGGGATGGGAGGCCAGCAACCCGAGCAGTTCCAGTTGATCGGGCGGCATCACGGTGATCGACAAGCGGAACACCGCCGCGACGTTGCGCTCGCCGTCGTCGAGTTCAGGCAGTCTGTTCTCGGCATCTCCGAGCCGCCGGTTGAGATCGGCGAGCCCCAATGACGGGTTCGCCCGCAGCCGAGCCGCCGCGATGCGGACCGCGAGTGGCAGCCGGCCGCAGCGCTCGACGACGTCCCGCAGAAGGGCCTCGTCGTCAGCACCTTCGATGGGGTGACCTGAGAGGAGGGAACGAAGGAGGTCCGTTCCCTCCGCTTGATTGAGGACGTCGACCTGCACGTGGTGGGCGTCGTCCAGCGCGGCCAGTCGGTATCGGCTGGTGATCAGTACCCGGCACTTCTCCTCGGCCGGCAACAGCGGCACGACCTGCTCCGCGCTACGGGCGTTGTCGAGGACCACCAGGACCGCGCGCCCGCGCATCCGGTCGCGATACATGACGGCCCGGTCGTCGGCGTCGGCGGGGATCGCCTCGCCAGGCACCCCGAGCAGGCGCAGAAAGCGGTCCAGCGCGTCAGCGGGTGGTACCGCGGCCACGCCGGGGGTGTTCCCACGCAGATCCATGAACAGAGCGCCGTCAGGGAAATGCGATTCCATTCGGCGTCCACAACGCACCGCGAGTGCGGACTTGCCAACCCCAGCCATGCCGCTCAGTACACACGGGCTCGCGCTGTCACGGAGCGCTACCAGTATCTCGGCCGTCTCGGCCACACGACCTGTGAAGTAGCGGGTGACCGGCGGAAGCCCGAACGGTGCCGTGGACCTGCCTTGGCGGCGGGCTCGTCGGCTACCACCTGTGGAGACCAGCAGCGCGGTCAGCGCGCCGCCCGTGCTGAGCACGTCATCGCACATCGCCGCGAGTGACTCATTCGGTTGCGCGACCCCGTTTTCGACCTTGCTCAGATAGCCCTTGGAGTAGTGCACACGACCGGCCAGCCGACCGAGGGAGAAGCCAGCGTCGTTCCGGAGTCTGCGAAGCTCACCACCGAACGTGGCTGTCTCGGTCATCGCCGACCTCCTGGACGTCCTGACGATTATGACAGCAAGGCCCACCGGTTCTCCTTTCCTGACCCCTCACGAAAAGGCTGCGGGCTGGCGGAACCGTGGACAACGGGTTTCGCGTTTCCTGTTCAGGTGAACCGCGAACTACGAAGGCTTCGGGCGGCTTCGGGCGGCAGTACCAAAACGGCTCCCCAGCGCGGTCGTCGTTGGATGCTGTCCAGCATCTGTTCTGTCTGGTCAGAAAAGTCGATCGAAGTAGGACATCGTTCTGAGGACAGGAAACGGCAACCGCACGATCGCCTGAGCGGTGGTCGCTTTTCCGGTGAGATCAACACTTCCGAGCACGCGCCGAAGCCCCGCGGCTGCTTCGTCCACGAGCGCTTTGGCCTTGGCGCTGTCACCGGTCATGGCGCACGAGATACCCAGATCCAGACGAGACTCCAGAGTTTCCGGGTGGTACTGGCCAAGCAGGGTGATCTGCGCCGGCAACACCTTCTCGAGGAGGTCTCGTTGCCGCGTGTACTCGCGTAGCTGGCCGTGTGCCTGACCGATGGCGTGTCGGACGCGGTACAGCAACCGGTGCTCGCCAAGGCGGTCCGCGATGAACGTCTCGACTTCCGCGAGTGCGCGTAGTGCGTCGCGTGGCCTGCCGAGTGCGATCAGTGCGCGTTCCGCCCGGACTCGAGCGGCGACTGCGACGGCACTGTCGTCCCCCCACTGCTCGGCGTATCGGGTGGCAAGCTCGCGGAGTTTTCGTTCGGATCGCTGCCAGTTCTCCTCTTTACCGTCCAGTTCGGTCAGATCGAGGGTGAGGAACGCGTCGGCCCAGATGCTCTCGGCCTCCAACAGTCGTGCGTGCGCACTCATCCCGTTGTCGCGGTAGTGCTGGACCACTTCGGCCGCCAGGTTGCGGGCCGCACGGGCCTTTCCGGTGAGCTGCCACAATTGGGCGAGACTCAGGCTCGCCATCGGCGCCAGGTCGTCCCGCAATGGTCCAGGCGGTGCGGCACGCAGCTGTGTGACGATCGGTTCGACGATCGCGAGCGCGTCACGTGCTGCACCGCGAGCCATCTTCGCCGAGGCGAGAGCGAGTTGAGTGCGCACGCGTTCCTCGACAGCGTTGTCCGTGCGGAGCCATCCCGGCAGGCGGTCGGCCAGCTCGGTCCAGCAAACCTCATCAGCTCCACTGTGGTCGCCAAACTGATCGAGTGCCTGTGCCAGTAGCAGCCTTGCCCGGTGGCGCGCTTTGAAGTCGTCGGTCACAGCCGCGTTGTCGAGCGCTTGTCTGGCTGTCCTTTCTGCCTGCGTGGATCGGCCACAGGCGACCTGCACTCGTGCTGCGGTGAGCAGGTCGTTGACAGGCGTCTTGTCCGCGTCGGCGAGATCCACCAGCTTCGACGCCACAGCGGCGGCGGCCACCGGGTCGCCTTTCGCCTCATGACCGGCGACAACAACTCGAAGAAGACGCCTACGTGTGGCGATTCCGACGTGGGGGTTCACGCCGAGGCGCAGAGCGTGCTCGGCGAGGTGCACGCTGTTGCCCGCCTTCGACGCGAGCAGTGCCGTCGCGACGTGTTCCGCCAGCGCGTCGCCGGCTCCCGCAGCGCTGCTCACCAACGGGTGCACCGACCAGTCCGCGCCGACCAGATGCATCAACCCCCGTCGCACCAGCATCTGGGCGGCGTCCGAGAGGTCCTTTTCCGTGGCATGGACCGCAGCGTGCACGAGAGCTGGTGGAAATGGCGCCGACGCGAGAACCCCCGCCACTCGAAGCACCTGACGTGCCAGGGGATCGACTTCCGCGACCGCGCCATCAAGCGCTGCGCCTACTTCGGAAGCCGCGCCATGCAGCAGCTCAGGCACCATATCGGGCGTGACCGCGCCGGCTCTGTAACGCAGTTCGTTGGCGGCCGCCAACACCACGATCGGGTGACCACCACACCGGTCGGCGAACTCCCGCGCGGCTCGGATCTCGTTCGCTGTGGACACGCCGAGCAGTTGGCGTACCTCTCCGTCACCGAGTCCGCTCAACCTCATCTCCGGCACAGCGGAATCTCGCACGTGGGCCTGGCTCGTAACGATGCTCCGCACATTGTGCGCCGGGACGAGAACCCGCCGCAGGACGTCCGCGGGCAGCGCGGGAGGTACGTCGTCGACGATCCACAACACCTTGTGGCGAGCGCGGCTGAGCGTCGCCGCGACCATGGCGCGCAGGCGATCCGGTTCGACGCCTTGAACCTGTAGACCGAGTTGCTCGTCCGCGATTCGGCGGAGCTGGTCGGTGAACCGCCAGAGAAAGGTGTGCGGATCCGTGCCGAAGGAGCCGGTCCAGAACACACCTCCCGGATAAGCGTCTCGGTACAGATACGCGTACCGAGCGGCGACGCTCGTCTTGCCTATTCCCGGCAGTCCGGTGATCACGACGACCGGTTCGGGAGCGGGCTCGTGCACGCCGGGTAGATCCATTGCGTGCAGGTGGGTGTGCACGTTCCACATCTCCGAGTAGCGGCCCACGAGCAGGCGAGGCGCCAGCACCTCGGCCGGCAGATGGGCATGATCAACTGGATGTGGTGCGGCGCCGAGAGGCCCACGGAGCGTCGCCACCTGCGCGATGATCCGGGTGACGAGCTGATCGAGCTTCGCGTCGGTGTCCGGGGTACCCGCGTACTTGGCGTCAGCCAGTTCGATCGGGTGGATGTGTTCCTCGCTCGACTCTGGGTTTACCAACAGAACCCGGCGTCGCGGGTCACCCTCTCGTTGTGCGGCAACGAAGGCCGCTGTCAACTCCCACTGGCACGCATACCGCGTTGGGTACTCGCGGGAGTAGTAGGCGAGCAGGACCTTTGACGCGGCCAGCGCGGAAATCAGTTCGCGGGTGATCCCGGCAAACTCATCTATGCGCACATCACGAAAAACTCTGAGCCCCTTGCGTGTCAGTGCCCTTTCCAGTCGTTCGGCTTGCTCGTCCGCGCCGGTCGAGGCACGAGTGAAGCTCAGGAAGACGTCGTAGGCCTCGACGTGCTCCTCCGGCAGATCGTCGATGGGTGTCGCCACCAGGGATAGTTCGCCTGGTGCGGTGACTTCGTTACCGAAGCAAAGATCGATGGCAACAATCTGACCTGTTTTCGCCAGTCGCGAAGTTCGACCATGTCGTGAATTCCCGACCGGCATGGATGCCTCGAAATGAGTTTGTCCAAGAATCGTCTTGTTCGGCCGAGATGCCAAAAGGTTCCAGAAATGAAAAATTCGCCGTGAGGTGTTACTCCAGGGGCATCTCGGCCGATGCAACCGTCGAAGCAGCACCACGAGTAGGAGAAGAAATGTCCATCACAGCAAAGAGTCGTGCGCAGTTGGCCCTGCGTGCGGAGACGAAACTCTCGGTCAAGGAAATGCTCGATCTCGTGCGCGCCGCGACCGGCACGGTGCGTGGCGGTGGCACCAGTCTGCTGACGTCCGGCCTGCAGAACATCGGGGCGCAGGTCCACATCGACGTGGAGTCGAACAACCGGCTGGGGCTGTCGATCACCAGCGGGAAACGACTGATCGAGCTGTGCAGGTTCTCCGCCGAGGCCATTCAGGACGGTCAGGGTGTCACCAACCTGCGTGTCGGCGGGCTTGAGAGCTACCGCACATCCCAGCCGACCTACATGTTCATCCCGGTCGGCCCGAAGTCGATCGCCGGCCTTGACCCGTACAAGCGGCTGCTCAACAACATCGCAGACGCTCTCGCCAAGGCGGATCCACAGGCGACGGTGTCCGTCCAGACCCCCAACTGAGAGGCACGGAAATGCGCAAGCCAACAGAAACACGGGCGATCGTGGTCGCAGTGACAGCCTTCGTGGTGTCAGCCCTTGGCGGTTGCGGCCTGCTCGACAGCAAGCACGACGTCGGTGAGTGTGTGCAAACCAATGTCTCTTTCGATGGCACCGACATCGAGACTGTCGACTGCCCGGCCGACGGCACCAGTTTTGTGGACAACATCACCGACCCGGTTTATCGGATCAATGAGGTGCTCGACTACGAAGCCTCGTGCACGAACGACGGTCTTTTCGGCATCGAACTCAAGCACGAGCCGGACGACGCCGTCTACTGCCTCGTTCCCGTTGTCTAGTTCCGGATCTGTTTGTCGCCTCACCAGGACCAAGGTTGCCCATCGGGTAGGGATCGCCGGTCTCAAAGCGCGGACCGGTGATCCCTCGGCTCAGCCGTGAATCGTCAGAGACGTTCGATGATGGTCACGTTTGCTGTACCGCCGCCTTCGCACATGGTCTGGAGTCCGTAGCGGGCGTTGCGGCGGATTAGTTCGTGTAGGAGGGTGGCCAGGAGTTTGGTGCCTGTCGCGCCGATGGGGTGGCCCAGAGCGATTCCGCCGCCGTTGACGTTCACGCGGGATGGGTCCGCGCCTGTTTCGGCCAGCCAGGCCAGAACCACTGGGGCGAAGGCCTCGTTCACCTCGAACAGGTCGATGTCCTCCACAGTGAGGCCTGTGCGGGATAGAGCGTGCGCGGTCGCTGGGATGGGGCCTGTCAGCATCCACACCGGGTCGGCTGCTCGGACCGACAGGTGATGAATGCGCGCCAGGGGGGTCAGGCCGTGTGACTCCACGAATCGCGAGGAGGCCACCACCGCGGCGCTCGCGCCGTCCGAGATCTGGCTCGCCAAAGCCGCGGTCAACTGGGAGCCCTCGCTCAGTGGTTTCAGGCCTGCCATTCGTTCCAAGGTCGTGTCGCGGCGGGGGCCCTCGTCGAAGCGGAACGCGCCGATCGGGTTGGTCTCCGCGTCGAAGCGGCCGGCCGCGATCGCTGCCAGGGCGCGTTGGTGGCTCTGGTACGCGTACTCCTCCATGGCCGAGCGGGAGAGGTTCCACCGGGACGCGATCATGTCCGCGCTGCGGAACTGGGAGATCTCCTCCGAGCCGTAGCGTTTCCGCCAACCCACCGAGCCCGAGAACGGGTCCGGGAAACCATACGACTGACCGGAAACCATGGCCGCGCTGATCGGGATCTGGCTCATGTTCTGCACGCCGCCCGCGATCACCAGGTCCTGCGTCCCGGACAGCACGGCCTGCGCCGCGAAGTGCACGGCCTGCTGGCTCGACCCGCACTGCCGGTCGATCGTCACGCCCGGCACGTGGTCGGGGAGGCCCGCCGCCAGCCACGCGGTCCGCGCGATGTTGCCCGCCTGCCCGCCGAGGGTGTCGGTGCAGCCGAGGATCACGTCGTCGACCAGCGCCGGGTCGATGCCCGTGCGGTCCACGGCCGCCGTGAGCACGTGTGCCGCCAGGTCGGCCGGGTGCATTTCGCTGAGCGCGCCGCCGCGGCGACCGACCGGGGTGCGGACCGCGTCCAGTAGGTAGGCCTGGTTCATGCGTGCTGGCTGCTCACGGACACGACCTCGCCGGTCAGGTAGCCGGCGTAGTCACTCGCCAGGAACACCATCACGTTCGCGACCTCCCACGGTTCCGCCGCCCTGCCGAACGCCTCCCGCTCGGCCAGTTCCGAGAGCAGCGCGGCACTCGTCACCTTCTCCAAGAATGGATGCATGGCCAGGCTCGGCGCCACCGCATTGATCCGCACGCCATGCGCGGCCGCGTCCAGCGCCGAACACCTGGTCAACGCCATCACGCCCGCCTTCGCCGCCGCGTAGTGCGCCTGCCCGGCCTGCGCGCGCCAGCCGACCACCGACGCGTTGTTCACGATCGCGCCCCCATCGCCCTGCGCCACGAACTGCCGCAGCGCCGCGCGGGTGCAGCGGAACGTGCCGGTCAGCGTGACGTCCAGGACCCGCAGCCACTCCTCGTCCGGCATGTCGAGCACCGACCGCGTGCCGCCGAGGCCCGCGTTGTTGATCAGCACGTCGATGCGCCCGAACTCGGCCACCGCGCCGTCGATGAGTGCCTGGACCTGACCTTCGTCCGTGACGTCGCAGACCAGCGCCGGCACCCCCAGCTCAGCCGCCTTCTCCGCCAGCCGCCGCTCGTGCCAGTCGCTGATCATGACTTGAGCGCCTTCCTCGAGGCACCGTTTCGCCGCCGCCGCACCGATTCCCGTGCCGGCGGCCGCCGTGATCACCACGACCTTGCCGGCCAGCAGATCGTGCGAAGTCCGAGTCACGGCCGGGCCTCCCTCGGCAGCCCGAGCACGCGCTCGGCGATGATGTTGCGTTCGATCTCGTCCGACCCGCCGTAGATGGTGTCGGCGCGCGAGAACAGGTAGAGCCGCTGCCACTCGTCCAGCTCGTACGGCGCGCCGGCGGCCACCAGCGACCGGGCGCCGCGCGCTCGCATGGCCAGCTCACCGAGCCCGCGATGCCACTGCGCCCACAGCAGTTTCCCGACCGCGACCTCCGGGCCAGCCGGCCCGCCGAGCGTGCGCAGCGCGTGGGCCCGCAGCACGTGCAGCCCCACGCGGGCCCGCGCGAGATCGGTCCGCAGCACGGGGTCGTCGTACGTGCCGGTCCGCCGGGCCTCGGCCACGATGCCGTCCAGCTCGCGGCGGAACTCGATCTGCTGGCCGAGCGTGGACACCCCGCGCTCGAACCCGAGCGTCGCCAGCGCCACCCGCCAGCCGTCACCCGGCTCGCCCACCACGTGCTCCGCGCGGGCGCCGTCGAAGAAGACCTCGTTGAACTCCGACGTGCCGGTCAGCTGGCGGATCGGCCGGACGGTGACGCCGTCCTGGCGCAACGGCACCAGCAGGTAGGACAGGCCGTGGTGGCGAACGGACCCCACTTCCGAGCGAGCCAGCACGAAACACCAGTCGGCCACGTGGGCGAGCGAGGTCCACACCTTCTGCCCGGTGACCAGCCAGCCACCGTCCTGATCGCTGCCGTCGCGGGTGGCGGTGGTCGACACGGCCGCCAGGTCCGAGCCGGCGCCCGGCTCGGAGTAGCCCTGACACCACAGCTCCTCCACCGCTCTGATCGGCGGCAGGAACCTGTTCTGCTGCGCGGGCGTGCCGAACGCGATGAGCGTCGGTCCGAGCAGTTGCTCGCCCAGGTGGTTCACCCGCGCGGGCGCGCCGGACGCCGCGTACTCCTCGTGGAAGACGACCTGCTCCTCGATGCCGAGCCCGCGCCCACCGAACTCACGCGGCCAGCCGACACAGGTCCATCCGGCGTCCGCCAGGTGTTGTTCCCAGGCAACCCGCAGGTCGAACGCCTCGTGCTCGCGACCGGGACCGCCGGCACCCCGCAGGGCGGCGAACTCGCCGACCAGGTTGTCGGCGAGCCAGGTCGACACCTCGCGACGGAAGCGCTCGTGCACCACACCTCCCCGGTCATCGGCTAGCATAATAAGAACACGTTCTAGTTTTCGAGTCCAGCGTGGAGGATCCATGACCGTGCTCTATGAGCGCAGGGGGCGGGTCGCGCTGGTGACCATGAACCGCCCGGAGTACAGCAACGCCCAGAACTCGGCCATGACCTACGCGCTCGACGACGCGTTCACCCAGGCCGTCAACGACGTCGACGTGAAGGTGATCGTCCTGGCCGGCGCCGGGAAGCACTTCTCGGCGGGCCACGACATCGGCAGCCCGGGTCGTGACGTCGACCAGTCGTTCGACCGGCGGGCCGTGCTCTGGTGGGACCACACCGACCGCGAGGGCGGCGACTCGCGGTTCGCCCGTGAGTCCGAGGTGTACCTGGGCATGTGCCGGCGGTGGCGCGAGATCCCGAAACCGATGATCGCCGCCGTGCAGGGCGCGTGCATCGCGGGCGGGCTGATGCTCGCGTGGGTGTGCGACCTGATCATCGCGGCCGAGGACGCGTTCTTCGCCGATCCCGTGGTGCGCATGGGAATCCCGGGAGTGGAGTACTTCGCGCACCCGTGGGTGCTCGGCCCGCGCGCGGCGAAGGAGGTGCTGTTCACGGGCGACCGGTTCGACGTCCACCGGGCCCGCGAGTGGGGGATGGTGAGCCACATCGTGCCCACCGCCGAACTGGAGCAGAAGGCCCTCGCGTTCGCCGAGAAGATCGCGGACATGCCGCCGTTCGGGCTGGCGCTCGCGAAGAAGGCGGTCAACCAGGCCGAAGACCTCATGGGACAGCGCGCGGGGATGGACTCGGTGTTCGGCCTGCACCACCTGGCGCACGCCCACAACGCCGAGACCTCCACCGACTCGCTCGGCGGCCACTCGGCTCGGTCGATGCGCGACGGGGCCAGCTAGTGGATCTCGACATCGACGCCGAGTCGGCCGCGTTCCGCGACGAGGTGCGGACCTGGCTGGTCGAGCACGTTCAACCGCTGCCGTCCATGGACACGGCCGAGGGATTCGCCGCGCACCGCGAGTGGGAGGCGACCCTGGCGAGCGCCCGCCTGTCGGTCCCCACCTGGCCGGCCGAGTACCTGGGCCGGGACGCGTCGCTGCTGCAGTGGGTGCTGTTCGAGGAGGAGTACTACGCGGCGGGCGCGCCCGCGCGGGTGAGCCAGAACGGCATCGCCATGCTCGCGCCCACGTTGTTCGAGTACGGCACGGCCGAGCAGCGCGACCGGGTGCTGCCACCCATGGCCCGGGGCACGGAGATCTGGGCGCAGGCCTGGTCGGAACCCGAGGCCGGCAGCGACATCGCGGCGCTGCGGGCCCGCGCCGAACCGACCATCGGCGGGTGGCTTTTGAGCGGCCAGAAGACGTGGAGTTCGCGGGCCAGTTTCGCCGACCGCGCGTTCGGCCTGTTCCGCACCGACCCGGCGTCGACCCGGCACCGCGGGCTCGGGTACTTCATGATCGACCTGCGCGCGCCGGGCGTGACCGTCCGCCCGATCGCCCAGCTCGACGGCGAGGTCGGGTTCGCGGAGATCTTCCTGGACGAGGTGTTCGTGCCCTCCGGCGACGTGATCGGCGATCCGGACAACGGCTGGGCGGTCGCCATGACCACCGCGAACAACGAACGCGGCCTGTCGCTGCGCAGCCCCGGCCGGTTCCTGGCGGCGGCCGACCGGCTGGTCGCGTTGTGGCGGTCGCAGGGTGCACCGGAGGCGTTCGCCGACCGGGTGGCCGACGCGTGGCTGGGCGCGCGGGCCTACCAGCTGTACACGTTCGGCACGGTCTCGCGGCTCTCGAGCGGGGGAGCGCTGGGCCCGGAGTCGAGCGTGAACAAGCTGTACTGGTCGCACCTCGACCTGGCGTTGCACGAGACCGCGCTGGACCTGGTCGGCGAGGAAACCGGCCCGTGGATGGACGGCTACCTGTTCGCCCTCGCCGGCCCCATCTACGGGGGCACCGACCAGATCCAGCGGAACACCATCGCCGAGCGACTGCTGGGCCTGCCCCGGGAGCCACGGCCATGAGGTTCGCGCTGTCGGACGAGCAGCTGCGGTTCGCGGAGAGCCTGCACGAGTTGCTGTCCGGAATGGACACCCCGGCCGTCGTGCGGGCCTGGGGCGCCGGGCGGCCCGAACCGGGGCGCAAGCTGTGGCGACGGTTGGGGGATCTCGGGGTGCCGGCGTTGCTGGTGCCCGAACGGTTCGGTGGACTCGACGCCACGGCCGTCGACCTGGTGGTCGCGTTCGAGGTGCTCGGGTATCACGCGGTGCCGGGGCCGATCGTCGAGTCGGCGGCCGTGGCTCCCGGGATCCTCGACGACGAACGGTTGGCCCGGCTCGCGACCGGTGAACTGCTGGTCACGGTCGCGGCGCCGCTAGCGCTCGACGCGGACGTGGCGACGCTGCTGGGCGACGGTGAGGTGGGAGAGCGCGTTCCCTCCGTCGACGCCGCGCGGCGGCTGTTCAGAGTGACCGGAGCGACTGTATTGGAGAGCGCTCTCCAACCGGCCGTTCTCGCGGTGTCCGCGCAACTCCTCGGCCTCGGCCGGTGGCTGCTCGACGCCTCGGTCGCTCACGCGAAACACCGCAGCCAGTACGGCCGGGTGATCGGGCAGTTCCAGGCGATCAAGCACCTGCTGGCCGACGTCGCCACCCAGCTCGAGCTGGCCCGCCCGCTGGTGCAGGGCGCGGCGGTCACCCTGGACCCCCGCGATGTGTCGGCCGCCAAGGTCGCCGCCGGCGAGGCCGCCTACCTCGCCGCCCGGACGGCACTGCAGGTCCATGGCGCCGTCGGATACACGGCCGAGCACGACCTCGGGCTCTGGTTCACGAAGGTCCGCGCGCTCGTGGGCGCCTGGGGCAGCGCCACCCATCACCGCCGTCGGATCCTCGCGAGCCTGCCGTGAGCGAGCTTGCGAGCGAACCAACGTCACAGAGCGCGGAACTCCAGGCGCTGCGGGAGTCCGTCCGCGCGCTCCTGGCCCGCCACTCCGACCCGGTCGCGGCCGTCGACACACCGCTCGGCTACGACGACGAGCTCTGGTCCCTGCTGTGCGAGATCGGCGTCGCCGCGCTCGCCATTCCCGAGCGCTTCGGCGGACTCGGTGCCGGCCTGGCCGAAGTCTGTGTCGTCCAGGAGGAACTCGGCCGCACCCTCACCCCGTCCCCGAACCTCGGGTCGGCCGTCCTGTGTGGCCAGGCGTTGCTCGCCACGGGCAACGACGAGGCGTGTGATCGGCTCCTGCCCGGCATCGCCGACGGGAGCCGGACGGCCGCGCTCGTGGGCGACCGGTACGTCCTCGACGGCGACTCGGCCGACATCCTGCTGGTCGCCGACGAGAGCGGACTGTACGAAGTGGACCCGGCCGACGTCACCCGCACCCGGCTGCCCACCATGGACCAGACCATCCGTCTCGCCGAGGTCACCCTGGGGGACGCGCCCCGGCGTCGCCTCGGCGACCAGCCGGTGCGCCTCGATGCGGCGGTGGTGGCGCTCGCGGCCGAGCAGGTCGGCGCCGCCGCCCGCGCGCTGGAGCTGACCGTCGAGTACAGCAAGCAGCGCCACCAGTTCGGCCGGCCGATCGGCGGGTTCCAGGCGCTCAAGCACCGGATGGCCGACCTGTTCGTGCGCGTCGAGGCCGCTCGGTCGGCCCTGCACGCGGCGCTGACCTCGCCGAATGAGACGAACGCGGCGGTCGCCCGGATCGTGTGCTCGGAGACGTTCCAACACGTGGCGGCCGAGATGATCCAGCTGCACGGCGGCATCGCCATCACCTGGGAGCACGACGCGCACCGGTTCTTCAAGCACGCGCACAGCACGGCGCACCTGCTCGGCACCCCCGAGTCGTACCTCGCGAAACTTTTCTGAGATTCGTGCCGCCGACGTGTCGAGAACCGATCGGCGGCTCCGTCCCCGGGGTGTACGCCAACAACAGGAGGCACCCCGTGCACGACGTCCACGAAGTTCTGAACCGCCCGCTGAGCCAGGAACTGCTGGCCCGCGACATCACCCGGCTCGCCTACGTCGCCAAGGACGGCACCCCCCGCAACGTCCCCATCGGGTTCAGCTGGAACGGCGCGGAGATCGTCATGTGCACCCCGACGAACGCTCCGAAGCTCCACAGCCTGCGGGTGAACCCGATGGTCGCCCTGACGATCGACACCGAGGTGCACCCGCCCAAGATCCTGCTCATCCGCGGCCGGGCCGAACTGGACGTCGTCGAGGGCATCCCGGACGAGTACATGGAGATGAACAGCTCGTACACGATGACGCCCGAGCAGCGGGTCGAGTGGGAGGCCGGCGTCCGCGCGCTCTACGACGGCATGGTCCGGATCGTCGTGACCCCGACCTGGGCGAAGCTGATCGACTTCGAGACGACGCTGCCGACCCCGGTCGAGGAACTGCTGGCGAAGAAGGCGGAACGGCAGCCCGCCTGAGCGGTGGAATAGCGGCCGCCGCCGACTCGTTGGACGGCGCATGAGGCGAACGCTGGCTGTGGTTTCGGCGGGCATCGGGCAACCCTCGTCCACGCGGCTGCTGGCCGACCGGATGGCGGCGGCGACCGTGCGGGAACTCGGTGAAGAGGTCGACGTGCGGGTCATCGACCTGCGCGATCACGGCCACGACCTGGTGAACAACCTGATCAGCGGCTTCCCGTCACCGGAGCTGAAGGCCGTGCTCGACACGGTCGCGGCGGCCGACGGGTTGATCGCCGTGTCGCCGACCTACGCCGCGTCGTTCAGTGGGCTGTTCAAGATGTTCGTGGACGTGCTCGACGACGAGTCGCTGATCGACAAGCCGGTGCTGCTCGGCGCCACCGGCGGCACGGCCCGCCACTCGCTGGTGCTGGAGAACGCCATGCGCCCGGTGTTCACCTACCTGCGCGCGGTCGTGGTGCCGACGTCGGTGTTCGCGGCGCCGGAGGACTGGGCGGGGGCTTCGGTACAGGGGCAGCTGGCCGGCCGGGTCGACCGGGCGGCCGCGCAGCTGGCCAGGGAGATCTCGTCGCGGGAGACGCCCGTGGTGGCCGACCCGTACGCCAACCCCACGCCGTTCACGGAGCTGCTGGGTCGCTGAGCACCTCGCCCACCAGGTCGACCGCGCTGCGGGACGGGTCGCGCGCGGCGCTGTTGTAGACCTGTTCGGTGGTGTCGATGCTGGTGTGGCCGACGTCGGCCTGGACGTGTACGAGCTGGGCGCCCGCCTCGACGGCCGTGGTGACGTAGAAGTGGCGCAGGGCGTGGGGGTGCATGGCGTCGGCCACGTCGCGCAGGGGGTCGCCGGCGGCGGTGGCCAGGCGGCGCAGGAGCTGCCACACGGCCTGGCGCTGGTACCGGTTGCCCGTGCGGGTGATCAGCAGCGGGGTGTCGACGGGGGTGCCGCGGCGTGCGGGGAACGTGGTGTTGGGGCTGTCCCGCAGGTGCAGGTAGTCGGTGACCGCGCGTTCGGCGGCCGCGTGGAGGTAGACCACGCGGGTCTTGCCGCCCTTGCCTCGTATGCGGAGCGCGCGCCGGCCGCGGGTGACGTGCAGGTCGGCGCGGTTGAGGCCGCAGAGTTCGGAGACACGTAGTCCGAGGGTGAACAGCGCGACGACCGCTCGCGCGCGGGCGGTGTCGAGGGGTCCGGCGCCGCGGCGCGGGGTGGCGGCCGTGTCGTAGAGGGCGCGGACCTGGGTGGTCGTGAGGACGACCGTGCCGGTGGTGGCGCCGGTCGGGGTGACGAGTCCGAGGCGGCGACGGTTGAGGGCCGCCGGGTTGCTCGCGGCGAGGCCGGTGTCTGCCAGGTGGGTGTAGAGGGTCTTGACGGTGGCGAGCATCCGGTCGCGGGTGGCCGGTGCCGCGCCGGCCTCGGCCAGGTCGGCCAGCCAGGCCTTGACGTGGGCGGAGGTCGCGGTCAGCGGGTCGATCCGGTGGCTCGCGCACCAGCGGAACCAGTGCAGGGCGCGGAATCTGCCGCGTTGGGCCGGGGGAGGGGTGCGGGTCTTCGCCTTCGCCGACGGGGTCCGGATGGCGGCCGCATAGCGGGCGACGGCCTCGGTCCACGGGGCGGACACCCGCTCGCGTTCCGACGAGGACGCCGCCGGGTCGTGCATCCAGTCGCGGAGGTCGGCCGGGCTCGTGGGGAGGCCGAGACCTTCGGCGTAGGTGCGTCGGGTGGCGAGGTTGCCGTAGCCCGTGAGCCAGTCGGCGATCTCGGTGAGCAGTTTTTGGGGGTCTCCCACTTCTGGCCACGGCTCGAGTGGGGTCGGTGTGGCCGGTTCGAGGGCTCCCAGTTCCATGCCCACCAGCTTAGCTACAAAAGGACAGTTCTGTAGCCAAGCTAGGTTGTAGTTACGTAACCAGAACCTAGGTTAGGTAGATATGAGATGTTCAACTACGATGTTGATCGTGACGTCGACGGTCGAAGAAGCAGTGGTTCTGTGCGGTTTCAGCAGGTGCAAGGCACCGCTACCGGGGCCGGGGCCGAAAGGTGGCCGCCCGTACGCGTACTGCCCGGAACGCGTGTGGCCGGGTAACAAGTCGTGCAAGCAGTTGGCCGCCGCGCAGGACGCGCTGGCCGAGGCGCTGGGGAACGAGCCGGTGAACGCGGAACTGGCGCTGGCCAGCAGCACGTTCGCCGAGGCGGCCGACCGACTCACGGGTCCGCTCGGCGAGGTGATGGCGACGGCCGAGGCGTTGCGGGGCGCGCTGGCGGCGGAAGTGGCGGCCGCGGCGGACAAGGCCGAGGAGGCGCTGTCCATGGCCTCCGTGGAACGAGGCCTGCGCGAGGCGGCCGAGGCGGAGACCGCGCGGGCGGTTCAGGCCGAGGCGACGGCGGCCGACGCGGCAGCCAGGGACCGCGCCGACCGCGACGAGGCGGTGACCGTGGCCCGCGCGGCGAAGGAAGCGGCCACGCAGGCGAACCTGGCGAAGGCGCGGGCGGAGGGCATCGCCGCGACGGAGCACCATCGCGCGGAGGAGGCGTTGCGCCAGACCGCGGGGGAGCAGAAACGCGCGAACGCGGAGCACGCGCGGGCGGAGGCCGCGCTGGCAGCGGCGGCGACCGAGCGCACGACGGCCGCGTCGGCGCTGGCCGCGGCGACGGAACGCCTGGCCGAGCGGAGCGCCGAACTGGACATGCGGACGGAGTCGCTGACCGAGGTGACCGAGAAGCTGGCCACGAGAAGTGCCGAACTGGAGGCGGCGCGGGACGCCCTGCGGGAGTCCGAACGCCGCCACCAGTCAGCCCTGTCGAGAGTGGAGTCTCTGACCCAGGAGCGTCAGGACCAGGAGACCCGCCTGGCCGAAGCCAGGGCGAGGGCCGAGTACGTCGCCCAGGAGCAGGAAGCCCGCCTGGCCGCCGCCGACAGCGCCACCCAGAACGCGGCACGGGCAAGAGCCCAACTCGCGGCGATCCACAACGCTCTCACAACGCCGCAGGACGAACCCGATCTCCGCACCCGACTGCTCTCGGCCCTACTGGAACCCGATGCACCGCCGGCGTGAGGCCAGCGGATGGCGAGCGACGCTGCGCCAGAACTGCGCCCACAGGTCGAAGACGCCGCGTCGGCGCCCAGCCGGGCGAACAGCGGCACGGCCGCGGCATCCGCTGCTGCCTGCTCAGTTCGCGGTGTTCGGGTTGCCGTGGTGCGCTTGCACCCCAGACGTGCGCAGGCGCGGCTATTGAATTTCGATAGAATTCGCGTGATACTCGATCTATGACTCCCGTCGCGGTGGACGTGCTCGTGGTCGGCGCAGGACTGGCCGGGTTGCAGACGGCGCGTCTGCTCGCGTTGCAGGGCCTCGACGTCCTCGTGTGCGAGCGCCGCGGCGACCTCGACGTCGGCGTCCGGACCACCGGCATCTTCGTCCGGCGAACGCTCGAGGACTTCGCGCTCCCCGACCACCACCTCGGGCCGGCCGTGCGTCGCGTCCTGCTCTACCCGCCGTCGCGGCGCGCACCGGTCGAGCTGGTCAGCACCCGCGACGAGTACCGGGTGGCCGACATGTCCGGCATCTACGCCCACGCGCTCGCCGAGGCCAGGCGGGCAGGCGCGCGGGTACGTCTGGGGGTGTCGTACCCGTCGAAGGACATCCACGCTCGCTTCACGATCGGCGCCGACGGTGCCCGGTCGACCGTCGCACGCCGGCTCGGACTCGACGTCAACCAGCACCTGCTGATCGGTGTCGAGGAGGTGTTCCCGGTCGCCCCGAGCACGTCGGCGCCGACCTTCCACTGCGTGCTCGATCCGCGCCTCGCGCCCGGCTACCTCGCCTGGCTCATCGACGACGGACACCACGCCCACGTCGGCCTGGCCGGACAGGCCGGCCGGCTCGCGGCCCCGTTGCCACAGTTGCTGCGGGACTTCCGCGCGAGTTTCCCGAACATGCCGGCAGTGGCCGGACCGGTGCGTCGCCGCGGCGGACCGATCCCGGTGGGCGGCGTCCTGCGACGCATCGTCTGCGCCGACGGCCTGCTGATCGGCGACGCCGCCGGAATGGTGTCACCACTGACCGCCGGCGGCCTCGACGCGTGCCTCCGCATGTCCCAACTCGCCGCGGCCGTGACCGCCGACTACCTGCGTACCGGGGACGCCTCGGCGTTGCGTCACTACGACGGCGCGGCCATGCGCGCACGGTTCCGCGGCCGGCTCCTGCTCCGCTCGGCCCTGTCCCGCCTGCGGGCACCGGCCGTGACCGAAACGGCGTTCACCCTGCTGCGCACGTCACTCGGTCGGGCCGCGGCGTCACGCATCCTCTTCGGCGACGGCTCGTTCCCCGACGCCGAACTCCCCGATCACAGGCGGGCCGCTCGGTTCCTGAGGTAACGCTGTTCCGGGATGCTCGTGGTCAGCCGTGCGGCTGACAGGTAGCTGTCGCGGGCCGCGGCCGGATCGCCCGCCTGTTCCAGCAGGTGTGCGCGTACCGCGTGCAGACGATGGTGGTGCGACAGACTGGAGTCCACTTCGGACAGCACGGCCAAACCCGCCGCCGGACCCTGCGCCATGCCCACGGCCACCGCCCGGTTCAAGGTCACCATCGGGTTCGGCGCCAGGTCGTCCAGCAGTTGGTAAAGGCCCACGATCTGGGGCCAGTCCGTGTCCTCCGCCCGCGTCGCCTCCGCGTGTACGGCGGCGATGGCCGCCTGGAGTTGGTACGGGCCGACGCGATTCCGGGCCAGCGTGTCCCGCACCAGGGCCAGTCCCTCCGCAATGGACGGACGGTCCCATGCGCCGCGGTCCTGTTCGGACAGCGGAACCAGGCTGCCGTCCGCCGAAGTACGCGCACTCCGGCGCGCATCCGTCAGCAACATCAGCGCCAGCAGGCCCGTCGCCTCTCCGTCGGCCGATAGCTGGGCGCACAGCGTGCGCGTCAGCCGAATCGCCTCCCTGGTCAGGTCGACGCGACTGAGGTCCGGCCCGGAGGACGCCGTGTAGCCCTCGTTGAACATCAGGTACAGCACGTGGAGCACGGCCCGCAGCCGGTCCTCGTTCGGCACCTCGAAGTCGACGCCCCTGATCCGCTGCTTGGCGCGGCTGATGCGCTGGCCCATGGTCGTCTCCGGGACCAGGAACGCGGCCGCGATCTCGGCGGTCGTGAGTCCGCCGACCGCGCGCAGCGTGAGCGCGATCTGCGACGGGGGCGTGAGCGACGGGTGACAGCAGAGCAGCAGCAACGTGAGCGTGTCGTCCTCCGCGGGAGAGGGGACCGCGGCAGCACGACGCCTCGACGCCTCGTCGCTTCGCAACTGGTCGATCAGCCGGCGGGACGCGACCGTGATCAGCCAGGCGAGCGGGTCGTCGGGCCGGCCCTCGACCGGCCACTGGGTAGCGGCCGCGAGCAGCGCCTCCTGCACGGCGTCCTCGGCTGTGTCGAAGTGGCCGTACCGCCGCACCAACGCCGCGAGGACCCGCGGCGCCGACCGGCGCAGCAGGTCCTCGAACTCGGCGCTCACATCTCCTGACCGGACGTTTCCATGATCGGCCGCAGTTCGATCCCCGTGAGGAGCGCGTCGGGGAACCGCGACGCGATCTCGGCCGCCCGCTCCGGTGTCTCGCAGTCGAGCACGAAGTAGCCGGCCAACTGCTCCTTCGCCTCGACGAAGGGCCCGTCGGTGACGGCGGGCGCGCCGTCGCGAGGCCGCACCGACTGCGACTTCACGGGGTCGGCCAGCGCGTTGCCCACCACGAACTCGCCGGACTCGGTGATCTCCCGGAACAGCTCGTCCGCCTGCCGGTTCAGCCGCTCGCGGTCGGCCTCCGGGAGCGCGAGGAACCGCGGGTCCCGCAGGTACATCGGGTGCTCCCAGTTATCGGAGTTGCTGTAGATCAAGAGCAGGTACCTCATCGGAAGCCTCCAACTATCGGCGGGAGGGACCCGCGACACCGACGATATTGCCCTCCGGATCGACGAAGTGCCCGACCGAGAACTCCGCGCTGCCCGCCGGGCCCATGAGCCGCTTCCCGCCGAGGCGTTCGGCCTGGTCGAGCGCCTCGGCCACGTCGGGCACGCCCACGTAGAAGAGCACGCGAGGCTCGAACGACGGACCGCCGGCCACCCCGCCGGGGATGCCGGCGTCTCCCACGGACCCGTACTGCCCCTGGTCGGAGACGGTGTCGGTGGTCGCGTCGCCGAGGTTGTACTCCCATCCGAACAACGCGCCGTAGTAGTCGCGCAGCGCCGCCGGATCGGCGCCGATGATCTCGAAGTGCACGACGGGGTCACCCATGACTCGCTCCTGTCCCGACGCCCACGGTGGGCGTCTCGGGGCAGAGGTCGGAGCGGACCGCCGCATCTCGACATCGCCTGCGAGATTTGTCGGACCGTCAGGACCGTCGGGCGAGGGCCACCAGGTAGCGGCACGGTTGGTCGGCGGGGTTGTGGAACGTGCACGGTTGTGGCGGGCCGAGCTGGAGGCAGTCGCCGGGGTGCAGTTCGTGGCGCGTGTCGCCCTCGTGGAAGTCCAGCCGTCCCGCCAGCAGCCAGATCTGCTGGTGGACGAACGTGTACGCCTCGGCCGGGCTGGTGACCCGCGCGCCCGCGGGGAGTTCGATCTCCACGAGTTCGAGCGGCCCGCCGGCGGCGGGGGAGACCGCGCGGCGGTGGTAGCCGGTCTCGGGATCGACCCAGGTCGGCTGGTCGGCCGCCCTCGCCAGCCGGCCGCCCTCCGCCCTGGCCACAAGTTCCGACAGCGTCATCCCGAGCGCGCCGGACAGCCGCGCGAGCAACGCCGCCGTGGGCTGCGCCTCGCCGCGTTCGATCTTGCCGATCATCGTGCGTGACACCCCAGCGCTGTCGGCGAGCGCGCCCGTCGAGAGTGACCGGGCCGTGCGGGCGGCGTGCAGCGTGTCGGCGATCGACGCCGCAAAGGCACTATCGAGACTCATATGGGTACTATAGTGCCATGATCGTCAGGGACTCGACGGCGGACGACGCAGCCGCGTGCGCGGCGGTGTACGCACCGTACGTCACCGCCACGGCCATCACCTTCGAGACGGACCCGCCGGCGCCGGTCACCATGGCGGCGCGCATCGAGGCGGCCAACCGCACGCATGCGTGGCTGGTGTTGGAGGTCGACGGCCGGGTCGCCGGCTATGCCTACGGGTCCCCACACAAGGACCGCCCGGCCTACCGCTGGACCTGCGAGGTGAGCGTCTACCTGGAACAGGGCCGACGGCGCACGGGCGGTGGCCGCCTGCTGTACGAAGCCCTGTTCGCCAGGTTGGCGGACCGCGGGTACAGGGTCGCCCTGGCCGGCCTGACCCTGCCCAACGAGGCGAGCGCCGGACTCCACCACGCGCTGGGCTTCCAGCCGGTCGGCACCTACCGCCGGGTCGGCTGGAAACTCAACTCCTGGCACGACGTGGCCTGGCTACAACGAGACCTGGCGTCGGCCGGAGAGCCGCCCACCATTGGTGCCGCCCGTCATCAGACCTTCGAGTGAACCTCGCCCGCCGGAAATGGCGGTGCGCAGTCCAGTCGTCAGGCTTTTCGCTGAACCGGGTGGTGCTCGCCGTGAACCCGTTTTGCCCGCCGACGCACCGGGCAGTCTCGCCGCGTCCGACTAGAGAGGAGATCTGTCATGGGTGTTTTCGACAAGGCCAAGGACAAGGTTGAGGATCTGGCGAAGGACCGGATGGGCGGGAACGACGACAACAACGACAATCCCGACCAGAACCAGGACGAGAACCAGTCCGGTGGCGGCATGCGGGACAAGGCGGAGGACGCCATGCAGGGCATGAAGGACCGCTTCAACCAGAACTGACGCCCCCCGGCCCGGTCGCCGCTACTGCGTGGCGGCCGGGCCGTCGGTGTTCGAGTGGTCCGGCAGCGTGCCGTGCACGGTCTCGTTGTGCAGGCGCAGGAACTCCAGGTGCCGCTCGTACTGGTCGAGCACGTCGCCGATCAGTTGGTCCTCCCGGTAGCCGAGGATGTCGTAGCCCTGGCTGCCTTCCGTCAGGTAGACCTCGATCCGGAAGTACGTGTCGTCCGGGTCGACCCGGGGTGGCGCGAACGACGGGGTCCGCGACTCACACGGCCAGACCCGGTAGGAGAACGGCTCCTCCTCACCCATCGGCACGGTCAGTTCCAGGTACGGGATGTCGATCGCCTCCACGACGCCCTCCCGCAGGCTCGCCTCGGCGCCCTGGGAACGCAGCTCGTCGGCCACCTCGGTGAGCGCCGGCCGGCAGACCTCCTCCACGAACGTCACGGCCGTCGCGCGGTTCGGGTAGCTCATCGACCGGGTCAGCCGCTGCCGCCAGTTCCTCGTCACCCCACGGGGTTCGAAGGACGTCCGCTCCGACAGCGACGACGGCAGGCTCGTGCGGATCGCGTCCTCGCGGAAGCGTTCCACCCGCAACGCCTTGTACAGCCCCCACATCATGAGGAACATGACGAACGAGAACGGCAGTCCCATGATGATCGTGGCGTTCGTCAGCGCCCCGATACCGCCGACCAGCAGCATGGCCAGGGTCAGCAGACCCGTTGCCACCGCCCAGAAGGCCCGCAGCCACGGCGCCGAGTCGGTGGTCGGGGTGGCCAGGCGTGAGGTGAAGTTGCCCATCACGAGCGCGCCGGAGTCGGCCGAGGTGACGTAGAACAGCAGCCCCACGAACGTCGCGAGCCCGACCGAGAACGTGACCCCCGGATACTGCTCGAGCAACGTGTAGAAGCCGCGTTCTGGTTGGTTCATGGCGGTCTCGCCGAACTCGGCGTTGCCGTCGCGCACGACGCCGAGCGCGCTGTTCGCGAAGATCGACAGGAACGCGAGCGTGAACAGCAGCGGGATGACCAGCGTGGCCGACACGAACTGACGAATGGTGCGGCCACGGGAGATCCTCGCGAGGAACAGTCCGACGAACGGCGCCCACGCGATCCACCACGCCCAGAAGAACAGCGTCCACGCGTTGAGCCACTCGGTCGGCTGCTCGTAGGCGAAGGTGTTGAGGGTCATCCCCGGCATCCGACTGATGTAGTCGCCGATGTTGAGGATCAGCCCGTTGAGGAGCCGGACGGGATCGTCGAACACTGTCACGTAGATCATCAGCAGGATCGCCAAGATGACGTTCAGCTCGGACATGAGCCGGATGCCCTTGTCCACACCGGCGAGCGCCGAGCCCGTGGCCATCAGCACGGCGAGCGCGATGAGGCCGATCTGGGCACCGGTGCCCTCGGGGATGCCGAACATCAGGTACAGCCCGTAGTTCAGCTGCACCACACCGATCCCCAGGGACACGGAGATGCCGAAGATCGTGCCGAGTACCGCGGCGATGTCGACCGCGTCACCGATCCGGCCGTGCACGCGCTTGCCGATGATCGGGTACAGCGCCGAGCGAATCGACAGCGGCAGCTTGTACCGATAGGCGAAGTAGCCGAGCACCATGCCCATGAGCGCGTACATCGCCCAGCCGGTGACCCCGTAGTGGAACAGGGTCCACACCACCGCCTGCCGGGCGGCCTCGACGGTCTCCGCCGCGCCCTCCGGTGGGGCGAGGTAGTGCGAGACCGGCCCGGACACGGAGAAGAACATGAGGTCGATGCCGATGCCCGCGGCGAACAACATGGACGCCCACGCGAACATGCTGAAGTCCGGCTTGGAGTGTTGCGGTCCGAGCTTGATCTTGCCGTAGCGCGAGGCGGCGATGAACACCACGAAGACCAGGAAGACCGTGGCCGCCACGAAGTAGTACCAGCCCATCCCGGCCGAGATCCACCCGACGACCACGCCGATGGTGCTCTCCGCACCGGATGGTGAGATGATCGCCCACAGCGAGACGCCCAGGATGAACGCGGCGGAGCCGTAGAACACCACGGGGTTGAGCCGGGCGGCCTTGCCCTCGCGGGGAAGGAACGTGTCGGACGCGTCGTCTTTCGTCGTGGTCACGCCGGTCACCTCTCCTGGTCGGCACCGTGCCGGTAGTAGTCCACTGTGGATGGTTCGAGCGGGGTGTTGCCGAGGATCAGGTCCGCGGCCTTCTCGGCCAGCATCATCACCGGCGCGTAGATGTTTCCGTTGGTGACATAGGGCATGGCCGACGCGTCGACCACACGCAGTCCGGTGACGCCGTGCACGGCCATGGACGCCGGGTCCACAACGGACATCTCGTCGATGCCCATCCGTGCGGTGCACGACGGGTGGTAGGCGGTTTCCGCGTCCTTCGCCACCCAGGCGAGGATGTCCTCGTCGGACTGGACGTCCGGGCCGGGGGACAGTTCACCGCCGTCGAACCCCGCGAACGCCGGCTGGGCAAGAATGTCTCTTGCCACGCGGATCGCCTCGACCCATTCCTTGCGATCGTTGGGAGTGGACAGGTAGTTGAACCGCAGTGCCGGGTGCTGGCGGGGATCGGTCGAGCGGATCTTCACGGAGCCGCGGACGTCGGAGTACATGGGTCCGATGTGGACCTGGTAGCCGTGGTCGGCGTTCACGGGCGTGCCGTCGTAGCGCACGGCGATCGGCAGGAAGTGGAACATGAGGTTCGGGTAGCGGACCTCGTCGTTGCCGCGGACGAACCCGCCCGCCTCGAAGTGGTTGGTGGCCGCCGGTCCGCTCTTGTTCAGCATCCACTGCAGGCCGATCTTCGGGCGGTTGTGCAGCTTCAGCGCCGGGTTGAACGACACGGGCTTCGTGCAGGCGTGCTGCACATAGACCTCGAGGTGGTCCTGGAGGTTCTCGCCGACACCGGGCAGTGCGTGCACCATCTCCACGCCGAGCGGGATCAGCTCCTCGGGGTTGCCGATGCCCGACAACTGCAGCAGTTGCGGTGTGTTGACCGCGCCGCCGCAGAGGATGACCTCGCCCGCGTCCACCCGTTTCGTGCGGCCGCCGGGTCGGCGGTACTCGACGCCGGTCGCGCTCGTGCCGTCGAAGAGCACCCGGTCGACCTGCGCGAGGCACCGCACGGTGAGGTTCTTGCGCCCCTTCACCGGGTGCAGGTACGCGCGGGCGGACGACCAGCGGCGGCCGTCGCGGATGTTGCGGTCGAACCGGGCGAAGCCCTCCTGCTGGAAGCCGTTCACGTCATTTGTCAGCGGGTAGCCGGCTTCCTTCGCGGCGGCCAGGAACGCGCCGAACAGCGGATTGTCCGACGGTCCGCGTTCGAGCCACAGTGGACCGTCCTGACCGCGCCAGTCGTCGGCGCCGGCCGCGCAGTGTTCCATCTTCCTGAAGTACGGCAGGCAGTGCGCGTAGTCCCAGTCGGACATTCCGGGGTCGGCCGCCCAGCGTTCAAGGTCCAACGGGTTGCCGCGCTGGAAGATCATGCCGTTGATCGAACTGGAACCGCCGAGCACCTTGCCGCGACCGTGACTGACCCGCCGGCCACCCATGTACGGCTCGGGTTCGGAGTTGTACTTCCAGTCGTAGAACCGGTTGCCGATGACCATGGTGAGCGCGGCCGGCATGTGGATGAAGATGTCCCAGATCCAGTCCGGGCGTCCGGCCTCCAGGACCAGCACGGTGGTGTTCGGGTCGGCCGAGAGCCGGTTGGCCAGCACGCAGCCCGCCGAACCGCCGCCGACGATGACATAGTCGAACCGTTCGCTCATGAGAACCACCCGGCCGGTGCTGGGTTGATGTTGTGGTAGATGTGCTTGGCCTCGCGGTACTCGTCGAGGCCGGACGGACCCAGCTCGCGCCCGATGCCGGACTTGCCGAACCCGCCCCACTCCGCCTGCGGGACGTAGGGGTGGAAGTCGTTGATCCACACGGTGCCGTGGCGCAGCGCGTTCGCCACGCGCTGCGCGCGCGATGCGTCGTTCGTCCACACGGCACCGGCCAGGCCGTACTCGGTGTCGTTGGCCAGACCGATCGCCTCTTCCTCCGTGGCGAACTTCTCGACCGTGACCACGGGACCGAAGACTTCCTCGCGGACGATGGCCATGGTGGCGTCGCAGTCCGCGAAGACCGTGGGGCGCAGGAAGAAACCCGCGCTCTCCGGTCGGGTCCCGCCGGTGACCAGGCGGGCGCCGTCCTTTGTGGCCTGTGCGATGTGCCGTTCCACCTTGTCGCGGTGTTCGGCCGACACGAGCGGACCGCACTCGGTGGCGTCGTCGTCGCCGGGGCCGAGGCGGATGAGGTCGGCCCTCCTGGCCAGTTCGGTCACGAACTCGTCGTGGATGTCCTGGTGCACGATGAGCCGGGAACCGGCCGAGCAGACCTGTCCGGAGTGGAGGAACGCGGCGGTGAGCGCGTTGTCCACGGCCGTGTCGAAGTCGACGTCGGCGAACACCACGTTCGGGTTCTTGCCGCCGAGTTCGAGGGCGAGCTTCTTCACGCCGGGCGCGGCGAGTGCCATGATCCGCTGGCCGGTGGCCAGGCCGCCGGTGAACGAGACCAGGTCGACGCCCGCATGGGCGACCATGGCGGCGCCGACCGTGGCGCCCGCGCCGAGCAGGAGGTTGACCACGCCGTCCGGTATTCCGGCTTCCGCGGTCAGGCGTACGAGGTGCACAGTGGACAGTGGGGTGACCTCGCTCGGCTTGCACACCACCGTGTTCCCGGCGGCCAGCGCGGGCGCGAGCTTCCAGGACAGCTGCAGGAGCGGGTAGTTCCAGGGCGCGATGAGCGCGCACACGCCGACCGGTTCGTGCACCACCCGGCTGATCACGTTGGGGTTGCCGGTGTCGACCACCCGGCCGGCGTCCGCGTCGGCGAGGCCCGCGTAGTAGCGGAACACGGCGGCCACGTCGTCGACGTCGATCCGCCCCTCGCGCACGGTCTTGCCGGTGTCGGCGCTCTCGGTTCGCGCGAGTTCTTCCTTGTCGCGGACGAGCAGGTCGGCGATGGTTCGCAGCACATCGCCGCGCTCCCTGGCCGACGTGCTCCGCCACGGGCCTTCGAATGCCTGGCGGGCGGCTTGCACGGCCGCGTCCACCTCGGTCTCCGTGGCTTCGCTGACGGTCGCTAACTCGGAGCCGTCCGCAGGGTTGACCACGGGGCGCCTCGGCGCCGCCGATGTGGTCCAACGTCCGTTGACGAACAGCTCCGACATGCGACGCCACCTCGATCCCGCGCGGAAATGCGGACAAGCGTACACATTTTGTGTACGAGCGTCCACATCCGCGTATCGTGGGGGCATGTTGAGGAGGGGGCGCGGCCCGACCGATCCGGACCGGCGGGCGCGCATCGCGAGCGCGGCCATCGCGGTGGTGTCGTCGCAGGGGATCGAGGGGCTGACGCACCGCAAGGTGGCGGCCGAGGCGGGCGTGCCCCTGGGTTCGACCACGTACCACTTCGGGTCTTTGGACGAACTGGTGGCGGCGGCTCTCGCTCAGGCGGCCTCACGCAGCGTCGAAGCCCTGCGCGCGTGGGAGCGCTCGCTGGCCCCGGACGCCGACCTGGCGGTGGCGCTGGCCGACTTCGTGATCCGGTCGATCGGGGAGAAGCGGACCGACACCGTCGCCGAGTACAACCTCTATGTGCTGGCGCTGCACCGGCCGCAGCTGCGTTCGGCGGCGGTGGCGTGGGACGACGCGCTGGCAGAGGTGCTGTGCGCTCGCACGGATGAGTTGACGGCCCAGATGCTGGGCGTTCTGCTCTGTGGGCTGATCATGCAAGCAGTGCTCCGCGACGATCTGTTGGCTCGCGCGGATCTGGAGGCTCAGCTCCGCCGCGCGCTGCGTTGACAACCCGAGATCGCGGTTCCCGAACGCGAGATCGCGGTTCCCGAACGGAACACGGGATCGGTCCAACCCTCAGAGGTCACCGCGACCTGACGGCACCCTGCCGGATGGGCAATGGCAGCCACCTCGCGCGAGCCTCTCTCGCAGCAGAGAACGGTCCGGGCAAAAACAGTCCTGCTCGGATCACGCCTCACCAGCTACAACCGACTTCGACAGCGCCCTGACCAGTAGAGCGCGCGCTGGTTCCCCGAAATTCTGAGCGGTACCACGGCCGTCAGTCAGGGCAGTTCGGCGGCCAGACCGGTGATCACGGCCGCCGCCGGACCGGTTTTCGCGTGGCGGAAGCCCGTGCCCGCCCACAGGTGCAGCCGGTCCGCGTCGCCGGCCTTGGCAGCGGCTGTGCGCAGACCGCGGGTCAGATGGTGCACCGCCGGGTAGCCGTCCGGGGCGTGGCCCTGGTGTCGGTCGATGATGCCGTTGCGCAGGCCGCGCGCCGGACGGCCGGTGAAGACCTTCGTCAGCACGGTCTCGGTGAACGCCGGGTCGGCCAGCGCGTTCCTGTGCGTCTCGGTGGCGCCGCTCTCGTCGGTGCGCAGCAGCAGCGTGCCCACCATGACCGCGTCGGCCCCGGCGGACACCAGGGCCGCCACCGTCGCCGCGTCGCTCACCCCGCCGGCCGCGATGATCGGCAGGCCCACCGCGCACGAGCGGACCAGGTCCGCGAGCGGCACGTCGCCGATCGCGGCGGTCGGGTCGTGGACGCCGCTGTGCGCGCCGGCCTCGCGGCCCTGCACCACCAGCCCGTCGGCGCCCGCCTCCCGAGCGGCCGAAGCCTCGGCCGGGGTGGTGACCGTGATCAGCACGCGGGTGCCGACGCCACGCAGCGCGTCGACCACCGGCCGCGGCGGGACGCCGAACGTGAAACTCACGACCGGCACCGGCGTGGCCAGCAGCAGGTCGATCTTGTCGCGCCAGTGGTCGTCGTCGTGGACCAGCGGGGCGTCGGCCAGGTCGAGGTCGTACGGCGCGCCCTCGGGAGCCAGGTCGGCCGCGTACCTGCGGAAGGCCCTCGGATCGATGGAAGTGGGGCTCGGCACGAACACGTTCATGCCGACCTCGACCCCGGACACCGCGTCCAGGTCGGCCCGCACCGCGGCCGCCGTCTTGTACCCGGCGGCCAGAAACGCGAACCCGCCCGCGTCGGTCACGGCCCGCACCAACGCGGGTGTGGTGGCTCCACCGGCCATCGGCGCGGCGACTATCGGCAGCTCAGAACCCAGCACCCGAACAATCTAGGCTCCGCGTGTCCGGTCCGGCGCGGCGGCTTCGACGTCCCGGCTGAAAGCCACCGCCCAGAGAGGAACGACCATGAAGTACATGATCATGCTGTACGGCTCGCAGCAGGACTACGACGCGCTCGCCGGCCGCGACACCGGAAAGCCCGCCATGACGCCCGAGCAGGTCGCGGCACTGCACGCCCACATGGGTGCCGTCCACGAGAAGCTGGAGGCGTCCGGCGAACTGGTCGACGCCCAGGGCCTGTCCGCCCCCGTGCACGCCCGCCGGCTCCGCCTCACCCGCGGCACCCCCGTGGTCACCGACGGGCCGTACGCCGAGACCGAGGAGGTCCTCGCCGGCATCACGATCGTCGAGTGCGACACCTTCGACCGGGCCACGGAGATCGCCGCGCAGTTCGTCAACCCCGAGGCGGAGGGCGAGTACGTGGACGTCCGACCGATCGTCGGCAGCATCGAGGAACTCGACTGACATGCGGGACACCGAGGACCTGCTGCGGACGCTGGCGCCGCAGGTCCTCGGCGCCCTCGTCCGCCGCTACGGTCACTTCGACACGGCCGAGGACGCCACGCAGGAAGCGCTGCTCGCCGCCGCCACCCGGTGGCCGGCCGGGAGGCCGGACAACCCGCTCGGCTGGCTGATCACCGTGGCGTCCCGGCGACTCACCGACCTGCTGCGCAACGAGGCCGCCCGCCGCCGGCGCGAGGACACGGTCGCGCAGTGGACGCTCACCGAACCCTCGGATACGACAGCGACGGCCGACGCCGACGACACGCTCATCCTGCTGTTCATGTGTGCCCACCCGGCGCTCCAGCCCGCGTCGCAGATCGCGCTCACCCTCCGCGCGGTCGGCGGCCTGACCACCACGGAGATCGCCCGCGCGTTCCTCGTGCCGGAAACCACCATGGCCCGGCGCATCACCCGCGCGAAACAGAAGATCAAGGACAGCGGCATCCCGTTCGCCATGCCGACCGACCGCGACGCCCGACTCGCTGCCGTGCTGCACGTGCTGTACCTGGTCTTCACGGAAGGCTATGCGGCGACCTTGGGACCGAACCTGTACCGCGACGAGCTGTCGGCCGAGGCGATCCGCCTGACCCGTCTGGTACACCGCCTCCTGCCGGACGACGGCGAGGTCACGGGCCTGCTGGCGCTCATGCTCCTGACCGACGCACGCCACCCCGCCCGCACGGACGCCCACGGCATGATCGTCCCGATGGCGGAACAGGACCGGTCGCTGTGGCACGCCGACCAGATAGCCGAGGGAATCGCGCTCGTGTCGGCCGCCCTACCGAGGGGCGACACCGGCCCGTACCAACTGCAGGCCGCCATCGCCGCGCTCCACGACGAGGCACCGAGCGCCACCGAGACGGACTGGCCCCAGATCCTCGCCCTGTACGACCTGCTCCTGGAACTGTCGGACAACCCGGTGGTGAACCTGAACCACGTGGTGGCACACGCGATGGTCCACGGCCCGACAACCGCACTCGCCCGACTGGCCGAGGACACCCGCCTGACCGGAGACCACCGCTACCACACGGTGCGCGCCCACCTACTGGAACTGGCCGGCGACCACACCACCGCCCGCGCCGCCTACCGCAAGGCAGCCGACATCGCGACGAGCCTCCCCCACCAGCGCTACCTCAACACCCGCGCCGACCGCCTCACCTGACGGCGCCACCGCACAGCGATTCACAAGCACCTGGCCGGCAAACCAGTAACGAGCCGAAATCTCCGCCACCGGCGCCGGTGGCGGTGCGGCCCAGTTCCAGTCTGCCGGTGGGGTCTGACAGTTCGCGCGATGTCGATCTTGCCTGTGGACAGGTCGGCGCTGTGGACAACTCGGCCTCGGCGGTTGGGATTGCCGCATTTACCACGCAACTGTCCTCGCTCGGCTGTTCTCCCTGGGCGCGATGCTCGCCGAGGGGCAACAATCGGGGTGAGAAGGACGGGAGGTCCCATGGCGGCGACCAAACAGTTGAAACGCCTGACCATCGCCATCGCCGGTGGGGTGGTGTTGCTGGTCGGCGTGGCTCTGCTCGTTCTGCCGGGTCCTGGGTTGCTGCTCGTGCTGGCTGGGTTGTTGATCCTGGCCTCGGAGTTTCCCGCGTTGGAGAAGCACGTCGACCCGGTGCGGGACCGGGCGATGAAGGCCGCCGAGGACAGTGTGGCCTCGCCGTTGCGGATCGCGGGGTCGGTGCTCGCCGGGCTCGGCCTTTTCGCGGCGGGCATCGTGTGGGGGCTGGTGCCCGGGCTGCCGCTCGGCGGTTGGAGCACCGGGTCCAGCCTCATCCTCTCGGGGATCATCCTGTTCGCGTTGCTGATCTGGAGTTACCGTCGGGTGCAGGCCCGGCGGAAGGAGTAGCTCACCGGCGGATGCGGTACCGGATGTGGGTGGCCGCCGGTGTGGTGATCACCCGGACGATGTCCAGCTCCACCTCCGCCGGCAGCACGTCGAACAGGCGGCGGCCGCGGCCCAGCAGCACCGGGATGTGGTGGATCTCGATCTCGTCCAGCACACCCGCCTCGATGGCCGTCTGGGCCACGAATCCGCCGCGGATCTGCACGTCCCGGTCCCCGGCGACGGCCTTCGCCTGCGCCATGGTGCTTTCGATCCCGTCGGTCACGTACGTCACCAGCGGATAGCCCCAACGGGCTGCCGGGCCGGGTGGCCGGTGACTGGGCACGAAGATCGGGACGCCGTTGTGGGAGCCACCCCAGTGATCCATGAGTTCGGCCGTCCGCCGGCCCGCGACGACGGCGCCGGCCGAGTTCCATTCCTTCTCGAACTCTCCGGACGGGCCCTCCTCGGCCGAGTCGAACCAGTCGTGCAGCCGCTCGCCGTTGTGGCCGCCCAGGAAATCGTGCTCATCGGCGATGTATCCGTCGAGCGACATCGACATGTCCAGGACTGATGTTGACATTGCTACCTCCAGTGATCCGTTTGCCGATGCGTCGAACGGCCCTCGCGATATTCGACACGGATCAGCTGAAGGTTTCGCTGTAACTTTCGTGGAGTTCTCAGCCGTCGACCAGCAGACCACGCAGCGGGCCCTGGAGACGGCCGGCGCGGCGGGACAGCCCCGGTAGCAGGGTGAGCCGGTGGGTGCGGGGCTCGCCGCGGGACTCCAGACCGGCCTGTTCGTCGGCCGTGGGACGCCACAGGTTGTCGATCACGTCCGTCGGGTCGCCCGACACGTCCGCGATCGGCCGCTGCAGGTGTTCGGACCACAGGCGCAGCCGGGTGTCGCGGATCAGCTGCTGGTCGTCGGTCGCGACGTTGACCTCCGTGTCGTTGAACAACGAGTGCTCGTTCAGGTTGGCCGAACCGATGGTCATCCACTCGTCGTCGACCAGGCCGAGCTTCGCGTGCACGTACACCGGTGCCGACTCGTCCCCGTCGTGGGTACTGAGCGTGGCGGCCACCAGTCGCCGGTTGCCGGGAGTCTCGTCGGCGTCGAACAGCCGGCCGAGCTGGCCCCGGGTGGTGTCCGCGCCGTTGCTCGGCTTGCGCGGCAACAGCAGCACGATGCGGAACCGGTCGTCCGGTGGGTTGCGCAGCTTGTCGATCAGCACCTCGGTGATCTCCGGCGACCACAGGAACTGGTTCTCCAGGTAGACGAGCCGGCGCGCGGACCGCAGTGCCCGCAGGTAGGCGTCGAGGATGTCGAACTCCCCGCGCGGCGCGAAGTCGTAGGTGCCGTCCGGCACCGTGCGCAGCAGCTGGACGGACGTGTCGCCCGCCGGTTCGGGTGGCGTGGGTTCCGGCAGGTCCTCGCGTGCCACCTCGGTCCACCGCTGGCGGAAGTGGTCGGCCACGTCGGCCACGATCGGTCCCTCGAGGCGGACCATCAGGTCGTGCCAGCAGATCGGCCGGTTGGGCGGGTGGTCGGTGCTGTCGTGGCGGTCGCCCTCCAACGCCGTGAAGTCCACCCCGCCGACGAACGCCGTGGTGTCGTCCACGATCACGAGCTTCTCGTGGTGGCAGTGCATCGTCCGCTCCCGCGAGTCGAGCACGCACCGCACCTTCGAGTTCTCGGTGAACCGCCGCTGCTCGGACTTCACCAGCTTCCTGGTCGGCTGGAACACCGGCATGGGTGGACCGGCCCAGAGCAGCAGCCGCACGTCGACCCGCTCGGCCGTGTCGGCCAGCAGCTCCCGCAACGACGGCGCGTCCGACTCGCGAACCAGCCGGAAGTCGGGGCTGGCGTGCCAGTTGGCGATGTGGACGTGGGACTTCGCGCCCTCGATGGCCGCCTGGATGGCCGGCAGCGCCTCCTCGCCGTCGATCAGCACCTCGAACCGGTTGCCCGTGCGCACCCGCGCGTCCACGTCGCGCTGGTCGCGGTTCGGCTCGAACACGTGGTTCCAGCCGAGCTTGCGCAGTCGCCGCTGGTGGTGGGAACACAGCAGGTGTTCGAGCGCGTCGCCGAGCCGTTCGTCGACCTTGTCCACGAACGCGCGTACCTTCCCGCCGCTCATCCACACTCCAGGTAGCGGCACACCACGACCGACGGCCGCTCGACGGGAGTGCCAGCGTCGATCGACCACGCCAGCCGGACGTACTGCGCGTGGGTCCACCCGAGCGGGGTGGCGGACGTGGTGCCGGTGCCGGCCGGCAGGTTCGGCGGACGGTTGTCCCACACCTGCTCGGGCAGCATGAGCCCGCTGTTGGCCGTGGCGGCGATCGTCGCCAGGCGCTCCTGAGCCGAGTCAGGATCGCCGGCCAGCAGGTCGTACTCACCGCGTTCGCCCGCGAAGATCGGCCACAGCCTGCCGTACGTACGCGTGGGTTCCGGCGTCGGCCAGTTCACGTTCCACGGGCCGCCGTCGGCCTGTTCGCCGTAGCCGTCGTTCGTGAACCGGTGCCAGAGCATGCCCGCCGGCGTCTGGTCACCCAGTTCGCGGTCCACCACGGCGATGGTGTTCAGGATGGTCGGGTCGTCCGGGGCCCGCAGGCCCAGCCGCACGAGTTCGAGGAAGCTCGGGTCGACCACCGCGCGCTGGTCGATCTCACCCGGGTTGTTGTCGCCCAGGTTGTAGGTCGTGCCCTGGTCGGGGAGCCCGTCCTTGGTCAGACGGAGGTAGTAGGGATCGTCCGACAGCGGGCCGGTGGTGGTGACCGTCCACTGTTCGATCTTGGCCGCCCACTCGTCGGCGATGGCCAGGTACCGCTCGGCACCCGCCGTGTCGCCCGACCGGGCCAGCAGGTCGGCCAGACACACGAGGCCGGCGATCTCCGAGGCGATGGTGGCGGGGGAGTAGCCGCTCTGGTTCTCCCACCGTTCCTGCTCGGTCCACGGCGCGGTGTTGCCGTCCTTCTCGTAGTTCACCATGAACTCCGCCGCGCGCCGCAGACCGTCGAGAGTGGACTTGTCGGTGCGGTCGAGCTGCCAGGCGAGCATCATGGGCGCGGCGGTCTCGTCGAGCTGCACGCTCGTCCAGTACGGCGTGCCGTCCACGCGGGTGTTCTGCGCCAGGTGACCGTCGGGCTGCTGCTGGACCTGGATCATGTAGTCCAGCGCCCGTTCGGCGCCGGCCCGGTCGCCGGCCGCGATCAGCCCGGTCGCCACCTGGTACAGGTCACGGGGCCAGACGAGCGCGTAGGACCCGAACTCCGGCGCGATCGTGCGGTCGAACCCGAACGCCCACGGGAACCCGGGCGCGGCGATGTACGCGCCGGGATGCCGCTTGTCCTCCTTGGCCGCCATCACCAGCAGCGACGACCGGTAGACCGCGCGCTCGTGGCGGGTCCGCACGCTGGCCGGCGGGTCGTTCAACCCGTCGACGTACTTGCGCCACCCCTTCGCGTACTCGGCCGCGGCCTTGCGGAAGCCGGTCTTCAGCGAGCGGTGGGCCGTGCGCACCGCCTCGTCGCGGTCCGCGCCGAAACCGAGGACCAGCGTGTCGTGCCTGGTCCGCGTGCCGTCCACCCGCAGTTGCGCGGTCTGGACGACGTTGCCCGGACCCGCCTGCGGATAGCGCCAGTCCATCCGGTGGTCGGCGGCCAGGTCGGTCCAGCCGTCGCTCGTGCCGAGATAGCCGGTGGACGTGGCCGCGAACCCACGACCGGCGACCAGCGCGCTGGCCGCGCCGGCGTCGGACGCCACCAGTTCACGACCACTCGTCCCGCTGTCGTCGCCGCCCTCGCGGGACAGCGCCGGGTCGTACAGCACGTAGGCACGCAGCGACCGCTTGGACCGCAGGTTGACGTCGACCATCAGGCTCGCGCGGCGCGGGTCGGTCACGTAGGTGAGTTCGGCCGTCCATCCGGTGCCCTTCGCGACCTGACGGAACCGCAGGTCACCGACCTGTTCGGTCCGCACGTCCACGTCCTGGGCGCGTTCGGTGAAGCTCCTTCCGTCGGTCACCACCAGTTGTAACTCGCGGATGGCGGGCGTGCTGAGATCCGGATAGAACACCTCGGTCAGCCGGCCGCCGCCGAGCGTGAACCACACGGGACTGTCCGCGCCGCCGTGGGCCGTGCCGAAGCCCTGCTTGTCGGCAGGTTGGTACACAGCTGGCTCCCCGGGCGCGCCAGGCGCGTCGTTGGCTGGCGCGGCCGCGGTCAGACTGGCCACGATCACGACGGACAGTCCGAACAGGGTTGCTCGCACGGCGTTCCCTCCACTCGGCGGGGTGACAGCTACCAACGTTGCCCCATCCGAGTGAACCCCGCACGACGAGTCAGTCCACTATGGACGCCAAGGCGGTCAGCGTGTGTTCCCCGTCGGGGTCACCCGCCGTGGCCGGGAGGACGGCGATCTCGTCGAGCCCCGCGTCCGCGTACCCGGAGATCCGCGCCCGCACGGTGTCGAGATCGCCCACCAGGCCGACGGCCCGCTCGGCGCCCCCGGGTAACGCGGCCAGCACCCGGTCGGGATCGGCGCCGCTCTCGGCCAGTTCGATGGCCGCGCCGAAACCGGCGGCCTGGAACACCTCCCGGTAGCCGCGCACCGGGAAGTAGCCGACGACGCTGCGCAGCAACTGGGTGCTGGACGCCGGGTTCGGGTCGATGGCCGCGGGCAACCACGCGGCCAGCCGCGGTGGCGTGCGATCCAGGCGTGCGGCCGCCGCGTGGAGCTTGGCTCGCAGCTCACGGACCTGGTCGACGGTCACCAGGTCGAGCAGCATCCGGTCGGCGTACTCGGCCGCGATCCCGATGGCCTTGTCGCCGAACGCCGCGACGGTCAACGGCCCGGTCGCGGGATCGAGCCGGCGCCGGAACCCGTGGTCATCGGTGGTGCCGAACCAGTCGCCGCGCCGATGGGCGACCACTGCCTGAGCGCCGGTCCGCAGGTCGCCGACCGGCTTGGCCCGCGAGCGCCCGTGTAACCCCTCGACCACCCGGGTGCTGGACGTGCCGAGCGCGACACGCACTGGACGGCCGATGGCCGCCTCGACCCCGGCCGCGCCCCGCGCGACGGAAGCCGGATCCCGCACGGACACGGGAATCGGGCCCGGCGGTCGGCGCGACGCGAGGTGGCGAGCCCGACGGCCGTGGCCAACACCAACGAGTCCCACGTGGGTCCCTCGCCCAACCACACCTCGCGATATCCGAGCCGGTCGGCCAGCACCGCCGACCTGATCGCCTCGGCCGCCGGCCACGCGGTTCATGTGCACGGCTTGAATCCAAGAGGCAGACAGCTGTGTGATCATTCGGGGACGCGTCGGAGGAGGCTGTATGGCACGGGTCGCGGTGACCGGGGGCAGTGGCAAGCTGGGTCGGGCGGTGGTGGCCGAGCTGCTCGACCACGGCTGGGAGGTGCACAACCTCGACCTCGCGCCGCCCGCGCGGCCGCTCTGTCCACACACGAGGGTCGACCTCACCGACTACGGGCAGGTGGTCGAGGCGCTCACGGGCATTGACGACCGGTACGACGGGTTGGACGCGATCGTGCACCTGGCCGCCATCCCCGGCCCCGGCGTGGCGGGCAACGCCGCGACCTTCACGAACAACGTCCCGTCGACCTATCACGTGTTCGCCGCCGCCCGGCTGGCCGGCGTCCGCAACGTGGTGTGGGCGTCGAGCGAGACGGTGCTCGGGCTGCCGTTCGACACACCCCCGCCCTACGTGCCGGTCGACGAGGAGTACCCGGGCCGCCCCGAGACCACCTACTCACTCGGCAAGCTGCTGGACGAGCAGACGGCCGCCCAGTTCAGTCGCTGGGACCCCGAACTGAAGATCATCGGCCTGCGGTTCTCGAACGTGATGGACCCCGAGGACTACGCGGCGTTCCCGGCGTTCGACGCCGACGCGAAGCTCCGCAAGTGGAACCTGTGGTCATACATCGACGCCCGCGACGGCGCCCAGGCCGTGCGGTTGGCGCTCGCGTACGACAAGCCCGGGTTCGAGGTGTTCATCGTCGCCAACGCCGACACCGTCATGTCCCGCGACAACCACGAGCTGCTGGCCGAGGTCTTCCCCGACGTGCCGCACAAGCGCGCGTTCGGTCCACGCGAGACACTGCTGTCGATCGACAAGGCGAAGCGGATCCTCGGCTACGAACCACGCCACACCTGGCGTTAGTCCATCGCGCGGGTGTCTCTCGGCGGCAGGAACGGTTCCTTCTCCTCCGGGTGGCCGTCCGCGATCTGGCGCGACCGGGCCAGTTCCGCGTCGAACTCGGCGCCCAGCAGGACCGCCAGGTTGGAGATCCACAGCCAGATCAGGAACACCACCACGCCGGCCAGCGAGCCGTAGACCTTGTTGTACGACGCGAAGTTGGCCACGTAGAACGCGAAGCCGGCCGAGGCGAGCACCCACAGCAGCACGGCCACCGCGCTGCCCGGAGTGAGCCAGCGGAAGCCGGGTTGGCGCACGTTCGGCGACGCCCAGTACAGCAACGCGATCGCGAGGCTGATGAGCAGCGCCAGCACCGGCCACTTCGCGATGTTCCACACCAGCACGCCCGTGTCGCCGAGGCCGATCAGCTGGCCGACCTGCTCGGCGAGCCCGCCGGTCAGCACCACTCCCAGGACCGTCGCGCCGAGCAGGATCACCATGGCGAGCGTCAGGCCCACCCGCAGCGGCAGCGTCTTCCAGATCGGCCGCCCCTCCTCCATCTCGTAGATGGCGTTCGAGGCACGCATGAACCCGCCGATGTAGCCCGACGCCGCCCACAGCGCGCTGAGCAGACCGATGATCGCCACGGGACCGGCGACCGAACCGGACCCCTCCAGCTCCTTCACGATGCCGGCGATCGTGTCGCTCGTCCGGCCGGGGGCCACCTGTTCGACGTTCTCGAGCAGCGGCTGGGTGACGGACTCACCCAGGAACCCGACCACCGCGGTCAGCACCACGATCGCCGGGAAGATCGACAGCACGCTGTAGTAGGTGAGCGCGGCGGCCCAGTCGAGCATGTCGTCGGCCATGAACTCGCGGAACGTTCGTTTGAGCGACGCCCACCAGGCCCGCTTCGGCAGGGCGGTGGGACCGGTGTCGGACTGTGCCATGGCGGCTCTCCTTCGGACGGGCGCGCGCCGTGGATACCCGGTGCCTGGCGGTCGACACGTGATCCACGCCGGTGTAGGAATCGGGTGGGGACGTGCGGAACCGGCCAGGAGGCTTCAATGAAGAAGATCATGAACGACGCGTCGACGGTGGTGGCGGAGTCGTTGCGCGGCTTGGCGTTGGCGCACGCCGACCTGCTGACCGTGGTGCCCGATCCGGCGGTCGTGGTGCGTGCCGACGCGCCCGTGCGGGGCAAGGTCGCCGTGATCTCCGGCGGCGGCTCCGGCCACGAGCCGATGCACGGCGGGTTCGTGGGGCCGGGCATGCTCGCCGCGGCCTGCCCCGGCGCGGTGTTCACCTCGCCGACACCCGACCAGGTGCAGGCGGCCATCGAGCGGACGAACGGCGGCGCCGGCGTGCTGCTGATCGTCAAGAACTACACGGGCGACGTGCTGAACTTCGAGACGGCGGCCGAGCTGGCGCAGGCCGAGGACGTCGAGGTCGCCACCATCGTGATCGACGACGACGTGGCCGTGCAGGACTCGTCGTTCACGGCGGGCCGGCGCGGCGTGGGCGGCACGCTGTTGCTGGAGAAGATCGTGGGCGCGGCGGCCGAGCGCGGCGACGACCTGGCCGCATGCCTGGCGCTGTCGGAGCGGGTGGTGGCCAACGTCCGGTCCATGGGCCTGGCGCTCGCCGCGCCGACCGTCCCGCACGTCGGCGAGCCGAGCTTCGACCTGGCCGAGGACGAGATCGAGGTGGGCATCGGCATCCACGGCGAGCCCGGCCGGGCCCGGATACCGCTCGAGTCGGCCGACGCGCTGGTGGCCAGACTCCTGGAGCCGATCCTCGCGGACCTGCCGTTCGCCGAGGGCGACCGGGTGCTGCTGTTCACGAACTCCATGGGCGCCACGCCGCTGCTGGAGCTGTACCTGGCCCACGGCATCGCCGAGGGGCTGCTCGCCGAGCGCGGCATCTCCGTGGAACGGCGGCTGGTCGGCCCGTTCGTCACCAGCCTGGAGATGCAGGGCATGAGCCTGACGCTGCTGCGCCTGGACGACGAGCTGACCGAGCTGTGGGACGCGCCGGTACGCACGGCGGCACTCCGGTGGGGCAGCTGATGGGCTGCACGGCGAGCGATGTGGCCACGGCCATCCGCACGGCGGCCGCCGTGGTGGCCGCGCATCGCGACGAACTGGTCCAACTTGACCGTGCCATCGGCGACGGCGACCACGGCGAGAACCTGAACCGCGGCTTCACGGCCGTGGTGGCGGCGCTGGACCAGTCCACACCGGACACTCCGGGAGCGGTGCTGAAACTCGTGGCCACCACGCTGATCTCGAAGGTCGGCGGGGCGGCGGGGCCGTTGTACGGCACGGCGTTCCTGCGTGCGGCCACGTCGGTGGGCGCGGCTTCGTCGCTGGGTGCCGCGGAGATGGCGGCGGCACTGGAGGCGGCCCTGGGTGGCGTGGTCGCGCGAGGGAGAGCGGAGCCGGGCGACAAGACGATGGTCGACGCGCTGGAGCCGGCGGTGAAGGCGGCGGCCGGCCACGAGACGGTGGCGGCGCTGCTGGCGGCGGCGGCCGCGGCCGCGGAGACCGGCGCGGAGTCCACGATTCCGCTGGTCGCGCGCAAGGGTAGGGCGTCCTACCTGGGCGAACGCAGCGCCGGCCACCTCGATCCCGGCGCCCGGTCGACCATGTTGTTGCTGCGCTCGTTCGCCGACTCGGCGGGTTCATGAGCCGCGTCGGACTGGTGATCGTGTCGCACAGCGCGGTGCTGGCGGTCGGGGTCGTGGAGGTGGCCGCCCAGATGGCGCCGGACGTCACGGTGGTCGCCGCCGGCGGCACGGCCGACGGAGGGATCGGGACCGACTTCGACGCGGTGCTCGCGGCGGCCGAGCGTGCGTCCTCGGGCGCCGGGGTGGCGCTGTTCTACGACCTGGGCAGCGCACGCATGGTCGCCGAACTGGTGGTGGAGTCGCTGGAGAACGTGGTGGTGGTCGACGCGCCGCTGGTCGAGGGCGCGGTGGCGGCCGCGGTCGCCGCGCAGGGCGGGGCCGACCTGGCCGGCGTCGCGCGGGCGGCCGTGGGGCCGGCCGAGGTGACGGACGCCGAGCCGGCCGCGGTGCTGACCGTCGCTCTGCCGAACGAGCAGGGCCTGCACGCCCGACCGGCGGCCCTGCTGGCCCGTCGACTGTCCGATGTGGACGCCACGGTGACCGTGCGCTTCGGGGAGAAGTCCGCCGACGCCACGAGCATCCTGGCCGTGATGGGGCTGGGCACCCGCCGGGGCGACGAGGTGACGTTCTCCGCGACCGGTCCGGCCGCCGACGACGCCCTGCGACTGGTGGGCGACCTGGTGGCGGACGCGTTCGGCGAGGGCGAGGTTATCGGTACCTGAATGCGGGTACGGTGGCGTGACCAAGCCGTAACCGTACGTTGGAGGGTGCTCGTGCAGATCCAGGTCAACACCGACCACAAGATCCACGGTGGCGAGAAGCTCGCCGCCTACGTGACGACCGAACTGGCCTCCAGCCTGTCCCGGTTCGACCGGTGGCTGACCAGGGTGGAGGTTCACTTCAGCGAGGAGGCGGCCGAGCCCGCCGAGGACATGCGCTGCGTCATCGAGGCACGTCCGGCCGGCGCCCAGGCGGTCGCGGTCACCCACCACGCCGGCTCGGTGGACGACGCGTACAGCGGCGCCCTGCTCAAGATCGAGAAGGTGCTGGACAGCAAGTACGCCCGCTCCCACGACCACAAGGGCGGCGACACCATCCGCCACATGGAATCCGACGTGGACCAGAACCTCGACCAGAACGCGGAGCAGAACTAGGGCGGGGGAGCTGTCCGGCTCGAAGGCCACGGATGAGCGGCCTTCGAGCCGATCGTGCTGGTCAACGGGCTACACGGCGAAACAGTTGAGCCGCACGGGCTCTCCTCGCAGGGTGTCCCGGATGCCGTCGAACACCGTGCCGTCCAGCGCCAGGTTCAGGTGTTCGACCACCCGGAACGGGCACTGCGACTGGGTCAGCACGTTCGTGGCCCCGTCGCGCAGGGCGGCGTTCTCCACCGGGCGGACCAGTTCGTCCAGCGCGGTGTAGATGTTCGTGTACCGGACCGAGCCGATGGTGTCGTCGCCCGCGTTCAGGGTCGCCAGGAAGTCCGAGCCGATGGCCATCTGCTGGCAGGCGACGATTCCCAGGCAGTTGCCGGCCCCGATGAAGTCGAGGATGTTGGCCACCGCGGTGCCGTAGTTGGGTGTGCCCAGGGTGACCAGGCTGTCCACTGTGGACGCCCCACCTTCGTACTTGATGTACTGGCGGGACACCAGGCCGCCCTCCGAGTGCGCCACCAGGTCGACCTTCGCGGCACCCGTGTCGGCGCGCACGCCGGCCACGAACGAAGCCAGGTCCTCGGCCGTGTCGGCGATGTCGCCCGTGCCGATGTTGGTCAGTTGGAAGACGAACGCCTCGGTGCCGCCGGCGCGGAACCGGGCGGCCAGGGGTTCGTAGAAGAACGCCGGGCCGAACAGTCCGGCCACCACGACCACCGGGTCGTTCGACGCGGGGGCGGCGGCGCTTGCGCTGGTCGGCGCAAGGGTGATCGCGGACAGCGCGCAGGCCAGGGCCGCGAGCAGGGGACGCTTCATCGAGTCCTCCGTGTATGCAGGGTGACACTCACGGTAGGCAATGAGGCGAAGTTACTCAAGAGTAGAAACGCGTGATGCGCCGGCCGCCACCGGCGCATCACCCGGTCAGATCAGGCGCCGCCCGGCTGGGCCACGCCGTTCACGGTCAGCGTGTACGGCGCGTACTGCTGGACCAGCTCGGTCGGCTCGTCGTAGGACACGACCGCGACCACCTTCGGGAACAGCCAGAACGGCAGCAGCTGAAGCGTGTTCAGCTTGACCGACGCCTTGCCGTTGAACTCGGCCTGAAGCGCCACCTGGTTCCGCTCGTCGAAACCGATGAGCTTGACGTTCCAGTTCGAGACCTCGGTCGGGTTGATCTCCGTGGGCGAGTCGAACGGCTCCAGGCTGGACCCGTCGCTGATCGTCGTGGAGCCGACCGCGATGTTGTCGATGAGGATGCCGCCCTCGTTGACGCCACCATCGCTGATGTACTGGAAACCGACGAGCACGGTCTGCCCGGCGTAGGCCGACAGGTCGAAGCTGTGTGCCTCGAACCCGACGGTCGTGCCGTTCAGGCTGGGCCCGAGCGGCCCCTCGACGGTCTTGTCACCGGCGATCGGCGTGTAGGTCTCGCCGCCGTCGGTGGACACGACCACGTACCCGTAGTCGTAGCCGAACTCGGCGCCGTACTTGGCGTCGAAGGTCAGCGTCGGGCTACCGGAGGGCACCGCGACCGAGGTGACGGCCGTGGCGTTGATGTTGTTGGCGTTGCCCGACCACAACACCGGGTCGCCCGCGCTGTCCGGGTCGTCCGACACGACCGTCCACTCCAGCGGCAGCGCCGGCAACGACGGCGAACCCTGGAAGTTGAGCGATCGCAGGTCGAGCCCGCGCAGCTGCTGACCGTTCGCCCGCTGCAACGGCACGTAGTCCGAGCCGTTCGGCGCGGCACCCGGGTCGTTGTTGGCCTGCGGGTTGGCCAGGTTGACCGTGGAGGTCAGGCTCGGCGACGTGACCCGGCTCTTCGGCGTGCCGATCATCAGGCCGCGCCGCTCACCGACGATCTTGTCGAGGAGCACCATCGACTGGTGGTCGTGGAGCACCTTGTACATGTCGCTGACGCCCGCCGCCTCCAGCTGCGCGTCGAGGCTCGCGAGTCCCTGCTTGGGGTCGTTGTGCAGGTTCTTCATGAACTCCGTGCCGTACCGGTCGGCCAGGAACTGCATGAACGAGTAGGCGTGGCCGTAGTCGGCGAGCACCGCGTTGGCGTCACCCTCGCCCCACAACGTGAGCGAGTTCTCCGGCCCACCGCAGTCGCGCGGGTTGGGGTTGAACTCCGTCTGCACGGGACCGAAGCCCTGGAAGCAGTGCAGGTGGCTGTCGTTGCCCCGCTGGAACACCGTCAGACGCGGGTCCGCGTAGCCGGTGATGGTCTGCGCGTAGTCCGACAGACCCTCGTTGATCCAGTTTCCCTCGAACGGGTCCGTGTAGTACATCTGAAGGTGCTGCCACTCGTGGGCGAACGTCTTCTCGTACTGGAACGGCCGCGCCGGGCGGCTGGTGCACAGGTCGGCGGTCGGCTCGTCGGCCGGGTTGGCACCGGTGCGGTGCGCCCAGTCGAACGCGTCGACCGTCATGACGTTCCGGTCGGTCAGCTCGTTGAACTGCGCCGAGAAGAAGCCCGCGATGTAGGTCGGGGCCGCCGGGAACGTGTAGTAGTTGTCGTCGCGGACGTTGTCGATCAGTGCGACGGTCTTGTTGCCGGCACCGGTGAAGTCACCGGCGAGCTGGGCGTTGGTGCCGTCGCGGTCCGGCGGCGTGCTGAACGCCGCCGTCTCCTTCGGGTACATGTTGGTGTCGAACTCGTGGACGAGGCTCGCCACCTGCTCGTCGGTGATGTCCGTCGAGCCCGGGATCTGCGAGCGGCAGTCACCGGCCGGGAAGGACGTGTCGTTCGCGACCCAGACCTCGATGTTCTCGCCGTCACCGCGCAGCGTGTAGTCCTTGCGGTAGAGCTGACCCAGCTCGTCGTCCAGGGCGAGCCAGGGACGAACGGTGCCGACCGGCGGGGTCACGCCGGCGGCCGCCTGCGAACGCTTGGCAGATGGGGAGTAGCGGTCGGGCACGTCGACGGGTTGGCCGTCGAGGGTGAAGTCCGTCCGAGTCAGCTCGCGGGTGTCGCTCGGAGCACTCTCGGGCGGCGGAGCAGCGCTCGCCGTGTTCATCGGCAGCGCCTGGAGCAGGGGAACTACGAGAACCGCGGCTGCGGCCGAGACTAATCGGCGTCGCATGTAAACCCTTTCGCTCGGGCGCCGGCCGTGGGGGAGCAAACCGGACCGACGCCTATGCACATATCTCTTGTACATCTGTGGTTCGGTCCACACCCGACCGTCGTTTCACCCGATCGCGTTCCCGGTATTACCGGAGGTCACCCAGGGTGTTCAGGCGATCGCGCGGACGATGATCTCGGTGAGAGAAAGCGGATTACCGGCCGATTCGAGCTGAACGCGGACATTCCGGCGGGCCGAGGTCGACCTGCCGAATCACGTCGATACGTGGACCTTTGGGTAGGTCGAGCGCGGGTACCCCCGCGGCATGACGACCTACACGCACGCGGCCGAGGCCGACCTGCCGGCGGACACCTTGTTCTCGTTCCTCGCCGACCCGCGCAACCTGCCGAGGTACTTCCCGCAGATGACCGAGGCCGAACCGACCGGCGGCGAGACCGTGCACGTCGAGGCCGAGGTGCGCGGCGACCACGTGGAGAGCGACGCGTGGCTGCGGTCGGATCCGGCGGCGCGCACGCTCGAGTGGGGCGCGGAGGGGCCGGACGACTACCGCGGCGAGCTGCGCATCGAGGAGACCGAGCCGGGCCGTTGCCGCATCACCGTGTCGTTGCACAGCGTGCGGGAGGCGGGCGGCGACGAGGTGCAGCAAGGACTGGAGCGCACGGTCGCGGCGCTGGCGCGGGCGGCCACCGCGGATGACGACGCGGCCCGCCGGCCGGGGGCCGACGAGCCGCGTCGATGACTCCTAGAAGACCGAGACGCCGAACATGCTCAGGCCTGGGACGACCGGCTGGAAGTAGCTGTAGCCACCGCCCATGCCGGAGGTGATGCCGACAGCGGTGGAGCCGGAGAACCAGGCACCGCCGCTGTCACCGGGCTGCACGTACGCGTCGCTCTGCGCCATGTTGTTGACGCAGCCCTCGGCGTAGCAGATGGTCATGCCCACCTGGGTGACCGTGCCGCAGGTCAGTCCCGTGGTGCTGCCGGACTTGCACACCGACATGCCGGGAGTGGGATCCGCGGCGCCGGTGATGTCCTGGTAGCTGCCGTTGTAGAGGTTGACGTCGCCCGGCTGGGCGAGGCCGCCGTCGTTGCGGATGAGGCCGTAGTCGTTGCCGGGGAAGCTGGCACCGACGGACGGGCCGTAGTACGCACCGCTGGGGTCGTTCCACGAGGCGATGGCGCCGGTGCAGTGACCGGCGGTGATGCCCGTGTTGTTGGTGGTGTTGAAGCCGAGCGAGCAGCGGCCGCCGCTGCCCGTGATGGCGTCGCCGCCGGAGATGGCCGTGTCGAACGAGCCGTCGAGCTGCTCGACGCGGACCAGTTCGCCGTACGCGGAGGTGTCGACCTGGTTGGCGGATTCGCCGATCTGGACCACGACCTGGTTGGCCCGAACGTCGATACCCGTCGCCGTGTCCGCGGGCAGCGTGGCTGCGATCGCGTCCTTGGCCGACTCGAGTTCCGTCATGCTGTGTTCGACGACCTTCGCGGTCGCCCCGGCGTCGCGGACGGTCTCCGCGGCTTGTTCGTCGACCACGTAGACCACCGCGGACCCCGTGCGGTGGTCGAGCCACATTCCGGCTGAGCTGTCGGCGACCAGTTCCTCGGCCGCTTCACCGGTGGCGATGAGTTCCGGTTGCGCGGCAAGGCGACTCATGGCCTGGGACTCGGTGAGCCCGTCGGCCACCAGGTCGGCGGCCGCCGCCTCGGCCACGGGCTCGCCGTAGCCGGCCGGCAGGGCCTGTGCGGTGGATAACCCAAGGGGGACGAGCGCCGCGGCGATGGCCACGGCGGTGAGCGTTCGCTTCATGAGCAGGGGTTGTCCTTCCTCGCTGAATCGAGCACAGCCTCGACCGCAGGACAACGGCTGCCGTCGCCCCCCGCGGCGAGGCGCGAACGTGAGGAAAGTTCTCAGTTCGCAATGAGGACGTTATTGAGTCACGCGCGGACGACGCAGCGACCATCCGGGTCAGATGCCGTGTGCGGAGCGTGTTCCAGACATTGGTAGTGGGCCGAACGGCGTAGCAGGCTCTGCCCGAACTGTCAGGTACAGCTTCGGCAATTGGGAAGAACTGGACTCGAACGGCTGTGGTCATGGGGGCGGGGGAGAGGCACGCTCGCTGTGGTTGTCCTTCTACCCCCTGCTGGAGGCATCGACCATGCGCACTCGCGTGCTCTTCCTGTCCACCCTCACTGTCGGAGCGCTCGTCACCGGCACGTTCACGGCCACCGCCGCGCCGCCGGAAACCCTTGCCGCGCCGGACATTCCCGTCGCCGCGGTGCAGGCGCACCTCAACCAGTTCCAGACCATCGCCACCAACAACGGTGGTAACCGGGCCCACGGGCGGCCGGGATATCGGGCCTCGATCGACTACGTCCAGGGCAGACTCGACGCCGCCGGTTTCACCACCAGCCTGCAGCCCTTCACCTCCGGCGGCGCCACCGGGTGGAACCTCACGGCCGAGTGGCCGCGCGGCGACGCCAACAACGTGATCATGTTCGGTGGCCACCTCGACGGGGTGACCTCCGGGGCCGGGATCAACGACAACGGGTCCGGGTCCGCGGGCCTTCTCGAGGTCGCGCTCACCGTGGCCCGCCAGAACCTCGACACCAGCAAGCGGCTCCGCTTCGGTTGGTGGGGCGCCGAGGAACGCGGGCTCATCGGCTCGACGTACTACGTCAACAACCTGCCGGCCGCCGAGCGCTCGCGCATCAAGGGCTACCTCAACTTCGACATGATCGGCTCCCCGAACCCCGGCTACTTCGTCTACAGCGCCAGCGGCCAGCCGGCCGGCTCGATCGACTTCCAGCGCGTCCTGGAGGCACCGTTCGCCTCGATGGGTGTGCCGACCGAGCTGACGAACGTCGGCGGGCGCTCCGACCACGCGGCGTTCGCCCGCGCGGGCATCCCGATCGGCGGGTTGTTCACCGGCGCCGAGGTCACGAAGACCAGCGCGCAGGCCCAGAAGTGGGGCGGCACGGCGGGTCAGGCGTTCGACCGGTGCTACCACGCCTCCTGCGACAACATCAACAACATCAACGTCACGGCGCTGGACCGCAACACCGACGCCATCGCCCACGCCGTCTGGACGCTCGCGGCCGGCACGGTCGACCCGCCCGGACCGCGCTTCGAGAACACCACCGACGTGGCCATCCCCGACCAGTCGACCGTGGAGAGCCAGATCGCCGTCACCGGCGTGCCCGGCAACGCCCCGGCCGACCTCGCGGTGGGCGTCGACATCCGGCACACCTACTCCGGTGACCTGGTGGTCGACGTGATCGCGCCGGACGGCAGCGTCTACAACGTCCACAACCGCTCCGGCGGCAGCGCCGACAACATCATCACCACCTACTCGGTGAACGCCTCGTCCGAGACGGCCAACGGGACCTGGCGCCTGCGGGTTCGCGACGCGGCCGCGCAGGACACCGGCACCCTCTCCGCGTGGAGCCTCCAGTTCTGACCGCAAGTAGCTAACTGATTAACGCAAGAACACCGCAGTCTCTTGTGGGAATCGCGACCGGCGGCCTATGTTTCTTCTCCCGGAGGAAACGAGGCCCGCCATGGCGATCATCCCGAAACGATGGACCGCGGTGGCGGTGGCGGCTCTCGCCGGCGCCGGCCTGGTGGGCGTGGAAGCGTCCGCCGGGCCGCGCGCCGGTGAGTTGGTGGTCACCCGGGCGGCCCTCGCACCGGAACTCGTGGCCGGTCGCGGCGCCGACGTCGCCTTCCTCGAGCAGGAGGCGGAGAACGCCGCCACGAACGGCACGGTCATCGGCCCCGACCGCGCCGCCTACACGCTCCCGTCGGAGGCGTCGGGCCGCAGCGCCGTGCGCCTGACTCCGCGCCAGTACGTCGAGTTCACGTTGCCGCACGAGGCGAACGCCATCACCGTGCGCTACAGCATCCCCGACGCCCCGGCCGGCGGCGGCATCACCGCCCCGCTCGACGTGACGGTCAACGGCGGCCACCGCACAACCATGACGCTCACGTCGCAGTACGCCTGGCTGTACAACCAGTACCCGTTCACGAACGACCCGAACGCCGACCTGCTGCACCCGGACTGGTGGATCACCGAGTGCTCCTGCGTGCCGTCGCAGACGAACCCGCCGCCGGTCATCCAGAAACCGTTCCGCCCCAGCCACTTCTACGACGAGCAGCGCCTGCTGCTCGGCCGCACCCACCGGGCGGGCGACACCATCCGGCTCACCGTGCCGAGAGAACAGCCCCGCCGCGTGGACGGTCATCGACCTGCTCGACACCGAACTGGTGGACCGCCCGCACGTGAACCACCGCGCGGTCAACGCGACCTGGCTCGGCGCCGACCCCACGGGCCGGCGCGACTCCGCGCCCGCCATCGAGCGGGCCATCGCCCTGGCCAAGCGCCTCCGCGTCCCCGTGTACCTGCCGCCCGGCACGTTCCAGGTGAACCGGCACATCGTCGTGGACGACGTGCGCGTCGAGGGCGCCGGCAACTGGCACACGATCGTGAAGGGCCGCGAGGTCGCGCTCGACCCGCCCGCACCGGACGGCTCCGTCCACACGGGAGTCGGGTTCTACGGCAAGGCCGACGGTGGTAGCCGAAACGTGCACCTCAAAGGGTTCGCCATCGAGGGCGACGTCCGCGAACGCATCGACACCGACCAGGTGAACGGCATCGGCGGCGCCATGAGCGACTCCACCATCACCGGACTGCACATCAGACACACGAAGGTCGGCCTGTGGTTCGACGGGCCCATGGACAACATCCGCGTCACCGACACCATCATCGTCGACCAGGTGGCCGACGCCTTGAACTTCCACACGGGCGTCACGAACTCGATGGTGCACAACAACTTCATCCGCAACACCGGTGACGACGCGCTCGCCATGTGGGCCGAGCACGAACAGAACGCGAACAACACCTTCGATCACAACACCATCCAGTCACCCGTGCTGGCCAACGGCATCGCGCTCTACGGCGGCACCGACAACACCGTGTCGAACAACCTGATCGCCGACCCGGTGCGTGAGGGCAGCGGCATCCAGCTGGGCTCCCGGTTCGGCGCCGAGCCGTTCACCGGATACGTACGGGTCGCCGACAACACCACCGTCCGTGCCGGCACCTACGAGCTGAACTGGAACATCGGCCTGGGCGCCATCTGGTTCTACGCGCTGGACCGCGACATCGCGGCCGACATCGACGTGACCGGCAACCACTTCCTCGACAACACCTACAACGCGATCATGTTCGTGAGCGACTGGCCGGTGAAGGACCTCTACAAGATCACCGGCGTCCGGGTGAGGGACACGAGGGTCGACGGCACCGGCACGTCGGTGGTCAGCGGCCGGGTGGCCGGCGTGGTGAGCTTCGAGAACACCGACGCCCGCAACGTCGGCGCGGTCGGGGTGAACAACTGCGGTTCGTTCAACTTCCCGGCCACCGGCTCGGAGTTCACGGTCGCCGACCTCGGCGGCAACGACGGCGGCTGGCTCGCGCCGTGGATGCTGCCGAACACCATCACCTGCGACGACCGGCCGCAGGTCGTGCCACCGCCCCCGCCGTCGGACTGGTGACCGAGCGGCGTGGTATTCCTACGCCGTGTTCGCCACCTATCTGCTCCCCGTCACCACGGCCGTGTACGTGTTCCCCATTCTCGTACTGGTCGTGATGCTGCCGGTCGCCTTCGTGAGCTACCGGCGCCGCGGCCGCGCGGGCGGGTGGACGACCGTGGTCTTCTACCTGTTCCTGTTCTATCTGCTGGCCGCGTTCATGCAGACGGTCATCCCGCTGCCGAGCGACCCGAGTGGCTACTGCGCCACGCGGTCGTATGCCAGCGACCCGCAGCTGCGGCCGTTCTACTTCCTGGAGGTGGTGGACCGGCGCGGTGGCGGTGACTGGAGCATTGGCGGGATGCTCGGCAACCCGGCGCTGTGGAGCACCGGGTTGAACGCCGTTCTGTTGCTGCCGTTGGGTTTCTTCGTCAGGTACCTGAACGGGATGCGGTTCCTGGCGGCCACGGTCGTCGGGTTCGGTACGTCGCTGCTGTTCGAGCTGACCCAGCTCACGGGGATGTGGTTCATCTACCCGTGCGCGTACCGGCTGTTCAGCGTGGACGACCTGATCCTCAACACCGCGGGTGCCGCACTCGGCTGGCTGATCGCCGGCCCGCTCGCCAGGATCCTGCCCGAACTCCGGCCGGAGCGGGACCGGCGCAAGTACGCGACCAGGGTGACAGGCACCCGCCGACTGTTCGCGCTGTTCACCGACGCGCTGGGGTTCGCCGTGCTCACGGGGTTCGTGCTGGGGCTGGTGGTGTTGTTCGGTGGGCAGGCCGACGCCGGGCTGCCGGTGGTCGCGGTGCTGGGGCTCGTGTGGTTCTGGCTGGTGCCGGCGTTGACCGGGTCGACCGTGGGCAAGCGCGCGATGCTGCTGCGGATCGCGCGGACCGACGGTCGCCGGGCCGGGCCGTTCGCGCTTCTCGTGCGTTACGGCGTGCTGCTCTCACCGCTTTGGTTGTTCTGGCTGGCGCTGTCCGTCGACGACTGGGACGTGTTCGCCCACCCGGTGCAGCTGCTGATCCCGGTCGGCGCGGTGCTGTCGCTGCTGGTGGTGGGGATCTGGACGCCGTTGGCCGTGCTGTTCGGCGGCGAGGCGGCCCCGTACGAGCGACTGTCGAGAACCGTGAACGTGGCGATCGTGCCGAAGGACGAGCCGACCGAGGCCAACGAGCGCGCCGCACCGGTCGACACCTGAGCATGAGAGCGATCGTGCTGGCGATGCCGGCTGTGGTGACGTTGGCGGCACCGGCGGAAGCGGCCGGTGGGGTGCCGCCGGTCCGGACCGAGACCGACGTGCGGGTGGTGCAGCACATCACCGAGGACAACACGGTCCGCAACACGGTCACCGGGCTGACCCTGCCCGACAGCCCGGTCGACTTCGTGCAGACGTCGACGTTCGACCCGGAAACCGGCTGCGCCAGCACATCTTCATCGTGGGCACGTCGGTGACCGTGCGCCGCGACGACGAGCACCTGGTCGACCGCGGCCCGATCCTCATCGACGGCCAGTCCGGCCGCATCCTCTGGTACGCCGGCTCCTCGACGGCAGCTTCGACATCCGTCGCGCGCTGCCCGCGTTCCGCGACATCCCGCGCTGATCACCCGGTGGCGATGATCAGCGGTGGCAGCACGCGGTGCTGTCCGCCCCACCCGTAGTCGCCCAGCGGCAGGGCGCCGATGAGGAGGACCTGCATCAGGGTGAGTCCGGCCAGGATGGTCAGCGTCAGGACGAGGGCGGTCGTGATCATCGCTCGGCTCCCATGAGTTCTTCGAGCCAGGTGACGGCTCCTTCGCTGGTCCGCACCCCGTACTCCCGGGCCGCCCAGGGGTAGCGCGCCTCGGGCTCCTCGACCGCGCGGAGTGCGTCGAGTTCGGCGACCGCCCGCTCGTGGAGCGCACGCAGCACCTCCCGCCGATCCCGGCGCGAGTCGAGCTGGTCCAGCAGGAGGACCCGGGCGAGCATGGACGCCTCGGAGTCCTCCGTGGAGCTCGGCTGCTTCATCCAGTCGACCCAGGAGCGTCGACCCTGCGCGGTCGCCCGGTACTGCTTCTTGTTCCGCGCGGTGCCGGGAGCATCCACCACGTCGATGTCGCCCGCCTCGTGGAGCTGGCGGAGCGCGCGGTGGATGCTCCCGTAGCTGGCCGCGTAGATGTGCGACAACCCGGCGGCGAACTGGCCGTGCAGGTCATAGAGAGATCGCGGTCGGGCGAGCATCAGCCCGAGGATCAGGAACCTCACCGGACCAATGTATCTCAGAGATAGGTGGGGTGCCTACGCCTCTTCGACGGCCTTCTTGATGCGCTCGGCGAAGTCGTCCGCGTCCTTTCGGGCAGCGGTGAGGGCGAGGCCGGCCACGACCTTGCCCATGCCGTGGCCCTCGAGCACGTTGAAGATCCGCACCTTCGTCCTGGTGTCCGAGACGGCCTCGAGGTCGTAGCCGCCCTCGACGGCCGTCACCAGGTTCTTCGTCTGCTCGGCCCAGCGGATGGTCGTGGGCGCCACGAACTCGGTGATGCGGAACTCGCGGGTCGACTTCAGGCCCGCGTCCTTCACGGTGCTCGCGTAGACCGTGTCGACGCCCGTGGGGCCGTCGGTCTTCTTCTCGATGTGCAGCACGCGCGGGCTGAACTTCGGGTCGTTCGTGCCATCGGCGAGGAAGGCGAACACCTCGGCGATGGGCCGGTCGATCTCCGCAATGCCCTCGAACTGACCGGCCATGCTCGCTCCCAACATTGTGCGCCCGCGGAATGGCGGGACAGCAGGCCGAGAGCGTAGCGGCGGACGGTGCTGACTCGTGGGCTGCGCCACACGCCGTCCACGCGTGGTCGCTGCGTGTACCCATCCGAGTGGGGGTTGTCACCGTGCGTGTAGCGTCCGCGCAGTACCTGCTGACCGCCCGCAGCCCTGCGGGCCGGCGAGGAACTGGGAGCCGCGATGCGCATCCTCGTCTGCGGAATCACCTCGGACCTCGGCCGCGCGTTCGCGCGGGCCGCGCTCGGTGCCGGGCACGAGATCCTGGGTGTCGGCGCCGCACCACACCGGTATCTGCCACCCGCGGTGACGCTGACCATCGGTGACGCGGCGGCCGCCGCCGCGCTCGTGCCACAGGCCGACGTGGTCGTGCACCTCAACCCGGTCGAACGGGAGGTGCCCGAGTCCGGCGGCATCCCCGCGCTCCGCACGCTGGCCACCGCCGCCGCCCGTCACGGTGTCCGGTTCGTGGTGCCGCTCGCCCACGGGCCCGACGCGAGCGACGCCGACCGCGTGGTCCGCGACGCCGGCGGTGAACACGTGGTCGTGCGCACGGCGCCGCTCGGCGGCCGACTGCTCGACTGGCAGGCGTGCCGAACCATCGCGACGCTGCTGTCCGCGCCCCGCGACACCCAGTGGCGCTTCGTCCACACCGACGACCTGATCCGCTTCCTCCTGCTCGCCGTGTCCGACAGCCGCACGGGTGTGGTGTCCCTGATCGCCGACGGCGTGGTGTTCGCCGGGCAGGCGCGGGACGCGTTGCGCGGCGTCACGGCCCGCGGCATCGCGCAGTGGCCCGAGATGTCCACTTCGGACAAGAAGAACTCCGCGCGGGAGTGGGGTTTCGAGTGCGGGTGGACGACTACGGAGATCGTGGACGACCTCGCTCGCGGCGCCCGCGGCCGCAAGCTGAGTGCCGACGGCGCGACCGACGTCCTCGCCCGGCTGCCGCTGCCCACCGAGACGCTGCCGCGTCGTCGCCCGCCCGAGGACGAGGGCGCGTTGTTGACGTCGGTGGCGCTGCCGAGCATGGCGGTGGAGAGCGACGACCGGATCGACCCACGCTTTCCCGTCTACAGCGCCAGAAGCACGGCCGAGCTGTTCCCCGGTGCGCTCACCCCGCTGTCGATCGACCTGCACACCACCGGTCTGCGGGCGGCCAACCACGCGCTCGGCCAGCTGATGGGCCTGGAGGGCGATCTGGCTGATGAGTGGGAGGGCCGCGGCCACGCGGTGTTCGGCCACCACGTCTACGCGGGCGTCTCGGTGGCCGTCGCCACGGCCGCGTTGCTGCCCGGCTGGACGGGCGACAAGGTGTCCGACCGGGCGTTCGGGGACGACCGCACGGAGATCGACCTGTTCCCGCTGGACCACCCGTCGCTGCCGACCGGACTGCGTCGCCTGGCCGCGAAACTGGCGGCGCTGTCCCGGTTCGTCGGGGTGGTGCGTCGCTACCGCGCGGCCGCACGGGACTTCGCGGCCACCGCCGTCGCCGAGCACCACGCCGATCTCTCGACGTTGAGCGACGCCGAACTGGCCGCGCGGGCGTTGCTGCTGCGTGACCGGCTCAGCCAGGGCTGGGTCCACTCCCAGGTGGGCGACCTGTTCGCACACGTGACCGCCGCGCCGCTGCGTCGCCAGGCCAAGAACGGGCCGGGCGCGCTCAACCGGGGCGGCGACGTGACGAGCGAGCACGCGTTCGTGGCGGTCGGTGCGCTGGCCGAGCTGTTGGCGGCCGACGACGAACTGCGGGGGCTCGCGAGTTGGGGCGACCTCGACGCCGTCCGCCAGAACCACCCGGAGTTCGCGGCGGCGTTCGACGAGACGCTCACGCGGCTCGGGCACCGGGGGCCCGGCGAGGCCGAGTTGTCGAATGAGACCTTCTCGCGGCGGGCGGCCCAGCTGCTGGCGGCCGCCGTGAACACCGCGGTGAAGCCCGAACCCGTCAGCACCGAACCGGACGAGGAACCCGAGGCGGTGCTCACCGACGAAACGTCCGAAGAGGACGCGGCTCCCGAGCCGGAGAAGCCGGCCGAGGACGCCCCCGTGAAGGTGAAGCGCGGGGTGGCCGACCGGCTGGCGATCGCCGGGCAGCGGTCCCGCGAGCTGGCCCGGGACGCGACCATGCGTTACACAGACGAGCTGCGCCGGCTGGTCCGCGAGTGGGGCCGGCGCCAGCTCGACGCCGGCCGGTTGGCCGCCGTGGACGACGTCTACTTCCTGACCTTCGACGAGCTGATGACGTTGCCGGCCGACGCGCCGGACCGCATCACTCGCCGCCGCGCGGACCACGAGCGGCTGCGGAAGGTGCGGATGCCGGCCGTGGTCAACGGGTCCTGGCGCCCGGAGGCCGCACAGGAGCTGCTGCCGTCGGGCAAGCAGCTGATCGGGATCGGGGTGGCCGAGGGTGTGGTGGAGGGTCGCGTCCGCGTGATCTCGCCGCTGGCCGAGCCCGCGCTGGAGCCGGGCGAGATCCTGGTGACGCGCGTGGCCGACGTCGGGCACACCGCGCTGTTCGGGTACGCGGCGGCGGTGGTGACCGACCTCGGCGAACCCATGTCACGCGCGGCGATCCTGGCTCGTGAGCGTGGGATTCCGTGCGTGGCGAACACCCGGGACGCGTCGATACGGCTGGGCGACGGGGCGTTCGTACGGGTGGACGGCGTGGCCGGCACGGTCGCCGTGCTGGAGCCCGCACCCATATTCGCGACAGAACTCTTCACAGACGCATAGGCGAGTCGGCCACTCGGGTACGCCGAAACCGCCTTACGGGGACACGACCGCGTTGACGCGTTCCGGGTCCAGGAGGTGTTCCAGAGCCAGGTGGCCGCCGCCCAGGATGCCGGCGCGGCGGCCGCTTCGGGTGGTGGTGATCTGCAGTTGCTCGGTGGCCATCGGGAGGCAGCGGTCGTAGAGGGTGGACCGGATGCTCGCCACGAACGCCTCGGCGCGGCTGAACTGGCCGCCGATCACCAGGACGTCCGGGTTGAAGAAGTTCACGATCGTGGCCAGCACCTCGCCCGTGGCGCGGCCGGCCTCGCGCAGCAGGCGCGTGGTCGTGGGTTCGGCGTCGCCCGCCAGTTCCACCACCGCGGCGGTGTCCGCGACCGAAACGCCCGCCGCCCGCAGGTCGCGGACCAGCGCGGCGCCGCTCGCCACCGTGTCCAGACACCCGGAACGTCCGCACGAGCAGGCGACGTCCTCGTAGCCGTGGACGGCCAGGTGGCTGATGTCGCCCGCCGCGCCCACCCCGCCGCGATGCAGGCGTCCGGCGGCGACCACTCCGCAGCCGATCCCAGTGCCCGCCTTCACGAACACCAGATGCGACGCGGGCGAGGTCGCCAGTTCACCGACCGCCATGAGGTTCGCGTCGTTGTCGACCAGCACCGGCACGTCGGTCAGCGAACCGAGCACGGCACGCACGTCGGCGCCGTGCCAGCCGGGCATCCGCGAGGGTGACACCACTCGCCCGTCGCGTGCGTCGACCGGTCCGGGCACGCCGATCGTGATGCCGCGCAACGGCATCCCCACGGTCGCGACGAGCGCGGTGATCTCCGCGTGGACCCACGCCAACACGGCGGCCGGCCCGTCGGAGATCAGCACCGGCCGCTGGTGTTCGACCAGCACCCGCCCGCCGAGGTCGAGCAGCGCGAGCGTGGCGTGGTGGCTGCCGAGGTCGGCGGCCGCGACCACACCGGCGTCGGTGTGCAGTGCCAGCCGTCGGGGTCGCCGCCCGCCCTGCGACGCGCCGTCGCCCGCCTCCCGCACGTAGCCGTGGTCGATCAGCGCCTGCACGCGGCCGGCGGCCGTGGACGCCGAGATGCCCAGCACCCTGGCCACGTCGGAGCGCGACGCCGCCACCCCGGACCGGATCAGTCGGAGGACGGCGCCCGGCGAGTCCGGCGCGACACCTGTCATGGGCACATTCATACCATCTTGCTCCGCGATGTCCTTGACTTGTTACGAATTTTGGACTTACGGTTCCGGCAACTGGCCGAAGGGACACCCCAATGACGCAATCCACCAGACGAGCGGTCCTCACCGGAGTGCTCGCGGCCGCACTCACGCTGTCCGCGTGCGGTGAAGCGGGCGACTCCCCGGCCGTTCCCGGCGGGCAGGACCCGGCGGGCACCGCGGACCTCCTGGCGGACGCGCCGGTGGCCGACGCCGCGCTGATCCTGCCGGACTCGACCATGGCGCGGATCAAGGAACGGGGTCGTCTGGTGGTGGCGCAGGCGCTCGACGCCCCGCTGCTGTCCCAGCAGAACCCCACCAACCCCGACGAGGTCAGTGGCTTCGATGCCGACCTGGCGAAGCTGCTGGCCGTCTACATCCTCGGCAAGCCCGAGGTGGAGATCGTGCCGCCCGCGACCGAGACGCGGGAGGCACTGCTGGCCAACGGGACGGTGGACGTCGTGTTCAACACGTACACGATCACCGAGGAGCGGGCCCAACAGGTCGATTTCGCCGGACCGTACTTCGAGTCCGGGCTGGCGGTGGCCGTGAAGACCGGCAACACCGACATCAAGGGGATCGACGATCTCGGTGGCAAGACGGTGATCGTCGGCGCGAACACCCCGGCCGTCACGGCGGTGCCCGAGCGGCACCCGGACGCCGAGGTGCTGCCGTTCGGCACCGACCCGCAGGCGGTCACCGCGCTCACCCAGGGCCGCGGCGACGCCTACGTGCAGGACTTCACGCTGCTGGCGAGCGCCGCGAAGGCGAACAAGGACATCACGGTGGTGGGCAACCCGTTCACCACGGAGCCGTACGGGATCGGCCTCAAGCACGGCGACGCGGACTTCAAGGAGTTCGTGAACACGTGGCTCAAGGCGATCCAGGACGCCGGCCTGTGGACGAAGGCCTGGGAGAACTCGCTGGGCACGGTCGTGGAGGCCGACCCGCCGACGCCGCCGGCCATCGGTTCGGTTCCCGGGTCCTGAGTTGGACGCACTGCTCGACAACGTCGAACCGCTGCTGCGGGGGCTGCTGACCACCATGTGGATGGCGGCCCTCGCGGCCGTGGGATCGCTGGTGCTCGGGATCATCGTGACGGCTCTGCGGGTGAGCCCGATCCCCGTGCTGCGCGGCGTCGCGTTCGCCTACGTGCAGCTGTTCCTGAACATCCCGCTGCTCGCCCTGCTGGTGCTGTTCGTGTTCGCGCTGCCCGACGCCGGCCTGCTGATGCCGCTGCCCACCACCGCGCTCGTCGTGTTGATCATCTACGAGGCCGCGTACGTGGCGGAGGCGGTGCGCAGTGGCATCAACACCGTGTCGATGGGTCAGGCGGAGGCGGCGCGGGCGCTCGGCCTGACGTTCCGCCAGTCGCTGACCTCGGTGATCCTGCCGCAGGCGTTGCGCGCGGTCGTGCAGCCGGTGGGCAACGTGATGATCGCGCTCGTGATGAACACTTCGCTGTTCGCGGCCATCGGGGTGGTCGAGCTGACGGCCGCCGCGAACAAGACGAACCTCATCCACGCCCAGCCGATCCCGATCTTCGTGGGCGCCGGCCTGGCGTACATGGCGCTGGCGCTGCTGGTCGGCACGGCGACCGGGTGGATGGAGCGACGGGTGGCGATCCTGCGATGAGCACCGTTCTCTACGACGCCCCCGGTCCGCGGACCCGCCGCCGGATCCTCATCTGGTCGATCGTGAGCGGACTCGTGCTGGCCGGTGTCATCGGCGCCGGGCTGTGGCAGTTCGCGTCGCGCGGGCAGCTCGACGCCGCGCGGTGGCAGCCGTTCACGCAGTGGCCGATCTGGGAGTACCTGCTGGTCGGGCTGCTGGGCACGCTCGAGGCGGCCGCGTACGTGGCGGTGTTGAGCGCGCTCGCCGGGATCTTCCTGGCGCTTGGCCGGCTCAGTACCGTGCGGCCGGTGCGGTGGCTCGCCACCGGCTACATCGAGATCGCGCGCACGCTGCCGGTGCTGCTGATGATCTACGTGACGCTGTTCGCGCTGCCCAGCTACGGGCTCAACCTGCCGTTGCTGTGGAAGCTCGTGCTGCCGCTGACCGTGGCGAACTCGGCGGCGTTCGCCGAGATCTTCCGCGCCGGCATCCTGAGCCTGCCGCGCGGCCAGTCCGAGGCGGCGCTCTCGCTCGGGCTGTCGCAGGGGCAGACCATGCGGATGATCGTGCTGCCGCAGGCGGTCCGGCATGTCACGCCGTCGCTCGTGAGCCAGTTGGTCAGCCTCCTGAAGGACACCTCGCTCGGCTACGTGGTGGCGTTCACCGAGCTGCTCTACCGCGCCCAGGTGCTGTCGGCGTTCAACCACCTGCTGGTGCAGACGTTCCTGGTGGTCACGTTCATCTACCTGGTGTGCAACGGATCCCTGTCCTTCCTCGCCTACCGGCTGCAGCGGTTCAGCGGCCGTCGCCGGCGTGGTCCGAAACCGGAGGTGGCCCGTGCAACTCGCTGAGCTGGCGGTGGTCGAGCGGTCGGGGTTCGTGGAGAGCCGCCATTTCGGTTCGCTCGTGGGGATCGCGCCGGACGGTGCCGTGGCGATCAGTCTCGGTGTCCCGGACGCGCCGATGCTGCCGCGGTCGTCGACGAAACCGTGGCAGGCGGCCGGGGTGCGCGCGGCTGGGCTGACGCTGTCGGTCGCGGGCACGGCCCTGTCGGCCGGCAGCCACACGGGGGAGGACCGCCACGTCACGGAGACCCGCGCGATCCTGGCCGACGCCGGCCTCTCGGAGCGGGACCTGCGGTGCCCGGCGGACTGGCCGGAGGACGAGACCACCCGCCACCGGCTGATCAAGGACGGTGAGGGCCGCAGCGCGATCCGGATGAACTGCTCGGGCAAGCACGCGGCCATGCTGGCGTGCGCCGTGCACAACGGCTGGGACGTGGCCGGCTATCTCGACCCGGACCATCCGGTGCAGCAGGTGATCCGGCAGCGGCTCGAGGTGGCGACCGGGGTTCCGGTCGCGCATGTGGCGGTCGACGGCTGCGGTGCCCCGTTGTTCTCCACCACGGTCACCGGTCTCGCGCGGGCGGCCCACGCGATGGCGCTGGCCCCGGCCGAGACTCCGGAGGGCGCGGTGGCGGCCGCCATGCGGGCCGTGCCGGAGTTCGTCGGCGGTCTGGGCCACGAGAACAGCGAGGTCATGCGGCTGGTGCCGGGGTCGATCAGTAAGGGCGGCGCCGAGGGCGTGCTCATGGCGGCCGGCGCCAACGGGGCGGCCGTGGCCATGAAGGTGATCGACGGCAGCCCGCGCGCGACCACGATGGTCGCGCTCGCCGTGCTGGGTGCGCTGGACGTGGATGTGTCCGGCGCCGTGTCGCTCTCGCGGCTTCCGATCCTGGGTGGCGGCGTGGCTGTGGGCGCCGTCCGCACGGGTGCTGACCTGGCGCTCTGACCTCGGCGGGTAGTCGGGCGCTCACAACTGGTAAATGTGTACCTACTTTCGTAGGGTTGCACCCCATTTGACGGCTCAGTAACTTCGGTCGAGCTGGGTCGGGGTAATTTGTTTACCACTCAGTCTAATTTCCATCGCATATATCAGTTACACCCTGCTACTGAATTTTCCGAGCTATTGACGGGAGATGCGATGCTCAGGCTGGCAACAAAAATGATGTTGACCGTATCCGCCGCGGTCGCGTTCGGTGTGGTGGCGGCTCCGGCCGTCGGTGCGGAGGAATCCGCCGCCCCCGAGCGTGCGGTGGCCACCGAAGCGGTGCAGGAACAGGCACCGATGGCGTGGTCCTACAACATCAGGGCGTCCTGCGGCGGTTGGGAAGGAATCATCCGCCAGGGCGCGAACTACTGGGGTGACGTCACCGAGGGTGGCGGCACGCCCGTCGAGTGTCAGAACTCGGCGATCACCGACTGCGGATTCCTCGCCGAGCCGGTGGATACATTGGTCGACGGTCAGTTGATCGTGGTCGGCTGCAATTACGGAATGGGTCAGCTGATCAAGCTGTACCCGGGTGCCGTGAATGACCCCGCGCTTCTCGCGGCGCACGAATTCGGCCACAACTGGTACGGCCATTCCTTCGACGGCTGCGCCTCGTGGGCGAGCCCGGACGACGTGATGGCGACGACCATGTGCTGACGTAGGACATCGGTGGGGTGGGCGGGACTCCCGTCCACCCCACCGGCATGTCCGGCTCCCGCAAACCCCGCGAGTCTCCCTCCCGCGACACACGAGTTGGCGGTTCACGAACCGCCAACTCGGAGGTCTGGGGAGGGAGACTCGCGGGGTTGGGCTCAGTCGGTGTCGCTGTCGGCGTCGTAGTCGCGCCACCACTTCTGGCCGGCTTCCGGCAGCGTGGCGATCGGGTCGTAGTACGGGTAGCGGCGCGACAGGGCGTCCGCGTCCTTCATCTCGATGCCCGTGCGGTAGTTCTTCGTCCAGTAGGAGATTCCGCGCTCGACGTCGTACTCGGCCAGCTGGTGCACCCACCGCTTGCCCACGTAGGGCACGTCGCAGATGATGCGCGGCGTCGCGTACCCGGGCAGGTAGCCCATGATCCCGTGCTGCAGCTGCTGGGCCTCCCACACGGCGACCCGCCAGTGCTCTGCGTTGGGGATCATGTCGCACATGTAGAAGTAGTACGGGAGGATGCTCGCCTCACCCTGCAGGGCGAAGCACAGGTCGAGCAGGTCGTCGGGAGTCGCGTTCACGCCACGCATGAGCACGCCCTGGTTGCGTACGTCGCGCACGCCCACCTCGAGCGCGGTCCGCGCCGCCTCGGCCACCAGCGGGGTCACCGACTGGGCGTGGTTGACGTGGGTGTGGATCGCGAGGTTCACGCCGCGCCGGGCGGCGGTCCGCGCCACGCGCTCGAGGCCTTCGACCACCTTGGGCTGCAGCCAGTGCTGCGGCAGTCCGGCGAGCGCCTTGGTGGCGAGCCGGATGTCACGCACGGTCGGGATGTCCAGCAGTCGCATGAGGAACGACTCGAGCTGGGGCCACGGCACGTTCGCCACGTCGCCGCCGGACACCACCACGTCACGCACCCCGGGGGTGCGCTTCAGGTAGTCGATCATCTGGTCCTGGCGGTCCACCGGCTTGAGGCCGAGCTTGTGCTTGGCCACCAACGGGGTGGAGTTGCCGACCAGGTCCATGCGCGTGCAGTGTCCGCAGTACTGGGGACACGTGGACAGCAGCTCGGCCAGCACCTTCGTGGGATAGCGATGGGTCAACCCCTCGACGACCCACATTTCCGCCTCGTGCAAGGAATCCCGCGAGGAGTGCGGGTGGTTCGGCCACTGTGGATCGCGATCACTCGCGACCGGAACCATGTAACGGCGGATCGGGTCGGCGAGCAGCGCCTTGGTGAACGCCGCCGGCACGAGCTCCGCGTTCGGGACCATGGTGTTGAGCATCTGCGGGGGCAGCAGCATGGACATGGTGGCCAGGCGCTCCTGGTCGGCCACCAGGTCCTCGTAGAACGACTCCTCGAGGAGATCTCCGACGACCGCGCGCAGTTGCTTGACGTTCTTCACGCAGTGCACGCGTTGCCACTGGGCGTCACGCCACTGCGCGTCGGTGACCTCGCGCCAACCGGGGAACCGTCGCCAGTCGGGCTCGACCAGCTCGCGCCGGACGTACTCGTAGGGTTGCCGCGCGGTCTCCTCGATTGCTTCGGAGACCGTCGTGGCGGCTGTCACCGCGTCGCGCACCGCCGTCATCTGTTCTCCTCGCCGCTAGGGTGGCGTAAAGATATGCTGTCAGAACGTAGTACAAGCGCAAATCTTACGGAAGACGGGAGCTTCGTGCATGTCGCCCTACGGTCTGCACCGTGTCGTGGAACCGGCCGGCGTCCTGCCGCAACAAGCCTGGCGGCTCTCGACCGAAGAACGGTCGTGGCCGGATGAAGTGGTGGTCGACGTGGCGTGCCTCAACCTTGACGCCGCGTCCTTCCGGCAGTTGCGGGAGGAGCACGGGAGTCCGGACGCCGTCCGCGAAGCGGTGCTGAAGATCGTCAGTGAACGCGGCAAAATGCACAATCCGGTCACCGGATCCGGTGGGATGCTGCTCGGCACGGTCCGTCAGGTCGGCCCCGAGTCGCCGCTCGGGCTGTCCGTGGGCGACCGGATCGCGACGCTCGTGTCGCTCACGCTGACCCCGCTCCGGATCCACGACGGACTGGCCGACTGGAGCGGCGCGACCGAGCAGGTGCCCTGCCGCGGCACGGCTGTCCTGTTCGGACGGTCCATCGCGGCCGTACTGCCCGAGGATCTGCCCGACTCGCTCGCACTGTCCGTGTTGGACGTCTGCGGCGCGCCCGCGCTCACCGACCGGGTGGTGCGCGAGGCGGGCGCGAGCCCGTCGGTGCTGGTGCTCGGTGGCGGTGGCAAGTCGGGCTCGCTGTCGCTGGCCGCCGCCCGCCGCGCCGGGGCCGGCCGGCTGGTGGCGCTCGTGCCGACCGAGGCCGAGGCCGACGCCGTGCGTGCGGCGGGCCTGGCCGACGAGGTGGTGCTGGCCGACGCGCGGGACCCGGTGGCGGTGGCCACGGCGGTCGGCGAACCGGTCGACGTGACGATCGTCTGCGTGGACGTCCCCGGCTGCGAACACGGCGCCGTCCTGGCCACGGCCGACGGCGGCACGATCGTGTTCTTCTCCATGGCCACGTCGTTCGCCGCGGCCGCGCTCGGTGCCGAGGGGCTGGCGGCCGACGTGCGGATGCTGATCGGCAACGGCTACGTCCCAGGTCACGCGGCGTTCGCGCTCGATCTCATCCGGAGTGAACCAGGGGTTCGCGAGCTGTTCGACAGCCGCGAGCGGCACACTTCCCCGACATGACGACCCTGTTCACCGGTGGTGCCGGTCCGGCGCTGGCCGTCGCGGACGGCGTGATCACCTGGCTCGGCGAGGCCTATCCGGGCACGCCCGACGAGGTGGTGGACCTGGCGGGCGGGCGCGTGCTGCCCGCGTTCGTCGACGCCCACGTGCACGCGACCTCGGCGGGTCTGCTGCGCACGGGGCTGGACCTCACGGGGATCGACTCGCTCGCCGATCTCCTCGACGCCGTGCGCGACCGGGTGGCAACCGGGCGCGCTGCTGTGGGGGCACGGCTGGGACGAGACGCGCTGGCAGGGACGCCCGCCGACCCGCGCCGAGCTGGACGCGGTCGCCGGTGCGACACCCGTCTACCTGTCGCGGGTGGACGTCCATTCCGCACTCGCGTCGTCGGCGCTGGTCGAGTTGGCGCCCGGCGCACGGGACGCGACCGGCTGGTCTGCCGACGGTCCGCTGGCCCAGGAGGCACACCACCACGTGCGGCGGGCGGCCCGCGACTCGATCACGCCTGAGCAGCGACGGGCGGCGCAGTTGGCGTTCCTGCGGCACGCGGCGTCGGTGGGCATCGCGTGCGTGCACGAGTGCGGCGGCCCGGACATCTCCGGGCGCGAGGACTTCGCGGAGTTGCTCGCTCTGACGGGCGACCTGCCGAGGGTGATCGGCTACTGGGGCGAGATCGGCGTTTCCGTCCCGGGCGCCCACGGCCTGGCGGGCGACCTGTTCGTGGACGGCGCGTTCGGCTCCCGCACGGCCGCGCTGCGCGAGCCCTACACCGACGCGCCCCACACGAGCGGCGCCCGCTACCTCGACGCGCACCAGATCGCCGACCACCTGGTGACCTGCACCGAGGCAGGGATGCAGGCGGGCTTCCACGTGATCGGCGACGCCGCGACCGACGCGGTGCTCGCGGGCTTCGCGCTGGCGGAGAAGCGGGTGGGGCGCGACGCGCTCGCCGGGGCCCGCCACCGGCTGGAGCACCTGGAGATGATCGACGCCGAGCAGGCCGACCGGTTCGCCGAACTCGGCGTCATCGCGTCCGTGCAGCCGCTGTTCGACGCCTACTGGGGCGGCCCGGACGGCATGTACGCGACCCGGCTCGGTGCCCGCGCGGCGGGGCTGAACCGGTTCGCGAGGCTGCACGAAGCGGGCGTGACGTTGGCGTTCGGCTCGGACGCCCCGGTGACGGCCGTCGACCCGTGGGCCACCGTCCACGCGGCCGTGCACCACCGGACCCCGGGTTTCGGCCTGACCTCGGAGGTCGCCTTCGCCGCGCACACGGCCGGCGCCGTCCTGGCGGTCGGGCGCACCCGCGACGTTCGCCGTGTGGCGCGACGAGACGTGCCTGCGCACTGTTCTTGATGGATCCACTATCTATGTCCGGAGCGAGTGATGGCCCTGCTTGACCTTGACCCTTCCGTGGTGGCACCGCTCGGCGGCTGGCCGCGCAGGCGGCCGAGCCGGTCGTGTCGATCGCGAGAGCGCACACCACGGTGGCCGTGGAGCGCGCGACGCTGCGGCTCGCCGGCATCACGGGTGCCGACTCCACCCACCGGGCGGGTGACGTGCCGTGGGTGAACCGCGTGATCGACACGGTCCGCGAGCACTGCGGTCTGGAGCACGGCGTGGTCCTGCCGGCGTTCCACGCCCTGCGTGAGCACGACCTCGCGACGCTCACCGACCTGGCCGAGGCGTGTGCGGCCAACCAGATCCAGTTCCGGATCCCCGAGGGCCGTGACGCCGACCGCGCGGCGCGCGCCGGCCGGGTGGCGGTGGCGAAGGGGCTGCGGACGGTCGACCGCAACCGTGCCCAGCGCGACAAGCTGATCACCAAGCTCGGCAACCCGGCGCAGCGGCCGTGGATCTACCTGATCGTCGCGACCGGCGACATCGACGAGGACGTGGTGCAGGCGGCGAACGCCGCGCGCGCGGGTGCCGACATCATCGCGGTGATCCGCTCGACCGGACAGTCGCTTCTGGACTACGTGCCGGAAGGCGCGACGCACCAGGGGTTCGCCGGCACGTACGCCACCCAGGAGAACTTCCGGATCATGCGTGCCGCCATGGACGACGTGTCCAAGGAGGTCGGCCGCTACGTCCGGGTGACGAACTACGCGTCCGGGCTGTGCATGCCGGAGATCGCCGTGCTGGCCGGGATGCAGCGCCTGGACATGATGCTCAACGACTCCATGTACGGCATCCTGTTCCGCGACATCAACCCGATCCGGACCTTTGTGGACCAGCGGTTCTCCCGCCAGGTGCACGCGCGCGCCGGGATCATCATCAACACCGGTGAGGACAACTACCTCACCACGGCCGACGCGGTCGACGCCGCGCACACGGTCACCGTCTCCCAGTTGCTGAACGAGCACTTCGCGCACGAGGCCGGCCTCCCGGACGAGTTGCTGGGCCTGGGGCACGCGTTCGAGATCAACCCGAAGGTGCCTGAATCGTTCCGGCTGGAGCTGGCGCACGCGTTGCTGGCGCGCGAGCTGTTCCCGGACGCGCCGCTCAAGTGGATGCCGCCCACCAAGCACATGACGGGCGACGTGTTCAACGGCTATCTCCTCGACGGGTTCTTCAACCTCGCGGGTGTCCTCACGGGACAGTCGATCCTGTTGGTGGGCATGATGACCGAGGCCGTGGTGACGCCGTTCCTGTCCGACCGCGACCTGGCTTTGCAGAACGTGCGGTACGTGCTCAACGCGGCGGCCGGGCTGGCCGAGGACTTCCGGCCAGCGCCCGACGGTCTCATTGTGAAACGCGCCCACCAGGTGCTCGGCGAGGCGGTCGACCTGCTCGACCGGATCGTCCGCGACGGGTTGCTCGACGCGATCGCCGACGGCACGTTCGGGCTCATGAAACGCCCGCCGGACAAGGGAAAGGGCGCCGACGGCGTGATCGAGAAGGCCGACGGTTACCGCAACCCGGCATCGGACCTGCTGGAGACGGGGGAGACGAAGTGAAGCGCCACGTTCGCCCCTACGGCGACACCACGGGCGACGGCATGGTGCAGACGTCGTTCACCCTGCCGGTGCCGCCTGGTCCGCGCGCCGACGGAGCGGCCCTGCAGCTGGCCGCGAAGATGGGCCTCGAACCGGCCATGGTCGTGCACTCCCACGGCATCGGCACGGAGTTCACGTTCTTCGTGGTGTACGGGTCGGCCAAGCACATCGTTGACCTCGACGAGGTCGTGGTGGTGGAGCGCGAGTACCCGCTGCTGTCGCCCGCCGAGGTCAACGGCGTGGTGCGGAAGATGTTGCGCCGCAAGCTGGTGGTGGTCGGCGGCTGCATCGGAACGGACGCGCACACGGTCGGCATCGACGCGATCCTCAACATCAAGGGTTTCGCCGGCGAGAAGGGCCTGGAGTACTACCGCGAGCTTCGCGTCATCAACCTGGGCGCGCAGGTCACGGTGCCGGAGCTGGTGAAGCGGGCCCGCACGGAGAAGGCCGACGCGGTGCTGGTGTCCCAGGTGGTCACCCAGCGCGACGCGCACATCCTCAACACCCAGGAGATGTCGGCGGCGTTCCGCGAGGCCATGGGTGACCGGCGACCGGTCCTCATCGCCGGCGGCCCCCGTTTCGACCCGTTGATGGCGGGGTCATTGGGGGTGGACCGGGTGTTCGGCCGGGGCACCACGCCCGGCGAGGTGGCCAGTTATCTTGTGCACGCGATCAAGGAGAGCAGGGGAGTGGCGGCGTGAGCCTGACTGTCGGATTTTCGGTGACCCACCGGCGGTATGTGCCGTATGCGCACGCGCACTACGGCGGCAACCTGGTCGACGGCGCCTACGGTCTGGCCATGTTCGGCGATGTGGCGACCGACCTGGCGATCCACACGGACGGCGACGAGAGCCTGCTGGCCGGCTACTCGTCGGTGGAGTTCCTGGCGCCCATCCAGGCAGGAGATGTCGTCGAGGTGACGGCCACCGTCACCCGCGTGGGCTCCCGTTCACGCGACCTCGACTTCGAGGCGCGGGTGCTGTGCCGGGCCGCGCCTTCGCGCGGTCCGTCGGCCGCGGATGTCCTTTCGCCGCCGGTGGTGGCCACCCGCGCGAAGGCGACGATCGTCGTTCCGCTTGCACAGGTGCCAAACCCGACGGAGAGCTGATCCTTCCGAGTGGACTTCCGCGTGTGACCGTGGGCGAACGGGCCGTTCGGTCCTAGCGTTTGCGGACATGAAAAGAAGGATGACGACGGCCCGCTTCCGCGAGCTGGGCGAAGAGCTGCGCCGAATACGCGCGAAGGCCAACCTGACCGGGTTGGAGATGTCGCACCGGACCGGCTGGGGCCCGACCAAGATCTCGCGGGTGGAGTCCGGCCACATGAAGGTCAGCGAGGTGGACCTGATCCACTACCTCGGCGCCTGCCGCGTGTTCCCACCTCAGGCCAACGCCCTGCTGGCGCTCTGCCAGGACGCACACCGCCACTCGGACTACTGGCTCGAGACGCAGGGCGAACACCTCGAAGACTCGATCAAGGCGGTCGTCTACCACGAGACCACCTGTGGCTCGTCCTCCGTTTACGAGCCGCAGGTGGTTCCCGGTCTGCTCCAGACCGAGAACTACGCCAGAGCGATGATCAATCAGTACTCCCCGCGAGATCCGGAGAGTCTGGAGTTCTGCGTGCGTGCCCGGATGGAGCGACAGCAGATCCTCCGGCGACCGATCCCGCCACGGTTCGATTTCTTCGTGCATGAGGATGCCCTGCGACTGGACGTGGGCGGCTCTACTGTCATGCACGAGCAGCTGCTGACCCTCGTTCTCATCAGCGGACTGCCGTCGGTGACGTTCCGCATCGTGCCCAGCTCGGCTGTATTCGGCGGAGCCTTCCAGGTCTTCCGTTACGCGGATCATCAACCTCTGGTCTACCTGGATGCGTACATCGGAGGAATGTTCCTGGAGGACCAGACCTTCGTGACCAGCTACCGGCAACTGGTCCCCACCATCGCTGACACTGCTCTGGATGAGGGACAATCTCGGGAGTTCCTTGCCGCAATGGCAAATGAGTACGACCGAGAGAGCGAGCAGCCGGATGCCCACGAGCGAGTGGAGGAAAAGCAGCTTTAGTGGCGGGGCCAACAGCAGCTGCGTTGAGGTGGGGCTCGGTCCGGCGCGTGCTCGGGTGCGGGATTCCAAGAACGTTTCCGGGCCCACCCTCTCGTTTCCCACGGCCGGCTGGCGGGTCGCCATAACGCGGTTGCCGGGCGGTAAGGGCAGGTCCTAGCGTTTCCCCATGGCTGAGATCGAGGTCCGGCGGCTGGGCCCGGACGACTGGCGGACCTACCGCCCCGTGCGGCTGGCCGCGCTCGCCGACGCGCCGTACGCGTACGGGTCGACGCTCGCCCTCGAGGAGTCGTTCGGCGAGGCCGAGTGGCGGCGTCGGCTCGCGAACCTTGCGGTGGTCGCGTTCCTCGACGGGGTGCCGCTGGCGATGACCGGCGCGTTCTTCCCGGATCCCGACGGGCCGCCGATGCTCGTGGCGCTGTGGGTGTCGCCGGCCCTGCGTGGGCGGGGCGCGGGCGACCTGCTGATCGCCGAGGTGTTGGCCTGGGCGGCCGAGCGGGGTCACGATCGGGTGGTGCTGCGGGTGGCCGACGGCAACGCCACCGCGCGGAAGCTGTTCGTGCGCAACGGGTTCGTGCCCACCGGCCAGCGTGAGCCTCTGGAGAGCGATCCGACGAAGGGCACCGAGCTGCTCGCGTGCCCGATACCGGCCGCCCGTTAACCATGGGGCAGATCCGGCCGGCCGAGGACACCGCCTACCGCCTCGTCCCCGACCCGGACGAGCTGGTCCACCTCGTGTGCTGCCGGGCCGAGTCGTGGCGCACGGCGTTCTGCGGCGCCGAGTGCGACGACATCAACCCGGTCGCCACGGTCGCGTGCACCATGTGCCTGGAGGAGGCGGAGGCGATGCGCCCCGGCTGTCTGGCCGGCGCCGAGATCGTGTGTCCGGTGGACGGCGTCCCGTGCCCGGAGGACCACGAGATCGATCTCCGCATAGCGCGGTCGACCTGACCGACCGGCCCCGTCCGGTCGGTCAGGACACAGGTCAGAGTCCGGCGCACTGACCCGTCCTGGCGCCGTTGCCGTCGGCGCCGGCCACGTTGCCGCTGCCCGTGGGGGCCGGAATGTTGTCCGAGCAGTCGATGTTGTCGCTCGCGCGGTTGCTCGCGATCACCGTGCCGCCGGTGTTCTTGTGTACCGCCAGGTTGTCGCCGATGGTGTTGCTCCGCACGGACACCCCGGCGGTGTTCTGTTCCACCAGCAGGTTCTCGTTCACGCGGTTGCCGTGCACGGTGGCGCCCCGGTTCTTCGTGACCTCCGCCCCGCCGTCGGTGATGGTGGCCGACGTGAGGGTGGCGCGGCCGGTGTTCTCGCTCAGCTCGACGCCGCCGAAGGCCGTCGACCCGGAGAACGTGACGGTCACGCCCTTGGCGAGCGACGTGTGGCCGGCCACGTAGGAACTGCCGGTGACGGAGATCAGCCGGGCCTGGTTGCCCAGCAGGTCACCTGCGACGTTGACGCGGGTCGCGCGCAGGGTGGCGTTCACGCGGACCTCCACGCTGCCGAGGACGCGGGTGCTGTTGAGGGTGCAGGTGGCGCCGGCCGGCACGACCAGCTTGCCCGGCACGGTGACCGCGCCGAGGGTGCCGGTGCAGTTCGTGTCGGGTGCCAAGGGGACGGGGTCGGCGGCGGCAGGCACGGCCACGGCCAACAGCAGCGCCGCCAGGGTGGTGGAGAGGGCAGTCCTCATGTCGCTCCAATGCTGGGAAGGGAGAGCTGACTGAGGAAGATTCGCGTTGTGGCATGAGCGGGTCGTGAGCCACCGGTGAGACGAATTTGATGCTGCGCTGGGCCGTTCGGACGCCGCGACACACCGAAACAGGGGGGTGCGTGACCTCTCCGTGATCGGAGTGATTACATGGTCGCCGGAGCACGGCTGGCTCGATGCGTCTGGGGGGACCGTCCGGCAGCAACGGCGCTGCGGTTTTCCACATCGCGGAACACCGGCCTTGCTCCGAATGGACTACGACTGCTAGTAAATCTAGCTCTGGGCGTTCGCCCATGCGGACGGAGGAGCATGTCGACCGATCTCGTCGAGGTGACGGAAGTCCTCGACCACTCGCTTGATCGAGTCTGGGCCGTGATGACCGATCTCGAGTCGTACCCGAAGTTCGTGCGCGAGGTCTCGTGGTGCGAGCGTGTCGGGGCCGCGCAGCAGGACGCTCCCGAGCGCTACGACATGCGCCTGTGCCTCGATCAGGGACCGGTCATCCGCAACGACGTCGAGGTCCTGGTGCGGCGCGAGCCGGAGCACCTGGTGATCCACAGCGACCAGTGGCCGGGCGGGCACATCTCGTTCCGGTTCGCCGCCGTCGGTCGCGGTCGCACGGAGGTGCACCTCGCGGTGTCGCTGCCCGCGCTGAACAGCGAAGTCTCGGGATCGTGGCTGCGTAAGCGGGTTCTCAAGGCCGTGGCGCTGATCGACGACCACCTGAGCGGCCGCGCCACCACGTCGAGCCCCGGTCGGCTCGACCAGGCGGCGAAGAGCCAGTCGCAGCTGAGCGTCGCCCGCGTGCTGACCAAGGCGGGAGTGCTCAGCCCCGGCCGTCCCGACCGGTTGGTGCGCCAGCTCAACGCGCTCGCCAAGTGGGGTGCCACGGTCCCGGGGGGCTACCGGGCGGCGGCGGCGCGGTTCCCCAAGGAGTACGCGCTCACCGACGAACTCGGTGCGCTGACGTTCGGGGAGATCGACCAGCGCACCGAGCGGCTGGCCAACGGGCTGGCCGAGTACGGCGTGCGCCAGGGCCGCCGGGTGGCGCTGATGTGCCGCAACCACGCGGGAATGGTCGAGGCCATGGTGGCGTGCGGCAAGCTCGGCGCGAGCGTGTTGCTGCTGAACACCGGCCTGTCGTCGAACCAGGTGAACGACGCCGTGCTCACCCACCGGCCGGCCGCCGTGCTGGCCGACGACGAGTTCATGCCGCACATGCGGTACCTGCCCAAGTCGCTGCCGCGGATCACCGCCTGGGGCGAGGGTGACATCACCCTCGACGCGCTGATCGAGGACTCGCCTGCCGACAAGCTGAAGGCACCCACGTCCCCCGGCAAGATCATCGTGTTGACGTCGGGCACCACCAGCAACCCGAAGGGCGCCCACCGTCCCAACCCGCCGGGCATCCGGACGGCGGCCGCCGTGCTGTCGCGGATCCCGTTGCACTCGGGCGATCGGATGATGATCGCGGCGCCGCTGTTCCACACGTGGGGGCTGGCCGCGCTGCAGCTCGGCATGCCGTTGCACGCGAAGTTGGTGCTTCAGCGCAAGTTCGACGCCGAGGAGACGCTGCGGGTCATCGAGGAGAGCCGCTGCACCACGCTGATCGCCGTGCCGATCATGCTGCAGCGGATCATGGACCTGCCGCGCGCGGTGATCCGCAACTACGACACGTCGTCGTTGAAGGTGGTGGCCAGCAGCGGGGCGCCGCTGCCGGGACCGTTCGTCAGCGAGTTCATGGACGTGTTCGGCGACGTGCTCTACAACCTGTACGGGTCCACCGAGGTGTCGTGGGCGAGCATCGCCGACCCCACCGACCTGCGCGCCGCGCCCACCACGGCCGGCCGCTGCCCGATCGGCACGCGGGTGGGCATCCTCGACGCCGACGGGAAACCCGTGCCGCCCGGTGTGGTCGGCCAGATCTGCGTGGGCAACGACATGCTGTTCGAGGGCTACACCGGCGGCGGCAGCAACCAGGTCTACGACAACCTGATGGTCACCGGCGACCGCGGCTACCTCGACGCCGACGGCCGACTGTTCGTGTCCGGTCGCGACGACGACATGATCGTCTCCGGTGGCGAGAACGTGTTCCCGCGTCCGGTGGAGGACCTGCTGCTGACGTTGCCGCAGGTGCTCGACGCGGCCGTGGTGGGTGTGCCGGACCGCGAGTTCGGACAGCGGTTCGCGGCGTACGTGGTGCCGCGTCCGGGTATGGCGCTGAGCCCGGCGATCGTGCGTGACTACGTGCACGCGCACCTGCCCCGGTTCGCCGTGCCGCGCGACGTGATCTTCGTGGACTCGTTGCCCCGCAACGCGACGGGCAAGATCCTGCGACGGCGCCTGGTCACCGAAGGCTGAGCGCGTAGTACCTGGGTATGACGTCGAGGTTGGCTCCCCGGTCCGACGATTCCGGCTGCCGCGAGCCCTAGCGTCGTCGGCATGAAACAGATTCTTCGCGACCTCGGGCGAGCGCTCGGTTTCCGCTCCGGGCGCCCACTCGCGGCCGTGCTCACGCTCGTGGTGACGTTCAGCGGCTGGCTGTACCCCGGCCGACGCCCCGCCCTCGTGGTCTGATGCTCACCGTGAACAGCACGCCGCGCCGGGTGGGTATCGGACTGCTGCTGCTGGTCGCCGTGTTCCTGACCCAGTTGGACATGGTGCAGCACTACACGCTCGATCCGCCCGCCGCGTTCCTGCTCGGCATCGTGCTCGTGGGCCCGTTGATGTTGCTGCGTCGCCAGCCGTCGGTCGCGTGGCTACTGGTACTGACGTCGGTGGTGGCGATCGCTGTCGCGACCTACCCCTCGGCGGAGGAGCCGTGGCCGCTGCCCGTGTCGAGTACGGGCGTGCTGGTGGCGATGTCACTGATGGCGGTGGCGAGTGGCGAGCGGCGGCTCACCATCGTCATGCTGAGCGTGCTCGGACTGCCGGCGCTGATCACCGCGTTGGTGGCGCAGTACGCGGACCCACCCATGGTGGTGGTGTCGATCGCGCTGTGCGCGGTGGCCGTCGTGGTGGGGGACGTGATCCACGGCAGGCGTCGGGCGGTCACCGAGCTGACCGAGGAGCGGCAGGTCAGCGCCGCCGAACGGGACCGGCGCACGTTGGTGGAGGAGCGGGCGCGGATCGCCCGAGAGCTGCACGACGTGGTGGCCCACCACATGTCGATGATCACCGTGCAGGCCGAGACCGCGCGTTACCGGCTCGATCCGCTGCCCGACCGCGTGGCCGACGAGTTCACGGGCATCGCGGCGCTGGCGCGCAGTTCGCTCACCGAGTTGCGGGGGCTGCTGTCGGTGATGCGGGACGAGACGGCCGACGTCGAATTGGCGCCGCAGCCGACGCTCACCGACGTGCCGGTGCTGGTGGAGCGGATCGTGGCGGCCGGTACGCCGGTGAGGTTGACGGTGGCGGCGGACCTGCCGGAGATCCCGGACGGGGTGGCGTTGTCGGCGTACCGGATCGTGCAGGAGGCGCTGAGCAACGTGGTTCGGCACGCTGGGGGTGTGCCGACGACCGTGGTGATCGGCGCCGTGATCGGCGTCGTCGAGTCGCGGTTGTTGATCACCGTGACCAACGCGGCGCCGGCGGTTGTCCGGCCGCTCGGCACGGGCTTCGGGCTGCGGGGACTGCGGGAGCGGGCGGCGTTGCTGGGCGGCACACTCGAGGTCGACCAGCCCGACGGCGGCTGGCGGGTATGGGCGGAACTGCCGATATGAGTGTGCGTGTGGTGGTGGTCGACGACCAGGAGATGGTCCGCGCCGGGTTCGCCGCGCTGTTGAACGCGCAGGAGGGCATCGAGGTGGTCGGGCAGGCGGCCGACGGGCAGCAGGCGCTGGAGGTGTGCGCGCGGACGTCGCCGGACGTGGTGCTCATGGACGTGCGGATGCCGGTGCTCGACGGGGTGGCCGCCACCACGCGGCTGCTGGCCGAGCCGACGGACATCCGGGTGCTGATGCTGACCACGTTCGACGTGGACGACTACGTGTACGCGGCGCTGCGGGCCGGCGCGTCGGGGTTCCTGCTGAAGGACGCGACGCCGGTGGAGCTGGTGTCGGCCGTGCGGGTGGTGGCGGCCGGCGACGCGCTGCTCGCGCCGACCGTCACCAGCCGGCTGATCGCGCACTTCGCCCGGCAGCCGCGGCTGGTCGGCACGCCGCCGTCGCTGACCGTGCTGACGCCGCGTGAGCGGGAGGTGCTCACGTTGATCGCCCGCGGTCTGTCGAACACGGAGATCGCGGAGCAAGCTGGTGGTGGCCGAGCAGACGGTGAAGACGCACGTGGGCCGCGTCCTGGCGAAGCTCGCCATCCGCGACCGGGCGCAGGCCGTGATGGTCGCCTACGAGACGGGCCTGGTCGCGCCGGGCAGCTAGGGCTTGGTCGCGGCGAGGACTCGGGACAGCGCCGCGTGCAGCGCCTCCAGCTCGGACAGTTCCATGCCCAGTGCCTCGACCACCCGGTACGGGATCTTCTCGGCTTCCTTGCGCAGGTCGCGGCCCTTGTCGGTGAGTTCGACCGCCAGGACGCGCTCGTCGGCCGTGGTCCGTCCGCGGGTGACGTAGCCGAGGGACTCCAGGCGTTTGAGCATGGGGGAGAGGGTCGCGGGTTCGTGGCGCAGGGTCTCGGCGAGGTCGCGCACCGAGCGGGGGGACCGTTCCCAGAGCGCTAGCAGCACCAGGTACTGCGGGTGGGTCAGCCCGTGGGGTTCGAGCAGCGGCCGGTAGATGGCGATGACGCTGCGGGAGGCCAGCGACAGCGCGAAACAGACCTGCCGATCCAACGCCAGCGGGTCGGGCCCGAGATCAATCGGTGTCACGGGTCACCTCCTCTCGATAGTTAGTGTACTAACGATTAGAGTACTAAGCATGAAGCGACCCAATCCGGCACAGTGGCTCAGGTACGCGGCCGGCGGGCGGCTGCCGTCCGGGCTGTCCGCGTGGGTACTGCACGACGTCACCGCCCGCACATGGGTGCTGCGCCACGCGGCCCGCTCGATCGCGCTGCTGACCCCCGTCACGGCGGCCTGCCTGCTGTTCCCCGGCCCCCTCGGCCTGCGACTGGCGATGGCCCTGCTGGTGATCATCGTGGGCGCGTACTTCTCCCTGTCCTACGTCGAGGAAAGCTGCGAACTGCGGGCAGTCAAACACGGCCACGCACCCGGCATGGCCAGGACCATCCGCGACGCGCGCCACGAGGTGGCCGAGGCCGCCGTCCGAGCCCGCTACAACGCCACCTACCGCTGACCCCGCGAGTCCCCCTCGCGGAACACCTGAGTTGGCGGTTCACGAACCGCCAACTCGCGTGTCGCGGAAGGGGGACTCGCGGGGTTCAGGACTCGGCTATCTCCTTGATCCGGGTCAGGCGGTTGTCCCACTGGTGGGCGACCTTGGTCATCCACGCGGCGGTGGCGTCCAGGGGCTCCGGGCGGACCGAGTAGCGCACCTCCCGCCCCTGCTTCTGGCCCTGAACCAGCCCGGCCCGGTCCAGGACCGCCAGGTGTTTCACGATCGCCTGGCGGGACACCGGCAACCGCTCGGCCATGGTGGTGGCGGTCGCCTCCCCGTGGGCGGCGAGCGCGTCGAGCAGCAGCCGGCGCGTCGGGTCGGCCAGCGCGGTCAGGACCTCGGCCATCGGGTCGGTGACCTCCCGCGCGAGTGAGGCGTTCACGCGATCGTGGGCGCGTAGGCCGCCAGCTCCTCCAGCTCACTGAGCCAACCCTTGGTGTTGTCCGCCACGTGCGCGGCGATCAGGTCCTCGGTCTTGTCCAGCTCGGCGAACCCGCTCTCCACCACGCGCAGCCGGGTGCGGTCACCGTCGGCACTGAGCGTGAACTCCACGAGCGTCGCGTTCGACGGCCCGTTGACCTTCTCCGACGGGCGGGCCCAGCGGAACGCGAACAGATGCGGCTCGTCGACCTTCTCGACGATGGCGTTGACCGTGTCGGTCGACCTGCCGTCCCGCCAGGTGCAGGTCATGGCGCCGCCGGGGCGCAGGTCGATCGTGGCGCCGGCGTTGCCGAACCAGGTGCCGATGTGTTCTGCCGTGGTCACGGCCGCCCACACCTTCGCCACCGGCGCGTTGATCAGGACTTCCCGCTCGATCGTGTCGATCCCGGTCATGATTTCCCCTCCTGTTGTTGTGCTACCCAACAGTTGCATATCGACCCCAGAATACGCAACCCGAGAGTTGCGAGTGATGGGCAACGGGGAGTGAACGGCGCTGCCCGTAGGCTGGCCGGGTGGTCGCACCCGCTGTCTCGTCGGATACTCCGGCGACGCCCGACAAATCGGGCACACCCTCCCCATCGTGGCGGCTGGTGCTGCTCCGCGTCGCCCTCGCGTCCGCGGCCGGGGTCCTGCTGTACCTGAGCGGCCCGCCGCGCACGCTGTGGTGGTTCGCCCCGATCGCGTTCGCCGTCCTCGGCTGGGTCCTGTACGACCGGCGCGCTCGCGCGGGCTTCGGCTACGCCACCTGCTTCGGCCTGGGCTACCTGGTGCCGCTGCTGGCCTGGACCGGCGAGTTCGTGGGCGTCATCGCCTGGCTGCCGCTCGCCCTGTTCGAGGCCCTGCTCATCGGCCTGGCCGGCGCGGCGATCGCCGTGGTCAGCCGCCTGCCGGCGTGGCCGGCGTGGGCGGCGCTGCTGTGGGTCGCCGGCGAGGCACTGCGCTCGAGCGTCCCGTTCGACGGCTTCCCCTGGTCCAAGATCGCGTTCACCCAGCCCGAGGGTGTCTATCTGCCGTTGGCCGCGGTCGCCGGCACTCCGCTGATCGCGCTCGCCGTCACCCTCACCGGGTTCGGCATCGCCGCGTTCGCCCTGCGGTTCCGGACCTCCCGCGGTCCGGGCCGGCTGCTCGTGCCCGCGCTCGCCGCGCTGCTGCCGATCGTCGCGGCGTTCGGCTCGCTGCCGCTGGTCGGCACCGACGCCAACGACGGCACGGCGGTCGTCGCGGTCGTCCAGGGCAACGTCCCGCGTGCCGGGCTCGACTTCAACTCCCAGCGCCGCGCGGTCCTCGACAACCACTCCGAGCGCACCATCCAGCTGGCCGAGGACATCGCGGCCGGCCGCGCCGAGCAGCCCGACCTGGTGATCTGGCCGGAGAACTCCTCGGACATCGACCCGTACCGCAACCCCGACGCCGCCGACGCCATCGACCGAGCGGCCCGCGCCGTCGACGCGCCGATCGCCGTCGGCTCGGTGCTCGTGGACGACGACCGCAGGCCCCGCAACACGGTCATCCTGTGGGACCCCGAACGCGGCCCGATCGACGAGTACACGAAACGCCAGCTCCAGCCGTTCGGCGAGACCATGCCCATGCGGGACTTCTTCCGCCTGTTCACCTCGGCCGTCGACCGGGCGAACAACTTCAAGCCGGGCACCGAAGCGGTCGTGTTCCCCATGGCCAACGCCCGCGTGGCGCTCGCCACCTGTTACGAGGTGGCGTTCGACGGTGTGGTCCGCGAGAACGTCGAGGGCTCGAACCTGCTGGCCGTGCCCACGAACAACGCGACGTTCGGGTACACGGAGATGACCTACCAGCAGCTGTCCATGGACCGCGTGCGTGCCGTGGAACACGGCCGGGCGGTCGCCGTGGCGGCCACCAGCGGGGTCAGCGCGTTCGTGATGCCGGACGGCAGTGTCACCCAGCAGACTGGTTTGTTCACCGACGCGGCCCTGGTGCAGGAGCTGCCGCTGCGGTCCACGACTACGCTCTCCGATCGACTCGGCCCCGCGCCGGAGTGGGCCATGGTGCTCGCCGGACTCGGCGCGCTGATCGCCGCGGTGGTCATCCGCCGGCGCCAACGCGACACGGAGCCGGCCGAATAACGAAGTCCCGTCCAAGATCGACTGTTGGATCGAACAAGACCGGCGGAAGGGCCGGCGAGGAGGAATTACGTATGGCAGGGCAGCCCGAGCCGGTGCTGGTGGTGATCCCGACCTACAACGAGCGGGACAACCTCGAGCGAATCGTGGACCGGCTGCGCGCCGCAATGCCGAAGGCGCACGCGCTGATCGTCGACGACGGCAGCCCGGACGGCACCGGTGACATCGCCGACCGCCTGGCGGCCGACGACGAGCGCATCCACGTCATGCACCGCACCGAGAAGAACGGTCTCGGTGCCGCCTACGTCGCCGGCTTCGGCTGGGGACTCGAGCGGGACTACGCGGTGCTCGTGGAGATGGACGCCGACGGCTCGCACGCGCCGGAGGACCTGCCGCGCATGATCGACGCGCTGGCCGACGCGGATCTCGCGATCGGCTCCCGGTACGTGCCGGGCGGCAAGGTGGTCAACTGGCCCAAGCAGCGGTACTTCCTGTCGTGGGGTGCGAACCTGTACACGCGGCTCGCGCTGGGCGCCAAGGTCAAGGACATGACCGCCGGCTTCCGGGCCTACCGGCGCGAGGCGCTGCAGAAGATCCGCATCGACAACGTCGCCTCCCGCGGCTACTGCTTCCAGATCGACCTGGGCTGGCGCACCATCGAGGCCGGCTTCACGGTGGTCGAGGTGCCGATCACGTTCACCGAGCGTGCCTACGGCGAGTCGAAGATGAGCAAGGACGTCATCCGCGAGGCCCTGATCAGGGTCACGAAATGGGGTCTGCGCAGGCGGGGCAACCAGGTACGGTCGCTGTTCACTCGCCGATAGAACTGGGGAACGAACAGATGACGCATGCCGTGGAGCCGGGTGACTGGCGTTGGGGCGACGAGCTGGACGCGGTGAACGCCGCGCCGGTGTCGCACCGGGTGGTGTTCGAGAACGAGCACGTCCGGGTGCTGGAGGTGGCGGTGCCGGCCGGCACGACCGAGCCGGAACACACCCACAAGTGGCCGAGCGTGATGATCACCGACCGGCGGGCCCGGATCCGCTACCGCATCGGTGACGAGGTGTCGTTCACCTCACCCGACCCGCTGCCGCCGCCCGGTGAGCTGAAGGGCGCGTGGATCGGCCCCGAGGGCCCCCACGCGATCGAGAACATCGACACCATCGACTCCCACGCGCTGCGGATCGAGTTCAAGAACCTCTAGTCCACGCCGAGGAGCTGCGCAGGCCGCGTCGACCGCGGCCGTGCGCAGCTCCGCGGCGGGAACGTCCGGGAATCGCAGTACGGCGTCCTGGATGCCGCCGAGGGCCATGGCCGCGCGTACGGCCCGGTCCAGTGGCGCGCCCGGGCCTACCAGCAGAGCCGACAGTCGCTCCCGCCAAGCGTTCACCGCGTCGAGCAGGCTCAGTTCGGCCAGCGTGGCCGTCTCCGCCAGCATCAGCGGCAGGTCCTCGCGGTGCTCGTGGCGGAAGTCGAAGTACCGCTCCAGCAGCGCCCGCGGTTCCACGCCGCCCAGCGCCTCGTGCGCGGCCAGGAACGCCTCCGTGCGGTCCACCAGCGGCCCCACGATGGCGCGCACCAGGGCCTCGCGCGACGAGAAGTGGTAGTAGAGCGCCGGCTTCGTGATGCCGAGCGCGTCCGCGATCTCCTGCAGGCTCGTCCGCTGCACACCGCGGCGCAGGAACAGGTCGCGCGCGGTCGCCGTGATGCGTTGTTTCGTGCCGGCCGGCCTGGGCATGTCGCGCAGAGTAACTTACTTAACGATCAGTAAGGGGCGGCGGGTTCACTTACCCATCGTTAAATTAGGCGTATGGACACTGTGGACTGGCGCGTGGAGTTCGACGCCGAGGTGGAGTTCAGCAACGGCGGATCGCTGCGTACCGAGAGGTTTCGCCTGGACATCCCGGGCTCGGACATCTCCGACGCGGCGCTGGGTGAACTGTTCGTCCGGCACCTCGGCCTGCTGATGGTGGGCACCGTGACGGTCAGCAACAAGCGGCTGCTCCAGGAACCGCACAAGGGCTCACGGGGCGTCACCCCAGCCGACACCGGCCCGCGGCGGCTGGTGGAACTCAGCCACGTGCTGCGCGACGGCATGATCACCTACCCCGGACTGCCCGGACCCCAGATCAGCGACCACCTCACCCGCGAGGACTCCCGTGCGGTCTACGCGCCCGGCACCGAGTTCCAGATGGGCCGGATCACGCTGGTGTCCAACACCGGCACCTACCTCGACACCCCGTTCCACCGTTACGCCGACGGCACCGACCTGGCGGGCGTCCCGGTCGACGCGGTGGCCGACCTTCGCGGGATCGTGGTCCGGCTGACCGGAACGCACGATCCCGCCATCGGCCCGGCCGCGCTGGCCGCCCACGAGGTCGCCGGCCGCGCGGTGCTCATCCACACCGGGTGGGACCGGCACTGGGGCACCGAGCGGTACTTCCACGGTCACCCGCACCTGACGGCCGAGGCGGCCGAGTGGCTGGTCGCGCAGCGCCCCGCGCTGGTCGGCATCGACTCGCTGAACCTCGACGGCACGGCCGACGGTGCCCGCCCGGCCCACTCGGCCCTGCTGGCCGCCGGCATCCCGATCGTGGAACACCTGCGCGGCCTGGACCAACTGCCCCCGCACGGGTTCCGGTTCCACTCCGCACCCGTGGCGGTGGCCGGGATGGGCACGTTCCCCGTGCGTGCCTACGCGGTGATCACCGGCTAGCGCCGAACCAGCGGGGGAGCGCGCTCGAGCAGGTCCTGCTGGTCCTCACCGATCCACGCCACGTGACCGTCGGGCCGCAGCAGCGCCGCGGGTGCGGCCAGTTCCTCGCTGACGTCCACCACGTGGTCGACCCGGTCCGCCCAGCCCGTCACGTCGAGCCGGCCGGTCTGGTCGAGCAGTAGCCCGCGGCCGTCGTGCATCAGCCCGTAGAGGTGGCCCTGCTTGAGCGTGATGTCCCGCAGCCGCCGGCCGAGCAGTTCGTGGCCGTCACCGAAGTCGTAGCGGATGCCGGTCGCCGTGATCCTCTCGATCAGGAAGCGGTTGACCTCGTCGAAGTCCATCAGCTCGGTGAACAGTCGGCGCAAGGCCTGGGCACCCGGTCCGGTGGAGATCAGTTCGCCCTGCACGCGGGTGATGTCCAGGACGGCGGCGGCCACCGGGTGCCGTTCGGTGAAGTAGGTGTCCAGCAGGCCCTCCGGTGCCCAGCCGGCGATCGTGGCGGCCAGTTTCCAGCCGAGGTTGAACGCGTCCTGCAGGCCGAGGTTGAGACCCTGTCCGCCCAGCGGCGGGTGGACGTGGGCGGCGTCGCCGGCCAGGAACACCCGGTCGACCCGGTAGTGCTCGGCCAGGCGCGTGGCGTCGCCGAAACGGGACAGCCAGCGCGGCGTGTGCACGCCGAAGTCGGTGCCGGCGACCGCCACCAGCCGCTTTTTGACCTCGTCGAGGGTCGGCGGGACCGCGCGGTCCTCGGCCACACCGTCGGCGGGCACGACCAGGCGGAACAGTCCACCGCCGATGGGCCCGATGCCGAACCCGCGCTGGGTCTTGCGGATCTCGGTCATCACGGCGGCGACCTCGTCGGCCGGCGTGGTCACCTCCATCTCGCCGAGCAGCCACTCGATCCCCGCCGGCTCGCCCGGGAAGCCGACGCCGAGCAGCTTGCGCACCGTGCTGCGGCCCCCGTCGGCGCCGACGAGGTACCGCGCTTGGAGCCGGGTGCCGTCGGCCAGTTCGGCGGTCACGCCGTCGTCGTCCTGGCTCAGCCCGACGATCGCGACGCCCCGCCGGACCTCGGTGCCCACCTCGAGGGCGTGTTCGGTCAGCAGCCGGTCGGTGACGGGCTGCATGAGGCTCATGACATGCGGATGTGCGGTGTCCAGGTCGGGTGCCGGCTTGGCGATGCCGGCGAACCCGCCGACCGGGAACAGCTTGCCGACCTCGAGGAACCGGTCGAGAAGTCCGCGCTGGTCCAGCACCTCGATGCTGCGCGCGTGCAGGCCGAGCGACCGGACGATCGGACTGGGCTCCGCGTCCTTCTCCACGACGAGCACCTGCACCCCGTGCAGGCGCAGCTCGCTGGCCAACATCATGCCGGTCGGCCCGCCGCCGGCAATGATCACGTCGAACAAAGGAAATCCCCCGTTTTCGCTGGTACTGGCTTCGGCGGGAGATTGTGCAGCATGACGGGGGTCTTGCCACAAGCCCCGGGGTGCGCTATACGTTGGAAGTGGCAGGGAGTGTTCGTTCTCCCTGCCTTTGTCATGAGTGCGGCCAGGTGTGCTGCCCGCGTGCTTATGATCCTGCCGTGGCCACGACGGCCGTGGCCGGAAGCTGGTGTGGCATGCGGTTCAAACGCACGATCAGAGCGGTAACGGCTTCGGCGGCGGCCGTCGCGTTGGCGATGGGGATGACCGGGTCCGCCTCGGCGGCCGAGGACTTCAGCGGTCGGTTCACGAACGTCCTGGCCGAGCCGAAGACCAACTTCCTGCTGAACCTGCGGAGCACCCACGTGCCGCAGGGCATCGCGTACTGGCCCGGTGGCGCCCGCTTCTTCGTCTCCTACTACGACCCCGACGGGTCGGTCGGCCGCCTGGCGGTGCACAGCAGCGACGGGAGCTTCCTCAAGTACTTCAAGATCAACGGCTATCACCTCGGCGGCGTCGTGACCTGGCGCGACTGGCTCTACACCATCGACACCACCGAGGGGTCGGGAACCGTGCTGCTGCGCAAGTACCGGCTCGCTGACATCGCCACCACCGCCACCGGCGGCGCTCTTCCCCAGCGCGAGGCCACGCAGTTGCCGACCGGCGCCGGCGCCTTCATGGACATCCATGACAACAAGCTCTACTTCGGCAGCCACACCGCGGACAGGGGCTACACCGAGCACGGCAGGCTCTACACCTGGCCGATGAACACGGCGTCCGGTAACCCCACACCGAGCCAAGGCCAATGGGGTGCCTATATCGGGATCCCGGGCAACGTTCAGGGGCTGGTCGTCACCCCCAACTACATGGTGTTCTCCCAGAGCTGGGTCCGCCGTTGCTGGAGCCGCATCACTGTCCGGGAACGCGGCGACGGCTTCGCGAGCGACCGGTTCATCTACGCGCCGGCGATGTCCGAGGGCATCGTCAACGCCAACGGCCTGCTGTTCGTCAACTTCGAGTCGGGCGCCAGCCTCCCGCCCCCGGAGAACTACGCGAGCACCGCGCGCAACGTCATCCATCGGCCGTGGTTCGGCGATCTGTCGACGTTCATCTCCGACATCCTGGCCAACGGACGGACGATCAACAACACGTCGTCGGATCAGTGCGACGACGACTAGCTCCAAACGCCGGATGCCCACCTCCTGGGCAGGAGATGGGCATCCGGGTGGGGTGAGCCGCGGGAGGGCTCAGAGGTCAGGCCGGTGGTCAGGCGGAGCGGCTGCGCCGCACCTTCAGTTCCTGGAGACGCTCGGTCAGCAGGTCCTCGAGTTCGGGGATCGTGCGGCGCTCGAGCAGCATGTCCCAGTGGGTACGGGGCGGCTTGACCTTCTTGGTCTCGGGCTCGGTGCCGTCGATCAGCTTCGAGACGGTGCCGTGGAGCCGGCACTCCCACATGGCCGGCACCTCGGCGTCGTCCGAGAAGGGCACCTCGAACTCGTGGTCCTTGGGACAGGCGTAGCGGATAGTGCGGCGTGGCGCGAGGTCGTGGTTACGATCTGTCTCGTAGCTGACCGCGCCAAGTCGGCTTCCACGGAGTACACGGTCGGCCATCGCGACGTCCTTTCGTTCGGCTCACAGTGGAGCCAGGGTGGTGCTCACCAAGAGCAACGCTTGGGTGGGGTAAAACGTTCCCGCCTTGCCACACCTGGTTGCTCAGGGTGACTTGAGTCGGCCTCGCTCTTTTAGCTTCCACCGTTGAGAGGGGCGTTAAACCTATTCGTGACGCGGCACTCCGGGGATTGGTGCGAGAAGTCGCCCACTTGGGGGAACAGGTTCGGCAGGATGGCCCTCAGGCCAGGCTGAGCTGGCCCTGCTTCGCCACGCTCGGGCCCAGGTCACCCAATCGGAAGTGCCGGCGGCACAACACTTGGTAACGAACCGTAGCTGAGAGCGTGTCGTGAGCCCGGTCACCGTCCGTGTATGTGGTTGCGGTGTCCGCGACGAGGACCGTGTCGCCGGCCCGGACGACCTCCCCGTCGCTGACCCGCGCGTTGAACCGGGCCGGCAGCCCGCACCAGCACAGGACGTCCACCTGGACCGGTTCCAGCTCGTCGGCCAGCTCGAACAGGCGCCGCGAGCCGGGGAACAGCTCGCTGCGGAAGTCGGTGGCGATGCCGAAGCAGTACACGTCCACCTGGACGTCGTCTGCCAGTTCGGCCAGCTGGTCGACCTGACCGGGAGTGAGGAACTGCGCCTCGTCGACGATCAGGTAGTCCACGCGAGCGCCCTCGGCCCACCGCGCCCGGACCAGCTCACGCAGGTCGACCGCGGAGTTCACCTCGATCGCCGTGCGGGTGATCCCGATGCGGCTGGTGATCTGGGGCTTGCCCGACCGGTCGTAGTGCACGAGCAGCAGGCCCTTGCGCCCCTGTCTGGCGTGGTTGTGGTCGACCTGCAGGGCCAGCGTGGACTTCCCGCAGTCCATGGGCCCGTAGTAGAAGCGCAGATGCCCGACCACCGGCACGGCGCGCCGCGACCCGGCGGCGGGCACCGAGGACAGTGCGTCGGTGGGATCAGGGTTGGGCGGCGTCTCCAGGGGCTCCACGACCGAGCAGCCTATCTACAGGACAGCGGGCTCCGGGTTGCCCACCGCCCTGATGGCCTTGCGGACCGGGACGAAGAACATCAGGACCAGGCCGACGAAGAAGAAGATGACCAGCGAGATGATGGCCGGTCGGTACGAGCCGGTGGCGCCCGCGACGATCGCGAACAGCGCCGGGCCCATCCACGACGTGGCGCGTTCGCCGATCTCGTACACCGAGAAGTACTGGGCCTCCTTGCCCGGCGGCACCATCTGGCTGAACAGCGACCGCGACAGCGCGTTCGTGCCGCCCAGCACCAGGCCGATGCCCACGGCCAGCGCGTAGAACTGCAGCGCCTGCCCGGCCTGCACGACGTACGCGAAGCAGAGCACCGCGACCCACACCCCGAGGCTCATCATGATCGTGCGCTTGGCGCCGTAGTGGCGCGCCACCCGCCCGTGGAGCCAGCCGCCGACGAACGCCACGAACTGGATGACGAGGATGGTCGTGATGAGCACGGTGTTCTCGAAGTTCAGCTCCTCGGTGCCGTACTGCGCCGACACGTTCGCCACCGTGGAGATCCCGTCGGTGTAGATCAGGTAGGTGCCGAGGAACGCGAGCGTCAGGGGATAGGCGCGGGCCGCGCGGATCGTGTCGCGCAGCTCCCGGAACCCGCCGGCGATCACCGACCCGCCACGTTCGGGTCCGTGTGGCTTCTGGTGGTCACGCAGCCCCCGCAGCGAGACGATCGTGAACACCACCCACCAGATGCCCGACAGCAGGAACGCGATCTGCGCGGCGTTGCCCTCGGTGATGCCCAGCGACTCGTGCGCCAGGTACACCACCAGCTGCAGCGCGAGCGCCACCCCGCCGCCCAGGTAGCCGAACGCCCAGCCCCGGGTGGACAGCCCGTCGCGTTCGTCGGCCGTCGCGATCTCGGGGATGAACGCGTAGTAGATGGCCACCGAGGTGCCGTAGCCGATGTTGCCGAGGATGAACAGCACCACCCCCAGCTCGAAGTTGGTGCCGGCCACCAGCGCCATCAACGCGGTGGCCGCGGCGCCGCCGAACGCGAAGATCGCGAGCATCCGCTTCTTGCTCTGCGTGCGGTCGGCGATGGCACCCATGAGCGGCACCACCAACACCTGGATGACCGTGGCCACGGCCAGCAGGTAACCCCACAGCGACCCGGCCTGGAACGTCAGCCCGACGATCTCGATCTGACAGTCGACCAGCTTGTTCGTGCCGCCGTCCCCGTCGGACGGACACGGGTTGGGGCCGTTGAGCGCGGTGTCGGCCATCGCCGCGTCGGCCGCGACCGCGGTCAGGTACAGCGACCCGAAGACCGTGGTGACCGACGTCGGGAACACCGAGTTGGCCCAGTCGTACCAGACCCAGGCCTTCTGCTCGCGCCGCCGGTCGGGCACGTCGCTGACCGTGCGATCGTCCCCGTCAACCACGCTCAAGACGTCTCCTCGCAGGCTCGGATCCGCCGCTCGCGGGTCGCCCAGCCCTGATGATTCGCTCCGCAAGCTCCGCTCATCGAACCTCCATCCGCCGTCGGCACGCGGACCCTACCGGTCCGTCCACAGCGGATGATCACATTCGACGACCTGTTGCGCGGCCGACGCCAAACCCTTACCCGGAGTTGGTGCGGCGGTGACGCAACACCAGCCAGCCGGCGAGACCGAGCGTCGCGGCACCGGCCAGGAACACCACCCACAGCGGCAGCTCACTGCCGGGCTCGTCGGCCACCGTGTTGCTGCGTGGCGCGACCTCCGGCTGGGGTGTGGTGGTGAGGAAGCCCTGGGGAGCGTCGACGCTGGCGTCAGCGGCGGCCGGCGGGAACGACGGCCGCACCGCACCCCATTCGTAGGGTGCGCGCTGGTCGACGTTGCTCGGCGAGATCCTCACCCCGCCCGGCACGGTCACGGTGGCCACGTCCTCGTCGGGCATCAGCTGCTCGAGGGTCGTACCGATCGTCCAGGTGCCGTCGTGGGGGAACACAACCTCGGCCGAGTAGTGCCCGTCGGTGGCCGACTTCGTGCCGGGGAACAGCGCCTCGTCACCGTTCTCGTCGGTGGCGCGCAGCCCGGTCGGCTGGTCGGCGCCGTCCTGCATGGGGTAGGACCCGTGCTGGAGCACCCAGTACCCGAACGTGTAGGTCACGCCCGCCTCGATCCGCGCGGGCGGCGCGTCCAGCACCGTCTCCGCCCACCCACCGGCCCGGGCCGCAGCGGGTGGCGCCGCCAGCAGCCCGGCCGCCATCACAGTCAGCAGCATGACGAGGATTCGCTTCATGCTCTGACTACACCGCTCAACCAACCGCGGTTCCGTGGAACCGTTACGGATCGGGCGGTGTATCAGAGGTGGTCGAGGAGGACACACACGGACAGCACGAAGAACGACGGCGAGACCGACAACGAGGCGGTGGCCCGCGCCCGGGCCGGTGACCGGCATGCCTACGCGCTGCTGGTCGCCCGATACACCGCGCTCGCACACCGGACGGCGTACCTGCTCGGCGCCGGCAGCGACGCGGAGGACGTGGTGCAGGAGGCGTTCGTGAAGGCCTACCGGGCGCTCGACACGTTCCGCGACGGCGCCTCGTTCCGGCCGTGGCTGCTGCGGATCGTGGCGAACGAGGCCAACAACCTGCACAGATCGTGGCGGCGCCGCACCACCCTCGAACTGCGGGTCGCGCTCACTCCCGACGCCGCCGATCCGGTGGAGCCCGAACGGGAGGCGCTCGCGGCCGACGCGCGCACCACGCTGCTGGCGGCCGTGAACACGCTGCCCCAGCGCGACCGGCTCGTGCTCACGTGTCGGTACTTCCTCGACCTGTCCGAGGCCGAGACGGCCGAGGTGCTCGCCTGGCCGCGCGGTTCGGTGAAGTCCCGCCTGTCCCGTGCGCTGGTGAAGCTGCGCCGCAAGCTTCCGGTCCCGCTGGCGGAGGAGGTGACCCATGACTGACGACCTGGAGATCGGTCTCCGCGACCTCGGCGCACGACTCGACGTGCCACCCACGCCCGACGTCACCACGGCCGTCCTCAACCGCCTCGACGCGCCCACACCCCGGCGCCGGGTCCCGCGCCTGGTCCCACGTCTGATCACTGCCGCGATCGCCGCGCTGCTCGCGATCGCCGCCGCCATGGTCGTGTCACCGGCCGTCCGCGCCGCCGTGTTCGACCTGCTGCGCATCGGCGGCGTGGAGATCCACCAGAACGAACCCGCGCCACCCACCCCGACGGTCGAGACGCCGCTGCCCGGTGAACGCGACGTCTCCCTGACCGAGGCCCGCGAGATCGTCGACTTCACCCTGCGTCTGCCCGCCGACCTGGGCGAACCCGATGCCATACGGGTGACCGACGACCGCGTCGTCACCCTCGCCTACGGGAACGTCCGCATCGACCAGTTCGACGGCAGCCTCGGCCCGTTCTTCGAGAAGTTCACGATGGCCGGCGACGTCCACCGGGTGTCGGTGGGCGACCGGCCGGGCATCTGGGTGGACCGGCCCCACGTCGTCCTCTACACCGACGAGCACGGCACCACCCACGAGGAGGCCGCCCGGACGGCCGGCAGCACCCTCATCTGGGAGGACGGCCGCGTCACCTACCGCGTGGAGGGCGACCTCACCGAAGCCGAAGCGCTGGCCGTCGCGGAGTCCTTAAGTTAGTCGAGGCAGAACTCGTTGCCCTCGATGTCCCGCATCACGATGCACGACTCGTTCTCCTCATCGGCTTCCAGCAGCCGCTCACGCACCGCGCCCAGCTCGATCAGCCGCGCACACTCGGCCTCGAGGGTGGCGAGACGCTCCGCACCCACGAGCCCCGTGCCGACCCGCACGCACAGATGCACCCGGTTCTTCACGACCTTGCCTTCGGGCACCTTCTGGAAGTACAGCCGCGGACCCACCCCCGTGGGATCGACACAGTTGACCGTGCCCAGCGGCTCGTAGCCCAACACCTCACACCAGAAGCGCATGAGCCGCTCCTGATCCGCGCAGTCGAAGGTGACCTGGAACTGCCTGACAGACGCCATCGCCCCACCCTAGGGGCGCCCGCCACCCGTTTTCAGGTGGCCGCCGCCCACAGGCCGCGTTCCCGCAGCACGTCGCGCAGCACCCCCGGCCGGTCGGTCATGATCCCGTCCACCCCCAGGTCGATCAGCTCGTGCATCTGGTCGGCCTCGTCGATCGTCCACACGTGGACCTCGATGCCCTTGCGCCGCGCCGCCGCGATGAGCCGCTTGTCCACCACCGTCAACCGGCCCTGCCGCACCGGCACCTGCGCGATCCGCTCGTGCCCACGCCGGCTCCGCACGAACGCCGGCAGTCGGCCCGACGCCCACAACCGGGCGATCGCCCCCATGCCCATCGACGTCAACAGGCCCTCACCGGCGGCCTCCCGCCGCACCCGCGCCAGCCGGCCCTCGCTGAACGACGCCACACACACCCGACCGAACGCGTTCGCCCGCCGTAACGTGGCGATCAGCGGCTCGATGGCCGACTCGGCCTTCACGTCGATGTTCAGCAGCGCGTCCGGCAGCTCCTCCAACAGATCGTGCAGCCTGCTGATCGGCTCCCGACCCCCGATCCGCGCCTTCGCCACCTCCCGCCACGGCAACCGCGCCACCGGACCGGTCAGGTCGGTCGTGCGATCGAGCACCGGGTCGTGGTGCACCACGACCACCCCGTCGCTGGTCGCGTGGACGTCGGTCTCGAGATACCGGTAGCCCTCGGCGAACGCGCGCCGGAACGCGGCCAGGGAGTTCTCCAACCCCGACAGCTCCTCGTAGTGCCACCCCCGGTGGACGAAGGCGCGCGGGTACGGGCCGGTGAGAAAGGCGTGGTCATGCACACCGTCGAGTGTGCCAAAACGGCGTGGCGGGTGAGTGCACGAACCGTGGCGAGATACCGTCGAGAACATGTCGCACGGAACGAGGACCGGCCGGTGATCGCTCCGGAACGGGTCAAGGTCAGAGCCGAGCCGCGCCATTGCGGCTGGTGCGGGCTGCGTCTGCCGGAGGAGTCGGCGGAACGCAAGGTCGGCCGACCCCGCCGGTACTGCTCCCAGTCCTGCCGGCAACGCGCCTACGAGCGCCGCTCCGCCGTCCAACGCGGCGGCCTGCCCGAAGACGCGGTCGTGCTGTCCGCCGCCGAACTCGCCGACTTGCAGGACCGCCTGTTCCAGCTACGCTGCGCGGCCGAGGACGTGGTCACCGCGGCGGACGACGGGGCGGCTGTCGCCGAGCTGAAGAATCTCGCGGCTCAGGTCGCCGAGAACGCTCATGGGCTCGAGCGGCTGCGCTGAACCCACCTGGTCGACTACGCTTCGTGCGCAATTCCCCAACAACCACCAAAGGCACCCGGATGAGCAGCGACCACCCCTCACTCGATGAGGTGTTGGACGCCGCGGACACGGCCTTCGCGGTGACCGACCAACGCTGTCGGGTTCGCTGGTTGAACCGGGTGATGGCCGAACTGCTCGACCTCACGAGCGACCAGTGCCAGGGCCGATCGCTGCCCGCCCTGCTGGCCGGCGCCCCCGACAGCCCCCACGAGGGCCTGGTCATCTCCCAACGCTCGGGCGAGGACACGCTGCGCTGGCTCGAGGTCCGCTGCAGCCAGCTCGACGAGGGCCAACTCCTGTACCGGGTGGCCGACGTCAGCAAGTGGCACGAACGCAACATCGACGCCCAGCGCGACGAATGGCACCGCACCCTCATCCGCATGGCCGACGAGGACCCGCTGACCGGCCTGCTCAACCGCCGCGCCCTCACCAGGGAACTCGAACGCGAACTGGCCGTCGGCGACAGCGGCGCGCTGCTGCTGCTCGACCTCGACAACTTCAAGGACATCAACGACCTGCGCGGCCACCCGGCCGGCGACCGCGTCATGTGCACCCTCGCCAACGTGCTGCGCGAACGCCTCGGCGAAGGCCACGTCATCGGCCGGCTCGGCGGCGACGAGTTCGCGGTCGTCCTGTCCGACGCCGACGAGTACCAGGCCGTCGAGGTGGCCGACCGGCTCCGCAACGCCGTGGCCGCCATCCCGGTCACCGGAGGCGGCGGCACCACCCGCATCACCGTCTCCGCCGGTGTCGCCAGCTTCCACTCGGGGGAGAGTTGGCAGGCCGTCCTCGCCAACGCCGACCTCGCGCTCTACGCGTCCAAGGCCGCCGGCCGCAACCGGGTCACCGTCTACGAGCAGGGCCACTACACCGACACCGCGCTGCGCGTCACGGTCCTCGAACGCGTCCGCACCGCGCTGGCCAACGGCGGCCTCGCCCTCCACGCCATGCCCATGGTCAAGCTCGGCAGCAACCGGGTCGTCGGCCACGAACTGCTGCTGCGCCTCGAGGACGGCCGCACCCCACGCCTGGGCCCCGGCGAGTTCCTGCCGGCCGCCGAACGCAGCGACCTGGTGCTCGACATCGACCGCTGGGTGGTCGGCACCGCCATCGACGCGCTGGTCGCCCACCCGTACCCGGGCCTGCGGTTCAACGTCAACGTCTCCGGCCGCACCCTGGAGGACGAGGACTTCGGCGACTTCGTCCTCGACCGCATCAACGCCGCCGGCGTCGCCCCCGGCCGCCTCGGCTTCGAGATCACCGAGACCGCCGCGGTCACCAACCTCGCGGCCGCCCGCAGCCTGTCCCAGCAGCTGCGCGCCAGCGGCTGCCGCATCTCCCTCGACGACTTCGGCGCCGGCTTCGGCTCGTTCGTGCACCTCAAGCAGCTACCCATCACGGGCGTCAAGATCGACGGCGAGTTCATCCGCGGCATCGACTACGGCAGCCACGACACCGTCCTCGTCCAGGGCATCGTCGACATCGCCCGCGGCCTCGGCCTGTCCGTGGTCGCCGAATGGGTCGAGCGGTCCACCCAGGTCGACGCGCTGTCGCGGCTCGGCGTCCGCGTGGCCCAGGGCTTCCATCTCGGCAAGCCCGAGCCGCTGTCCGAGCTGCTGGCCCGTCCCCACGGCAGCTGGATGCGCCGACCGCGACTCATGCGTGACCCCGTCGATACCCCGGTGTCGGAAAATACTCCGTAGTCAGGCGGATACGACCGGTGTTCGATTAGTGCTCGAGTGGCTGTCGGTACACATGAAGGACGTGGTTTTCCCTAGTCTTCCCCTCACGGGGCTGTGGCGGTGGTTACGATGTCCGACCTCGATAACGGCGCTGAGATCAGCGGGTTGCAGATCTGCATCCTGAACACCGACGCCCAGATCGACGCGGCGTTGGACAGCGGTGACCGGCGAGCATTCCGGGTGTGGTGCCTACGTCGGGCGTCGCTGATCGCCCGGGTCGAACGGGTACTCGTCGAAGCCGCCACCGCGAAGGTCGCCTGACCTCCGGACTCTTCCGTCACGTGACGTTAGTGCCCGAGGGTCCTGGGAAGGCCGAAAGCGGGGAAGAGGTGCGGCTCGAACGCCATGATCTCCACGATCAGGCCATCATCGATCCGCAGCACCTCGATCGCCTCCGCCCGGTACCTCGCGGTGCCCGGGCTCCGCACGTAAACGCGCGGCCGCCGGCTGCCGGTTCGCCGCGGTCGGCAGGGCCCGGCAGTCCAGCCGCCCGCTCACCGTCACCTCCGGACCGAGCAGCCCGGCCAACGCCTCCGGATCGCACACGCCGGCCACATAACGCGCGAGCAGCGGATGCGCCATCGGATCGAGCGCCGCGACCGGCCCTGACCAGTCGATCCGACGCTCCGGCAGGTACTTGCGCAGCGTCGGCCGAGCCCGCTGCAACACACCGTTCGCCGACGCCACCGTCAACTCCAGTCCCGCGGCCGTCCGCGCGGCGGGCCACCCCAGCACGTCCCGCAGCAGCAGCACCGCGCGCTGCCGGGGCGGCAGGTGCTGGAGCGCGACGACGAACCCCAACTCCACCGTCTCCCGCGACTCCCCACCGAGCAGCCGGTCCGGAAAGGGCTGCAGCCACGGGATCCGCCCACGCAGCGGCCGGCGGCGGGTCGTCTGCAGGAAGTCCAGGCACACGAGCGACACCACCTGGTACAGCCACGACCGCGTGGACGCCCCGCTCGGCTGCCCGTCGCGAGCCGCCGCCAGGAGCGCCTCCCGCACCAGGTGCTCGGCGTCGTCGAAGGAGCCGAGCATCCGGTAGCAGTGCAGCGTCAACTCCCGGTGATACGGCTCCACCAGCCCGGCGAACACCGTGTCACCCGTGGCCACGGCGAGATCGGCGATCAGCTCGAGGCGATGCACGGACACCGCGAGCGTGTCGACGTCGGCCTGGAACGCGTCGGGGGGCTGGGGGAGCAGGGTGCACAGCCAGCGCTCGACGTCGGCGATCAGATCGGGGACCGGGTCACCGGACGGGGGAGCGTGGCGGGAGCGGTAGGCCTTCTGTCGGCAGGCGGCCGAGCAGTACACGGACGTGCGTCCGCGTCGCTCGCCGCGAGGGGGCAGCTCGCGGGCACAGCTCCGGCACAGCTCCACGCGGGAAACCCTAGCGCTTGACATATACCCATATCGGCATATGATTGGCGCATGGCCCGAGCAGCAACCACCACCGACGCGTTCAACGCGGTGGCCGAACCCCGGCGACGTCAGATCCTCGACGTGCTGGCCGAGGGGGAGCGATCGGTGAACGACCTGGTGGCGGTGCTCGGACTGGCTCAGCCGCAGGTCTCCAAACACCTGCGGGTGCTGCGCGAGGTGGGAGCTGTCGACGTGCGAGACGAAGGACGACAGCGGCTCTACCGACTGAACGGACACGCGCTCAAACCCATCCACGACTGGGTGAGCAGGTACGAACGGACGTGGGAGGCGCGGTTCAGTCGGATGGACGCCGTGCTGGAAGAACTCAAGGACCAGGAAGACAACAAGGAGAGCTGACATGAACGCCACGACCACAACCGGTACCGCCAAGGTCACCCTGATCGGCGACGACCAGATTCTGATCACGCGTGAGTTCAACGCGCCCAGGAACCTCGTCTGGAAGGCGTACACGACGCCGGAACTCGTCGCGCGCTGGTGGAGCGGTGACTTCGGTGCCAAGGTCGACGCGGAGATCGACCTGCGCGTCGGCGGCTACTGGCGGTACTTCATGAAGGGCGACGACTGGGAGGTCGGCTTCCACGGCACCTACCAGGAGGTCACGCCGCACGAGCGGCTCGTCCACACGCAGGTCTACGAGGGCATCCCGGACGGTGAGGAGCAGGCCGCCGTCGTCACGGCGACGTTCACGGAGGTCGACGGCCGCACGATGGCCGAGCTGCACATCCTGCACGCGACTCCCGAGGGCCGCACGGCACACATCGAGTCCGGCATGGAGACGGGGATGCAGTCCTCGCTGGACCACCTGGAGCGGGTCGCTGTCGAGCTGGCGTGAGCACTGGTGGCCAGGGTGCTCCCCTGGCCACCAGCCGTTATCCATAAGTTCGATAATCTACATTATGTTAAGTAAGCGGTTCGGGGGTCCTCCCAGGAGGATCTCGAACCATGACGGTGGACCAGCACGGCAGGTTGGCGGAGCACCGCCCGCTCTGGCGCGACGCGAAGAACCTGGCGGACCTCGGTGAGCTGATGGCGCAGTGGTTGGAAGGGAAGATCACCTACCAGCCCGCGTACTTCTCGCATACGCCCGCGGCCGAGACCACCGGACTCGTGGACGTGCTCGCCGGGGTCAACCGGGCCGGCCTGCTCACCACGTTCTCCCAACCCGGTCAGCCCTACCGCGACGGGGCCGGGCAACGAGCGTCGATCGACGGGTTCGGCACCGACAAGACGATCCTGCGACTGCAGGACCTCACCCTGGGCACCGACCTGATCCTGATCCTGTTCGCCCCGGGCTGTCCGGGCGGAGGTCAGGTCCCGGTCACGGTGATGGGTGGCGGGGAATGCACCTGGCTGGGACTCTCCCTCGACGCGGATGATCTGCACCAGTACTACAACGCGGATCTCTGCGAGCGTGGCCTGGACGCGGTGCGGACCGCCTGGCAGGTCAACCTCATCGACCCGGTCTGGGGACGCAACACCCTGCTGTGGGACGTCCTCCGGAAGTTCAGCGCCGGCTGAGCCGCGCGTGGATGTGCATGTCGTGCCAGCCGTCCACGTGGCGGTGATGATCATGGGCACGGGTCATTCTCACAGCCGTTGGGCCAGCACCTGGCCGGGCCAGTCCGTGTCCTTCACCCGCACGGTGAACTGCTCGGCGCGGGTGAAGCCCTGCTTCTCGTAGTACCGGACCAGGGCGCCGTCTCCGCCGGCGAAGCAGTCGACGCGGAGCAGGTTCATGCCGAGTCCTCGGGTCAGCACCCGGGCGTGGTCCAGCAGTTCGGTACCGATGCCGCTCCCCTGGGCCGCACGCTCGGTCACCAGCAGCCGGACGTACTGCTCCGGTTCGATGGCGGGCGGGATGAACGGCAACGCGTCGCCGACGGCCAGCGCGCCGACGACAGTGCCGTCCCGCTCGGCGACCCACAGTTCCTGGTCGTCGGCGAATCCCCTGATCTGGTCGATCCGCTTCTGGTTGGTGGAGTGGGGTTCGGTCCCCCACTGGTCGGTCCGACCGAGTGCGACCAGCCATTCGGTCGCGCGGTCCAGCAGCCCGAGCACCGCGTCCACGTCGGACGACCCACCGCGTCGAATTTTCAGCGAACTCACCCGTCAAGCATGTCGAAAACCCGTCGATGGTTTCTACTCACCGGGTGAGAGGAGGACATCATGAAGTTGGACAAGACGTTCACCGCCCCGCTGCTGCAGAGTTCCGCGAAGGGTGGGTGGACCTACGTGCAGATGCCGGGCTCGGCGGAGTTCTTCGGCACCCGTGGCCTGGTGAAGGTGCGCGGCACGATGGACGGCGAGCCGTTCGAGAGTTCGTTCATGGCGCTCGGCGACGGCACCCACAAGCTGCCGGTGAAGGGTGATCTCCGCACCCGGCTGGGCAAGCAGCCGGGCGAGGAGATCACCGTGCACCTCGACGAACGCCTCAACTAGCCGCGTGCTTTGAGGATCTCGACGTAGTGCGGGTTGTACATGACGCCGAGCACGTTGCCGAACGGGTCGATCACCGCGGCGGTCGCGAACCCGCTGTCGCCGCGTGGGGTGATCGGGTCGTGGAGGGTGGCGCCCAGTTCGAGGAGCCGGGCGACGGTCTTCTCGAGGTCGTCGACGTGCCACTGCATGATCGCTCCCCCGGGCCGGTCGGTCTGGTGGTTCGGCGGGGCGTACTTGCGGTCGATGAAGCCCAGTTCGTCCTCGTCGTCGCCGACGCGGAACTCCATGTAGGCCGGCTGGGCGGCTCCGGGCGGGGTGACGAAGAAGTACGGCTCGATGCCGAGCAGGTCCGTGTACCACTTCCGCGTGGCGTCCATGTCGTCGGTGTAGAAGGAGATGGTGGCGAAGCCTCGCAACATTTCGTGCTCCTCAGTTCGTCTTGGTAAAACCCATCCTGCGGCATAAAGTGCTCACCAACTGAGCACTTTGTTGAGGACACTTTCCGTATGCGCGCAGACCGCCTGGTGGCCACTCTCCTGTTGATGCAGACCCGCGGCAGGGTGACGGCCGCCGAGCTGGCCGAGGAGCTGGAGATCTCCGTGGCCACCGCGCGGCGCGACCTGGAGGCGCTGTCGTCGGCCGGGGTGCCCGTGTATCCGCAGCCGGGTCGCGGCGGCGGGTGGTCGTTGGTCGGCGGCGCGCGTACGGACCTCAGCGGATTGACGGCCAGCGAGGCGCAGGCGTTGTTCCTGCTGGCCGGGCCGGCGGCCGGAGTCTCCCCCGAGGTCCGCTCGGCGCTGCGCAAGCTGGTCCGGGCGCTGCCCGGCCCGTTCCGCGCGGACGCCGAGGCGGCCGCCGAAGCCGTGGTGATCGACCCGGCGCGGTGGGGCGCGGCGGAGAAACCGCGCCCGGTGCTGGTGGCCGCGTTGCAGAGCGCGGTCGTGCGCCGCCGCAAGGTCCGGATCGGGTACAAGCAGCAGCAGCGGCTGGTCGATCCGTGGGGCGTGGTCGACAAGGACGACGTCTGGTACCTCATCGCCGGCACCGAGCGGGGGCAGCGGACGTTCCGGGTCGATCGGATCACCGAGCTGGAGGTGACCGACGAGGCGGCGCCCCGGCCGGACGACTTCGAGCTGGCGGACGCCTGGGCGCGGGTGGTCGACCAGATGGAGGCGCGACGCTCGCTCGTGTCGGCCACCGTGCTGATCCCGGAGCGGCTGCTGTTCGTGCTGCGTGACCACTTCGGCCGCCACTGCGAGCACCTGGAGACCCTGGCCGACGGTCGGGCGCGGGTGCGGATCGCGGCCCACACTCCCCTGTCGATCGCCGAGCAGGTGGCGGGGTGGGGTACGACCGTGGAGGTGCTGGAGCCGGCGTCGGTGCGGGCCGAGCTGGCGCGGTTGGGTGCGGAACTCACGACGCGGTATGCGGCAGGCGCCGCCACACCAGCACCATGAGCGCCCCGATCGCCACGGGCACGACGAAGCTCTCCCGAAATGTGGATACAGCGACAGATCGACAGCGCGTCTGTCCGGCTGTCTCGGGAGAGCTGGGGGCGGAACGATCAGCCGCGCGGCTCCCGTGCGCCGGACCTCGGAGTGCCCATGCCGGTGGATGTCATCCGTCCGCCCTCCAGTTCATGATCGAATTCTTGAATCTGGTCGGTGCCGTGCCAGGAGCGCCACAGGTTTGCGTAGGCGCCGCCGGCGTTCACCAGGTCGTGGTGGCTGCCCAGTTCGGTGATCCGGCCGTCGGCCATGACCGCCACCCGGTCGGCGTAGTGCGCGGTGTGGAGGCGGTGGGCGATGGCGATGACCGTGCGGCCGGTGAGCACGGCGGCCATGGCGCGTTCGGCGTGCCGCGCGGTCGCCGGGTCGAGCAGCGCGGTGGCCTCGTCGAGGATCACGGTGTGCGGATCGGCCAGCACGACCCTGGCCAGCGCGAGTTGCTGGGCCTTCGGTGCGTCCAGGCGGGTGGCGCCGGGCCCGAGGTCGGTGTCGAGGCCCTCGGGCAGCTCGCGCACCCAGTCGGCGTCGACCGCGGCCAGGGCCCGCAGCATGGTGTCGTCGTCGGCCGTGGGCGAGGCGATCGCGAGGTTGTCGCGGACGCTGCCGAGGAAGACGTGGTGTTCCTGGGTGACCAGCACGATGCGGCGGCGCAGCTCGTCGGGCGTGAGGTCGGCGACCGGCACTCCGCCGACCGTGATGTCACCGGTGCGGGGGGCGTCGACGCCGGCCAGCAGCCGCCCGAGGGTGGACTTGCCGGCGCCGGACGGGCCGACGATCGCGAGCCGCTCCCCCGGCCGCACGGCCAGGTCGACGCCGTGGAGCACGTCGCGGTACGGTGTAGGCGTAGCGGACGCCGGTCACCTCGAGGCGGTCGTCGCGGGGTTCGGCGCCGCCCGTGGGTTCGGTGCCCGCCAGGCCGACGCCCTTGATGCGGGCCATGGACGCGCCGCTGCGTTGCAGTTCCTCCATCCACATGAGGATCGAGGTGAGTGGGTCGATCACCTGCATCACGTAGAGGCTGGCGGCGATGACCGCGCCGAGGCTGACCAGGTCGTTGAGGTAGCAGATGCCGCCGACCAGGATCATGAGCGCGACCGCGAGGGTGTGGCTGATGTCGGAGGCCGGGAACAGCACGCACCGCAGGAACAGCGTGCGGACGCGGGCGGCGAACGCGGCGCGGACCCGGTCGTCGCCGTCCCGCACGCGCCGGTCGGCCAGGTCGAACGCCTCGATCGTGCGCGCGCCCTCGGCGGTCGCGGCCAGGGTCTCGGACACCTCGGAGGCGGCCGCGCCCTCGGCCAGGTAGGCGGTGCGGGCCCGACGGAGATACCAGCGGCCGGCCACCCACATCCCGGAGGTGCCGGCGACCGCGCACAGGCCGAACAGCGGGTGGACCACGAACACCGCGGCGAACAGGAACAGCGACCGCAGCACGTTGACGAAGACCTCGGGCGCGGCGTGGCGGAGCGGCGTTGCCGACCGTGGCGATGTCGCCGGTGGTGCGGGTCATCAGGTCGCCGGTGCCGGCCTGCTCGACCACCGCGGTCGGCAGGGCGAGGGTGCGGTCCACGAACTCCTCGCGCAGCCGGGCGAGCGCTCGTTCGCCGAACCGGTGGCGCGAGGAGAGCGGGGACACGCGGGTGAGCAGGATCTGCGCGAGCGGCGAACCCGAGGGATCGCGAGCGCGAGCCGGTCGACCATGCCGACGTCGGCGTCACCGGCTTCGACGTGGTCGACGATCCGGCCGATCCAGCCACGGCGCGGCGAGCCCGGCCAGCGGCGGCGAGGCAGATGGTGGTGAGAACGAGCGCCATGGCTCCGACGGTCGTCACGGATGAGCTGCCACCCGGCCCGACGAACGGTCGCCCGCGTCGGCGACGGGGCAACCTCACGGGGACCAGCTCCTCGTCGGCACCCCTGAACGCGAGGGCACGGTAGCCGGGTTCGGTGATCAGCAGGTCGGCGTGGGTGCCGGTGGCCGCGACGACGCCGTCCACCAGGTAGGCGACCCGGTCGGCGCGGTCCAGCAGCAGCGGGGACGTACCGGCCACCACGGTGGTGTGGCCGTGGCGGGCGTCGCGCAGGCGGTCGGCGATCATGGACTCCGTGTGGGCGTCGACCGCCGAGGTGGGCTCCACGAGCAGCAGGATCTCCGGTTCGGCGAGCAGGACGCGGACCAGACGCAGCCGTTGCCGCTGACCGCCGGACACGTCGCGACCCTGGGCCTGCACGGCCGACTCGAGGCCGTCGGGCAGACCGGCCACCACGTCCTCGGCCAGCGCCGCGTGGATCGCGCGGCCCAGCTCGTCCTCGTCGTGGTCGCGGCGGGTGGCGACCGTGTCGCGCAGGCGGCCGGCGAACAGGAACGCCTCGTTCTCCGCCACCAGGATGCGGCGACGCACCTCGTCGAGCGGCATCGACGCGAGCGGAGTGCCGCCCCAAGTGACGGCCGAATCGGTGTAGCGGCCCAGGCGATCGACCAGCGCGCTCGCGTCGGCCGGGGTGGCGGTGGTGATCGCGAGCAGTTCGCCCGGGTGGCACGGTCAGGCCGGAGTCGGGGTCGTGCAGGTCGGCGGGCCGGCGCGGGGTCGGCTCGCTGTCGACCGCGGTGCGTACGGCGGGTTCGAGCCGCAGGATGCGCACGACGCGGCGCGCGGCGACCAGCCCGCGGCTGATGTCCTGGGCGCCCTCGATGAAGAAGAACACGGGAGTGGCGAGCACGGCCACGTAGCCGTAGACGGCCACCATCTCGCCGACCGTGATCTGGCCCGGCGGCCGCCATCCGCGCGGCCAGCCACGTGACGGCCGCCAGGAACACCATGGGCAGGCCGACCGACACCGACGTGATCCAGCTGGTCAACCGCACCCACGCGGTAGCCCTCGTCGCGCAGCGCCTGGGAGCGGGTGCGGTAGCGGGCGGCGAAGCGGTCCTTGCCGCCGATGCCGCAGAGCACCCGCAGGCCGGCCACGATGTCGCCGGCGCGGGCAGCGAGTTCGCCCTGCTGGTCGCGGTAGACGGTCTCGGTGCGGCGCAGCCGGTTCAGCAGCGGGGTCAGGCAGCCGATGAGCATGGGGACACCGAGCAACACGACGACCGCGAGCACGGGAAATCGTGAACAACAGCGACCGCCACGGCCGCGTAGGCGATGACCCCGCCAACACCCGGACCGGTCACGGTCATGGTCCGGGCGATCCGATCGAGGTCCGCCGCGCCGACCGTGACGACCTCGCCGGTGGTGACCCTGCGGGGCAGCACCGCGCCGAGCCGCACCGCGTGACGCACGACCACCTGCACCGTGCGGAAGGCGGCGTCGAGCCGGATGAACGTCATGGTCCGGTGCCGCATGAGCCCGACGAACGCGTTGGTGGTGCCGGCCAGGAGGATCGCGCCGACCCAGCCGAACAGGGCACCCAGGTCGCGAGCACGCAGCCCGTCGTCGATGGCGCGGGAGATCAGGTACGGCGGCACCATCAGCAGGAGCATCCACAGCGTGCCCCAGGTGACGCCGAGCGCCACCCGCCACCGTTGCTTCTTCACCAACCACCACAGGTAGCGGGCCGAGCCGCGGGCGTCGGGTGTCCCCGGATCGCGGTACGGAAGCTTGGGGGGCATACCTACACCCTAGGAACCCCCGTCACTCATTTTCCGACTGGAGGTTCACCCCGCCGGTGGTACCGACTCACGGCATACTCTGGTGGCGATGGAGGCGAACCCAGACCGGTGCTCGACCGTGGCCGAGGTGCTCGGTGAGCCGCTGGCCGGCACCTCGGCGACAGCCCGGGCCTGGTTGTGCGTCGAGCAGCCCGGACCGTGGGGCCGCGACGCGCTGTCCGCGAGCCACCTCGACACCGGCCTCGCGGCCGAACTGTCGGCGCTCGCCGAGGGCACCGGGGTGCGGATCGTGCTGATCCGCCGGCCCGGCAGCCACCCCGACCGGCACCGGCCGGTCCCCCGCCACGTCTACCTCGCGCACACCGCGCCGGGCAACACGTGGCTGGAACGCGCGCTGATCACCGACCCGAAGGAACTGCTGGACCTGGACTTCGCGCGCGTCGGCGCCGGCGAGTCCGGGCTGCTCGGTCCCACGGTCACCACTCCCCTGCTGCTGGTGTGCACGAACGGCCGCCGCGACGTGTGCTGTGCCTTGCTGGGTCGCCCGATCGCCGCGGCTCTGGCGGGTTCCCACGGTGAGGCCGTGTGGGAGTGCACCCACATCGGCGGGCACCGGTTCGCGCCGACCGCCGTGCTGCTGCCGACGGGGTATTCCTACGGCCACCTGTCCGAGGCGGCGGCGGGCCGGCTGCTCACCGGATCAGGGGTGTCGCTGGCGGGCTGCCGGGGCCGGTCCACGTGGTCGGCGGCCGGTCAGGTGGCGGAGCTGGCGGTGCGCGACCTGACCGGCGAACGCGACGCGGACGCTCTGACGGTCGACGTGCTGGAGGTATGGCTCGCCGAGGTAACGCACGTGGACGGCCGACGCTGGCAGGTCACCATGGGCGAGCGCGAGGTGTCGGCGGGCCGGAAGGCAAGCTGCACGGCCGCCCTGACCCCGGCGATCGCGCTGGAAGCACTGACCGTCACCGCCCGCTGAGGCTGCGCATGATGACCAGTCCGGTCGCGCACAATGACCAATGCCGAGCGCCGCGGCCTGCGGACCAAGATCGACAGGCGGCCACGGCCCCCCGTTGTCCACCGTAGTCGCGAGCACCGACCATTTCGGAAGCGGATAGAAGGTGAGGCGCGATGACCAAAGTCGATCGGCGGCAGGCATTGGCGTATCGCATCGCCGCGCACGGGTTGCACCGCGACTCCGCCGAGTTGAGCGTGCTCGATCTCGGTGTGCAGTACGTGTCGGTGCCCGCCACCGCGCAGGCCCTGGCCGCCCGGCTCCCCGAAGGTGCGGACCAACCGGCCGAATCGGCTGACCTGGTGACCGTGTGGTCCTTCCGCGGCGCGCCCCACCTCCTGCGCCGGTCCGATGTGGACACACTGGCCGCCGAGCTGTGGCCCCGCAGCGACGCCGACGCGCTCGCCCGGCTCGGCGGTGAGGCCACCGTCCTGCGCCGCGAGGGGGTGGCCGGCCTCGACGCCTTCCGCACCACCGCCCGCGAGCTGCGGGACATCGTCACCGAGGAGCGGACGAAGGGCGACGTCAGCACCGCGATCACCGCGCGCCTGCCCGCCCCCTACAACTACGACTGCCGCGGCTGCGCCGCCACCCACGTCTACAACACGCTGTTCCAGTCGATGGGCCTGGCCGCCGGCGTCCAGGTGATCGCGGGCAGCCGACCGACCATCCTCGCGCCCATCCCCGGCCGCGGGCCGCTACCCAAGAAGACCGCCGGCGCGCAGCGGGTCATCCTCGCCTACCTGCGGCTGCACGGCCCGGCCACGGTCGCCGAGGCCGCCGGCTACCTCGCCACCACCCAGGCCGAGGCCCGACAGATGTGGCCGGCCGACGTCGCGGAGGTCGACCTCGACGGCCGGAGGACCTACGTCCCGGCCGACCAGCTGCCGGCACTGCGCGAGGCCCCGGCCCCCGACCTGGTGCGGCTCCTGCCACCGCTCGACCCGTTCCTCCAACTGCGGGACCGGGAGCTGCTCGTGCCCGACGAGGCACGCCGCAAGGCCGTCTGGAAGATCATCGGCAACCCCGGCGCCGTCCTGGCCGGCACCGAGATCGTCGGCACCTGGCGACCGGGCAAGGCCAGCAAGAAACGCCTGGAACTGGAAGTCACGGCGTTCGAACGCCTGCCGGCCGCCACCCGTCGCGGGATCGAGGCCGAGGCGGCGATCCTCGCCGGATCGCGGGGTGCGGCGGACGCCGAGGTGAAGTTCGCTGACTAACGCTGTCGATTCCCGTCCCTCTCGTTCGCCGTGAGAACAAGGGCGTCACCCGGACGCCCCGGAGGAGCGACATGCGTGAACTGAAGGTCATGAACTTCGTGTCCCTGGACGGCGTCATGCAGGGCCCCGGCGGGCCGGACGACGACCGGGACGTCGGGTTCACCCACGGCGGCTGGGCCGTCCCCTACATCGACCAGCCCCTGATCGAGCGGATCGGCGCGACGACCGCCCGCGCCGGCGCGCTGCTGCTCGGCCGCCGCACCTACGACGTCTTCGCCGCCACCTGGCCGCTCGCGGACGACCCCATCGCCACCACCATCAACACCATGCGCAAGTACGTGGTCTCCCGCACCCTCGACAAGGTGTCGTGGCAGAACTCCACACTGCTCGAAGGCGACGTGGTCGAGCAGGTCCGGGAACTCAGACGCGGCGACGGCGCCGAGATCCAGGTGCACGGCAGCGGCCAGCTCATCCAGACCCTCATCGAGCACGACCTGGTCGACGAGTTCCACCTGCACGTGATCCCCGTGCTCGTCGGCACCGGCAACCGCCTGTTCGGCACCGGCACCCTGCCGGCCGGGCTGCGGCTGGTCGACTCGACCACGTCGGCCACCGGCGTCCACTCGGGCATCTACGCGCGGGCCGGCGAACTGCAATACGGTGCCCTTGGCCCCGAGACCGGGAACTGGTGAGGACGATGCCGCAGTACGCGATCCTGATCTACGAGAAGGAAACCCCTGGTGGCGTGGCCGACATCCCGCCCGAGGTGATGGAAGCAAACCTGGCCGTCGGCCCGAAGATCGAGGCCATGGGCGCGCGGGTGGTCCACGAGCAGGGCCTCGCGCCCAGCGCCGCCACCCGCACCATCCACAAGGACGGGCTGGTGACCGACGGGCCGTTCATCGAGAGCAAAGAGGTGATCGCCGGGTTCTTCGTGGTCGAGACCGAGGACTTCGACCAGGCGCTCGCCATCGGCAAACTGCTCCCGATCATGGACGGCGCCGTCGAGGTGCGGCCGCTGCTGGCCCCGTGAGATCGGTCGGCCAGGCGGTCGCGGACGCGCACCGGAGCGAGTGGGCCACCGTGCTCGCCGCGACGGTGCGCGTCACCCGCGACCTCGACCTGGCGCAGGAGTGCGTGCAGGACGCCTACACCGACGCACTGTCCTCATGGGACAGGGACGGGGTGCCGGCGCGGCCGGGGGCGTGGCTCACCACCGCCGCCCGACACAACGCGCTCGACGTGTTGCGGCGGGCGAACACCCTGCGGTCGAAGCTGCACCTGCTGGTCGAACCGGCGACCGTCGCGGGCGATCCGCCGGTGGCACCGGACGACCCTCTGCGGCTGGTGTTCCTGTGCGCGCACCCCGCGCTGTCACCCGAGGCCCAGGTGGCGCTGACTCTGCGGTTCGTGTGCGGGGTGTCGACCGCGGACATCGCGTCGGCGTTCCTGGTCCAGGAACCGACCATGGCCGCGCGGCTCACCCGGGCGAAGAAGAAGATCGCGGGCGCGGGGATCCCGTTCGCCATGCCGACCGCCGCCGAACTGCCGTCGCGGCTGGACACGGCCCTCACGAGCATCCACCTGCTGTTCACCACCGGACACACGGCCCCGGCGGGCCCGACGCTCACACGTGACGACGTCGCCGGCCGCGCCGTGGACCTGGCCCGTCTGCTCGTGGCCCTGATGCCGGACGAGGCCGAGGCCCGCGGCCTGCTCGCGCTGCTCCTGGCGAACCACGCCCGCCGCGCCACCCGTACCGCCCCGGACGGCGGGGTGCTGCTGCTGGCCGACCAGGACCGTGCCGCCTGGGACCGGGCGGCCATCGCGGAGGCCGACACCCTGGTGATGAGCGCCCCGCGCGGCAGGTCTCCCGGCAAGTTCGCGCTCCAAGCGGCGATCGCCACCCTGCACGCGACCGCCCCCACCTACACCGACACCGACTGGCCGCAGATCGTCGAGTGCTACGACCTGCTGCTGGCCGTGTGGCCGTCGCCCGTGGTGGCGCTGAACCGGGCGGTGGCCGTGTCGATGGTGTCCGGCCCGGAAGCGGGGCTCGCCGAGATCGCGGCGCTGGACATCCCCGGCTACCACTACCTTCCCGCGGTGCGGGCCGACTTCCTGCGCCTGCTCGACCGCGACACCGAAGCGGCCGCCGCCTACGAACAGGCCCGCGCGCTCGTCACGAACGACGCCGAACGCGCGTTCCTCACCGCCCGGCTGGCCGACCTGGCTACGCCGCGCAGAACTCGTTCCCTTCCGGATCGAGCATGACCCACCAGTGACCGGCCGGCCCCTGGTCGACCTCGCGGACGCGCGTGGCGCCCAGGCCTTCCAACCGGGCCACCAGATCCTCGAGCGCCACAGACCCGCTGTGGATGTCGATGTGCAGCCGGTTCTTCACGGTCTTGCCCTCGGGAACGTCCTGGAACAGCAGCCGACGGCCATGGCCCACGCCGCTGGCCTGGTCGAACGGGTCGTCGGGGTGCCGGATGCCCGCGAAGCCACGGAAGATCCGGTGGTCCCCGTGCTCGGTGACCGCGGCCTCCGGGAGGTGCCCGGCCGACAGCAGCTGGTCGATGAGCGCGCTCGGGTCCTCCACCGTGTACTCCAGCGCGGCGGCCCAGAAGTCCGCCAGCGTGGGTGCGTCCTTGGTATCGATGATCAACTTCCAGTTCAGAGCCATGTAACCCTTTATACTAGTTACATGGACTCGCCACCAAGCCCGGGCATGCTGCTGGGCTCCCGTTCGGGGGCCACGTTCCGGTTCGACCCGGGCGCGCTCAGCCTGGAACTGCTGACCACCGGCGGCCCCGGCGAGTTCCGCCACTTCGAGGTGCTGCACTCCCCCGCCGACCTGGCCACGTGGGCATCAGCGTCGCGACTGACCCCGACCCCGACGCTGACGATCTCCGACGCCGAGGTCACGACCGCCCGAGACCTGCGCGACGCGTTGTTCCGGGTGGCCATCAAGCACCCGGAACCCGGCGACCTCGACACGATCAACGCCGCGGCCGCCCACCCGGCGCTGGTCCCCGCCCTCGACGCGGACCACCGGCTCCGCTGGGCCGGATCTCCCACCGGCACACAACTGCTGGCCACCGTCGCGCGCGACGCGATCGACCTGCTGAGCGGCCCGCTCCGCCACCGGGTCCGCACGTGTGCGGCCGACAACTGCTCGCTCGTGTACGTGGACACCTCCCGGCCCGGCAGCCGGCGCTGGTGCTCCATGGACCGCTGCGGCAACCGCCACAAGGTCCGCACCCTCCGCGCCCGCCGCACCGAAGAGGACTGACCGGACGCCCCGCTGCCGCACCTGGCTGTCCACTCAGGACCGCCGGTCGAACCGCCTGACGGGAGCCCTGCCGCGAGAGTTGGCGGCGGCCCACTCCGCCGGACCGAAGATGAGCCCACGAAGATGCTGACCAGTCGCGGTCAGCAGGTCGGGGACGCCAACACCGTCGAGGATCGACGTGCGTTCGCGGCGGGGGAACTCGATGGTGTCGCGGAGAAGACCTCGAGCCAGCAGGCAGCCAGTTCTGGCTGGAACTCCCCCACCTCCCGCGCGTGCCGGGCCAACCCGCGCTTCATCCTCGGCCGGCTTCAGCAGCTCGCGCACCCGGCGACGGGCTCATCGATCTGCCCGTTCCGCCTAGCGACGGCACCATGGACATGATCGTCACCGGGCTGTCCGGCGCCGCACCACCCGAGGTTGGTCGCCGCCAGACACGCACCACGTCCGACAGCTCCCATCCGAGAGCGTCGCCGCCACCCGGTGGTCGAACGACCCCCTCACTCCACGTCGGTCGCGGGCGCCTCTTTCTCACCAGGCCACCCCTCCCGTCCTGTGCGTTTTGGTCTGTGCCCCGTGGCGACCGCCAGATCCGCCAAAGGCGCAATAATTGGACATCTATATAGTAAGTAATTGATAGTTAAACTTCTAAGATCGAACTCCCACCCGGTACAGCGCCTCAGCAAATGTCAGTTCACGAAATTCGCCATTACCAGGCCGGCCGCTCCGCCGCATTCACCCGATTGGCGGAACACCGATTGAAAGGTCCATTCAATCGGTCCGGGGGTCCCCTGTTTTCAACGCTACCAACGAGGTCCGACAGTTTGGCGCCGGCGACACGGCGCGTCGTGGCAGAAAGCCGGACAAAAGCAGTGGGAGGGCGGCGAACCGCCCTCCCACTGTCACACCAAGAACACTGCTACATCAGGAAACTCAGTACCGCGGCGGCTCGTCCGACAGTTCCGTCGACTCCGACGGCCGAGCACGGAACGGACCACCGGGAGCCGGGGGCACGTCCGGCGCCGGAGCGGCCGGCGGAGGAGGCGGCGAGTAGTCGACCTCCGGCGCGGGAGCCGGCATGTGCACTTCCGGCTGCGGCGGAGGAGGCGGCGGCATCGCGGCGGCGGCCGAGCGGTCGTCGTCGCCCATGTTGTACGGCGCGGGGGCGCCGGCCGACCGCTGCGGCGACATCGACGTCGGAACCTCCCGCCGTGCCACCGCCTCCGCTGCCCGCACGGCCTCCGCGACCTTCGGGTCGGTGGACGTGTCGAACCAGTTCGCGGTCTCTTCCTCTTCGTTCGGGCGCTCGGGCGGCGGCTCGTAGGCCGGCGGCTCGTAGCGGAACACGCCGTCCTCGCCGGGTGCGCCCAGCAGCTTCGCGAAGCCCTCGAGGGCCTTGCCGAAGTCGTTCGGCAGCATCCACACGGTGTTCGAGTCGCCCTGCGCCATCTGCGGGAGCGTCTGCAAGTACTGGTAGGCAAGGACTTCCGGCGTCGGCTTGCCGGCCTTGATCGCGTCGAAGACCTTCTCGATGGCCTTGGCCTGGCCCTGGGCCTGGAGGTAGCGGGCCGCACGTTCACCCTGGGCACGCAGGATGCGCGACTGCCGCTCACCCTCGGACGCCAGGATCGCCGCCTGCTTGGCACCCTCCGCCGACAGGATCTGGCTCTGCTTCTGACCTTCGGCGGTCTTGATGGCCGCTTCCCGCGTACCTTCCGCGGTGAGGATCATGGCGCGCTTCTCACGGTCGGCGCGCATCTGCTTCTCCATCGAGTCCTGAATGGAGGGTGGCGGGTCGATCGCCTTCAGCTCGACTCGCGCCACGCGGATGCCCCAGCGGCCGGTGGCCTCGTCGAGCACGCCACGCAGCTGCCCGTTGATCGAGTCACGGGAGGTCAGCGTGCCTTCCAGGCTCATGCCACCGACCACGTTTCGGAGTGTGGTGGTGGTCAGCTGCTCCACACCGATGATGTAGTCGGAGATCTCGTAGACCGCGTCGCGGGGGTTGGTCACCTGGAAGTACACGACCGTGTCGATGGACACGGTCAGGTTGTCCTGGGTGATCACCGGCTGCGGCGGGAACGAGACGACCTGCTCGCGGCGGTCGACCTTCGCTCGCACCCGGTCCAGGAACGGCACCAGGAAGTTCAGCCCCGGCTCCCCCACCGACCGGAACCGACCGAGCCGCTCGATCACGGCCGATTCCGCCTGCGGGATCACCAGGATCGACTTCACCACGACGGTGAGTACGAACAAGACGACCACGATGACGATGATGACGACGGTCAACGTGCCTCCACTCCGGATCGGGTTGGCGGGAAGTAGATCACAACTGCCACCCGAAGGAGGTGACCCCCACAGCGCGTCCCACCGGATTCACTCGGTCGCCAGATAGTCGGCGTCGGCCAGGACCACCGCGGTGGCGCCGGAGATCTCCACGACCGTCACCTGGTCGCCCGCCGAGATCGTCTGTTTGTCGTCGAAGGCGCGGGCCGACCACACCTCGCCGTCGAGCCGAACCTGGCCGCCGTCGGCGCTCACCGGGGCCAGGGCCACCGCCTTGCGACCGATCAACGCCTCGGCGTTCGTGTGCACCAACGCACCGTGCATCCGCCGTTTGAGCCACGGTCTGGCGAAGGTCACCAGACCGATGGAGACGAGCGCGAACACCGCGGAACTGACCAGCGTGTTGCCGAACAGCACCTCGGAGCCCGCACCGGCAAGCGCTCCGACGCCCACCATCAGTAGGAAGAAATCCCCGGACAACATCTCGGCGGCGATCAGCGCGATTCCGCCGATCAGCCAAAACACTGCGGCCATACCTCAATGATCTCAGACCCCGGGTATCTCGGTCACTACTCTTCACCGATAGTAACGAAATCGATCAACCTTTCCACCGCGCCGATCAGCGGGGTCTCCAGGTCGCGGTAGCTGCGCACACCCGCCAGAACGCGGCGCCACCCGTCGGCGGGCTCGCCCCAGCGCAACGCCGCACAGATCCCGGTCTTCCAGTCGGTGCCGCGCGGGATGACCGGCCATTCGCGGATGCCGACGGCCGCGGGTTTCACGGCCTGCCAGATGTCCACGTAGGGGTGACCGGTGACCAGCACGTGCTCGTCGTTGACCGCGTCGACGATGCGGGACTCCTTGCTGCCCGCCACCAGGTGGTCGACCAGGACGCCGAGCCGCCGGTGCGGGGCCGTGCCGAACTCGGCCACCAGCCCGGCCAGGTCGTCGATGCCGTGCAGCGGCTCCACCACCACGCCCTCGACCCGCAGGTCGTGGCCCCACACGCGTTCCACCAGCTCGGCGTCGTGGATGCCCTCCACCCACAGCCGGCTGTCCCGCGCGGTGCGGGCGGTGTGGTCCTGCACGCGGACCGAGCCGGAAGCCGACACCGTCTTCTTGGGCGCGGCACTCTGGGTGGGCCGCACGAGCGTCACGGGTTTGCCGTCGATCAGGAACCCGGCCGGGGTCAACGGGAACACCCGGTGGCGGCCCTTGCCGTCCTCCAGCACCACGTTGCCCTGCTCGAAGCGGACCACCGCGCCGCAGAAGCCGCTCGCGGGGTCCTCGGCCACCAACCCGGGCTCCGCGACCACTTCGGGGATCTTCTTGCGGACCTTGCCGCGGGCCAGGATGTCGCCGCCGTAGCTCTCTGCTCGCACGGCAGATCACCCTATCGAGGGTCCGTCGAAAAACTTGGACGTCGACCCGTCGGAGAACCCGTGTGTCGGACGACGATGGGGATGTGAGCACGCCGAGCGTGCGGCCCGATCCGGCGTTCGGGCTGCTGGAGCTGTACGACGAGGCGCTGCCGCACGTCTACGGCTACCTGCTGGCCCGCTGCCGGGACGCCACGCTGGCCGAGGACCTGACGGCCGAGGCGTTCCTGGCCGCGGTCGCCGCGGTCCGCAAACCGGACGCGCCCGCGCCGTCCACCCCGTGGCTGATCGGCGTCGCCCGGCACAAGCTGGCCGACCACTGGCGGCGGGTGGCTCGCGAGGAACGCGGCCTGCGTCTGGTGGACACCGAGGAGACCGAGGACCCCTGGGAGTGCGCGATCGACGCGATCCGCGCGCGGGACGTCCTCGACCAGCTCGGTCCGCACCACCGGGCGGCGCTCACCCTGCGGTACCTCGACGGGCTGCCGGTCAACGACGTGGCCGCCTGCCTGGACCGCACCGTGCACGCCACCGAGGCGCTGCTGGTGCGAGCCCGTACCGCGTTCCGCCGGATCTACCAGGGAGAGGAGGGCTCATGATCGACCCGTTCGAGGCTCTGCGCGAGCCCGCTCTTCCGGTCGACCCGGATCCCGACTTCGCCGCGCGGCTGCGGGACCGACTGTCCCGCGCCGTGCTCGATCAAGGAGAGAGCATGACCACTACCGAACGAGAAGCCGCCTGGCCGCCCACGCTCAGCCCGTACATCGTCGTGTCCGACGCGCGGCGCGCGCTCGACTGGTACGTCGAGGTGTTCGGCGCCCGGCAGCGCGGCGAGCCGTACGTGAACGACGACGACACCATCGGCCACGCGGAGGTCGGCATCGGCGACGCCGTCCTCATGTTCTCCGAGGCGTCCGACCTGTGGCCCGACGTGCCGGTGTCCGCGCCCGACGCGCCGACGACGTTCAGCCACACGCTGCACGTCCAGGTCGACGACGTGGACGGCACGGTCGACAGGGCACGCCGGCAGGGAGCGGCGATCGAGCGTGCGCCCGGCGACCAGCCCTACGGGCGCACGGCCGTGATCGTCGACCCGTTCGGCCACCGCTGGATGCTGAACAAGCCGCCGGCCAACGCCACGAAGCTGCGTCAGGGCGACATCGCGCACGTCACGATGGTCACGCCCGACACCGAACGCGCGCGGGACTTCTACCAGTCGGTGCTGCAGCTGCCGTTCGAGCCGGGCGGCACCCCGGGCGCGTGGGGAGCGGACACCAACCCGCAGTTCGGCATGTGGTCCCCGCCCGACCAGGACCCGCAGGTGCAGCTGTGCTTCCGGGTCGACGACGTCGAGGCGGCCGTGGCGCGGGTCCGGGCCGCAGGCGGGCAGGCCGCGGCGATCGAGAGCAAGCCCTACGGCCTGCTGGTGGAGTGCGACGACGACCAGGGCGTGCGCTTCCAGCTCTGGCAGCCCTAGCTAGGGAGCGACCGTGGCCAACTGGTCGACCGAGCCCGACATGACCGTGCGCAGGTGCGCGGTGAGGTGTTCGGTCGGCCAGTCCCACCAGGCGAGGTCCAGCAGCCGGGCGACGTCCGCGTCGGCGTAGCGGGTGCGGATCAGCTTGGCAGGGTTGCCGCCCACGATGCCGTAGTCGGGGACGTCGTCCACCACCACCGACCCGGACGCCACGATGGCGCCGTGCCCGATCCGGACGCCGGGCATCACGGTGGTGCGGTACCCGAACCAGACGTCGTGGCCGACCACCGTGTCGCCGCGTCCGGGTAGCCCCTGGATCAGGTCCATCTGCTCGGCCCACGCGCCGCCCATGATGGGGAACGGGAACGTCGACGGGCCGTCCATGCGGTGGTTGGCGCCGTTCATGATGAACCGGATGCCCGTGCCGATGGCGCCGAACTTGCCGATCACCAGACGTTCCGGGCCGTAGTGGTAGAGCACGTTGCGGGTCTCGAACTCCGTCGGATGCTCCGGGTCGTCGTAGTAGGTGAAGTCGCCGACCTCGATCAGAGGAGAGGTGACCAGCGGTTTGAGCAGCACGACCCGCGTCTGACCGGGGATCGGGTGCAACACGGTGGGATCGGCCATGTCGATCACCTAACCCTGTACACCGTGGGCACGCACGAAGGTTTTCACCGCTCGGTCGGCGATGCGGTCGAGTTCCTCGGCCGAGAAGTCCGTGCGGCCCAGCAGCATCGCCTCGTTCACCGGTGCGGCCATGACCAGCCAGTTGAACTGGCTCGCCGCGACCGACGGATCGTCCAGGCGCAACCGACCCGCGCGGGCGAGTTCGGCGAACCTGGCCGCGAGCACCTCCATCGTGCGGCCCGGCCCACGGTCGAAGAACTCCTGGCCGAGTCCGGGGAACCGGCCCGCTTCGGCGATCACCAGTCGGCGCAGCGCGAGGACCCGGGGTTGGAGCACGGCACCGAGTTGCCCTACGGCGAGGTCGTGCAGTTCCGTGGCCAGGTCGTCGCCGGTGCCGAGCCGGCCGATCTCGGCGGAGACCGGGTCGGCCACCGTGTTGACGGCACCGCGGACCACCTCCACGAAGAGGCGTTCCTTGTCGACGAAGTGCTGGTAGACGGTCTGCTTGGCCACCTTCGCGACGCGGGCGATCACGTCCATGCTCGTGCCGAGGAAGCCGTTGTCGAGGAACACTCTCGTCGCCGCTTCGAGAATCGCCGCCTGCTTGGGGCTCGGGGGTGCCGCCACGGGGTGTTGATCGACCACGGAGCCAACGTACGCTACGGTCACCACGAGCAGACTAGACGGTCTAGTCTAGCTCGTGAGGAGTCCATCATGACCGTGTTGCTCCCTCCCCCACGCCTGCTCACCGACGACCTGACCATGGTCGAGTCCGGCCGCTGGCACGACGGTCGGCTGTGGTTCGCCCACTGGGGCAGCGGCGAGGTGCTCGCCGTCGATCTCGAGGGCCGGCGGGAAGTGGTGGGCCCGGGCCGCGACGGGATGGGCTGGTCCATCGACTGGCTGCCCGACGGCCGGCTGCTGGTGTCCGGCGAGGAGCTGACCCGGGTCGAGCCGGACGGCACGGCGGTGCGACACAGCCCCCAGGGCGGCAACGAGCTGGTCGTCCACCCAGCAGGCCACGTCTACGTCAACGGCGCCGACTTCGACTTCGTGGGCGGCGGTGCCCCCGAGCCCGGGTGGATCCGCCAGATCGGGCCCGACGGCAGCGCTCGGGACGTCGCCGGCGACATCGAGTTCCCCAACGGCATGGTCATCACCCCCGACGGCTCGACACTGGTGATCGCCGAGTCCTTCGCCGGCCGGCTGTCGGCGTTCGACATCGCGGCGGACGGCTCGCTGTCCGGCCGGCGCACCTGGGCGGAGGGTCTGGGACCGGACGGCCTCAGCGTCGACGCCGAGGGCGGCATCTGGTGCCAGACCGCCGACACGTTCGCCCACACCGGGAGCGGGCCGCAGGGAGCGGTGGTCCGGGTGCTCGACGGCGGCGAGATCACCCACCGCGTCGAGACCGACCTGCCGTGCTTCTCCTGCGCGCTCGGCGGGCCGGAGAACCGGCACCTCTTCCTGCTGTGCAACGAGTTCGAGGGCGTCGACAAGCTCGAAGCGGTGCTCGCCCGGCGCAGCTCGCGGATCTACGTCACCGAGATCGCCGCCTGAGCACCGGCGGCCAGCGCGCGGGTGGCCGCCACCAACTCCGGCGGGCCCTCCACCCGGTACGGCACACCCACGCCCGCGACCGCCGCCGCCAACCACGGCCAGTCGTCCGGCGGGGTGGTGAACCGGCACGACTCGTCGTCCAACGGTTCCAGCGTGCCGGCCTCGGCGTGCAGTTTCGTGGCGACCACCGACACCGGCGCCGCGAACCACACGGCCGCACCCGGCCCGGTCGGGGCCGTGGTCAGCATGGTGTCCGGCAGCGGTGATTTCGGCGCGAAGGTGCTGCCCGGCACCTCCACCGACGCGATACGGTCGACCCGGAACGTGCGCCAGTCGGCCCGGTCGAGGTCCCATCCGAGCAGGTACCAGCGGCGGCCGAGTAGCACCTGCCGATACGGCTCCACGTGCCGCTCCGATACAGCGCTCGACCGGTCGGTGTAGGAGAACCGCACGTCTCGGCACGCGGTCGCGGCTCGGGCGAGGGTCTCGACCAGCCGCACGTCCACGGGGTCGCGGGAGACGGCCGTGGTCGACGCGGCCACCGCCGCCATCCGGTCGCGCAACCGCGGCGGCAGGGCCTGCTCGACCTTGTGCAGCGCGCCCTCGGCGGCCCCGTCGGACAGCACCTGTGCCGCGTACCGCAGCCCGACGACCGCGGCGACCGCCTCGTCGTCGGTGAACGTCAGCGGCGGCATCGCGCGGCCGGCCACCAGCCGGTAGCTGCCGCCGGGCCCGCGCGTCGACACCACCGGATAGCCCAGCTCACGCAGCCGGTCCAGGTCGCGGCGCAGCGTCCGGGGCGTGGTGCCGACCTTCGCAGCCAGCTCGATGGCCGGCCAGGTGCGGCCGCCCTGCAGGAGCGACAACAGCTCCAGCATCCGCACGCTCGGTCCGTTCATGCGATCGAGGATGCCACGAGTAGTGGTCATTATGTGTCCACAACCGCGTTTAGCGTGGCGGTATGGACATCACCGTGAGCGGCGCCCGCGAGCACAACCTCAAGGACGTCACCGTGACCATTCCGAAGGGACGCCTCACCGTCGTCACCGGCCTGTCCGGTTCGGGCAAGTCGTCGCTCGTGTTCGACACGATCGCCGCCGAGTCGCAGCGCCAGCTGAACGAGACGTTCACGACGTTCGTCCGCAACCGGCTGCCGCGCTACGGCCAACCCGACGTCGACGCCATCGACAACCTGCCGGCCGCCATCGTGGTCGACCAGAAGCGGATCGGCGGCAACAGCCGCTCCACGGTCGGCACGATCACCGACCTCCACTCGCTGCTGCGGCTGCTGTGGTCGCGCGCCGGCCGCCCGTTCGTCGGCTACTCGAACGCGTTCTCGTTCAACGACCCCGCCGGCATGTGCCAGCGCTGCCAGGGCCTGGGCACCGTGAAGACCATCGACCTCGACGAGCTGGTGGACCGCACGAAGTCGCTGAACGAGGGCGCCATCCGCTTTCCCACCTTCCACGTGGGTGGCTGGACCTGGCGCTCGCTCGCCGGCCACGCGTTGTTCGACAACGACAAGCCGCTCGCCGAGTTCACCGACGACGAGTGGGAGACGCTGCTGCACGGCGCTTCGGCGTTGCTGGAGCGCGACGACACCCACGTCACCACGCCGAAGAACTACGAGGGTCTGCTCCCCCGGTTCGAACGGATCTGGCTGCCCAAGGACGTCGAGACGCTGCGCGGGCCGACCAGGGCGGCCTACGAGCGGGTGGTCACCCACGGCGCGTGCCCCGACTGCGCCGGAACGCGGCTGAACGAGGCAGCCCGGTCCGTTCGGGTCGGCGGCCGCACGATCACCGAGTGCGCCGCGATGGAAGCCGGTCAGCTGTATGACTTCGTGCGCTCGCTGGACGCGCCGGGTGCGGAACCTGTCGTCGCGGCACTGTCCGCGCAGCTCGGCCGGCTCGTGTCGATCGGGCTCGGCTACCTGGCGCTGGACCGCGCCACCTCGACGCTGTCCGGCGGCGAGTCGCAGCGGGTGAAGATGGTGCGTCACCTCGGCAGCAGCCTCACCGAGCTGATCTACATCTTCGACGAGCCTAGCGTCGGGCTGCACCCCCAGGACGTCACCCAGCTCACGGAGCTGCTGGCGACGTTGCGGGACAAGGGCAACACGGTGCTGGTGGTCGAACACGACCAGGACGTGGTGGCCGCGGCCGACCACGTGCTCGACCTGGGGCCCGGCGCCGGCGCGGCCGGCGGCCAGGTCACCTACGAGGGCGACGTCGCCGGGCTGACCCGCGCCGGCACGCCCACGGGTGTGTACCTCGCCCGGCCCCGACCGGCTCAACGCCGATCCGCGCACCCCCACCGGTGTCCTCGAGATCCGCGGCGCCGACCGGCACAACCTGCGCGACGTGGCCGTGGACATCCCGACCGGCGTGCTGACGGTCGTCACCGGGGTCGCCGGTTCGGGCAAGAGTTCGCTGGTGCACGGGTATGTGCGCGACGCCGTGCGGGTCGACCAGCGGGCCGTGCGCAACTCGCGTCGGTCCACGCCGGCCACCTACACGGGGCTGCTCGACGCGCTGCGTACCTGGTTCGCCGACGCCAACGAGGTGAGCGCGTCGCTGTTCAGCCCGAACGCCGACGGCGGCTGCCCGGAATGCCACGGGCTCGGCGTGATCTACACCGACCTGGCGTTCCTCGACCCCATGGTCACCACCTGCGAGCGCTGCCGGGGACGGCGGTTCACCGACGAGGCGCTGCGCCACACGTACCGCGGCCTCGACATCGGCCAGGTGTTCGACCTCGCCGCGCGGGACGCGCTCGAGGTGTTCGGGGGCGACGACCGCGACGGGCACCTGGCGCGGCTGGTCGAGGTGGGGCTCGGGTACCTGCCGCTCGGGCAGCCGTTGAGCACGCTGTCGGGTGGGGAGCGGCAGCGGTTGAAACTCGCCACGGAGCTGCGTAAGCCAAGTCAGGTGTATGTGTTCGACGAGCCGACCACGGGACTGCACCCGGCGGACGTGGACGACCTGGTCACGCTGTTCGACCGGCTGGTGGATGCCGGGAGCACGGTGATCGTGATCGAGCACGACCTCGACGTGATCCGCCGCGCCGACCACGTGATCGACCTCGGGCCCGGCGCCGGCCGCCACGGCGGGCGGGTGCTGTTCACCGGCCCGCCGTCCGAACTCACCACCGCGGACACGCCCACCGGGCGACACCTGCGGGACTACACCTCATGACGCCTTCGTGGCCACCAGCATCACCAGCGGCGGCCAGGGTGCCAGCGGATGGTCGTGTGGTTCGCCCCGGCCATCGACGAGGGTGACCTCGTCGAACACCTCTCGCAGGTAGGGCACCACGTCGTTGCCGGACGCGCCGGCGAGCCGCCGATACAGCCAGCGAATGGCTCGGATCGCTCCCGCGGCCTTCCCGCCGGGCACCAGTCGCATGTCGGCCACGAATAGCCGGCCGCCGGGCCGTAGCGCGGCGTGGACGTTGCGCACCCCGGCCGCGATGTCGGGCATCGCGCTGATCGAGTACAGGGCGAACGCCGCGTCGAACCGGCCAGCGCCCAGCTCGGCCGGCAGGCTCGGATCCGTCGCGTCGGCGAGCCGTGTCTCGACGTTCGCCCATCCCTCGCGCGCCACGCGTGCCTCGGCCCGCGCGAGCATGGCCGGAGCGATGTCGACACCCACCAGGTGGCCGTCGTCGCCGATCGTCTCGCGCAGTGGCCGGAAGTAGCTCCCGGCCCCGCACCCGAGGTCCAGCACCGTCTCCCCCGCGCGCAGGCCGGTCGCGTTCCGCATGATCCGGTGGAAACCGCCGACCGTCGGCATCCGCTCCAGCCACTCGTGGGCCCTACTCATCCGGTTCCAGTACCGCACGCCCTTCGTCGGCGTGTCCGGTGTTCTCATCTTCCACTCTCCAATACAGTTGTATGACTTGTTACGAGACCATACAGGTGTATTGACAAATGCCCAAGCAGGTTGATCATCAGGAACGCCGCAAGGTCATCGCCGCGTCCGTGTGGCGGCTGACCGCCGCCCACGGGCTGGACTCCGTGTCGATGCGGCAGGTGGCGGCCGACGCGGGCATCTCCCTCGGCCAGGTCCAGCACTACTTCGCCAGCAAGGACGATCTGCTGGCGTTCGCGTTCGACCTGGTCAGCGAGCGGGCCGAGGCCCGCATCGCCGCGCGGATGACGACACTGCACGAGCAGGACGAGGAGCCGGAGCCCCGCGCGCGGGTGCACGCGCTGCTCATCGAGATGCTGCCGCTGGACGAGGAACGACACCTCGAGGCCCACGTGGGGTTCGCGTTCCTGGCGCGGGCGGCCGTGGAGCCGAGCCTGGCCGAACGGCTCCGCGGCACCTACGGCGCGCTGGAGAAGTTCGTGGCCGACCAGGTCCGTCTCGGCCAACGCGACGGGGCCGTGCCGCTCGACGTCCGGCCAGACCGTGAGGCCCGCACGCTGCTCGCCATGATCGAGGGGCTCACCGCACACGTGCTGATCGGTGACTACCCGCCGGCCGAGGCGGAGCTGGCGTTCGACACCCACCTGGACGAGTTGTTCGGTCGCTGAGAATTGTCGGTGTTGCCCGCTACCGTGCGCTCCATGACCACGCTCAGCCTGCGGGCCGTCAACCGGGCGACCCTCGCGCGCCAACATCTCATCGAACGCGCCGAGGGCTCGGCCGAGGACATGGTGACGCACCTGCTCGGCCTCCAGGCCCAGGCACCGTTCCCGCCCTACACGGGGTTGTGGACGCGGCTGGTCGGCTTCCAGCCGGAGCACCTGGCCGACGCGCTGGTCGACCGGCGGGTGGTGCGGATCGTGCTCATGCGGGGCACGGTCCACCTGGTCACGGCGGACGACGCGGCGTTCCTGCGCTCGGTCACCCAGATGATCATGGACCGGGACCTGCGCACGAACGCCGCCCACTCCGCCTCGCTCGAGGGGGTCGACCTGGCCAAGATCGCGGACCTCGCCAGGTCGCTCCTGGACGAGAACGCCCTCACCGGCCGCGAACTGGGCGCCGCGCTCGCCGAACACCTCCCGGACCGCGCTCCGGCCTCCCTCGCCCACGCCGCCCGCGGGCTGCTGCCGCTCGTGCAGATCCCGCCGCGCGCGGTGTGGGGCAAGGCGGGACAGACCCGGTACCGGACCCTCGAACACTGGGTCGACCGCACGATCGATCCCACCCCCGACCTGACCCGGCTGGTCGAGCGCCACCTGGCCGCGTTCGGACCGGCCACCGTGGCCGACATCCAGGCCTGGTCCGGGCTCACCCGGCTGCGCGAGGTCGTCGACCCGATGCGCCCCACCCTGCGGACCTTCACCGATCCCCAGGGCCGCGAACTGTTCGACCTGCCGGACGCACCCCGGCCCGACCCGGACCTGCCGGCGCCGGTGCGTCTGCTGCCGGAGTTCGACAACCTCCTGCTGTCCTACGCCGACCGCACCCGCGTGATGACCGACGAGTACCGCAAACGGCTGCTGGGCACCAAGAACGCCGTCTTCCCCGGCACGGTTCTCGTCGACGGTTTCTTACGCGGCGAGTGGACCATCACGAAGGAACGCAAGACGGTAGCCCTCACTGTGCTCCCGTACAACCGCCTGACCAAACGAGAAACGGCGGCCGTCACGAAGGAAGCCACCCACCTACTGGAGTGGACCCACCCCAACGCCGAACAGCGGGAGGTCCGCCTCTGACCACGAGTCGTACGTTATCGACACCGAAACTGAGCGTTTCGACAGCGAGTCGTACCGTCCCGCGTCAGAAGGCGGGCCAGGGGATGGCTCGGTAGTCGGTACCCGGGGTGGGGAACTCGCCTGTCTGGGTGAGGTGGTCGAGGCGGTGGCGGAGGGCGCGGATCTCCGCGCGGGTCAGGTGGTCGGCCAGCGCGGTCGGCAGATCGCCTTCCATGGCCACGCGCAGCCGTTCGAGCATCTCCACCACGTCGTCCGGCAGCGCCTCGCCCACCCAGCCCCACAGGACGGTGCGCAGCTTGTGCTCGGCGTGCAGGCAGATTCCGTGGTCGACGCCGTACACCTCGCCGTCCGTGCCGTGCAGGACGTGGCCGCCCTTGCGGTCCGCGTTGTTGATCACGACGTCGAGCGCGGACATCATGCGCACGCTCGGGTGGTCGGCGTGGGCCAGCACGGCCGGCTCACCGAACCGGTCGTGGGCGCGCAGCACCCGGCGCCACCCGGGCGGCACGTCGTCGGGGGCGACCACGTCGACCAGGTCGTCGCCCTCCTTGGTGTCGATCCACAGCTGCACCATGCCCTCGCCGAACGGGCCCGCCCGCAGCACGGTCGGCGGGATCACGTGCACCCCGGCGGCCTCGGACACCAGGTAGGCGCCGAACTCGCGGCCGGCGAGCGTGCCGTCGGGGAAGTCCCACAGCGCCCGCTCGCCGCTGACCGGCTTGTAGACACAGTGCGCGCTCACGCCGTCGCCGCTGATCTCGCAGAACAGGGTGGCGTTGGACGCGTCGACCAGCCGTCCCTCGATCTCGATACGACCTCTGGTGAGCAGCTCGGCGACAGCCGGATCGGACGGCAGCAAGTTACTCAGTCTCGTCCTCGGTGCGCCGGTAGCCGTTCTGGCGGGGGCACACGTGCCCGGCCGGGTCGAGCGGCTCTCCGCACAGCGGGCACGGCTTGCGGCCGGCGTTGATCACCCGGTCGGCGCGCTCGGCGAACGCCCGCGCCTCGGCCGGGGTGAGGAACACCCGCACCGCGTCGGGGCCCTCCTCGGTGTCGTCGAGGACGACCGACTCGTCGACCTCGCCCTCGGTGATCGCGAGCAGTTCGATCACGACCGCGCTGCGTCTCGGAGTCCCAGCCCAGCCCCATCGTGCCGACGCGGAACTCCTCCTCGACGGGCACCTGCAGCGGGTCGGCGTCGACCAGGTCGTCGGGCGTCTCGTCGGGCAGGTCGGCGCCGAAGCGGCGGTGGACCTCCTCGAGCAGCGAGCCGATGCGCTCGGCGAGCACGGCCATCTGCTGCTTCTCCAGCGTGACGCTGACGGTGCGGGCGCTCTCGGAGGCCTGCAGGTAGAACGTGCGGTCGCCGGGTTGCCCGACCGTGCCGGCGACGAAGCGATCGGGTTGGCGGAAGACATGAATGACACGAGCCATGGCACCTCCGACCCTACGGCAAACACCGCTTCGAGCAGGCCGGTTCCGCCCCGTCACACCTAGCGGACGCTACCCTGCGGGGGCCGGTCAAGGTCGTGACCCGGTTAGGGTCTGCGGCGTGGTGAAGATCGCACAGTTCGGGAGCTGGGAGTCGCCGGTCACCGCCGAGACGGTGGCGGCGGCCGGTGGCGGCCCCCAGCTGGGTCGACGTGCACGACGGGCGACGTGTGGTGGGCCGAGAGCCGGCCCGGCGGAGGGCGGCCGGGTCGCGCTGATGCGCGAGGGACCGGACGGGCGCCGGTCGAGGTGCTGCCCGCGCCGTGGAACGTCCGCAACCGGGTGCACGAGTACGGCGGCCGGCCGTGGACGGTCGTCGGCGGCCACGGTGGTCTTCACCAACTGGGCCGACCAGCGGCTCTACGCGCTGGACCGCGCCGACCGGCGAGCCGCGGCCGATCACGCCGGAACCCGAGCGCCACCACGGGCTGCGCTACGCCGACCTGTCCCCCGGCCCGGACGGCGACGGTGCTGTGCGTGCGCGAGACGGTCACCGGTGACGCGGCCGACCGACGTCGCGCCGCGACCTGGTGGAGGTCCCGCTCGACGGCGGCGAGCCGCGGTCGCTGGCGCGAGCCACCACTTCATGACCGGGCCGCGGCTGTCGCCCGGACGGCACGCACGGATCGCCTGGCTCGGCTGGGACCACCCGAAGATGCCGTGGGACGGCACCGAACTGTGCGTCGCGCCGTCGCCGAGCCGGGCCGGCCGCACCGGGTGCTGGCCGGCGGGCCGCGGGAGAGCGTGTGCCAGGTCGAGTGGGAGACCGCCGACACGCTGCTCGCGCTGACCGACCCGGACGGCTGGTGGAACCTGTTCCGCGTCGGCCTCGACGGGTCGAGCGGTCAACCTCGCGCCGTGCGAGCGAGGAGCTGGGCGGTCCGCTGTGGACGATCGGCATGCGCTGGTTCGCGCCGCTGGGCGGCGGCCGGTACGCGGTCCTGCGGTCGGGCCGGCTGGCGGTGCTCGACGAGCACGCCGGCACGGTGACCGACGTGGACGACCGACCTGACCGCGTGGAGCGTCGGACCTGGCGGTGCGCGACGGCGCGGTGGTGTCGCGCGGCCGGGTCCGCCGACCGAGGACCTGGCCGTGGTGCGCGCTCGACCTCGGCGACCGGCACGGCCGACGCGGCTCGTCGCCGCAGCCGCCCGACGACCTGCCGACCCGGCGTACCTGCCGGTGCCCGAGGAGCGGGTGTTCACCGGCCCGGACGGGCGGACGATCCCGGCGCTGCGTGTACCCGCCGCGCAACCCCGAGTTCGCCGGCCCGGACGGCGTGCGCGCCGCCGTTCCTGGTGCACGTCCACGGCGGGCCGACCGGCAAGTCCGCGCGCGCTCAACCTGGACATCGCGTACTTCACCAGCCGCGGCATCGGCGTGGTCGCGGTGAACTACGGCGGCTCCACCGGCTACGGGCGGGAGTTCCGCGAGTCGCTCAACGAGCAGTGGGGCGTGGTGGACGTCCAGGACTGCGCGGCGGTCGCGGCCGCGCTGGCCGACGGAGGGCACGGCGGACGGCGCCCGGCTCGCGATCCGCGGCGGCAGCGCGGGCGGCTGGACCGCGGCCGCGTCGATGACCTCGGTGGACACCTACCGCGTGCGGCGACGATCATGTTCCCGATCCTGGACCTGACCGGCTGGACCGGCGACGGCGGCGAGACCCACGACTTCGAGTCCCGCTACCTCGACGGGCTGGTCGGCACGCTGCCCGAGCACGCCGACCGGTACGCGCGAGCGGTCGCCGATCAACCACGTGGACCAGCTCGCCGGGCCGGTGCTGCTGTTGCAGGGCCTGGAGGACGAGGTGTGCCCGCCGGAGCAGGCGGACCGGTTCGTGGCGAGCCTCGACGGCAGCGGCGTCCCGCACGCGTACCTGACGTTCGAGGGTGAGCAGCACGGGTTCCGGCAGGGCGTCGACGGCGATCAGGCCGCGCTGGAGGCGGAGCTGTCGTTCTACGGCCAGGTGTTCGGGTTCACCCCGCCGGGCGTGCCGATGCTGGAGCTGCGTTCGTGAGCCGGACACGGCCGGCGCGGCTGCGGGCGGGGAGCAGGGTCGCGCTGGTCGCGCCCGCCGGGCCGGTCGCCGCAGCGAGCTGCTCGACGCGCGGGATCGCGATGCTGCGAGAGCTGGGGCCTGCGGGTCGAGGTCGGCGAGCACGTGCTCGACCGGCATCCCGACACTGCCCTACCTGGCCGGCCGCGACGCGCACCGCGCGGCCGACCTGCAGCGCGCGTGGTGCGACCCGGACGTCGACGCGGTGGTGTGCGCCCGCGGCGGCTACGGCGCCATGCGGATGCTCGACCTGCTCGACTGGGACGCGATGGCCGCCGCCGGGCCGAAGCTGTTCACCGGGTCCAGCGACATCACCGCGCTGCACGAGGCGATCGGCGCGCGGCTCGACCTGGTGACGCTGTTCGCGCCGATGGTCGCCACCGATGGTGTCTTCGACGCCGTGGCGCGCCGAAGCACCTGCGGCCGACGCTGTTCGAACCGGAGACCGTGCAGCGTCTCGCCGGCCCGGCCGCCGCGACCGGTGAACGACGGCGTGGCCGACGGGATGGTGGTGGGCGGCAACCTCAGTCCTGCTGGCGTCGTGCGTCGGCGCCGAGGACGCCGTCGTGCCGCCGGACCCGTCGATCGTGCTGCTCGAGGAGGTCAACGAGGAGCCGTACCGGATCGACCGGATGCTCACCCAGCTGCTGCGGGCCGGCTGGTTCACCGGCGCCGCCGGCATCGCGCTCGGTTCGTGGACCGACTGCGGCGACCCGGACGAAGTGGCCGACGTGATCCAGGACCTGCTGGCCGGGCTGGGCCTACCGCTGGTGGCCGACCTGGGCTTCGGTCACCTCCCCGGCCAACTGACCATCCCTTTGGGAACCCACGCCCGCCTGGACGCCGACCTGGGTGCCCTCACCCTGAGCGAACCGGCGCTTCGCTGACCGTCCCGAGTAGACGCTGGGTCCCCCACACATCCGCGCCAACCTGCCTTCTCTCACGCGCACGCGCGCGGGGCCGCCCCTCAAGACCAACGCTACCGCAACCAACCGACAGTTCTCGGGCTCGGGAAGCTCCCCTGTGGACGACCCGCCGGCTGTGGACAACCCGGCCGATGTCGATCTTCGCGACGCGGAACTGTCGGACCCTCCCGGTACGCTGGATTCCGGGGGCCGGAGGCTGCCGTTGATCATGCTCCACCGCGCCCGACCCGGCCTTCCCACGCGAGTCCCACGTTCGCACCGCGCGAGTTGGCGGTTCGCGACCGCGGACTGGTTCGCGAACCGCCAACTCGCGTGTCCTGCGAGGGAGACAGTGAGGATGGGTTTGTGTCCGTGAGGATGTTGTTCGGTGTCTGCCGGCGTGGTCTGACCCTGAGCGGGACTGGCTTGGTGCCTTTCGCGGGATCTGTCGTCCGGGCCGGGGAAGTTCACGGTGTGCACCAGGCCCGGCGACCGTGACCTCATAGGAGCCTGTTAGCGGCAGGCGACCCATCACTGTCCTGTCCGCCCGCCGGGCCCGGGTGCGCACCAACCCGCCCGTACCAGCGAACAGGATGGCAATCACCAGCATGGCAAAACCTCGCTCGAAGCCAGCACCGCCCTGTCGGTGACTACCCCGGTCGGGGACATCACCGGCGGGGTGGACACCCACCTCGACTTCCATGTCGCCGCGGCTCATGACGGCCTCGGCCGGGAGCTGGGCACGGAGAAGTTCCCGACCACCCAGACCGGCTACACGGCTCTGCTGGCCTGGCTGCGGGCATTTGGCCCGCTCGCGGTGGTGGGAGCGGAGGGCACTGGCTCCTACGGCGCCGGCCTCACCAGCTACCTCACCAGCCACGATATGCCGGTGGTCGAGGTCAACCGCCCGAACCGGCAGAAACGCCGCCTGCACGGCAAATCCGACCCCCACGACGCATCAACGCCGCCGCCGCGGCCCAATCCGGTGACGCCACCGCCACCCCGAAACTCCGCACCGGCCCTCTCGAGTCCGTCCGGGTGCTGCGTGTCATCCGTGAGCAACTGATCGGTGCCCGCACCGCCACGATCAACGCGCTCAAAGCCTCATCGTCACCGCACCCGCACCCCTCGGGAAACCCTGCACGGGCTGAGCACCACCACACTGATCCGCCACTGCGCGACACTGCCGGCACTAGACCTACCCGCACCCCGCCCCGGCAGCAAAACCCGCGCCCAGGCCGCCACCCACCTCGCCGAGCAGTTCCTGGACTCCCACACCACAATCCAGGTCACCCTGAACGAACTGGCCCGCACTCTCACCCACTACGACACCCGCATCGCCGAGCTGGCCGCCACCCTCGACGCCCTGGTCCACCGGATCGCGCCCCGCACCATCGCCCTGCACGGCCTCGGCCCCGACCCCACCGGACAGCTACTCATCACCGCCGGCAACAACCCCGAACGCCTCCACAGCGAAGCCGCGTTCGCCTGCCTCACCGGCACCGCACCCCAAGACTCCAGCAGCGGCAAAAACCAACACCACCGACTCTCCCGCGCCGGCGACCGAGCCGCCAACCCGTGCTCTACCGCATCACCCTCACCCGCCTCGCCAGCCACGACCCCACCCGCAACTACATAGACACCCGCCTACGCCCCGGCACCAAAATCACCAAAAAACACCTCATCCGCTGCCTCAAACGCTACCTCGCCCGCGAGATCTACCCCCACCTCACCGCCGACCTCACAGCCCTCCACACCACTTGACAAACATAGGAGCATCTCGCGGTGCTTGAATGGGGAACTCGTGCGGCGTGAACGTGGGACTCGCCGATTCCGGGGCCGGAGGCGTCACCGACCCGGCGTCGCGCTGATCCGTCCCGAGTGGACGACCTCCGTCACCCACTCCTCGCGTGGTGCGACGTGCAGTCGCCAGTAGTGCTCGGCGATGAGGTCCGGGTCGAAGTCCGTGCCCGGTACGACATCGCCGTCCACGGTCACGCTCGCCACGTGCACGCCCGCCGGCCGATAGACCTGGTCGAGTGCGCCGATCAGAGTGCGGATGCCGGCCTTGCCCAGCGACAGGCTCAGGTACGCCGGCACCGGTTCGGGCATGCCGCCGGTGACCACGAACGTGCCCCGGCCGCGGTCGGCCATGCCCGGCAGCACGTGCGCGGCGGCCGTGTGCGCGCCGAGCACGTTCACCGCCCACCGGTCCAGGTGCTCCCGAACCGACAGCTCACCCGGCGCGTCCGGGCGGATGACCGCCGCGTTGTACACCACCACGTCCGGCGGGCCGAGCCGATCGGCCACCACCGAGAGCGCGCCACGCAGCGAGTCCTCGTCGCCCGCGTCCGCGGTCGCCGTCACCACCGGCACGCCATACGAGACCGTCGCCGCCAGGTCCTCCAGCGAACCGCGCGCCAACAAAGCGACCGGCATCCCCTCCCGAGCGAACCGCACCGCCACCGACCGGCCAATCCCTGGCCCCGCCCCGATTACCACCACACCAGCCATGCCAACCAGGCTAAAGATTCACATCAGTGTGAAGGTAAGCCGAATGAGACTCAGGTCACCGCCCGCATCGTCCGACCGGCGTCCCCCACCACCGGGTCGCCGTGGCCGAAACAGGCCACCGCCGGATCTAGATCGGCCAGCCGACGAACGGACGCCACCGTCGCCGTGTGATCGAGATTGAACACCCCCACCATCGCCGGAACGCCCGGCACGGACGCCACCGTGTCGCCCGTGAACAGGATCCCGTGGCGTGGCAGGAAAACCCCGATGCTGCCCGGTGTGTGACCGGCCGCGCCGACCACCACCGCGCCGTCGCCGAAGTCCAACTCGTCGCCGTCGGACAGCGCAACGTCCACCACGGACGGCGGCGCCTGCGGCAACCCGAGCGCGGACACCTGCGCCCAGATCTCCCGGTCGACCTCGGTGAGCACCGGCGGCGGGAAGGGCCGCGCACCGGTCACGAACGGCACGTCCGCGTGGTGCGCGTGCACCGGGGCGCCGTCGAACGCGCGGACCTCCGCCGCGCCGCCCGCGTGGTCCTCGTGCCCGTGGGTGAGCACGATCCGGCGAATGGCCGACGGACCCAGCCCGAGCGCCCTCGTGGCGTCCGCGATCGCCGGACCCGACCCGGCGAGGCCGGCGTCGATCAACGTCAGCTCGTCCCCGTCGCGCCACAGATACACCTGACCGAACTCCAGCCGCACCTGGTGCAGGCGCGGCACCAACTCCACAATCTCCATGCGCCCCAAGCTAAGTGGCCGGCTCGCGAAGATCGGCCCGTTTCGCCGTGAGCGGACCTAGGATTGCCCGATGGACCTGTCCAGACGCGGCCTGTTCGCTGCCGGCGCAGGGCTGGCGCTCGCCGGCTGCACCGCGCAGCCCGTTCCCACCGCCCGGACCCGAGCGCGAGTTCGACCCGCAGGACTGGGCGTCCGTGCGGGACCAGTTCGCGCTCGATCCCGACCTGATCCACCTCGCCGCGTACGTGTTCGCCGGCCAACCCGCCCCGGTGCGCCGGCGCCATCGACGAACACCGGCGCGGCCTGGACATCGACACCGCCGGTACCTCCACGACCACGAACACCTCGAGCAGGAGGTCCGCACGGCCGCCGCCGACTACCTCGGCGGCACCCGTCACGGAGGTCGCGCTCACCGACAGCACCACCATGGGTCTCGGCCTGCTCTACGGCGGTGTTCGCCTGCTGCCCGGCCAGGACGTGGTCACCACCACCCACGACTTCATCGCCACCCGCGTCGCCCTGCGGCTGCTGGCCGAACGCACCGGCGCGCCGGTTCGCGAGGTCGCCCTCTACGACGACCCACGCACGGCCGACCGAGGCCGAGATCGTCACCAGGCTGCGTGCCGCCATCGGCCCCAGGACCCGCGTCGTGGCCGTCACCTGGGTGCACTCCAGTACAGGCGTGCGACTGCCGATCCGCGCGATCGCCGACCATGCTCGACCGAGGTCAACGCCGGCCGCGCGCCGAGGCGACCAGGCGCTGCTGTGCGTGGACGGCGTGCACGGGTTCGGCGCGGTCGACTGCCCGTCGTCGAGGACTGGGTTGCGACTTCCTCGACCACCGGCACCCACAAGTGGCTGTTACGGGCCGCGCGGCACCGGCCTGCTGTGGGGCCGGCCGGTGGGCCGCGCTCGCCCCGCTGATCCCCACGTTCTCCGGCGACCGCCACCCGGGCGCCCAGTTCACGCCCGGCGGCTACCACACGGTCGAGCACCGCTGGGCGCTGCGCGAGGCGTTCGCGTTCCACCGCGACATCGGCCGCGACCGCGTGGCCGCCCGCATCCGCGAGCAGGCGACCCAGCTGAAGGAAGGACTGGCCGACATCGCGACCGTCCGGCTGGTCACGCCCGACGACCCCGAGCTGTCCGCCGGCATCGTGTGCTGCGAGGTCGACGGACTGGACGCGTTCACCGCCACCGCGAAGCTGCGCGAGGAACACCGGATCGTGGCGAGCGTGACGCCCTACGAGCGGCAGTACCTGCGGTTCGGGCCGGGCATCGTGACCACGCCCGACCAGATCGAGGAGACCGTCAAAGCGGTGGCGGCACTCAGGCCTTAGCCAGCACGGAACCGGTCTCCAGCAACGACTTCAGGTTCGACAGGATCTCCGGCCAGCCGTTGCCGCACAGCCGCCAGCACGGCGCTGTCCTCCGGGAAGTCGTCGTGGACGACGGTGAGCTTCACGGCCGACCCGTGCGGCTCGAGCGTGAAACTCACCTTCGACCGACGCTCGGCGGCGAACGCCGCGCGCTGCTCCTCGGGGATCTTGTTGCCGGCCGCCCACTCCGGCGTGAACGTGTGCCAGCTGTAGGCGAGACGCCGGTACGGGTCGGCCTCCAGGACGACCTGCTCCGGGTCGGCGATCGGGCCGCCGGGGTCGGTCCAGGTCATGGCCGAGCCCTTGGCCCAGTCGGTGTCGAACGTGACGCCCCAGTACTGCTGGGTGAACGCCGGGTCGGTGAGCGCCTGCCAGAGCCGCTCCGGGGTGGTGTTGATGTAGGTGGTGTAGACGAACTCGGGCTTGCTCATGGGTGACTCCAACGCCTGTTTGAGGTCGGCCAGCGCCTGCGCGCGCACCGCGGTCGTACCGATCGATCCAGCGGTCGGCGATGGCGTTGATGGGCTCCGCGTTGACGTAGTGCAGCTTCTCCCGTCCCCGCCACACGGTGGTGACGAGGTTCGCGGACTCGAGCAGCGCGAGGTGCTTGCTGACCGACTGCCGTGCCATGTCCAGGTCGGCGCACAGCTCACGCAGCGTCTGCCCGTTGCGTTCGTTGAGCCGGTCGAGCAGGCGGCGGCGACTCGCGTCGGCCAGCGCCTTGAAGACCTCGTCCATCGCGGTTCCCATCAGAAATGCAGCCATCTGGTTGCCTAACTTAGGCAGCCGGTTGGCTGCATGTCAAGTGTCGAGGGCCTTGGCCAGCACGTTGTCCAGCGACCACAGCATCGCCGGGTCGCCGCCGAGCACCGGCAGCATGCGGGTGGCGTGGTCGCGCAGCGCGGTGTCGTAGTCCCAGGTCCGCTCGATCAGTCGCTCGGCCCCGGACACGATCTCCTCGAGGTCCACCTCGATCCGCGCCCGGCTCATGGACGGCATCCGCTCGCCGTCGTCCTCGACGCTCGGCGGGTCGGGCTCGAACAACCTGTAGGCCGGGAAACGGTCGATGTCGGGGATCACCGTGTAGAACGGGACGCCGTTGAAGAAGTACTCCGGCCACCGGTTGCCGCCGATGGTCAGCCACGGCGTGCCGAACGCGAGCGCGATCATGCTGAACCCGGAGTGTGGCGACACGAGCACGTCGCAGGCGTTGACCGCCGCGACCTGGTCCAGCAGCGGCGCGTCGACCACGTCCACCGACCTCGGCATGGCCGCCAGCAGCTGGTCCAGTTCGCCGCGGCTGAAGGTGGTGCTCGTGCGGTCGTCCTCGCGCACCTTGCCGACCAGGCAGAACGTGGCGTCCGGGTAGCGGCGCAGCAGGGCCGCGATGATCAGCTCCCAGGACCGGACCGACGGGTAGAACGAGCGGGCCGCGCTGCCGCCGGGCAGGATCGCGATCCGCGGGCCGTCGCTCGTCTCGGCGACCCGGTGCTCGGGGGGCAGCGTGAGCCGGAGGTGCTCGCCCGGCGCGTAGCTCGGCGGCAGCTTGAACCCCGTGAGCCCCCTCCCCTGCCGCGCCTCCAGCTCGCCGACGGCCTCGTGGTGCGCGGCCAGTCCCGGAAACAGCTGCTGCTGGCCGGGATCCACGCTGCGCGCGTCGGAGACGATCCAGTCCCAGGTGGACGGAAGGCCGGCCAGGTCGGGTTTCGGGTCGGCGTCGAACAGGTCCACCCCGATGGGGTAGGTCCGCTCGACGAACGGCGCGAGTGCCGCCAGTTCGGTCGCCGTCCTCGCGTTGAGCGCGAGGGAGATGCGCCTGGTCGGGTCGGCCACGTGATAGCCGTGCGCGTAATGCAGCGCCTCGATCACGTGACCGACCTGCTGGGCGTAGACGAAGTTGACGAGAAGTGAGTCACCCACGGGGAGGAGACTGGCGTGGCCGGGCGGGCCGGGCAACCCGGTTTCAGCCGGACTCCAGACGTTCGGCGTCGAGCGGCTCGCCGCCAGGCTTTGGTGACGTGGGGCCGCGGTCTGGCTCTCCAGCTCGAGTGAGGTCGACCGCGACGCTGGCGACGCGGGGAACCACGACAGGGCGGCGGAGGACAGGGATGCGGGGACACGCTAACCCCATCCACCGACAAAACCGGTCCGGGGACCCCTGGCATCAATCCTAGTGGACGGCACCGACAGTTTTCGGTGCGTCGGCCGCGCGGCTGTGGATGGTTCAGTGCGCGGGGCGGCGGAGATGGGAAGCGCTCGGCCCGTCACCTCGACCAGAGCAGCGGTGCCGCCAACTCTCAGACGTTCTCCTTCGCGAGTGCCTCGCGGACGGACGGGGCGATCTCCTGGGCCCAGCGGGCCAGGGTGGTCATCGCCGGGGCGCCGTGGCCGGCGGCGAAGAGTGTGAAGCCCGACGCGCCGTGGTCCAGCACGGCTCCCGTCAGTTCCTCGACCCACTGCTCGACGGAGCCGCCGATCCACCTGCCGTCGCCGTCACGGGTGGCGGGCAGCGGCCGGTCGGTGATGTGTCCGGGAAGGTTGAAGACCGTGCGGATCTCGCGCGGATCGCGGCCCACGGCGGCCGCCGCGTCGTCGATGACCGGTCGCGACGTCCGGTACCGCTCGCTGCGCCAGTCCGCCGCGTGGCCGGGGATCCAACCGTCGGCCACCCGGCCGGTGGCCGCCAGGGACTTGGGACCGACCGATCCCGTCCACACCGGGGGCGCGGCCACGGGAGCCGGCTCGATCTCGTCCACCTGGTAGTAGCGGCCCCGGTAGGTGACCGGCGGGCCGCCGCCCGACAGCATCCTGATCAGGACGATCGCCTCCTCGAAGGCGTCCACGGCCTCTCCTGGCGACAGCCGAGGCACTCCCAGGTCGGAGATGCGATCCCACAGCCCACCCGCGCCCATGCCGAGCACGATGCGGCCGCCCGACAGCGCCGACAGCGACGTCACCATCCGAGCCAGCAGCGGAGCGGGCCGGGTCGGCAGGTTGGTGACGTTGGCGAAGCCGGAGATGCGCCGCGTGCCTCCGAGGAGGAATCCGAGGGAGGCGTACGCGTCCAGGCGTCCGCCGATGTAGGGATGGTCCGGCAGCGAGAAGAGGTCGAGCCCGTCGCGGTCGGCCTGGTGAACCATGCGCATCAACTCCGACACGTCGTCGATGCCGGAATGCGCGCCGAAGCCGAAGGTGACCGTAGGAATCATAGTGGACGCCCCCATGACAAGAGTTGCAGTTCGTATCACGAACCATAGTAGTTCGTGATACGAACTTCAACTCTGAGGAGCGGCCGTCAGCCGGGCTCCAGAAACACCGCCGGAACCTTGTTGTCCAGCACGACCCTACTGAGAAGTCCGGCGAGAGTGTCGCGTTCGGCGTCGGCGAGCCCCGCGGTCAGCCGCTCCACGCGCCGGCAGGTCTCGGCGTAGAAGTCCGCCGCGAGGCCACTGCCCCGCCGCGTGAGCACGACCCGCACCGCGCGTGAGTCGTGGGAGTCCGAGGTGCGCTCGACCAGTCCGTTGCGCTCACTGCGGTCGACCAGGCCGGTCAGGCTCGACTTCGCCAACCCCAGCGTCGCGCCCAGTTCACTCATGCCGTACGACTGTGCCATCAGCACGCACAGCAACTGGCCCTGCTGCGAGGTGAGGCCGTACTGCCGGGCGGACTCGGCGTACACCGCGTTCACCAGGAAAGCGGACCGCACCAGCGCCGCCACGGCCCCGAGTTGGCCATCATCATGCTCAACCACCCGGCCAGGATAACAGTCGATAATTCGTGGGACGAACTACCGCAGTCGCGTGTTCTGGTCGTGTACGAGCAACCAGCCCGCGGGCTCCTTCGTGAAGACCAGGCTCACGACAGTGCGGGCGTGGATGGGCGCGCCGTCCCCGTCGACGTCGCGATAGTCGGCCTCGTAGACCGCCACCAGCGTCCCCGCGGTCTCGACCAGGGAAACCTGGCGCATCTCCTGCGTCCAGTCGAGGTCGGCGAACCAGTCACGGTGGAAGCCCTCGACCGCCTGCCGCCCCTCGAGACGGTTGCCGTTGGGCAGAACGACGATCACATCGTCGTGGATCGTCGCGGAGTACGCATCGAGGTCGCGTTCGGCGATGGCCGACAGGTGGGCCTCGAGTACCGAGTTGACGAGAAGTGAGTCGGCCATGGCGAGAGACTGGCGTAGCGGACCGGATCCGGGCAAACCGATTTCAGCGGGGCAGCACCACGGTCCGGGTGTCGGAGGTGGCGGCCGCGAAGGCCAGCAACCGGTCGGCCTCCGCGGCGACCGCGTCGCGATCGGCCCGCGGCAGGCGCTCGAACAGGTCGACCGACAGGGTGGCCCGGCCCTTGTCCCAGCGGAGCTTCCACGTGCCGCGCACCGTTCCGTCGACCAGCACGGTGGCCGCCACCATGGCGCCGACGCAGACCCGCCTGCGGTACTCGTCGCTCATCACCCGGGTGCGGTCGGTGTAGGCGACCATGAGGTTGTCGAACTCCGGCAGCAGCCGCACGGGCGCCGGCGTGTCGGGATCGGGACAGGTCATGCCCGGCAGGTCGTACAGCGTCCGACCGTCCACATCGGACACCACGGACAGGTCGAGCGTCGGGACCACCTCGGCGAGCCCCGTCACGCCCGACCACGCCTGCAGGTCCGCCACCGAGGCCGGCCCGTACGCCGCGAGATACCGCCGCACCAGCGTTTCCGGTTCCGGCTCGGCCGCGACCGGCGCACCGAGCCAGTCGTCGGCCAGCACGAACGGCGTGGCCCCGCCCCGGCGCCACAGCCCGTTGGGTGGCGGGTGCAGCACCGGCACGAGCGCCTGCACCGACCACGCGAGGGCGTCGGCCTCGAACTCCGGCCACCGCCGCGCGAGCCGGTCGCGCAGCGCCGGCCGGGTGATCGGCCCGTCGGCCAGCAGGTCACGGCCGACCTTCGTCAGCTCCGCCAGGTCCAGGCCCGCCGTCACCCGACCCCACGCCGCCTGCCGGCTCCGCGCCAGCGTCGGCGCCGTGAGGGCGCGCAGCCACGGATAGTCGGCCGCCCGCACCAGGTGCTGGGTGCCGCGCAGCGTCGAGCCGCGCACGATCTGTCGGTCGTGCTGCCGGTCGGCCAGGTCGTCGAGGCGGAAGTCCGCGAGCCGGGTCCACAGGCCGAGGTAGGGCGCGTTCGCGTACTGCGCCTGCAACCCGACCAGCCGCTCGACCGCGTCCATGGTGGACAGGTCGGACCGGCGCAGCAGCAGCTGCCGGTCGAGGGTGGCGCGGTTCAGGCCGCGCCGGTCCAACACCGTCATGGTCGTCCCCCGGTTCAGCGGTACTCGGCGAAGAACGTGCGCAGGTCGCCGGCAAGCAGGTCCGGCACCTCGAGGCCCGGGAAGTGGCCGCCGCGGTCGAACTCCGACCAGTGCGCCACCGAGCCGGTCGGGTCCTGCCGCGAGCGGATGGTCAGGTCGCCGGCGAACACCGCCACCCCCATGGGCGCGGGCCCCGCGGCGATCGTGCCGGCGTCGCCCGCCTGCTCGACGAACGCGCGGAACGCCTGCATGCCCTCGTAGGTGAAGTGCGCCGACGACGCGCCCGACGCGGTGAACCAGTAGATGCTCAGGTGCGTGAGGAGCTGGTCGAGATCCACGGCGTCCTGCGGGAGCTTGGCCGCCGGGTCGGTCCACTCGGCGAACTTCTCCACCACCCACGCGAGCTGAGCGACCGGCGAGTCGGTGAGCCCGTAGCCCAGGGTCTGCGGGCGGGTGGACTGGACGTGCAGGTAGCCGAGCCCGTCGGTCTGCATGCGGTTGAACCGTTCCGCGCGGTCCAGGTCCATTCCGGACAGTCCGGCGGTGTCGACCGGCGGGCCGAACGGGTAGGCGGCCGGCCCGTTGATGTGCACGGCCGTCACCCGCCCGGGCGCCACCATGGGCAGCATCCCCGCGATGCCCGAGCCGACGTCGCCGCCGTGGGCGCCGAACCGGTCGTAGCCCAGGCGGGTCATCAGCTCGGCGAACGCGCCGGCCACGCGGAACAGGTTGCCCCAGCCGGTTTCCCGCAGCGGGGTGGAGAAGCCGAAGCCGGGCAGCGACGGGATGACCACGTGGTACTCGTCGGTCAGCAGGGGGACGAGGTTGACCAGCTCGACGAACGACCCCGGCCAGCCGTGCAGCAGGAGCAGCGGCAGCGCGTCCGGGTTGGTGGAGCGGACGTGGACGAAGTGGATGTCCTGGCCGTCGATCTCCGTGACGAACTGCGGCAGCTCGTTGAGCTTCGCCTCCTGGGCACGCCAGTCGAAGCCGGTGCGCCAGTACTCGGCCAGCTCGCGGAGGTAGCCGACCGGCACCCCGCGCTCCCAACCGACGCCGGGCAGTTCGGCCGGCCAGCGGGTGTTCGCGAGACGGGCGTTGAGATCGTCGAGGGCGGCCTGCGGGATGTCGATGCGGAAGCTCTTGATGTTCATAGGACCAGGCTAGGAAGCATTGCGGAAAGGTTCGTTCCGCGATCGGTGGCAGACTTGGATCCATGTTGGAAACCTCGGCGCGCCTGCTCCGCCTGCTGTCGCTGCTGCAGACGAGGAGCGACTGGACGGGCCCGGCATTGGCGGAACGGCTGGGCGTGACCACTCGCACCATCCGCAACGACGTGGAGCGGCTGCGGAACCTCGGCTACCCGGTGGACGCCACCTCCGGGGTGGCGGGCGGCTACCGCCTCGGCGCGGGTGCCGCGCTGCCCCCGTTGCTCCTCGACGACGAGGAGGCGGTGGCGGTCGCCGTGGGCCTGCGGACCGCGAGTTCGCTGACCGGCATCGCCGAGACGTCGGTGCGGGCGCTGGCGAAACTGGAACAGGTCCTGCCGTCGCGGCTGCGCGGGCGGGTGCGGGCGCTGGCCGTGGCGACCGTGGAGGTGCCCGGCCGGGGCCCGACGGTGGCGGCGGACATCCTCACGACGTTGGCCGCCGTCTGCCGCGACCACGAACGCCTGCGGTTCGACTACGAGGGCTCGGAGTTCCCCCGCCACGTCGAACCCCACCGCCTGGCCCATGCGAGAGGCCGCTGGTACCTGGTGGCCTACGACCTCGACCGGGCCGACTGGCGAACGTTCCGAGTGGACAGGCTCACGCCGAAGATCCCGACCGGCCCACGGTTCACGCCCCGCGAGCCACCGACGGGCGACCTCGCGTCCTATGTGGCCGCGAAGCTCGGCACGGCGACGTGGCGGTACCGGGCGGAGGTCCGGGTCCACGCCTCGGCCGCGGTCCTGGCGGCGCGGCTCCCGCCGGGCGTGGAGATCCTGGAGCCCGGCGAGGAGTCGTGCCTGGTGGCCGTCGGCTCGGACAACCCGGAGATGCTGGCCACCTACATCGGCCTGATGGGCGCCGACTTCGAGACGTCCGGGCCGCCGGAACTACTCGCCCACTTCGACGTCCTGGCCCGCCGGTACGCGGCCGCCGCGCGCGTCGTGCCGCCGGCGGGCGACGTCGTAGGCCGCCCGGAGTAGGTCGCGGGTGACGGCGTCGGTGCGCGGGCCGGGGTTCACGACGGCGAGCCACTGGGCGGCGCCGTAGACGGGGTGGACCATGACCGTGTCGGTGGCGCTGGGGTCGACGTCGGCGGCGTGCGCGGCGAAGGCGTCCTTGCCGGGCGCCATGTTCACCCGGAACGTGTCGGGCCGGTCGAGGCGGGAGTCCTCGTCGTCCGGGTAGTTCTTGGTGACGATCGTGGCGAAGGGCTGTCCTTGGGGGACGACGCCGGTCGGTGAGTAGTAGAAGAACGTGTCGCCCCAGGCGATCTCCGGTGTGCCGTCGCCGGGGCTCGGCCGGAGGATGAGGATTCCGTCGAAGCTCTCGAGGTAGTCGATGATCTCGTGGATGACCATGGTTCAAGCGTGGCATTAAAGTGCTTGTGTGGACTTCGAGCCTCGACTGCGTACCGTCGACGTCGCGCGGCGGTCTGGCTACTCCGTCCAACAGGTGCGTGACCTGGAGCGGAGCGGGGTGCTGCCGCCGGCCGTCCGCACCGCCGCCGCCTACCGCGTCTACGGCGAAGTCCACATTCGGTCGGCGGTCGCGTACCGGGCGCTCGCGGCGGGTGTGGGTCCTGTGGAGGCCAAGCGGATCATGCGCGCGGTGCACTCCGGTGGGGACGTCCTGGCGCTGCTCGACGCCGCGCATGCCGTGCTCGACCGGGAACGCCGCGACCTGGCGCTGGCTGTCGAGGCGGCGGAGGCCATCTCGGGAGAGCTGATCGACGACGTCCGGCCGTCGGACGCCATGACCGTGTCGGAACTGGCCGCCGCGCTGGGCGTGCGGCCGTCGACCCTGCGGCACTGGGACGCCGAGGGCCTCGTGGTGCCCGACCGCGTCGGCACCGCACGCCGCTACTCGCCGGCCCAGGTCCGCGACGCGCGGATCGTCCACCAGCTCAGGGGCGCCGGCTACCGCATCGAACCGCTACGCGCCCTGATGCCGGACCTGCGGGAAGTACGCACCGCGCTCACCGGCCGGAACGCCAGCATCGCCACCCGCTCACGGGCCCTACTGGACGCCGCGGTCAGCCTCAGCACGATCCTCTGAACCCAGACGCAGAGGGTCCGGGCGCACCAGCGACACCGCCGCCAACACCGACAGCGCGGCGGCCGCGAACATCAGCGGCCACACGTACAGCATGGTTTCGCCGTCCGGGGAGTATGGCGCCACCATGAACGCCGACACGCCCACCATCACCGCCAGCTGACGCGGTCGCCACGGGAGCGCGGCCGCCAGGCACAGGCTCCACGTCAGGTACCACGGCAGCATCGTGGCCGACAGGACCGCGACCGCGAACAGCACCAGCGCCGCCCGCCGGACCGCGTCCGGGCCACCGGCACGCGCCTGCCACCACTGCCACGCCGCGTAGACCACGAGGATCGCCATGCCGATGATCCGGGTGACCGTGACGAACGGGCCCTGCGGCACGTCGACGACCACGTTCACGATCGCGTGGATCAGCTCCCCCGCCGCGGTGGGCGGCGACAGCCAGTTCACCAGCCGCGAGGACGCGTTGACCGACCCCAGCCAGCCCAGGTCGACCCACGCCAGCAGGCTCGACGCGGCGAACACCGCCACGAACGTCGCGACGGCCGCGCTCATCGCTCGCGCCACGTTGCGGGCCCTGGTCGACGTCAGGTGACCGGCCCACACCCACACGAGGAACGGCAGCGCCACACCGGCACTCGCCTTCACCGCGACGGCCAGCGTCACCATCGCGATCCCGGCCACGTGCTTGCGGTCCAGCACCAGCGCGGTGCCCGCGGCGAGGAACCCGATCATCAGCAGGTCGTTGTGTGCCCCACCCACCAGGTGCACCACGGTGATCGGCCCGGCGACCGCGAGCCACATCGCGACCGGCAGTTTGCCGCCGAGGTGGCGGACCAGCCGGGGCAGCGCCCACACCAGCACCACCAGCCCGACCAGCTGCACCAGCCGGGTGAGCAGCACGCCGGCGAGCACGTTGCTGCCGGTCACCCACACGACGCCCTTGATCATCAGGATGAACAGCGGCCCGTACGGCGCGGGCGTGCCCTGCCAGAACGGGTGCACGCTCGACAGCAGCTCCGGCGAGTTCAACGCGGTCGGCGCCACCGTGTACGGGTCCAGCCCCTGCAGCGCGAGCGCGCCCTGCACCAGGTAGGAGAACAGGTCGCGGGTGAACAGCGCGGGCGCGAGCATCATCGGCGCGATCCAGCACGCGGACGCCACCAGCACCGGCCGCACCCCGGCCCGACCGGCCAGCACCTGGCGGCCGAGCAGGATCCACGCCCACACCATCAGCACGTAGCCGGCGTAGAGCACGATCGTCGCGAGCATCCGGCCGTGGCCGTAGTGCATCCACGACACCGGACCGTCGCCGAGGAACGGGTCGCGGACGTCGCCGGCGGCCGACCCGAGGCTGCCGACCAGCATCAGCACGCCGCCGACCGTGCCGAGCACGATCGGACGCCCGAGTTACCTGCTCGGTGTCGGGTGTGTCAGTTCGCACCGGACGTACCGCCCGCGGGGACCGGCTCCCGGGACAGGAACAGGTTGAGCGGGTCGGGCCGCAGCAGCGACACACCGGCCAGCACGGACAGGCCCGCGGCGGCCGCCATGAACAGCCAGTCGTAGAGCAGGTCGTCGCCGGCCGGGCTGTAGGTGAGGACGAGGAAACTGGCGAACGTCACCAGGACGGCCAGGTTCCGGCGCTCCCAGCGCATCGCGGCGGCCAGCACGAAGCCCCACACCAGGTACCAGGGCAGCGTGGCCGGCGACAGGATCGCCACGAGGAACAGCGCGAACGCCGCGCGGCGCACCGCGTCGGGGCCGCCGTCCTTGGCGCGCCACCACTGCTTGACCAGCAGCCACACCAGCAGCAGACCGCCGAGCACCCGCAGCACGGTCACGAAGATGACCTTCGGGGTGTCCACGAAGATGCTGACCAGCGAGTGGATGATCTCGCCGACGCCCGTGGGCACCGACAGCCAGTTGACGATCGCGGTGGGCGCGTCGAGCGCCATGATCCAGCCGAGGTTCACGCCGGACACCACCGTGGCGGCCGCGAACGTCACCACGAACACGCCGAACCCGCACAGCACCGCCCGCGTGAAGTTCTTCCACCGGGTGGACTCCAGGTGGTTGGCCCACACCCAGACGAGGAACGGCAGTGCGATCACAGCTGTGGCCTTCACGGCCACCGCCATGGTGACCAGCACGATGCCGAGCACGTGTTTTCGGTCGAGCACGAACACCGTGCCGATGGCCAGGAACCCGACCATGAGCAGGTCGTTGTGGGGTCCACCGATCAGGTGAACCACGGTCATCGGGCCGGCGACCGCGAGCCACATGGCGACGGGCAGCTTGCCGCCGAGGTGGCGCACCAGCCCGGGCAGCGCCCAGATCAGCAGGCCGAGGCCGATCAGCAGGCCGACCCGCATGAGGATCACGCCGGTGATCATGTTCGTGCCGGTGATGGCGATGACGCCCTTGGCCAGCAGGATGAACAGCGGCCCGTACGGCGCGGGCGTGGCCTGCCAGAACGAGTCGACGTTGTCGACCACCTGGTCGACCTCGAGGATGCCGGGCCCGGTGGTGTACGGGTCGTAGCCGTGGAGCGGCAGGGTGCCGTAGGCGATGTAGAGGTAGGCGTCGCGGCTGAACACCGGCGGCGTGAAGATCATCGGCAGGATCCAGCACGCGGACGCCAGCAGCACCGGCTTCGTCCCGACCCGTCCCGCCAGCACGTGGCGCCCGAGACGGACCCACGCCCACACCACGAGGCCGAACCCCGCGTAGAGCACGAAGGTGGCGAGCATGCGGCCGTGGCCGTAGCGCACCCAGGACAGCGGGCCGCGGCCGATCAGCGGGTCCTGGGCCAGGATGGCGCCCGCGCCGAGCGCGCTGACGAGGATCAGCAGGCTACCGATCGTGCCGAGCGCGATCGTGCGCACCGGTAACGGAGATGTGCGGCGCACATCGGAATCCGTGGCGGTGGCGCTGTCGACGGTGCTCACACTGCCTTCTGCGGGTGACGCCCCGTTGGCCGGGTCGGTGGTGGTGAACATGGCGGTCTGAGATTACACAGGGCCGTTGGTCTGTTTGCCGGAACGTGGCGCTAAGGACCCCATCGCGGTCGGTAAGCGTTTCCTTAGCGCACCGTGGTGCACTGCCCGTCGGCCCGAACAGGCACGTGAGGACGACAGAGGGGCAAGCAGATGACCATGGAGAAGTTCAAGCGGACGACCGCGCTGGCCGCCGTCGGGCTCGTGGGGGTGGCGACCGGCTTCCTGTTCGGCGGCACCGCGTCCGAGGCGACGGACACCGCCAACGCCGCGTCCGTCACCGGGTGCGCGATCCGGTTCACCGAGAACGGCCCGGCGATCCACGAGAACGCCACCCACTCCTGCACGGGCGCGGAGCCCGTCCGGGTGGTGAACGGCGACCTGGAGATCAAGCAGAAGCGCGGCGGGCCGATCGTGTCGGTCACCGTCGAGGAGGACGAGACGCTCTCCACCCGCGGCATCATCGGCGGGCCGTCCGGCGGCACGGGCACGACCATCGTGAGGTTCTTCGCCACCCGCTCGAACGTGCCGGTCGACGCCGACTCCCCCGCGTTGCAGGGCGCGACGTCGAACATCTGGCTGACCTGGGTCCACGCCGGCTGACCACGAACGACGAATACGGCCGACCATCCGCCTACGGAACCTCGGTCTCCGCGACTCCCACCGGTCGGATGGACGGCAGCGCCGCCATCAGGGACTTCGTGTACTCGTGTTGCGGGTCGCCGAGTACGTCGTCCACCGGGCCCACCTCCACCAGTTTGCCCTGGTACATCACGGCAACCCGGTCGGCGATGTTCCAGGCCAGGCCCAGGTCGTGGGTGATCACCAGAGCCGCCAGGCCCAGTCGGGACCGCAGGTTCAGCAGCAGCGCCAGGATCTCGCCCCGCACGGACGCGTCCAGCGACGCCACCGGCTCGTCGGCCACCAGCAGGCGTGGTTCCAGGGCCAGAGCGCCCGCGATGACCACTCGCTGGCGTTGCCCGCCGGAGAGTTGACCCGGGAGCAACGGCACGTAGGTCGACGGTGGGCGCAGCTCCGCCGCCTCCAGAGCGGCGTCCACATGCGTGCGCTCGTCGCCCGGTACGCGGTGGATCCGCAGCCCTTCGGCCACCGCCTCGTACACGCTGTGCCGTGGGTTCAGCGCGCTCGACGGGTCCTGCAGCACGAGCTGGACCTGCCGCCGGTACGCCTTCAGCCCGCGGTTGGACGTCGGCACGGGGGTGCCGTCGAACATCACCTGGCCCGACGTCGGCCGCTGGAGCCCGAGGATCGTGCGGGCCAGCGTGGTCTTGCCCGACCCGGACTGGCCCACCAGCGCCACGATCTCGCCCTGCCGGACGGTCAGGTCCACGCCGTTCACCGCCCGGGTCACCTCCCCGCGACTGCGGAACGTCACCTTCAGGTTGTCGGTCCGCAGCAGCGGTTCTCCGACGTGATCGGGCGCGAGAACCACCCGTTCCGGCAGACCGGCGGGGTTCGTGGTGGCCGGCGCGTACCGGTACACCGGATCGCCGACCGTCGGGAACGCCGCGGCCAGCGCCTGCGTGTGGGGATGTTGCGGCGACGCGATCACCGACGCCGACGGGCCCTCCTCCACCAGCTTGCCCTCGTACATCACGGCGATCCGCTGGCACGTCGACGCGAGCACCGCCAGGTCGTGACTGATCATGATCAGCCCGATGTCCTGCTCGGCCGCCAGCCGCGTCATCAGGTCCAGCACCTGGGCCTGCACGATCACGTCCAGCGCGGTGGTCGGCTCGTCGGCGATCACGAGTCTCGGGTCGCACGCCAGCGCCATCGCGATCATCACGCGTTGCTTCTGCCCGCCGGACAGCTCGTGCGGGTACGACGCGCCCTTCACGGCCGGCAGCTCCACCTGGGCGAGCAGCTCGTCCACCCGCTTGCGAAGCGCGCTCGCCGACGGCGGGGTCTTGCTGTGTTGGATGATCGGCTCGGCGATCTGGTCACGCACCCGCTGCACGGGGTTCAGCGCGTGCATGGCGCCCTGGAACACGACCGACGCGGTCGTCCAGCGCACGGCCCGCAGCCGACCCCACTTCATGGTGGCGATGTCCTCGCCGTCCAGCAGGATCTCGCCGCCGATCTTCGCGGTCGACGGCAGCAGCCGCAGCACCGACATGGCGAGCGTGGACTTGCCGCAGCCGGACTCGCCGGCCAGGCCGAGCGTCTCCCCCGCGGCGAGCGTCAGGTTCACCCCGCGCACGGCGGCCACCTCGCGGGTGGCCGAGCGGTAGTCGACCGTGACGTCCCGCAGTTCGAGCAGCGTGTCGCCCTGAGACGTTGATTCGCTCGCAAGCTCGCTCATGCACGCCCCCGCAGGTTCGGGTTCAACACGGTCTCCAACGCACGCCCGCACATGGTGAACGCCAGCACGACGATCACGATGGCGAACCCGGGCGGCAGCAGATACCACCAGGCGCCGGCGGTGACCGCGCCCGTGTCCAGCGCCGACTTCAGCATGCCGCCCCACGACACCTGCGACGTGTCGCCGAGGCCGAGGAACGCGAGTGTCGACTCGAGGATGATGGCCGTCCCGACGGTCAGCGTGGTGTTGGCGAGCACGAGCGGCAGCACGGCCGGCAGCACGTGCTTGCCGAGGATGTGGGAGTGCCCGCCGCCGAGTGCCTGCGCGCGTTCCACGTACGGGCGGGCCTCGATGGTCAGGGTCTGCGCGCGGACCAGGCGCGCGGTGGACGGCCACGACGTGACGCCGATGGCCAGCACGATCGTCCACAGTCCCCTGCTGAGCATGGTGGACAGCACGATCGCCATCACCAGCGACGGGATCACCAGGAAGAAGTCGGTGAACCGCATGAGCACGGCCGAGGTCCACCCCCGGAAGTGCCCGGTGGACATCCCGACGACCGTGCCGATCAGCACGGACAGGGCGGCCGCCGCGAAGCCCACGAGCAACGACGCCCGCGTGCCGAGCAGGGTCAGCTCCAGCACCGAACGGCCGGCGTAGTCGGTACCCAGCCAGAACTCGCCACTCGGCGCGTCGAGGATGCCCCCGGTCGCCTTGGTGACCGACTGCGCGGCCGTCGGGTCGATCCACCACGGCACCGTGACGGCCGTCAGCACGATGGCCAGCAGCACCCCGAGCCCCACGAGGCCGCCGCGGTTGGACGCGAACTCGCCCGACACGCGCCCGAAGGCCGCGCGGCGACGGCCCCAGGCGATCGCACGCCTGCTCTGCACAGCCCCGCTCATGTCGACTTCACCCTCGGGTCGATCAGCCGGTAGACGATGTCGGCCAGCAGGTTCATCACGATCACCGCGGCCGCCAGCACGGTGATCGTGCCCTGCAGCAGCGGGTAGTCGGGCACCTGGATGGCCTCGTAGGTGAGCAGCCCGAGACCCTGCCAGGAGAACACCTTCTCCACGGTCACCGCACCCGACACCACGAGCCCCATGTGCAGGAAGATGATGGTCACGGTCGGCAGCAGCGCGTTGGGCACCGCGTGCCGCTTGCGCACCTCGTCGTCGCGCAGGCCCTTCGCCCGCGCGGTGGTGAGGTAGTCGGCGTTCATCTCCTCCAGCAGCGAGGACCGCATGACCATCAGGTACTGCGCGTAGACGACGGCCGTCATCGTGATGGCCGGCAACGTCAGGTGGTGCAGCACGTCGAGGATGTGCGGGAAGAACCCGTCGACCCCGCCCGGTGTGGTCATCCCCGCCGTCGGGAACAGGTCGAGCGCCACCGAGAACACCACGAGCATGATCAGACCGAGCCAGAACGTCGGCACCGACCACAGCACGAGCGCGGTGCCCGTGGAGATCCGGTCGAACCGGCTCCCGTGCCGCCACGCCGCCCGCGACCCGAGCCAGAGGCCGAGTGCCACGGCCAGCACGGTCGCCGTGCCGGTGAGCAGCACCGTCCAGCCGATCCGGTCGCCGATCATCTCGATCACCGGACGGCGGTACTTCATCGAGTCGCCGAAGTCGCCACGCAGCAGGTCGCCCATGTAGTCGAGGAACTGCCCGAAGATCGGCTTGTCCATGCTCCACTGCTCGCGGAGCTTCTTGACCTCGGCGAGGCTGCTCTGCCGGCCGTCGATCAGCGCACGCACCGGGTTGCCCGGCAGCGCGCGGAACAGGAAGAAGCCCAGGACGATCACCAGGAACAGGCTGACCAGCCCGCCCCCGATCTTGGTGAGGAGGAAGCGGACGGTGCCCATCGATCGGCGCCGCCCGCCATCCTCACCATCGTCGTCGGCTACCTCCGCGACCAACTGGGCCGAGGCGGATATGTCGACCATCGTTCTGCTGTTACCTCTCGGTTACTCGCGGTCCTCGTCGGTCGCCTTGCGGCGTCGGCCGAGACCCCAGAACGCCACGGCGATCAGAATGATCACCCCGGCCACGATGCCGATGATGGCCCCGGTGCTCATGCCCGAGTCCTCACCGGCGGCCGCCTCGACGCCCTGGTTGTCCGGGTTGGCGCCGGCGACCTCTTCCTCGCCGACCGGCACCGCACCGTAGTAGCCCCAGTAGCCACTCTGGTTGTTGATGATGCCGCCGTCGTCCGGCTGCGTCTGGAAGTTGGTGAAGCGGTCGGACCGCCACGCCTCCAGCAGCTGGTCGTAGGTGACGATCAGCGCGGACACGTTGTCGTACAGGATCTGCTGCATCTCCTGCACGATCGCCTTGCGCTTCTCGACGTCCAGCTCGGCCTGCTGCTCGTTGAACAGCTTGTCGTACTCCTCGTTGCAGAAGTTGGTGTCACCCAGGTCGGTGCCCACCACGTCGCACTTCTGCTGCGCGAGGGAGTACTCGGGGTCGGGACTCACGCTCCAGCCGGTGAAGGCCAGGTCGAAGTTGCCCGAGTTCTGGTCGTCGCTCGACTGGTTCGACGACTTGTTCTCGAACGTCGTGCCGATACCGATCTCGCCGAACCACTCCTGCACGAACTGAGCGGTCTGCTGGTCCTGGGTGCGGTCGCTGTTGCCCAGGATGCGCAGGTTGATCGGCTTGCCCTGCTTGTCCGTGCGGATGCCGTCGGCACCGCGCGGGTAGCCGGCCTCGTCGAGCAGCTCGTTCGCCTTCTCGAGGTCGAAGTTGCGCTTCTTGTCGTCCGGCAGGTCGAACGTCCACTCCGGATAGACCGGCGGGATCAACTGGGTCGCGGGCTTCGCGTAGCCGCCCTTGACCCGCTCGATGATCGTGTCGCGGTCGATGGCGTGGTCCAGTGCCTGGCGGACCTTGACGTCCTTGAGCACCGGGTTGCCGTTGCCGAACGTCGAGCCGTCGGCCTTGGGGTTCGACGGGTTCATGGTGATCTCGACGTAACGCCGCTGGTTGCCGGCGTGGGTGGTGATGTTCTCCTGCTGCTCCAGCGCCTCGAACTGCGCCGGGTTCAGGTTGAACACCAGGTCCACGTCACCGGCGATGAGGCCCTGGACGGCCGCGTCGCTGTTCTCGTACTTCACGATCTGCAGCGTGTCGACCTTCGGCGGGCCACGCCAGAAGTTCTTGTTGGCCTCCATGGTCACCGACCGGCCCTCTTCGTAGCCGGTGATGATGTAGGGGCCGCTGCCGACGACCGGCAGGTCCTCGGGGTCGGAGTTCTTGAAGCCCTCGAAGTCCGTGACGTCCTTCCACTCGTGCTCGGGCACGATCGGCACGTCGGAGGTCAGGATCGACGCCTGCGGCTGCTTCGTCTTGATCACGAGGGTGGTGTCGTCGGTCGCCTTCACCGACTCGAAGTTCGCCACCGCGACGCCGTTGGCGACGGCCGCGTCCTCGTTGGTCATGATCAGGTTGTAGGTGAAGGCGACGTCCTTCGCGGTGATCGGCTTGTCGTCCGACCACTTCATGCCCTCACGGATCTTGAACGTCCAGGTCAGGTTGTCCTCGGAGGACTCCCACGACTCGGCGAGCCCCGGAACCGGGGACGAGTCCTTGGCACCCGACATGGTCAGGTACTCGTAGTTCATGCGCAGGGCCTGGGTCGAAACGAGGAACACCGCCTGGAACGGGTTCATCGTGTCGATCTCCTGCGTGACCGCGATCCGCAGCGTACTGTCGTCCTGAGCTTCCGCCGCGCCTGCTGGTACCGACAAAGGTACCGTGACCAGGGCGGACACCAGGAGTGTGCCGGCGAGCGCCGCACGCCTCGATCTCACGATGATCACCTTCTCCCTCATAGTTGAGAGGAAGTAACCACCTATCGCGGTAGAAAGTCAATCTGTGTCGGCAACGGGTGCCAAGCCGTAACGTGGGACCCGTGCGGATCATGATTTCAGCGGACATGGAAGGCGCCACCGGCGTCACCTGGACCGAGGACGTAGCGCCCGGAACGGAGCAGTGGCAACGCTTCCGGCAGATGTTCACGAGCGACGTCAACGCCTGCATCGCCGGGTTGTGCCAGGGCGGTGCCACCGATGTGCTGGTGAACGAGGCGCACTCGACGCAGCGCAACATCCTCCTCGAGGACCTGGACACCCGGGCGCGGATGCTCACCGGCAAACACAAGCCGCTGTCGATGATGCAGGGCATCGACTCCGGCGTCGACGGGGTGGTGTTCCTCGGCTACCACACGGGCGCCGGCGTGGAGGGCGTCCTGTCCCACACCTACCTGCCGAACCAGATCACCGGCGTGTGGCTCGACGGGGTCCACGCGAGCGAGGGCCGGCTCAACGCCGCGCTGGCCGCCGAGTACGGCGTGCCCGTGCTGCTGGTCACGGGCGACGACCTGACCTGCGTGGACGCGGGTACCTACGTCCCGGACGCCCGCACGGTCGCGGTCAAGGAATGCGTGTCGCGCTACGCCGCGATCTGCGCCCCGCCGACCGTGACGGCCGGTCTCATCACCGAGGCCGCCGAGGCGGGGATGTCGCTGGCCGGGCGGGTCGGCGGTGTCGAAGCCGGGCACCGCATCGAGGTGGAGTTCGACGCGGCGCACCTGGCGGCCGCCACGGCCGTGATTCCCACGGTGGAGCAGCTCGAGGTCCGGCGCGTGGGCTTCGACGCCGCGACCATGACCGACGCGATGAAGGCGTTCAAGATCGTCACGGCGATCGCCAGCGGCGCCATGGAGGGTAGCTATGGGTGAGACTGCACGAACGGAGCTTGCGGAGTGAGCATCGTTTCCGTAGAGGAACTGTGCGCGCAGCTGATCAGGTTCGACACCACGAACCTCGGCGACGGCACGTCGTCCGGGGAGCGGGAGGCCGCCGAGTACGTGGCAGCGCACCTGACGGACGCCGGCCTTCGCCCATCGCTGCTGGAACGCTCGCCGCGGAGGTCGAACGTGGTGGCCCGCCTGTCGGGCACCGACCCGACGCTGCCGCCGCTGCTGGTCCACGCCCACCTGGACGTCGTCCCGGCCGACCCCGCCGAGTGGACGGTTCCCCCTTTTGCCGGCGAGATCCGCGACGGCTTCGTGTGGGGTCGTGGCGCGGTCGACATGAAGGACATGTGCGCGACGCTGCTCACCGTCCTGCACCGCTGGTCGGCCGAGGGGCGGCGCCCGCGGCGCGACATCGTGTTCGCGTTCGTGGCCGACGAGGAAGATCGTGGTGAGTGGGGTGCCCACTGGCTGATCGATGCGCATCGGTCCCTGTTCGAGGACTGCGCCGCGGCGATCGGCGAGTCGGGCGGCTACACCGTCCGCGCGGTCACGGGTGCCGGTGACCCGGTCCGCCTGTACCCGGTGGCCGCGGCCGAACGGGGCACGGCGCACCTTCGCCTGACCACCACCGGCCGCGCCGGCCACGGCTCGCGCCGCAACGACGACAACGCGGTGGTCACGCTGATCGAGGCCCTGCAGAGGCTGGCGTCGCACAAGTGGCCGGTTGTCCTGACGCCGGCCGTGCGGGCGTTCTTCGAGGAGGCCGGTCCCGCGCTGGGCATCTCCATCGACCTGGACGACATGGACGCGACACTCCGGCGGCTCGGCCCGGCGGCGAAGATCGTGGAGAACACGGTCCGCAACAGCACCACGCCCACGGTCCTGAACGCCGGCTACAAGGTGAACGTCATCCCCGGCACGGCCGAGGCCCACGTGGATACCCGCGTCCTACCGGGCACGCAGGAAGCGCTACTGGCCGAGGTGGACCGCCTGATCGGCCCAGGGGTTCACGCGTGAGCACCTGGTCAATCAGCCGCCGGTCCAGTCCCCGGTCGACTCGCCGTGGTTCGCCGCGATGCGTGCGGCGCTCCTGGCCCACGACCCGGAGGGCATCGTGGTGCCGTTCTGCATGGGCGGCGGCACGGACGCGAAGGCGTTCGCGTCACTCGACATGGACTGCTACGGCTTCGCACCCCTCTGGTTGCCGGAGAACTTCGACCACCGGCTGATGGCCCACGGTGTCGACGAACGGGTGCCGGTGGAGGGTCTGCGGTTCGGGGTGAACGTGCTGGACACGTTCCTCAGCTCGGTCTAGTGCGGTAGTGGTAGCGCGCGCCGGGCACGAACCCGGCGCGCGCGTAGAGCCTTCGCGCGGCGAGGTTGTCGGTCCGAACCTGCAGCCAACACCGTGACACCGGGCTCTGGTCAAGCACTCCCCGAAGGATGGCGAACCCGAGTCCCCTACGCCGAGCGCCGGGCCGCACGGCGACGCAGTACAACCCACCCCAGTCCCCCACGATGGCCAGCCGCCCGACAGCGGCCACCCCGTCGCCGTCCCGCACGGACGCATACCGTGCGGGCCCCGCGGCGAGAATCTTCCGCGCGACGGCCAACGCCCGCTCGTCCCCACGCCCGTCGACACTCCACCAGAGGTCGAGCCACTCGTCGTCGGGCTCGTCGGCAACGTGCACATCGACGGTCAATGGCACCCGCTCTTCGACGGTAGCGACATCCACGGTCCACACCTCGGTGGGCGACCCGAGCACATACCCGCGCTGCTCGAGCAGGCCGTCGAGTCCGGCGGGCCGCACCACGGGCCCAACCTGAAACACGGTGGGCAATCCCCGCTCGCGGTAGAGCCGCTCAACCCGCTCCACAGCGCCACGAACATCGGAGGGCTCCCCCACAGGCGACACAGAGTTGGCCCTCTGCGTCACCCCACCGGCGAACCGCGCGACCCACCCCTCGACGTCGACCTCCTCAAGCGCAGGCCACCCCCGCCGCAACAGCAACTCAAGCTCAACCACCCTCAAAGCATAATCATGCACACAACCGAATACCCACTCACTCTCCAGTCGGCACGATGACCACTCCACGCGGCCGCACGGCCTCCGCGTTGATCACGCGGCCACCTCGAACCTCGCAGGTGCCTCACGTCGCGCATGGGGCCGGGCGGACCGGACCGCAAACGCGATAGCTCCACCCGGGCCTGCCCATCGCACACAAACCGGAACGCCCCCATGTACGCCCAGCGTGGTCATCATGCGCAACCGCAACGGTCATCATGGACAACTGGAGCGGTCATCATGCCAAGGGGGCCGACCGAGCTGCCTGCGTGGCCAACTCGGCGAACCCGAGTGGCCGACTCGACGTGTCTGACTGGCCGACTCGGGCCCGGGGCGGCGGGAGTTGGGCGGATCTGCCAGGCCGAGCTACCTGACCAAACCCTCTGCCCCCGGCGCACCCCCCAAGGCCCACCAGGGGTTGGCGGGGCTGGGCCTACGCAACCCCGCTTGCCAACCCAAGCCCACACACCCCTCCGCCGGCCGGCCCACCCCGGAACCCCTCAAGCCGTGACTGGCTGGTCGAACTGTGTGCGGTACAGCTCCTCGTATCGACCACCGAGCGCGAGCAGTTCGGCGTGTGTCCCGCGCTCCACGATGCGTCCCTCCTCGACCACCAGGATCTGGTCAGCGGCCCGCACGGTCGAGAGCCGGTGCGCGATCACCACCGCCGTCCGACCAGACAGAGCCTCCGTCAGCGCATCCTGGACGGCGGCCTCCGACGTGGAGTCCAGGTGTGCGGTCGCCTCGTCCAGGATCACCACCCTCGGGCGGGCCAGGAGAAGCCGCGCGATCGTCAGCCGTTGACGTTCGCCGCCCGACAGGCGGTACCCGCGCTCCCCCACCACCGTGTCCAGACCCTCCGGCAGCGAAGCCATCAAGGAGTCCAGACGAGCACGCCCCAGAACCTCCCACAGATCGGCGTCCGTGGCCTCCGGCCGCGCCAGCAGCAGGTTCTCCCGCACCGACTCGTGGAACAGGTGCCCGTCCTGCGTCACCATCCCCACAGAGTCGCGAATGGACGCCGCCGACAGATCCCGAACGTCCACATCGGACAATCGGACGGCACCGGAGTCGACGTCGTACAACCGCGACACCAGCTGCGCGATCGTGGACTTGCCCGCACCCGACGACCCGACCAGCGCCACCAGCTGCCCCGGCTCCGCCCGGAACGACACGTCGTGCAGCACCTGCACTCCCCCGCGATCGTCCAACTGCGCCACCTCCTCCAACGAGGCCAGCGACACCTTGTCGGCCGACGGATAGGCGAATCCCACGCCGGAGAACTCCACGGCCACCGGACCCGAGGGAACGGAAACGGCTGAGGGAGAGTCCTGGATCAGCGGCTCCAGGTCGAGAATCTCGAAGACCCGCTCGAACGACACCAGCGCGCTCATCACCTCCACCCGCGCACTGGCCAGCGCGGTCAGCGGCGCGTACAGCCGGGTCAGCAGCAGGGCCAGCGCCACCACGGCGCCCGCGTCCAAAGAACCCGTCAGCGCGTAGAACCCGCCCAACCCATAGACCAGCGCCAGAGCCAGAGCCGACACCAGAGTCAGCGCCGTGATGAACACGAACTGCACCATGGCCGTGCGCACGCCGATGTCGCGCACCCGCCGGGCCCGCAGAGCGAACTCGGCCGACTCCCGCTCCGGCCGGCCGAACAGCTTCACGAGCGTGGCACCCGGCGCGGAGAACCGCTCGGTCATCTGCGTGCTCATGGCCGCGTCGTGCCCGGCCGCCTCGCGCTCCAGCCGCGCCAGCTTGGCACCCATCCGCCGCGCCGGTAACACGAACACCGGCAACAACACGAGCGCCAGCAACGTGATCTGCCACGACACCCCGATCATCACGATCACCGTGAGCACCAACGTCACGAGATTGCCGATCACGCCGGACAACGTGTCGCTGAACGCCCGCTGCGCGCCGATCACGTCGTTGTTCAGCCGCGACACCAGCGCCCCCGTGCGCGTGCGGGTGAAGAACGCGATCGGCATGCGCTGCACGTGGTCGAACACCGCCGTGCGCAGGTCGACGATCAGCCCCTCGCCGATGGTGGCCGACAACCATCGCGCGAACAGCCCGATCCCCGCCTCGGCCACGGCGATCACCGCGATCAGCACGGCGATCGTGACCACCACGCTGACCGCCGCGGAGTCGACGATCGCGTTCATCACCTGGCCGGCCAGCACCGGCGTGGCCACCGCCAGCACGCCGGTGATGACACTCAACAGCAGGAACCAGGCGAGCTGACGACGGTGCGGACGTGCGAACCGGGCGATCCTACGCAAGGTCGCCTTGGAGAACGGCCTACGGTCGTCCTGCGCGTTCATCGCGTGATACAGCGACATCCACGCAGTGGTCTCCATGTCCATGCCACACCGCCGAGTTCATCCGGTTCAGGTCGGCGCCCAGCATCACACGAGGCACCGACAATTCTGGACGAGACGGTAGAAGCTCGACAATGGTCGAGGTCAAGCCCGCGGGACGCCCGTGGGGTTGACCTCGGGCAACCACCCGGCCGCGTACACCGCGTCGACCGACGTCGACAGCATCTCGATCACCTCGTCGACACCGGAGGAACCCAGCGGAGCGAGCGCACCGTCCCAGGCCGCCGCGTCGGTCCGCGCCTCGATGTCCGCCAACAACTCCCGGCCCGCGGACGTCAGCGAGTCACCGGAGAGCAGCCCCCGCGCCTGCAACCCGACCACTCCGGCCGCCCACTCCTCCGCCGACCAGCCACGCACCCCGCGCATGACCTCCGACGGAGTACCGCCCCAACGCCACCTGCAGCTGGATCGCCTCCAGCCCGGACAGCCCGGCGGCCACCAGCGCCGCCACGTGCCCGTCACCCCGGTGTTCCCGCAGCAACGTGGTCACCTGCCACAGCGCCGCCACCGGGTCGGCCGACAACGGCACCTCGGCGTTCGCGGCGAACAACGCACGACCGGCCGTGTCCGCGGCCGCCATCACGGGCGCCAACAACGTCACCGCGCGAGCGCACGCGTCCTCGTCGACGTCGACCGACCGCAGCCCCACCGTGGCCGCCTCGAGCCGCGCGTCCAGACACTGCGCCGGCGTGGCGCGGGTCCACGCGTCCGGCAGCGCCTTCGCCACCATCGACGGCTCGAACCCCGCGAACGTCGCGATCACCGGACCGGCGCCGACCGCACCGAGCGGCGCCGCGCGGTAGGCGAAGTAGGTCATCCAGTAACCACGCAGGCCGAGGCCTTGCCGGAGTCCCGGATGCCCGGCCAGAAGTAGATGACGTCGTGGAGCGGCTCCACGGTGGTCCAGAGCCGTCGGGCGGTATGCATGGCCGCATTCTCCACGACGGACGCCACTTCACTACGATCATCCGCCTGTCGAGCTGTGCGAGGAGCATCGCGAATGGCCGTGAGAGGTTTCTTCTCGTCGTTCGAGAACACCGATCCGCCGTTGACCTGGATCGACATCGTCGACATCGACCAGGCGGGCACGCCGCGCGCCGCCGGGGCGAGCCTGAGCACCCGCGAGGGCCGCGGCCCGAAGCGTCCGCTCACCGGCCGGCCGAACGTCGGATTCACCGGCCGCCGCGCACTGCGCTACCAGGGCACCCACGCCGGTCCGGGCGCCGCCCACGTCACGAACAAGCTCTTCCTGGTCGATCTCCTGGTCAGCCGCGACACCGAGCTGTCCTACGTGCTCTTCCCGGAGCTGATCGGCGACGACCTGCGCTACCCGAGCACGTACGTGTGCGTGGACCTGGCGTTCGACGACGGCACCCACCTGAGCGACCTCGGCGTCACCGACCAGCTGGGCTTCCCGCTGTCCGCGCTCGGCCAGGGCGGCTCGAAGGCGCTCGTCCCCGGCCAGTGGAACCAACGCACCGTGCGGATCGGTGTGGCGGAAGGCAAGGTCGTCTCGAAGATCCTGCTGAGCTACGAGAACCCGGCCGGTCCGGCCGACTTCGCCGGCTGGATCGACGACATCGCACTACGAGACCGACCGAAGCCGCCCGCCCGCAGCCGCCCGGTCGACCACGTGGTCACCACCCGCGGCACCGACTCCACGAAGGCGTACTCGCGGGGCAACACCATCCCGGCGACCGCCGTGCCGCACGGGTTCAACTTCTGGACACCGGTCACCGACGCCGGCACCGGGGACTGGCTCTACACCTACCACCGGCACAACACCGAGGCGAACCTGCCGGCGCTGCAGGCGTTCTCGGCCAGCCACATCCCGAGCCCGTGGATGGGTGACCGCCAGACGTTCCAGGTGCTGCCCTCCGCGGCGGCAGGCCGCCCGACCGCGAACCGGCGCCGCCGCGCCCTGACCTTCCGCCACGGCAACGAACACGCCCGTCCGCACCACTACGAGGTGCGCTTCACCAACGGCATCCACACCGAGATCGCGCCGACCAACCACGCGGCCCTGTTCCGGTTCACCTTCCCCGGCGAGGACGCCAACCTGGTGTTCGACAACGTGTCGAAGGACGGTCGGCTCACCGTGGACCCGGTGGGCGGCACGGTGTCCGGCTACTCGGATGTCCGCAGTGGACTGTCCGATGGGGCCGGTCGGATGTTCTTCCACGCCACCTTCGACCGGTCGATCGCCGGCGGCGGGCGGCTGTGGCGCGGGTTCTCCCGCAAGGTCACCGGCTACCTGCGGTTCGAGCCCGACTTCACCGGCCCCACGGTGGTCACCATGCGGATCGCCACCTCGCTGATCAGCGTCGCGCAGGCCCGGCGGAACCTGTGGCTGGAGATCGCCGACGAGGACACGTTCGAGACCGTGCGGGACCGGGCGGCCGACCTGTGGGACGCGCTGCTCGGCCGGGTGGAGGTCGAGGGCGCCACCGAGGACCAGCTGGTCACGCTGTACTCCAACCTCTACCGGCTCTACCTGTATCCCAACCGGGGCCACGAGAACACCGGCACCGTCGAGTCGCCGCACTACCGGTACGCGAGCCCGTTCGCGCCGCCCGCCAAGAAGGACACGCCGACCCAGACGGGCGCCGCGCTCGTGGACGGCCGGGTCTACGTGAACAACGGCTTCTGGGACACCTACCGCACCACCTGGCCGGCCTACGCGTTGCTCACGCCCAACCACTGCGGTGAGCTGGTCAACGGGTTCGTCCAGCAGTACCGCGACAGCGGCTGGATCTCGCGGTGGTCCTCCCCCGGTTACGCCGACCTGATGACCGGCACCAGCTCGGACGTCGCGTTCGCCGACGCCTATCTGAAGGGCGTGCGGAACTTCGACGTCCAGGCCGCCTACGACTCGGCGCTGCGCAACGCGACCGTGGCCGCGCCCTTCGCCGGCGTCGGCCGCAAGGGACTCGACCGGTCGATCTTCCTGGGCTACACGCCGACGTCCACCGAGTGGGGTCTGTCGTGGACACTCGAGGGCTGCGTCAACGACTTCGCCATCGCCAACCTGGCCAAGGAACTCGGCGACCGCGAGAACCACGAGTACTTCCTCGACCGCGCCCAGAACTACCTGCACTCGTTCGACCCGAGCACCGGGTTCTTCCAGGGGCGCAGGGAGAACGGCCGCTGGCGCAGGTCGCCCAACGAGTACGACCCGCGCGCGTGGGGCGGTGACTACGTGGAGACCAACGGCTGGAACATCGCGTTCAGCGTCCCCCACGACGGCGCCGGGCTCGCGAGCCTGCTCGGCGGGCGCGCGGCGCTCGCGGCGAAGCTCGACGAGTTCTTCGCCACGCAGGAGACCGGCCGGATGCGCGGTTCCTACTGGAAGCCGATCCACGAGATGGCCGAGGCGCGCGACGTGCGGATGGGCCAGTACGGGCACTCGAACCAGCCCTCGCACCACGTGATCTACATGTACGCCTACGCGGGGGCCGCGTGGAAGACGCAGGAGAAGGTGCGGGAGGTGCTGTCCCGGCTGTACGCGGGCAGCGAGATCGGCCAGGGCTACCTCGGCGACGAGGACAACGGCGAGATGTCCGCGTGGTGGCTGTTCAGCGCGCTCGGCCTGTACCCGCTGCGGGTCGGCAGCCCCGACTACGTGATCGGATCGCCGTTGTTCCGCAAGGCGACCGTGCGTACCGACTCCGGCGCCGAACTCGTGGTGAACGCGCCGAACAACTCGCCCGAGAACGTCTACGTCCAGGGCCTCCAGGTCAACGGCCAGCCGTGGGACAAGGTGTACCTGCCGCACTCGGTCGTGGCCGCCGGCGCCGTGCTGGACTTCCGGATGGGCCCGGAACCGTCGCGGTGGGGCTGTGGCCCGGACGCGCTGCCGCCGTCGGTCACCCCGCCGGACACCGTGCCGCGCACCATGTTCGACGTGACGTGCGCGGTCGACGGGCACGCGGAGGGCAGCGACGGGATGAGCGTGGCCGCCCTGTTCGACGACAACAGCCGCACGCAGGTGTCGTTCCGCACGCCCACCGCGTGGGTGGCCTACCGGATGCCCCGGGAGGGCGTGGAGGTCGTGTACTACACGCTCACGTCGGGCACCCGCCGCGACGACCCGCGCAGCTGGATCCTCCGCGGCTCCGACGACGGTGCCAAGTGGACTGTGCTGGACGAACGGACCCAGGAGACGTTCCGCTGGCGCCGCCAGACCCGCCCGTTCGCGGTGTCCAACCCTGCCACGTTCACCCACTACCGGCTGGACATCACGGAGAACACGGGCGCTCCGACCGTCACGCTCGCTCAGGTGGAACTGTTGGCCCGCTGAAAGGCGAACGCCGCCGCCCGAGAGACTCGGTGGCGGCGGCGTTCGGAGCCAGGGTCAGCGCGCGCGGCGCGACTCCAGGAACTGCGTGGAGCTGGAGCCGAGCGAGATGATCAGGCTGATCGTCGGCATGGTGGCGAAGAACACCACGATGAAGACCATCACGCCGGTCGCGGCGTTGACCAGCTGCTGGTCCACACCGTCCGTGTCCGCCGTGAGGAACCTGATCAGGTAGTAGAGGCAGATGACCAGCTCGAGTGCGCAGCCGGCCACCAGCAGGTTGCGGCTCTTGCCGGCCGCGAACTGAACGCCACCCATGATGAGCAGCGCGATACCCACCGCCTGGGCGATGGCCACCAGCAGCTCGAGGATCAGGTCACCGCCGGTGATGTCCCCGGTGCCGAGGCCGATGAACGCCAGGACCGTGGTGATCGAGGTGATGCCGGCCTGCACGTAGGCGAGCACGGCGGCCGCCATCACCGAGCCGGGACGAGGGATCGGACCCCCGCTGTATTCCTGCGGCGCCTGCGGCATCGAGCTGTAGCCCGGTGCCTGCGGGTAACCGCCCTGTTGCGGATATCCGCCGGGAGGGGTGCCCTGCTGCGGGTAGCCACCGGGCGGCGTGCCGCCCTGCTGCGGGTAGCCGCCGCTCGGGTCGGGCTGCTGGCCGTATGGCTGATTCATCTTCGCTCCTCGGTGCGCCGCAGACGTCCCTGCGGACATTGCCTCGAATATTGGCACAGATCCCCGACCTTGCCAGGGCAATCGCGTATTCGTGCCGAAGTGTTGCCGAATCAGGTGTCACCGCACCCCGCGGGACCGCAGGAACTCAGTGGCCGACCGGCCCCGCGACATGGACAGGCTGATGACCGGCAGGATCGCGAACATGACGGCGGAGACGATCAGAGCGCCCCGTGCGGCGTCCCGCGATCCGTCCACCTCGGACGGGTTGTCCGGGCCGAACACGCCGTCCGACAGCGTGGCGAAGACGATGATGTAGAAGAAGCAGATCACGAACTGCAGCACGCACGCCGCCATCAACAGGGTGCGGTCCGTGCCGGCCATGATCTTGACGCCGCCGGCGATGAGCAGCCCGACACCCGCGGCCGCCGCCAGCACGGCCAGGGTCTGCACCAGCAGTCGGCCGGTGCCGAACCCGCTGTCGAACAGGCCCACGAACATGATGAGGGTGGCGAGCCCCGTGATGCCGGCCTGGACGAAGCCGAGCACCGCCGACGCCGTGATCACCCCCGGCCGCCGGTAGTGCCCCTGCGCCGCAGGGGCCTGCGGCAGCGGGGCGACCGGGTAGCCGTAGGGGTACGGCCGCTGCGCAGGCGGCTGATCGTAGGCGTGGGTCGGCTGGTCCTGGTAGACGTAGCCGGCCGGCGGCGCCTGGAACCCCGGGACCGCGGGCTCGGCGGGCGGCGGACCGGCCTCGGGCACCTGATCGTGGGACTGTGTCATCGTCGCTCCCCCGTGACCTACCGGACCATTCGCCCGAATTTTGTCACAGGCGCGGCGTCATCCCCGGCGGCGCGACCTAATCGTGCCGGGAAACTACCGATCGGCGCGCTCGCGCCCCCGACGCGAGGAAGAACGCGGTCACCGGCACCCCGGCGATCACCAGCGGCACGAAGAAGACGTCGTCGTTCACGTACAGGAAGTACGTCCAGAACAGACAGAGCAGCACCTGCAGGACGATCGCCAGGAGGAACAACCCGCGTCCGGTGCCGCCCCGGAGCCGGACCGCGCCGGCGACGAGCAGCAGCGCGCCCACCAGTCCGACCGCGGCCTGCGGCCACAGCCCGGCGCCCAGTTCGTCCCTGCTCCAGAAGTCGTCGTCGGCCACCCACGTGAGGTACGCCGTGCCGGCCGCGGAGATCAGGGCCTGCAGGATGCCGAGCGTCGCGGCCGCGGAGACCGATCCTGGCCGCGCCATCAGACGGCCTTCCCGGTCACGCCACCAGGAACCGCGTCGCTCGCGGGCGGGTCGTCCTCGCCGGCCTTCGGGGCGGGGGGCACGATGCTGGCCAATTCTCCTCCGTTGTCGTTCATCCGCAGCACGAACGGCCGCGTGTCCGTGTACTGCACCACCGAAACCGACGCCGGGTTCACCACGATCCGCTGGAACGAGTCGAGGTGCTGGCCGAGCGCGTCGGCCAGCAGCGCCTTCAGCACGTCACCGTGGCTGCACAGCAACCACACGGCACCGGGCCCGTGTGCCGCCGTGATGCGCGCGTCGTGCTCGCGGACCGCGGCCACCGCCCGGGTCTGCACGGTGGCCAGGCCCTCGCCCTCGGGGAACACGGCGGCCGACGGGTGCTGCTGCACCACCGACCACAGTTTCTCCTTGAACAGGTCCTTCAGTTCGCGTCCGGTCCAGGCACCGTAGTCCACTTCGGACAACCGGTCCTCGATCACCGGTTCCAGCCCGCGTGCGGCGGCGAGCGGGGTGACCGTCTGGCGGCAGCGCTGCAGCGGCGAGGACACGATCTCGGCCAGCGGCACGTCGGTCAGCCGCTCCACCAGCGCGTCGGCCTGGCCGCGACCGGACGAGTCCAACTCGACGCCCGGCGAGCGCCCGGCCAGCACCCCGGCCCCGTTGGCCGTGGACCTGGCATGTCTGAGCAGAACGACGGTTCCCACGGGGCAAGACTACGAGGTGGGACCGGCGTTGGGGTCCAGCGCCCCCGTGCCCACCAGCACCAGGATCAGTGCGCCCAGGGCCAGCCGGTAGACCACGAACGGCATGAAGCTGCGCTTCTTGATGAACGCCATCAGCCACGCGATCACCACGTAGCCGACGCCGAACGCCACGATGGTCGCCACGATCGTCGGGCCCCACGCCGGCGAGTTCGTACCGCCGATGTCGGTCAGCTTGTAGAAGCCCGACGCGAACACGGCCGGCACGGCCAGCAGGAACGCGTACTCGGCGGCCTCCTCGCGCTTGTAGCCCATCAGCCGGCCCGCGGTGATCGTGCCGCCCGAACGGGACACGCCGGGGATCAGCGCGAGGGCCTGGGCGAGACCGAACCAGATGCCGTGCGGCACGGTCAGGTGCTGGTCGAGCGTGCGGAAGCGGTAGCCGATGAGGTCGGCGATGCCGAGCAGGATGCCGAAGAAGATCAGCGTGAACGCGATCAGGCGCAGGTCCCGGAAGGCGTGGTCGATCTGGTCCTGGAACAGGATGCCGAGGACGGCGATCGGCAGCGTGCCGATGATCACCAGCCAGCCCATCCGCGAGTCCGGGTCGTCACGCCAGGTCGACGGCCGCCGAAGCGACCGGAACCAGGCGACCAGGATCCGGCCGATCTTCTTGCGGAAGTACAGGACGACGGCCGTCTCCGTGCCGATCTGGGTGACGGCCGTGAAGGCCGCCCCCGGGTCGTCCCAGCCGGCGAACGCCGCCGACACGCGTAAGTGGGCGCTGGAGGAGATCGGGAGGAACTCAGTCAGTCCCTGAATGAGACCGAGAAAGAGGGCTTCGAGCCAGCTCAACTACCAACTCCCGCGAGATCCAGAGCCTCCACCGCGACGCGCAGAGCCGCGATGCCGTGCTCGAGATCTTGCAGTACCGGTGACAGCGTCAGAGTGGTGACCCCCGAATCGGCGAGCGCACGCATGTGCTCCGCGATCCGCTCCTTGGGTCCCAGCAGGGCGGTCGCGTCGAGGAAGCCGAGCGGCACCTTGGCCGCGGCGCCCGCGTAGTCCTTGGCCAGGTAGGCGTCCTGCACCTCGGTCGCCTCGGCCTCGTAGCCCATGCGGCAGGCCAGGTTGTTGTAGAAGTTCTGCTCGCGGCTGCCCATGCCGCCGACGTAGAGCGCCGCGTAGGGCCGCACGGTGTCGGCCGCCGCCTTCCAGTCGTCGTTCACCACGATCGGCACGGTCGGCACGACGTCGAAGCCGGCCATCGTCTTGCCGGCCTTCTCACGGCCCTTGGCGATCAGCTTGAGCGCCTCGGGACCGAACTCCGGGGAGTAGAAGATCGCGAGCCAGCCGTCGGCGATCTCGCCGGTCAGCTCGAGGTTCTTCGGGCCGATGGAGGCCAGGTAGATCGGGATCTGCTCGCGGACCGGGTGGACGGTGAGCTTGAGCGGCTTGCCGGGGCCGTCGGGCAGCGGCAGCGTGAAGTGCTTGCCCTCGTAGGAGACCCGCTCGCGGCGCAGGGCGGTCCTCACGATGTCCACGTACTCGCGGGTGCGGGCCAGCGGCTTGTCGAACTTGACGCCGTACCAGCCCTCGGAGACCTGCGGGCCGGACACGCCGAGGCCGAGGCGGAAACGGCCGCCGGACAGCGAGTCGAGGGTGGCGGCCGTCATGGCGGCCATGGTGGGCTGGCGCGCGGGGATCTGCAGGATCGCGCTGCCCACGTCCATCTTCGTGGTCTGCGCGGCGATCCACGCGAGCACCGTGGGCACGTCGGAGCCGTAGGCCTCCGCGGCCCAGGCCACGGAGAAGCCGAGCTTGTCGGCCTCCCTGGCGAGCGTGAGGTTGTTCGCGTCGTTGCCGGCACCCCAGTAACCGAGGTTCAGTCCGAGTCGCATCGCCAGAGCCTACCGCTAATTGGCTGACCGCCAACTGTGGTTCCCCCCACGCGTTCGGGGTGCCTGCCAGCGGCAACGAGGTGATCCGCTTAGGCTTCCCCGGTGGAGCAACGACACCTCGGGCACAGTGGGCTGCGGGTGTCCAGGATCGGCCTGGGCACCATGTCCTGGGGCCAGGACACCGACGCCGACGAGGCGGCCAGCCAGCTCGTCGCGTTCGCCGACCTCGGCGGAACCCTCGTGGACACGGCCGACGTCTTCAACGACGGCGAGGCCGAACGGATCCTCGGCGGCTTACTCGACGACCTGGTGCCCCGCCAGGACGTCGTGCTCGCCACCAAAGCCGTGGCCAGACGCGACGACGGACCGTTCGGCGGCGGCGCCTCGCGGGGCGCGCTGCTCGCCGCGCTCGAAGGCTCGCTGCGCCGGCTCGGCGTCGACCACATCGACCTGTGGCAACTCCACGCGTGGGACCCGACCGTGCCCATCGAGGAGACCCTGGCAGCGCTGGACGCGGCCGTCACCAGCGGCAAGGTCCGCTACGCGGGCGTGTCCAACTACTCGGGCTGGCAGTTGGCGACCGCCGCGACCCTGCAGAAGGGTCGGACGGCGCCGCTGGTGAGTGCCCAGATGGAGTACTCCCTGCTCGAGCGCGGCATCGAGCGCGAGGTCGAGCCGGCCGCCGCCCACCACGGCGTCGGATTGCTCGCGTGGGCGCCGCTCGGCCGGGGCGTGCTCACCGGCAAGTACCGGGCGGCCACGCCCGCCGACTCCCGGGGCGCGTCCAGCCACCTCGCGCCCTACGTCGAGCACCACCGCACGGAACGCGCCGCGCGGATCGTGCAGGCGGTGGTCACGGCGGCCGACGGCTTGGCCACCTCTCCCCTGTCGGTGGCGCTGGCCTGGGTCCGCGACCGGCCGGGCGTGGTGTCGGCGATCGTCGGCGCGCGGGACACCGGGCAGCTGCTCGGCTCGCTCGTCTCCGAGGAACTGATCCTGCCGGCCGCCATCCGAGCCGCGCTCGACGATGTGAGCGACATCGAGCTGGGCTATCCGGAGCAGGGCCTCGGCTGACTCTCGGTGACCGATCGGTTGCGCAGACCGGACATACTGCGGGATGGTATGCAGTATGGAGTATGCAAAGTGGTCGCGCCGCTCGGTGTTGGCTCTGGGGACCGCCGCGGTCGCCGGTGTCGCCGCGGGTAGCGGCTCCCCGCTTCTGGCCCAACCCCTGATTTCCGCCCCGCCTTCGGATGTCTGGAGACGGCTGACCGAGGGCAACGCCCGGTTCGCCGCCGGCAGGCCCAAGCACCCCCGTCAGGACCCCGACTGGCGCGAGGACCTGGTGAACGGACAGCAGCCGTTCGCCTGCGTCCTCGGCTGCGCCGACTCCCGGGTGCCCCCGGAAATCCTGTTCGACCAGGGCCTCGGCGACCTGTTCACGGTCCGCGCGGTCGGCGAGGTGCTCGACGACGCCGTGGTCGGCAGCATCGAGTACGCGGCCGAACACCTGCACGTGCCGACCGTGGTCGTGCTCGGCCATTCCGAGTGCGGTGCCGTGAAGGCGGCCATCGACCTGGTCCGCGGCACGAGCGGGGTCACCGGGTCGGTCAGCACGGTGGCCAGGGCCATCGAGGCCACCGTGCGCGCCACGCCACCCGACCCGAACGAGGCCAGGTTCGTGGCGGCCTGCGTCCGCAACCAGGCCACGCGGATCGCGGCCGAACTGCCGTTGCGGTCCTACGCCATCCGCACGGCCGTCGAGGAGAACGGCCTCCGCATCATCGTGGCGGTCTACGACCTCCGGAGCGGTTTGGTGACGCGACACTGAGTGAGGGGGACCCAAGACACGACACCCCGTAACGGGGGTTAGCGTCCTGAGCAGTCTTGAGGGATGCTGGAGAGATGTCCCGACGGTGTCCGCTCCGGGCGCTCGTCGGGCCACCGGACGTGTCGGAGGTCGATGTTGCGTCGCAAGGTAGCCGCGTTGCTCATGCTGTGCGCGGCGGTTGGCTCTGGTTGCAGCTCGGGTCAGCCAAGCGACGAGTTGATGGTGTCCGACAACCCCACGGCGGCGACGCCGGCGAGGTCACCGGCCGCGGGTACACCCGCCGGCGCGGTGGTCCCCCTCGCCGGCTCGCCCACGTCGATGGTGGTGGCCTCCGACGTGCTGGCCGTGGCCGTCGACTCCACGGTCTTGTTGTACCCCTTGATTTCCGGGGCTTCTTCCGGCTTGGGCCAGCCGACCACCGTGCCGCTGTCCGGGCCGGCCGACACGCTCAGCGTCGACGGTTCGCGGTTGCTCGCGTCCGTGGGCGCCGGCGGTGAACTCGTGCGGATCGCGCTGCCGGGCGGCGCGGTGGAGCCGGCCGCCATCGACGGCGAACCGGTCAGTGCCACCACGTTCGGCGACCGCACGCTCGTCGCGGTCCGCGACCGCCAGGCCGTGGCCGTGCTCGACGGCGACCGCACCCAGCGGATGATCAGCGGCGGCCTGCTCAGCGCCGACGTGGTCCTGTCCCCCGGCGACCACGCGGTCGTCTTCGACCGGCTGCGCAACGCCGTGTTCGAACTGGACGTCCCCGCCGGCACGGTCGACGAGGGCCTGCGCGCCGGCCAGGGCTCCACCAACGCGGTGACCGACCGCTTCGGCCGCGTGCTGCTGACCGACACCCGGGGCGACGCGCTGCTCGCGTTCTCCGTCGATCCCTTGCTGCTGCGCCAGAACTTCCCGGTGCCGGGCGCCCCGTACGGGCTCGCCTACGACCGGGAGCGGGACTTGTTGTGGGTGACCCTGACCGAGACCAACGAGGTCGTCGGCTACGACATCGCCGGGGAGGAGCCGCGGGAGCGGCACCGCTTCCCCACGGTCGAGCAGCCGAACACGGTGACGGTGGATGAGAAGAGCGGGCGGGTGATCGTCGCGTCCGCAACCGGTAAGGGAATTCAGGTGATCGCAGTATGAGCAGTACCGACGGGGTGATCGACGGGGACTGGGAGTACCGGCCGTTGCGCATACCGCCCGGGGTGTCCCGGCGCGCGGCGGCCACGCAGCTGTCCATCCACGCGGAGTTCGCGGGCTGGGAGCTGTCGAACGTGCGGCTCTACTCCGACGGAACCCGCAAGATCGTGCTGAAGCGCCGCGTCTCGCGCGGGTTGGTGCCCGGCCTCAGTACCTAACCGTTGCGCGCGGGGGATGTTCTCGACGTCGCCCCAGACCGACCGCGCCCCGGCGTCACCCACGCGGTAGGTCATCACACCGGTGCCGACGGCGATCCCGATGGTCACCACCGCGGCGACGACCGTGATGACGGTCGCCGGCTGCTGCATCTTGGTGTGCAGCACCATCAGGCCGAGCACCACGATGAACAGCGGCACCGCCCACCAGACGAGGCTCTCCCCCAGCTCCTCGTGCCGGGCGATCAGGTCGTCGCGGGGAATCCGGTTCGCCAGCTCCTTGCCGCTGTTGGCCGCGATCGGCACCGCGAGCGCGCTCGCCCCGGCCGCCGCCACCACCAGCCACCCGAAGCGCCGCCGGGCAGCCGGCCACACGGCGATGACCACCGCACCGAGTACGGAGAGCGGCAACATCACGACCACGAAGTGCACGACCAGAGCGTGCAACGGCAGTCCGTCGATGAACTCAGGCACGGGATCCCTCCCCGGATAGCTGATCAGTCACGGTGGAGTACGCCGCGCTTCCACGATTGGTTCACATTCAACTACATGTCCGTTACGGGAGGATGGTCCGGTGCGGGGACATGATCGAGTGCCGCTGGGCCGAACCGACCTGACCGTCACCCGCCTGGGGCTGGGCCTGGCGTCGATCGGCGGCCTGTTCGAGGCGGTCCCCGAAGCCCAGGCGATGGCGACCATCGACCGGGCGTGGGAGTTGGGCGTCCGCTACTTCGACACGGCGCCGGTGTACGGGTACGGCCTGTCGGAGCGCCGGGCGGGCTTCGCGCTCGCTGGGCGCACCGGCTACGTCCTGAGCACGAAGGTGGGTCGCCTGATCGAGCCGGGTGGCCCGGACACGCAGGACATCTGGGCCGATCCCCCTGCTGGTGTCGGCCCACGGCTGGACTACTCGTACTCGGCGGTCCGCCGCTCGGTGGAGGACAGCCTGGAGCGACTGGGCCTGGATCGCGTCGACCTCCTCCACGTCCACGACCCGGACCAGGACTTCCCGGCGGCGGTCACCTCCGCCTACCGAGCCCTGGCCGACCTCCGCGCGGCGGGCACCATCGGCGCGGTCTCGATCGGCGTGAACCACGCCGACGTCGCCGCGCGCTACCTCCGCTCGGTGGCCACGCCCGGCCCGGACTGCGTCCTGCTGGCCGGCCGGTACTCGCTACTGGACCAGTCGGCGCTGGCCGACTTCCTCCCGCTGTGCCACCAACGCGGGGTCGCGGTCATCGCGGCGGGCGCATTCCAGGGCGGGCTGCTGAAGACCGATCCTCGCGCGGTTGCCTGGCAGTCGCTGTGCGCCCAGCACGACGTTCCGCTGCTGGCCGCGGCCGTCCAGTTCCCGTTCACGCACCCCGCTGTGGCCACGGTGCTGGTGGGCGCCCGCACGCCGGAGGAGATCACCGACAGCATGACCGGCGTGTCCATCCCGATACCTCCAGCTCTGTGGAGGGACGCGGAGCAACGGGGTCTACTCCCCGCTTCCGACAACCCCCGAAAGTAGGAAGTTCACAAAGATCGCGTACACCTGGTGAAATATAGACAGAACGTATGACTTTCTGAGATGGTGCGTTGGGACGTCCCCACCTCTAGGAGCGCCTCCATGTCACGATTGTCGAAGCGGCTGCTCGTGGCGATCTTCGCGACGGTGGTGACGGCAGCAGGGCAAGCCGCGCTGGCCGATCCCGGTCTGCGGACGGTCGGCTACCACGGCTACGAGGTCGAGGTTCCCGCGTCGTGGCGGGTCGTGGACCTGGAGGGTGACCCCAGCGCCTGCATCCGCTTCGACACCCCCACCGTCTACCTGGGCACGCCCGGCGAGGTCGCCGACTGTCCGTCCACCATCTCCGGCGGACGCACGGCCGGGCTGGTGATCTCACCGCTGGACGCGACATCCGCCGCCACGGCGACCGACGACACCGCGGCGGGCACGACCGAAACCGGGGACGCGAAGGCCCGGTCCGTCAACCACCGCATCCAGGTGGCCGTCGAGGACGCCGGGGTGCTGGTGACGGCCGCGCACAGCTCGCGGACCGAGGATGAGGTGCGTGCCGTCCTGAACTCCGCGCGGCTGGGCGAGGGCGCCCGGCCCGCGAGGCTGGCGACCTTCGACATCGGGACCACCAAGGCCGCGGCGGCGCCGATCGTCGCTCCCGGAACGCTGAACGACAACGCCTTCGACACCTGCACCGCGCAGAGTCAGTCGACAATGGACGCGTGGCGGGCGTCGCCGTTCAAGGCCGTCGGCATCTACACCAGCGGCGTCAACCGCGCGTGCAGCCAGAACCTGTTGACCCCGGAGTGGGTGAGCACGCAGTACACCAACGGGTGGCAGTTCATCGTCATCCACCACGGTCTGGAAGCGCCGTGCAACCCGCGATACGACGAGGTGTTCTCGACCGACCCGGCCACCGCCAGGCAACAGGGCGTCGACGAGGCCGACGCCGCCATCTCGGCGGCGACCGCGTTGGGCTTCGGCGCGGGCAGCGCCATCTACGTCGACATCGAGGCCTATGACGGATGCACCGCGTCCGTGATGTCCTTCGTCTCCGGATGGGCCGAAGGGCTGAACGCCGCGGGCTGGCTGTCCGGCATGTACTCCAGCGGCGCGTCCGGCGTGGCCGACCTGTGTGCCAACTACGACAACAACCAGTACACGATGCCCGATCACCTCTGGTTCGCCTGGTGGAACGGAGAGGCCGACACCGACTCCGGGCAGTACTGCTCGAACGACTACTTCACGGGCGGACGTCGTCTCCACCAGTACACCGGGGACACCCCCGAAACCCATGGCGGAGTCACGGTCAATATCGACCGGGATTTCCTGGACGTCAGCAGCGGCTGAGTAAGCCAACAGCGCCAGGGAGGCGGTAGGGAGAACTCCCTGACTCCCTACCCGCCTCCCTGGGCCCACCTGCACAAACGCACTCAGGGACCTTCCCCGCGAAGCCCGAGAAGCACGACTGATCGCAGAATCGCCACCAGCCGGTCGAGCAGTCCGGGTCCCTCCCTGACGCGAAGTCAGCAGGAACGCAGGAAGCGATCCAGCACGCGCGTCCCGAACCGCAGCGCGTCGACCGGCACCCGCTCGTCCACACCGTGGAACAGCGCCGAGAAGTCCAGATCGGCGGGCAGCTGAAGCGGCGCGAACCCGAAGCACCGGATGCCCAGCGTGTGGATGGCCTTGGCGTCCGTGCCACCCGAGAGCATGTACGGCAGCGTCTTGGCGCCCGGGTCTTCGGCGTCGATCGCCGCGGCCATGGCCGCCACCAGGTCCCCGTCGAAGGTCGTCTCCACCGGCGGCAGCTTCGAGATCCACTCCCGCTCGACGTCCGGCCCGAGGATCTCGTCCAACTCACGCAGGAACGCCTCCTCCCGACCCGGCAGGATGCGGCAGTCGACCACCGCCTCGGCCACCGACGGGATGACGTTGGCCTTGTAACCGGCGTTCAACATGGTGGGGTTGGCGGTGTCGCGCAGCGTGGCGCCGACCACCCGCCCGAACGGCCCGAACTTGTCCACCGCGCCCGCGAGGTTCTCAAGATCGAACTCAACCCCGGTCAACTCGGTGATCGAGGCAAGGAACGCCCGCACGGAATCTGTCAACACCAGCGGAAACTCATGCCGTCCGAGCCGCGCGACAGCCTCGGCCAGCTTGGTGACGGCGTTGTCGTCGTGGAGCATCGACCCGTGGCCCGCGCGCCCCCGAACCCGCAGGCGCATCCACGCGATCCCCTTCTCCCCGATCTCGATCGTGTACGCCCGAAGGGAGTCCGACAGCGAGATCGAGAACCCACCCACCTCGCCCACGGCCTCGGTGATCCCGTCGAACAGCTCGGGCCGGTTCTCCACGAGCCACTGCGACCCGTAGTGCCCGCCGGCCTCCTCATCAGCGAGGAACGCGAAGACGATGTCCCGAGGCGGCACCACCCCGTCCCGCTTGAGCCGCCGAGCGACGGCGAGCGTCATGGCGACCATGTCCTTCATGTCCACGGCCCCCCGCCCCCAGACATACCCGTCCTGGATCGCACCCGAAAAGGGGTGCACAGACCACTCGGTGGGGTCAGCCGGCACTACATCCAGGTGCCCATGCACCAGCAGCGCCCCCCGGTCGGGGTCAGCCCCGGCCAACCGCACGAAGACGTTGTCCCGCCCAGGAGCCCCGGACTCCACCCGGGTGATCTCATACCCAACTTCGGAGAGCCTCGCGGCGACGTAGTCGGCCGCCTCCCGCTCCCCCACGGTCGTCTCAAGCTCCCCGGTGTTGGAGGTGTCGATCCGGATGAGCTCACTGGTCATCGAGACGGCCTCATCCTGGGCCAACGCGATGGAGTCGGTAGGTTCGGTCACGGGCCCTTCCTACCACCGGCGACAAAACCCCGAGGCAGTTTGGGCCCCCGATTGGGCATCGGATAGGCTGTCGCCCACACAAGTCCGAGTGGCGGAATGGCAGACGCGCTAGCTTGAGGTGCTAGTGCCCTTAGCGGGCGTGGGGGTTCAAGT